>JAQUPX010000025.1 GCA_028716385.1 bacterium | reverse complement strand
ATCCTGCAGATTTAACTAAGGGCTTAGTTACCATTGAAGTATCCCCAAATACTACCAACAATATCTACTCAAAATTAGGCATCCAGGTTGATTACTTTAAAGGGATTAAGACAAAATCATTAACTTACTTTAATGAAGACAGCCAGGATAAGCTCAAGCAGGCGATTGAGATAACCGACTCTAAGAAAATGCCTAACACTGCCTGGGTCCCCAAAGCCCAGGTTAAGACCCTATACCTTAGCGAAGGTAACCTGATTATGACTTCTAAGTTTAAGGATATACGGATTAATACAGGGCTGGATGATGAATTGTTTGATGCGACTAACCAATAGGAGGCGAAAATATGCGTAAAAATATTTTGTTTTCTGTTTTGATAAGTTTGTTTTTGTTAAATATTAAACCTATGATTTTACTTGGCGAAGAAGCTGAAAATAATCGCGTACCATCATCAGAAAACTGTGAAAAACTAGGTAAGGATGAGATGCAGCTAAAATTACGCGGAAAAGGGGGATTAAGCCTTGACTTAAAAGTAAAAATGGATAAAGAATTCAAAAGAGGAATGGAATTATTAAATGAGAATAAATATGAGGATTCGGTTCCCTTGTTTGAAAATTTTCTGCTTACCAATCCGCAGATTTTTGATCATCTTTTCGCAATAGGCGCTGGTTCTTTTAGTTTTTTTTCATTAAAAGCGGGAACAGCGGCACAATACTTTGAAAATAAAGTTAAGACAAATGCTAATGATTATTTTTCAGCTTATTACGTTGGTCTATTTGAGGTACTAGGTTTGAAAGCTGATAGTAAAGGCAGCGAATATCTAAAAAAAGCATTACAATCCAAATTAAACTTTGACAAAGCGCATTATCTGTTGGGTTTATCTTATTTATTACAAGGTAATCAAGATTTATATTTAAGCGAGTGTAATTTTCTGAAGAAGAGAGATATTAGATTATCGGAAAAATTGAAGATGGCTTATTCTAACTCCCAAGCAATTCAAGTTTATTTAAAAGATATAATAAAAGATGACATCAAATAATAAAAATGACAAAAGTAATAAAATATATTATTAATTGTTTTTTGTTTGCTGTGTTGTTTTTATTCGTTATAAATTTTGCATTTGGTGCAGTGCGAAATAGTTGGCAAGATGCTAGCGTGTATAAACCAACTCCAGCATTATTTCTGCATGGCTTTGGTCCAGGAAATGCGGAAGGATGGAGTAAGGTTAAATCTGCATTGGAGGAGTATTTTAGTGATTATAGCGACACGCATAGTTTCTTAGAAACTATAAATTTTAATGATCCAAATGGTTCGGTTGATACTTATGACTCAGGTAAATTAAATCCCCAAGGTAACTTTAAAGGTTGGGCCGATAAGTTAGAAGATAAGGTGAATGAATTATTGAGCCAAGATAAATACGGCAACCTTTCCATTAGGAAAATAAATTTAGTTTGTCACTCAATGGGAGGCTTAGCTGCTCGTGAATACGTGACTAATCCTAAATATGTGGACAGTTATCTTAATATAAACAAAATAATTACTGTAGGTACTCCACACTGCGGTACCCCTCTAGCTAATCTCAAAGAAGTAGTTGTGTGTGGTATCAATAAGATAATTTGGGAGATACCTGGCGTTGATCGCTCTGATTTTTATAATGAGTTTAGAACAAATGATGCGCTTGTTCAATATTTAAAAGGTGAATATAGAATAGATCCGAATGGGGAAGCTATTAAGGATATGGGTCTAAAGAGCCAATTTCTTAAGGTTTTGAATGATCGCATCCAGTCTTCCAACATAAAAAATTATGCTATATTCGGGGAAGTAAATTCTTTGGTGAATTGGATATTTTTTAGATTATATTATTCAAATAATATTTTAATTTCTGGTGATGAAATAGTCCCCATAGATAGTCAAAAAGGTTATGATATTTTTACTGATTATCCGGATGCCTCTAAATATCGCTGGGTGTGGAACATTGAAAAAGCTGAAAGTGTGAATAGTAATCACTTGGAAGAGCTTAATTCCAATGAGACTCCTCAAAAACTCCTCTCCTTTCTCGACTCCGTCAAGCCCGAGCTTGCAATAACCTTTCCTGACCCAAACTTAACTACCGAAATCCATTCAACTTCCATAAATATAAAAGGCATAGCCACTAAAGAATACCTGCCCGCAGATACCACCTTGACTATAGATTTCGTAAGGCAGGAAGATGACTATCGTCCTCCTCAACCCCAGACCAGCTTGCTCAAGCCTTCAGACCTTTGGTCGCCCAATAATCCCGATTCTCCTGTAGCCGAATTTGACGAAGTAGTAGCTTTTCCCGGCAACGGCACCTATAAGATTTACTGTCAAGTTAAAAACCCGGCAGGTCTAGTTTCTGATGTCAAGGAAACCTCGGTCAAGGTGGCCGTGTCTCAGCAGACAAGTATAATCGTGCACTGCCACAACCCCGAAGGAGTGGAAATCTCCAGCATCCAAGGCGTGGGTCAGAATAGTGTTAAAATTTATGACGGTGATGCCTTTATCGGCTACGGCGCCTATAATTCTGAGACCCACAATAAACCCCTAACTATATCTAGCGGCACCCACACTATTAAAGCAACCTTTAACGGTATGACTAAGGAAGAAACAGTTACCCTTAACCCCGGCGAAATTAACACCGTTACATTCAGCTTTGACAGGGTGGAAATCCCCGGCCTATTTGAGGGTA
>JAQUPX010000024.1 GCA_028716385.1 bacterium | reverse complement strand
ATTTCCCCTATGAATTCTTTTTTTGATAGTTCTTCTCCGAATTCTATTTCTAATACTCTGTGTACATATTCCTGAGCTTGCTTCTTTTTCCGATACGCAAGAATAACTTTCTTTTCAGTGGGAGATAGACTTACTTCATTGGAATTACAGTTTATCATAGATTCTACTTTTACGCCAAAAAATTTTGCTATTTTTAGTGCATTGTTTAAAGAAATTTTTTTGTCTATTTCTTTTTTTATTATACTGTCTATCGTTGTGTATGCAATCCCTGTCCCCTTACTTACATCTGCTACCTTGTAGTTATGTTGGTTCATTAATTCCAACATATGTTCATAAAATTTCAAAATAACCACATCCTTTGAATTAAATATTATTCCAACAAATTGTAATTGTCAATAAAAATTTTTCGATAAATCGTAAAAAAGTATTGACAAGTTACGATATATAGTATAAAATGAATTTGAAATTACGACACATCGTAAAACGGGAAGGGGGAATCAATAATGTATCAGGACTTCAATAAAAGAAAACAAGCATACGGGATAACATATCGAGGGCTAGCAAAACAATTAGAAGTAAGCGAGCCTACCGTACGTACATGGCTTCAAAAAGGAAGTATAAGCTTGGGTGATGCTTTAAAAATAAGAGATGTTTATTTTCCTGGAGTACCTATTGAAACTTTATTTAATTGGGAGGCCAATAATGACATTGCAGGAGATTGAACAAAAAAAGCCTTTAACTATACCTGTTAAGGATGCGGCTGAAATTATGGGCGTAACACCTTTGTTTTTACGCTATGCCTTATTGCAGGGGCGGTTCCCTTTCGGCGTGGGCGTGGAGATGGGGCGGAATGAGTTTTACATTAATACAAATCGGTTTTTGAAGTATATGAAATGTGAGTAAAGGAGGGGTTGAGAAGTGTCGAAAGTAAAAATCAAGGACATTAAAATCGGAAAGCGCATAAGAAAAGATTACGGCAATATTAAAAAACTCGCAGACGATATTAATAAAAACGGGCTTATAGTGCCCATAACAATTAATCCTGATATTGTCCTTATTTCTGGTGAACGTAGGATAATGGCTGCAAAAGAATTGGGTTGGACAGAGATAGAGGCATATATAAAAACTATTAGGGATTATGAACATCAAATTAATTGTGAAATTGCTGAGAATGAGAAGCGTAAGGACTTTACTCCTTCCGAGCGTGTGGAGTACGGCAGAGAATTAGAAGTGATAGAACAATTGAAGGCAAAGGAAAGACAGCTATCGGGTGAAAAAATACCCTTAGGTTCTATAGAAACTAAGGTCAATAAGGGCAAAGTTGATGAGGTTGTCGGTGCAAAGGTTGGCATGTCCGGCACAAGTTATTACAGGGCAAAGAAGGTTATTGATAGTGGCGATAAGGAAGTTATAGAACAGATGGACAATGGCAAAATTGGCATTATAACAGCTTATAACAAAATTAATAAGAAGGAGGATAAGAAGGTTATTCAAATGCCTGACAAGCAGGAAACTAAAGAGGAAGGAGGAAGCGAAAAAAAATCAGTCGCAGGGACTGATTCAGAAAAAACCTTTTCACCTATAAATATACCACATCTACAGCTAAGTGTAAATAAGTTTATAAAAGAAACTAATCGGTATTCCCTTATGGGTGAGTATATTCATTTATTGAGCAAAGAGCAAAAGAAGGAAATATCTATGGAATTGCAGTTAATCGAACAATGGTTAGTGCGATTCAAAAAAATATTATTGGAGGTATAAATCATGTTAAGCGCATTGAAAAAGACGGAGAACTTCACTCCGAATACAGCAGAGTTATCAATATCGGACCTAAGAATATCTGACAAGTACCAGAGATTACTCGATGAACATTTTGTAAGGAAGGTTGTAAAAGAATTTAATCCTGGAATGGTAGGAGCAATAATCGTAAGCAAAAGGAAAGACGGATATTATATTATCGATGGACAGCATAGGGTTGAAATATTAAGAAGAGTAAAAATTTTTACAGTACTTGCAGTTATACTTTATGGGTTAACGCCTGAACAGGAAGCAGAATATTTTGTGGCTTATAACAGAGGTCGCCGGAATTTATCTCAATACGACATGTTTAAGGCGGAATTGTTTGCAGGAGTTAATAGTGCGGTAGAGATTTACGATGTTGTAACATCTTGCGGGTTGTATATCGGAAAATCAGTAGCAAACTATCAGATAGGCGCAATTAGTACGCTTAGAGATATGCACAAAACATTAACAAAAGATGAATTCAAAAGGTCGCTGTCTCTTGTAAAGAATGCATGGAAAGGCAATAAAGATTCTTTTAACAATCACATAATATCCGGCGCAGGAATTGTTGTTAAGAAATGCGGCAAATACTTTACTGACAAAGACTTTCAGGAAAAAATGTCAATGGTAGATGTTTTTGAATTATTGTTAGATGGCAATAGTCGAGTAAAATCTACAGCAAACAATTTAGGTCATGCCGAATGTATCATAATGGCTTACAACAAAGGCAAGAGAACAAAACAAATACCAGTACACGCATTATACGAATGATAGCGGCGGGTTTATTCCCGCCTGTCTTTTTAAGGGGGTAGCTATGGGCGCAATTACTAATCAGAAAAGAATAAAGCAGGTAATAGACTTTACGGGATTATGCCAGGGATTTACGCCCACGGATATTGACGGACTGATTGAGTTTAGGGATAAAGCCTATGTATTCATTGAGATTAAGACAGGGA
>JAQUPX010000023.1 GCA_028716385.1 bacterium | reverse complement strand
TTTATATATTTATATATTGATAATCTCAAAGGAACAAATTATGAACGTAAGAAAACAGATTAAACGCTAGCGAGTTCGAAGCTGCACTATAGATGCGCTTTGGATTCGCACAGCAACGCACCTATAGATTAACTGGCTAAATCATCGCACTTTTAATGCGTAAGACTCTGAGTTCGAATCTCAGTAGGTGCACAATAAATAATATGAAATATATAAGACCTTCTAGACGAAACCAAAATTATTCTTGGAAATGTAAATATTGTAATATAGAATATAAAGATGGAAGAAAACTTGGTGGACATCTTACAAGTTGTAAACTGAATCCTAAACGCAAAGAAATAGATGAAAAAATACGCTTGAAATCTATTGGAAGAAAACATACAGAAGAAACAAAGAAACATCTTTCTGAAGATAAGATAAAATATTTGACAGAACATCCTGATAAAGTTCCGTATTTGTTGAATCATTCTTCAAAGAGAAGTTATCCAGAATTACTTTTTGAAAAAGCTTTAAAAAATGCAAATATAAGTGGTTGGATATCTGCATATCGTAACGGCATTTACGAATATGATTTTGCTTTTCCTGAATTGAAACTTGATATTGAGATTGACGGTTCAACTCATAAAACACAAAAAGTTATAAATATTGATAAACGAAGAGATAAGTGGAGCAAAGAAGAAGGTTGGACAGTTATTCGATTTGAAGCGCAAGATGTAAAGAAAAATGTTGATGAATGCATTGAAAGATTAAGAAGGTTATTATGATTCAAGCAATTGATAAACAACATCCAATTGAAAATTATTTAGATGAAAAATTTTATAAAGTTACTGAAACGTTTCATGGTAAAATTTTGAATATTTGTATAAATGATACATTGATTGAAAACCCAGGAATTGGAAACTGTTTTAGTACAGATATATCTAAAATTTTATATATAGGAGATAATTTAACAGATCTTTTGTTATTTATAAAAAATAAAAAAGTATTAAAAAGTATAAATGCTGATTATCCAGAATATGTAATATTTAATAAAAATTATTGTTGTTATATTTAATGCAATCGTGACTGAATTGGACTAAGGTACCAGCCTCTTAAGCTGCGACGATGTGGGATCGTTGCCCACCGATTGCACACCATTACTGAAAGGTTGTTTATGAGTACTGAGTCAAGATTATCCCGTTCGCAGTTTTACTTCCGCAAAGAAAAAGAAGCTCGCCGTTTGCTCGAGCGTCTCAACCAGCTCGCCAAGCTCCGTTATTCTTGGAGAAAAGAAAATTTGATTCCGCTGGAAAAACCGATCCGCCGCGGATGGATTCGCTATTACGTAGTTCGTCCAGATGTTCTGAAGAGTTCGCGTGGGAAAACGATAGCTAAGCTTCTCAACTACGTTCAGAATCCGTGCGTCTGCGCTGACAAAAATTTCACGACTACGCGCGGAGAAAACGGACGCAAATTAAAGCAGCCGACGCCGATACAGCAAAACGTGAGAGATCTTTACCAGCACGAGTGGGAGCGTCTTCCAGAAGAACTTCAGAGTTACTTTTCGATGGTAGAAAAAACTCGAAGATGGGGAGGACCCATAAAAGTATTTCAGTTCAAGTATCCGTGGATGTACGATACTCTAGTCAAGCCGCACTACGTTACTCACGCGTACGTTTTGCACAACGAAGTAATCAGCGAGTACGAGTACGTATGGGACAAGCTATACAACAGCGATATGATGGCTTACAAGTACCTCACCGGAAGAAGTTATCGAGACGATTGGGACAGAAACGAATCGAAAAAACGAAAACTGAATAGTATAATCGAAAAAGAAACTCGGGAAGAAGTAAACGACTTCAATCGTGGTCGCAGGAAGTGGCGCGACGACGAATGGAGCGAAGAACTCGGAACGTACTGGTAACTTTGAAGTAGATGACTGATATTTATATTTGTAGTGCGACATCTGTCGAGCACTTAAAATAAGATAGACAGACGACTGATCTCGGACACATCGTAAAAGAACTCATTATTCTATATTGTTTTCAATATAAATAGAGCTATGGGAGCAGTTACGAGACCACTTCGCATCAAAGCTGCTCCCAATTTTTCTCACCGAACTATCCAAATTCTATTGACATTTTTATGAAAATTAGTTATATTGTTGTATATAAAAATATAGATAGAAAGGTCACAAAATGGGCAACAAAGTACATTGCAAAACTAACAACAGAAACGCATTAGTTTACAGTGATGTTGCAACCGGCGCAACTTATCTCAAAGTTTTAGATTGTTCTGGAAATTATTTAGAATTATTGATAGAAAAAGAATGCTGGCTAGAATGCCACGATTTCTCAGTGAACGCGCATAAGTACTACGAGATAATCGAAACTGTTGGTGGATATGTTGTTGCGTTCTGGGGAAGAATTTTCAAAGACGGTGCTCAGTCTCCAAAATTTGGCGAGATAAAAAACATTTCATATACAGCGCTTCTTAATTCTAAAACGAACAAAAAAGATTACAAGATAATGACTCAGTACGAGCGAGACGCAGCAATTCCCAGCAATTACTACGAACCATCTGATTTTAACCTTGTCGGAATTCGTGGACAGAGTACTCCGTCTCCAACTCCTGCTCCAGCGAATCAAAATCCAGTGTCAGCTGCAACTCCAGTGGCAGTTCCAACTGTGCCAGAATCTAGAGTAGTTTTAACAGATTCTCAGAAAATGATTTTGCAAAAACTTGAGCAGCTTAAAAGTTTTGCGGAAGAAATTTGCAAGAAACTTTCAGTACTTGGAATAAAAACTGTTCCAGATGGAGCTACTGATTTGTGGAACGGACATATCTCGATTGTAACAAACAATAAAGCAAATGTAATAAA
>JAQUPX010000022.1 GCA_028716385.1 bacterium | reverse complement strand
ATCCTGCAGATTTAACTAAGGGCTTAGTTACCATTGAAGTATCCCCAAATACTACCAACAATATCTACTCAAAATTAGGCATCCAGGTTGATTACTTTAAAGGGATTAAGACAAAATCATTAACTTATTTTAATGAAGATAACCAGGATAAGCTCAAACAAGCAATTGAGATAACCGACTCTAAGAAAATGCCTAACACTGCCTGGGTCCCCAAAGCCCAGGTTAAGACCCTATACCTTAGCGAAGGTAACCTGATTATGACTTCTAAGTTTAAGGATATACGGATTAACCAAGGGCTGGATGATGAGTTGTTTGATGCGGGGCAGTAATGATTGACCGCATAAGGAAATCCAGCATTTTCGTCTTTTTTACGATTGTTTTACTAATGCATTCTTTAGTTTTTGCTGAGTGGAATAAAGAAACTAAGCCTACTAGCGCGGATCGGATTAGGAAAATATTTTTACACTTATATGGGAGGGCAATGAGATATGGTTAAAAAAACATTTTTGCTATTATTATTCCTTAGCGTTATAGTTTTAAGTCAAAACGCATGCTTTGTAATAGGACCCCAAGTGGCTTCAGAGCTTTATTCAAATCCGACTTGGTTCCCCAGGAGCGATAAAATTGCCTATTTTGAATTAATGCGGCACTTCATACCTGGAATGGGATCCTCAAGAGCTATTAAATTAAAATTAATCCTAAATATGAAATCCATAAATATGCCTTTATTTAATAAAAAAGTAAGCTGGATAATACCCCAATCCGAATGGGACTCATATGAAATGAATAGAACTCATATCTCTTTTTCTCCTAAAGGAGACAAAATAGTATTTAGCATTGGAAAGAATAGAGGAACGATTTATATTGCTGAAGTCAAAAATAACAGCAAATTCCAAAAAGTAATCGACAGAGGTCTTAATCCGGAATGGTCTCCTGACGGGAAGACAATAATTTATCAAGCCGTAGACACAGAGAAACAACAGGGATTTTTTACTACGGATGATGGTAAAGTAAGTATTGGCAGGATTGATTTTAGCCATTCTGGCTGGAAAGAAGAAAAGAAGATATTTGAGATAGATAAGACTGAATCCGGGATTACGCTACTGAAGTTATTAATAGGCAAAAACCCTAAATGGTCTTCCGATAGTAGCAAAATCATCTTTTCTGCCGCGGATAGAATATTTATTACCGATAAAGATGCCAAGAGCATAAAACAAGTCAAAATTCCTTTTAAGGAGGCCGGGGAAGCGGCTTTATCTCCTGATATGTCTAAGGTAGTATTCTGTAAGTACCGATATGAAGAAAATCTCCATTGGCCAGAAGATAATCTTTACATTGCGGATGTAAATACAGGAGCCCTTATTAAAAAAATCATTAGACCAAATAATTGCGCTAATGAAAATGCCTCGATATTTAATCCAGTATGGTCTCCTAACGGAGAATATATAGCCTATAATATATATGATTGTGGACCGCGGTCACTTTTTATTATAAAAAAAGACGGCACTGGGTTGAAGTTAATACCAATATCTCGCTATCGTTAAAGAGTTATTATTCTCAAGCTTAACTATGAATTAAATGATAGCTAATAAAAGTATAATAAAAACATTATTTTTTCTGATAATAATTTGTTTATCTTTTTTTATTTTTGCCGCTAGAGCTAATGCCAAGATATTGGATAGTTGGCAGAATAATGATGCCTATAAACCAAACCCTATTCTATTTTTACATGGTTTTGCTCTAGGGAATGCTAGTTCTTGGAATAAGGTAGTCAATGGGGATAAAGATTTCGAAGGACTTAAAGGTTATTTTTCTAAGTATACCCAGAAGTCAAGTAATATAGATTCAAGTATTCCTTATTTAGAACGAATTAATTTTTATGACCATAATGGTTCCATAGATACTTATGATCCTGACAAAACTAACCCGCTAGGAGACCATAAAGGTTGGGCAGATAAGTTAAGCGAAAGGGTGGACGTTCTTTTGTCCACTTATGTCTTTGGGGATATTTCTCTTAAGAAGATTAATCTTATCTGTCATTCTATGGGTGGTTTGGCTGCTCGTGAATATGTCGCTAATCCTAAGTATAACAACGGTTCTTTAAGTATAGATAAAATCATTACTATTGGTACTCCTCATGCAGGAACGCCTTTAGCAAGTGCGAAAAAAATGGAAAACGCAATGCTTGGCATTAGTAAATATGTATGGGAAGTGCCATGGTTCGGAAAAACACGAACAATATTGGAGGTTACCGAGTCCCATCACATAATTAAAGACTTAAAAGGTCAATATGCAATCGATTTTGATGGTGAGGCAATAAAGGATATGGCCATAGGAAGTGAGTTTTTAATGACTCTAAAAGGATACCCTTGGCCAGCGAATACTAAAAAATTCGCTGGTTATGGAAAGGCGACAACAGAACTTGCTGAGCGTCTCAATAAGATGTTCTTTAGTTCATATTACCCCGGTGAACCTTTTACGCCTGGTGATGGTATTGTCCCTCGGGATAGCCAAATAGGGTATGATATTTTGACCGAATATCCTTATAGGTCTTATTGGGTTTGGGAGCCCGATAAAGTAATAGATATTAACGGGGACCATTTCACTGAACTAAACTCTTCCGAAACTCCTCAAAAACTTCTCTCCTTCCTCGATTCCACCAAACCCGAGCTTGCAATAACCTTTCCTGACCCAAACGTAACTACCGAAATCCACTCAACTTCCATAAATATTCAAGGTACTGTCAGCAAAGAATACTTGCCTGCAGATACTACTTTGACTATTACGGTTACTAAACAGGAAGATAGAAGTAGTTTTTCGTTACCCGATAGCCTATTGGAGCCTTCAAGTCTCTGGTCGCCCAATAATCCCGATT
>JAQUPX010000021.1 GCA_028716385.1 bacterium | reverse complement strand
GCTACAAATAAAAAAATAAAAACAAGTAATTTGGAATATAGTAAAAAAAAAGAATATATTAATGCGAATGTTACTGACGAAACCGAACGGACAAAACAACTTGATGCTTTGGAAGTCGCACACGCAGCCGAAGTAGAGAACATAAATTCTCAAGCCGATGCAGATTACCGTGCAAGACAAAAT
The DNA here is from genome assembly GCA_028716385.1 of bacterium. GTDB lineage: Bacteria > Hydrothermota > UBA3073 > JACQXS01 > JAQTXJ01 > JAQTXJ01. Next base: position 2,907 of record JAQUPX010000021.1, on the reverse strand, counting down.
GCATTAAAACCAATTATGATTGCGGAAGCAATAGCAAATACCGCCCAGGGATTTACTAAGGCGCTTGCAGAGGGAGGAATATTTGGGATTATTACGGGCGCAATAGTGGCAGCTGCTGGTATGGCACAGGTCGCCACTATACAGGCTCAGGAGTTTGCTGCCGGCGCGTTGGCAATGGGGCCTACCCCGGCAATATTCGGCGAAGCCGGCCCGGAAATAGCATTACCACTTAATCACCCGAACACAACAAAATTGTTGTCAGAAGCAATTGATAAATCCACTACTCATAATATCGGTGGCGACACTATTAATATAAATGTTTCAGACTCAATTTTGTCAAATAGACAAACATTAAATCAGGCCGCAGATTTAATTGGTAAAAAAATTCTTAGCGATGTCAAAAATAATAGAAAAATAAAGTAGGATAAATATGGTAGATTATCATGTTGTAGTTAATGGTGTTGATTTACATACTCATTCTTACGCCTCAAATATTGCAATACATACTTTCCTTTTGAACGACGACAATAATGCTTTATTCCGTGGAGCCGACTATGACAATTTAGGTACTGGCGGTTTTGTTGTCGGGCAAGAAGTATTGATTTATGATACCTTAGTACAATTTGCTAATTTATGTTTCCGAGGAAAAATAAAAACTCTGACTTTAGTAGTAGCAGATATTTATGATATTGTCTGTGAAAATTATAGATTAGAAATATCGACAGCATCTACACAGAATCTCGTGATTACTGATAATACTATTTTGCAAAATAATGAAATAAATACAGCGGAATTTGATTATATATTATACGATAAATTCCGAATAATTGCAGGGCAGGAACTCGTTATTTATAGAAATGGAATTAAAAATTTTGACAATATTGCCGTGGATTCGCTCGGCAATGTTTACGTTATCGATAAAATTAATTGTAGAATAAAGAAATACGATTCAGACGGAAACTTTTTATTGCAGTGGGGCTCACGTGGGACTGGCACAAGTCAATTTATTAATCCCTTCGCTATTGCTATTAATAGTTCTGACCATATTTATGTTTCGGATTACGGAACTTATACTGGGGCGGTTAATGGCTCCGTTCAAAAATTTGATTCAGACGGTACGTATGTGTTAAGTTTGCCGTCTGTCAATTTTGGTATCGTACAGGCGTTATCGAACCCGTCGGGGTTGTCAATAGATTCATCGGATAATATTTATGTCAAAGTAGAGAATTTTAATGGCTATATAGTAGCATTTGATTCAGGTGATGCTTATTCTAATAGGATAAATTTTTTGCATGGAACATATTGCTATGGCGCGAATATGGTAGTTCTAAATGACGGTGGCTCGCCACCTTTTGATAATTCTTTATTTTTAGTTGACACGACAAATAATCAATTATTCAAAACAGACATGGCCACAGGGACAGTTTCGGTTATAGGTTCGTATGGGACAGGAAACGGAGAATTTAATAATCCTACAGGAATAGCAAAAGATAGTTCGGATAATATTTATATTTGTGATACCGGAAATAATCGAATACAAAAATTAAATTCAAGTGGAGTTTATGTTTCACAGTTTGGGAGTGTGGGTACTGGCCGGGGACAATTTAGCGCTCCGACGCAAATAGCTACTGATAGTAGCAATAACTTATATATTATTGATTCAGAGCGAATACAAATATTCGATTCTGCTTATGCTTATTTGTTAGAGTTTGGAATGAATATAATTTTTACCGGCAGAATACAAGACCCCGATGACAAAAAACTGGATACTGCTACACGGTTAGACCATATTATCGCTCTCGATTTTAGATGTGATCTGAATAGGCGTTTAGTTAAAAGAGACATTGCAGAAGACAATTTAAATCAAACGTTGTTGGAAATACAATATTATTACCTCGACGGTAATTTTAACGAATGGGATATGGCCGATATACCAGCAACCGGCCCAACAATTACAGATGGAATTTCTTTTGATTATATTTCAATTTATGAATGTTTTAATCAGCTTGCAAAAATTACTGGTTATGTATGGTGGGTGACATCTGCTCTAAATTCTTATAATCAACTGGTAAAAGCCGTTCATTTTCATTTACCATCGGCATTAAGTTGTCCGGTCGGAGGAGATTTGGTTGATAATGCTACTCACTTCTATGACTTAACGATAAATACGGATAGGTCGCAAATTGCAAACAGAATTTATGTCCGAGGTGGGAATTATCCTGTTTCGTATCGGCAGCCAGTAACGGCAGGAACGTATATTCCGGTATCGGCTGGACAGACGTCAATTAGCCTCCATAAAAAAATATCAGGTGATACTACAAGTTTGATTATCTATATTGCAGGCGGGGGAACTCCCCCGTACACGTACGGAGTTTACGGAATTGATACGCCCGGAAGTCACGATTTTTTACTGGATAACAATAATGGAACACTGTATTGCGACGTCTATAATGGCGGTTCTTTTATCGGCACAGAAGTTTTGTATCTTACATATGACATTGATAAAGCATTAATAACAATGCAGGAAGACACTGCCGCACAAACTGCGATTAAAAATTTTGAAGGGACACAAAACGGGATACATGAGTTTTTAATTTCAGACTCAAATTTAGTCGGGATTGATGACAATACTTTACGGTCAACAACAGAATTAACAATGCGGAAATCAGCAATATTTAGTGGTGATTTTAAATGTCTTTATTCTGTTTTGTCCGGCTGGCAGTCGGGACAAACATTGCCGATTAGTTTGACCAGTCGAGGTTTTGCGAGTCCGAATAATATTAATGTAATTATAACTAAAGTAACGTGGACGTTTATGGGCGGAAACGAGATTGAATACACGATAGAATTTAGCTCACAAGTTTATTTATTATTGACGTTATTTTCAAAACTTATCGACAGCACTCA
>JAQUPX010000020.1 GCA_028716385.1 bacterium | reverse complement strand
CCACTTTTGTTCTATAATTTGGTTAGTAAATTTTCCGATATCTACATACTGAACAAACATCCTGTCTTCAGCGCTTAACAAATTTGTTTCTTCTATTGTTACTAGAGAATGCAAAGAATAATCCTCTAGCTTACTAAGACTTTTCTTATACACATAAACCTTATCTACTTTACCAGTATACGTGTCAATATCTATGCAATCTACAGCGACAATAGACGCAGTTATATACGTTGGTGTATAAACTGTTTCTTGATATTTAATTACGCCAGACATCAATTCTCCAGCAACATAAAATTGAGTACTAGACGGAACGTGAACTATCGGGTAACCAAAAATTGTTACGTAAGCTGTTTTTGGATTAACAACTTCTGATATAGACGTGGTTATGTTTGAGTTCCAAGAATAAATAGAACTAGAATATGTAGACAGCGGATATGGTTGAGAAGCTGCTTCTATCGTAGCACCATCCATAGACGGAGTAAAAGTATCCTCTTGAGCAGTTAGTATTCCACCCAAATAATATCCACCAGCAGATCTAAGAGACAATCTTAAATACGGAGTTGTTACTGGAATATCTGAAGATTGACTAACTATGCTCGCTGTAAAAAATTGCTTAGTAGTAACAGCAAAAGATCCAGTAGGTACTTTTATAAATCTTATCGGATCTTTATTCACTCTAGTTGGATCGACGTATATTTGAGTTATCCACTTAGTATTTATTTTTCCTTTCCACTTACTCGGTACGTCTTTCGCGATTCCCAAAAGAATTAAAGTACATAAACCACTGGCGGTATCATCATAAACATAAATCGACGCTAGCACAGAATCATCTTCTTTGTAACCTGGATATTCTGTGTATATTACATTTCCTAAAGAATCTATTGCCTCGATTTGAATTTCAGAACCCTGTTGAAGTTTGTCAGAACCGCCGATGAAAAAAGAATTTTTACCAAGCATAAAATATTCTGACAAATTTCTAGTACTGAAAAACGTAGAAACGTTTCCGCGTTCTACATTATATACTGGAATATTATCTAAGTATCTAGGTAATCTACGTTTTTTGAAGGTCGATTCAGTTGACATCTTATACCTATATTAAGTATACTGTTTAGGTATAAATATCAACTCAGAGGTTAATTTGTATGTTCTACCTTGCTAAATTCTCCATCTTTTTTGATTTCGATTAAGCCGTCTACCATATCTCTCATAGAATCAATGTGCGAAATAACTATAATCACTTCGTATTGAGTTTTAAGATATTCAAAAAGCATTCCAACAGAATTTAGATTATCGGAATCTAAAGTATCCCATCCTTCATCTACTATGAGAATGTTTGGACGCGGTAGAGAAGATATTTTGCACAAAGCAACTCTTATAGCTAACCCAGCTATGAACTTTTCCATTCCAGAAGCAAGTTCTAATGGCCATATCTTATGTTCGTCGTAAGATAATTTTACGTTGACATTTTTACTATCGTCAAGTTCAAATAAAATAGTAAATTCTACGATTTGAGATAATATAGAATTCACCTCTTGCTCCAGTATCGGTATAACTTTAGTTATCAAATCGTATGGAATTCCGTCTCTCTGAATTGCTTTAAGATAATATTCGTAAGCACGATATTGCTTTTCGTATTCTCCAAGCTTTTTCAATTCTGACTGTATAGAGTCAATTGTAGTTCTAGCTACTTTCATCTCTGAATAAACGGTAAGTATCTCTGATTCTGCTTTCTGCAACAGTTCGTCTACGTCGTCTTGAAGTTTCTTAATTTCTTCAATTCGTTCTTGGATTTTCTTATTGTGTTCAATATCCTTTTTGTTTTGATAATAATTATTTATTTCATCCTCAGTAGTCTTCAATTTGAAGTTTAAAGAATCTACATTTTGAGATGCAGCTGTGTAAGCTAGAGTAATTTTTGCCTTCAATTTTTCTGCTTCTTCTATCACCTTTTGAGTCTTGTCTACTAATTCTTTGTTTGTCTTGATTATCTTATTTTGACTCAACCAAGTTTTCAAATGCGAGCAGTGTTTAACTTTTTCAGTTACCGTAATCTTATCGTTTAAAACTTCTTGCTTCGTTGCTATTGCATCTTTAACAAATATGTTATTCATACAATAAGTGCACTTTGGATCATATTCTACTTTATCGAGAGTTTTCAACTTTTCTAATTTATTTCCGATTACAATCTTGATTTTTTCTATCTCAGAATACATTTCATTGTATTCTTTTTCTTTATCTTGATATAGTTTCCAAGATTCTGTAAGATCTCCAACATTTTCAATTATCTGGTTTTTTTGTTTAATCTCAGAATCAATTTTATCCAAAGTAGCTTTAAGTTTGTCTTTTTCTAATTTTGCTTTCGGAATACTTATTAATATATTTTCTTTCTGCTTTCTAAGATCACCAAGATCTCTGATAACTGTATCAATGCGTATTATCTTCTGAGACAACAATACTAATTTTTCCGTTACTGTTTTTTTCTTATATTGCAAAGTTTCTTTTTGAGAATTCAACTTATTATATTCTTTTTGTTCTTTTTTGAACTTTGCAGTAGCAGTTAACAAATCGTCGTCGAAACTCTTCTTTTCGTATTCTTTCAAAATATAAGACAGCGACTTGAAAGATTCGTTTGCTAATTCAAATAGTTTATCGAATATTGACATCTCCAAAAATCTAATAAATATATCTTTCTTTTCAGTGTGAGACTTATCTATAAACGTACTATTCTTACCCTGGACAGACAGAGATGTTAACACAAAATCTTCAAAATCTCCAATATATGAAGCAATAACTTCGTCAGTACCCCACTTATCAGTACCATTATGATCTTTAGTTCCAGCAGCGCTTTCTTCCCAAAAATTTGCTTTTGTTCCAACGTGCCCAGACTTATATCTCTTTGCTATTTTCTCGATAAAAAAATCAGAACCGTTCATCTCGAAATTGAACTTACAATAGAAATTTTTACTATTGATATTGATTATTCTAGATGCTTGATTAGCTCTGCTAGATTTATTGAACAAATTAAATAACATTGCATCAATAGCTCCACTCTTTCCCTGAGCGTTAGCTGCAAACATTCCGTATATTCCATGCATCTTAGTAAAGTCTATTACATTATCTCCACCATAAGAAAACATGTTGCTGAACTCGAACTTCTTAGGAGTCCAAATAACGTTTCTCAACTTTTCTTCTACTGGAACGTTTTTGTTCTGTTCGTTGTTAATCTTAAATACTTCTTGCATCGCTTCGTTATCGATGTCAGAATTTTTATCTAACCAATCTTTTATGAACAAATTTTGAACATTGACGTCTCTCAAATCTCCAAAGTTAACTTTGTTTCCCTGCATTTGAGCTAATCCAACTGTAGATTTATTTATTACGTTTATTTCTTCCACTTTTACTTTTCTTTTCAAAGAAGTAATAAACTCGCGAACAAACGTAGGATCCGAATCAGCAACTCTCAATCTCAATCTTGCTTTCTTTGGTATTTGAGAATAATCAGAAATGCTTTCGCCAGAAATATCTATAGTAAAAAATCCATAATCGTTTTCTACCTTAACAAATTTAGACGAACTATCGCTCATATCCCAAAGCATAAATCCGTGATCTAAAGATTCTCCGTGATTTTGCTGAATCAAAGATCCTGGATAAGCAACTGTTTTGCTAGAATTCAAGTACTGCATTCTGTGAATGTCACCTAACATAGCAAGATCGTATCCAGCAAATTGCTTTATCGTATATTCGTCTCCCTGTATCACGTATCCTACGTCAGTCTTAGCTGCTGAAAGTGGACCGTGAAACAAAGCAATCTTCTTAACGGCAGGTTCAACTTTAGCTGGAATCTTCGGCCAGCTCTTTTTTCCATCGTATATTGATTGAACTCCGAACAGAACGTCTCCAAACTGATACAGACCAGAATCTTTCAAATAGTATAAATGAGGATGCTTCAAATTAGAAATAATCGGAGTCAAAGCATCAAGACGGTTGCTGTTGTTTAAATTACAATTACCAGATATTGATATTTTTCCATTATACCTAATTAATAAATTTTCGTTTAAAACGCTTAAACAATAAACATAATCGTTGTATTCTTGCTCTGTTTTTTCTACTA
>JAQUPX010000019.1 GCA_028716385.1 bacterium | reverse complement strand
TTTCCACAGAAGAGAAGGTGCTTAGCGTTCTTTCTCTCCAGTTAAATATCCCTTATGTGAAATTAAAAGAAAAAAATATCAACCCTTTAGTTATTCAGAAAGTATCGGCAAAATATGCCAGTCATTATAAAATTATACCATTAGAATTTAAAAATAATATTCTGACTATCGCTATGACGAATCCCTTAGATATACGCACCTTAGATGATATAAGATTACTTTTGGAGTTAGAGGTGAAAGGGGTATTAGCGTCTGAGTTGGAAATACAGGATGAAATCCGCAAATATTACGGCGTAGGCGCTGAGACGTTAGAAAAAATGGTTGATAAGAGCCTTCTTTCGGAAGAATTCAAAAAACCCGAAGAAAGTACCGAGGATTTAGAAGCTTTAGCCGAAGACGCGACTGTCATTAAATTTGTAAATCAAATATTATCGGAAGCAATTAAAGAGAGAGCCACAGATATCCATCTTGAGCCGTTTCAAGACGAATTGCGCGTCAGGTTTAGAATTGACGGCGTACTATATGATATAACTACGCCCGAGACAATAAAACATTTTCATCTCTCGATTGTTTCGCGAATCAAGATTATGGCGCATTTAGATATTACCGAACGCCGTTTGCCTCAAGACGGAAGAATAAAAATAAAGGTTAACGGTAAAGAACTAGATTTGCGCATTTCAACCTTGCCGACGATTTTTGGCGAGGCCGTACATATAAGAATGCTTAGCCCGCAATTATTTTTGGAATTAGATAAATTGGGCTTAATCCCTGAAAATTTAAATATTATTGAAAACGTTATCAAAAAACCTCACGGGATTATATTTGTAACCGGCCCGACTGGTTCGGGAAAAACAACTACTTTATATGCGGCTTTGGCGCATATAAATTCAAGTAAAGTAAAAATTATTACCGTTGAAGATCCTGTGGAGTATCAACTAAAAGGAGTAAACCAGCTGCAACTAATCCCGCGAATCGGATTCTCTTTTGCAACAGCGCTTAGGCATATGTTAAGGCATGACCCGGATGTAATGATGGTGGGGGAGGTAAGGGATTACGAAACAGCTGAAATCGCGATAAGATCAGCGTTGACCGGGCATTTAATTTTTTCCACATTGCATACGAATGATGCGGCAGGGGGGATAACCAGGCTTTTAGATATGGGTATTGAACCTTTCCTGGTATCATCTTCCGTGGAATGTTTTATTGCCCAAAGGTTGATTAGGCTTATTTGCCCTAAATGCAAAACAGTTATGAAATTAAACGAAGAAAGATTAAGCCAGATGGCGAAAGATGTAGAATTTGACCTTAAAAAAATAGAGCTTTACGAAGGAAAAGGGTGCGCAGAATGCAGATTTACCGGGTATCGCGACCGGACCGGTATATATGAGATATTGACTGTGAATGGAGCAATCAGGGATTTAATTTTATCCCGCTCCTCCAGCCAGCAAATAAAACAGGAAGCCATTTCACAAGGTATGCTCACCTTGCGCCAAGATGGTTTTAAAAAGGTATTAAAGGGTTTAACAACATTCAGCGAGGTTATTCGCGTAACGCAGCAGGAAGAGTCTTAAGCTTATAGGTAAAACTATGAACACCGTTTTTTTATGTCAAATCACGGAAAGCCAGGTCAAGGTAATAAAATGCTTAATTAGTTGTATATCCAAGAGAAAGTTTGCCGGCCTGGAGGTTGAGGCAATATCTCCAAACGTAGATAGCAAGGAACTATCCGAGAAGTTGTCCAGAATTTTCAAAAGATTAGGTTATAATAACAAAGATGATGTCATCGTATCTTTCCCTAGCAACAAGCTAACCTGTAGATATACGAAAATTCCTTCCGGTAAGGCCGCGGAAATAGAGAATATTATTTCTTTGCAAGCGCCTAAATACTTGCCTTATCCCGCTAATGAATTAGCCACGGGCTATCAGATCCTTTCAGTCGATAAAGGAGGATATGCAAGCATTAATATGATTATTGCGCAAAAAGACGCGGTTGAGGGTTACTTTAGGATGTTCAGGGAGCTAGGGATTAAGAAGCTTAAGGTAATCCCAAGTTCTTTCGGTTTGGTGAATTTCTATGATTATATTAAGCCAAAACAGCATGGCGTAATGATAGTAATTAATATTAGCCCTCCTCATGTAGAACTAGCAATATCTTTTAATCGAAAGCTCCTTTTTTGCCGTTACTTTAAGTTTGAAAGAAGCCTACCTGGCTGGGAAGGGGTATTTATCAGTGAAATAAACAAGACTCGGGATACTTATTTGAAAGAAACAAATGGGGGAGCGCCAGAAAAGATCATTGTTATCGGCGCATCGGATATTTGTAAAGAATTTTCTCAGCTATTAGAGGATCAAGCAGGGTTAGCCGTTGAGGCATTATCTTATGACGATATCGGTTTTACAAAGGAATTTTTAGATAAAATTTTAGCTAGCAATAGCTTGTTTGCCGGCATTATCGGTTTAGGGTTGGAAGATTCAGAAGAGTCTCTATCTCTCTTCTCTCAAGAATTAAAAGAAGCAAGAAGAAGATCTGCTCAACGCAAGCTACGGTTGCGATCAACCGCGCTTATTTCCGGTATAATTTTAATGTTAGGGTTAGGAGCTTCAAAAAATCTGGATAACAAAACTTTATATCTCAAGCGATTAAAAATAGAAGTGAATAAAATATCCAAAGAAGCAATTCCGCTGGAGCAAATGGAAAAAAGGCTTTATATTATGGAAAAACGCCTGCAAAAAAAGCCTTCTAGTTTAGAACTATTTTCTGAAATTTATCGAATTATACCAGACCAGGTGTCTTTAATCGCGCTTAATTATGATGACCCCAATAGGATAACTTTACGAGGGCAAGCTTCGGAACTAGTCCATGTATTTATGTTCGCTTCTCAATTGGAAAAATCTCCGTTTTTTAAAGGTTTTGATATAAAAGTTAAATACGCCGCCAAAAATAAAGCTGATGCAGAAGAAAACGTCGGTTTTGAAATAACTTGTTTCCAAAAATAGTAACTATGCAAAAATTATCAGAAAAGAAAGATAAAACTTTATTTTACATAGTCATTATTATTCTTATTACCGGTTTTAGCTATTTCATAATCCCTATTTTAAATTTAAATAAAAATTTGAATAATGAGATTAAGCTTAACCGTGAAAAACTAAATAAATATTCCCGGCTTATAAAACAGAAAAATTATATAAAGGATGAATACAGTAAATATCCTTCTATTTTTAAAATAACCAATGAACAGCCAGACGTTCCTGTTAATACTCTTGCCATATTGGAATATTTAGCTAAGGATGCTAATATCAAAATAATAGATATGAGAGTCAAAAACATTTCCGGAAAATCAACCGGACTTGGATATGAAGGTGTTATTATTGATTTACGCAGCGAAGGGGTAATGGAGGGATACTTTAGCTTTATATATAATTTAGAAAATTCACCTTCACTTTTAAAGATTCAAAGATTCCAGCTTAATGCTAAGCCTAACAGCCGGACTTTAGAAGGTGATTTTTCTATCGCGCAGCTCCGTTAGGTTTATTTTTTACTTTACAGTAATATCAATATTTGTCATAATTGTATTGTTAGTTCACTTTAAAATCCCTTATGCGTAAATTCGCCCTGCCAATAATTTTTCTTTCCCTTTTCCTGCTAGGAACAATAAATAAAGCCCAAGCCTCCACAATCGTTAAAGGCAGAGTCACGGACCTAAGGACCGGCCGGCCGGTAGCCAGTGCCCAGGTTAAATTGACTACTCTATCCGGCTCTTTAATCGCTTCTGATGAGTCCAATAACAACGGCAAATATAAAATTGAAAACCCCGATATACCCCCAAGGCCGCTTCGGTATAACCTGGAGGCCTCTAAGGAAGGTTACCAGCCTAAAACCATAAAGGTAACCCTTAAAAAGGGACAGACTTATACGGTTGATTTTAAGCTTAAATCCCTTCCTCCCAATAAGCCCCCGGTAATACATTCGGTAATCCCTGAGGACAACTCTCTCTTTTTGGCAGGAGCTCAAATTGCCTTAAAAGTAAACGCTTCTGACCCCGACCGAGACCATCTAGAGTATCAAATATCAATAGGCGGTAGTATCGCCCAGCCCTGGTCAAGTTCAAATACCTATACCTGGCAGACCCAGGCTTCTGATATAGGCGCAGTCGGTATTACCTGCGAAGCAAGAGA
>JAQUPX010000018.1:1748-4428 GCA_028716385.1 bacterium | reverse complement strand
TGTTGCACTTTTACCCCAAGAGCTTTGGCGGCTGCACAAAATGCTGAATTTGGCGAGTCATTGCTATACTCGACAATTTTAAGGGTGGGCACTGCGGAAATGGCTGCGTTAAGTTCATCAATGCTTCAGCTCGACGGTTATTCTGTTCAGAAGCCTGGCAGATTGGATTACAACTTGTTGCGCCTCAGCTATGTAAGCCAGTTGAGAAAGCGCTTACTCCCACAGGAATGTACAAATTAGGGTGCTTTAAAAACCCGGTTAAATTGATTTAAGCAGGAATTTGGCGTTTTTGGTGAAACTCAACTTTCTTGAATTTTGACACTCCTCCCCCTTTTACTGGTTTCTATGGATTCCAGTATCTGAGAGAGCTCTTAACAGTTCATGTCTTAAAGACACTCAGAGCAGAACGGAACAAAGAAACGAACAAGAAGTCCCGTGCTATTTTTTTATACCAGCTTTTTTATCTGTTCTTTTGTTACTTGTCGGACACTATGCCATGCAGTCAGGAACGTTGGAGCTTGGTGCGGGGTTTTTAAGTTCGTTACACCAGAGGCCGGTAAGTTTCCTGCAACATGCCCTCTTCCACACAGGCTGAATTTTGTTTCCGCAGTTGCGAAGTCAGTGAGGGTAGTAGTATGCTTCGTGAATTCATCTTTGGAACATTCGCTCAGCCTTCCACGAAACACAAAAAAACCACCCCGCAGTATTGCTACTGAAGGGTGGCTAAGAAAGGGGCAGTTGCTGAGGCTGCCTTCGAGAATCGCTATTGAATTTTTTATTGTTGGGATCAGCATTCCCTTTTCTTTCCTTTCTTGCTTTTCACATAAATCATTTTTTTCTGGATGTCAAGAACTTTTCTTCACTGCGAAACTGTAGTCACGGGGTGGTGAAAAAAGGACAGGCTAAGTTTTTTCTTTTGAGTTAAAGCAAATGTTTTTTTTCTTTTATGTCATTTTTTACGCCATATCATTTGTCCCGACGTTTTACTGCCTCGATGTACGCCGTACCATTTGTCCCGGCTATTTATCGCTTCATCGAAGGCAGACAAACAGGAAAAAAGAAACTGTGCCAGAATGAAATCAGGCGTATAGCTTTTCTGTTCTACTTCTGCATTATCCAACAACTTTTCAAGTTCTTCTCTTATGATAATCATATTCCCTTCCTTTTTACTTTAGTTTCCGGGCACCCGTGAAGATGTCTACAACTGCAAACATTGTAATCTTCCTTACTCGGTTCACTTTATTTCATTAGTAATTGTTGTTAATACAACGTCTCCGTTGTCATCCACAATTACATTACCTTTTTTTTCATAATAAGATTCGAGTAACATTTGAATACACACAACCTTCTCGTAGTCAGTAAATCCTTGCTTTATGCGCCTGGCAATCGCATCAATCGTATCTATTGCTCTCTGCTCTTGATTATTTACCGGTTTAATCCTGTCTTCGGAAGCCATATCTGTCTGTGGTTTTGTTGTATCTGTAAACTTCACAGAGTCAATCTCACAGCACCTAATTTGCCCACCCCTTTCTTCCACCAATGCCACCATATAGTTACCGGGGCCGGTTTCATACTCCTCAAATTTAGGAGCCCACAAATGGAACCACCCCTCCGTCCATACATAGACCTTCCCATTAAAATATTTAGCTCTACACTCTCTCATATTGTTAGTCCTCCTTAAATTGTTTTTGTTTGTTCACCCTTCAGCACTGAATATACCACTGTCGCATACTCCTCTCCTCCACATTCCGCGCACACTGGTGAGTTTGCCGGATTCCAAAATCCGCATTTGCAGCACCAGCTATGACAGGTAAGCTGACTTTCACACCTCGGTCTTTTTTCTATGTCTTTTTCTTTTACTGACAATTCTGGCATATTGCCTCCTCGTTTCTAATTTTCATCTTGCTCAAAAGTGAAACATGCACCAAAATCACAAATGACAAGGTATTTTCTTTTTGGTTTAATATATAGTTTATCCAATAGAAAATAAGTAAGTTCAGTACAAATATAATCATGTTCTATTTCCTTAACTTCTATCTCTCCAACTTTTTCTTTCCATTCCTTTTTACTTACCGCAGGCTGAGGAAGACCTCCAATAGGATTAAACCAATCTACCATTAAGAAATTGGTAGGTATTCCACCGTTGAAACAGAACTCTGAGGAAAACTCCTCAGGCAGTTCAAATACGCGACAAAAATTATTCCATCCATCTACTTTGTATTTCATTTCTTCTCCTTTCTATTTTTTATAAAGTTTTTTACGCGCCATTCTGGTTCCCAGTCGCATGACCCTCCTAACAGGGAATATTTGCAGATTCCCTGTCCTGCTTTACACTCTGCAAAATTCCTGCACTTTCTTTGTTCTTCGACTCGGGCTGTGCAGTAGCCATGATATTCATAAAATTTCATTTTCCCTTATGCCTCTAAAATTACTTGAATCTGATGCACAGTTACAACGTCATTCGCATATTTCGGCTCGTCGATTAATGTCTCGACAGCCTTTATTTTGTTATTGATTGTTGTCGCAAGTCTTAGAGCCTCTTGCGTTCTTTTATAAACTGAAGGGATCTGCGACATAACGCATGTGTTCATTTCTAAGAGATCAATTAATTCTTTTATCTCTTTCATTTCAGCCTCCGATCTTTAATTTTCATTTTTCTTACTCCTTCCGCGAGCGGGAA
>JAQUPX010000018.1:0-1648 GCA_028716385.1 bacterium | reverse complement strand
TTTTGTTCCCCAACATTAGCGTCAGCCAGCTTACTCCCGCTCGCGTTTCTTTTTTTATATTCCGGGCACTGACCAGTACAGCACTGTACAGGTTTCCGGCAAGTGTCGTATTTTTCACAGTCTGTTTTCATCGTTAAACTCCTTCTTGTGCGCACAAGGCTTTTAACATGCCCGGCGCCATGGTATCTTCTGTGAAGATAACATTATGATATTCATCAAATATAACGGCAATTTCTTTCCAGGAAAAACTCCACTTCCTCCAATCTAACATCCCACATAGCCCTCTTTCTGGATTAATGGGGTCTATAACAAGAGGAATCCGGATAATTCGTTCATCATCCACTAAATAATCTTCATTTGTTAATCTAATATATTTCCTTCCTTGACGTGTATAGACATATATGCACAGATTAGACTTACCATTTATGTACCCATAGTCACCTATTCTCCATTCTCCCATCTTTGCTTTTATTATGGGTTGTAATTCAATTAACAATTCAAGTTGTTTCTTATCAGGGTACATATAATCTCCTTATCTACAATAGTAGAAATTGTTCTCCTTTAAAATATTATTTCCACAATCTTAACTGCCCCGCAAAGGGCCAGAGCTACGACTCCCCATGAGGCTAATGTCAGCAGTGTGATAATTATCACTCTTTTAATTATACTAAACTTTTCTTTACAAGGAACATCGTCTTTACTAATGGCTAAAAGTAGGCCTGTCCCCTGATTGTTACAAACAGGGCATTTATATCCGTCTATCCGGTCAAATACCTCTTGACATTCGCTACAATACAGCGCAGCTTCTATTTTCATTATTCCCTCCTTCTTTTTAATTCCAAGTGACTGACATAGTGACTGGTATTTCCAATATCAATACGCAGCCCCATACTGCCATAACTGTCATATTAATTTGACCAGTTCAATCTCATTCAACACATAAAAATCGTATTGTTTTGTGGATATATCATAGGAATCATTATTGTCTATAATAATATGTAAACCTTCTTCTGTTTCAGTAACATCATCTTCGTTGATGATGGGACTATAACAATCTACCGGAACGTTATCTTTGTATAAAACGCACTCATATAGCATTTTAATGTCCTCCTTTCATTTTTAAGCCACAGCCACAAAATCGCCCACACCGCCCGTCTGTTTATAAACGTTGCCATCAATACAAACGTACACATCGGCGTTCGGCATGATGACCCTGCCAACCCAGCTTGGGTCAGCAGTCCCAGCAGATTTCCTTTTAACATATTCCTTACAAGTTGCCTTACATACTTGTACTGGCCTCCTGCATTCGTCAAAGAATTCACAGTCTGTTTTCATTTTATATCCTCCTTTCTATATTTCTCGCATTTTCTAAAGGCTCTATTGTACGCCTTATTTAGCACTACTAATTCTTTGTTCAATGCATAGATTTTTACATTCAAATCATGCATTTCCTTTTGTAGTTGCCCTATCATCTTTTTTCTACCGGACATTTCATAGTCGGGGCACTTATTGGTGCAGGACTTCACCGGCTTACGACACTCATCATATTTTTCACAGTCTGTTTTCATTCTTTCTCCTCCTGATTAATTACAAATTTTGTTTCCAGCCATCTAACGGACGGGCCGGTGTAATCCGGGCACTGGAAGTT
>JAQUPX010000017.1 GCA_028716385.1 bacterium | reverse complement strand
CAGCTTTAGCTATCGGAGAAAAATCGTTGACAATGTCCTCAGGAGAACATCCGTAAATATCTTTGACGGCGTCCGTGGAAAATGGAAGACAAAAGCTTCCATCGGGTTTCATCTGGAACTGGTAAATAATTCCAGGAACGTTGGCAGACAATTTCTTAAACACGATGTCACGTTCTTTCAAAGCTTCTTTCGCGCGCTTGCGTTCGGTGAGGTCATTTGAAATTCCCAGAAAACCTATAGGTTTGCCTGATGAATTTTTGCGCAGCGAGACGGAGCTTTCGATGTATCTTTTAGATCCGTCTTTTCTTATAATATAATAGCCAAACTCTTTAATGATTTTTCCTGTTTTGTAAACTTTATTATACGTCTGAAAGACTTTCTTCGCAGTTTCTTTATCTGTATGGTCACGGTAATTTTGTCCCATTAATTCTTCTCTGGAATATCCGAGTGCCCGGCACACCGCATCATTGAAAAAAGTAAAATTGCCGGCAAGATCAACTTCAAAATAGCCATCTGCAATATTTTCAACCATGTTTCGGTATCTTTCCGCTTCTTCTCTTTTTAGCGGTTTAACCGTAAGCGTTTTCAGGGGAATAGCATCTTTTATTTCCGGTTTGGTTTTTTTTCTTTCGATTTTTTTTGGCAATAAAGATTTAACGGAAGGCGACTTTTTCTTTGTCGCAGCTTTAGCCTGCTTTTTATTTTTGGAATTGGCACTTATCTTTTTTTTCATAGTTCAAATTTCCTTATGATCTGTTACTGATAGCTATAGTACGCTCCCATTATCAGAACAAATCTTGTCTCTGCCGTTTTTCTTTCCTTTGTACATTAGCTGATCTACACGGTCAATAAACATCTTAACATCTTCCCTCAGGTTGTACTGAGCAAGGCCGATGCTTACCGTCATATAGACTTTTTGACCTGGAACAGGAGAGAAAGCCTCATTTTTCAATTCCATTTGGATTCTTTTCGCTGTGACGAGCCCTTCCTCTCTTGTCGTTATCGGCAGTATAATCGTAAACTCCTCGCCGCCGTAACGATAAGCTGTGTCAATCTCGCGCAGGCATCGCTTCACCACCTGGCCGATTTTTGATAAAACATAATCTCCTTGAAGATGTCCGTATGTGTCGTTAAAATCTTTAAACTTGTCGATATCCAGCATCAAAAGAGTCAACGGATGTTCGTGGCGGTTGGATCGCTCTGTTTCTTTTTTAAGCTGAGAGTAAAAGTGCCTCGAGTTATAAAGCTGTGTGAGGTCGTCAATTATACTCAATTCCCGGTATTTTTCTTCACTTTGGCGAAGCGCTTCTTCCACCCGCTTGCGTTCCGTGATATCTCTGCCTTCGCCCAAAATGGACACGGGTTTGCCATCCTTATCCTGAATAAAACTATGCGTGCTTTCGATCCATAAAGTCCGGCCGTCTTTACAGCGGCATTCAAATTCCAAAATATGTTTCAGGGATGGCGGCGGCGGAGTTGTACTGACCTTAGTCATTTCCCTTGAGAATATATCCTTAGCTTTTTGGAAGGAGGTTTCTGTGAGGAGATTATACAAATGTATTTTGTTAAGTTCCTTTAGTGTGTAACCCAGCAGCTTTTCCACAGACGGGCTCATGTATTTCAATTTTAAGTTTAAATCCATGAGCCAAATCTGGTCTTTCATGTGATCTGCCAGCAGCCGGTACAAAGCTTCGCTTTTCTGCAGGGCTTCCTCTAATTGTTTACGATGAGTGAGGTCATTTGAAATTCCCAGAAAACCTATAGGTTTGCCTGATGAATTTTTGCGCAGCGAAACGGAACCTTCTATGTATCGTTTAAATCCGTCTTTTCTTATAATATAATAGCCAAACTCTTTAATGATTTT
Organism: bacterium; assembly: GCA_028716385.1. Classification (GTDB taxonomy): domain Bacteria; phylum Hydrothermota; class UBA3073; order JACQXS01; family JAQTXJ01; genus JAQTXJ01. The sequence goes on along the minus strand of JAQUPX010000017.1, from coordinate 4,098 downwards.
TCCTGTTTTGTAAACTTTGTTATATGTCTGAAAGACTTTCTTCGCAGTTTCTTTATCTGTATGGTCACGGTAATTTTGTCCCATTAATTCTTCTCTGGAATATCCAAGCACCCGGCACACCGCATCATTGAAAAAGGTAAAATTACCGGCAAGGTCAACTTCATAATAGGCATCTGCAATATTTTCAACCATGTTTCGGTATCTTTCCGCTTCTTCTCTTTTTAGCGGTTTAACCGTAAGCGTTTTCAGGGGAATAGCATCTTTTATTTCCGGTTTGGTTTTTTTTCTTTCGATTTTTTTTGGCAATAAAGATTTAACGGAAGGCGACTTTTTCTTTGTCGCAGCTTTAGCCTGCTTTTTATTTTTGGAATTGGCACTTATCTTTTTTTTCATAGTTCAAATTTCTTTATGATCCGTTACTGATAGAGGCGAGTTATGAGTGATTAATGCCGGGGATGTCCGGGTAGTTACTGTTGCTGTGTGAAAATATTCTGCTTAAACAACTTAATTTATCATGGATAAGCTGGAACATGAGCCTCCCGTATGATAAGTTGATGAAAAGTTATTTAACCATCTTCTATTCTTCATATTCTACACTTGAAAATCATAAAGTCAATATTATTTGTGGTCGTAAGATATTGTTCTCCCCTTGATATCAGCAATGATTGCCATCCGGGCATGACAAAATTTTTACAAAATTATTTTTCGGCTATTGGCTTTTAAACAGATAATATACAGTAATTTATTTGTTTTTTATGAATGTGTCTATTCTCAAGTTATTTCCGTTGGTCGTTAGAGTTATCGCTCCATCACGGTCAGTGCGTAAAATATTAACGCCGGCAGATTTGTATCTTTGCAGGGTTGAAGGGTGTGGATGGTGAAATACGTTCGCTTTACCGGCGCTGACAATCGCATAACGACACGCGGCAGCTTTAATGAATTCGGTACTGCTGGAATGGCTGGAGCCATGATGTGGAACCACCAGAACGTCACTGCGCAAATCTTTTTTAGCTTCAACAAGCTGCTTTTCAACATCGCCGGATATGTCGCCGGGAATCAGAAAACTTACTTTGCCGAACGTTATTTTCAAGACCAGAGAAGAATCATTAACGTCATCATAAGAAAGATCATTTGCATTTTTGTCCGAATAATCGGGCGGCCATAATACTTGGACATGGACTCCGTTAAGTATTATTTCCGGAGATTTATTGGAGAGCATAAAAACACGTGGACTGTTGAACTTAATCGTCTTTCCCCATTCCGGAAAATCTTCCGGATCAACCGGCAGATTCGATTTCCATATTTGCCGGACATCAAAATTATTCATAATATAAATAAGTCCCAGTAAATGATCGGGATGAGGATGGCTGAGCACTGCCGTATCAATGTGGCTGATCCTTTCATAATAAAGAAAGGGAGCGACAACAGCCTTTCCAATATCAAAGGAGCTTTCCGGGAAACCGCCGCCATCGATAAGCATATTATCCCCGCCGGGAAATTGCACCAGAGTGGAGTTTCCCTGTCCTACGTCAATAACTGTAATTTTTAAATCAGAAGATAATTTATCTCTAACAGTAAAATAAGTTATGTCCGCGGCAAAAAATAAAACAGTGACAACTAATAAATATTTTATAATCCGGAAATGTTTCGATGAAAATTCCTTCGGTAGAATTCTTCTCTTCGCTTCAATATATTGAATAAGAAGAAAAATTAATAAATAAAAAACAGAAATTTCAATCAAATTAGGCCTGGTGGTATTAAATGAAGACCAGGGAAAAGCAGCTAATTTATTAATTATGTCTACTGATATTTGCACAAAGATAGAAGCCAGTTTAATAAAATAACCGGCAATGGTTGAAGAAAAGAAGGCGGAAAGGATAAAAAGCATGGATATAGCCAGCGTCAGTGTTCCCAGAAGCGGAACAGCAATCAGATTGGCAATAATTGTCACGCAGGAGACACGGTTAAAATAATACATGATCAGAGGCAATGTGCCGATTGTTGCCGCAATGCAAACGATAACCGACAAATAAACATAACGGATTATACCTTGCGTCCATAAAGGAAGCGTTGAAATATTTCCTGAAGAAATTCCACTGAACCTGGGTACAATATAAATTAACGCTAAGACAGCCATGAAAGAAAGCTGAAAGGAAATATCAAAAAGAGCTTGAGGTGAGATAGCCAGAATAATTAGTCCCGCCAAAGCCAGTGTGGAATAGAGGTCTTTTTGTTTTCCGGAAATCAGGGCGATCAAAAAAATCAGTGCCATGAGAGCCGAACGCATAACCGTAACTCCCATTCCCGCAATGAAGGCGTAAATCAATACCATAAGAAATGCCGCCGTTGCCGCTAATTTGATTATGTTTAATCTGAGCATTAGATATTCTGAAGATTTCAAAATGAGAAAAGCGAAAAAGAAAGCTACAGCCGAAACCATTCCTATGTGCAGACCGGAGATAGAAAGGATATGCGCAGTGCCTGTTTTATTGAAATTATCCCGCACATCTGCGGGAATTTCATTTTGATTGCCGATAGTCATGGCTTCGATGATTTCCCTTTGTGGCGAAGAGGAATTTTTATTAATTATCTGTTTTAAATAATTTCTAAAAGATTCCAGATAAAGTCGCGTGCAGTTTGCTGTTTTCTGTCTAAGAAGTATAATCCTGGATGCGCCGGAAATAAATCCAGTGGCATATATACCCTGAAGATTCAAATAACGTTCATAATCAAACCCGCCCGGATTATTGAAATTATGAATCTTCTTTAAGGTTGAGTGAAAGCGGACGAAATCACCATATTGAAATTTTAAATCCGGTGGGATAACCAGACGAATATTGCCCGAGACCGAAACATATTTTTTATCTCTGATTATTCTCAAACAACGTACGATCAATACATTTTTATCGAGGTAGGCGAGGGGAGTTTCTATCACAATGCCTTCCATCGTCAGTGTGCCTTTATCGATATATTGCCCGATATGTTGATTGTGCTCAAAAAAATACCGCTGCTTTTGAATATTAAAGAACCCCAGCAGAAGGATAAGAAAGAGAATTAAAAATAGACCGGCAATCGGCCATTTGTTTTTGATTGTTATAATAAGAATAAGAAAAGTTAATATAATTGTGATTAATAAAAAATAATAGGGCAGGGAGAAATATCTTCCGGCAATAATTCCGGCAATGAATGCAATAAAAAGATAAATTAATGGTCTGCGCATATTTTCAAAATTATTTTTCTACAAGAAAATAGTTCAAATTAATTAGCCAAAACTTCTAAAATATTATAGTATAATTTAAAATTACAATTTGCTCTGGGTTCCATGCCCGTGATTCAAAAGGAAATAAAGTGCCTGTACTGTATAATGAAGCCGCAATCAAAGAAAAAAACAAAAGGCGTTTGTTTTTTTTAATCGTATCCAGGGTTATCCTTGTGACACTCTTTCTGGGGACAACCGTTTTTCTCGATATCAGAAAACAGGAATTTTCAATATCACAAATAACCATTAGTTTTTTTTATTTTAGTACTGCTGCGTTTTATTTTTTTTCGGTTGTTTACATTTTCCTTTTGAAATTTCTGAAAAATATACAAAGCAATATTTATTTACAACTCACTGTGGATATCGTTTTAATCACTTTTCTTGTCGGCCTGACCGACAACATCCAGATTGATTACTCACTTTTCTACACGCTGGTAATAATTTATTCGGTGCCATTTTTGGGCCGCAGTGGCGGATTAATTGTAGCTTCGGTTGCCAGCATATTTTATGGTCTGCTGGCGGGCCTTAAATATTTCGACCTGCTGCCTTTTGCTTCTTCTATCGGACATTATTATAATCTTAACGCTTATGATGTATTAACAAATATCCTGGTTCATATCGTATCGTTTTATGTTTTAGCTTTCCTGGCGGGGTTTGCCGTTGAGCAGGAAAAGAAAACGAGATCGTTACTCGAAGAGAAGGAATCGGATTTTAAACAATTGGATTTGCTTTTCCGAAGCATTATTGAATCGGTGTATACAGGTGTCATGACTGTCGACTTGAATAACTTTATCAAAACTTTTAACAATGCTGCAGAAGAAATCACCGGTATTTCAAAA
>JAQUPX010000016.1 GCA_028716385.1 bacterium | reverse complement strand
TATTTTATTTTCTGCTTCTTTCTTTGTTTTTATGATTTGTTTATATTCGTCTACAGATGCTTCAACCCAAGTTTGCATTTTTTTTGATAGTTCAGACAATTGGAATCCTTTAGTAACTCCTTGATTTGTAAGATAAGTATAAATGCCACCCTGTATAGCATCCCATCCAACAGCTAATGTTCCACCGTGTGGGTGTATAAAATCAACATACGGTTTATCTTTAAGTTTTACTGCCCGTATTCCGGATGATAAGATAATATTTAATTCGGCATCACCAAACAGGTATTTATTGTCTTCCCAAGTTCCTATCCTTTTTTCTTGTTCCTCTTCCTCTTTCTTAAGTGTATTATAACAAGCGACTGTATACATTCTACCCCAGACAAACCCCAAAAACCCTCCCAGAAATAACCCCAAGAGTAATCCACCAAAAGCCATTTTTATCACTATCCCTCCTTTTTTAATATAAATCTACTATTTCAACTACATATTCAAATTGCGTTGAGAACAAGAACTTTAGAATATTTTTTCTATAACCTATAGATACTGTATCTCCCTTTTGAAACTTTTCGTACCATTCTTTGTTGTCTTCGTATAAACATAGTCCGGAATTTGTTTGGAATACGATGTTGTGCTTTTCACCCGAAGATGTTATTATCGGCATAACTGTAACTTGACCATTTCCACTTATTCCGGTTCCTAATCCAGTATTTGTTTCTTCTGGCTTAAAACGAGTTTCCCTTACGGTAGCCTTTTCAGTTATTAATGGTCCTTGGGTTGTTATATGACATATAGACAATAACGTAAGAATAACTAATCCTAAAACAATGACTCCGATAAATTGCCACAACCCTAATTCAGCATTAACAGCCCAAAAAAGTCCTGCTAAAAATATCACTACTCCAATTATTGATCCTACAGTATCCATTTCTCCCCCCCCTTTTTTTATTTTTCTATCTTTCTCCATCGTACTAAAAAAGGATTGATTAATCCCAGGACTAGAAACTTTAAGAATCCAATCCTGTTCCATAAGATTTATGCAAGGGGACTGACTCCTTTAGGTGTCAGGGGAATTGCATACCTCCAAAAATTTATCCCTTCCCCAAATTTTAATAATTTTACTTTCATCGCACTAATATATTTTTTATTTTCCAATAAAACCTGTTCTCCATAATGGCAAACTCCTTTTATTGCTAATGTTTTCCCTAAGTATTTCACTAAGGAATGTGGTTGTAATTTATATCTTCTTCTACGAATAGATGGCTTAAACCCCTTTCTATTAAGTTGTAAACATCTATTGTTTCTTCTGTGTTGACTAACGGAATATCCTGCTGCCCTTTCTTGTTCTGTTCCTCCTGCTATTACAAAAGCATCATTGCTATGCGATTTTCCTAATCCTAACTTAATTCTATTATGCTTTGTGATATACCCATAAGTCCACTTACAGCCCAACATATTTACTAACTTCCAGCGAACAGTGTTCATAAAAGCAGTTGCCTTGAGGGACTCTTTTGCTTGTTTCTGCACTTCTGGATGTCCAAACTCTATAGCAGTCTTGTTGCTTTTCTTTTGGTTACACTTATTGCAAGAAATAGTTAAATTAAATACTCTATTGGACCCACCCCTTGATTTAGGGATGATATGCTCTATTTCTAGGGGAATATCAGTTTTCCCACAGTAAGCACATTTTCTTCCCCACTTCTCTAATAGATATTCCCTAATTTCGTACCCTTGCAATTCTCCCTGTTGGTATTCTACTCCAGATATTTCAGAATTGACCATCTTCTGTGTATCAAAAGAGGCTACTTCTATAATTATATTAGAAATAGGTAAGAGTTTCTTTATTCTTTCTATCAAAGAGAGATGAGCGTCTAACTTGTGCTTAATGCTCGGAGCTAACCAGCCCTTTTTCTTTGTAGATGTTCTGTTGCTCCATCGCGGTTTCCTGTACCACAACTTATTCCGTTTTTGTTTTCTATACATTCTGCGTTCTGTTAATTTTGCAGATACATCTGTTCTTAACTTAACTTCTCCGGTTAGTAATTCTTTGGAACTATTTACCGCACTAAAACCTATCGTTTTGAACCCAGAGTCTATTCCAAGTGTAATGGGTTGTTTATACCCTGAACTTCCGTACAATAACTGGATAGTAAATGGACACCTTGTCACTACTTTTGCCCTTCTATTCTCTAATAAAACTCTTGCTTTTCTGGGACTACATGGCATTAAAGCCTTTCCTGATTTATTCAGAACAAACACTAGCGTTAAGTGTTTTCTCCTGTTTCCGAGTCGGTTCACATCGGGGTTGTTATTAGCCAGTACTTTGCTCGGTACACTAAGAGTTTTCTCTTTGTTTAATACCGAACTTCCAGAGTTCGGGACTTGTGAAGCATCCCGAAGTGGGTTCTTTAACTCTTCTAATAACTTCTGCATAATTTCTTATACCCCCTAATCAACTCTTACGTTGTACCTCACGATACAAGCTGACGCTTTTAAGCGTCAGTAATTGACCCCTTTTCAGCAGTAAACTCCTCAAATATCAGTTTCATTTGTTGTTTTGTCCTACCCAACTCCCTGTCCGTTCCCTTGCCCTTTCGGTCCTTTTTTAGTAAACTTATTATCTGTTTGAACAACTCCCTCTTGAACTACCGGTTTCTTTTCCGGTGGAATTGTTTTCATTACACCATAGGGAACTATAATATACATCTTTCCCTGGGAGAAACTTGCCCGGAGCTGGTTACATTTCTGGATTTCTAACTCCTTGACTATTTTCTTCTCCTCTTCCGTCTCTGGTTCCCACGAGATTGCAGTCTGTGGTATATTCACTTTCTCAACTTTTGCTAGCATCTTCCCCCCTAGTTTAACTTCTTTACATCATCATTGTTATCATTTTTTGGTGGTTTTGGCAACACTTGCAACAAAAAGATAGCCAAAATTCCCTGCCCAATTGTATACAACCAATCCGGTATTGAAGGCGGTTGTTTTCCAATCGTTATCCGGACCGTCTTCTTAGTTTGGTCGTTGACTACTTTAATTGGTAGTTTTTTCATCGCATTTTTGCAATATATTTGCGTAACTTTGTTTTATATTTTTCTTGGACTTTATCGCTGGCTAATGCTCTTCTTAATGCTTCTCCCAATGGGTTATGTATTGCAAATTTATTTCCGCGTATTGTTTCTCTATAACATATAATAGCGACAGTCAACCTAGACCTATAGTCCATTGGAGCGTTCCCAGTTCTTGCTAATACTGTTATCGCAGTTCTTCCTTTTCGATTTTTAGCACGAAAATATAAGTCATAAGTAATTTTATCTATTCTATTTATATAAGATCCAAGGAAGATACATTCTTTACAATCGTGTCTATAAATTGGAATAGGTTTTTTTGGAGTTTTATCGTTAAGTATTTCCACGACAAGATTAACTGCCTTATCCACTAACCTTTCCGCAGTTTCTTTGGCGCACCCATACTTCCAAATACAATCCGGGCAGTCCGGTTGACTCCCATGTGTTCCTTTGCAAGGGACTTTTATATCTCCAAGCCACTCCCTAGGTCTTTCTACCATTTCTCTCCTTTATAGGTTTATCCATTAATTTAAAACTCTTTGGTAACTCTTCATTCCCATCTTTATAAACAACACCCCCTGTATTCTTGTCAATACATATTTCACATCCATTTTTCATATAAGAAGTAATATTCCACAATCTCCAACAAAAATTCCAACCTTCCTTTAGTAAATCTTTAATCATCATTTTTGGTCCTTTCTACCATTTTTCTCCTTTTTAGATGATTTTTTGGGTTTTATTGTTTTTATTTCATGAAGTATGCAAGTGTTGGGACATTTGAATCCTTTGCTTGGAATAAATGGAGTCCCCCATATCCCTAGGCATACATTGTACATAATAAACCATCTATCTTTTACCATATTTCTCCCTTTATTTCTCTATTTTTATTACATCTTTTATGTCTATCAGCATGCTCCCTATCATATCATACATAGACATATCGAATGTTTCCCTTGCAAATTTGGAGATTTTTTTGTTCATATATAATGCGTCCATTACTTCATACAAATGAGCCGGATGCGCAAATAAGAAATCAAGAGCCTGATTCATTCTAGACTTTTTGTCTTTATTGAAATAATATATTCCTACTTGAATCTTATCTATATTTTCAGGAGATTTATTCCACCACAACATATCTACCCGGCAAAAACCTAATGATGGATCCTGAAATCCAAAGTTTTTTATTCTTACTTTTTCCCCAAGCTTAAATTTTGGTTCCATTTTTCTCCCTTTTTGTAAGTTTAACATCGTATTCATCCCCATTGCACTTAACTCTGAACCGCGGAACATAACTTCTAACAAAACCCAACATTATTGTTCCACCGGGATAATAATAAGCAGTATCTTTACACACGGTATCAATTCCTGTCAAGGTTATTTTTGTATAAAGAAATGAATAAGGAGTATCTATCTCTGAATTTAGCCAAAGATTGTAACATTCGTATGGATAATAATCTCCTATGCAACAAAATTCAAGTGGGGTAGAAATCATATTAGAACCGAATGTTTTATCAACCGGGTCCCCAAATGCAATTTTATTGTTTAATGCCGCTTTAACATCTTTTTTGCCATTGATTATGTTATTTTCTTTCAAAAGTATTTTTTGCCTTGTCTTTAGTAGCACTTCTTTTATATAAACTTTTTCTTCTTTTGAAAGTTCGTTCCAATAGAAATGGGTATAGTTTTCATAGAAATGCTCCCAATCGCTTCCCTCTTTAATAATATTTAAACTCAATTGAAATGGATAAAATCTAGTTACTCTAATTTTGCAGGATTTATTTAGGGAAAGGAAAGTTAGCGTCTTATAACTAAAATCTTGCCGGTAACATTCAACATTAATATCTTTTTTGTTGTTTAGGAGTATATTAACCGTATATTTCCCATCGCTACGCATAATGTTGAAAGGTTGAGCGTTTTCTTTTATCCGATTATATGTAATTCCTAGTCCGGCCAATATAATCAAAATCATAAAAGTATTATATTTGTTTTTCATTTTCCCTCCTGTCCATCTGGGAATTGATTGTCTTTTGGTTTATTTATTACAAAATTTGCTGTCATTGCGAATATATTAGACAGAGACATCTGTCCAAAATTAGACGCAATAAGAACGGTTGGGAATAGATAATCACATGCTTGATGAATACAACTGGTCTCTAACTCTATAGTAACATACTCATTTGTAACTGCCCATACAAATTTAAGATATTTTTGTCTTAGTATTGGTTCTAGAGTGGCTAGAGCTGCTTTAACTTTTTCAAGATGGGCGGTTAGTTCTTCTATTGGAATACTACTATCTATATTTTCAGTCAACCCCACTGACCATTTTTCTTTTACTGTTGCTCCACATTTAGAACAAATCTTTCCTGTTTCTCCTGGAAAAGTGTTTTTAGTTAATTCCGCGTTGCAACAGTCAGACACTTTTTTGTTAATCTTCTTGACACTAAATTCTATATCTCCAGAACTTATTGATGACATTTCTCCTCCTATTTTGTTATATTATCCAACAACTTAAATATTAGATAAGCCAGACCACCCATATTAACCGCGGAACGAATCAGTTCTACAACCTTATCTGAAGAATCCGGGTCCTTATCCAGTTTTTCTCTTATCCCGGATAGGATTGCTTCTGCCGATCCCTTTGGCCGAAAGTTTCCGTTCTCCCACCGGTTGACACTCCGGACATCTACTCCGAGCAGCTTAGAGAATTCAGACTGGTTGAGTTTTAACTTATTGCGCATAGCAATTATCATTTCGGAGTTCCAACCTTTCGAGTCTATTGTTTTAGTTTTCATTTTTTATTTCTTTTTCAAATTCTTTTGCTTAGTTATTTTAAATTTCTCTCTTATTTCCTTTAGAGTTTCAAGAAATTCTTCATCATAATCTATCCATATATGTTTGCAATCCCAACAAAAATTGTAGGACATTGTTATTTCTGAATCAAAAAGATGTTTTTTGTCTATGCCTATCATATCCGAACCTATATGACTGGAACTACAGTGTGGACAAACAACACTATTTAAGAATT
>JAQUPX010000015.1 GCA_028716385.1 bacterium | reverse complement strand
TGAGTTTTGTAAGGATGTTTACGAAAAGGTTAAAGAGGATTTCAGGGTTCCGGGGAGAACCATGACTAAAAAGGAGTTTTGTGGGCATTTGATATTCTGTTTGTTCACACCTTGCAGGGTAAGCGATATTTTGGATAAAGTAAAGGTTTGATATATGGAACCGTATGAACCGTTCATCTGCCAGGAATGCACAAATAGCATAGATTATGAAGGGTATTATGGATGCAGGGTGCATAAGGAACTCGAAGGGAAGCTCTCTTTTAATAGTCCCGCGTGTAAGGAGTTTGACCCAAGGTCCACGGTAAAAGATGCTTACAGGATTACAGTTTTGGAGATTAAAGTTAAGCAGTTAGAATCAATTTTAAATAAAAAATGATTTACTTTTTTACTTTTTTATTACTAAATTATTAATACTTCCACCGCCCTTCTTTTTATTATGCCTACAATAGGATTATTCTCCGGCAAAAGAATAAAAGAACTTGCCAGAAAGAAACAACGGTTAACAAGAACTCAAACGGCTATTCAGGCAAGAGATAACATTCTGAGAAAGTATAAGAAAATCATTGATTCCAGGAGGTACTACTATGGAGGCAGTAACAACTGGATATTATACTCTAAGGCGAAGGATGCACAGAGGACAGGGAACGTAACGAATGATAAGAAGAAATGGGCTAAACGTCCTCATAAGTATGATTTGGAGGGGGTAGATACAAAGGGGGGATATTCAAGCCGGGGACCTTACTTCGGTAAAGATTTATCAAAAGGGAAGTATTCTCCGAAAATCAATACTAAGCGAAACGTTTTAGCAATCCTGAAAAGGCTATACCCAAGAACTCAGTTTATCGTATTGGGGGAATGGGGATATAAAAATATAGGGGTTGTATGGACAGGCGGGCCAACCGTAAAAGCCCTTGAAAAGTTGGATATGGCAAGGGGTTTATCAAAAAAACGTAATTGGGTACTTGGCATTGATGTAGATTTTAGGAGAGAATCTAAAAAAGATTTTTTGGCGTCGCTTGATGCATTTGTAAGGAATAAAGATAGAAGTGCATCTTCTAAAGCTTCCACTACTCTCCCATTGAGTGCGAAGACCGTGAAATCTAAACGTGTTGATAATTCTAAGTTCGTTAACCTTTTCAGAAAATATATGAAGGCGTGCAATGTTAAACAGGTGAACGGGGAGATCCTCGTAACCTGTATTAATAAACCTGCTGCTATTGACGGAGTAAAGCTATATCTCGATGACACCGGGCACAAGAACGATGAAAGGGTCGGGAAAGTAATAATCGTTGGTGGCCCGTCCGTATCATTCAAAACAAAACCACCACTTGCCCCCTTTGAAGGGAAATATAAAGACTTCATTTATAAGGTAGATACTAAAAAAGGAGTTATAAAGTTTTCTCATCCGAAGCTTACGGGAATGGGTGACTATACAACCGGTCCTACTTATTTTAATGTTAATTCAAATCTGAAAACTGATATAGTTGAACTTGCTCAGAGAATGATTAATAAGACACTTGCTAAGGTAACAAGGAAGTTAACGCCTACGAAGTTATCACAGAAGGAAGTAAGGAAAGCCACCGAACCACGGAAAAAGAAACCGGTTGAAAGAGTTGAACCCCCAGTGCCGGGTAAATACAAACTGGGGAAAACATAGGATTCAGCCGGGTATAAAAGGAAGATAGTTGGGTATTCCGGAAATGACTCTTACGTTGTTTCAGACAATAAAACAGGAGAATTTAGGAAATTCGGCCAGATTGTAAAATTTAAGGATATAGATTCTGAAATACGTCTTGATAAAAGACAATACGAAAGTCATAAAAAAATGTTAGTGAAAGCTGCGGAGGTTGATAAACGAGAAGTGAAAGAAAAAAAGGATTATGAATTTACTTATGGGTTCACTGACAATATGCAGAGGATGAAAAAGGCAAATGTACTAAAAGCACTGAATAAAAAACAGTTGTATAACGATGTTCTGCGTAAAAGAAAAGATTTCATTCTTATGAAAGTTAAAGATGGATGGACCGTTGGAAAAGATAAAAAAGGAAAAGGGGTTCTTGAAAAAGGGTTGAATTCTTATTCAGGGCTCACGAAAACGGAACTTGATTATGCATACTATCTTGTAAAACTACAAAACAAATAAAAAAGTATAATTAAAGTTATGAAGCTCTAGCCAACTTCACAACTCTAACCTTCCCTTTATTCCCACCATTCAAATTAACCATTCTTACTTTTTTTGCTACACAGACTTTCCTCATAAACATTCCTCCGTTAACAATTTTACACTTTTCACAAAATATGTTAGGGGGGTGGGTAACCGACTTTCCACAAATTAAACAGTTATTGCCAGTTCCTTCGTAACAAGCATTGCATACATCCAGGTGGTTAGAGTTTAATAACGTTCCTCCACACTCCTTGCATTTGTATATACCTTTGTGGTATCGTTGTGTTCGAAGTTTCTTTCTTAACCGTTTGACGTTGTTTGATAGTGTCATTTAATCACCCTGTGATCGAGAACTTTCTTTATACACCTATCCATTTTTTCACGCACACAATCAATTAATATAAGTGGGACTAAAATAAGAACCACTGCTATAAATAACACAATGTTTGATAATATATCCCCTATGGTGGTTGTCATTCTTTCGGCCTCAATACCATTACAACAACTTCGCATCCCGCAAAATCCCGGTTAACGTAAAGGTTCCCCCATTTCGAGATTTCCGCATGCGTCATTATTGCCAGCAACTCACTATTTTTAAATGTTTGGGAGCCGGGGGAATTCTTCTGAAATTGAGTTAATTGTGAAATTCTGTTCATTTTTATTCATATCCTTCATCGTTTCTTATAAGCTCTTCCTGTAAAAAAACTATATGTCTATATAAACGATCACACTCTACCAGTGAACTATGAATCAGGTCTTTTATAAAAGGTGGATCGTAGTTTGCTGCATTTGCCTGTATTTTCATGCCAAAACGTCTCCCAAGCTCGGTGTAAACCTTTTTAAATTCGATTGTGTTGGCGTCGATTTCATTTAACAACGATTTTCGTTTTTTCATATGTGATATATCTGCTTTTATTTGGTCTTCCTGTATTTTTTCGTCGTTCACTAATATCAGTCCTCCAGACATGCCCCTGCTTCATACTCGCTAATAATAGAAGTTTTGCGCTTTTCGATATCCTCGCCCAAAATAGATTCAACCTTTTCTTTTATTTCTTCATAATGCTTGATGGTGCGCCGTACCTGTTCGTGTGAATGTCTTTCTGTACTCAATTTTAATAAATATTTGTTTTCATTTGACGAATACTTATAAAAAATAGAATTTAAATAAGCATCTTCAAGTACTGCGTTTTTGCCTTCCTCTAAATCGGATTCGTACCGGGCATTTTTTGATTTCAGTTTTATAAGTTCAAGTTTAAACTGTTCAAAGTAATCTCTTAGTGACGCGATATTCTCTCGATATTTCTGCTTCTTGTAATTTATGTCTTGCTCCATCGATCTTATTAATTGCATGTCGGTTTTAATTTCAATGTGTGGGTACGATTCAACGTATTTTTGTATATCTCCTGTGGAGACCGTCATGTTTTTTGCATTGAAATTGTTAATGGTTGCCCCTTCATTAAGCTGAATTTTTAACATTCTTTCTGAATACTGCTGATCCTCCTTTATTGCAGATTCTATTTTTGCGTATAGGTCACGACGTTTTATATTCGCATCGTGAATTATACCCCGGTCCTTTGATATGGCGTTGAATCTCACAATCGTTTGTATGGTATCGGTACATTGTTCAATGTAATGCGCCATATTCATTAATGATGCCCAATCATTGTCGATTGCTCTCTGCCAATGGTTTTTGATGTAAATTGCGTTGTTCCTCCCTGATAACTTGCTCAAGATCCCGCCCATTTCTACGTATTTTGTTTTGTTGTGTGGTATTCTTTTATATCCCATAGAACGCTCTCCATGAAAACGTTTAAACATTATCCCTCATCGATTAAATACCCAGATTATTTCTAATACTTGCACTGTTGAATATTCATCAACCATTGTTCCTCTTCTCTATACCACATTATAGCACATTGAAAATTAAGTCCAGCCAAGAACACGTTTGCACAAATTAATCCAATTTTTATATGTTCCGGGCCGGTAAACCCAAATACCATAAATCCAGCGCAGAAAAGTCCAAATAGTGATGTTAATAATGACTGCTTCCATTGTTTCATATAATCGTGTCTCCATCATGGAAAATTGCGTTTACAAAATCCATATCCCCGAACAAGGCAGAATATTATTAATAATAAAATCGTCGTATCCATAATTTACACATTCTTTAAAATTCATACCTTCTTCCATAAACACAATCGCATTTGGGGCAGATTCCCCCAGCGGCACTGTCACCGGTTTCCATGCGATAATCGTCTGCTTGCTTTTCTGTGAACAGATCGAACATGGTTCCACATACTTTACATTTCACATTTGCACCTGGGCACTTTTCCATAGTTACAATGGTTTTCATGTTTTCGTTTTCTATGTGTTTTCTGTCGGCGTATCGGGTTTCAATACATTTTACCACTTGTTCTTTTATTTCTTCCGGTATCATTTGGTTTTCATCTCCGTGTTTAATTAAATGCTATAATCCTATATATAACTTGCTCTAATCTCAATAATAACCTATTAATACAAACGATTCGAATTATACAGTATGGCTCTAATCGGATTATACTCCGGGTCCTACATCCTCAAACACAAGGATACCAAAGGTTTCAAGTTGGGCAGGAGTAGACAAACGGCGAAATCTGCTTATAATTCAATAATGACAAAATACAAAGTCGTAAAGCCTGGCGCAAGGTATCGGCATGTCGGGAATGGTGTATGGCGTATTTATTCAATTGCCAATGATCGAAAGAAGACCGGGAAGTTGACTACTGATAAGAAGAAATGGGCTAAACAGCCTCATAAGTTGGATTTCCAGGGGATAGATACCAGCGGGGCATGTAAAATAAAAAGACTGCCTAAGAAGAAAACCGGAGTAACTACAATAATCCATAACAAAGGATGGATAACTGAAAAATCAAACGGAGAAGTAAGAGAAGTAACGAAGGTGAAATCGATAAAAAAGACGGAAGACGGGTACATAATAAAAAGAATCGATGGATCTTTAATAGAAGCTGTAAAGGGAGATTACGACGAATCGGATATAAAAAACGTTCGTAGCGGATCTGTTATAGGGGAATACTCTACTGACAAGGCGTATAAGTTGGTACTCGGCTTTTCTCCAGATTACATAGAAAAACGTATATCGAGCCTAAAAAGGAAATGAGATGTTTATACCATCTCGTCAATCCTTTTCTTAAATTCTTCTTCTGAGTAAGCAAACATGTTTCTGTGCGGCTCTTCAAATATAATGTTCAGTTTCGAATCTATGATTACACTCGTGTTTCCGTTCCTTGGCTGCACACCCCATATACATCCTTTGTAAAATCCCCATGTTGGAAGACCTATATCTCCGAACCACATTACAGGTTTTGTTTTCATTGACTGACATTCTTCATAAATGGCACTTAGTTCAAATGAGTAATCCCTGTTTTCTTCTTCCTGGAACATTTCATCAATGAAGTTTACAGCTTTTTTCAGATCCATATTTGTTTCAACTCCTTTTATTTACCTGTACTTCTAATAATGCTCTAATCATATATATAACTTGCTCTAATCAATGTTATGATAAGGCAATTTAACCCAAAAAATGCACCATTTTACATCAGGCTTTCAAATATCAACGTAGTGGCATTTTAACGTTCTGCCTATACAAATGGGTTAGGCACCACGAGATCGTTTAACGTAGAGCAACGAAAAAGGTTAGATTTTTAACCATTTCATAGTTTTAAGGAAAGCATAAATAGTATTAATTATATTGGTTTAGATGTAGTAAATTTAATAATGGAGTGTGTCAATCAATGAGCAATAAACCAGGCCGTCCAAGTAATACGGTTAAGTGGGGTCCCCACGGGTCCCTAAAAATAAATGTTGGAAAAGACCAGGACGTTTTTACCTGTGTGGCTAATCAAAATGGCGTTTTATCGAGTGTAGGGTCCCGTAATGCGGGAAAAACGTTTACTGTGATTTGTAATGAGACGGAGGTTAAAAAATGAAATTATATTATTCGCTTGCGGAAAGTGCTAAGATTGCAAAAAATAAATTGAATAACTTGCTTGCAACTAAAAGAAAGTTAAAACATTTTCACGTAACTTACATTGAGAGAAACCAGGCAGTTTCTAAGATATTTACCGAATATGAAAGGATAACGATATTCCTG
>JAQUPX010000014.1 GCA_028716385.1 bacterium | reverse complement strand
ACAAATTAGTTTATAATCAGATTGTTTTGATATATTTTTTGTGTTATTATCCCAACTATAAATATTCCCCGTTGAAACTTTTATTGCCTGCAAATCTGTGTTGATATTAGTTAATGCCTGCGCTGTTGTCCCAAGTTGCAAGGATAGGGTAACTGTCGAGGCGCTAATATTCGCAACCGTGGTTGTTGATATACCGGCGTCTAATCTCGCACGTACGCTCGCATATCCACCGCGCGGATTAACACCTAATTCCGTCTGCTCTTTTATATGCGCATCGTATAAGTCATTTATTTTATAGTAATACGCTTTTGAGCCAGTAGTTTCTAAAGTTGTTGCTGTATCAATTTCTGATGGATACCCAGACCCACCGCCATCACCTAAATTTTTTGCATAAGAAATTGTAAACAAAAATAAAAATAACAAGCCGTAAATTCTATTCATCTTTTTTTCTCCTTAAATACTTCTAATTTATACAACCTATCTTTTAACCACTTGCATATTTTAATAACCAAATTCAAAACGTCCTCGATAGATTCAATTAGTTTGTTCATTTAATTTTGAAAACAAAAAATATTAATGCTATCCATGCTGATAATACTGTTCCCGCAAGTAACCAAAAAAACTGTTTTAGCCATGCGACATCTGTTCTTATCCCGGGTAAATCATTTTGTTTTAGAGTGTCTTGAATTGCATCTATTTTTGTTTCAATTTTTCCAAGTTTAATTTCTAATTCTTCTGTTGACATTTTTATCCTTTCAGACTTTTATATTAATATGAAAACACCCATTTTTAGGTTCTTCTGTAAATGACTGAATTAATCCGGGTTCTTTTGCCATAACAAAATTAATTATTCCGGCTATATTGTCTCGTTCAAGTTGTGCCGGGGACCCAATATCAAAAGCGTTTCCCGGGACTATATGAGTAGACATATATATTGTCCGACTATTGTAGACTGCTGTGTTCGGCGGGTTAATCTTATAACCTTTGTCTAATAACTTCTGCCAGGTACATTCCCAGATATAAATACCGTCCTGTTTTAAATCAAAATCATGCTGGCAAAACATTACCGGCAGGTGTTCGGTATTTGCATAATTTATAATTATTCGTAACTGGTTTTCTTTTGTTCTTAATCCGCTTACCACTTCCCGGGGGTAATCTTTAAAATACTCGTCAATTTTAGAAATAACAAAATCAAGTTTGTCGGTTAACAACACGCCTTTTCTGACTTTTAAATACTGATTTTTATCTGATAACATTATTTATATCCTTTTATCTCTGCAATTTTATCACTGGATTTAAATAAAAAATATGTGCCTGTAATTAAACCGTAAGGAGTTCCTATCGAAATACCCCAGACCGCCAAACTGATAAATACACCGCACGCTACCTTGTCGGTGTTAACATAATGTTCTGTAACAGTGTATGGCGTAATATCTGTTTGGTATACCGGTATTAATTCGGCGGATACCAAATTTGTAAAACATAAAAAAAAGGTTATTAATAATAGGTTTTTCATTTTTTACCTTTAAAAGTTATTCCTATAATCAACCCACTTTCTGATAACTTTTTTATAGCATCAATTTGTTTAGATAATATTTCAATTTCTCCATGCAATTTTTTATTACAATGCGGACACTTAGGAATTATTACCTTGCATTTTGAAGAATCAAAATATATATTTTTCATAATTTAATTCCTGCGGGTTTAATGATAACCCGCATGCAGATAGCCTTGACTATCGGGAGTTTATTTATTCCTGTGCCAGTTTTTTGATTTTATCGAACCATCCGGGAATATATTTGTCGAGTATAGTTTTGTCAATGGATTTCAATGCCGTATAGATTACAAAACCGTCAACCATTTCTATCATGGGATTATCACTATTATACAGTTCGTCTGCAATGTCAGCGCATACCCGAATAAACGTATCTTCGTCAGGGATACTACCGATAATCGTAATAACCTTTTTGAAAATGGTTTTCAAAACCGTCTCAACTTCGCATTGTAAATTAATAAAATTTGCCTTGATGCTTTCGGATTCTGCCAAAATCTGCTGCGCCACTTCTTTTGTGTTCATTGTTTGCTACCCCCTATTTTATCTGTAAATTTTGTTAATAACTTGTAACTGCCTGATGCCATTAAACCGGATACCAGGCCTACTAACCACCCATTATTTGTCGCTACGCCTAAGCTAATACCTACTGTAACGCTTAACGCCGGCAATATTTTGGGTTCGATATTATCCGGCAAATATATCTTTGCAAATTCTACTATTCCGACTATCAAGGCCATTAAGGTTGTATCCGGTTGTATATTCATTTCAACCACCATGTAAAACTTATTTTACCGAGTAAGATTGCTGTTAATATAAATACTGTTACTTTTACAATTTTGTTGCCTAATAATTTTTTAATCATTTTATTTGTTTTCTAAAATAGATATTCTTTTATTTAAATTCAACATTTCTGTTGACATTTCATTAATAAGTGTTTTTTGTTCTTGACATATTTTAATAAGTACGGGTATAAATCTTTGATACTCAACTGTTTCAGGTTGCAATTTATTTTCTTCATAAAACTTTCTTATTTTTGTTTCAGTAGATTTATCTATTTTATATGTTTCTGTTTCAGTTTTCATTTCATAAGTAATAAAGCTATTATTTATATCTGCTACTTCTTCGGCTATTAATCCATATTGCTTTGTGTTTGTATTGTCTTTTTTATATGTAAAGTTTACTGGTCTTAAATTATAAAACCAATCAGTATTTTCCATATCAGTAATATTATTTTTAAATCTCCGTGAAGAAGTAACATTACCTATTAGTCCATTATTATCAACCAGTAATGCCCTTGTAGTTACTCCAGTTTGAGCATTATAAGTCCCTGTGCTCCATAGCATACCTGTGTTAGCTAAATCGCCAATAATTTCTAATTTATGTTCTGGATTTGTTGTACCTATTCCCACATTACCATTATTTTGTAATATTGCAAATTTACTTGCTCCACCTGTATTAGGTTCAATTATAAAGTTCACATTTGCATCATTATAAAGATACCATTTATCAACTCCATTTTGATTTAAAATTACTCCCGATGTATTAATTGTTGGCGCACCTATCCTTAACCAAGTTGCTGCTATTCCTTGAATATCTACATGGGCGGTAGGACTTGTTGTCCCGATTCCGACGTTGCCCATTAAATAACTATTTTCTGTGCCTTTTGATATTAACGAACCGTTAAGGATTATTCCTTGTGCTGTATCGGTTGCGGTTTTGTTTAAATATTGTCCCTCTACAATTCCAAAACTCGAAAGGGTTAAGTTAAATAGTCTTTCCGTTTCTGTCATACTTCCATAAAATATTGTATATGGAGTTAAAATATTTCCTGAACTTATATCTAAAAACCTATTTATAAAGGTGCTGCTTGAACTTGCATAGTCTAATTTGCTAACATAAGTCGCAGTCATTGAACTCAAAATTATACCTGTTGAGATTTTAATGTCATTGTCAATAGATATTAAAGTATCTGTCGAGATTCGGACTGCAATAATTTCACTTGCTAAATCTTTTCTAACTTTGCTATCACGTATTCCATTAAATCCCTCAGCAAAGATATTCGATGCCAAAAATAAACTAAAAAATAAAATTATTTTTTTCAAACTATTTCCCTCCCACTACCTGTATATGCAACGTTGTCCCCGCTGTTAATGACCATGAAAATGTAGGATTAATAACTACACGCGGTAAAATTATATTATCGGGCATTCCATCGGGAATATCGTTATAATATCCACAATTATTTGTTGTAACAGAATTGTAGCCTCCCTCAGACAAAATACTTATACTTTTGACTGACATTATTGGGCTGAACGATACTATTCCATTACTTTCATTTGCCATTATTTTTGTTACAGAAGAATTTAAGACGTCAAATTCTATTAATGATGGATTAGTTAATGTAACGGATGAAGTAAAGTTTGTTGCGGTTACATTTAAATTATCATTTGCTATGGTTACCGTCGACGTAAAATTAACAACTGTAACAGTATTTACAAATACTTCCGGGCGGTTAGTTACATCAAATCCGGTATTGTTTATCGTAATTGTATCAATCATTATTTTGCCTTCAATGGAAAAAGTAGTATTGCCTATTAATTGGCCTTGTTTATAAAGCGTTCCCAATTCATTGACCGATACAGTGTCCACGAATATTTTACTATTGCTTACATCAATATTTGTGTTGTTAAATGTTACTGTATTTACATATGCAACAAATTCAGTATTTGTTATATAGACGGTATTTCCCGGGTTAAGCGGAATATTTGGATTAACCATATATATAGTATTTCCACTATTTAACGGCATTTCAGGATTTACTATATAGACAGTGTTCCCGGGATTCAGAGGCATACTCGGGTTTACTATTGTCATTGTAGAATTCGGATTATAAAATTTAGTTTTTAATTCGTTATAAACCAATGCCGTGTTTGTCGAGGCATTAACCGTTACGTCCTGATTTAATTTATTAATATCGGCATCAACTTTTTG
This sequence comes from bacterium, assembly GCA_028716385.1. Classification (GTDB taxonomy): domain Bacteria; phylum Hydrothermota; class UBA3073; order JACQXS01; family JAQTXJ01; genus JAQTXJ01. The sequence continues at coordinate 3,440 of JAQUPX010000014.1, read as the reverse complement.
TGTGTTAGTTGCGATGTCAACAAGAAAAGTTTTATTTGTTTCCTTTAGGTTTTGGACATTAGAACTTATATCAACAATTAAAATATCTGTGCGTTCAATGTTTGTACTGATATTAACAATAAGCTCGTTTGACCTGCTCGTATTTGTAGAATTATTTATCGTTATCCTATCAGCAGCAGTTTCGGTCGCAGTAGAGTTATTAACCACTATCCTGTCGGCAGCATTAACAATGTTTGTTGACACGTCTACAATGTGCGGAATTACCTGGTAAAAATTTGATACTGCCACGCTTGAGCCTGACACATCATTTCCGGTTCCGTATCCGGCGTATATTTTAGGTATGCAAAACATACCTATTAAACACATACATAGTAATATCTTTTTCATTCTTTTTACCTCACTGTTTTATTTAAAATAAATACTATTCTTTTTCAGTTATGCTTATAGTCCCTGTTCCAGTTGCGTCATCAATAACGCCATACCACGTCGAAACACAAACAAAATATGAATCTTCATAATGGCCGCCGGCAGTCAAATTAGAACTGCCTTTTTTGTTTAGCCGTATACCGCCGGTATCCGTCGGTTTAACCGGAAATGATGCAATCCTGACATTGTAATTTGTATTTAAATTGACTGCTAAAAAATATTTACGGTTAAGCAATTCGTTAGCTACTATTTTGGGTGTTGTTGTTATTGCTACATCGTAACTATTAGGATAATATTTATTGCCGGCCTGACAAAGTATCGGTATAAAAATAAGAGCCAATATATAGATTATTTTTCTCATTTAAAACCTCCAGAAAAAGTAGACAGTAGAGGGCTTTTATACCCTCTACTGCATTTTGAAATTACCTATATAACATGTTAAATTTTACTGTTGCGCCTACTCCGGCCGTTAATCTTAAACGCAAACCATAATGAGCCACAAGCAAATTACTATCAGTAAATTCATACGTGCATACAGTCGAAGAGGTTCCGCTAACCGGCAAATCAACTGTCCACATAATCGTTGCGTTAGTTGTCGATATAGCCAAAGTTCCACCTTGATTATTATCGTATGCCGTCAGGGTCGGAGCAAACGAGCCGCTGGAAATAGATATTACTACCCTGGAAATACGTACTTTTGAAATTGTACTTGAAATATCTATGGCTGTATTTGCGGTCAATGATTCATTGATTACTGTGGTTGAATAGGTAATACAGTCATCACCCGCATAAACTCTTTCAAATACTGAAAGTACCGTCAACATCAAAACAATTAAAATTGAACTAATTAAAAATTTTTTCATCTTTATTTTACGCTCCTTATTTATTTTATTTTTGGTCTGCCCCGTCCTCTCTTTTCGCTACCTATCATTTTATCCTGGGCGGTATTTTCTAAAAATGATTTTTCATTTTCTACTGTTTCAGACATAGGAATTACTCCCTCAAGCAAATGAGGTAACCTCTTTGCTTGGTCATCAGTAAAAGGATATACTCCACCACTTTTATAAAATATACCACCCATTGTAAAATCTTCCCTGACTTTCGCTTGTTTCATATTAAGCAGTCTTCACTTTTGCTATTTTTACAAATGCTGCCGGTACTGCTACCCAAATGCTATTTTCTTTTTCAAATCTCCAACCTGCCATATTATCTTGAAAGAAATTCTCAGTAATCGAGCCGCCTGTATTAATTACCGCTGTTTCAGAATATAAAACATCTAATCCCGCCTTACCTTCTCGTGAGCCCAACCATATTTTTGAAAAATCGCCAAAATATATTGTTGTGCCGGCAGCAGGATTAGCTATCTGGTCACTAAAGCGAACCGGATAACCAAGCAGAACCATTTGTACTGCACCCTGTACGGGATTAATCAAATTCCATAAAGGACGTTTGTTGGAATCCTCCAAATCCATTATCATATTCATAGCCAAACGATTTAAGCACCAGCTTGAACGTGCTTTATAAATTTCTAACTGGCTTGAATTATTTATGCATTTTGTTAAATCTTTGTAATCCAAATTACCACCAATCTGGTCAGCACTATTTATACCGGCTGTTGACAAACCCGTAAAAGTAGACCCTTCAAGTGCTTCATCTTCAATCTTTAAAGCCAACCCTGTTGCTACTTCTTTAGCAATTAGCTGGTCAAGATTAACAATAGTTCCCTGTTTTAATTCATTGGTTTCTGTGATTATTGCATAAAAAAACTTTAATGCTAAATCACCCTGCCCAAAAGTAGGCTTGGTTACGCTTTTTGCTGTTGCCTCTGTACTTATTCGGACAGTAACAGTTGTTGCCAATGAAGGATTTTTTACCGTTGTTTCTTTCTGCGTTACAGGAGTAAATAAACCAACTAACTGCGATTGGTTCTGGATTTCGTTTACTATCTGATTGCCATAGCCCGTGGGAATTGTATAACCACCCTGCGCATCAGTAGTTGACATTGCAGTTTTTTCATGTATACTTTTTATTAAATTTGGATTTTTATCTTTTACGGCATATAGAAATTCTCTAAAAGATTTATATTCTGTATCTGCTTCCGGTTTTTCAGGAGCAGGCGAATACAAAACCTTTTTGCCTTTTGGCGCTGCCATTTCATCGAGAATACTCTTTTTTATTTTCTCAATTTTTTCCTTTTCAATTGCGTCTGCTCTCTCTCCTGCTAACTTAGCCTGCACGGCTTTTAATTCAGCAGAATCTTTCATCAATAACTCCAATGCTTCTTTGCCTATTGTTTCCATTTGTACGTCCTCCTATATAGGTTTAAATTATTTCCACTTCGTTGCCATTGTCCGGCTTATCCGGTTCCGTCATTTCAATCAACTGTTTTAATGCCGTTACACAAACATTCATATTATTTATTGCCGTCTGTATTATCTCTTTATTCTTTGCAGATATTACACGACCTGATTTCCATATTTCCATTATCGTTTGTAATTCAATCATATTTTTAACTTCAATCGGAGATATAATAATATCTTTTTGGGTTTCAACTTTTATTTCAGGTTTTGTTTCCGTGACTATAATATCTGGTTTAATTTCAGGTATTTCTTTTTTTTCTACTATCTCAAATTCAGGTATTTCACTGCCAAAAGATTTTATCACTTCGTACATATATTGATTTTGCTCTATTGTCGGATTAGTTATGCCCATTTGTAACGCTCCGCGATTAGAACCGATTATCACTTGGCTGACCTCAAGCAGTTCGTTGTCAGGTTGTACGTTACGTGGTTCCAAATCTTTATATTCGGCAGGTATTTCGTTACCAGCTAATATTTTATGCGGATAATAACCAACACTAAACATAGCGGCACCTTTTTTGGCCAAGAACCACGCCCAGTCCGCTTCTTTATTTCCGGCATTAGCGTAATATTCAACTTGTCCTTTAAATTGTTTGCTCGCATAATCAAATTGTCTGTTTTTTATTTCACCTATTTGGTTTTGCAAATTTTTAT
>JAQUPX010000013.1 GCA_028716385.1 bacterium | reverse complement strand
CAAAAGTAACCACACCTTCCGGGAAATTATGAATTCCTATACCCAATGCGATTAATACTCCGGCACGAAGAAGCTTGGAATTTGCTTGCATGGGAGAGTGGTCTTTTTGTCCAAGATATTCGTGAGGGATAAAGTAATCAATCAGAAACATGCCTGCCATTCCGGCAAGGAATCCAAAACTTGCAGGCAAGAATCCGATAGATTCAATACTATTCTGCAGCAATTCGACAAAAGATACCATAACCATTACGCCGGCTGAAAAACCAAGCACAAAACTCATAAATCGGTTGCTTGGCTTTTTCATAGTAATACCAAAGATACTGCCAATCGTAGTAGAAAGCCCGGCAAGTGTGGTTAATAGTAAAGCTATCCCGATGTGACTGTTCATATTTAGCCCTTCTATTTCCTAAAATACCCTTCTGCTTCAGCAAAAACCTTATTGCCAATTATTATCTGGGATTTTGCTTTGTAAAAATGTCTGATAGGCCTGTCCATCAATGCTTTAACGATAATAACTTCTCCAACAGGTATTGGTTGCCTGAAAAGGATTTTTAATTTAACCGTTTTTAGCTCTATCCCTTTTTTCATATAAAACAAGTTTATCATACTGCAATCTAAAATAGTGCTTATAATGCCACCGTGTAATATATTATCATATCCCTGATAACTCTTATGTATTTTAAATTCTCCATAAAGAGTATTGTCTTCAAGGACTTTAAACTTTAAATTTAACCCGTTTTTAACATTCTTCCCACAGGCAAAACAATTTTCATGAAACTCTTTTAATGCCATTGATCCTCCTCTTATCGCTTCCCTTATTTAACAGGAGTAGTTTTTGTCTAATGACACCCGTGTTGCGCGCAAGCATTCTCTAAGGTAAGTTCTTCTAATTTATTAGCCTTGTATTGTTCGACTATCTCCTCAACCGTACCTCCGGAAGCCCTATACGCAAGAATCCCTGATTCTTTAAGCTTTTGTATCGCGCGCATTCCCATCCCACCACAAACAACCGCGCTAATGTCTTTGCTTCCCAAACTCCCCATCGGATGACAGGTGCCATGAGAGTGATGTTCATTTGAGTTGTTCATTATTTCACAAGCGCCTTTCTCTGTATCATAAATCGTGAAATAAGGAGCGCTTCCAAAATGTCCATAAACTTTGGCTGTTTTTCCTTCAGCCGTTTCTGTCGGTATACATATTTTCATCTTTCCCCCTTTTTACTTAATTTTTTTCATTGCTTTTGTAGGCAATCCTTTTGTTTCTGTTAATGACATTCATTGTCAATAACTCAAAAAACAAAAAAATAATACTTATTTTTTACATTTGTCACATACTCCATAAAACTGGAATACGTGGTCTTTTATTTCAAATTTATATTTTCTCGAGAGTGCTTTTTCGGTAGCTTTAACGAGTTTTATTTCTTCCTCGATGAAATCCGTATAATCAAGTATTTTGCTGCATTTTCTGCATATTAAATGATGGTGGTGCTGTTTGTTAGGGGCCTCAATTAATTCATATCTGGAATGACCATCTCCGAAATCAAATTTATTCAAGAATCCTATTTTTACCAACACGTCTAATGTTCTATAAATTGTAGTTAGGCCAACCTTAGGGTTCTTTTTGTGAATAATAAAATAAATATCTTCAGCGCTGAGGTGCTTTGGCGTAGAACTGAGTATGTAAAAAATAATTTTACGGGGAGTGGTTAACCGTCCTCCGCTACTTTTTAACTTTTCTTCCCAACTGCAGTATTTTTCTTGCATTCTATGTTTTTTGAGGCTTAGTGTTATTGATAATCATTATCAATACTAGAACATATTTAAGGCTTTTTGTCAAGTCTTTTCCCTTCATGTTGTTTCTCCCGTTTTCTACTTTGTTCTTTATTTCGTAGTGAAAAATATAAGCACAATTTCAAACAAGGCCCAAGATTATTATAAGAAACATAAGCGCAATTTAAATAAGACAAAGATGCTGTAAAAATGTAGGCACAATTTCAAATTGTGCTCTTCGATATGTTAGTAGTCGTATGGGCTTGATTCCTGACTGTCGTTAGACACTTTATCAAGCCCGCTTTGTTAACTAACAGGCGGGGTGCTTGCATAATAAATAATTGACAAAGCAAAGAAATATTTTATGTTAAAAAAGAACTTTTAAAGACTAAGCTATGCTTTAACAACGAGAAAATATTTAATTTTTTACAGGAGGATAAATGAACAAACCGATAGAAAGTATGCTTGAATTAGTGGGCAATACCCCAATGCTTAAATTAAAAAAAATACCCAAAAGCATCCCCGCTCAAATTTGGGTAAAATTATTGAACAGTTAAAATATTAGAGAAAAGGGATATTTTTGCCAACGTTGGAGATGCTACAAATTTATAAAAAAGAGTATAAATAAGATAAAGGAGAAAAAATGAAAATAGAAACAAAAGTCGTTCACGGGGGACAACATCCTGACCCCGTTACAGGTTCTTTAATTCCTCCACTTTACCAGACATCTACTTTTGCATTTAAGGATGCAGATCATGGTGCAAGATTATTTAAAGGAGAAGAAAAAGGGTATATTTATACAAGGTTTGGAAATCCTACTGTAAACCTTTTAGCCGAAAAAATGGCACATCTTGAGGGAGGAGATTATGCAGAAATCTTTGCATCCGGTTGTGGAGCTTTATTTTGCACTATGCTCAGCATTGCAAAAAGCGGTAGTAATATAATATCCGATAAGATAATATACGGCGGTTCTTACGGGCAATTTAAACAGGAATTACCTATTGTAGGAATAGATACAAAATTTGTTGATACTACAAATCCAAAAGAATTAGAAGCCGCTATAGACAAAAACACAAAATTGATTTTCATCGAAACGCCTGCAAATCCGACTTTAAAAATAGTAGACATAAAAAAATGCGCTGAAATTGCACACAAACATAAAATTCCCTTGGTAGTTGACAACACTTTTGCTTCTCCTTATTTACAAAGACCTATAGAACTTGGCGCAGATGCCGTAATTCATTCGGCTACAAAATATTTGGGAGGACACGGGGATTTGATAGCAGGCGTATCCGTTGTCAAAAAAGAATTTGCAGAAAGCCTGAGGAAAAGGTCACGTAACATAGGCGCAAACATATCCCCGTTTAATGCCTGGTTAATCTTACGAGGACTTAAAACTCTGGCAGTGAGAATGGACAGGCATTGCGAAAATGCATTAAAAGTAGCGGAATTTCTTGAATCACATCCGATGATAGAAAAAGTATACTATCCGTTCCTTAAATCCCATACCGGTTACGAAATTGCCCGTAAACAAATGAATAATGGCGGTGGAGTTATAGGTTTTGAAGTAAAAGGCGGAAGAGAAGCAGGAAAAATGCTTATGAATTCAGTTAAATTATGCATCCTTGCAGTAAGTCTCGGAGATCCGGATACTCTTATACAACATCCCGCAAGTATGACTCACTCTGCATATTCAGAAGAGGAATGTATAAAAGTTGGGTTGACACCCGGATTCGTGAGGTTATCCGTTGGGATAGAGAATATTGAGGATATAATTGACGACCTGAAACAAGCGATGAATAAAATTAAAGCTTAATGTTTATGTGGATATTATTGTTTGTCGTAACGATTATAGCTGATACCGGATTGAGATATTTTTCAACCGAATTGTTTCAGAATTATAAAAAGCCGAAATAACTTGGGAATTTTAACAAAATTTGTTAAAAATCTTGACAAAATAGGCATAACATTTTAGTTTATAAGCTAAATACAAATAGGAGGGGGAGAAATGAAAAAATTTATATCGGGAAGTATGTTTTTGCTGAGTTTGGTGGCGTTAAAAGTAAATGCTGCTTATGTTTTACCCGCAGATGTAGATGCTCAGGGAACGCTTCGTGGAAGTTTTTGTCTTAAGGGGTATGTATTTGAAGCTTTACCGTCATACTGGCAAAAAGACGTTGCTTTTATATATGGCGTTAAATGGGTGCCGATAAAAAACCTTGAAGTAGGAGCCAATCCTCCAATTGTTCGTTATCATTATGGAAAAGGTGGAGCAAATTCATGCTATACTATGGGACTTGGAGATATGGATATAGGATGGAAATATGCATTTCTAAAAAACGTTGCAGTACAAAACTTTTTTAGAATACCTACCGGAGCACAAGATCTTCCTTTGACCGATGACTGGTGCCCGAAATTTTCTACGGGGAAAATAGGCGTTGGAGTAAAAGCTATTTATTCCCAACCAATAATTAAAGATATTAGTGCGCATCTAAATATTGATTGGTTGTATAATATAGGAAGCGGAGATACGATTCCAACAAATCGAATTCCTTTGGGAATAAGACTTTCACTGCCTTTTGGTATATTTATGGAAGGCACTGTTGATATGTTGCCTTACGGAGATATCGGCATCTTAAATACTCCGAAACGTGCAGTTTTAGGGGTTGAATACAAGACAAAACAAGATATCAACTTGTTGGCTTCCTTTGAATACGGAACATGGGGAACAGGCGAACCGCCTATGCATGTCTGGCACTATGGATTCATAGAAGACGCAAAGCCATGGGACGTTACTGTCGGCGTATCTTTCCCTCTCTCCTGCACTAAAACTCAACCCACTGTGATCGCCGGAATAATGGAAGGAAAACTAATCAATAAGGTTACCAATTTGCCAATTAAGGGAGTTATAAATATTAAGAAAATAGGCTTAAGCGTAAATACCGATGAAAACGGAAACTATAAACTCTTCCTGCCAACAGGACAATATGCAATAGTAATCAGTATGATGGATTACGAAACGGAAGCTCAGGATATAGAAATTGTAAACGGCGAGACTAAAAAAGTTGATTTTATGCTGACTCCTGTTAAATAATATTGAATAGTTGGTATCTTTTATATTTAGATAAACCGGTAATCCCAGTACATAATTAATCATAGGATTATTAATTCAAGTATGATTTTTTAGGCGGTAAAGAAAAATGAATGTTTTAATTACAGGCGTAACAGGGCTTTTGGGGAGAGCTTTGTCCGAAACAGCCCCTGACAAATACAATACCTACAATATATTCCTTAACGAACAGAATAAGAAATTTTCAAAATCCAAATACAATGTATGTATGGACGTCAGGAAACCCGAACAAATAAACAATGTTTTCAAATTAAGTTATCCGGATTGGATAATCCATACTGCCGGCATTACAAATGTTGATTCCGTAGAAAAAAACCCTAAAAATTCCTATGAAATAAACGTAAAAGGCACAAAAAATATATTGGAAGAATGTAAAAAATATAATACGAAAATAATATACCTTTCTTCTAATGCAGTATTTGATGGAAAAAACCCTCCTTATAAAGAAGAAGATGAGGTTAATCCGGTAAATCAATATGGAATGCAAAAAGTAGAATGCGAGAATATTATAAAAAAAAGTAAATCCGATTATGTAATTATAAGACCTATATTAATGTACGGCTGGAATGAAAGTTTTGAAAGGTTAAACCCGGTTACATGGCAAATACAAAGGTTGATGCAATCGGAACAAATTCGTATGGTGGATGATATCTATACTCAACCTCTTTATTCCGTTGCCTGCGCAGAAGCTATATGGAAAATTATAGAACTAAATCAAAGCGGCACATTTCATATTGCCGGCAAAGATGTCGTTACAAGATACGATTTTGCATTGAAAATTGCAGAAATCTTTGGACTGAATAAATCTTTGATTGTACCCGTAAAAAGCGCGTTTTTCAAAAGCATTGCGCCAAGACCCGAAAATACTTCTTATGTAACTAAAAAAATACAAAGAGAATTGAAAATAACACCCGTAGGAATAGAAGAAGGCTTGACGAGTATGAAGAAATATAAATTTTAGATGAATGAGCCTTTAATCAGTGTGGTAGTTGCCGCTTATAATTCGAAAGACCTCTTGAAAGATTCCTTGCAATCATTAATTAACCAGGATTTTGATAAAAAGAACTACGAAATAATAGTCGTAGACGATGGCTCAAAAGATGGGACATCTGTCTTTCTTAAAAATTTTGTTAAAGATAAAACGAATATCCATTATGTCAGACAAAGAAATAAAGGAGTTGCCGGAGCGAGAAATACGGGAATAAAATTAGCTAAAGGTAAAATTATAGCATTTACTGACCAGGATTGCCTTGCCGATAAAAATTGGTTGAAAGAAATCGAAAAATCATTTCGGGATAAAGAATTAATTGGCGTATCCGGACGAATAATAACCGAAACAAAAAAAGTTAATCCTTTTGCTCATTATGTGGCGGATGAAACAGCCGGAAATTTCATAAGCTGTAACGTAGCATACAAAAAAGACATATTAGAAAAATTAAACGGATTTGATGTCGGGTTTAATTACGGATTTGATGATACAGACCTTTATATGCGGGCAACCAAATTAGGCAAGTTAACGAGCAATAAAAACGCTGTTATCTGTCACAGGGTAATCCCCTGGAACTTTATAAAGTTCGTTAAAAGGATAAAAATAGAATATAATTGTCAATTTAAGTTTTGTAAAAAATATCCGTATATTTTTAAGAATCGTAATATAATTTTCTCTATATTGTGGGGACGGGGATTGAAAGCATTTTTTATTGCTCTGGGAACTCACAAAAACTGGATTCTTAAAAACCCTATTATTTATGGGACGTTTATATTTGGGTTGCTCTTGCAAAGGTATTATCTTTTGTATCTGTGTATAGGAAATAGAAATGTGGCTAAATCATAAAATCGGTTTGTGGGTAAAAGCTTTTAACCATTACCTTATATCATTCCAGAGAAAATTCTTGAGAAATGAGTTTTTGCTGGGAATGCCGGAATATATAGTAGTTGATGTAACAAATATTTGTAATCTTAACTGCCCCTTATGTCCTACAGGTCAAAATAGAAAAGAATACCCTAAAGGGAAAATGGAATTCAAAACTTTTAAAAAAATAATAGATGAACTTGGGGTATGGCTTTATGACATTTCAATCGGAGATTGGGGAGAGCCTTTCTTAAATGATGAGTTATGCAAAATGGTAGAATATGCCCATAAAGCTAACATTAAAGTCTCTGTCTCTACCAACTTGAATATATTAAATAAGGAAACGGCAGAAAAAATAGTGAAATCGAAAATTGATTGTCTGTATGTTTCTATTGATGGTGTATCACAAAACACTTATGAAAAATATAGGAAAAACGGAAATTTTGATAAAGTGATAAAAAATATAAACTTAATTCTGGAAGCAAAAGAGAAATATAAAAGTTCTGCTCCCGAATTAATATGGCAATTCTTAGCAACAAAATATAATGAGACAGAAATAGATACGGCTAAGGATATGGCAGGAAAATTAGGGATTAGTTTCCTTTTGGGACAAATCAGATGTGATACGGGGAGAGAGTTATTTATGAGTGATGAAGAGAAATTTAATAATGTCGCTCCCTGGTTACCAAAAGATGAGCAATACAGCAGGTATGATTATAAATTAAGATTAAGAAAACGAAATAAACCGTCTTGCGATTTCCTTTGGAATTTTACTGTTATAAATTGGGATGGCAGTGTCGTTCCTTGTTGTGCAGTATATAGAGAAAAAGATGTTTTTGGGAATATAACAAACCGGAAGTTTAAACATATCTGGAATAACCAAAAGTATAGAACTGCAAGAAGAATGGTAAAGTCGAAAATTATAGATAACAAGATACAAACAGTATGCGCAAATTGTTTAAAAAATGGATTCATAGACTAAAAAAATGAATAAAGCAGAAGAAATTTATAACGCACAGAAATATACGGAATTTGATAATTTTATAATTCTGAACTATTTGAAAAATTGTCAGAAAGTTTTAGATGTGGGGTGCAGCAGCGGAAAGATGGGCAGCCTAATAAAACAAAGGTTTGGAAGCTATGTTTGCGGCATTGATATTTCGGCAAAGAATATAGAAATTGCAAAAAAATATCTGGATAAAGCATTTGTTGTTGATGTAGAAAAAGAATTCAACCTGGATGAAAAAGAGTTTGACGTGGTAATATTTGCTGATATTTTAGAACACTTATACAACCCCCTTGATTGTATTAAAAAATTTATGAAATATGTCAAGCCGGGAGGATATGTTGTTTTATCTATTCCTAATGTTGCAAATTGGTATGTACGATTAAAGTTGCTTTTAGGGGATTTTGACTATGAGTCATCCGGGATTTTAGACGAAACGCATATCCGGTTCTTTACATTTAAGAGTATTGTCAAAATGCTAAACAATGCAGGCCTAAAAATAGAAAAGGTAAACACTACGTATAATATAAACATCCCGTTGTTTTCAAGGTCTTCAATTTTTAGGAGTTTTGTAGCTCTGATTACAAGGTTAAATAAAAATTTGCTTGCAAGACAGTTTGTAGTAGTAGCTCGAAGATATTAATAATTTCAAAATTAAATCCTTTTGAAAACTTAATAAAAAAATAATGCTTATCCATTTAACTCCAAAAACCCACTTTTTGATGGGTTAAGGTATATAGGTTTCTCTGGTTTAGTAAATCCCTTATAACTTCTCGGTTCATTTAAGATTGCTATTTTCAATAAACTGTC
>JAQUPX010000012.1 GCA_028716385.1 bacterium | reverse complement strand
TTACCTTCATCTTCTCTGCCAAGGCGATTATCCTTTGCCTTAATACTTCATCGGAGAGTTTCTTATACTTAAAGAATAACGGGATGATCACTACCGGCACAAGTTTTGCTAAGACCAAACTGAAAAATATCCAGAAAGCGGAAATCACCAGCCACCAGCCAGCCGGATAATATTTTAAGATTAGGTAAAACGCGCTGACTAAGATGATCCCGATTATATATGATATTGCGCCTGATTTAAGCTGGTCAGCCAGCCACTGAGGAATATTCTGCTTAGAGAGGGAATATTTATGTTCCAGGGCGTAACTTTGATAAAAATTTAAAGGTAAATTCAATAGATAGTAGATAGCTGAAACAACCAGAAGGTATAACGGGAAGGATAATCTTTGGGCTAAAAATTGCGAAAACCCCAGGCCCAGGAATATAAAAAGAAAGGCCAGGAAGAAAACCGTATCCAAAATACTTAAGGCGTATTTGGTATTGGAATAGTCCCTGGCCTGATCAGCCATACTTACTTAGCCGTTTTTTCGGCTGGTTTTACATTTATATAGGTGCGCATCTTGCCGTGGCTGGTCTTTCTTTTGGTAAAATAGACTTCGCCCGGGCAAAGAGCAAACAAGGTCGCCAAACCCCGCACATTGATACCTGCCTTATAAGTGCTTATACCTCTAATGAGTATCTGGCTGGCCTTAACCTTCATGCCGCTTGAGGCCTTGACCGCTTTATCTTTCTTTGGTGTTGATTTTCCACCTGCCATTTTATTTCCTCCTTTTACCTAAATATGCTTACTATAAGCTGGAATGTAATTCTACACTTATTATAAGGTTTGTCAATTATTTTGATGGCGTATTTACTTGTAGTCCAGAGTGACACGGAATATCTCTTCTGCTTTATCCATTTCTTTGGGAAATGGCGGAAACGATGAAGCTCTTTTTATGGCCTCAGTTACTATCTTGCCTAGGACTGGATTTGTGGAAGAAAGAATTACTGGCTCATCTTTGACTTCGCCATTAGAATTTAATATAAATGATACATTAACACTGCCCTTTTCTCCTCCGGCAGAGTCAAACAAAGTTAACGCTTTTACTTTTTCAGTAAGTAACCTGTAATATTTATATTCACTATTCCCCGGAGTTTTCTTTTCGGCTCTCTCTCTAATCCTTTCAGTGACAATATCGCCTTTAATCATCCTTACTATCGCTCCATCCTTAGGCCGTATCTCAGAAAAGTCCGCATAAGCTTTCTCTCCAGACATAATATGCGGGGTTAAAAGAATGACCAATTCTGTTTTTGAAGTTTCGTCAGAAGTGCTTCTAAAGAAGTAGCCCAAGCCTGGGATATCCCCTAATAAAGGGATCTTCTTTATTGTCTTATTTCTCTCATCCTTTCTTAAACCACCTATAACAATGGTTACCCCATCTTTCACCATAATTGTCGTTTCTGCCTCAGAAGTTGTAACAATCGGGATTTGGGTTATTTTGTCCTCGGATTTAATATTTGTCATCACCGCTGAGCTTACTTCAGGCCTTATCTTCATAGTGACAAAACTGTCTTTATTGATTGTCGGAGTAACATGAAGTTTTATCCCTGTATCAACAAAATTTACACTTTGCGAAGTAACAGTAGTACCGCTCCCTCCCAGAGAAGTAGTAGAAGTGATATAAGCATCCTTAGTCCCTACTAGTATTTTTGCCTCTTGGTTATTCAGAGTCATGATCCTAGGGCTAGAAAGTATCTTAGTGTCACCTATAGTGCGTAAAATGTCTATAATCGCTTTATATTGCCCCTTTTGTGTAGGGCTCGCGGAAGTAGTACCTATAAGCAAAGTATTAGTTGTATTTATTGGTAACGATGCCTGGACCTCAAAATATTTCTTTATCCAATAATCAAGGTTTATTCCCATTTCAAATTTATCTGATGGCGTTAATTCAATAATCTGGGAATCAATTAATACCTGAGCAGTTTTTTCATCAAAGGCGCTAATCAATTTGGCTATCTCACTAAGTTTCGCCGGATAATCAGTCACGGCAATCTTATTGGTCCGTTCGTCTATCTTTATAGAGCCCATTCCTTTAGTAATTGCTTCTTGGATCTTGGAACCCAATTTATCTACTGGGGCATAATTAAGGCTAAAAACTCTCGTTTCAAGAGGCAAATCTGTTTCTTTAACAAATAACTCCATCGCTTTTATTCTTTCCGGTGAATCAATGAAAGCTATCGTATTAGAACTCTCATCTAACACCACCCTGCCTGAGTCGCTCTTCATCTGGCCGAGCGCGCGCGATATATCAACTGCCTTGGCGTATTGTAATTTAATCACTTGGACCTGCTTATTATCTTGGTAACGCTTACCATACAGCGCTTCGTAATCGCGTTGAGTCATCACGTTGATTATTTCACCCTGCTTCTCATAGGCTAAGTCATTAGCCAGAATTACTATTTCAAAAGCATCCCAAATATCCACCTCTTTCAAAAACAAAGTAACTCTACCGGTAACATTCTTTCCAACTATGATATTCATCCCAGAACGGGTAGCTAGCATTTTTATAACATCTACAACTTCCATCCCTTTTACATCTAATGAGATTTTATTTCGAACCGACAGGCCAGTCTTAGATACCTGCTGAGCCGAAGCCGGATGTATAATAATCAAAGTAAGTATTAATAAAATAAAAACTAATCTGTTTTTCATTGTTCCTCCCTTTAAACCTATAGATAGAGCTCTAACTTTTGGCCATTATAATTCAATATGATCTTTCCTTCCTGTATGTCCTCAACCTGCAACTCATTAATGAATTGGCCTTTAGTAACATAATATGTTTTTTCAGTTTTCTTGTCTTCAATAACTGCCTGGGGGCTTTCTCCTAAGACAATCCCCAAAAGAGTTATATCTTTAACTATTTCAGCATTCACGCCGCTTGCCACAATCCGTCTTGTTTCTGTAGAATTTTCGCTGCTGAATATCTGGCGCTCTTTCAGGCCTTCAAGATAATACTCGCGCGGCTTTACTTCAACCTTTGGATTTCTCTTCTCTTCCTTAACTTCAGCTGAAGACAGTGTAGACAGATTAACATCCGGAACAGTTGCTCCGGGGCGGACAAAAGCAATAATAAGATAAAACCCGGACAATACGAAAGTTACAAGAATAATATTATGGAAATTAAAAAACGGTAAAATAGAAAATAATTTTTTGGGTAAAGCATAACTAAGATTTTTGAATTGCGATTTTATCTCAGGTGTAGCCTTAATGCCTTGCTTCTTCTGCCCTCTTATCAATCTTAATAATTTTTCTTCGGGAGAAATGCTATCTTTCATGTATCTACCTCAAACCTTTAATAATCTCCGCATCAACCACAGAAACATCCTTCATCGCTATTGTTTCTAAAGCATCGTGGCAAAGCATAGCTATTTTACGAGGGTAACCTTGTGTATGCTGATAAACCTGATCTATTGCTTCATCAGTAAACAAGTTATTTTTTCTGCTATAACCCGCCTGTCTTAATCTAAACTCGATCATCTTCTTAGTCTCAATTTCATCAAGAGGATTGATAGTATATTTCAGGGCGACACGATCCATAAAATTACGCACTCGTTTAATACGCGGAAGCATCTCTACCTGACCCATAACCACTAATTGCAGTAATTTATACTCATTAGTCTCGTAATTCAAAAACATCCGTAAAACTTCAAGATTCTCTAAAGTTATCTTCTGGCCTTCATCAATTAATAAAACAATTGTCTTGTTTTCTTCCACCCCTTTTTGAAACAAATACCTTTCTAATGCTTCCTTGAAATCTAAAGTGGACTTAAATACAGGCATAATATCAAACATCTTAACAAGGCTGGAGAGAAACTGAAATTCAGACTTGTAGCTGGGGTCTAAAACCATATGAAAGAGAAAATCGCCTTCATCCTTGAACGTTTGCAGAAGCGTACGTAAAAGTGTAGTTTTTCCCGTACCGACATCTCCTAAAATAATACTTAAGCCCCGGCGAAGCCTTATGGCAATTTCCAGGCGCTTGAGCGCAGTCTCATGACTTGTGGAGTGGTAAAAGAATTCCGGATCAGGGCTAGTAGAAAAAGGCTCTTTTCCTAAGCCTAGGGCCTTAAAGTAGCTCATCCTTGATTTCCTTGATTGATTTACCTTCTTTTCTTAAGGCATGAATCATATTTAATCTCTCAATGGTAGAATCATCAAAATAGCGAAAGCGGGTTTCCGGGCTACGACTGACTTCTTTAATCAGCCCAATTTTAAGATAAAACTTCAGTGTATGTATAGAATAACCGCTTAAACGTGCTAAATCCTTGATTAAGTATATGTTGTGGATAGCATCTCCTTTCACTCTCTATATAGAGAGCATATCAAATTTTCTTAATTTGTCCAGCAAATTTTTAATTTTTTAATAAGACTGTACCATTTGGATATTGGTTAAAAAATGAAATTTACAGGCTAGATGGGCTTACGATTTTGCGCGCAGAGGACTTAGGCAGGTCGCCTTTTCCTACTAAAATTTTTTCTCTAAGGAATATACCAAGATATCGTTGGCAGACATTCTTTCATATCCCGACCAATGAATGATTTTTTTATCCGAAATTATGTGAGTTGATTGGATATCTTTTAATCTATCACATTTATCAGGGCGGCAGACAAAAATCGCTTTTCTTTGATTTTTTATATCTTCTTGATTGAAATAGTTGACTTTTTCTTTCATGTAGTATTGAAGGGGATCCTTAACCCACCCCTCTTCTGCCACAACATAATAGCCACCATATTTTTCTGATATTAAATTTGCCATATATCGCCATGGCGGTTTTGAGTTTTCCGGAAATTCATTATGTATATTTACTATGCACCACGAGATCAAAATTAAACCTAAGATAATCCGGAGCCATTTAGGAAGCGTACTTAAAGCTAAGCCCAGTAGTACAATATAAAATATAATCTCTCCTATCATCTGCCGGGAAGCCCAAATAGAGAAATGCCCATAAGCGGAGATAATTAAAATTACTACTGGCCCGAAAAAAGCCAAAGTTGCTAATAAAATTGCTTTTTTACTGTTTATATTACGCCAGTTAATGATTAAGGAAACAAAGACAACACCAATAATGCCGATCATCCATTTTGAGGCTCCTGGAAAAGGCGACCACCCGAAAGGTTCAATAAATATCTTTATAAGACTTAGGAAGTTTGGTTTTTCAACCCATGAGATTTTCTCCCCTATTATTCCGATATTCTGCAGAAGGGAACTAAAGATTATCCAATATAAAATGGTTAATACTCCTGTTGCGCCATAAAAAAATAGTTTTTTCCCGCCCTGTTTATTGAAAAAGGCTGCATAAATAAACTGCGGCAACAAGACAAAAATACTTAAGTAGCTGGTGTATAATAAAGCTGCGCATGTCAAAAGATAAAAAATTGTTTTTGTTCTAGTTGGTTTCTCCTGGTATTTCAATACTAAATAAAGGGAAAATACGCTAAAAAAGCTTAATAAAGAATATGGTCTTGCATGCTGTCCATAGTAAATAAGAAAAGGGCTGAGAGAACACAATAGCAAAATAAACAAGGCTGTTCGCATTGAACATAATAATAAGGCCAATCTGTAGACAGTTAAGAGAAATAAAAAAGATGCTATGACACTAAGCATCCTGACAGATGCTTCCGAATTTCCAAAAATTTTAATCCAAATGAATAAAAGTGCCAGATGTAGCGGCGGGTGCGACCGGTCCTCCACGGCTCTCTCTATCATATGAGAGAAAGTACTAGAACTAGCCGATACTGTACTAACTTCATCGCCATCAAAATTATACCCGATATTGTACAACCTCAAAAGAATACCGGCTGTCATAATGACCAAGAATATAACCACCGATAATTTTGCTTTAATATTCTGCATACCTGTCATAAATTACCAGTCCTATTTTACGGTGAAAACAATATAAATCGGCTGTCCGTCTTTTTGATAAAATACTTTTTCTTTAATAAGGTTTTTACCGGATATTTTTACTGCCTTCATAAAAGTCTCAAATCTTGGAATATCTGCCTTTTCATATTTGCCAAATTGGGTGTAAGTTTGGGCATTAAATAGATAGATGTTGCCAGCGTCTTTAAATGAATTTAAGAACCATTCAATAGCCAGGTCCTTTTTTATTTCCTGCGAAAAGAAATTAAGACAATCCTCTACATATATTTCTCCCTCCGTTAAGAAGTATATGTTCCGAAAAAATCCTAAGTTTATCGAAATAACTTTTGAATGCTTATCCGCCTTTAACCAATCAACGAGTTCATAAATATTATCGGACCAGAGATCGCGATAAACTACTTTTTTTCCATTTGTATAACAATTTTTAAGCGTATTTAAATTCAAAGTTATTGGGATAAGAATAAGCGTTAACATAGTAATAAAAGAAACTCTCTTAAAAATAGAATTCTTAAAGAAATGGTTAATCTCTACCAGTCCTACAACAACACTGATATAAATCATCGGAGCTAAAACAAATAAATGCCAGCTAGCAAAAGAGGATACCGTAATCGGACTAAATGCCAATATAGCAAACATCAAAATCAACAAAAAACCAATTTTTTTCTTGTTAAAATACATAACCTTACTAAAAAATAGAAGGCAAATCAGTCCAGATATGCTAAATATAAATAAAAAATAGTAAAATCTATTAGGTATTAAATTAGAAAAGGTAATATTATTTATCAAATCCACTTGCCCTAAAAGTTCTTTAAGATTGTTAATTCGGGAGGCAAAATTATTTATATAATTCAAATTATCTATGCCAAAACCCGTATGCCGAAAATTATTATATAACCAATTAATAGTCACAAATCTTGGCTTATGAATTAAATTAGCGTAAAAAAACAAAAAATTACCCAAGCAGAAGAAAACAAAGCCAAGAATAACATAAGGCCATAAGGAGATTATCCTACTTTCTTTAATTTTTGTTCTTATTTCTCTCTGGAAGATAATCGCCGTAATTGATAAGCCACCCAGAAATACAATAAACCAGCTAGAAGTAGAAATACCGAAGCCAAGAAACAAAGTTGCTAAAAGAAAGTATAGTAGATTTCCATTTTTATACCATTTTAAAAGGCAAAAAAGAGAGGTAAAGGCGAAAAAAATCCAGTAAGGATGCTCCAACCTAATAGCAAGTATAAAATAAGGGCTTGTGATTAGGAATAATAACGCGATTATGCCAATCCTGCGATCAAATAATTGTCTAGCAAATAGATACGTAAAAAACAACGTTAACGCCCCAAATGATACTGAAGCCAGCCTTAATGAAAATACGCTTATTCCAAAAATCATAAAAAAAGGAATTAAAAGATACGACCTGATTGCCGGCAAATGATTTGAGACCATTAAAGGAAATTGTTTCCCTAAGAAAGGAATATAAAAGATATAATTTGATTCTTTATCCAATAAAAGATCTATCGTTCCATTAGCGCAGGCGACTTCTTCAAAACTTGCCCCTGGAAGCGTTATATCTTTTGTTGCTAAAATAAAATATCCCAATATAAGTAAAAATAAAATTACTGCGTCTGTTTTTAAATATTTCATTTACTTAAGTAGATTTAAACGGGTATTATATTCCTGTTTCGGGAAGGTCATAGGGGACAGAGGAAACTTTGACTGATTCTATATTGAAATTTCCAGAATTTGAATAATATTGTGTGACTCTCTGGCCGTTATCTTCCGAAGAATACCAATACCATATAATATGCTTTCTGGCGCTAGCAACCGAAGGATCCGAACCGATGCTAATAATACAGTCATAGATTGAATATTTTGCGCTTAAAGACCTAGAAAAATAACCGGTAGCTTCTCCGCTTCCGCTCATTGACCAAGGTGTCAAATAAGTACCGATAGATATAAATGCGGTGTTGCGCGGCTCTGTTCGGAATCCCTGGATAAACCAATTGTTAAATAATGAATTGTATAAACCAGAAACATTCCCAATGTGGTATGCGCCAACAGACATAGCCAAGTCGCCAGAAGGCGGACTCCCTCCCTCTTCCGGCCAATGCGGCGCCGGTGGCTCCTGATAAGCTTCAAACGAACCGGATAGTATAGCATCCGCTGTTGCACTTGTTGAATTTATAATATATTTTGCTTCTGCGCGCATGCTAACTCTACTACTATGTCCATAAGCCTGCCAAGCTCCGCTAGGACCGCCATACCCAGTAGTGGGAAGAGAACCTTGTTCAGATACGCGCCAATAGGAGGCACCACTAGAAGGCGTTATCAGGATTGGATCCCATGATCCTTCGAAGGTATTTGAACCGCCTAACTCCGAAAGGAATTCCCCCAAGCTCCATTCTGTCCTATCAAAAGTAAATGTAATTGTTCTCGTTTCGTTAGGATTAAGCGTAATTGTCTCTTCCTTAGTCATACCGTTAAAGGTTGCTTTAATAGTATGAGTGCCGGAAGAAATGGTTATAGGTTTATTGTGAGTTTCGGAATTATTAGCACCATAACCGATAACGGTATCGCCATCAAAAATTATCACCATTCCATTCATTCCTTGAATACTGGCAATCTCCCTACCTTCTGGATTATGGCAATGGACGATTATACTTGTTGCCTGCGAAACGGCGACCTTAACCCAGGTCTCTTCGACATCTGATTCCAAGTTAGCGGGATTTTTAACTTTGCAGGAGATTTTATAGGTGCCGTTACCTGGGAAAGCTATTGTTTTCTTAAATTCGGCTACGGGCGAATCGGAATTATTGGGCACCCAGAGACTTGAAGGCTCCAATAGGCTATCGGGTAACGAAAAACTACTTCCGTCTTCCTGTTTAGTAACCGTAATAGTCAAAGTAGTATCCGCAGGCAAGTATTCTTTACTGACCACGCCTTTGA
>JAQUPX010000011.1 GCA_028716385.1 bacterium | reverse complement strand
CAGTTTATTGAAAATAGCAATCTTAAATGAACCGAGAAGTTATAAGGGATTTACTAAACCAGAGAAACCTATATACCTTAACCCATCAAAAAGTGGGTTTTTGGAGTTAAATGGATAAGCATTAAAGGATGGAGCTGTCGTAGGATACGAGAGGCATATCATTGATGGGGAGGATGGAATTATTATACAACATAACGATGTTATAGATGGGATACGTTGGAGAGACGTTACATTTGGAGCTACTTCTTGCGATATATACATACCCCACGACCACAAGGACCTATTCTCTGGGCAGATAGATAAAAACGGGAAAGAGCTTTATGTAAATGATACTATTAAAATCCAAACCCACTTTATGGAAGCTTCTAGAATGTTAAAAATTAAATGGAAATGCGGTGGAGCTGTTGTGGAATATAAGGGAGATCTTTATCTAGTAGGAGAATATCAACCTGAAGAATTAGAGTTAGTTGGGAGAGAACAGCAGTAGAGGAGGAGAAATGGTAATTTTACTAATGATGTTATTAGAATTAGGGTGTCGTGTTGTATGTCCAAAATGTGGAAGTAAGGCGCTAATAATAGGAATATCTTCCCAGACGTGTATGTATTCTCCATCATATACAGATGAGAACGGAAATATACATTGCGATAATCCTAATACTATAACTACAGGATATACGTGCCGGAAGTGTGGCCATAATTTTACCGTTGAATCTGGTGGATTAAAACAGAAAGAGCAAAACTACCTTACGCCTAAACATGGAATTGGGGACCCAATACCTGATTATACAATAGATGCTGCTGGGAAAGCAAAATACGATCCAAAAATTGATTTCGGGTTAGAAATAGATACAGTTGCACAAAAGATAGCAATAACAAAAAAGACTGGGAAGTTTGTAAGGGTTCAAGAATATTCTTATGGAGATGGTAGAGGATATGCTACATACGATACATTGGGAAAGGCAGATTTACATTTTGGAAATAATATATTTCAGGTTCTTGACACGATAGGATACCGATACGATACTTTAATGACTCCTCATGTATTTTATCACTGGAACCATCAGAAAATTAGATTACTACAAGAGGAGATAAAATAAAATGAGCGGATACGCAGAACAATACCCAACCGAAGAAGAGCTTAAAACCATCCGAGAATGGAGACTAGATAGTTGGAAACACGTACTAGACTTATTAGACTATCTTAAAGAAATCTGGTGGGCAGCAGAGTGGGGGTTTAAGGTTTCCGGGAAACGAGTACTAAGACTTGAACTCCATACCGGAGGTTGGTCCGGGAACGAAAGCGTTGTTCATGAGTTAAAGAATAATGTATTTTGGCCAATGTTCTGGGAACGGAGTGATAGGGGTGGACATTATTATTTTAGAATACCTAAGAGAGCGTATAACCAAAAAAAATCAGAGGAGTTGGAATATGGAAGAAGAAATAATCAAAAAGGAAATCAAGAAAAAGCAGTCAAGGGAGTTCCGGAGAAAAGTTGTGAGAAAAGTGAAATCTCCAAAACGAAAAGCAAGAAAGGTATTATGCCAACCAAAGCAAGAAGAAAATGAATAGACCATTAACCAAAGAAGAAAGAATGTTAAACCGGATATTAAAGATAACTTTCTTTTTAGTAGTGCTTCCATTGATGTTTTTGGGCACAAAATATTTTGTAAAAAAACTAGTTGATAATGTTCCAAAACGAGTTAAATTGGAGACTAAAATATGACAGACTTATTAATTTCATTAGTTTTATGGACAATAATATTGTTCTCAGTAGAACCAGTTGTTAATTTTGTTGTTAGGGTATTGCAAAAAAGAATAAAAAGCGTGAATAGGAGAACCAGTGGAAGAAACTAAAAATAATCGACATACGCTAACCTTGATATTTAAAGAGCCTGTTTCCGAGGGAATAGTAATCATATTAAAAGGGCAGTATCCGAAGATGAAAATACAGAGAAAAGGAAAAGTATTAACATTGTCCAATATCCACCACGAAAACGCAAAAGATATTATGTTTACAGTCAAAGAGGAAGAGGGAGAATTTACATATAAACTCCACAGGGATGGGACATTAAAAGATACCAGGGAAAACGAATATCAAAAATTATTAGAAGAATTAGATAATCCGGACATTGAGGACTTGCGAGCTGCTACAATCTGCGATTCATTAATTAGAAGATATGGAATGACATTCTACATAGCAAACAATGGGACCGGGAAGCAATATATAAAGGATGGCGCAATTTGTGAGAAGTTTGAGAAAGTCAAACCACAAATAATTGTAAAACCTTGTAAAACAACAGATCCGTTTCATAGGACAAGCGTCCCAGAAAGTGAGCAACCGGCAGCGATTAATAAAATACGTCCTATGCCTATTATTAGGATAAAAAGAGGAGGGAGTAAACTTATGGAAAAGAAAATATCAGAAAAACAAGCTAGGATAGAAAAAGAAAATGCGAAAATTAAGAAGTTAGTAGAAATGAAAAAAACATTTCAAGAAATATCAAAGATCACCGGATTAAACTATTTTAAGATATGGAATAGGGTTGATAGTATGGGATTAATTGGAAAAATGAAGAAATATAAACTTGTGAATAGAGGAGTGGAACAATACCGGAAACAAATAGTTAGTTTAATTAAACTGGGTAAAACTAACAAGGAGATTGATGATATTATGAAAGCAAGTAGAGGAGCTACTCGACATAGATTAATGTCCCTAAAATTATCTAATCCTAACAAAAAGATAAAAATAGTAAAAAGCAAAGAAAACTTAAAAGTGCTTAAAAAATCCGTTAATGAGAAAAAAACATCATTCCAAGAGGAGTTGGATGGAAAAACAATGAAAGAGCAGGTAGATATGATTCCTGATTTTAACCCAACAGACAGGATTAGGGTAATTAAAAAAGGGATGTATTTTGGATTTTGTGGAAATGTTATGGATCGTTTTACAGATGATTCTATTGATCGTAAGGTTTATATAACAAAATTGGATATGGTGGAGGGATTAGTTCGGCCAAGATTTTATGGGTATGAAATAGAATTACTTAAAAACACTCCTATCATTAAGATACAGGAAGCCTTAAAAGAAGTTCTTCCTAACCAACCAGAAGTTATTTGCGAAAGAGCTAATCAATGTAAAGAACAATGCGATCATTGGCAGCCACATCTTCCTATAGATACCGGAGTTAGAAAATGTACTGACGGTGGAATTTGTAGAGAAGGGTTTAATTGTAAGTGTATTCCATTTGTATCAAGAAAAAATAGTGAGTATGATATTGATATAGCTATGAATAGATTATTCAATATTGGAGATAAGGTCAAAAAAGAGGGTAGGATTGGAAGATGTGTTGTTTTTGATGGAAAGGTATACTATGGGTTTGATAATGACGGTGATAGACTTTTTAGAGAATCCGAATTAATTCCAGTTCAAACAGATAGTGGACAACAAGCAGCGGAACTACCAAAAGAAACTTTACAAAACTGTTTAACCTGTGGAAACAAGAGAATATGTTCCGTATCGGGAGAGATTAACTCCTTGGCTCAACAGTATATAATAAGTCTTCAGGCAAAATGCGAGTTATGGCAAGAGGAGAAAAAGTAATGTCAAAGAAAAAAGAAAAAAATAAACCTATGTTGGATGTAATGTTGGAATGTGTTGTAGATGGGTTTTTTGATAAAAAAGACCGGGAGAAGATAAAAAAAGCCATCTGGATAAAAGAGGTAGAAGATCAGGGGTATAAAAAGGAGAAGAAGTAATGTGTCAAAAAAGAAGTTCAACTAAAGTTAATGTTTTGGAAAATGGAAGGTTTAAGCATATTAGAGTTGACGATTGTATTAGTCATTTGCCTTTTTTACTAAGCGCTAACGGATTTAATATAGTTGCTTGTTGCTGTGGCCATGGTAAATATCCTCCAACAATCGTTATAAGGAATCCACATAGAGACCATAATAATCATTATGAACTATTATCTGGGGTTGATATTCCAAGAAAGAAAAGGTTCTATCTCAAAGATAAGCAAGGGTTTTATTATATACCAGAAGTAATCAAATTACTTAAGGAGAACGGTGGAAATAAGATTCTATAGAGCAACGGGAGAATTTGGTTTTTTGAGTAATCTCTATAAGTCAGA
The DNA here is from genome assembly GCA_028716385.1 of bacterium. GTDB lineage: Bacteria > Hydrothermota > UBA3073 > JACQXS01 > JAQTXJ01 > JAQTXJ01. Next base: position 7,666 of record JAQUPX010000011.1, on the reverse strand, counting down.
GATAGAAATAGACAATAAGATGTTTAGAAGTGCAGAAGACGCTTACCAATATTTTAAGCCAATTAAACTGGAAGTTGCAGAATGGTTAATCTCGGCACCAAAACCACATTTATGCGCAATGGCAGCTCATTCTTTATTGTTATTCGATATAAAACCCAACTGGAACGAAATTAAAGTCTCCAGGATGAAAGAGGTATTAAACAAGAAATTCCAAAACCCTGAACTGAAAGAAAAATTACTTTCCACGGGAACTGCTATTTTAATTGAGGATTCTAAAACTGATAATTTTTGGGGAATTGGGAAAAAGGGAGAAGGCAAAAATATGCTCGGTAAATTATTGATGGAAATTAGAGAACAGTATAAAAAGGAGAACAATGTCAGAACAAAACAAGTGTGAACACGAATGGTTGCCATTAGGTCAAACAGTAGAAGATCTTTATAAAAGACCAACGGACCAAATTAATGATTCCAGAAGAATAATATACGGACAAAGAACAATAGCAAGCATTTATTGTAAAAAATGCGGGGAAATTAAAGAAAAAGAATTATAAAAAAGGAGAAAAATTAACATAATGCCAATATGGATTAAAGTTGTTGCTTTATCCGGGGTTATATTTGAGATAGCTATGTTAGTTGCAGTAACTACTATTTTTATCTTAATGGGAGAGCCAGAAAAAGTAGAAAGGTGGAAAAAAGGAGAAAAATGAGCCAACAAATCAAAATAAAAGATAGAGTTAGGGTAATTGAAGGGAAATATATCGGAGCAGAAGGGGAAGTTATAAGAGTAGCTATTAATTTGAAATCTTGCGATGTTAAATTCGACATAACTCCAGATCCAACTTTTCCGGACAATTTATCTCCTATATTTAATGTTCTTACTATTGCATTAGAGGTTTTGTCCCAAAAAGACACAGTGGCAGCAGTTTCCTCGGAAGAAAATCAATCAGAACTAAAGTTTAAGTTTGGAGATAGGGTAAGGGTAATCGCAGGGATTGAAAAGGGAACAGTGAAAGAGATAAATACATTGACAGGTATTTTTGGGATAAGAATAGATGGGGACGAGAAAGGTCATTTGGTAACTTTTTATGACTACGAACTGGAATTATTACCCAAAGAAGAACCCGTGGCAGCAGTTACCTCAGAAGAAACATTAAAGGATGAACTGGCAAGAAAATTCAAAGTTGGAGATAGGTTAAAAGTGATTAAAGGAGATTTAACCGGAGCTACGGGAGTACTTAAAGAGATTGGGGTATTATTCCCAGAGCAAAACCAAAGACGGTGCATATTAGAACTTGATAATGGTGCAGGGTTGCATGATTTTTGGGATAATGAATTAAAGTTTGAATCAAAACCTGTCTCCGGAACAGTCATTATCTGTCGGGAGTGTAAAATACCATTAGGGGAGGGCGTGCCTGATTACAATAAAGAAATTGAAGTGTGCCCATCGTGTGAAGAAAAGATACGAAACTCTCCGAAATCAGTACAATTACTTCAAGCGCGAGATTGTTTGGATTTTATCTTCTATAAAATTTGTGGAAATATTGCAGATGGGGTAACAGTGCGTAGAGAATGGGGTTCGAAATGCCTTAAATTGAAAGAATCTGGGGATGCTGATAAGGTAGATAAAATAATAAACTACATAAACGAGCAAAAGCTAACCGGATTGGGACACTTTGATTTATTATTATGGCTTATAGAACATTTTATTTCAAGTGTTGGGAGGGTTAAAACCAAAGAGTTAGAATATGAGAAGAAAGAAATAAAAGGAAATAAAGACAATGTTAAAGGATAATACTTTCTGGGGATTAAAAGATAAAGTTAAAATAGCGATTGAGCGATTGCAACATCGCTGCCCAGGGGAAGGGTATTGGATAGGAAATTCGGGTGGAAAAGACTCTAGTACAATAATTGCATTAGCAGATATGTCTAAAGTTAAATATGATGCCCATTTTAACCTAACTACAATTGATCCTCCAGAGGTTGTTCGATTCGTGAAAGAGTATCACCCTAAAACTCAACTTGAAATTCCAAAACTCCCATTTGTTAAGGCATTAGTTTACCACGGGTTCCCCATGGTAAAATCCAGATGGTGCTGCGAAGAATACAAAGAAATTGGTGGAATGGATAGGTTTGTGGTTACCGGTATCCGATGGGAAGAAAGTTACAGGAGAAGCAAGCGTGCAATGGTAGAATCCTGCCATAAAAAATCTGCGAATAAGAAATTTATACATCCGATTATTGATTGGACCAGTCAAGATGTTTGGGAGTTTATAAGGTTATACAATATTCCGTATTGTAAGCTATACGATGAGGGATGGAAAAGAATTGGATGTTGTATGTGTCCTTGTGCCTCTCCTAGGCAAAGAATATTAGAATCTAAACTTTATCCGGGGTATACAAAAAGGTTTATCCAAGCTTTTGAAGAAATGTGGCAAGATAGAAAAAATAAGAATTCGGACTCCGTAGACAGGTGGAAAAATGGGAAAGAAATGTTTGACTGGTGGTTGACTACTAATCCCGTGCCTAAATCAAAACAGCAACAGAATATTGTATTTGAATAGGGGGATGAATGAATACAGAAATAAATAAATGTGGGATAAGTTCAAAAAAAATAGAAAAGGAACATTGCAATAAGTCTAGTTGTAATATGTACGAGTCTATAGACGAAAAAGATATCACTCGTAAACACTTAAACGATGAACGCAAGCGAAATTAAAGCAATAGCATTAAATCATATCCGGTTTAGTACTAATCACACTGTATTGGCTACAGAGATGACAATTAGTTTTGGATACCGGTGGGATATTTGCTCGGTAAAAAATGGAAAGGTTTATGAGTATGAGGTAAAATGTAACTTTTATGACCTCCAGAATGATTTTTTGAAAAGAAATAGGTGGAGTGAGAAAAAGCATGACACATATAAAAACGCTAGTATCAATTATGCTGGAGTTACAGTCCCGAATTATATGATATTTATTTTGGATGAAAAACTAAGGGCTAAAGAAAAAGAAATTGTAAAACTGGTCCCATTGAAATATGGAATTTGCTATGCTATCTTAAAGGATAAAAAATATGTAGAACTTACCCCTACGCTAGAATTTATTCGTAGACCAAGGTTATTGCATAATCAAAACATAAGCAAGGATGTTGAGGATCAAATATTTACTCGGATGTCGGGAGATTTAGTTGCTACTTATGCAAAGTGTTATTTAGAAAAATTAGTCAAAAGGAGCGTGGAAAATGCCACTAACAAAATCTAATATCGAATATATTAAGGAAGTCAATGGCTATTGTTGGAATGTAATAACCGGATGTTTTAATAAAAAAAATGGTGTCTGCAAACTTCCTTGTTGGGCAGAAAAGATCGCTAACCGGTACAAAAAATCTTTCAACCCAACTTTCCACTTTGAGAAACTATTGGACCCAATAAAACATAAAAAACCTGCTAGAATTTGGGTTTCTCTCACTGGGGATATTTTTAGTTCCCACTTTTTTTATTATACTGGGGAATGTAGTTTACAAGTTACATCTTCAGACGAAGAACAATTAAGAATAGAGAAAATCATAAATCCAGAAGCTACCATGGAGGGTATGAACTGTAGTTCAACTGCCTGTATTTGTGAATTATTGCAAGTAGTGGCAAAGTGTCCGCAGCATACTTTTCTTTTCCTTACAAAACGACCTGAATTCTATAAAGAGTTTAAGTTCCCGGAAAATTGTTGGTTAGGGACTACCGTAAATTATAACGAGGATATACATAGAATTAAAGAGTTGCAAGAAAATAAATACAATAAACTCTGGGTATCTTTCGAGCCTTTGTATGAGAATATGGATAAAATAAAATTAGATGGTATTTCTTGGGTTATATTAGGTGGGCAAACTCAACCTAAAGTGAAATCAAACACAATGGGAACGCTACAGTTATTAGATAAAGGCAAGGATATTCCAATATATATAAAAGACAATGCTTCATCGGGAACCACCTGTAAGATTAAAAACTTCCCCCCTGAAATAGAATACGGGGAAGTTCCCGAACCACCAGAGAGCATCGGGAGGAGAATATGAAAAAACGAATAAGCGCTTTGTTTAGAATATTATTTATGGGAAACAAAGTTTATCAGGTAACTTATATTGGGAATAAGCCGGAGTACGTTAAGGTTTATTACACCTACGGATGGACAAGTCGAGACGCTCTCGCTGACGCAATAGTCCACGAGAATAATTTGAATACGCAATACCCACTCCGAGAATACAATATTAGGGATCTACATAGAATTGGAGGGAGATGATGAATAAACTCTTTGACTGGAGTTTTGATTTTTGCACTATTCTAGTGAGATTAACAATAGCGATGATGATTTATATGAAAATTATAAGAGACGCACAAAAAAACTATAAGTTAAAAGTAATAGATGTTCTTATCCATGGAATAGTAGCGTCTCATTAAATTTTTTCAGATAGCAAAACCCTCCTTTCTAAAAATGGACAAAAATGTCTATTAATAGAAACCATAGGTTACCCCAATAATAAAAATCCTGCCAGTTATCTTGCCTTTTTTATTACTTTTTGGTAGAGTTATCCATAAAATTGAAATAAGTGGCTAAAAACGTAAAAAAGTGAGGTTAGTCTTTCCGAAACTTCCGGGAAATTTCAAACCTTCCTCTGGAGAAGTCCGCGAGGTCCATTTCTATTAGTCTCTTCATTGCCCATTCTTTAGTTTTGTCAGAGTAGGGATAAGGCTCACACATAAGGAGAGACCGGAGAAGACAATATTCTGCATCCGTTGCTAAGCTGCAATCTCTTTTTGTCTCCTTAGAGTATTTATCGGCTTTTAATAGTTTCAGGGTTACAAAGAATGGAAGTAGGCAATAAACATTGTTAATATCTACTTCTTCTACCGTTACTCTATCGTTTGCCCAAGCCTCGGCCTTAAATAATGCTCTGACCTGTTTTATTGCCCGGAGATAAGGTTGGCGATCTTCCTTTAGGTACCCAAGGATAGTTCCCATGGTATCAATCCATTTTAAGTATTTCTCCGGAATTTTAATAGAGGTAGATGGCCGGACTAATATTTCTAAGGGTGGGAATTTCTCATCCCTGGAGATTGATTTTTTGATTTTTGGTATATCTTCATCGCAGTAAGAGAATCCCGATAGAAAGTGCCGGGATAAAAACCCTTTCTCTTCCAACATTTTTTGTTGTTTCGTAAAAACATCATCGGTAATTGCCTCGGCCATGCCAAAGTTTAGCGGCTTATCAAACTTTATATCCAAGTTGAATTTTGTGGACCGTTGGACTCCCTCTTCTAGTAAAACATTGGCCAAGGTAACAAATGCTTCCCCACCATTAGGGCGCGCCAGAACTTTTAGTAAATCGGGAATAACTAAATACCCCTGCCCTTGTTTGTTTATTTCTACTAGTAGTTTTTGTAGTCCTCCCTCGGTTATGTCATTGGTTATAATATTTTTAGAGTAATTAATAGAGCTTAATACAAAGGATTTACCGGTCCCCGGTGGGGCAATGATTAATATCCCAGGAGGGTTCTCTCCCTCTACCTGTGTAATAAGGTAGATATCCCGGATAAGATGAATCATTCCGCGCAGTCCGATTGGTTGCATTTTTTTGGCTTATTAATCTTTAAAAATCTTTTTCAATGTATTGATTTTATCTTTCTCTCTTTCTAAGTTAATAACTTCATACTTTGATCTTAAATCCTTTTCTTTTTTAAGGACATCTTCATAAATTTTTTGTTGCCTTTCTTTTGTTAAATCAGAAAAAAGAACCCTGGGCCATGGAGATATTTTTGTATGAACCCATATCTCTAATGTTCCATTATAATTTCGATAAAGAGTATAATCAATAAAATCAACATCCTTTATATTAGTAAGTATTTTTTCTTGCTGTAATTTAGCAAAAATACCTATTATTGCATGCTCAACGGATTTCTCTTTTTTTATGCTATTCTTTTTATGAAACATCCTAAATATGTTTTTCATTTTTCTCCCCCTTATACCTTGATGGATGAGTGTATAACCGTATCTACCAAATCGCTTTTCTTAATTGATATTCTAACATCAGTTATTTCCTTTATGAAAGGAGCGTCTTGTCTTTCTTTTCCACTTTCAAATTCTATTGTGAGGTTATTTTTCCCCTCTTTATCTAACTGAATTATAAGCCCCTTGCAAGGTCTTTTCGGGTCTAAAGCTTTTGTGCCTTTGCTTAAATCAAGTAATTTATAGTTCATTTTCCCTCCTGTTTTAATGCTTTTTCTAGCCCTACTATAAATTCTGGCAACCTTGAAACAGGAAATTGAATAATATTTTCATCTTTATTACTGCTTAGTTGAATATGCCTTCCGGCAATTCCTTGAAACTTTGAATACACGCCAATAGATGGCAACTCTTCATCTCCCTCAAAGTATACCTCACTCATCTTTCCTCCTTTTTTCTTTGTCTTCTTCCCCTTTCTTGCCTTCCCACATTTCCCGGAATACCGGTATGTTGTATTTCTTCTCTAAATTAAGCACTTCTCCATAAGTTGTTTCAGCAACGTAAATCCTTGTCAAAGGAAGTTCCTTTCTCCAAAAACTTTTAGGTGGGTAAAACCAGAGCGCTAGGTTGACTTTTGTGTCCGGTGGAAAGATTTCTGTGGTATTGTCCGGTGGAATATACCAAAATTGTAGCGCCCCGGCATAGCACTTATTTCCCTGTGCATTTATGGTCCACTTTATATGCTGCCTATTATTTGCTACTATGCGGTCAAGTTGCGTGCTCATGGTTTTCTGTTCCTTTTCCAGAACAAATAAAACAAAGTTTCCCCGATAACTCCAATGGGCAGCATAAAATTAAGCCACGGGCTTTTAATCTTTCCGTTTAATAGCACCAAAACAATACATACAACCCCAAACAGAAACGGAACTTTATCCCTACAAAATAGACTTTTTATATAGGCAATAAATCGCATTATTTATTCTCCATACCTTTATCTATATTTCTCTTTATCTGCACTGTTATACTGTCCTGCATAATTAAAAGCGCCTGCTCGTTGATAAGGATTCTCTCCCGGAGTTTTGACTTCTGTATGTCTGATAATTTAGCATTGCGGTAATAATTAATCTGCCTATTTATTTCCGGAAGTAATCCACCAAATGCAACCATCCAAGTTTCTACATTATTTCCAACTCGTTGCGTTATTCTACCGGTTTCTGTCTGCGCAGCAGTTCTGAATCTTTCTTGCTCTGCTTTTTGGATTCTTTCCGCTCGTCCTCCATGAAAAATAACTACTGATAATGCGACAACAAGAAAGATGGATAAAATTAATGTTACCCAGTCCGTTCTTTTCTTTGGTGCCACAACTCCACCTATTACAGCAACATCAGGAGTTCCATTCATTACTGGTCCTACAGTTCCTTCTTTTTTTGCTTCCATTCTATCCCCCTTTTTTCCTATTACGTACCCTACTATAAACCAAATGACTACTGCGATACAATAAAAAATATCTCTACTCATTTTTCTCCTTTTGTTAAAACCCACTCATTAATATTTTATTTTCTGCTTCTTTCTTTGTTTTTATGATTTGTTTATATTCGTCTACAGATGCTTCAACCCAAGTTTGCATTTTTTTTGATAGTTCAGACAATTGGAATCCTTTAGTAACTCCTTGATTT
>JAQUPX010000010.1 GCA_028716385.1 bacterium | reverse complement strand
CTCCTTCGGTACACGGGTTGGTGTAGAAGAGCAAGGGAAAATACCTGATAAGTTTACATTATCTTTAGCAACTCCAAATCCTTCTATGCGAAATATTGTGATTAAATATGGATTGCCGGAAAAAGTAGGTGTAAATTTGAGTCTATATAATTTATCCGGTAGATTGGTAAAAACGTTTTGTTTAGGAGAACAAAAACCAGGTTATTATGAAACTACCGTGAATTACAACGAACTTGCTAAAGGTGTCTATTTTGCTAAATTCTCAGCTGGCAGATACAAAGAGACAAAGAAAATAATCCTGATTAAGTAGAAATAACAACAGAGAGAAAAAGAAGCTCTTCTGCTAAACACGGAAGGGCTTCTTTTATAAATACAGTTTTTTTCCTATTGACATAACTGACAAGAAAGTTCATTATCGTTATATCCATGAAAAATCTATTAATTGCTACACAGGGTATTACAGTATCTTTTATCCTTATAGTAGTTCTCGTCCCTACCTTAGTTGTATGTGGCATTGCATTGTTTTTTAGTCTCTTCAAAAGAGGAATTGAGATAGATTGAATGGCAGACCTCTGAGTTAGTTGACGGGAGAGCGTATAGCGGTAGCGAATAAGCACAAAATCCATATTTTGAAATAGTAATCACATTAATAACTTAAATATTGACAAAGTCATAAAAAGTTAGAAAAGAATATATATGGATATTTTAAGTGGCTGTCCTGAAGACGTTTTAGATAGTTTAATAGGTTTCATTGATGTTATTGCCTGCAATAAGAGTACTAGTTGCTTTTATATTGGGCGCACTAATAATTTAGAGGCTATAAAAAATAGGCATGGATGTGATTATATTATTTCTATTTACAAAACAAATAGTTTAGAGCATTCCCTTAAAATAGAAGATGCCCTGATTAAAGCATTCCACAACCACCCCAAAAACAATAATGATGCAGACCATAGTGGGAGTAGTATTCCTAGAAAATATCCTTTATATGTTTATCTTGCAGTATGGTATAAAAAAGAGGAACAAACGAGTCTGATTTAACACATAACTTATATTATCAGAAGTTGGTTAGTTGAGTTTGAGAAATAGTAAGAGTGTAGTTCCCCTCTTTGATAGTTTTTATCCCCAATTTGACACAGGATTTTTTTGATTCACATAAGGAATGAAAAAAGTTGGCATTAAAGATTGACAAAGATAGGTTTTGAGAATATTTAAGTATAAAGATACTTGTTGATGAAAGAACAGGGAGAAATGATATATTTATTAATTATTTTTTGCGTATGGGAAAAACAAATACAAACCGATTGGATGGGTGGCCCGGGAATCCAGGGACCTGTAACTAATTGGAGTACGCGATATTACGCGGGCGACAGCGTTACCGTTGCAACAGAAGGACAAACATCCCTTATAGCTACAAATTGTGATTATACAAGCAATGGTTGGGTAAAACACATCATAGAAACGAATTCCGGAATTGGCTCAAGCGCACAGGGGTTTATGTCTGCAGACATAGGTAATGACGGGACGCAGGATTTGGTTGCGTATACAAATGATTCAGTGGTATGGTATAAAAATATAGGGAATTATGTGTTTACGAAACAAGTAATTGGCCCTGCCAACACTACAGGGTCGTATAGTCCATGCGTTTTCCCTTGCGATCTGGATAAAGATAATGATATAGATGTTTTGGTAGGTGCCGGTGAATTGGGATGGTTTGAAAATCAGAATAATGGCAGTGTATGGATATATCATACCATAGCCACTCAATATCACAGAGTATCCTCTGCAGATATAGACCTTGATGGAGATATGGATATAATTGCAGTTGACAATAGCAATGCGCCATGTTTGGGAGTTATTCGTATTTTTAAAAATGATGGGAGCCAAAATTTTACATTAGCTCAAAGTTTATCTCCCGGCAGTGAAGAAGGCTGGCGTGTTTCCCCCGCAGATTTCAATAATGATGGGTATCCCGATATTTATTCTGTTTGTGGACATACCTATATTTATCTTAACGATGGAGCAAGTAATCCCGGTCATTTTACGCAATCTTTTTCCGCTAATTATCATTCTGGTTCTTGTGACTATGATGGCGCATGGGCTGTTGATATTAATATGAATGGGAGTATGGATTTAGTTTGTGGTAGTTTTGATGGGGGACCTCCATATAAATTTGATGCGCTTCTTAATAATGGGCTCGGGACAAATTTTTTAAAAACGAATTTAACCGGGACTGAATATTCTAGTTTTGCTTATGGAGATGGCTCAATGTCTGCAGATATTGATTTGGATGGCTTGCCTGATATATTAGGTACTTATACTGAGGTAGCTTGGTTCCGACAAACGGGAGCTTTGACATTTACGCGTTACACTATAGATAATAATTTAGGTGATTTTTCTCACTGGGCATACGCGGTTCCACTAAGCAATAAGTGCATTCCGAGTATGGACATTCTCGTAACCCGGGGAGGAGAACATATAGTTTATGAAAATAAAATGCTTAAAAGTTTTGCAGATTCGGGAGGATTTACTTCATCAATACTTGAGCTGTCAGACAATCTTAAACAACTTAAATATTTCGGATGGAAAGCTTGTGTGCCCGGAAATTCAACTCTTGCTTTCTGGTGCAGGGCAGATACTTCAGGCACCGATATAAACAGTCAGGTATGGGTTGGCCCTTATTATGCGACAAAAAATATTGATAGTATAGCGCTCTCGGCCGCTCCGTGTGTTAATTATTTCCAGTATAAAGTAGGATTTGCGCCTCAAGATACGCCGATAGATATTGCAGTGTTATACGAAGTATCAGTGAGCTATGATACTTGTGGAGGTGGATACGTAGAAGAAATAAAAACAGCTACAAAACTATCATTAAAGATGATTGGGAATAAAATTGTGTTGTCCCCGGGAAAAAGTATTGATAAGGCGGAGCTTTGTATATATAATACTGCGGGAGAATTCGTGCAAACTCTTTATAAAGGAGAACTGAAAGCAAAAACATATACTTTTATACCTGAACTAAAAAGAAAAGGCATTTACCTTGTAGTATGCAAATACGACGGGAATACAAAAACGGTAAAGTTTGTTAAAGTAAGATGATAAAATAAGGGGGAGATGAAAAAATATTTGCTTGTATTTCTTATCATTGCAGGGACAGACTTATTCGCCTCTGCACCCGATACCCTCTGGACAAGAACTTTCGGTGGAACTGACACGGATTTGGGCTATTCAGTCCGGCAGACTTCTGATAGCGGATTTATCATTGCTGGATGGACAGAGTCCTTCGGTGCAGGTAGGTCTGATGTTTATCTAATTAAAACAAATTCTTCAGGGAATACGTTATGGACTAAAACTTACGGTGGGAGCAATGATGATTTCAGTAAATCAGTTTTACAGACATCGGATGGTGGGTATGTTATCGTGGGAGGAACAAGTTCCTACGGAAATGCGGATGCATATCTTATCAAAACTGACTCCTCTGGCGATACCCTATGGACTAAAACTTACGGTGGAACTTACTGGGAACGAGGCAACTCAGTTCAATCCACCTCAAGCGGAATAGATGGGTATATCATTGTAGGAGAGACATCCTCTTTCGGGGCAGGCATACCACTTTACTCTAATGTCTATATTGTAAGGACGAATTTATTGGGTGACACATTATGGACTAAAATCTATGGGGGAATTTACAATGACTACGGTTGTTCAATTCAACAAACCAGAGATAAGGGATTCATTATTGTAGGAGAGACATTCCCTTTAGGAACAAACGATGGAGATATATACCTGATTAGAATAGATTCTTTAGGTGATACCTTATGGACCAAAACTTTTGGCGGTACAAGCTTTGATGAGAGCCATGCCGTTCAACAAACTATGGATGGAGGTTTTATTGTTGCAGGAACAACTCTTTCTTTTGGTCCAGGTGCACCAAATTATTGTGATGTCTATCTTATCAGAACGGATTCCTTAGGAGACACACTATGGATTAAAAATTTTGGTGGGACTAAAGGAGATATGGGTGAATCGGTTCTGCAAACCCCTGATAGTGGGTTTATTATCGCAGGCGCAACAACCTCTTTCGGGGTAGGAACATCAACTCATTCTAATATATATCTTATAAAAACAAATTCTTCTGGTGATACCCTATGGACAAAAAGTTTTGGCGGAGATACTACTGAATTTACCTCTTCAATTCAACAGACTTTTGATGGTGGATTTATTATTGCAGGATGGACAACATCTTTCGGAGAAGGTGGGGATGATATATATCTGGTTAGGTTGGGGAAAGAAACAGGGATAGAAGAAACCTCAAATCTCAAAACCCAAAATGCAAAATTAGAAATCTCCCAAAACCCATTTATTAAATCAACAATTATCAAGTATCAAATACCTGCCATAAGTAAGGTTTCGTTAGCCATTTATGATATAACGGGAAGTTGTGTAAAAACCCTCATAAATGAAGAGAAAGAAGCGGGGAGTTATAGCATTAATTTAGACGCAAAAGAACTAAAAACAGGAGTTTATTTTGTGAAACTAACAGCTGATACATCCAAAACAACAAGGAAAATTACAGTTATAAGATAAAAGACAGAAGAAACTATGAAAAAAATATTTGTCGGTATATTTATAGGGACTGTATTATCAGCTTCAAATCTTATGGCAAAGTTACCTGATTTCAATTTAATAGATGAAGGATATTTACCCGAACCAATATCTTATAACATTGAGCATATATCTTATACAAGAGAACTTAAGTCAGCTAATTTACTTGGCAACCGGCAAGAATTTATTCTAATAAAAGATAAAAGTATTTTGAAAATTCTGCAATTTGTTAAAAAAGAGTGGAAAACTTTTTACGAAATTACACTTGATGATAGTAACTCGACAAAAAATATTAAATGGACAACCGGTGATTTTAATAATGATGGCAAGGATGAAATAATCCTATTCAAAGAACATTCTATGATAAAATATGAATGGAATGGAAAAGAATTTGGAAAAACAGTAAATGAGTTACCTTATTTAATTGGCGATGCCTTAATTGGGGATGTCAATACTGATAGAAAAAATGAACTTGTGACATTTTGTTACGAAAACCCATTAAAAAAAGAAGATACAGGATGTAAATATTATATTTGTATTATAAAAACAGAAAATGATTCTTTACGCTTCTTGTGGACAGACAAGGGAGAACTTGGATATATCAATTCTAACATCGTTCCGTCTGCCCACTTACTCTGTATTGCCAATGTAGATACCAACTATAAACAGTTAGTGATAGCCGAAAGCCAATCGGATGTAAGTCCAACAACGTACGATTTATTAATGTGGAACAAAAACAAGTTAGAACGAACTAAGTCTTTTATTGTTGCGGAAGGGAATATAATAACTAAGGGATACACTGAAGAACGACCTTTCTTGCTTGGATATTTCAAACCTATTTATATCAAAGAAAAAGAATATTTTCTGGGATGTGTAGAATGCGCTCCTGATAGTTTACATCCTTATCATTATTCTCAAACGGTAATTTTTGAAATGAAAAATAATTTCAGGATACTAAAATCATTTGAATTAACTGACTGCGATTGCAATGGTTTTGAGATGTCCTGGATAAATTTAGACGGGAAAGGGAAAGGAGTAATGGGATTATATTCAGGGCGGGAAGACAAATTAGATGATAAAACAGAGGTTTTGCCAAACACGGATGAAAAAGGCAAAAAACAACAACGGGCATATAAAAAGGGAGAGAAGGAGCCGGATTATAAAACCAAATATTTATTTTATAGATAAATAATATGCATTTTGTATCTGAACGGGAAAAAGGAAACTCAGCGTTGCTAAAAGTAGATACAGAGAGACTGTCTGATAATTCCAAGCTGGTAAATATATCAAGTCCTTCTCAGCTATGTTACAGTCTCTTTGCCGGAAGTCCGCTTATAAAAATTCTTCTGATTGCTCTGGTTTTTTGTAGTCATTTATCCGCAGATGATGCGCTACTTTTTGAATCGGCACACAACGTATACCCTATAAATAGCAAAAATATTGTTATGCAAGCGGAAACCGTAAAAATAAAAGTAGCCCCCCCTTCAGATTCAACAAAAATATATGGTTGGGCTAAGAAAAAGATTCTCGTTGATTGTATCTTTACATTCGTAAATACAGGGGAAGCAGTCAAAGATGCTTTATTAGGATTCCCGGGAGTTGATGAAACTCAGCATTCCTTTTACGATTCTAATCTTAACAATTTCAATGTTTGGGTTGATAATAAACCCGTTCCGGTTAATATAAAAGAAGAAACAAAAAGAGGCGAAGATGGAATGACCGGGGAAAAAGATGTCGAAATCCCGGTAAGAAAATGGTATACGTGGAAAGTAGATTTCGCAAAAGGCGAAACAAAAACAATAAGAAATACATACTGGGTTTACCCTTCAATGTGGAGTGCCGGTATGCATCATGTTATAAGTTATATATTAGAAACAGGCGCAGGATGGAAAGGTCCGATAGGACAAGCAGACATAACAATTGATTTAAATAAATGCTACGAAAAAGGCGATATCTTTTCCATTGTCCCTGGAGATTACACGTTAACTAAAGATGGTAAAATTAAATGGGAACTAAAAAATTTCGAGCCTGACGAAGATATACAAGTAATCATTCAACCGGGTGTTCAACTAACAGGATATACCGTCCCAAGTTTTCAAAACGAACATGCCGAGAAATACATTAGCGCTGATTTGGTAACTATAGGAACCGTTCTCTCTTGCACAGTGAAAGTCATTCAAGATGAGTCTTTATCTATTCCCGGAAGCGATACCGCAGATATTCGCCATTATATTACTGTTACGGATATTTATAAGATAAAAGTTGACAGCGTGCTTAAAGGAGCCTTTACCGATTCTATAATTGTTATCCAAAGTCCCACTTATAGAAACATTCTGCAATCTAAATTCACGGGACGTGATGCAAGAGGAAAACCTATTTTTGCAACCAAAACTGTCAAAGACTTTCTTACTATTGATAGAATAAATGGTCCATGGTATGTCACAAGCCGGACAAAGCTTGTTGCATTACTCCAGAAAAAAGACACTGTTTATACACCTACACTTTTCAGAAAGTATGATAAAGATATTATAGATTTCTATAAAGGATTAGATAAGAAAAAGTAAACTTCTGTAAGAAAAATGTTGCATAGAAAAGTTGCGTTAATAATTTTAGCGGTAATGTTTTTGGGCATAGTTACCGGTTACAAACTATGGGGAGTAGACAGGGGTATAAAGTTGGAAAAAATTGTGGATAAGAAAGGAGATACTCTTGAAATAGAAACGACAGGAGGAATTATAAAAGGAGTATATGGGTTAAAGATAAACATTGAAAAAAAATATGGGGTATCATTTTCTCAGTTGAATAAGATGAGTATGAAAGAAATCGACAGGCTTGTTAAAAATTCTTTAGAAGATTATAAGGAATTTATAAACATAAATTTTGATGAATTGGTTTTAAGAAAATCATATAAAGACTCTTCCCATTATAAAGATATAACCTCCTGGATATTTTATTGGCATATTGTTTACGACCAAATATATCGGGGAATACCAGTTGGTACTTATAGACGGGCATTAGACATTTCTATTTATCAGGATGGTGCGATAAAAGGTTTTGGTATAGGCGTTCATCCCGACATTAATATTTCTGCCACTCCTTCTATTTCCAAAACACAAGCTTTTGAGATAGCAAAGAAACATTTAATAGAATGTGTCCCCCATAATATTAAAATTGATGCCAAAGAAAAAATTGGGTTAAGAGATAGTATGGAAATGTTTATACTCCCTAAAGCTGATGTGTTGGCAAGTTTACCAGAGGAACGAGCTATGGATTCTACGGATTATTATCTCGCTTGTAGATTATATTTAGCAAGAAAGAAAACAGGAGAAGAATGGGAATATTGGGTAGATATGCTGAAAGGAAATGTTATTTATGGATATAGGACTAAATCTGGACAATATGGGGCAATAAAATAGACAGGGATTGCCTGCTCCCGCCTTTGGTTGATTAAAGATAAAGTTTTTTTAAGTAGGAGAGGGAAATATGGAAACAACAAATAAGAGAGGTGCAAATGAAATACTTTAAAGTATGCTTTGTAACAGGATTTCTTACCCTTGTATTAACAAACGCTTTTTCTGCTGAAAAGCTCACAAAACACACCCCTTGGTTTATGGAAAAATTTGAAAAATCGACAAGGATACAAACACCTCAAGACAGCTCCTTTATGGGAAAAGGGAATAATACATTTTTTCAGAGTGGTGATACACTTGGAGTTATTATGGGAACGGTTACCGATATTTATAGTAATCCGATTAAAAATATACAACTTGTTTTGTATGACACTACATGCCATAGTTATGGTTACTCCAGTAATTGGGCAACCAATTCTCTTGGGCAGTATGTAGTTTCCGGTACTTCCTGGGGCTACAATACTCATAAACTTCGAGCTGGCAATGCAAATACACAGGGATACATAAATGAATGGTATAATAATAAGTATTATGGAAAAGATGCAAATGTCTTAACATTATATCCTCTTGATACGCTTAAAAATATTGACTTTATATTGGAAATCGGCGGTTGTATATCGGGATATGTTACTGGTACAAAAGGAGCTATTAATGGTATAAGTATAGCAGTCTATGATATAACTACCGGAGACCAAATGTCTTCTTGTTATACTGATTCAACAGGACATTACATAGCTATGGGGTTACCTACGGCTGATTATAAAGTAACAGCGAATGGAAAAGGTTATATAGCAGAATGGTATGATAATGCAACAAACGGTGAGAATGCTGTCCCGGTATCTGTAACAATGCCTGATACTACAAAAAATATTAATTTTGAGTTGCAACTTGGAGGTTGTATATCGGGGTATGTTACAATTTCAAAAAGACCTCTTCAACATATATATGTAAATGTTTATAACGCAACTACTAAAGACCAAATTTCAGGTAGTTATACTGATTCAACTGGCTATTATATTATAACTACTTTACCTACGGGAAGTTATAAAGTAAAGACTCGTAACGACAGTGGATACGTTGACCTTTACTGGAACAATAAACCGGATTGGAATTCAGCAGATTTAGTAAACCTAACAATGCCCGATACTGCAAAAAATATTAATTTTTCTTTATATGTTGGTGGGAAAATAAAAGGCAAAGTATATGGCACTAAAGGTCCCATTAAAAATATAGACGTAGATGCGTTTAACACGAATTCAGGAGAATCCGTAAAATGGGGAATGACTGATTCCACAGGGAGTTATAGAATCAATAGTTTGCCGACAGGATATTATAAAATTTGGGCTGCTCCTGGAATGTCGGGGGTTGAGGATACATTGCATGCAATTGAATGGTACAATGATAAGAATAATTGGTGGAGTGCAGATTCCATATATGTTGCTGCCCCCGATTCAGTGCTTAATATTGACTTTACTCTTGAGCAAGGCGGTTTTATTTCAGGAACGGTTTACGGAAGTCCTAAATCACAGATAGCAGGTGCCGTAGCAATAGCGTGGGGCTATATTAATGATTTTTATGGATGGTTCCCTTTAGTCGGGGACGAAACAGACGCAAACGGCAAGTATTTATTAAAAACTCTTCGTACCGGAAATTACAAAATAATGGCATTCGCGGAAGGGTATGGAATCTTATGGTATAACCAAAAACCTGACTCAAACTCTGCTAATTTGGTTTCTGTTGCAACATCGGATACAACTTCCGGAATTGATTTCAATCTGACCGGTGTTGAAGAAACAAAAACTAATAAACTACCGCTATTCTTACAAGTTACCCAAAATCCATTTATAAAATCTACAATCATTAGTTACTCTCTTCATATCAGAACTAAAGTTTCATTGAGTATCTACGACCTATCGGGCAGGATGATTAAAACATTAGTCAATGAAGAGAAAGAAGCTGGGGGGTACACTTTAAGTCTTAATGCAAAAGACTTGTTATCCGGGATTTACTTTGTGAAGCTGACAGCAGGGGAGTATAAAGAAACGAAAAAGTTGATTTTAATGAAGTAGGATGTCAAATAGTGATGCAAAGTAGAGTCGATTTTAATAATTAAAGAAACGTATTATGCAAGTTATATAGGCTTGGAGAGTAAACCTAACACTACAGGAGTACAAAAAAACATGTCTGAATTTCGTAACCCAATATTATACGAAAAATTAAAAGCTTTTATCTGTGCTGCCTGTAATTTACTTTCTCTCTCAAGTGAAAAAGAACAGATTCCTCTTATAATAAGAAACAAAATTAAAATTACAGATAAGGGATTGAGTCGCTCTGGTGTATTAGACCCTGTATTTCTGTTGTTCATTTCTCAACATCAAGAAGAGTTAGAAAAACTTCCAGAATTTACTGAATGCATTGAGTGTATGACAAAAGACTTACAATTTGCTAAAAGAAGTAAACCAATTGGAGACTCTGACGAACTCATTGTTATTCTAATATATCTCATTGAAAAATTCCAATCATTCTTGTTTCTTGAAGAAGTTTTTACAGAATTTTATAAAGACTATGAAGAATGTTCGTATGAAGATAAGTGTAAGTTCATGGCTTTCTTCTTTTTACAAAATTTTGAATGTGAGGTAGATAAAGTAGACATTACAGCAAATATGAGAATAAGAAAGCTTTCTAACGAAGAGATGTTACAATCATATGAAAAGAGGCTTCTTAAAATGCAGTCTCTTTTTGAAAAATTATATGTTTTAGAAATCAATTATATAAATAAGAGAACTACTCCTGGGTTACCCCAAAATGACCCGTTCTCGAAGATAATTACTGCGTTGAGACTTCTAAAAACAGGAACTATTGGCGTAGAAACTATATACTATGCTTCTGTTGCATGGGCTCCTATAAGAGCAGAAGGGATAATTTCGGGCAAAGAGGTTTATGGGAACAAATATCAACTGACTATTCCTGAAGTGGAACAGTTCAAGAAGTTTGTAAATGATTTTCTGGTTTATGAAATAAAGGAATCATCTCCCTTAAATATAGCTTTGACAAGGTTTAACTATGCTTACGAGAGAGGAAGGGCAGAAGATAAACTAATTGATATGATGGTTTCTTTTGAGGCTCTCTTTTTGAAAGGTGGAGAAAAAGCAGAATTTAGTTATAGGTTAGCACTCAGGACAGCAGTATTGCTTGAAAATAATGGCGATGAACGAAATAAAATATTCTCAAGTATGCGAGAGGCTTATAATGCACGCAGTAAAGTGGTGCATGGCGAAACAATGAATATCTTTCTTAATGAAAAATCTATTTTGGCAAAGGATTTTGTTTTGCAAATAGAAGACTACTTAAGGAAGTCTCTTAATAAATTTATTTTATTGTATAAACAAGGAGAAAAACATGATGATATCTTAGCTGAATTGGACAAAAAAATACTAAAATGAGCTTTAAGTTCCGGTTTATCCTATCAATTTTTTTACTATTTCTAATATCTACAGTTTCTGAATCCACTGATTTTAACTACCTCCCTTCCTATACCTCAACCGACGAAATCGTCCACCACACCGCATATACTCTAAAATATGATGAAAAATACGAACAGGCTGACTGGATTGCATATAAATTAACGAGAGAAATGTTAGCACATCGCACGGCTAAAAGAACGGAGGACTTCCGCCCTGACCCGATGGTACCTACAGGTTCAGCAACACCGGAGGATTATAAGAAATCAGGTTATGATCGAGGTCACTTGTGTCCGGCTGGAGATATGGCGTGGGATGCGACTGCGATGGCAGAAACGTTTTATATGTCAAATATGAGCCCCCAGACAGCGGGTTTCAATCGAGGGGTATGGAAGCGCCTCGAAGATAAAGTAAGAGCTTGGGCGAGAGATAATGACGAAATTTACGTAGTTGCAGGGCCAGTGTTAAAAGAAGGACTTCCGACAATAGGTAATGATAAAGTTGCTGTGCCTGCTTACTATTACAAGGTTATACTTGATTATGAGGAACCTGATATTAAGGGTATTGGGTTTGTTTTGCCTAATCAATCATCAAACGAACCTTTATCTTCCTATGCAGTTACAATAGACTCGATAGAGATTTTGACGGGGATTGATTTCTTCCCGGCATTGCCGGATTCGGTGGAGAATAAGATAGAAGCGACCACTAACTTTAATGAATGGGGAGTAACTGCAACAACAGCAATGAAGCATTTAGTTGCACCCCCCGGAACTGTTTCTGAAGAAAATCTTGGATATTGTGCCAGTATTAAAAGTGAGGTCTTTCATTATTGCTCTTGCCCTTATGCCAAGAAGATTGCACCGTATAATCTTATCACATTCAAGACAAGAGAAGAAGCAATTGAATCTGGGAGAAGACCGTGTAAGGTGTGTGGGCACTAGTGGTAGGGTTTTTTGGAAAAAATTATTGACAAAGACTTTTAACAAACTACAGTAATTTTTAAGAATAGGGGATTAAATAGTTTTCCGAGGGCAAAAAGGGTTTATAATTGTTGCCCAACAAGGATTATATATGAATGAAGGAAATGGAAAAGATGTCATTAAGGCTCACATGTATTTTAATGCTTAATAGATTTTTGGGGGGAATTACTTATGAGTAAAAACGTAGAAATAAGGGAGGATATTTTAAAAATATTTCAAGATTGTATATCCCGCGTTCCTGTTATTGTTATAGGGAGTGGAGTGTCTTGCAAATATGATATTGGTGGAATGCCCGAATTAGCTAAATATTTAGTGGACAATATTGTATGTAGTGATTCAAAAGATAAAAAACAATGGAATTTGTTAAAAGAAAAATTGCAGGAAGGTAAGGATTTAGAATCTGCATTAAATATGGTACCCGTAAGTAGTTCTTTAGAAAAAAAAATTATATTTAATACCCAAAAAATGGTTTTAGGTCGAGATGGAGACATATTAAAAAAAGTTATTTTGGGGAATATTAAATTTTCCATTTCTGAATTACTAATTCACCTTGTAAGAACAACAAATAAACTAATTACTATTGTAACAACTAATTATGATAGGTTAGCCGAGTACGCAACCGAACTTAGTGGATTAAATTATAATGTTGGATATTCACAAGGTTATTATCGTACTTTTAGAGGGTTTGATGTAAATCCCAGATATTTCCAAAATCCTATTATAGAAATACTTAAGGTTCATGGGTCAATAGATTGGTATTTAACTTCATCTGATGAGTCAGTATCGCTTCCAGATAAAATTGAACATCCTTTTGATTGGAGACCGTTAATGGTTACTCCTGGCGTTGGAAAATATCAACATACACATAATGAACCATTTCGTTCAATAATTTCAAAATCCGATGAAGCTTTTAATAAAGCTCCCTCAATTCTATGCATTGGATATGGTTTTAATGATACTCATATTCATCCGAAATTAATTAGCCGTTCTAAAGCAAAAAAAATACCAATAGTTATCCTAGCAAAAAAACTTTCAGATAAAGCAAAATCATTTATTGAAAATAGCCAAAATGATAAATTAATTGGAATAGAACAATCTGATACTGGGGCATTATTGTATTTAACAGATAAAAGTAAGATTAGTATAAATGATAATATATGGGATATTGATTGTTTTCTAAAATATGTAATATAAGGGGGAAGATTATATGGCACTCTTTGATTATAAAGATAATGAAGCTCTGGGGCATGTTCATGCGGTAGATACATCAAGTGTTGTTGTCAAAGTAGAAAATCTTGAATTATTGAAAAAAATGCAAGTTAATCGCCTTATTGTACTTCGTAGTTCAAGAGCAGGACAACATCTCGTTGGTATTATTCAAAAAATTATTAGAGACTCTTTACTAAAGGATAAGAATTTAGAGGATAATACTATTGATAAAGAAGAAGAAAGTAATACGGTCAAAATATCATTAATAGGAACATTCTTTGATAAATTAGCAGAAAAGGAATGTGTTTTTCGAAGAACTCTTGAAACAGTTCCTGAGATAGATGCGTCTTGCTTTTCGATTGAAGGCAAACGTTTGACATCTTTTATGCGAGCTATTTCATACCAAAGTGGTTTAAAAGATTCTCCTCTTAGCCTAGGAAACTATACGATCGATGAAGAAGCTATTGCATATTTAGATGCCAATAGATTTTTTCAAAGGCATGCTGTTATTGTTGGCAGTACAGGTTCTGGCAAGTCTTGGACTACTGCCAAATTAATAGAACAAATCGCTGAACTAAAAAATGCAAACGCTGTATTATTTGACATACACAGTGAATACGAAACATTAATCGGAGATGGAATAAGGCACTTGAAAATTGCTGGTCCTACTGATATTGGTAATAAAAAGGGAATAAACGATGACATATTGTTTTTCCCATATTGGTTGCTTGCATATGAAGATATGACAGCGATGTTGGTAGATCGTAGTGACCAAAATGCTCCTAACCAGGCTATGGTTTTATCACGGAGTGTAACAAAGGCAAAACAAGAATATCTACAAAGTAACGGTAAGAAAGATATTTTAGATAATTTCACTGTTGATAGTCCTATCCCATACGATTTAGACTATATATTGAAGGAATTAAAAGATCTTGATACAGAAGTAGTAACCGGAAGCAGTGGGCGTGACAAACAGGGGGAATTTCATGGCCGTTTGAGCAGACTTATTGCTCGGTTAGAAAACAAGCGAACAGATCGTAGATTAGGTTTTATGATGACTCCATCGAAGGAAGTACAGCAATTTGAATGGCTGTCAGATTTGGCAAGGCTTTTAATAGGGGGGCGGAAACATCAGAATGACGAAAAAGGAGGAGTAAAGATAATAGATTTTTCAGAAGTTCCATCTGATATCTTACCCCTTGTTGTTGGAAGAATAGCAAGTCTTATATTTTCTGTACAGCAATGGACAGAAAAAAAGGATAGACATCCAATTGCATTGCTTTGCGATGAAGCACATTTATATATACCAGAGAACCCAAATTTGGGTGGCATATCAGAGTCTTCACTTAGATATTTTGAAAGGATTGCTAAAGAAGGAAGAAAATATGGAGTTGGACTTGTAGTTATTAGTCAGAGACCATCTGAAGTAAATAAAACTGTTCTAAGTCAGTGTAATAACTATATTGCATTACGTCTTACAAATGCAGAAGATCAAAATGTTATAAAACGTTTATTGCCCGATAGTCTTGGAGGTTTTGCCGATCTTTTACCTGTTCTTGATACAGGAGAGGCTATTGTTGTTGGAGATGCTAGCTTACTTCCAAGTCGTATTAGGATTACCGCACCAAAAAATCATCCCAATAGTGGAACTATAGATTTTTGGGATGAATGGAAGAATGAAAATAAAGAGAATGTTATTAAAAAGTCCGTTCATTCATGGCGAAAACAAAGTATGGAGTAACCGTAGTTATGGAATTGGCAAAAGGACAAAGAAACTATGTAAGTTTTTAGAGATATTTTAATTAATATTGTGAGAAAAACAGTAAAAAAATTACTTTGGCCGGATAAATACCATATTAAAAGCACATTGACAAATACAAGTATAGAGGCTAGAGGTTACTAATAAAAAGTTAGTGGCAAATCTTAAAATAAAAATGTATAAGTAAGTAGTCGCTATAGCTATAAATGTGAAGCTAAATTTTGTATAATTTTAGAAGAGTAATCGAAGTATCTTGCCTTTGCTAATGAGAAAACAACCAACAAGTACTACTATAAAAAAACTTTTTGCATTATCGGGCAATAAATGTGCATTTCCTAAGTGTAACGAAAACCTAGTTGATAGAGAGGATATTGTTTGTGAAATATGCCATATTGAAGCTGCTGAAAAAGGAGGTCCAAGATATAATGATAGCAAAACAGATGATGAAAGGAGAGCATTCGAAAATTTGATATTATTATGCCGGAAACACAGCAAGGTGATAGATAGCAAAGCTAATGAAAATAAATATACGGTTAAGAAATTAAAAAAAATGAAAAGGGAACATGAAAAAAAATATAAACATAATGAATATACTGTGTCCTATAGGATTGTAGAAAAAATAGGAGCGGATCCTATATTGATTGGTACAAAAAATAGTTCAATATATAATGAAGAGAATAATCTATTTCAAAAATTGTTCAATATAAAAAATGTATTAAAAAAGAACCGGCAACCTGAAAATTTTATAGGAAGAAAGAAAACATTTCAAAACTTTCTCACTTTTATGGTAAAAGAGCTTGTTAATAAGCGTGGACTAGTCATTAAGGGAGGGGCAGGTTCTGGCAAAACAACTTTGGCTAAAGATGCTGCTACCTGCATCTTGCCAAACGTTTGCACGATATTAATTGACTTGAGAGTTTGTAAGAATATAGAAAATTTACATAGTAAGGTAGTCAAAGCTGTTTTTGATGAAGCAATATTGAATAAAAAACAACGCTTGTTAGAGGAGTGTTCATTAGGTGCAGTATTTGGATTAAGCACATTAAAGAACATTCTTTTTATTATAGATCATGGAGAATTATTATGTAATACCCCAGACAGGTTTAAAGATATAACAACATTTTTTTCAGAAATACCTGATAATTGTAGAGTCATTATTACTTCACAAAAAAATATTGATTTTATTAAGGATATAAATACATATTACTTGAAATTACCTACAACCCGTGAGGTTGTTGAAATGCTTTCTTACTGGATTAGCACAAAAAGTAAATGGATAGAAGAACTAGCAGGATTAGTAGGTAATCATCCTTTTGTTATTAGACAGATTGGCGTTAGTTGCAAAGGTTCTTATGATAAAAAAGAAACCCTTGAAAAACAATTACAGTCAAATATAAGATATTCTATAGAAGTTAATGCTTATTTCAAAAATCTTATTGACGAACTTAGTGAAGATATTAAATTTTGGATTTACTTGATTCTTTTATCCGACGAGAATGGTTTCATTTACAAAGAAGCTGTTCCGGAACCCATATTGTTATACTTGGAAGAGCAACAACTGATTTTATCGGAGGACAATCAAGAAAATTTAGATATTATTACATTCCACCCAATAATAGTAAATGCTATAAAACAAAGTAATTCGACTCAAATGTTCTCTCTTATCTTACAGAAACTAGAGCAATTGCAAGTTTCCCCTTTAATAGCTTATTATAAGTTCTTATGCCATAAGAGATTGAAAAATAACAATGAAGCAAAAGAGCTTATATTAAATCACTGGCTTGAATGGATAGAAGTATTGGGACCAACCAACTCATTAGCAATATTTGAAACGGAAGCTACTCCTCAAGCAGTTCTTAAAGAATTGGATAAATATCAATGTTTGAGAAAAATAGCCTGTGGTATTGCTAGAATGCTCCGTGGAACAAGGGAGGATTTAAGTCTCGCTACCGAATTGTTCCAAGAATTATATTACTCACAAAAAAATATTAGTCCCTATCTAAAATTGTTGGTTTTATGTGAGTATATAGAATGTATCCGGAAAAAAGATGGAACAGAAGTAGCACTTTCTTTTATCGAAGAAAAAATAGAAGAAATAAACTCAGGAATAGAATATCTAAATAAAAATCCATCGTCAGAAGCCACACAGGTTTATTGTTACGGGACAATATATTTTCTATGGGGGAATTTTTTTAGGGCAGTTGAAGATCATTTTCAAGCTATCAAATCTTATGACTTGAGTTTATCTTATTTTTCCTTACGTGAAGAAGATTTCAATATATCTATTCAAAAAACTCATTCATACTATGGTATTGCAGAATCTCATCTGCGAGTCGGGGACTTTAATTCAGCATTGTCAACAGTAAGTCATCTTTTTTCGTCACAACCAGTTACATCTCATATTGTAAGAGCTCTTACGAACTTACAAAGAGGTCGAGCCTATTTATTGGGCAATAAAATTGATGAAGGCATTAAGTCAGTGGAAAAAGCAATAAATCTCTTCAGAAAACTTAATCTCTCTCATTACTACGCAAGATGTCAATTAGTCTTGGCCGCACTTTACTTAAGAAAAAAGGATATCAACATTTCTGCTGATATACTAAACAAATTAAAAGAATACAGTGACGGCTACAGCTCTCGTGCAATAAATATCAGGGCTAAAATTTTACTAAATATTATTAATACCTCAAAAATTAAAATGTCTGATGTTGAATTTGATACTATTTGTAAGCATTGTGGATTAACTATTGCAATTTCATATAAATTATTACAAGAGGGAGACAGTAAGGAAATAGATGAATTATTAAATAAAGCTTCTAGTATCATAAAACTAACAGAAGACTCAAATAAAATTATAGTTGACAAAACAGCATCGCTTACCAGACTTAAAGAAAAAGCAAAAACAAGTCTGACTTGGTTAATTGATTAATAATATTCTATGTTCCTGGTATCATAAAATTTAGAAAAGTATGTTATTCAAAGAAGAAATATACCTTGTTGAGGCAACTCAAAAAGACGTAGATATTGTACTTTCAAACTTGATTAATAAACAGATAATTAGAAACAAGATGATTTTTATAAAACCAAACGTAAGATCTCCTCATTCTCCTATTCAAGAGAAGAATACAAATCCCAAAACTTTAGATATGGTTTTATCTTTCCTTTGCAATAATTTTGAAAATAAGATTATTGTAGGAGATAGTTCAATAATAGGAATAGATACTATACAATCAGCTAAGAAATCTGGATTATTACACATATGTAAGAAATATTCTGTTGAGTTTATTGATATTAAAAAACAAAGGTTTAAATCTTATCCTGTGCCAATATTACCTTATATGATTGAGGTTACTGAATTACTGGATAATAACTGTTTTATTATCAATATTCCGAAATTGAAAACAGCTTATGCAACACCTTTGAGTTTATCAATAAAGAACTTAAAAGGTCTACTTTCAGACAAATCTAAAGAAGATTTTCATCGATTTGGCATAGATTTTTTATTACCCGAGTTATACAAAATAGTCAAATCAGATTTAACAATCATTGATGGATTGGGTTCGTTATCATTAGATACTCCGATATCATCAAATTTGTTACTAGTTTCCAAATTGTCTGCTCAATTGGATGCATATGTTTCAGAAAAAGTAGGTATTGATTTGAAAGACATTGGTTATTTAAAAAAGATATTGGGTAATGAATGTTACTCAAGAAATACTACAATAAAAACTATAGGATGCCCTTCAAAACTTGAAGAACTTAAAATGGAAATTGTTAAAATTGAAGATTTTTTACATTATCCTAATATCAAAATTATTGGTCGACCATGCTATAATTGTTATGGGTCAATTTATAAGGCAATTAAAAAAATTGGTCAAAATAAAAATATTTTAATATTTTGCGGCATTTTTACTAAAAATGACTTGAAAGATACAGAGAAAGAGCTCAATAACGTTAAAAAAGGTAAATATCAAATTGTGCTGAATATTGGAAATTGTAGCCTCAAAATACTTAGAGGAGCGGGAGAAGAAATACAAGGATGCCCACCTACTATACTCAATATAAAGAATAAATTGGAAGCCACTAATTTTAAGTAGCACGATAAAGTATTAAAATGCATAATACTGATTATAAAAAATTGAGTTCAGAAAACAGTGAACTAATAAAAAAAGACAAGTTTATACATAGTTATATGACCATGTTTCAAACAGTGCACTTTCAATATATAAATGATTTATGTAATAGCACATGTATTATTGATAAGGAAGGGTTAAAAATTGGTAGACAGTATGTAATGTTTTTTAATGAGAAAGAACTAATGTACAAGCATGCGAGCTTATTATTACAGGACAATGATAGTAAAGATTTATTAGAAATCGGATATGGATTAGGAATTTTTTCACAAGCAGCCTGTTCAATAGGAGTAAAATCTCAGACAATTATTGAAATTCACCCCTGGTTAGTTGAAAGAGCCAAAATATGGAGAGATAGTCTAAAAGAACCCAATAAAGTGTTTATAATTAATAATGCTTGGCAAAAATCATTGGAATCACTTGGGAAATATGATGCTATTATGTACGATGCATGTTCACCTTCTGGATATAGTCATTATGATTTTGAATATTTAATTGAAATATTATGTAGTGAGAAACTAAAAGCAGGAGGACTTTTATCATTTTGGAATAGTGGAGTAAGGATACCTCCTATTAAAGAGCATATTTTAAAAAATAACTTCAAGACAATACATAAATATAAATATAAAATGATCTCTATCCCTAAACACTGGGTTCAAAAAACAAATTGTTTTATTATACCCATTGCTGTTAAATGATGATAATAGCAAAAAGTTAATTAGATAGCAAGAAACAACTCTATGACAGTGTGCAAAAAAGTTTCTAATTAATAGCCCTATGGAAATGCTAAAAGGTGAATAAACTCTAATTTATAAAGAATGTCTTTAACAAAAGAAATAGTCCGACAATTAAGTTTTTAACTCGTAAACTTTCCCTTGCAAAAAATTAAGATTATATTATCATCCCCTTATGCCAATCAAATACATCTCCCTATTAGACATCCAAAAAGGAACATACGAAGAAAACAGGATGGTCATAAGTCATAATACAATGCAGAAATTGTGAAGACCAGAAAATCGGGAATAATGTAGACTGGATAAAAGATTGCATACGAGACCCGGGGCACTATTCGTTACATAGATGTTCGGTTTGTAAGGTGGAGGCGGAACTGAAGAATACGGATATAAAGAAAATTAAAGAGGTGTTGGGTGTGGGTAATAATGCGTAAAGGTGTGCGAACCGTGAATAAAATTTTATTGACTTCTGTTTTTAAGTAGCTAAACTACTATAAATGGTGGAAAGCAATTATGAGAATTATACAAAAGAACAACTTATAGAGAAGTTGAGAACCCTTAGCAATCTCAAGAAATACGGCTTGTGTGGGAGGGAAAAAAAGAAAGAAATAAATAGTAGTTTTGTCGCTATTATTGCCAAAAACATCAATAACAACAAGTATTTTTATCGACACAGACAATGAAAATAACACGAATAAAAATTGAATATTTTCGCTCAATTAAACAAGAAGAGTTTAATACTACCGACTTCAATGTTTTCGTGGGACAAAATAATTGCGGCAAGACAAATTTCTTTGAAGCCATTGAATTCTTCTTTAATGGAACTGGTAAAAGCGTAAAGATTGAGGACTTAAAATTTAAACGACAAGCAAACGACATAATTGTAGAAGTAGAATTTAACGGGGCTTTAGCAGGTGCTGCTCAAATGCAACATCAAGCAAATAAAACAAAAATTGAGAGTGCGCTTAATGGTTCCGATACAGTTGTTATTGTAAGAAATAGTTCTGTTCCGGCAAAAAGAAGAATGTTAGTAAACGGAGTAGATGTAACTCCAGGAACAGGCATTGATCCTGCATTAAATGATTTCCTCCCAAAATTTGAGTATATAAACACAAAACAGTATTATGAATCGGTTGCTAAATACGCAAAGACAACTCCAATTGGTATAATGCTTTCGGGCGTTCTATCAACTATACTTCAAACCAATCCACAGTATCAAGCCTTTTTAGTAAAATTCAAAGAACTCTTTGAAGATGATAATTCTGAAATTAAAACACATTTTGATACTATTGGCACTAACGTCAAGGTACATTTAGAAAAACAGTTCCCTGATACAACAAAAGTTAAGTTTGAAGTTACAGCGCCTGCTTTTGATGACCTTCTCAAAAACTTTGACACAACAGTAGATGACGGCATTGAAACTCTTGCAGAAGAAAAAGGAGATGGAATGCAAAGAGCTTTAATGCTCGCAATAATTCAAGCGTATGCAGATTTTAGAAAAACGCATGAGGATTTAGGTAAATCCTTTTTGTTCTTTATTGATGAGGCGGAATTACATCTCCACCCAACTGCGCAGCGTAACTTAAAGAATGTGCTACATACTTTATCGCAAACAACCGACCAAGTTTTTATCAATACTCACTCATCTGTTTTTGTAGCAGATAATTGTATAGGGCAAACTATTTTTAAAGTTGAAAAAACAAACGGTGAAACAAGTTTTGAAATAGTTCTCGACTTTGACAAACCTTATGTTGTCTTTGAATTATTAGGTGGCAGCCCGTCTGATCTCCTTTTACCAAAAAACTTTTTAATTGTGGAGGGACAAAGTGAATTTGAATTTTTATCAAGAGTTATTAAACGTTTCTATTCTAATAGACCGCCAATACAAATTATTAAAGCACAGGGAGACATTCAACAAGCAGAACGAACAATCAATGCAATAGAGAAAGCATTTACTCCACTTAACGCAAGCCTCTACCGTGACCGTCTTGTAATTTTAATTGACCAACCAAGTGCGGAATCACAAGGCGGAGTGACACAGTTTTTACATAATAATCCTGCCCTTACAACAAACCATCAATTTTTTAGAATACCTTACAGAGACATTGAACAGTATTATCCCGATCATCCTGACTTGACTTATACAAATTGGAAAAAGACACAAACAGAATTAGATGCAGTAAATCCAACCGGGGGAAAAATAATAACAAGCGCTAAGAAAAAACAACTTGCAAAACACGTCGGTGATAACATTACGCAACAACAATTTGAAACGGATATGCCAATTTGCTTTGAAGCTTTAACAAAATGTTGGGCATTAACTTTCTGAAAACAACAGCTTCGTAGAAACAAAATGCCGTTAACCGATCTTTGAAAAAATATAAACTCATTCATCCGAAAGAAAGAAATGAAGCAGTGAAAAAAGGGGAATTCCTGAATGTAATTGTGGTGATATTACACCGTTTAGCATATTATTTAATTTGAAGATGCGAGAAGAAATAAAGTGGGAACAGTTCGGTCAAACGAAATTTATTAGCAAGAGATCCTTTCTGGTGAAGAGTTGGCGAATTCTTGACGAAGTTGGCAGTTGGCATCGCTACCGTCTCTGTACAACCTGGGATTTTAGCGCCTCAAAATTTACTTCTACGCCTGCGATAGCTAGGTTAGTTAAAGATGAACAAAAGAGAATTGGAATTTTAATCACAGGAAAGAACACTGGATGGGTTAAAGTAGGAAAAAGAATTGGAGTTTTTCAATCTATTTATACGTCTTTCAATACAATAAATAAGAAAGCCTTACAGTATCTTCTTTCTCGTATTAAGTGTGACCTTTTGGAAGAAGGTGATTTAATTTTAGGGAGAGAAACAGTAGATGCTTTTGACTAAAGCGTATGAAAGCACGGAGATTTAAGTCATTAGAACATTATGTACACATACGTTAATCCTATTCTTAACAAATGAATAATAAAGAAATTTCCCAAATGTAGGTAGTTTTGAAGGAGACGATGAAATTTATACATTGTGCTGATATCCATTTAGGCAAAACTTATTACAACAATGAAACAAGATATAACGATTTTTTTGATGCTTTCTCTCATGTGGTTGAAAAAGCTGTTGCAGAAAAGGTAGATGCTCTCTTTATTGCAGGAGATCTTTTTCACAATGCCGATATTAAGCCTCTGACACTCTCAAAAACAATAGACATAATGGAGCCATTAAAAAGGGCAGGAATCGAAGTAGTAGCTATCTCTGGTAACCACGACCGTATTCACAAGCAAGGAGAACTCAGTTGGTTGCAATTTCTCTCTCTAAGAGGGTATGTTAGATTTCTTCAACCGAGTATAGATACTTCTACAGGAGAGATAAACTTTCCGGAGTGGGATGATACGAAAAAAACCGGAGGGAAGATAAATATTAAAGGAGTGAATATTTACGGTTTAGGATATTTCGGCGCTACGGGTGGCTTAATGGCGAAAAAAAGCCTTGTTGGGATTGACCCTAAACAAAACAATATACTTCTTTTTCATACCGGTGTTTGGGAGTATGCTTTTATAGACATTGGAAACATTTCCAAAGACGAGTTGATGCCTCTTAAAGATTCCTTTGATTATGTTGCTCTTGGGCATGGTCACAATCGCTATGAAATAGATAATTTTGCTTATAATCCCGGTTCTTTAGAAAACGTAAATTTAGGAGAGGAAAAACAAGAAAAAGGGTTCTATATTGTTGAGTTTGAAGACTCGGGGCCTAAACCGGAATATATTACCCTAAAAACTCGTCCCTTATTAAGATTTGAAATTGATGTATCGGAAAGTCATTCATCAGAAGATATCTACAAAAAGATAACAGAATATTGTTTAAGTAAAGAAGGGACAGTGCCTCCGGGTTCTATCATATTCATAAGAATCGCTGGAAAAATACACTTCCATTCGTATGAAATTGAGAGCGATATTATTAGACGTATTATCTCTGAAAAATTTAGTCCCCTATATATTGACGTTGAGAATAACACATCTCTCACGAGCAAAAGGATTAAAAGAGAGGATAATTTAACCCTTGAGGAACAAGTAAAAAAAACAATACAAGAGATGATAGAGGAGAGCGAGGAACATAGAGTTTATTCAAAAGAATTGAGCGACCTCGTATTTAAGTTCAAGGATTTTTCTTTAAGCAGTTCTTGTAATGAGCAAGAGATCATAGATTACATTCAAAAAGAAAGAAAAAGAATATATGAAGATTAGAGAAGTAGAAATAAGGAATATTAAATCTATTAAAAACTTAAAGATTAGTTTTAGTGAGGGAATAACGGTTATCTCCGGAGAGAACGGTTCTGGCAAAAGTGCGCTCTTCGAAGCTATAGGTTTTGCCCTTTTTGAACTTAATCCTAAAAATTTTATTGGAAAAAATAGTGATTTTCTTACCTTTGGCGAGACATCTGGAGGAGCCAAAGTAATTTTTGAAGGCGCAGATGAAAAAAATTATCTTATAGAAAGAAAAGTGGGTGGAACTACAAGGCTCTTCTCCATTATTGATGATACCCCATTGGAACTCCCAGTTGATGTTCCTATTGATGAAAAGATAAAAGAAGTTCTTGGGTTAGATAAGGGCAAAAGTTTAGAGGATCAATTTACACATATTATTGGTCCCCTCCAAAGTGATTTTCTTTCTCCTTTTACTGAACAGGGCAAGACAAAAATTAACGAGTTTGATAGAATATTGGGTATTAGTCAATGGCGAGAGGCTTTTGAGAATACTCATAGCATTGGTAGTATCATTGACGGGAAAATTAATAATCAACAGGAAAAAACGGACTTGCTCGGCAAAGATGTTGAGAACTATGATATCAAAGTAGAGGAGAAGGGGAAGAAATCATTGGTTTTGAAAGAGAAGAAGGAAGAATTAGAAAAAATAACCGAAAAATTTAAGAAATCTGAAATTGAGGAAAAGGCTTACGATAAGATACACGAGGAAATTGAAAAACAAGATAAAACATTTTTACAATTACAAGGTAATCTCAACAGCCAAGAGAGTATGCAAAAAACCAAAGAAAAGGACAGAGAAAGCGCCCAGAAAGCAAAAGAGATAGTGCAAAAAACTTTTGATGGTAAGACTAAATATGAAAAGGCGGAAGAGCAATTGAAAACTCTTAGACAAAGGGATACGGAGAAAAGAGGGATTGAAGAGTCAATCAATCTTCTGACCACAACTATAGGAAAACTTGACACTAAGATATCCGAAAAGAATACAAATATTAAAAATAGAGAAGAAGAAATTAAGGAAAAGAAAAGTAAGCTTATAGAAGAAAAAAGTGAAAATACAAAATCTTTAGTAAAAGAAAAAAATGCTATTAAACCAATGGAAGAAGAGGAGCAAAAAATTGATGCCCAGATTGAAAGGCTAAAAACAATAGATCTTGGCTTTATTCAAGTTATCAGGAGTAAGCTTCAAACCGAGAAAAAAAGGATAGAACAGATTAATGGAGATATATCGGAAATAGAAAAAGCTCTCAAAAAAAGAGACGAACTTTTAAAGAAATCTACTATAGCTGGAAAAATCAAAAAAGAGCTTGAGAGTATGACAAATGAAACAGCCAGGATGGATGCAAGTATAGAAGCGTTGAAAAAAGGCAAGGCAAATCTTTCAGAAGGTGTTTGTCCATATTTTGGGGACAAGTGTAAAAATCTTGCGAGTAAAGACCCTGAAAAGTTTTTTGATAAGCAGATTTTATCTCTCAAACAAAAAATAGAGAAAACTGAAAAAATCATTGTTAAAAAACGAGAGCTTTTAGAAGAAGTAGAAAAGGCTTTACAAGAATTATTAAGACTTAATGAACAGGAGAAACAGAAGAAAAAATTTGAAAAGGAATTAATTGCGATAAAGGATGGACTAAACACTGCGGTTGATAGCGAAGTGATTAAGGCAATAATTAACCAAATAGAAATGGTCAAAGATGTTCTCGAAATTAAATATGATACAAGTCCCTTGTCTAATGTATCTCAAATTTTTAAGCGCGCACTGACGGAACTGAATTTTAAACTACTGGATGATGGTAGAGTTCCATTTGAAACCGGACTAAAAGCGATATCAAATCAAGCTGATACGATACTAAAAAATAAAAGAGATGTCCTATCCGGGAGAAGGAGTGGAATAGCTGCTATTCAAAAAGAAATAGAAAGAATAACAAACGAGCTTAATGAACTTGAACAAAAAGAAACATTACTAAAAAAAGAGAAGAAAGATGTGGAAAATCTTGTGGTAGAGAAACAGGTAAAAGAGAGAGAGAAAGGGGCTCTGGGAAAAAAGGTGTTGTCTTTTGGTGACTTGCAAAAAGAAATAAGGGAAGGAGAAAAAATAAAAACAGAAAATGAAGAGGCATATAGGCAATATACTACTCATATAAAGGAAGCTGAGCGACTTGTTTTCCTGCAAAAAGATTTACTTGAAATTACGCAAAAGATTACTGAATTCCAAAAGAGTTATGGTGAAACCAAAGATAAGCTTGCAAGTTTGAGAGGTAAATATGATGTAGACCTACATCAAAAGAAGAAAGAAGAAGTAATGGCATTGAGAGAGAATATTACGGGAACGAAAAAAGATATAGAAACATTCTCAAATGAAATAGTGAGATTTACGCAAGAGATAGAAGAGATGAATAAGAAAAGAAAGCAGATTGAGGAATTAAAATGTGAAATTACTGATCTAAAGAAGACAACTAAGCTTATTGGTTTTATGCGTAATTCCATTTTGAATAAAGTATCGGAACGGATATCTGATATATTCCGAGAAAACATTTCAATAACGGCAAATAAAATCTACCATGTAATATCTAAAAAAGATGAAGAACTTAACTGGGACCAAGGATATACTATAAGTCTTATAGATTATTATGAAAGCAACATACGGACGCGAAGCGATAGACAACTTTCAGGCGGAGAGTTTATGAACGCGGTGATTGCATTAAGACTTGCGCTCCTTCAATCAATGGGGGCGAAAATAGCCATTTTTGATGAACCGACCTCTAATCTTGATGAAGATAGACGAGAAAATCTCGTAATGGCTTTTAAAAATATAGAAGAAGAACAAAAGAAAAATCGCTGGTACAATCAACTTTTCTTAGTGAGCCATGATACCCGCTTCACTGAGATAACAGATCAACGATATGAGTTTCAAAAGGATAAAGAAAGAGGCACTTTCTTAGTGCAGTAATTCGGATGACAAAATAGTTTTTCCTCGGTTAGCAAAAACGAGTTATTGACAATTGAGTTCAGTTCAATAGGCTGAAGATTATGGCGATATTAGATAAAGATATAAACTTGAAATTTCCCCAGGTATTCCTTATTGATGCTTCGGCAGGGTCGGGGAAAACTCACACTTTAACTCAGAGATTTGTTCAGCTTATCCTTTCAAACCAGATAGAGTTTAATAAATTAGAGAATATTTTAGCAAT
Organism: bacterium; assembly: GCA_028716385.1. Classification (GTDB taxonomy): domain Bacteria; phylum Hydrothermota; class UBA3073; order JACQXS01; family JAQTXJ01; genus JAQTXJ01. The sequence goes on along the minus strand of JAQUPX010000010.1, from coordinate 20,444 downwards.
TACATTTACAAACAATTCCACAAGGGAAATGAAAACAAGAATTCTTGATTGGCTTAAGAAGATTGTTATATACGGAGATTGCGACGAACGAAAACAGACGCTTGAACTTGTCAACATAGACAATAAAGGGTTATCTCTAAAGGCATCGGAAGCCATTGAAAATATCATAAGCAATTATTCGGATTTTCACGTCCAAACCATAGACAGTTTTATGAATAAAGTTTTGCGCTCCTCCGTTGTAGAGCTTGGTCTTCCTTTGGAAGTTGAAATAACCGAAACCAATGATGTTTTTGTAGAGTATACAATTTCGCTTATTTTAAAAGTAGTAAAAGAAGGTTTGGACAAGAATTTTAAAAAAGAAATAGACGATTTTCTCAAATTGCTTGTTCAGGAAGGGAGCTCTTATCCTTGGAAAGTTGCCGATAAGATAGAAAAGACTTTTTCGGAGTTCCTCACAAAGGAAGGAAAAGTTTTAGAAGAACTGTCTTTTGAAGACAAAACCTGGGCAATTGATGAAAAGTTTCCTGCCGTAGAAAAAGCATATAAAAAACTCGTAGATGAGGGGCTTGCCGAAAAACTTACAAAGGGAGTGAAAGAGGCAATGCAGGCAGGAGACATGCAAAAACTTGTCTCAAATTACTCTCCGAAGATTGGCAGGCTAAAAAAAACGGATGAAGATAATGAAGCAGTTAAAGGTTGGGCGAACCTGGCTCCTTTAATGGGGGAAATAGCAGAATTGGTTTCCTCATCAAAGTATCATCATTATGGCGGATTGTACGAAAGATTTAAGGAAGCGTTGGACAGAGTAAAAAAAGAGAAGGAAATTATTCATATAGCGGACATCAATAAAAAACTTTCCGGATACATAAGCAAGACGACCGTGCCTGAAATCTACTATAGACTTGGGGATGTGCTGTATCATTTTTTAATAGATGAATTCCAGGATACTGACAGGGTGCAGTGGAAGAGTATGAACCCTCTAATTGAAGAAACTCTTTCTAAAAATGGTTCTTTATTCACGGTGGGAGACTTAAAACAGGCAATTTATCTATTCCGCAATGCTGATTACAAGATAATGAAAGAGATGGGAGAAATAATAAAAGAGAAAAAGCATACATCCCAGAGTTATATCCCACTTAGCGCAATTGAAAATGCAGAGATAAAAACACTTGATACAAACTACAGAAGCGGTGGCGTTATATTGGATTATGTGGAAAAAGTATTCAAGGGTAAATTAAAAAAACAGGTAGAAGAAGGTGCTTTTCAAGATAGAACCGGGCTTACCGAATATATCCAGGAACCGACAAGCAAGAAGAAAGAAAATGGTTATGTAGAAGTACGAATTATAGACAGCGAGAATAACGAAAATTCCGAAAAGGATGCCTTGATTGAAATTCTAAATGACGTGAAAAACAGGTGTCCCTATAAAGATATTGCCATCCTTGCCCGGACAAACGATGAAATCGAAAAGATTGTTGAGTGGCTTACCGAGAAAGGAATACCTGCGGCTTCCTTTAGCTCTTTGGACATAAGGATGAGAAAAGTTATTATGGAAATCGTTAGCATTCTTAAATTCCTTGATTCTCCCATAGATAACCTGTCTTTTGCAACCTTTATATCCGGGGATGTTTTTATGGAAGCAGTAAAGTCAAAAGAATATAAATTAGACAAAACCGTTATTTTTGATTTCATTTTTAATGCCTCTCAGGATAACGACAAATCAAGTTATCTTTATATAAAATTTAGAGAAAAATTTGAGAGCTTGTGGACGGACTTTTTCGAAGAGCTTTATAAAAAGGTAGGATATTATCCCGTATATGACCTTGTTTCATTGATTTATAGGATTTTTAATATATTTGAAAATTTTGGAAAAGAGACGGGGTTTCTTCTGAAATTACTGGAATCCACAAGTGTTATTGAAGCAAAAGGTATGAATAATATAAAAGAATTAATAAAGATGATAACGGACGAAGGAGAAAAGTCTATCTTTAATATCCTTTTGCCTGATTATATAGATTCAGTCAAAGTAATGACCATTCATAAATCCAAAGGATTAGGATTCCCTGTTGTAATTAATGTAATATATGACAGTTCGATTAGTGCGGACAATATGCTGTTTGAAAAAGATGGAGACGAATTGAAAATCTACCATATAACCAAATCCCTTGCCGAACAATCCAAACGTTTAAAATCCTTATATTATGAGGATTTGTTAAGTCAAAAAATACAATTTCTCAATTGTCTTTACGTTGCGAACACACGAGCAAAAGAAGAACTTTACAACATAGTTATACCCAAAAAAGAAGGTAAAAGTCATAATGAGTGTTTGGATTTGTTTGAAAACTACAAAGAAGGGACAAAAAAGAAAGATTTGAAAGCAGAAGGAAGAGAAGGCAAGCAGGAGGATATCTTACTTCCCGAAAAAAGAGAAATAGGCTTTTCAAAAGAAGAAGGTCAAGCGTGGTCTATTGAAAGACTTTTAGAAGTGAAAAAAGGTAGTTTTATTCATAACGTTTTATCTAAAATTGAGTTTCTGGAAGGCGATATACGAAGCGCCGTAAATAACATAGTTGGAAATGCTCTTAAAAGCACAAAGGAATCCTATGATATTAAGAAAATTACGGATGTTATCGTAAATTTCCTTAACAAAGAAGAGATTAAAATATGGTTTGAGAAGAGAGCTAATAGGGTAATTAAAACAGAAGTAGAGTACAGCGATAAAGAAGGCGCTCTTTACAGACTGGATAGAGTCGTGGAAGACATTGATATGATAACTGTAATTGACTTTAAAACCGGAGGAGAAGACTTAAATCAATATATGGCTCAGGTGAAAAACTATATGGAGCTTCTCAGAAAAGAAAAATCGGATAAAGAGATAAAAGGATATTTAGTATCGCTGGATACACTTGAGGTTAAAAAAATACAATGAAAAATGGACTACTTATATCTCCGTCATCGGATATTATAGAAATCATAGGTAACATTATTTTAGAAAAAAGAGAAACTTTATCTAAAAACCTTATTGTCTTCCCGGGAAAGAGGCCTTCCCATTTCCTCAGGAAATATCTTGCGGATAATTTGAAATCTTCTTTTGAAGCTCCGGCAATATTCTCTATAGATGAATTCATAGACTATATTTATGAGTTATCCGGCAAGACTAAAAGAAGGATAAATGAAATCGATGCCATTGCGATTATTTTTGATCTTCACAAGAAGTATAATTTTATAGGGGAAAAAGAAACTCTTAACATTGACAACTTTTTATCATGGGGATTTAAGCTTTATTCTGATTTTGAAGAAATGTATATGGAATCTATAAAACCATCCAACTTAAAAGAAACTGAACTAATTGCAGGAGAAAAAATACCTACCAATATTTACGAGAAACTTTCTTCTCTTTCCTCTCTTTATGGAGATTTTTATAAATACCTTGATGAACAAAGTTTATCTACAGGAGCTTCAAGATATAGAGAAGTGGCAGAGACGATAAAAGGGGCATCTCTTGATCAATTTGAAAAAGTAATTTTTGCAGGGTTTTTTATGCTTAATAATTCGGAAAAAAAGATTTTTGAAGCTTTGAAGAAAAAGGGAAACGTAATTTTTATCTTTCAAAAAGGCTCAGGAATAGAATCTACAATTGCTACATTGAATATTGAAATTGAAGAAGAGACGAAAAAGGAAGAAAAGCCCAATATCTATTTTTATCCGGCGATGGACGTTCATGGAGAAGTGTTTGCGCTCAATAGACTTATAAATGTAAACAAGGAGTTTACTTCCAAAAATGTAATTGTCCTTCCTTCTGCAGATAGTCTTTTTCCTGTTGTTCAATATACATTGCCGTTTGCTACCGGTGGTTATAATATATCAATGGGGTACCCCTTATTTCGGACACCTGTTTACTCGCTTATTGAAACTCTGGGAAAGTTATTAGAAACAAGAGTGGATAAAGAATATTTTATTCCGGACTATCTGGGATTCATTTTGCATCCGTACATTAAAAATATATATCTTTCAAACGCTAACTTACCAACAAGAATAATGTTCCATACGATAGAAGAGTATCTTGTGGAGCAGAGTAGAAAATTTATTAGTCTGGAAGAAATTGAGGAAGATAAAGAGTTACTACAGGAGTGTTTCGAAAAATTAAATGATTACTCTATTGAGGAAATACAAAAACACTTGAAGAAAATTCACGAAATCTCAATAAAAGCTTTTGAAAAAATAAATAGCATTGAGGATTTCAGTGAAAAACTTCTTTGCTTAATTTCATTCATAGCGAACAATAGTCCTGCTAAAATGCACCCATATACTGGACCGTTTATAAAGAGAATAATAGAAGGGATATATGAATTAAAAACTTCACTCTTAAAGGACGAGAAGTTTGAAGAAACAAAAAGCTATTTCAGGTTATTGAGGACATATTCCCGCAAAATCCGTTATCCTTTCGAGGGAACTCCGGTTAACGGGTTACAAGTTCTTGGCTTCCTTGAAACAAGGAATATTAAATTTGAAACGGTTTATATTCTGGATGCCAACGAAGGAGTGCTTCCGGATGTTAAAAAAGAAGATACTTTATTACCTTATAAAGTAAGAAAATATCTTGGATTGTCAACTTATGAGGAAAGGGAAAGGAGAGATAAATACAATTTTGAAAGATTAGTAAGTAGCGCAAAAGATGTTCATATATTTTATATTGAAAGTGCTGACAAGGGAAAAAGTAGATTTGTAGAAAAATTAATATGGGAACTGCAAAAAGGTCGGAAAACATTAGAGTTAGACAATATTGAAAAGATTTTCTTTGGGGTGCAATTTAACCAGAAAGAGCCTGAACCCATAAAAAAGAACGAAGAGATGATTAAATACTTGCAAAACTTCAAATTTTCACCGACATCGCTGGATGCATATCTTCATTGCCAACTCAAATTTTATTACAACTATGTGTTGAGGTTGTCTGAAAAAGAAGAAATTGGGGACAAGATTGAGCAGAGTGAGATTGGCACAATAGTTCATGATGCACTGAAGGAATTTTTCACATTAAAGATAGGACAAAAACTATATATTGATACTAAAGATTACGTTTTAATAGAAAAAATCGTTGAAAAGCTCTTTGAAGAATCTTACGCAGGAGCTATTGAAGGAGATATTTATCTTATAAAATTACAGGTTCAAAGAAGAATTAAGGATATCCTCAACTATCACAATGCTAACCTTTCGGATGTTATTATCAAAGAATGTGAGAATGAGCTTGAAGCCAATATATGTTTATTAAATAATCAGGAAGTGCGGTTGAGAGGACGGGTTGATAGAATAGATGATAGAAATGGAGAAATTCATATTCTGGATTACAAAACGGGCTCAACAGCACACTTCCCCAGTGATAAGAATTTTCCTGATTCTTCAAGAGAAGAGTGGTATAAAACACTCAATTCGGTTCAGCTCCCATTTTACATAATGCTTTATCTTGAGAAAAACAAGGGTTTTCCTGTTGATAAAATAAATAGTTCTTTAATGCTTTTTGGGACAAAGGTTATTAAAGAAATGCCTTTATTCAAGGATGGTGTGTCAAGAGATGTCCTTTTTAACAAATACAAAGAAGCAATATTGACACTTCTAGAAGAGATATTAAGTAAAAACATTGAATTTAAATCAACAAAAGACTTTGAGAAAGAATGTGTGTGGTGTAGTTACAAGAATATTTGCGGCACTCAGTGGGTAACAAAAAGTTGGTAGGTTAAAAAAATGGTAGATTAAACCTTATCCTATATATATCACTGCTATTCAAAAATTTCTCTCCCTTAAAGAATGAAACAAATATAAAGAAAATTAAAGAGGTGTTGGGGTATGGGGAGAAATAGTAACCACACGGTACAAACTTTGTCTTGACAAATAGATGCCCGATTATAAATATACACGTAGATTGTAAAAATAAAATATGGCGAGAAAAGCTAGAGACAAAAAATACAAATTATCTGTTTATTTAATTAAAGAAGACTATCTTAACTATAACAAAATCCTCAAGGATATTAATTCTCTGATAAAATATGACATCAAAGGATATCTCAATGAGAATATGGTATTATTTGTCAAAAAATCTAGATCAAACTTACCTGGTTGGATTGAATTTTTTCAAGGGATGTTGGATAAAGAGTTGCCCGATTTATTAAATTCCAGTAGCTCTGCGGTTTTATTCGTAAAATGTGATAAATATTACTTTGCTTATACTTTTGGATATGGACATAACTTAATTAATCCAAGTAGTATCGTTGAATCTTTTGGGTTAAAGATATCATTAAATTCTATAGATCGGGATAAAATTAGAAGTGTGGATACTAAAAGTTTGGATACTGTTTTAAGATCTTCTAAAATCCAGACAAGTCAAGTAAGTTCGGTAGATAGCTTTGGAATGGATATTGAAAAAGATATATTAAAAGCCGTTACCGGTATATCAAATGATAGTTTTTTCGGTAAGCAAATATCGGGTTCGGATGCTTTGTATTTGGGGTTGAAGGTTAAAGTTATTGAATTAGACCCCTTATGTAAAAGGCTTTTAGAAAAGTTTAACGATAAAAGTTATAAGGATAAATTTCCCTGGGTAGATTATATTACTGGGGTTAAAAATCCTGCTCAAATAAATGAATTAAATGATACTTTAGTGAAAGTTATAAAAAGCAAAAACTTTGAGAACTTATTTTTAGCAATACCAAATCTAGTTGATTGGGAACAAATAGAAGGTTTTAAGTATAGTCTTGCGGATGAAGGGTTGAGAGAGGATATTTACATCTCTGATATATTACCCCCAGATGAAAAGATAGAAGAAAAAGTTACTTTGAAATGGTTGAAAACTAAAGAAGTTCTATGTATAGGGAAAGACGGTGAACAAATTGTGAATAGTTGGCCTCTTTTTAAATGTATAAATTATGAGTCCAAGAAAGGTGCCGACACCTTTCTTTTAACTGATGGAGAATGGTTTAAGCTAGATACAAACTATATAGATTCTATTAATGAAGAAATAGGAAAAGTAAATGGATACAAAGGGTTTAGTTTCCCTAAATATGCAGAGAAAGGCGAAGGGGAATATAATCAAAAGGTTTACGATGCTAATAATAAAATATGTTTTTTGATGGATAAAAAAAATATATCTTATGGTGGAGGGAAAAGTAAAATAGAGTTTTGTGACTTAATAATTAATAAGACAGACTTTGTTCATATTAAAAGATTTAGAGGGTCTAGTGCTTTAAGTCATCTGTTTTTTCAAGGAAATAATTCAGCAACTATCTTTTTATCAGACAGGGATTTTCGAGAAGAAATAAATAAATATCTTCCGGCCGATTGGATATTTAAAGATGTAATTGAATCATCTGATTATGAAATTGTTTTTGCTATTATTAGTAAAGCACCCGGGAAAATTAAAGATGTCCTACCATTTTTTAGTAAGATCTCTTTTTTGCAAATTTATAAACAGTTAAAACTATACAAATATAAAGTTTCTTTGATAAAAATAGAAACACAAACTGATTAAAAAGTAATTAGAAATGGGCAAAAGGAAATATAAGAATATTATATCCCGAAATAAGGTAATATAAAAAATGAGTACAATTTATCATTCTAAATATTTTGCGTATGAACTTACAAAGAAAGTTTCCTCGGAAAAGGTAGAAAAGCTATCTCAGTCCTTGTTTAATGCAACTATAGATTTAAACCCACATCAAATAGATGCAGCATTATTTGCCTTTCGTTCTCCCCTTTCAAGAGGAGCAATTCTTGCAGATGAAGTTGGACTTGGTAAAACGATTGAAGCAGGACTAATTATAAGTCAGTTATGGGCAGAAAGAAAACGTCGTATCTTGTGTATTCTTCCTGCCGCATTACGGAAACAGTGGAATCGTGAGCTTCTTGAGAAATTTTTTCTTGATTCCATTATCCTTGAGACTGGCAGTTATAATCAATTGATAAAACAGGGAACTCTTGCTCCTCTTGAAATACCCGGGAAAGTAATTCTTATTTCATATCATTTTGCAAGAACTAAGGCATCTGAAATTAAATCTATCCCGTGGGATTTAGTCGTAATCGATGAAGCTCATAGATTGAGAAATGTCTATAAAAAGAGTAATAAAATTGCAAGGTCAATATATGATTCAATAAACTCTATGCCAAAGCTTCTTTTAACCGCTACTCCCCTTCAGAATTCCTTAATGGAGTTATTTGGTTTGGTCAGGTTTATTGATCCTCATGTTTTTGGCAATGAGGATTCGTTTAGAACCCAGTTTTCTAAAAATGTTAATGAAATGTCTATTGGCGAATTCAATAGTCTTAAGTCTCGGTTACACCCAATTTGTCAACGAACACTGAGAAGACAGGTTTTAGAATATATTCGGTATACAAATCGTATTCCTATAACTCAGGATTTTACCCCATCAGAGGAAGAGAGTAGATTATATAATGCAGTATCCGATTATTTACAGCGTCCCGAATTATTTGCCTTGCCATCCAGCCAACGTTCTTTAATAACATTAATTTTGAGAAAGATTTTAGCATCTTCATCTTTTGCAATAGTTATAACATTAAGAGCATTAATAGATAGATTAGAAAAAAAACTATCCGGAATGAAAAAAGATACTGAAGTTCAAAATCTTTTTGATAAGGATTTTGAAGCCGTAAAAGAAATGCAAGAAGAGTGGAATGAGATTCAAGAAACGGAGGAAAACTTAGATAAAGATGATACTGCAAATGAGAGAATAAATAATCTTGAGTCTATTAAGAATGAAATAAATGAATTAAAAAACTACGAATCTTTAGCCGGAGCAATAACAAAGAATGCAAAAGGAGATGCTTTAGTTGTTGCTCTCAAGAAAGGATTTGAGAAGGCAGTAGAGTTAGGGGCACCTCCTAAAGCACTTATTTTCACAGAATCTTGCAGAACTCAACAATATTTAAGAGAATTATTGGAAAGTAATGGCTATATGGGACAGGTTGTAACTTTAAATGGAACTAATAACGACTTAAATTCTAAACATATCTATGCTGAATGGCTTGAAAGGAATAAGAATAGTGATAATATTACGGATTCAAAAACTTCTGATGTCCGTTCAGCTATCGTGGAAGAGTTTAAAAATAATGCACCCATAATGATTGCCACTGAATCAGGAGCAGAAGGTATTAATCTCCAATTTTGTAGTTTAGTAGTAAATTATGATTTGCCATGGAATCCTCAACGGATTGAGCAAAGGATTGGGCGCTGTCATCGGTATGGACAGGAACATGATGTTGTTGTAATTAATTTCCTTAATAGAAGCAATGCGGCAGACCAACATATTTTTGAGATATTAAGAGATAAATTCAAACTTTTTAGCGGGGTCTTTGGTTCTTCGGATGAAATTCTTGGAGTTATTGAATCAGGTGTTGATTTCGAAAAAAGGATAAATGATATATATCAATCATGTAGAACATTAGAAGAAATTAACGATGCCTTTGACAGACTTCAAGCCGAACTTGATGAAAAAATCCGTGATAGTATGAATGAAACTCGTTCAAAACTCCTTGATAATTTTGATGAGGACGTACATACAAAGCTTAAAATAAATGGAGAAAAAACAAAACAACAAATCAATTGGTTAGAGCATTGCTTATGGCAATTAACACAGTTAGAACTATCTAAGAATGCTAATTTTTATCCCGAAAATTATACATTTGAACTTACGAATCTGCCGGATGTTTTACAAAATAAAGAGATTCCATTAGGTAATTATAGATTAATTACACAAAAAAATGGAACTGGTTATCATCATTATCGTTTAGGACACCCGTTATCAGAGGCATTAATATCCTTTGCAAAAAGCAGAGAAACCCCTGTCAAAGAAGTAATATTCAATTATGAGAAATATCCAAATAAGATTTCAGTAATAGAAAACTTAAGAAACCATACTGGCTGGTTGCAATTAACAATCCTATCTATAAATGCTCTTGAAACAGAGGAATATTTAATATTTTCTGCGTTTGACGAAAAAGGAGATCCTCTGGATACGGAAACGTGTAGTAAACTTTTTTCAATTCCCGGAGAGTTGGGGAATGAAATACTATTCCCTTCTAATGTAAAAGACAAGTTTGCTACCTTGTTTGACGTATCTAAAAACAATATTATTTCTGAAACGGGTGAACGTAATCAGAAATATTTTGAATCTGAAATGGAAAAATTGGAGCTTTGGGCTGAGGATATAAAAGAGAGTTTGGAAAGAGAACTGAAAGAACTTGACAAAGAAATTAGATTAACTAAAAAAGAAGCACGACAAACAATAGACCTTGACACTAAAATTTCCCTACATAAAAAGGCAAAAGATATGGAAAAAAGAAGAAATGATAAAAGAAGAGATTTATTTGATGCACAGGATAAAATTGATACTCAAAAAGAAGGACTAATAAGTGAAATCGAGGCACGATTAAAACAACAGATTGGTAGTAACGAATTATTTACTATAAACTGGAGAGTAATATGAAAAAAACTAAGGAGTTGAGTTGAATAAGGGAAAACTTGAATTAACATGGGTTTGTAAATATGACCAACTGATATTAGAACCCCGTGTTTTAATAGAAGACACTACTAAATCATACGGTGACCCTAATACTGAAAATATGCTTATATATGGAGATAATTTATTAGCATTAAAAGCACTTGAACAAGATTTTGCGGGTCAGATTAAATGTATATATATTGACCCTCCCTATAATACAGGAAATGCTTTTGAACACTATGATGACGGGTTAGAACATTCCATTTGGTTGAATTTGATGAAACCAAGATTAGACATATTGAAAAAATTACTAAGAAAAGATGGTTTTTTCTGTTGTCATATAGATGACTCAGAAGGATCCTATATTAAAGTTTTGTTGGACGAAATATTTGGTAGATCTAATTATATGACAACTTTTTATATACGCGTACGATATCCGGATAAGACCTTAAAATCAGATATGGATTATCATAAAGAAATTGAACAGGTACATATTTATAGAAAAGAATATGGTGCTACCCCTAATCTTAATAAAGAAGAAAGTAATTTTGATAAATTCAAGTATTATATCAAAGAATTATCTGTTGGGAAACAGATGGAATTAAGAGGTAAAAAAGTTATAGTGTTTCAAAAAAATCAGTACGAGATTATTGAAGGGGAAGGTACAGAAACAGGATTGAAAGAAATATGGGCTTCTGGAAGTATTTTAGATGGGAATTCATCTGGAAGATTTTTTAGAGACTATTTAACGGGAAGATATAAAATAGATGGTTATGGAGTTTTATATAAAGTCTCTGATATTGGTGAGGATGCGTATGATTATAGATATTTTACTGGCCCCAAAAGAGTTGGCGCTGAAAAAGGTAAATATTATCAAGGTGTGCCAAAATCACAATTAATTGAAAAAAATGGTTTCAGGGAATCACCTATTAATAATTTCTATGATTTGGCAGCAAGTTTTGGAAATTGTAGAACAGAAGGTGGGGTAAGTTTCAGAAGTGGAAAAAAACCAGAGAAATTACTTGAAATAATTTTAAGACATTTTTCAAATAAGAATGATTGGATTCTTGATTCTTTTTTAGGGTCAGGAACAACAGCGGCAGTTGCTCATAAAATGAATCGTAAATGGATAGGTATAGAATTAGGCGAACATTGTCATACTCATTGTTTGCCACGATTAAAAAGTGTTGTTGACGGAACAGACCAATCTGGGATTTCAAAGTCAGTGAACTGGAAAGGAGGAGGAGGATTTAAATATTATAGCTTAGCGGAGTCTTTACTTGTAAGAGATAAAGACCTTTCTACAAAAAATCATCCAGTATATATAATTAATCCCCAATATGATGAACAAATGTTAATAAAAGCTATATGTAAAATAGAGAATTTCAAATATAGAAATGAGGGGAGACTTCACGGAATAAGTAGTGAAAATAGGTTTTTACATATTACAACCCAGTTAGTAACCCAGAAATATCTGGATTCATTGATAGAAGATATAAGATCAAGTGAATCTTTGCTTATTTATTGTACAAGATATAAAAGAAATTTAATAATGCCCGATACTATAGAAATCAAAAGAATACCGAGAGACCTTTTACATAAATGTGATTTTCAGGAGGATAAATAAGTGAGCATATCAGAACAGATAAGAAAATATATGAGTTTACGCACCCCACAATATGAAGCACTTTGTTTATTAGAGGAAATCAGTGCAACAATTGATTATAAAAACTCCAGTCTTGCTTCAGTATTAAATATCGCAAATGATAAAAGTAAATATGCAAAACCTGTAGAATTTGACACTCAATTCCCTTCTTTCTGTTTTGCTTTAGCCACAGGAGTAGGAAAGACCCGTCTTATGGGAGCTTTTATATATTATCTTTGGAAACAAAAAGGATATAGAAACTACTTTATTATTGCTCCCAATATAACGATATACGAAAAATTACGTTCAGAGTTGAATCCCAATCATCCTAAATATATGTTTGTAGGATTAGATTTTCCTGCCCCAAAGATTTATGATGTTGATAATTATATTAGGTTCCGACCAGAACAAAAGGATATATGGAATCCAGCAAATATTTTCATCTTTAATATCGGTAAAATATTTACACCGAGAACAGATACAGAATTTAAATTTCATCGTTTTAATGAATATTTAGGAAATTCATTCTCAGCTATTTTGCAAAATATGGATGACCTTGTAGTCTTGATGGATGAGAGCCATCGCTATAGAGGCGAGGCATCTTTAACAGCTATTAATCATCTAAAACCAGTGCTTGGATTAGAATTCACAGCAACACCTAAATATGAAAAAAATGTTATTTACTCTTTTAATCTGGCTCAATCTATAGGCAAATATGTTAAGACTCCTTATGTTGTTACAAGAACCAACCTTACAACTTCTGACGCCGAAGAGATAGAAAAATTAAAGCTTCTTGATGGGATGGCAAGACATGAACGCAAAAAAGGAAGGCTCTTGGAATATTGTAATACGAATAATTTGCCTTTAGTTAAGCCCTTTGTTTTAATTTCAACAAAAGATACTAAAGATGCAAGTCGAATCCGTGAACTACTTGAATCAAGAAGCTTTTGTGATGGTATATATAAGGGAAAAGTTATTGAAATTCATTCAGGGAAAACTGGCGAGGAAAGTGACGAAAATATTCAGCGTTTATTACTAGTGGAACAACCTACAAATACTGTTGAAATAGTCATTCATGTCAATATGCTTAAAGAAGGATGGGATGTTAAAAATCTGTATACTATTATTCCTTTGAGGGCTTCTGTAAGTGAAATACTAACGGAACAAACTATTGGGAGAGGCCTACGTTTGCCATTTGGATACTTAACCGGTGATGAAGACCTTGATTCATTGGAAATTATTTCACATGACCAATATGCTAAATTAATTCAGGCAGCAAAAGATAGTCCTATTTTCAAATTCAAAGAGCTTCCTGACAAAGATTTCCGTTCTGTTAAAACCATTCCGGTGCAACATTCGTATATTAACTTAGATAAAGTTCTTGATACGTTGTCAGAACAAAAGAACATGATCTTTACTTCAGAACTTACAGATGAGAAACGGCTAAATGAAATGCTAGATTTTATAGTTTCCAAAGAAGCGAAGAATCATGAAACACGAATGAAAAGCATAACTACTGGAGGGACAGAAAGTCAAGTCGCAGCTCATCCAACCTTATTCCCTATGCCAACAGATGAACTGGAGCAGAAACCTTTCGACCCCACAACGCTTAGAACTGAACTAAAAACACAATTGCATAATTATGCATTAGCAAATATAGATGTTCCGGACATAAGAATAGAAACTTCTACCGACAAGAAACTGGAGTCATTCAAAATTGCTGTAAACATTGGTCCGTTTGAATTAGTAGAACAACATATTTTAACCCATGATTTGTCTTCCGGAAAAGAAGCATTAGGTGAAAAGTTAGAAGTAATGGAAATTGAAAACCCAAGAGCATTTTTAGCAGGTAGATTAATTGATGCCATAGCAGAACTGGATGTTGTAAACGATAAAGAAATAGTGCTGAGTATCGTTGATAGTTATCTTTCAGTTATTAATAAACCGATTGAAGAACTCAAAAAAATTGTTCATCTTTACAGAGATACTATTATAAAAGACATGAAAAACCAAATTGAGAATAATATTCAAGATAACACACAACAAAAAATATATGTTAAAAGTAGTTTTATAAAGTTTAAATCTTCTTCAAAAACAGTTTTTGCTGAAGGTGGAATTGTCCATTATAGCAAAGATGTACCTAAAAGTGATATTCAAAAATATATTTTTGAAGGATTTAAAAAGACATTATATCTTCGAGTTTCTTTCGATTCTACACCAGAAAAAGATTTTGCTTCAATTCTTGAAAAAGACTCGGAATCAATAAAATGGATTAGACCACCTGAAGGTAATATACCGATAATCTACAAAGGAAAAAACTATACTCCTGATTTCATACTTGAGACAGACAAAATAAAATATATGATAGAAATAAAAGCCCAAAATGAATTAAGTCCTAAAATAGATGAAGAAGTATTGCAAAAGGCAATGGCAGCAATTATTTGGTGTAAAGCTGCTTCAGAAATTAAAGGAGCAAAACCTTGGGAATACAAATTAATTCCAGATAGTATTATTAAAACTGAATACGAACTGAAGTTTATTTTGAATCAAGCAATGAAATTGTAGAGGATGAGAGTAGGTATAACCATGCCACTAATAAGAATAGATTTATGGAAAGGAACAACAACAATAGAGCAGAAGGGAAAGCTTGTAAAAGAGATTACGGATACGGTGATACTATTTATTGCCCTAAAAAAGCTGTTCATATTAGCATAAACGAGCAACCGAAGGAAAACTGGGGAATGGGTGAGCAAAAAAAGACTATTTATTGAAATGATAGATATAATAAAAAAAGCTTTAGAAAATATGGATAAAAAGTTTGTAAAACTTTCAAAAATAGGCATTGATGAGAATAACCCTATTATTAAAAGAAAGCTTGAAAAATACCAAGAAAGACCTTTTGCTTATGAGTTTTATCATCAACTCCGGAAATTAATAGATGAAAAAAAAGTAAATTTAGGTGGATACATTATACAACCAGAAGTTAATAAAAGTTACCAGCCCTACTTTGAGAAAGAGAAAATACCCGATTTTATTTTCCATATACCAGATGCAAATAAAAACCTTCTCGTAATGGAATTTAAACGTACTGAATATATAAGCTCTATAAGTGACGATTTTGAAAAACTGATAGATTTTAAAACAAATCCGGCATTTAAATCTCCTTACCTTTACGCAGTAGAAGTTGTAATTGGAGATACAAATTCATTAGCAAATGCTTGCAAAACAATTACAACATTATCTACCTCTGAGGGAATAGAAATTATGATTATATATTTTGATACTCAAAAATGGGAAGCAGAAGAGATTCCCTTGCAATTCAATATAGAGTCCTTGAGATAAAATTAACCCTACGTCAAAACACCGCTCTTTTTATAGATTTTCCATACAGAAACCGTTCCTTTTCTGTATGGAATATTCATATGGGAAAATTCCGCATATATCATGCTATTTTGTATGTTCTTGTGACCCAAGTCATAACATATCGGCACCAGCGTCAATGTGCTTATTAAAACACTGGCAAACACTATGAAGGATTGTAGAAAGTAAGCGTATAAGCGGTTAAATTAGGTAGAAAAAATGGTTTTTAAAGTATTCTCTCATTATTTGCCTTGAACGTAATTGTGGTAAGGATTGAACAGTTTTGAACGCCATTGAATAGATGTCCGTTCAATGGCGTTCAATTGAACGGTTGAACGGAGGTAAAAATTAGGGACAGTAACTATTTATTTTCTTCCGTATAGGCAAATTTTTCAATGTTTTTCAACTAAACACCTTAAAAAATCACTTTCCCCTTGACTTTTCCCTATCCCCGTTTTACATTGGAACCAGTTCTTTGATACTTATTTTTAATTTGTAACTTACTTGTTTAAAGCCTTCGCAAAGCCAAGTGAGTTACCTCGATAATTCGGGGTGCTCTGTTGCTCCAAGACTTTGCGAAGGTAGTTGTCTCAGTAAAATGAGATAACTGGGCAATTTGAGTGCCCCTTTCTATTTGTTGGGGCAAGGAGGTAGATTATATAACAGAATCCTGCAGTTCAGAATGTATTTTGTTGAAAAAGGAGGAAGCATGCGAACAATAATTACTTTGGTTGCGTTAACAGGAGCTATATTTTTATCTGGTTGTGCCACTTCACAAGAAGAAATAGCACGCCAAAAACAATATCAAGCAGATGTTTATAAGGCAAAATCTATTCGTTACAGGTGTTCCCATAAAGAAATATGGTCTGCGGTTTATTCAATAATTGCAGAGAAATTTCAAATTGTAAAAGAATCCGAATCACGGGGATATATAGAAAGTGACTGGAAAACAAATGACGATTGGAGCAATAGTTTGGCAGGATCTCATAGTAGAGAAAAAGTAACTGCAGACGTTTTAGGGGATAGTATTTATCGCGTAACATTTCGTTGCCCTTGCCAATATAAGCCTAAAGATGGAAATTGGGAAGATAAAGATGATGATGAACAACTTGCAGATAAGTTTTATTCTTCTCTTTATGATAGATTAAAAGTGTATGGAGTAGAATAACGTAGCTTATTATTTTGTTAAAAAAATATAGGAGGGAGGAATGTATAGAAATAAAATATTGATTTATGGATTACTTATTTTCTTTGGAACAACTGCCTTGTTTGGTATGAGTAAAAATGGGACAGCACAAGGAATCCCACAGAAAATAGACAAAGAAAAGTCCAAAGTTGTTGTTCGGGAGAAACTAATTCAAAACTTAAGGGCTGATGCACAAGGAGAAGTGGCAGTAAAATTTGATGAGAAAAATGAAACTCCTATTTTTGTAAAAGGAACTTTTGCAACTACATCAAAGTCCGATAAAATAGGAAGTGCTTTGTCGTTTCTTGAGAAACATAAAGAAGGGTTTCTGTTGAAAGACCCAAGAAACGAATTCAAGGTAAAGAATATACAGAATGATAAGGTTGGTATGTCACATGTAAAATTAAATCAGTACTATAAAGGGATTCCAGTTTGGGCAAGTCAACTAATAGTCCATTTTGACAAAAATTCTAAAATATATCTTATTAATGGAAGGTACGAGCCTACTCCTGAGGTAGATATTAATCCTACTATTTCCAAAGAAACTGCAATTACAAAAGCTAAGGAAGACCTAAACTACAAAGGTAAATTTCTTACAGCCCCTACCTGTGAATTGGTTATCTATTCTCTTGATAAACGATATCCTATTGTATGGCTTGTAACCCTAAATGTTGCTTTTCCACCGGGAGACTGGAAATATTTTGTGGACGCCAAAACTGGCAGTATTCTGCTCAAATATAATGATATTAAATATGATGGGGCAACAACTGGAACGGGAGTTCTTCTAAATGGGAACACAGTTAATCTTAATATTTATGAGATCTCTGGACAATATTATCTTGCAAATGCTTCAAAGCCTATGTGGACAGGAATACCACCTAATATTGGCAGTTTTAATCCCAATCTTTCCAATGGGATAATAAGCACTTGGAATTTACACAGTGATACTATCTCCTGCGATCTTATAGTTGACCCTAATAACAATAAAAACTTCAACGATGGAGAATATTTAAAAGCAGGAGTTAGCGCGTCCTATTATACTGATAGTGTCTATTCCTATTACTATAGTGTACACGGTAGAAATAGCTGGGATAATGCTGGTGGTTCTCTCCTAAGTGTAGTTCATTATGGACAAAATTTCAATAATGCTTATTGGAATGGTGCTTTTATGACTTACGGTGATGGGAATGACACTTTGTTTTCCAATCTTGCTGGAGCTCTTGATATTACAGCCCATGAAATAACTCATGCAGTAACCCAGTCAACTGCGAATCTTGTATATTTAGACCAGCATGGCGCACTTAATGAGGCGTTTTCTGATTTCTTTGGCTGTATGGTTGATAGGGAAGATTGGCTTATAGGCGAAGATTGTTACACTCCCGGGACATCTGGTGATGCGCTAAGAGATATATCAGACCCATACAATAGTGGCGGTGGTTTTGCCCCTCTCCCTGCAAATATGGATGAATATGTTTATACTTCCGAGGACAACGGTGGTGTACATATAAACTGCACAATACCATGTCACGCAGGTTATCTTATGTGTAATTCAATTACAAAAGAGAAAAGTGAACAACTCTGGTATAGAGCTTTGACTACCTACCTTGCTGAAAAATCCTATTTTATTGACTTAAGATATTTCCTTATTCAATCAGCTGCAGACCTTTATCCTTCAGAATTTACGACGATTGAGTCTGAAATTAAGGATGCATTTGATGCCGTTGGAATATTTGAACCAGATGCAGAGAATTTGTTATACTATGACGATGGAACTGCACGATATTCTTACTATCCAGGGTATGCTGGTTCCGTTGATAGCACATGGAGTTTTGCTGTAAGATTTCATCCTGCCCAACAATGCACTTTGAAAGGCACCTATATGATGGTTTATGCCGATACTTTTAGTGACCCACTTGACCTTGTTGTTTCTGTATATAATGATAATGACACCAACAAGATCTTGGGGACCCGAATTCCCATCCCCGGCACACTTCTATACCAGCAACAATTTACAGCATCTACATTTTATCCAAATTGGGAATATGTTGAGTTCGGTTCACCAATTGTAGTAAATGGACAATTTTATATAGCCGTATCCTCACCTTACCCAAGTCAGTGGTTAAGCGTTAAAGTCTGTATGGATTCTGGTTCCTCTAAGAGTTTGAACTATGATAATATTGTGAACTACTATAACGACGGCACAGGCTTTATTTTGTGGGGGTGGGTTCCAGATTGGGAAGGGTGGAAAAGGTTTGAAGGAGATTGGATGATAGAGGCTCTTGTGTCCTATCCCACAGCTCCAATCATCGGAGTAGATGAAACTACAATCCGCTCTGATGCTTTGAACGGAATACAAAATTTTCCTAATCCATTTATTCATTCTACGTGCATCAACTATTTTCTGCCAAGCCCTACCAAAGTATTATTAAAAGTTTATGATATTACCGGCAGAACAGTCAAAATATTAGCAAATGAAGAAAAAAGAGCAGGAGATTACAAAGTTTATTGGGATGGGAAAGATAATGCCGGACAAAAAGTAGCAAGCGGAATTTACTTTTATCATCTTGAGACAGATACTTTCAAAGCAACCAGAAAGCTTACACTCTTAAGGTAAGAGCAAGAAATAAGTTGTATATATTGCCAGCCTGCTCTTTGCAGAATGTATATTTGCCCTCATGCTGGGACTTGGGCAGATGTACAATTGACAATATTGGAAGGGCGGACTGTGCTGTATTGGAGGGAAAATAGGGACAGCGACTATTAAATAAATTTCCCTCTTGACACTGTTATAGTTACGCAATATAAATTATCTTAATTAGATAATTTAATATACGCAAATGAGAAATATAGGCAAAAAAGAAGCGATAGAGAATCTTAAAAGCTGGGGAAAGACTTGTCACCACTCACAGAAAGAAGTTGAAAAACATATTAAACACCCCAGTCAACAGAAGGGAATAGATAAGATATTAGAAGATGTGCCTTTATCAAAAGTGAAAAAAGCAAAAGCTTTCTGGAATAAATGGTGCAAAGAGATAATGAAAGATGGGGAATTGGAACAAATTTATCGCGCATTGGGCTCAAGCCTAAAAACAAACCGTTCCTATTGGCGATTCAAATGTGCTGCCACATTATTCCTGTATATTTATGGGTACATACCAGATAAAGAGTTAGATTTGATTAAAAAAGATATAGATAAAGCCGAGCAGATTTTTGATAAACATAGAAAAGAGATGCAAATAATTAAAGAAATAGACGATGCCCTGCGAGACAAGAAGTTCCGGGGGCATATTCCTATGAATGTTTCCTGTCTGGCTATAGGTGCAAGTATTACGTTTACAAAAGCAGTAAAAGCAATTTTAGACGTGATTGAAAGATTGCACAAAGACAAGGATTACAGAGAAGGACATTATTATGGCGGTACAATTGACTGGGATGAAGCTATTTTATTCAGCGGACAACCATATGAATGGTGCAAAAAAGGAGGGAAAAATGAAAGAGGAGACAGTTAAGTGTTTCAAAAAAGGGGATAAGGCGCTGGATGTATTAAAAAGTAAATACAATCTTGAGTTTGATAAGCACAACAAACATACTGCATTGATTGAAACTTATAAAGTTTATTTCTATCCGAATAAAACCCCAATGATGATTGAAGGATTAAATAAAAAAGGCAAGATGATACTTCTTGAAAATTGCTCTACCGCTTCTTCATTTTATGGAGACGATAATAAAGTTTATATCTATCGGAAAC
>JAQUPX010000009.1 GCA_028716385.1 bacterium | reverse complement strand
ACTCCCGCTAAAATTAATATTTTTTTCATCTTTTCACCTACTTTATCAACTCCAGTTTTTTAGTTTCTTTATAGCTCCCAGCACAGAATTTTACAAAGTATATGCCCGTTGAAAGCTCTTTGCCGGGAAAATTGATATCGTAAGAACCGGCGGGTTTCTCTTCATTGACAAGAGTTTTAACTATCCTGCCTGACAAATCGTAAATTGTTAATGAGGCTTTGGTTTGGGTCGAGATAGAATAGGTGATAAGAGTAGAGTGAATGAAAGGGTTTTTGGAAAGGTATAATTCGGGCAATTTATGGATTACATCTTTACCTTCTTCCACGCCTACATAACAATTAAATATTACAGGTTCAAGGTAAATACTATGGATTGAGTCGTTAGAAGTGATACTAAGATTACCATAATGAATACCGGTACTAAGCCCATCACGACTGACTGTTACGGTAACATTTTGTGAGTCTCCCGGAGTAAGAGTGAAATTCGTAGGGCTTACGGATGTAATCCACGAATTGCTTTTTGTAATATTTGTTACGTTCAAGTCTGCATCTCCGGTGTCTATTATTGTCATTGTTTTGACAGTGTCGTAACTTTTAGTATAAGAAACAATAGCTCGTATCAGTAAATCACCAAAGTCGGTAAGTCTCCACACTTTTCTATCAAGAGACCCCCAGCTCCTTCCAATAAGGCTACTATCGGCTAAACCACTGGTAGGTGCCCCGGGAACCCAGTACCCCATATAAAAATCGCCAGTTGTATTTACGCTGGGAGATAATTCTACTCTATCCCAATTTGGCCATTCAGCAGGACTATATTCAATCGGACCAGCTATGCAAGTTCTATTATTATCCCAAACAAATAAACTACAAACTCCATCGGGGCCTCCGGTTCCCGCTGTCATAACTACACCTGCTGTTACCTCGCATTCAGTAATCGGTGTAAATCTCACGGCATAGTACTCAGGCCCGCCATAACTGGCATATGCTTTTCCGTCATCGTAATAAATAGTATCTTCAATAGGATTAAGTAAAGAAGATTTTCCCTTACTATTATTCCATATAAACTGTAAGACATCCGGTGTTACACTTATCTGTGGTGTTGAAAGAGCAGATATCGTAAAATTAGCACTACTTGCTAACACTGCAATAGATATAAAAAAAATACCTTTCTTTTTCATAATCCCTCCTATAAACCTTAAAACATTCTCTGTTTATTTTATCAAGACTAGTTTTTTCGTCTCTTTGTAATTACCTGCTTCAAATTTTACAAAGTAAATACCGTTGTTGCGAATATCAGAAGTAAACGCATAACTCCCTTTACTCAAAGTACCAGTATAAACAACTTCTTTTAATCTTCCGCATAAATCATATATTTTTACATCCGCGTTTATTGTATTCGGAACGGAGAGATAAATATTATTTTTTATTATTTCCAAATCCGCATTCAGCATTACGCATTTATCATTTGTTTCTTCTATCCCAACTGTTCCCATAGAATCTGTTTTTATAATCCAAACATCTTCTTTACCGGCTCCATAACTTGTTGTAGCCCCGGATATAATATACCCTCCGTCAGTAACTTGTTGAACACTCCAACCACTTTCCCATGCAGTTCCACCAAACGTTTTTGTCCATAGAGTATCTCCCAGTGAATTAATTTTTAGTAACCAAACGTCGGCATTACCTGCCCCGTAGGATTTTGTCCCTCCTGCCACAATATACCCACCATCTCTTGTTTGTTTGACAGAATAAGCCCCATCTTCACTCGTACCACCCAAAAGTTGTGCCCATAAAGAATCTCCCATTTTATCAACCTTTATTACCCATAAGTCTCCGGCTCCGGCACCGAAAGATTTAGTTTCTCCCGCTATTATATATCCGCTATCAGAAGTTTGTTGAACACAATTACCATATTCCCAGTTTGAACCGCCAAATACTCTTGTCCAAAGCGTATCACCGAGAGAGTCTGTCTTTATTAACCAGATATTAAGCAATCCTCCAAATGTGCTTGCGTTTCCGGTCAAAATATATCCCTTGTCTTTTGTTTGTTGAACAAAATAACCAAAGTCTATAGGGGTACCTCCGTAATTTTTTGTCCAAATAGTATCTCCCGAAGGATCTGTTTTCAACAACCAAATATTATCTTTTGCTCCACAACAAGATTTTGTAGTTCCAACAATAATATATCCGCTGTCGATAGTTTGTTGCACACACTCACCATAATCTGCATTGCTATCACCAAAAGTTTTACTCCACATAGTATCTCCGGAAGAATTCATTTTTACCAGCCATACATCGTAATTACCCGCGCCAAAAGAGTTTGTATACCCTGCCACAATATATCCGCTATCTGTAGTTTGTTCTATATATCTACTTCCATCCCATCCGCTTCCTCCAAAAATGTTTGTCCACAAAGTATCTCCCAATGAGTCTATTTTTATAATGTAAGCATCCCAATTGCCTGCCCCGTAAGACTTGGTTTCCGCTGCAATAATATATCCATTCCCCTGCGTCTGCTGAATACAATTGCCGATATCATCTTCTATCCCGCCATAAGTTTTCTTCCATGTAACAGAGTAACTGCTGCTAAGCAACGCTGAAAACATTAGTGTGAAAATAAAAATTTTTAATGAGACTCTCATAAATACCTCCTTAACATCTTAAATGTAGAAAAATTTATATTATTTTTCCATCTGTATAAATCCATACTTTTCATTTCATTAAAATCAACTTCCTCGTTGTACTATAATTCCCGGCACTTAGCTTTGCAAAATATATCCCCGATAACAAGCCTTTTGTATTTACTGTTACATCATAACTTCCCGCTTCTTTCTCTCCATCAACTAAAGTTTTTACACAACTCCCAGAAATGTCGTAAATGGCTAACGAAACTTTACTTGTGGCAGGTATTTGATATTTGATAACTGTTGAATTAATAAATGGGTTTTGCCCTATTTCTATTTTTGCATTTTGATTTTTGATAGTTGATTTTTCTTCTACTGCCTGTTCAGTATAACTTGCTAAGCCATTCATTGTTCCGATCCATTTCGTGTGGTTTTCTATCGCTATTGTCCAAATATGGTTATCAAGCAAACCCGAATTATTCGTGTTATACACAGTCCAGTTTGTCCCATCAAACTTTACTAAACCACTCTCCCAGGTTCCAATCCACTTGGTATTTCCCTCTATTGCTATAGAAGCAAGATTGTCTTCAGGCAAGCCTGAATTACTTGAGTTATATGTTGTCCAGTTTACTCCATCAAACTTCGTTAAGCCGCCTCCATAACTAACGATCCATTTGATATTCCCCTCTATTGCCATGGCAAGAACATTATTATTCGGCAACTCTGAGTTAATTGTATCGTAACCAGTCCAATTTGTGTCATCAAATTTTGCTATTCCTCCTCCGTTCATTCCAATCCATTTAGTTTTTCCTTCTATTGCTATGCTACTAATATCCCTATCAGGCAACCCTGAATTACTCGTATCATAAACAGTCCAGTTTGTATCGTTAAACTTCGCCAATCCGTTATAATAAGTTCCAATCCATTTATTATGTCCTTCTAGTGCCACAGCAGAAATACTATTACTTGGCAAAGCTGAATTGTCCGTATTATACACGGTCCAGTTAGTGCCGTTAAACTTTGCTACTCCGCCACTCCAATCAGTTCCAATCCATTTTGTGTTGCCTTCTATCGCTATAGATGCAACATCATCGTAAGGCAAGTCTGAATTGCTTGTATTATAAATTGTCCAATTTGTGCCGTCGAATTTCACTAAACCGCCATTATAAGTTCCAATCCACTTAATATTTCCATCTACCGTTATGATATTAATATAATTAACAGGCAAATTGCAATTGCTTGTATTATAAACTGTCCAATTAATATCGTTAAATTTTGCCAAGCCACCACCACAAGTCCCAATCCATTTAGTTGTTCCTTCTATTGCTATCCCACGAACGTCATTATAAGGCAAATCTGAATTATTCTTCTTATATACTGTCCAATTTGTCCCATCAAACTTCGTTAAACCGCCAAATTCTATCCCAATCCATATGTTGCTTCCATCTATTGCTATTGCACGAATATTATTACTAGGTAACCCAGAGTTTGAGGTATTATACGCTGTCCAGTTAGTGCCGTCAAATTTTGCTAAACCACCATATGCGCTCCCAATCCATTTATTATTTCCCTCTATCGCAAGAACCCAAACATCATTATTAGGTAAGCCTGAATTACTCTTATTATAAACAGTCCAGTTTGTATCGTCAAATTTCGCTAACCCATTGCCAGTTCCAATCCATTTATCGCCGGTCGTTCCTTCTATCGCTATGGCATAGACATAGTTACCAGGCAAGTCTGAATTAAGTGTATCATACACAGTCCAGTTAGTGCCGTCAAACTTCGTTAATCCAGCATAACTCCCAATCCATTTATCGCCAGTCGTCTCTTCTATCGCTATGGCAAGAACACCATTATAAGGCAATCCCGAATTACTCGTATTGTAAACTGTCCAGTTGGTACCGTCAAACTTTGCTAAACCATTGCCAGTCCCAATCCATTTATTACTTCCTTCTATTACTATGGCACTAACAAAACTACCAGGCAAACCCGAATTTGCATGGTTATAAAAAGTTTTTTTTCCTGTGAGGGTATCAAGGCAAACCAATCCGACATTAGTTCCAAGCCACACTTTATTCCCTTCATTAGCAACAGCATACACTGCCTGCCCATTTGTATAATTTTCCCAGCCCAGATATTGTGCAAAGCAATTAGAACCAATTGCGGCAAAGAGAGAAACAGCAGAAAATAAAATCAAATATTTTTTCATCATTTTTTCTTGTTTATTTTAGTAAAATTAACTTCTTCGTTTCTTCAAAATTATGTGTTATAAACTTCACAAAATAAATGCCGTTAGTTTTTATATGTGGGACAAAGGTATAAGTACCTTTACTAAGAGTTCCCGAATAAACAACTTCTTTCATCCTCCCACATAAATTATATAATTTTATATCTGCTTTTATTGAATTTGGAATGGACAAAGAGATTCTACCTTTTACTATTTTAAAATCCACAAAATCCCCAATCCCCGATCTAAAATCTAAATTTGATTCTTTCACCCCCATACACCCACAATTAGTGGAATTTGATGAATCATCCAAAACCCATACTTTTCTCCCATCTGTATTGCCATAAGTTCCGACTACTAATTCCACACATCCATCGTTATCAATATCTGCAATAGTTATATCTGTTATATCAAGGGATAATCGTTTTCTCCACAATATTGTTCCATTTTCGCCATTTAGACAGTAAAGTGAATCAGTAAGAGTACGTGGAACCAACACTTCAAAATTACCATCTCCATCAACATCTGCAATAGATATGCCACGTATTATACCTGCGCTGGGACGCTCAATGAAATCATAGCTCCATTTTACAGTTCCAGTTATCCCATTTAGACTGTAAACCTTATTATCCCAGCTTCCAATAACAACTTCCATCGTATCGTCTTTGTCTATATCCGCTATTGCAGGAGAAGATTCTACACTACCTCTTGTAAGATAACTCCATTTCACATTCCCGGTTATCCCATTAAAACAATAAACTGTGCTATCCCAGCTTCCAATAACAACTTCCATCGTATCGTCTTTGTTTATATCCGCTATCGCAGGAGAAGAAGAATGTACGAAATCTCTTGTAGCATAGCTCCATTTCACACTTCCGGTCACTCCATTCAGACTGTAAACTTTTTTATCCCAGCTTCCAAATACAACTTCCATCGTATCATTTTTGTCTATATCCGCTATTGCCGGAGAAGAACCACTTACAATTCCTCCCGTATTATAGCTCCACTTTACAGTTCCAGTTATCCCATTTAGACTGTAAACTGTACTGTCCCCACTTCCAAATAAGACTTCCAATGTATCATCTTTGTTTATATCAACTACTGCAGGAGAAGACTCTATAGGACCTCTTGCTATATAACTCCATTTCACAGTACCAGATATTCCGTTCAGACAATAAACTTTTTTATTCCCACATCCGAATATTACTTCCATACTGCCATTCTTGTCAACATCTGCTATTGCTGGACAAGATTGTACGAAATTCCCTGCATAATAACTCCATTTCACACTCCCGGTTATCCCATTAAAACAATAGAGTTTATTATCATGACTTCCAATTACTACTTCCATCGTATCATCATTATCTATATTTGCTACTGCGGCACCATAAGAATTTGCAAAACCACCCAGTATATACGACCATTTAACTATCGGTTCAGTCCACATCGTACCTTTCATTGCCTGCAGATGGGTGTTTTCAAGCGTTGCCCCATACTTAGTCCACGTTCCTACAGCGTAGGTAGGGTTTTGTTGGAGAAGAAATAATATTAATGTTATCATTATTATTTTAGTTTTATAATTTTTGCAGTTCTTGTAATATTTCCTGTTCGTAAAACTACAAAATAAATTCCTATTTTCTTAATACTACTATCAAAAATATAATTACCTTTACTTAATATACCTATGTAGAAGATTTGCTTGAGTCTTCCGCATACGTCATAAAGTTTTATGTCCACTTCCATTGTATTCGGAACAGACAAATAAATTTTTTCTTTTACTATCTTCAATTTTGCATTTTGATTTTTAATATTTAATTTTTCTTCTACCTTCATGCACCCACAATTAGTAGAATTAGTTATATCATCAAATGCCCAAATAGTGCTATCTCCTACAGTGCCGACTACCAATTCCACACATCCATCGTTGTCAATATCTGCAATGGTTATATCGTGAACATCTCGAGTTACTTCTTTTTTCCATAACACTGTCCCATATTCACCATTCAGACAAAAAAGTGTATCGGGAAAGCCACTGTTATTTGGGACAAGAACATTTGGGACCAACACCTCAAACTTTCCATCCATATTAATATCTGCAATTGATGGTGCACGATGGACATGAGTATTAGTATTATAACTCCATTTTACTCCTCCAGTTATTCCATTCAGACAGTAAATTTTTTTATCACCACTTCCAATTGTAATTTCAATATCCCCATCTCCGCCCATATCCGCTATTGCTGGGGAAGAGTATATCCCCCCTCCCGTTAAATAACTCCATTTTACAGCTCCGGTTACCCCATTAAAACAATAAACCGTACTATCATGGCTTCCAATAACAACTTCCATCGTATCGTCTTTGTTTATATCCGCTATCGCAGGAGAAGATTCTACACCATCTCCTGTCATATAACTCCATTTTACAGCTCCGGTTATTCCATTTAGACAATAAACCGTGCTATCAAGGCTTCCAACTACCACTTCCATCGTATCGTCTTTGTCTATATCTGCTATTGCAGGTGCAGAATATCTTATAGAACGCCTTGTTAAATAACTCCATTTTACTATTCCTGTTATTCCATTCAGACAATAAACTTTTTTATCACTACATCCAAATACCACTTCCTCTGTACTGTCTTTATCAATATCCGCTATTACGGGAGAAGAATATATCGGTCCTCCAGATGTGTAACTCCATTTCAATCCCCCTGTTGTTCCATTAAGGCAATAAACTTTATAGTCATCGCTCCCAATTACTACTTCCATTATACTATCTTTATCAATGTCGGCAATTGCAGCAGAAGAAGAATAGACGCGATATCCTGTAGTATATATCCATTTCATAATTCCAGTTACACCATTCAGACAGTAAATATTATAATCACAGCTTCCAATTACTACTTCCATCGTATCATCATTATCCACATCAGCCACTGCGGCTCCGAAAGATTCTATTTCAGCCCCTGTTCTGAAAGACCATTTTACATCAGGTGCAGACATCATTGCACCTTTCATATATTGCAGATGCGTATTCTCCAGAGTTGCACCATATTTTGTCCATGTGCCTATTGCATAGGTCGGATTCTGCTGAAAAAGAAATGATGTTAATAGTAGTATCATTTATAAATTTAGTATTCGGTTCTAATTACTCAAAATCCTGAGACTTTTTCAAGGTCAAGAATAACCTTTGCGCTATCTGGTTTTGTATATTCCCAGCGAACGAATCCATATTTTGGGTGGAAATAATAAGTTACTTTATAAACCCCTAATTTACTTTTAGACACTCCGTTAATTTGCCAGCATTTCATAGATTTTATTGGCAAAATAGGAATATCTTTTTGCTTTGTTATTTCGTAATACCATTTTATTTCAAGCCCTGCTAATTTACCCAATTTTTCATTTAATATTAATGTAGATTCCCATCTATTCCCTTCTTTGAATGGTTTTCGTATTTGAGGAAAAGGAGCAAACTGCGTGAATGCGAATTTTCCCTTTCTGGGCGGATGAATCCAGATATAACCGGGAAAGTCCATAATTCCCGTTTCTTCTTTTACGTTTCTTTGCGATGTTTTATCATAATTCCAACTCGCCTTGATTTGTTGTTCAACAAAACTTCCTTCAAGGACTTTTAGCGCAACTGTTTGACAATCAATAATGTTGTTATTCTTATCTAAAAATTGTGTTTTATATTTCCATTTCCTATTAGGTATAAATATAGTAGCTCTTTCTAAAGCTTTTTTTAATTCCTTGCTACACTCTTTAGTAACTGTTTTCCATAGCCGGTCATTATGTAAGCTCTTGAAATCGGCATTTTCTTTCAACATTAGTAAATTATAAAAACCGCGATTTATCGTTTTTTTAAGATAATCAAATGCTTTTTCTCTATTCCCTGCCAAAGCAAAAGAACCCGCCGTACTATAGAGAATAAAAGGCGATACTTCCCCTGATTTAATAGCTTTTTCATACAACGATGCAGACCTATTATATTCTTTATGCCCGTATGCTATTCGAGCTTGATGTATAAACCTTTCTTTAATTGGCAAATCCGATAAAACAACCATCACCCTTATTTTCTTTTTTTTTCTTAAAACTTCAAATATTAATGTATCTCCCGGTTTATTTCCCCTTAGAAGTTTTCTAAAATCCGTTCCGCTACTAATGATTGCATTGTCAATTTTAATAACTATATCGCCTGTTTTAATTCCTGCTTTCTCTGCCGGGCTGTTTTTCGCTACGTTCTGTATTATCGCACCTTTTTCTTCTTCTTTATAAAAAGTAACAAATTCAGCTCCTAAAAAACCGGGTAACTCAAAGCTTATATTTTTCATATTTCTTACTACTTTTTAGTTCTATTTCATCAAAATCAATTTCTTTGTTTCCTTATAATTCCCAGTTTTGAGTTCCGTGAAATAAATCCCCGCCGCTAAATCTTTTGAATCTAAATTCACAGTATAACTCCCAGCGGGTTTTTCTCCGTCAATTAATGTCTTTACGCAACTGCCTGAAATATCGTAAACGCTTAATATAACTTGAGTTCTAACGGGTATGAAATATTTGATAATTGTTGATTTAATAAATGGGTTTAGAGAAACATTCAATTGGGGATTTTGGAATGCGGAATTCGGAATGGAGGGTTCTTCAATACCGACCTGTGTATAACTTGCTAATCCATCACCGGTCCCAATCCATTTCGGTCCGCCTTCTATGGCGATAGCATTAACCTTGTAGTTCGGTAGACCTGAATTACCGGTATTATAAACAGTCCAACTTGCGTTATCAAATTTTGCTAATCCGGCATAGCTTGTTCCAATCCATTTTATAGAGTCATCTATAGTTATCTCAATTACATTACTGCCGGGAAACCCCGAATTGCTTGTATTATAAATGGTCCAATTAGTCCCGTCAAATTTTGCTAAGCTACTACTATAAGTACCAATCCATTTTATGCTGTCTTCTATTGCTATCGCACAAACGTAATTAGAAGGCACCCCCGAATTGCTCGTATTGTAAATTGTCCAGTTTATCCCGTCAAATTTTGCCAATCCGCCCCAGGTTGCTCCAACCCATATTATTGTATCCTCTACTGCAATGGCAAGGACGCTGTCATCCGGCAATCCTGAATTACTTGTAGTATACACTGTCCAGTTTGTGCCGTCAAACCTCGCTAATCCACCTCCACTTGTTCCAATCCACTTAATTGAATCTTCTGTTGCAATACATGTAATTTCATTGTAAGGTAATCCTGAATTACTCATATTATAAACAGTCCAGTTAGCGCCATCGTATTTTGCAACTCCACCCCAACTTGTTCCCACCCATTTTGTTGAACCTTCCATAGCAAGAGCAGTAATCCAAGCATTCGGCAATCCCGAATTACCCGTATTGTAAACAGTCCAATTTGTCCCATCAAACTTTGTTAATCCGCCACCGGTTCCGATCCATTTCGTTCCCCCTTCTAATACAATATCATAAACACCATTATTAGGCATTCCCG
This sequence comes from bacterium, assembly GCA_028716385.1. Classification (GTDB taxonomy): domain Bacteria; phylum Hydrothermota; class UBA3073; order JACQXS01; family JAQTXJ01; genus JAQTXJ01. The sequence goes on along the minus strand of JAQUPX010000009.1, from coordinate 40,061 downwards.
AATTATTCATATTACAATTTGTCCAATTAGTCCCGTCAAATTTTCCTAATCCTTCATTATATAATACTTGAATCCATAAACTGTTCCCTCCTACTGCCATTTTCCCAATATTGTTAGAAGGCACTACCGAATTACTCGTATCGTACACAGTCCAGTTAGTGCCATCAAATTTTCCTAAGCCGCTGTTTGTTCCAGTCCATATCGTAGAACCATTTATTGCAAGGTCACGGATAATATTCGCAGGTATCCCCGAATTACTTGTATCATATACAGTCCAGTTTGTTCCATCAAATTTCACAAGACCATAATTAGCAGTTCCAATCCATTTTGTTGTCCCATCTATTGAAATACAGGTAACATTATTATCCGGTAATCCGGAGTTATTTTTATTATATACAACCCAATTAGTTCCGTCAAACTTTGCTAAGCAGCTTGATGACCCGCAATATGGCATTCCAATCCATTTTGTTGTTCCTTCTATCGCTATAAAATAAACTCTATTATCAGGCAATCCAGAATTTGCATGGTTATAAACAGTCCAGTTTGTACCATCATATTTTGCTAACCCCTCATTCTGTATCCCGATCCATATTGTGTCCCCTTCCACCGCAAGAGCAGTAATCGAATTAGAGGGTATCGTAGAATTACTTGTGGTATATGTAACCCAGTTAGCCCCATCAAATTTTGTTAATCCGGAATAATATGTTACAATCCATATTGTGTTTCCTTGCGCTGCAAGAGCAGTAATATTGTTAATAGGCAACCCTGAATTTGCATGGTTGTAAAATTCTGCACCTCCTGTAGTCGTATCTATATATACTAACCCGCCATTTGTTCCAACCCATATTTTATTTCCTTGTCTGATAACAGCGTTAACACCATTTCCATTCGTATAGTTTTTCCAGTCCGGGTATTGCGCAAAACTATTAGAGATAATTGCGGTAAAAACAAAAACAACAAAAAATAACTTTATATATTTTTTCATCATTTGCCTCCGCTACTTCATCAAAATTAGTTTCTTTGTTGTACTATAATTGCCAATACTTAACTTTGCGAAATAAATCCCGTTCTTGCGAATGTTCGGCGTAAAAGTATAATTCCCTTTGCTCAATGTCCCTTGATAGGCAACCTCTTTCAGTCTTCCGCATAAGTCGTAGGTCGTTAATAGTATATTAGTATAATCGTTATTCGGGACAGAGAGATAAATTTTATTTTTTATAATTTTAAACTCTATACTTTCTACTTTTAACTCTTTACTTTTCTCTTCTGTTCCCATACACCCACAGTTAGTAAAATTGCCGATATCGTCAAGTGCCCAGATAGTGCCGCTGTTGTTGGTTCCAACTACTATTTCCACACATCCGTCGTTATCAATGTCTGCAATGGTTATGTCGTGGACATCGTGAGCTAATTGTTTTTTCCATAAAAGTGAGCCGTCTTCACCGTTAAGACAAAAAAGAGTATCAATATTTAGAGGAAACCCAGCGTTAGGAAGAAGTACTTCAAGTTTGTTATCCATATCAATATCTGCAATAGAAATGCCTCTATGAACAGCTCCTGTTGTCATATAGCTCCATTTCACTCTTCCTGTCGCTCCATTTAGACAGTAAATTTTATCGTCGCTGCTTCCAATTAATACATCTAAGGTGTCATCATTATCTATATCCGCTATTGCCGGGGAAGATGTTATCATATTTCCCGTTGAGTAGCTCCATTTTGCTTTACCAGTAGTTCCATTCAAACAATAAATCTTATGATTCCAACACCCAAATACTACTTCCACCGTATCATCTTTATCCACATCTGCTATTGCGGGAGAAGAGTATACTTCGTTTCCTGCAAAGTAGCTCCATTTTACTCTGCCGGTAGTCCCATTTAAACAATAAACGTTGTTCTCAGTAAAACTTCCAATTACTACCTCCATCGTATCGTCTTTATTTACATCTGCTACTGCAGGAGAAGAACGGTACATACCTATACCTGTAGTTAAGTAACTCCATTTTGCTTTACCAGTAATTCCATTTAGACAATAAACTTTATCGTCGGTACTTCCAATTAATACATCCAATGTGTCATCATTATTTATATCAGCTATTGCTGGTGAGGACCATATTTGACCTCCAGTTGTATAACTCCATTTTACAGTTCCGTTTGCTCCATTCAGGCAATAAATTTTATTATCCTCACTCCCGATTACCACTTCCATAGTATCATCTTTATCCATATCAGCTATTGCCGGGGAAGAAGTATACAATCTATCCCCTGCGGTATAACTCCATTTCACTCCTCCTGTTATTCCGTTAAGACAATAAATTTTATAGTCCTCACTTCCGATTAGTACTTCCATAGTATCATCCTTGTCAATATCTGCTACTGCTGCACCATAGGATTCTACCGGACCTCCTGTTTTGTAAGACCACTTTACATCAGGTGCGGACATCATCGCTCCCTTCATATATTGTAGATGCGTATTCTCAAGAGTTGCCCCGTATTTGGGCCAGGTACCAACGGCGTAAGTTTGCTGAAAAATAAATAATATTAATGTAATCATTATTATTACTTCATCAAAACCAGTTTCTTTGTTAGTTTGTTCTCACCTGCTGTAAGTCTCACAAAATAAATCCCTGTTTTTAGTTCGGTTGAGTTGAGGTTTGTGGTATAACTCCCCGCTTCTTTTTCTCCATTTGCGAGTGTTCTCAAACAACTTCCGGAAATATCGTAAACGCTTAATATAACTCGAGTTCTAACGGGTATGAAATACTTTATAATTGTTGATTTAATAAACGGATTTTGTCCTATTTTCAATTCTATACTCTCACCTTTCAACTCTCTACTTTTCTCTTCTACTCCTATAGGACTATATACTGCAAGTCCCTTACCAGTACCAATCCAGATATTACTACCTTCTATTGCAAGAGCGCGGACATAGCTATGAGGCAACCTTGAATTTGAGGAGTTGAACACAGTCCAGTTAGTCCCGTCAAACTTTGCAAGACCGCCACCGGTGCCAATCCATTTATCGCCGGTCGTTCCTTCTATTGCAAGAGTGGTAACATTGTTAGACGGTATCCCTGAATTTGAAGTGTTGAACACAGTCCAGTTAGTCCCGTCAAACTTCGCAAGACCTAATCCGCCAACCCAGATATTCCCGTTTTCTGCCGTAATAGAATGAACAGAGTTGGAAGGCAAACCCGAATTTGATGTGTTGAATACAGTCCAGTTAGTCCCGTCAAACTTTGCAAGACCACCCCAATAAGTGCCAACCCATACGTCGCCAGTCGTCCCTTCTATTGCAAGAGAACGGACATCGTTATCCGGCAAGTCTGAATTTATCGTATCATACACAATCCAGTTCGTGCCGTCAAACTTTGCAAGACCACTACCGGAAGTTCCAATCCAGATATTACTTTCTCCTATTGTAAGCACAGAAACATTATTAGAAGGCAAATCGGAATTTGAGGTGTCATAAACAGTCCAATTAGCGCCATCAAACTTTGCTAAGCCATCATAAGTGCCAACCCAGATGTTATTTCCTTGTATCCCAAGAGTATTGACATAGTTATCCGGTAACCCGGAGTTTGAGGTGTCATACACAGTCCAGTTAGTGCCGTCAAACGTTACAAGTCCCCCATTAGTGCCAATCCATTTATCGCCGGTCATCCCTTCTATTCCAAGCGCATTGACAAAGTTATTGGGCAAACCGGAATTCAAGGTGTCATATACAGTCCATTCTGAAGTAGTAGTAGCAAGTTTAATCCCAATTACAGCGTACTGGTCATTTGTAAAATCATGTCCTCCCGGATTCAGGTTATCTAAATAATAATTTCCGTCACGGCTGCCTTTCCAGCCCCAGTTAAAATGAAAATAATCGCTCCCCTGGTATCCATCCATATTAAAAGCGTGCCCACCCCCACTGCCGCTACCAAAATAGATAATCGGACGAGCATTATCAAGTTCTATTCTCATCATATTTTTCCATAAGGAGTCGGAATAAGCATCTTTATTAACAAGAGCGCTGCTGTAGTGATAGCAAAAATAAGTTTCAAGTGCTGACTCAATGTTTGACGTATAAGAGGAAGAAAGACTTAACCCATAATTCATTTCCATTGAAACGCCGATATGAAACAGCAATTTTGCAGTAGCATTTATTTGCGTTGAATCTGCGCCAACAAGAGAGTCCGGCATATTAGCCCAATCATAGGTCGTATTAAAATTGGCAGATACGGTAGTAGTATCGAGATTAGGCTGGATATAAGAATTAGAACTTGTTCCCTGGGATGGATGATTGTGGTATTTCATTACCTGCGCCATTGCTACGGCACCACAACCAACAAGACATCGTTGCCCGCCAATAGTAGGGCATTGACTGTTATATGGAGTTGATTGCCCCCAAATAGTAGTTATTAATGGAGAGACATCTTTGCCATATTTTTGTTTTATAAACTGTGTCGGCGCAACATTTAATCTATTCCAATCACTTGCAATTTGTTTGGTAGATTTCAGAGAGTTTTGTTTGGCATAAATAAGTTGTTCTTTCCAACTTGCCAACATATCGTCAAATGCAGGAGGATTGTTTTCTGTAGTATATTCTCCGACAAAACTATAGCCAAGAACCGGTATGGTAACATCCTCGGCGCTTATCATTACAAAACCGGCAGGAACAAAATTAAAGACATAGAAAAGAGTATCTTTCCCTTTAGATTCTATAAATTGCTCTTTTATTGAAAAATTCCCTTTTGTAATATTCCCTCTTTCATAATACCAGTTTTGTGCGACCCTTGTGGCGATTTCAATAGTTACTGGGGCAGAAAAAAGATATTTTCCCCACAAAAACAAAGCTAAGAAAATTAAATATTTTTTTATCATTCTCTTTCCATTTATTTCATCCACAAGTATCTTTATACTTAAATATTCTCAAAACCTATCTTTGTCAATCTTTAATGCCAACTTTTTTCATTTCGTATGTGAAACAAAAAATCCTGTGCCAACTTGGGAACAAAACTACCAAATAAAACCTGAACTCAAGTTCACTTCTTGGGAGAAAAACTTACTGGCTTAAATCGGGATATGCTTTTGTTTTGAATTCTTGTTGACACTAAACATTTTTATAATAAAATTTTAAGTATCGAGGGGTAAAGAGAGGAATAAGATGAAGAAAAAGACAATACTTTTTGTTTGTATAGAAAATGCTTGCCGCAGTCAAATGGCGGAAGGATTCGCAAAAGCGTATGCTGTCGACGCAGTGAATGCTTATAGCACAGGTTCAAGCCCTTCGGGAGTGGTTAATCCGATTGCAGTAAGAGTTATGAAAGAAAAAGGAATAGACATGTCAGCTCAAATATCAAAAGGTTTGGGACCATTATTAATTCCAAAGTTTGATTACATCATTACTATGGGATGCAAAGACATCTGTCCATTCTATCCGGGAGCGAAAAGAATTGAATGGCAAATACCAAGTCCAAAAGGGAAATCCATAGAGGAATTTAGGGAAATACGAGATAAAATTGAGAAAAGAGTAATAGAATTTATAGATTCAATAATAGAAGAAAAGGAATAACAAAATACAGAGAAATAAAATATGCTGAAAACGAAATCAGTTTATGAGACTAAAATCCCAGAAGATGGGATAAGAATCCTCGTTATGAGGAAATGGCCAAGAGGTGTTTCAAAGAATAATATAGACAGATGGATAAAAGAACTGGGACCAAGCACAGAACTATTGAATGACTGGACTGAACACAGGATTAACTGGGTAGAGTACGAAAAAAGGTATAGACAGGAAATGGAAGATGCCGAAAAACAGCAAGCAATTAAAAAGATAGCCGAGTTGTCAAAGAAAAAGGCAGTAACCTTGCTTTGCTGGGAAAAATCCGACGAATATTGTCATAGGAGATTATTAAAAAAGCTGATTGAAAAGTTATAAAGGAGGACAAATGCAATTAGATGATATAAAAATTTCGGAAGCAATTATAGAAAGATATATGAAAAAGTTGATTGCCTCGCTTGACGTAGATGTTGCCATCGCAGGCGCTGGACCTTCCGGACTTACTGCTGCTTTTTATCTTGCCAAAAAACATAAAAAAGTAGCGCTTTTTGAACGTCATCTTTCGGTAGGCGGTGGAATGTGGGGCGGAGGTATGATGTTTAATGAAATTGTCGTCCAGGAAGAAGGCAGAAAAATACTGCAAGAATTTGATGTTGATACGAAAAAATGGCAACAGGGCTATTATACTGCAAGCTCTGTAGAGACCGTGAGTAGTTTGACACGTGCAGCAGTAAAAGCAGGAACACAAATATTTAATCTGATATCCGTAGAAGACGTTATGTTGCAAAAAGGCAGAGTTACAGGGCTTGTATTAAACTGGAGCGCAACACAAATTGCTAATTTACACGTAGACCCTTTAACGATAAGGTCAAAATACGTAATTGAGGCAACTGGGCATCCGACAGAGGTGCTAAAGGTTATAGAGAGAAAATCGGGGAAAAAGCTATCAACTCCTTCCGGTGGAATAGAAGGAGAACGCTCAATGTGGGCAGATGTTGGAGAAAAATCTCTTATTAAGAATACGAAAGAAGTATTCCCGGGAGTATGGGTAACAGGTATGGCAGCAAATGCGGCTTATGGCTCACCACGGATGGGCCCTATATTTGGAGGAATGCTGTTATCCGGGAAATACTGTGCAGAGCAAATACTCAAGCAACTGAAATAACTTCTAATTAATCTTTTTTTTAGAGGACTTTAAAGTAGGTAATTTGTGCTTTTTCCTGTATTCTAAAGGCGAAGTATGTTCTTTATCTTTGAAGATTCTGCAGAAATTAGTATCTTCAAACCCCACTTCTTCTGCAATATATTTAGATTTAATAGTTGTCTTTACAAGTAATTCTTTTGCTTTCGCAATCCTAATGTCATTTATAAATTGCGGTAGACTAACTTTCATCGTATTCCCCCAGAGATATGAGAAACTCTTGTAACACATATTGGCGTAAGATGCAATTTTTCCCAATGATAGCTCTTTCCTTGTATAATTCTTCCCTATGTATTCAAGTCCTGTCCGGATTCTTTTGGAAGCATTTAACATCTCTTTCTTGTATTTTCTGAGTTCTTTTGAATATATTTTATCAACTTTTCGTTTCATGCTTATATTTCCAATGTTTTCTTGATTTTTTCTAAATCCTTTTCTTTCAGCCTCGTATCTACATTACAAGAAGAACATTTATGCAGTAGACAATCTTTTGGATTTTTTATATGATCTTTTATCCAATCTATGTGATTTCCGATTTTCTGGCCTTCGCAATTTTTGCATTGGATTATGACCATTTTGTTTTCTTCGTGTATCCCTTTTTGGATGTCTAATAGGGTAATGTAGTTGATTGACATTAGTGGAGAATACTATAAACCTATTGTTTTGCAAGGGAAATTTTTAATTAATATGCATTAGTAAATACTTGGAGTAATAAAAATAGTTTCCGCTACTCAAGCAACTTACTTGGCTTGTTCAGGGATTTCAACAAGCAAGTTACGAATTATGTATCAAATAACTGTATTTATTATATATTAAATAAGACTAACGAAAAGTCAATTTGCTTGTTGTTAAAAATTGTGAGGATAGAGGGTACGTAGAAATTAAGATGCTCTTATTCTCTCTTCTTCTGCTCAGAAGTTTTATCTATAATCCTTTGAGTTCCCATTGTAATATCTAACAAATTACATATTCTTTGTTTATCAGAAAGCGATGTGGGAAACATATAAATATAATCTATAACCATTTTTCTTAGCAAGGAATAAACTAAAATATTGCTAGGTATTGTCTTGTCTTTACCAGCTATATTATCTTTGTTATATTTGACAGATATTTTATCTTTGAGTTTACTTATATCCGTATAGGGGAATCCTTTAAAAAAATCAAGTTTTATAGACATGTCTACCAAGTAAAATGAGTTACTGTTGTTTCTTTCCAAAATCTCACTGAATGTCCCTGATAGTTTTTCTGATCCAATAGAATCAGATATTTTTTTAATTACCGCATAAGACATCATGGCACAAAAACTAAATACTATTTTTTTTGAAATATTTTCGGCCTTATCCCTGTCGGTAATTTCACCTGCCTTAAGTATTTTCTTCTTTTCTAGGAAGTTTTTAATATCATCGATAATATAATTCATATACTTTTCTGTTATTGAAAAGAAAAAACTTAAAAACCTTAATCCCATAGAATAAGCCTCTTGACCAATATTGAATTTTGTAGTTCCTTTTAAGGAAGCATAATAATTTTTTAAAATCTGCCCTATAATTTCTATCGTTTTAAAAGTCCGGATTATGTTAGACATTACATCATCCACTTCTTTTTCATCTTCATTCAAATCCGTATTATCCGTATCAACAGAAGGTTTTTTTGCAGTTTCATCGGCATTGTCTTGAGCTTTAAGTTTTTCTTCTCTAGATCTGGTAATATTTTTATTTTCTAAAACAAATTTTGGTATGCTGTCCATAAGAGTGTTTATTTGAGATATATCATCTTCTAATTTAATAGGTTGAAACTCTGAGAAAAGAAGCTGTGCACTTTTTAAAATCTCATCAAGTATAAAGGGATCTTTAGAATGGTGAGTTAAAAACATAACAATATTTGCATATTCTTCTATGTATAGTTTTCTACACATCTCTGAAACCTTTTTCTCCATATCATGTAGGTTATTAGAAATATATTTAGCTACAAAAAAATAATATTCATATTTATATTTGAATCTAAACGTAATACAATCTTTAGTTTCAAGTATAGAAGCTTTTAATAAGTTATCCTTATAGTAATCCATGTTAAGGGTTATTGCATACTCTTCGCAAAACCAATTATGAAATCGAACAAAATCGACATTAGAGATTTCACGAATCTTGTTTTTAAACAAGTGGTGAGCTAATTCAACAAGGTAATTGTAATAAGCCTCCATTTCGTCTGTTTCTTGAATAACTTTTTTAAGAGATTGTGTAATTAAAAGTTGATAATAATACCCATACGAACTTTCTTTCAGATCATAAGGTGTTTTGGCATCAATAAACTGTAATATAGTAAGTAAAAAAAATGGATAAGATGGAACATAATTTTTTCCAATAATAATATTAATTATTTGTGTTGCATGGTCATTCTTATGTAATAAATCAATATCACTAATAGATTCTTCTTTACCCAAAGTATTCCATTTGTTAATTAATTTATCTCTTAAACGATGTCCAAATTCCATTATTTCATATTGTTTATAGTTTTGAAGAGTTTTTTTTTCTTGCCCTTCTTCTAAAAAAGTTTCTTCTATTAAAAAAAATTCACCTTCTGTAATGATTATATTCTGGTATTCTTCGTTGAGATTATTTAAGAAGTTATGTAAATATTTAATGTTCTTTATGCTTGATTCATCTAGGTCGTCTATTATTAAGATTTTCTTAGAGTTGTCTAATTGATCAAATTCCTGAAAAGTATCTTCAGAGTACTGCTTTTTGTAGCAATTACCTACTAATTTATGAAGTGCATCGCGAGTAGCTTTTTTTATTTCGTGCCCATTTATATAAATAGGTACGAAATTATTATTATAATAATGTTGAAATAAAATTTTACATAAAGATGTTTTTCCTGATCTCTCTCTACCTACTATTAAAGCTTTATTCCTTGTCCCTTTTATTTCAAATAAAATATCAGAATCTACTTTGTCATCTATAACGTCTTCCTCTGTTTTAGAATCTATAGTTAGATCTCTTAGGGTAGGATTAATAAAGAAATCATTTAAAATAAGCCCGTCAGGTTTCTCTGGATGTAACAACGAAATACCGGGGTCATTGAGCTCTTTCTCAAACGCATCATTGATTTTGAATACTTTTTTATTCATACTATTACATAATTTATATGGGAGCCAATTGGGTTCTTCCGTTGAATAGATATTCTTATCCCATTTATAATTACATATTTTTTGTTTTTTATCATCTAAATCTATTAAAATTATGTTAAAACCACTATTTTCTGTATTATCATGTTCTTGTAATGTAGCTCCCTCAAAATATTCAGTAACATCACCTTCTAGATTATCTATTATACTTTTTGAAGCTATATGTTCATGACCAGTTAGCGTTATATGCGAGTGAGTTTTTAGATACCCCGTTAATTGCCTTGAAATGGAAGGTTCATACCAATTAAAATTATGATGTAATACACTAATAGTTAAATCTGCTTTATTTTTAGTAAGTTCTTGAGAATATTTATCCATTGGGAAATGTATAGTCCCGATTTTCTCTTCTATCTGAGACATCCAAGCAGTATTATAACAATTAAATACAACGGTAATGTTTTCGTAATTATACTCAAGTATATTTAGCAATTTATCTTTATAACAGCTGTTCTCCTCTTGATAAAGTTTTGAAAAATCAAAAAAATTAGTTTGAGTTTTACAACAAGCATCGATAACTGTATTATCCAAGTTTTTTTTATTATTTTGGATATTTTCTATAAGATGATTTCTTATTTCTTTCTCTCCTATTTCATAATCACAATCATGATTCCCTGGTATTATTATATAATTAATTTCTTTTTTAGAATATTCTTTGATAGTTTTTTTAATATAATCTAATAAAATAGTTGCTTGTCCATATTCCGTTTCTTTCCCAGAATAAGCAACATCTCCAGAGATTACTATAAATATTTTGTCCATACCAAAAGTCATATTTTGAATTGCATTGCATATTTGCTTTTGTCTTGTTAAAATAATATTCCCTTCGCTTTTCAAATGTAAATCACTTAAGTGGACAATCATTATTTTCATTTTCCCTCCTATGTTTGTTAAAAGTCAAATTTAGTTTGGATAATATATGTTATCCAAACTTGTTATTTTATAAGAATCAATTTCTGCCTACTTTGATAAGTTCCTGTTTTAAATTGTACAAAGTAAATACCTGTTGACAAGCCTTTTGCATTGAAGTCAACACTATAACTTCCCGCCTCTTTCTCTTCATTTACAAGAGTTTTTATTGTTCTGCCAGTAATATCGCAAATCGTTAATAAAATATGGCTTTCTTTAGACAATTGATAGTTAATAACTGCTTGTTGAAAAAATGGATTTGGGGATATTTTAATTTTGAAAAAAATAAGATTTGACTGTTTTCCTTCTTCCACGGAAACTTCAGCCCCAGTTTTCATCAACAAAACATCACGTACCCCGTGAGGTGCTCTAAATCCGCAAACCACATATCCATTATCTTTAGTTTGTTGAACTGATGTCCACTCATTTTGAGCGGTATCGTTAAAAGTATGTGACCACTGCATAGTTCCGGCAGTGTCTGTTTTTACGAGATACCCATCCGGACCGTTAATACCGCATACTATATAACCGCCGTCTTTGGTTTGTTGAACCGAATTAGCATAGTTTCCTCCTAAAGTGTTAGACCACTGCTCGTTCCCATTGTCGTCTATTTTTAGAAGCCATACATCATTGTTTAATCCTCCACCGATTATATATCCTCCATCCGTAGTTTTCTGCATATTATAGCCTGTGCCGGGAAAAGTTTTTGTCCATAATGTATCTCCTGATATATTTGTTCGTATAACCCAGAGACTGTTATTAGCTTTACTGCAAAGCACATATCCGCTATCTGCAGTTTGTATAACCGAAAACCCATAATTACTTCCACTTTTAGCATAAGTTTTTGTCCATAAAGTATCTCCGTTAGAATCTGTTTTTATAAGAACTGTCGCAGTACCACTTGTAAGGTTGCTAAAAACTATATACCCACCATCCATAGTTTGCTTAGCATTTACGGCAACTCCACCACCGTTTATGCTTAGATATAATTTATTCCATTCTTCGTTTCCGGCAGAATCTATTTTTATTAGCCCGATATGAGATGATTTAGAATAAGAAATTATATAGCCGTTACCCGTAGTAGGCTGTATGGAATACCCTACCGCATAAACAGTAGTGTCACCTAAAGCCTTAGTCCATAAAGTATCTCCCGTAGAATCCGTTTTTATAAGCCATACATTTGTATTTCCTGTAACGCGTCCATATCCGCAAACCATATATCCGCCGTCCGTTGTTTGAAGAATGGCATTAGCCTGATCATTATATTGTCCTCCATAATGCTTTGTCCATAAAATATCCGGCGCAGATGCAAACACATTCTGAACTCCTAAAATTACAAAAACCATAAAAAGGTTTTTCATATTTCCCCCTTCGTTTTAGTATATTTAGATTTCTGTAAAATCTTTAATCTTTTCCCTTTGCACCCTTAATTCTCTATGCAGTATTGTTTACTTAGAGTTTACACCGTAGGTACATCATTCTAAGTTGTCTAGTTTCTCGAAGCATTCTGAATCGCAGACGAAGAATCTCTTTGTTTTCTGTCAATAGTTCATTTTTCCGTATGCTTCACAAAATCCCAAGCTTTGGAAGAGAAACAATCAAACGTTCAAATCTTCTGTCTCTTTCAAACATTATTTTTATTTAAAACCCTGAAGCTCTCTCAAGGTCAAGAATAACCCTTGTGCTATCCGGTTTTTTATATTCCCATCTAACGAATCCGTATTGAGTATGGAAATAATAAGTAGTTTTATAGATTCCTAATTTACTTTCTCCTTTTGTATCAATTTGCCAGCATTCCAAAGAATCTTTCATTCGCGTGCGAATACACTTCTTATCTCCAATTTTCGCAGATGTTTCTACAGTTACCCCTTCCCATTCTCCCCATCCTCTTCCAATATTTAATCGTCCGCTCCATTTTTTCAAAGCTCTCATTGGAGATGTATTTTCAATGGGATAAACTTTTCCATAATAAATTTCGGGAAAATTTGTGAGTTCTGTGAATCTAAAATCACCGTTACGAGGAGGATGGAGAAATATGTTTTCAGCACCTTCAACAACCCCTGTATTCTCCCCTATTTTCCATTTTCCGTTCTTATAATATCTCCATTCTATTTGTCTTTGTAAACCATAAGATCCCTTTAAAACTTCCAATTCAACTTTTTGAGAGTCAACAGTATCTTTCTTTGTGTTAATAAAAAATACTGAATAAGTCCATTTCCTTCCGGGGTTGAATATTTCCTTATCTTTGAATAATTCTTCTCCTTTTGTAACATCCGAAACAATTATAAGAACCAATATAATTATATCTATCCTCTTCATTTTTATAACAAGTTACAATAAATAAAACTTACAAAATTCTTCACTATATTGTAACATCTCCCATATAATGTCAACTATAAAATACAAAAGCCCTCCCGAATTTAACAGGAGGGCTCTGTTATTAATTGTCTCTCCTTAGTGTATTAATATCAATTTCTTTGTAGCCTTAAATCCTTCAGTCTCGAACCTCACAAGATATATTCCTGTTTTTAATCCCTTTGCATTAAGAGTTACGCTGTAAGTACCTGCTTTTACTTTCTCATTGCATATTCTTTTCGCTACTCTTCCGCTTACTTCATACAAGGTAAGCTTCACAAAACTCTCCGCAGGAATAGAGTATTTAAAAACTGTCTGATTAGTCAGTGGGTTCTTGCCTTTTATTTCAAAAATATACTCTTTATTCCCCCCAATAGTTTTTTTATTTCCCATTGAATAGCTTAGAAGAGATGAATACGTAAACTCATAAATATGCGGTAATAGTTCAGGTGATGCAGTCCAGTCACAAGCTCCATAAACTTCATTTCCCGCGAAATTGGGGTCTGCGTTGCCTAATGCAATCGAAAAATACCCGCGATTCGTTGAGGAACTTACTTCTACTTTGTCCCATGAACTGCCATTCCATTTGAACTGGAAAACATATCCGACTTCATTCGTTCCGATTGCTCTGGACACTCCAAAAACTTCATTCTCGGCATCGTTATTGCCATCGCCAACTACTACCTGATACATATTAGCTGAAGTTCCCGTCTGTCCTATTCCGACATCTGTTTTTACCCATGAACCGTTTGTTTTTCTAAATTGGTAAATATGCACGTCTTCACAGGCAACATAGACTTCACCTTTCTCGTCATTATTTCCGTCGCCGACTGAAATCCAATTTATATGGCTGCCTAAATCTGCGATTGTAGTTTTTGTCCATGTTCCATTAGTATATGTAATTTCATACAGTCTGCCATCTGTAGAAGTTCCATCTTTAGTACCGGCATATACTTCATTTCCCGTGAAAGTAGAATCTGCATCTCCGACTGCTACTGCATACATATCATCACCACAGTTATCCGTTAAATCGGTAGTCGTCCAGGTACTTCCGGTTTTCTTTAACTGGTATGCGTGATTATTAAGAGACGCGCAATAGACTTCACTTATTCCGTCATTATTTCCGTCGCCAATGCTAACTTGTTTTATGTTGTCTCCAAGAGTTGCGACAACAGTTGTACTCCAGCTTGAGCCATTCCATTTAATTTGTTGTAATCTGGCATCATCTCCGCCGACGTATATTTCATTTCCTGCGAATGAAGTATCAACATCACCGACAGCAATTCCGTTCATATCGTCACCGATATCACCCGTAAGGTCTGTCGTTGCCCAGTTGCCATCCGTTTTCTTGCTCTGGTAAACTCTATCTATACCTCCCGCTCCGTATAGTTCGTTTACACCATCGTTATTCCCGTCACCTATTGCAAGCGCACGACAATAATCGCTAAGCGCACTACCAGTATAGACGTTGTTCTGTTCCCATTCATAAGCAGATTTATAAACAAGTTCAAGATGTTTATAGGTATATTCATTTCTCACAGTAACAACATTATAATTATCTATATGGGTAATAGTATAGTCGTACTTTTCTTGTAGAGAAATAGTATCTGAATCTGTATATGCAGTAAGGGTTTTTACTGTGAAAAAATCAGGCAAAACAAAAGCCCCATACCATTCAGGGTAATATCTTTCAATATTAATAGCTACGCTAATAATTGAATCAGTATGAACAATATCCGAGTCTAGAATTTTTGACAAATCCATTGCGCTAGCAATAATCAAAAAATCCCAATTTTTTAGTTCCAAAGTCTTAAAAGCATTTACATTAAGAACATTATCAACATATTCCCTTGTTTTTATAGGTATTTTAGGTATAAAATATCCTGATGGAAGATTTTGTATTTCTAAAAAATAGTTACCTTCTAAAACAGCATACTGGGGCACCAAAAACCTTTGTGGGACCAAATCTTCTGACGAATTTTTTAATAAAACCTTTTCGGAGATATTCTTTGGTCCTATCAAAATTTTGTAGTTGTATAGAATATTTCCTACACCAACAAGAGAATAATTATTTGGGACAGTATCAAAAGTTACAGAAAAAGTATCAAAAGTTGTAGGAAGAACTTTAGTTTTTTTCTCAGACGGGCTTACCCACACGTCATGATCAAGACAATAGGATTGCAAGGTCGTCCATTCTACCAAATTTGTTTCCCCAGTCTCAAGATCAAGTTCATTTTTCATGATTGTCCTAAAATCTCCTTTAATCTGCTCGGGCGGAAGCTCAGGTATCTTTTCGTCTTTTGGCACTATTTTAAAATCTCCCGAACCTGCCTTTCCTCCCTTTTTGCTTCTAATAATTTTAGGAGTTGAAATTAATATATCGACATTTTTCCAAGGAGCTTGAATTGCCCATGTAAGTTTATAATTCAGATTATCATATGTCCAATTTATATTGCAATTGGCATCTTCTTCTTCTATAACAATATATGGCATAACATTTATAGTATCTACTTTAATAGCATAAAAATTTAAACATCTTTTTTCACCGCTTGAAATTTTGAATGGAACATAATCACTATGCTTATAGCTATCTCTAACATAGTTATAGGCGCAAGTAAAAGCCTCAGGTACTTCGGTATAGATATATGTAACACTATCAAATTTCTGTATCCATTCTCCATCCGATATTTTTACATCGAATAGACAAGGAGTGCTATCTTCCGGAGTCATAAAATAAGCTTCAAATATCGGTCTCGGGGTAAATATATACAGATATCCATTTGTTCCGGTTCCCCCATAAATTAAATTATTTTTTCCCACTGTTAATGCACGAGAATTTGTTTCTCCCGATAGTATATTCCCATAATTACGAGGGTTATTTGTATCTAAAGTTCCGTAATTAAATGGAAGTCTCGGGTCATACGAATAAAAATTATTGCTTCCACTGATGTAAAGTCTCCCATTATTTCCAGTTGTTATTTTCTCCGAATTGTACGTAAATGTTTCCTCTATTTCATAGGGATTATTACTTGGCGTATATCCCGGATTCCAACTTCCAGCAGGATCATACCTTAATAAATAATTCTCTGTAAACCCATAAACCTGACCATCTAATCCCGTTACCATATCTCTTACACCACTCTGTACATACTCTATATTTACACAAATAATTAATGAATCTCCTGCAGGATCGTACACAAAGAAATCTTCTGCATTTGCAGAGCCTCCATACAACCCACCACATATCTTACCGTTATATGTAGCCGTTAAACAGGAAATAATATGCTTGTCTGCCGAAGGTCGACAAATATAAGAAACTGCCTGCGTAAAAGGATTATATTTATATAAACGAGCGTTTTCTTCAAATGGTATTCCTGTCCCAATATATATTAAACTGTCTTTTCCACAAGCAAGCGATTGAACTACATTAACAAAAGAATCAACTTTAATTCTTAAAGGATTTGTTCCCGGGGTCCAACTACTATTTGGATTATATACGAATATATAAGGAGAGTCGTTTCTTACCCCTCCACCATAAATCAAACTGTCCTTACCGGTTATTATGGCGTTTACATTCATTCCTACATATCCTAACTCCTGAATTCCCAAAGCAGAATCGTAAGCAAAAATGTTTCCTGATTCGGTAGAACCATAAATTTTACCGTTCAGTGCAGTAGTAAGCGCAGAAATAGTCCCGCCGCTGTCCAACTGCCCGATATTCGTAATGGCGTCTTGCTGCCAAGCATTTACTGTGGCTCCCATCAAAAAAAGGATTACCACTCCAATAATTTTTCTAAACATCCGCACCTCCTGTTAAAAATTTGTACGTTATAAAAAATAATGTGTTTTATCTATAATATTTCTATTTTGCAAGAAAAAAAGATTAACAAATATCTATATTTACGGACATTTTTCCACATTTTCGGACAAATATCTATGTGGGGAATTTTTGAGAGTATGAATTTCTGTATTTAATTGGAGATGTCCCCATTTTTGCTTTGAAAACCCGGTTGAAATTGTGGGAGTCAAATCCTACGCTATGTGCTATTTGAGAGGTGTAATCTGTTGTTTCTATGAGTGATTTCTTTGCATTCTCGATTCTTATGTCATTTATAAAATCAGGCAAGCTAACTTTTGTCGTCGTGTTCCATAAAAAAGAAAAACGTTTAGGATGTAGATTTACTGAAGAAGCAATCTTTTTTGAACACAAATCCGGATTTCTGAAATTCTTTTCTATATACTCAATAGCTTTCTGAATTTTGAACGGTAAATCTTGTGGAAGTAAAACATCTTGCTTATCTAATTTTACCATATTGTGTACATTTTTAGATTTCGTTGCTTCCTGCAAAATTCTCTGAAACGAAGTTTTATTTTGTTCTTCAATTAGTTCATGAGTTTTTGTAAGTAGTTCTTCTATGTTAAAAGGTTTTTCAAAATAATATGATACCCCACTGTTCAAAGATTCGATAACATTGGCTTTCGTGGAGTGTCCCGTTATCATCACTATTTTTATATCGGGATGTATTTTCTTAAAAATGGAGATTAGCTTCGTCCCTTCCATATCCGGCAGTTTAATATCAAGCAAAGCAATGTTGAATTTTCTTTTTCTAATCTTTTTTATTGCTTCTTTTCCTGTCATCACATAATTCACTTCATACCATTTTTTTTCAAAGAGCATTTTTAATGTTTTACAAATTCCGGGTTCATCGTCTACCACAAGAACACTGTTTTTTGTCTCCATATTAATCAATTTTAAGCCTTGTTCTGCTCCCTGAAAAGATAAAAAATACTGTTCCCGAAATTATAAGGGAAGGAATAAAAAACATAATCAGCCCGGATATTATTTCTCCAAATGCTTCTCTCATTTTTTAGTATAATTTTCCCATAGATTATTATATATTTGGAAAGAACTTTCTGTATTCTGTCGGGGAGTATCCAATTTTATCTTTAAATACTTTGCAAAAATGGTGTTTAGGAAGTCCTGTTTTATAAGCTATTTGCGCAACATATAAAGTTGGGTCTAAAAGCAACTCTTTGGCTTTTTCTATTCTTAAGCCATTTATATAACCTCTGATTTTAATCTTTGTTGTTTTGTTCCACAAAAATGAAAAGCCTTTAAATTGCATGCCTACAGAGCGGGCAATTTCTTTTAACGATAATTCAGGATTTGTATAATTCTTTTCTATATATTCAATTGCTTTCCGAATCTTAAAAGGTAACACTGGGGCAAGTGAAACGTCCTGTTTGTCCGGGTTTGCTATATCCCGCACATTCATAGACCTCGCAGATTCCTGCAGGATTGTCTGAGACGAGGTTTTGTTTTGTTGTTCAACTAATTCTTGGGTTTTTGTCAGCAACTCATCTATGTTGAAAGGTTTCTCAAAATAATATGATGCACCATTGTTCAGGGCACGCATAGTATTATCTTTTGTTGCCTGTCCCGTCATCATTACTATCTTTATGTCGGGGTGCACTTTCTTAAAAATGGGGATTAGCTCTGTTCCTTCAATATCGGGCAGGTTAATATCAAGCAAAGCAACGTTGAATTTTCTTTTTGTAATCTTTTCTATCGCTTCTTTTCCCGTCATTACATAACTCACTTCATACCATTTTTTCTCAAAAAGCATTTTCAGCATTTTACAAATCTCTAACTCGTCGTCTACCACAAGAACACTGTTTTTTGTCTCCATATTAGTCTATTTCAAACCCTGTTTTTTTTCCTGAAAAGATGAAAAATACCGCCCCTAAAATCAACAAAACTGTGATAGAAAACATAATCAGTCTGGATATTATTTCTCCTATTGCTCCTCTCATTTTTTACCTCCTAGAAAAATATACCTTGCAAAACTTTAAGTTTAATTTTATAGCAACTTTTGTGCCAAAATTAAATGGATTTTTGGGAATAATCTGTCTTTATTTGCAAA
The DNA here is from genome assembly GCA_028716385.1 of bacterium. GTDB lineage: Bacteria > Hydrothermota > UBA3073 > JACQXS01 > JAQTXJ01 > JAQTXJ01. The sequence goes on along the minus strand of JAQUPX010000009.1, from coordinate 20,949 downwards.
CAAACAGAATGCAGGAATTTATTAAACAGATAAAATTAAGCAGAAAATTATAAAATGGGAACAGTAGTTCTCGTTTTTTGTTTGAAAATCCCCCGAACTCATCTAGTGGCAAGGAAAATGCGAAGAATGGGAACTTTAGTTCCCGCACTGGGAATCACTCTTCCCATTAATGCGTTAGTTCAAATTAAGATTTATTTTTTGTATTCGCTGGCGATTATATTGTATTCTTTTAACTTTTTTGCCAGAGATTTCCTGCTAATGTTAATGCTTTCGGCAGCTTGTACTATCTTTCCATTATGTTTTTGCATTAAATTCAGGAAAAACTTTTTCTCGAAGTTGCTTAGGCATTCATTTTTTAAGTCAAAGAAAGATTTGTTTCCGGTAAAGGTTTCTTCCTCAATACCTTTTATATCGGAAATGTGGAATGATAAAATATTGCAAGAATCTTTTACCGTAATCTTATTCGTTTCGGACAATAATACCAACCTCTGGACGGCGTGTTTAAGTTCCCTTACATTTCCTTGCCAGAAAGCTTTTTGCATCTTTTCCATTACTTCGCTGTCAATTTTTATGTTTCTCTTGAATTCTTTATTGGAAATGTCTAAAAAATAATTTATCAATTCAGGAATGTCTTCCGTTCTTTCTCTGAGTGGCGGAATATGTATTTCCAAGCCTTTTAATCTCTGATAAAAATCCTCCCTAAAAGTTTTTTTCATAATTTCTTTGGATAATATCTTATTTGTTGCCGTGATAATTCTTACGTTGGTATAACGCGTTTTTGTCTCTCCAATTCTTCTAAACTCGCCGGTTTCTACTACGCGCAATAATTTTGCTTGTGCTGACATAGAGGCATCTGCTATTTCGTCAAGAAATAGCGTCCCGCCGTCCGCAATTTCAAAAATCCCAATCTTGTCACTGACGCTTCCCGTAAAAGCCCCCTTGACATGGCCAAACAACTCGTCATCCAAAAGTGTTTCTGCAAAAGTGCTGCAATTTACAGTCCAGAATAATTTCTCACGCCGAGGATTATAAGTGTTGTAATGTATCGCCCGAGCAATCAATTCTTTTCCTACGCCACTTTCTCCGGTAATTAATACCGGGATATTTTCTTTTGAGATTTTATTTACCGTTTCCAGTATTGTTTCTATCTTAGAGCTTTTGTACACAATATTTGCCGTACTGTTGTGAAACTGTGTCTTGTAAAATTCTATCTCTCCCTTAAGTCTATATATCTCTAATACTTTGGTAATTCTAAAAATCATATCTTCTACGTTAAAAGGCTTTTGAACGTAATCGTCCGCACCTTTATTCAAAAGCTCAAAAGCTTTTTTGTAGTCGCCGAAAGCACTCATAATAATGGTTGGGAATGCACGATCTTTTTGTTTTATGCCATCCAATACTTCCTCACCGCTAATTCCCGGCATCATCAGGTCAAGTACAATAAGGTCGTATTTACTGTACCCACTCAAAGCATCTTCACCATTAAGAACATAATCTGCCGTAAAACCTTCTTTTTCCAGACATTGCTTTAGAAACAAGCACATCTGTTGCTCATCATCAACTATTAAAATTTTTTTATCGGTATTTAGTTTTGGCATACAGGTAGTTTTATTGAAACCTCCGTTCCTTTTCCTTCCTTGCTATTTATAGTAATACTTCCTTTGTGTCTACTAATTATTATTTTAGAATAAAATAACCCCAACCCGGTTCCTTTTGTTTTAGTGGTGAAAAAAGGGGTAAATATTTTGTCTAAATCCCGTTGTCTTATCCCACATCCCGTATCTCTGATTTTTATGTCAATTTGCGAGTTATCCTCAGACATATTTGTTAAAACTTCTAGTTCCCCGGATGTCGCCATACTTTCAATCGAATTGTTTATAACGACAGAAAAGATTTCCATAAATTGAGATTCGTCCGCTTCTACGTCCAACAAATTGGGAGAATAAGTATAATTCCTTTTAATAATAATATTGTGTTCCGTAAACGCGTGCTCATATAAAGATATTGTTTTGTCTAACAATAAGCAAACATTTACTTTTGTAAAGTTCATTTCCGTATGTTTTGTAAAATTTAAAAGATTTGTTACCAGATTGGATGCACGGGTAACCTGTTCTTGTATGATTGAAACGTTGTCGAGAATGTCTTTATTATTGATTTTTTCTATTTCCGTATCTTTGGATATTAACTGGGCATAGCCTGAGATTATTGCAAGAGGATTTTTAATTTGGTGGGTTAATCCAAATGCTAATTGTTCCAATGTTTTGAATTTTTCTATCTGAATTAATTGTTGCTCTAATTCTTCTTTTTCCGTAATGTCTTTGAAGATAACCAATATTTCCCCTATGTCTAATTTTATTTTTCTTACCGTAACATCAAGTGTTTTCTTCTTGTAATGGATTTTAAAGTTTTTTAACAATTTCCCTGTTTCTATGACTTCTATTAATTTATTTTTAACGTCTTCTATCTCTCTTGTTTCATTGGCTAACAATTCAGCGATATTCCATCCCTTTACTTTTCTATGGTCTATATGAAACATTTGTTCAATACTTTGATTTGCGGTAACTATTTTTAAGGTTTTATCAAGAACTAGCAATGAGTCAGGGATGGTTTCTAAGACGTTTTCCGAGAATAATCTTTCATTTTCTAATTCTTTTGTCCTGTTTTCTACTTTTTCCTCCAATTCCTCTTTACTCAGCAATGTCAATCTTTCTTTCTCTAAAATATTCTCGGGAAACGTTCGCAGAATCTCTAAAATTATTGTTTTGTTTTTTAATCTGTTTTTAACTACCATATAACTTTTTTCAAAAATTTCTTTAGCATACTTTGGCGAAGTAATTGTCCCGCACAATTTAATAATTTCAGAATTGAGCACAAAAAATGTTCTGGAAATAATATCAATCCTTTCTTTTGCGTATATCCTATTTAGATTCGTAATGATGGGTATTAAATTTATTTCTTTTCCCTTTTTTATGTCCACATTATTAAAAATTATGGGATTCCCCTCTAAAAAAGCATCTATGGCATTCTCTAATAACCTGTACCCAAGTATGGATTTTGTCATTGTCAAAAACGTATTAATCAGGATAATATAATTGTTAGTCATAATTATGTCTTCTCTGAGTAATAGTTCTGATTTGTCATCTAACGATGCCACTGTCTTCTGTTTTATACTGCGATAAAGCTTCCTTTCAGACATTGCAAAAATTATAAAAGCACTTGTACTACTAAGCAGAGCCAATGTCCCCCAGAGGGAACCGTGATTATGTAACAGATATGTTACCCAGCATGGTAATGTCAGGAACATCAATACGAATAAACCAATAAAACGATGCATTACGTGTGGAATTATTCGAATTAGTTCCAATAGACGGGTTTTATGCACTCTTGAAATAATAATTACAGAGAAAAGGGAGTCCCAAAGAACAAACATCGTTCCTGCCGCAAACAGAATGAAGATTAAAAACTCGGGCGGTGCATAATGAGCCGTATATTTTATAAAACAAATAATCCCAACAACGTTGAAAAGGAAAGCTCCCACAGCCAGAGAATATTGTGAATACGTTCTTCTTAAAATGACTGCATTTTTCAGGGCATAATAAATAAACAATATTGCAAATACCCAATCAATGATGCCAATGATAACAGATGAAAGAATATACATTTATGGTTACCTTATCTCTTGCATTGCCTGCTCTATTTTTGTCAGACATTCCCGGGTAAACATTGGAGAGGATATAGAAAACAAAAGAATGGCTTCTTTTTCCCTGCATATGTTTTTTAACGTATCTAACCAAATCATTGCTCTATCCCGCCCGTTTATCGCTCTGATTTCATAAAAACAATCAATAAATATTATAGGATTATTCGTTTTTTCTATAAAATCCAGGATTGTAGATGTGATAATATCAATATCTTTAGGTGAGATGGTACTGTTATCATTATCCTTGAAAGTTATCCAGATTATGGGGGTATATAATATTTTGTATTTTTCTCTTATTTTTTCAACCTGGAATTTACTAAAACATAAGCCGGGTATTCCATGCGAAATCTGGTCGATAAATATTTTATAAGCTTTGGCTGAATTTTCTTCTTTTGTGAAATAAGCATTTCCTTTCTCTAGATTAAACATTAAAGAAGCAGTTATCTCTCTTTCTTTTGTAGGAGTAATGAATAACTTATGCCGGAAAATAGAATAAAAAGTACTCCCTGCCCATACTATGGTAATCCCTGTCCCAAGTTCAGGAAGAAGAATCCCATATAAAGGGAAAATAACGTTAGATATTGTCCCGATTAACCACGCAATCGTATAGCCCCAAAGTATAGGTTTGACCTGCCTTTTCTCTATGGAAGTTCCTTTTCTTAATATATAAATGAATAAAGAAATAGCAAAAAAATATAAAATTGTATAATAACTACTATATGCCCACGCAAATTTTCCCGGGAAACATGTATATCCATAGTACATTTTTATTATTTCGTGTTTATAGATTAAATTTGTAGTCCAAAAAAAATATAAAAATAAAATCGGCGGTAAATATAAAAATAAATACCCAAAGATGTTTTTTAGATAGTTCTCTTTTCTTGCAAAAATTATTGCAAAGTGAAGATAAAAACTCATCATAAAACACCAGCCGGGACCACCCGCCATTATCCACCCAAAAGCAGCCTCAGGGGTGTCGGAAATTCTTTGCCCGAATTCACTTATTCCCCATAGTGCAAAAGAAAAAGCCGTTAATGCAAAAAACCTGTTTAGTGTTTTCCCGGGATTCCTACGACATACGTATACCCCCAGTATAAAATTAATAAGCCCTGCAAAAAAAGAATATAATGTCCAAATATTCATTTAATTAAATAATATCCAACTTTTTCCCAATTTCATAAAAAGTTTTTATAGCATACTCAATATGGGGTTTAGTATGAGTCGCTATGGTAGTACATCTAATTCTGCTCTTGCCGGGAGGGACTGCCGGCCAGCGTAAACAGGGCGCAATAATCCCTTTGTCAAACAATAACCTTGCCATCTCAATACATTTTCTCTCGTCTCCAACAAGAACTGGAATTATCTGGGTTTCACTGTCCATTATATCAAACCCCGCTTTCTTTAATCCGCCTTTCAAATGATTGACGTTCTCCCAAAACCTCTTCCTTAATTCGGGTTGCTCCTTTATTATCTTGAGCGCTGCCATTATACCACAAGCCTGTTCCGGCGGTACCCCGGAAGAAAAAATATAAGAATGCGTCCTCATCCGTAACATTTGCAATAAGTCAAATGATCCCGTTAAATATCCCCCTATTGCCCCTATGGCTTTGCTTAACGTCCCCATCACCCAATCTACTTCCCCTTCTACTCCAAAATATTCGGAAGTCCCGCGCCCGTTTTCTCCTATTACCCCGGTAGCATGCGCATCATCTATCATTACCATAGCATCATATCTTTTCGCCAACTCGAGTATCTTCGGCAAAGGCGCTAAATCCCCGTCCATACTGAATACTCCATCCGTAATTATTAACTTCCTCTTCGCTTTTGTCCTCTCTAAAATGCTTTCCAGATGCCCCATATCCTTGTGTAGATAACTCTTTAAATGAGCCCTGCTTAAACGGCATCCGTCTATTATACTCATATGATTTAAAACATCTCCTATTATGAGATTATCTTCATTCTTGATGGATGGAAACCCGGGCAAACCAAAATCATCCATAATGGCAGGAATTACTCCAATATTGGTCATAAACCCTGTTGCAAAAACCATAGCCGCATCTGTATTCTTAAATTTTGCTATAGTGCGTTCCAAATCTTCAAAAACAGTCATATTACCTGCAATTATCCTTGACTCGCAAGTCCCTATGCCGTATCTCTTCACTCCCTCTAAAGCAGCTTCTTTTACTTCCGGGTGTATGGAAAGACCGAGATAATTGTTTGAACACAAACAAATATATCTTTTATCCTTGATTATAAACTCCGGGTAAGGAACGTCATCAATAGTCCTTACGTCAGGATACATATCCATAGACATATGTGCGTCAAATAAATCTTTTAAATATTTCATTCTTTACACACTCCTTTTTTTATCTTTGCCATAACACATACCTCGTTAAGTGCACAGACCGGACATATAAGGCATATGTGTAAAATAACATAAACGAGACATATCAACGGAAATGCAATTGCCCAAAAAATATTTAATTTTGCCAACCAATATATTGGAAAAACTCCCCAAGAAATTGCGCTGAACGTTGCAAAAAATGATATTACTTTCGATGTTTTCGAAACCCTGTTTATCTTATTATGAAATAACATTTTTGATATAAACCCGCTGAATAAAAAACCCCCTATCGGATGACACCACTTGCCTGAATGAGGGCATTCCATTATGGCGCAACAATAACCTTCCAGTATATTTGTCAGCACCCATATGCCCAAAAATATAAAGGAAAGCAAAGGATTGATTGTCCAGAGATATATAAAAATCAGGACCAGTGATATCAGAATAGGAGTTATTAATATAACATACAATCTACTTCTTTTACAAGGCGCATAAACATTGTTTTCTTTTCTCATCTCTTATCTAAATATTAATGGTAAAATGTATTTTGGCAAGTAAAAGATTATTCTCTTTTGAAAAGAGCTATTTCAATACAGTCAAGGAGCTGTTGAAAATCTATGGGGTCGGAAAGATATGCAAATGCTCCCGATTCCATAAATTTTTGGGCGATTTCCTCATCTTTTCCCCTAGCTGTAATAATCACAGGAATCCCTTTGTAGTTTTTTTTTATATCTCCGAGATATTTCATGCTGCTTATATCTGGCGTTATTATGTCCAGTAAAACAATGTCAACAGGTATATTTTTTAACATCTGTAAAGCATTTTTTTCATTATTAACGATACATACTTCATACCTGTTATCAGATAAAAAACGTTTAAGTTGAGTATATGTTTTTTGATTGTTATTTACGAGTAAAATCTTTCGTAATTCCTTATTTCCCATAATAAATTTATTTTTAATATTCAGAAATCTTTTATAGTTAATCTGTTTCTACTCGTTTATTTAATATTTAATGCTATATAAAACACCTGATATCAGTAATGAATGAAGATATTCAAAATTTATAGGCTTGGAAAGATATGCAAATGCTCCGGATTCCATAAGTTTCATGGATGCTTTCTCATCATTTATTCCGGTTATCATAATTACAGGAATATCCGGATAAGTTTTTTTTATATACTTAAAATATCTCATGCCGCCTGTTATCATTATGTTCAATAAAACAATATCAATAGTTATATTTTTTAATGTCTCTAAAGCATATTCTCCATTATTAGCAATATATACCTTACACCCCTCTTTAGTAAGAAATCGGTCAAACTGGTTACACGCTTTTGGATTATCATTTAGGACTAAAACTTTTAGCAGTGCTCTAGCTTTCATAGCTAAGTTTTTTTTCTAGATACCAAGCATTTTTAAGTATTTTTATTCCTTAAGACTGAAGAGCATTCTTTATTTTCAATTCAATGTTTCCCATATCCAGTGGCTTTACAAGAAAATCCATAGCCCCTTTCTTAGTTGCAAGCTTAACGTTCGTATACGTTCCATTTGCAGACATCATAATAACTTTTGCGTAAAACTTAATAGCTTTTATATAACCAAGGAGAAGTAACCCTCCTCGCGTAGGTAAATCTAACTCTAAAAATACTAAATCAGGCGCAATTGTCTTAAATAGAGCAAACCCATCTTTATCATTATGCGCTACGGATACTTCATAATCTTTTTGGGTCAAAAATTCCTTAAGTGTATTACATACCTCTATCTCATCATCTATTATTAATATTTTTGACATATCTTCCCCTTTCATTTTTTTATATATTAGACTCCATTTACAAAATTCTCAATTTCATCTAACCAATTTCAAACCTTGTCTTTTTTCCTGAAAAGATGAAAAATATTGCCCCTAAAATCATCAGGGTAACTATAGACAGAACAACTAATCCGTATAATGCTCCTTCTGCCACCTTTATCATTTCTACCTCCTAAAAAAATATTTTAAAACTGAACCAATAACTATTAGGTAAATATAGCAATTTATATGCCAAAATAATCAAAACTTTATGGACAACCAGTTCTATGCAATAATAACTGATGGTTTAAGAAGTTTGCCGAAAAAGAAAAATTAAGTACAAAAGCATAAAATGGGAATCTAAGTTCCCATTTGTTGGTTTATAATTTTCACGAATTCAACGAATGACAAGGGATATGTAAAAAATGGGAACTTTAGTTCCCGTTTTTTGGGGTTTGTATTTAGTGTAAGATGATTTTTGCAAACTAAAAATAGGAAACTTGCTTTAAGGGGCTATGTCATCGTCCCTTGAATTTTGTTAATAAAGGATTTGCGAAAAGAAGTTAACTCTTTGTAAATTAGAAATGTATATTCGAGAGCATTGTATACCTAAAACCCTCTTAATACTCGAGAGGGTTTTATTATTCCTCTTCTCATTCGCGCTCTATCCTAACATCGTAAGTTTTTGTGTCACTTTGAAACTTCCCGCTTCCATACGATAGAAATAAGTTCCGTTTGAAACTTTTTGCCCGTTATTATCCTGCCCATCCCAATAGACTTTATGAAAACCGAGTTCCTGGTTGCCTGTCATCAAATTGCGTACAAGTTCCCCGTTTATATCATAAATGTTAAGCGATACCGTTGTATTTTTAGGTAACGTATATTCAATGTAAGTGCCGGAAGTTATAGGATTGGGATAATTCTGGGAAAGCTTAAAAACAAGAGGTGGGTTATTCTCTGCTTCTTCAACAGGGCCGGTTGGAAGAGATATGGTAAAGCAATTATAATTCCTAGCACAAATAGAAGTGTCATTTGCACTTGATATTTTAATATTATAGAGGTTACTCGGCGTTTGATTGAAAGGTATATTCCATTCGTACACACCGTTCACATTATTATTACTAGTACTTACTATTCTGTAATTAACATTATTTAACCAGTACTCTATTATCACATTTCCATCTATATTTTGACTTGTCCATGTTATATTATGACGAGTACCTGCTTGCCAATGTTCACCGCCGGAAGGATATGTCACTGAAATCCATTTTGTCCATGTTAGATTAGAACCGGCATTTGCTTGCCGAGTCTCGCTGCCATTTGGCTTAATGCTCCTGTTAGATTGCCCATAAAGTAAGTTACAGTTCATTAAAACACCTGTGGCAATAACTACTCCTATTGCATTCAACATCAAAAGTTTTCGTAAGTATCTCATTATGTCCCCCTTTCTCTAAAGTATTAGCAGGAATATTATTGTCGTTAAATGCGAGTCTTCGATGATTAACTATAGTAACTCTGAGCATTGTCGGACAGCCTCGCTGTCCCTAAGTTCCTCTTGTAATAGACAATTTCTTTGAATTTGTCTGTCGGCATTGTTAGCCATTCAATTGCTTTCTCTTTTGTGTTGAAAAATTTCATGCCTTTCGTTTTGGAATTTCCCATAAAAAAGGCGGCAATTACTTTTGCAACCGGAGTTAAGCCAAAGATGGCAATTTTTCCGATTTTTTTATTCATATGAAGTTTTGTGGGAAGAGTTCTTGTTTTAATAGAAAGTTTCCCGGCATTGTTAATATTTACGAAAATATTTACTTTCCCTTTGACCATGCCCTGAAGTTTAGTAAATGCATCAAGTATTATATTTGTCTTTTTGTCGTCAATTTCTCCGACAATAGTTATGTATAATATATTGTCCCTATCAAGATAGAAAGTATGATTTCCTACTAATATTTTTCTTTCTTCTTTTAGCGTTAATTTGGGCAATACTCTTTCTACTGCTTCTATCATTTTCGACCTCCCGATACTTTTTGCTTATCTGGCTTATGTATAATAGCAACTTCAGTGCCAAAGTAAGAAAATTCTTTGAAATAACCTGCCTACTTATTTATGGGGGCTGTATACAAGAATGTATTGAAAAATAAAATTAAGTATGAAATTATAAAATAGAAACTAAGGTTCCCATTTATTAATTTGCGATTTGCCTGAAGTCAACAAACTACAGGGGATGTATAAAAAATGGGAACTTGAGTTCCCGCTTTTTTGGGGAGTATTAACATGGGGCGAATTAAGAGTTTTAGAAGTAAAAGTTAGATTGTTGTAAATTAGGAACCGTAGAACGGACTGGCTATGTCCTAATATGTTATGTATCAGCTCGGGCTTATTTTTCACTTTTTTCGCACCATAACAAGTCATACATATTTACCATTTGCATATATCTATATTTATTTGCATTTTTCCGCATTAAGGATTTTAAAATAATATTTTAGGGGCAATAGAGAGTCTTGGTATTTCTATAGAAATTCTAAATTGTGTGTCTATCTCGACCAATTTTTCCAATAAATCCCCCCCAAAAAAACTATTGACAAACATACAATATTGATACAGAAATATTTTAATACATTATGAATCTTCTTTTAATTCTCAGCCTTTTTGCCCAAACCCCTGAAATAAGTAGTAACTTTTCAAACAATCTGGATGTCCGGAGTTGGAAAAAAGAAACCGTAGATACCACAACTAAGCTTGATACCGCTTCAATAGAAAATACACTCTCTTTTAGCGCGCAATGGCTTTATTTTAACGGTTTCCTTGAAGCTCTATACTTAAACAATGAAATTCATCTAAAAAAACGTATCTCTTTTGATGCGCCAAATGTTTCCTTTTTATTGGGCGATTTTTATGAAACCTACGGAAATGGACTTATGTTTGGTATGACAGCTAGAGAATCTAAAGGCTATGAACGAAGAATTAACGGCGCAAAAGTATCCACAAAACTCGGTTGCGTTACACTCTCGGAAATATACGGCAATCCACTCGTAATAGACAGGGCTAACCAAAAATATAGTATAATAGATGAAGATTCTTTGTTCTTAGCTGACCCAACGGATAAAATAGCCGGTCTAAATGTCTCTGTCCCTATACCCTTAGCACAAACAATTTTCAACGTCAGAGGTCTGGAAATAAAAAGAGACTCCGGCGGATTACTCCTTCCTACCTATATGACCATAATAGGAGGAGAAGTAAAATTAAATACCGGTTGGTGCGAATTCAACGCAGAAGCCTTGAGAAAAACAAATTCGGATACACTCGATACTTTAGGCTACGGCGCTTACTTAAATACAAAAATCTATTTGGGTTCTTATGTCGTGGGAATGCAAGGCTTGTACTACGAACAACTTAACACTTATAAATACGCCTGTTTGCCTACTCTAAACAAAAACGAATACTCTATAAATGAAGGCAAAGACGAGTTAGGTTATAAATTCAGCTTGCAAAAAGCTTTTGAGGAACTTATTCTTAATTCGTATTTTTCAAATACTTTTCCCCGGCTGGAGAAAGACGCCAATAACCACAAGAAAAGCTTAATTGAAAGTTTCGCAGACATAGAATTTAAAGATATAAGCGCTTCTTTCAGAATGGCTGACCTTGATTCGGGAATTGTCCCTCATTATAAAAACAAACAACAAATAGAAGGCGAGTTTGCCGGGGAAATTAAAATGTTTAGAGCCGAATTATCCTTCTCAAAAGTAACCGGAACTTCCCTTTTGGATTCTACTATAGATTTTTATGATGTAGGATTCGGATTGGATTTCTTTATAAACGAACAATTTACGCTTTACTCGACTTATACCGTGCGTTCTAAAGAGGAACTTACGGAATCCCCGGGAAAACTATGGGCAGGGATAGGTTTAAAAGTTAACGTTCTGGATAAAGTTCTCGGTGAAATATGGTACGGTAACGAAAAAGGCGGACTCGTTTGCTCTGGCGGAACTTGTAGATGGGTAGACCCCTATGACGGCTTGAAAGCAAAAGTAAATCTAAGTTTCTAACCCCTTTTATTTGGTATTTCTCATAAAAAAAGCGGAAATTATTTATGTATAATAGCATTAGCAACTTCAGTGCCAAAGTAAGAAAATTCTTTGAAATAACCTGCCTACTTATTTATGGGGGCTGTATACAAGAATGTATTGAAAAATAAAAGACGAATTATTAAGGCACATACAGTTTTTTCTTGGAAAAGAACGCATTAACTATTAGCTAATTGCTGATTTTAATCTATCTCAATTCTTTTTTTGAAGAAACTAAATATAACCAGAATAGGAGGCAAGACTATTATAAAGACGAAAGGCAGTGAAATTCCCTTCGATAATAAATTTTTTATTTGATGTAATTAATAATGAACTTTTCTGTTAGTTTTGTTGTAGTTTGGGCATTATAGCTATTTGTTGTTGGTTGCCTCCTGTCTTTTCAAAAAAACACTTGCTTTTTAGAATAAATCTTACATAGTGTAATTTTTGCAGCAAAAAAGGACTATTAGAATTAATTTGCTAAAACTGTAGATATTTTATGGTTAATATCGTAGGTATTCTGAATATTACTTCCGATTCATTCTCCGATGGAGGGTTGTTTTTAGAACTGGTTGATGCCGTAGAAAAAGCAAGAAGCTTAATTACGGAAGGAGCAAACTGGCTGGATATTGGCGCAGAAGCAAGTAATCCGGAAGGTGAAAAAATATCTGCCCGTAAAGAAATCGAAAGATTGGCAGTTATACTTAAAGTCCTTAAACCAGAGAAATTCCGGATATCTATAGATACGTATAAACCTGAAGTCATTAAGTATGTCTTACAACACGGTGTAAAAATGATAAATGATATTACTGGTTTGAAAAATCCTGAATCTATTGAAATTCTTTCTGGCTCGAAAGTCCCGGTAGTCATTATGTTTGCTCGCAATAAAAATCCCCATGCAGAAAAAACAACCCGCTCTTATACTACTTTACTTGATGAAATAAAATCATTTTTCGAAGAAAGACTTAACACTTTAAGCAAAGCCGGGATAAAAACAGACCGTATTATACTTGACCCGGGTATGGGGTTCTTTCTTGGAGGAACTCCGGAGCCAAGCTTGAAAGTATTAAAAAATCTTAAAGAATTGAAAAAATCTTTTAATCGCCCGCTTTTCATATCAACATCGCGAAAATCATTTATTGGTTCTGTTTTGAATCGTCCCGTACGGGAAAGAAACTATGGAACTCTGGCAACCGAAATATGGGCATATCTTCAGGGAGTAGATTATATCAGGACACACGATGTCAAACCTCTAAACGATGCTGTGAAAATGTTACAAGCCATTCAAGACATTAAATAAACATGCTTATAAGGCAATTGTTCTAAGCAACCGAGTTACATTTCCCCTTTCCCTAAATCTCCGAAACTTGCTCAAAAGAAATTGTCCTAAAAAGTTGTATATTAATGGAGTTCGGGGTAAAAGTTAGGTTGTTGTAAATTAGAGAATGTTTCCGTTATGCAATCCCTTATCGCTACTTCAAATGGAGCTCTTTTCATTGTCTTTATTTTACCAATTTATCCTCGCAGGATTATTTCTCTGCCAGAATAAGAAATCGTTGTTGAGTAAAAACTAATTCCTTCCCTTCGTCAATTCTTTTTTGCAGTCCCCTTAAATAAGGAAGATACTTCTCAACACTAAAACCTTCTACAAGCCAGGGGAGTGCTTTTAGATAATATACTACTGCACCAACATCTTTAAACTTCATCTTCCCTGTCCATTCTTTTCCAACTTTTAGACTAAATCCGGCTTTTAGGAGTTCTTTTTTCGCTTTATCAAATCCCCAATCAATTATTTCCGGGTGTGCATCAAATGTTTTAATAAGATCGCCCTTGTCGGAACCAGGTAGCTGTTGGGTAAGAAAAATCCCCGTTCCCTTTAATATTCTATATACTTCTTGAGCACTAAATGCACTATGTCTGTTTAATATAAGTTCAAACTCTTTATCTTTAAATGGCAACTTATCTGATTCATCAGTTTCCAATACTTTAACGCCTAATGGTTCAAGTCGTCTTTTTGCGACAGTAATATTGGGTTTATATCCTTCAATCGCCACCGTATGCCCGGAAAATGGGGCGAATGACGAAAAAATTTCGCCACCACCGGTTCCCATATCAAGAACTGAGTTTGCATTCTTTACAAGCCTTTGCGCCATGGATTCATAATCCCACGGAGGACATTCCTCTTCCCATCTTCCTGCCAAATAAGAAAAATCCCAACCAATGAAAGAAGCTTGTTCATCTCTTTTCCATTGTTTTAATAATTCATTCTCTTTGCAAGATTCTTTATTCATTGTTACTACTACTTCATCAATACCAGTTTCTTCGTTTCTTTGTACTCGCCCGCACTTAGTCTCACAAAATATATTCCTGTTTTTAGTTCTTTTGCTTTTAGGGTTGTGCTATAACTCCCCGCCCCTTTCTCTCCATTAACTAATGTTTTCACACAACTGCCAGAAATATCGTAAACACTTAATATCACTTGAGTTCTAAGGGGTATGAAATACTTAATAATTGTTGATTTGATAAACGGATTTTGTCCTATTTCAAGCTTTGAGCTTTGAGTTTTTAATTTTGAGTTTTCTTCTACTCCGGTAGTATTATATACTGCAAGACCACCATCATGAGTGCCAATCAAAATATTACTTCCTTGTGTTGCAAGCGCACTGACCCAGTAAGAAGTTAACCCGGAATTTAATTCATTGAATACTGTCCATGTAGTGTCGTCAAACCTCGCAAGCCCACCATGTAATGTGCCAATCCAGATATTATTGCCTTCTGTTGCAAGAGAGTATACATCATTATCAGGCAAGCCAGAATTCGATGTTTTAAACACAGTCCATGTAGTAGTACCGTCAAACTTCGCAAGCCCACCATAACAGGTACCAATCCAGATGTTGCTTCCTTCTATTGCAAGAGCATAGATCTCGTTAGATGGTAATCCTGAATTTGATTCGTTAAAAACAGTCCATGTAGTGCCGTCAAACTTCGCAAGCCCACCATCAAAAGTGCCAATCCAGATATTGCTTCCTCCTATTGCAAGAGCAGTAACATCATTATTAGGCAAACCAGAGTTTAAGGTATCATAAGTAGTCCATGCAGTGGTATTGTACTTCAGAAGACCATCATCAGAAGAGCCAATCCAGATATTACTTCCTTCTATTGCAAGAGTCTGAACATAGTCCACGGGCAACCCGGCATATGAAGTCCATGTAGTGCCGTCAAACTTCGCAAGACCAAACCCCCAGGTACCAACCCATATATTACTCCCTTCTATTGCAAGAGTTCTGACATAGTTACAAGGCACCCCGGAATTTGAGTAGTTAAAGTTAGTCCAGAGAGTATCGTCAAACTTGGTAAGACCACCACCATAACCATAATTTGCAGAGCCGATCCATTTATTACTGCCTTCTATTGCAATAGCAAGGACTTGATTATCCGGCAAGCCAGAATTCGAGGTTTTGAACGCAGTCCAGGTAGTCCCATCAAACTTCGCAAGACGACCGTTACCACTATAAAGGCTATCAGTACCAATCCATATATTACTTCCTCCTATTGCAAGAGCAAGGACATGGTTATAAGGCAAACCGGAATTTAAGGTGTCATAAGTAGTCCATGTGATGCCGTCAAATTTTGCAAGACCACCCCAGGTGCCAATCCATATATTACTACCTTCTGTTATAAGAGCAGGAATATGATTATGCGGTAACCCGGAATTTGAAGTATTATATAGAGTCCAGTTAGTACCGTCAAACTTTGCAAGACCACTACACCCAACCCAGACATTGCTTCCTTCTACTGCAAGAGCATAGATATGGTTAGAAGGTAATTCTGAATTTGAGGTGTCATAAACAGTCCAGCTAATCCCATTGTACTTCACAAGACCGCCACTATAATAAGAATAAGTGCCAATCCATACATTGCTTCCTTCTACTGCAAGAGCAGTGATGTTATCATTCGGCAGCCCTGAATTTGATTCATCGAATACAGTCCAGGTAGTGCCGTTAAATTTCGCAAGATTCTGATAAGTACCAATCCAGACATTACTTCCTTGTATTGCAAGTGCCTGGACATAGTTATTAGGCAAACCGGAAGTATACTGTTTGAACACAGTCCAGTTAGTACCGTCAAACTTCACAAGCCCGCCACCATCAGTGCCAATCCATATATTACTTCCTTGTATTGCAAGAGCAGTAACATTGTTACGGGGCAAAACGGAATTTGCGTGGTTATAAAATGTCATTTCCCCGGTAGTTATGTTCATTCTTACGAGACCACCATTAGTGCCAATCCATAGTTCGTTTCCGCTATCGGCAATAGCTGTAATATGTTGTCCGTTGGTGTAATTTGCCCAGCCTGCATATTGGGCATAGCTATTAGAGGTAATTGCGGTAACAAAAAAGGTAGAAAATAAAATCAAATATTTTTTCATAATCCCTCTCTTTATTTTATCAAAATTAACTTCTTTGTTTCTTTGAAATTGAGCGTTGTAAGTTTTACAAAATAAATTCCATTATTGCGAATGTTGGACGTGAATGTATAATTGCCTTTGCTTAATGTACCTTGATAGATAGTTTCTGTTAATCTGCCACAAAGGTCGTATAATTTTATGTTCGCTTGTATAGTATTCGAGACAGAGAGATAAATCTTTTCTTTTATAACTTTAAACTCTGAACTTTCTACTTTTAACTCTTTATTTTTTTCTTCCGTTCCCATACAGCCACAATTAGTAGAATTAGTTATATCATCAAGTGTCCAGAAAGTGCTGTCTCCCCAAGTTCCTATTACTAATTCCACACAGCCATCGTTATCAATGTCTGCGATGGTTATATCGTGAACATCTTTAGCTAATTGTTTTTCCCATAAAAGCGAACCATTTTCACTATTAAGACAGGTTAGGTAATCACTATTAAAATCAGGGACAAGCACTTCAAACTTATTATCCATATCTAAATCTGCGACTGACATTCCACGATGCGGAGTGCCACGACTCTGATAACTCCATTTTAACGCTCCTCTTATACCATCCAAACAATAAACATACGGTCCCTCACTGCCGATAAACACTTCCAGCGTATCGTCTTTATCCACATCTGCTATTGCAGGGGAAGACATTATATCCCCTCCTGTTGTATAACTCCAATTCACTGTTCCGTCCATTCCATTCAAACAGTAAATTTTATCATCGTTACTTCCGATTACTACTTCCAGTGTATCGTCTTTATCTACATCTGCAATTGCGGGAGAAGAATAGATTATATCTCCTGTTGTATAACTCCATTTCACTCCTCCGGTCATTCCGTTCAAACAATAAATTTTTTTATCCCAACTTCCAATTACTATTTCCATTATATTATTACTCTTATCAATATCCGCAATTGCCGGAGAAGAGCATATAGAATTTCCTGTTATATAACTCCATTTCGCCATTCCCGTTATTCCATTAAGGCAATAAACCTTGTTGTCACCACTCCCAATAACTACTTCCAGTGTATCATCTTTATCCACATCTGCAATTGACGGGGAAGCCCCTACCCAACTTCCGGTTAGGTAACTCCATTTTGCAATTCCGGTTATTCCATTAAGGCAATAAACTTTATTATCACAACTTCCAATAACTACTTCCATTGTATCGTCTTTATCTAAATCTGCTATTTCTGGCGAAGACACTGCACCACCTATACCGGTTAAATAACTCCATTTTACTGCTCCGGTTATCCCGTTAAGACAACAAACTTTGTTATCAAGACTTCCAATCACAACTTCCATCGTATCATCCTTGTCAATATCTGCTACTGTTGCGCCATAGGATTCTTCCCCACTTTTCGTTTTGTACGACCATTTTACATCCGGCGCAGACATCATTGCTCCCTTCATATATTGCAGATGCGTATTCTCAAGAGTCGCCCCATACTTTGTCCATGTGCCGACGGCGTAAGTTTGCTGAAAGAGAAATAATATTAATGTAATCATTATTGTAGCTTTATAATTTTTGCAGTTCTTATAATATCTCCTGTTCGTAAAACTGCAAAGTATACCCCGTTACCTTTTATGTCAGGAGTAAATGTATAGTTACCCTTGTTTAATGTACCTTGATAGACAGTGCTTTTTAACCTACCGCATAAATCATAAAGTTTTATATTCGCTTGCATAGTATTCGGGGCAAACAAATAAATCTTTTCTTCTATAACTTTAAACTCTAAACTTTCTACTCTTAACTCTTTACTTTTTTCTTTCACTCCCATACACCCGCAATTTTTTGCATTTCCTATGTCATCCAGAGCATAGACTTTATTGTTTGCTTCGACGAGATCGTATACTACGAACACTAATTCCACGCATCCATCATTATCAATGTCTGCAATACTTATATCGTGAATATCGTGAGATGGTGTCGGGACTGTCCATAAAACCGAGCCATCTTCGCCGTTGAGGCAAACAACCGAATTTGGAACCCCGGCGTTACAACTTGGGATCAAAAGTTCAATTTTACCATCCCCATCTATATCTGCGGCTGTTATAGCCCGATGAATATAAGCAGCAGTAGATTTGCAATAAGTCCATTTTACTTTGCCGGTGACCCCATTTAAGCAATAAACATTGAGGTCATTACTCCCGACAATAACTTCCATGGTGTCGTCGTTATTAGCATCTACAAGTGTCGGTGACGACCATACTTCACCTCCAGTTTGATAAGTCCATTTTATTCCACCGTTTATCCCGTTTAAGCAGTAAATATTTCCATCATTCTCTCCAATAATAACTTCCATATTTGTATCTTTATCAACGTCTGCGATTGCAGGGGCAGACCAATTTACAAAGGAAGAACTGGGTGATATTGAACGACTCCATTTTTTTATACCGGTTACTCCGTTTAGGCAAGTAATCGAATCATTAATCGCCGAGATAACGACTTCTATGGTATCGTCTTTATCAATATCTGCTATTGCCGGGGAAGGCATTAGCCAATCTCCAGAATTTACTCCTCCTGAGTAACTCCATTTTACTAAACCTGAGTTTCCATAAAAGCAATAGACTGAATCACAATAACCAAGAATAACTTCCATTGAGCTATCTTTATCAACATCTGCAATTGCCGGGGAAGGACAATAATATACCCCTGCTCTCGTAAAACCGCAAGTGTGTTTCCATTTTAGCGCAGATGAATTCCCGTCCAGACACACCACTTCATAAGAAGTGTCATCTTTTATTGTAACAATTTCCATCTTAAAATCCCCATCAACATCACCTAATGCAGGCGCAGAATACGAGTAATCGGAAGACAACAATGTCCCGTAATATCCTCTTAGCGTTCCTTTTTCACCGTTTAGCCAGAAAATCTCCCCCTGGTTTCCAAGCACAACTTCCATCGTATCATCGTTATTTACATCTGCGACTGTGCATTCGGATTCTAGTCCAGGAGTATTAGATTGATGGTAAGACCATTTGATAGTAGGTGTGCTTGACATAGCACCTTTCATAAACTGTAGATGTGTATTTTCAAGAGTTGCACCAGCTTTGGGCCAAGTGCCTATGGCGTAAGTTTGCTGGAAAATAAGTAATATAAGTATGTTAATCATTTCAATCTTCATCTATACTAATTATCATATACTGTATATAAAGAGAAAACCTATCTTTGTCAATCTTTAATGCCAACTTTTTTCGTTCCTTCTGTGAATTAAAAAATCCTATCTCAAATTCGGGGCAAAAGTTAGGTTGTTGTAAATTAGGAATAGATATTTTTGGGATTTTAAAAAGAACTTCTCTTGACAAGCAGATAGAAATTGAGTATTTTTAGTGTTAATATATGAAATATTGGACTATATGTATAGGCGAGAAGATTATAAGGATTAATCTTGTTCATATTGTCTTTGCTACAAGCATTTTCATCTGCACGTTTCTGAGTTCTACATTTACGGTGTTTCAGTTTGTTCACTCCAGCATTCATAAAGCCAACTTTTTTAAACAAAAAAAGAAAAACGAACAACTTACAGACTCAATACAGAAAATGGCAGCAAATATAAATATTTTAAATATAAAACTGGATTCTCTTGTTAATATAGATAATAAAAATAGATTAGTATGGGGATTAGACACCTTAGACGAAGACATAGAAAAATTAGGAGTTGGTGGTCCCAAAATTCAATGGTCTTCTATTGGCATCGTAGATAAACTAACGGAATCTTTGGAAGCGTTAAAAAACAGGACTGACTTTGTATCCCAAAGCTTTGATGAGCTTACACATTCAATTAACAGAACGGAGAAAGTGCTCAATGCTACTCCTTCTGTTTGGCCTGCACAAGGAGCTATTACTTCAAACTTTGGGTGGCGGAAAATGGGAGGTGCTTCGGAATATCACTCGGGCATGGACATTGCAAATAACGTAGGAACTCCTGTTTTAGCAACTGCGGCGGGCGTAATCACAAGAGTTGAAGACGCGGGAAGGCTTGGCTTGTGCGTAGAAATTGACCATGGCTTTGGATACAGAACTTTATATGGACATCTTTCGCGCACTAAAGTTAGTCTTTCCAAAAAAGTAAATAGAAATGAGGTTATAGGTTATATGGGTAGTACAGGGCGCTCAACCGGACCTCACCTTCATTATGAAGTAAGAGTAAGTGGAGAATCTTCCCCTCCTTTGAACTATATAATTCCGGGAGCTACTACATATTAATAAGTACATCAATTTTCCCCTAATTTTATTTAGTAACGACCCTGCTATAGAGAAAGAATCAGACAGTTTACTTAAATGCTAGAGCTAATGCCCATAAAGCTACATGGGTTGTATGAAGATATTGGCTTGCTTCAACTATATAAACAGGGTTAAAACTCTCAACTTCTTTTTTCAATTTTTCATAGTTACCCCACGAACCATCTAAATTTTGACAGGAAAGCAAATAATCTATTGCTTCATTATACTGCTTGGTATCCTTTAACCCGATATAATGAAGACATACTAACAACTCTGCAACTAAATCCGGATTATTCATCTCAATTCCTTTCGGAACCAATTTTAAAAAAGTTTCCTTAAGATAACTTAAATCAGAAGATGTTGCG
>JAQUPX010000008.1 GCA_028716385.1 bacterium | reverse complement strand
TAAGAATTTTATCTTTTTATCTTTCTTTTTTTTAGTTTTCATCTTATCATCTCCTTGATTATTTCTCCATTGGGTTTAATTATAAGATTACAAGAGGAATCGCTTCCACCTATACTTCCACTTTTGCATTCTGTGTAAAAATTTGATTTTATAGGAATATTCCAATTACTACGGTCAGTATCAGTATCAATAATACCACCACCATTAAACGCATAACTACTTTCAACACTATTCTCTGTTCCGAATCCGTTAAAAGAATAGTTTCCCACAACCTCCTCCAAATGCCCATAGCACCTCCCTTTTGTCATAGAATTATCCCAGTTTCCGAGAGTAGATTTATTGCTATCTTTTTTTGTACGTAGAAATGCAGACAGTGTATATAACGCTAAAATCAATAATACCGCTATACAAAAAGTTAAAATAGAATATTTATCTTTCATTTAATCTTTTATAACCCATCAAAAAGACCAGTTTTTACAACATGCAGCCACTCTCTTAAGAGACATATAGATTGACTATACTCAAAAGATTTAACCCGAACCATCCCCATTGGAAGGCATACCACAACTTTATAAATCCTATGCTTTTTCTCCAACTTGCTCCAATACAGTACTGTGTCGCCTATTTCCATAGTTACCCCTAACTTATAAAATTTGTTTTCTTGTCAAATACCCAACTTTTCTTTGTATTTTTTTGAATTGTTGTACTTCTTTCATAGAACAGTTTCGGGACGATATAGGAAAACCACGACTACTTGGAAAACGCTTAAAATGAACATATTGATTGCTGTTTATTGGTTCACCTATCTTTTTTATCACAAACTTATCGTTTTCCCGGCTAGGTCTTCCAAGCCATTCTGTTTTTTTAATCATTCCGTTATTATCCCTTAAAAACACCATACTTGGGAGTTGAAAATCTATCTTTTGATTTAATAATATTCCACCTATTTCTCCAATAAAATATTTCAATAAGGTAGAATCCATTTCCTGCCAAGCATGTAGCATAAAATTGGGAGATCTAGCAAATGTTACTCCAGATGTATATTTAGTATAAACATCTTTTAATCCGGTTTGCAATATTATAAACTCTTTTGTTATCGCTTCTAAATTAGGAAGAATAGTTCGTGCAGCAGGGGATTCTCCAAGTTTTTTTATAATTGCGGTTCTGTAAACACTATTTGCAACACCCCAGTTTCCTTTCTTTATTTCCAAGCTATTGACTATAGTTTGCCCAGTGTGTTTTTTAGCTCTCTTTATTACTAGTCCTTTCTTCATCTTTCCCCCTTTTTATAACCCATCAAACAACCCGGTTGTATGCTTTTCTAATGCAAGATCCGGTATTAGAAATTTTGTTCCTTTCATTGCAAAATTGCTACTAAATGATTTCACTACTGACTGGTTATCCCATTCCTGATGTTTTGTAACTATCCCAAAAACCCACCAAATACCACAATAATAAAAAACAATAGTTCCTATTTCCATGGTTATCCTTTCTTTGGATTATAAGAAACCCATTCCTGTCTTGTGAAATTTATCCTTACTCTTATATTGGTTGCATTTTTAGGCAATATAATAACTCTTTTAGTGTATGCCCCATCTTTCTGCGTAGCATTTAGATATGTTACTTCTACTGTCTGTATATTCCCAATCTCCGCTCCAATCACTCGCTGCATTTTAACTTCTTTGTAAGGCATTATTCTCCTTGGAATTTTGTTTGCATGTGTATAGTATTTCTTCTTTTAGTTTTTGGTAAATTTTTCTTTCTAATAAACGCCTTGAATTTAGGAGACACTTCATCATCTGTAATTATTTGTGGCATAAAAGAGTCAACATCCCCAAAGTTTTTCTCATCTATTAATCGGATTGGAGTGTTGTAGAGCGTCTTAACGGTTTTGTTTTTATCTCCTTTAATTTCCTCTAATACTTTTCCAAGCATAATATATAAATCATCTTGCACTTCTTTTAATATCTCTAACTTTGCACTTGCCTCTTTTGTGGTAATTTCTTTTAAAAAGGCATCAATTGATATTTTCTCGATTTCTTGTCTATTTTTAGTGAGCTTATCTTTTATATCTTGTGCTATGTGCTCCATTGGATTTATTGGGTTTATTGTTTTTTCCATTGGTTATTCCCCGCAAATTATATTCGTAACACTTGCATTTATTCCAATAGACTGCAAATACCTATGAATCTCGTAATCATAATATCCGGCATTACGAGCTTGAATACAAAAATCTTTCCCGGTCCCATATCCCATGTGTAAAAACTCTATAGTGCTTAACATTGTATTACCCCCTTTGGGGATTTTTTACGTAACTGACGCAAAGAAGGATCATACTGCGACAAAAACTCATCCAGTGGAAGGTACAAATCCCCCCTTTCATCGTGAGATCTCGGAGAAGAAAGATGCCATCTTACTTCTTGTTTAGTAATATCAATAGAATCTACTATTGCGATTCGACCACTCATGTGAGATTTATAAACGCCACCAACAACTAACAATTTTAAATCCATTTTGTCCCCCATTCCTTACATTTTGCGTAAAATTGTCCGACCATTTGCGTAAACTTTAATGGATTATGATTTAATGTCAAGAATTATTTTTGTTTTATTTCTGCGCGGAGTGAATTTTGGTATTCTGTTTAGAAATTTAGTTTGTCTTTGTATCTAAAAATAGTTTTGCAGCGTTTTGTGAGGTAACATCATACAGTCTTGCGTAGATCTGCGTAGTGGCGATATTAGAGTGTCCCATCCATTGAGAGAGCACTTCAATTCTAACCCCTTTATTCAGGACCAGAGTTGCGAAAGTGTGTCTTAGTCTATGGCAGGTTAGATGGAATCCTAGCTTTTTTGACATCCGGAAGACATAAGACTTTAATTTAACCTCTGAAGTTCTGTTTTCTGGGATAATGATAGGTTCAGGTGATAAAAAGGGCGTTAATCTCTCCTTATTGCCTTTGCCACGAATCCTAATCCATTCTATCCCATTGATTTTTTGTATATCATCGGAAGCTACTCTACAAACTTCTCCTACCCGGAGTCCTGCATAAAGCATTAACTTAAAATGATTGACATATTTCTCTTTAACTGTGCCCCAGATTGTATTGAGTTCCTCCGGGGTTAATCCCTTGGGGATACTACTGGGAGTTTTTGCCCTTAAATCAGAATTGTCAAAGATATTATCTATAACTTCCCCGGTATTCTTCATAAATGCGAACCAAGAACACAAGGCCGAGATTCTAGTATTGAGACTGCGCGGAGCTAAGGGAAGTTGACTGACATAGTTGTACGCTATTTTAGGGGAGAGCTGTTTTGCGTTCTTTTCCCCAGAGAAGTTAATGAAGTCTTTGATTGCCCTCCGGTAGGTTAGGATGGTATTCTTGGAATAACCTTTATGGTCTAAGAAGTTGATGAATTTTTGGGAGTTCATTTTTGGATTATTTCTTTTAATGTTAGTTTTTCTATGCTACATCCATCTTTCCCCAGAACTGGACATTGGTAATTGCAGTCTTTTTTATGTAACCAGCAGGTCTTATTGCGAATCCCAAAATTAACAAACCCTCCATAGCAATTGTGATAAGTTTCAACAAACTCATGCTCTGAGTGAAAATTAATAATTTTTTGTCCGAATACTCTAGAATTGTGCTTATTTATAAATTCTATTGATTCTTCTTTGCTTAATCTATAGCATCTTATGATGGAATTTTCATTCTGGGATTTTTTTTCGGATTTCTTTTGTTCTTCAGTTTGAGGTTTAAATAGATAAATAGCATAGCGTATTAAGTATTTAATTTTATTAATCATTTTTCTCCTTGAGTTCTTCTTTTGGCATCATCGTTTCTCTCACATAGTAGGGAGTATGTAAGCGTTTTATTTTGTCCATATTAGAATCAGATATGCCCGGAGTTAATGGAATAATATTCACAAACTCAAAACCACACACATCGCATTTTACAAGCAATACTTGAACTCTAATGTCTTTTCCGTGGTTTGCCCATACAAATCTTTCCTCATACCACTTTTCTCCCTTAAATAGAATTTGTCCAGTGCAATTATGAAATATTAACCTAAACCACCTCTTAATTTTTAGAAATAGTTGTTTCATTCCATCCCCCCTAATTACAATCAAGTATTACTTGTCCTGTTTCATCAATGTAAACACTAGCAATAACCGACCCTCCAGATTCATTGTTAAATGCCAACACATCGTATTTTCTATTGTCCTGTGGTATACCTTGCAATTTACTAATCAATTCATCTACTTTCATTTCTTCCCCCCACTCTCTAATTCTTTTGGATGCCAGGACTTTTCTCCCTCGGCAGCGTCAATGAAGTACCACTTTCCATCCTTACCTTTACAAAAATCTACACTCCAGTAACCATCTAACATTCCTGCGATTGAATTCGCATAACAAGTTAAAAGCTCTATTTCTTCCGGAGTTTCTGTGTTTAGTTCTTGTAGTAGTTCTTCCCAGTTTTCTTCTTCCGGAAGGCATCTAGTAGTCTTACTTATTGCCTCTTTGGACCAATAAGGAAAGTGTTCAATAACTTTACCATCTTTTATGAAATATCTTCTCTCTGATCCGATGGGAAGTTTTCCCCTAAAAGCTGTGAACTTGGTATCCATCGGAATATATTCTCGGATTACAATAGCATTAACTGGCAATCCTATTATATCACACATTACTGACATTTCTATTAGAGCAAGAAGATGGTAAGATAAGGTATCTTCCCCAATATCGGCATAAAAACAACTTTTCTCCCAATTATGTTTATCACTCAGGGAATCTGTTCTTAAGAATACCGGTAGAGTAAAATTAGATTGTATTGATTCTCTCACTCTTTCTCGCAAATTGCAGTCTAATATAATTTCAGACGCTTTTGCCCGTTCTTCTTTTGTTAGTTCTATGATTTTTGTCTTGGGTTGGGGAATAGGTAAGTCCTTAACAAACGGGTACCAATAAAGCATGCTCGTTTTATCCATTATTATTTTCTCCTCATTCTTCGGTTCTTCCGGGCAAGCTTCTTTTTATCCTGTCTTTTCTTAAAAATATCCTCGGCATAAGGATCTGTTATTTCCTTACCGTTTATCATTGTTGCTCCTCTGGATATATTTTGCCTATCTTGCCCTAAAATAAGACTACCAGCCAAAAGTAAAGGTAATAATTTCTTGCTCATTTTCCCCCCTGTTTTTTATCTAAACATAATTTACTTGCTTGTTGCGGTATCTTAAAAAACTTACCAATAGTCTGTATAAGAAGCTCCTGACAATCATAACATAATCTATATTTATCATTATCATAACTCCATTGAAATATAGCCTCTTGTGCTTCATTTTTTGTCATAGCCGGATGTCCTTTATTCCACCATGCTTGCCTTTGTTCTAGCGTGGTTTTATTTCCGCATAAGATTTCAAAAAGAATACTTGGAAATCCAACTTTTATATAACCATAAAGAGGCCATCCATTTGTCCAATGATTATTTGGGTTAGCTATTTTCCCACATCTTCCACATTTTACTTGTTCTTCTTTGGGAGTTATTTTATCATTGCACATTTTTTCTCCTTTTTTATAGCTCTATTTCACCTTTTATCAATTTATGTTTTCGTAAAACTCTAATCACTTCACTTATGACAGCCTTATCTTTGGTTTCCATTGTTACAGTTTTGGCATTACCATTTGAAAACCTCCAACTTCTTTTATCAACAGCTATTATAGCATCGCTCGTAATATTGCCCTTATTAATAAAGATAGATACTTTTATGTCATGACTTTTCATTTCTTTCTCTCCTTTCTAATATTAAAATAAACATTAACCCCAACTCCCAAAAACCTTAACATTAAAAAGCTGCAAACTTTTCCATCTATGGGAGTGGGACATTTTAACCCAACCGCTATTTGAAATAAGTCAATAATTTTGGGAATTACCCCATCGTCTTTGTAGTCATTAATGAACCGGACTATCACGATATTCTCCTTGTTCTACCATGGGGGTAGAACGTTATAAGTACCAAATAGTCAAAGCAATACTTAACCATTTTTTTGTCCTTTGCGCATATTATTCCTTGGAATAACTGTAATATTCCTATCCAGTTTCGGATTATTCTTCGTATCATTTATCCCCCTTTTAGTTATGGCTATTCCTTTTTGGCTTATAGTTACTTTATTTTTATGTAAATCTATTTTAGTTCCATCAGTTAAGGTTATTACATGTTCCATCGGAATTTTTCCAGATTTCATGTCATTGATAAGAGCTTGAAATTTATTTTTCATTTATCCCCCACGATCTCAAAAACCTCTCTATTTATATTGGACATCAAGCTGTCTTTTAAGATGGTGATAACTCTCTGGGTTACTAAAATTTCTGTTTTTATGGAATCCATTCCAATCGAGAGAATATGTTTTCCTCCAAAAGGGTTGATTTGTTTATAGTACTTTAGTTGAGAATCCATAATGTCAACATATCCATCTATCCAAGCGGAATGAGCAGTTGTACTATTTCCACCACGGGAGATTAATTCTTGGACCTGTTTTGTTGCCTTTGAGTTTATATCTTTATTATCTCTTTTACATTTGCAGGACGCAGATACTTGATAAACAAGAACAATACAGGTAAACAATAACCATAAAAACAGTAGAGAATACTTTAAAACTTTTTTCTTTTTATTAAAGCGAGAGTGGATCATTCTTCCCCCTTTCTTCTCTGGGTATATAACTCAAAAAGTTTTCTCCTATCGTCATACTAGGGCAACCACATTTAGGGCAATAAGGAGCATTATCTGCGGTATAACACCGGATATGAGAACTTCTTGTCATTTGCCGATTACATCCACATTTTGGGCATTTCCACTTTAGTACGAACTTGCAAGGCACTTTAATCATTGTAATTTATAAGTTTTTTTCGTCTGTTTGATTTTTTCTATCAATCTTTTTCGTTCTCTTTTATATCTAATATTATCCAATATTAATACCCCTGGGATAACAATAAGTAAACCAACCAAACACAATATGACTGCGATTCCTTTTAGTGTTTCCATGTTATCGCTTTAATTTTTTAGCTTTTTCAACCGGGAATAATGTTATAAGTGCGTCCCGGAGTTTTATTGCCATCTTATCAGTCATATAAGCATTTGGACTGTCTGTCCATTTTCCATCTAAACTGTCTTCATTTTTGGAAATATATCTCCGTAATAGAATTTCTATATTTGATTCTCCGACAATGATCGCAATCTGTTCTGGTCCATCTGCGATGCTTGTAGTAGCGTCATCTCTTATTATTCTGGAAACTTCGTTGCTATCGAAAATCCTTTTTCTTAAATCTAGAATATCCATTTTTCTCCTTTTTTACTGGGTGGATAGCCGGGCTCGAACCGGCAACATCTTGCTCCACAGGCAAGCGCTCTAACCAATTGAACTATATCCACCATTAAAATAATTTGGGGAGACAAGATTTGAACTTGCGACCTCAACGTTATGAGCGTTGCGAGCTGCCACTGCTCCACTCCCCGATTGTTTTATCCTTTCTCGACATTTCTCACATCTGTCGCTTAAATCTTTAATATTGTTTTCAATATTGATTGTTCCTTTTAACAAACTATAATGTGCTATTAATGTGCTATTGTGATGCATTCCCCTGCTTTCCATTTCTTTAACTAATTCTGTATGTCGCATACTTATCTTTTGAACATTCACTAGGTTTTTGTCTATATATCCTTGAATGTTTTTTCCCTTATTTATGGCTCCGACAAACATGTGCATTTCAAGATGTTCACCTAATAAATGCTGATTGCACAACATTTTAGGATTAACTCCCCACATTCTCATTTTTATTCCCCTCTTTTCCTACACCACAAATCTTCACTTAAAACCCAACCTAATCCAAACGTTTGTGCATACCAAATTAAAGTGGAAACATCTTCAACTTTATCAGTAAATCCTTTCCATTCATACATAACTCCATATCCTACTATAAGCCACCATATAAAAGACAATAAAAAAGAAAACACTATAATAGTTTGAATAATGTCTTTCATTTTTGTCCTCCATTTTTTTGTTGGGGGTGCAGGTTTGTCATAATGTTTTTACTCATATCTCAACCCTTCTTTTAAAGCCTCTGACCGCAGCTCCCCCGATGTCCAAATAACACAACAACCAGAATCAAAGTCAAACTTTATTTTATTTTAATAACTTGTCAAGAAATTATTGTTGCGAAATCTAAATTTTGGTATTCTGTTTAGAAATTTAGTTTTTTGGGGTTTTAAAAGCGAAAAGGGAGCAAAGTTAATTAAAGCTCTGCTCCCCCGCGAGACTTAGCTTCAGTTTATTTATTTATATCTACTGGTATATCCGGATTAGCAATTCTAATCCCGTTCTCTATACCTCTTAAGGCTGTAATTAAAGTTGTTGAAATTGTATCAACATTTACTTCGCTTATTTTCTGCCGGGCTATTTTTGTAAGGAAAATTCCGAAATTCGTACACCATTTATAAACCATAGGATTTGGAATTAAAGCAAGAATAATTCCAATCACTACGTTAATGGATAATCCCCCACCAATTACAATACTGGCGTATTTCCCTATTTCTGCCCAGTTTATATTAGCAAAGAAATTAACCTTGTCCGCTCCGGTTGCTTGTGCGAAAGCTATTCCAACTCCCGTAAATAATGCTACTATACAAATAACTACCGCTGTTAAGTATAACGATAGTCTGTCCCTAAATCTTCCGTTCTTCATTTTACCCCCTCATGGTAGGTCCCCTACCACTGCCTGACCAAATAAATGCTAAAATTACTATTATTACAAAACATCCGATTAAAATTCTTTCGCAAAGTATTCCATTCATTCATTTTTGCGAGGGGGAAGCAGGAATATAATTCTTTTTAATGTTCCCGCTCCCCCCGGCTGTTCTTATCGTGGGGGAATAACTCCCCGATGTTCTACCAACTCCATATAGGCGTTGGATTTGTGAACCTTTTTTTGAGTGGTACATCTATACATACAACTCGCCACTCTCGAATATCGTATGTAGTTTATTTTCATGGTTTATCCTAGAAATCTAGAAAACTTTTCCAGCTACAAAAATGGTTGTCAACATTATTGTATTTATTATAACAGCCTGAAGCTTCCCATCCAAAGTTTTTAAGGATATATAATCTTGTTGCTGTTTCGATTGAGTATTCATATCTTCCGGGGTACGCGTACAAAACATTGGCCCGCGTCTCATAGGTCCACTTATAACCTACCGATAGGATTCCATTGGTTATTGAGATACAAGCATTTAATGCGCTCTTTAGAAAGTTAATATTATCCTTAAATACAGGTATCGCTATTTTAGGGCTACTTGTGTATATAAGGCCATATCGAACACAAGGTTTATAGTCTTTGTATTTTTCGAAAGATAATCCACCGGTTAAATAATGTTTTGTGTTCCCGGATTTTAGATGTAGGCCAACATCAATGTCTTCCCTAAAAATTCCGAGTTCTGAAATATCGCAACTGTTCTGTATGCCGGTAAAATGTTTATCTTTTACGAATACCATATTACTAATGAAAGAATAGTCCTGCCTATTGTCTTCGTATCCACAATAGGGGCATTCATATATTTCCCGGTTAAGTGCGTATAGGATTCTGTTTTCTTTCAGCTGCGTAGAAATATTAACATTGTAGTTATTAGGGAATGTCTGCCCTTTATATTCGGATACCCCTACTCCAAGGTAGAAATTAAGCAAAAACAAGATTAACATTGGACCTCCTGAAATTGCGCTTCTCTTGCTGATTCTTTTTTTAATACCGTAAATCGTTGGCACTTCCCTTTAATATCGCAAATTTTAGCTTTTTCGCTTTTACATTCGTCATTCTGTGCGAAACAGCTCATCTTTTTTTTCTGGAACTCGATGATATTATTAATATGCTTTCCTTTCATTTTCCCCCTTTATCCCTCGTAACTACCTAATAAAAATAAAGTCCAAATCTGAAACCACAACAAACCACCTTCTAAAAATATTCTCATAATTGGCTTTTCCTACGCTCTAGTTCAATATGCTTAAACTCACAAATTTCTTCTTTTATTCCATCCCTTTTTCCACATCTCACATCAAAGAAGTTGTCATCTCCTAAATCCATCCTAAAGTCGCATTGCTTGTCTTTTGGGGCAAAACAACGATTAGTCGGAATATCAGTTCCCATGGGTTTTACCTACAGGGACTCCCGTGAGAGTCCCCATTCTCCAAATTAATGGATTTAGTCATAATTTTTATTTTTTGACCATATCTAACACTATTTTATTTACTGGGAAAATCCAACATAAAAATCTCTCATAAAAAACAACCATCCTATTTACTATAGAGTTTATAAGTAGATTTAATGCCTTAAACCTGTATTCTTCTCCCCAACTCAATCTTTTGGTTATTTGAAATTTATCACTAAAACAATCCATGGAAATAAAATTAAAGAAAACTCTATGCTGTATATCGTAAGCTCTTGCCCAACTAAAATGTGGTACCTCTATATGAGCAATACTTCCTTGTTTCATAATCCTGTGAATGTCAGATATAGCGGATGCGACATCTTGTATATGCTCTAAAGAGTATTTACTGTATAAATAATTAAAAGAATTGTCCTTAAAGGGTAACCCTTTCTCAAAATTGCATACAACATCTACTCCCGGATGTTTAAGTATGTCTATATTTATGTAATCCTTTTTTATGTCCTTTCCACAACCAAGATTTAGTTTCATTTTTTTTATATCTTCCTCGTGCCCTTTGCTAGAAAATCCCCCGGATTTCGTATTAGTTTTATCGCATTATGTTTTAATATTTTAGCACCAGTGCTTAATTTGTCCTCGTTTTCATTTAATACATACTCCCTATAGATAAAACGCATATCTGATATAAACTCATTAAATTTCTTTTCTGTGATTTCCATAGTTAAAAAACTACCAATAAAGCCAAAAGACCCAAAACCGTATTAACTGCAATATCCACATAATATGGAACTTTAATATGCGTTTCGGAAGTTGATAGAATTGGAACATTAATCGTATCTTCCGTAGTATCTATTTCTATCGGTATGTTCCAGAGGCTATCTGTTTGAGAGGGCATCTTGTCGAGCATAGTAGATTTAGATATAGTATCGTATCTCATTTCTGTTGTTTGTGGAGTAGAGAATGGAGTTATTGCCACGGGAAAGACTTCGCTTGTGTCCGAGGACCGGATAGAAAAATCACAAATTAAAGAAAGTAGTAATAAAATCATAGTTCCCCCTTATTTTATTTTATGATCTTCAATCATTTGTTCTGTTATAGCTGTTAATAACCTGTCCATTGCATAAATTTTCCCTCTACTCTTTTTTAACAAATTGTATTCCTCAAGCAAACTTTTCAAAGTAACAAACACCGCTTTCTTTTCTGCATTTTTTAATTTCTTCTTTAATAATTTATCCATACACTACCTCCTACTTCATAAATACTTTTATGCTTAAAACTATTATTGCAACTGTTTGCACGGTTCCTATAGCAATAAATACCGTATGGTCTTCTTGAGATTCTTTTAAATAATGGATCTCTGTTTCAAGTTCATTTATCCGTAATTGTTCTGTTCTTAAATTAGTATTAAGCAACATTCTTTGACTCATTTCTGTAAGCAATGCGTCTCTTAGCGTGGAATCTGCCTTTATCATATCTTCTGCTTTATCCCTTAATTTCATTCCTCTATAACCAGAAATAGACATGAGTTGGTTTGGGTTAGTTATCATTATCGTATCTCCATTCTGCATAATTGCCATCTCAGGTCTCCATTCAAAATCTTTATGAGCATAATTCCACTCATAACCACAAATTAACGAAAATAAAAGTAAAATCATCTTCCCCCCTTACATATCCTTTTCTATAACTCTTCCCCTGCTTTTAAGATAAGGCGTAGCCCTTCCTATGACTTCAACTTTTCCCTTGCAGGGTTGTTTGTCTATTTTTGGACATATCCCATTATCGTAACAAGAATCCGGATGTATTCTATAAAAAGGCTCTTCTTGGTATAAATCTTCTTTAATATAAACCGTATCAACTCTAACCTTTTGTTTTTTAGGATAAGGTTTGTATTCCGGCCAGTCTGGTCGTATGTATATCCTACAACACCCTATAGAAAATAATAGCAATCCCAATATCAACAAGATATTTCTTAGATTCATCGTTTCCTACTTTATTATTTCCCCAATCCAGCATTTTTTTTGTAAAAAAGATATAGGGAAAAAATCTACATTCCCATACTTTTCAGTTTCAAATAAAAATAAACTACCATTATCTGTTTCGCACCACATTTTTGGGTTCAACATTTTGTCCATTTTAGACCTAAATTTCCCGTCTAATGGACTATGGGCATATCCATACTTATTTCTAAGCAATACAAGGTCAATATCATGAGTAGAAACTCCTTTTGTAACTATACTTCCAAATAATAAAGTATTTATTCCATTTCTTTTTAATTCTTTCTGTAGTTTTTTTGCCAATTTTAGGGTTTGTTTTATTTTTTTAGGTTCTTTCATATCCCTACCTTTTGTTTTTCAGCGCACTACTTGCAGCCAATCCAATGATTACCCCGGCAATCAATCCGGCAAGGTTTTGTTTTAGAGTGTTTCCGACAAGCTCGCTAATAGCTACTTTGGAAGCCCGAATTGCGATCCGATATGTATCCGATTTTGTTATTTCCGTAAATCCTGACGGAAGAGGAATCCATTTATCTTTTATCGTTTTATACTGGACCATTATCTGTGAGTTTGGGTATTTTGTTAAATAGCCCTGCATTATAGGCTCTATTCCTGTCCGGATGGATGATGTGGTCTGCCATGTATTCAAAATGTTCGTTAAATCGCTTAAACCTATGCTAACTTGTTGTAGATGTCCCATTTCTCCCCCTTTTTATTGTATTTGTGGAATTATTCTTTCTCCCTCACAAATTATTAAGTGATCTTTTAAGTATTCTCCTTCTTTGAATTCTACCCTAATGCTCAATTCATCTTCGTATTGCAAACAAAGATTAGTAATATCCGGAAGATAAACCCCAACCATACCTTCAGGATAAACTCTTTTTTCTAAATGTTTTGCTTTGGTTATTTCATCTTCAATCTTGATATAATAATGGTCTTTAAGGGCAAGAGTCGGAATGTCTATTATTGGATATTTATTTACTTTAAATATAAGTCTTGCTGTATCTTCAAGTGCACTTTTCTTTATATAAATATTGGTAAGGCTTACAAAACCCTTTAACCTATCTGCCGAATTGATACATTTTTCTAGCTTTACCACATTCATTTCTCCCCCTGTTTTATAAATTTATCCAAAGCCAACCCCTTGATATTGCATACAGCATGCACTTTAGTTGGTATTCTCCATAAAGTTCAACAAATTTCTTTTGTGTCATTTTCTCAAAAGAAACAAAATCCATTTTATTTTTAATGCAAATACATCTTTTTGTACAGCTCGTTATAGTTTACGTGCTTAAAATTAATTTTCTTTATAAAGTCTTTCTGCGATTTACACTCGCTGATTCCTTTTATTATCTTTGGAAGTTGCAGTGTTAAAATTTTTATGGCATTTTTATCCGTGGAGAATTTATGTTTTAGGCACCTTAAATAACTCCGGGCTTCCGCATCCACAAAACATTTACAAAATACCATACAGGTCTCCCAATTTGAAAACCCAAAATAATCACTCTTCTTTTTGTGTACGTCTTGCTGTGCTGCCATTAAACACTCCCTAAGGGTACTTGTTTAAGATAGTTTAGAACGCTATTTTTATATTTAGTTCCATTGAAACATATATTGCTTCCCTTTATACAACCATTCCCGGCATTGTAAGAAGCTATTGCCTGTTCTTGGTTAGGGAATTTTGCGAGTTGCTTTGAAAGTTTTCGGGTCCCCAGGGAAATATTAAAATCAGGATCGTTTAGAGATTTTGGATCTTTTAGTTTTATTCTTTCTGCCGGGGTTGCAATTTCCCATGCGACAGGGTACATTATCTGTAAAAGTCCATAACTTGAACTTACTGCCTGCGGATTGTTGTATAATGGATGTTTTATCCAATCGGGATTGTTTTTGATGTATGTATTATAAAATGCCGGTTCATAACGGGGCTTATTTGGATTTCCTCCTGATTCTTGCATTATCATAGCTACAATAAGAGACGGTTGAATTTTGTACATAGTTGCGTATTTCCGTATAATATCTTTGTAGTTATTGATGATTGTTAAGATTTTAGATGTGTTTTTCATAATTACCACCTTCCTTACGGTTGCGCCAGTTCCAACAAGTAACCCGGCTGAACTTAATATTATAATAGTTGCTATAAATCCCTTGCTTGGTTTAGCCTGAAACTCCACACCTCTTGATTTTTGTATAAAAGATCCGTAGTAATCTTGTTTCATGTTTTTTTTAGTTTATGCGAGGGGGAACGGATTTAACGATTCCCCCAAGCGTTTTGACCTACTTTTTCTTTATCCCTATCATTATAATAATACACTTATTAAATATAAATTAAAAGTCAAGTTTTAATTAGCTCTTTTATCTACATTCGCAGTTCTTGATAATCCCATCATTGATTTTATCTCTTTTTTTGCTTCTGCGATCCATTCTTTATCCCATGATTTTGGAGCAAGCATTATGAGACCATTCGTATGACTATACTGCTTGATAAAGGGGGCCGTGCCTCCTCGCCCAAGTTTGTAGCAAACTATTTTCGCTGCCTGTCTCCGGTACATATCCGCGTCTTTTATATTCTTGTCTTCCCAGTGATGGATTGCGTTCTGCATTTTTAGTCCTATGAGACGGTAGTTTGGAGTAGTGCGAGCATTAAAAGAGCAGATTTTTATTTTATTACTTCTGTGGATGGATTTCCCAAGTGATGTGTATTTGTATCCTTTAGGTTCGTATTGGGGATGCGTTCTGAAATATTCATCTTGATTTCGTTGAGCTAATTTAGATGACCTTCCCAGTCTTTTTGCCAACATTTTTTTGTGGGTATTATAAAACTTTGTTACTGATTCATAATCCCATACATAAGGAATAGAGTACCCAGTTGTAGCAAACTCTTCTCTCTCTTTTCCCGTGTTTATATTGGCTACGAATTTCCCAGTTCGGATGTCTACTACATAATCAGAGGGGTAATGTTTTCTATGCAACATTGGGTCCGTTCTAACTTCTAAATATTTTGCCGGGATATATCTTTCGTTTTTAGTCATAAAATACTCTTCTTCTTTGTCTGTTAATTTAGAAGCAAAGCTGGCAACTGAATCCGAAGATTTAATCTTATCGTCTAGGTTCCGTATTTCTTTTGCGGACAACACTCTTTTTCGTATTATAACTTTTCCGACTGGAGTGTTTCCTAATCCTCTACCCCTAAAAATCTTAGACATATCTTTAGACCTTTCTTTCCCAGATTTTTCTGCGGATATGAGCGTGTTTATAATCTTTGAACTTCTCAAGGGAATTAATTGATTTCTATCTGCCCATCCTGATTGTTCCATCTGTCCAAACATAGTGTTAAGATAGGGAGTTCTGGTAGTAACAAAAATAGCTGATGGTTGATTTGATGGTTTAGGGGAAGAACCTCTATAAGGCCTTACAGTTTCGACATAAGTAGTTTTACCGTCATGTTTGTATATAAAGAATTGCCTATCAGTGATAGCTTTTCCCACGAAAAAGTTTTCAGCGGATTGACTTTTATATTTCTTTTTGAATGGGAATTTCTTATCAAAAGCTATCTTTTCCTTTTTGGCAGCATTATAGATTTGAGGTAGGTTTTTGGAGATGTTGTAATTCCAAAGAATATCTGAACCACCGGATAATGCGAGTAAAAGACTTTTTTGATTATCATTAAGTCCTTCACTGAAGAATTGAATATCTTGTTCATCATATTTTCCCCATTTTTTATAAAAATTATGTCTTAATTTTGGATAGTCCTGGGAATATAATGCAGAAAGTTCCCTTATTGCCTGAGTTAAGTGTCCCAGAGTTGGATATTTCTTTGCTTCCATCTTTAGAAGTGATTCTTTCATAGCAGTTGTCATTTTTGGATAGAGTTGAGTAACTGCTTTTCCGACTGAGGTTTTAATAGTATTAATGTCTTTATTAAAATACAACTCAAATGCTTTAGAATAACCATTCTTAATAATAAACTGTTTAATCTCTCCTTGGGACCATTTGACTAACCTCCTCTTTACTTCTTGCGGATTAAACTTTCCCAAATCTAACCCTGAAAAACCTAATAATGATTGAAGCGTTTTCCATTGCTCATGAGAAGATTCATCAAAGAGAAACTGAATTAGTGCCTCTTTTGAGAACAGTAAATTATTAGATGGTAAATTCCCGACTGCTTTTGCAACTAGTTTTCTATTTCTCATTTCAGAAACATATTTAATTGCTTTACCGTTTTTATAGGTAACTAAATTGCTACTGTTTCCGTCTTCGCTCCATTCTCTTATTGTTACGGGATGTTCAAAAGACTCTCTCATCTTATTGTTATAAAGCCAAAGTTCTGTTTTGTATTCTCCAAGTCCTTTTTTCATTCTTCCCCCTCTCTTAATTGTATTGACTTAACTATTGCAACGCACCCGCAGACAAATAATGTTGTCCCGGCAACTGCTACGCTTCCTATATAGATTAAAGTTAAAATCATTTTTATTTTTTTCTACTTATCTTCGCTGCCCATTCTATTGCTCTTCTTTTCGCTTGTGGTTGTTTTAAGTTGGATATTCCTCTTGCGAGTTCTAGGTTTGTATAAGAAGATAGTACTCTTTTTGTAACCGGCTTGTGTTCGGATAATGCCAGAGCTATGAAAGTCGTATGAACAAAACAGTTATCCGCTATGTCTTGTAATGCCCGTCTTTTTATCTCTGGATGATCTTTTATATTGGGGGCGCGCAATAATTTTTCAGGTGAAGGGTTTCCTCTTGTCGGGTGCTGTCGTAGATACTCTTTTTTAGTTAATTTCCAAGTATCTTCGAGTTCAATTGGTTTCTTATTAGAGATTGATTTTCCTATTTGGGTTTTTGCCCTAACCAGTTTAACATTCTTTCCCTTTGCATCGGAAAATAAACGATTATGCGCTTCTTGTACAGATATTCCCCACTGTTTAGCGTACAATCTAGCAACTTGTATTGAGGTGGGTTCTTCGGGTTCCTTTTTTAATAATCCTTTTTGTATTAAATACTGTTCCATATAATGCAATTTATCTTGCCAACTTGCCAAACGAGAATTATACAATTTCTTTTTTAAGTCCTTAACATCTACATCAGATAATCGAATTCCATAAGTTTGTTTAATTAACCCCTTGATGTTTTCTTTGAATAATGCACATCTTTTGGGGGCTACTTCTATCTGTTTACCCATTTTAGAATCAGATAATATCTTTTCGAGTTGGAGAAAGTATGCTTCTGCTTTATAGAAAGAAGATATATTCATGGGGATTTCTTCAGCTATTATTTTATTGTAAAAATCAATAACATCCCGTGCTAATTTTTTGTTTACCCTATCTATGGTTTCAAAGTGAATGTTTATTGACCGGTATAGCTTCTCTATCATATTATTAAATTTCCGTTGAAAACTCTCACGAAAAGTTGTTTGGTTCCCAACTGTTACAAATTGTTTTCCACTTGGCAATCCAGTCATCTTTTCCAGCAATGCTTGAGTTTCTTTTTGTGTTTTGGGGAGTTTAATACCGGTTATTAGGAAGAACGCATGCCTAGTGTGTGGATTTTGTTCTGCCCATTTTAAGGCATTGATGGCTCTTCTTGTTTCGGCCACATCTGAATTTCCTTCTAATATGGTTTTTATAAATCCCAAACTTCTATCCAGAGCTGATATATTTGTAGTTTTTAAGTATTGTTCTCCTTTGGAATAATCCCAATTTGTTTCTGATACCTGTTTTCCCACACTTCTCCCCCTCAAATTTCCACCTTTCATGCGTTTTACATAACGAACCCCTCTTTCACTCTGTCCTGCCTGTGCTGACATTCCCATAATCTGTTTTGTTAATTCTGGATTTCTAACATCTATGTGAAAATGCCCACCATTCCCAGAATATTGATTAAGTGGTCTACCATCGAAATCAACAAAACCCAAGGATGTAAATTTTTTAATTAATTCAGAAGTCCACCTCATTGTTTTATTGTAAAGCCTCCAAGTTCCTTTCATACTTCCAGTCCAAGTAAATCTTGGAGTACACTCAATCCCATTTTTATGTAAGAATACTTTCATTAATTCGTTTTCGTTACGCAGTTCTCCGGATACTGAACTTCTATTTCCTATAGGAGTAGATTTTTTTAACCCTAACGATTCTAAGATCATATTTTCGCGCCCAGTTAGATAGCAGGCTTCCTTACTATCCACATAAGGTCTTTTTGCTCTTATTGCTTTTATTTCCTCTTTATATTTTTTTATATCTTCTTTTTTTACTTTCCACCCTATTGGTACCCTTCTTCCGCCTCGTTCTGTCAACATGTCAAAATTTTGTTTTCTTGTAGTTTGTTCTTCGTCAATATCTTTATGCGATAATCCGCTCCATCTTATATTCTCTACCGGCATAACAAAAGAGTGCGTGCTTCTGCGATATACTTTTCCATCCTTGATGTAGTATGCTTTCATTCCCCCGGATACTTGTTTGTTTAATGAAACATCCAATCTCCTAACTTTATAAACATCTGTACGGGAATCATATTTAACGTCTACTCCCGCAAATGCCATATCTTCAGTATATTCATTCCACTGTTCGGGAGTGAACTCGTTAAGTATTTTATATTCGTGGGTTTTTTTGCCAAAACTTTTTACACCCTTCAATCCTGTAAAATCAACATAAGCCCATTTTCCTTTTCCAGATACTTGTTTTCCTACTCCATTGGTTTTTATTTGGCTCGCTACATACTTATTTATCTTTTGAATTACCTCATTAATGCTCTTTGCCCTTGTCTGCCTAAACCTTTCTACTTTATTCCCAGAAAGTTGTTTAATCTTTCCGTCAGCATCAATCATAAAATGACAATACCTTGAATTCTCTAAAATTTTGTTTATCCAAGTTTCTTTTTTATCTAAAGAGATTGTTATGAATATTGATTCCCTACCTGCTCCACCGAGTTCTGAATAAGTTGCAGACTTCTCTGGAGAATTAATCGCATCTCGTATCCTTTTTGCAACATCTATAATATTATTTCCGTTAAATAATGATTCTTTTCTTTCTGACATTTTCCCCCCTATTTGTTTTATCCTACTTTCTTTTCGGTTTAATTAATTTCCAGATTTTTCCATTTCCCATTCTGATAAAAGCGTATACTCCGGGATACTTTCCCCCGATGAATTCCACTTTTATTTTTTTAGGTCCATATTCTATAATATTCCGTTGGCCGAATGTGTCAAGCAAAACTTTTCCCTGCCCATATTTTCCATAAGCAATAGTTCCACTCCATAGTGCGTAAGAAAGTGGATGGTCTTCTACTCTGACCACAAAAACAGATTGTCCGGCTCTTCTAGGGAGACGTGTTTTCGTTGCAAAGGATATTAACTTCCCCTTATATCCAATCCGTATATCAAAATGAGTTTTTGCTATTCCCGTGGACTTATGCAACTGAACTGAATAAATATCAGAGGAAGTATTTATTTTTGATTTTCCAATTAGTACTCCTTGATGTTTTCCTATCTGTCTTCCTATTTGATGAAATCCAGTTAAAGATTGTTCCTGTGCAAACACCTGTTCATACATTCTTGCTACCCCTGGGAGATCTTGTTGCATTTTGATTGGATTCCGTAAGTATTTTGCGAATCCATCAGCGAATACTTCCACATCCTGTGCGAGATAAGACTTTTGTATGTATTTGTCTTTTATCATTCGGGTTTTCATATCCGTTTTTGCCCACTCGGAAACCTCGGGGTCTGCCAATACTTCCTCTAAAGATGAATAATGTTTTTTGCCTATCTGGATGTCAATTTGGAAGGGAGTCCTGTCGCTCTGCAAGTACTCTCTATTTTCCTGCAAAAGAGCGTGATTTTTGCTGGAATACTTTCCAACCTGTACCCAAGACGTTTTTGAACTTCTTCCCCCATAATAATGTGCGTCATCAATGAAATGTCCAACTTCATGCCAGAGTGCTTCTTGTATTTCTACAGAATTTATATCGAGCTGTGCAGGAAGAACGATAGCATTTCTCCCGTCTTGATAGCGTTTAAGTCCAATGCTCATACTTCCATATCTCCGGGGACGTTCTATTGGCATCCCCAGAACATTGGTTATAAAGTCTTCAGCTCGTTTATATTTTGGTATCATTAGTTTCTACTATATTTATCTGATAGTTTTTTCCACCGTTTTATGGCGTTTTCAAACCTTTTATCTTCAATATCCCAGTACTGAACTTTCTTTGGGTATAAATAATCTAATACAATTTTAGCTAAATAGAGCATAGATAAGTTTATGCCCAATTTTTTATAAACTTCCCCCCAGAAATCTATTAAGGGGGCAGCAGCTCTATCTCCCAACTTAAACCCTTTCCAATCAACATGACGGGCAGAAAGTGCGAGATAGGCGGTCCCTGCTTCTCCTAGGATAGACATACGTCCTTTCTCATCTATTATGTCCTGAATCTTGTCTAATTGTGCGCATGTTACTGATTTCTTCTTAGGGAGTGTTCCCGTGGCTGATCCGATTTGAGTTTGATGTCCGGTTAATTCCGGTTTGATTATCTTATAATATACATTAATAATATCTTCTATCCATTTGTTTACCCTTTGCTTAATCACTGCCGGGGGACTAGTCAACATTCTATCGCTAGAGGAAGTTTTTGCTATGGTTCGTATAATGTTTTTTTGATAATGACCTTCGGAGGCAGCAATAAGTAATTCTTGATTCCAGAAATCTATCTTATCCCAAGTCTTTTTATCACAAATGGCTTCGATGGAATTACTAAGATAACTCATAATATAGAGTTTATCTTTTACCGGTAGCGTTTTATAGTTACTGAAATTTCTTATCGCAGTCTCTATTTGTTGCATTCTTTCTTTTGTGGTCATATTTCCCCCCTAATTAAGCGTTTCTATAATCAGCGATTTCTTTAATCCTATAATTTTGCTTATTTTTAATTCCTTTCTGGTAGTTGTATAGGAACCGTATTGCCTGTATGTCATTTGGAAGCTCTTTAGAAAGAATTAATCTATTATCAAGAAATACTTTTACCCGGACTTTCTTGTTTTTTAACACTGTCTTTATAATCTTTATTGTTTTTAGTCCCTTGCTCGTGCCTTTTGCGAATCCACTGACAGATAAAAATGGAGATGTAGAATGTTGTCTTTCAAATAAAATCTTATCAATAAGCCTTACTTCTGAAGGAAAAGAATATCCCCGCTTTCTTGCAAATTTAATATCTTCTTTTTGTTCTCGTATCAATTCGCTTGTAGTTTTGGTCCTTAATTTTTCTAATTTTATTTTCTCCCTAGCGTCAATTTCTTGCTCTCTTGCGAGAATATCTTCCGTGGCTTTGCGATTAGCAGAAGTTTTGCTTCTTGTGAATTGTCGCGGACTCTGCATGCCTTTATAACTGATTCCTACTCCGGGATTTCTGTTGATAGATTTTCCAACTCTTTTTCCAACCCATCTTAATTTTCCTTCCTCTTTTAATTGTTTTAATAGGCCTTGTCTGCGTTCTTCCATGTATTTTACATATTGTTCGTAATCCACTTTGTAATAATCTAAATGTGGATGGATTGATATTATCTTCATAACTTCGTGATGAATATTGTCAGCGTCCCAACTATCCAATAAGGGGTAATAAAGCTTATAGAACTGTAGTTTTGGCATTGTTTTTATATGCTGTCGTATATAATCTACATTTTCTGCTACTAATCTATTGTGAGGCTTATCTATTCCTTTAGGAAAACTCATAAAGTCTTTAATGTATTTTATTTGCCAATAGTTTTTTACCGGATCTTGTATTAACCTTTTCATTGCCGGTCCCATAATAGTTCCGTATCTTCCTTCTAATGTATCTTTTGAAACCTGTCTTCCAATTCCCCATATTTCTTTTTTGTCTTTTTCTATTGCCTTTTTCATAAGTTCATCATACTTTTTCTTAGTTAAATGTTTAAGTTTTTTCT
This sequence comes from bacterium, assembly GCA_028716385.1. Classification (GTDB taxonomy): domain Bacteria; phylum Hydrothermota; class UBA3073; order JACQXS01; family JAQTXJ01; genus JAQTXJ01. The sequence continues at coordinate 54,544 of JAQUPX010000008.1, read as the reverse complement.
TTGGCTTCGTGTTAAAGAGCGCAAATAGTTCATCCCTCTTATCTTCCACTAAGTTTTTTAATCTCTGTTCGTTGTCTGTTCTTGTTACATATCTTCCAACTGCTGCGCGTAAGGTATATTTCCCAGATTCAGCACCATTCATTTTTTTACTTAGTTTCACTGCTTCACTAAATGTTAATGGTCCTATGTTATGCACAACTGTTGGAAAGTTGTACTGGTTCAAATGAGCATTGTCGAATATATAATACCCATTTTGCTTATATTCGTAAATATATCTTTTTTTATTTTTCACTTTTCCCCCTATTTGGTTATTAACTGCTTGTCTTATTCGATTTTTAATTTTAATTTGTTCGGGAGAGAATACGACATACTCTATAGCATTTCCACCTAAATCAGCTATTATAGCGTCATATCCTCTTCTTTTTGCTTCTGCTATTGTTCTACTATTTATATTCTTGCTTGAACCTATGTAAAATGGCTTTTTGTAATCTAAATGCACCTCAATAATTTCTGCCCTGGGATTTCTTTTTAATGTGGCCGGAATATATCCGAGTTTTTTGAGCGCCTCTTTTGCAAGTCTATCCTTGTATAGCCCAGAATAACTCTCTGCCTCTTTATAACTATTGGTAAAATGGAATCCGGTATCTTCCGCTTTCATACCGGTATTTTTCCCGCGCATTTGCATGCTAAATCTTTTGAACCCACCCATTGGGGTCCCGTGGTAAACTGTTTTTCTTTTAGTTATTGACTTACCGACCTGTATAATAGGCTCTTTATATCCGGGATACCAATATTTCAAATGTTCTTCTAATTCTTTATCTAATTGTGCTTTAGTTATTGGAGGTCGCATTCCCTTAGCGATTCCCCCTAATATTTGTCTCCTTGTGCTTTCTCTGCTAACTTCCGCAAATATGAAATCTGTTTTTGGGTCCCCGATTATTGCATCAGTAAATATTCCTTTCTCCCGTCTCATTTGCATTGCCTTGTCTTTCAAATAAGAGAGTATACTTTCCGGGACTGTTTTAATTCTTTCTCTAAATACTGCAATAGAAGTTTTTGGATTTAATAGTTGTTCGGGAGAGATAGATTGTCCTACTTGGTTATTGATATATTTTTCTAAAAACATTTTTCCACTTTCTGATGGATAATTTTTTTGTCTTAAATCAAACAACTCTGATAATCGTAGTTTCCCAGCACTTTTAGAATAAGATAAAACCGAATCATATCCGGCATTTCTTATTTTAACCGCTGCAATATGTTCTTGTATGGCATACGCAAGAGTATTTCCTTTTTTAGAATGCGTAAAAATATCATAAGCTAAATTTTCGTCTCCCCCGTATTTCCGCAATATCTCTGCTATATCTGTTGTATTAACTCCGCCAGTCCAAGCCTTATTCATAATAACATTTAAAACATCACCACGCATTTTATCGTATGTCCCTTTTCCACATACTATATCGTATGCCTTTTTTATTCCAACTCCGCCAGTCCCAGCTTTTACAATTATAGGTCTTTTTATTTTAGTTCTTCCGGTAATTAGTTCTCCACCACCATATCCAAGTTTTCCGGTAGAATAGTATCCCCTAAAAGGAGATTTTAATTCAGGAAGATAAAACACTCCAGTTCTTAAACTAGGCATCCCAAATTGTTCATATTGTTGGTAACGAGATATATCAAGCTCGATTCCATCAGAGACAATCTTTGCTCCGGGAGTATGTATTATCGCAATTCTTGCCCATGTGTCAAGCTGTTCAAGTAATGTTTTCATTTTATTTTTTACTTAAAAATGGAATACACTTTACTTCCTCTCGGGAGCCAACCGGTCTCTCCAGTAAGATTATCCCTTACTTTTATTTTAACTCCCTGCACTGCCCCATAATACCGAACTATCCTTATTTCATTAAGCATAAATCTTGTTGTGGCCACTAGTTCCCATAATTTTGATAAGGTATTCGGTTGTTCTCTCCTTATTAAATCATCTAAACTAATAGTCTGAGATGGTTTATTCATCTTTCCCCCTTTGATTGATTGTCCTACGGAAGACATTAAACTACCTAAATACTTTTCAGAAATTCTATCGTGTTCTTTTAATGCCTCATTTATTTTCGATGTCGGAATATATCCTCCGGGATACCTGTGTGTATAAGTAATCCATTCGTTATCCATTTTAGCTTTATTTTCTTCGGCTCGTTTATTTGCCAATTGCTTTCTTTGTCGTGCAGCGGAATCATCATGTACGCTATATTGTTCAATGCCATATTTCTTTTGCATTTCTTTCCCTTTCTTTTCTAATGCCTCAAGAACAATCTTTCTTTCTGGCACGAACCATCCAACTTCCCAATTAGCAATATCCCCATAAGCATTATAGAAATAAATAGCATCCAATATCTGTTCCTTACTATCTCCCCTAAACCACCACCGAACATTTTCAACCGTACTATAATCTCTATCTCTCTTCCCGGCAGACAGGGGATTAACTTTCGCTATTTCTTCAAACAGTTGTTCTTTTGTTTTTCCAGTCGGGTCTATTTTTATCCAAGTTCTCATTTTGCTCCTATTTGTTTAACTTTACCATCGCTTGTCCACAATAAGGACAAGTTACCATTCTACTATACATTTGCTCATCCGTTTGATTCAATACGTATTTTCCACACTTAGTACATTTCCAATCATTTTTTAATTTTGAAGGGATATTCCTATTTATTAAAACTACCAACCCAATCAAACCACCAATCCATAATATTTTTTTCATCTGCCCTCCATTTTTACCAACCCCGATAAATACCCCTGTTATAGCAATTTATACAATAACCCCTTATTATTGTTTAATTCCGTTACTCTTTCTAATATTTCTTTTAAGTCTTCTTGGCAAAAAGAAAACCCCTTTCTTGGATGAAAGAGATAGGTTTCGTATATGTGAACATAAAAGATACTGCCAACAAAAACTCCATGTTCATTTCTTATAAAAAATGCTTTATAATCTACTCCATAAACATAATCAAATCTTTTTCCAATAATTAGATTACCCTCTTTCTCTTCTAATCTAAAAATCTTATTGACATACACTTCAGTATCTTTTTCTGACATTACCGGCATCTCTCCCCCCTATTTTATCTAACCATATTAAATACCCCTATTTTTTGCCTTTAATTTCATTTTAGAGTGTAAATACACCACTTAACCCAAAATAACGTCTTAAATCGCAAATTCCTGAAAAAGTAGCTCGTTTTTTAGTTCTCATTTTTATCAATATCCGCAAACCCTTGTCATTTCACGCCCCATAGACTTCGCTACATAATATACATTATGTAGCGTATTTAGTGTCAGGAATGATACAGAGTTTTTAGGGGTATTTTTAGAGTTTTGAAAGTTTCTAGGTTTCATTTTTAGTCCCGGACAAAAAATTAATGTCCACCCTCTGGAAGATAGTTTTGTTTGTTTTTCATTTTTCCCATTTTGAAATTATCTATAAAGCCTATTTTGTCTTTTTTGCCATTTAAGATGATGTGGGCTACTTAGGGTACGTCTCCAAACTGTTTTTCCATTTATTGCGACTGATGTATATCCACCCTTATTTGCCATTTCGACAACAATTTGATTATCGTCTCGGTCTATAAATGTAACATGCACATCCTTAATAATTTTGCGTTTCTTTCCTTTCTCTATTTTATACATTCTTTCCCCCTTTTTTATTTAATTAACTCAATATTCTCCCGGTTTCATTATCGTGAAATGTCCCTCTGCTCTATTGAAAGTTATAAAAAATTCTTTGAGTCTCATTCCTTCTTTTAGATGGAACTTGCATGAAAACTTTCCAAAGGTATCGTTATCCTTTATCATTCTACGTACTTGATAGCGCGCCATGGAGAGTAGGTCCCATAATCTTCCATCAAAGTCTTGATACTTTACTCCCTCTGGAACTTTCAAGATTTCCATCACTCCACGAGTTATTAATACTGGAGCTTTGAATCCAGCTTCTTTTGGTAGAGTAGATGTTTCGCTAATAGGAATTAGTTCTCCATCCTCAATCGCTTGTTTTGTCGTGTAAACAGAAATATATTCTCCATCTCCGACTGGTTTTCTTTTGGCAGCGGAAGAAATTATTTTAACCGGCAGCAAACAGGTACCCGCTTTGTCTTGCGTTAAAATATACTTCCGTCCTTTGATTATGCTTGTGTATCTATGCTTTTTTTTATCGTCCCATTGTTTTTGCGTTATGCCTGTGGGAATAGATTTCCCCACCTTTTCATATCCCTTATAAACCAACCGACCAGTCTTTTTAGATTTAACCACGGGGTCCGCATAAAATTTAACCCCAACTACTCCGATTAGATTGTGATAGGAATGGATGAATTTCTTTACGAAAGTCTTGTCTATTACTTTTTTTATTTCAGCTAATTGTAATCTAGCCTCTGGTAAATCTACCCTTGTCCAAACCTTTCCATCAAGAATTTCAAGTAATGGATATTTTGGCATTATTTTTGTTAAAGAGTATGGAGTTCTTTTGGTTTTGAATGTAGATATGCCCTTTCCAACCTGTTTTTTCTTTAATTCTATTGCTTCTTTATATAGATGTTCAAAGGATTTAAGGTCAATTCCTCTTATATCAAAAAAGTCTCTAAACTGTTGCTTTGTATATCTACTCTTATTGTTTTTTATAAAGTCAGTTATAGAAATATATTTTCCATACCTATTTGACATTTCTTGAAAGTCATGCTCACTCCCAAAATCCGGTCTTAATTTCTTTCCTACTGCCTTTGACCTTGCTAATGTTGGAATAACCTTTCCGTGTATTAGTTTGCTTATAGTAGATGCTGGATATTTTTTTATTGTATCTATGGCTTCTCGCAAGGACATACTGTTCGCCGGATACTTTCTACCATTTAAAACATACCCTCTATCCCATGAGACTCTTTCCATTAATTTTGGATATGAACCATAAAAAGCAGCTCTAGCAATTTTTTCTACGTTAAACTCTTTTAATTTTTTTATTGCCCTTGACCGTGGAGATTCTTTTATTCTTTTCCCCACTACTACCATTCTTCCCACATTTCCGGCTATTTTTTTAAGATATACAAAACAAGTTCCTTTACCACATACAACACGAGCATCTGAAAGTTTATATCCTTTTAAGGCAGTATGTTCTAAAGACCAGAAAATACTTTCCTGTGCTAAATCTCCCCAGTCTCTTGGAGTTCTTGGAGATTTACTGGTTCTTATTGTTTTATAAATTTCTTTTCCATTTTCATCAACATATATAATTTCACACTTTGAAGTTTTTCCACTAATGCTCCCATAATACCCCTTTGAAGATGCGGATACCCCTCTTCCAACTCTTCCAGCTATTTCCTTATGACCCAATAAATCCTTATATAATGCTTTTATTTTATTGACAGTCGGGGTTTTAATGTTGTATTTCTTATAAAAGTTTATCGCCCGAATTAAATCACTTCTACTGTTTCCATCTCTGTATATATCCTTCGTGGAAAGAATATGCTTAATATAAGTCAAAAAGTACATTGCATTGATGGCTATGTTTTGGTTGTAAATATTAGAATTCAATATGTTCATTATAACTTTAGCATCAGCATTTCTTCCCTCATTAACGCAGGTTAAGATTCTATTTTCCCCGTGGTAATTATTGTCCTCTAAAATCGCAAAAACTGTCTTAAAAGTTAGTCCGTGATTTACCGGTTTCACTTCTGCGATTTGATTAAATCCCTTACTGAGCGCCGGAGCTTTCTTTTTAACGATATACGCTGCCTGCTCTATTGCCTGTTTTAAAGTTCCTCTTTGTTCGACCATTTTTCCCCCCTTATTTTACTTTTAAGTTCTAAGGTAAAATATAATATTTCTTATTTTCTTTTAGCCTACTTTTTGTCTGACTATTTTATTTTCTTTGATTTTAAGCAATTCTGCAAGGTTAGACGCATAGTTTTCAGCCAATCTCAAGGGAGCCATTGCCGGGTCGCTGGATTCTTTTCTGTAGCTCTGTAGTGCCATTCCTTTCCCTTTCCCATTAGCAAGCTCTATATTTGCCCACTTATCCGTATAATTGATAAATATAAACATTTTTCTCCTTTATAGGTTTATAAAATCTTCTTCTTTGTTAAATATCTTATATCCTAACCCAATCAATGCTCTTTTGATAAAATCTAAAACGTGAGTTGTATCCGAACCATAATAAAACAAAAACTCGTTCTTACCATGTGTCCACTCGTTAGTTACTTCTTCCATACCTCTTATAGCGCTCTTAATCCAGAATACATCTTTTTTTGTAGCGTCATCATTTAACGACACATGTATATACACGGGGTCATAAATCATCCTGCCTTCCTGTAAAACCGTAGCAACCTCAACTTTTCCAAAGGGGACATAATCACTTTTAGGTTTATCAATCCAAAACTTAGCAAAAGGAACTTGCTTTTTGTTTTTTCCCTTACCGGCAACAGTATAGTTTATAATTTCTTGCAAACCATATTTCTCTGTCTTTCTGTACATTCTTCCCCCTATAGTGTTCTTATTTTAGATGGGTCGTTTACCCAACCACTAGATGTTGGCATCGGTAAAAGTTTCGCCATCTTCCCCTTAATTATATATCCTAAAATAGGAGCAGTGGCTGGATTAAGACTGCCATTTTTTACAGTTCCGCTCATGGTATAATTTTCTCCCACAATAGTGTTTCCTATTTCAAGAAATGATGGAGGGGCTCCTGGGGTTTTACTTTGAATTGTTGTATACATTATTTGCGGTGCAGTAGCATTATATGTTGTTATACCTGAAGACATATTTGTCGCTCCTTGAGAAAATTTACTCCTATCCTTAACTACCCCTTCCGCCACCACCACTTCCGGAACAGTAATATAATTCGGAGATAAATTCCCCGGCAATGTCGCTGGTTTCTGTGCGTTCTTCTTTGCTTGTACAAACAACCAAATTAAACCTGCCCCTACTAATAGTCCTGTCATGTTTCCCCCTATTTCTTATAAGTTATTAACCAATACATCATTTTTATATTCTCTCATTCTTTTTGGAGTATGAAGAGATTCCATTCTAATACCTTGAAAATAATCGGAAATATACATTCTTAATTGAACTCCACTCCACTCTTCGGGCATATTGTCAACCTTTTTAAGAATCTCTTTTCTTGTTAATTCAATTTCATCATTAATAAACTTTTTCTTTTGTTCGTATGTCATTTTTCCCCCTTGTCTTAAATTTTCTCTATATTTTATAATATGAAATTTTTATTTTTAGTTTGCAATGTGCGGTAATATGTAGATATAGAATTGCTTGGGATTTTTAATACTATCGCAAGATTATCTGCATAGTCGTTAGCTAATTCTACAGGAGTTATTTTTGCCCCTTTCTTTCTTGTATATTTAGTTAAAAGTATTGACTTGCCATTATTTTCTAACACTACATTAGCTAATTTATCATTATAATTAACTGTTATAAACATCTCCCCCCCCTTTTCTAATAAACTACAGGGACTCCCGAAGGAGTCCCCATTCGCCATTATTTAATAGCTTTAGTCATAATTTTCAGTTTACACATACGTTCCAACCTGTCCCGGAGCGAGTTTATATTCAATCTGTACTCTTGGAGTCCAAGTTCCTGACTGTGGGGTAAATACTCCGAGTTCTTCAGAAGGATTAAGCTTGATTAAGAAACATTCGTTCTCGTGGAGAAGTACCGGATTCTGGAACTTAATTTCTTTGTGCATAAAAGGAATGGAATAGTTTCCCCATCTATCTTTACCATTACTGAAGTTCCATTTCTTTTCCTGTTGTTCGTCATGAGGATTTCTCTTTAAGTAACCTTCAAACTGGTAAGCTGCGAGAGCGTTATAATCCGCAACGTTATTCGGTTGAACAAGGAAATATTCACTCGGACCCGTGGTTACGTTCATATCATAGAATGTCATCGAAAGGATATACACATCTCTGGACCCAAAATTAATAAGAGTATAGTTATTAGAGTTGAGGTCAAAAGATTTCATATATACAAGTTGCGATCTTTTCGCTTTACAATCGGGAATAACAAACCCCCTAAGCCATAAATCCATCTTCGGATCTGTCCCTGTCTGTGGGTTTGTTCCGAATTCTGTCAAATATTTCAATTCGGTACCCTTTGTTAGAATCATCGGATCTTTGAATTGATATGCTACCGGATAATCAGGAGCTAAAAATCCTGACCATGCACCAGTATTCGTATACCCATCAATCAAGTCCGCGAGGATACTATTAAAAAATCTTAACTGTTCACCCATTTCCAGATGGAAAGTCGTCATAGCCTTGGGTCGGGTAATTCCCATACCAACCACCAAAAAGTTTTCTGCTACCATTTCTTTTACTCCATCCCGGAGTATCATAGTGTGCGGCATGCCATAATTATACTTTGTAAGTATCTCTGAATAATTATTTAATCCTGGCGCTTTAACAAATGGTGATGGATTAATTTCCCCTACTCCTCTACCTACTGCTCTTACTTCAACGCTTGTGTCAACACTCGATTCTACTTTTCTACCGTTTTGTCTTAACATTGTTGCCTCCCTTTTTTATTCTCTTGTTAAAAATAAATTATTATTAATTTTAACTGCTTTTTTCTTTAATTTAAGTATATTTATCATAATTTTAGAAACGTGGGGGCAGGGCATTTAATCTCTGCCCCCTCGTTTTCTCTAACTTAAAAGGTTTCCCTCTTTAGTTTAGAGCAATACTGCCTGTCTTGCAGGTCTTGTTGCTAATTCTATACCAACGCTCATTCCGGTTTTGGGCGTGAATGCTGATGCCAAATTGACGCGGACTGTTACGTTATCGTCTCTGTTGACTACGAGTCTGTCCAATGCTCCGATTGTTGGGTTGTCACGGAATAAGAAGAATTCAGCCTTTTCAACTGTGGTAACGAATTTGTTTGTTCCGTTGCCTCTCCATTCCATTCTCGGTGCGATGTCAATCATAAGACCGGTTTGTACCGGGTTTCTGTTGACTAATACTTCCCAACCTGCATCTTGCCAGATATTGATTACTGTGCAATATGTGGAATCAACATCTTGAAAGCTCTGCGGGGACATTAAACCTCGGAGACCAACGATTTCTTGGTCCAACTGAATACCCTGTCTATCAAAGTTTCCGTCAATTCCGTATGCCAAAGGTGTCGTGTCGAAGAAGTTCACCTGTGTTGCTGCTGTGATTGCTGTCTGACCGGTTCCGCCTTTTTTGTGGAATACTGGCTGAAATCTGACGTTCACGGGTCTCTTCGGTGGGTTAGAAATTGAAAAATGCTGCACTACCGCTTTGGTGTCTGCCGCTGCGTTTACTGAACCCATAATTGCTACTGGTTGGCCGTTGACCATTTCAACTCTGCCACCATTTCTTGCTATCTGTTCTCTTACAGTCATCTCATCCTCCTATCTGGCTCAAAAGCCAGAAAATTTTTCTCCTTACAAATGCTAATACAGATACTTATGCAGATACTGATACTTCCCGTTGTGTTTTCCATTCAATTTAGTTCTGTGCTACCGGATATTCTTCTCCTGGATATTGTTCGTCTCCAACTTCTGCGTCCAAGTCTACGCCTGCGAGTGAAACCATTCGGTTTTCATCAACAAGTTGTCCGTTTACCGTAACTGCACCCTCTGTTGGGTATATTGCGTCTGGGCTACCCTGAGATCTGAAGTTTTCGAGCTGTCCTGCGACTGAATTTGCTACGGAGTCTATATACCCTTCGATACCGGATTCAACTTTAACTAATTTGTCTCCGACTGTGGGTATTGCCCTGATTGCGTACAACACTGAACCGGTCTTAGCTGCGTCAATTATTGACTGCGGAGCTTTGAGCATTTTGCCCAAGAAGTCTGAACCGAAATAAGCAGCTACGCCTGCGACTGCATTAGAAAGTGGCCCTTGCCAAGTTCCGGTTGCAGTTTTGGTTTTGAAAAGCATGTCTGTGCCTTGCTTTATCAAACCTGCGAGGTTTGTTCCCGCAACGATACCGATACCTTTGTTAAGCATATCGCTACCGGTTTTTTTGACGTTGACTTTACCTATAGCTGCACCGATTCCACTGTGTACTTTGTGGTGTCTGCGGTGGCTTCTATGGCTTCTGCCTACATCACCGACTTCACTTACGAACATCTCTCCAACCCTACGTCCACCATGACGTTTGTGGCTGGATTTACTCACGAACATTCCCCCAACCTTTCTTTTGTGGCTGGATTTTCTGCGTTTTCTCATCGTACTCCTCCCTTTGCTCTTTACAGAGCTACCAACTGTCTCCGAAAGATTCGGAACAGTCTTCCAATACTTGCTGACTTTTTTACCCCTTGCTTTTGCTGCCTTACTTCCTCTCCGCGGTGTCTTACGGACCCTTGCCAATTTCGTTGTGGCTTTTTTGTAACTCTTAGCCGATTTGAATTTGGTCCCCATCCATCTCTGTCCTTTAGGCAATATTCTTTTGATGGCATTTCTTACTGATTTAGATGTGGTTGTGGCCACTATCCCTGCCTTTGCCATTGCTTGATTTAACCGGTGTGATATTTCACTGGAACTTAATTTTCCCTTTGTCGCCATCTTCTTTATCCAAGTTTTCACATTTTTAAGTTCAAGTATATTTTTTCTCCCCGGGTTACCAAGTATCTCCGCGATAACAAAACTCTCTACCGGACTGCTTACCATTCTCCTAACCTTTCCCCTCTTTCCTTTTTTATGTTTCATTCCTACGCTCACCCCCTTATTTCTATTTCCCACTGAATCTCTAATTGCTTTTATTATTCCTTTATCTTCAAGTTTTTGGAATTTGCGAAATGCCATTTCTCCCAGAGTAACTACAACTTCCCATTTTTGAACTCCAACATCACCACCGCCAGAATCTTTATAAAGTTCTACCTTAGTCTTAAATCCAAGTTTTCTTATCTTTGAAGCTACTTTCTCTGCATCAGCCTTTAGTTTATATGTCCATATTCCAAAATCACTTGCTTCTGGATAAGGTAGTCTTTTTCCTACTGAACCACTTAAATTATATTCGTGTTTATATTCATTCAGAAACTTTTCTTTAGGCCAACGTTGATAAGATTTCCCTGTTTTAGTATTATGGAAATATACTCCATTACTGCCCGAACTATCAACTTTTACTCTTTGCCCTTTCGCATTTACCCATTGTCCCCAATGTGTCGTAGATTTTAATTTTTCTGCATCTGTTAAATCTGCGAATCCTGCACCAAGTTGTGCAAAAGGTGGAAATTTTGACTTGCGATGTTTAATCTTGTCAAACATTTGTTTTGCTTGTTCTTCTGTCATATTTTTATAATGAATCATCTTTTTAATTATATTAGAATCAGACATACCTTTGAATAAATCTTCTTTAATATAAGCAATGGGATAAGAATCTCTGCTATCAAGACCTGCTTTATATCGTTTTCCAGTTGCACTTCCTACTCTTGGAAATAATTTAGTTCCAGCCAACTGTCTCCAAGTTCCTACTGGACGATATAAAAGATTTTTCATTGATTTTGCTACTCTTTTTTTTGCCAATTCTATTGTCTTAAACTCTCCAAATCCGCGCATATCTAACATTGTATGATATTTTCCATCATTCTGTAATGCGATTGTGTATTCATTCGTTTGGACTTTTCCACTTACTATTCTTTGTACTTTCAGTGAAGCAAAATAATCTTTTTTAGCTCCCATCTTTTTCTTTTTAGGGCTTGAACTTACCACAATCTTTCCCGGATTACTATATATTAATTCTGTTCCTGCTGGACTTAATTTCTTATTCATCGGTCCTCCATAAACTCTTGGAGAGGTAGGTAACATACCATTTGGTACTGTGCCTTTTAATACCCCACCAATTTGTTTTTTCATTATTATTTCGTTATGATACTAATAAAATCAGTTGGTTTCGCCTGTCTCATTTTACCTTTTAATTTATATACTGTTTGGTTAAGCGCATAGAATCCCGTTGAACTAACAATTGATCCCGCGGTTATCATTTCGTACGTTTGACCCGGTATTGTCTTCGCAAAGATTGAATTGTCATCGCCCTCTGTATTTAATATCGGAACTGAAGTTACTGCCCGGAGTTTATAGCTCAATACATCTTCACTTTTTAATACACTGGTCCTGAATTGACTATCCTCTTCACTATTATATAGTTGTGCGGATACCTGTGCGTCTTGAATGAGCGTGAAATACTTATCAAACTCTTTTTGGGGGATTGGTCGTGTCCATCCGGTTATAATGTCTTTATTAGCTGCTCCCGGAGTAGTGCTTCCCTGTGCGTTCTTTTTAGCTTTCCAGAATAACCAACCTAATCCTGCCAATATTAATAGATTTCTCATCTTTCCCCCTATAGTTTAGTTTTCTTCTCCCATAGACCTGTTTCGTCAATCCTTATGCCCTGACCCTGCTCTACAAGATAATAAGTCGTAGAGCTTTCACTAGGCTTAACAATGTCTATCGGAATTTTTATTGCATGAAATAATGTTTTTAATTTTCCGTCTTTCTTTTGTACGTATTGTATTCCATTTATTGTTCCAGCACCCACCATTATCACTTTCCCACCCTGTTTTTTTACCCATTGGTTTAAGTCAATCTTTTTTCCATTAGGTAATACGACTGTGGGAAGCATAATAGTTCCTATCCTTACCATATCTGCTTTTGTATTGTGCATTTTCTTATAGTTTTCAAGAGACTTTTTCATATCTCTTTTCCTATCTTGCTTCGTATACTTATCAAAAAATATGCTGTTTTTCATTTGATTAGTCTAATACAACTCTCAAATCTTCTTTTTCTGCTTCTGTCAAATCTGCAAACCTAACTTTCTTCATTGAAAATCTTTGGTTCTCAAAATCTATATCAAAGGTAGCGGATATTTCATTTATAGCATCGTCCTTATTCGGAGAAGCTTGATAGTGATTTGTTCCTTCCCCTTCTAGCATAACTTCCCAAATCGAATGATTCTTGTCTTCTCTACTTACTGACTCCCTAACTTGCTTTCCTTTCCCTTTTCCAGATATTGTTTTTGTGTTTTTTTTCTTCGGCCATACTGCCCATATAAGTAATCCAGCACCAACGGATAATCCTATTATTGATAATACTTTTATTAAAGGAAATGGAGGTTTTGCATTTTCAGTAGTGATAGGAACGGTATTCGTTGGGTCTACTGCCGGTGGATTAACCACTGGAGTTTTATCCGGAACGTCTCCCATTATAATTTTTGTATTTAACAACTCAACTGTATCTCCCGGTAACAATACTGTTCCTGTTGGAGTTCCGGTTAAGGATGGAGTTTTTCTTACTTTAAGATTAGGAGAAGCCTGTGAAGTTACTTTGACATAAGATTTTCCACCAACATTTCCACCGGCTTCCATAAATTGTCGAGTTCCTTGTCCATTATAATTCAAAAACCATTGAGCTACCCATCCCTCAACTGGTTTAAGAGGTATAACCGGTTTAGTTCTTATGTTTAACCACACTTCAGTTTTTGCTTTCATTTTTCTCCTTTTATTTTATCTCTTGACTGTTCGACTTCCTTTTATTCCATTTTTTCCCACATAAAAACTATCTGGAACTCCTGCTCCAAAAAAGAAAATCCATATATTAAGATTTTTATCATATACAAACCATCCACCCAATCCTGAATCAAGATATATTGTATCTGTTTTCCATTGAGATTGTGCCCCAAAAAGCTTTAATGCTTTCGGAGAAGGTGTCATATTCCGTTGTGCAGTTCCCGGTAATGCGTATGCTGGTTTTCCGGAAGTTCCTGTAGTAGGCGTGGTAGTTGGTACAGTAGTAGGTGTGGTAGTTGGTACGGCCCCATACGCAGCTCCCGAAGATAGAAGTTGTTTTCTTTTTAAATATATAAGACCAAAACCTGCTGCCAATACTCCTGCGATTGGTAATAAGAAACTGAATAGTTTTTTCATTTTATCTCCTATTTTAATGCCTTAACAAGCATTCTTGTTTACCCCTCAACTAATAGTTACAGGTTTTGTATTCGGAACCGGTTTTTGCTCACTTTTTGTTGCCTGCCAAGCGTATTTCGTATAAGTCGGAACTTTCTTTGGAGCTATCGGAATTTGTGCGTTCTTTTTCGATTTCCAAAACAAATATCCTAATACGGCTATAATTCCTATCGGTAATAATGCTTTCATAATTTACGCCCTCCTTTTAGGCGCGAACTTCGAGATTATTGGAGCTACTTTCACTATTCCAACAATTGCTGCTAAGCTTATAACAACTGTTGTAATTGTTTTTAATATCTTATTTTTATTATTTTCTTTATCTTTCTTTTCCTGTTCAAACTTGATATAGGCAATATCTGCCTCTTTTTGTATTGTTGGAATTTTATCTTTTAACTGTCCCCATTCTCGAATTACATCCGCCCATCCGGTATATGTCGTTGGCGAGCCTATGCCCCACAAGTGTTTAATTTTTGTCCACAGGGTAGTACTATTTGGCATATCCACGACTATTTTTTTCATCAAGGAGTCCATAAATGGTATTGCCATTTTTAATCTATTCGTTAGACAAATATAATCAGTTTCTTCCAAATGGATTCCGGTGCACTTCGGGAGAGTATTCCATTCATTAAGTATTGGTGTCCATTCTGATTTTTTCCCGGCAAGCATATAACTTTGATATATTCCCATAACCATTTTATCAATCCGTGTACCAATATCAAGCATCGTCTTTACCGGCACTGAAATAACCGAATTGATCTGATTAGTCTGACTATTTACTTGCCTTTCGACTAGATAACCCATTAAGCCTCCTGAATCCCTTTATTCCCTTATTAACTATTGCAACCACAACAGCAAAAACAGTCCCCGTTAATACCGTTTTCCTAAAATCAAATGGCTCATGGACAACAATTTTTTGTCCATCTGTAGTGGTAGGAAGTTCTTGCCCCACTTTCTTAACCTCAACTAAATATGCCATAGTTTCTTTCCCTTATTTCTTTCCTTTCTTTATTGCTTGAATTATCTTTGGTAAACCGATAACTACTGCAACTACTCCAACTCCTCCAAGGATCATTTTTCCGAATTTCTGGAAAAAGGTTTTATTTGGAAGAACACAACTATTGGTTACTACGTTCCATGTTCCACCAAGTATTGTGCAGTTTTCTTTTGCGTATGTTTTTTCCTGAAGTGCATTAAACATAGCTTGGTCTTGAGGAGCTATTGAAGTTGTTCCACTTGGTATTGCTAACTTTTGTTCTACTTTTGTCTTTCTTAAGTATCCCATCTTTTCCCCCTTACTTATTTTTTAACTTCTTTTTTGGATGTAACGATTGATAAAATTTTACCCCTAATCCTACAAGACCTCCAACTCCCAAGAAAATCAACAAGCCTTTTATAGTCCCTGGTATTATTCCCATTTGCTGAAATTTGTTTGGAATGGCGGTTGTGGTAGTTCCCGATGGAGTAGTAGTTCCTGACGGAGTAATGGCTCCCGGTATCACGATACAACTATTTGATACTAAATCGTATGCACTACCTTTTGTCGCACATCCCTTTTGGAGTTGAGTTAAATTGTATTTAATAGTAGCCATAAGTTTTGGTTCAGAAAAGTAATAATGCACAGTTGCGTAATTTCCATGGGGAATAAAAGCGCAATCTGTTTTACTTAATTTTACCTTTCCTACCCAAGTAGAATTTAGGTTATATCCCGTATCTGTTCCACAAATTCTTACTTTTTCTAATCCTGAAAGGACAGTATTATAGCTAAGAACTGGTTTTAACATAGCCAAGTTAGGGTCCGCAAGTATCGTATTTTGTAAATCTGTTACGATTTGACCTTCACTTCTAAATCCCCACCATTTAGAGAATTTAGGAATTGCCCATTTTGCTAAAAGAGTTGATACTGTAATAATAGCATCGTCAATCCCTACAACTCCTACTTGTTGACTTAATTGCTTTCTGCCACCATAAAAATTTCCTACTTTTGATCGTAAGTATCCCATCTTTTCCCCCTTACTTATTTTTTAACTTCTTTTTTGGATGTAACGATTGATAAAATTTTACCCCTAATCCTACAAGACCTCCAACTCCCAAGAAAATCAACAAGCCTTTTATAGTCCCTGGTATTATTCCCATTTGCTGAAATTTGTTTGGAATGGCGGTTGTGGTAGTTCCCGATGGAGTAGTAGTTCCTGACGGAGTAATGGCTCCCGGTATCACGATACAACTATTTGATACTAAATCGTATGCACTACCTTTTGTCGCACATCCCTTTTGGAGTTGAGTTAAATTGTATTTAATAGTAGCCATAAGTTTTGGTTCAGAAAAGTAATAATGCACAGTTGCGTAATTTCCATGGGGAATAAAAGCGCAATCTGTTTTACTTAATTTTACCTTTCCTACCCAAGTAGAATTTAGGTTATATCCCGTATCTGTTCCACAAATTCTTACTTTTTCTAATCCTGAAAGGACAGTATTATAGCTAAGAACTGGTTTTAACATAGCCAAGTTAGGGTCCGCAAGTATCGTATTTTGTAAATCTGTTACGATTTGACCTTCACTTCTAAATCCCCACCATTTAGAGAATTTAGGAATTGCCCATTTTGCTAAAAGAGTTGATACTGTAATAATAGCATCGTCAATCCCTACAACTCCTACTTGTTGACTTAATTGCTTTCTGCCACCATAAAAATTTCCTACTTTTGATCGTAAGTATCCCATAATTTTCCTTTACTTCGATTTTTTTCTCGGTTTGACTGCTATTATAATTAAAGGAACTGAAATTAACAATATTGCCCCACCAACAATGAATGGTAATGCTTTTTGCATGGAAGATTCCCTTGCCACAACTGCCGGAGTTTGTGATGTCAATCCTAATTGTGATAAATTAGGATACTGTCCCAATAATGATTGATATTGTGCTTGCTGTTCCGGAGTTAATGTTTTGCCAGTCTTTAATGCAGTTATCAATCCCGTAAAAGCGTTAAGTTTTGTAGGATCTGTTATTATTTTTCCTGTTTCATTCAATACTGTTACTAATGAGTCAGATAACCAATTCCCGACTTGCCTTTCAATTTTTCCCCTTCTGCTTTCCGGAAAACTTCCAACCGGACTACAAACTCCATTTACGCAACTATACTCAACTTTTCCTTTTCTACCCAAATAAGAACCAACCTGTCTAGAAACTGGTTCTACCCAGTCTATAAGTTTGGAAAAACCATTATTATACAACTCTTTCTGTTTTTTTGCCGTATCCCCACCATAAAAACCTGCAACCTGTTTTTTCTTTCCTAAGTATCCCATTGTTCCCCCTATATTATATTGCTATTAGGCAATAGTTTTTACCGTTAATAAATTTATCTCTTAAAAATATATATCTTCCCGATGATAACCTTTTTACTTCCGTGAGAGTTCTTGTCTCGTATACCGGGAATGGTCTTTTTGCTACAAAGAACGCCCTTTTTCTGTCTTGAGTTCTATAGACACTCCCACTAGTAGCATCCGCAAGATATTGATAATATTGATGCGGAATCTTGTCCGTTGCCTGTGTTAGTACTTGAGGTTTCTTTTTATCTACTATAATGCTTTTAACTAGATATGCCATTTTTTCTCCTTATGCCTCGATATAATGATATTTTTTACCGTTAATAATTTCACTTTTTATAAATTTATATGTTCCGGCTGGTTTTATAATAAATTTTTCAAATGTCGTGGTGGTAACATTGTTTTGATGTATAGTGTGCATAAAATGGTACGTTTGAAATGGCTTATTTGCAAAAAATTTATTCCCCATAGACACCTTTCCACTATTTTCATCAACATAAAATCTAAATTTAAGACTAATACTTGCGCCTTCACTACGATTACGCCCTGGAGCACCACTAGAGTTTCCTGAAGGTTTTGCGCTTCCTGCAACATTTATTAAGTATCCCATTTTTTCTCCTTATTTGTCCTCTTGTTTGTCTAACTGTTAATCAATGATAGATAAGCCTTTTCCCACTTTTCTGCCTCTGCTTTTACGTTATATTTGTCCATTATTTTGGAATTTAAGTTTTTGCCCAATCTGGTCCGTTTTTCTTCATCCAGAATTAAGCTCTCGATTGCTTCATACCAATCTTCATGTTTATTTTTAACTAATAATCCGTTGGTTCCATTCTCTATTACTAATTTGTATGGATAAATATCTGTTGCTACGACCGGAACGCCCATCATTCCATACTCTAAAGCTTTTAAGGGAGAGTTATGAGATACGATTCCATTTGCTAAAAACAAATCATTATTAACATCTATGTCTACTACGGTTTTTAATTCTTCTACTCTTTTTATATAACTAATCTTATCAATTACTAGATTATTATCAATAATCCTCTTTAGAACTTTATATTCACTTAAATAAGATACGCTTTTGTAAAATTCAACAAACTCTTTTAATACTTTAAAACTTGGAAATTCTATTCTGTTTTTTTTATGGAGATAATTCCAAAATTTTGCAGGTAATGCAATACCTTTTTCTTTTGCTATTGAATAAATTTTTCTCATAAGATTATTTACAGGGTATAGTCCGATATTGGAATGACCTTTAGTGCGAGTTTCAAGTCTTCTTTTCAGTTCCAACAAACGAACTTGTTTATAATCAACTGAAAATTTTATTTCTTTAATAAATTGTGGCACACTTTCGACAGCAATAGATAAAAGATAATATGTGTATTTTTCTCCTTTTATTTTTACAAGCATTCGCCTTCTCTTGCTTAATATTCCAAGTGATAATAGTAAAACCTGTACCTGTTTTAATAATTTTTCGGAAACAGAATTAACCATAATTACTCCGGTGTTAAATTTTCTATTTAATATTACACTACCATCTGTATCAAAATATCCTCCAAGAAAACTTTTAATAATTTCTGTATCTCCATATAATACACATTCGGGAACTTCTTTGTCTTTTGAACCCACTAGTTTTACCCCTATGCTAGTTAAAAACCTTATTAAATCAACAGAATAAGAGCGCAAGTCTATCGCTTTAGTTCCTGCCTTTTTGTGTATCATTGTTTCAAGATTAAATTCTTGACGCATAATTCTAATATAATTATTTATAATTTCAGGATTAATACTTGTTAATCCAATATTATTCCTATCTTTTCTTAAATAACCATCTCCAATTAAATATCCCAAAACCAATGCAAGTTCTTTGTTTAATCTCTGTGGATACTTCAAATCTCTTTGTTTTGCGATGCGATGGGAAGCCTTTGTAGTATCTAATTTTCTAGTACTCCACCAATTATAAACATCCCATTTTTTACCAGATAGCGTTAATGCTCCCATTCTATTCAATTCTTTAACTGCTTTTTGCCCCTTTAACCCATTTTTTAAAACAATATCAATGGCTTCTTGAGTTTTTTGTCTTTTTAATATTGCTGTTTTGTTTCCGGTTTCAAATTCAAATGGAATAGACTTGTCATTAAACAACAATTTTCTTTTTTGAATAAGCATATAATCACTTTCTGACATATTTGAAACATCCTTAAAGATGAGTCCTTTTTCCTGATTATAAACCAAAAATCTATGATTTTTAGTTGCTTCTACGCTATATCCACAGTTTGTTTCTATATTAAATACTTCATCCTTATTGTGTTCTATTGCTTGTATTTTCTTATTTCCATCTTCAGTTATAACTATATCGCTAGTTGTTAAATCTAAAGCCTTTCTAAATCCTTCAGTAGTGGCAACAAGAGTGTCTGAACTAACGCATTTAAATTCATTAAATCGAATATCTACTAATGGCGCAATTCCTATTGTTGCATTTATCCTATGCAAGGACTGATAATAGAAATTGAAAGGAGTAAACCCGTGGTATTCTATATTTTTACTATCAAACTTATCCGTAACCATTTTTTCCGGGAGTTGGCCATAGACTACGAACTTTATATTATGTTTTTCTATCAACTTACTAACCACGTCTTCAATTATCTTAAAATCCTCCTGATGTGTCGCTGACCCCATCCACAATAAACGGATTTGATTGTCCTTGTTCTCAATTCGTGCATTGCCCACATTCTCACCGTAGAGGTCAAAATCAACGCAATTTGGAAGGATTTTAACTGTTTTTGTAATTTCCTGATAATATTCTGCTAATTTTGGAGTAGTAACGGTAATCATATCTACCATTCTTATAATCTGACTATGTATTGTAAGATTTTCGCTTCGGTAAGAATTTTTTGCCGGATTCCAATCTGGAACTTCCACAAATAAGTCGTCTACGTCCATTACTATTTTCTTTTTCTCTTTTCTACAGTACTGAATTAGATTCAACATCGAAGTGGAGGCGCAACGCTGTAAAACCACTATGTCAAACATATCCACGAGTTCGGATGTAACATTAGCCCCTGCCGGTTCAACGCAAATTTCCATATTTCCGTTTTCGTTTATATAATATGCAGGAAGAGACATCCTATACATACCGGATGCTTGATAACCTATCGGTATAAACAAAACTTTTGTTTTTTCTGTCTTATTCATAAAATTAATCTCCTATATCTATAATTCCAACTAAATGTTTTTTATCTAAAGTTTCTATAACCTTTACCCTATACCCGAAAGATAAAAGACTATGTAGCCCATTTTCATCAAAGGACCAAATATGATATTCCGTATCTATTGAATTCTTATTGGGAACGCTCACGATTACTCTCTTTTTTGCCAGTTTTATAAGTCCCTCTAGCGCTATTTTAGGTTCAGTAAGGTGTTCAAGTATTTCGCAAGCTATCACAATATCGTAACTTGCAACGTCTTTCTCGATATTATAAATATTGCTCACAAAAGCCTCTTTTAATCCCCGAAACTTATCTTTTACAAATTTAACCGAATTTTCACAAAAATCAGTTACGCTGATATTATCAGGGGAAAGACCACCGGATTCGATCAGCACTCTTGTTATTCTCCCACTTCCGGTAGCTACGTCCAATATCGTATCATGTTTTCCAATATACCCCATCATATAAGATAATAAGTCAAAAGTATCCTGTCGTTCAAAATGAGCCTGTAGTTGCTCTTGGGTATAGTACTTATCCCAG
Organism: bacterium; assembly: GCA_028716385.1. Classification (GTDB taxonomy): domain Bacteria; phylum Hydrothermota; class UBA3073; order JACQXS01; family JAQTXJ01; genus JAQTXJ01. The sequence goes on along the minus strand of JAQUPX010000008.1, from coordinate 33,508 downwards.
TTTTCTACGGTATTCATATCTATCTCTTTTATCCTTTTCATAATTTTATATTTCTACTGCTTAAGTTAAAGATATGGCTTGCATAAATTCCCCATTCAGGACTTTTATTGTTTGTTTTTTTATAACTTCCCTGGGGATATTCATTTTCTTTATGTATGTGAATGCAGGCATACTTATTTTCATCATCCGTAGGATAAGGTCTATCATCATCAATTCTTGTAAAATAAACATTTTTGGTATTAATGTGATAATTCTTAAACCCGGCAAGTTTCAGCCTTTCTCCAGATTCGGATATTGCCCATCTGTTTATTGGCTCAACATCGTAAAACTTTCCAAGTTTAACGAAAATACCCGGACAATACATACAATTTCCACACACTAAATTAGACACTTCTATCGCATTCCATTCGGATAAACTAGTAATTACATTCTCGGCAAAAATTGGTTCCTGACCATTTGAGAAGTAGTCATAAAAAATATGAGCAACCCTGCCCGCATCCGGGAGATAAGAGAAAGCATTAATAAGTTCAATGATAAAATTCCGTTTGTTTATCTTATAGTCATCCAAAATAGGAAGAAAATACTCGTCAGCAGTTCTGTAAGATAATCCAATATTTAATGCCCTCCCAAGCCCCAAGTTTTCTTCTTCCATTCTTAAAATTACCCTTGGGTCATTCTTTGTAGCTTCTCGAATAAACTCCACGGTTCCATCAGTTGACCCATTATCTACACATATAATCCGTAATGGAGAGTAATCCTGTGCTAATAAGGCTGGAAGCGTTTGTTTAACATATTCCAACCTATTGTGTGATATGTATACTGCGATTACAGGTTTCATAGTTTTTTTATTTCGTTATCTTTGCAACCAACTGCCATGATATTCTCGAAAAAAGGTAAGGGCACTCATCGTAAGGAGCATCTATCAATTTAATCTGCTCTTTTTTAAATCCGGCTTCAATCAACTGTGCCATAAATGTTGCTTCTGTGTATTGTGTTTTATGTGTTGACGGACTATTCATATCTCCATTCTGGTGTCCTTTCATAATACCTTCATAAGTAAACATTTGTTCAATCCCATTTTCGACAGCATATTTTACTCTGGCATGCTCCGGGATAACAATCCAAAGAATTCCACCAGTCTTTAACCAATCTTTCCATCTTTTTAATTCTTTTACCGGGTTGATTAGGTGTTCAAGGCAATGTCCGACATATATTTCATCAATGCTGCCCGGTTGCTGGATTATATCTTCTATTTTCATTATTGTTGCGTGAGCGTTATATTTCGGATTTGCATCTATGTTTTCAAACCCAAAATTTGTCAAAAAATGAATCCCACATCCGATATTTAACTTTTTATGAAAAACTGGTTGAATAATACTAACTGGAGCAGAAGCTTCTGGAGTTGGCTTAACTTCTTCTTGAGCCTTTACTTCTTCAACGGGTTCAGGTATGGAAACAGGAGCAGTAGTTTCTAAAGGAGTTACCGGACTTTGAGAATTAAGAACTACCGTTTCTTCTCCATTTATTTTTACCGTATCCTTTGCCGATTTCATTGAAATAAACTTCGTTTTTTTAGCTATTTTCGTTTTTGGTGCTACTTTCTTTGCTGCTTTTGTTGCCACTTTTTTTGTCGTCTTTCTCACTTTCCCCCCTAGTTTATTTAATTATTTGACCTTTAACTTTTGGATAAACTTCATACAATCTTATACAATTTGGAGCTTGATACCCTACCGGTACTTTATCTTTAGCGGAAGGCTCAAGCGCAACCCAATTTTTAGCTTTAGTCCGCGAATCCTCGTCCCGATAATCCAAAAATACATGATTGATTCCATTGTATTCACTTTTGGGCTCATTCTTTCCAATTATATGCGCTGCAATAAATCTAATCGGGTACCCTCTATTAAGAAGCATAGTCCCCAGCAAAAGCGAAGCGCAATCGCAATCCCCGGATGTGCGACCTTCTTTTGCTATTCTTTTTAACAGTACATCCGGCATACGTAGCGTATCCATAATAATCGGGTCCTTATTATATACCACGACAGATCTTGCAAATTCAAACATCTCAGGAACACCGCCTTTCAAATGTAACCTTTCTGCCCATTCATCTACTATTTCATTAGTAGAGTATTCCCCGGCTCTTTTTCCCATTAATTTAATTAAGTCCAGATTATCATTAATCGTAACATACCTTACATTTCCTGATTCGTTAAGTTGTGATTCCATTAGTTACGCTCCTTTAAGTGTTTTGGTAATTCAAAAATTAAATATAACCCAATTCCTGCCCGGATAACTCTTGGAATTTGCGCTTTTATGCTATCAGTCTTTTTTGATATTATAGACATTGCTCCATCTGCAATTAGGTAAGCCCCACAAATCTTAACAAACGGATGGGACCCAAGCATAGATTTTGCCCGCGAAATGGCATTTCCAACTCCACCCATGGGACTCGGAGTTCCAGTGTTTCTACCTCCCGCCAACATCATAACCGGCAAGGCAGATACTACGCTTTTTAATGCCTCTCCCCACATATTTGGGACTGGAGTTCCGATTTGATCCTCTAGCATGAGCTCTCCTCTTCTTCTTTTTTACAATCCGGAATATATTGACTTTCTTCCCGTAGGTCTATCCATGAGTGTATCATACATCGGTCAGCCTGATCTGGCAATGTTGTACCAGTTGGCCATAAAGCAGGATTTGGATTAATAACTTCCACAGTATATTGTTGCAATGAAGTATGGATTTCCTTTATCTTTATTTTGATTGTTCCTTCTTGCAACTTATACGCCAATCTTGCAGTGGTATTTGATGCCAAGGTAGTATAATTATCATAAATTATAACATTAAAATTAGAGCGAAGATAATCAGGCGGAGGGGTTGGCAATACCGGTTTTGAAACATAAGGCATTTTATTCCCATTAATTAAATAATTAACCTCTAATCCGGAGATAAAATCCATTACCAACTTCCATGTTCCGGGAGCCATAAAACTTCCCGCCAAATGCAATATTAATTCAGTAGTCCACCAACCAACCATTGTTTGCCCGGTTAATTCAGGATAAGTAACCGGCAACACTAATCTATTATTTGGTGCAACAGGAAAGTCGTTTGCAGTGCTATATAACCAATTCTGTCTTAAAACTTGTGTTGGACGAACTATATTTGTATCTTTTGCCATAAAATTCCCCCTAGTCTATTTATATATTTGAATAATTTTTGCCCCAATTAGAACTCCTTTAAGTTCTCCTACACTAGTATTCAAATCATTTACTGCATTTCTAAGTGTTGGTATCTCTTTTGCATCTTTTTCTATCGCAGCCATTTTCCATTTTAATGTATCTACCTGCTCTTTTATGACAGCAACATCTTGGGTTGTTTGATTTGACGTGTACTCATTTACCGCGCCCTTTCCTATCATTCCACATAATCCACTACTTATAAGAACTAATGACCAGAATACTGAAAGAATTATATCCGCTTTATCCATATCCCGGAAAAACTTTTTCATTTTTTCCCCTTTCTTTTCTATCTACCGCCTCATTCTAACCAACCTTTGATGCTCCAAAAACCAATAGTAATCAAACAAAATACCCCATAAAAACAATCAAACCAATCTTTTTTAGTATAGTTCATTTTTATTTTACTTTTTCCGTTCTACTACCCATAGTATTTTGTATGAAATGAAAATCTACTTCCAATAATGCCGCGTCTCCCTGATAAGTATCTGACGCATCAGCAGGATTTCTAAATATCCTACACATTATCATACTGCTTATTGTTTTATTATTTGATCCGGTAATTGCCGGAAAATAACAAACTTCATGTTTCCATATTACATCCATGGTATCAATTGCCGATATTGTAGATGGTGCTACAAAATTACTTTCTATGCTTGCCCAAGTATATTCTATTTGCCATTTAATTTTACCGGTATCCGTTAATGCCCCCGCCCAATGTACATGTGGATAAATAGATGTACTCTCGGCATAACTATGTGGCATTTGAATTGCAAAATAAGCCTGTTCTGCGGTTATGGTTCCATCAAATCCGTATGCTAATAAATTTGTAATAGCTGGTGCAAAAGGAATTAAATCCGGAGCAGTTGCATTAGTCCTCATGCCTAATCCAGCAACTCTAACATCTTCATAACTTCTTGCATTTCCAGTTGCCCATTGAAACCCACTAGAATCCTGATTGGTATAACTATTTAACCATCCAATTTTTAATCCACTTTTAACATTTAATTTTCCAGATTTAGTTTGCTCTATTATAGTAGTGTCTATAGAACCACCTGTAGTGTCGTTTGCTAATGTATCACTATTTGCCCATACAGTATCTGTAACTATTCCATTCTTTGTTATAAAACACCAATGACTACCTATATATTTCCAAGATATTACTGTGTCAGGCATTGATAACCCTGGTCTTACTCCTATATTTAACAAAAACAGTATTAATATATTCATTGTTTTATTTTTCTACAGTATAATTCACTCCATATAATCTTGCCCATTGTGTATCAGCGATTGCAACATCTAATACGATACCATTTGTAATGCACTTTGTTCCTATTGTTGAAAATCTAATCGCTTTAGTTGAATCTGATGTTATTCGGGGATTTGCATTTGCAACTGAAGACACAGATAACCCGTCTATATCCACAGTATCAACCGTTTGATTTGCCCCGAATTGAAATATACCTCTTGTTTTTGCGCTTCCTATTATAAATCCGGTTACTGATAAATTTCCATCTGTGGTTAAATTTCCAGTCGTATAAATATAACTACTATCTTGTATTCCTTTTGTGTATATAGTATCTCCAAATCTACCTGTTGTGTTTACCGACATTTTTCCGGTTACTTTTATTGCACCTTTAAAATATCCGGCATAGTTATTAACTCCTTCAGGTATACTATCTATATAAATACCTGATAACGCACCACCAGACCCTCCAGTCATCGAACCATAAAAACAATACCCTGCTCGTGTTCCTGAAGTATCGTGAACATCCGAATAATAACCAAATATTTGATTATTATTACTATATATTATTCTTTTACTGCCATAAACTGCATAATTAATATTATCACTATCATTACTAACGGTAATTATATCTCCATAAATATCTGCTCCGGATTTTCCACTAATATCAATACTAATTCCCCTTTTACTTCCTGAACCATACGATAAATATAATCCCAAACCAGTTAAACTATTATCCGTCCCCTCTTTTCCATAAACATACCCCTTAAATCCATATAGGCTTATATCTGTGCCAACTCTACTCCCAGCATAACAATCCATTCTTGCCCAAGTATAAATACCTACTCCCATAAAATGGTGCATCGAATCTCCTAGCGTATCCGTAAGTATACCTTCAATAGCATAATACTTATCCGGGACACTTGAACGATGTCCATTTATTTTTAACCAAGAACTTGAAAGTGGGGATTCTTGTATTTTTAACCCACCAGAATAATGCGTAAAGTTGTTATATCTCCCGCTAACTGAAAAAGCCACCGCGGATTTACTTCCACTATCAACATCAGCGCTATATGCAATATCTACAATACCACTATATAATGGTATAGAATCTGGATTCGCTATATACGTAGTATTTCCATTAATAATCATACCGGGAGCATTAGGTCTAATACCTAATCCAATTATAATGATAAACAATATATTCATATTTTTATGGTACAAAACTAAATAATTCCCATATTCCACTACTCGCATCATATACTAATATCGCTGTCCCAGAACCCGTGGTAGTAACATCCACAGATTGAGTGTTTATCCTAAAGGAAGCGTCACACCTTACAGATAGGTTAGACAATGTCATATTTTGGTCTGTATTATTTCTTATAGTAAGAACGGTTCCATTATTAGTTCCAAATGGCTTTATTCCATTTATTGAAAATGGAGCTGTTGGACCAGATACCACTAAATAACTAGATGTCGGAATAATAGTATCGTTATCCCCATTTACAAGACTTAGTGGAGATCTACCTAATTCCAAAAATGTTCCAATAGTTGTTCCTTTTGTAACCGTTACATTTCCTACAAAATAACCTGCATAATTATCACTTCTCGATGCTCCATATACAGCATAACTATCTGATTCAGCGTATACACCATAAGGTATACCGGTTCCACTATCTCTAGCTGTAAATGAACCACCATATACTACTCCAGACCCTTTATTATATGCAGTGGCTGACACACCAACTGATGGATTTGCAGTATTTGCTGATGATGTAAGATATCCTCCAAAATGATACCCTGTCCCATTATCCGTAACATTCGTATATATACCATAGGCATTTCCACTCGAAGTATTATCTGCTGAACCTCTAAATCCATAGTTTTCTCCGATTCCAGTTCCATAAGCAAAGGCACATACTCCATCACTTGAACCGGTTCCGGTTGCTTTTCCAACTCCTAATAATCCTCTTGCCCCAGCAGTGCCAAAATTCTCACAGTATCCTGTCAGCGCCGAATTATGATTATTGCTAACAGTAGAGCAGGCATTTATAAATATTCCTGTATGATAATTCAATGGAGTTGCTATAGTTAATGTAGGATTCCAAACTGAATCTTTTAACATTCCATTATTATAAGAAATATCATTAGGCCTTATTCCTAAATTAAGTATTACTAATAATAGTATATTCATATCTCCCCCTTTTATCTAACTCTTGGTATTCCGAAACCCTTTCCATTAGACCATTCTATAATAGAGTCCACACCGACACCACCACTTGGGTTTATTTCGGTTGTAGAATCTATCATTATCCCATTTTTACCAACTTTCATACCGCCACCAAAAAGACATCTTCCATCATCAATTTTTATTGCCCACCAGTTTTTCCAAGCGCTATCAGAGTAAGCCCAGAAGCCAATACAACTATCTTCATAAAGAGACATATTATGTATTTTTGCAAACCCAACTGTTATATTACATTCACCAGCTAAATCTGCCGATGTGTTTCCACCGAGATTAGCATTGACAACCCATCCAGTGTCTCTTTGATGGTGGTAATAATCGCCTGCACCTGCGGTGATATTGGCTTCTACGGCAGTTCCACGACCAAGCATAGTAGTTCCAAAAACCAAGCCCTTTCCAGAGTAAGATTGTACCCCTCTGTTATGATACCCCATACCCGATATAGCAATTCCACCATAGGATTCTAAATAAGAAGCATTTCCTTTAACGCCTTTTACTATTATTGCATCCCCCTCATTATTTTCTGCTGGGTGTAATATCAATGGAGTGCCATCGCCATACCCAACTATATGAACCGTTCCAATACCTAACCCCGCGGCGCTAAATCTTCCGGAACCAAAATCAGCCCCACCCATTTCAAAATAAGCAGCACAAGTATTCGTATCACCACCTGGATATTTTTTAATATATACCATTGCCGTACATTGCGGAACACGATTGCTATCAATAACAGAAAAGATTGGGGCTCCCATCTGCGTCATTGTGTCCCCAGCTATTATAGTAATCTTACCTGTAAGTTTGTAATCTTTTGATGTATCTAATGGTGTAGGATTCATGTAAGTTTGAAAATTTGCCACATTACCTATAACTGTATCTCCAAGAACTGCAATAAGCGAATCGTATAAAAATGTTCCAATCTCTACCGAATCTACCCTGTAAGTTAAAAGACTGTCTACCATCGCCAAATATTGATTAGTAAACCATTCTTTTGTTTTATGCGTAACATCACTACTTATTCTTACCTCATCAATAAGTCCATCCATCCCGGTAGGGGACCAATATGAGCCATTGCCTCTACCTTCCACTAAATTATTAGCTGTTGCTGGCAAAGTTACTGTTCCATCTCCTTGAATCCAACTTCCTACAACAGATTGTCCATTTACGAACAATGAGCAGTATGAAGATTTTTTAAATTTTGCTACAAGATAATTCCAAGCCCCATTAGTAATTACAGAACCAGCAGTACCAAAACATTGATACCCGCCAGGATAATACCCAAAAAATAAATTTCCAGAGGGACTCCAATACGTTTGACTTCCAAAAGTATAAGAAGTTGACATATCTAATATTGAGTTAGAAAACGTTGCTGGTTTTACCAACATTTCTATAACACAACTGTCTGTCAGTTGCAAGCTTGCAGAATTTAATACCTTAATATTTTTATATATACCGCCACTACCATCTGTATTATAGTATTGACCACTTCCAATCAATGAAACAGTATCCATTTGTGGCAAACCATCAGACGATGCAATACCTCTATTGTTATTAGAAGTCATATCAACTATCGGAGTATCCGTCTCTGACAAGTGGTGAACCATTACCCAACCATCTGTGGTCGGGAATACATCATTAGGACTTTCATTTACCAATAAACCCGCTGTAGTATCCCACATCACTATACTGTCATCAGTTGTAGGAATTTTTATCCAATCAACATTTTTTTCATTATTTGTATAAACTAACGTTCCTTCTTGCCTGTATACACGACCCCTAAACCTTGAACTATCTATTCCTGACCTTGACATCCATCTAACTGGAACCTGATAATTAAGCAATGCTGTGGTTATCGAATCTTGTTTTGCTTTTAAAATTAGCATATACCTTTTTCCAATACTCGCTATACACTTTTTATGTAGTTCTATTCTTCCATTATTATTTAAAAAATAATAACCGGTCGTATCTTTCATCATAGAAACTTTTGCGCTATCTTTCTGCACAACAATATCATTATAAAATTTACTATGCACAGAAATATTTAGACAAAATAGTAATATTAAATTTATCATTTTATTCTTTAATTTTTATATTTTCCAATGTATTTGATATGGTCTATATCCCGGTTCAATAGAAGACGACTTAATAATTAATGTATCTATTTTTCTAATTATTGCAACATGTCCATCCCATATTGAATCTATTGGAGTAAACATAACCTCTATAGTTGATGTAAAATCAACATTCAAAACAGTATCTTCGCTCATTCCCGACAAAAGAGTGTCCACAAAAAAAGAATAGCTACTAGTGCTATTTTTTGCATACTCTGCTGTATCTGCATTTATTATATGACCACCTACAGATTTTGCTTCAGTTATTCCCGAAAATAAAATAACAGACATAACTACAAGTATTATTTTTATTTTCATTTTATTTTTATCTTACTTTTCTCAATCTTGTTGATTTTGATGCCTTTCTTTCCCTCGCTATTCTATCCATTCTTTCTTTATTTTCTTTTGCGAGTTGTTTTTGCTGTAATATCACCTCTTTCTTGATATTATCCCTAGCTGTTTTATTTTCAGAATTTGATACAGTTGCCCTATTTGTAATTTTTTTATCCTTTATAACAACTTGTTTTACTGTAACTACTTTTTCTTGTTTCTTTGAATATCCATCAGTTTTTACAGTAGCTTTTTTTGCAGTAACTCCAATAACACCGGTTGTTATTAAAGTTCCTATTAATAATGTGTTTATAATTCCCTTTTTCATCATTCCCCCTATTTTTTTATTTTAATAATAATTACAGACAATAAACCAATAACAATAAATAATATTATTATTAAAACATTTTGCCTATTATCTGATTCTTCAAGTTTTTCTATTCTATTTTCAATATCACTTGACATATTTACTGTAACGCTATCTCCTTTACTGTCTTTATATGCTTTTACAGTAGCTTCCAAATCCTTTAGCGCTACTCTATATTCACAACCTGCAATACTGTCCGTATATACCATTCTCCATTTTTTAGATTGAGTCCCTAAGTCCTGAACACCTGAATCAGTCGGAACTATTCCAGCGCTTGTTTGAATCAATCCTATTGTCTTAATAGTATCAGTAGACGCATCTCCAAAAGTGTTTAATCCTGTAAATACGTTATCAGCAGCTAATCTTGCAAAAAGAGCAAAACTATCCGATAAACATTTAGCCACTGTATCGCAATCCACATTATACGCAAAATCTGAACTATCTGCGTAAGGAGATATAACGCTATCCCTTGCAACTCCACCTTCCCATATTACAATATACCTATTATTTGCAATGCTTCTAACCATACTATCTATCCTGACTGTAGAAGAGCTATCATTCCAAACTTCTAATGCCACCACTAATGCAGTATCTCTTATTAAAGGCAACATACAAGCTGCTATACTGTCGCAAGGAATATTCCACGCAAAACCTGCACTATCGGAATAAACAGGTATTAAACTATCTTTTGCTGTTCCACCTTGCCATATTACTAAATATCTTCCACTATTAACAAAACTATCAATCATGGCTAAATACGAGCTATCATTCCATGGCTTAACCAATGTATCATAAGGAATAGTCCAAGCAAATAATGAAGTATCAATTATTCCGTGGATGCCACATTCAAACCTAGCTCCACCCAATACTATTAAAGAATCGGGGCAACTGTCTCCAATTTGAGTTCTCATTGCAACTTTAAACATATTTGCAGTACTATTGTTATCAGTTCTTTCATTACCAAATAATATTGAGTATTTATCGGTTGAAGTTCCAGTTCCAAACACCATTGCACCAGTATCAGACGCTGCATTTCCTGCAATTGCGTATACACCAACTGCTAATCCAAAATCTGCCGCTACCGTATCTTCATATCCATTTATTACGGTAGAATAAGCTCCAGTTGCACTATTTCTATATCCATTTAAAATAATGTCGTAAGCTCCAGATGAGTTATTTCTACGACCACCCATACCACTTACAATGCCCGATACCGTATTTGAATCTCCAAATTGTATACTACTAAAATCACTAGTTAATCTGTTAAAATCTCCACCTATTATACTTGAATAATTACCAGCGTTTATATAATTTCTATATCCTCCGACTATACTAGCGTAATTCGAGCTTACCATGCTATCTAATCTTCCACTTAAAATTTCAGAAGAAGCGCTTGCGTCCATGCTATTATCATATCCTGAAAAAATTCCAGAGTTTGTAGAATTTAATATTTTATCACCATAACCATTAGTAATAACAGAACCGGCAGAACCTGTTAAGTTGTTATTAAAGCCACCTAATGCCGAACCGTATGGAGATGTTGCAACATTGTTAAGCCAACCACCTGCTATTGCATTATCAGAAGCAGATATTATATTAGATTGCCCACTAATTATACCAGCAAAGGAGGATGAATCTATTTTATTAAGATAGCCACCACCTATAACCCCATAATAAGCAGAGTCCGTTACATTTCCATATCCACCAACTATGCTTGCCCAAGAAGAAAGCAATTTTATTTTATTTAGTTGACCGCTTCCTATAAATGAGTGGTCGCTGAATATAGAATCAGATTCTCCACCAACATTTGCAGAAGCATCTCCAAATACATAATTAAGAGTTCCTGCACCATTAAAAGCAAACTGACTACCAACCCAATTTAACAAACCCGCGCCATTAAAAGCATAGTCCCCGTATACAGAATCAGACGCACCGCCAACATTTGCAGAAGTACCACCAGATACATAATTTCCCTGTCCACTACCATTAAACGAGAAATTACTAGCTATGTAATTACCATACCCAGCTCCATTAAAACTATAATCCTCGTGAACAGTATCGTAAATTCCACCACCATTTACAGAATTAGCACCAAATACATAGTTTTGAGTACCCGCTCCGTTAAATCCGTTGGCACCAAAAACATTATTTAAAGTACCACCACCATTAACACCGTTTTCTCCAGTTACCGTATCAGACAATCCAGTAATATTTGACCCACGAAGTCCACTCACAAAATTTAATTCGCCAGCTCCATTTAACGCAAAGTATCCCGATACTCTATTATTCCTACCGCCACCATTAACGCCAAATGAATCTGCAACTACATTACCTTTTCCGCCACCAATAAACCCACCATAACCAGAATCAGTATTTGAATAACCACCACCGAGAGTTCCGTAAACTGCCGCAACCACATTATTTCCACCACCGAGTATTGCGCCTGAATTATTTAATACTTGATTTAAGTAACCACTAAATATCCCTGAATTTACACAACCAGTTACTAAATTAAAGTAACCGCCACCTATATTGCTATACGTGCTTGTTGTAATCGTATTAGAATCTCCCCCAACTATAGAAGAGAAAGTACTACCAGTAGAAACTATATTTCCCCTTCCACCCAAAATTCCTGCATAATTTGCATTTATTAAATTAGTTAAGCCAGCTCCGGTTATTGAATAGTCCCCGGTTACTTTATTTTGTACACCAGATACATTTGCGGAATATTTTCCGGTTACAGTATCCGATACACCAGTTCCATTAAGTGAGTATATTCCAAACACATAATTATCTCTACCAGCAATATTAGCACCGCAAGTATCTAGTACCTTATTTCTAACACCAGTTCCATTAAAAGCATAATCTCCAGAAATAGTATCCGCATAACCGGCATTATTGGCAGAACTTATTCCAGTTAATCTATTATAATTACCAGCACCGTTAAAAGCGTTAGTCGCTGAACCACCTATTGTGTTAAAATCACCGGCTCCATTAAAAGCGTAGTCTGCAAAAACAGAATCAGTTTGACCCGACACATTACCAGCATATTTTCCATGAACATAATTCACTAAACCATTACCAATAAAACTATAATAATCTAATGCTTTATTTCCCCTACCACCAACTATAGTTGCGAATGAATCTGATACGACATTATTTATACCACTACCTATAAACGCTCCGTATCCTGACGCTCTGTTAGTATACCCACTTCCTATTATAGAATACAATCCAGTAGCCTCTATCACATTTCCGTATCCAGATATAATTCCTGAATAATTTCCTAATACACTATCGTAGGTACCAGCACCGCTAAACCCATAATCACCTAATACATAATTTACATATCCAGAAACATTTCCAGCATTAATACCATTAATTTGATTTCCCCAACCAGCTCCGTTAAATGACCTATCTCCAATTACCGAATCTCCATAACCTGCAACGTTTCCACTATATTCACCTTGTACTACATTTTCAGAACCGCCTCCATTAAAAGCATAGTCAGCGCTATCAATCTTATTTAATAATCCACCTGATATTATAGAATATAAACTTTTATAAGTTGTATCATTGCTTCCACCTAATATGCTTGAATAATCTGAACTCGCTCCAATTCTATTTCCGTTTCCACCTAAAATAGATGAATGAGCCGATAAATTCGTATTACTATCTCCTCCAACAAATTGCCATCTTATTCCGGCTGCTCCCAATGTATTAGTTACGACATTTCCAAAATTGAAATGATTTTTGTACATCCAAACAGTACTTGATTCAGGATGTGCTCCATAAAAACTATCATTATCCGCCCGGAAGAATAGTTTTTCATAAGCGTCATACGCAATTGTATCAACTTGTAACAAACTAACGCTATCAATAATTCCACCACCCTGTACTCCTTTTTTCATGTTCAAATACAAACAATATATCGTGTCGAGATGTGCTAATTGTGAATACATATCTCTCCACTTAAATGAAGAACTACCTACGCTATAAACGCAACTTGATTCCGGGAAAATACTATCTCCGAATACCGATTGAGGAAATCTAACGCCCCAGTATTGATTGAATGGAGAAGCTGACTTACTAGGCCAACCTTTTGGTCTTCTAAGCGTTGCATCTCCGGTATTTGCAAATAAAGAAAGCCCTAAAACTGCGAGAACTGCCCAGAAAAATCTTTTCATCTTATCCCCCTGTCTATTTTTTAATTGAATGTGTTTGGCACTCTTTCTTGTAAAAATGAAAGATTTGTTGAAATAATGGTTCTGCCCTGAACCAATTTTTTTGTCTGTAAATGCTATATTATTTAATTCTTTTCTTGATGTCATCGCTTTAATTATATCCCCCCAACTCAACTTTGTCAAGTTTTTTTTAACTGTAAATACAGTAATAATGCGGTTTTCTAACAATTTGTCAATTTGACAAAAATTGACAAGAGTTCTGTCAATCCTGTCAAAAAACTGTCAACACTTGTAACAATCAATGTCAATGCTAAAAACCGAAAATTTTCTTGACAAACCATTTTTTGTCTATCACTATCCCTTTATAATAATTATAACTATGCCTGTAAATGCAGTAATCTTTAGGGGGGTATATGCGTATAATAGTAGATAGCGTCTTTAGGTACTTAAAGAAAAGATTCGATGGAACCGGGGTATTAAAGATTGGAATATTCCGGTGGATAAGAAACCTAATGTTTAAATCAATCAAAAAGGTTTATATTGATCTTGAGGGGTATAAATTAAAATTAGATAAGAATGATAGCTTGAGGTTATCGCTTAATCCAAAATATGAAGAAATGACCGGGAAGTTAATGCGAGAAATCGTAAAACCCGGAGATTATGTAGTAGATGTTGGGGCAAACATAGGATACTGGACTTTGTTTTTAAGCAAATTGGTAAGTAAGTCAGCAGGATGGGATGGGGCAGTATTTGCATTTGAGCCTGAGGAAACTAATTATAACATCCTTAAATCTAATATACACGATAACAATATTACGAATTGCGATATATTTAATATAGGATTATCGAATGATTACCACGTTGGGAAACTATACCTATCCGACACTAACTCCGGGGACCATAGTTCCGTCAATGATGGAAATAGAAAATTCCAATATGTTCAATATAAACGATTGGATGACATACGAGAAATATTTGATAGAAAAAGAGAAATAAGCTTAATTAAAATTGATGTACAGGGATCAGAAATGATGTTGTTGGAAGGAGCAAAAGAGTTTTTTAGGCAAAACCCAAACATAAAGATTATCACTGAACTTTGGGATTATGGATTAAGAAGAGCCGGGGCCAGCGCTGCGGAATACTTAACAGAATTAGAAAAATTAGGATTTTCCTTTGAATTGATTGATGAAAGATTGGGTAGCAGTTTTTCAATCTCTAAAGAGGGGGTGTTAAATAGTGTTTTTGTAAGGGGAAAGAATTATTGTAATCTATTATGTCGGAAACTAGGAGGTGAGATCCGTGGGGGATAAGTTGGTTAATTTTTTGATAGTTGCGTTAGTATTGGTAGTTGGATTTATTGGGTATATTGTTAAAAATAGAAACCACTTTAAGTGGTAGGGGGGGGAGAAAAGATGGACAAGAAAAAACCAAAGTGTTGGGGCGAGTATGATGAACAAACTGCAACATGTGAAGATTGCAAGAAAGGCAAGAATTGTAAAACAGAATCATCCAGTGGTAAGGCAAAGGTATTAATTATAGTTCCAGAATGTTTCGGGGGATATAATAAGGCATTCTCCGGATGTGGAATTTGTAAAAGTGCAAAGACTTGTGAAGCAAAGCAAAAAACTACTGGGCAAAGAAAAATAAGCGATCATGGGGTAACCCCAGAAATGCAGGACTTTATTTCCAAGAATCCGACTCCAAATGCAATGAATCCAAATACAATAAATGAAGCACTGCAAAAATCAATGAAAGGGGGAATGGATAATTTTTCTACTTTTGCGAAAGAGGTTGGAATGCCCTTTAATATTCCAATGGGGGGAAATGGAATAATTGGAAATTGTATGTCTCTTGGGTCTAGCTTAAAGGGGATGTTCTCTATAAGGGATGTCGAAAATATATACATTCCAATATTATTTAAAATAGCAGGTTTTTCCGTTTTACCAAGGGAAGCAAAAGTCCCGCAAGCACTCCTTAATGAATTCCACAAGTTTATGAGGGATGAGGATGAAAACGAACACCCTCCAGAGAGGTTGATAACATTAATGAAAAAGTTTATGGGAAAGAAAAATGATAAATTTCCGGTTCCAAGTCTTTTGTTTTTTTTACATAAAACAGTAGTGAATGGTCAGGAAGTTTTTGGCATGCTTAAAAAATTTCCTATCGCAAACAATATGCTAACAATTTTTGCTTACGAGGGAACCAAGCGCGCACTATTGGATTTAAAAAAGAAACAAAAAATTAAACTTCCAACATTAACACAAAAACAAGTAGACGAAATACACAAAAAGCAACCAAAAACGAAAAAGTAGAAATGGAGGTAGAAGATGGATAAAATGATACTTGTAGAGGCAAAAAAATTCTTACTTAATGTCAAAACTGTGCTTCAAGACAAAGAGGTGAGAAAAATGATAGTTGAAATCGGAAAAGAAGTAAAAGGAATTGTTAAAGACATCGGGGGTGCAAAATGAAGTTAGAAGTGAAGTTTTTAGCAGATACAAAAAATCCGAATCATATTCATATCCGGACCAATCCCGAAAGTGTAAAAAAACTGGAAGAAGTTATTCTAAAAAAACTTCCATTTTATATGCAACCAATGGTTAAAGGTAGATTAAAAGCCCTGCACGATAATAATGACTACCGGTTACCAAAACGGGCCATACTGGATTGGGGTGGATATATCTTAGAGATAGAAGTTGTAATTCCAAAGGAAAAAGGAGGTGTTACAGCATGAGCACTGAAAAACCACTAGAAGGGCAAACCGTTACCATCTCGGCAAAGGAAATAGCTGATTTCTGGAAAGAAGAGGTTACAATTCCAAAAAGCTCAACCCTAGAAGAGACTTGGGAAATGCACATATCCCAAATTACACGAGACGATCAAGATAAGGCAATTTGGAGCACTGTAAAGTTTCCAGATGGGTATGGAAGTTTATTTCCAATGAAAAAAGAGTTTTTAAAAGACATTGCCGGAGCTGGACAATTTATTGTAAGATTAAGAAATAAATTAAGTAATAAATTTGGGTCATCTATAATTGTATACACGGACCCAGAGTTAGAAAGAACCAAGGGGAGAACTTCCCCAGTAGCAGAAAAACCAAAAGAGGAAAAGGAGGGGGGAGAAATGGAAATGTCAGATTACATGCAGCAACAGTTAAAAGGAAAGGATGACAGAATTAAAGACCTCGAAACGCAAGTTTCTACATTAAATGGGCAAGTAAGCACTGAAAAAATGAATCTTATTACCGCAAATGGTACTCTTACGAATGAGAGAGTTACGTGGAATAGTGATAAATTACGATTTGAGAGAGACATCCTGGATTTAAAAGCTGCCAACGAAAAACAAAAGACTGAACACAAAGAAGAAATAGAGAAGAAAGAGAAAGAGCATAAAGAAGAGGTTTCTGGGCTCAACGCTAAATATACGAAAGATATTTCTGAACTTACCGCTAAATACACAAAAGAGATTGAAGGATTAAAAGATGAGTGGAAGAAAAAGGAAACCGCTTCTAACGAAAAGATTGAAAATCTTCAGTCAGAGAACAAAACACAACTACAGAAAATAGGGGTGTTAGACGTAGAATTAACTAAAGCAACCCTCGCAGCGAATAGCAAGAAAGGAGAGGGAGACTCCAATATGATGTTGTTTATGAAAGAAGTACTTTCCGGGAAAAACAACCTTGAAATAGAGAAATTAAAATCCAAGGATGCAAAAGAAGCAACTATGATGGATTTTATGTTGCAAATATTTACCGCACAAAAGGAAGCTGAAGCCTTAGCAAATACTCCAACTAATCTTGGAGATGGAGAAGGTGGAGAAGGGGAAGGAACTCAAGGAGAAGGAATATTTGACAATCCGTCCAATCTTTTAGGTATGGGATTGAAAGCATTTGTACCGGCACTAAAAGGAATATTGGCAAAACTTGGACTTACTCTTACTTCTGAAGAAGAAGTTGCGCAACAGGTAGATATGGCACATAAAATTGGAATAGATGAGGGAGCGGAAGCCACAAAGAAAGCTATTGAAAAAAGATTAAAGAGAGAAGGAACAATCCGGGTATTAAAAGAAAGAGCTCCTAAAAAAGGAGATAGAAAGAGGGGTATGCCATTGGGAGGGCCAGAAGAGGGAATCCCTGTAGATACTACCCCGCCAGAAGATGAAACACCAGAACCAACTCCAAACCAAAGAAGAAAATCAATAAAGAAAGAACCAGAGCAACCAACCGTAAGAACTGGAAGACGACCATCGTGGAGTAGATAGATAAAAGCAAGGATATAAACAAAAAGCCCCTAAGCTATGAAGCTTTAGGGGCTTTTTTGTTAGAGTGTTTATGTTTGGTTTTAGGTTTTGCAGAATCTGGAGGAAGTTCCGACCCCTTTCCCATAAATTGTAGAGTATCAGGACGTTTTCCTTTGTTCTTAATTATCGTATCTCGCAAATCCACATCATAGGGAAAGTATTTATCTTTCATTAATCCATACCAAACTGTTTGCGCAGATAAATAAACATCTTTATTGTCCTTATGTTCAATTACTGTGTCCCGGACTATCTCATATTCAACAATATTTAACGGAGACAACCCCTGGCATACAAAAGCCATCCGGTAGCCTACATCATACCCTTTAGAAAAATCCTGTTCCTGTAATATAGGATAAACTCTAGATACATCAATTCCGGTAGTTATTATACAACCAGTTGCAACTCCTATCAAAAATACAGCTACAACTGCCCCTAGACTTTTCATTACCCCTCCGATTTTGGATCCCTTTCAAAAAACCAACTACCCTTGACAACATCTCGTAAAGTGTTAATCTTTACAAGACACAATAGAAATGCCATATCCGTAGAATTTAACTTTTTCTTCAACTCTTCCAGTCTTTCTATCTCTTGCTTGATTTTCTCTTCGGGTATCATTCTTTCCCCTCAACGGATATAGACTCTCGTTTTCTTCTCAAGATAAATTCGTCAAACGATTCGTTCTGATTACTTGAAAACCAATCTTTTCTCAATCCAAGACAGAAATCAAAAGGATTTTCGGAAGTTGATGTTTCTGGAGGTAGAGTATATGGGATTAAACTAGTAGCAACTGGAGTTTTCTCTTCTTTAGGTATGGGTGGTTTTATGGTGGATTCAATTCTTTGTTCAATTTCTTTTCCTAAAGATTCTACAATGCTAGCTTTGCATATCTTACATTCTTCCAGTCTATCTGCCTTGCATTTGTTGCATGCCTCTATTCTTTGGCTCGCAGCTTTATCCAGCTTTTCTTTATGCAACTCCTTTAAGACGTTTTCTGCCCTTTCTATAGCTCTAGTATGATTTTCCTTGCAGGAACTACAATCAGAAAGAATTGAGTCAACCGCTGCTTTGATGTTTTGTATTTGGATGGCTAACACATCTCCTCCTTTTTCCCTTTCTTTTTCTCAATTCTATTACCGTCTTCCTCTACCATCTTAATTCTAACCGGGAGATACCGTAATACATAGTTTTCATCTTTCTGTGAAAGTTCAGGAACTTTATTTAAGAACTCCAACGCTTCTTTGATTTCTTCTTTCGTTAGTCTCCGGATAACTCTTACTTCCTTTTTAGAGTTATATTGAAATTCGGCCTTAACGCCCTTTGCTTTTAACCTATCTATTTCCATCTGATAAAAACTTTCCCATGTATCTCTCCTGCGAATTCTTTCTGGTTGGGCAACCGGCTTTAATCCCAATTGAGTGTAAAAAGCTGTAGTTTGCATATCCGGTTTGACAAAAAGAGTCTGTGCTATCCATACCTCTTTCTGTTCTAACATTCCAATCACTTCTTTCGGTTTGTGTTTTTGTTCCACTTCTTCCCCCTTTTTTTTAAGTTAAAACAACCGGTTCTTCGGTTGATTGATTTCTCCACTCTAACGCTGCCTTAACGGTTGATATATTTGCCGGAACTCCCTCTATATGGATTGTATTAATACTTGGGTTTACCATTTTAAGATAAATCGCCTTATCTCCATTTAATGATAATTCCAGTAATTCATAACCCTTGTAACTATCTATAGTTTTCGCCAAAAGGTCTTTAATTATGCGTTCAATTCCTATTTTACGTACAATCTCTCTCCGAATTTCCGCATTACTTTCGGAAAGCACTAACTGGGATGATAATTCAGTTGCCGGAGTTTTTACAATCTCTTCCGGGACTAAAACTCCATTAAGATTGTATATTCCCCATCCATCCGGAAACTCCACCGACATTCCATTGTCATTATGGAGTACGCCATCTTTCCATTGGATTTTAGGTTTCTGTGATACATAAGCTACATCCTTAAATGGGACGATAAAATAAACAGTAGAAACAAAATCCATAAATAGGTTATATTTTTCTTCATCAAACTGAACTCCAACATATTTTCCAAAATCATAAAATCCACACCATTTCAACCAAAAGAAACCAAGCGAACTGTAAAGCGACCTGTAAAGCGAACTGTCAAGCGAACTGTAAAGCGAACTGTAAAGCGAACTGTCAAGCGAACTGTCAAGCGAACTGTCAAGCGAACTGTCAAGCGACCTGTCAAGCGAACTGTCAAGCGAACTGTAAAGCGACCTGTCAAGCGAACTGTCAAGCGAACTGTCAAGCGAACTGTCAAGCGAACTGTAAAGCGAACTGTAAAGCGAACTGTAAAGCGAACTGTTTTCTTCTTTCATTTTCTTAAGGACAGCCATGGGAGAATCAAATAGTATAACTTTAGGTTTATCCCAGCCACAGAACTTATATATTCTTTCCACAACTTCTTCTACTTTTTTTACCTCAACCGGAGTGCTTGCCACTTTTATCCACTTATCAATAAATTCAGGAATTTTAGATTCCTGCTCTTTTGTTAGTTGTGTAATCATATTAGTCCTCCACCTCCTTTGCTTTTTCCTCAAAATAATTCCACTCCCTAACTTTCCATGCTTTATAATTTCCGGGAATTAGTTCCACCGGTTTGTGCTCCTCGTGGACCAATTGCGAGACTTCAAAAACTTTTAAGTACATATCCGCACCATCTAGAAACAACTCCGCCTTTCCAACTACCTCGTGTTTATGTCCCGTAACCTTACTTTCTGACAATATCAGATGAGATTGCTTTTCCCCCTTCACTTCTTCCACGTTGTCTATTAACATATCTCCTTGCTGTCTTAACATCGCTCCTCCTTGTTAGTTTTTCCTTGCAAAATCTTCAACAAATTTTATCAAACAATGTTATCGTATACCCATTAGATAATCGCAATGTAATATAATTATACCCCGTTCTATTATCTTCACCTGTCTGTAAAACATTTCCATCAAGCTCTTTTTGTTCACCCCTCTCATCCTTAACTACAACCCTTTTAACATCTTGAACTAACATCGCCCCCCCCATTTTTTGTTGGTTTTTACCTTCAACATTATGCCAGTTTTTAACATAATTTAATTCCAAAGTCAAGGGATTTTATTTCAATAAGCTAAATTTGGTGCTCTGTTTAGAAATTAAGTTCTTTTAGTGGTTATTTCAAAAAAATATGTTGACAATAAACAAATATAATATAAACTGACCTCGACAGAAAAAATGGATACTCAAAAAGCTTATAATCCGCGAGGCATTTGCAGGGGTTCTGATTTTATACTTGCTATAAAATTGGAATGGTTAATTAGTATGTCCGGCCATCTGTCAGCCACTGCATCCCCTCGCGGTCTTAATTAGATAGGATAAACTATGACAATAGCAGAAAAAATCAAATTAGGAGAAGGCGCATTTATGGGATTCAACCACGGAGACGATGTATCAAAACTATCAAAGGAAGATTTTGCTATGTGTGGAATAACTTTTTATGCTTATCCCCTTCACTCACTTTTTAACTTGACAAGGTTAAAATCCTATTTTATTGATACTATAATAAATGGAAAACAAAGTCAAGCCAAAACAATTAAGTCAAGAATATTTACTCCTACATTGGCTTATGCGAATGGGGAAGAAATTAAAGATGTATCTCAAAAAAGGGAACAATCCCCAACAACCCCCAAGAGCAAAAAGGAAAGAGTTCAGTGTGCGATTAGAAGAATTCATACAAGATTTAGAAAACATTACCATTTGTTTTGGGGTTATAGTAATAATTGTAATAGTTTTTTTAATTTTTTTATCCTATCTTCTAAAAATGTTTATGCCTTTTTCAGAAGATATATCAAATTTTTCAAATTATGTAAGAAACCCATTTGTAAATATAGTAAAAATAGTAAGTATAAATTGGAGAGGGGTTGTAATATTAGCATTCCCATTGTTTTATCGCCCAGTGAGAACATTAATACAGGGGATAGAAATTACTTTCAAAAAAGAGATTCCAGCTTCAGTAGGAGTCAAGCCCAAAAAACCAAAACAAAAGAAACCGAAAATAAAATAGTATTTATGACTAACAATGAAACTTTTTTTACTTTAAGACCTAATGACTATAGAATACTCATAGTTGCTGTTCGCTCAAAATACACTCCACAAATTCATTATATTGTAAATGCTGATATGGCTATAGAGGTTTATTTGTTAGATGAGGCAGGAATAGATAATTTTGAAAACGATAGAAATTTTAATTATTATACAGGACACGGAAGATTAAGATACCACGAAGAGAAAAAATTTTTGCCATATTCGGGAGAATGGTATATTCTAATTAGAAACAACAATAATGTATCCGTAAATATATCATATCAAATTTTCACATAAAACAATGTCAAATGCTTTAACTTATCCTAAAACAATCATTGAGTTTATGGACACTTTTAACACAGATGAGAAGTGTCTTGAGTATATTGCTTCCGTTAAATACCCAAAGGGGTGGTATTGCGGTAATTGTGGCAGTAAGGAATATGGACTTATTAAGACAAGAAGATTAATAAAATGTAAACATTGTGGCTATCAGGACTCTTTAATTGCTAATACTCTTATGCGTAACACAAGGAAACCTTTAAGAGATTGGTTTTGGGTTTTGTATATGTTATCTACTCAAAAGACAGGGTTAAGCGCTATGGAGTTATACCGGCAGTTAGATTTTGGTAGTTATAAAACAGCGTGGACTTGGCTACAAAAAATTCGTATGGCTATGGTTAATCCCGATAGGACTGAATTAAATGGAGCGGTAGAAGTAGACGAGACTTATATTCAAACAGGAAAAGCAGGAAAGGGGAGAAAGATGGGTGGTAAAAAGGCAATAATCATCTGTGCGGTAGAAATAAGGGAAACTAAAAATGATGAGAAGTTAATATCAGGGAGAATAAGGTTAAGATATATACCTTCTGCAAGTGTAGACAATATTCAACCTTTTATTAGAGACCATATAGTAAAGGGTAGCACAATTATAACTGATGGGTGGAGTGGTTATCAGGGCTTAAAAAGATATGGGTATAATCATATAGTAGAGACTATTGGAGACCCAAAACAAGCAAGTAAAAAATTTCCCAGAGTGCATAGGGTATTTGCAAATTTACAGGCTTGGCTTGTAGGAACTCACAGATATATTTCAACAAAACACTTGCAAAATTATCTAAACGAATATATGTTTAGATTTAACAGAAGATATATACCAAAAGTTTCTTTTGATAGTCTATTAAAGATAGCAGTTTTAAGTGAACCTAAAACTTATAAGGATTTTATCGGGATTAAGAAACCCGTATATATAAATTCAGAAGTGTAGTTAGTTCTTTGATATAAACTATAAGAGAAGTCCTCGCCAAAGTATCACTTAGACATTGTTCCTTGAGGGGGGCAGCTGTCTATTAAACCTTTGGCGAGGCTGTAGAGTAGCAATACTCTATATATAGAAGTTGCTCCCTGCAAAAACACAGGGAAGGAGGAACGATGTTTAGAAAAGTGATTTTTGGGGTTTTGTTTGTAGTGGTTTTATTTGGATGTAAAAAAACTACTACAGGACTAACACAACCACAATGGGAACGAAAAACTAAAATTTTATGTAATGAAATTTCTTATATGATAGAACCTGATTCTCCTTACTATTATAACCTTTCAACTCCAGTAGATTCTATTATATCTCCGACAAATGATAGTCTTAAAATTGATGTTGATATGGTAAATGGAAATGGTGGGGTTACTATTATTTTATTAAACTTTGATACATCCCTATGGGACACTATTGCTGGAGATACGGGAATAGTTTCAAGGTATCATCATCAAATAGTTGCTCCCTTTGATTCTAATGTTTATTATCAAGTGCAGGTATACGGTGGAATGGGAGATACAATTTGTATAAATGCTAAAGTAGAATATATATGGTGGGTAAAGAAATGAAATAAATAAGAGGAGTTGCTACTTTTATAAAAGCGGCAACTCCTCAAAAATGGAGAAAAGTGAGCGAAGGGGATAAGCATTTAACTTTTTATAAAACGACAAGTGAATATAAGAACTGTCCAAAAGGAAATAGAGGTTGGTATTTGGCTTGCACTAGAAACGATTTGTTAAAGTATTATAATTCAATGCAAAAATGAAAAAACCGATTATATACGATTATCATAACAAAAAATATCTAAAAGTTGAATCTTGTATACAAAGAGTGAAAACGATTGAAATTGTTATTAATATGAATGGTCATAAACATAAATTTTTAATAAATCCAACCTGCCAATATTGCAAGAATTTTGAGGGAAATTGTAAACCCCTAGAATGTTATAAAAGTAAAAATAAATTGGCTTGTGAAAATTTAGAAAAGGGGTGGTATTCTGAATTTAATCCAATAGGGGAGAATGATGAATTAAATAAGGGTTGGGTATAAAACTAAAATGCTAAACGACTTATTTTTGGCCATCCGAAACAATAAGCAGGTAAAGATTACCTACTGCCGGAGCAAAGACAATAAAGAAAAGAACTATCTATTGGAGCCAAAACATATTAGAAGTCAAGTTCTGTGGGCATTTGATAAAGAAGATAACCAAATAAAGCAGTTTCGCATTGAAAGAATTAAAAAAGTAACTATATTGGGGTTAAACCAAAAATCGCATCCGAATATTTAAAAAGGGGGAAAGATGGAAATGTTAGAAAGTGAAATATTTAATTACATACAAGAAAAATGCAAATATAGAGATAAAAAAGAATATTTCGATGGAGTTGTACATAATTGCGAAAAAGTTCCCGAAACAAATATTGATTGTTGTGCAGA
The DNA here is from genome assembly GCA_028716385.1 of bacterium. Taxonomy (GTDB): domain Bacteria; phylum Hydrothermota; class UBA3073; order JACQXS01; family JAQTXJ01; genus JAQTXJ01. Next base: position 8,642 of record JAQUPX010000008.1, on the reverse strand, counting down.
AATTTGTCCCGTCTTGATTGAAGTTAAAAAAATCATTTGTAAATATATAAAATAGGGGGAGATATGGAAAACCCGTTAGATTTAGATTGGAAAACAAGGAGTCATTTGTTAGAAAGTTATTTAGAAGTAGTGAAATCTTGCGTAGAATTGTCAAAACAGGACCTATTGGACACATCTCATAGAGTTTGGCAGAAAAGGATGGAAAAGATAATAAACGAAGATCAGAACATAACCGCGGGAGAGAAATCAATTATGTTGTCAGCATTTTTAAGAGAAGATTTCCGGGACAGAATAGAAATAACCGTTAAGGCAAAACCTATTCTTTCCCCAGATAATAATGAAGAAACTGAAGTTAAACCTTAAGAAAGGAGAAAAATGAGAGATAACCCATTTGAGTTAATGTTTGATGTGATAATGATAGTTGGAAGTATTGTATTTCTTGGAATATTAAGTTTACTAACGTGGACCAATCTTTTTAAGATTGAGGAGGGAAAATGAAGGCAATAAAAATGCACGGTTGTAAGAACAAAAAGTGCCCAGAGATAGAAGTTTGTATGCACGGAAAAACACATTTGCATTCTTATGAGTGTGATGACACTGTTGGAAAATGTAAAAAATGTATAAAAATAAAAAAAGTGTTGCAAAAGGAGGGAAAATGATAAACCTAATTAAAAAACATTTCAACCTACACGAAGCGGTTTATTGTTTGGGTGGTGGAATGTTAATGGTTGCGTTGATGTTCTTTCTGTATTTAATAATGATAGCTTATGGGAATTAATAATGAACAGTTATATAATTGAAGTATCAGTCAAAGGAAAAATAGAAGTAGAAATTAGGGGAGAAATGCAAGAAAACGCGGCAATTAAACTATCAAAAGAGGTTGCGTTCTACAACCCGAACTTCTTGGACCTTGAAGTTACCGGTACGACAATTAAAAAGAAAGAGGTTATTACGAAATGATTATAAACGGTGAATCTAAGACAGTCTTATCCGCAATGAAGTCTGAAAGTGTAGACTGTATTATGACAAAGAGAAGGAAAGATTTTTGTTCACAAGTTATAAATACCATATATACTGACATTCGCAATGTTAATAATCTTAAAAGAAAAATAACCAATCCCCGCAGGTTACTAACCTCAAGGTTATTAACATTGCACTGGGGGGGAGGATATTATAATGGATGATTTTCAAAAAGGGTGGTTATCTGCATTAATAGATGGGGAAGGAACTGTTGGTGTTTATTTTCAAAAACAAAAAACTTCTTCCCGACCAAATGTTAGGTGTATTATTACTATTTGTAATACGAATGAAGAGGTTTTACAATTTACCCAAAAAATAACAGGAGGGTCAATTTGTAAAAAAACAGGGATAGAAAATAGAAAAAATATTTTTGTTCTTACAATTTGGTCAAAAAAACTCCGAGAGATTTTACCACTTCCACTAATTGTTAAAAGAGAACAACAAAAAATACTTTTAGAAGTTTTATCTTTACTTGGTGATAAAGGGGGTAGAAACAAAGATAATAAACCAAGAACAAGACCATTATGGAAAGACCAAAAATTGCTTGAATTAAAATTAAAAATGAATCTACTTAACTTAAGAGGTAAAAAAAGGATTACGGATGATTATATTATAACCACAACAAACAATGAATTCAAGGAGGTGATATAAGTGATTATTAATGGCGAGGCATTAACAGTCCTGCGGGGGTTGAAGTCAGAAAGTATAGATACGATTATGACTTCTCCCCCGTATTAGTAGTGGGCATTAAGATGCTATCAGACAGAGGGGCAACTTTGGGGTGGAAATCCTAATTGTTGCCACGAATGGGGAGAGTCGTTCTCCGGCAGCGATATGTTAAGATTCAGAGGAACAAATTCAAACGTAAGAAACAACCAAAATAATAAATTGTACCCAAAAATAAAGAAAAATGAGGGGGCGTTTTGTATTAAGTGTGGATGCTGGAAGGGTTCACTTGGTCAAGAGCCAAGCTTTACAATGTATGTTGAAAATTTATGCAGCATAATGGATGAGTGTAAAAGAGTACTAAAGAAAACTGGAAGTTTATGGGTAAATATTGCAGACACATACGCTGGAAGTGGAAATGGGACTAATAATTATACTGGGGCTAAAGCGAAATCTTTAAGTGGAAAACGAATGGACTATAATATGCAATTCCAAGCAAAACAACAAAGAAACCAATCCGTTCCCGACAAATCACTCTGTTTAATTCCCTTTAGGTTTGCAACAGCGATGGTAGATAGGGGATGGACTTGCCGCAATGATATTGCTTGGGATAAAGCGAATTGTCTTCCATCTCCGGCAGATGATAGGTTTACTGTAAGCTGGGAACATCTGTTTTTCTTTACAAAGTCTAATCGTTACTAACAATGCGAACCACATTTATCTTCTCAAAAAGACATACAACGCCAACATAGAACGGATACTCAGATTAAGTATAGCGAATTTATGGGAGGGGTAGGACACAGTGGTGGATTAGGGTTTAATCCTATGGGAAGAAACATGCGGACAGTTTGGAGGATAAACACAAAACCCAGCAACTGGGACTTTTGTTCAAAATGCAATACATTCTATGAAGGAACTGAGCGCAGCAGAATAGGTAAGGTAAAAACAATAGAAAATGGAAAGGAAATAATAATAAAGGTATGTCCAGTTTGTAAATCAACTTCTGACTGGGTGGACCATTTTGCAGTGTTTCCGCCTGACCTAGTGAAAACTCCAATACGTGCAGGGTGTCCAAAATGGATTTGCAATAAATGTGGGAAACCTAGGGAGAAGATTATCAAAGTAGGGAAAGACTTGCCAAAAGGTGGTGGAGCTTCCATAAAATATTCAAATAGTGGCCAAGGACTATCATCATCATCATCATTATTAACAAAAACAGTTAGAGAAAAAATTGATGGGGGGTACAGCGACTGTGGATGCGGGGAAGGATTCCATCCGGGTATTGTTTTAGATCCGTTCTCCGGAGCTGGAACTACCGGAGTGGTGGCCAAGATGGAAGGAGTTGAATATATCGGGATTGAATTAAACCAGAAATATGCAAAAATGTCGCAAGCTCGGATTAATAAAACCAAAGTTCAGACGAAATTATTTGATAGATAAGGGAGAACTATGAAAAAGATAATAAGAGTTATAGTTTTTATTCTCTGTGTATGTGTAGACATTATACTACTACCAATTAGTCTTTTGATGTTGGGAGTATGTTCATTAATTCCAGATTCTAAAGCTGAAGAAATGGGAAAGACAATTGGAAAACTTATCGCTAAAACAGAGCAGCAAAAAATAAATAAAAAAAATGATAATAACTAAATTTCTAAACAGAATACCAAAATTTAAGAATACAAAAAATAGCTTAAAGTTTTTTCTTGACAAAGTTAATTAATGAAATAAAGTGCCAATCAGAGTGATACAATTATGGAACTTAATAACAATCATCAACCAATAATCTCCAGCGTGTGTTTTCGTGGGTATGTAGTGCCTCCGTGCATTATTGTATCACTCTACACGATACCGCTGGGGAGCTTTTTATAATCAAAAATGGATAAACAGCCCGGTTTTTATTTATATACGAATGATTGGTCAAGAGATTTAGAAGAATATCCAATAGAAATTGAAGGGGCATGGATAAGAATTGTTTGTAAATTATCCTCCTCTCCTACTCGTGGAGAAATGACAAAAAATTTAGAACAATGGAGCAGAATTTTGCGAGAAAATTCACAAAAAACTAAAGAAGTTTTACAATATTTATTCGATAATAAGATAGCAAATATACAATTTTTAGATAATGGAAATATAACAATTATAAGTCGCAGAATGATTAGAGATGAAAGGATAAGAAAGATAAGACGTAGGGTTGGAAAATTAGGTGGAAACCCTAACTTAAAAAGTAGTAAGAATTTGGTTAACCAAAAATCAACCAAAAAAAAACGGACAGATAACCAAATCCCAGAAGAAGAAGAAGAAAGATCTGTTATTAGTAATAGTAGTAATATTAGTAGTTTAAAACTAACAGAAACTAATAGAGATATAATATTAATAAATCAATACACAGAAGAAGAGTTCTTTAATGATTATAATTTGATATGTACTAATTTAGATAAAGCTGAAGCTTTAACAGAAACAAGAAAGAAAAAAATAAAAGTTAGGATAGAAGATTCTAAAAAACTACTTGTAAAAAAACAATCTACTAAAACCCCGAAAGAATTTTGGAATATTTTATTTAGTATGGCAAATAAAAGCAAAGTAGAGAGTAGGGATAGACCTATGTGGCAACCTAATTTGAATTGGATTATTGAAAATGATACGAATTACTTAAAGATTGCGGAAAGTACATATATAAAAAAAGAAAATAAAATTAATCAACCGGGAATAGAAGCATTTCTAAAAACAGCACAGGAGGAAGAGAAAGATGGAAAAAAAGAAACCGGACCCCAAAATTAGTAAACAAAATTTCAGTAGGATAATGGTTGAGTTGGGGGAAATTTTTAGAAATAAACCATCGGAACTCGTTGTAAATAGTTATTATAAGGCATTAAATAATATATCTTTTGAGAGATTAAGAGAAGGAGTGGATATAATAATTAGGGATAAGAAAGATGGATTCTTCCCACTCCCGGCACAAATTAGGGAAGTATGTCCAGAGGAGATAGAGCAAGTAGCGTTAGATTATATCCCTACAAAAGAGGACCAAAAAGAGTATAGAAAATTTTTGGGTGGGATAAAGGAAGTATTAAGGCAAGGGGGGAAACTATAATGTACGACTTAAAAATAGAACCGGCTAATAATATTGATGTTCAAGTAAAACTAGAGTTATATCCACCGGTTGTAAGGAAGCCTAGAGATAAGACAAAAACCTTTGATGATGTTCTTCAGACTTGCCGGAATAAAACTTTAGAGGAGTTAAAGAAGAATGCAATAAATACGCGGGGGGAGAGATGTTGATTTTATTAATAATGTTGAATATTACAAACCTAGACAGTTTGCATAATTTTACTGCGGAATATTGTTCTACTACGATTCATCAGGATACCACTATGCAACGCCCTATAATAACACACAAAGGTAATGTGTATGTTTTTATTGAGGTTTCAGATAATCTGTCATTAGTATTAAAAACACAACGAAATTATAAAAAATATGGGGAAGAAGTTATTATTAAATGGTATGGGGTTGATATGAATGATAATGGAAAAGTGTATAAAACATTTGGTAGGTTTTCAGCGTGGGAGCTGTATAGTGATTATATGAATAATGAGTGGTTTTGGGATAAGTGGTTTTTTAAGGGGGAAAAGGAGGGGCTATGAAAACCTTTGCGGAAAGAATACAAGAAAAGAACGCAAGGAATATAAAATTAAGCACAAAAGAGCGCATATATGATTTTCTTGTGGGGCAGGACGATCCGGTTACATTCTCTGCCATACAGGCAATATTTCAACCAAACGAAAAAGGTTATGCCGGGCAAGACAAAAGAAGAAGGGAGTTAAATAAAGACCTATTCGCAGAGGGGAAAATGATAGAGTGTAAAAGGCACTCAGACAATACTTTTAAGTACCAAATAGTTAAACTTCCCGAATCCAAAACTAAAATAACTACACCGACAGAAACTATTCCGCAACCTACCATCCCAAAAAAACCTACGGAAAGTCAAAACAAAACTAAAGAGTATGTTGGACCAATGGGAGATAAGTATCCATGGAAAACTGCGGTGCAGTTGAGGGTTTTTTAATATGAAAATTATTAGCTTTGCGCACACAAGTTTAAGCCTAATTTCCGGGAAAAAATCCGAAACTAGGAGATTCTGGCCCGATAAGTACGCATCCACTTTTAAGTCCGGGGATTTAGTCCAGGGGTGGAGCAAAAGTCCGAGGTTTAAGGGGCAACTTATTGCAATTATTCAGTTAGTGCAAGATCCATTCAAACAACCCCTCCGTGAAGTTACAGAGCAAGACCAGATTAACGAAGGAAACCTTTGGGGTAATGCAGCCGGATATATCAAAGCCATGGGTGGTCCGGATTTAGTTCCGTATGTTGTGAAATTTAAGTTAAAGAAGATTTTAGGAAAGAAATGTTTAACTTGTCGGAATAAATTTGAGACTATTTGCAATGATAATTATAGAACAATATCAAGGAGTCAATCCCCATTCATAATATTTGGACCGTCAATATTAAACCCTAAGTGTTTGCCTTATGGCACCCCCGGATCAAATATAACTCCAACTATAAATCCAATAATAGTAGAAGAGCTACTCCACGATGGAGTGGTTAAGGAGATAAAATGAGAATAGGAATAACGATAGTAATGCTTTTAGGGTTTTGTGGATGCGTTAAAGAAATTCCAAGACAGGAAACTCCAGAAGAAATTAACGCACAGTTATTTGGTAAAAATTATTATCTCGTGGAGGTGGGTAAAATAACCCCTACCTCGGTTGATTTAATGAACGCACAATCCGCTAGATACTCTAGAGAGTTAGACAATAAAATGGCAGGTTTACAGAAAATAACGATAGAAAAAGATGGCAGTGCAACTAAGGGGAATAATCCAGTTGCAGATAAGGGGGAATAGATGAAAATATTTGCAATTATTGTGGGTTTTGTGTTGAATTTGATAATATTGGCTGCCGACAATATGATAAAAAAACCTTCAGGTGAGGGGAATAGTAAACTTTATATTAGAATAGAAATGACACTATGTTTAATCCCTTTTTCTCTATTTATTGGATTTTTGGGAATGGTCATTATCGCTACAACAAAGTCATTGGTTATACTTTGGAAGGGGGAAAAGTGAAAAAAGCGTTTTGGCATATTTGCGAGAACGCGGGAAAGTGTGGGCAGGATTGTCCCCACTCAAAAAGACATATCAAAGGTAAATATTGCGCTAAAGGGGGATGTGATTTTACTGACAAAACTGTAAAATGTGTCCCAGTAGAAGAGATAAAAACCATTAAAAAACTTAAAAAAGACTAAAAATGCGAATAAGAAGATTTAAGGCGGTCAAAATGGTTAGAGTGGCAGAGTTACACTCTAGGGCGATAAAACCTACGAATTTCGTATCGGCTGTTCTGCTATCAAAGAAATTTTGGATGGTTGTAGGGGTGATTTTTAAGTTCTGTTAAAAAATGGAGGAAAAATGAGGAATAGGTTTGATTTTTATATAAAAATATCTTTCTTGGTGGCTATTTGGGTTACAATTATATTTTGTTTACTTGTCCCGGATGCTCCAGTAAAGATAAGAAAAAAAGTGGCCGAGACTGTTATCCGAGCAGTAGAACTTCCTAATCAAATGCAACAATTAAAAGAACCACCACCCCCACCAAAACCACAAATGCCAGTTGCTGCAAAAACAGAATCGGAAGTCCAACAAACTACTACGGATATTTCAAATTTTGAAACCTTTGCGCATAATCCAGTTGCGCCACAATCAGAAACGGCCGTTCCTTTTTTGGCAGCAGAGACTAAACCGGTTCTAAAAAACAAAATAGAACCAATGTATCCTGAATTTGCAAGAAGAGCAGAAATTGAGGGAACTGTTTATGTTCGGTATATTATTGACACTATGGGAAACGTGGTAGACGCTAGGGTGATAAAATCGCTTCATGATCTTTTAGACGCAGAGGCCATAAAAACAGTCAGGCAATATAAATTTACAGTAGCCCGCCAAAGAGATAAGGCGATCCGGGTCATAATGGAGCAGCCAATAAGGTTTAGTTTGGAGAAATAGGAGGAGAAAGATGGTAATATTAAAAGTAACAGGGGACCAAAACAAGAAAGATATTTTCACCCCGGGGAATGCTGTGGTAGATAAAGACGGAAGAGTGGTATTTGTGTTGAATAGTCCAGATATGGATGAACCGATAAAACATTTCTCAGGCGTAGGACTAAATTGTAATTACCGTAGATTTTATAGATATGATTGGTATAAGAAAGAAGAATATAAACAGTATGTCGGGGAGCTTGAATTAAAGGGGGATGGAAATGGAAAAAAAGAAGATTAAACCGACAGAAAAAGAAATAGAGAAAACAATTGGTGGAATATTTGATGTGATTAGTTCTCGTATGGAAGAAGAGGATAAAAAAAGTCCAATATTTGATTTTATTTCAAAACAAATAAAGCATCTCAAGGACCCGGAAGATTTTTATACCATGGCAATCTTCCCGGTTGAAAGAATTATCCATACTTTTATTGAAACCCAATTTAAGAAAGATAACTATCTTGCCCCGGAAATATATCTCCGGTATCATTTTTTTGAAAACCACTTGTCAAAATTATGCCAAAATTTATATGGGAATGCTTGTTGTGTAGATAGGGCAAGATTTTTATTACAAGCTGCGTTAAAATGGAAAGAAACTGGAGAAATGCCAATATTTAATTGGGAACAGAAATATACTTTCCATATACCACCAACTGGAACTCCGGAACAGTGGATGAGTTTTATTGAAGCAATAAAAAGTTTGTTATATGGGAATAGCGTCAAGTACTGTATGGCATTAAAGATTCATGCTTATCCATTTAACTCCAAAAAATTACTTGACAAGATAAAAGGAATAATTAACATTATATTGTATGAGCGAAAAAGTCAAGGATATGTTTATAGTAATTGGAGTTATTGCATCTATTTTAA
>JAQUPX010000007.1 GCA_028716385.1 bacterium | reverse complement strand
TAAAGATTTATTAAAGGAAATAGAAAAAGGGAAATTCAGGGAAGATTTATACTACAGGTTAAACGTTATGCCAATATATATCCCGCCTCTAAGAGAACGAAAAACGGATATTCCTGTTCTTGCAAAACATTTAATGAATTTATTTTGCAGGGAAAGAGGGCTGTCGACAAAAGAATTTGAAGAATCTGCAATGGATACGCTTAGTAATTATTCTTATCCCGGTAATATCAGGGAACTTAGAAATATCATAGAAAGAATTGCCATTATGACGCAGGATGAAAAAATAAAAACGGAAGATATAAGTTTTATCGTGGGGACTAAAAAGGTAGATGATATTTTTTCAGAATCTCTGAGTCTTTCGGATGCACAGAAAAAGCTTTTAAAGAGATATGTAGAAACCCAACTTGAGAACAATAAATACGATATGAAAAAAACCGCCGAAGCGTTGGGAATAGAAAGACCAAACCTCTATAGAAAAATGCGGGAATTAGGTATTCAAAAATGATACACTTTTTGTGTCAAAAATGATACAAAAACACGATTTGATGATAAAAAAGCGTGTGTTCGAAAATTATGTTTTTCGTTATATAGTAACAAAATTTAGAGATTTGGAAAAAAATGTCACAGCATTTGCTATATAATTATAGCAAAGGAGGTGAAAAAGAAATGAATAAAACATTAAAATTAAGTTCAAATATAAAAATAAAGGAGGATAAGGTGAAAAAAATCTTAACATTAGGGTTAAGTTTAGTTTTTGTTTTTGGTATTATTGGATGTGGAAAAGAAAAACCTGTTGATGAACAGGCTGCTGATAAAGTGGCGGTTGAGGATATGGTTCGCGCTTCCGCATGGTTCCAGAGTGATGCTTCTCAAACTGACAACACTGATACAACTACCCAGAAAGGCAAGGGGAATAATATTATAGGAACCCCATTGTGGGGCAGAGCTGTTGCGGATACGGGGAATCATCTTAATATTAGCATATCGGTAACCGGTGATTCCGCTTATGTAGAATGGACATTAGATAGAGAAGGATTATTTGTGATTTTAGGGCAAGAGGAAGTAGTTGGAGATTCCGGATTGGATACTATCGGAATTTGGCCACCTTGCACCAAATCTTTAAGCGAAACATCTAAAATGTATGGCGTTTTCAAAAGAACAGGCAGTAGAAGTAGCACTAACAGAGGTTGGACATTGAGAAAAATATCAGGAGTATCGGGATATTCAAATATTAAACATACGGTAAGAATAGATAGTATGAGGATACAATGCAAGACTTATCCTGATACAGTATTAACAAATCCTTCGGGATATTTGTTTGATATGGAGAATGCTTTGAATTTTGCGCCCGCTGAAAGCATAACTATTACTCTGTATACAAATACAAGTAATGCGGAAGCATATCTTCACTTATGGCCCGAATGGCTTGTCAGAATACCTATGAAAAACAATGGAGATGGAACGTTTACTAATGAACAAAAATGGTGTATCCCGTTCCTTCCACAAATAACAAGATTCGCATGGTTTGACCTTATAGGCAAAAGCACAATTCATGATACTCAGGATAGTTATGATTACGATGGTTGGTTATACCCATACTTAAATAAAAACATCTAATAAAAATGTCGAAAGGAGTTAGGTGAAATCTCACTCCTTTTGAAAGGAGATAAAATGAAAAAACTTTTTTCACTGTGTTTGAGTGCGATTCTCATACTCGGAATTGTTGGGTGTGGGAAAAAAGCTAACACGGATGCAGGAGATGATTTGCCGGATAATTATTGGACTACAATAGCAGTTTCGTCAGCTAAGCCACCGACGGATACGACAACTAAAAAAGGAGATAAAGCTCTATCTTGGCCCGTTGATTTATGGAGACACCCTGGTACGGCAACAGTTACTGCAATCCCGTCAATCGATGGTTCAGAAGCAAGTATTGCAGGTCATATTACATGGCCGGATACTTTAGTGGTTGTTTATTGCGACAGTGTACAAATGAGTCAGACAGATACTACTTACTTTTTGGATACAATAGCTAAACCTACACCTAATTTTACGGGAGACGTAACGTACTATTATAAAGTTAAAAATAATAAGTGGGCATTTACCGGACTTACACCCGGGAAAATAGTATCCGACTCTGCAGGTACGTATGTTAATATAGACTCCATTCAGATAGAAGTCATAGGCGAAGCGGCAAAACCAACCATTACAAGCGCAGCACAACTTATATCTGCGGAAAGTACTTATCCGTATATTTTCAATGTCGGAGACTCTATAAAGATTACCGTTTATAAATCAGGCTCTCTTTCTGATAATTCTGTAGTGGTATTCTTACATGTTCCGGCACTAGATTATACAAGTCCATTTTCGCACATTGCCGGAACCAATAAATGGGAAGGGACATGGGTTCCTAAAGATGCTCAGTCGCGTTGGGCATGGATAGATGTTTTTGATTGGGGTGTTCTTTTTGATAAAACTCAGGCGTCAGAAAGAGATGTGTTATGGGGTATCCCGTATAAAGTCGAATAAAATGAAATTTACAAAGGGCGAGGCTTTTGCCTCGCCCCTGTATTTTTAAAGGAGCAAAAATGAAAAGAAAACTTTTTTTTATGATGGTGAGTATTTTTGTGACAGGATTGCTTTTTGGACAGGAGAATTCCTCTACCGTATCTCCGGAAATAGAAAAGACCATAAAAAAAGAGATTAACTATATGGATAGAAGTCCCCTGTTTATCCCCAAAGACCCTTTAGTTGCAGGTTTGTTTTCCATTACCTGCCCGGGATTAGGGCAAATTTACTGCCAGAGACCTATGCGGGGTGTAACTTATTTTGCTTCTGAAATGGGATGTTTTATATTAGCATCTGCACTTGCAGGAACTAAAAACGTGGAATATACGTGGACAGCTACAGATGAAAATGGAGAAGAAAAAGAATTAACTACAACGGAAACAATAAACAAATGGGATGAACTTTCCGGACTTGAACGGGCAGGAGTAGTCGGTCTTATTATGGGGGGAGTAGGTATTCATATATGGAACATTATGGATGCGTATCATCTTGCCCAAGATCATAACCAAAGATTGAGTTGGTTAGGAAACGTGGATTTACAACTCGGATTCAAAAACGATAATCCCGGTCTAAAACTCGAAACCTCTAAAACGTTTTAGTAATGATTTACAAGTATAAATGTTTTTGTTTTGTTGGATTCCTGGCTATAAGTTCCGTCCTTTTTGCAACCCGGAGACATGTTTATGAATCGGGCGGGGCGCAAGGGATACAGAATTCAATAAATCTCTCTTCCGCTTACGATACTGTTTTTGTCCATACGGGAACTTACTTTGTTAGAGATATTTCCTATGTGGGTTTGACTATGAAGGATAAGGTAACGCTTATAAGCCCGCATCCCGATAGTGTAATTTTGAGCGGGCTTAATTCAGCGGGAACGGATACTGCTTACCACGTGATTTACTGTGTTTTTGGGGACTCTTCTTCCCACTCTGCTTTGATAAAAAACTTTACAATAACAGACGGGAATGCAAAAGGGATATCATCCGGCGATAATTGTGGTGGCGGGATATTTTGCGCTTATTCTTCCCCTGCGATAGATTCATGTGTAATAAAAAATAATAGTGCTGAAAATGGTGGCGGGGTATTTTTGTATGCATCGTCTCCCGGAATTACCGGTAATACTCTAACTGATAACTTGGCTAAATCCGGAGGAGGTTTTTTTATTTATGGGAATTCATCGCCTGTAATTAACAACAATAAAATAAATAACAATTCATCTAATGTAGGAGGAGGGTTTTTTGTGGACAGTGCTTCCGCAACGATTACACAAAATGAGATAAAGAGTAACTTATCAACAGGTGCAAATAGTGGAGGCGGAGGGCTTCTTGTTTATAACTCTTTTAATGTTGAGATTGGCAAAAATATGATATGCAACAACAGTGCAAATAATGGGGGTGGAGTTTATATTGATAGTTGTGCATCTAGCATAAGCATTATTGGGAATGAGATAAAAAATAATATTGTCGTGGATTATGGAGGTGGAATGCATATCAGGAATTCATCTCCTACGGTTTCCAATAATGATATAATCAATAATTTTTCCGGCAGCGATGGAGCAGGGATCTTTACATTTGGTTCAGCCTGCACAATTACTAATAATCGGATTAGAAATAATGTTGCCTATGAATATGGAGGCGCTCTCTATTTATATAACCATTCTTATCCTATCGTGAGGAACAATATTATAGATAACAATTCCGGAGCTTATGGGGCAGGCCTTTATATTGAGTTTTTCTCATCTCCCACACTTATTTGTAATGTGATAACTAACAATATATCTCATATGGGAGGCGCATTTGCCATTTGTGAAGGTTCTCGTGTTAATATTGATAGTTGTTTTATAGTTGATAACGGTTCTTCATCCGATACAAAATCCGGATTATCTTATATTATAGATAATGCCGACACGGTTGCAATCAATTATTCTCATCTCTATTACAATACTTTTCAACCCGATACGGAGATTAATAATGCTACGGGGATTAATGTTTCATTTGAGAATAATTTTTGGTGGGATACGACAAATACAGGCATATCGGGAATAATTAGCGGGTTCAATAAACATACACCATTTGAAAATAATTTTATACCCGGAGTCCCCGGAGAGCCGATTGCAGTAGATTCCGTTCGTAACTATGACTCTACGTATTCTTTTGTCGTGGACTCTCTTTGTGGAGATTCCGTATCGTTATATTTACAAATGTACGGGGAAGACAGGAATGCAAAACTCAGGGAAGCGGGAGTATCTATTGTAAAGTCAAGTGTGTACCCAAACGGTATAGCAGTTGCGCTCATAGAGACGGATACAAATTCCGGCATATATCAAGGGCAAGCAACTATAAAAAGTTCTACAGGAAATGATACTATAAGAACAGACGATGCCTATAATATCATAAGAGCAGATACCAGTAATGATAATATAAGTATTATATCCAATATAGATACTACAAAAAAATTCATCGTGGCTTATAAGAGAAAAGTAGGAGTAACAGAAGGTAATTTTTTACCCAATAGGAAAAACGCAATATTAAAAGTTCCCGGAGTGGTTTTTGCTAACCCGATAATGATTAATTACTCTATACCCATTAAGACTGGGGTTTCATTGCAGGTGTATGACATAGGCGGGAGGAAAACAAGGTCTCTTATTAACGAGGAACAAAAAATCGGAAACTACAATATTACTTTTGATACAAAGGATATTACGGCAGGTATTTATTTTGTTGTGCTTCAGGCAGCTAATTCTAAAATTACCCAAAAACTGGTTTTAATAAAATAAGCATATTTAATCCTCTATATACGTAATACATTGACAATTTTTCCATATAGGTTTAAAGACTAAAAATGGTTTTATTATTTTGTATTGCAATGCTCAATCCCGTCGTTATGTCGGAATGTATAAAGCCGACTAAGGAAAAAACAATATGCGCGAAAATTGAATTATCCTCTATAAAACTCATCTTAAAGAAAGCGGAAACGGATACGTATATTATAAATACAAAATTAAATTATGATTCAACAAATACTCCCGTTGCGATTGATTATAAAATAGAAAGTAAAACGGGACAATTTAATATAAAAGAGGATAACAAACAATCGAATCTCCCTACAGGTGAGGATGGGGGAGATATTCTGGAAACGTTAAACAAATTAAAAAATATATGCACGGTAATGCTTTCACCTAAGATACCTTTGGAATTAAATTTGAACGTAAAGTCGGCGGACATGGGACATCCCGCTACGGCGGTGATCAATTTAACGGGATTAAAAGTGTCCGGATTTAATTTTTCTACGAATGGGATTTCTACGGTATGTATAGATTCGCCCAATACCGTGTCGTGTAAAGACTTTTGTATTAATTCCCAGTTTGGCAGTTTCAAGGGAACTAATTTAGGGAATGCGAATTTTGAGAATTGTTATTTTAGTGGAGGAGTTGGTCTATATACGCTTGATTTCAATGGTAGTTTTGAAGGGAGCAAAAGAATAGAAATCGCAATCGGAACAGGGCAACTTAATTTGATTTTGCCCGACAGCGTTTCTATAAAGCTTAAATCAAAGGGAGTTCACCTGAAAAACATAAAAAAACTTGCAAAGGATGAAAACGGCTGGTATTGTTCCACAATAAAAAATAGCAAGAAGGAACATCCCGCTACGGCGGTGAAGGAACTAATTATACATATAGATGGAAGTATGGGGATAGCAACGATAAGATAATATGATAGATAGCCACACTCATTTGATTGCAGAAGATACAGATGAGTACGCAGATAGGTTAATAAAACTGATGGATGAAAATGGAGTTAGGGCTACGGTCTTGTTTGGAATTCCCGGCGAAGTAAATGACACAGAAGTTGAAAAATATGTAGTAAAACACAAAAACAGATTTATTCCCTTTTCTTCAAGTATAGATTTTAACATAGATTCAATCGGAACATATTTAAAAAAACTGGGAACGGGATACTGGAAAGGAGTAGGTGAAGTATTTTTGGATTGCACCGATGATGAAATTGCTATATGGAAAACCAGACAAGGTGATGAGCATAAACACTTAAAACCTGTTCCAAAAGAAAAGGAAGAGAATCCTGTATTTAAGAGGATTTTTGAATATTGTGGTAATACCGGCCTTCCAATTATGGTACATTGTATGGATGCGGAAGTTTTGCGGAGAGCTTTGGGTAATTTTAAGCAAACAAAATTTATCTGGGCGCATGCAGATTTTGGGGTTTGGTATACTGTTGTAGAATCACTTATGAATGAATTCAACAATCTATATTGTGATTTCGGAGTTCAATTTAGGTTTGAAGGGAAGAAATGGCTTTCAGGAAAAGCGGATAACTGGTTAATAGATAAAGCGGAAGGATGGAGAAAAATATGTCAGTTGTTCCCGGAAAGAGTAATGTGGGGAACGGACAGGTTTACCTGGGATGATTTGGATTCAGATAGTTTCAGGATAAGTATAGGAGTTTGGGAGAAATTTTCTCAACCATTATCCAGTAGTCTTGCGAATAATATTTCTGAAGGAAATATAGTTAAATTAACGAAATGGGATTATTTATAATCAGGGGTTAAAAATATGATACATTCTATAATTTTGGGAATCGTGCAGGGGATTACGGAGTTTTTCCCGGTGTCTTCTTCTGCGCATCTGGCATTTCTTGAGCAGTTGTTCGGGATAACGGATAAATTACAATTTACTGTTTTTCTCCATTTTGGCTCGGTAATTGCCATTATTTTTATTCTGTGGAAAGATATTTGGGACATTTTATTACACGACAGACGCACTATTTTATTACTTATTATTGGTTCTATTCCTGCCGTAATTGTCGGAGTTGGCTTTGAATCTAAGATAGAAAAGATATTTAATGAGCCTTTTATGATAGCTGTCGCGCTTATAATTACAGGTTTAGTGCTCTGGTTTACCCGTCTGAAAAAAGCAGAAAACAACAATAGAACTAAAATAAGTGTTATAGATGCCATACTAATTGGAATAGCGCAGTCGTTAGCAATTGTCCCCGGGTTATCAAGGTCAGGGTTTACGATAAGCACGGGAATTTATATGGGACTGGACAGGACAGCGGCAACTAAGTTTTCCTTATTGCTTGGATGTATAGCAATTTTAGGCGCAAGTTTGTTGGAGTTTATTGATATATTAAAACTTGGCAGTTCTGCTTTGCAAACTATGGATTTTGGAGTTATTTCTGTTGGAGTACTTATATCTTTTCTTGTAAGTTATATGGCAATTAAACTATTATTCAAGGTAGTAAGAAAACAATCTTTTTCTCTTTTCGCAATATACTGTTGGGTGGTAGGAATTTTCGTGCTGCTAAAAATGTAATGCCCTCTGGCATATAAAGGCAAGGAGTATTGTACGCCTGAGGCGGACTGATTTAATTCAGCTGTTAAAAAAGTATGATACAAAAAATTATTGATAGATTTTCCGATAGTTTGCTTGCGTATGGCATAAGGCAATTAGCCTCTTCAATAGAACTTAAAGTAATGACTTATTATCATGACAAACAGACAATGGAAATTATGAAGCAAATATTTAATGAAGATAAACCGTTTTTGTTATGGCCAAGTGAATTGTTATTAATTTATTCTTTCGCAAAAAATCAAGTTGATATTGATGGCGACTATGCTGAAGTAGGAGTATTTAAAGGGGCGACTGCCAAAGCTATATGTGAGGCAAAACGAAATAAATCTTTACATCTTTTTGATACATTCGAGGGGCTGCCACAAATTAACAGTAAAATGGATAACAAATTCGCAACACGAATGTTCAAATCGGATTTTCAAAGAGTTAAGGATAAACTTGCAAAGTACCCGAATATCCATATTTATAAGGGAATATTCCCCCAAACGGGAACTGCAATTCAAAACAAAAAGTTTGCTTTTGTTCATTTGGATGTGGATATTTATCAAAGCACAAAAGACTGTATCGAGTTTTTTTATAACAGGATGTCTAAAAATGGAATCATAATCTCTCATGATTATCATGTTCGGGCAGTCAAATTAGCTTTCCAGGAGTTTTTTAAGGATAAACCCGAGCAAGTCATACAATTGCAAATGTCGCAATGTATGGTTATAAAAAGGTAGCTTTTGTTTAGTCCGGATAGGATTTCTATTTTAGAACGACCTGTTAAAAAATAAATATTACTATGGACAGATTACCCGTTATAATTGGGCCTACTGCAATTGGGAAAACGGAGATTGCAATAGAAATAGCTTCCAAATCGAATGCCGAAATAATATCCTGTGATTCACGACAAGTTTATAAATATATGGATATTGGCACAAGCAAACCCACCATTGAACAACAGTCTATTGTTAAGCATTGGCTTGTAGACGTTGTAGAGCCCGATGTTTCTTATAATGCCTGGGGTTATGCTCTTGAGGCAAGGGAAAAAATAAAAGAACTAAAAAATAAAGGCAAAATTCCTATCGTAGTTGGAGGGTCGGGTTTGTATCTACGCGCACTTATAGAAGGTTTTTTTGCTATGCCCAAACCTTCCGTAACCATAAAAGAAAGACTTCAGAAAGAAGACACTCAAGACCTTTATGAAAAGCTAAAACAAATAGATGAGGTAACGGCTAACAAATTGCATTCAAACGATAAAATGCGTATAATGAGAGCAATTGAAGTATATGAAACAACCGGGACAAAAATGTCTGAATTGAAACCTCAAAAAGTGGTTTCAGATTACAAACCGTTATATATATGTTTTACAATGGATCGCGCGAAGTTATACAAAAGAATAGAAAAACGGGTAGATAAAATGATAGAAAGCGGATTTGTAGACGAAGTAAAAGACCTTATTAAAAAATATTCTCCCGACTTAACTTCATTTCAAACTATTGGATATAAAGAATTAATTGCATATTTGAAAGATAGAAAATCTCCTTCGGATGGACTGGATAGAGCAATAGAATTAATTAAGCAAAACACACGAAGGTATGCAAAGCGTCAAATAACATGGTTTAAGGGAATAGAAGATGTTAATTGGATAGAGCTATCAGAGAAGGATTATAAACAGATAATTAGTTTTGTAGTTAATAATTTCCAGAGAGCAATTGACAAAAAATAGTGTATAGGGTGTAAACACTTTAAAATAGGAAAGGGGTACAATTTCAACAAAAGATATTTTACCGATATTATTCTTACTTAAAAATGAGTTACAATTCCGAATTCGATAATCCGCGGAATATCATAATGATCGGGGTTGTTGTAATAAGATTTCCATGTCTCTAAATATTTATTATACATATTTCGTGCGTTTGCATAACCCAATAAGTCTTTATAACCATCGGATTCATTTAAGTAAGTTTGATATAATTCCTCCCAATAAGTTGAATCATAAGCTGAGGGGGAACTGGGAATATCGGGTTTGCCAGTACTGGAATAAACTTCTAAAATATTTTTGATATTAAATACATTCCATACATTCATAAATAGTCCCAGATTTAATCCCACAATGTTAAATTCTTTTTCTACTCTTATATCTACCTTAGAAACGGGAGACATCCTTGCCGTACCGATAACCCCTTTTTTACTATCTGTTGAATCAAAAAGCACACCTGAAGTGTAATTATACCTGAAATCAAGATTCCAATTGGACAAAGGGCTAAATACTGTTATGGTGGGCACTGAAAAATGAATATTGGCTTTATATGAATGAGTTCTATCAACCGGCAAATCATATTCCTGAGTAGAAGAATCTATAATATAGAGATTTATCATTGATGGTCCAATTAATTTAGCTTGTAAGTAAGAATAACCAAACGTTCCCGAAACCCAATTAGAGAAATTCTTTTCTAATTGTAAATCTATGCCATAAGTTTTTATTTTATTATTTGGTGCTAATGTTAAATAAGTTATAAATGTTCTATTAAAATCTTCGGTAACATATTTAGCAGTTAATAGATTTCTTATTTCTTTATAATAGGGAGAAGCTTCCAGTATGAATTTTAACGGAAGTTTTTGTCTTATTCCTCCTGAATACATAATGGTTTTTTCCATTTCTAAATCAGCACATTGTATATATCCCAATGGCGCCCTAAAATCCTGAGGTTTATAAAAATACTTATGATTAAGGTATATTACCGAACTGCTAAACGGTGTAAACGAAATCCCTAAATCCGGACCTATTCCATATTTTTCTTTTGCCGATTTCTTAATGCCTATACTAAGATTATCAATAGAACTGTAATTATCTACCCCGGGATTAGAATAATCAAGCCGTACCCCTGCATTTATCAGAAGCTTTCTGTTTTTGAATTCATCGGAGATATATGCAGTATGGAACTGAGGTTTTGCTTCGCAAATATATAAATAGGGATTAGTATTTAAGAAAGAAACTTCAGTTAAATCCATTTCATATTGTTTCAAGGAAGTCCCAAATGTTAATTTATTATTTTTGTTTATTTGAGAATTGAAAGAGATATTTAAAAAATTAGTTATATTTCTATTATCAATCCATACCGGGTCAAAATTATACTCGAACATTCCCCACTCGTCGTGGTTATCTCTTATCATATACAAATTTCCTGATGACTCTAATGAATCAGAATCTATTTCATTATTAGCATATCTTCCAAGGTCATTTATATATTTTTCTAAATTAAATTTATGGTAATATATAAATGTAGTATCGTTTATCTCATATACTACAGAATCGTTTCTAGTAAGGAGATTTGTATTTTTCCCTACCATATAACTGTTAGTTTGATAATATCTCGTTAAATACGCGTCTCTTATATCCGTTGCTTTCACTCCATCTTTCCATATCCATTTTTCCTGCCCTTCATCATAATATCCCATTTGTGCAACTTTTTCATAAAAATATCTCCATGCTTTTTCTGCAGACCATTCTGCTCCATTTACAGTTCGCCATTCGTTATTCTTTGGATTATACCAGCCGGAGTCGTATGCAAACGAGACCCACGGAAGCCCTGTCCCAATCTCTTTCCAATCATTGTAAGATTTTTTCCCTTGAGAACTTACGTTAACACGAGAACTCATCCTGCCCATACTTATACTATAGGAAGCATTCTTTGTTATGTTATGGGTTATGGATAAAATTGTTCCGTAGTATCCTAAGTTATAGAGAGGCCAATCTCCCGTCCACGCGCCTTGAGACCGGTAATGGTCATAAACCATGTATCTCTGATTTAATAATTCATTTTTTATGTCGATTTTCAAAAATGGTTTTGGTGTCCATAATAATTTCAGCATCCCATTTGTCTGATAAATACCATTATTAATTTTAGGTAGAATACTTGGTGAGTTGTTATCAGTGGTATCTATACTCCCTGACGCAAAAAATTTAACGCTGTTGAGCAAAGGAACGCCTCCGCCTATATTGAAGTTACAAAAATGTTCCCCAATATGGCTATTTGTAGAGTATCTAATATTTCCGTCATAGCCGTTTGCGCCATCTTTGGTATATATATTTATTAGCCCTAAATTAGTAGTTCCATATTCTGAGCCACCACCATCTAATGTAACCCACATTTTGGATATTGCATCTTCAT
Source organism: bacterium (assembly GCA_028716385.1). Taxonomy (GTDB): domain Bacteria; phylum Hydrothermota; class UBA3073; order JACQXS01; family JAQTXJ01; genus JAQTXJ01. The sequence goes on along the minus strand of JAQUPX010000007.1, from coordinate 207,721 downwards.
TGAATGCTATCCATGGCGTCTTGTAAACAGGGTTCACAATGTCTATGCCATCTACAATAAATAATCCTAATCCTTCGGTTGCGGTGCCTCTAAAATAAAATATATTGCCGGATTTAATTATTCCTGGTTGTTGAGCGAGAATTTCTGATACCCCTCCCCACTGAATATCACTTTTCGAAATATAAGTTGTTGTATAAGGTAACCTAAAAAGAGAATCTGCTTCGGTTGTATCTGTTAAATTGTGTCCCAGTATTAAAAAGAGAAATAAGTTAATCATTATATCCTTGCGTAACTATCATTACATAGCAACAACAGTAAAAAATACTCCTATAGCAACTATTTGTCAAGATTTAATCAATATCTGAAAACTCTTAGTTTAAGGAGGTTAGATATCTGAAGGAAAAACTTGAGGTTACAAGTTTTTAATCTACAATCCGTATTTAGCAATTCGTATTTTCCCTACATCCTTACTTCATCATTACTATCTTTTTCACGGGCAAAATTTCCTTCCCTGCCCTTAATTCACAAAAATATATCCCGTTAGAAAACTTTTTATTATCCAATTTTACCGTATAGTTACCCTTGTTTTTTATCCCTTTGTCAAGAGTCGCGACTTTCTCGCCCGATACATTATATAAGGATAATTCTACTTCCGTTGCCTGTGGGATTACGTAATTAATATTAACCTGTTTGTTGGATAAACTTGGTGTAACGGAAAGAGATAATTTCTTGGTTTTTGCTGTTTCCTCTACATCCTGCCAGTTCAAATATATTGAATTATCGAAGTTAATACTATCGCTACCTCCGAACGCTGAAAAGAAATACCATAATCTGATTACATATGTTCCCGAATTTAGTCCGTAGGTTGAAAAAACACAAATGTCATCATTGTCTACCGGAGTTGTTATTCTGTCGGTTATTGGGAAAAATTCCGTAGTATCGGTCGTAGGCGCATACTCAACTTTGTACCCGTCAAAACTAAACGGGGAATTAGGGCCTCTAAGCATATACGCGCTTCCACGGATAGGAATATTCTCATTACTATGCGAAGGCGAAGGAGGATAGCAACCCGTTACCATAACCGTTGCAGAGTCATAAATCAATACGGGATTTGCAAGAACAGTATTATATAAAATCGTTGCCGCCATTCCTTTAGCTATTAAATGCCCATACATAAAATTTGTTAAAAGCATAATTGAAACGGAATGCCCTTCCATAAGAGCGTCCGTATAAAGGCTTGTAAGTCCGGAAATTAAAAAAGAGTTGCCACCGGCACCGATATGTCCTCCTGCGCCATCACAAACTGCATTCCAAAATAGAGACTTTGCCGAATCCGCTAAAAGGCACTCACCGAAAATGGAACTTCTGATTGAAAGCTGAGTCCCGGCATAAAAATACAAATTCCATGCTGCAACTGATGAATTCACAAGATGATAGTTTCTACCGGGCAACGGTGCCGTCCAATCACTGTATGTCGAACCGTTTACAAGCCCGATTATCGTATCAGTATCAGGGATTGCAGCAAAAATTCCCCCGGCCCCCCTGATTTCTGCATTATACAAATCTATGTCAGTACTGTCTTCTGCCATTGTAGCAAGCAAAAGCCCGGTAAGGCTGTCCAGCACAAGAGAATAAGTTATCTTATTACAGGTAGTATCGGGATACGTGAAATGGTTAATCCAGTTAGTCATATGCAGGGAATCTCCATAAACTTTTCCGGATGAGCCTTTCGGGAAACCAAGCCAAACAAGAACAGTATCGGAATGCGAAATATGAACTTCCGATGAATCTCCCAAAACCACAAATTCACCTGCTTTGTCGGTATATTTTATATTTATTTTACTCTTACTTCCAAATGTGCAAAAAGTAATAAACGACTGATCCATCTGCACATTGTCAAATAATAAAGAACCTCCGTTTATAACCCCGCCGCCTAATGGCAAATTGGAAGAATTTAATTTTGAATGTTTTATTTCTATTTTGCTGGAGTCCATAGTGTTCATACCGACCTGCATACCAAATTGATAGATGTAGTCCTGCGGGATTACCAAACTGGTGCTGTCTACGGAAAATAAAGAATTTTGAAACGCATAGATAATACCTTTTACAACAAGAGAACAATTACGGACGATAAGCTGTGAATTATTATATATTATTATGTTACTATTAATAGTAGTGTCGTGGTCAATTATCACGGTTGAGTCTATTATTATCCAATCCCCTTTTGTTTTTCCCATATTGGCTTCATTCAATTTTATTTGTTTAATAGCCGTAAAGGGGTTTGCATGATATCTGGAAATAATATCCTGGCCATTTTCTTTTGCCACCGGGGCACTCATCCCTATTGCCTGCGGCAGAATCCTGTTGATTTCTTGTTGCAAATTCTTTGGGAAAATCAAACCTTCCTTGTTCGATATTGTATTTACTTTTTCAATTTTTGTTTGATTTAGCGATAAAAGGGCATCTTTCTCCCCTATTAAAGTTGCCGGTTTTGCATTTGCAATTCCGCTAATCAGAACAAATAAAAAAATCATTTCTCTCATTTTCCCTCCATTTTTAACTCTTCTTTTTGTTTTTTTCTACTTTTCTTTCTTTTATCTTTCATAACCTTTGTTGGCGGGGGCATCGGTTTACGATGTCTCCTATATTTTTCATAAGTCTCTTTTTCCATTAATTTTAATGTAGTTTCTTTATACTAGAATTATATAGCAAATGTCACGACATTTTAGTCTATATCTTATAAATTTGGTATTATATAATACCAAAATAAGGTTTTGGGCATTGCCATAAACCGGATAAAATCATATTTTTGTATCATATTAGATACAAAAAGTGTATCATTTTTGCTTGTCTATCGTCAGGCAGGAATGTCTATAGTTATCACGGGTTGCTATTTAATTGCTAAAATGCGTTTCTACTATTCGTCCCCAAAAGTCTATTATCGTTAAAGCATCTATATCTCCGGTTATTGAAAATGTGCTTCTTGCAGCCCATGGCCATCTCCAGAATCTTATAAGCGGAACATCCTCTTTCTCTATTTGTTTTAATATTTCTATTTCTTCAAATTCTTTTATCCCATCAAAATATATTGAGTAATTATTTGCCGTTTTACTCATCTCGACTATATAACCTTCTTCTTTTAGAAATCTCGTAAATGTGTTGGAACAATCCGGGTTTACCCCGATTATCGGCTTTTTGCCCGAATGAACTTTTAACTCACTTGTAGAACTTACCAACTTATATTTACCATACCATTCTTTTCCATTTCCCTCAATCTCTATATTTTTTGCAAGCACGGTTGCGCGTGCGGAGCACTTAAATTTAATAGTATAAACACCCTGTGTTTCTTTAATATCGGTTTCAAACTTTTCTTTTTCTATCCACCATTCTGCAATGTCTTTCAATGTTGCTTTCCATACGGGCAAATTAAAAACTTCTACTTTTTTAAGTATCCTTTCAATTGCAGGTCTATACAATGTAATCCGTTCCGGGTGTACCTGCAACCCAAAAAACTCCCCTCTCTCGTAGGTCTTCTTAAAAATAGTCCATAATATTTTTTTTACTATCTGTTGTTTTCTTATCCCAAGCCTATCAACTACGATTTCATCGTCCGGCAAAGTCATTGGGATTTCAACAATTCCGTTTTTCATTATTCTTGGTGTTACGACTTGTTTTGCCACTTTACCGGGAGTATATAATCGTATGGCTTTCTGATACGCATCCCACTGTTTTTTCTTGAACCCTTTTTTATCTATAATATCCAGCAACAGTGTGTAACTGCTGTCCCACATAAAACCGTTCCTCTTAAGCGCTTCCATTGTGTCATCATTCCATCTTGTATAAGGAGCCCTAAACCCGGAAAATGCAATCTTATGTTTCTGAAAAATCTCTATTGCTTTCTTAAAATGTTCTTCCTGTTGTTTTAAGTTTAATCGTGTATAATCAATATGCACATATCCGTGGACTTCAAAAACCGCTCCTCTTTTTTGCAACCTTTGTATGGTTTCGGGATACCTGTCAACGATGTTTGCGGTGATGGGAAAAGTGGGCACCGCATTATATTTAAGCAACAAATCTATATACCGCCCGAGTATTTTTTCTAATTTGCAGGGGGTAAAGTTGAACCTGTTCATTATGCTTAATCCCCTGCTTATAAGATTTACTATTCCTCTTGACTGCCATAAAAATGCCGCTAGTTTTCGCATATTTTTACTACAAATTACTACATTTAATTTTCAATGTTTGCAAGCTTTTTCTACATAAAGCATATTAGAAAAACATTTAGGACGCAGATGAACGCAGGTTAACAGGATAAAAACAGAAAATTCAGAGTTAAAACGAAAAGAAAAAACAGATGTAATGGGAGTTAACAAATAAAGATTGACGCAGATAACAACATTAAACCGCAAGACTGGAGACGATTAAAACAATAGAGAAGGCAACCTTAAAAAATATGCCTCTGCGAACTAGATATTACAAGGCTATCGAATACCATACTTCTGCGAAAATGTGATTATTCTTAAAACAGTTTATCCCAAATGAAAAATTCTTTGACAATCGCTTTATTAATTAGTATCCTCTCTCATCTTGTCTTTAGAACTAAGTATGTTAAAATAATTTAACAAAGAACAGATATGTCTATTATATGCTGGTTTATATTTCTTAATTTTAATAGTCAAGTTACGGTGTGCAATAAGCATGTGTCGCAAGATGTTTTTTATACTCCTCCCAGCACCATAAAAATCTCTCCTGATTTTTCTAACTGGCTATCAAATGCTTCCCCGCAGGCGCAGATAAAAATATGGGTTTTCTTTACGGACAAAGAGATATTCACGGATTCTGAATACAAAAAAGCCGTTAAAAGCGCAGAGATGTTGTTGCCCCAAAGAATAAAAAACAAAAGGCTAAAAGTTAAAAAATCCGGCGCGCTTTGTGATTTTACAGACTTACCCGTATCTTCAGAATACATAAAAAAATTGAAAAAAACAAATTGTAAAGTTGAAGCTGTTTCAAAATGGTTAAATGCCGTAAGCATAAAAATAAGTATAAATAATATTTCTCAATTGGAGCAAGAAATATGGGTTCAAAAAATAACACCCGTAAGAGTATTTTGTTGCAAACAAGAAGCTACATTCGTAGATACAATTGATTATGGGAGTTCTCAACGCCAGTTGGAACAAATAAATGTTGCGGCAGCTCATTCTATGGGATATACAGGGAAAGATGTTATTATTGGAATACTCGACACGGGGTTTGAATGGCGGAAAAACAAAATACTTCAAGGCATAAATGTAATAGCAGAACGGGATTTTATAGGGAATGACGATACCACATCTTACCAGGAAGGTCAGATAGATAGCGTGTGGGATGGGATAACCACTATTATCCATCGTGAAGAGGATTCATATGGTCTGAACCAGATAGCGCATGGAACTGCAATGTTGTCTTTGCTTGGAGGAAGAGCTGCAAATAGATGTATCGGTGCGGCTTTTGGTGCATCTTTTGCGCTTGCCAAAACAGAACTTGTATGGACAACTCAGACAGGTTTTGATTGTATAGCAGAAGAAGATTGGTGGATTGAAGGAGTAGAATGGCTCACAGATTCAATAGGTGTAGATATTATCTCTAATTCTTTGGGATATAAACAGTGGATTAATCCCGGTCAGTCGCCTGCGTATGCTTTTGATTCTCTAGATGGAAAACATTATCCTATGGATATTTGTGCCGGTTTGCTCTGGAGCAAAAATGTTCTATTGGTAACGGCTATGGGAAATTATCATTTTGCAGATGCAACTGCAGATACTTCTATTGTTTCGCCTGCTTCTGCCGATTCTATTATTGCAGTCGGCGGAGTAGATACACTTGGAAATTGGGTTGAGAGAGATTCCATTGCAAATACTGGTTCCAGTGTAGGCCCACGAACAGATGGTGCAATAAAACCTGAAGTATGTGGACCATGGTTAGGTAGTTATTCTATGCCCGCTCCTTCTTCTTATCCGAATTATGATTCTATAGTTGATTATATAGGACACGGAGCATCGGATGCTACGGCTCTTGTTGCAGGGGCTTGTGCTCTTGTAAAACAAGCGCATCCTGAATGGAGCGCCATGGAGCTACGGTCAGCTATTTTAAAAACTGCAACTCTTGCAGATTCACCTAACGATACTTTAGGTTATGGGATAGTAAATGCAAAATTTGCGATAACGGGTATAAAGGAAGATAAAAAAGATACTTGCCAGATATTGTTTTTTATCATCAGAACACCATCTTCTATTCCAAGCATTATGTATCAACTGCCTGTAAAAACCAATATCTCCTTAAAAATGTATGACCTTTCCGGAAGATTAACAAGCATATTGGTTGATAAGGAACAAAATCGCGGTTGTTACAATATTGAAATCGGAGCAAAAAATTTACCTACAGGAATCTACTTTGTAAAACTTAAAACAGACAATTATATAACAGTAAAAAAACTGATTATAATGAAATAATTTAATAAAGTAGGTAGGAGCCTCTGCTCCTACCTACGAATGATATAATTAATACATACACAAGCAAGATGCTTGTGATACAATTAACAAGGGGGAAAAATGAAAATTAAGAAGTTTGGTCTTTTCGCTTTAGCAGTTTATTTTCTGTCCGCCTTGAGTGGAATTGCTACAAATATATTTTCCGCAGAGAAGATAGTTTTTACAAAAGAATATTACTACAATAATCCTCCTGTTCAGGGATGGTTTTCCGATATATGGACTATGAATACAGACGGTTCAAATGCGACTCAACTAACTACCTTAGGCGTTCCTTACACGGCTGAAGAACCGACTCTTTCCCCGGACGGGAAATGGATTGCATTTACTTCTTCCTATTGCTCCTGGCGCAGCGCGCTTTATAAAGATATATTTGTAATCGGAACAAACGGGACACAATTAACAAGACTTACAGGCGGGGAATATATTACTCCCATAGATTCCGGAACTCTGCATGGTTTGGTCTATGATAATACGGGAACGGACATACAGGAAATTCAGATAAATATTACATACCAGGGGTCTAACCAATTTTATCATCCAACAAAAATAGCCGACCATACTTTTGAATATACTATTCCAAATGTTCCTTCCGGTAAAATATGGGTCAAAGCCTCTGTAAGCCAATACAAAGGTAGTTTGATTTTTCCTGTGATAAATGCAGGTACTGTTAATACAGTTGAAAATATGTATCTTGAGTCCGGCAATTATCTTGCGGGCTCTCCAAATTGGGCGCCGGATATGAGCAAGGTAACCGGTATTTTTTCGTATTCCTGTTATGACCATACCGATTCTACAAACCAGTGCAAAGGTTCGGATAATATATCAGTATGGGCGATAGACGGAACTCAATTGGGGACGCGCTCTTCAACATATCCTTTTGACGGATTTCCTCGTTACTCTCCGGACGGGACAAAAATAGCCTTTTCATACGGAGTTGCGTTTCAGCAGTCGCTCGTTACGGTTCCTTCCGATGACCTTAGTGCCACGCCTACAGTCATAGTTCCTGGCGGAATAGATTATGTTAACCTAATTTACTATGCCGCAGTTTATCCTGCATGGTCACCGGACGGGAATAAAGTCGCTTTTACATATCAGGCGCTGGACGGAAACATGAACATATATGGCGCCTTATTCACCGCAGATAGCGATGGCAGTGATACCGTAACAGTTGTTCCTTTTACGACAAACGGATTTCCTATATACCCTTCTTTTTCTCTTGATGGAACAAAACTGATTTATACTTTAATGCAAAGTAAAGGAACGTATCTCAATATAATAAGTGATTTGGCAACACACAATTATACAACGGATATATGGGAGTTGGACCTTGTAAAAAAGACAACTACTAAACTTACTACAAGCGGAGCGGCAAGTGGTGGTTTCTGGGGAAACTTTAATCCTGTGGCAATAGAAGAAAAATCAAAAATCAAAAATCAAAATGTAAAATTAGAAATACTACAAAATCCATTTATTAACAATACTATCATCCGTTACGTATTACCCGAATATACGAATATACGATTAACGATTTACGATTTATCAGGACGATGTGTAAAAACTCTTGTCAACGAACTTAAACCCGCAGGAAGTTATAGTGTCACTCTGGGGACTAAAGATTTGACATCGGGTATTTATTTTGCAAAATTGGATATTGGTAATTACAAAGAAGCCAGGAAATTTATTCTTTTGAAGTAAAGAGATACCGTCTCAGGGGGTATATTTTATGCATATATTAGTGGCAGTATTTTTGATAATCAGTACAATGGGCGATAAAACGTATGTTTCTGATAAAATTAATAAGGAGGGGGAAATGAAGATATTAGTTACTTTTTATTCTAGGACAGGTAACACAAAAAAAGTTGCCGAAACTATAGCCGGCACACTTAAATGCGACATTGAAGAAATAGTTGATATGAAAAGCAGGAAAGGAGCATGGGGTTGGATTGTGTCCGGAAAAGATGCTACCCAAAAGAATCTTACAACGATTGGGGCAATAACCAAATCACCGGATTCTTATGATTTGATTATAATTGGCACGCCCATCTGGGGAGGGAAAATGACACCTGCAGTCAGAACATACTTGTCTCAGAACAAAGAGAAAATCAAAAGTATTGCTTTCTTTTGCACGATGGGGGGTTCCAACGCAGGAAACGCTTTTAAGGATATGGAAGATTTCGTTGGGAAGCAACCACTAAGAACGCTTGAAATCTCAACAAAAGAAGTTGTACAGGGAGCGTATATCCAGAAAGTTAAAGACTTTACTGCCGGAGTTTTGAAGAAATAAACCATAGGGAACACAGGGGGAAATTATCACCGCAGAGACGCAGAGACCGCAAAGAATAAAAAACAGAGAACAGACAAGTCTAACCACAGAGAGCACAGAGAACTGAAAACAAATAAAAGTTAGAAAAGGAAAAACAAACATACAGATTTTTACGTAGAGAACACAGAGGACAAAACAGATAGGACACCAAAGCGGGGTAAACTCCGAACAGAAAGAATCAAATATATTAACAGTGATTTGAAGAGACTTTTAAGAGACAACAAATAGAGAAATTGAGGGGAACGAACAAAAAATTAGATAGGATTAACAGGATAATCACAAAACCATTCCGCTTCGTTAATACATAGAGAGCACAAAAAAATGGATTCCCGTTTCTGCAGGAATGTCCAGCAGAGCCGGATAAGAAACTCTAAGGACTAAAGCCCAAGAGTTTCTAAACAAACGGGGTAAGGATTAGCAAGGACTTGCTATAATACACCTATGTCGCAAAGTCTAATTAAATACAAAGAAATATACGAAAGGGCGGAATATTATACCACCGGATAGAATTCCCTCCAGTAAAAGATTCTGGGCAATCCAGCCAAGGCGGGATTTCGCCAATGCTCAACAATCTTTTCCCTAATTAACATAGGGGCTTGTAAGTAAAGAGCTAAAGCGCTAAGGGCATTTTATAATCCTAAATCTGTGCTTATTTTTTGCATTCCTGCGAGGGTTAATTCAATAAACTGTTCTAGAGGGATTCCTATCTTTTCACATTCTTTTATTTGTTCACGGTTTGCGCCTGCGGCAAATCGTCTCTCTTCAAATCTGCGTAGTATAAATTCTACGGTTATGGATTGCAATTTTTTGTCAGGATGCATTAAGGTGGAAGCAACTATTAATCCTGTAAGAGGGTCTATTGCATAAAGAACGTAATCCAGTTTTGATTGAGGCGGAACTTTGCTTGCATGTGCTTTGATTGCATATAGCACAAATTCGGGAACCCTATCTTGAAGTATTTCTGCAGTTTTAATCCCGTGCTGTGAAAAATCGTTTTTTGTATCTTCGTAATCGAGGTCATGCAAAAGTCCGGTAAGTCCCCAGAATTCCTCATCTTCTCCAAAGTATTTTGCAACCTCTTTCATCCCTGCTTCAACTGCAAGACAATGTTTGATGAGATTCGGAGTTTGTATTTTTTCACTAAGAAGTATAAACGCTGTTTCTCTTGTCATTTTACGCCTAGTCAGACAAGAATGTCTGACCTACCTAAAAAATTGTGGAATTACCTAAATGGATTGTTACCGTTTTTCCGGCAATAGAGTCAACTTCTTTGTTATGTTTCTGCCCTCTACTTTTAACATATAAATATAAGTTCCTGCTGCCATTGTCCTGCCAGCCTGGTTTGTCCCATTCCAGAATACTTCATGTTTGCCGGCAATAAACAACTGGTTTTCAAATATGGTTTTTATTAATTCCCCTTTACGGTTTAAAACAATAATTGTGCAATAGGCATCCCGCGGAAGAAGGAATACAAAGCTAGTGCCTTCGTCTCTTCTAAACGGGTTCGGATAATTATGTATAGAACTATCGGAAAGTTCCGGTGGGGCAATTAATGTGATTACTCTTGCGCTATCTTTTACGGAAACATTTATGCTTGATGTTCCCCATACAAGTATTGTATCTGCAAGTGTCGTGGTTGCTCCTGCCATTATACTCGGCGGTGGAGTTACGGTTAATCTGAGTGGTATTGATACCGTTCCATAAGGAGGCACGGCGCCCACATCAACATAATTATCCCCATCACTATCTGTTAATGGTGTCCCGTTGCTGTGTGTAAGGCTATAGTTCCATCCATTATTAGCTTTATTGACCGTAATATCTACCGTGTCATAATCGTTTCCATTGTTAATTACCCGGAGTATATAATTTATTGATGTGCTGGAAGTAGTCCCCGTAGTATCCGGGTCAACGAGTATACTTATTGCCCGTTCCCTTGAGCATCGAAGTATTACGGAAGTGTCGGCGACTTGCTTATTTATCCTTTTTACTTTTATTGAATTTGCGATTACTATTGTTGTATCACAGGTTAGTGGTAATGCAGGAGCATATATTCTTGCTTCAAGTAAACGTATAGAATCCGGCGGGACATCCGGGAATATATAAGAACTGTCCGGTGTTCCCTGGAATGCAACTCTCCATCCGGAAGTTGTATTGTATCCGGTTACTTTAATACTATCGGTAAAGTCCCCTGTGTTTTTAACATTTAATATGCATACTCTGCTTTCATTTACGAAGACGCTATCAAGTGTTACATTCTCCGGAGTAATTTCTACACCGTATTTCATAACTACAATATGTCTTGTCGAGTCTCTGAGTGTATCATCAGAGTTGCTCGCAAATAAAACACATCTATTATTTATAGTTCCTAAAGTTGTATCTACAATGTTTTTACCGAGTCCGAAATCTGCAAGAGTTTTTACTACTGCCTGGTAAGTAACGGTTGTATCTCTTGATGGTAGTATGCTTGAGAATACCCATTCCGGCATATGTCCAATCAATGGCAGCCTATAATCACCCCATATAGTATCTCTAAGTATAACCTGCCTTAATGTTGCCTGCCCTAAATTTGTGACTTTGATTGTATAAGTAATCGTATCGCCCGGTATAACCGTATCCGGTCTGTTAGAAGTTTTTTCCAGTCTCATATCCGTATTTAATATATAATGTTCCACTCTATTTCCTATCCATATTTTACTTACATTTCCCATTCTTCCATAAATATATGCCGAATCATATAACGTATCTGCTACGTGTTTAAGATTGCCGACAATTGCTCTGAACCAAACAGTATCGCCATAATTAGGAGCTACATTTCCTAATGTCCATACAACTTTATTATTTGAAGAGACTCCGAAATCAGATATGTATATTACTCTGTACCCGGCGCCCCATAAAGTATCGGTTAACTGAACGTTCTCTCCTCTTGTATTTCCCGTATTACGATAAGAAATAAAGTAGTTTATTGTATCTCCCGGAGACACTTCTGCGCCACTTGCAGGTACAGCCCATTTATTTATGTCAAAATCTAATTTTCCTGCAATGTAAAGAATATGTGTATCCGAAGTATCGGGTATTATATTATCGCCTGTTATCCAGTATGTATTCCTCAAAGTGTCTATAGTATCCGAAATTTCTTGTTTTGTTATAAGGCTATTTATTCTGACTCTGAATCTTGCAATTAAACTATCCCCACTGTCTATCTCTGCTATCTTCCATTTTATGGCATTTTGCTGCATAGTGGAATTACCGCACCACCAAACAGAATCAGGGCTCGTTACAGCACTTACAACACTTATAACGCTTAAACAATCATGGCTGTTTTTTACGGTATCTATTATACATATGTTCTTTGCTTTTACAGGTCCAATAGATTTAAAAGTTATTTCATAGTCAAAAGTATCTCCCGGGGCAACAACAGAATATTCCGGCAATAATGAGCCACCCGGATACCTGAAAGATTTTTTCTTGTATATATTAATTGTCGGCCTTGCTAAAATATGATAAGTCGTATCCGAGGTAGCGTTTACGTCCTGGTCAGTGCTTGTAAGGAAGGATTTGTTCCATATAGTGTCACCGTAAGCTGTATCCGATAAAGGATTTCTTATAAGCCTTGTGAAAGTAGTATCTATAAAAGTTGCGGGCAACAATGAATCTATATCCCATATTATAATACCGGGTACTGTAAAATAGCCCGATAAAGTATCTCTAATTGTAATGTCCCGCGCGGTAACCGTTCCCGTATTAGCGCATCTTAAAGTATAAGTTATATTATCTCCGGCAGTAACATAAGAGCCGCTTGCGGGCACAGCTGTTTTTAATATGTTTATATGCGGCAGCCCTATTATGTGGATAGTGGTATTAGTTTTAAGCGTATCTTTTGGAGAATAGAATGTTCCCGAATTAAATATAGTATCTCCCTCAAATTTATTGCTGTCTAATACTGATGTGAGGAAACTTACTGTGTCTGTCATTCCCGCCGGCAATGTAAGCAACCATGTTATAGTCCTTGAAACTGAATCAAATTGAGCACTGTTACCACCAAGAATAATAACCGGTGGTGCAGCCAGTAATGGTGATAGCGTATCAACTATAATAATCTGCGTATCCAGAGCTCCTGCAGTGCAAGCAAGATAAAACCATATAGCTTGTCCCGGTCTTACAAAACTACCCGAAACGGGGTTAGCCCATTTATAAAATTTATCAGGAACTATGAAATGGAATGTGCTGTCACGAAGCGTTGTGTCTGCAGGCGCATCCGTCGTAGTCTCGCTACATCTATTTATTATAGTTCCCGTCGTAACGGTATCCGAAACGATACCACTATATGTTAAAGTTGTTGCGTAACCTGGTCTTAAAGCGCCAAGCGACCATTCTATTAAGTCCTGTGCCGGTGTTGTAAAAACTCCCGGCGCACTTATATTTATTACATTAGAAATTAACGTTCTATTTATTGTATCGCGAACGATAACATTATGCGCAGTATCTCCACCGGTATTCGTTACTGAAATATAATAACGAATCGTATCCCCCGGAATAACAACTGAGCTGTCGGGATGTGGGGAATATGCATTTTTGTCTATATGTAGATTCCATATCCTTATAAGGTGAACTGTTCTGTTGGAAAGACTGTCACGGGTAAATGCCCTGTTCTCAACGGAATCACCTATGGCATTGGCGACGGTTACATCATACTTGCAAGTATCTGAAGAATCTGCGGGCAAAGTGTCAATCAACCATGTTAATATATAATATGTTGTATCTATATTAGTCCACGAAGTGTTAAGTCCGGTAGAAGTCGTTATCGCGCTTGTAACATTTGTAACAGTATCTTTTATAATAAGATTTACTGCCGGGGTAGTTGTGCTATAATTATGGGCTACAAGCGTATAACTTATAGTCTGTCCCGGGTTAACTATGGCTCTTATTGTGCCTGATACCGGGGTTACCGGGATACTTGTCTTTATAAGTCTTGGAACTGCCATTATATAATGTTCTGTCTTTCCTGTGTCGGGAGTCGAATCTAATCCCACAAACGTAGCGATATTCGGGATGATATCTCCTGCCAAACCTGTCCTGACTTTTGTGCTGCACCATACTGCAAATGAATCTTGCGGCAGAACATTGCCTATGTCCCAACTTATAACATTCCCAATAACGGTATGTGTGGGAGCACTAATTGAAATTGTATCAAGATGGGCGAAATTTATGGTATCTTTTATTATTACGTTATTTATTGTATTTGGGGACTTGTTAAAATATTTTATTGTATAAACTATCGTATCTTTTACGTTTACCCAACTTCCTGAAACGGGAACCGCAGTCTTGATAATATCTTCTATACCGATGTAATGAACTGTTGTATCAGAAGAAACATCATTTATTTCCGGCAAATACCTGACCCTGAACCAGTTAAGTATTGAATCACCTAAAATCGCAGTCGGACTAATGTTTCCCTGGTAAGTGGCAACAAAAGAATCTCCCGGTGCAATAGAAGCTATGTTCCAGCTTAGCACTGGATATGCCGTTAGCGATGCAGGAGTAACATTACTTGCGGATGTTATTCTTGCTGAGTCCAGAGTATCCGTTAATACAATATTTCGCATTATACTATTAGCAGTGCTATTGTTTTTATATACGAGTTTGTACTGGATTGCACCTCCCGGCAAAACCGTGCTTCTTGTTACAGGAGTAGCGTATTTGTTGGCAAAAACATCAAGTGTCCGTAATATATAATGAATCGTAGTATCGGAATATGCAGTGTCGGATTGTTCTCCATCTGCCCATCCGTAATTATACAAAGTATCGTTTCGTTCTATGTGTGCCTTAAACTCTCTACCTATAACTACCCTAAGAGTACAGCATATTGAATCTCCGGCCGGCAAACAATCTCTTGCCCATCTTACATACCATGGACGGGCTCCGGTAATATGGCTTAAGCTATCCGCAGGCGTTATCTGTAGCACACTTGCAACATCATCATCTAAGGTATCCATTATAACTACATTTTCCGTATAAAACTTTCCTGTGTTTTTAAGTTTAAGATAATAGGTTATCGTATCTCTCGGTGCAAGAGTATCAAATTGTGGATAATTAGCCGACTTATCTAAATGTAGGGTTGTTGCAATAGGCGATAGGGTATGATTAATTATTAGGGATGTATCCGCAAAAATACAATGTGTCCCGGGGGTATAAGCAAGATTTGTTATCCCGCCGGATATAGTATCTCCACAGGCAAAGTCTCTCACAATACCTTTTAATATAAGAGTATCTGCAGACAGTGGATTCATATTTCTTATTGTCCAGACTAAAATCTTTTGTGGAACAGTAATAAATGAGTCTATATTATCTATTGGACGACTTACATAACTAACCCATACCGTGTCTAAGTCAGTATCTATCGCATCATATATGGTTACAGAATCCATATTTACGTTCCATGTATCCGCAAGAACTATCCGGTAAGTAATGGTATCTCCCGGGCTTACGCTTGCAGAAACCGGCGGACTAACAGCGATTTTTGACAAATCGACATCTATGCGAATAAGTGTTGTATCCATTATGCTGTCCCTAACCGCAGGATTATATTTTGAAAAACCGATGAATTTTGTTGAATCCACATAACATATAGGGCACATATCCGATGGATATATTGCCAGCGATATTGTATCCGTATCCGCAGGGAAAACGTCATTAACCCATAGCGTATCGGGATAATGTTTCCGCGTTGTTCCATAAACCAGACATGCGGAATCTATTTTGCCTCCGGCCGGTGGGGTTGCTATATAAAATCCGAAACTATCTATAATGTTTCCGCAATTCGTAAAAATATGGGGATAACTTACTGCTACTCCGGGATAAGTCCATCCACCTGAAGTATCTGGAGATACATTTATACAAGCAGTTACTTTGTTAGTAAAATAAAATACCGAATCGCTCATCAGCGCATTTGCTCCGCTAACTTCTACATTCCCGTCTATGTGTGCATACCCATCCGCATCTATTGCTACACATCTTCCTGCATAAGTATGTCCTGCCCATCTTGGCAATGTCGTCGTATTCCATACTCCGCTATAATTCTTTTGTTCAAAATATAAAGTATCCCTATCTATGGCTTTGCCTGATAATACTCCTACTGTTGAATTATAGCAAGATATAGATACCTGTTGAGAAGTTGAGTTTGTTAACAAAGTATCCATTCCATACCAATGCAATCTATTTGTATCTCCATTGGCTCTGTATTGATAAATCACATAATTATCCTTTATATTTGCAAAATGAATACTCCCATCTACCGGGTCCTCGCAACATTGAACGACAGTTCCCCCAAGTTCATATTTCCACAGGGTTGCATAACTTGATCCGCTTATTAAATTACAATACAATTTATTATCACTTTTATCCAGATAAGTTACATAGAAATATCCTGCCTCATCTACCGCAGCCGAAGGGAAATCACTTTCTGCAAATAAGCTAGCTATGGTGCCTAAAGAAATCCAGTTTGTGCCGCCATTTACCGTAACATATCCCTGGAGAACACGATTGCCGCTAACTATGTAACTATATACTATTATCATTCTGTCGCCTGTTGAATTTGCTCCAATCGTTACATTTGCAGGTGCACGAATTAATCCCGATATGTTTTGTGTTGCTCCCCATGTTCCATTCGCTGCCCTTCTTCTGTAATTTACGTATCCAAAATCATTTGCTCCGTCATCGCTGTAAGTCCAGGCAATATGACTTCTTCCGCTGCCATCCGTTATGACCGCTGCGTGCAAATACGGCGGCAAATCTGTTTGATTTACTGTTCTTGTAGAAAACGTAAAATCTTGCCAATTGTCCCATATATTTATATTGGATTTATATCCATAGTGCCATCGCCTCGGGTCTCCACTTGCCGCACCTCTCTGCAAATATGTCAAGTGTTTGTTCCCTAATACGTCTGCAGCAAGTGAACGTCCCTTAGAGAGCCCACCCTGGTAATCTTGAATATCCTGGCTATTTACTTTCTCCACTGCGCTCCAACGACCAAATAGCAATGTAGAAGTAAATAACCCTACAAAAAGCATACTATATCTTAATGTTTTCATAAATCTATATAGTGTTTATATACTTTCTTATATCCATTATGTCAATAATAATTTTATCTTGGGACAAAAAATTTTTATATTATAAAAAAAGCGGTTACATATTCTCTTTTGTGAGAACAGTTTTATAGAAGTTAATCAGTCCTGTCCCTATCCTACAGTATGATTTGCTGTAAGAAGTTTTTGTTATGTTGAATCTCCCGTTCCTGATATCCGATTCCATATCCCCTGAAAAATCCAGACTTACTTCCGTCAAACCGATATTTCCTAAAAAATGCGCATCGGAACCCGCAATTTCTATCTTTTTGTATTCTCTTGCAAGTTCTAATGCTCCCTTATTCTCTTTGGCATTGCATTTAGAGTTAAAAACCTCTATTATATCCACGGCAGAAAGTAATTCGGAATCAAGTTTGTGTTCCCTGCAAGGATGCGGCAAAACTACAACCCCACCCTGATTTCTTATTTCCGATATAACTTCATCGCTTTTTCTCGAGATTACTTCTTTTGTTAAAAACAAACCTATAATATCTCCCTTTTCCGTAAAATACTCCGCCCCTATTATTATTGGAATAATGCCCAAAGCACTTGCTTCTAATGCGCCTTTCATATTGTCATGGTCAGTAATGGCTACAAAATCAAGCCCTAAAAACTTTACTTGATTAACTATCCGGGCAGGCGTCATAAGCGTATCAAATGAGTAACTTGTATGAATATGAAAAGTTCCTTTCATAAAATTCAAAATCTACTTTTAATCCTGCAACATCTTTTACATATAGAAAATAGGTTATTTTCTAAAAGTGTTTTTCGGAAATTCTTGAATTCCATACAATTCCATATCTCTGAGAATGTAGTTGCTTGTTCCGATGTGTCAGAGGAAACAAGCAAATTGCCAAATTTTTTTCTCATAAGAGGACAATGGATAATTGAACCGTTAGGATCAATCCTTACATTCCATAATGCCCAGCAGCTTAATTTCATATGCTCCATAATAGTTCCATCATATACAGCTTTAAAATCAGATGTCAATAAAGAAGGACTCAAATTCACATTTTTATTTTTTTTAAGAATCTCCATGATAACTTTTCTTATTTTAATAACAGGTGTTTTATAGTCTGTCGTTGTATTTTGATTTATTAAAAGAGAAAGGTTAATGTCCTTTACACGTAATTTTGTTAGCAAAAATATCAATTCTTCAAGCTCTTCTAAATTTTCATCTAATATAATAGTGTCAATTTTAACGGGGATTCCAATTTTACGGCAGAGCTTAATCCCTTCTATAGCCTTACTGAAAGTTCCCTTCATATTCCTAATAGTGTCGTGAGTTGGTTCCAGCCCGTCAATAGAGATTCCTATATGCGAAATGAAAGGTTGAAGTTCGCGTAATCTTTGTTCCGTAAAAAGTGTCCCGTTGGTTTGGATAGAAATTTTAATATTTCGGTCTGCGATTATTTTACAAACTTCTGTAAGGTTGGTTCTCGTAAATGGCTCTGCCCCGGTGATATAACAGTTTTTAAAGTGGAAAGGTGCTAATTTTTTAAAAATTAAATATATAGAATCGAGAGATAATTCTTTGCCTTCTTTAGTTTTGGGATAGTAGCACATTTTACAATTTAAGTTACACTTTGTAGTGAGTTCAAATATTAAAGTCTTTGGAATGGAAATGTTTTTATTGTTAAGTATCCGTCTATGAAGGATTTTATCTTTTATGGGTTGTAACTTTCTGCGTGAACTCTCAAACGCTGATAAATATTTTTGGGGAAATCTTGTTTTAGTCATTTAAGGTGTATTAATTTTTTAATCATAAGATTAGGTTCAAAGTTTTGTCAATTTGTTTTGATAGCTCCATAGCTAAATTTTTTCTGCATAAGAAAGTGTATCTTAAGCTTCCAGCTTGAGAGTTATGTTTATTTCCCCAAAATATTTTTCAAACTAATTTTCGTGGGGAGTGAAACACCTTTTTTAATATACAAGAATGCAAAACAAATTGCCTCACAAATATAAGCAATAGTAGAAGCCAACGCTGCCCCGTTCATTCCGTATCGTGGGATAAAAACAAAATTTAATCCGATGTTAATAATAACGACCAATACCATTATTTTGAGTAAGAGGTCAGGACGTCCCCACCCTCCTACTATTTCGGATGTCCACAACTTTGGTAATATAAGAGCAATTATCCCCGGAAGCAATATTAGATAAGGAACAGATGCGGGTAGAAAACTTTCAGAATAAAGTAATTTTATGACAGGTTTGATAAAAAATATTGAGCCTATTCCTGCAAGTCCTACTGCCAATAAAACCATTCTTACTATCTGAGTTCCCGCATCCTTGCTCATTCTTCCTGTGACGAATCTTGAATAAAAAACTAGATATACTGCTCTTGGAATTAGCCATAGCGATTCGACAAGATAGGTAGCTGTGGAATAATATCCAACTTCGGTTGGATTTCTCAATATTTTTAAAAGTAGTATATCTATACGGTAGTTGAGAAACAATAGAATATCTACAAGAAACACTTTATATCCAAAATTCAATCCATTTTTAAGGTATGAAAGGTTTATCTTTCCATTTAAACTCATTATTTTTGACAGGACGAAGAAACTGAAAAAGAATAGTATAAGTTCAACGGAAAAAGTTGCTACAATTGCGGCATTTAGTTTGTTTGTAACTACTAAAAAAAAGCCGGCGATTAATAACAATTTTCCTATACTTGCGCCTAAATTCCACCAGTTATGCCAGAGTATATACCCTTTTCCAAGAAAGAAGTCAGGCAAATAACAAAGCCAGATGCCAAATATTATCGTACTAAGAAGCGCAAGTTTTAACGGCAAGGACAATCCCGGGAATAAATTTGCAAAAACCCACCAACCGATTATTATTCCTATGAACCCCAGTATAAGCGCTACAAAAAAATTGGTCTTGAGTATGTCTCCTTCTAAATATTCTTTTTTCCCCAGGAAATATGAACCTGCCATTCCTAAACCTAAACTTGTAAATGTTACAATAAACTGTGGAATAAGAAGCAAGGCAACAAGCTCACCCTTAAGGGTAGGTCCCAGGAAACGATTTAATATAACGCTTGTAGCAATCCCGAATAACAGGCCAACGAATTGTATTATTATCGTATGACTAACTTCATACTTAAATTTCATTTTACTCTTTTTATTTTCCGTCAGACAAGTCACCGCCATGGCGGGATGTTCCAAATGTCTGACCTACTATTGTAAATTAGAAAAGTTGGCGTTTCCAACTCAAGGCGAAGTTTTATTGAGCGAATCCGAAAGACTTGTCTTGAGCGAAGTCGAAAGATACTGTGATAGTTGTTGCATATCATCCGGCAAAGGAGCGGAAAAAGAAACTGCTTCCTTAGAAATAGGATGTATAAATTCAATAAACGCCGCATGCAATGCCTGTCTTGAAATTATTCCCATAATGTTATTAAATTCCTCAACAGGAACTCCGGGTAATTGTTTCCGCCCGCCATAAGTCGGGTCACCTACAACCGGGTTTCCGATATGATTAAAATGTACTCTTATTTGATGGGTTCTCCCTGTGTCTAAACTTGCTTTAATTTCCGTTATATACTTGAATTTATTTATTACTTTATAATGCGTGATTGCTTTTCTTGAATTCAAAGGAGTAACTGCCATTATCTTACGTTCTATGGTATTTCTGCCGATTGGAGCATTTACAGTACCTTCCGCAGATGGCAACTTGCCCCATACAAACGAAATATATTTACGCTTTACACTCCGGGCTTCTATTTGTTTAGAAAGACCTAATAATGCAACATTAGTTTTGGCAAAAATAAGTAGTCCTGAAGTATCCTTATCAATACGATGGATTACTCCCGGACGCGTTCTGTCGGTATCCTTGCACAATTCACAATGACCCAACAATGCGTTTACAAGAGTGCCGCCCAAATGCCCGGGCGCAGGATGAGTTACCATACCCGGCGGTTTATTTATTACGATAACATCTTCATCCTCAAAAATTATGTCGAGAAGAATTGATTCCGCTTTTGCCTGAAAAGGTTGAGGTTTCTTGTAATCTACGAAAACTTTGTCCCCGTATTTTAAAATCGTATGCGATTTTGTAGGATTATCGTTTACAAGAACGTTACCATTTTCTATTAATTTTTGAATTTGTGACCTTGATATGCCAATCCCTGATTTGTATAAATATTTATCCAGTCTTGTTTTTTCTTTTGGCCTTACGATTATAGGGAAATCGGTCATTTATTTATCAGGCAAGTCAGACAAGAATCCTCCAAACAGACTGGCGGACAAGTGTCTGACCTACTACTTATGATTCGACATAAACTATTTTTTGAAATAAGGGTCAACGAATAATACTTTCCGTTGAATTTCTATTAATTGTTTGATTCCCTGTTCTGCAAGCTGAAGCATCTGGTCGAACTCTGTTTTTGTAAAAGAATTTTTTTCTCCTGTCCCTTGAATTTCAACGAACTTCATACTTTCCGTCATTACTACGTTCATATCTACTTTGGCGGAAGAATCCTCATCGTAAGCTAAATCAAGAATCGGAACATCATCCACTATACCGACGGATATTGCGGCCAGGGCTTCTTTCAAAGGAGAATTCGTAATCCATCCTTTTGATATCATATGCTGGACGGCATCAAAAAGAGCTACCCAACTGCCGGTAATCGCGGCTGTTCTTGTTCCGCCATCTGCTTGCAATACATCACAATCGACCGTTATTGTAAAATCTTTCAGTCTCGTCAAATTGGTAACGCTGCGAAGCGCTCTGCCGATAAGTCTTTGAATCTCGTGAGTTCTTCCGTGATTCCTTTCACGGGAAACGCGTTCTTTGCAACTTCTTGGTAACATACCATATTCGGCGGTAATCCATCCCGAATTGCTTTCCCTTAAAAAAACGGGAACTCTGTTTTCTACCGTAGCGGAACAAACAACGACAGTATTCCCGACTTGGATAAGACAGGACCCTTCGGCATCTTTAAGATAATCTTTTTCTATTTTTATTGGTCTGATTTCATCAATCTTTCTATTGTCTCTTCTCTTCATTTTTTATCTCCTTAGTTTCTGTCAGACAAGAATGTCTGCCTGACGGTAGGCAGGTCTGACCTACTGTTCTATACATTTAAATTTGACTCCCCTTTTGTCGAAATAATAGCATTTGAAATGGTTCTATTTTCTATGACTACATCTTCATATATTATAGAGTTTGAAATCGTAGAATTTTTTATAACCACATTTTTATCAATACTTACAAAAGAGTCTATATTTGAATTTTCAATTTTAGCTGTCGGGTGAATAAATACGGGCGTCTTAATTTTGGAACTACTGCAGGGCGGAACCGGGTATTGAAGTTTGTTCAGTAATTTTTGATTCGTATCCAACATTGATTCCACAGTTCCGCAATCAAGCCATTCGTTTATTGTGAAAGTGTTAAATTTCTTTCCTTTATCAATCATCAACTGCATTGCATCCGTGAACTGGAACTCTCCTTTTGTAGTTTTTCCTTTCTTAATATTTTCTTCTATGCATTCAAACATAAGTTTTGTATCCTTGATAAAATTTACACCAACTATTGCTAAGTTAGAAATCGGAGTATCCGGTTTTTCAACGAGTCTTTTTGCAATTCCGGTTTTATCCAATTCTACAACTCCGAATCTTCTCGGGTCTTCAACGCTTTTAACTCCAAGACAAGCATCTGTTTTGGTATTCACTGCACTGGCAAGGTCTGCCTCAAAAACCGTATCTCCATAAATAATTACAGATGGCGCATCTTTTACTATATCTTTTGTAAGCCAGATTGCATGCCCGAGTCCAAGAGGGTCTTTTTGTTCTATATACGTAGCCTTAAAATCATAATTTTCTTTTATGTATTTCTCTATTTTATCTGCCATATAACTTACGATAAATACAACTTCATCCGGGAACGGATGCAAATCTTTTTTTAACTTATCCAGAATATGTCCGATAATAGGCTTGCCTGCAACCATTAATAAAGGTTTAGGTAAAAGATATGTATGTGGCCTGAGTCTTGTTCCGGAACCCGCAACAGGAATAATTACTTTCATTTTATATCACCTCTTGGTAATTCTAAAGTTATTTATTTTTCCAGTTCTTTTTTTCTTGACAGCCTCATTTTCATACAATAAACTACTTCCTGCAAGCTGAGAAATCAGACTTGCGAATACACGCGGACCCCGTTTTACGACGGGGTTTTTCGCTTTTTAGACCCTTGATACCAGCGTCCAAAGTTAATATATTTTGAACTTCCTTGTGACAATTCTCTGGCAATCATACCTCTTACTCCAAATATATAAATATTTTTCCCTTTTACTTTTAGCCGTTCAATAGGGTCTTTCATATCAGAGTCACCTGAAAATAAGAGAATACCGGAAATTTTGTCTATTGAGTCCAATATATCTAACGCCATTTCTACATCAAAATTACATTTTGGTTCTTCTATGACTATACCCTGTTGGTTTAAGTATGTTATTAATTCATCAAGTTTACTCTGGGCATTGCTATCAAACAAGCAAAGTGTAGCAGGCTTGACAAATAAGTTTTGAGTTACTCTTTTCTTTATCCATTTAACCGGTTTAGTAATAACTATTGCGCCAGTTTCTCTTAGATGCTGATGAAAGTTTTGCGATTTTCGTAACTCTCGCTCATTTAGACCATAATAAACCCGCACTTCTTTTAGCGAAGAAATACGTAGCAGTTGTTTAATTACATCATATACCGAAAAATTCCATTTTAACACATCTTGCCAATGAAACATATTTGTCAGGTCTAAGTAAGCAATCAGGCTTGTTTCCTTTGAAAAGTCAATCTTCTTGTTCATACTACTTCTTTTCTCCCTTGGGATTTTCATCGCTTATTTTTCTAACTCTTTTTTCAGTCCCTGTATTCTTTCAACCGGAGTGGGGTCTATCCCTCTTAAAATTGCCAACCAATAAGAAGCCCAATCTCCCAGATAAACAAGATAAAACATTCTTGCTAACAAGGAATCGCCTTTTGAAGCTATCTCTTTGATTCCAACATATGGAGCAAGTATGCGACTTGTAATTTCTATCCTTTTGAAAACTCTTTTATTATAGCTTTTGTCTGTCAGAATCAAAAGCATAGAATCAATTTTTGGGTTTTCAAAACCTACTATTTCATTGTGATTCAGTTCGGGGAAAACGTTAAAATGCGCAAGCACTTTGGCATTTTCATTTAACTGTGTTGCCCATCTTTTTGCTACAGGTTCAAACTGCGAATCGCTATAAATTATTGGAAATTTGTTTAACAGTTTCTGCGCTATTGAAAAAGGCAAGGAATTTTCTTTAGAGAATTCCTGAGCCAGATTTCTAAGATTGGTTATCGTTTCTTTTAATTCCGAAGTTATGTCTTTTATTATTCCCATTTTCTCCAACACTACAAGCATAGGCGTAAACATCCATCCGGATGCGCATCTTGGCTGGTATCCCGCGGGGACTTTTACCAGATATGGAGGGTTTAGTCGTTCAACTTCGCCGCCGGATGTGATACATATAATATTCTTAGTTTTTTTGCATACTTCTTTATAAGCGCTTAATGTTTCTTCCGTATTGCCTGAATAACTTGAAACAAAAACGATACTGTTTTCATTAACAAATTTTGGTGCGGTATAATCCCTGTTTACGATGACGGGTATTTCAACTTTATCCGCCAGGTATTTTGCAAGCAAATCACCTGAAATGGCAGAGCCACCCATTCCACAACCCACAATATTTGCAGGATTTTTTACTTCAGGAACTTTTACGTTTTGGGTCGCTTTTATTGCATCTTCAAATTGAGTTGGAAAATCAATCAAAACTTCCTTCATGCTGTACCTCCTCGTTCTTTTAGTATTTCTTTTATTGCCGGGATTTTTATTATTACTTCATTTATAAAAGTTTCCATTTCGGTTATGGTTTCTATTTCCAACGCTTTAGTCGCAATCTCTTTAGCTTCTTTCATAGACAAACTCCTGACAATTTTCTTCACTTCCAGAAGTCTTATCGGAGCAACGGAAAGGACATCTATTCCCATTCCGATTAAAATTGGAATGGCAATTGGTTCTGCCGCAAGTTCGCCGCAGCAGCTGACCCATTTCCTTGCTTTGTGTGCCTGTTCAATGGTAGATTTTATTAGTTGAAATACGGCAGGCTGTAACGGATTATAAGAACAGTTTACTTTAGGATTCGTTCTGTCACAGGCAAGAGTGTATTGAAAAAGGTCGTTCGAACCTATGGAAAGAAAATCTGCTTCCTGGGCAAGAGGCCTTGCGATTATGGCTGCTGCCGGCACTTCTATCATTACGCCAACGCCGATATTTGAGTCGTAAGCTATCTTTTCGTTTTTAAGTTCAGTCTTTGCTATCTCTATATAAAATTTAGCAAGTATAAGTTCTTTTACTTCACTTACCATTGGTAATAATATTCTGACGTTGCCTTTTTTGCTTGCCCTTAAGATAGCTTTAATTTGTGCAATAAATAATTTTTTATTTGTAAGAGAATACCTTATTCCCCTGCAACCGAGAAAAGGATTCGATTCTGTGAATTTAAGGTCGGCAGTAAGCTTGTCGCCGCCGATATCTAACGTTCTTATCACTACCGAGTTTGGGTATATTTTTTCTGCAATATAATTATATATTTTGTATTGCTCGTTTTCGTTTGGTATTTTTTTACTCGTTAAATATAGAAATTCCGTTCTTAACAACCCTACTCCGGCCGAGTTGTTTTGTATTGCTAAATCTACTTCTTCCATTACATCTATATTGCAGGATATATCTATTGAATTGCCATCTAATGTCTCTGCAGGTAAAGAAATCAGGTTTTTAAGTTCTTTCCCGTATTGCTGGAATCTTTTTATTTTTTTATCATAAGTTCTTAACGTAGCTTCATCAGGGTCAATTATTAATACGCCCTGGTTACCATCAATAATTACGGTGTCATTAATATTTACTAATTTTGTGGCATCCTTAAGCCCCATTACTGCGGGTATTCCTATCGCTCTTGCCATTATGGCTGTATGAGAATTTTCGCCTCCAAGGTCGGTTGCAATTGCGATTACGTTATCGGACAAAGAAGCTATTTCGGATGGTGTTAGTTCTTCCGCAATAATGGAGTGTTTCGTTTGCATAATAGTATTTTTCTTCGGCTTATAAGTTAAATTTCTCATTAACCTGTCAGTTACATCTTTTATGTCGCTTATTCTTGCTTTAAGATATTCGTCTTCTATTTTGTTTAACCTGGATAGTATTTTACTTGTTGTCTGTTCCAGCGCAACTTCTGCCGTATCGCCTTTTTTTATGAGGTCAATAGTTCCATCTATTAATGTTTTGTCTTCAAGAACAAGAAATTGAGCTTCCAATATTCTTGCCCGGGAAGCATCAGTTTTTTTCAGGAAATCTTGTTGAATAACCAGTATTTCTTCTTTTGTTTTTTGTTGGGCAAGCTCAAATTTGCTTATTTCATAAGCCTTCCCTTTACTCTCTCTAATAGGAACAAAGAATTTTTCCTCTTCATAAAGGGCAGCTTTTGTTATAATTATCCCCGGTGAAGCAGGTATTCCCCTGATTATTTTATTCCTCATCAAAACCTCTTTCTATGATGTCCACAATAGTATTCATAGCTTTTTCTTCGTCTACTCCGTTAGCCGTTATTTTAATTTTTGTGCCATTATATGCTTCAAGCAACAACAATTCCATAATAGATTTTGCATTTACAGATTCCCCGTCTTTTTCAAAAGTTATGTTTGATTTGTATTTGCTTGCGGCCTTGACAATCATTGTTGCCGGTCTTGCATGAATCCCTAACTTATTTTTTATTACAATGTCTTTTTTTACCACTTTGGTCTGTAAGGAATTTTATTACAAATATATTCTATATTCAAACCTGCCTACCGTCAGGCAGGTCAAGTGTATTATTGAATAACCTTGCCAATTACGGATTTTTCAATAGTCATTTCTGCTTTTGGTGAAGACGATATTTGTATTGTAATGGTAGTTTTGTCTATTTTAATTACTGTTCCGTGAATCCCACCGGAAGTTACTATTTTATCCCCGTTCTTTACGTTTTTAATCATCTCCATCAATTTCTTTTGCTGCTGTCTTTGTGGGAATAGTATAAGAAAATAGAAAATAACCATTATAAGAATAAGAGGAACCATAGTCATCAAAGAACTTCCCTTCTGTGGTGTTCCGGTTGCCGGTGCTCCCATTGCAAACATATTCGTAGCGCCTAATACCATTGCGAGAATTGTAGCAAGTTTTTTCATTTTTCTCCTTTAAGCCATTTAGGGCTTGTTATCCATCTTTGCTGGGTTTCAATTCCCTACCTATACAGGAAGGCAGGCGGGTTGAAAAACCCAGATTTCTTGTTTCGCGGGTAGTTTTATTTCTGCAACTGTCCCTGCTTGTTTTATATTTGTTTTACCTTTTGTAAATTCTTCCACGTTTGAAATCGGAAGCGTTGTTCCGGATGTTTTGTAATGCATAGGCACTACAATCATCGGTTCAAGAATATCTACAACTTTTTGTGCTTCTTCTGAAGTTATCGTATAAGTCCCTCCTATAGGAATAAACAACACATCTATTTTCCCAATATTATTTTTAAGTTCAGGTGTAATTAAATGTCCCAAATCTCCTGTATGACAGAAAGTCATTCCATCTGCCTTGAATACAAAAATAGTATTTTTACCTCTTTGTGTGCCGGCAACATTATCATGATAAGACGAGATTCCATTAAAGGTTATTCCATTTATTGTGGATACTCCTATTCTATTTAGAATAGTTGAATTCCCCTGAATATCTTCCGTATAATTATGGTCCATATGTTCATGGGATATGAGGACAATGTCCGTTTTTTCTTTTATCGGGGTATATTTTATCTTCCCGCCCAAACCCTCAGATTTATAGGGATCGGTAATTATTCTTATTCCATTTTCCGTCTCAAAAAGGAAACTCGCATGAGCTAAATACTTTATTCTCATATTCTCTCTACATTCCTATCTGACATCAGGTAGGTTTGCTAATCCTATACCTTTTATTATAAGTGTCAAGAATAAAATACCCTTAGGCTCTTTGTCTTCTTATAGTTTATTTTTTCTTGACTTTATAAATAGTTAATGTCTATGCTTATAACTTAAAGTAATAAAAAATTAAGAATAGGGGGCACTATGGGTATAATATTTTATTTAATTCTTTCTGTAAGAGTTACTGTTTATAATTCTAATCTCGCTCTTGTTAAAGATACAAGGGACTTCAATTTTAAACAAGGTCGTCAAACCATAGATTTCAAAGAGGTTGCTTCTTATATAGACCCCACTTCCGTTAGTTTTAATTCGCCGGATGTAGAAATACTTGAACAAAACTACAGGTATGACCTTGTGAATACCGCCAAGTTACTTGAAAAATACATCGACCACGACATTACTATTGTTTTGAAAGACGGTAAACTTGAAGAGGGTAAATTGCTTACATCGGACGAGAAAAATATAATAATACTAACTTCTACGGGCATAAAAATCCTTAGATTAGAAGAAGTCGTGCACACCGGTTTGCCTGAACTCCCGGAAGGTTTGATTACAAAACCTACACTTAATTGGTTAGTGAATGCTAAGTCTTCGGGAGAAAAGAAATGCGAAGTCTCATATCTAACGGATAACATAAACTGGCATGCCGAATATATAGGAACGTTGAAAAATGACGAAATGGACTTTTCGGGATGGGTCACTGTAGATAATAAATCAGGAGTAACATATAAAGATGCAAAACTTAAACTTGTGGCAGGTGACGTTCATAGAGCGACATCTGAAGCAAGGAATTATGGTGGGAAAGCAGAATTTGCTGCATATGGAACAGCTGCCCCAAGGGTTGAAGAGAGAGAGTTTTTTGAATATCATATTTATGAATTAAAAGATCAGACTACTATAAGGAATCGTGAAGAGAAACAAATTATATTTGTCCCACAAACTACAGTTAAAACTAAGACGGTTTATGTTTTCGACAATAACAGATATGGTTCTAAATCAATAGAAGTAAAGTTAGAGTTCAAAAACTCCGAGCAGGATGGCCTTGGTATTCCTTTACCTAAAGGCAAAGTTCGGATATACAAAGAAGATAAAGATAGAAGTTTGGAGTTTGCAGGTGAAGACTGGGTTTCTCATACCCCTAAAGATGAAAAGGTCTCGCTATATATTGGCAATGCTTTTGATTTGGCTGGTGAACGAAAAATGTTAAAAGAAAGTAGGATAACGGACAGAACTACTGAAAAGGAAATAGAAATCACGTTACGTAATCACAAGAAATCTGCTGTTAATATAAAAGTTGTTGAACATATTTCCGGGGAATGGAAAATTTTAAGCAATTCGCACAAATGGGAACAAAAAGATGCCAGTACTATTGAGTTTTATCCATCAGTAGACCCAAACTCCGAAATAAAAGTCAACTACAAAGTAAGAACAAGCTGGTAGAATTTTGTCGTAGCATTAGGCGGTTTCCTGTTCTTTCAAAAAACGAGTAATCTTCTCTATGTTTTCTAAATTTAATCCACTATCCATTATTATACTTTTCTCAACCGGTTTGGTTAATATCTTTACCTGTGTCCATTTTTTATCTATTTTTTTGACATCAAACAAAATCATATTTTTATTTAATTTCCCTATCTCAACTTTGATTCTACCTTCCGATGGTTCGGCATTGACAACATTATATTTTTTTATAAACCCGGGAGATGCGAGGCATAATTCAAATGCCTTATCATACGGAATATCTAATTCCATATTTCGTATATGTTGAACTCCCATTGCTCCCTCAAACATTTTAATGTCTAATTTTTTAAGTTTGTTTTGTACGGATATCTTATTGTTTAATATCATAAAGCTTCCAAAAACCACTCCCCCGCATAATAATCCAATAATTAAACCAATTATGCCGTGTTCCGCCAATTCAATTGTTCCCATAAATATTCCAAAAGCAATTGTATTGAACATAAACATTTTTAAAAGATATTTTTTGTTCTTAACGGGCAGAATATCAAATTCTGTTTCGAATTTTCTAATTCTTGTATGTGGGAAAAATGCCCATTCCAATGCTCCCCATAAAAAGGACATTATTAATCCTGCAACCAATCCCATTATAATTCCATTTAATCCATATTCCTCAATAAATGTCCATTCATAAAAAAATATTAAAAGTATTCCTGACAAAAATGTACTCCAGAGAGATTTTAAAAATTTCATTCTTGCCTCCGACAGGTTGCTTTCCTGTCTAATTTTTTGTCCTTATATTTTTTATCAGGGAACTTATCATTTGTCAACACTTAAAGGTCTATTATATCCTGAATCGTATCATAACTTATTCCCCGTCTTGCCAGAAATCCGATAAGTTTTTGATTGGCTTCTTTTTCAGGCAAATTGCTATGTAACCGTCTCCATTTTTCTGCAATATGTTTTGCAGTTTCAAGTTCGGAAATACCTGTTTCGTCAAAAGCCTGTTTTATTATTTCTTCCGGAATACCTTTTGCCTTGAGCCCGGCTTTTAATCTAAAGCTGCCATAAGCATTTCTGTAACTTTCCAACCATAACTTTGCATATGTCAAATCATTCAATAAACCTAATCTTTCGAGCTCTTCTATTACCTCATTGATGTATTTTATTTCATATTCTTTTTGCTTTAATTTCTCGATTAATTCTTTTTTTGACCGTGCCCTGTAAGATAAAAGAATTAACGCTTTTTCTTTTGTTTTATGCCTTTCTTCGGATTGAATAATGTCTTTCAATTCCTCGGGAGTTATTTCTTTCCCCTCTCTAAGACAAAACCCAAATAAAACCTGTTCGTCTACCCCTGCAACAAATTCATTATCTATAAATATTGAATATCTTTTGGATTTGTGTTTCTGTTGCTCTATTTTTGTTATTTTCATTTCTTAATGCAAATTAATGCAAATTTTTGTTCCTACCCGGGCATTAAGCTTTTTAGCGCAATTGCTATTTGGAAGAGATATTTCCAGAAAACCTGTACTGCCTTTTATGGCAATAGGGGAAATTCCCGTGTAAGATTTTTCCAGCCCAATTATCGTATGTCCTTTTATCATAACTTTTACTTTTCCCGACAGTTTAGCAGATTCAACATTCGTTATAAGATTTCCAAACCCATCAATATCAATGATTTCTCCTTCAATGGTATTCTTGCTTGTTTGAGGTAAATTTATTTTAAAGGATACCCATTTATTAAGCTCTTCCCCGAGCTGAGTAATTTTAATCCCTTTGCTTAGTTCTGAGGCAATAGGAGCAAAAACATCCCTACCGTGAAATGTATTGCTTATATTCTTGGGGATAGACTTTATTTTATAGGAAGCCCTTTGGCGATAGCCATTAGGGATCCCTATCTTTATTTTATGAACCTTGCATTTTTCATAAGCATATATCCAGCTGAACACTCCATTATCAGGACCTACAAAATAATAATCGTTTGTTTTAACAATTATAGGCAATCGGTTTGTGCCAACGCCCGGGTCAACGATAACAAGAAAAATTGTATTAGCAGGAAAATATTTATATGCGGTAAATAATCTAAAGGCAGCTTTCTTTATATCACCTTGTGGAATAGAATGAGTAATATCAACAAATTGGAGTTTTGGACTTGTTTTTAACATTACTCCTTTCATTATACCGACATATGCATCCTCCAATCCAAAATCAGTTAAAATGGCAATTACCATATCGTTACTCTTAGGGGTTGTTTTTGCGGGTGTCAAGAAATTAAAACTCCGGTAGAAATATTAAATATACTCAAATAGTTTTTAAAAAACAATAAATGGACTTGACAATATAAATGAAATATTATAATAATACAATAGAGAAAATAAAAAAATGAAAAGATATTGTTATTTGGCAAAGAGCATATATGTATCCTTGCTACTGTTAGTTCTTGCTCCATATTCTGCCTTTTCTGACGAAGCCAGTCTGGGACAGGCGGCATTTTCTACAATTGAAATTGGATTCGGCGCAAGAAATGCATCTATGGGAAATGCAGTATCCGGACTTAGTGATGACATAAATACTATATGGTGGAATCCTGCAGGACTTGGACAATTAGAATTGGGAGAAGCAAGTTTGTCGTATCATTCGTGGTTCCAAGGTTGGAAAGATAGCTACGGAAGTGTAGGGTACAATACAACAAAAGGATATGTTGCCGCCGGGCTTATATATTCGGATGTTACAGGTATGGAGATACGTACGGGACAAGATCAACCGCTGCCGGGAACGTATAAGACTTATGAATCTATTTTTTCTCTGGGATATGGCAATAGATGGAAAAAAAATCTTTACTACGGTGTAACTTTTTTAGGTTTTTATGTTAACTTAAACGATGATATCGGTAAGGCAGTAGCAACCAATTTAGGTGTCCTCTGGAAACATAATAAAAATGGGATAGGGGTATGTGTACAAAATCTTGGGACAACGGTTGGGTATTATTATAAGTCTTCCGACTATTTACCAAGAACTTTGAGATTTGGAATTAATGTATCCCCTATTGATAAAATGAATACGTTACTTGAAATAGCAATACCACAATTCGGGGAAAATAATGTTGGCATAGGCTTGGAATACTGGCTTAATGATATAATAGCGCTGAGAGGCGGATATCGGACGCTGGGTTCGCAAGGAGGAAAATACTTTGAAATATTGGATAAGGCAAGTATAGGATTTGGAGTAAAATACAAAAATATCGATTTTGACTATGCCTATGCTCCTTGCTGGGATTTGGGTATGGCGCATAGAGTAACCCTGGGATATATATTTGGTAGCCCTGCTAAAACAAGGACCGGAAACATCATAGTAAGAGTTATAGATTCTGAAACTAAAAAACCATTGCAATCAATAGTTATAATTAGTGGAGCTGCATCTGATACAGTGCTTACGTCCGGACAAACAGGCATAAGAACAATGGAAAACGTCCCCATCGGACATATGATAATAAGGGCAGAAAAAGACTTTTTCACACCAAAGGAAGATACCTTGACTCTTGGCTGGTATGATACGAAAAAATTAGAGATAGCTCTAAAATATACCGGCCCGAAAGATGTCCCTCATGAAAGAGTGGTAAAAGGAATATTTGGTAAAGTGACAGGCAGTGACACAAAATTACCTGTTAGCGCTACTATAATTTACAAAGGTCCACAAAATGGCTCAGTTACAACTGATTCAAGCGGATGGTATGCAGTAGAAAAATTACCGCCGGGTGAATATACGTTAAGTGTAGAATCCAACACGCATAATTATTTTCCACAGGTTATAGAAAATGTAATTGTAGAGAAAAACAATGCAACATTAACTCATTGTAACTTAACGAAAGTAAAAATAATGAGGCTGTATTTTGAAAGAGACCGTGCTTATGTGCACCCTAACGATTACCCGGCGCTTGATAACCTGGCATCTTTTGTGCAAAAATATCACGAAAATACATTTGAAATAAATGGTCATACCGATCCAAGACCAACAACAAAGTTTAAGAACAATAAAGAACTATCTTATGCAAGAGCTAATTCGATAAAAGAATATCTTGTGTCTAAAAATATACCCGCTTATAGACTGTATGTAAAAGGCTTCGGTTCTGACCAGCCTATAGCATCCAATGATACTGAAGAGGGAATGGCATTTAACAGGAGAATAGAAATTATAATGAATCCCCCGGCTACACCTGTAGCGCCAACTCAAATTACCAAGGATTCAACTAAAACAAAAAACATAAAAGCTCCTGATTCTCTGAAAATAAAATCTAATAATTCAAAGTCAACCAAAACAAAAAGCCTCCAAACTTCTGATTCTCTAAAAACAAAACCTCAAGTCTTGGATTCAACAAAAATAAAAAACATACAGACTACG
This sequence comes from bacterium, assembly GCA_028716385.1. Taxonomy (GTDB): domain Bacteria; phylum Hydrothermota; class UBA3073; order JACQXS01; family JAQTXJ01; genus JAQTXJ01. The sequence continues at coordinate 173,895 of JAQUPX010000007.1, read as the reverse complement.
GATTCTCTGAAAACAACATCTGTAGTAACAACACTGTCTGATTCAACAAAAAACTCTTCCTCAATTAAAAAAGGGAAAAAAGCTTCAAAGAAGAAATAAATTACGGCAGTTGATCAAACCAAATCTAATCCATCCATAGTTGTTTCTTTTTATGGAATATGCCGTGCGTATATTATTCAATCGGATTCGTTAATCTGCCAAGGAATAAAATACTTCCGGAACGATTATCCCTGATTAAAAATATAAAAGGATGGTCTGCACGGAAAATCGGAATTTGTTTTGTGGGCATTGAACATTTTGTCATTACTACGGCAGTTGCTGCGGCTGCTTCAGTGCCTTTCTCGTTCACATCTATAAAAGCTTTATGAATTACTGCTGAAATAAACAGTTCTTTGTTTTCTGTCATTCCTGAAAAATCTGCGGGCGGTAAAGAGAAAGCATCGGACATCCCCATAGACGTAAGTACTTCTGCCAGACTAAACTCCGAAGTCATTTTAAATTGAGGAAAATAAACGCTAACTTCCTGATTTTGGAGACTTACTATCCACTTATTCAGACTGTCAAATACAATGGCGTTTTCCAACTCGGCAAGTCCATCAATCTTTTTCGGCAGGATAACAAACATTGATAAATTGCCCCCTTTGTATGGTAGTTCAATTGTCTGGAAATTATCCGTTTCTATGAAATTAAAGTTTTCTTTTTGGGACATCATACGTACCTGAACTTCTTTCCCAGGTTTTACATAAAACGGCGCTTTTTTTGTTTCATTTTTATCAAATTCATTAACCCAATTGCCTTTGAAATAAATTGCATTTGTTAAAACAAGACGGGTATCAGCATTAAGAAATCCCGGTTTAATAAGGTCTTTGATTTTGTTTTTGGTTTGCTTCTCAACCCAGTTATTAATAGTCTTGCGTGCCGATTCTGTATTCCCGAAATCAACTTTTTTAAGTCCTGCTCCGTAATTAATTTTTGTAACTTTAAGGAACTCGTCAAGAAACTTGTATCCTTTTTGTCCCCATAAAGCATTGGCAATATTTAACCGGTAGTTTTTATTTTTGCTCTGGGTTTCGGCAATTAAATCCTTAAATGCCGGGTGCAAGCTTGCTGAATCTAAAAAACCAAAATGTAGAACTTTTGCCATTTGTGTTTTAGTATTTCCTTTTGCGCCGGCATAAGTCATTGCCAATGCAGTTGAAATACTGTAAGGCGAAAATAATAAGTTGCCTTCATTGTTTTTCAAGTTCGCATATAAATCCAGAGCAAAGCCCTTGTTAGCTGTAGCCAATAAATCTTTTCTAGGAACAGGAGTGTTATCGGAAAAAACATTTCCCGTTATTAAGGCAACAAAAAATAAACTTGTAAAAAATCTATAAATTCTTTTCATATTTTTCTCCTTGTTTTTAGTATAAGATAGGCTATTACATAGCAGAAAGCTTTGATATTTCTGCCATTACGCCCGGGACATCTTTATTTGTCGGGTCAAGCGCAATAAACTTATGCCAGGCTATTATTGCTTTATCGTAATCATTTTTTTGCCTTAAAAGTATCCCGAAATTAAAATACGCGGTTGCTAAAATAGGGTTATATTCAATTGCCAGTGATAGGCTGTATTCAGCACTTTTTAAATCTTTGTTAGTATAATATTTTGCAGCCAGTGAAAGCAAAGTATTTGCTCTTTGAACCATATCATATTTATTCAGCAAAGGGATAAGCATATCTTTTGCATTGAGATTTGGAGCTATTGAGAAAGCCTTTTTTAATATCCTTAAGGCTTCCTCGTCATCATTTTTCATTGCATATTTTGCATACAACAACAAAGCATCGGGATAATCCGGATATTCGGCAAGCACTTCTTTGATTATATATTCCGGTTTCCTGCGATTCTCTTCGAACATATTCGTAACCCATTCAAAACCGCTTATGTCCATAAAATTTGGGTGAGTGCTATCGGAGACAGTATTTGTTCTGTTTGTTAAAAGGTAAAGATTATACCATATTATAGGGTCATATCTTGAGAGGATAAGGGTTCTTTCAAAAGTACGAAGGGCTTGTTTTGTGTTTTTTTGTTCCGCGTACAATATACCAAGTTCATTATTTAACGCGGCATCGTCCGGTAAATAATGTATCCCTTGCATAAGTGTTTGAGAAGCTTTATCGGGCAAATTTTCTTTTCTGTATAGAGAGACAAGTCTTGCATATACTGAAGAATAACGAGGTTCAAGTTTTAATGCATATATAAAAGAGGATTCTGCTGCGGTGAAATTTCCCATCCTTTGATATACGCTGCCTATATTGTAATACAATGCTTCGTGAAAAGGAAGAAGAGCGATGGATTTGTTAAAATATTCAATTGCTTTTTTATAATCGCCTTTTTTGTAAGCAATTTGTCCCATATCTGAATATATAGTATGAGACAAGGTACTAAATTTTAGAGATTTTTGATAATAAGCAAGTGCGGATTTCTTATTTCTATCTCCGGTCAACGTGGCTTTTGTTACATAAATATCGCTCATTAAAGTGCGAATTCCTTTTGAAATGAAAAGCAAAGAAATAAGGCAAATACATATTGCAAAAAATTGTTTGTATGCTTTAACTTTTCTGGCGGTGGATGGCGAATCTATTTCTGTTAAAAAAGCGGTTTTCTTTTCGCAGGTAAGACCAATCAGAACAAAAAATATTGCCCCGACAACAGTCCACTCACTAAAAGGAATATCAATCAAACTGTTTATGAAAATACCTACCACACCTGCAAATACTCCAATTGCAAGCAACCTGTCAAAGCTATTTGTTTCTTTGATTGTATGTTTGAGGGAAGACATTAAACTGATTATAAAGAACAAGAATAATCCTATTCCAATGATGCCCGTATCTACAAGAATTGTAAGGTATTCGTTTTCGGGGTATCCGGGATTTCGCAATATAAAATTGGGATTGGCAAGCCATAGTTTATTGTATTTTTCTTTGATTTCTATTTTGCTTAGGTATTTATTGCTATAATAAAGAAATCCATTAGGTCCAAAGCCGGTCAGAGATTTGTCTTTTACCATACTGAAAGATGTTTCCCATAAAAGAGTTCTTGCTATGGCTCCCGTTGGCTCACCCATAATTTTGCCCCGCTTGGTTAAGACAAAAAGGGAAGTTATTACAAGGATAGCAGCTAAAACAAAGAATAGGTTTTTCTTATATAATTTAATTTTATTTCTTGTCTTGCTGTCAAGCGCGTTTGTAAAAAAGATTATAGTAATAATAACAGCAATTAAAAAACTAATCCAGCTTCCCCAGGAATTTGTAAAAAGAAGACAGGAAAACCCAAGCAGGAAAATTAGTAGAGATATATTTCTGAGTATTGTTCGTGTCTCGCTCAGGCTCAAAATCATACTTACCGGTAAAAACAAAAGGCTATAGCTTGCCAATGCGTTTGGATTACCGAGAGTAGAGAATACTCTTTTCCCAAATCCTTTTTCCCAGTGCAACTGTTCCCAATTAATATGAATAATGTTTATATACTGTAATACTCCGATTAGGCTAATTATTCCGAATCCAACAAGAGCAGAAATTATAACAAATCTTTTATTACCTGTAAAATTGATGGCGGCAAGGAACAAAATAAAGTAAGTAAGTAAAAGGTATACCCGTTCAAGCCCGTAGTATTTATTTTGGTTGAAGCATAATAAGGTAAAGTTTAATATCAAAAACAATCCCCAGAATAAAAGCGGGGTAGAAAGCATAAACTCTTTTTTTTCCCGGGATAAAAAAGTTAGTAGTATAAACGGGATAAGGAGCCAGATTATTATTTGTTTTGGGATGCCGTAACCCTCATAAAAAGATGGAATAACCAAAAGAGGGGGGACAATAAAAAACAAAGCAAAACAAATATCCTGCAGTTTTTTCATAATGTATTAATCCAACAGAACTGTAGCTATTATAATTAAAAATAAATCTATATGTCAAGAAAAAAGGAGTAAGTTCAGATTATAAGAAGGAAAAATATCCGGCCGGGAATAAAGATATGTGCAGGTCGGTATTATACGTAGACTCTAAAATATTCTAAGACTAACGATAATATTATTTTGCTCAAATAAAAATGGAAAAGTTGCAATATAGATTATTCTTGACATATTGCCAGTCTAAGCTTAAATATAAAGAATATGGGAATTCGTGAAAAACTGAAATATGCGTTTGCAGTTCAACCGGAAGAAGACGCGTTAACTCCCGAAGAAGAGGGAATGTTAGATAATCTTGCAATCGGGATAAGAAAACGCAGGTTTGACGTTATAGCAATTACTTTTCTTGAGTCCGTTAAATACTTGAATTTTATAGGTTCACAGGTGTTGTTATTTTTTGAGCCTATAATAGATAGCGTATTCCCGAACGAAATGTTTCCCAAAATAAGAAAAATATTGGAAAAAAGATGCAGTATCGAGTATTTAATTCATAAAATAGAAAGTTTAGAAATAAGTCAAAAAAAGCAAATTAGCGAAGGAGTAATAAACAATGGAACTAAAAACAATACTTGCAACTGATTGCGGCAGCACAACTACAAAAGCCATCCTTATAGAAAAAATAGGAGAAGAATACAGGTTGGCATTCAGGGGGGAAGCTCCTACAACAGTTGAAGCGCCTTTTGAAGATGTAACCCGTGGTGCGCTTAATTCAATAAGAGAAATAGAAGAACTCGCCGGCAAAAAGATTCTTGACGGAGAAAAAATTATAAAACCCCGCAAATCCGATAAAGAAGGCGTGGATATATATGTTTCTACTTCATCGGCAGGCGGCGGGCTTCAGATGATGGTAGCAGGAGTGGTAAAATCAATGACTGCCGAATCCGCATCCCGTGCGGCGCTCGGCGCGGGCGCAATAGTTATGGAAACAATAGCCTCAAATGACGGCAGGTTACCACACCAGAGAATAGAAATAATGAGACAATTAAGACCGGATATGATATTATTGTCAGGCGGGATAGATGGCGGAACGGTTTCTCACGTGGTGGAATTGGCAGAACTTATAGGAGCCGCAGAACCGAGACCGAGGTTTGGAGTAACTTATTCTTTGCCCGTCATATATGCGGGAAATAAAAATGCAAGAGAAGAAATCAAAAAAGTTCTTGAGACTAAAACGGCATTATCAATTGTAGATAATCTCAGACCCGTTCTTGAACGAGAAAATCTCATACCTGCAAGAAATGCAATACACGATTTGTTTATGGAGCACGTTATGGCGCATGCTCCCGGGTATAAAAAACTAATGGAATGGACAGATACGGCGATAATGCCAACTCCGGGCGCAGTAGGCTCGCTTGTTGAACTTGTGGGGAAAAAACAGGGCATAAACGTGTTGGGTGTTGATATAGGCGGCGCAACTACGGATGTGTTCTCCGTATTTGAAACCGTATTTAACCGTACGGTATCTGCTAACCTTGGAATGAGTTATTCGATATCAAACGTATTGGCTGAAACCGGAACGGATAACATATCAAGATGGATCCCTTTTGATTTACCTGAAAAAGAATTACGTAACAGGATAAGAAATAAAATGATAAGACCGACTACTATCCCTCAGACTCTTGATGACCTTAAAATGGAACAGGCAATTGCGCGTGAAGCCATAAGATTAGCATTTCAACATCATAAAACTATGGCAGTAGGATTAAAAGGAGTCCAGCAGATAAGAACAATTTCAGATACATTTGCCCAGAAAGGTACGGGTGAATCGCTAATTAATATGATGGACCTTGATATGATAATCGGTTCAGGCGGAGTTCTATCGCATGCGCCTAAGAGAGTTCAGTCTGCGCTTATGATGATAGATTCGTTTTTACCTGAAGGTTTAACAAAGTTAACGGTGGATTCTATTTTTATGATGCCTCATTTAGGCGTATTGGCAACGGTTAATGAAAAGGCAGCAGTAGAAGTATTTGACAAGGATTGTCTGATAAGGCTTGGAACGTGTATAGCGCCAATAGGAACGGCAAAAGATGAAACTCTTTGTGTTCAGGTGAAAATAGGGAATGAGGAAATTAAAGTTTTATTTGGAGAAATTGTCCTTGTACCGTTTACCGGGGAAAAGGAAGTTGAAATTACACCGACCAAAGGGTTTGATGTGGGTGCCGGGCATGGGAAGAAACTTGTAGCTACGGTTGAAGGTGGAGAAGTAGGACTTATTGTAGATGCAAGAGGAAGACCGTTAGTTCTGCCTACGGATAAGAACAAGAGAATAGAAAAACTAAACAAGTGGTATAACGCACTCGGACTATATAAATATTCGTAAAGATAGACAGACAGGAATCCTCCAAACAAACATGCCAAACAGACCGGTATGCAAGCCGGCGGACAAGTGTCTGTCCTACTGCTACTACAAAAAAAGGTAAGATAAGGATGCTTGTTTAATTCGTTATTTCAAGAGGGGCTTCATATTTAATTATTTACTTTCATTTCGTACCACTGTTTAAATTCTTTTACTCCATTTGCAATATCGGTTGCGATTTTTGATTTAAACTCATCGGTTCTCATCTTTTTCTCTATTTCCGGATTAGATATGAATTCAATTTCTACAAGGCAAGCAGGCATATAAACTTTACGCAGCACGCAGAAATTAGCCTGTAATACGCCACGATTAATTATATTATTAGATTTTGATATGCCATCTACAAGTTTACCCGCAAGCGTATTAGATTCTTTAAGGAATTCCGTTTGAGCCAAATCCCACAATATAGATTGCAATTCGCTGCGTTCTTCTTTGTTCTCATATTGTAAGGATGCGTTTTCTCTTGCTTCAACGGCTCTTGCCCAGGTTGTTTTGGCAGGAGATAAAAAATATATTTCTGCCCCGGTTGCGCTTCTGCGTTTCCCGGCATTGCAATGTATGGATAAGAATAAAGAAGCTTCAACGTCATTTGCAATTTTAGCTCGTTTCCCGAGAGATATGAAAGTATCTATTTCGCGGGTAAGAATACAATCAATGCCGTTTTCGGAGGATAACTTTTCTGCAACCATTTTTGCAACGTCAAGAGTTACCATTTTTTCTTGTAACCCTGCATATCCTACGGCACCCGGGTCTTTGCCTCCATGTCCGGCATCTATGATAATCCTTTTTATGTGTCTTCCTTCTTCACCATAGAGTATAATATAATTGCCTGCAATGGAAACAGTCTTATCCAGAAAATATTTGCATAACTCATTTAAAACAGGGAAAGGAATATAAAGGTTTTTATCAACAACTTGTGGGGCGAGAGGAGAATTAACAAACTCATTTCCAATTTTAATCCAGGGGTTATTATTAATTAGAGTAATATTTTTATTCTGATATTTTATGGTGTATCGTTGGAAAGTAGAGTCAATGGATATATCAAAATTGAGTGCCGGTTGGAAGCTTGTTAGTTTAAAGTAGGAAAATTTCTCAATAGCTTTATTGTCTATCGGGTAGGAGTTATTTTCATATTTGAAGGTAAAAGAATTTATAATAAGAAGCAATATTAATTCTATATACATAGTTTTTTCAAAGCGTTATTGCCATATTCGATTACTTCCTGGTTGCCTATTTCTTTTGCAATTTTAATGCCTGATTCTATAAGTTTTTTAGCTTTTTGAGGAGAAGAAGTTTGCAGGGATTGAATTATGCCGATATTTATGAGGATATTGGCTTCAATTGCTTTTGCGCCTATTTCTTTTGCTATGCTTAAAGCTAAATTATGGTGATTAATGGCTAATTTAAGGTTGCCCAATTTTTGATATATCATTCCGATTTCATCTAATGAGTTAGCGATTCCCCATTTTTCACCTGACTCCTGTTTTATTTCAAGCGCATTTTTTTGGTATTCAAGCGCTTCTTTATACTTCCCAAGTTTGTAATAAGTATTTCCGATATTGGTAAGACAAAATGCAATTTCCGACTTGTCCGATATTTCATCAAATACCTTAAAAGCCTTTTCATAATAAGATAATGCTGTTTGGTAGTTTCCCATCAAATTGTATGTGATGCCGATGTTTTCAAGATTGCCGGCAATCCCCCGTTTATTTTTTTGCTCTGTTTCAATATGAAGAGCTTCATTATAATATTTCAAAGCTTGTTCATAATTACCTCTGTTGTCGTATATAATCCCAATATTTCCTAATGCGGCAGCCATAATATGCTTATCTTTAATTTTCTTACTTGTATTAAGAGCTTTTTGATAGAAAGAAAGCGCCGTTTCAAAATTGCCCATATCGTCATAAACGACACCTATTTTATTGAAAAGACTGGCAATTATTTTATAATCTTTCGCTGCTCCTCCTACGGCGGACAGGCACGAGGGATGTTCCATTTTGCTTGTTTGATGTTCTTTGGATGACTTCCCACTGCCGGTTAAAATATTCATAGCTTTTTCATAATAAGAAAGAGCTTTTTCGTATTCCCCTTGTCCCCTAAAAACACTGCCTATATTAGACAAGGACATTGCTTCGCAGTATTTATGTTTAATGATTTTAGATAATTTCAATGCCTTTTCATAATCTTTAAGCGCTTCTTTATAATTTCCAAAAAACTGCCTATGCACAGTTCCACGATTGGATAAAAGGTTTATTTTTAGCTCAATATTTTTCCATAAAAGGCTTTCAATAGAAGATTCCGATAAGTTATCATCAATCAAAGATAATGCCTGGGTATAGTAATCCATAGCTTCTCTTCCTGCATACATCTTTTCTGCTTGTTCTCCTGCTTTGCAAAGGTAGTGTAATGCTTTCTTCTTATCTGTGGAGTTTGAATAATGATAAGCCAATAAACCATAAAATTTTTCAAGTTCATTTTTATGGTCTGTTTCTATACAAAGGGCTATTTTGCCATGTAGTTGGCTTCTTCTTTTCAATAATAAACTATTATATGCAACTTCCTGGGTTAACGGATGTTTGAATATATAATCACCGCTGTGACGGGATGTTCCATTGGCCTGAGATTCTTTCCGTTGCCGTAGCGGGATGTTGCTTCGCTCCATTTTCTTGCCTTTCATTTTTATTCTTGCCTGTTTGTCCGGGTAGATAGGTTGGGTAACGAGGACTCTTTATATATTATATCTCTTTCTGTAAGCACCGAGATACTCTTATCTAATTCTTTTATGTCATAGCCCAATCTGTCCCCGCTTTGGCGGGATATTCTATTTGTTATGTAAATATTTTTTAATATTGTGTACTGGAAATTTTTACCTATAACAGAAGCTGTTTGAAGAGTATCTTTTGTTTTTTCATCTAAATTGTCCAAACGGGACATTACTATTCCTTCCACAGAATCGGGAATTTTAAGTTCAGATATTTTAGCGCTTAACTGCCAATTGCCGAACTGTTTTTTCAGAATCTCATTTTCTACTAACGAATTCAATAACTCTTCAACATACAACGGATTACCTCCGGATTGTTCTATTATAAGTTTTTTTAATTCTGCAGTTAAGTGATTGGTTTTGAGTATTAATTTGCTGAATGTTTCGCTTTCTGTCTCAGATAATTCAGACAGGGAGAATTCTTTGTAGTATTTTTCAATCCCCTGTTTCAAAGTCTTTGTAATACCTGAACCTGCTTGTCCGCCTGTTCCTATGAAATCAGGAGTAGGCAGATCAGATTTGCGGTAACTGCATACGATAAAAATATTTATATTTTCTATTCTCCGGGATATATATTTAAGTAATTCAAAGGATACGCTATCTGTCCAGTGAAAATCCTCGAGAATCATTATTATTGGAGTTTTTTTAGATTGTGCAAAGAGGCAATTTTTTACGGCATCAAATGTATTTTGTTTTATAGTTTTGGCATCAAGTTGGTCTAATATACTATTTTTTTCTTTTATGGAAAATAAATTATACATAAAAGGGATATACTTATTAAGATGTTTATCTATTTGGGAAAGGTTTTGCATTTTGGAATGAATTTTTTGTTTTATTGTTCCTTTAGAATCGGAATCTGAGATACTAAAGAAGTTTTTAAATATTTCTATAATAGTCCAGTATAACATAGACGTGCCATAAGATAACCCTTTGCCTTCAAGCCATAATAACTCGTTACTTATTTTGCGACTTTGTTTCAGGCGAACAGAAGCGTTTTTTTGTGATTTCTTCTCTGCGAAAACCTGATTTTTAAATTCGTAAATCAATCTTGTTTTTCCAATCCCGGCATCACCTATTACGGATACAAGTTGCCCGTTGCCGGACAATGTTTTTTCCCATAGCTGTTTTAAGGAGTTTAGTTCTTTTGTCCTACCTACCATTTGTAATTGAAGTTGTTTCAGTCGGACAGGATAATTTCGCACAAGCCCTAAAACTTTGTACATTTCAATCATATCGGATTTGCCTTTTACTTTCACGGGTTTAAGTGGTTTAAGCTCAAACAGTTCGCTAACTTTTTCGCAGGTAGACTTGCTGATTAAGATTTCCCCCGGGCCTGCTTGTTGTTCTATTCTTGAGGCAAGGTTGACATTATCCCCCATCACAGTATATTCCATTCTTTTTTCACTGCCTACATTACCTGCCACAACCAACCCTGTATTTATTCCTACGGACATTTGTAAAGAAAATACCCCTTGAGATGTTTTCAGTTTTTCAAAAGGTTTCATTGCCGATTGCATATCCAAAGCTGCTTTTACTGCTCTTTCAGAGTCGTCTTCGTGCGATACCGGAGCGCCAAATAAAACCATAATGGCGTCTCCCATAAATTTATCTACAGTGCCACCATAATTTAATATAATATTTAACATTTTAGTAAAATAACTATTAACAATTTCCGTTATTTCTTCCGCGCCTTTTTTTCCACTTGCCGTATGGCCTTTTTCGGAAACTGTTTTGGATAATTCTTCAGTTAAGTGTGTAAATCCTGATAAATCAGCGAACAGAACAGTAACTAATCTGAATTCACCTTCTATTTTAGCAGCAGAAGGATTTAAAAGGATTTTTTCCACAACTCTTTCAGGGAGATAACGTTTTAATGCGTTGATTTGGGATGTCAATTGCTGAATTTGAGAGGTAGTATTTTGTTTCATATCTTCCCCGCCTCAGCGGGATATTCCATTTGAATACATTAGAGTTTTATAATTTATATATAGAAATAGTCAACTTAAAATTAGAAAAAGAAAAAGCAAAGAGAAAAACCACAACATTGCTGTAATATATGAGAGGATATCAAATCAACGGTGTTTATCATTTTAGGCTTGACAAAACTATGTATTTAACTCACTTTATAGAATATAGCTTTTTTAAAAATCTTAGTCAAACAGACCCACCCAAAACACTGGTGGGCAGGCTGGATAGGAATCCCTAATCTTTGCCTTGGCGGGGAAAGGGTTTCCCAAAAATTATAATCTAGGAGGGAAAATGACATTGTTACTTTTTATGTTTTTACAAACCGGAACTGTTCAAAAAATAGAATATATTGAACATCACGTATCAACAGGATTAGTTGGGGATGTAACAAAAGAAGTTATTACCGGTAATATTCCGCGTCCGGTAAAAAATAAGTTATTTTCACAGGAATCAAAAGCGACTGAAAATTGGGCATTTACGGATTCGTGTTACTTTCAAGGCAGAATAAGAAATAATGGTCATTATTATGCAAAAATTGATAGTACCGGTATAACAGAATTTCTCCCGGACAATAATCTGACTGCTACTGCGCTTCAGGCAATTGAGGCAGTCCCGGAGTGGCTTAAAATACCATTATGGGATAATTTTGCCCGTATGAGTACCCAGTGCCAGAATACTTATGGAGCGCTTATTTTAGCATCTCCTATCCTATGGCAGGACGAACTTGCTTTTGTAATTGCTTATGTTGATTCGGCTATGCTTGAGCGTCATAGGAGTAGTCCTACAATATTTACCGACAATGTAAGGCTTATCTATAAACACGATAGTGTGCTTGATTATGTTCGTCTTGTCGAATATCCCGGTTATACGACAGCAATATATAAAATGGCGAACGACGACCAGGATACGACTGAAATAGAGATTCCGCGAGATATATATTATTGGCATATTGTGCACCCTATAATCGTTTATGAAATGCTTTTTTATATAAATCCTTATACTGCAGACATTAACCATTATGGGACAGGTTCAGCTGCTCCGCCGACCGGGAAATTTTGGAGAGATTATTATTTTAATTATCCCGACACTGCACAAAAGACAGTATGGAGTTGTTATGGGCCTGCCGATACCATATATGCCGGAACGGTTTCTCCTATATTAAAAGACAGACTTTTGGGAGAAAAAATATTATACAACAATAAAATTGATGTTTCTGATAGTAACGGAGCTATTGGAAGAGTTACAAAGTGGGTAAATGATGTAATGGTGTTTAATGCTGATAGTGGTGATATGTGGAATGCTGAAAGAGCATGGCAACCCGTGAGGCAATATCATATGCACAGAGGTCGATGCGGTGAATGGACAGCCGTAACTACAGCCGCAGCAAGAGCAGCATTAATACCTACTAATAGTCCTAATGATGTGACGCGAGACCACACATGGAACGAGTGGTATGACACTGACTGGCATGGATGGGAACCTATAAATAATTATGTTAATTCTACAGGACATTATGAAGACTGGGGATGGAGTTTTAGAGCGATATATAATTACCGGGGAAATGGCTATACATGGGATGTTACACCACGATATTCCCAGCATTGCACTCTAACGGTTATTGCGCAGGACTCTTTAGGTCGTCCGTTGGATGGAGCCCGGGTATATTTATTTGCTCCGTATTATTATGATAATACTCAATTTGCCTTAAGCGATAAGAAGGTTGCGGATTCTGACGGGAGAGCGGAATTTTTATTAGGCGAAGGCGTGGATTATTGTATTAATGTGACTGCTACTCCGAGAGGATGCTATCCCAATACAAGTGGTGGGTATGTAAAGATAATAACTAATTCCGTTGCCGGACAACATTATAATTGGACGTGTCCTTCTCTGGTCGGCGCAACTACGAGTCAACCGACTATAAAAGCATCCCCGGGTGTTTTGACGGATACCACTAAATTCTATAAAATTGATGTTAATTTTGATGTTCCACAAGAAATAATTCGTGGGAAAACGATATTTTTCAACGAACTGAATAGCCATACTTACCAACAAAGATATGGGCATTACGTAGATGTTGCAAAAAACATTGAATTTTTTATCTGCAATAGTGCCAATTTTGCGGCATACCAGAGTGGTTCTACTTTTGAGGCATTTGGAATTAGTCATAATGTGGATTCCGGGCATATAAGTTTTGTTTGTCCAAAAGATGACTGGTATGTGGTTTTCTCCACGAAAGACCTTGTTGAAAACGAAGAAGTTATTAATCTGGATGTAAAACTTTACAAAAATCTTAGTGCCGTAGAAGAAACCCCGCAAAAGGAATTTTATCTAAATGTAGTATCAACGGTTTTTAAGAAATCCGTAATTATTGATTTTATGCTGCCGCAGAAAGAAAAAGTGCAATTAGGGGTATATGATTTAAGCGGAAGATGTATAAGGGAAATCATTAAAGATGAAATAAAAATCGGGTATCAACGGGTTGAATTGGATGGCAAGAAAATGAGCAAGGGAATATATTTTATCCGCCTTGATGCAGGGACTAAGGTGTTGACGAAAAAAGTAGTAAAGATTTAACGGCAAATAGCGAAAAAAAGCGGGGACAGATTATAATCTGTCCCCGCTTTTTTATTAAATGTTCCAAGTTATTTCACTATTACCATTTTCTTAACAGCCGTAAAATTAGCGGTAGAAAACTTATAAAAATAGATACCGGTAGATACTTTTTCTCCTTTTGTATTCTTAGCATCCCATTGAACTTTATAATATCCCGGCTTACAAATTCTATCTTCGAGTGTTTTTATCAATTTCCCCGTTATATCATATATTTTCAATGATATTTTAGTTTCAATAGGAATTTGGTAACTAATACTTACACCATAAGAAAATGGGTTTGGCAAGCTCCGGAATAATTTATAGTCATTTATAGTAGTTTTCGAATCAGGTTCTTGAGTTCCGGTCATAGGGCCAAGCAAAGCAAAGAAAGTTCCAAGAACATTAGATTTCCCATAAACAATATTTGATACGGTATCAACCGTATATTCTATGGGGTCCCAACCTGTGCCATTATATCTTCCCATCCACAAGGAAGTTTCCGGGAAACTGAAATTAGTATCTACATATGGTATAGAAATATCACTTTTAAGTCCTCCAAGCAATAGTTGTTGCCCATTTTCAAGCCAAATTTGCCTGAATGTACCTGTAGATAAATAAGGAGTTGTGGGTGGCGAGTCAGCCGGGTCTTTAATTACGCATACAAGACTTGTATTTTCCTCAAGAGCAAGTTCAGGAATGGTTATTCGTGTAATATTGCTTTCAGATTCACTTCCGAGTATCATCACATTATAACTCATTCTTTCTACTGTTTCTCGTTTTGAATGTGCCGCGATTTTTGTTATTCCCCAGAATTCTTGTTCGTCAGGATATTTATTATCAATAGTTATTATTATACCGGAGGGTGTATTATCTGACATATCAGAAGTGTCAGTAGCTACTGCTCTTAATTTGTAATCGCCTTCAGGAAGAGTTGATATATTCCATAGGGCAAAATATGGCCAGGAAGAATCCGGGTTCGTGAAGAAAGAAGATGCGGAGGGGACTAATTTCCAGTTGGCAGAATCTACGGACTTATATTCAAATCGTACGCATTTAATTTCTTTCCACCATTGAGGTTTCCAGAAAAGTGTACCTGCAAAAATAGTAACTCTGTTCCCGCTTATTCGTTTGCCGGAATAAGGAGTAAGAATGTTTACTTTTACTTTATTTGTGTCACTTATAGTTCCTACAGTAACTACTACGTTTTCATTTTTTTCTTCATGCCCGCCTACATCCTCGGCTCGCAAACCAAATATATAGGTAGTATCCATAGCAAGCGAATGTCCCCATACTGTATCGGGATGAAAAACCGTAGCAATTGGGGTGCCATAGTTAATGGTTCCCGATGCATTATCTGTATATATATTATATTTTGCGCAATCATAACTACTTGATTTAACCCAGCTTAGTCGTACTCCATTATTAGGTAAAAGATTTGCTCTAAATTCAGATACTCTGCGAGGTGGAAAAGTATCAGAAGGTATTACTGCTATGGAATCGGAAAAAGTAGATTCATTGCCGGAAGCATCAACAGAAGTAACTACATACCAATATTTAGTGTCATTGGAAAGAAATTTATCGTGAAACCATTTACCTGTAATAATATGGCTGTTTATACGAGTAAATATGGAATCGCCGTTTATCTTATTATAAACATTATAGCCTTTCAGGTCAGTAGTGATTACTTTTTTCCAATAAATGTATGCTTCACCATCTCCCGTAACAACTTCCAGACTTTCGGGCGCTGTAGGCGCTGTGGTGTCTCCGCTTGATATATTAACAAAAGTGCTACAGCCAGGGAAATTTTCAGAAGTGATATTATCTGCGCTATCAAAAGTATATACTACAAAGTGATAAAGATGTTTGTTCAATCCGTTGAATATGGCAAAAGTATCGGGATAATTTTCCAGCCAGATGTTCCAATTGCCATTTCCGTCTCTTACTTTTACATAGTATGCATTCGAAAGCCCGGATATTGAATCTACGCCTTTTGACCAGTTAACTATAAAGTTAGGTGTGATAGTTGTATCTGCTAATGGATAGATATTACAGTTTGTCGGGACTGTCGTATCTCGCCTTAAGTTAACTACCGAATAGTTATTGAAATTTATATTTCCTACTCCATCCCCAAGCCATACGTATAAAGGGACTGTCCCTTCCTGTTGGGAAGAAACATATATGGGTGGTTCATTATACCATACGCCTGTGGTATCATAATTATTTGTAGGTGCGGAACCAAGTTTATATAATGCTGATTTTATTCCACTGGAATCAGGGGGCATTTTGTAATATATGTCAAAGGCAGAATTTTGTGTCCAATTGGAAGGATTTTTCCCGTTAGCCATAAGACTTTCTGGTGCAGATGGAGCGATTGTGTCCTGATTAAAAAAGAAAGCGCCGATATCAATTCTTGTGCCATCAGGGTCTTTAACCCATAAACCGGTATCTCCTTTATCAATACAGGGCGAACCTAATTTTAAATGGAAATTTCCTGTGATTGTGTCAACAAACAAAGGATTTTGGGAGATATTCCCTTTAACTCCTACTGTATCGTAAAACCCTGTGCCATTATAGTTCATTCCATTGTGCCACAAGTCGTTAAATCCTATATCTGCCAATGGTGTAGTCCCACTATAGAAGGAAATGCCATTTGTATTGCCATAAATTATATTATTCTTTATAATGGGTTCTCCATTCATTCCAAAGGTTATGCCGCTTGCAGTGCTATTAAGGATAGTGTTATTAAGAATAGTAGGATGCCCGTTTTCCGTACAATGAATGGCTACGTAATGTCCTATAAAAACATTCTTTACAAATGTAACATAAAAAGAATCAAAATACCCAAAAGTTGAAGTGGCGGTATCGTCTTTTATTATTCTAAAACCGGTAACAATGGTATTCCCGTTGCCGGGTAATGGATTCCCGCCTTTTATAATTGTACCACTAGAACTTATAATCGACAAATCAGGGCCTGCTCCCACTATTTGAACTTCAGGTCTGAGAGTAATATTCTCGTGGTATGTTCCTTTAGCTACAAAACAGATTCCTCCTGAATTGGCTGTATTTATCCCGGCCTGAATGGTAGCTTTTGGTCCGGTAGTTCCACCTTGATGAACGGAAGCCGAGCCGTCGTAACTATTGCTGCCTAGTGCGGAATCAACATACACTTCATCATAACCGGCAGCATAAACTTGAGAAGAGAATATAACGAAGCTTAATGCAAATAACCCCAAAAAATACTTTTTACTTTCCTTTTTCATTCTACCTCCTATTGAAAAATTTATATAAGTTTATGAAACGAATCTAATACAAAAAGATTCAAGTGCAATCTCTTATTTTCATTAATTAATGTACTTTTATAAGTTTCCCTTCATAAGTTCTGTTCGGTGTTTTGAGCGAGTAGAAATATACACCTGCCGGCATTTTCTTGCTATTTGTATATAGGCTAAAAGATGCGCCTTTAGAAGAATATTCCGGAATAAGTTCTGCTGCCTGAGCGCCTGTAATATCATAAATGTATAGGTTTTCCGCTCTTTTTTGATCGGGCAATTCAAATTTTAGATTGTTTACGAATGGATTCGGCTGAATTATAATAGGGCACGTAGAAGAATTATTTTTTTCTTCAAGAGTTATTTTGCTGTATAAATGAAAATCAATTCCCTGTGCTCCCGGGCCCGCTTTCATAGTGTCGCCTTCCAGAACTTCAAAACTGTCGGGAACGCTTTTGGAAGCAACCTTTACAGAATAAGTAATGAATGTGTTGCTGACGTAAGCAGTATAATGTCCATCACTGTAAGTTTTTGTATATGTTCCTCCCGATATCGAGCTAGGATAGACAACTTCGATATTAATTTGTGCGCCTTTGTAGGGAGTGCCATTCTTATAGACAAAACCACAAATAGAATCCGTTGCCCGATAAACAGTTATATTATTAGTTATTGTTATAGGCCCAATTGCAAAAACAGCCTTTTTGTATAAAGGATTTAAATATTGAGGATAGAACTGTTCCTGAACATCAGCTCCTGTGAGGTAAAATGCAGGGTTCTGTTTTTTTATAATATAATTATAATATCCGCTTGAATTGGTTTTTGTATATAGACAAAAAGTGTTACTTGCTCCCGCTGCGCCTCCTATTATTTGAAAAGGGGCAGCAAGTGGGTTTCCGGCATCATCTTTTATAGTCCCGGATACAAAAGTAGTGTCATTACTAAGAAGTGTAAGTGCAAGATTTTTCCCTATTGTTGTTCCTGTGATTTGAAAATGGGCCATTGGATCATTTTGATTATTGCTTATATAATTATGGCCAACGATACCTAACATATCCATTGCAGATATTGTAATCATAGAGTCCTTGAAAACATCCGGCAAAACTATTGAGTATGCTCCTGAACTATCTGTGAATGTTCCATATAATACTTGCTCATCATATACTGAGTCAATTATCCCTACGAATATATTTGGCGTATTAGCCGGGGTAGTTACCATCCCTGAAATGGAATAAGAAGAAGAAACAGGCGGTTTGACCTGTATTGCAACACTGTCCGATATCCCACTATCTTCTACATATAAAACAAAATTGCCTGTTATTGTAAAAGTTTTGCGAGTTATATCTATTGCTCCATTTTTAGTCTCATCCGCATCATCAAAGTTCCCATCTATTAGCGTAAACTTTAATACCCATTGTTCACTCCCGTCTATAACTCCATTTCTATTTGCGTCGTAATAAAGGGTAGCTTTTGCGGATGCACCATTAGATTCAACGTATCCGGTTATATGAATGGTATCGGTGGTTGTTACTTCAAGAGAAGTAGCATTATTTATTTTTAGATTGTGAATAGCATACGTATTAAATGAAGATAATGGAAGAATAATTAAAGAAAAGAGTACTTTTTTAATATACCTTTTGTACATTTTTTCTTTTTGAAATATTTAAACAAAGACTCTTAAAATTACAACAGGGCGGGCAGTGCTGCCCGCCCTGTATTTGTATCAACTAATGTACTTTTATGAGTTTCCCTTCATAAGTTCTGTTCGGTGTTTTGAGTGAGTAGAAATATACACCTGCCGGCATTTTCTTGCTATTTGTATATAGGCTAAAAGATGCGCCTTTAGAAGAATATTCCGGAGTAAGTTCTGCTACCTGAGTGCCTGTAATATCATAAATGTATAGGTTTTCCGCTCTTTTTTGATCGGGTAATTCAAATTTTAGATTGTTTACGAATGGATTCGGCTGAATTGTAATAGGATACATAGATGTCTTGTTTGATTCTTCTACGGCTATTACCAGATGAAAATTCACTGCGGTTGCTCCTGGGGGGGCTTTCACGGTATCTCCTTCCTGGACATGATATCCATCAAGAACACTTTTTTTGGAAATTAGGACAGAATAAGAAGCAAATCCACCATGAACATAAGCTACATAATGACCGTCAGTATAAGTTTTCGTATAAGTCCCCGCACTTGTAAAAGAAGGATAGGCAACTCCGATATCAACTTGTGCGCCTTTATAAGGAAGGCCATCTTTATAAACAAATCCACAAATAGAATCTGTTGCCCGATAAACAGTTATATTATGAGTTAGTGTTATTGGGTCAATCATCGCAACGGATTTTTTGTATAAAGGGTTTAAATAGTAAGGGTAGAACTGGTCCTGAATATTGACACCTGTGAGATAAAACGAAGGGCTCTGTTTTTTTATAATATAATTATAGTATCCGCTCGCGTTAGTGTTTGTAAATATGCCAAATGTTCCATTTCCTGCTACTCCTCCTATTACCTGGATAGTGTCGGGAATTGGAGTCCCGGCATCATCTTTTATAGTCCCGGAGACAAAAGTAGTATCATTACTAAGAAGCGTAAGCGCAAGATCTTTTCCTGTCATTGCCCCTGTAACTGTAAAAGGGACTATTGCATTGCTTATATAATTACGAGAAACTGCACCTACCATATCCAATGCAGACATTGCAATCGTAGAGTCCTTAAAAACCTCCGGCAAAACTATTGAATACGCTCCCGAACTATTTGTAAACGCTCCGTATAATACTTCTTCCTCATATATCGTGTCTATTATCCCTACAAATATGTTTTGCGTACTATCCGGGGTAGTTACCGTCCCTGAAATGGAATAAGGAGAGGATATAGGATTAACCGTTATTGCAACGGTTCCGGCTGTTCCACCATCTTCAACGCGTAAAACAAAATTACCTGTTATTGTAAAAGTCTTGCGCGTTATATTTATTGTTCCATTTTCTGTTTCATCAGCGTCGTCAAAGTTGCCGTCTATTAGTCGGAACTTTAATACCCAGTGGTCATTCCCATCTATAGCTCCATTTCCATTTATATCATAATAAAGAGTAGCTTTTGCGGAATTACCGGGAGATTCAACGTTTCCTGTTATACGAATAGTGTCTGCGGTTGTTACTGTTACAGGCGTAGAGTTATTTACTTTTAGATTATGCATAGCATAGGCATTGAACGAAAATAATACTATAGTAGTCAAACATAGGACTACCTTTCTTATACAAAGTTTTTTCATCTTTCCCCCCTTTTTTTGTTTATTTTATTTTTCATATTCAAACGATTATAGTTTCTCGTACCTCCTTATTTAAGTTTGATAAATTTCATCGGTTTAAAGTTTCCGATTCTTAAAAAATATATGCCTGCCGACATCTTTTTATTATTTGGCAATAAAGCAAAATAAGAATTTTCATTTTTAGAATATTCCGGCACAAGTTCCATAATTTTATTACCGGATACATCGTAAATCATTAATCTTGAGTTGTCAATTTTATAATTGTTATGCGTTCCAATTAGCGAATAACGAATAACAGCTTTTTGAATAAACGGATTAGGCTGGATAACGAGAGATTGGATATTTGTTTCCGGATTTTCTTCTACAGATGTTTTTATAAGATGGAAATTTACTCCGGCACTTCCCGGGCTGGCATTTACGCCATTTTCTTCTTTTACTTTATAGCCATTGGGAACACTTTTGGCTGAGACTTTTACGGAATAAGTAGTGAAAGTACCGTTAACATAAGCTGTGTAACGACCATTGCTGTAAGTTTTTGTATATGTCCCGCCGCTTGTCGCAGAAGGATAAATAACTCCTATATCAATTTGTGCGCCTTTATGCGGAATGCCATCTTTATAAACAACCCCACGAATAGAATCCGTTGTCCGATAAGCAGTTAGATTGTTAGTTATTTGTGTGGGCGCCACCATAAAAGGCATATTTTTATTTAAAGGATTTAAGTATTCAGTATAAAACTGGTTTATGGGGCTTGTCCTTGTGGTATAATATGCAGGTGCTGCCTTTTTTATAATATAATTATAATATCCGCTTGAATTGGTTTTTGTGAGTACGCCAAAAGCTCCATTCATTCCAGCTATGCCTCCCTTTATTTGCACGGACTCTGTAATGGGATTCCCTTCATCATCTTTCAAAACACCTGATACTACGGTAGTATCCGAGCCCAATTTATACATTGCCAAATCTTTTGTCTGTGAATCTGAAATTAAAACAACTGTTAAAGGACTACTTATATAACAACGGGGCAGAATTCCTATTATATCTCCTGCAAATATCAACATTGACGAATCTCTTAAAACTTCCGGTAGGGCTATTGAATATGTACCCGTGCTGTCCGTGAAATCGCAATATAAATAGGTTGTTCTATTTAGGGTATCGGCGTCTAACATTGATTGTGATATTAACATAACGCCAATATTCGGTGTGTTTGCCGGTTCGGTTACTATGCCGGATACTACCAACGAAGAAGGCATAGGGTTAATGCGCAGGGATACGGTATCGGATACTTCATTATCTTCTACATATAAAACGAAATCACCTGTTATTGTAATAGGGTCGCATATTCTATTTATTGAGCCATTTACCGTTTCGTCCTTATCGTCAAAATTTCCATCTATCAACTTGAATTTTGATATCCAGTCTTCGTTTGTGTCTAAAATTCCGTTAGCGTTTGCATCGTAATAAAGGATGGCTTTTGCGGTATGATTGCCGGGTTCAAACTCCCCTGTTATATGAAACGTATCGGCAGTAGTTATTGTAGCCGAATTAGCATTGTTTATTTTAAGGTTCTGTATCCCGTAAGAATTAAACGAGAATATCCCTATACCCACTAATCCTAAAAATACTACAAAACAAAGTTTCTTCATAAGAATATCCCTCCATTGTCTATAACTTATATATAGACTTTTTGCCGTTTTGTCAATATTTTTTATGAAATTATACTGAAATTAAAGAGGGGTAAAGAAAATTGGGTTTAGAAACTTATATTTATTCCGCCAAACCATTCTGCTGCAATTATATCATCGTATCCGGCATATTTTTTATTGAGTATATTATTAGCCGCAATAAAAAGGTGCGCATATCCCGTAATATCCCTGGAGATTTTCATATTCAACATATAATTACTAAAATATCCATTGATATCCGCAGAGCCAACGTATTCGGCTTCCAGGTTTATTCTGTTTTTAAATTTAGGTTCCACAATATAAAGTCCGATTGCGGATTTATGAGGTATATTATCCGGCAAAGATACGCCTGTTAATTCATTTTTAGTGTTGATAAAAGTATATTTTATTTCTCCCGACAACCAGTTAAGCGGTTGGGCAAGGAGGTCTAGTTCTGCGCCGTGTATATGAGCATTTGGCACATTGCGATAACTTCTCAGCGGGAACCCGTCGTGATAATTTTCCGTTACGGTGTATAATTCTATCATATTTTTAATTTCATATCTGAACAACGAAACTCTTGCCGATAAGACGTTTGTGCCTGTATACTCAGCGCCTAATTCATAAGTTATAGACTTTTCAGCAGTTAACGAATCATTACTCCTGACATACACTCCCCCTTTATTATGCGTATAAGATTCATTATAATAAAGTTGGGACATATCCGGTTCTCTAATTGATTTTCCTAATCCTGCTCTTATTTTAAGGGGCTCATCTACCCCGTACAATATAGCTATTTTAGGCATTAACGTAGCATCTTTGTAATAAGTATCAATGCGGTCACTAATTAATACGGTAAATGAAGACGATTGTATTTCGTGTTGCAAATACAAACTATGAACCAGTGTTGACGTGTCAACAGACGCATCCGAATTATAACCCGAGTAAATAAAACTATAGCCCATACTTGAACTATGTGAGATGTTATGGTTCATATCTTTTAGTATAAGGCGCGTATAATAAATTTCTCCTTCCGTTATTCCGGCAATTTCACTTATTTTTCTCCCGTATACATAAGATTGTTTATACTGGTAAGTAGAAAGCCTTGTTTTCATTTCGGCAAATTCATGCAACTTAACATCCCAGATAGAATTGAGATTATATTTCCAGTGTTCTCTTGACTGGTATTCATCTTTCCGGTAATAATATCCCGGTTCTATTGTCAATTCGGAAATAGTTTTTGGTTCCTCTTCCGACAAATTAGCTATTAGTTGCCCGCGATAATCAGATGCGTCAAATTTATCAAACACCGGATATATCCCGTCCGAACTTCTTTGCGTATAGTTCACGACATATCCGAATTTATCTTTTTTTACTCCCTGTCTTAGGGTATGAACTTTTGTATTATATGTCCCCCGTGTGATTTCGGCAAAATTAGTATTGCAGGGAAGCGTAGAAATTATGTTTACTACCCCCGCAATTGCCCCTTCTCCGTATAAATTAGCGTATGGTCCTTTTAGCACTTCTATTCTTTCTATCATTCCTACCGGGTATTGGTTTAAATCGTATTCTCCGCTTGTTCTTTGCCCATCCAATAGTACTAACAGGTGCTCGGGTTCAAGTCCACGACACCTGCAAACACTGCTTGTTCCGTATATTCCTCTTTGTGTTTGCATTCCGGTAAACCATTTTATTGCATCTCCTGCCGTTTCAAAATTATGTTTTGTAAGTTCTTTTTTATCTATTACATCCGTGAATATTGCAGTATGTTCCCATAGTTCTATGTTTTTGGAGTTTCCCGTTACTATGTCTCCCTTTTGAATTCTAGTCGGGATTAAATTAAAATCAATAACTATATGGCTTCCCGGCGAAACGTTTATTTTTTTGGATTTTGTTTTGTATCCTGCGATTGTGGCTACAATTTCGTATTCTGCTTCATCGCAGGAAAGTTGGTAGAAAAAGTATTCCCCGGATGTCCCGGTTTTTGTCTGTATAGTCGTGTTTCGGATTACGACATTTACTTCTTTTAAGGGGTTGCCGGTGATAGAATCTTTTACCGTTCCCTGAATCCTTCCCGTGCACCAGCCAAATAAAGTTTGATACGAAAATATGGATAAGAAAAATATTATATATCGCATTTTATTAAATTAAAAGTATTTGTGAGGAAAAGTTATTTACTACTTCGTTTCTTTTATAGCAAGTTGCTAATCCGCCTCAAGTGGATTAGCTTACTTGGTGTTATGCCAATAAGCTCATATAACTATCTGTTATTTTTTAGCGGTTTGGCGCAGGTAGGGAATCAGTCCGCCCGTATTTATAATTTCCATTATAAAAGCGGGTAAAGGAGTGGCCTGCAGTTCTTCGCCGGTAGTCGTATTTTTTATTTTTCCCGTTTCAAACTCTATGTCAACGATATCTCCCTGGTTAACCTTGCTTGATATTCCTTTGCAAACAAGAATCGGCAGTCCAAGATTTATTGCATTGCGGTAATAAATTCTTGCAAACGATTCTGCAATGATTGCTTTAATTCCAAAGTGTTTAAGACAGGTAACCGCCTGTTCACGGGAAGAGCCGCAGCCAAAAAACTTTCCTCCGACAACGATATCGCCGGGTTTTGCTTCTTTGATAAAATTAGGATGAACCGTTTCAAAAGAATGTTTTGCCATCTCTACCGGGTCAGCAGTTATAGAAAGATATTTTCCCGGGTATATTACATCCGTATTTACATCATCACCAAATTTCCAGACCTTTCCTTTTATCATATTTATTCGTGTGCTTCTGCAATCTCCCCTTTTATAGCCGATGCCGCTACCGTTGCAGGAGACGCAAGATATATAAACGATTCCGGACTTCCCATTCTTGCCTGGAAATTACGGTTTGTCGTTGAAATGCATACTTCGCCTGCCGCGAGTAACCCCTGGTGTCCGCCAAGACAGGGACCGCATCCCGGGTTAAGAATTAACGCGCCTGCTTTTATAAATGTTTCCAGATAACCTGCTTTCATTGCTTCAAGATAAATTTCCCGGCTTGCCGGGATAACAAGCATTCGCACGCTTTCTGCTACCTTTTTATTTTCTAAAATCTCTGCCGCCGATGCCAAATCTTCCAGCCTGCCATTTGTGCAGGAACCTAATAACGCCTGGTGAATCTTTAATCCTTTTACTTCTTTTACGGGTTTGACATTATCAACCGCGTGTGGACAGGCAACCTGCGGTTCAAGCTCTGACACGTCAAACTCAAGCACTTTTTCATAACTTGCATCTGCATCAGGTTTAATTATTTCTATCCGCCGCCACAGCGGGGTCGGTGTTCCCGATTTATTGGTATTACGTGAACTTACGTACTCGATTGTTTTTTTATCTACCGGGCAGAACGCTACTTTTGCGCCCATTTCCATTGATAAATTACTTAACACCATTCTGCCTGCAATAGTCATATCGTCCATTGTGGGTCCGCAAAATTCCACACTCTTATAGTCTGCGCCGTCGCACCCGAGTTCCCCGATTATGTATAATATAAGGTCTTTAGCGGAAACGTTTTTTTTGAATTTTCCCGATACTATGATTTTTATTGTTTCCGGGACTCTTAACCATATTTCTCCCGTTGCCCACACTCCTGCCATTTCAGTCCCGCCGATTCCCGCCGCAAATGTTCCGAATGCGCCGTGAGTCGTGGTATGAGAATCCGTTCCCACAAGCAATTGTCCCGGTATTGAATGACCTTTTTCGGGTAGTACCTGGTGGCAGATTCCTAATTTCATATCATAGAAATGGGTTATGCCCTGTTCGGCGACGAATTCGCGGACTCTTTTATGGGTAGCTGCAGTTCTTTCCGATTCCGCCGGGATGCGGTGGTCAAAAAGGATTACGATTTTTTCAGACGCCCAGACTTTTTTTAGTCCGATTTCCCTGAATGCTTTGAGGACAACGTCGGCATTTTCGTGAGACATTGCGACGTCTACTTTGGCAGTAACTATCTCTCCCGGGGCAACTATTTTTTTGCCGCCTGCTCTTGCAAGAATTTTTTCTGCTAAAGTCATAATCTTACAATAATCAATGTCTTTGTTTTAGTCAATAAAATATTTTTTCGTCTCTTTAAATTCTCTTTCAATCCCTATTAATTCTGATTTTGTTTTCTGTAGTTTTTTTGTTGCTATTTTGTATTTTCATGTGAAATCTCGTGTAATCTTGTGGTTCCAATCTGTTTTCTGTTCGTTGGTTACTATTTTGTGCTCTTTTTTGTGCTTTCGTGCTTTTGTGGTAGAAAGTCCTTGGAGCTTTAGCCCTTAGGAATTTCTATCCTGAGTTTGTGAAGGGCGAATCCTTTGTTTTCTCTGTTTCCGTTTTTTCTTGACTTTAGTCGAATATAATATATTCTAAGCAAAGAATTTATATAGGGGGGAAAATGAAAAAGGTTGGAATTGTCGGAATAGTTTTGGGCGTAATTTTATTGTTTGTTTTAATGGTAGGAATGACATTCGTAAACTACTATAATCGTTTTATCTCGCAAGGAGAAGCTATAAGCGCTGCATGGGCGCAGGTAGAGAATCAGCTTAAAAGAAGAAACGATCTTATCCCGAATCTTGTAAATACGGTCAAGGGATATATGGAGCACGAACGCGGAGTTTTTGAAAACATTGCGGAAGCAAGAGCGAAACTCGCAGGAGCAAATACCGTTTCCGACAAAATGAAAGCTTACCAAGGGGTAGAAGGTGCATTGTCAAGATTATTGGCAATTGCCGAAAACTATCCTGTTCTCAAAGCAAACGAGAATTTTAATAAACTAATGGACGAACTTTCAGGAACCGAAAATCGGATTGCCGTGGAAAGAATGCGTTACAACGACCTTGTGAAAATATATAATGTGAGCATAAAGAGATTCCCGGGTAGTTTCTTTGCTTCGGTGTTTCATAAAGAAGCAGCAGCATACTTCGAAGTCCCGGAAAAAGAACAAGTTGTGCCTGAAGTAAAATTCTAATACCAACATATATAGCACAGAACAAAAACCTGCCTGCCGGTAGGCAGGGACGCTGAGAGCACAAAGTCTAAAACTAAAAACAAGAATTCTGGACGCAGATAATCTCAGATTTTCAAGATTACACCATTAAAGAAAAAGATAAAAATAACATAGAAATTCTTCTCTGTCTTAGGCAGACTTAAAACCCCTGTTGATATTCTCTTTTTTTATCCGTGTCTAAAATTTCTGTGTTAATCTTGTGTAATCTCGTGGTTACAATCTGTTTTTTATCTCTTTAAATTCTCTTAAAGTCCCTGTTAATATTGTCTTTTTTTGTCCCTTGTAGTTGGGTTTTCTGTGTTCTGTTTTTTATTCTTTTTGGATTTTAGCCTCTGTTCTCTCAGCGTCTTTTAGTTCTGTGTTATATCTATTTTCTGTGGTTGCTATTTTGTGCTTAGTTGGAGTTTCCGACGCAAGGAGGATTACTCCAACTTATCCAGCTCCGCTGGGTTTGGTGCTTTTGTGGCAGAAAGTAGTTAGAATTTTCTGCTTTTGACGAGGGATTTTATATCCGGGATATTATGTTTTTCGCAATATTTTTCTATCCCGTCTATTATTTCTATACCTGCGTTTGGATTGACAAAATTAGCGGTTCCGATTTCAATTGCACTTGCGCCCGTTACGATAAATTCCAGTGCATCTTCTGCATTCATTATTCCACCCATACCTATAATCGGAATTTTGCAGACCATGCTTACCTTGTAAACACAGGCAAGGGCAACAGGCTTAATACACGGTCCCGATAACCCGCCGGTTATTTTTCCGAGCACCGCATTTTTTGTTTCAAGGTCAACTTTTAATCCGTGCAGTGTGTTTATCAGGGATATGGCATCTGCGCCGTTGTTTTCCGCGGAAAGGGCAATAGCCTGGATATCCGTTACGTTGGGCGAAAGTTTTATTATAACCGGTTTTGATGTTACTTTTTTTATTGCCGAACACAACCTACCAAGATTATTTGCGTCTTTGCAAAATTCAATCCCGTGTTCTACGTTGGGGCAGGAGACGTTAATTTCAAATCCGGCAATGGGAGTGGGTTCAAACTTCTCTATTACTTCTATGTATTCTTTTTGAGATTTCCCCGCGACACTAATAATTACGGGAGTATTATACTTTAACCATAGCGGAAGTTTATTTGCAATAAACTTTTCTGCGCCCGGGTTTTCGAGCCCTATCGAGTTCAGCATCCCGCAATGTGTTTCTGCTACGCGGGGAGGCGGATTTCCGATATTGGAATCAAGAGTAACCGATTTTGTAATTATAGCACCGAGTCGGCTGAAATCGGTAAACTTTGCTTGTTCAAGCCCGCAAGTTCCCGATGCAAGTATAACTGGATTCTTAAGGTCAATCCCTGCAATGTTAACGGATAAGTCCATTAGTTTATCGTTACTCCTTTTGGAGCAACAAACTTAAATTGTTTATCTGCGATTTCATAGTTAATAAATATTTCACTGAACCTGACTTTTTCTTTAATGTCTTTGCCGTCCAGATGAAATTCGGATACGATATCCTGTGGGAACCACATTCCTTCAACAAGTTCCCAGTCTTTATAATCGGTATCATATATTAATTTATCCGCAGAGTCAAAGGTTTTTTCGTTTAAAATAACATTTTTTTGCGGGTCAATTTCAAAAATAATTTTACTTATATTATTGTTATCTTTCGGTGTTGCGATTAAATGTGTGGAGTCCTGACGGGCAATGTCAAAAGACTTTTTGAGTTCCGTTATGAAATTAAAACTGAGTAATATGTCTATGCCCGATAATTTTCTATCCAGTTCCGGCATTTCGGAATAACTCGTTTTTACTGCTTGCTTTTTGCTCGGGTAATAAAGCCATAACACCGAGTTATTTAAGATTATTGTTTGTTCCGGTTTGAAATATTTTATGTATAGTTTGCCCGGTTTTTGTAAATAGAATTTTCCCGTAGAGCGTTCTTTAATGTCGTTTACACTGTAATACCTTGTCATCCTGCCATATACACTTTCGATGTTCTGGTAATTACTTATTACTTTGTCAATTTGGCTGTTGCCTGATTTGTCAATACGTTCAGGCAAGTTCTTGGGTGATAGCAGAATAAGAATTATTCCAAATATAATGTTCATAGTTTTATACCAAGCTCTTGAGCGAAGCTCTTAGAGATTGGTATCCAGCTCTGCTGGGACCAGTAAGCCTATAATTTATGTTTGTTTTCACCATTTTGAGCGAGAAACTTCCTATGGATAACAGTTCATAGTTTGACTTCATCAGACCAGAATACGGGTCCGTCTTTACATACGTATTTATATCCATTTTTTATCGGGACGGCGCATCCGAGACATATCCCGATTCCGCAAGCCATATATTGTTCCAATGATAATTGACAGGGGATAAAGTGAGTGCTTGCATAAGATTGAATTGCTTTAAGCATTGGCGCAGGACCGCAAGCGAACATAATTTCCGGTTTAGGAGCGTCTTTCAGTAAATCCGTTACAAGCCCTTTTATCCCATCCGAACCGTCTTCCGTGCTGGTGTTTACGGTGCCGAGTTTTTCGAAATTTTCTTTGCATAAGATTTCGTTTTTATTTGCCGCTCCTATAAGAGTGTTTACGGTGCCGCCGGATTCTTGTATTTTTTTTGCCACAAAGTATAGCGGGGCAATTCCGATCCCGCCCGCGACAAGTAAAACGTTTTTATAGTAATTAGAGGTCTCGTCTTTATTGAGTTCAAAACCGTTTCCCAGTGGTCCGAGAATGTCAATCTCGTTGTCGGGAGTATAAGCCGATAGGACTTTTGTTCCCTCACCTACGACTTTATAAAGTATATGGAATGTAGATTCTTCTACGCAGTGGATGCTGAATGGTCTGCGTAATATAAAGGGAGAAGGATTATTAAGTTTTACCTGCACGAACTGACCGGGCTTTGCAGTGCTTGCTATCTTTTTATCTTCAACAACAAGGAGAAAAACATTTTCCCTTATTTTCTCATTCTTTAGGATTTTCATTTTTTAATCTAGAAATTGCTTTTTTAGCTAATTCAATATATTTAGGAGAATATTTATTATTTTTGAAATTTTTCCCTACCTTTTCATAAGCGGAGATTGCTTTTGTTGTGTCTTTCTTTGCGCTTTCCAGTACCCAGCCTATGGAGTAAGCGGCTTTAGGCGCGTATTCACTTTCGGGATAATCGGTAATTACTTTTCCGTATTCCAGAATAGCATCATCTATTTTTTTGAATTCAAAAAGGAACAGTTCTGCGAGCAGGAATTGCGCTTTCCCTAAATCTTCAGGTTTAAGGGTATCTTTGGAACTATCCGGAGTGGTCTTTGCATTTAACAAAGTATCTTTAGTGACTTCTCTTCCTTCGCCATCCGTGGTTCGTCTTAAGGCATTATCTCTAATTCCGGGAATATCCATATTTAAGCTGTCTTTTTGCGGACCGCGTCTAAGAAAATCCTCGTCTAACATTGTTCTTCTGTCACCGGGGTGTTGCATTGGCAAACTTTCTTTCTTTGTTGTTTTTGGGAGGTTCGGATTTTGTTTAGATACGCTGTCTTTGGGGGTTGCTATTTTCAAGGTATCCGTACTCTCTTTAGATAATGTGTCTTTAGATGTTGTTGTTTTCAGAGTATCCGTGCTTTGTTTTGGCAAACTATCTTTCTTTGTTGTTTTAAGTTTCACGCTGTCTTTCTTTGTTGTTTTTGGGACATTCGGATTTGGTTTAGATACGCTGTCTTTGGGTGTTGTTATTTTCAAGGTATCCATACTCTGCTTAGATAAACTATCTTTAGGCGTTTCTGTTTTTAGTGTGTCTCTGTTTGGTTTCGATAAACTGTCTTTTGGGAGACTTTTGTGTCTTGGCGATCCTGCGTGAGGCGGGTTATCGTTTATTATCAGACTATTTTTTTTCGGGCTTATTTTTTGTAATAGTGTATCTTTAGCAGTGCCGGTTTTTAAAGTATCAGAACTTTGTTGGGATAAACTATCTTTAGGCGTTTCTTTTTTCAGTGTATCCGCTTTTTGTTTGGATAGGCTGTCGGCTTTAGCAGATTTTTTAGCGATAAGTTTTTTGTATTCTATCAGTTTGTCTATACGGACACCCCTAACGAGTGCGTCATTGGATATTTCGCTAGTTCCGGAATTTCTTGTCTGTTCGTAATATTCTTTTGCTTTTTCCAGGTTCTGCAGGTCTTCCTCGTATATGATTCCCATATCATAAGTTGCCTGTGGGGACGTTTTTATTTTATCCAGAATTTCTATTGCTTTAGTAAAATCTTTTTTAGCTCGATGGCTTTTAGCTATCATAAGATTAAGCGTATCCTGTTCGGCTGCCGTCATCACTTCACTATAGTGGGTAAGTCTGTCCAGCGCCTGTTCCGGGTCGTTTAATTTAAGCGATGCATTAGCGATAGCAATTACAGCCGGTAAATTCTTTGACTCCAACTTAAAAGCTTTATCATAATATTTTATGGCGGATTTGTATTTGCCAAGAGAGTCGTAAGAGTTTGCTATTAACGTATAAGTTCTGGATTTTAAGGTTGAGTTGCGGATATTCGGTAAATTGGCTTTTGCGATTTTGATAGTGGTATCATAAGCCTGAGCCAGGAAATAAGTTTCTACCATCAGTATATTTATTTCGTCCATTCTTTCTTTTTTTACTTTTTTAATTACGTTTTTAGCTTCAATGTAATCACCTTTTTTGAGATAAGCGCGTGCCAATCCAATTCGCCCGTCATCTACTAAGATGTTTTTGGGGTAATATTCTATCAACTCTTTGAATTTTCGGATAGCCGGGTCGTAATCTCCTTTTTCCATAAAACATTTTCCCATAAGAAGTAATGCTTCGGGAACCCATTTGGAATTGGGATAAGAAGAAATCAATTTTTCAGATTTCTGAATTGATTTCTCAAGCAATCCTTGATTGGGAGGGGTGGAAACCATTGCCTGCTTGTAACAATCTTTTGCGTTATAAAAAGTATTATAATATGCGCAGCCACACAGGAATATCAAGCAGAACAAAAACTTAAATTTCATTACTTAATCTTTACAATAATATATGACAGGTGTCAACAATTTTGTATTTAGAGAACGAATAATGCCAACTTATTTGGTTTTCTTTTTTTTCTCTGTGCGCTCTGTCTCCTCTGGGGTCTCTATGTTTTGTTATTTGTTTTTGTTCTCTTAACTTTTTCTGTTCTCTGTGCCCTCTGTGGTTGAGCCTTCTGTTGTCTTTTCAGTTAGAAGAGAGCAACGTTATTAACTGCCGTAAATCTTTTACTCCGCCAAGCAAAACCTCCATAGTATTATCTATGGATTTAACTTCCTTAACAAGAATATTGGAGAGAAATTTTTGAGACGGCGGAGTTAAAAACCTTAATGTTATATCTTTTTTGTCCGTCTTTTGTTGAGCTGCCCTCTTGCTTGTTATGTTGGAAATTCCCTTTTCTATAGCAAGAAGTTTTATGTGGGTGCACTCTAATAAATTCTTTACTTCTGCGGGAATAGGCCCGAACCTGTCAACCAGTTCGTTTTTGAAATCAGTGATTTCTTCAAACGAAGTTATATTTGCGATTTTTTTATAGAGCAAAAACTTCTGGTTGTACGGCGCATAATCTTCGGGTATAAAACAGTTCACGTTCATACGGATTTCCGGCTCTAATTTCCTTAAAGGCATTGCTTTATCGGGTTGAGTTTTGGAATGGATGTTATTTATTTCTTCTTCAAGTAATTTCTCATACAATTTGTATCCGATAGAAAAAATGTGCCCGTGCTGTTCCCCGCCGAGTAAGTTCCCGGCTCCCCTGAATTCAAGGTCTTGCAGAGCGAGTTTAAACCCGGCTCCAAGTTCCGAATAAGTCGAAATAGCCTGCAGTCTTCTTTTTGCGTCGGGGGTAACATTTTCGGGAACGAGTAACCAGCAGTATGCGTGTTCCTGTGAACGACCAACCCTTCCTCTCAGCTGGTGCAAATCTGCCAACCCGAACCTGTCCGCCCTGTTTATTATTATTGTATTTGTGGACGGTATGTCAATACCGGAACCGATTATTGCAGTGGAAACAAGCACGTTAATGTCTTTTTCAAAAAATCTTAACATAATAAGTTCCAGTTCTTTTGCCGGTATTTCGGAGTGAGCGATACCGATTTTGAAATCGGGAGATAGTTTTTGTATGAAGTTGGCAATGGCGTATATAGAACTTATGCGGTTATGCACAAAATAAACCTGACCTCCGCGTGAAATTTCGGATTCTATGGCGTTCTGGATAAGCGTTCTGTCAAACGAAGCGACTCGCGTTATGATAGGCTGTCTCCCGGCAGGAGCGGTTTCAAGACGGGATAAGTTTTTTATATTCGTCAGAGCCATATACAGAGTGCGGGGGATAGGCGTAGCGGTCAAAGAAAGAATATCAACGTTCTTTTTTAGTTTTTTTAATTTCTCTTTTTGTGAGACTCCGAACCTGTGTTCCTCGTCTATGATTAACAATCCTAAATCCTTGAACTGTATAGTTTTTCCGAGTAATTTATGAGTTCCTATGAGAATGTCAACGTTACCCGAATGTATGTCTGCAATAGCTTTTTCCTGTTGTTTTGTAGTTTGGAAACGGGAAATCTGGGCAATGTTTACGGGAAACGGGGACATTCTTGTTTTGAACGTTCGATAGTGCTGTTCCACAAGTATGGTTGTCGGGCAAAGTATTGCAACCTGTTTGTTATCCATAACTGCTTTGAAAGCTGCGCGAAGCGCAAGTTCGGTTTTACCGTAGCCGACTTCCCCGCATACAAGCCTGTCCATTGTTAAATCGGATTCCATATCCTTTTTGATTGAGACGATTGCTTTCAACTGGTCAGGTGTTTCTTCATAAGGGAAGCCTGATTCAAGTTCACTTTGCCAGAGGTTATCCGGGGCGAAATTATGTCCTTTTGAAATTTTTCTTTCTGCGTATAATGCTATGAGTTCGGTTGTCAGTTCGTGGATTGCTTTTTTAGCGCGGTTTTTGCGTTGCTCCCAACTTTTTGAACCTAAATCGGTAAGGTCGGGAGAAGCGGCAGTATCGCCTACCCAGCGTTCAATGCAGTTAAATTTGTCTATAGGAACGTACAGGTCGCCGTTTTTGTAAGTTATGAAAAGGCAGTCGGTTTCTATCGTATCGAATTTAAGTTTTGTAATCCCCTGGTATATGCCGATTCCGTAGTTTATATGAACGATAAAATCTCCCTTGTGCAGGGATTCCAAATCCTGTATGGCAATGCCTTTATTTTTGAAAGGATGGTATTCCCGTTTTTTTCGTTTCCTTCCGAAAATGTCCATATAAGTGAACACCGCAAGTTTTACATCCGGAAGAATAAAGCCGTTGGGAAGGTTTGAAATTCTGACTTCAAGTTCAGGGAAGAGCGAAGCTATGTGTTTGGTTTCGGATTCGGTTTCACACAGGACAAATTTGGTGTATTTTTTCAGGGATTCAAGCGTATCCTTAAATATGTCAAAGTTGCCGTTATAAGTTGACAGGCTTCCAACGGAAACGCCGTCTCCTATATAGACGGTTTTATTTGGGACAGGTTCTTTGTTGTCGGAAATCCCGTCAAAAACAACAAGGACATCCGGATTTGAGAAATACTGCATAATATTCCCGGACGGGGTTGTCGTTTTCGTGGCACATTCCTTTTGTAGGGGCGTGCTGTTTGCCCTTTCATCTGTTTTCGGGCGTTCATTATTCCCGTCTGAAATATTTAGTGGGGAGATAATAAGTTTTTGCAGTTTGGATATAGAGACCTGTCTGAGCGGGTCAAATTCACGGATGCTCGTTACGGCGTCGCCTGTGAATTCAAGTCTCACGGGATAAATTGTCCCGCTTGGCCATAAGTCAATAATCCCGCCTCTTTTAACGAATTCCGTAGGATTGTTTACGGTATCTACGAAAGTAAACCCGAACTCTGCTAACTTATTTGAGAATTCCATCATACTGAGAGATTTTCCGTTGATATCCGGGA
Organism: bacterium; assembly: GCA_028716385.1. Lineage (GTDB taxonomy): Bacteria > Hydrothermota > UBA3073 > JACQXS01 > JAQTXJ01 > JAQTXJ01. Next base: position 139,096 of record JAQUPX010000007.1, on the reverse strand, counting down.
ATTTATCGAGGCGGCAGTTTATAAGTGATTGTCTGAGAGTATCCGGTGACGGCAAATCGTTGCGTGGCGCAGTAACGAAGATGGACATAGGAGGAGTGTCAAGCAAAGCAGGTATAGCTGATTGTAATGCAAATTCGTCCGACAGGTTATATATTTTCAGGGCATTAAATTTCGGGTTATTTTTGCACCAGCAGGAAATGTCTTCGGTTAGTTCATCGGGTGAATGGGTAATAACGGCGACGGCGTGGTTTTTGGAGGCTAAGTAAGAAATGAAAAGCGATTTTAGTCCACCCTGCAGTCCGGAAACGGCGGGTTGAGTAGCGGCGTGTATAAATGCAGGGGATTTAAGGACTATATCGGTAATATCGGTAAGCGCAGACATAGTAAAAAACAACTTACAAAGGACAGCTTACAAACAATATAATTTTGATATCAAGAAAATAAAATATATGTATTCTTCAACCCTGTATGGATTAAAAAATATTTCCGATGAAGGCTACAATTGCAACAAGTCCGTCGAAGACTTTATGCTTTTGTTTCTTTGTGATTAGTGTGTTTGTTGCACCAGGGGCAGAATTTTTTGAATAGAAGTTTATCCGGGTGTTTCTGCTTGTTTTTTGTAGTGGTGTAATTTCTACGTTTACACTCTTCACATTCCAAAGATAAGATTATTCTCATATTTCTCTCCTAAGCTATCTGGCAGTATCCCACGCTTCGCTCTGGATAGCGACCTCTAAGTCAGCAAGCTGACAAGAGTCTGCTATAATTTCTACGTTTACACTCTTCACATTCCAAAGATAAGATTATTCTCATATTTCGTATATTCTATTGTTCCTTTTACGCAGTCTGACAAAACCTATAATTATCAAAATTAAAGAAGGTAATAAAGTGTCTATCCATTTAATAGCCATCTTAGTTGCCGTGTTGGTATTTTTTAACGGTCGTTCGGCTATCCCTTTTGACCTTATCGTAATAAGGTCTTCATCGGCTACAAGCCAGTCAATCGTATTTAATAAAAATGCTACATTTCCGGTGCTCAAATAATTAGCTTCGGCAAACTTTGATGACCCCGTTACTATAAATCTTGGTTTTTCGTTTATTACTGCAAGGTTGAATGGGCCTTTTTCTTCCGTAGGTGTCGGGAATTGTTGTTCCATAGGATTGATTGTTTTTACATCCTGTTTTAGCCAGCTTTTTGGAGAAGATTTGATTAACGGAGTACCGCCGTTTATTGCTCCGACAAAAGGCAGGACAACCGCTTCAAGCTCTCTCACTATTGAACTTGATTTGTTAAGGTCTGTTGCTTTCGGGAAGAACGGGTAAGGAACAAGATTTTGCATTCTGAAATTGCCTCTTTGAGAAGTAATTCCTATTATTTGGTTTTGATAATCAAGCACAAGGCCATTCTTCAAAGTAATATTATAACCGGATAGAAGCTTATCAAATCCTGTCTTTGACGGGAAAGCAAAGAAATACTCGGTGTTTACGTTCATCATATCAAGGAAGAATCCGCAGGATTTTCCGGCATCAAGGAAGTTCTTTACTCTCAGAAGTGCCGTATCATTGTATTCTCCTTTTGGTCCGAGAACCATAAGAGCCGATAAATTCGAAGGCACATCGTTGGAATCTATATTAACATCACTGACCATATATCTTTTTTGGATTTCCTGTTTTAGCCTTTCGTCAAGTTGAACTTCATTATGTCCTTTAGTAAACCCGATAGATTTTTGAGATGTTTCCGTTAGTTTTTTAATCCTACTTGTGATGTCGTATTCCAGAGAAGTAAAGTTATCTATGACAGGGATAACCTCTTTTTTATCGCCATACAGGAAGAGGAGTCCCATATATCCTTCTTTAATTGCAAGCGCTCCTGCTTCTTGCCTATCCTGGAACTGCAAAGGAGCAATACCTGCTCTCTGCGCTTCTATCTTTTTGTCCTGGTCTATTTTTTTATCCGGGTCGGACGGGTTAATAAGTTCGAATTTTAATTTGCCGCGTGATTTTATTTTATATTCGGATAATAAATCTTTTACATATTTGCTTCGTGTATTATAAGGATAAGGTAACTTAGCCGTCATATATGCGCGGACTATAACCGGGTCTTCAAGATTCCTTATCATTTGTACGGATGCTTTTGAAAGGGAATATATTTTGCCTGAACTTAAATCCAGTCTTGCGAATATTCTATAAGAAAGAATATTTGCTACGATTATGATAGCCAGCAATACTGTAACGCTTATTCCCGATAATATCCTGTGTTTTGCTTTCCTGTAGAAATAAAAAGTAAAGCAAAGGAAGAACGCAATCATTGATAAGAAATAGATTACGCTTCTTGAATCAATAACTCCTATACCCATAGACTCCAGATGATAATCAATACCGAAATACTGTAGTATTGTAACGACTCCTGAAGACATAGTCCCTAATATTTTTCCGAGGATAAAGAATACAAAACAAATTACAAAATTGAGAATAAAAGCGATTACCTGAGATTTTGTAACTGATGAAGTGAATATTCCTATTGCGCAGAACCCCGCGCCGAGTAAAAGCAATCCAAAGTAAGAACTTATAACTACTCCCCAGTCAAGTTTCCCTAAAAAAGCTATTGAAATCGGATATATGAGAGTGCACAAGATTCCGATTTTTATTACCGCAAAAGCGGCGAGGTATTTTCCCGTGATAATAGTCCAATCCTGCAAAGGCATAGTTGTAAGAAGTTCGACTGTCCCGAGTTTTTCTTCTTCTGCGAGTAGTTGCATACAGATAGCCGGGATTATGAATAAGAAGAACAAAGGAGCGAGATCAAAGAAACCGGTTATTTGCGCCTGGTTTGAAACGAACAAACCTGAAGCAAAAAACCAGCTTGATAAAATAAGCCATGCTATGATTACGATATACGCAACAGGCGAATTAAAGTATCCCCTGAATTCTTTCCAGAATATAGTTTTTACGTCTCTCATTGTTATTTAGTTCTCTTTGGTTAGTTCTCTGAATATATCTTCAAGAGAAGCCGTTTTTTGTTGTAATCCTACAATTACCCAGTTATTAGATACGCAAGTTTTGAAGATTGTTTCTTTCATATCTATAGTCGGGTCGGTTTCTATTTCGTATTGAGTTGTTTCGTTCTGACTAGCAGTAACTTTTACGTCTTTAACCCCTGCCATTGCTTTGATGGCAGCCATTGCTTTGTCTTTTGGAGCTTTAAGTTCCAGTTCGACAATTGTTTTGCCGGCTGCGAGTTTGTGCATTTCATCTTTTGGAGCATCGGCTATGATTTTACCGCGATTTATAATTACAACTCTTTTACAGGTAGCTTCAACTTCGGACAATCTATGAGTTGATATTATTACTGTTTTTTTCTCGCCGAGTGTTTTTATAAGTTCCCTTACTTCTACTATTTGATTTGGGTCTAGCCCTTCGGTAGGTTCGTCCATAATCAGGATTTCCGGGTTATGGATGATAGCTTGAGCAAGCCCTACTCTTTGTTTGTAGCCTTTTGATAATTCGCCTATAGCTTTTGAGATAACGCTTTTAAGTCCGCATATAGCAACGACTTCTTTTATTCTGTCGTTAAGTTTTTCTACTTTTCTTAATTGACCGATGAATGCGAGATACTCCATTATTTTCATTTCGCTGTACAGGGGATTATTTTCCGGTATGTATCCTGTTTTTGTTTTTGCGGGTATGGGGTCTTTTTCTATGTCAAAGCCCATAATCTTGCAGGTTCCGACGGTGGGAGGAAAATATCCCGTTATGATTCGTAAGGTAGTAGTTTTGCCTGCGCCGTTAGGTCCGAGAAAACCGACAATTTCGCCGCTTCCTACTTCAAAGCTTATGTTATCTACTGCCTTGAAAGAGCCGTAGCTTTTTGTAAGATTTTTTACTTCGATGATAGCCATATATTATGAAACAATAAGTACCCAAAAAAATGATTTTGTCAATAAGATTTTTTTATGTGTTTGTTTGTGGTAGGTCAGACATTCTTGTCTGACTCACTGCTACTATTTACTACCATTGTCTGACTCCATCTATCATGCCAACCATACCACCCTTTTTCTCCTTTGCCAAATCCGGACCACGCCTCAAAAGGTATAAATCTGATTAAGGTTCGTATGATTATTTGGGATTTTGTAGGTTTGCCACCATTCATATCCAGAACTTTTGTTTTCGTGATAAATTTAGCGGGAGTTCTCTGAAATTTTGACTCAAAGATAAAATAATAAAAATAATAAATAAATCCCGAGATTGTAAAGCCAATTGTAAAACTAAATAATTTAAATAAAAAGGAATAAACAAAACTTTCCGGCATATTTAGAACAGATACCCAACTTCCTATAGCAGCGCCTAAAATAGAACATAAAATAGACATTATGACTACAAGAATAATATTATCTAAAACATAATTCAAAAGTCTTTTTGCTTCAGATGCATAATTTATTTTATTATTCTCTGTTTCGGATGTTTTTTCCATATGTTCTTCCTATTTTCTTTCTTATTCGTTTTTCTCTGCGCCTTTTTGTTCTGTGGTTGCTATTTTGTGCTTTAGTGCTTTTGTGGCGGAACCCTTATTAGTCCTGCATAAAGATTTTGGAGTTTTTGTAATAGAGGGAATAGGGGTAATCAGGGTAGGAGGCAGTCAGTTTATCAATTTCTTTTTGAAGGTCCTCTTCGGAATATTTCCCTGCGGGAACCTGTCTTTTGGTAAGATAGATTATATTAATCTGAGCTTTTGGAGCGTATACGCTGTTAGGATAAGACTTTATTAGTTGAGCAAAACGGTCAATAGACCATTTTTTATCGGCATCACGAAACATTGCGCGAACTGTCTTCTCATTGCCTAAGGGGGCTCTTGTATTAATAACAAAATCAACCGTTGCTTCCAATCTGCCTTTCCAGAACGGAGGAAAAGTCGGAACTCCATTCCCTTCCCTGGCAAAAGACTCGAAAGCCATCTTTTTTAAGTGATACGTTCCGGGTTTGGAAATAGGGACATTCATCGTAAGGTCATAAAAGCCATAAACCGTATCCATGGGATTTATCCGCAAACAATACAATTTCCAGAATTGAGTATTGCCGGAATTCTCTTTGGCATAATGTTTCCGGTCTTGATCCCACCCTGTGGCAAATAATATCGTGTTACGTCTTCCCGTTGTAATTTCAAAAGTTGTGTTTCCGTTACCGCAAAGCACCATAGGACTAACCCATACGGTATCGTCACTTGTATTGTAAATAAAGTATTCTACCCAGACCGGTTCATCAACGAAATAAACAGCTTTAGGTTTATATACCAATGCTTTCAGAATAAGAGGATTTTTTATAAGTGGGGGAGATGCGGTTGCAACGAGACTTGTAAATATAAATCCCAGAATAAGTAATACCCGATGCGACGGGATGTTCCAATTTTTCATTGTTATTATATTATGTATAGTTAGTTTTTGAATTTTTGCAACAAATATTTTGAAAATTGTAACTGTCTACTGTCACAGTAGGATTTTCGATAAGGAGGGATAAACTCCGAACAGAAAATAGAAAGATTTTTTGCCACGGATAAAAACACGGATGCACACGGATAAAAAAAGAACGAAAATTCCAAGACTTACTTCATTAAAATTAGTTTTCTTGTTGCCGTGTAATCCGGTGTGATTAACTTATAAAAATAAATTCCGCTTTTTATAGTTCCCGGGTTCCAGTTTGTTTTTTTGCAGCCTGCGGTTTCATAACCATTTACAACCGTAGCTACTTTTTCTCCTGCAATATTATATATTTCAAGCCTTACTTTAGAAGCTTTTGGAATCGTATATTGAAACTCCGTTGTCTTTACTACCGGATTCGGATAATTTTGTTTCAACTCATAGTTATAAGATGTTACTTTTCCGTTTTCTTCTTCTACTCCAACAAAATATCCGTTATTGAATCTGGTGATTGCATCTTGTGCGCTTTCTTTTAAGTTACTTAGATTATATGCACAAACTACGGCAATAGTAAAATCTACTTCTTCGTTCGGCAAGAGTATCGGGTAAGGACCTGATGAAGAAAGTTGTTTTACATCTGAAGGCGTACTAATTGAACAGAATGCAGTATCTACCATTTTGTTATATTTTAATGAATCCTGCAAGGGCAGATCAACTAAAGAATCTGCCCCTGTCCATTCCCATGAATTAAAGCCTGTAAATCCGATATTTCCCGGGGTTTCACATAATACGCAACCGATATATCCCGCAGTGGTTGTCCATCCCGGTTCATACCCATCAGAATCATAAGAATAACCTAAATTCAAAGTTTTATCATATCCTATCATATCGTCTTTGCATCCCTGTTGGGCTGTATCAGAGAAATCACAACCTACATCGTTATCCATAAAATATCCGAAATACGCATTTTTCAGGGTATCATTTGTCATATTTCTTATTTTATAATTAAGAAGCAAAAAGTTTACATTTTTCCATGAGTATGTCCGCTGTTCAATTCTTATTCCCATTGCTCCTTTTGCACCGTCGTAATGTCCAGAATCTCTTACCCATATAGTTCTTGCGATACTGTCCGGTATCCAGTCTCCACCAACAGCATAAGTGTCTTCATTTGATACAATATCTCCATTTGCCGGGACAAGTTGGTCGTCGGAAGCCCTTTTTTGGTTTAAGAGAGTATCTGCAAATGGCCATAACGCCTGGTAAGGTTTTGGTGTATTACCAAGCTGGGTAAACAGAAACTCCCCCGGATGCGCGCATCCTGCGGGAATTTTTTGTGTGCTGAAGGCGAGTCCTTTGCCGCTAAGATTTCCGGCTTCCCCTGTGCTGTCAAGTTCCGGAATACTCATCGCTCCAATGTCAGAGGAATAAGCGCCTCTACTCATTACTCTTGTCCATACTGAATCTCCGGGGAAACGCCTTAACGCACCGACCCACAGTCCTGCTTCATAGCAGTAATATTGTTTTGAGCCGGCAGGGTATTCTGCTGTTTTTCCACGAGAGGATGCATTATTAAACAGTTGTTGCATTCTATTGTGTTGTGCATCCGATGCATCAAAATTACCGATAGAGTCCGAATTGGGGCGCGTAAAAAGCCCACCTTGAATTGTGTTAGATACTACCCAATCGCTAATATTGCCTACGCCGGTCCAATATAATTTCCAAAAATCTGCCGGGGTATCAGTAATTTCACCTTTATTTGTAATGCAGGGCTTTTGAATTTTCCCTGAAGCATTTGGTTGTAATGTAATCGGTTTATTTAACATAGAAAGCATAATTATAAAAATATACATTTCCCCCCTGCTTTTTCTAAAAAGTTTTATTTCTCAAAAGATTTGTTAATTGTAGAAAAGAGTGGAAAAAAGTCAAGAGAAAAACGCCAGAGGAGAGAAAGAAGATAGACCAGCAGGGCGGGATAACTTGCATAGCGGGATAAGTTAAGTAAGGAGAATGAAAAGGAATTTATTACAAATTTTCTCTTCTCTGCGAACTCAGCGCCGGAGTTTACCCCGCTGTGGCGGGGCGGTGAAGATTCCCCTTTTTTTTACTTCATTAGAATTAACTTTCTTGTCTCTCTATAAGCGCCGGCACTGAATTTGGCAAAATAGATACCGTTGGGGTAGTTTTTGGGGGTTAACGTTATCTTGTAATAACCCGGTAGTTTTTCTTTGTTTACCAGTTCTTTTACACATCTGCCGGATAGGTCATAGAGTTTCAAAGATACTTTACTTTTTGCCGGTAGTTGATACTTGATAACCGTTGATTTTGTGAATGGGTTTGGATAATTCTGAGATAAGGAATAGGTTTTGGGAAGCGTATCCGATGCTTCTTCTACGCTAACAATGGAAGTATCTATGGTTATTTTTCTTGTTTCGGTTTTTGCTGAATGTCCATTCAAATCCGAGGCATAGGCATAGAACTCATAACTTTCCCCATCGGTTAAGTTCGGAAATCTATAAAACAAATTATGCGCACTTGAATTATATGAAACATTTATCTCATCCTGAGATAGAGCCCTGTTCCATATTTTTATTTCGTCAATAACTCCCTTAAACGGAATATTGCCAATTTTCAAGTTTCCTACATTAGCGGGCAGGGTAATAATTCCCACATTTTTAGAACCAAATAATTTAGCATTTTTATAAACTTTCAGGTAACCGTTATCGTAAAGCAAAGTTATATGCGTCCATTCATCAATGGGTAAAAGGTCAGTAGATACATCTATAAACCGTCTTGTCCCGTCGTTGTAAATTTCCCACACATAACACTTATAACCGTTCGTCGTATCAGACCACTGCCAGAACTGGTAGCTTTTATGTTCTTCAAACCCTATGATTTGAAAAAGTATTACCCCGGAATATTCGTATGGTTTTATCCATCCTTCAACCGTGACCGCGGTAGAGCAATTTAGGCTTGAGTCATTCCCGCAATCAACATAACCGTTCCCGTCAAATTTCAGCGCATTGCCTATCCTTCCCTTTATCCAGAAATTAGATGTATCGATTTTATAAAATGTTCCGTTATTGTTGTAAGTAGAGGTATCTGCAACTATTGTTCCGCTGTCTTCATTGAAATTCCAGTACCCGCGCAGGCTTCTGTTCCAATCTATAAAACTTGTTGCCTCGCAAGTGGTAGTTATGGAAGTTTTTATTTCTGTCCACAGGTGATTAATAATGGTGTCGTTATTCTCAGTCGGGGGGGTAAAAGCAATCGACAAAGAGGAGTAAGTGTTAAAACTGTCCATACTGCTAACAGCCAGGTTGCCTGATGGGTCACCGGATTTAACCCTGAAATAATAGACCGTATCTTGAATAAGTTCCGTTATTGGAAGTTTATGATTAAGTTCAAACATAGAATTCAAAGCAGTTGAAGAATCCAGAGATACGGATGTCCCGTATTCCACCTGTCCGTTAGCCCTTTCATCGGTATTCCAACTAATATCTTTTGTTCCGTAAAAAGTGATAGGGGAATGTTTAATGAGAGTTATAACGGGTTTTATGGTATCGGCGACGGAGTCTTGAAAAGATAAAATATGCTTAACCATTATAGCGCGGATAGAGTCCATGTTTTGCGCATTTAAGTCCAATGTTTTCAGGCTATCAACCCAATTCCCGGCGGCAGTAGTGTCTTTACCGTTTTGTGTTGCTTTGTGCATCGCATCAAAAAGAGTAGTCAAATACCTTACATCATCTACGGCTTCCCGCCAGCCTTCCCACTGGATAGTTCCGATAACTCCAGTCATTGTGGGATATGTAAGGTTATGGTCGCGGCAGAGCCACCAGTCAAAATCGTTCCATATATTAGAAAAATTCCAGTGATAAGCAAAATCCATTGCGCCGTCGTAATCTTTTTGCCATAGAAGAAGCCCATAGTTTCGGCGGTATGTTTCGGGTTTTTCTTCGCCGCACTGCGGGTTGGAATAAGAGAATATTTTGTGTCCATAACCGTGGTATTTTGCGGCTAATGTAGGGACAGGAGCGTTAATTGCGACTGCTAAGTCCAGGACATCGGCTATTGCATCTGCGTGGTCATTAAATTGCGCATCAAGTACTTTCCCTCCTGCCTGGTGGACGGCTTCTATCTGAGCTCGTTGGTCGGGGGTATTCAGATATTGTTCATCCGGCGCAGAAATATAAAGTTCGGTAACTCCGTAAGCGGCGGATAAGTTTTTTAAGTTTGTTACGGCATCTTTTAATGAATCAAGGCTATCCCCATAAGTATCCGTTTGTAAACCAAGATAATAAAGGGCTTGAGTGTCTATGCCTATTTCGTTTCTTATGCCCAGGACGGTACTTAAAGATTCCTGGTAGAATACGTTTGGGTTGGTTATCCCGTGATCGAAGAGGTCTTTTAGTTCCGCCCTGAATTGCTCTTCGTTTTTAGCACCCTTTGATATTGTCCCGTAATCTGCGAGATAGCTGCTATAATAGATGCTGTATGTTAAACAAGGTTTGGATAGTTTTATCGGTAGGACTTCTACTTTTAGTTGAATTTCTTCCATAGTATCGGTAGTTATTTTTAATGTAATTTTACCGTTATAGATTCCGGGAGTGGTATTATCCGGGACTTTTAAGGTAAGCCAGAATTGTTTATTTGTTCCGCCGTCAATGCTGACAGGCAAAAGGATAGGGCTATCTTTTACCGGGAAGCTATCAATAAGTGGGGCGTCTGGAATTCCCGATGTGCCGGTGGTATCGCTTATGAAAGCATATTGTCCGGTAGTTAATTTTAGATAATTATTTCCATTGGTTACTTGTACGAGGCTATCATCTTTTAACAGGAGTTCAGGGGTAAGAAGTTTGTGGCTTATATCCCATATTTCCACGCCGGACTGGTACCAACATTTGACTACACGAATATCTATGTTATCGGAAGTAATGGAATCGCTTGTTCCCGTAAGAGTGGATGTTTTTATTTCCAGAGAGGGAATGGTTTGTTGGGCGTGAATAACAAAACTTGCCGGTTCGTATTCTCCGGGGGAAGCGGTAATAGAGATTGTGTTGGAAATATAATCAGCGGAGATAAAAGAAGTAGGTAGAATTTTCGTATCCGTTATAGGAGGGACAACATAAACGATGATTCCGTTTTCTGCGTTTGCTGTTTGGATAGCAAGGCTTACGAAAAAGATAAAGAAAACTTTGTTCATATATTACCCTATCCTTTTTAATAAACAAGAATAAGTATTTTGGCAAACTTTTTTTAATGTAATTATGGAAAAAGCAAGCTGGGTAGATGGGATGACGTCATCCCACCCACTCTGTGATGAAAATTTCCATTTTTTATCTCTGTGCGCTCTGTGGTTAATTTTCTTGCGGTATATTATTTGTAGAGGTTATTTTACCAATATTAGTTTTTTACAAATGTCTTTTGTCAGGGTAGGAGTAGAAAGTTTTGCGAAGTAAATACCCGGGGCTAAGTCTTTAGCGGAGAAGTTTACGGAATAATTTCCGGCTTGTTTATTTTCGTTCACGAGTGTTTTTACGGTTCTACCGGAAATGTCGCATATTGTTAATTTTGCAGTTGCATATTCGGGGAGAGAGTAATGAATAGTTGTTGATTTAACAAAGGGGTTTTGACTTGCCCTGAGCGTAGTCGAAGGGTTTTTGATTTTTGGAGTTTCTTCTATAGCGTGGGGGACTGTATCAAGGAGAGGAAATCCAAGAACAAAGATTTTGGATTTTACAATATCGCTTCCTATAATTTCAAGATTAGAATCGCCGTCTATGTCTCCCACAGTTATAGGTCCGTCCTGGTCTCCTCCCGGATAGCCCCACTCCCATTGTTCACTGCCATCAGGGTTCCATGTATGACAGAAGCCATCATGCACCGATGTCATTATCTCAAGGTCCCCATCGTTATCTATATCTGCAATGGCAGGTAAGCTTGCAAAAGGTTGTCCAAAAGTCGCATTCCATATAAAACTACCGTCTTCTCCCTGTAATGCATACAAAGCAGAACCCCAGAAAGAGCCTATTATAACCTCAAGTTTGCTGTCTTTATCAATATCTGCAAGTCCTGCGGACTGGTATTCTATGGCGCCGGCTGTTTTGTATGACCAGAGAAGAGAAGTCGAATCGCCTCCTTTAATTGCATAAACATAACTGTCGTGACATCCAAAAACTATATCAGGTAAGGTATCGCCGTCAAGACATCCTAAGGCAGGTGAAGACCAGACTTCTCCCCCGGCAGTGAAAGTCCATAAAGTATCGGATATATTATAGTTGAGAGCGTATAACTTATGGTCTTTTGAACCAATTATTATTTCATCATATCCATCTCCGTTTATGTCACCGATTGCAGGCGATGATACAATGGCGCCGCCGGTTTTGTATTTCCATTTTAAACTCCCGTCCATTCCATTTATAACATAAAGGCAGCTGTCCTCTGAGCCGATAACCACTTCAATTGTCCCAGCATTTCCATCTATATCTCCGGCGTTAGGGGAGGAGTAGCCAATTTTCCCGGTTGTAGCAAAAGACCATATAGATTGTTTTGCTAACCAATTAAGCGCATATACCGATTTGTCGTGAGAACCGAACACAATTTCTAGGTATCCATCATTATCTACATCAAAAAGCAAAGGAGATGAAACTACCCATCCGCTACTGCCTATCTTATAAGACCATAATACTTGGGCGTGATGTCTTAATGTGTCGTATAATGTTCCGGGACTTCTTGTTATTGAATCCTTTAGGACATATACATAACCGCTTCTGGATGCAGTTAATATTATTTCACAGGTGTCGTTTTTGTCTATATCAGCAATAACAGGCGAAGATGCGAACATCTCACCTGTCATATTTTTCAGCGAATCCCAGTCAAATTGTAATGCAGGAGGGTTAAAAGGAGGGAAATTCCCTTTCTCGGATGATAAACAGGTATGCGCAGGATTTTTTCCGAACATAGCCCAGTCAGCGTATAATCTCACAGTTGTAATATCGGCACATACAAAAAGTATGCAGAAAAATAAATTCAATTTTTTCATAAAAATTATATAAAATATATATGATACTTATTTTGAAATTTTGCAACAAGTATTTTCATATTATATCTAAATTAAGAAATAGTTGTCAAATTTTCTCTTTATCACGGCATTTTAATTTTTAATAATTGCCAGTTTTTTTGTAATATATTGGGCCCCGGCACCTAAACGTAAGAAATAAATACCGGATGAGAAATTATTCAAATTTATATTTATGCTGTATTTGCCGTACAGGGAATTATCTTCAAACAAAACCTTTTTAACCTTCCCCGATATATCATATAATTTGAGACTAACAGAAAATTCGCCATTCGTTTTTGATTTCTGTATTCCGTATTTAACATCAAAACTATTTTTGCCTATTACCGGTAAAATATTTAAATAAATGGAAGCAACCGTTTCCTTATTCTCAATTCCCGTAGAGTTTTTTATTGCAATTGAATGGTCTCCTCTGCCTGTGATTGCCGTAACATCGGTTAAGATATTTGTCCGGACAGGCTGCCAATGGTCAACAGTATCATTAACCCCAAGCTGTCCTTTGCTGTTTTCTCCCCATGCCCATACGGTTCCATCGGATTTTAATGCGAGCGAATGGTTTTTCCCTGCTGCGATGGAAGTAATGCCGGTTAAAATATTTGTTTGTATGGGTTGTAAATGTTGGGTAGTAGTGCTGTCTCCAAGTTGCCCGCCGGAATTACACCCCCAAGCCCATACTGTCCCATCGGATTTTAATGCGAGCGAATGTGAGCCTCCTCCTGCGATTGCAATAATGCCGGTCAGGATATTCGTCCGGACGGGTTGCGAACGCTTATTAGTAGTGCTATCCCCGAGTTGCCCGTTGCCGTTATATCCCCATGCCCATACGGTGCTGTCGGACTTTAACGCAAGTGAATGCAGTTCTCCTCCTGCAATTACAACGATATTAGTTAGAGTATTTATTTTTTCAGGTGTGGGATGCGGGTCTGCATCATCACCTCCGATGCCAAGTTGCCCGCAGTCGTTCAATCCCCAAGCCCAGACGGTGCTGTCAGACTTTAATGCGAGTGAATGTAATCCGCCCCCTGCGATTGCGGCAACACCGGTTAGCGAATTTGTTTGAACGGGTTGCCAACGGTCATCGGTGGTCCCGTCTCCAAGTTGCCCTTCGGTATTATATCCCCAACCCCATACCGTTCCATTAGACTTCAATGCAAGTGTTTGCATACTTGCTCCTGTGATTGCGTCAACGGATGTCAGAATATTTGTCTGGACAGGCTGCCAGCGGTTTGCGTTAGTCCCGTCTCCAAGTTGTCCGTTGGTGTTCCAACCCCAAGCCAATACAGTAGAATCTGATTTTATCGCAAGTGAGTGTTCCTGCCCTGCCGAGATTGCAATAATATTGCTTTGAATATTTATTTTTACGGGTTGCAAACGGTCTGTAGTAGTGCTATCTCCGATTTCTCCCTTTTTGTTATATCCCCAAGCCCAGACTTCATTATTCACTTTAGGGGTGTTTATCAAAAAACAAGCTATTATTGAAAATACGTTCATAATTCCTCCTATGGAAGACTGAAATGTGCCTTTTCTGTAAATGGATACTTCATAAGTTGTTATCTAAAAACCTCATATCCGGAGTTACTATTATACCGCGTATTTTTAATGAATCTAATAATGCCATTCCTTTTTCCGGACCAAGCACAAAAACTCCCGTTGACAGCGCATCCGAAAAAACGCCTTTGTCCGTGATGATGGTTGTGGATATACAATCTGATATGGAAAATCCCGTTTTGGGATTCATAATGTGGTGATGCCGTACATCTCCGGTCATAAAGAATCTCTCATAGTCGCCTGACGTTGCTACTGCCCGGTTCTTTAATTCCAGAACTTTAAAGACTTCGGATTTACGTGGATTTCGTATTCCTATTTTCCAGACTTTATTCCCGAATACCGTTATTTGTCCGCCTGCGCGTATCATTCCTGTTTTTATACCTGCAGATTTTAATTTCTCTACTGCAAGGTCAACTGCATAGCCCTTAGCGATACCGGATAAATCAATTTTCATTCCTTTTTGTGCGAACTCTACCGTAGAGTCATTAATTATTATGTTTTTATAATTTACTAAAGGTAATAATTTATTGATTTCTTCCTGTGTAGGAGCTTTGTTTATTTTCTTGAAATCTTTCCATAATTCCATAACGGGTCTGATTGTTATATCAAAGGCTCCGTCTGTCAATTTCCCGACATATATTCCCTGTTTTATAATTTCAAGTATATCTTTTGATAGAGTTAATTTTTCCCCACGGTTTAATCGCCCGATGTCACCTGTGCCTCCAAAATATGCAAGGCTGTCGATGTTATGTATGGTTTGAAATGCCGAATTAAATGCTTTATGTGGGTAGCCCCTTGAAAAGACTGTTATTTCCCACGGTGTGTCCATCATAGACTGCGTTTCTGTATATTTTTTTGTACGAAATAACAATACGATTGCAAGGACTAATATAAGAAAAAATCCTATTTCCCACGTCTTTTTTTTCATATTAATTTAATTACGACAAGTGTGATACTTATTCTGCAATTTTGCAACAAATATTTTAAGATTTTATCCTTGTTTTGTATATACAATAAATGGCAGCTGTTAGGATATGCAGGAAAATAAAAGAGCCGCAGTTTTGCGGCTCTTTTATTTTGAAAATTCAAGTTATTTCATTAAAATAAATTTCTTTACTATGTTTCCGGACCCGGTAGATAATCTTGCAAAATAAGTGCCTGTCGGTATGGTGCCTTGTGATATGTTAACCTGATAGCTACCTGTTGATTGTTCTTGATCGCTAAACAGGGTTTTGACGCATCTTCCGGATAAGTCATAGATTTTTAGAGATACATTACTCTTTGCCGGTAGGGAGTAAGAAATTTTTGCCGTTCTAAAAGAAGGATTTCTGATAATATCCAATTTTGCGTTACTTGTTGCAATAGGAGAATTTTCTTCGATACCGATTATTTTATTTCTCCATAAGTTTATTCCGCCATCTCCTTCTCCTACAAACAAGTCCATATCTCCGTCTTTATCAATATCTACAAGCGCAGGCGTAGCATTTCTTCCGACATCAATCCCGTTATATTTTGTACTTACGAGTGTCCAATTTGCGACTGCTGAATCACCAATATTTCTGTAGTGATATATGCAGCCTCCGGTTGCGCTATCCACGCCGGTGCCATATCCAACTCCCACAAGCAAGTCGGTATGTCCGTCGAACGGATCCAAATCCCCGAATGTCGGCGCAGCATGGCCAGGCAATAAGGTATCTAAGTAGTTATCTGTTATAAAAGTAAAGGTTGGGATAGTAGGAGTGCCATCGTTCCTGTAGAAGTATATTTTTCCCGAGTCGTTACCAATAAACAAATCCATATCATTATCTGCATCAATATCCCAGAATGTAGGTTTAGAATATTTGCCTACATCAATGGAAGAGAAATTTGCAGTTGTTAGAACCCATACAGGAGATGCTCCGGTTCCTGTATTTGCATAAAGATATATTACGCCGTCAGTGTTGCCTATAAATAAGTCTAATTTACTATCCGCGTTTATATCTACAAATGCCGGTGCCGAATATGCTCCCGCATTAATTGTATCACCGTAGTTTTTTGTTTCGTATTCCCAGTTGTCCAGCCCTATATTTTTTAATTTACGAATTTTCCCGTCGCTTGTAAATCCGTTCCCGATATACATATCAATTTTACCATCTTCATCTATATCTGCAAATGCAGGTGTAGTAAAACCTCCAAAATCAAGGTAATTAAACAGGTCTGTTACCAGAGTGAAATCTGCCGAATCTGCAGTCCCTACGTTCTGATAAAATCTCATTAAACCGTCTCTTGACCCCATAAAAAGGTCAAAATCCCCGTCTCCGTCAATATCTGTAAATCCCGGGCCTGACCTATCAAGGGAAGTAATGCTGTCATAAAAACTGCTGACAAAAGTCCAAATTGCGCTATCTACAGTTCCGATGTTTTTCCAGAAGAGTAAATGACCATTAATATTACCGATAAACAAATCAAAATCACTGTCGTCATCTATGTCAATAAAAGCAGGGTCTACCTGAGTCATACCGGAGTCGGGAACATAGGTTTCAGTGATGTGTTTAAATACTGTAGAATCACCGATATGTGTCCATATAGAGGTATCGGCTGCACCATATACGTTTTCAAAGAAATGAAGTTTTCCTCCGTTTTCTTCCCCTATAGCCATATCCAAATCACCGTCATTATCTATATCAGCGAGAGAATTGCAAGGGTGTCTTAACCAGCCATAATGAAGAGTATCTATAAAATCGAAATGCGGGGAAGAAACGGTTCCTACGTTCTTGTAAAAATGAGTTTTCCCGATAAAGTCTCCGCAAACTAAGTCTAAATCGTTATCATTATCTAAATCAATAAAAGTTGGCTTGGAATAACCTCTTATATTTGCATTAGCAGGATCCGGCAATCGTACATAAATACTATCAAAAAAATCCGTAACAAAACTGAATTTTGGACTTGTTGCAGTCCCGATGTTTTCAAAATACCTGATAGTGCCATCCCAATCACCTACAAACATATCCAAATCATTGTCATTATCCAAATCGGCAAAAGTTGGTTTATGTCTTTCGTCTCCACCCAGATACACAGCCATAGTATCGCCGTCAAGAACACCGGTTACTATTTTTTGCCATGTAGTGTCTTTGTTGGAAAAACTTGTCATTTCCCCGGCGAACAACATAAACGGCAAACATAATGCAACCAACCCGAATACTACTTTTTTCATACTCTCCTCCTTTTCAAAGAAATTTTTCTCTTTGAATAATGGTTATATCTCTACTTTATGTTAGCGCTTTTGTCAATAAGGGAAACACTGTATTTTTTATAGCCCTTTTTTTATCGCGTATCTTATTAAGTCTGCAAGTTTATGGATAGACAATTTTCTCATTATATTTGAACGGTGCGTTTCTATGGTTTTTACGCTTCTGCAAAGGAGACCGGCAATTTCTTTATTGGAGTGACCTTCTCCTATTAATTTTAAGACCTCTTTTTCTTTTGCGCTTAAGGTATCATACGTCGTTTCTATCTTTTTACCCGGCCGGGTTAAATTATAATCTTTAATTAACTGCTCGGATATTTTGCTGTCCAGGTAAGTCCCACCCTTACTTATAACTTTCAAAGCGGAAAATAGATTCCGGACTAAAGTTTCTTTCAGGAGATATCCCTCTGCGCCTATATTCAAAAGTTGTTTTATGTATTCTTCGTTGTCATACATACTTAATATAAGAATTTTTATTTCGGGATGTTTCTTTTTAATTTTTTTTGTTGCTTCTATACCGTTTAATACAGGCATAGAAATATCCATTAATATTAAGTCGGGATTTAACTTATTCGCGAGCTCCACGGCTTCTTTTCCGTTTTTAGCTTCCCCGACAATCTGTATCGAAGAATCTTCTTCCAGAAGTTTTTTTAACCCTTCCCTTATTATGTTATGGTCTTCTGCCAAAATGATTTTCATTTTTATTTGCCGTTACCCCCACCCCCCAGAGACAAATTTTTCGGGAGCGGGTATTTTTATTTCTATATTTGTGCCTTTACCAATTTGCGATGCTATATTAAAAATGCCATCCATTAAAGTTACTCTTTCCTCCATACTTATGACACCCACCTGGTTATTATGTTTTCTTGTTTCAAGATATTTCTTATAGTCAAAACCGGTTCCATTATCTATTATGGAAAGAAGGAGATTTTTATCTTCAGCTTTTAAGAATACGCTTATTCTATTCGCCGTGCTATGTTTTATGGCATTTGATACTGCTTCCTGGATTATTCTGTATATATTAGTTTCAAAAACAGGAGGCAATCTATGATTCAGGTTGCTCTTAATTTTTATGTTAGCATTTGTGCTTGCGGAACAATTTTTTATATACCATTTCAATGCAGGAATTAATCCGTGGTCATCAAGTATATTAGGACGGGTGTCCATAGATAATTTTTTTAATTCCTTAATACTTTCGTCAATTAAAGTTAGAGTTGTGGTAATGTTTTTAGGAGCACTGTTTTTGATTTTCCTGTTTTTATGAGCCATTTCGATGTTCATTTTTAGTACACTCAAATTTTGTCCCAGTCCATCGTGTAATTCCCTCGAAATCTTTTTGCGTTCTTTTTCCTGCCCTTCTAATACGCTTGCGATAATCTGTTTTCCCATTTCTTCTTTTTCTTTTTCATATTTTTCTTCTATTTCTACGTTTATTCTCATTAAATTAATGGTTCGTAATCCCCAATAACCTAATAAAAATATGGCTAAAGTTTCTCCACCGATTTCAAAAATGTCTTCTAATGTCGCAAAGGGAGGTTGCGCATTGTGAAAAAGATTATAAATTATACGAGCGATAAAAGGAATAAGAACTACAACGATGGTTATTATATAGCCTCTTTTAAGAACTTTATACTCCTTTTTGATTTTACTTCTCATATATTTAGATATTTAGATTATAGCTTTATACTAGTATATATTAATCTTGTCAATAGGGGAAATGATGTATTTTTTTTTGAAACAGGAAAAAACAATTAGTTAATAGGGGGTTAGAATCCTATGCCCCTAATCGCTAAAACTCAAGGGCTTCCTATGTTTAGTCATTAGGAATAAAAAAACAGAAATTATTCAAAGAGCACAATTTGAAATTGTGCCTACAAAAGAAACAAACAAAAGGGGCGAACTGCTGTTCGCCCCTACGAATAAACAAATATTAAAAACAGATTATTTGATTTTGATGAGTTTTAGCGATTCTTTAGAATTGTTTCTTGCGAAGTAGATGCCCTGTTTTACGTTTCTGCCATTGTTATCTTTGCCATCCCAAATAACACTGTTAATTGGGTTATTAGGGGATTGGGTTATTGGAAGAGATTTTACTAATTTCCCTGCTATGTCATAAATTGCAAGGCTAAATCCGCCTGAGGCGGACCCTACATTTCCATTGACTACTGTTTTATTAACAAACGGATTTGGCTTTGCAGTCAATTCCCCATTCCGAAATCCGAAATCCAAAATGGACTTGTCTTCTACTCCGGCGCATTGTTTATACCATTTGCAGGGAATACCATTTACGATAGACCACAGTTTGTAATGCCCCTGGAAATCGGACATATCCAGAGATACGTTTGTATGAGCGGTATCCCAAGAAGTGCTATTTGGCATATTCATAATTTCCCCGCCGCCATTACCTTGCCAGTTCCCTCCACCCACACGGACAAGAGAAATTATCGGGTGGTCGTTAGATGATTTATGACAATAGTTTCCGCCATCTGCTTCCGATACTCCGCGGAAAAGAGTCCCCTGGATGTTCATTGTAGCAGATATGGGCGTTATAGAAGGATAATTGGTTATTGTGGACTGCCATATATCCTGGTAACCAAGTCCTACATCATATTGTTCAATGGAATTTACATATGAAGTTCCGTCAAAACCGCCTATTGTGTAAACAAAAGGTTTGGAATAAGGAAGAAGAATTGATGAGTGATAAGCCCTTGGAGTTGTGAGGGATGCGGTAACTTTCCATTCGTGCTTATTTGTTAAGGAATCAAACCCTGCTGCCGGGTCCCAGATTTCACAGGAAGAAAGTGAATTTGTGCCGTTTGTTCCACCGGTTACTAAAACAAGACCGGAATAAAGTAGAATGGCATTATGCGCATAACGGGCTGAATTTAAGTTTCCTTCGGATGACCACGTATTGGTTGCCGGGTTGTAAACTTCACAAGTGTTTAATGCCGTTCCGCCTGCTCCTTTTCCACCAATCACGAGAACTTTCCCTGACTGCAAAAGCGTTGTAGTATGCAAGTTTCTTGCGTTGGCCATAGATGCGGCATTTGTCCAGTTTGTCCCGTCCCATAGTTCGCAAGTGGTTGTCGGCGTCCCTGCAGCGGTTTCCCCGCCTATTACAAGAATGTTCCCGTTTAAGAGTAATACTGCCGAATGTCTTGCTCTTGCAGTGCTCATAGGATTTACGGTTGTCCATACTCCACCGCTGTACGTTTCACAGGAGTTAAGGTAGGAACCATTTTCACCGCCTGTTACGAGAACCCTGCCGTCTTTAAGTAATGTAGCAGTATGGTCAAACCGTGTGTCTGTCATTGTCCCTGAGTTTGTCCATACTTCCGTTAGCAAGTTAAATGTTTCGGAAGAATTAAGCGGGGTTGATGCGTTTTTTCCTCCCGCTACAAGCACTCCCGAAGACGGCAAAAGCGTAATTGTGTGGTAGCTTCTTGGGGTATTGAGCGAGCCTGTGTTTGCGGCAATGTCTCTTTGGTAATTGTATAATTCGCAGGAATTAAGTGTCCCGCTTCCATTTTCACCACCGGTAATAAGGACATTCGTGGAACAATTACTTGTGTGTATTATGGGCAAAGCAGTGATTGCTGCAGCCCTGCGTCCGGTATTAATAGTTGTTTTATTTGCGAATATTCCCTGTGACGGGTCATAAATTTCGGATTGAGGCGGGAAACCCGACAATTGAGTTCCCATTGCCAGAATTTTTCCCGTATAAAGTATTGCGAGAGAAAAATGGTCTCTTTCGACCATCATACTGTCTGTCATAGTCCATAACTCTGTTGCAGGGTCATAAATCTCGCAGGTTTTTTCGACGGTTCCTCCTGCCATAAGCACTTTTCCACAAGGCAATAAAGCCATTGCTGCAAACGATCTATTTGTAGTGCTCATAGGTCCGGTTGTTGTCCATGTGCCTGCTCCCGGGTCGTAAAGTTGAGTTGGAGACAAAATTGCGGTCATTAATACTTTTTCCCATGGGGGAGGAAGCAATACGCCTACGTGTGCTTTTCTTGCTACAGCCATAGAAGCTGTTTGTGACCATGTTCCTAAAACGGGGTCATATATTTCACAATTTACTATTTTTGATGCTGTCGCCCCACCACCCGCGAGGAGTACGTTACCGTTCGGAAGGTTTAATTGTACTCCGCTTCCGTGATTATATACGGTTGAGCCCGTTGCGCTTAAGGAATTTCCAACGGGGTCATATATCTGGCAATGTTGTCCATCATAAGGTATAAGCACTTTACCATTTCTCATTAAGTTATAACAATTCCAACTATTCCAACTGGCAAGTGAAATCCCGGCGCTGGACCATATTTGAGTAATCGGGTCATAAAACCAGAAGTTGCTACCACTGCCGTCAAGATATAAGATTTTTCCATTTCCTATAAGTATCCCGAGTTCATGACTTGAGCCGTCGGGTAATGCACTTTTAGTCCATATACCTGTTGCCGGGTCAAAAAGTTCATAGTTGGAATTATCATTTAATCCGCCCATAACCATTACTTTACCGTTGTTAAGCCCTGCACATTCAAAACCTGAACGTCCTGTATTGAGATTTCTTGTCGGGCTCCACTCTGAATATGCTATTCCACATAATAAAAACAGTGATATTACAAGACTAAAATATTTTCTCATCTTGCCTCCCTATTTATTTTTTTAGTATAAATATAGCAATCCCATCAATTATAATTTCGAGGGATATAGTGTGAGGGTATATTATTCTCAATATTTTGTCAATAGTTTATTTTAAGATAAAAGCAATAAGGAAGGGGACGAGAATTGTTAAAACCGCCCCGCTGAAAACGGATATTATTGCGTATTCTTTCCCGACAAATTTAGTGATAATCGGAAGAGTTACGTCCATTGATGTGGCTCCACCGGAAGCGATAGGCGCTAACTTTCCAAAATATTTTACCAATAACGGAACGAATAATAGCGTTATGATTTCCCTGAAAACATTAGAAAGCAATGCTAATACTCCTAAAGTTTCGCCGCTGATTTTCGTGATGAAAATGCTAGACATCGTATAATACCCAAACCCGCACCCTACGGCTGTCAATTCTTTTAGGGAAATATCTTTTATAAAAAATGAGGACAAAATAACGCCTAACAATGTTCCGACGATTATGGATAAGGGCACCAATACTATTTTGATATTTGTATTTTTTATAATCTGCCGGACTTTTGTGTCACTGCCTATGCCGATTCCAATCAAAAACATTAACAAATACAGACTATAGAGAGTGAAATTTGCGTTGAGCATAGATTTTGGCAGATGTAAAAACAATGCGATTAAGACTCCTGCAATAAAAAAGGCGATTATGATTAAGCTATTTTTCATTTTTTTTAAAATAAAGTAAATAAACGACATAAGAGAGAAGAACGCTGCCGATTACAGTGCCGACAGCAAGGATAATTGCATTAATTCCAATGCTTCCAATATTGCTGATTATTTTCTCATTGGAACCGATAGAAATTCCCAGAAGGAGTAAAAGCAAGTAAACAGTCCAGTTTGTCAGTTTATCCGTGAGAACAATAATCCCTTTTTTTTCCCGTAACAAGAATCCCAATAATATTCCTGAAATTAATAATGCGATTATAATTAGCATAAAAGTTTTTTATTAGTTGGACTTTCCCGCCCTGGCGGGATTATAAGAAACCCTTTCCAGCCTTACTGGATTAGGGATTCCTATCCCGCTTGCGGGGGACCAACTTATCCAGCGCGAAGCGTGGGTCAGCTATTTACTCCAGATATTCCACCGGGAGTAAAGTATGGTTGTCCCACTGCCAATACCGCTGACGGCAATACCGGAATATATACTCATAAGAGCATATAAATCGTAGTATTGCGAATATTCACAATCATATTTTTTTGTATTGTGTGACCAGATGCTGCCTATGGCCGTTCCCCACAAGACTCCGCCAAGTAAGCCGGTAGCCGTGCCTTTGAAAAAGGCGGTGAGTTTGCTGTCTTCCGGTTTAACCCAGCTCTTAGCAAGCACTCCCGACAATATTCCTCCAAGTGTACCGATTCCGATATCAGCTAGACATATGGGGATTATTACGTGCCATTCACCGGTATAAAGTTCGTAGCCATCTTTTTCAAGTGCAAAGGGGATGAAGACAGAAGAAGCGTGAAAAGCGCTTCCGGCAAATCCGGCAATTACGGAGTTTTTTAAGATATTACTTTGCACTTTTTTCCCCTGTTCCCATATAGAACTATCATAATACGGGAGAGGTTCTCTACCTTGTAAGTCGCCCAATAATGTTAAAAGTAATAAAAAATTCATAGTTATAATTTGATATTTATTTTGATGTTTGTCAAATTGTTATTTAAGAAAATGAAAATAGAAAACGGAAGATGAGGGGAAAAATCGGAAAGCGTAAAACCGTATTTTCTTGACAGTATTTAAAAGAAAGGTAATCATTTATTCATTAAAAATGATAACAAACAATTATCAGTGGTATAAATTAAATACGGAAGAAACCGTAAAAACGCTTAATTCTTCTAATACGGGGTTAACCGTTGAAGAAGCCCAAAAACGTTTGCAGGAGTATGGATATAATGAACTGGTAAAAAAGAAACAAACCCCTGCCATTGTCTTGCTGTTAAAACAATTTGCGAATTTCTTAATCATAATACTTCTTTTTGCAGTTGTCCTATCCGCAATTTTAGGCGAAACTGTAGATGCCGTCGTTATACTCATCATAATAATTTTTGCCGTAACTTTAGGATTTGTACAAGAATACAAGGCAGAAAAATCACTGGAAGCGTTAAAGAAAATGGCGGCGGCTATGGTATCCGTGTTAAGAGGCAATAAAGAAATATCAATAGATGCAAAAGAAGTAGTGCCGGGAGATGTCTTTATTATAAGGACGGGCGATAAGATTCCTGCGGATGCAAGGATAATTTCAGCCGTAAACTTAAAAATAGATGAAGCTGCCCTGACCGGAGAATCCGTTTCCACGAATAAAATAAGCGAACCATTAACGGGAGAAGCTGCCATCGGAGACAGGAAAAATATGGTATTTATGGGGACGGCTGCCGTGTATGGAAGAGGAACAGCTATCGTAACCGGTACCGGGATGGAAACAGAATTTGGTCAAATTGCGGATGCGTTACAAAAAGTAGAGAGAGAAACTACGCCTCTACAAACGAATCTTGATAGTGTAGGCAAATGGATTGCAATAGGCGCATTGGCATTATGCTTTGTCCTTGCGGCTATAGGTGTTACCCGCGGGCATACGATACTTGAAATGCTTATATGGGGAGTAAGTTTAGCGGTAGCTGCGGTTCCGGAATCACTGCCCGCAGTAGTTACCATCTGTCTTGCAATCGGTATGCAAAGAATGTTAAAACGGAATTCTCTTATAAAGAAATTGACTGCAGTAGAAACGCTCGGGTGTACGACTTTTATTTGCTCGGACAAAACAGGTACGCTTACACAAGACCAGATGACAGTCCGACAGATTTATATTCCCGGCAAAGAATCTTCCGACGATGGATTAATTGATGTCTCCGGGACTGGATACGAACCTAAAGGCAGTTTTCATTTTCATAGCACAAAAACAATTGTACCCCCTAAAGAATTAAGTTTGCTGCTTAAAGCAGGAAGTTTATGTAATGACTCCTCTTTAGAATTGACAGACGGAAATTACACGATTAAAGGAGACCCGACAGAAGCTGCCCTTGTAGTAATTGCCGAAAAAGCAGGATTATCACGGAAAGATTTATCAACGCAATTTCCAAGAATCAGAGAGATTCCTTTTTCTTCCGAGACTAAAAGAATGACGACCGTTCATAAGTCGTCGGAAGGGAACATTGCTTATGCAAAAGGGGCTGCCGAAATAATATTAAATTCCTGCAAGTATGTTTTTATTAATGGGAAAGAGGAAGCATTAACTTCCGAATACAAAGAAAAGATACGTGCGGTTGCGCATCAAATGGCAAACGACGCATTAAGAGTTCTTGGAATATCCTATAAAAAATTATCATCAGACAACTTTGAAAAAGATTCTGAACTAGAGCAGGATATGGTATTCATCGGGATTACGGGGATGATTGACCCTCCACGCGAAGAAGTTAAAGCTGCAATTGCGTTATGCAATAAAGCACATATAAAATCCGTAATGATAACCGGTGACCATAAATTAACGGCAATGGCGATTGCGAAAGAGCTGGGGTTGCTGAAACACGGTATGGCTTTAAGCGGGGAAGAATTGGATAAAATAAGCGATGAAGAATTTAATAATCTTGTAGAAAAGATAGAAGTTTATGCGAGGGTTTCTCCTGCTCATAAGTTAAGAGTTGTAACGGCATTAGAAAACAGGGGGAACGTTGTCGCAATGACCGGCGACGGGGTAAACGATGCCCCTGCATTAAAGAAAGCGGATATAGGTATAGCAATGGGAAAAACCGGTACGGACGTAACGAGAGAAGTTGCGGATATCATATTACTGGACGATAATTTTGCTTCCATTGTTGCCGCGGTGGAAGAAGGCAGGGGGATTTTCAGCAACATAAAAAAGTTTCTTGCGTATATGCTTTCCTGTAATATAGGGGAAGTATTGTTAATGGCAGTTGTGATACTTTTCGGAACATTTTTAGGGTTGCCTGCGGGGATTATACCTCTTATTGCCATTCAAATATTATTTGTAAATCTTGTTACGGATGGTTTGCCGGCGATAGCTTTGGCTTTGGAACCTATAGAAAAAGGTACGATGCATAAAAAACCAAGAGGGAAAAACGAATCCATATTTAATAGAGGAGTATTGTTTTATATTATAGTTGTGGGCATCTGGACGGCAGGCGTGAGTTTATTTACTTTCAAGTGGGCGCTGAGCAAAGGGTATTCGATAAACGATGCGCAGGGGTTATGTTTTGTTTCATTAATGTTAGTGCAGTTTTTCAATGCGATAAATTGCAGGTCTTTAGACAGTTCGGTTTTCAAGATAGGTTTTTGGAGTAATAAATGGCTTTTATTGGCAATAGGATTTTCCACAAGTATGATATTGGCAGTAGTATATATTCCGGCGCTGCATACAATATTTAATACATATTATCTGGGATTAAAAGACTGGGTGTTTGCCGTATCCGTTTCCTCGACGGTATTTGTTATAGTAGAAATCGGGAAACTTGCAAGAGGATTATTTAGGTTGAGATTGAAGATTTAACCACAGAGACCACAGAGAGCGAAAAAACAAAGAGTAATTCATTGTAACTAAGGAGTAACGAATAGTAATTGATTGTAACGGATAAAAAACAAACAGACAATGGAGGACACAGAGAAAAAACAAGGAGGGCACAGAGAATTATATCACGAAAAAAGGAACGAATTGTTAACCGTCCCGCCAAAGCGGGATAAACTCCTGAACGGAGAGGAACACGGATTACGGATAAATAATATTAAGTTATTGTAAAAAGAAAATAATGAGCGAACTAAGACGAGAGAATTTATTCGTATCTTAGTGCTTCTATAGGTTTTAACCTTGATGCTTTATTTGCGGGATAAATACCGAAGAAAATACCAATAACAAATGCAAAAGAAAAAGCTAATACTACCGAAGTCGGGGAAATTACGGTAGGCCAGTTAGCAAGTTTGCTTGCCATTTTAGAGACTACACTTCCCAGAAGGATTCCAATTATTCCGCCCATTAAACTTAAAATCAAAGCTTCTATAAGGAATTGAGATAATATGTCCCTTCTTTTTCCGCCGATTGCTTTGCGGATACCAATTTCTCTTGTCCGTTCGGCAACTGAAACGAGCATAATGTTCATAATTCCAATCCCGCCTACGAGTAAGCTAACAATTGCTATTCCTGCCAATAACATAGTAAAAGTTTTTGAAGTCTCCTGCACCGTAGAAAGAATTTCTTCCTGTGAAAATATCCTGAAATCATCCGGGTCAGATTTTTTAACTTTGTGTCTTGCGCGAAGCAATGTAGTAATTTCAGACATAGCGGAATTTATAAAAGCTTCGGCTCTTGCCTGAACATAAATTCTGGAAAGGCGGTTTGGGTGTTCAAGCCCGAAAAGCCTTTTTTGGGCTGTAGCCAGAGGAACAAAAACTATATCATCCGGGTCGTGGAAACCTTGATTTTGACCTTTTGAAACCATTGTTCCGACAATTTCAAAATTAATTCTATTAATCTTTATATATTGTCCGATAGGATTTTCATCCCCAAATAATCCTGTCCGGACGGTTTTGCCCAATACTGCTACTTTTCGCATAAGTTTGTTATCTTTATCCGTGATAAACGAGCCAGTTTCTACCTGAAAATTATTAATTTCCGGGTAATCAGCAGTGGTGCCTTCTACGGTTGTAGAATTGTTCTGGTTTTTGTAAACGACGGTCGCTCCCCTGCTAAAAGAAGGACATACTTTTAGAGCAGAAAAACAATTGCGCTTGATAGCTTCTACATCCTCATTTACCAATGTTACGGAACTTCCTCCGCCCTGCCTTATTCCCCCCTGGTTAGCTGCGCCCGGAGAAATAATTAACAAGTTTGACCCCATAGATTTTATTCTGTCTGTCACTTGAGAACTTGCTCCCTGCCCTAAAGCTATCATCATTATTACGGAACCTACGCCAATAATTATGCCCAACATAGTAAGAAAAGAACGCAATTTAGTTGCAACCAGCGAAGACAAAGACATTGATAAGCTTTCTTTTATGCGGTTAAGCGGAGACGAGAAAGAAGGTTTTTTATAGTCTTTTTTAGTAACGGACAAATTAGTTTTTTGTTCTTTACCGTCTTTAGGGACTTCTTTATCCTCTAATATTTGTCCATCCTGGATTTTTACAATTCTTCTTGCGGCAGAACCTACTTTTTCATCATGAGTTATTAAAATTATAGTAATTCCTTTTTTATTCAGTTCCGAAATTATCTCTATTATTTCTTTGCCTGTTTTGGAATCGAGGTTTCCGGTTGGCTCATCAGCAAGAAGTATAAAAGGATCGTTTACCAGCGCCCGGGCAATTGCAACTCTCTGTTGTTCTCCGCCGGACATTTCGTTTGGTTTATTAAATGCCTTGCTGCTAAGATTAACGGCTTTTAAGCATTCTATTGCTTTTTCGTCTCTCCCGGAAGATACGGAACCATAGATAAGGGGAAGTTTAACGTTTTCAAGCGCATTAAGTCTCGGAAGTAAATTAAAATGCTGGAAAATAAATCCTATTCTTTTGTTCCTTGTTTCTGCAAGCTCGTCGTCGGAAAATTTACTTACATCCTGTCCGGATAATAAATAACTGCCGGTAGTCGGAGTATCAAGGCAACCGAGTATGTTTAATAAAGTTGATTTCCCCGAGCCCGAAGGTCCCATAATGGCAACAAAATCGCCTTCGGAAATTTTCAGGGAAACATTATCAAGGGCATTAAATGGAAGTTCGCCGGTTTCATAGGTTTTAGTGATGTTTTTTAACTCTATCATTTTTTATCTAATGTGGCATCATTCGCATCATTTGGCGGGACCTTGAAGAGTTAGCGCCGCCTATTTGGGAAGTTTCTGTTTTGAAGATAACGGTGTCTCCTTCTTTCAACCCGCCTGTTATTTCAATATTAGTCCCGTCAGACAGTCCGGTTTGTACCTCTCGTTCTACGGATTTGCCATTTTCCAATAACAAGACATACTTATTGTTTCTTTTATGTGTGCCGGTAGAGTCGCGTTTAGGACTATTACTGCCTGCCCATTGTCCTTGTTTTTTCCCTGCTTGATTGGCAGATTTTTTAGCTCCTTTGAACCCTTTTCTTTCTCTTACGATGCTAATAGGAAGCGAGAGAACGTTATCTTTTGATTGAATTATGAAGTTAACGTTTGCAGTCATACCGGACCTCCAGTATTCAGGAATACTATCCGGCACAACCATTACGTCATAAATATTTACATTTGAAACGAGCCTGCTTTCGTGAGAGATTTTGACGACTTTGCCGGTAATCTCCTGGTCAGGGAAAGCATCCAGGACGATTTGTGCGGGGTATCCGATAGTAATATTACGTATGTCGGCTTCATCTACGGATACATTGGCAACTAATTTATCAGAGATAACAAATAAGACCGTTGCCGTAGTAACGTTCTGTCCCGGTTCGCAATCACGTTTTATTATTTCGCCCGAAATAGAAGCGTTTATCGGGACGGGTTTATAAAAACCTTTAACCATTTCATAGGATTTCTGCGCGCTTTCTATTGAGGCGTTATCGCCTGATTTCTTTGCTTCCGAAAGGTCGGATTCTGCGGATGTAATGATTGCTACCCGTTCTTCGCTTGACAATAAAGCTAAAACTTTGTTTTCATAAACTTTGTCCCCTTCCTGCGCTTCTACTTTATCAAGTCTTCCGTTTACGGGCGGTTTAACCTCTACTCTGGTATATGGCTGGATTGTTCCCGTCGACAGAACTTTGACTTCAATGTCACCATAACTCACCTGGACAGTAGGGTCTTTTTGTTGTTGTTTTAAAGTTGCTTTGTGTTTTTTTACCGAAAATAATACAACACTTATTATTAGCAATACTACAATACCCGGGATAACTATTTTTTTCATAATCCACCTGCCTTATATAAATTAGCAATTGTTATTTGTAAGTCGTTCAATGAAGTTATGTAATTATACTCTGCTTTTGTTAATTCCGCTTCTTTTTGCTGAAAGAAGAAATAAGTAGTATTGCCCTGTTCATATTGCAGTCTTGTCAGCTCATACATATCCTGTATAGCTTTTAAGGATTTTTCGCTAAGTTCGAGTCTCTTTTTTGCCAGAGTCCAATTTGAGTATGCCTGGAGAATTTCGCTTTCTATGTTTTGTTCAAGCTCGGTTAATTTTATCGTATGTTTTATGATTTCTAAACTGCTGCTTTTTACTTTTGATTTAGTAGAAAACCCGTCAAAAATCGGGAATGAAAGGCTTACGCCAACGCTTAATGGGTTGTCTTTGTAGCTAGAAAAGTCATCTTTAGAAAAGAATCCCGACCCGCCCACATCATAACCTGAACTTAGATTAAGTTTCGGGAAATATTCACTTTTTGTTTCTTTGGATTGCAGGTAGAGTACCTTATGGTTAAGATTTTCTATTCGTATATCCGGGCGTAAGTCTTTTGCCCGGGATATGAATTCGCTACAGGGAGGTATTTTTAGTTCCCGTAATTCTGCGGATTCATTTTTTAAAAGAAGTTCCGTTTGAGAACTTCTTCCCATAAGCAGGTTAAGGTCTACTTTAGATAATTTCAATTCTTCTTCTGCGGATAATTTGTCGTATTCTGCCTGGGATAAGTTTACTTCGGATTCTTCAACGGAGGGATAACTTTCCCTGCCGACATTATATTTTAGTTTTATCAACGAATAATCTTCTTTTCTTCTGGAAAGAATTTTATCGGACAATTTGATTTTTTCTTCTTTTTCGAGGATGCTAAAAAAAGTTTGTTTTACGGAAAGGATAACTTCCTGTTCTGTCAGGCGATAGTTTTCTTGTGCTATTTCTGCTCTTGTTTTTGCAATTTCAATACTGGCGCAAATGTATCCGCCTCTGTATAATTGATAACTTAGGCTTATTCCTGCCGAGTGGCTGTCCGTAGTGGTATCATCAGAATAGCTTTTTCTATAGCTTGATGAGAAATCAACATTCGGGTATCGCGCAGAATAAGCAGCTGTAACATCATTCCTTGCTATTTCTACGGATTTCTTTGCCTGAGTTATTTTTGTATTGTTCTTTTTTGCAATTGAGATGCAGTCATCAAGAGTTAGTTGATTAGACGCAAGGATTAATAAGGTAAATAAATGTATCATAATGTAGCAAAGAATATACTAAATAATAGATTAGTCAAATCTTTAATTATTATTACTTTTTACTTTGTAACAATTAGACAATAAAATAAATAAAAACTTGCGAAAAAAGTTATTATTTTTTTGTGTGGTAATGAGCAAAGGGTTTTTAGATTAATTGTTGTTGTGCAGATTTTGGGGTATAATTTCGGAGGATTTTAAACTCAGCTTTGCTGGATAACTTAGAGTAATACTCCTACGTCGCAAAGTCCAGCTAATAAGAAACCCAGAGGATAAGAAAAAAAACATATCACTCTGGGTTGCTGTGTTATTTGACTCTGCCTTTTAATTCTGAGCCAGTTCTGAATCTGACTACTCTTCTTGCAGGAATGTTAAGGGCTTTGCCATTCTGTGGATTTCTCCCCTTTCTGGCTGCTCTCTTTCTTACATCCCAGCTACCAAATCCGACGAGCGTTACTCTTTCTCCCTTTTTCAATGCATCTGATACGCCTGCCATAAACTCATTAAGCGCTACTTCTGCTGCACTTTGGGAAATTTCGGACTTTTTTGCCATTCTGGCAACAAGGTCTGATTTATTCATTTGTAAATCACCTCCTTTATCAATTGTCTTGAGCTTAAATGCGCCTAAAACCTTTGTCAAGCTTTATTTTTAATTTTGTTTTCTTTTCTTTTCTACAGGACATCGGAATTTATAGGGGGAAGAGTCTGTAACTTATTGAAATATAAGGGGATGGGTGGTATAGATAGTGTAGACAGCATAGATAGTAAAAAAAGAAAAGAGAGCTGAAAATATAGATGGTAACAGAAAGAAAAGAAAAAACCGATTAATTTTTAGTCACGAATTTTCACGGATACAGAGGATAGAAAACGAAAAAATTAACCACCCCGCTCACCGCCACGGCGGGATCTTCGACATAGCGGGGTAAACTCCGAACACAGAGGAAAAAATATATCAGAGTAAAAGAGATTAAAAAACAGATAACAAAATAGATAGAGGACACAGAGCCCAGCAGAGCTGGATAAGTTGGAGTAATGTTTCTAACGAAACAAACTCCAACTAAAAAAACAGAGAGGGCACAGAGAAAAAAATAATTTTCCTGCTTTGTCTTTTCTGTTACTATTTCGTTAATCCTGTTTATCTGCGAAAATCTGCGTCCTAATTGTATAACTAACCCAGCAGAGCAGGATAAGTTGGAGTCACGATAGTTACGCAACCTAAAGGTTGCGGCTACCAACTTCAGCGGCTACCTTCATTAAAACAAAGGCGAGATTATTGTAAAATTACCGTTTTGCGCGTAAGTGTACGTTTGTTGTTTTGTAACCTTACAAAGTATATGCCGGCTGCAATCTTGTTGTTGTAAGTGTCGGTTCCGTTCCACCTCACGGTATGATACCCTGCGCTGCATTCACCCTCAAGCAAAGTCTTTACCAGTCTCCCGCTTACGTTATAAATTTTCAATTTCACGTTTCCGGCTTCCGGGATACCGAATTTTATAAACGTTGAATTCAGTGCCGGGTTCGGATAATTCTGGCTTAGGAACATAACTTTCGGGGGAGTCGTCTCCTCTGCTCCGATTAGAACTACGGTAAATACTTTTGAAGCTATATTATTCGTAGTGTCGTTTTCTACGGGGTCAGCTTCCGAGATTTTTACCCATACCGTATCCAGACCTGTTGCCAGCGGTGTCCACATCACGTTCAAATGCGTAGTTTTGTTAGCCTCAACCGAAACAATAGCGTTTGTAATAAGATTAGCCGAATCAATATGATGCAGGTATATGGACACCAAACATTCCGCATCTTTTCGTATATTCTTTATATCCGCTCTAATCCAGCACGTATCGTTAATAACCGGAGGTCTATTTGTAGATATGTCGTTTGTAGTTACATATACATCCGGTAAAGTATCCGACACTACGCTCAGGTGTATCGTATCTCCGCCGATTAATCCTTTGCTGTCATGACCTGTCAGGTATATGGTATGATTTCCGAGAGGAAGCATTGCCGAAAGATTTTTCCCTGTTCCGAGTTGACCGTTAACGCTTGATACCCATTTCAAAGTAGTGTCGTCCACAATCCGGTCTTCCGCGTCGTAAGCATTAGAGCTGAATGTGATTCCCTGATTTATCGAATATATTGCGCTGTCTCCGGGTTCCGATATAAACACGTTTGGCGCTTTGTTAGCCGAGCCGAAGTATGAGTTTGATTCGTCGCTTGAAGTATTTATGCCGTCAGTGGCGATAACTTTGAATTTACAAGTCGTTCCGCCCGGGAAAGACTGCATATTTACTAAGTAAGTTGTATCAATTAAATCTATTGCAATGGGTGTCCACACGGAATCCCTAGTATATAACAGCCAGTAATAAAGTTGCCCGCCGTCTATATCGTTTCCGCTCCATTTCACTCTTACCGTATCCGAGAAGCTTTCTCCGCCGTTCGGGTAGAGAAGTGTTACGATTGGCGCATTTGCAGATTTTATAACTTGCTTAATTATAGTGGAGTTATGTTTTATAACTATTTTCTGCGTATTTACAGGGAACTCAAGATTAAAGTAATACGGGGAACCCTTGAGTGTTGAAGAGGGGACATCTATAAAATCGGGTTCAAAATTTATACCTGACAATACACTCCCTGAGCCGTTCTGACATTCTATCCTGTAGTTTCCGGTTTGTCCTGTATCCGCTTCTCCATTTGGAATTTTATAAGAGGGTTTAATCAATGCGGAATCATTATCATAAATATTAAAACTGAATGCAATTCTCGGAACGGATGCCTTCTTTTTAGCAGGAAAATTATTTAACAAAATTTTATAAACGGAATCAGATACCCAGTGAGACATAGTGCCTGAGTTACCCATAAAACTGTAATAATTATTGCCGGCATATTCTTTAGGGTGAGGATTGTGGATACATCCTTTTGTTCCTTTGTCTACCCACCATCCTTCGCTTGAAACAGAACCGTCAGGCTGGGTTTTATAAGGCCAACTGCTATTTCCATCCGTATCCCAGAAACTTCTTATTTCATAGTATTCGTCATTTAATACGTAACCTCTTCCGTTAAAAACATGCCCTAACTCGTGAGTTGCTACCCACTGGTCACTTGGGAATGTTGTGCTATCAATAAGAACGACTCTTGCGTATCCCGAATGAGACAACCCATGGCTGAATGTTCCTTTCGGCGCAATACCCACTACCCTGTGGTCTACATCCTCAGAAGCATAGAGTCTTGTAATTATACTCATAACTGTTCGGGTATTCCAACCGAATGCCCCGCCTGTAACAGTAGAATCTACATTTATAATAGAACAATCATATTCTATCATACCCCAGTACATTGGTAAAATTGCTGCTACTAATGACTGACATTGTTGGGCAAAATCAGTAATGTTTACGCTTGGTAGCCCATGCCATCTTTCTGCAGAAATGGGCCTATACGTTATCCATGCGTGGGGCGAAGAGACTACTTTTACCGAATCTACCCCGGTATTATTTGTTTCGTTTCTTTCCTCAACTGCTCCGGGTGCGTAATCTACTTCCGCGCTGACTACCGCGTTTCCTGCAGCACCGAATAAATTTCCAATAGGTATAAAGAAATTGAAACTGTTGACTCCGTTATTTAATTCGGCATTAGACCAGACTTTTGCTCCTTTAATAGAGCTTCCCGCAGAAAAATAATCTGTCCCATTGTAAGTTAATTTAACGTTTACTCCATCCACAGGCTTGCATCTTCCTACATCCACAAAAACCCTTACCATAGTTGGTCTTAGTGTTAGTAAATCAACATCCTGAACAGTCTGGATTGTTTTTACGTCTTTTATTTTTAAATCAATATTTGCCAGTTCTACATCATAATAAGTATTTACGTAGGGTTTGTAATTCAAGCTCCCGATGATTGTATCTCCGATGGCAAAGCGCCCCGTAATATCTTTTGGACCTCCGGTGCCCCAGAAACAGTTCTTAACGGAAAGAAGCGCTGCTCCATCGTCATTTCTAACCCCCACGCTGTCGTTCCCGCAAATATTAGAGTGCTGGACATTAAACCATCCTCCTGAAGTTCCTACAATTCCGTATTTATTAGACGTTATTTCGCTATAAGACACCTGTGCCATACCGCTACCCGTGGAATAAATTCCGTAATTACAGTCGGCTACAAAGACGCTGCATACCTTGCAGGGACTTTGAGCTTTTATGCCTATGGAGTCATCCGTAAATCTGCATCTTGCTATGTTTACGCTGCCACTTGCGTTCACGTAACTTATCACTCCGAATCCTGCTCCCGTAACTTCGACCCATTCTAATGTTCCCTTAGAAGAATCCTGTATTGTAAAGGAATAATTCGAGCGCGAGCCGGTATTGGAAGAGATTTTTATCATAGTATCCTGTTGCCCTATCATCACGAGATTTCCTGCCGAAGTTCCAAGAGCATGGGAAGGGTCTATTTTTATTTCTACGCCGGGTTCGATTGTAAGCGTTGGAGACGAAGTATCGCCCCATCCTCCCGTCAGAACGACGCAATTTTGTGCCAGCGGAAGAGTTCCTTGTATAACGAACGGGTTGTCTTCTTTTCTCCATACCGTACTTCTCGCAATCTGTCCGCAAATGCTGCCCGGATTTGCAGTAACTATGTTGCTTTCGGATATTAATGAATCGTCATAATAAATCTGTGTCTGGTAGGTATAGGACGACCCTCTTACTACGCCGGTGTCTCTGTATACCGTAGGTCCGTCGTCCGTAGAATCGAGCAAAGCCCCGTTACGGTATAGTTTATATCCCCAACCGCCGCCACCGTAGATTAATTCCGCGATATCTACTTCACTGTTTCCCTGATACAAGACGTAAATCGTATGAGATTTTGGAGCGCCGCTTTTCTTGAATTCCGAGCGTGAAATACTGTGTGCAGTTATTTTTTCTTTTACGATTTTTTCACCGGCGTTTTTTACTTTTATAAAATCGCCGTAGCATAAATTCACTACAAAAAATAGCGTAAACAAAATCACCGCCAAGGCGGTCACCGCCTGAGCGGGATGTCCCAGATGTTCCATATATTTTTTTCCGCCTGAGGCGGATTTCATTTCATTCAACATTTTTTTCCTCCTCCAAATTTTCAAATGTCCAACTATTCCGGATAAGTTAGACTTAATTTTTTAGCTTTGTTATCGGTCGTTTTTATTTCAGCAATATTAATTTTCTAACTTTTGTATCTCCGATGCCTTCAATTTTTATAAAATATATTCCTGTTGGCGACGGGTGTTCATTTTTATCTTTACCATACCAATACACGTTATAAGTTCCGGGTTTTACCGTATTATTAAAAAGAGTTTTTATATGTTGTCCCGCAAGATTAAAGACATTGATTTTAACTTTTGCATTCTCCGGAACTGAAAAAGATAACAATGTTTTATTCTTAAAAGGATTGGGCATTATTTTTGATATTGATAATGTAAGCTTATTATCTGCATTTTCTTCTACCCCGGGATTTGAAGGAGTAAATTTATACAACCCTGTATGCCACACGTCATTTTGAGATGTCGACCATTCTATGTCTTTTGAATCTCCCTGAGTATTCCATACGTAAGTGTTATTTAAACTTGAACCGATAATTTCAATAAACCCGTCATTATCTAAATCCGCAAGCGTAGGGGATGGGCATGCCAGATTAGAATCTGCCGTAAACTTTGGAAAACTTGGAATCAAAACCCCGCTGTCAGTGAAAGCATAGAACTTGCCTTTATTCCTTGTGCCAACTACAATTTCCATACCGGGGTTCGTATAAATGTCCCCTATAACCGCCGAAGTAAAGATTTCACTCTTTGCCGAAAGGGTTTCAGGCCAACCCGGAAAGAAGTTACCAATATAGTCAAACACGAACAGAACAGGGTTATAACTGTATAAAGAATCCGTTGAAGGCATTACTATTTCAAGCAATGAATCGCCGTTCAGGTCTCCCAACGCAGGCTGAAAAAACGGTTCCATAAACGGAACAATAATAGGTTTAGGCCAGCCGGGCATCCTGCTCCCATCGGATTTAAAAACATAAATACTATCGAAGCTTCTACCACAGGTCGGAACGACTATTTCAAGCGAGTCGTTATTATCTATATCCCCGATTACAGGGATTCCTATGTCCCTGCTTAGCTGGACCGGCCAACCTGCTACCGGTGTTTTATCTTTTTTAATAATATGTATTTCTCCAAGACTGTTGCCAAATATTATTTCTTTTTCGTTATCTCCGTTTATATCGGCTACTGCGGATTTATAAATGCCGGGCGCATAAATCGGCCAACCCGATACAATACTTCCGTCTCCCTTAATCCGGTATAAACTGTCGCCCGAACAATACAGGATTTCAGGAATAGAATCATTGTTGAAATCACATAATGTCGGTGAAGTGTAAGCGACCCCGGGAAGAGACTTAGGAAATGAAGTTACCGGCGTTCCGTTATGATGCCACGCGTAGAGTCTATTTTTTTCGGCTACTACCATTTCAAGGTCTTTGTCCCCGTCAATATCTCCAACTGACGGCGCGCCATAAA
The DNA here is from genome assembly GCA_028716385.1 of bacterium. Classification (GTDB taxonomy): domain Bacteria; phylum Hydrothermota; class UBA3073; order JACQXS01; family JAQTXJ01; genus JAQTXJ01. The sequence continues at coordinate 101,521 of JAQUPX010000007.1, read as the reverse complement.
GCCAATCGCTTGATGAAGTATTTAATAGTTTGTTCCCCTGATTATCATAAACAAATAACCCCTCGGCTTTGCTGATTAGTAATTCGTTTTTGCCGTCAAGATTTACGTCGCAGACAGTAGGCGAACCAAACCAGCCCCCGTACACCGGAAATCCCGGTAGCCCGGATTCATCAATGTTTATTTCTATTACAGATTCAAAAGTATCGCTTCCGTAAACATTTAACTTAATAGCATAAACTTCAAGAGGAATCTGTCCAAGCACCCATATCCCAAGTGTATCGTTGCCTTTTTCGCTCGTTCCGTTGTTTCTCAGGGTAATCCCTGTTGTATCCCATACGTCAGGTCCGCTCTTTTTCTTAAATTTTATCGTGTAATTAGTAAAATTGGAAACAAAAGCATTTCCCTTAAAATATACCGTATCGGCATTGCTGTATGCCGGCGATTTATTTGCTATATCCAATGCGCAGTTATTTATGCGATAATACCTTTTATCCTCTCCTGTTTTTCCACCGGAATCTTTTACAACAAGTTTAATAGTAACTAAACTGTCTTCAGGTATCAACCGCGTATCCAATAGACACAACGTATCGTTTATTACGGGTTGATAAAAAGAATCGGAAACAGGAATCCACAATGAAGGAGTTTTTCCTATTCCGTACTCAAATTTGTAATTCAAGAACGTAGCTCCGGCGGCATCTCCCTTTTTAGCCGTTCCCTTCATCAGTACGTCTCCACATATTGTAGCATAATTATTTGGAGAAGAAATATTTGCATTCGGTGGCAGATATTCGGTAATAATAGGTGTTTCAGGGTCGCCGAGGAGATTAATCGTGAAGTAACTCCATCTCATTGTTCCGGTGGCTCCCATAGCGGTTACCAGGTCTTCTTTTGCGTCATTCAGCGCATCACCCAAATTCTTTATATTCTCCGTAAATATCGCATCCAGGAACTGGTGGTCAAAGTGTTCCCCGGGGCCCTCATAAAAACCTTGACTATACCATCCGAAGCGGGTATTTCCTATGTATGCGAAAGCTCCTGTTGGCGAAAATATAAATGATTCGGCAATTGCTTCAGAGGAACCGCTCATCGCTTCATCAAAACCTGCGGTATAACACCCCTGGGAATATATCAGCGGGTAATCGGTGTTTCCTATATTTCCACCAAATAACTCCATTACTGTCGAACTATTTGCGTGTCCAAGATGATTCAGGATGTGTGTTCCTTTCAGAAGTTCATCCTCAACGGCGTTAGAATTAAACGTTCCATCCCTGTCATACAACCTTGTTATACTGAATTTTGGAAGAAGTAAATAAGCAACGCTATCTTTTTTATCTCCGCCTTGAGTATAGGCATCAAGGTACTCGCCAACAAACAAGGCTCTGTTCAAGTAATCCGGGTTTGTTTTGTTTTCATAATAAATTAGTTTCTTTGTATAATTGCCTGCTTCTTCAGGAGTTTCTACGGTTATTCTTCCGACCGCTACTTCAAGAAGAAAATCGGCTTCTTCTCCGGAAGTTCCGGTCCCGCCGCCTGCCGTGTCGCCTTCTCCGTAAACGCCGTCACCGTCGGTATCCCAGTTGCCGTCAAGTCCTGCGTAATAAATGTCGCTTGCCATAGTAGAATCAATCGGGCTCCCTACGCCGTCAGTTCCCCATGCCAACAATCCTCTTACGGGGATAATTTCGTCATCCCCGCCGAGAGCAACCCATTTAAGAGGATGTGCAGTCCCGTTCCAGGCGGTGTAGCAGGCTTTTATAAAATTCCTGATTTTTTCCTGATTGTCAACACCCGTATAATTGGCATATATTGAATCCGTAGTAAACAGCCCGGCTTGTATCCCGCGGGAGTTTTTCCAGTTTACGAGCACCTGAAACGAGTCTTTCAGGGTTGCGCCGGTTATAAGTATATAATCAAACGGACCTGATTTAGATGCAAACGTGCCGGGTGTGGGTATTTGTTTAGTAAGACTATTATAGGAAAATAATGCTTCGCTGTTTTCTATATTTCTTAGTATCTTATCAGAAGTTTTTTTATCCGTAATTCTCATTGCCGATTGTTCTATTTTTGTTTTTGTGTCCGGGGTTGTAGTGATTTCAAGTGTTACTTTTTTATAATAGAATATTTTGCCTGTTTTGGGAATGTAGCAGACAGGAAAAATCTGGCCTGTCAGTATGTCAAATCCGTTAAGTCTATGTGTTAAATAATTGGAGATTGGTTCTCCGGGGTAGGGAGAGGATTGTTTATATATTTTACTGTCTTTAACCGTTTTAATTTTATCATCTTTTACAGAGGTAGGTATTATAGGAGGTCCGGGCTGGATATCGTAGTAACCCTTCAAAGTTTCGGTTTCGCAGGGGATTACCTTAACGGTTAGAACTTTTTCTCCTGCAGGAATGAGTATTTTTATGTCTTTTGAAGGCAGAACAGGTTTGCCGGGTTGTATAAAGGATTTAAGTCCTGCGATAGTTATAAGGTCATACTGCCCGTGTTTTACCGAGGGCTTCCGGAATTCGTAATTGATTTTTATGGTCTCCGCCGTAAGGGTTTGGGCGAGGAGCAGGGAACAGATTATTAATTTCATAATACCTCCTTTGATTTTATTATGAATTCTAAAATAACAGAAAGGATTTGTAAAGTTATTTAAAAGGGAAAGCAAAGGAGAAAAAATTTGGGGACGCAGATTTCACAGATTCACGCAAGATTAAAAGACATGCAAACATATAACAGAAAAATAAGAAAGGATTATTATGGATTAACACAAGATTAAAAACAAAGAAAGAAAAATAATTAACAGAATTTAAGAGATTAAAATTAAAGAATACAGAAAATTGTAGTCCGCCTGAGGCGGATAAAAAATAAACTACAAGAAAAGAATTGACAAATACGATAAAAATCCAATATTAGGACAATATAAATAATAATATAAAAATTTAAAACAATATGAAGGACAATATGAAATTTGAAACTAAAGCTATACACGTTGGTCAAGCTCCTGATTCTGCAACCGGAGCCGTTACTACGCCGATTTACCAGACTTCTACTTATTTCCAGGAAAGTCCCGGTAAGCATAAAGGTTATGAATACAGCAGGACAGGAAACCCCACAAGGACTGCGCTCGAAGAGTGTCTCGCAAGCCTTGAAAATTGTAAATACGGACTTGCTTTTTCATCGGGTATGGCGGCAATAAATACCGTTATGGGGTTACTTAAATCTGGGGATAATATAATTTCTACCTTAGACGTTTATGGCGGGACTTATAGACTTTTTAAAAACGTATTTAATAATTACGGGCTGACTTTTACTTTTGTTGATACTACAAATCTTGAGAATGTCATCAATGCCATAACTCCTGCAACTAAAATGCTCTGGGTGGAAACCCCGACTAATCCATTATTAAAAATTGTAGACTTGAAATCATTTGCGGATATAGGGAAAAAACATAAATTAATTACCGTAGTGGATAATACTTTTGCTACACCGTATTTCCAGCGGCCTGTGGATTTCGGTATAGACATTGTTCTTCACAGCGCTACGAAATATCTTGGCGGACACAGTGACGTTATAGCAGGCGCGGTAACTACGAATAACGAAACGTATTATAAAAGATTGAAGTTCTGCCAGAATGCAATTGGTGGAGTCCCCGGGCCTTTTGATTCTTGGCTTGTTTTAAGAGGGATAAAGACTCTTGTCGTAAGAATGAAAGAACATTTTTCAAATGCATTAAAAGTAGCAGAATTTCTTAACTCTCATCCTAAAGTAGAGAAAACATATTTTCCCTATTTGGCTTCCGACCCGCAATATGAGCTTGCAAAAAAACAAATGAGCGGAATGAGCGGGATGATTGCGTTTGACATCAAGGGCGGATATAAAGAAACTAAAAAATTCCTTGAAAGCGTAAAGCTTTTTACCCTTGCCGAAAGTCTTGGCGGAGTTGAATCTTTAATCAGCCATCCTGCAACGATGAGTCACAGTTCACTTACACCTGAAGACAAAGCAAAAATGGGAATAAAAGATAATTTAATCAGGTTGTCCGTAGGAATTGAAAACGTAGAGGACCTGTTAAAAGATATTGAACAGGCTTTGGGAAAATAATTCTATAAGAGTTTTTGGACGCAGATTAACAGGATAAAAAAAAGGATTTAAAGATTTAAAAAAATATAAACAGATAGTATTGCCACGGATAACAGACATGGATTTGCACGGATAAAGATGACAGGAAAGAATTTAGAGTTAAAATAAAAAGAAAGAGACAAACAGATGATAAAATATTTTTACTGTAGAGGGCACAGAGGAAAAATTAGTTCTCGGTTTTTATCTCTGCGTACTCTGCGTCTCTGCGGTGAAAATTTTATCCGTTAACTATATGTGGAATAATAATGTTCTTGAAATAATCGGCAATACTCCGCTTGTAAAATTAAATAAAGTTACCAAAAATATAAAAGCTACTGTTTTGGCTAAGCTAGAGTGCTTTAATCCCGGTGGTTCCATTAAAGACAGGATGGCATTGTATATACTGGATAAGGCAAAATCGGAAGGGAAATTAAACTCCGACAGTACGATTGTAGAAAACACTTCCGGAAATACGGGAGTTGGGATTGCCTTATACGCGGGAGTTAACGGTCAAAAAACAATTTTTACGATACCGGATAAAATGAGTATGGGGAAAATAAATTTTCTCAGGGCTTTCGGGGCGGAAGTTTTTGTTTGTCCTACTGCTGTGCCTTACGATTCTCCCGAATCTTATTATGAAGTGGCAAAAAAAATTGCAAAAGAAACTCCGAATTCGTTTGCGCTTAACCAGTATCATAATACGGATAACTTAAAAACGCATTATGAAATAACAGGTCCGGAAATCTGGGAACAAGCGGAACATAAAATAGATTATGTGGTTATTGGGGCAGGAACGGGCGGGACGGTTTCCGGGATAGGAAAATTCTTAAAAGAAAAGAATCCCGAAATTAAAGTTGTTGCAGTTGACCCGATAGGCTCCATATATTATGATTATTTCAAGAGCAAAAAATTCATCGAGCCTAAAGTATATTTGGTAGAAGGTATAGGCGAAGATATGATGTGCGAGAATATGGATTTTAGTGTCATTGACGATATTATCCAGGTTACGGATAGAGACTCCCTTTTAATGAGCAGACAGTTATTGAAAGAAGAGGGAATTTTTGTGGGAGGTTCTTCCGGAGCAACGGTTTGGGCGGGATTAGAAGTGGCAAAAAAATTACCTGAGAACAAAATTGTCGTAACTGTTTTGCCGGACGGTGGATACAGTTATATTGAAAAAATATTTAATGACGAGTGGATGAAAGAAAAGGGTTTTATTTAAGATAGTTTGAAGTGTTTGTAACCTTTGTGGGTTGTTTCGGGCTAAAGCCCAACAGATTATTTAGGCTTGGCTTCCTGTCCCCGCCCTAAAGGACGGGGGAATTTTAAAAGGTATATATTGAAATGTCCATGCATTAAATCCGCCTTAGGCGGACTACCCAATAAGGAGATATTTCCATAAATGAGAATAACAGGCGGAGAGTTTAAAAACTTAAGGATAAACGCTCCTGAAGATATACGCCCAACACAAGATTCTGTCAGACTTGCAATATTCAATGTCATAGGGGAGAGGATAGAAAATGCGAATTTTATTGATTTGTTTGCGGGCAGTGGAGCGGTTGGAATAGAAGCTTTATCAAGGGGAGCGGAGAAAATAGTATTCGTTGATAGTTCCGTAAAAGTTATAAAAGAAATAAAATCTAATATCAAGATTATAGATAGCAGTGATTTATATAAAGATAGAATAATAATAATAAATAAAAAGTTTTCCCAGGTAGAATTACAGGATTTATTTATATCGGAACAGCAAAATATTTTATTTGCAGACCCGCCGTATAACAAAGGATATGTAAAGGCGCTGTTAGAAAAACTTGCAGGTTTTAACAAAAGCGAGAACGATATTTTTATAATAGAACACTCAAAACACGAAGACATTTCCGAAGGAAAACATTATAAATTCGGGGATACTATGCTGACTTTTTTGTAGAAGATAAAATCAACCACAGAGGACACAGAGAACAAAAGACGGAAAATTTTAGGACGCAGATTTCCGCAGAAAAAAGGGATAAAAACAGAAAAGATAGAGTCTTTCGCTTCGCTCCAGATACGAATCTCTCCAGTAACAAACTCCGGACAACAATCCCTAATTAACATAAGGGCTTGTAAGTAATCCATCAGAGGCGGAAAGAGCTTCGTAAAAAACAAATATAATTTAGATTAACAGAGGAAGATTCTCGCAGATAAAGAAAAATAATTTTCCTATTTTTGGTCTTTCCCGTTACTATTTTGTTAATCCTGTAATCCTGTTTATCTGCGTCCTAAAGTCTAACTAAAAAGTTTGAACGTTAAAAAGATTAACAAATTGAGAACAACAGGGGGAACTTATTTCATCACCTTATTATAAATTTTCTTGAAATCGTGTTTGCCGGCGAGGAGTATTGTTGTTATGGGGGCGACTTTTTTTGCGAGATTACTCATCTGTGTTACTTTATCCCGGATATCCCATTGAGCGTTTTTATCTTCTCTTATCCTTGAAATATGGTATAACTGCCGTATATTCATCCCGAGCAGTACTCTTCTTTTGTGAGCGTTTGTCAGGCAATATTCCGCTGCTTTCCCATAGGAAGGCTTGAATTCGTTATACAAATCCGTGCTTTTTTCACATACTTCTTTTAATTCCCGTGACAACCCGACTTCCTGAATATTAGGCGGAATCGTGTATCCGAGAACAGGGTCATAGTCCTGGCTTAGCAACGTATTCATCCTGTGTCTTTTTAGTTGTGCGAAACTTGTGGCGCTTAAAACAATTTCATATATTAAAAATCCTGCCTCAAAAGCTCTTGGGACTTTATCAAATTCACTGATGTATTTTAAGGCTTCTTTAATGAAGTTCACGGCTTTTCCGGTAGTAATTAATTGTTCCGAAAAAGTATAACATTCGTTCATTGGCTTATTTGAGTACAAGTGTAACAAGGCAGTTAAAATTTCCCTGTCCGGGGTATTATGATTTACGAGAGTTACTTCTTCTTTTGTTTGCTGTGACTCATCAATATAAAAAAGAGATGGAATAGATTTGAAATTTTTCTCGATAAATGCTCTTAATTTTTGTTCCGTATATTTAAAGTTGTCTTCCTGTAATTCTTCTTTTGGAACAGTCCGGGACGAAGAACTTCTTTTGGAAAACAATGACATTTGCTCGCTTAAGGATAAAGTTTTTGGTAATGAAGAATTACCCGTAACATTTTGTTGTTTGAATAATTCAGGCGCAGCTAATTGGATTAGAGAAGGAGCTTTTTCTATTATTGCGGAATATAATAATTGGGCGAATTCCATTTCTTCTTTTAGTCTGCCGTATTTTAATTCCCTGATTGCAAGTTCGGCGGTTTGTCCGGTATAAGAGCATCCAAGCTGAGTTTCAGTTGCCAGACAGAGACTATATCTTGCGTCTTCTTTTGAGAGAGTTTGTAATTCCGTTAGTAAAGATTGTCTGCTTTTATCCGTTAAAGTAGTTAATTTCTTGGAGTTTTTAGTTTCCAAAAGTTTTGTTAATAAAGGTACAGCCTTGAAATAAAAGTCGTTCTGTAGTTTAACGAGTTCATCGAATTTTTCCAGGTCCTGTTTGTTGAATTCTTTAGGTTTTATGTAGTCGCCTTCCAGAGTAACATATCTCTGGGATTTTTCCGTATATCCTGCGAGTCTTCTTTTTTCTATGGATTCTGCGAGAAGCCTTGAAACGCCTTTTATGTTTAAGTTGAAAATAGCATGGTCGGCTACGGAATGATGTCCCATACCGTAGAGAATCGCTTCGTTTGATTTTCTGGATTTCTGGATGTTTTCCAGAGATTCCGATACCAGCTCATCAACATTTTTTTCGCTTCTGCTTATTCTGGCGTAAGCCGCGGAGATCACTTCCGGAGTTGCTTTGAGTTTTTCTTCTTCGGGGAGGGTTTTAAGAATCTCCAAAGGGACGTTTGTACCTGCTAATCGTATTTCCATTTTTTAATTAATTATAATATCAAAACTTTTCACCGCCCCGCCAGGGCGGGGTAAACTCCGCCGCAGAGAAAAGAACAGAGCTGGGCAGGTTCCCGCTTTATACGGGCTCGCTTCAATTTTTTATTTTTTTCTCCATTCGTCATTCCCGCGAAAGCGGGAATCCATTTTGTTGCTACTATAGCCCTGATTCTGCGTTCATCCCTGCCTGCCGTAGGTAGGTGCGTCCCAATTTTTTCCCGGGTTACATTTTTTCGCTTATTGCTTTGGCTTGAGAGAAGAGCAAAAGGTAATCTCTGCCGCCGGCTTTTGAGTCTGTTCCTGACATATTGAATCCGCCGAAAGGATGAACACCGACAAGAGCGCCCGTGCATTTACGGTTTATGTACAAGTTCCCGCAATGGAATACCCGTTTTGCAAGTTCTATTTTGTTCCTGTCGCGTGTATAAACCGCACCTGTTAATCCGTATATCGTAGAGTTGGCAATTTTTAACGCATCATCAAAATCATTAGATTTGATTACGGCAAGCACGGGACCGAATATTTCTTCCTGCGCAAGACGGTCATTTGGCTTAATATCTGCTATTATCGTAGGATTAATAAAGTACCCGTTATCGTTTTCGTTTTTGCCGCCAGAAATTAATTTACCTTCTTTTTTACCGATTTCTATGTACTCAAGAATTGATTTATATGCTTTTTCATTAATGACAGGTCCCATATAATTATTTGAATCTGCCGGGTTGCCTACATTGAATTTCTTGACTTTTTCCGCAAGGATATCAACGAACTCATTGTATACCGATTTATCTACTATTACGCGGGAGCAAGCGGAACATTTTTGTCCCTGGAAACCAAAAGCCGAAGCAAGCGTTCCTGTTGCGGCTTCCTGCAAATCGGTGTCTTTATCAACGACAATGGCGTCTTTCCCGCCCATTTCTGCAACGACTCGTTTTATCCAGATTTGTCCTTCTGCAGTTTTTGATGCGAGTTCATTAACGTGTAAGCCTACCTCTTTAGAGCCGGTAAATGCAATAAATCTTGTGAGCGGATGCCCGACAAGGGTGTCACCTATTATGCCACCTCTACCGGTTACGAGATTAACGACTCCTGCGGGAACTCCGGCTTCTTCTATTACTTCCATAAATTTATAAGCTGTTACGGGAGAATCGCTCGAAGGTTTTAATACGACCGTGTTTCCCGCTACAAAAGCGGCTGAAGTCATACCTGTTAATATTGCCATAGGGAAATTCCATGGTGGGATTACGACGCCTACTCCGAGAGGAATATATTTCGATTCGTTTAATTCGCCCGGGTAAGGAGTTATTTCCTGTGGGGCTCCGTATCTTAAAGCTTCCCTGCCATAGAATTCCAGGAAATCAATAGCTTCAGCGAGATCGCCGTCTGCTTCCGGCCAACTTTTTCCTGTTTCATATACAAGAACTGCGCTTAATTCAAACCTACGGCGTCGCATAATAGCGGCGGCTTTGAATAAATATCCTGCGCGTTCTTCGGCAGTTTTTTCTTTCCATTCGTTAAAAGTTTTATGAGCTATTTCTATTGCTTCAATTGCTTTTTCAACTGTGGGTTGTTGTATTACGCCTATAACTTCTTTTTTGTTTGAAGGATTATAAGAATTAAATTTATCTTTACAGAGTTCTTTTTTCCCTCCGATTATAAGCGGATATTCTTTCCCGAACTCTTTTTTTACGTTATTGAGAGCAGCTCCCATCTTTTCATGATTAGCGGGAATAGAAAAATCTACAAAAGTTTCGTTTTTGAATTCTGGTAACATCATTCCTCCTAAATTTGTTGTATTTTTTTAGGTAAATACTTAAAAATAAATAGAATTATCACTAACAATAAAAAGGGATAATGTCAAGTATTTTAAGTTAATGCCGTAAGGTTGTGAAAATAAAGAGAATGAGGGAAAATATTAAAAAGATTAACGAATTGGAACCACGAGATTTCACGAGATTTTCACACGAAAAGAAAAACAGGATTATTAGCCACGGATAACAACCACGGATTTACACGGATACTGAGAACAGAAAAGGATTTAGAGTTGAAAGCTAACAGATAGAGGACACAGAGGAAAAGATAATTTTTAGAGTTACTGCAGGCAGGACATTTTTACTATTTTTAGTGGTTTAACATGCCTATCGGCAGTCAAGTAGTCATTAACTTTTATGAAATAAATGCCAGTTTTCAAGTTCCCTCCAATAATATTGTTTTTTGTTGTTTCTACTAATTTTCCTGCAATATCATAAATCTGTATTTTGCTTTTTTCTGATTCGCCTGAGGCGGAGTAATTGATAACTGTTGACTGAGTAAATGGATTTGGACTTGCCCTGAGCGTAGTCGAAGGGGTTTTGATATTTAATTTTTCTTCTATTCCTATTTCCATAACTTGGATATCATCTACCCAAATCTTTTCATCCCGAACACAAATCCACCCTTGTACCCCCGCCCTTCCATCATTTTGATATGAAGAAACTCTTACCCCTGTAAGAGTATCAGGCGTAGTTATAGTAGTGCATATTTCTGCCCAATTATTGTTAACCACATATCCATATACATTTTCCCAGTTGCCATTTATACAAATTTCAATACCGGGATAATCACTTATATTTTTCATTCCCCAAAAACTATCTATCACCGATAGTTTAAATAAACAGTTTGAAATTGGATTAAAAGTCTGGGTTATTGATGCATACGTCTCAGCACTTGCTGCCCCATATACCCCATTCATATGTCCACAAGAAATATATGTCCTTAAATTACAACTATGAGGTGAGGAAACAGCAGAATCGCTTGCTTCAATTGTAGCAATAGCCGTTGCCTGCCCATTCCCTTCTGTACTTGTATCCGTGCTTGTTTCTTTCACCCATCCCGTATCCCACGGTACCATATCAAAACCATCATTGAATATCACATTATCCGCAAATGCACATAATGGAACAAACAAAGTTACAAGCATCATTATCTTTCTCATAATTCCCACTATTTTTTATTATAATCTATTATTAATGATTTCGTTTTTAGCTTTTGTCAAATCTATTTTTATAAAAATAGGCCAATGAAATATTTGACAAGAGAGTTTAATAACATTATAGTAATAAAATTCAGAGGGGTGACTATGAAACAAGAAAAATGGGTGGAAAAAGATTTTGAAGAAGTTGATTGCTTCAGGTGTGGAACAAAGGGAAAATTATTATACAAAAAAGAATTATGGGGAGTCGTAAAATGCGAGAAATGCGGGCAGGTATTTATAAGCCCCAGACTGACAGAAGAAGGCAGAAAAAAAATATATGAAGACCATAGTTATTTTGATACGGGAGTTTATGGATTTTCAAATAAATTTAATCTGGCTATGAGCTTGCAAAGAACATGGTCAAACGATAGACTTAACCTTATAAGTGAATTATTAAATAATAATATAGAAAATAAAAAACTTCTGGAAATAGGCTGTGCTTATGGACTATTTCTCAATTTTGCAAAACAAAAAGGCCTTGATGTAACAGGAATAGAATACTCCTCTACAGCCGTCAAATGGTCTAAAGAAAATCTGCAATTGAATGTGCATAATGGCGAAATAGAAACCATTAAGTTGCCCGAAAACACCTACGACGTAGTATGTTTCTGGGATGTTATCGAGCATGTTAAAAACCCCGAATTGTTTTTAAAATCCGTGAGGCGGGTGCTAAAGAAAGACGGTGTTATTGTTTTTTCGTGCCCATATTTTAATTCCGTTCCTGCGACGGTTTTCAAGTCTAACTGGTGGACACTACGCCCGGAACAACATATCTGGCAATTTACTCCTGATACTCTGGGAAAATTATTTGGAGAACAGGGGATGAAACTCGTAAAGGTTATAAGAAATCCTCTCTCGCGTATAAATTTGTTCAGGTTTGATAGTATTACGGTTGCGGCGAAAGTCGTGTAGTTTCAAATGAGAATACTGAGAACCCAAATATTTGCCACAAAAACACGAAAGCACAAAAGTACACTAAACAGAAAAACAGAGAAATTTGCCACGGATTAACACGGATGGACACGGATACTGAAAGCAGAAAAGGAGTTAGAGTTAAAAACTAACAGATAGAAGGCACAGAGGGCAGATAAGAGGGGATTAGAATACTGCTTGGAGAGACAGGTGCAATTTCCCGTCCATAAATTCATTTGGTTTGGTTACTGCATACATAATTTTTATCATTCCGATTGGTGATTCTACCGCGCCTCCTATGCCAAACCCTTGTCGCCAAATTCCATCAATATATCCTATGTCATAAAATGGGAACACGAAAGAATTACCCGAATATTTACGATATTCAATGTTTGACCATCCTATTGTAGTTCCGCTGAATTCATCTTCCCAGTAACCTCGCAGTGTTTTTGCGCCACCTAGTTTAAGCTCATCGTAAATCGAAACATCTTTCATAAGTTTATAAAAATTTATTGAATTGAATAAAATATCTCTATGTTTTATTGGTATGTATGAATCAAAATTTGTCATTATTCTTTCTATATATTGTGTGGTAAATGCAGTTTTGATATGGTAATTTACCCCGGGTATTGTTTGGGTGTTGAATCCTATTCCAAGTATTCCCGTGTAGATAGATTCTTCGTTCAGAAATGCTCCACAGGCTCCGACATCCGCTACGAATTCATAATTTATTGGGATGTTAAGAAGCAATTCGGCTTGTTTTTTAGTGTAAGTAGTATCTTCTTTCCTGTATAGAAAATTTCCTGTAAATCCGATTTTAGAAGCAAATAGCCAGGGTTCTTTGTATTCAAGTTCCGAATAACTTGATAACTTGCCAAGTTGATTCCATCTAATATGGACAACTTTACCCGTTCCGAAAAGGTTAGGACTTCTGAGTTCAAACAATCCTGCAAGTTCATTTTGTTGATAGCCGACGATTCCTTCCGCCGTGTTTGCCCGTTTCTCTTTTACTTCAATTACAAGCGTATCTTCGGTTAATAAATCTATTTTTACAGAGTCAATAAATTCAAGATTTTCGAGTCTTTGTTTTGCGGTGTTAATTGTGGATTGCTTAAACATTTCACCTTTTTTAAGACCGGATTTTCGGAGGATTACGAAATCCTTGGTGGAGTTATTGCCTATAACTTTTATTTCTTTAAGTTTTACAAAGGGGCCTTCGACGATTTGAAATTCGAAATTTACTTTATTCTCAGCAAAATTAAAATTAGCGGGAATTACTTTACAGAAGGGATAACCGGAATTTTCGTATTTAGTTATAATGGATTCGATATCATTTAAGAAAACATTTTCCTTGAATATAATTCCTTTTTTCATAGTAAGCAATTTTCTTAGTTCGCGGGATTTGAATATTTTGTTTCCCGTAATTTTTATCTTGCCAATTTTGTATTGAGAGCCTTCGTTTATGAATAGTGTATCTCCCGAAGATTTGACTTCTACTTGCAAAAAGCCCTGTTGTTTATAAAGATTTGTAATTGTCTCAACGTTTATCGTATCGGTTTCGGTTAGGAGTTGTTTAGGGGAAAAAAACTTATTGCCAAATATTATCGTGCTTATTAAAAAAAAGATTATGTTCATTTCAAGTTATAAGGTAAAGCATAGTCAGAAAAACAAAAAATTGTCAACAAATTGTTAAAGTTGTTATAGGACAAGCACCCATACAAATAGAAATAACATTTTAATTGACATAATGCATAAATAAAGTAATTTATGTATACTTATGTGTGGAGTTGTGGGGATAATAGGAAATGCGCCTGTAGCCGAAGAATTATGGCTCGGGTTGCTTGCGATTCAGCATAGGGGACAGGATACCGCAGGTATTGTAACTTACGACAATGATAGGTTCCATTCGAGAAGAGGTAATGGAACGGTACAGGAAGTTTTCGAACAGAAACATTTACTTGCTTTAACCGGAAATGCGGGAATAGGGCAGGTAAGGTATCCGACAATTGGTTCCGGCAGCGAAGAAGATGCCCAACCGCTTTTAACAAACTCTCCTTTCGGCATAGCAATGGTTCATAACGGCAACGTTGCGAATTACGGAAGTTTGAGAACATGGATTACAAATAACTATCACAGACACATAAATACGACAAACGACGTGGAAGTTATACTTAATGTCCTTGCAGCGAACTTAAAAGACTCGAGTACTAATTCACCAAACGAAATATTTAATGCCCTGAAAGCAGTTATGTCCAAAGTAAACGGGAGTTATTCCTGCATAACTTTTATCGCAGGACACGGGATGTTGGCATTCAGGGATCCGCAAGGCATAAGGCCTCTCAAGATAGGGAAGAAAGGCAAGAATTTCTGCATAGCTTCAGAATCTGTAGTGCTTGATACTCTTGGATACAAAGAGATGCGGGATGTCTTACCCGGGGAAGCCATATTCATAAATATGCAGCGGGAAATGAAATCCAAAATAATCAAGGCGAAGCCTGCGCGTCACTGTATATTTGAATATATATATTTTGCAAGACCTGACTCTATAATGGATAACGTAGAAATATACAAAGCAAGATTGAAGTTGGGAGAGGAAATTGCAAGACTCGTGAAAAAGATGAAATTAAAACCGGATGTAGTAATACCGGTTCCCGACACGGCAAGAACTGCGGCACAAGGAGCGGCAGAAGCATTGAAAATTCCCTGCAGGGAAGGACTTATAAAAAACAGATATATAGGCAGAACGTTCATAATGCCGAGGGAAGTTAACAGGGCGGAAAAGGTAAGATACAAGCTTAACCCATTAAAATGCGAGATTCAAGGTAAAAAAATATTATTAATAGACGATTCCATTGTGCGCGGTTCTACTTCAAAATCCATAATATCGCTTATAAGAGAAGCCGGACCAAAAGAAATTTATCTTGCAAGCACCTGCCCGCCGTTAAGATACCCGTGTTTCTATGGAATTGATATGCAGACAAGAAAAGAATTTATTGCTAACGGCAGGAGTTTAAGCCAGATTCAAAGAGAGATAGAATCGGACAAATTAATATATCAATCACTGGAGGGAATGTTAAAAAGTGTAGGTAATGGAAAACTCTGCTGTACGGCCTGTTTTACGGGGGATTATCCTACGGAAATCGAGTCCGACGATATGTTGAGGATAGAAAAAGACAGGGCAAAGCAGGTTTCGTTATGGGAGTAATTTGTATTTCACAAAACTACGAATTTTATTCTTACAAACAAAAATAAAATAAACCCAGCTGAGCTGGATAAGTTGGAGTCCCGCAAGCGGGATAGGAATCCCTAAGGAGTAAAACTCCCAAGGGCTTGACTATAATGTTTCTTATGAAACAAACTCCAACTAAGAAAGGAGAAAAAATGTTTCCAAAAAAGTTTTTTGTATGTTTTGTTGTTATGTTTATTGGGATATTCCACAGTGCCAATGTTATGTCCCAGCCTGTGTTAACTTATAAAGGCAGTATGGCGTACAACCACGGTATTTTTAAAGATTCTTGGGTTTCCGGGCATTATCTTTATACGGTAACCGAACGCGAACTTATGATATATGACATAAATACTCCCCAGAATCCTCAAATTGTCGGGACTCTAGAAACACCGGGAAAGGCGCAAGCCGTAAGAGTCGTTGGAAATTATGCCTATATTCTGGATGAGGGAACGGGACTTCTTGTGGTAAATGTTTCCAGCACAAGCAATCCTTTCGTAACGGACACATTGGATTTAGGTTCGTATCCGCTTCCTTTTGACTGTCCTGACCGAATGCAGGTATCGGGAAATTATCTTTATGTGTCGCGTTATTACGGGATAAAAGTATTCAGTATTTTCAATCCTGCTTTTCCTGTAGCAAGAGACAGTATATATTTTACGTATCTAAATAGTAACGTCTGTGATTTTGCTGTTTCGGGTAATTATTTATATATGTCAACGTCGGCGGATTCCGGTCTTATGATATTAAATATATCAAACCCCGATTCTATTTTTAAGGTGAAATGTTTTCCCGGGTTTGGCAGCACTGAAGGCATAGAAGTAAAGGATACTTTAGCGTATTTGGGGAGCCTTTACCCAGACCGCGGCTTAAAAATAATAAACATTAAAGACCCAAATAATCCTTCGGTGGTTAGTTTTTTTAATGCGGGAATTTATTATGCTTTTTATGACGTAAAAGTCATAGATACGCTTGCATACTGTTATAAACATGGAGGGGCTCTCAATATAATCAATGTCGTCAACCCGGCAACTCCTGATTCGGTTAGTCAACCTATTCAGCTTGGTGGAGGCGAAGGAACAATTGATATATTTGGAAACATTATGCTTATGACGGCAAGCCATACGACGGCAACGGGAGACGAGTATGAAACCGCTATTATAAATATGACTGACAAACTAAACCCTTCTATGTATTCAAGTATTACAACTGACAAAGGACCGCTTATGGCTCTTACATGTTATGGTAATAAACTTATGGTTTCAAATTTAGGAGAATTGCTTGTCCACAATTTGACAAACCCATTAAATCCGACATATGTAAATAAATATAGCGATGCAGCTTCCTCATATAACATTGCTATGAGTGACAAATATATGTATTATGTAAATGGTTGGAAATATGGCTTACATGCTATTAATTTGAAAGATTATTCCCTGAACGCAACGGTAACGAAACAAGGTAACAATTATTTTCAGGATATTACTCGCAGTGATAAGGGCTATATACTGGGGAAAAGGGATTCATTATTTATATATGACGACACTCTTGGAATAGTCGGAACTTTCCCTGATACGGGAACGACTCAACATATATATGTTAAAGGAGATAGTGTTTACACGTTTAATCAAACAACTCAAGATTTTAAAGTTATAGATATTTCAACCCCGACAAATCCTGTGTTAGTAGGATCATACCCGGGATATTATTTAACTTCCGATTTTGTAGTTGTTGACTCTCTTGCTTATTTTTGTGA
This sequence comes from bacterium, assembly GCA_028716385.1. Lineage (GTDB taxonomy): Bacteria > Hydrothermota > UBA3073 > JACQXS01 > JAQTXJ01 > JAQTXJ01. The sequence goes on along the minus strand of JAQUPX010000007.1, from coordinate 84,553 downwards.
AAGTAATTATTTAAAATCATATAGAATGGACAATTCACTGGGGATGGTTTGTGTTGATTCTATTGATGTTGGAGGGTATTATAGAATTGAAGCCCAGGCAAATTATCTTTATATAACTAATTATGATGATATAATAATCCTTCATATTAGCCCCGATAATTCTATGACGGAAGTTGCAAGATATAATACGACAGGCAAACCTTATGGAATGAGTTTTTATGGTCCGTATATTTATCTCGGTGACACTTACTCCGTAGGCATTTACGAGTTCCCGATATCACTGGCTCCAAAAATAATTTCCAAAACCGATACGATTCAAGCGGAAGATTCTACGTTTTCGTATAATATTTTTGCCAGAGCTTGTCCGCTTCCTTCTTACTCGCTTATAACACATCCTGCCGGGCTGACTTTAGATTCTACTACGGGTGAAATTGAATGGACGCCTACCAACGCTAATGTTGGAGATACGATTATTAGAATATTGGCGACCAATTCCGTAAGTTCTGATACCCAGACTTATCATCTTCATATTTTGAATTCGGCGCCTCATTTTACAAGTATTCCCGACACAACGATATATCGTGATTCCTTATATACTTATGACGCAAATTCAGACGATGAAGGGCATGGAAACACTTTTTATACCGGTTTAACTTTGCCCGGATGGCTTACTATAGATTCGTTAACAGGTGTTTTGAGTGGCACTGCACCGGACTCCGTACAAAATACAATAATAAGTTTGAAAGTAGATGATGGTAACGCAAAAGCAGATACACAGAACTTTACTCTTCATATTGTTGTTGGGGTAGAGGAAAAGATAGATTCTATTCCTACGGTATTCAAAATATCATCTATCAAACCGAATCCATTTGGTAAAATGGTTAATATTCAATATGCTTTGCCTAAAGAATCAAAAGTCAATCTTTCTATATATAATCTATGCGGACAGAATGTTGCAACTCTCGTGAATGAGACAAAGAAAATCGGATATCATACCGTATGTTGGAAACCGTCAGGGCAATTTGCGTCTAATATTTACTTTATTAAATTTAATGCCGGCAGTTATAGGGAGACGAAGAAGATTATACTAACGAAGTAAGAAATGGAAAGAATCCAGCTGAGCTGGATAAGTTGTAGTAATCCGCCTGGGGCGGAAACTCCAACTAAGGAGAGAAAATGACAAACTTTAAAAGATTATTTCTATTAAGCTTTGTATTTTTAACCTTCTCAGGTTGTGCGATGATTAAAAGCAGATTAGCTATGAAGGATTGTAAATTCAGGATTGCCAATATAGAGGCTGTAGAGTATAATCCGTTACAAGATTTAGATAAGGTCAACGTAAAATTGAACATTGACTGTATGAATCCAAATAATGCCATAGAAGCGGTTCTCGATAAACTTGTTTTTAACCTTCTTTTGAATGGGAAAAATGTAGCTGACGGGAAAATAACAGACCAATTAAGAGTAGGCCCTCAAAAAACTGTAAGTTTTCCCGTGAGCATAGGATTATCTTTATCTAAAATAGGAAAAACTGCACTTGAAGCCATACAATCAAACAAAGCTGCCTACGAACTTAAAGGGACGGCATTCTTTTCTACAATCTTGGGAGAAACTTCTATTCCGGTAACGATAACTAAAGGTAAGTGGTCAGGGGAGTATACGGTGTCAAATTAGTTTTGGCACTACAAAGTAGTTATTGTATACTGCAGGGGCGTTTGCAAGCACTTCCGAAATAGAAAATCCTTCTTTTATAATATCTTCTCTCAGGGGTGTTTCCGTTTTAAAAACACAATTGGGGTCTGCTGACAGAGTATTTGATACACTAAGCAATGTATCACAAGCATCTTGCTTGTGGTCAGAAGTGTCTGCTGACAAAGTATTTGATATACTAAGTTTTTGGATTGTATTTACGTACTTTACGATACTGCTAAGTTCAGTAGTAAACTTTTCTATTTCTTCCGGGGTTAATTTTAGTTTACAGAGTTCAGCAATATGTGTAACTATAGAAGGTGTAATTTCCATATCTTAAACTTTGTTTTTTTAATTTCTGGTTTGTCTTTTTGATATTTAATTTTTAATATTTGATATTAAGTCTAAACGTTAGTCAACTTTTTAGAAATACTTAAAGATTACATTCTCAAGCTGTCCGCCTGAGGCGGATTGAGTTACATGAATTTTAGTAGCCCCAGGTTTCGTGTAACCAGGTTTCCCTTCTGCAATCAGGGCAAAGCATTACAATATGTCCTGAACGGTAAGGGTAAGCATTGGTTTTATCGTGTTCAACGATGTTTAATTCCCGTGTAAGAGGTATCCATAAAGTAGGATTGCTGTAAGCTAATTCGCCTACTTTATCGGCTATCCATAAAAGATGTTGTTTTGTAGAAATTGTTTTCCCGCATTTTTCACAAAATACAAGAGCTTTTTCAACGACTTCCGTATAATCATCTCTCGTGACGTTTGCAAGGTCAAATTCATTTATATGTTTTAACGCTTCGGAAGGACATGCAGCTTCGCATTGTCCACAGAATATACATTTATCCGAATAGTAAATAATCTTACGTGTTTCCTTTTTTTTATCGTCTTCTAATTTTCTTGAATCGGCAGGACATACTTCTATACATGCGCCGCATCCCATACATTTTTCGGAATCACATTTAAGAATACCCCTGAATTCTTTTGCCATCGGAGTCTGTTCGTAAGGATATTTAGTAGTGTAAGGACCACCGACAAGCGCTCTTATCGCTTCACCGAGTTCTCTTATTTTAGGAGTTTTCATAATTATTAAATATTGGCTGAATACCCGGTCATTTGAACGGGTATGAAAGCCTTTTCTTTTTTACCTTCCATTTGTCATTCCCGCGAAAGCGGGAATCCACTCTTTTTATTATTTTTTATACTTACTTCTAAATTTTTCCGTTTTCTGCCATGAAAGTTTCAATAAATCCTTCGTTGATAATTTTTGTCCGTTATTATTTGCAACGACTAATCTTTCCGTACAGCAGTAACAAGGGTCAACGGCAGCCAAAACCAATACCGCGTCTGCGATTTCGCAACCCTTAACGGCTACTGCATTGGAAGCAATATTCATATAACTTGGAGCTCTTACTTTATACCTGATTGGCATATTTGTGCCGTCCGAACGGACATAGTGGATTACTTCGCCTCTTGGCGCTTCTGCTCGTCCGATCCCTTCTCCCGCCGGAACATCGTCAACCTTCAGGTCAAATGGACCTGCCGGCATTTCTTTAAGACATTGTCGTATAATTTTCAAAGATTCAAAACATTCAAGAAGACGAACTTTTGCTTTTGCCATAACGTCGCCTTCATCAAATTTGATAACATCCCATTTTACAAGGTCATAAGATGCATAAGGATCATCCCTGCGAACGTCAATGGCTAAACCTGATGCGCGGGCAGTCGGACCTACGACGCCGTAATCCATACCCTGTTGTTTTGTTAATATTCCGACGTTTACAAGTCTTGCTGCGAGGACGGGGTCATCAAGAATGGCTTTCGTAAACAACATTGCTTTTTGTTCTACCAATTTTAACGCTTTTTCAATTTCGGGAATGTCTTCTTCTCTTATGTCTTTTCTGACTCCACCGACTTTCATCATCCCGTAATGGTTTCTGTTCCCTGTAATTTTTTCAAGCAAATCAAGAATAGGTTCACGGTATTTCCAGAACCACATCCATACGGTATTGTATCCGAGAAAATGACCTGCAAGCCCGCACCATAAAAAGTGCGAATGAAGTCTTTCTAATTCCGCGATTACAGTTCGTATGTATTTAGCGCGCAAAGGAATGTCAACGTTATTGATGTCTTCTATTGCCTGGACGCCTGCGAGTGGATGCGAGTTTGAACATATTCCGCATATCCTTTCGACAAGAAACGGGACCTGGTCATAAGTCTTTTTTTCTGCAAGCCATTCGTGTCCGCGATGATTGTAGCCGAGATTTATTTCAAGACCTACGACTTTTTCGCCTTCTACTTCGAGCTTGAATAACTCGGGCTCTTCCTGTAAAGGATGATACGGTCCTATCGGTATGATTGTTTTCATATTATTTGTATTTTTTAAGCGGATGTTTATTATCCCACTGGAAATCTGCATCCGTAAGCAGAGGTTTCAAGTTTGGATGTCCTTCAAATTCTATGCCAAGCAACTCGTGCATTTCCCTTTCTATCCATTCGGTAGCGGGTAAGAAATTTGCAAACGAATCAATTTTAGGGTCATCCTTTGGTATATAGACTCTTATAGAATATACGACTCCTGTGCTGTCTAAAGAAAAATGGTAAAGGATTTCGAATCCTTTTCTCGTATCCATACCCGTAGCAATGGAGAATCTCATACCTTCATCTTTGAAGAAATATTCGGCAAGCTCTTTTGCCCGTTCCCTATTGATTTCAATGTAAATTCGCCTGGGGGAATTTTCTTTTATTTTTACACCCTCAAACTTACTTTTAACCTTTCCTATTATTTCATCCATTATCGCAAATAATCCACTAAAAATTCATTCTGTCAATAAATTTTTTAAGTTGGTAATTCCCTGTGGCTTGCCATAGGGTGTGTGTATTCATTTTTTCTTTGTAGAATTGTCTTTTTAGTGGTAGGACAGACATTCTTGTCTGTCTTTTATTTGAGGAATGCATTTATTGTTGTTCTCTGCCCATTTTTCTTCCCCTAAGACTTTTTGTTTTTCTGTTATCCGTGTCCATCCGTTTACAAACTCTTGGGTAATAACCCTTAGAGTTTGTTATCCAGCTCTGCTGGGATCCGTCATCCGTGGCAAATTTCTCTGTTTTTTTGTTTAGTGTTATTTTGTGTTTTTGTGTCTTTGTGGCAGGTTTTTGGTTTTTCTCTTTGTTCTCTGCATCCAAAATTTCCGTTACTTTTTTATAACTTTGTTCACTTCTGCGTAGATGGTTTTCAGCGGGATATTAAGTTTTTCTGCAATTATTTTACAGGATTCGTATTCCGGGGAAATATTTTTAACGGTGTTCCCGAGTTTGCCAATCTTGACTTTAATTTTTCCGTATTTCGTATTTATGGTTTGTTCTTCTCTTTGCAGCTTAAATCTTGATGTTGTATAAGTTCTTACGCCAAGCGTAGTTGTTTCCGCAAAGAGTATTTCTAATATATTATGCAAATTTTTTTCTTCCGTAATAACGCTTATCATAGTTCCCGGTCTGTTTTTTTTCATCTGTATCGAAGTAAGATACACATCCAGAGCTTCAGCTTTAAATAGTTTTGCAGCAACATACTCATACAATTCGGGATTCATATTATCAATATTTGTTTCCACAATGATAACCGTATCTTTCCTGTATTTTTCTTTTGTATCCCCGATATAAACTCTTAATAAGTTTGGTATTTCAAGTTCTTGTTTGCCTGCGCCGTATCCTATACTATTTATTTGCATTTCCGGAAGTTTATCAAAAGTTTTAGCTATTGTCGTGATAATAGCAGCGCCTGTTGGCGTGATTAATTCTGCAGAAATGTTATTCCCGTAAAGAGGAGTATTTTTTAAAAGTTCTATTGTTGCAGGTGCCGGGACCGGTAATATTCCGTGTGCGCATTTGATAAAGCCTTTTGTTATTGGTAGGGGAGAAGAATAAACCTCGTCTATTTTTAACAAGTTTAGCCCGATTACAGCGCCCGTAATGTCAATAATCGTATCAACACTTCCGAGTTCATGCAAATGAACTTTTTTCGAAGATTTATGGGATGCGCCGTTATGAATAGTGTGTTCAGCGTTAGTCAGTCTGGAAAATATTTTTTGGGAAACGGATTTAATGTCGGGAGAGAGTTTGCTGTTGCCGATTATTTTTAGTATTTCTTCGGGAGTATATGATTTATCTTTTCCCGGGGAGGTTATGTTTATACTTGTTCCGCTTATTCCGTTACGGGTAGTTTTGGAATGGGCAAGTGTATATTTTATATTTAATTTGTTAAGTTCTTGTTTTAAGTTATTGAAATCCAATCCTGCGTCTATAAGGGAGCCCAGAATCATATCCCCGCTTATTCCCGAAAAGCAGTCAAAATAAGCTATTTTCATTTAGATTTTTTATTTATTAGTCCGGCGAGATAACCTGCACCGAAACCGTTATCGATGTTTACAACGGAAACTCCCGGCGCGCAGCAATTAAGCATAGTTAGTAATGGGGCTAGCCCGTTAAAACTCGCTCCGTAACCTATACTTGTAGGAACTGCTATAACCGGGACATCAACAAGTCCCCCGACTATGCTTGCGAGTGCGCCTTCCATACCGGCAACGGCGACGATAACGTTTGCATCAAACAATTTATCTTTTATACTGAATAACCTGTGAATTCCGGCCACTCCAACGTCATAAGCTTTATTAACTTTATTCCCCATCAATTCCGCAATGACTACTGCCTCTTCTGCCACGGGAATATCTGAAGTTCCTGCAGTTATTACAAGAATATTGCCTGTTTTGTTTTTATTCTTAGACGGGGAAGCGATTATTCGCGCTTGTTCATACCAGACGACTTCAGGGGCGATTTTCTTAACTTCTTTATAGATTTCTTTATTTGCTCTGGTAGCTATAATCCTATTTATTCCTGTTTTATTTGCTTTTATTTTTTTTACAATAAGAATTATTTGTTCTATTGTTTTCCCCTGGCAAAAAATTACTTCGGGTAAGGATGTTCGCAGTTCGCGGTGGGTGTCTATTTTGGCTATATCAATATCCTCGTAGGGAAGCGATTTTAGTTTGTCCATTGCTTTATCTATGGACAATTTGCCTGACTTTACTTCTTCAAGTAATTTCTTTAGTATATCCTGCATTAATCAAAAGATTTTAATTTACTAATATATCTATGTCAATACAAAAAACAAGTGTTGTTTTGCTATTAATTAGGAAGCAGAGAATTTAATCGTGACGTCTTTTTTATCTTCTTCCGAGACTTTGAATAATTCTTCTTGGTTAAAGTTGCAGAATTTTGCAATAAGCATATCCGGGATTTGGTTAATTCGTATATTATAAAGGTTTACGTTTTCGTTATAGAATTCCCTTCTATCGGCAATCTGGTTTTCCAGGAAGCTTATTCTTTCGCGCAATTCACCAAAAGTCTTATCCGCTTTAAGGTCGGGATAATTTTCGGCAACTGCGAATATGGTTTTCAGCGCGGCCGAAAGTTCTCCTTCGATGTTGGATTTTTCCCCGACGGTTTTTGCTTCTAAAAAAGAAGTGCGGAGAGAAGTAATTTTCGCTAATGTTTCTTTTTCGTATTTCATATATCCTTCACAAACGCTTACTAGTTTTGGAATTTCATCGTGTCGTTGTTTCAGTAGAACGTCTATATTGCTCCAGCTTTTTTTAACGTTATTTTTCATCGCAACAAGACCGTTGTATATAACGGCAAAATAAATTGCTACTACCAAAACCAGAAAAAGTATAACAAACCCCCAAATGACAGAACTACACATTTTCCCCTCCTAGTTATTTTTTTCCTGTTTTAAGCAGGAATGAACAGATATTAATTAATGTTATTAAAGTTATAATTATCCCGCTCCAGATATATAAAGTTGTTTTTATTCCTATTTTTGAGACGATAGTTTTTTCGCTTTCATTGGAAAGAATAAAAGTTTTTTCTGTTTCTCCTTTTGTAATAATTATATCTGATATCCCTACCAGGTCGTTTTTAATGGGAATGTCTTTGAGTTCTTTTTGAATGACTGATTTTTCGGCTTTTTCTTTCATCAGGATATATTCCTGTTTATCAATATCGCCATCCCGGTTAATGTCAAATTCTTTTTGTTTTTCCGGGTTATAATACCAGTCGGTGACTTGTTGGGCTACTTTTTTTGTATAATCCCCGGAGCAATCTTTTATTTCTTTTGCCGTTCCTAAAACAAAAGCGGATTCTCCCGGGACAATAAAAGATTCTATATATTTCATTGCCCCGGAACTTAAAGGGAGAGGAATGTTTTGTTTCCCGTCCGGTGTGGAAGAAATATATCTTGGTTCTAATTTGATTTCTGCTTTTGTAGGGTCAATCAGGACTCTTCCGCTGTCGTCATCAACATAAAAAGGCATTCCCGAAGAACCTTCGCTTATGGTTTGCCAGCTGCTGTGGTTGTTGGAACCCCGTGTGTATTCTTGAACTTTAAAATAGTAAAAAACACATTCCTTTTGAGAGTAAGGGGCGATTAAAGGTTTGTCGGTTACAGGGAAACATCTTCCCTGGATTTCTACCAATCCCATAGCAAGGGAATTGATTTTAGAAGTCGGAATGTTCTGGATAAGTCTTTTACGGTTTAGTAAAGCAAATCCATAGCAAAAAAGCCATATGCCCAAACCAAAGACTATTATGGAAGTTATAGGTTGCATGCTTCCGCCGGTAAACATATTAACCCAACCCGTGAATATAATTATTGTAATTATCGCGGGAATTATCATTAATCCATTTTTAGTGAAATTCATCTTTTATTACAAGCTCTTCATCTTTTTTTAGAGATTGTTATCCATTGATTTACAAACTCTTTGTTTCTTTTTTAGAGATTGTTATCATATGGATTAAATTCATCTTTTATTTAAATACTTATTAAATAACGTTTTTGCAACTTATTTTTTAATATTATGCTTTTTATTCTTGACAATATCATTAATTTCGTGTAAACCTACAAACTATATAAATCAAAATGAAAGATATTCTAAGTAACTTGGTTCCTCTTGTAAAAAAGAGCAAGCGTGTCGGCAGAGGTTTGGCATCCGGGCACGGTAAAACAGCTTGCCGTGGAACTAAAGGTCAGAGTTCTCGTTCCGGTAGTGGAGTAAGACCGGGATTTGAAGGCGGACAGACTACATTAATAAGAAGAACCCCAAAAAGAGGTTTTTTCAACAGATGGGGAACTAATTATGAAGTTGTGAATATTGGTTTATTGGAAAAATTTGCAGCTAATACGGTAATCACTCCGGAATTATTGAAAAAAGAAGGTATCCTTAAAAGCAGATTGCCAATTAAGATTCTTGGTGAAGGCGCTCTTACGAAAACGTTAACCGTTCATGCGCATAGGTTTAGTGCATCTGCGAAATCAAAGATAGAAGCGTTACAGGGAAAGATTGAATATATCGATGGAATACCTGAACCCAAAAAAGAGAAACCTAAAAAAGAAATACCCGTTAAGGTAGTAAAAGAAAAACCGGCAGAAAAGAAACCTGAAGTCGTTAAGGAAAAGAAACAAGAAGCTCCGGCAGATAAAAAACCTGAAGTAAAAGAAAAAGCGGAACGTCCCGTCGAAGCAAAACCGGTAAAAGAAGTCGTAAAAGAAAAGATAGAGAAAACGGAAAAGGTAAGCAAGAAAGAACCGGTAAAAGAGAAACCTGCTTCCAAAGAAAAGAAAGAAAAACCCGCAGCCGGTAAAAAAGCAAAATCCTCAGATAAGTAATTTTGGTTGTGCCGAAGTAAACTTCAAAATACAATATTCGCCACAAAAACACGAAAACAGAAAACGAAATAGAAAACCACAAGATTTCCAGCTGAGCAGGATAACTTGGAGTAATGTTCATGCAGAACAAACTCCAAGTAATCACAGATTAGCACGAGATTAAAAAATAACCAAAAAGATAACAGAATAAAAGCAGTAACTACGAGATTTTCCGGCACAGCTGGATAAGTTGGACTAATGTTCCTTACGTCAAAAAGTCCAACTAATGACATGATTAACACAAGATGCTACTTATATCTACGATTTTTTCTTAGCGGACTCTGCGACTCTGCGGTGAAAAATTCGGTTGTCTTTTTGCGGTTCATCCTTCAGTGCTTCAACCTAATTATTAGTCTACTCTTTTCTCGATGTGTTTTTTTACAGCTTCCATGAAGCCGATGAACAAAGGAGCCGGGTTGAGGAATCTTGAACGGAACTCCGGGTGTGCCTGAGTTCCTACGAAGAACGGATGTTTTGGTAATTCGATAAACTCTACGAGTTTTGTTCCGTCCTGTCTTTGATGATATCCCGAGAAAACGAGACCTGCTTTTTCAAGTGCTTCGTGGAATTTAGGAGATATCTCATACCTATGACGGTGTCTTTCTATTACGTATTCAAAGTTTTGAACTTCCCCGAGTGATTCAGGAGAGAGTTTTTGTTGCATATCTTCAACGATACGATTTTCTTTCTGATAAAGTTTATAAACAACGGTATCTGCCTTGATAACTGCAGCATAAGCGCCGAGTCTCATTGTCCCGCCGTAAGAAGATTTAGCGAGTAATTCTTTTTGTGTAGGTAATAAATCTACTACGGGATAAGGAGTTTTCGGATTTATTTCAATACTGTGCGCATCTTTCAGCCCGGCAACGTTTCTTGCGTATTCTACGACGGCAAGCTGCGCACCGAGACATAATCCAAGGAACGGTGTCCCCGTTTCCCTTGCATATTTTATGGCAGAAATTTTGCCTTCAATCCCCGTTGCCCCGAACCCGCCCGGGATTATTAAACCATCGTAATTTTTAAGTGTTTCTGCAGGGTCTTTATCTTCAAGAGTTTTGGAATCAACCCAGTCTATTTTTGCTTTAAGCCCGACCCGCGCGCCGCTGTGTTCAAGCGCTTCGTTTATTGATACGTATGCATCCTTAAAAGTGAAAGCTCCGATGTCCACATATTTCCCGACCATTGCAATTCTTACAATCTCGGAAGCTTTTAGCCTATTAAGGGCGATTTCCCATTCTTTCCAATCGGGTTTTTTCTTAGGTTGCAAATTAAGTTTTGAAAGTATTTTTAAGCCAAGTTGTTCGCGTTCAAAATTTATAGGCACTTCGTAAAGGACTTTTATGTCAGGAGCGGAAATAACTAATTCCCGTTGTATATTAGCATAAGTTTCTATCTTTTTCTTCCTCACGTCATCAAGTGGTTCCTTACCGCGGCATAAAATTATATCCGGCATTATTCCCTGTTCTTGCAGTAATTTAATCGCCTGTTGAGTCGGCTTTGTTTTCATTTCTCCGATGTGTGTGGGAATGGGTAAATAAGTAATAAGAACGTAAACGACGTTTTCTTTGCCTAATTCCCTTTCCATACTTTTAGCCGTAAAAAGGAATGGCACGTTTTCGTAGTCGCCGATGGTACCGCCGATTTCTATGAGCGTAATGTCATAATCTTTGGATGCTTTTTTTATTCTGTTTTTTATTTCTTCGGGAACGTGAGGTATGAACTGGACGGTTTCGCCGAGATATTCACCGTTTCGTTCACGGTCGATTATCGCTTTATACACCTGTCCCGTTGTGATGTTGTTGGATTTCGGGATATCGATACCGAGAAATCTTTCATAACTTCCGAGGTCCTGATCTATTTCTCCGCCATCGTTCGTAACCCAGACTTCCCCGTGTTCCGTGGGCCTGAGTGTTCCCGCATCGAAGTTTATGTAAGGGTCTATTTTTATCGCGGTAACTTTATATCCGTATTCGGAAAGAATCTTTCCTATACTTGCCGTTGCTATGCCTTTTCCGACGCCAGATAAAACTCCTCCGCTTACAATTATATATTTTGCCATTTTTGAAATTAATGTTTAAGATATGTTGAGAGAATGAAATTGTCAACCTACAATTTTTATTATTTGTAATTTTTTTCAAAAAGGGCCATTAATACAAAATTAATACAAAAGTTCGTTGACAATATAGTGTAAAAGTATCATATATGATTATATAAATAAAATTAGGGTTTACTGTATTCTATAATTTTGGGAGGATTTATGAAAAAATTGAAATTTCTGATATGTGGTATAATTTTATTTTCAACGCAGGTTTTTGCTTTGCCAAACCTTATTCCTAAGGCTCTTGCCGGTTGGAGTGCTCCGTTGGTTTGTTCCATTGACCAGGATGTAATTTCCGAAGATACATTATATACCGGCACCCCATATTATTATAGTTGGGCTATTACTAATAACGGAGACCAGAATGTTACTTCGGGCTTCTATGTCAGAATAATGAGAAACGATTCTATTATTAAATCTTATCGTCTGAACTCCCTTGCAGCAGGCGACTCTATAAATGTTAAATGCCTGCAGAGTACGGTTTCTATCCCCGGTATATATAATATGAAACTTGTGGTTGATGCGGATGGTGAAATCACAGAGTCTTCAGAAACGGATAATGAATATTCACATGATTATTGTTTTATTGCAGGACAAGTCCCTGACATAGCGGTAACTCCGGATGCGTTATCTTATTATTATCATATTCCCGATTATAAATACGTAAACTGTTCGTGGACATCAAATGAAGTAATCGTGGATATAGATGTTCCTGCTTTTGATATAAAGGAGATAAGTACAGGCGCCCAGGAAGTAGATATAAATGGTTTTGAGCAGATGCGCGAACCCGGAAAACCGGCATTACCATTTAAAACTGTCACCCTTGCAGTTCCACCGAATGGGATAGTTGAGGGGATTGAGGTAGTAGGAAATAGCGTAACTCTTTCGGGCAAGTATAACATAGCCCCTGCGTCTGCCGTTTTCCCCCTGGTAGATAATAAAAAACTGATTAATGTTTGCTATGAAGAATATAATAATAATAAAAAGATAGTTTATTCATCAAATACTCAATACCCTGCAGTAAAAGGGGAGCTGTTATCAACCGGAGGTTTAAGGAAATATAATCTGGCGACGGTAGCAATTTATCCCGTACAATACAATGCAGTAACCGGACAATTAAGCTACGCGTCTCATTTACAAGTTAAAGTGAAATACAGGGCAGATGCGGACAAAGAAGCAGAATACAAGAGATTGGCATCGGATAATCTGGCAGAAGAAGAAGCGAATGAGCTTATTTACAACCGGGACCAGGTAAAGGAATGGTATCCGTCTCAGGCGGACAAGGGAGGAACAAAAGCCCCGACTTATGATTATGTGATTATAACTACAAATGCATTACAGCAGGCGTGTTCAACTCTTGCAGGATGGAAATCCGGATTAGGTTTTAAAACTAACATAGTAACTAAAGAATGGATAGCGGCTAATTATACCGGAGTAGATGTCCAGCAAAAAATAAGAAACTTTTTAAGAGATAAGTATCCTACAAGCCAATGGGGAATAAAGTATGTGTTGATAGTAGGCAACAATGTGGATATGCCGATGCGGACAGCTTGTCTTTTCAGCAATAATCCTTATCCTGCCGGAATGGATTCCCTTCAACATCCGATACCGACAGATTTGTATTATTCCGATCTTAGCAATCCGGACAATACTTCATGGAACAAAGATGGAGACGGGTATTTTGGCGAGATGTTGACGGCAAACGGGAATCCGGGTGGCAATGACGTTATTGATTACGTATCAGAGGTATATGTGGGTAGAATTCCGTGGAGTGATGCGACTATAATTCGACATATAATTCAAAAGATAGTTAATTTTGAAAGAGACACTACTATTTCGTACAAAAAGAAATCACTTCTTGTCGGGGCAATGTTGTATTTTGCGAATGAAGACAATTCGGGTAGAACTACTATAGATGGCGCTCAAATAATGGAAAATATGTTAACCAATAGCGTTATTAATAGTTCAATGGCTACTACCTTATATGAAAAAGAAGGCCTGTTGCAAAGCACTTATTCTTGCGATGCCCCAATTACACAAACCAACATAATAAACAATTGGAATGGTATAGGCATTTTTGCTGAGTTTAGTCATGGCCTTTATCAGGAATTTGGTCGTAAAGTCTGGTCAACGGATGACGGAGATGGTGTTCCTGAAAGCAATGTTGCGGGTGAAATAACATGGCCGATAGCGTTAAGAGTTTCCGATGTAACGTCTCTTGATGACGATAAACCGGCAGTAACTTTTCTCAATTCCTGTCTCAATTCTTATCCTGAGGTAGAATGGAATATGGCAGCAGGGTTATTAGATAAAGGATCCGTTAGTGTGTGCGCGGCAACTCGTTCTGCATGGACCGGAAGCGAAGTTATGATGTATTATTTCTTCAAGAAATTGCTCCAGGATACGAGCGTTTCTAAGTGTAAAACCGGCCCGTCTTTTGACCTTGCAAAAGCGAATTATGTCTCTTTTGCAAGTTTATCAAAATATGTCTGGATTAATTTATTGACTGTTAATTTATATGGCGACCCGTCATTATATCATTTTGGATATAAAACTACTCCATGCAAAGATGGAACTATATGGATATGCAATAGAGGCGGTGCCCCAAACGACCTTTCAGTAACAACTATTACCTATACTGCACCATGGATTATGGGCCTTTCTGCTACATCTATGACACTTGCCCCGGGAGAATCAGCCTCCGTTTCAATAACCATCCAGCCTACGGGACTTGCAGAAGGCGTATACAAAGATACTTTACGAATATCATCCAATGACCCCGACGAAAGCATATATAAAGAACCGGTGATTTTAACCGTTTCGACCGAGGGAGTTGCGGAAATAAATTCTTCGGTGTCACCTGTGTTCTTGAATCTAAACGCCTGTCCAAACCCATTTATCAAGTCAACGATTGTCTCTTATCAGTTGTCCGCGAAAAGCAAAGTTTCATTGAAACTCTATGATGTGTCCGGGCGAGAAATAAAAACGTTAATAGAGGAAATGCAAGCACCGGGACAATATAAAAAAGAAATCAAGGGATTGAAAACGGGCGTCTATTTTGTAAAACTGTCTACTAAAAACTATAACAAGACTGCCAAATTAATTATTATAAAATAAGGATATTGAATAAAAGTAGAATATATAAACGTAGAACCCCAATCTCCCAATAGTGGTTTGTTAAAATGAAAAAACATTTTATTCCCGTTTTTTTGATAATTATTCTTGGCATAATCGTATATACAAACTCTTTCAGAAATGAGTTTGTATACGATGACATCGGTATAATAAAGGAAAATGTTTACATTAAAGATTGGCATAATTTTTTGAAAATCTTTAATACAGACCTTTTTTGCCTTGGTAATAAAACGGATGTCAAGTATTTCAAGTATTACAGGCCCTTGCAAACCCTGTCAAATATGGTGGATTATTCTTTCTGGAAATTTAATGCGTCCGGGTACCATTTAACTAATTTAATATGGCATATAGTAAATGCAATATTAGTGTATTTTTTAATTTATTTAATTACCCGCTTGTGGAAACCGTCATTAATTGCAGGACTTCTTTTTGTAGCCCATCCTATCTTTACGGAAGCCGTAAGTTATGTATCAGGCAGAGCCGATTTGATGTTCACCTGCTTTTCATTGTTAAGTTTAATTTTGTTTATAAAATATACACGGATTCCGCCATCCACAAGGAAATATTATTATGTCGGTTCTGTTATTTCTTTTGCATTGGCTCTGTTATCAAAAGAAGCCGCAATAAGTATGTTTTTTATAATTGTAATGTACGACTGGCTTTTCGCCCGTGACTCTTCCCCTGTTTTGCCGAAAGACAGGATAATGAGGCATTTGAGCTTTTTCCTGGTTGTCGTAGTTTATATGGGGTTAAGAATTTCTGCTGTCGGTTTTGATAAAGTACACGGACTTGAAACAGGTGTTTATTTAAAACTTCTTGCTATCTGTAAGAGCCTTGCCCTTTATACCTCATTACTGTTTTTCCCTGTTAATTTACATATGGACCGTATTATATCACCGGTAACCGGCAAGGCAGGTATTTTAAATCCGCCCGTTTTGATTTCTGTTATACTGTTGATGCTTATCATATTTATAACGGTTAAATCTTATAAATATTCGCGCACTATCTTTTTCGGAATATTATGGTTTCTCTTGTCTATCGTTCCTGTTTTTTTTGTAGTGCTCCTGAAAGCAGGCGAACATGTGGTATATTTCCCGTCCATAGGAATTTTCCTGGCTCTGGCAGTTCTTGCTGCAAAAATATGGGAACATTCTAATGTCTCTAAAACAAAGTGGTTACAAAAGATTTTAACGATATGCTTTGCCATACTTATTTGTATTTATTCCGCACTTACTATAAAACAAAATAATATATGGAAAAACGGCTTTACTTTGTACTCGAATATATTAAAATATAGTCCCGGAAATTCTATAGCACACAATAACCTTGGGGTTTATTATAAAACGAAAGGGTTAGGCGAAGAAGCCATAAAAGAATATAATGAAGCATTGAGATTAAATCCTAATTATGCCGAAGCTCATAGTAATCTTGCCATTGTTTATGGGGAGAAAGGATTACTCGATAATGCGATAGAAGAATTTAAGAAAGTGTTGATATTGAATCCCGATTATACCAGAGCTAGTATCAATCTCGGAAATGCTTATGTGCAAAAGGGTTTGCCCGGTGAAGCCGTAAAAGAATACAGGAAAGCATTGACAATAAATCCTGCTTGTGCCGAAATCCATAACAATCTTGCTCTTGTTTACGCAAGGGAAAAATTACTTGACGAAGCCCTAAAAGAACTTACTATAGCGCTGACATTGAAACCCGATTACGTGGATGCGCACAATAATATTGGAGAAATATACCGGGTAAAAGGAATGTTTAATGAGGCAATAAAAGAATATAAAAAAGCATTGGAAATAAATCCGAATTATAAAACAGCTCAACAAAACTTGTCAAAATTAGAACAAAATATGAAATAGTCCTAAAACACCGATAATATGGACATCAAAGAGATGTTGGAAAAATTAAGAGAAAAAATAAATTTTCACAGCTATAAATACTACGTCCTGAACGCCCCCGTTATTTCCGATTACGAATATGACCAATTATTTGATGAACTGAAATCTTTAGAAGCGCAACACCCCGAATTAATAACTCCCGATTCTCCCACTCAAAGAGTCGGAAACGAACTCACGGGCGGATTTAAAGAAGTCGCACATTCCGTTCCTATGCTGAGTCTCGAAAATACTTACTCAAGCGAAGAAATCTACGAATTCGATAAACGCGTAAAAAAAGAGTCGGAAGACTCACCCGAATACGTTGTGGAATTGAAAATTGACGGCACGGCGGTTGCTTTGACTTATCGTAACGGAAAGCTTTTCCAGGGCTCGACAAGAGGAAACGGAAACACGGGTGACGACATAACCCATAACGTACGTACGATAAAATCCGTTCCGCTTGTGTTACAAAAAACAAACGACGAATCCCTTTTAAACATTGAAGTAAGAGGAGAAGTTTTTCTCCCGAAAAAAAGTTTTGAACAGTGCAACATCGAGCGGGAAAAAGCAGGCGAACCGCTTTTTGCAAATCCGCGTAATGCTGCCGCCGGTAGTTTGAAAAACCTTAATCCGGAAGTAACCTCAAAAAGAGGACTGGATATTTTTATCCATACTTCGCCCTATCCTATAAAAAATACTCACTATGAAGCATTAAAAACAATGGAAAAAATCGGTTTCAAAATTAATCCCGAAACAAAAGTATGCAAAAACATTGAAGAAGTAGTAGATTTCTGTAACTCCTGGGAAGACCGTCGGAAAAACTTGCCTTACGAAGTAGACGGTATGGTTATAAAAGTGAATAGTTTTGATATGCAGAGGAAACTTGGCGCAACCGGTAAAAACCCGAAATGGGCAATCGCTTACAAGTTTCCCGCAACCGAAGTAACTACGATTCTCGAAGATATACTTTTGCAGGTAGGCAGAACGGGCATCATTACTCCCGTCGCCCGGTTAAAACCGATTCTTCTCGCAGGTTCTACGATTTCAAGGGCTACCCTTCATAATGCGGATGAAATTTCCAGAAAAGATATAAGAATAGGGGATACCGTTTTTATAAAAAAAGGTGGCGAAGTGATTCCCGAAGTCATAAAACCCGTAACCGAAAACAGAACGGGCAAAGAAAAGATATTTAAGATGCCGGACAATTGTCCCGTTTGTAAAGAGAAACTCGTAAAATACGAAAATGAAGTCGCGTGGAGATGTGAAAACTTGCAGTGTCCCGCGCAAACCCAGCGAAGAATAGAATATTTCGTTTCCAAAAATGCAATGAGCATAGAAGACCTCGGTGAGAAAGTCGTTTCCAGACTTATGGATGCGGGATTTATTAAAAACGCCGTGGATATTTACAAATTAAAAGACAGGCGCGCAGAACTCATAGAACTTGACCGTATGGGAGAAAAATCCGTGGATAATCTGCTTGCTGAAATAGAAAAATCAAAAAATATAGAACTGGAACATCTGATTTTTGCGCTCGGCATAAGACATATCGGAGTGCATACGGCAAAATTACTGGCAAAAAGTTTCACAGGTATAGATGAGTTAAAATCGGCCACTCTGGAAGAACTCACCGAAATCAGAGAAATAGGGGAGATAGTTGCGAAAGCAATAATCGATTTTTTCAAGTCGGAAGAGAATTGTGAAATCATAGAAGAACTTCGTAAAGCAGGAGTAAAGCTTTATCGTGATAAGAAAGTCTCAATAGGAGAAAAGTTTACGAACAAGACTTTTGTTTTAACGGGAACGCTGGCGGGGTTTACGAGGGATGAAGTTACGGAAATTATAGAAAAGGAAGGCGGCAGGGTAAGTTCATCCGTGTCGGCAAAAACGAATTTCGTGCTGGCGGGAGAAGCGACGGGCAGCAAATACGACAAAGCAAAAAAATTAGGCGTAAAAATTATAACCGAAGAAGAATTCAGGGAAATGATACGGTAACTAAAAAAACGGAAAGAGTTTTCCCAGTAGAACTGGATAACTTGGACTAATGTTTTTGACAAAACAAACTCCAAGTAAGGACGCAGATTTTCGCAGATAACAAAAGGTTTGAACGTTAAAAAACTAACAAATAACAGAATTAAAGAAAATTTAGCCACGGATAACAAACGCGGATTTTCACGGATTAAAAAAGGAGAGGGCGGGTTAAGGAAAATGGAAATTAGTTATTATCTTTCTATTCCCTTTTTTTGTATTAATTTGCGTCCATTCGTGGATAAAACTCTTTTTCTTTTATGTTTTATTCTCTGCGTTCTTTGTGTCTCTGCGGTGAAATTTTCTGTTGTTATTTTTGATTTTTAATATTTGATTTTTGATATTTCTTTATTATGGACATTCTTAATATTTGGTCGAATCTTGCGAAGTCTCTTCCTGACTTCGAGCAGCGCTCAGACCAGATTACTATGTCCAATGCAATCGGCGAGATTTTGCTCACAAAAGAACACCTCATCTGCGAAGCAGGAACGGGTATAGGGAAATCGTTTGCGTACCTCTTACCCATTATCAACTTTATCAAAAACTCAAACCCATCTCAAAACAAAACAGGCGAACAACACAGCAGGCTTGTCGTTTCCACTTACACAAAAACTTTACAGCAGCAGTTAATGGAAAAAGATATTCCCCTTCTCCAGTCCGCAGGGCTTGAATTCAAAGCTTCTTTAGCGTTGGGCTCGGCAAATTATCTCTGCCTGCGCAGAAAAGATAAACTTGTAATCGAAAAAATGCAGCTCCTGTTTCCCGGGGAAAAAAGCAAAGAAACCGACAGGCTTATCCTATGGTCTGCCAAAACCGAAACCGGTCTAAGAAGCGAATTCGAAAAAGAAGGCGTCAGCGATATATTCAATGAATTCTCAAGAGACCCGGACTTATGTATCGGACAGAAATGCAGTTATTTCAATCGCTGTTTCTACAAGAAAGCCCGCGAAAACCTAAAAAAGGCGGATGTCATTCTTGTCAACCACTGGTTGTTTTTTGCGGACGTTGCAAGCGGACGAAAAATCCTTCCCGAGTATGACGCTCTCGTTTTCGACGAAGCACACGAACTTGAAGACGTGGCGACGTCCTTTGCCGGGATTGACATATCAAACTACAGTATAGATTATTTTTTAAGAATCATAAAAAGGGAAATCGGAAAAGTCCCCGAGTTTACCGAAATCGTAAGAAGCGTTTCCGGTGCGTCAACGGATTTCTTTAATATGATAAAGAACATTGCAGGCAAAAACAAAACTTTTCGTGTGATTGATAAAATCGGGAGCGAGTTCCCGACCGAGTTTGATACCATCAGGAAAGCCTTAAAAGAAATAAGAAAAAGAACCGATGACCCGGAAAGGATGGTTGAACTTGAAAAATATATTACCAAATGCAGCAACATCAGGGCGACGCTCAATTCTTTTCTCGAGCAAAAAGAGCCCGATACCGTTCACTGGATAGAATCTTCGCAATACCGTGATGCGAGAAAACCCCGCATTGCCATAAGAAGCGCCCCGATAAGCGTTGCTTCGTGGATGCAGAAAAACGTTTTTAGTCACGACATCCCGATAGTGCTTACTTCTGCGACTTTAACTGTGGACAAAAAGTTCGATTTCGTCGCCGACAGAATCGGAATGACAACACGGAAAGAGTTGTTGTTAGCGTCGTCTTTTGATTATAAGGACAATGTAATCCTGTATATCCCCGCAAAAGGTATCTTGCCGAAAGACCTGAAATACCCGGAGTTTATTGCTAAACAGGTGGAGACGCTGGTGAAAACGACTTCGCAGACCGGCGGGACGCTTGTTTTGTTTACGAGTTTCAAATTGATGAATGGTGTATATAGTATGTTAAACGGCAAACTAAGCGTTCCCTGTTTAAAACAGGACGAGTTCGGAAAGAACGAGTTGTTGCGGAGATTCAAGGAAAAGCCTTCGGTTTTGTTTGGAGTTTCGAGTTTCTGGCAGGGAATAGACATCCCGGGAAAAGCTTTAAGTACGGTCATTATAACGAAGTTACCGTTTGAAGTTCCGGATTCTCCGATAACCGAATCAAGAGCGGAAAAAATAACCGAGGACGGCGGGATTCCGTTTATCGAGTACCAGCTTCCTCAAGCCGTGATGCAGTTGAAACAGGGGTTTGGGAGGCTCATCAGGAGAAAAGAAGATTTTGGAATCGTAGCCATACTGGATATGAGGATAGTGAACAAGGAATACGGCAGGACGTTTATAGCATCTCTTCCGATGCACAAAAGAGTCCGCGATATCAAACCCGTAGAAAAATTCTTCAAAGATAAAAAAGCAGTGTTAAAGTAAAAACCAAATCCATCTCTTAATTTGTTTAGAAACTCTTAGGCTTTAGCCCGTAGAGTTTCTTATCCGGCTTCGCTGGGCATTCCTGCGAAAGCAGGAATCCATTGTTTTTCAGTTCTGTTGCAATAAGTTACAGTTTTTACAGTTCTTACAATCCTTACTATTTTCCCCTACTTCATTAAAACCAACTTCTTCACAATCTTCTGCTCCCCCGTCGTCAGTCTCACAAAATAAACTCCCGCTTTTAGTTTGTTTGCGTTTAGCGTAACACTATAACTCCCCGCCGGTTTTTCCCCATCCACAAGCATCCTGACTTCTCTTCCGGAAAGATCGTAAAGTCGTAGCGAAACTTTATTTGGCAATGGAATGTTATAAATAAAAATTATTTGCTTAAAAAGTGAAGTCGGAGAGTTAATAAGAAAGAATATTTTGGGTATAGATAATGTATCTGTTTCTATTCCCTCTTTTAGAATAGAGAAATCATTGTCACTACAAGTTTCAGTCACTACTTGATTACTTGAATCAAGAGCTTGAAGTTTTATACGACAGGTCGTGCAATTTATAGAAGGTACTGTCCATATATATGAAGTGTCTGTCGAAGAAACGTTGTGTGCAATAGTATCTAAATAAGTATTCCCCCCATCAATAGAATATAGCAATCTATAATGGTTTACAAAAGTAGTGTCATCGCATTGCCATATTACACCGCAGTTGTTGCCACCGGTAAAAGTCTCACTTCCTTTCGGAAAAATAAGTTTTAAAAGACCGGTTTTTATCAGTATTGCATCACAAAAAGAAGTAGTTCCCGTAATTATGTAACCACCATCCTTTGTCTGCCGAACCGAATTGCCTTGAGCTTCATACACAGTTTTCGTCCAAAGCGTGTCTCCATTATTATCTGTCCTTACCAGCCACGCATAAAGATCTATATTATAGTAATAACCTGTAATTATATATCCGCCATCTCTTGTCTGCTGAACGGAAAAACCTACATCATCGTAATTTCCGCCGTAAGTTCTTGTCCAGAGTGTATCGCCATTTGCATCCGTCTTTATTAACCACATATTGTCATTACCACCAAAAGAAATTCCGGTTCCTCCTACTATTATATATCCACCATCCTTTGTTTGCTGAACGGAATAACCGTAATCATTATAACTATTAATACCATCATAAGTTTTTGTCCATAATGTGTCTCCCTTTGCATCTGTTTTTATTAGCCAAACATCATTAAAACGAGGACCAGGGCCAACAGTGTCATAAGGCCAGGAATACCCTGTGATTATATAACCACTATCCGTTGTCTGTTGAACGGAATTGCCCTCACTGTCATACATTCCACCGAAAAAAACCGTTGTCCATAAACTATCCCCATTAACATCTGTCTTTACTAGCCAAAAATAATAGCCATTATGTAAACCCGTGATTATATAGCCTCCGTCATTTGTTTGTTGAATTGAATTGCCAACATCACTAGCAGTCCCGCCGAAAGTTTTATCCCAGGTTTTATTCCCACTACTATCCGTCTTTATTAACCACAAATCATAACTCCCGGCACCATAAGACCCGGTGTACCCTGTGATTATATAGCCTCCGTCATTTGTTTGTTGAGCTGAATATCCAAAATCTTCTTCCGTCCCGCCAAAAGTTCTTGTCCAAAGAGTATCACCGTAAGAATTTGTTTTAATCAGGTAGATATCAAAACCGCCTGCCCCGAAAGAACATGTCTCTCCTGCAATAATAAACCCTCCATCTTCAGTCTGTTGGACTGATTGCCCCCGATCATCGCTAGCTCCGCCATAATTTTTTGTCCAGAGAACATCTGGTGTGCTTGCAATTGCTTTGGTTGCAAGCAATAGCAGTGTAAATAATGTAAGATATTTTTTCATAATTCTCCTTTATTTCATCTTTTAACTATAAAGTTTCCTTTGTTTCTAGTTCTTTGCGCTCTCTGCGTCTCTGCGGTGAGAATTTCTCTTTTGTTACTTCATTAAAATCAATTTTTTCGTTTCTTTAATTATACTAGATTCTTCGCTACGCGCAGAAAGACAAACTGCTGTTAGTCTCACAAAATAAATACCTGTTTTTAGTTTGTCTGCGTTTAGCGCAATACTATAACTCCCCGCCGGTTTTTCTTCATTTATGAGTGTTTTCACACAACTCCCTGTTATATCATAAAGCTTTAATGAAACTTTACTTGTGGCAGGTATTTCATAATTAATAACTGTAGATTGAGAGAATAGATTCTGCTTTATTTTTATATTTAATTTTTGATTTTTAATATTTAATTTCTCTTCTGCCCCTACGTCCACTATCACAAACTTAACCGGTTCAATATAAGTGCTTGTATCCGGGTCATTTGAATAAACACTGAGAGACCCGTAATGAGTCCCTGCGCTTAATCCGTCACGGGTAACTATTACGTTAATATCCCGTGAATTACCGGGAGCAACCGTAAAATTCGTAGGATTAACCGACACAATCCACGAATCACTTTTTGTAATATTGGTTACGTTTAAGTTTGCATCTCCTGTATTTGTTATTGTCATTGTTGTAAGAGTATCGTAATGTGGAGCTTCTACGTATTTCACGATAGCACCGTGAAAATAATCCGCATAATCGGTTACCCATTGAGAAGAATCCGGATTATAATATTTACTACTGTTGCAGAGACTATCAACTATGGATGTTGGAAAGAGTGTATCCGCTTCGTAGTTTCCAACCCAGAAAGGTCCTGTTACATAGACACGAGGAATTATATTAATTTTATTTATGAATGCTTGATTTGCGCTATCTGCGGTAGCCGTGTATTCCGCTTTAAAAAGTTTTGTCCCAGGGGAACCGGCTAAATCCGACCATATAAATAGACTGCATTGTTTTGAAGCTCCTGCCGTTGGAGAAACAACTCCATGTATTAGAGTAATTACGGAACAGGGAGAAACGGGAGTAAGTTGTGTTGCCTCATATTCAATACGGTACGAGGATTGCCACCAGAAAAAAGGCGGGTCTAATATGGGCAACAAAGTATCTATCACGTCTGCCTTCCCGCCCAATTTATTTTTCTTTTCAGGTAAAAAGTCTGCGCCTATTCCCGGCATTGAAATAATCTTTTTGTTACATATTAACTTTGGAGTATGTGATATTTCGTTCGTAATATTAATGGAAGAATGTCCTATGAAAGAACTTTTTTCGCTGCTTACGCCCCATGCAAATTTTAATATATCCGGCGTAACTGCTATATTCGGGGAAACGCCTAAAATAAATAATATTACAACCATCTTATTCATCTATATATCTTTGTTTTTCGTCTTGTCAATTATATTTTTAGGCAGCTCTTTCCGCCTCTGGCGGATTAGAGATGCTTATCTGGAGTGAAACGACACCCCGCCTTGGCGGTGGTGGAGCGAAGCGGAAGAAGCTAAATTATCTGTCTTTACCGGGCTAATATTTTTTTCTGTTCTCTTTTTTTCGTACTTTTTTCTTCTTTTTATACTTTCGTGGTTATTTGTTTTCCGTTGTTTTTTTACTTTCAAACCTCAAACAGGTTGCCAGCTTCGTGGGGTCTGCGGTGAAAATCTCGCGTGCCTACCCAGTCTGTTTGGATAGGCAGTTTCAATTTTGTGGTGATAGTATCAATACCGGGTTAGCGTGAAACGGCTTACGCCGAGAGACAAATCAATTTCAATCTTATTAACGGAAGTGGAATAATCGGGAGAGTAATAACACTCATCGCTCCCTTTTGTGAAACGAAGTTTTTTAAGATTATTTTCAGATAAAGCATTATCCAATAAGACTTTTACGCCAAGAGTTTTAGGGACGCTTATGAGTAACTTTGAAACGCCCCCGTTTATGTTGACTTTAGCGTTTGGGAGTAAATCTGAGAACTTGAGTTTGATTTCTCCGACGCCTACGTTCATATTCAAAGACTCTATCTTGAGAGTGGACATATCCATATTTACTTTACATGCGCCCGTGTTCAGATCTATATTAATGGGAATTTGGTTTGTTAATTTTATTTTCCACAGGTTATTACGATTGAAGGAGTCAAAAGGATGAGGACTATGAAAATTCTCGTCTTCCATTTGGATATTTACTTTTTGAGTAACGGAAGTATCGCTCAATGTTTCTTTATTGTTCTCTATTTTAGGCGCATAATCATAATAACTTAGGTCTGCATCAAGGAAATCGGAAGTTCCTCCGGAAATAAAAAAATTACCCGTTCCGGATTCAAGCAAGACTTCACCTGAAGACATATTTTTATCCAGAGGTTGTGAAAAATGAATGGAACTTTGATTCTGTATGTGTTCCCCGGGAACGGCAGCTTTGAGGATAACCAGAAAGAACGTTCCTAAGATTATCAAAGGGGTTAAAAATCTCAGAAAATGGAAACGAGTATTAGACACAAGATGTTCTATTCCAATCACTATCAATAGTATAGGCCATAGTAAGAGTACCTTGTGAAGCACAGACCATTCAAGATAACCCAAATTTATAAGAAGGAAGGTACATCCAAAACAAATTAATATTGAACCCCAAATCATATTACCTCTCCTTTCTCGGTTCCATAATGAGGATAGCGATACCAAGAACTATCAAAATCAATGGCCAGAATTTCTCAAAATCCCAATAAGAAAACAAGTTATTTACTAAAAATAGCACGCCGATAGTGATAATAATTAATCCCGATACGACTCTCCTGCTTTTTCTGCGTTCTTCGAGAGAGGGTTTATTCACGGGAGTGGGCGCAGTCTGTTTATCCGGTTTATCCGTCTCTTCTTGTTCCGGTTGGAGAGGAATGACAGCCCATGCGATAATATAGGCTACTATTCCGGCTCCGGCTAAAATAATCGCTGCTACCCAGATAACTCTTATCAGGACGGGGTCTATTTCAAAATATTCACCCATGCCGCCGCACACACCGCCTATTCTATGGTCTTTACGAGACCTGTAAATTCTTTTCATTTTGTCCTCCATTTTTTATCTTATGCCTCATATTTATCCTTATATTTCATCTTGTCAATTAACTTTTGTAGTTCGTTTTTTAACTCTCAAACATGCAAATAATTAAACGTTTAAACTATTTGTTTTCTGCGCCCTCTGTGGTTTAATTTTATTTTTTTTGTGTCTTAGCGCCTACTTATGGAACTTTAGCGCGAAGGAAGATTTTTCTGATTTTAAGATAGAATTCATTTCGCAATCCACTACCCCGATTACTTTCCCTTGCATATTTAATAAAGGAGCGCCGGTGCTTTCTTCGGAAACTACCCCACTGAACTCAATGTATTTCTTTCCTTGAAAATCCTTGAAACCAACTATCACGCCTTCGGATGCGCTTTGCCCATTCCCCCGCATACTAATTGCCACGATTTTATCCCCGATAGTCGGAATATACGAAAAATCAAACCTGACAGAAGAACCCCATTTCCCGGGAACCTGCAGAACCGCTATGCCGTTACGTAAATTGGAATTAATCACCTGCGCAGTTAAAAATTTCCCTTTTGAATCACCCGCGTAAACGCGAATCTTTGAAGCGCCACGTATAAGGTAGGCAGAAGTCGCAAGTCCTCCCAAATCGTCTATGAAAAAACCGCTACCCTGCTTGATTTTCTTCCCTCCGGAATCGCATATAACGATAGTTACTACGCATGATTTTGTTTGATGGACGAGTAACTTGCTTTCGTAACGCGCACACGAAAAACTTAAAATACATACGAACACTAATAGAAAAGGTAGAAGTTTCTTCATTTGTTGTAAGGGAGTTTATAGGGCGTAAATAGATAGTCAAGGGAAATTAGTTAATAGTGTATTAGGGTATTAGTTAATCGGAAACAGACAGTATATGAGCAAATCAGAGGATCAGCAGACAGAATATCAGAAGATCAGAATATTCCGCCTTCGGCGGACAGGCAGGTTACAGAAAAAAACAGAGAGATTCTTCTCCGCCTGAGGCGGATCAGAATGACAACATTCCGAAG
Organism: bacterium; assembly: GCA_028716385.1. Lineage (GTDB taxonomy): Bacteria > Hydrothermota > UBA3073 > JACQXS01 > JAQTXJ01 > JAQTXJ01. The sequence continues at coordinate 57,680 of JAQUPX010000007.1, read as the reverse complement.
TGCAAAAAATAATTACCTAATAACTAATATCCTAGTATCCTAATAACTCAGTCTCGTCAGAGACTGTCTACTTCAATATGATTATCTTCTTCGTTAGTTCACGTGTTCCGGAGACAAGATTACAGAAATATATCCCCGCAGGGACTTTCTTTGCCCGTAAATCCGTCTTGTTCCAGTCTACCCTATAAATACCCGCTGTCTGTTTCCCGTTTACCAATGTGTTTACCAAATTCCCGCAGCAGTCATAAATCCTCAATAAACACTTGTCTATACAGTCCAACGAATAAGAAATATTTACCTCTTTGTCGGAGACTACCGAAAGACTAAACCCGGAATTTGCTTTTTCCGATTCTTCTGTCCCCTGCCCAAGTGATATGCTTTTATATGTACTGTTGTTGCCTTCATTGGTTTCCGTGAATTTGTTTCCGGGGTCGATTTTCACCCAGATGTCGTGATTGCCCGGTTCTTTACCCGTTGTGTTCCACGAAATTACCGCATTTTCCGTGCCGTTATAGTTGATTATCGCGTCAACCTTGTCCGTTCCGATTAAAGTCCCTCCCGAAGACGGGTCACCGTCATAGAACTCAACGATTACCGGGAATGCATGAGTTTTTTGCAGTTCGTGAATTACTGCCGTAATCTGCACAGTGTTTCCAACCATTGGATTGGTAATAGAAAACGAAATATCCGAAACTGCCGCAGTAAGGTCATATACAATGCTTCTTTTTCCGAAGTCGTGCGTGAACATCTTTCCATAAGTTCCCCCGTCAACAATACCGATTCCGTGTTCCGTATAGTTTGCACTGAAAATATTGTTTCTGTGACCGGTGGAAGTTAACCACGCCTGGAACGCAAGTTCAACCGTGTAGTTTCCGGCAATGTTTTCTCCGATACCGCCGCCGGGGTCCGGAGTGTATGCAAACCTTGTCATAATACGAACGCGACAGGATTCGTACATAGCACCACCCGAACGATAAGAATCATGCTGGAAATACCCACTGTCTACCATTTCCCGGGAGTGAAAAATACTTGCTTTCCATAAATTTATATTTGCCTTTAAAGGCGGAACTGCCGAATAAGAACCCCATCCGACACTTGACGGGTTTTGCCTTGCAGCGTTTACAAGACTGTCCAACTTTATTTCGTCAGCAGTCGGAATTATGGATTCTTTCCCATCGGATAAATAAACGGAAGGATTTTCCGTTGCCATAGGTCCTGTAGAAAAAGCTTTTCCGATGTTTGTGTTTGATGCGAATGATAAGGATGCATTTAAAACTAAAAATATGCTTAAAAAACGCTTTGTCATTTTTGTCTCCTTTTTAAAATTTAATAATAATATTATTTGAATCATTTTGGGTTACTTGTCAAGTGCTTTTAAGGAAAACTTTGGTCTATGCGGAAGACAAGGGAAAATGGCGGAAAATTAAAGAAAGTACAATAGTGGTCAGTGGTCAGAAATTTTTTGGACGCAGATAAACGCAGATTTACATGGTAAAATATAACAAACAAAGAATAAAAAATAAAATAATTGGATAGAAAAATAAACGAATGGACAAAAAAGGATTTTTAATATGGATTGAACGAGATTAAAGACCCTGATAAGTCCCCTTAAACTCTACTTTTTTATCGGTATTATTTTAGTCTTCTAATCTGTTTCCCTGTTATCTTTTTGTTGTCTGCGTCCAATAATTCTTTCAGTTTTCCGTTGTTTTTAACTCTAAGGTTTTAATTCGTGTCTATTCGCGTCCATTCGTGGATAAAAATTTTGTATTTTGTTGTAGTTTGTTTTTTATCTGCCTCAGACGGACTACAATTTCTGTTTTTATCTGTGTTTACCAGCGTTTATCTGCGCCTATCTGCGTCCAGAAATTACCCGTCTTTTTGTCCCCCAAATAAATTTTCTTTAAACATCATTTTTCCACTTGACAAATGCTATTTATTATAGCACTTATAGTGTATAAGTGGTGAAAAGTGGTTTAAAGTGGAGGGTAAGTGTATAGGGGACGATACGAATATAACTTAGGAGATAAGGGTAGATTGTTTATCCCTGCTGACTTTAGGAGAGGTTTGTCATCAAAAGCCAAGGGGAGCTTTGTGGTGACTAAGTGGTTTGATAAGTGTCTTGTCTTGTATCCCCTTGACGAATGGCTCAAAGTCGAGTCAAAACTTCGCCAGTATCCTACAAGTGATGCAATGACCCGTCGCGGGGTGAGATGGTTTACAGCGAATGCCCGTGAAGTGAAACTCGATTCCCAGGGCAGAATTATGGTGCCGAAATATCTCCTGGAATTTGCCGGGATTAATAAAGAAGTCACTATTATCGGAGTAATCAACAGAATAGAAATATGGGATAGTAAAGTTTATGAGGCGGAAGGTGAGGCAGAACCAACATACATAAAGGGACTGCCGGATTTGAATTTGTAGTTTGCTCTTTTTAACCGAATAAGGAACAAAAGTACAGTTTTGGACGCAGATATACGCAGATAAACAGGATCCCGTAACGTATCCGGGACTATAGTAAAAGAAATTAAAAGATTAAAAAACGAATGAACAGAACCTACAAAAAACTCGAAACTATAGTAGAGAAAAAAGATTCTCGTATAGATTGCCGCAGATTTGAAAACAAAAAGTTTTTAGTTTGAGATAAAGTCCAGCGGAGCTGGGTATTCAGCAAGCAGGACAAGTTGGTCCCCCGCAAGGCGGGAAAGTCCGACTAATAAAGATGGACGAAAAAATATTAACACCAGGAACGCATATACCTGTTCTTGAAAGGGAAGTAGTTGCGTTTTTAAGACCCAAAACCGGGGGCGTTTATGTGGACTGCACTCTCGGGTTGGGCGGACATACCCTTGCATTGTTTAATGCTTGCAAGGATATAAAAATATATGCTATTGACGCCGATTGCGAGTCTATGGAATTGGCAAAAAAAAATCTAACATCATTTAACCCGAATATAAATTTCTTATGGTCGAATTTTAAAGAAATAGGCAGTATTATTCCTGAAAAAGTAGATGGTATTCTTTTTGACCTCGGGCTTTCCAGTTTTCATATAGATACCCCGGACCGTGGCTTCAGCCACAGGTTTGACTCTCCCATTGATATGCGTTTTAACCGCGAAAGCGGGCTCCCCTGTTATAAAATGATAGAAAAACTCAAAGTCGATGACCTGGAGTTTATTCTGAAAGAATACGGCGAAGAATATCTCGCGCGCCGTATTGCAAGACTTGTCATAGAAAGTAAACCCAAAACTACGATGGAACTCAGAGATATTATTGCGAGTATTACTCCGTGGAAAGGCAGAAGTAAAACACTTGGAAGGGTGTTCCAGGCTTTGAGAATATTTATGAATGATGAACTTAATTCCCTTAGCAAGGGGCTGGAAGATGCAACAAAATTGCTGAAACCAAGAGGCAGGATTTGTACCATTGCGTATCATTCACTAGAAGACCGCATTATAAAACGATATTTCAGGACTTCGCAGGAACTGAGAGAAGTTACGCATAGAGCCGTTGTACCGACGGATGCCGAAATTGAAAATAATCACCGCGCAAGAAGCGCAAAAATGAGGTGTGCGGAACGAATAGAAGTGGGAGAGAAAGAAAGACTCAGAGAAAAAGGAATGCGAGAACGGAGAAGGGATAGAGACGGAGATTGGGGAAGGGAGAGACGCGGAGACGAAAGAGGGAGACGTGGAGAAGGGGAGATGCGGAGAAGGGGAGATTAGGAGAATGGAAGAGGAGATAAAAAGAGAAGAAGGGAAGAAGAAGGTTAGGAAAAAAAAGAAGATAAAATTCGATGCAAAAAACGTTAAAGTTGAAGATATCGGGAATATCGTAAGTGTAAAAAAAATCGGCATAAAAAGAATAAGCTTGTTTGTAATAAGCCTTTTTGTGATTGGAATACTTTATCTGATAGAATACTTTTCTACGGTGGGATTGACTTTTCAACTGGACAGAGAAAACAGGTCGCTTAAAAAAATAGGAGAAGAACTGGATAACCTTCGCGCAAAAGAAGTTAATCTTGCCAGATATGACAGGATAGTTAATACTGGTTCAATTGAATCGGATAGTTCTAGTGCTGTGGCATATGTGCCAAAACCGGATTCGTCCGCCGTAAAAGAAACAAAAAATAAAGTTCAGAAAATAAAAACAGATAACAAAAATCTCACCGTAGAGACCCAGAGTTCGCAGAGAAAAGAAAAAAAGAAAACAACGAGTTCAAAGAATAAAAAATGAGCAAAAAAAATTCTGATAAAAAACTTCCTGTTGGTAGGGTTGCTACATTGATAATTATATGCGTCGCGATGCAGGCATTTATTATTGTCAAACTCATAGACTTGCAAATTGTCCGGTATACGGGTATCGAAACCCGCGTAAAAGAACAATCCGAAAAAAGAATAAAAACAATTCCCCAGAGGGGAAAAATATATGACCGTGAATATAAAGTTTTCGCCCTTACGATAGGTAAAAAACGCATATACCCGCTTCATGAACTTTGCGGGAATACAATCGGTTTTATAGGAAAAGACGGTATGGGACTTGAAGGCGTGGAATATGAATTTGACCACGTATTGAGCGGAACGCCCGGGTGGTTGACAATGGCGAAAACTCCTTACGGGAAACTTTATCCCTATCCCGGACTTCCGATGAAACCTATGAAATCCGCAAATGATATAGTGTTAACCATAGACACGGACATAGAAGCGATAGTGGAAACCGCTTTAATGAATAGAGTAAGAGAATTAAATGCCAAAGAAGGAAGTGGCGTGGTGATTGAATGCAAAACCGGCGAAATTCTTGCTATGGCGACAGTTCCGTCATGTGATCCTGCGGAATGGCGCAGGTTTAAAGAATGGAATAATTCGGTTATACAAGACCAGTTTGAACCGGGCAGCAGCTTTAAAGTAGTTCCGATTTCTTTGTTAATGGAAAAAAGACTTGTTGGATTAGAGGAAATCGTGGAAGACGGGAGCGCTCAAATAACCATAGGCAACCATACGATTCATGACGCTCATAAACACGATGAGTTTACATTCTCACAAGCCGTATGGCAGTCAAGTAACGTGGCGTTTGTCAGGCTTACACCCCGTATAGGAAAAGGAAACTTTTATATCGGAGCGCGACTTTTCGGGTTTGGTACGCCAACCGGTATTCCTTTGCCCGGCGAAGCTCCCGGCAGGTTAACTACCCCGGACAGATGGTCAACACTTAGTTTTGCGAACATATCGTTCGGACAGGGAATGAGCTGTAACTTGCTCCAGCTTGCGCTTGCTTACCAGGCAGTTGCAAATAAAGGGGAACTTTTAAGACCGATTATCGTGAAAAAAATAATTTCTTCCGAAGGCGAAACAATATACGAATCCAGTCCTCTGGTGGTGAGAAAAGTGTTGAGTCCTGCGGATGCGGATTTGGTGAATTCACTCTTGTGCGGGGTCATTGAAAAAGGCTCCGGGATGAGCGCAAAAGTTTCGGGATTGAAAATGGCAGGCAAAACCGGAACGGCGCAAAAAGTCGTTAACGGAAGATACGATGCGTATATCGCAAGTTTTATAACTTATTTCCCGGCGGATAACCCGGAAATTCTCGTTGCATGTATAATCAACGAACCTAAAGGAATGTGTTTAAGCAGCCAGGTGTGCGGACCGGTTATTAAAGAAATAGTAGGGAATATCGTAAAGTTAAAACAATACCAGTGTTTCTTGGATTCGAGTTTGGTTTCCGGGACTCAAATATTTGCAATGAAAAAAGATGCGCCGGTTAATAATCAGCCCCAAATGTTTTTTAAAAAGAAAAATACGTTGAAGTTGACGGAAGCGGTAAAATGAGAAGAAATTTTAGATTTTGCCTGCCTGCCGGCAGGCAGGGATTGGGGATTTTGGAATGAACAGATTAAAAGAGAACAGAAAACAGATTAAGTCTAACCACAGAGAACACGGAGAGAATAAAAGAACAGACAATAGAATATAAAAAATGGATAGAGAACACAGAGAATGCCGAGAGCACAGAGAAAAAAAGAGAAGGGGAATGAAAAGATTATTAACATATATGATTTAGGGTATAATCAAAAATAGAAAATAATTATAATGAAAGCGGATAAATTGATAAAAAGTTTGATTCCTGATGGAATTGCAACGGTTTTATCGCCCGAAGTAATGGATAAGTTATCAAAAATAGATATAAAAGGAATAGCTTACGATTCCCGTAAGGTAAACAAAGATTATATTTTTGTCGCATATAAAGGATTTAAGGTCGGAGATGTCTTAAGTGACAGCGCATTGAAATATATTGAGTCTGCAATGGAAAAAGGCGCTAAAGTTTTAATCATTGAAGAATCCGTTACGAAAACCTTTAAACCGGGTGAAGGCGTGGAAATAATCACCGCCGGGGCGGGATGTTCCATATACGTGAAAGATGGCCGTAAAGCTATGGCAGTTTTGTCGAGAGAGTTTTATAATAATCCTGCAAAGAAGTTAAAGATGATTGGAATAACCGGGACTTATGGCAAAACAACGTCTACTTTTCTTCTGAAGTCCATATACGAAGCTGCGGGTTTAAAAACGGGATTGATAGGAACGATAAAGTATACCGGTGGCAAAGAAGAAATAGAAGCGCATAATACTACGCCTGAAGCTCCGGAACTGCAAAGTGTGCTGGCTGATTTCGTAGAAGAAGGAACAAAAGTTTGCGTGATGGAAGTCTCTTCTCATTCGCTTGAATTGGATAGGGTATACGGGATAGACTTTGACGTTGCCGGGTTCACGACTCTTGAGAGAGACCACCTGGATTTTCACGAAACGGTTGAAAAATATGCAGAAGCGAAGTTGAAATTATTTAAGGAATTAAAAAAAGATAAAATAGCGGTTTTGAATAAAGATTCATACGTGTTTGAACGATATAGTTCGCAATCCGTTTTAAGCGGAGCAAAAGTTGTCAGTTATGGAACGGGGAAAGAGTGTAACGTTTGGGGAGAAATTAACAACGCTACTTTGAGTGGAATTGAAATAAACGTAAAATGGGAATTCCCGAAAGAATACAAGTTTGTAAAACAACATAAAGGGGAAGGAAAGATAACTTCTCCTCTTATCGGTACACATAATTTGTCAAATATTTTACTTGTAACTGCCTGTGGTTTTGCGGATGGGATAGAGTTTGATACTATTAGCCGGGGGATAAAAAATTTACAGGCTGTCCCGGGCAGGTTTGATGTAGTTGGACGGGTAATAGTTGATTACGCACATACTCCCGGGGCATTGGAGAGCGCATTGCGTTCAGCAAGAGCGATTACGACAGGCAGACTGATATGTATTTTTGGATGTGGAGGCGATAGAGACCATGGCAAAAGGGCGTTGATGGGAAACGTGGCGTCTGAGAATGCTGATTACGTAATATTGACGACGGATAATCCGAGAAGCGAAGACCCTAAAAAAATAGTCGAAGATATAATTTCGGGAATAAATAAATGTAATTACGAAGTCATACTTGACAGGGAAGAAGCAATAAAACATGCGATAGCGCGTTCATCTGCGGAGGACGTCATATTAGTTGCCGGGAAAGGACACGAGAATTACCAGCTTCTGGGAGAAATTAAAATGCCGTGGGATGAAAAAGCTATTATAAGGGAAGTACTGAAAAATAAAAAGTAGAGATGAGGTAGGGGGAAAAGCCCCGCTAAGGCGGGATAACAAGCTCTACGAAATGGATAAGAGCTTGTATAAAGGAGGGAAAGAATAAGAAATGGAAAAACTAAGCATTAAAGATGTTGCAAAAGGGGTTCGGGGAGAATTGTTAAACATATCGGAATATACTTATCGTCCCAAAGGTAAGCAAATGCCGACACTAAAAGAGAATAAATTTGTTACGGGAGTTTCAATAGATTCAAGAACAGTGAAAGAAGGGGAATTATTTGTGGCAATAAAAGGTAAAAAGGTTGATGGAAATTGTTTTGTGAAGGATGTGGTTAGGGGAAAAGTTTCTACAGTATTGATAGAAAGAGGAAAAGTAAAAAAGACTTTATCCGATATCAGGGAGATAAAAGAAGAATTTAGTAAAATAAATCTCAACATAATAACCGCTCAGGATACTTTGAAAGCCCTGGGGGATTTAGGAGCATATTACAGGAAAAAGTTTAAAATGCCCGTAGTAGGTATAACAGGGTCAACCGGGAAAACAACTACAAAAGAATTAACCGCGACCTGTCTTTCGGTGAAATATAACGTATTAAAAAATAAAAGCAGTTACAATAGTCTTACCGGTGTTCCGTTAACTTTGTTTAACCTTTCGGGCGAGCATAGTATGTGTGTGCTTGAGATTGGAGCGAATCGTAAAGGTGAAATAAAAAGATTATCGGAAATCGCAAACCCGAAGGTAGGAATAATTACGAATATAGGCGCCTGCCACCTTGAAGCGTTTAAAACTCTCGAAGGCGTATTAAAAGAAAAATCCGAACTCCTGCGTGGAACGCAGATAGCCATAATAAATGGAGATGATACACTGCTCAGGACGATAAGACTTCCGTATCCGCTTATACAGAAAAAATTTAAGTTCGGAATAAAAGGTTCGGATTTGGATTTGACGGCGAAAGATGTTGACTTGAAAGACGGGATAAGTTTTAAGGTTGACGGGATTAAATTTAAGATACCTTTTATCGGCATTCATAACGTTTATAATGCGCTTGCGGCAATCAGCGCGGGAATTTATTTTGACGTGTCTTTGAAGGATATGTCGGAAGCCCTGAGAAATGTCCAACCGATGGAACACAGGGACGAGTTAATGAACATAAAAGGAATGCGTATTATAGACAGCACTTACAACGCGAATCCTTTTTCAATGCGGGCTGCGATAGAAGAATTGTGTGTTTTTAAAACGCAAGCCGGGATGAAGGGAAAAAGACTCCCCAAAAGCAGAACCGTTGCTATCCTTGGAGATATGCTGGAACTCGGGAAAAACAGCCAGCAGTTTCATATGGATATAGGAAAGTTTCTTAAAGAGAAAAATATAGACATAATTATTGGAGTAGGAAAACTGGCAAAACACTATATTGAAGATATTAATTTGAGGAAAAAGTTTTCTTTCAAATCTTCGGAAGAAGTTATCCCGTTTGTAAAGAAATTCCTGGAGAAAGGTGATATAGTGCTTGTTAAGGGGTCTAATGCAATGAGGATGTCAAAAATTATATCTAGCTTATCAATGCGATGAATTAAGATAAGGAGTAAAAATGTTATATGATTTATTGTATCCGTTACATACCAAGTATTTTTTCTTTCATCTGTTTAAGTATATAACATTCCGTGCTGCTTATGCGGGAGCAACCGGGTTATTGATTTCTCTAGTTTTTGGGAAATATATAATCAGGTGGCTTACCAAACGGAAAATCCTTGCCCAGGTGAGAGAAAAAGGGATAAAGAGCCAGGAAACAAAAACCCATATCCCTACTATGGGTGGATTACTTTTAATGTTTGCCATTACCGTATCTGCTTTATTGTGGTGTGATTTGAAAGAACCTTATGTCTGGGTTATTTTGCTTTCCTCTCTTGCTTTTGGTGCAATAGGTGTAGTTGACGACATAAGAAAAATAAAGTTTAAAAAAGGTATTTCTAAGTTCCAGAAATTTTTACCTCAAATAATTATCGGGTTACTTGTTGGAATCTATGTTTATTTTTTCCCTAAAGATATCAGTTTTAAATCTTATACTACTTTATTGTTTCTAAAAAACTGGTTTGTATATCTTGGATGGTTTTATATCCCTTTTATTGTTATTGTGTTGATTGCCGTTACTAATGCTACAAACCTTACGGATGGGCTGGATGGTCTTGCGATTGGTTTGGGTGCGGAAGCTATATTTGCGTTTCTCATTCTTGCTTATGCGGTAGGAAACTTAAATTTTTCTCACTATCTTGGAATCATTCATATTCCCGGAGCAGGAGAGTTAACTGTTTATCTTGCCGGGGCTGCCGGGGCGTCTCTCGGGTTTTTATGGTACAATACGTCGCCTGCCCAGATTATTATGGGAGATACCGGAGCGCTTATGCTGGGCGGAATTATCGGTGTGGCTGCGGTGCTTATAAAACAAGAAGTTTTACTTTTATTAGCTTGCGGACCGTATGCCATTGAAACAATGTCCGTTATTTTACAAGTTTTTTATTTCAAACGAACACATGGAAAACGCTTGTTCCGTATGGCTCCAATTCATCATCATTATGAGAAAAAAGGATTACCCGAAAATAAAATAGTAGTCAGGTTCTGGATTATTGGAATATTGTTTCTTATTGTTTGCTTATCTACACTGAAAATAAGATGAAAAAAGACAGTAGGTAGTAGATCGCAGGAAGTAGGAAGGGAGAAATGAAAAAGGAAAGACAAATGAAAAGAGTTGGGATTGTAGGTTTTCAAAGAAGCGGTATGGCATGCGCAAAAGCTTTGTTAAGAGAAGGTGCAGGAGTTTTTATCAGCGATTCTTCTGCTGAAGCAAAGGCTAAGTTCAAAGTGTTTCTATCCGAATTATCCCGGATACCGGAGTTCAGCAAGAAAACAACTGCCGCCGGGGCGGGATGTTGCATGCAAATTCAGGGGGAGTTTGGCGTTAACAGCGAAAAACTGCTCCAGCAGGATATGATTATAGTTTCACCCGGGGTTCCGTTAGGTCTTCCTATTTTTCAGAAAGCGCAAAAGAAAGGAATCCCCGTGATAGGAGAACTGGAATTTGCATATATGTCCTTGAACAGCAAACAAAAAGAAATAATAGGCGTAACCGGGACGAACGGGAAAACGACGACAGTGCATCTGATAAATAATATTTTAAAAGCGGCAAAGAAAAATAGTGTCGTATGTGGAAATACCGGGACGGCTTTTACGGCAATAGTGGATTCATACGGGAGTCAAAATTTTATTCCGGTGATAGAGATAAGCAGTTTTCAGCTTGAAAGTATAAAAGCATTTCGTCCTAAAGTAGGTGTGTTGCTTAATGTAACTGCCGACCATCTGAACCGGTATAAGAATATTGGCGAATATAAAAAAGCAAAATTAAGATTATTTATGAATCAAACAAAAGATGATTTTGCGATATTGAATTTTGATGACGAGAATATGCGTGCATTGAAGTTGAAATCACGAAAATTATATTTTTCTACCGTTTATAAAAGAACCTCTTCATCAATTTTGTCACCCGATATATGGACAGAAGGGAACGACATAATATGCAACACTGGCAAAAGCAGCAGGGCGGTGGAAAAATTTAATACAAAAACCTTAAATATAAGATGGGGCTGTTTGATGGAAGATTACCTTGCGGCTATTCTTGCGGCAAAAGCGCTAGGAATAGGCAGGAGATACATCATAGAAGGGCTTAAAGTATTCAAGGGAGTTTCAAACAGGATGGAAGAAGTAGATACCTGTTTTTCGACTTCGCTCAAGACAAGTAAAGGAATAAGAGTAATAAATAATTCGATGTGTACCAATCCTGCGGCGTTTATAAAAGTATTAAATAGTTTGGGCAAGACAGGAAAAATCAGCACGATTTTGATAGCCGGCGGAAAAGAGAAGAATTTTTCTACGATAGAAATGGTAAAGGCGATGAACAAAAATACAAAATTTTGTGTCTTAATCGGAGAAGCTGCAAAGAGGCTCTCAAAAGGGTTAACCGTAAAACACAAAGAGGCTAAGAACATGGAGTCTGCAGTAAAAATAGCTTTTTCTGAAGCACAAAAGGGAGATGTAATAATATTGTCACCCGGGTTTGCTTCGTTTGATTGGTATCGAGATTATAGTGCAAGGGGAGAAGATTTCAGGCAAAAAGTAAAGGCATATGAAACATCCCGCCTTGGCGGTGATTGTAAACAGTCGAATAAGGATTAAAATGTTGCATATAAGAAGAGCAAATAGTGATATAATTATAATGGTTGGAATACTTCTAGCTGTCGGGATAGTTATGGTATATTCGAGTTCGGTGTTTGTTTTTATCAGCGAGCAGGTTAAAAATGGTGGGAAAAACAACCAAATAACCAGCCTGGTATTTTTAAGAAAGCAACTTATACCATTATTGATTGGAATTATATTATGCATTGTATTATTAAAAACGGATTATCATTTATTGGGAAAAATATCATGGGTTTTTCTGGGAATAACCGTATGTTTTCTTATAGCGGTTCTTGTATTTGGACCAAAAATAAACGGAGTGCATAGATGGATAAAAATAGGAGGGGTATCAATCCAACCATCGGAATTTGTAAAGATAGCACTTATAATATTCATAGCAGATTTTTTGTCAAAAAGAGATAGAAACGACGTAAAAAAAACGCTTCTGCCGTTGCTTGGTGTGCTTGTGGTTGTCGGCGGGTTGATAGCATTGGAACCGTCTTTTGGAATATTATCCGTAATATGTATGACGTGTTTTGTAATGCTTTTTATGGGTGGCGTAAAACTTATTTATTTAGCGGCACCGGTGGTTTTACTCGGGAGTATTGGAGTTATAGGATTTATGAATTCCCCGAAGTTTGCATACGCAAAAGCGAGAGTAACGAAATACGTGGCGATACAGGAGGAGAACAGAAACGGTTCCGGCAAAGGAAAGGACACGACAAAGGCATCGGGAGAGATAAAGCAACCCATTAATTACCAACTGCAACAATCGTTATATGGTATAGGCGCGGGAGGTTTTCTGGGAAAAGGCCTTGGAGAAGGAAAGGCGAAACTTTTATTTCTGCCTTATCCGCATACCGATTTCATATTTTCGATAATATCGGAAGAAGCCGGGTTGCTAGGGGGGGCTTTTGTGTGCATAATGTTTTTATTGTTATTCCTGAAAGGGGTAACAATTGCATGGGGCTCGCCGGATGAGATGGGAAAGCTTCTGGCGGTAGGAATAAGTTTTTTATTGTTTATATCAGCAACGGTCCATATATGTGTGGCTTGCGGTATTTTGCCTACAACCGGTGTCCCGCTGCCATTTATCTCGTTCGGAGGTTCAAATTTATTGGCAAGCTTAATGAGTATCGGGATACTTTTGAACATAAGTCTTCATAAAGATGATAGTCAGGAAATGATAGTGAAGAATGAAGAACAAAAAGATGGAGAAAATGAAAGATAAGAAAGGAATAAAAATAATAGTTGCAACTGGAGGAACGGGTGGGCATATATGCACGGCGCTTGCAATAGCAGATGAATTGATAGAAAGAAACGTAAATGTTTTATTGGTTGGTTCACAAATCGGGTTAGAAAAGAAAATAATATCAGATAAATACCGTTTTAAGAGTACATCACAAAGACCATTGCTCGGGAAAAAATTAAAAGCCAAATTGATGTTCCCAATTTTTTTAGTAATGGCATTAGTTCAGGCGATAAAAATATTAGTAGAAGAAAAACCGGACGGGGTAATAGGGACAGGAGGGTTTGGTTCGTTTAATTGTGTGTTTATGGCTTCCCTGCTGGGGATTCCCACGATAATCAGTGAAATAGACTCTATCCCGGGACTTACGACAAAAGTATTATCAAACTTTGCATACGAAATATGGGCGGCTTTTCCTTGCGCAAAAGACCACCTGCCTTCAAAAAAAGTTCATATTGGAGGCTTTCCCGTTAGAAAAGAAATTACTATGTGTACGAAAAATATAAAAGATTTCGGTCTGAAAGAAAACAAAATTACGGTTTTCGTTTTCGGAGGATCAAGAGGAGCGCAGGCTATAAATAAAGTTATGCCTAAAACTATCGAACTCCTGGGAAAAGAATTTCAATTTATATGGCAAACAGGAACTGCTAACACTGAAGGAAAATCGGACAACGTGTATATATCAAATTTTATTAATGATATGGGAAGCGTTTATGGGAATTCGGATATTCTGATTTCGCGCTCGGGCGCATTAACTATTGGTGAAATAATGGCAACAGGTATCCCGGCAATACTGATACCATATCCATATGCAACCCAACAGCACCAGATGAAAAACGCAAAACTGCTCGAAAAACGTGGATTTGCAAGGATAATACCTGAATCAAAACTTACGCCTGAAAAACTTGCGCAAGAAATAAAAACATATATTCTGGAAAAACATAAAAAAACAAACGTGCAAAAGCCAGAGAAAGCAAGTAATGCGGCAAAATTGATAGCAAATAGAATAATTGAGATTGCACAAGGAAACAATTTTATAAGAAGTTCTAAAGAACAAACAAGAACTTCTATACAAAATTAATGGCAAATAGAATAATTGAGATTGCACAAGGAAACAATTTTATAAGAAGTTCTAAAGAACAAACAAGAACTTCTATACAAAATTAATGGCAAATAGAATAATTGAGATTGCACAAACCAGGGAGGTCTCCTATGTTTAGGCATATCAAACGTATACATTTTGTAGGGATCGGCGGAGCCGGAATGAGTGGGATATCTGAATTATTGAATTATGAAGGTTATGAGATAACGGGTTCCGATAATTCAACTTCAGCAGTAACAGAGCGTTTATCGAATATAGGGATTAAGATTTTTGAAGGACATAACAAAGAAAACGTAAAAGGGGCAGACGTAGTGGTCTATTCTTCGGCAATAAAATATAACAACCCGGAAGTGCGAGCAGCGCGAAGGAAAAGGATCCCGTGTATACCGAGGATAGAAATTCTTGCGGAACTTATGAGAATGAAAGAAGGGATTGCCATTGCCGGGACGCACGGGAAAACAACGACGACTTCAATGGTGGGAAAAATACTTGAAGTGGCAGGATTTGACCCGACTATAGTCGTAGGCGGGAAATTAAAAGCCATAGGCGCAAATGTCAGGCTAAGTAAACAGGGAAAATTCCTCGTATGTGAAGCGGATGAAAGTGATAAATTATTTCTTAAACTTACGCCCGTTATAAACGTTATAACAAATATTGATGCAGACCACCTTGATAATTATAAGGATATGGATGAAATAAGGAAGATATTCATAAAGTTCGCGAATTTAGTGCCTTTTTACGGGTGCAATATTATATGTAAAGACGATATAAACGTAAACCTGATACTTTCAAAAATAAAGAAAAGATATGTGAGTTACGGATTTAATCAGGAAGCTAATATAAAAATAAAACAATATCAACTTGGAAATGCAGTTGGTCCTGATATGGTAAAGGAATTCAAGATGTCTCCTTCGAAATTTACGATTCAGTATAACGGTAACGTTCCTGAAGAATTTACTCTTTTTATGCCGGGGCTTCACAATATAGTAAATGCTTGCGGAGCAATTGCAGTCGGTATGGAGTTGGAAATTCCGATGGCAAAAATTAAAGAGGCGGTGGCAGAATTTGCATGTCCTATGAGAAGATTTGAATTCAAGGGAAAAGCAAATGGAATTACCATAATGGATGATTATGCCCATCATCCTGCAGAAATACAAACAACATTGGCGGCGGCACGAAAGACTTTTGATTCAAGGGTTATTGTAATATTCCAGCCACATCTGTTTTCAAGGACACAGAAATTGGCGGATAGATTTGGACAAAGTTTCAAGGATGCAGACCTGGTTGCAATAATGCCAATATACCCGGCAAGAGAAAAACCCGTTGAAGGAATAACAAGCGAACTCATTATAAATGCAGGAAAAGAATATGGATTTTCAAATATGTATTATATGAAAAGTAAGGACGATTTGTTAAAATGGTGCAAGAAAAATCTAAAAAAAGGAGATACGCTGTTTACGGTGGGCGCAGGCGACATATATAAATTCGGCGAAGAATTAGTTAATAATCCGGAACTGATTAAGTAAAAATGTGGAATGAAAAACTAAAAGAAGTTTAGAGAGGTGAAATGAAGGAAGAATTAATTGCAGGTATTGATTTAGGAGGCTCTAAAATTACCTGTTTAGTAGCAAAAAGACCGATTCCGAGCGAAAATTCCGAAAATGCAAAAGCACCTGCTTACCCGGGAGATTCGGAAACTCTAGAACTTATAGGAGATGCGACAACGGAAACCACCTCTTTAAATAACGGATTGATTGTAGACCTTGAAAGTATGGCATCAGCGATGAAAACAGTAGTAGCGGAAGCAGAAAAAAAAGCAGGAGTTAAATTAAACGAATTGTTTATTGGTATAGGGGGAACTCATATAAAGGGTGAAAAAGTAAGAGGTGTAATACCTATATCAGGTGTAGAAAAGGAGATTACAAGCAAGGCAGTAAATGAAGTAATAGACCAGGCAAAAGCAATTAAAAGTTCTCCCGGCAGGCAGATTATATATAGTATTCCCCAGAGGTTTATAATAGATGAGCAGTCCGGGATAAGAAATCCGATAGGGATGACCGGGAATAGATTAGAAGCGGAGATATATATTGTCAGCGGGTCAAGTATGGGAGTGCAAAATGTTTATAAGTCTGCAGAGCGCGCAAAAGTTGGAGTAAGAGAAATAGTTCTCCAGTCTATTGCCAATTTTTATGCAGTATTGGAGCCCGGGGACCGGGCACTTGGACATATATTAATAGATATTGGGGAAGAAACAACGGAAGTAGGGATATTTTCGGATGGGAAAGTAAAAGAAATTTTCAGTCTGGATATTGGCGGAAGTTATATAACAAGTGATATAGCGATTGGTCTTGGAATATCCAAGAGAGAAGCAGAAGAGTTGAAAATAAAATATGGAATTGCGCGCTCGGAGATGACTCCTAATGAAATAATAAGTTTAGGGGGGAGTTCAAAAATTCTTGGAGCACCTTTCCCGACATCTACAGGTTCTGCAGGATTGAAATCTTACCTTGATAATAAACAGACGGGATCGCCAAAACAAGAAAAGACAATAGAAAGAAAGGTACTTGTTGGAATTATTGCGCCAAGGGTAGAAGAGATATTCAGTTCTATTAACAGGAGAATAAAAACGATATCGGAAAATAATTATCAAGCCGGAAATGAGGATTTAGATTTTATGCCTTCCGGAATTATAATTATGGGGGGAACGGCTAAAATGCCGGGCATAGAAGGATTAGCGCAACGAATTTTTGAAATGCCGACAAGAATTGGGTTACCCAATAGTATACAGGGATTACCCGAACCATTAAAAGACCCGTCTTGTGTATCGGCAGTTGGGCTTTTGTTGTATGGAATGCAATATAAAAGTACAAACACTAAAGAAAAAAGAATGGGGACAATTGAAAGAGAAAATTGGTTCAGTAAAACAGGTTCAAAAATGAGAAAATGGTTAGTCGAATAATAGAAATAAGATAAGTGATAACAAACTAATAAAATGAGATTTAAGCTAGCGGATTTACCGGTTAAGAACCAGGAAGAGTTATTTATAGAGAAACCTTCCGTGCATCCGGAAATTAGTAATAATTGTAGAATCAAGATTGTTGGGATTGGCGGGACAGGTTGTAAAACCGTCAACCTGATGATGAAAGGAACTAATTTTCATAATATGCCTGAGGTCAATTTTGTTACAATAAATACGGATAAGCAGGACCTCAATACTTCCAAGACGATGTATAAAGTTCAAATAGGAATAAAGCTTACGAATGGACTTGGGTCGGGTGGTAAACCGGATATCGGGAAAAAGGCTATGGAAGAGAATTATGAAGACGTAAAAGAAGTCTTAAGGTTTCCAACCGTCACAGGTCCCTTTAGGGCAACCAGCGTAAACCCGGCTAATACAAATAAACAGGTTATACGAAGTCCGGAGCAAAGCATGGGGCAGAGTCCGGAGCGACAGAATAATGCTTATACCGAAAGGAACGTTGTTTTTGTGGTATGTGGAATGGGTGGTGGGACGGGGACGGGTGCCTCGCCTATAATTGCACAAATAGCTAAAGAAGAAGAGGCTTTTGTGATTGGAATAGTAACTACTCCTTTTTATTTTGAGGGCAGTATCAGGACGCAACAGGCAAACGAAGGCATTCATAAGTTGAGAAGATGCACGGATGCTTTGATTACCATACCAAATAACAAACTTTTTTCTTCAATAAATATACTTGATTCTTCTATAGATAAGGCAGTTAAGAAAGACAATATGTCTGACATAAGGTTTCCTTCTCCGGAAACAAGCAAAGAAAATTTATTTACAAAAGCCAACAAAGTTTTGGCTCAACTAATCCAGGAGCTTGTTGAAATTATTTTATACCCGGGGCTGGTTAATATAGATTTCGCGGATGTATGTTCAATAATAGGCGAGCAGGGTGAAACAAACATAAGTATAGGCAGGGCGATGGGTGAAGGTAGGGCATTTAAGGCTGCCAAACAAGCCTTGAATTTTTCCAGCCTCAGCGAAAGACAGATAAAAAAAGCGACAGGAATACTTGTAAACATAACAAGCGGAAACAAAATAGATTACCAGGAACTCCAGCAAATATTCTCAATAATAAGAGAGTCTATAAAAGGAGATACGAATATAATTTTTGGAATAAGAATAGACGAAAAATTACAGGACGAAATAAAAATAACTTTAATTGCCGGTGGAATCAAGGAAGATAAGAGAGTGAGTGAAAAAGAAAACTTGAAGATACCGGCGTTTAAAAGACGAAACATCTCCATAAACTAATCAAACGGGATAGTTAACTTCGGAAGACAAAATACTTGCCGTGTTTGTTTTTTTCTTTCTGTTCTCTGCGTTCTCTGTGGTGAATATTTCTGTTCTCTGTTATCAGTTTTTATTTGATTAGAGTTTCTTTTGCTAGGGGCAAATTAGAGACTGTTATCAGTTTTTATTTGATTAGAGTCTCTTTTGCTAGGGGCAAATTAGAGACTGTTATCAGTTTTTATTTGACAAATACTAAATTAAGTACCATTCATAATATATAAATTTTTGTAAAAAAAGTAGGAGGAACAAAAATGGATTTTAAGAGATTACTTGAAAATGCATATAATGAAAAAATATCGGACATACATTTGAAAGTCGGGACACCGCCTGTATTTAAGAAAGACGGCAAATTAACTCCTCTTGAGCTGTCCCCGGTTACGTTAGAAGAAATGAATAGCCTTTTGTCCCAGATTTTAAGCGATGCGCAATCAAAAACTTTTGAAAGCACAAAAGAATTGGACTTTGCCATTTCGTCGGAAAAAATGGGAAGATTCAGGGTTAATCTTTACAGGGAAAGAGGAATGCCCGCGCTTGCGATGAGGTTTGTTCCACAGATAATAAAAGGGCTGGAAGAATTAAACGTTCCTAAGATATTAAAGGAGTGGAGTTTAAAACCAAGAGGTTTAATATTATGCACAGGGACGGTAGGAAGCGGTAAGTCTACGACTATAGCGGCAATGCTCGAATATATCAACCAGAACGCAGCAAGAAATATAATAACGGTAGAAGACCCCATAGAATTCATATTTGAAGAAAAGAAATCCATAATATCCCAGAGGGAAGTCGGCATTGACACTTTATCTTTTGCGACTGCCTTGAAGCAAATATTCAGGCAGGACCCGGATGTCATATTCGTGGGAGAAATGCGAGACGTGGAAACCGTGGACATATCATTAAAAGCGGCGGATACAGGACATCTTGTAGTTTCAACGTTGCATACTATGAATGCTATGGAGACCATAAACAGAATCATATCTTTTTTCCCGCCGCACCAGCACCAACACATAAGGATACTGCTTGCCGCAAGTCTTGTCGGAGTTATGTCGTTAAGGTTATTGCCAAAAGCGGACGGGCAGGGAAGAGTCCCGGCGTGTGAAGTTATGGTAGCAACCGATTTGATAAAAGAGTACATTATTGACCAGACGAAAACGAAGTTTATACAAGGCGCAATAGAAGACGGGAAAATGTATTATAGTATGTTATCTTTTGATTCTTCAGTGATGGCGCTTTATAAAGAGGGATTGATTTCTCTGGAAACGGCAATGCGGGCGGCGACCAACCCGGCGGACTTTGAACTTAAACTTAAAGGTATACAGGGAAGGACGTACTAAAGAAAGTAAAAAACTGTAACTCATAGTAACTTATTGTAACAGAGAATAAAGAGAATTTATAGCCACAAAAACACTAAAGCACAAAATAGTAACTACGAGATTCCCGGCAAGAAATTAAATGACAGAAAAATTATTAGCCACAGATTGACACAGAACTACACGGAAAACAGAAAATCTTTGGACGCACCCTCCAAAAAGACTGGCGGGCAGGGATTGAACGCAGATAAACAGGATAAGAAATTAGAAGATTAAAAAACAAACGAACAAATCCTACAAAGAACTAGGGACTAGAATAGTAAAAAGGATTCTCGTATAGATTTCCGCAGATGAAATGAAAAATAGAAAGAATATCAGAGAATCAGAAAAACAGACAACAGAAAGAATTGTCTGCCGGTAGGCAGGGATTTACACGGATTTTGTGGTTTTATAATTAAATTCTCTCGCTCTGTTAAATCTAAATCTTATTTGTTTTTTATTTGTTTATTCTCTGCGAACTCTGCGACTCTGCGGTGAGGGTTTTATTTTTTTCGTTCCATCTATAGATGTTGTTTTTGTTGATGTGGGTACCGCCGAGCCATTTATCAATGCCGTTGATTTTTATGAAATCTTTTTTCCCGCTTAAGATTTCTTTCCCGGTATCCGTGATGTAAACTTCCCATTTGCTTAAGTCTTTCGGAGGATTCCATAAAGGCAGATTTCCGCCTTTT
Source organism: bacterium (assembly GCA_028716385.1). GTDB lineage: Bacteria > Hydrothermota > UBA3073 > JACQXS01 > JAQTXJ01 > JAQTXJ01. The sequence continues at coordinate 37,124 of JAQUPX010000007.1, read as the reverse complement.
ACTTTTAGTAAAGGATGTTTTGCTTTTGAAAGTTTATGAAGACATTCCCACAAAGTAGTATCTCCCCAGAAAGGCCGTTCTTCTTTTAGTGAAGCGTAAATGAAAATATCTATAAGTTTATTCTTTCCCTTAGCAACGGCTTCAAGAGCGGTATTTTCTAGTCTATTCAATCCGTTTTTTAATGATGGAAATTGCTCAGAATGACGGATTAAAGCATCGTGAAGGAATGGCAGTGCGGATGTATTTTTTTTAATAAGTTGTTGGATTGTCATTGGAGTCGGCGAACAAAAAGCCGACCAGGCTTTTTGTGCGAGGGCGCATTCTTTTTTTGTTACGGGATGTCGTGTCTTAAAAAGAGAAGCCATTTGTTTGGGATTTAGTTCTCCCAATCCTATGAATTTTTTAAACCCGGGAAACTCGTCTATGCAGATAAGGCTTAGTTTTGTTTTCCCCATATTCTGTTTAGAGAACCAATCAAGTTGACGGATAAGGATTGTCTGGTCAAACAAGCAGGCATCAAACCATAGAACGACTTCTTTATAATTACGAAAATTTTCCAAAGATTTATCTTGTTTTGAGAGCCAGCCTCTAACTTTTTTAACCGGCAGTTTTTGTTCCGTTGTTTTAGAAATGTGTTTAGAACGGATATCGAGCCATTTTTGGGTGGACAATCCTGACGGAGTAGGCCCGTCTGAAAGAATATCACACCAAACGATAATGTCGTCTTTTAATGTGCTTTTCTTGAGAGTATCTGCAGAGCAATCTCCGCAGTGAATATGTAATATGTTTTTCATTTATCGTTAAAAAACAGAAGGGCGAATATGCTGAAGCGGATTCGCCCTTACAATGCTATTTTATTTTTAAGAGTTTATGAGTTTCAGTAGATTTTCCTGTTTGTATTTTATACAGATAAACTCCGGGTAACGCGTTTTGTCCCGTTTCATTCAAGCCGTCCCATATTATGTTATGTTTGCCCGATTTAACCCAACTATCGGAAAGAACTTTTATTGTTCTTCCGCTTAAATCGTATATGGAAACTTTGACGTTCCCGTCCGTTTTTAAGCCGTAATGAATGGTAGTCTTGAATATGCAGGGGTTCGGCATATTATATATTTCGTATATTGCCCTGTTGCAGGAACAACCATTATCGTCAATCCCTATAGAATGCCAGCAAATCAAGGTATCTCGAACGGTCATATTAGTATCTATAAGAGTTAGCGAAGTCAGGTCGAGTGCACAATCTATAAAGGAGCTATCTATGGAGAGTACCGGAGAATCTACAACAACGGTAACGGGTTTGAAACAAGTATCCGTTGCTTGCGGACAGTCAATAAATCCGTCTTTATTAATTTTCGCAACGAGCGTATTTGTAGGTGTCCAGTTTGTGGGCCATTGTGTATAACCTACGGCAGCGTAGTAATTCTGGGGACCTTCTACTATATATTTGCCGTAGTCGTCCATATTCATATTATGGCTTCCGCAGCCGGCTAATGCGTTTGCCCAGAGCACTCCTCCGTTCGGGTCTATTTTGGTAATAAGTAAGTCATACGTTCCGGTGACTCCCGGGGTTGTTGCGCCCGTAAAAACATAATTCCCGTCGGAAGTCGGCGCAATACATCTTGAATTAGAAGCGGTGGCAATATGGTAAGTTTTGCATCTTCCGGCCCAGAACGGGTGTAAATTTGGAGTAAGTTTTAAGTTAACGATATTGGAATCCGTGTTACCTGTTAATATATATCCCCCCGGGACATTTTTTATATTATATGCGCAGTCGTATCGTCCCTGTGTCACCGGAGCTGCCATATAATCATAAATAAATTTTGTTGCCGGATCAATAGAACCGTCCGATTTTTTTCCTTTGAATACAAGCATAGCCGATATTAGTGCTGTTGCTGCATATCTTTTTCCTGCAACTACAAAAAGGCTGCAAGGGCTTGTGGTAGAATCTTCAATAATGGAATATGCATATTCGTTTGTTGGGAACATTCCCATAAATGGAGTATTACTATAAGCCCATGCCCAGTTTATAACACCGGTTGCAGAATTTACACTTAATACCATTGCATCGGAAGGATCTCCGCAAGGACCGGGCTCAACGTTTCCGGCGACTAAATAATCTCCGCCGGATTTTACTATGGAAAATGCATACGCATCAATGGCAGTATGTTGTACGCCATAGGTTGTGGGGTAAGTGTTTCCCCATACCAGCTCTCCATCACTTGCTTTTACTTTCAATATAAGGGGATTTGTTTTTCCCGTTTGTGAAGGTTTGCAGTAACCTGCTATAACATAAAAACCGTCTCCATCGTGGTCAACTATAATGGAGCGCCCCATATTCCTGAATTCTCCCGGGAACCCATAATTTTTCGACCACATTACTGTGCCGTCACTGACTTTTATTTTTGTGACCAATACTTCGTTTGTTGCCAGTATACCCGGAGTTGTGTGTCCAACGGTTATATAAGCATCATCTACGTTATCATAAACAATTGAGTAAGCGGTATCGATATAGGATGATCCAAGATGAAATACGTCATAAGCTTTTGCCCATGTTTGTCCTATCAACATCAACAGAACACTTAAATTTGCCATCTTTCCCCCTTGTTAAATATTTTTAATTTATACTATAAAACGATTTTTTAATTATACTACCTCCTTCAATAGTTTTTATTATATTATTAATGAACCGTATAATTTGGAAAAAATACTTTTAAACTGATGGTTTGTCAATATTTTTTAAAAAGTGGAAAGAAAACAGAAGAAGAACCACGAAAGAGGAACGAATAAACACGAAAAAACAAAAAACTGAAAGATCAACCACAGAGAACACAGAGGTGCAAAACGGAGGACGCAGAGAAGATAGACACGGAGACCCTCCTGCGGCGGGCAGGCACGGAGAAGGGGAAAAACAGAGAACGGAAATTTTTAGGGACGCAGGTGAACGCAGATAGACAGGATTAAAGAAAACAGAAAAGGTAGAGTCAAAAAAGAAAAGAACAGATATAATTAGGATAAACAGAATGGGATTTCCGCAGAGAACAGAAAGTATAAAGGGGTGAAAAGGCATTATATATAAAAATTTAGTTGACTAAAAGGAATATTTGTTTATTATAGAAAAGTATTAGAATAAATAAGACTGTGTTAACTAATGGAGTTTGTGAAACTTTATGTGGTAGGCTTGTAGTATCTATCATCCGAAGATATCCATTTTTGAAACTAATAGAAATTATAAAAAGTATAAAAAAGTAGGGAGGAGAGGAAGATGAAAAGATTGTATCTAGCAGTAGCAGTATTAGGATTATTTGTTTTTGGTTGTGCTAAAAAACCAATAAAAATAGGAGTTATCGTTCCGCTTTCGGGATCAATATCTTCATATGGGGATATGTGTCTCAAGGGGATACAGCTTGCAATAGAAGGTATCAACAAAAAGGGTGGTATAAATTCCAGTCAGGTTGAATTATTGGTAGAAGATGATAAAGGCGACCCGGATGCAGCAGAAACAGCAATTGAGAAGTTAGATAAAGCCGGGGTAGTAGCGATAATAGGGCCGCTAACGACAACGAATGTAATAAAAATTGCGGAGTATGCAGACAAAGTTGGATTGCCTGTTATAACACCTGCAGCTACCGGTGTTGATGCTACCAGAGATAGAGAATGGGTATGGAGAATATCCTGCACTGATATGGCACAGGGGATAGCGCTTGCAACATTTGCCAAAGAGGATTTACGGTTTTCTACTGCGTGTGTCATATTTGATGCCGGCGATCCTTATTCAATAGGATTGACTGAAAGTTTTGAAGCCGAATTTACGAAATTAGGTGGGAAAATACTTCTTAAAACAACAGTTACTCCGGGAGATACGGTTTTTGAATCACCGCTTAAAGTTGTAAAAGAACAGAAACCTGATTTCATAGTAGTTCCGTTGTTTTACAACAATGCAGGGCTTCTTATAAGACGGGCAAGAAATTTGGGATTTGAGCAACCTTTTATAGGTGGAGATGGATTGGATTCACCGGAATTACAGAAAATAGTTGGAAACAAAAAGGGCGAGATTTATTATTCAACCCATTTCTTTTACAATTATGGGTTAGCAGAGGTCCAGGACTTTTTGCATAGTTTCTGGGATAAGTATGGAAGCGAGCCGCAAACGTTCTCAGCATTAGGCTTTGATGCAACAAGGATAGTTGAAAAAACTTTTGTTACAGGGAAAGAATGTTCCAGAAAAGCATTTAAGGAAAACATTGGCAAGATAGGTCTTACAGGTGCTACGGGAATTATAAGTTTTACCGGGAATAAGGATCCGAGGAGAAGCTTAATGATATTGAAATTTGAACCCGGCAAGCCAGTTGAAACTGCAAGAGTATTTTAATTGTAACTGCGTATAATTAGTAGTAATATCTTTCCTGCTTACTGTCAGGCAGGTTTAACCCCACAATATTTTGATATTTTAAGTATTGGTAAAAGTAAAAAGGATTGACATTTAATTAGTAATAGGATAGTGTATTTTAATTATTGTTTAAGTAGATATTAATCAGGAGGAAGAGATGGCGTATAAGTTAAAAAAAGCGGTTCGAAAAGAAGAATTACCGATAAGTAAATTAAAATATATATGTGACGAGGCATTTCTGGATTTCAAAACTACGGCTGAAATCAAATTGAGGCCTGAGATAATCGGGCAGACTCGTGCAATAAATGCGTTAAGAGTTGGGTTGGACATAGACAGCACGGGGTATAATATATTTGTAACCGGTGAAATCGGAACAGGAAGAAAAACTACAGTTAAAAGACTTATAAAAGAATCACCAAGGACTAAAAACATACCTAGAGATAAATGCTATGTAAATAATTTCAAGAATCCTGACGAGCCTATTTTTCTTAATTTTTCTGCAGGGGAGGGAAGAGTTTTCAAGAAAGAGATGCAAGGTTTAATCCAATACCTTACAAAATCGATACCTGCCGTATTTGAGAGCAAGGAGTATGATAAGAAGAAAAAAGAAATAATAGAGGAATACAAGAAAAAAGAGAAAGAGGTTGGAGAAATTTTTGAGAAGGAAGCCGAGAGTGCAGGGTTTACGATAATGCAGGTTCAGACAGGCCAGTATGTAAGACCGAGTCTTGTTCCTTTAATAGATGGAAAACCGGCAGATGTCCAGAAGCTTAAACTTGAAGGTAATAAGGATAAGATAAAAAAGATAGAAGAAGACTATACCAGATTGAACGGAAAGTTAGAAGCGACTCTAAAATCCATAAGGAAGATTGAGATTTCCCTTGAAGACAGGATGAGACAATTAGAATTGGAACATATTTTGCCTATTATAGAGCACAGGGTAGAAGAAATAAAAGCCCAGCATAAGAATGAAAAGCTGAATAAATATCTTGATGATATAAAGGTAGATATTGTAGATAACATTGCTAAGTTTTTGGAGCAGAAAAAATCGGACGAAGAAGATACGTTCCGCAGGTATAATGTTAATTTACTTGTTGATAACTACGGGAAGAAATCTGCGCCTGTTATTTTTGAGACCTCACCGACTTACCGTAATTTATTTGGGGGCATAGAATCAAGATTAAATGCTTACGGGGAATGGGGCGCGGATTTTATGGATGTAAAAGCAGGGTCTATTTTGAAAGCAGAAGGCGGATTTTTAATAATAGATGCAATGGATACTCTTATAGAGCCGGGCGTGTGGACAAATCTAAAACGAATATTAAGGAATCGTAAATTAGACGTTCAGAATTATAATCCTTCTTATATGTTTTCGGTTTCCGGGTTAAAACCGGAAGCAGTAGATATTGACGTAAAAGTGGTTATGGTTGGCCCTTTCCATTTATATAATTTGTTATATGAATACGACGAAGACTTCAAAAAGATATTCAAGATACGTGCGGATTTTGACTCAAGTATGGAAGTAAGGAAAGACACGATAAAAGAGTATGCCAATTTTATAAAGAAAATAGTGGAAACGGAGAAACTGCTGAATTTTGACAGGGCTGCCTGTATACAGATTATAGAATACGGAATGCGTCTTGCGAGGAAACAGGATAAACTTTCCACCCAGTTCCATCATATAGCAGACTTGCTTTGCGAAGCCAACTACTGGACAAAAAGGGATAATAAAACTTTAATTACAGAAGATTATGTAAAGAAGGCGGTATACCAGAAATTTGAACGCAGCCGACTAATTGAAGAAAAGATAGAAGAGATGTTAGCTGACGGCACAATTATGATTGATATTTCCGGCAGTGTAATTGGCCAGGTAAATGGGTTATCGGTATATGATGCGGGAGATTATGCATTTGGAAAGCCGGCAAGAATTACCGCGAAAGTAGGAGTCGGGGATGCGGGAATAATTAACATAGAGCGTGAAGCAGAATTAAGCGGTAAGATTCATAACAAAGGAGTATTAATACTTTCCGGTTATCTGAGAGGAAAATACGCTCAGGATAAACCGTTGATTTTAAGCGCCAGTCTTTGTTTTGAGCAATCCTATGGCGGAGTAGAAGGAGATTCTGCTTCTTCTACGGAATTATATGCTCTTATTTCGGCTCTCTCGGGATTGCCGTTAAGACAGGATATTGCAGTAACGGGTTCCGTAAATCAAAAAGGAGAAATACAGGCAATTGGCGGAGTAACCGAGAAAGTAGAAGGTTTTTACGGCATATGTAAAATCAGAGGTTTCACAGGCAAGCAGGGAGTTATGATTCCGCAGCAAAACGTTAAAGACCTTATGTTGCTGGATGAGGTTGTGAAAGCCGTAAAACAGGGTAAATTCCATATATATGCAATAAAGAGTATTGATGAAGGGATTGAAGTATTAACCGGGATTAAAGCAGGCGACCTGGAAAAAAATGGCAGTTACGAAAAAGGGACTATAAACTGGCTGGTAAGCGAGAGATTGGAAGATTTCATACAGAAATGGCGTTCTTTTTCCGGTGGGAAAGACGGGAAAGAAAAGAAGAAAAAGAGAAGAAAAAAATAGACTAGCCTGATTCGGTTGTGAGCGCAGTCAATAACAGGAGCATACCTGCCTGCGGTAGGCAAGTATTACGGAATGCGATTAAGCGAAGATTTACCGTTAAATAAAGTTCCGTTTGTTTTCCTCGATGTTGAGACTACAGGGCTTCATCCACATTATGGCGACAGGATATGTGAAATCGGGTTACTCAAGGTTGTCAGTAACAGAACTTCCGATTCTTATCATACACTTATAAATCCGTATGTTCCAATTTCCATAGGGGCATTTATGGTTAACCGTATCACTTCCGATATGGTAAAATACGCGCCTGCTTTCAGTGAAGTCACGGATAAGTTTTTCAAATTCATAGAAAATTCCGTAATCGTAGCGCATAATGCACCTTTTGACTTGAATTTTATCGGTTCGCAGTTGAACGGGTTAAGAATGAAATTTCCGAAAAACATAGTAATTGATACGTTGACGCTGGCAAGGACATATTTCCAATTTCCCTCGAATAGTTTGAGTAATATTGCTTCGCACCTGGGAATAAACGTCGTGCATTCTCACAGGGCGATGGAAGACGCAATATTGACACGGAAGATTTTTTATATGTTTTTGAAAGAGTTTAAAAGAAAATATAATCTGGATACGTTGTATCAGCTTCTGGAATTTAACGGGGGAACGGTAGTATTTCCGACTTATGGGGAATTAATATTACCACCGGAGGTTGAAGAAGCGATAAAATGGGACAGGAAGTTAAAGATCAGGTATATGTCAGAAGACGGGAAACATACCGTCCGGACGATAAAGCCGATAGAAATTGCTCCGCACAAGGATTATACGTATCTTGTTGCGCATTGTTTTTTGAGAGAACAGAGAAGGACTTTCAGGATGGATAGAATTTTATCAATCAAAGTCGTAAAGGAGTGATTATGGAATGCAAGCAGAGTAGAAACGTAAAAGTTTGTAATTGTTCATACGGGGGATGTTCCAGGAAAGGAGTTTGCTGTGATTGTTTGCAGTATCATCTTGGGATGAGAGAATTGCCCGCGTGCTTTTTCCCTGAAGCCGAGGAAAGGACGTATAATCGGACGTTTGAGAAGTTCGCGGAGTTGGTGAAGAATAAGAAAGTTTAGAATTAAAAGAAGTTTTTCACCGAAGAGTCGCAGAGAGAAAGAAAATTATAGTGCAAAAAAACAACAAATTGGAACCACGAGATTGCACAAGATTAAAACCTGCCAAAAAGATCGGCAGGCAGGCGCGAATAAACACGGATAAAACAAACAGAAGAACAAAAAGAATTTAGCCACGCCTGCCTGCCGGTAGGCAGGGATAAAAGACACGGATGAGCACGGATAAAAACACTAAAGTAAACAGTAATAACAGATTATAACTAGCAAAAATGGAGGGGAAATGAAAAAGAGGAGTGCGGTTTTAATTATTATCGGATGTGCAATGGCATTTCAGTTTAACTTTTTTAGAATTACGGGTGCGATACAGCCTTCTGCTAACTGGAACTGGAAGTATGACATTTCGGGGATGTTGTCAGTTATCGGCGCGATAATAGGAATAATAGGCGTAATTAGTTTTTCGAAAGCAGTAAGAAAATCCAAAAACGGGTGAGGTCTTTTTCCTAAATAACCTGCGTGCGGCAGAAAAAAATGGAGTTAAGTTAGTTGAGTAAGGAGAAACAAAGCCACAGATAACGGAAAAATTTTTAGCCACAGAATGTCACAGAACAACACAGACAAGAAGAACAGAGAACGGAAATTTTTAGGACGCAGGTGAACGCAGATAGACAGGATTAAAGAAAACAGAAAAGGTAGAGTCTTTCGCTTCGCTCCAGATACGAATCTCTCTGGTAAAAGATTCCGGACAACACTCCCTAATTTACATAAGGGATTGTAAGTAATCCGCCAGAGGCGGAAAGAGCTTCGTAAAAGAAACAGATATAATTAGGATAAACAGAATGGGATTTCCGCAGAGAACAGAAAACAAATAAAACTTAGAGTTTAAAAAACAGACAGAAAAGAGTTTAAAAAAAGAGGTTGCAGAGAACAGAAAGTTGGAGGGGAAAAAAATATATTAGAAGTTTAGATTTACTTTTGCTTTTAATCCATTATAGGGTTCTACCCATCTACAGGTTCCGCCGGAGCATACGAGTCCGCCTTTTTCGTTACCGTACCATATTTCGCCGAGGACTTTATCTGCGATGTTGACTTTTAACCCTATCCCTGACCATTGTTTTCCGGGTGATTCAACATGTATCTCTTGTGTTTCTCCAAATAGGTCTTTAGAACGTCTTGTAAAGGTATAATAGAGAGTAAATTGTTCGTTTATAAAGAAATCCAATCCAAATCCTGTGTCATAAAAATATACGGTAGAATCTTCCAATGAGTTTCCGTTTACTTTTGAGAGGAGGATTTCCCCTTTAAGCATTTTAATTTCCCCGACAAATTCGCTTTCTATTTGTTGTTTGCTTTTATAATGGGGGTCAATTCCCGAATCAAGATCAGCCGTTCTGAAGGAAGCGTTTATATCTTTAAATTCTATGTCTGCGTAAGTTTCGAGTAATTTTCTTCCGTTGCCGTTTGTGTTTTTTTCCAGTCGGGTAAAGGTATTTGCAAAGTAAGAATTAACGATAAGTTCATCAAAAGCTTTTTGTAAACTGAATTTATATCCCAATTCATCTTTGCCTTCGTTTATGGAGTATTCGTTTTTATTTATAGTTGGCAAACAGCTATATTTATAAGTATTAAGTTGTTCGTAGTACAAACCGTGTATTCCAAAGACATAAGAATTCAGGTAAAGTTTTGTATTTAAGTAAGCGCCGTAGCCTAATGTATCAAGGGTATCTGAACTTGTTTTTCTCACCCCTTCTGCATTAAACTCGCACCAGCTGGTATTTAACTTTAAGTCTCCTCCTATTAGAGTCATATAGACGGGAGAGATGTAGCCGCGATAGTCTTGTTTTAGTGCTATGCCTCTGGCATTAAAAATTGTTTGTGCTACCGGGATTGGTACAGAGAGATTTATACCACCTAATCTATCGGATGTATCAGCCGAGACATCAGTTTTTAAAGCATATCTCTGATTAGCTCTATCTATTATCAATGGACTACCGTATATTTCCGACAAAGTAACGCGACCGAGTTTTGTAGATGCTCTTGCTCCGTTAATTCTTCTTTCATAGCCTTTTGATTCAATGGCTGTCATACCCAACATAAGTCCATTCCCGTAAGTTTCGTAAAAATCACCCATAAGGAAAGATACATTTGGAGCTTCAAAAGAGATACGTTTTTTTATATAGATTTTTTTGTCCAGATATAATGTTTCAAAAAGTCCGTTAAAATAAAGCCATTGTGCGCTGAGAGAGAGAGAATTTTCTATTGAAGCGGTATCCAGTTTAGTTGTGGTATCTGCGGTTTCTTTTTTCCAACCCCAGACATTCAGGTCATTTGAAAACTTGCTACTTATTTCGGGAGTTTGGGTAAAAAGACTGATAATTAAAAGAAGATTCACGGTATTATTTTGTTTCTGAAGATGTCGGAGTGACAGCGCTATCTATAGGACAGGACTTTAATAATTCAATTAATTTTTTACGGATTAGTTGTTCGTCTCCTTTTTTATATCCTACGTGGTCATAAACGATTTTTCTGCCGGGGCCGATTATGAATGCGTGTGGTATTGCTTTAACCTGTAAAGCTTCCGTTACTTTTTTGTTTTCGTCGCACAGAATTAGAAACTTCCATTTATGGAGTTTTACTACTGATTTCACTTCGTTCCGGCTGTAAGCAGGATTTTCGTTTATACCGAGGAAAGTTACTTTTTTGAACTCATCACACATCTTATTGAAAGTGTCAAGGCTCTTTATGCAAGGTTTGCACCATGTGCCCCAGAAATCTACAACGACGTATCCGTTTTGCACAAGGGAGTCCAATACGACGGTTTTGCCCTCAATAGAGGGTATACTAAAGTTAGGAGCTTCCGCACAGATAAGAGCGCTTAATATCCACCACATAGTATAATGTCTATGTATCAATATTATATGTTTGTCAATAGTTTTTTGAAAAAAAGTAATATGCCTATGCCACGAAAGCACGAAGGCACGAAATTACACTAAACGGAAAGAAGAGATTTTAGCCACACCTGCCTGCCGGCAGGCAGGGAATGTCACAGAACAACACAGAAAACGTAGAACGGAAAGAATTATAGCCACGCCTGCCTGCCGGTAGGCAGGGATAACTGACACGGATGAGCACGGATAACAGAAAAACAAAAGCTTGCCACGAAAGCACGAAGGCACGAAAATATACTAAACGGAAAAAAGAGATTTTAGCCACACCTGCCTGCCGGCAGGCAGGGAATGACACTGAACAACACAGAAAAAAGAGAATAACGGAAAGAGTTTTTGTTTTTGTCACAGACAAATACGGAACAATACAGAAAAACAGAACAGAAAAATTTAGTCCGCCTGAGGCGGACCAAATATGAAAATATAAAACACACGAAAAAAAGCAAGGGTTTGTAAATTATTTCTTGACAAAATATTGGGAATGAATAATGTAACACCCTAATAAATATTTTGTAAAAAGAAATGGAAAAATAAACTATGAGAAAATATAAACTTCCTGTGAGGGAGAGTGTATATGGGTAAATAGACGTTAATTGATTTCTATGAGCCATCCGGCACTCTTCAGGAGTGCAGGGTGGCTTTTTTTTTGCCAAAATGCTAACGGCGAACAAAAAGATTAACCACAGAGAACGGAAAGAAAATAGATGCGGAGATAGGGAGATACGGAGACCCTCCTGCGGCGGGAAGGCTTGGAGAGGAATAAATAAAGAGCATATCAGAAGATCAGAAAATCAGTAAGCAGGAAATCAGACAACAGGAAGTAAAAAGTATAGAAAGTGTGGATGGTTAAGAGAAAAAACAAAAGTAAAGAAGGATTAAAACTATGTGGGACGACGAAGACTTATTTTCCTCGGAAGAGGACGAAGCGCAAAACCAGGGGTCGCTTAAAAAGCTACTTGGCGGGCTTCTGCCATATTTTGCTAAGTACCGTATACAGGTTATTACGGCTACTTTACTTTTGTTGTTTTGCAGTGTCTTAACACTGTTCGGGCCTCTTTTACTAAGGCAGGCAATTGACGTAGATATCAAAACAAGTAATATCCCGGGGTTGGTTCGCACATCCTTAATTTATTTAATTCTGCAAGCTATGATTGTCGTTATCGGATATTTTATGAATATATCACTTGCGACGGTTGGTGAAAAAACGGTAATGCTATTAAAAGAAAATCTTTATAAACATATTCTGAAACTACCAATGTCATTTTTTGATAAGAATCCGGCAGGCAAACTTCTAAGCCGTGTTGAATCCGATACTGAAGTGCTGAAAAGTTTATTTACCGGCAGCGCGGTTGGGCTTACCCAGGACTTAGTGATGCTTGTAGGAATGTCAGTCGTAATGATAATACTTAACGTTAAGCTATATTTAGCGGTTTTTATTTTACTGCCGCCTTTCTTTTATATGTTCCAGCGTTTTCAGAAAAAAATAAGACCTGTTTATCGCAATGTCCGTAAGGTAGTCAGTGAAATAAATAATTTTATTAAAGAAACACTTCAGGATTTGGTTGTAGTGCAAATATTCAACCGACAGGATTATTTTGCAACAAGAATGGATAAGTTAAGTTCCGAAAAATATAAACAAGATTATGAAACAAGCAGGCTGTGGTCCCGACTCTGGTTTAACGTTGATTTCGGGGAGGTTTTGGGGTTGGCGCTTGTTCTCAGCATAGGAGGGCTCTGGGCGTTAAAAGGGTGGATTACCATAGGTACACTTGTGCTTTTTGTCAGTTATATTTCAAGGCTTTTTATGCCTGTAAGAGGGTTATCAGAGCAATTGAATTTAATTCAGCGGGCGTTTGCTTCGTCCGAAAGAATCTTTACGGTTATGGATGTTCCAACGGAACCCGAAGTTAAAGAGTCGTTGTTTCTTCCGTCGCCGGAGTTAGAATCTCCGATTATTGAATTTAAGAAAGTAAATTTTGCGTATGAGGGCAGGGATTGGGTTTTAAAAGACATATCTTTGAGTATCAAGAAGGGCGAAAAGATTGCATTTGTAGGCGAAACCGGCGGAGGCAAGACTTCGATTATAAGTTTATTATTAAAGTTTTATATTCCGCAATCCGGGGAGATTTTGCTTAGGAACAGGAAGCTTGCGGAAATTGATACTCATATTTTGCGTCACCAGATTGGGTTTGTGCCGCAGGATGTAATACTTTTCCCGGGGTCAGTATTTGATAACCTGAGATTATTCAATGAAAAAATTACTATGGAGCAAGTTATATCTGCGACTCAAAAGGTGCAAATACATAACATAATACTTAATTTTCCTCAAGGTTATGAGACCGACTTGCTTGAGCGCGGGATAAACCTTTCCATCGGGGAGCGGCAGCTTTTATCTTTTGCCAGAGCGTTGGTATTTGCACCGGAGATTTTGATTCTTGACGAAGCGACTTCTTCGATTGACCCGCATACGGAAAGATTAATCCAGGAAGGGTTGAAGGAACTTTTGAAAGACCGAACGGCGATTATCATTGCGCACAGGTTGATAACGACCCGTAAAGTTGACAGAATCGTAGTCATTCATTCGGGTGCAATTCTTGAGCAGGGGACGCATATCGAGCTTTTAAGGCAAAAAGGATATTATTATAAATTACATAAGCTTCAGTATTTGGGGGCAGGGAGTGGTTCAAAAAATGTTTAAGATACAATTTGTTATAGATTTTTGGAAGCAAAGAAAGGTTAGGCTTATTTGCCTGATTTTTTTTACGGCATTAGGGACAGGTATTTCCCTATCTTTTCCGTATATTTTCAAGCTTCTGATTGATGGAATTACTGCCCATCTTGCGCCCGAAAAGATACTTAAATACGTATTGCTTCTTTTGTGTTTGGGGGCATTAAGAGCGGTAGTTTCGACATATTTGCCGTTTTTCCGCGGGATAACCAACGAGTTATTTGCGTGGCGAACGCGAAACAGTGTTTTTAAAAGGTTACTTGTGCGAGACCATAATGCTACGCAGCGTTTTCCGCCGGGGGACGTTATTGCCAGAGTTGACCAGGATTTAACGGACTTATCGTGGTTTGCCTGTTCGGGTATTTTCAGACCTGTGGAAGCGACTTTTGTAATCGTTACGGCGTTAATAATTTTGATTAAGATTAATCCTTTTTTGACGATGGTGTCATTTATTCCGGTAGCGAGTATAGTTTTTGTATGGCTGCGATTTGGGTCTGCGGTATATAAAAGATATCTTAAGTGGAGGGAAAAGATTTCCGAGACGCATAATCATTTATCGGCGTCATTTTCCGGGATAAAACTTATAAAATCGTATACTATGGAGGAGCAAAGCGTAAAGAGGCTGCGACAGATTCTGGATGAAAGGATAGTCCGGGCGATTTCGACGGTTAAGGTAGAGTCAAAAATAGGAGTTTTTTACAGCGGGATTTCCGAGTTAGGGACTCTTATTGTTTTATGGGTTGGCGGGATATTGGTTATAAAACACGCATTAACTTTAGGAGAATTCGTTGCATTTAATAGTTATATTTTAATGCTTATCGGGCCGATGACGGATATTGGTAATTTCTTTGTCCTCGGGAAAAGGTCACAAGGCGGGGCAAAACGAATCCGCGAAATATGTGAACATAAGACGGATGAAAAGCTCGTTGCCGAAAATGCGGAAATTTCCGATTGGAAAGATATAACTATATCTAACGTAAGTTTTTCTTATAAGAAGGATGAAAAAGATTTAAGTCGTGACGGGTATGTTTTGCAGGATATAAATATGAAAATCACACCCGGGTCAAAGATAGGAATTGCCGGAACGGTGGGTTCGGGGAAGAGCACGCTTATACAAACGTTATTGCGAATTACGAATCCGGGCGAAGGGGAAATCAGGATTAACGGGGTAGACATTAGAGAAGTTAGTCTTGACAAACTGCGAGCGTTATTCGGGTATGTTCCGCAGGAGTTGAATCTTTTTTCCGATACGATTTATAATAATATTGTGCTGGGAAGGGACGTAGAGTCCAAGGAATCCGTCGAGCGGATGGCAGAAATCGCGCAATTGGGATTCAAAGAATTTCCGAAAGGGTTGGAAGAAAAGATAGGAGAATGGGGCTTGAAGCTTTCCGGGGGCGAGAAGCAAAGAGTTGCGATTGCCAGGGCATTAGTGGGAACGCCGAAAATCCTTATACTGGATGATGCGACTTCAAGTCTTGACGTGGAAACGGAGCAGCGATTAATTAAAGAATTATTTATGCATACGAAAGATATGACGTTAATTATCGTGTCGCACAGGCTCAGCACTTTAAGTATATGCGATATTGTTTACGTATTGGACAAGGGGAAGGTTGTGGAAACGGGGACGCACAGCGAGCTTTTAGACAAACAAAGTTTGTATTGGAAACTTTATCGGCATCAATTAATGGAGGAGGAATTGACAAAGGTGTAACAGAAAACAAATACTTGCCACGAAAGTAAGAAAGCACGAAAAACCCGCCAAAAATACCGACGGGCAGGCGACAACAAAAGAAAATTTAGCCACACCTGCCTGCCGGCAGGCAGGGAATGACACAGAACAACACAGAAAAAAAGACACGAAAAACAGAACAGAAAGAATTTTGGTCACAGACAAATACGGAACAACACAGAAATGGATTGACAAAGGTGTAACAGAAAACAGAAAGAGTTTTAGCCACGGATAAAAGACACGGATGGACACGGATAAAAAAACACGAAAAACAGATAACAGAAAGAATTCACCACGAAAGCCATGCCAAAAAGATCGGCAGGCAGGCACGAAAAAAATAAAAAAGCACGAAAAACAGAGAACGGAACAAATTGGAACTACGAGATTAACACAGAAAACGGAAAGATTTTTTACCAGCAGGTAAATTAGGATTTTCCCTAACCTCTTATTTGCTTGACAGAAAGTTTGAAACATATATTGTAAAACCGAAAGCTCTTTTTTTGGGTAGTTTAAAAAAAGGAGTGGAATAAAAAAACAGTATGGATAAAAACTTAAAGATATTACTTGTTTTGTTTATGGTATTTTTTTGCAAATTATCTGATGGTAAAGCATTGTTTGACCGGAGGTTTAATTGGGATGATATTCAAGAGGTCGGTGGATTAACAGTTGATAAACCCGAAAGAAATGATGCGCAGTATTTTATTCCGATTTTTTGTGACGTTTCAGGGGCGCAAGAAGTTACCGTTAAACCTCAAAAATTGAATTCCGGGCTTGTGTTCAAAGAATTTAAGTATAAGATAAAAGGCAACAGGATATATTTTTATTTGGTTGCAACTCTCCCGGGTGGAAAGTATAAAAGTCCGAAAACTAAGGGGATATATTTAAAAGGAATTAAACCGGGTGATTACGAAGTATATTATCTGGATTCGGACAAGAAGAGTGTCTTGCTCAGGACGGTGGAATTTAAAAACCCGGAAGAAGTTCGGCAGGAACAATTAAAAGAGCCTACGGATTATTTAAAAAAAACAATTATCCTATTGGAATCTCTTGATTTCTATTCTCAGGAAAGGGACGGTATTTTTAGGCGTATAGAACCGACTGAACACTGGTTATGTAAGAATGGCAAAGAATTGGAAGGTATATTTTCCGGGATAAAAGAGATAAGAAGCGTTTATATAAAGAAGTCGATTCCCGAGATTTACGAATCACAAAAATATTTTCCGGAAGTTTTCGTAGAGGAATGGGTTTTTGAAGGAAAAGAAAAGGCAAGAGAATCGATTTCAAGACTGGATAAATTCAGGGAATCAGACAAGATGGCGGCCGGCGATTTGCTGTTAAAGGCGCCTATTATATGGTGGCAGGAGGGGGAAAGGATATATGTTCTGCATACGAGGGCTGAGATGTTCCGGGATTACTTAACGAAAATCGAGAAAACGATGAAAGATGTTTTAAGTCAACCCGGGCCGGAAAGCCTGCATTGAGAACGTCGCAGAATTTCATCATTCGGTAGTCCGTATAAGACGGATTTTGTGTTCCGCTCTGTTTTAGGGTATTCCAAAACAAAAATGATATTATTTCTTGCATTTTAATATAATATCAACTAAGTTAACAAAGCGAATTGATATAATATATGATAGCACTTCAAAGTATAGGAGTTGAGTTTGGAGGAAAGAAACTCTTTAAGGACATATCCTGGAACATCGGAGACGAGGATAGAGTCGGGTTAATCGGGGCTAACGGGACAGGAAAAACTACCCTGTTGCGTATTATCGCAGGACACGTAAACCCGGACGAAGGCGAGATTATTAAAAGTAAAGACTGCAGTGTAGGATATTTGCCGCAGGAAAGCATAACTTTTGCCGGTAGAACACTTCATAACGAAATGATGAGCGTGTTCGAGTCGGTACAAACACTTATTGATACCAAAGAAGCAATAGCCACGAAATTCAGCAAACTTGAAGCCGGTTCTGAAGAGTCCGTAAGACTGCTCAAGGAGTACGGTGAAATAGAAGAGAAAATGGATAAAATAGGCGGGTATACGCTGGAACATAGAGTAGAAAAAGTTCTCAGCGGATTGGGGTTTGATAAAAAAGATTGGGACAAACAAACCGAAACTTTCAGCGGCGGATGGGAAATGAGGATTGCTCTTGGCAAATTGATTTTGCAGAATCCAAATTACCTGCTGCTTGACGAACCTACCAATTTCTTGGACCTCGATTCTATAATATGGCTTGAAAATCATTTGAAAAGCTTTAACGGAAGCATAATTTGCGTTTCACACGACAGGTATTTTATGGACAAGTTGGTAAAGAAGGTCGTTGAAATTGAGTTTGGGCAGTTGAATAGTTATTCTACTAATTACTCGGGATGTATTAAAGAAAAGGAAAAAAGAAGAGAGCTGATTTTGAAAGCTTACGAAGAAAGACAAGAAGAGATAGCAAGAATCAAATTGTTTATTGATAAGTTCAGGGCAAACGCCAGCAAAGCGAAGTTGGTGAAGTCGCGAGAAAGAATGCTTGAAAAGATGGACGAGATTATCGTTCCGACGAGCGCCAAGAAAGTCAAATTCGTATTTTACCCGGCTGCCCGCGCAGGGGATAAGGTTATGGAATTGAAGGGAGTAAATTTGGCATACGGCACGAAGAAAGTATTTGAAAACTTGAATTTTCTGATAACGAGGGGAGAAAAGATTGCGGTCGTAGGAGTGAACGGGGCAGGGAAAACGACGATGGCGAAGGTTATTGCGGGTGTGCTTAATCCGACGGGAGGAGAAAGAAAAATAGGCGCGAACGTGCATATCGGGTATTTTGCGCAGAAGACTCTTGACTTGTTGAACCCGAAAAATACTGTACTCGAGGAACTTCAAACGGCAGCTCCGATGGCGCAAGAGGGGAGACTGCGGACTTTTTTAGGGTCGTTTTTGTTTTCGGGGGACGACGTTTTTAAGCTTGTAAAAGTTTTATCTGGCGGCGAGAAAACAAGATTGGCAATGGCGAAAATATTGATAAGCCCGGTCAATTTTCTTATACTGGACGAACCGACAAACCACCTCGACATAACGGGAAGGGAAGTTTTGGAAGAAGCTTTAAGATTATATGACGGGACGATTGTCCTTGTTACACACGACAGGGCAGTGATTAATTGTATTGCGAATAAAGTAATAGAAGTAGCGGATGGAGTGATAAAAACGCATATCGGAAATTATAATGATTACATAGCGGAGAAGTTCGGGATTGTGGATAAGAAAGGGAAAAAGGCGGTTGACGGGCGGTTGCAGTTGCCTACGAATACAAAACCCGAGCCGGAGAAATGGAAAAAGCCGGAAAGTTTACAGCAGAAAAGAGCCCGCATAGAGAAGGTAGTGGATGTCAAAGAGAAAAGAATAGCCGCGATAGAGAAATTGTTTCTGGAACCGGGGATATATTCGAATGCGTATAAGTTAACGCCGTTAAAGACAGAATATGATGCGTTGAAGGAAGAGATTGAGAAGCTGTATGCGGAGTGGGAAGGGGGAGAGTGAGGATTTTAGATTTTGGATTTTGGAATGCGGAATTTAGATTTTGGATTTTGGAATGAACAGAAATATTCACCGCAGAGTCGCTGAGAACGCAGAGATAAAAAACGAAAAAGAAAAAAGATTAAACCAATAAAAGAACACAGAGAAAGGCACAAAGAGAAAAAAAAGAGAACGGAATTTCTCACGCAAAGACGCAAAGAAAAGAGGGGGAGAGAATTAATAAAAACTTTAAACTTTTGGTAGTTGTGCTTCTTGTTGTCGCAGTTACTACTGTCTTCGGAAGCAAAAATAAGAGTTCGGAAGGGAATAAAAGTGATACAAATGCTGTTGCTGTAGTCATTAGCTTTTTATCTACAGACAATACACAGGTTATACTTATTTCTACCCCAATCGCAGACACGGCAAAGTCACAGGTAAAAATTAAATGGAGTGAAAACAGTAGAGTATTTGCTAGGAAAGAAATATCCCGGGGATATTTAGTGTTTACGGATACTACATTTCCAACTCCTTCAATAAGCTACACAATTGAGCTTAATTCTAATCTCGGCAATTCCATAGGAAGCATTACTTTGCCGGAATCTACTGCAATCACTGCCCCTCAAGTTAAAGATACTTTACCTCTTGGGGAGCCGGTAAATTTTAGCTGGACAGCCGCACAAGGGGCGGAGTATTATAATGTACGATATTATGCTTACGCATATAATGATTCCGGATATAATAGTTGCCCGGAGCAACAATTTTATCCTACTTCCAATGCAATAACAATACCCGTATCTTATTTTAATGTCCCGGGAACTACTTATTATGACGTTTATTTAAGCGTTACTCCTTGTGCCGGAACAATACCTCAAACCGGTCAAACGGAAAATATGATGGGCACGATTAAAGGTTTTATGCTGGCCGAAGGTGATTGTAGTTCTATAGAGTTCTATGTTGGTACGCCGCCTATGAAAGGGGCTACTAAAGAGGAATTCGTTGACAGAATCCCACCCCGTAAAGACCGTATAAACTCTTATCTGAGTGACTTAGGGATAAATAAGGTTGTTAAGTAGGAGTTAAGTAAGTTGAGTTGAGTAAGGAGAAACAAATCCACAGACAAAGAAAAGAATTTTAGCCACGGATTTACACGGATATCCACGGATAAAAAAACAGACAACAGAGATTTCACAGAACTAAAAGTCGCAGAGTACGCAGAGGATAAAAAAAGAATATAATAGGACAGGATTAACCCTCCAAAAGAAGGCGGGCAGGCACAGCGGGGTAAACTCCTAACACGGATTTACACGAATAACAGAAAGAGATGGGACAGATGCGCAAGCTAAAGCTTGCGGCTACCAGGTTGCCCCAAAAATTATAGGGCATAAAAGCCCTATCTACCCAAAAATTGTAAGCCCTACCAGATGCAAAAGATGCGCAAGCTAAAGCTTGCGGCTACCAAGCAACCCAAAATTAAGCGGATGCGCAAGCTGAAGCTTGCGGCTACCAATTTACCCGAAATTAAGCCCTGCCTACCTGATTGAAAATTATTATAAAAAAAATAGTTATTTCTTTGCCTACAGGTAGGATAATTTTTCCCCATAGAAGATATTTTAGAAATTGCAAAAAAAGTTTCAAATATTGATATTATAAGACAAAGGAGGGTATTTTTAACAAATGACACGGAACTTGCTACTCTATGATAGAAAGTTAATTATTAGCAAAAATACAAGGGGTGTTATTTGCAGCCTTGTGTTCTGAAAGGCTTGAATTATATAGAGATTTGACAGGTATGTCTTATTTGTTGAGACAAATAAGGTAAGGGGAAAAGATTAGAAAATTTTTTATTATAGTATTTTTATGTTTTTCGAGTGTCCTCTACGGTGAACGATATACCGTTCTTGTAGCGATATGTTCGGATTTAACGCAAGCCAGATTTATCCAGGCGAAAACATCCGAAGCGACTGCCGAGCCGGTATACGTAATGAAAGATTCTTCTTCTTATAAAGTAAAGGTTGGTTTTTTCTCTTCCCCGGAATCTGCGAAAGCCGTGCAAAAGCACTTGCAGAAAAAAATAGGGAACACACAATATATAGTAAAAAGACAACTTGACCCGCCCGAGTATCCTGTTTTGGATGAATCCAATTATGATAAACAGTATACTATTATTGTAGGTATATGTTCGAGGTCGGACGAAGCCGAACTTGTAAAAAAGAAAACATTAGAATCAACGGATGAGCCGGTATCCGTAACCAAAGACATAAATTATTATAAGATACAGGTGGGTTTATTTTTCTCTCCGGAAGCTGCCAGAGCGGAGCAAATAAATTTACAGAAGAGAGGCGGGTACAAGGGTTTTATAGAGGAAAAAAAGATTGAGCGGCGTTCGGTTGCGCGTCCCGTTTCAAGTAGGTCTACTTTTTCCGTAACGGAAAAACCTATCTCTACAACGGCGAAGCCGGTTACGACAGAAACGCCCGTTACCACGACGGAAAAGGCTGTCGTTTCTGAACCGGAAAAAGATAACGTTCCTGCGGAAAAGATTGCATCTTTTGTTCCCGTGAAAGAATCGAAAGGTTATGGAATTCAGATATATGCTTTTGTGGACAGGAACAGGGCAACTCATTCGGTAAATAAGTATGAAGAAAAATACGGCGCGAGCAATATTCCACTTGCTCCTTATAATAAGGTAATAGCGGGGGATTTTAAAACAAGAGATGAGGCAAAAAAATTATTAACTGTTTTGAAAAAGGATTATCCGGATGCGTTTATAACCAATCCTCAAGTAGTGCAGGTGTTTAAAGAAGTAGAACAGAAACCCGTGGAACAAAAACCAATAGTAGAGCAAAAGCCTGTGGTAGTGCAGAAGCCGGTAGTGGAGCAAAAACCGGTGGCAGAACAGAAACCTGTGGTGGAGTCAAAGCCTGTAGTAGTGCAGAAACCTGTAGTGGAGCAGAAGCCGGTAAAAGAGGAGAAGGCGAAGGAAGTATTGGCTGAGCCGACGCGTTCCAAAGTTCAAGACAAAGAAGTTGCGGAAACCAAACCTGATTCTAAAAATGGATCGTCGCATTTTTACATAGAGGTTGATGTATTCAGGGAGAAGGGTATGGCGGACCAGGCGCAAGTGAAATTACAGAAGGAATTTACAAATAAACGGGCAATTGTAAAATACTATAAACCGTATTATAAATTAGTATTCACGGATTTCAGGGACGTAGACGAGGCGATGGAAATGGTATTTACGCTGCAGAAATCAGGATACGAGAAAACGCTGCTGATATTTGAGTAGAACAGACCACTAAAATTTCACCGCAGAGAAAAAACAACTAACAGAAAGGATTTACCACGAAAGTACGAAAATACGAAAGAACACGAAAAACATAGAACAGAAAACGGAAAGAATTTTAACAGGGATTGGAAGAGAATATAAGAGACAAGAAAAAAACAGATAAAAAAAGATTAACAAAAAAAGAATAGAATTTCTCGCGCAAAGTCGCAAAGCACGCAAAGAAGAAACAAAAAGTATTAGAGTTAAAAAAGAACAGAAAACAGAAGAACCACGAAAGTACGAAAATACGAAAGAACACGAAAAACATAGAACAGAAACGGAAAGAATTTTAACAGGGATTGAAAGAGACTTGTACGAGAAAAAAAACACAGAAAGATTCAGAGTTGAAAAATAATAAACAGATAACAAACCACAAAAAAAGAGCACGAAATTTCACAGAACGAAGAGACGCAGAGCTCGCAGAGAAAAAACATACAACAAAAGAGAAATTATAGCCACCCCGCTCCTCCTACGGCGGATCTTCGACAAAGCGGGGTAAACTCCATGACACAGAACAACACAGAAAAAAATAATAAATAACCCAGCGGAGCTGGATAAGTTAGAGTACTGTTCATTTTTCACGAACTCTAACTAACGGAAAGAGTTTTTTGGTCACAGATAAAAACAGAAATACACGGAAAAGAAAAACAGACGCGGAGAAAGGGAGATACGGAGAAGGGGAGAAGAAAAACAAAGAAAAGAAAGATATAGGGTTAAAAAATAACGGATAAAAGAAAGACCTGCAACAAAAGTACAAAAACACCAAATTGCATTAAATAGAAATTCTCTATTGACAAATATTCAATTTTGAAGGATATACTATTTATATAATAATGTTACAAATTGGACTTGATGAATCAAGTCCCTACAAAAGAGAAACATATTATTAAGGGGGAAATATGCGTAAAAAGATATTTGGAATATGTTTGGTAGTATTGTCGGGATTAATTTGCAGTGCAGCAGTGATGGTATCGAGAGAGGGGATACCTTTTTCGGGAAAGGTTAATAAGGTAGAGTGTAGTAAAGGGAAGGGAGTAATAGACACTTTAGTTCCTCCCTGGGAAGGGCCTTTTTCGTTATGCTGGAAAGCTTCATTTCGTATTGGGTTTGAAGCGATACAACTTACACCGGCTGCGCCGTGTTCCATTATTTCCATAGCGCACGCTGTCGGAGCTTATCAAGTGAGTACGAAGCAGTGCAGTGTTTATATATGGAGCAATTTAAATGGGTCACCCGGGACAATGTTGTATAAGGCGAGAGTTACTGCTTCTGTCGGGACTGCCCTTACAACCGACATTAATTGGTATGATGTAAGTCCTCCGATATACGTGTCGGATACTTTCTGGGTTGGCAATCGTGAGACGGATACGCTTTTACCGTCAACATCTCTTGACGGGACAATGTCATATAAAAGTAAATATTCATCAAACGGGACGTCGTGGGATTCGGATTCAAAAGAATATATGCAAGCTGCCATCGTAAGATACACACAGACGGGCGATCCTGCCATAAGCGCATCTCCCACTGAGCTTGCTTTAACTATAGACAGCAGTTCGGTGAAATCGAAATCATTATCATTACCGCTTGCACCTTTGCCTCCCGTAATGACAGAGGATGATGCTGCGTACTGGGCAAATGTAGTGCCGGGAGAATTTATAATTTGTTACAATAAGACTATTAATGCAGAAAAAGCATCTTTGAAAACGCTTGGGCTTGCAACAAAAGGGGTAAGTTTAATTCAGAAAAAGCTTGGGAGCAATCTTATAGCGGTCAAAGTAGAAGGAGATGGAAAAACTTTTATCAAGAGTATGAAAGCGAAGTCAAACGTGAAGTTTATAGAGCCGAACAGGCTTTGCAGAATTGCGGGAGTTCCGAACGACCCGTACTGGTCGCTTCAATGGGACAAAATAGCGATTAATGCACCGGATGCGTGGGACCATGGGTTTGGAGATACGACAATTAGCATCGGTGTAGTTGATGAGGGTGCGGACTACAATCATCCTGATTTGGCAGCCAGGTATGGTTCTGTCAAAGGTTATGACACGAGGAATAACGATGCAGACCCGATAAATGATGCCGTATCGGAAAGTCATGCCACACATTGTTCGGGTATTGCGGCGGCGACGATTAATAATGGTGTAGGAGTTGCGGGAGTATCGAATGCCCGTCTTTATTCGTTAAAATATATGAGTGAAACTGGCGTCGGCAATTATGTTGATTTTTGTGAGGCAGTGCAGTGGTGTATAGACAATGGAGTTAAAATATTATCTATGAGTACGGAAGGGGATTACTCAAGTGCTGCGGAAGCGAAATGTCTAGCAGCGTGGGATGCGGGGATACTTTTATTTGCGGCAACCGGGAATAGCGGAGCGGATACGGTTAGATATCCTTCAGGGTATTCTTCAGTAGTAGCTATAGGCGCGATAGAGCAGGGCGGAAGTCGTTGGCAGTACAGTAATTACGGGGACCATATTAAGCTTGTTGCCCCCGGGTCGAATATTACCAGCACTTTTCCGAGCAACGCTTACCAGGCAATTAGTGGGACATCAATGGCATGTCCGCAAGCTGCGGGTGCGGCGGCTCTAGTATGGGCATCGAAGACGGGATTAACGAATGCGGAAGTAAGGGATATATTGCTTAATACCGCGACGGATATCAGTCCGGTGGGTTGGGATAGATACACGGGGTATGGAAAAATCAATCTTGATAAGGCAGTTGATTCTGCTCTGAACGCGAGGGCGACACCTATGGATACGGGGATGATAACCGTTTCCAACGATGCCGGTGCCGGAGGAAATTTGTACGTTACGAACATTACGTATGCGGCAAGCTGGATTAAATCGGTAGAGCCGTTTTTTTTCACTTTAGCTCCCGGAGGTTCACAGGGGGTTACGGTGATTGCCAGAGCGAAACTTGGTATAGGTTCTTATTTTGATACTTTATGGATAGCTTCAAACGACCCGGATAACAATCCGTATCCTGTGCCGGTTACTCTTACGGTGATACCTGTAGGGGTGGAAGAAAATTCGGATTTTGGATTGCGGATTGCGGATTTTGGAATTAAAAAAGATAAGATTTGTTTGGCTGTTGCGAGCGCAATGAATGTGGAAATAAAGCTTTATGATTTGAGCGGTAGGGATAAGGGGACTATTTATTCGGGAGTTTTGAGCAAAGGGGATTATACGTTTATGCCGAACATAAAGAAGAGCGGGGTGTATTTTGTGAGGCTTTCCACGGATAATGGTTCATTGAGCAGGAAAGTGGTATTGATAAAGTAGGGGAAATTCGTTAATAGTATATTAGTATCACCGCCAAGGCGGGATGTTCCATAACCGTTAATCGGGAAAAGGAAAACGAATAAGATTCACAGAACGAAAAGTTGCTGAGGACGCAGAGAAGAAAGAGCAGAAAGAATTACGGACCCCAGCGGAGCTGGATAACAAGCCCTAAATGGCTTAAGGGCTTGTAAACGGATTTTCACGGACAACAAAACAAATAGTATAGGCAGGGATTAACACGGATAACAGAAAAACAAAAGTAGAAAGCCTTTCTCAGCGATGGGAAGGGTTTTTTTGTTTTAAAGTTTGACAAAGATAAGTTTTGATAATATTTAAGTGTAAAGATACTTGTTGATGAAGTAAGGTAAATGATTAAAAAATATTTGATTCTATTAATTATCATAACAGGAACAAACTTATTTGCAGATGCACCGGATACTCTCTGGACAAGGACTTTCGGCGGGACCGGTATGGATTATGGCATATCAGTTGAACAGACTAAAGATGGCGGTTTTATCGCTACGGGAGTGACGTGGTCTTTCGGGATAGGCGGAGACGTTTATCTGGTTAAGACAAATTCTTTCGGCGATACGCTGTGGACAAGAACTTATGGCGGGACCGGAAAAGATGATGCCTATTCCGTTCAACAGACTTCTGATAGTGGTTTTATTATTGCAGGAAGAACGTACTCTTTCGGGGTAACCTTGTATGATGTCTACCTTATAAGGACAAATTCTTCCGGAGATACGCTGTGGACAAGAACTTTTGGTGGGATTGGCCATGATTATGGTTGGTCAGCCCGGCAGACTTCTGATGGGGGATTTATCGTTACAGGATTTACAAATTCTTTCGGGGCAGGCAATTGGGATGTCTACCTTATTAAAACAGATTCTTTAGGCAATACAATGTGGGCAAGGACTTACGGTGGAACTGATAATGATGCGGGCAAATCAGTTCAAGAAACTCAAGATGGAGGATTTATTGTTGCAGGACAGACATGGTCTTTTGGAGCGGGTAATTCAGATTTTTATCTCATAAGGACAAATTCTTCCGGCGATACCATCTGGACGAGGACTTACGGTGGAACTTATTATGAAGAGGGGGTTTCTGTTCAGCAGACTTCCGATAGTGGTTTTGTTATTACAGGGTATACAACCTCTTTCGGGGCAGGTGCGGATGATATTTATCTGGTTAGAACAAATTCTTCCGGTGATACGATGTGGACTAAAACTTTCGGTGGAACTTCCTCTGATTATGGCAATTCGGTTCGACAGACTGAAGATGGCGGATTTATCGTTATAGGACTTACATTCTCTTTCGGGGCAGGTCCGGCAAATTTTTCCGATGTTTATCTCATCAGGTTAGCTAAAGAAGGAGCAGGGGTAGAGGAAGAGCAACAGCAACAGCAACAGTCGTCAGTGGTCGGTGGACAGTTATCAGTAATAAAAGATAAGATTTATTTATCTGTACCAAATAGAATAGAAGCAAATATAAAAATTTACGACCTATGCGGCAGATTAAAAAGTACTGTCTATCAAGGCATATTAAACAAAGGTAACTATACATTCGCTCCTAATATTCGGAATAACGGAATATATTTTGCAACACTATCAACAGATGTGTATAAAGAAACAAAGAAATTAATTCTGATAAAATAAATTTAAAAGAGAAAAATGATTAAGAAATATTTGATTCTATTAATTATCCTTACAGGAACAAATTTATTTGCAGGGGCACCGGATACTCTCTGGACGAGAACTTATGGCACAGTTTCCGACGATCTGGGATATTCAGTTCAACAAACTCAAGACAGCGGATTTATTATTTCAGGGACCACATATTTTGGAGCAGGTGCTTATCCCGACATCTATCTTGTTAAGACAAATTGTTCTGGGGATACTCTTTGGACAAGGATTTTAGGTGGAGATAAGGGTGACTTTGGCTGGTCCATTCAGCAGGCTCAAGATGGCGGTTTTATTATTGCGGGAACAACAAGTTCTTTCGGGGCAGGCTTGAATGATGTCTATCTTATTAAGACAAACTCTTCAGGAGACACTCTCTGGACTAAAACTTTTGGTGGAACCGGAGAGGATTATGGTTATTCCATTCAACAAACTGAAGACGGCGGTTTTATTATTGCAGGAATGAACGACTTTGAGGTCTATCTGATTAAAACAGATTCTTTGGGTGATACTCTCTGGACAAAAACTTATGGTGGGGTTGAAGGGCATTCTGTCCGTCAGACTCAAGATGGAGGATTTATTATTGCAGGAAAAACAAGTGTAGGCAATGATGATATTTATCTGGTTAAGACAAATTCTTCAGGTGTTCTCCTCTGGACAAAAACTTTTGGTGGAACCGGAGAGGAGCATGGCTATTCCGTTCAACAGACTTTTGACAGCGGTTTTATTGTTACAGGATATACAAAATCTTTTGGGGCAGGTGGCGAAGATGTTTATCTAATCAAAACAAATTCTTTGGGTGATAGTATCTGGGCGAGAACTTACGGTGGAACTGATTCCGATGAAGGCATTTCAGTTCAACAAACTCAAGACAGCGGATTTATTGTTGCAGGGTGGACATGGTCTTTTGGGGCAGGCTCTTGGGATGTCTATCTGATTAAGACAAATCCTTCAGGCGATACGATGTGGACTAAAACTTTCGGTGGAACCGGCTGGGATGAGGGTCGTTCAGTTCAACAGACTTCTGACGGAGGTTTTATTATTGCAGGATGGACACACTCTTTCGGGGCAGGCTATAGTGACGTTTATCTAATTAGATTAGGTAAAGATGGCGCAGGGGTAGAAGAGAAATCAAAAATCAAATATCAAAAATCAAATATGGAAATAATTAAAGACAAAATTTTCCTCTCCGTTCCGAAGAGTATGAATGTGGATGTTAAAATATATGATTTATGCGGAAGACTTCAAAGTACTGTATACGAAGGTGCATTGAGCAAGGGTAATTATACATTTACGCCGAGCATAAAAAAGAATGGGGTATATTTTGTGGTTTTACGGACAGATAATTTTGCAAAAAGTGCAAAAATTATTAAACTAAAATAATGATTACATTAATATTATTTCTTTTTCAGCAACCCTATGCTAAGGGCACATGGACAAAATACGGAGCGACACTTGAGAATACGCATCTTCAGGCAATGAAGGGAACGATGTTTAGCGCACCGGATGTAAAATGGTCATATAAAACAGGAGGTTCTGTAGAATCTTTTGGTGCTGCAGTAGGGGATATTGATAAAGATGATACAATGGAAGTAGTATTTGGAAGTGATGACCTGAATATCTACTGTCTTAATGGAACAACGGGAGAAGTAAAATGGAATTATACTACAGGGGATATTAGGGTATGGTCTTCGCCAACCATAGCAGATATTAACAAAGATGATACAATGGAAGTAGTAATTGGAAGTGGGGATAAAAAAGTCTACTGTTTAAATGGAGTGGGGGGAGGGGTGAAATGGAGTTATGCAACCGGGAATGAGATAAAATCTTCTCCTGCAGTAGCAGATGTGGATAAAGACGATACGCTAGAAGTTGTAATTGGTAGCAGTGACACTAAAGTTTATTGTCTTAGCGGAATAACCGGGAATGTAAAATGGAGTTATAAAACCGGGAGTGACGTATCTTCTTCTCCTGCAATAGCAGATGTTGATAAAGACAGCATAATAGAAGTGGTAATTGGGAGTTGGGATAGCACAGTTTATTGTCTTGACGGAATAGCCGGGAGTGTAAAATGGAGTTATAAAACCAGGAATGGGATACTCTCTTCTCCTGCAATAGCAGATATGGATAAGAGTAATAATATAATGGAAGTAGTAATCGGAAGTTGGGATAGCACAGTTTATTGTCTGAATGGGGCAACGGGAGGAGTGAAATGGAGTTATACAACCAGAGATGGAATACTTGCTTCCGCAGCAATAGCGGATGTCAACAAGGATGATACGCTGGAAGTAGTAATCGGAAGCTTTGATAGCACAGTTTATTGTCTTAACGGAGTGACAGGAGGGGTAAAATGGAGTTATGTGACAACAGGTATAGTTCACAGAGGAATTTCTGTTTCGGATATTGATATGGATGGAATTTTTGAACTTTTAGTTCCCAGTTGCGCTAATTATATCGCCAACTCTGTTATTTGTCTTAACGGGGAAGACGGATCAGTTTTGTGGAAAAAAGCAATGCTATCTCATGATATACACGATATAACTGTTGCGGACATTGATAACGACGGCTGTGTAGAACTAATATTTGGAGTTTATGGTAATGATACCAGCAAAATTTTTGCACTTGACGATATTACTAATTCCACTAACTGCGGATGTATGGGGATAGAAGAGAAATCAAAAATCAAATATCAAAAATCAAATATGGAAATAATAAAAGACAAAATTTTTCTGTCTGTCCCTAAGACGATAGATGTGGATGTTAAGATCTATGATTTATGTGGTAGGCTTCAAAGCATTGTATACGAAGGTGAATTAGGAAAAGGGAATTATACATTTACACCGAACATAAAAAAGAACGGGATATATTTTGTGAAGTTTGCGACGGGTAATTACAAAGAGACGAAGAAACTGATTTTAATTAAGTAAAGGGTAAACTCTAAGTAGTTCATTCCTGATATTGATAAAGTAATGTAAAAAAATGAAACTTAAAATCCTAACGGTTTTAATTGTTTGTTTCTTGTTTTTCGGATGCGCATCAAGTATTATAGAGTTGAAATATCCTTGTCCGCCGGCTTATTCTCCCGGAAACTACAAGCTTTATATCGGTGATTTTACTGATGCAAGGCCTTCGGAAGAGACGAAATTTTCTTTTTCTGACAACATAAAATTTGACAACGCCTTTATCCCCCTTCCTGATTTTGCATTTGACCCATCTCCTCCTGCCGAGTTTGTGAAAAACACCGTAAAGAAACAGTTATGCGGGGTTTTTACGATAGTAAACAATCCCGATTCCGCGGATTTTTGTATCTCGGGAACTTTAACTCATTTTTCAATATTCCGGACTCCTTCAAATGCCGTAAAGTTATCGCAAAGAGTTACGTTATGTTCGGGAATTGCGGCTGAATTATGTGTTTTTGTATTAACTTTCATCCATTCCGACCAGGTAGGGACAGGAGCTGTGATATGTATGGCGCCAATGTTTATTTTTGGGTTGCCTGCAAGCAGGAGTACTATAAAGTATGACAGCCAGATATCAGTTAATCTGGAAATAAAAGAAGCAGGCGCAGAAGATGTTCTGTTAAGCAAAGAAATTATTTATGAAAATTCTTATACCTTGCCTGCCAAAAAAAGTATAGACAACCGGACAGAGTCAAATATCCTGATTAAAAACGTAATAGACGGCATTTGTTCTTATTTAGTAGAAACAATTAAATAATATGAAAACCGTAAGCATTGCTAATTTTTTTATAGTTGTCCTGTTTTTGATAGCAGGTTGTGCGCCGTTTCCTGTTTCCGACCTGGAAGTCCCTATGATAGAAAAAGGGATGAACATCAAAGCGGGGACCGAAATGTTAAACCCCCAGATAAACGACTATGTAAATGACAATGATACTTCTGAAATGGAATTTTTAAAGTCAAGTTGTATAATATTCCAGGTAACTAAGGGGAAAGAATATTACAGCACATGGCCATTTGCTACTAGGTTTCGCTACGAATGCGGATTCGGCTCCAATATTTTATATCCTCATCCTGCCCCTCCCGACTTTATTAGTGAAAACCGGGACTCGATAGGAGCCGGCGCCTCGCTTCTCGAAGATGTATTTTACGAAGCCTATTTTTATCAGAAAATTCAAGTTAAAGGGATAGCTCTTTGTCATAAGGTTAAGCCTGGTTCCCTTGGTATCAATGAATGTATTTCGTTTGTTTTCTCCCCGTTCTACGGGAACAAAGTATTTATTCCATATATCGGGGGCGGTGTTTCGTGGGGTTACATAAAAGGTTCTACAGGGATAGGGTGGGTTTGGAATAAAAAATTAAGAATCCTTTGTGAAGCGAGTTATGTATATTTCCCGAGGAATACTACTACAGAGATGTATACTACTCCGAAAGTTAAATATTACTACCCGGTTATAGGGGCAGGAATTAAGTATAACCTTTCTAAATAGTGAGAACTGTCCAGCTGAGCTGCCACCGCCAAGGAAGCGGGGTGCCCGTGTCAGATAAGTTTTGAACAAAGTCTAACTAAAAATAGGAAGAAAGTAGAAAATAATGATAAGAGGGGGAGAATATGGATAAAAAGATTAAAGTTTTAGTTTGGGTGATGGTGTTGGGAGTATGCACGATGGTTTATGGTAAGGGGAAAGTTTCTGAACCCGGTTATCTTGGAACAGTAGTCAGCGCGAATAAAGACGGGAAAGGCGTAGTAGTTATGACAGTAGAACGGAACAGTCCTGCAAAGACCGCGGGATTAGAGACGAACGACGTTATTTATATGATAAACAATAAGACTCTGGACGGGGTGGAAAGTTTCAGAGAAATTATGAGTAAAGCTACTGCAGGGCAGAAAATAATTATTAAGTTCATTCGTGCCGGCGCAACAAAAGACATAAAAAATGCTTATTCAAAGACGGTAGTTCTTTCGGAAGTTCCGATTTCCATTTTAAAGCAAAAGGCAAAAGATAGATTAGGCTTATCGTTAAAGGAAAAAGCGGAACAGGCAATGCAGGAAGAGAAATATTCCGAAGCGATACCTTTGTTTCAACGTTGGCTTGAAGCCGAGCCGCAGGATAAAAACTCATGGTATAACCTTGCCTGTTCGTACGGGATGGTGGGTCAGAAAGAAAAAGCTCTTGAAGCGTGGGAAAATTCTGTGGATGCGGGTTTTGACTACATAGACCTTCCATTAAAGGACAGTTCATTTAAGTCATTATGGGGAGAGGAGAGGTTTAAGAAAGCGTACGCGCGTTGTTTAAAGATGCAAGGGGGAGATACTATTGCAAATTGTAAGCGTCATACGGCAGAGATGGTAAGTTTGGGGACTTATATAGTTTTGTTGCCGCCGGATTACGGGAAGACAAAGAAGAGTTATCCGTTATGTTTGATACTTCACGGGAGCGGGTCAACTGAGATAGGGCATGGGAAGTTAGCGGACATAATAGGGAGAGAGGGCGTGATTTATGTTGTGCCGAGGTATCCGTATGCGCATACGGATATATTTTTCAACTCAAAGAAGGAAGGTTGGACGGCGTGGCCTCCGTTTGATATAAAGGGAGATTCGGTTTTCAGGGCGCTTGATTCGTTGAACGTGGAATGGATTTTAAAATGTGCGGAAGAAGCGAAAAAGAATTATCGAATATCCGGGGATAAGGTATTTATTTTGGGGCACAGCCAGGGGGCGATTTCATCGAATTTGTGTGCGATTTTCCATCCGGAGAGGGTTAAATCGTATTTTGCGTATGCCGGGGAGTTACACAGAAACTATTTAAAGGAAGAGAATTTCAAGAGAGCGAAAGAGAGTGGAATCAAGGCTTATTTGGTACACGGGACAGAGGACAAGACGATTGATTCGAGTGAGGCAAGGAAAGTTGCGGACGTGATGTCAAAATCCGGGGTAAAATACGAGTTAAAGTTTTTCAAAGCGCCGCATATATTTACGGATGAGGTTTTGGAATATGCGAAGGAATGGGTGAGGAAAGAAGTTTTTGGGAAGTAGAGTGGGAGAGATTGACATTCGGGTTAAAAAATAGAATAAATTAGGAGGTATGAAATGGCAATTCTTGAAGAGAGTTACAAAGTAAACGAGGGGGAAGTAAGGTTGACAATAATCATTGGCAATGCACAAATAGGTATTTCTTGTGTTAGATTAAATGATACAATACTACATACTGGTGACGTTTCGGAGTTGTTAATCGGAAGAGGTCCAGAAATCTCAGGAAAAACACTGTCAATTAAAACATCTGTAAACGATGTTAACCCCGCAACAAATCGTACCAATGTTTACTATGCGTTAAAGGGTGGAAAAACAGACAAGGAATATAATCTGGAGGAAGTTGCTTCGGGAGCGGGGGCACAAGTCATTTATCGTGCAAAATTTAATTTAGAAGCCTAAAAATAACAAGGAGAAACTATGATTAATATATTCAGAAACTTTTTTAAATTAACGTTTTTTATACTGGGAATTGTTGCTTTTATACCATTATGTGTAATGGCAGAAGGTATTGATTTAAATAATCTTAAAGCCCCTTCTTCTCCGGGATTTGTTCTTCTTGGAGTTGAACCAACTTCTGTTGAATCTCCAAATAATCTAAAAACTTTCGCATTGAATCTCATATCTTCATCTATGGATGCTGGGTTTATACCACAGAGTTATGCTGTTGAAGTAGCGCCGTATTGGTTGAGTTCTCATCCGACTTTAACTTTTAAAGATTACTACAACGCCAACTTAAAGCAAAGAATACTCCAAACTACATCTCTTTCTTTGGCAACATCAAAATTAAGGTCTGAGATGCAGGATTCTATTGGAACAAGCTTAGGACTTGGCTTACGAACTGACATCTTTTCGGGGAAAGCTAGCAAAAGATTATCTTCATACGTTGATTCACTTAAAAAAATCCAAGAAGATGTCGTAACTACTGAAGATTCGAGCGAGGAAAAAAGACTTGGAAAAGAAAGTCAACGGATTGCATTAGAAATCCAAAAGGAAAATAAAAATCGTGTTGGAAATACTGTAGAGCTTGCAGGAGCTCTTGTAGCTGATTTCCCAGAAAATAATTTTGACAAAGAAGAGATTACCAAATTTGGCACATGGATTACATGGGCTTATAATTGGGAAAAGCCCACTATAGATGCTATTTTCGTTGCCCGGTATATCTTTGATAGGGAAAAAGAAAATAATAATGTTTTTGATTTGGGTGGACGTATATTATGGCAATCTAGTCGTTTTGAATTATCTACAGAACTTGTAGGGCGATTGGGGGAAAATGCCTTAGGCAAGAATGATATTTTCTATCGTTTAGTAGGAACATTTGAGTATTGCCTTACTGAAAACGTATATCTCACTACTTCTTTTGGTAGAAATTACGATATGGATAAAACTGGTAAGGGAACTTTAATTGCCATAATAGAAACAAATTTCGGATTTGGGACTCCTAAACTCGGATTTTAAAGTGGCGGAATGTCTTTATATTAGATGTGGAAAAATGACGAGAAATATGGGGAAGTGGAAGTATAAAACGGAGGAATTTTATGTCTAAAAAAAACTTTAAAGTTCTATGTATAGATGGTGGAGGCATAAGAGGGCTTATTCCTGCAACTCTTTTGGCTAAAATTGAGGAGTCTTTGTCTGAGCCTCTTTGGAAATATTTTGACTTAATTTGTGGAACAAGTACCGGTGGAATTATAGCTTTAGCAATATCTGTAGGGAAATCTATGAAAGATATAAAGAAACTTTATGATGAAGAAGCTACAAATATTTTTCCGTATACATCTAAAATAAAAAAATGGTCGAGAGTATTAATAGGAACTGGTGGTAGTTATGACTCGAATATTCTAGAAAAAAAATTTAAAAAAGAATTTGGAACTTTAAAAATAAGAGAAGCTAATACAAGGTTATGTATCCCATCTATTGATATAACCAATGGTAAAACAATCGTATTTAAGACACCCCATGAAGTTGAATTTCCTAAAAAGATAAGGTTTTCTGATGATGCAGATAAAGAGATGTGGGAAGTAGCAAGAGCAACAAGTGCGGCTCCTACATTTTTCAGTACTGCTAAAATCAGGGAGTTGTATCATATTGACGGAGGACTGTGGGCTAATAATCCTAGTGCTATTGGAGTTGTGGAGGCGATGAGATGCGGATTTAAACAAGAAGAGATTAGTTTGCTGTCATTAGGGACAGCAAATGAAATATTTCAAATTAAACAAAAGAACGCTCCCAATATGAATTTATTTAGATGGGGCAGAAGCGGTCTTATAGAATTATCTTTTGAAGTCCAATCTCAGGCAGCCCATAATGAAGTAACTTTTTTATTACTCCCTGATAGATATATGAGAATACAGTACAAATTCAAGGAAAATATTAGATTGGACGATATTTCTCGTTTAGGAGATTTGAGAGGTGCTGCAGAATATATTTATAAAAATCAAGGCAATGAAATCAAAAATAAATTTTTTACCAATATATCGAATAATCCAAGCTATAAGTAGGAGGCATAAAATGAAATGTGAAAATAATTTTAAAAAGTTTGATGAAAATATTTCATTAGATGATACACGTTTAAAAAAGATAAATGATGCTAGGTCTGCCTTTGAAACGTTTATTTCTAACGATAGTAAAGAGAATACGGACGAAATTGGTACGACAGATTTGTTTCTTGAAGCATTCCTTCAAGGTTCTTGTGCAACTAAAACCTGTACTAAACCAGCGACAGACGAAGAGGAGTTTGATGTGGACATAGTTTTGTCCCTTAATCTGAAAAAGCTAACCGATGGCTTAAATAAACCGGATAGTAGTCCTAAAAAAGTTGTAGAGTGGCTAGAGAAAAGACTAAAAACTAATGATAATTATAAAGATAAAATTAAAGAACTAAAGCAACGTTGTGTAAGAATTAGCTATAAGGGTGATTTTCATGTGGATATTGTTCCTGTCACTCCTATAGATGGTAAAGATGGAATTTTATGGATTCCAGATAAGCTTGAGGGGTGGGATAAAACAAACCCTAAAGGCTTTATTTCGTGGTGTAATGATAGAGAGAAAATATCAGGAGGATATTTTAAGCATATAGTTAAATATTTAAAATGGTGGCGTTCAGCAATTGCTCCCGACAAAGCAAATGTAAACTCAATTTTGCTTGCAACCCTTATAGGGAATCATATTATGAATGGTAATAGTTATGCAGAAACGTTAGTTAACACTATGGAGAGTTTAAACCTTTGGCTTCAAGGATGTTTGTCGACTCCTGAAATCAACAATCCTTCTCTAGATACCGAAAATTTAGCGAGGGATTGGTCCCAATCTGACTTTGATTTGTTCAAGAAATATTTTGATTTAGCTACTAAAAACTCTAGAGCTGCTTTAAATGAAACAGATTTAACAAAAAGCATAGAATTGTGGCGAACAGTATTTGGCGATAATTTTCCTATTTCTGCAGACGCTGATAACGGGAATGGCGATAAGAGCTATGTTTTACCGTCTACCGCAACATCACAAATAAAGGGCCCGATAATTATTAAAAATCCTTCAAAACCCCATTATGGTATATAAAAATCATGTTAACAGAAAAAGAAATACAGGTAGTTAAGGAGAATTTTCCGAAATTAATTTTTGTAAAAGGATCAGATAAGAGTTTTTTGAGAGGCGAATTAACATTTAATGCTTTTTACGATAAAAATCAAGATGAATTGGTAATTAATCCTGATAGCAAATCTTTTCCTGTAAATAATTTTACATGCTTATCCATTTAACTCCAAAAAATTACTTGACAAGATAAAAGGAATAATTAACATTATATTGTATGAGCGAAAAAGTCAAGGATATGTTTATAGTAATTGGAGTTATTGCATCTATTTT
>JAQUPX010000006.1 GCA_028716385.1 bacterium | reverse complement strand
TAAAATAGATGCAATAACTCCAATTACTATAAACATATCCTTGACTTTTTCGCTCATACAATATAATGTTAATTATTCCTTTTATCTTGTCAAGTAATTTTTTGGAGTTAAATGGATAAGCATGAAAAAAATAAAAGATTATGCATCTAAACTCTTCTTTGCCAAAATTTGTTTTTGTAGAACTGACAAATATATGTAATTTTGATTGTACGTTTTGCGCTACTCGTATAATGAAAAGGCAAAAAGGGATGATGGATTTTAATTTGTATCGTAAAATAGTAAATGAAGCTAAAGATATAGGAATAAACAATTTAAATCTATGGTTAATGGGAGAACCTTTTTTGTATCCTAAAATTTTCGAGTGTATTGAATACGCAAAAGATAAAAACATAGGCGTGTCTTTAATTACAAATGGTAGTTTATTTAATGCTCATTTTTTTCAAAAGTTTTTTTCTCTGGATTTATCAAATATAAATAATATGATAATTAGTTATCATACCCCTAACAAAGAGACTTTTAACTTAAGAAACAGCAAGGAAATAGATTTTAATATTTATTGCGAGCAAATATCCCGTTTTATAAAAGAAAAGATTAAACATAAGACAAGCTTCCCGTTGGAAATAAGATTCTTAATAAATATTCTTGAGTTTGAGTTTGCAAAAGGAATTCCTAATTCTTATGAAAAAATAAAAGATAGTCTTCATTTTATTGGGGAAATAAATTCAAAATTTAAGTTTCCAACTAAAAAAGAGTTTGAATATTATAATAAGTGTAACGATTATTTTCGGATAGAAATTATACCTGATTTATATTTGCGGTTTGAGCAGACTCACGATTGGAACAAGATATTTATTCCGCAGGAGGCAAAAGTTGTTCCTGCGAAAAGAGGGTATTGCAAGTTCCCGTTTGATACGCTGGGAGTATTATGGAATGGGGATTGCACAATATGTTGTGTAGATTTTGACGGGGAGATTAATATAGGAAATGCTTCGGATTGTTCATTGCGTGAAATATTGGAAAGCAACGGGATAAAAGAAATTAGAAACAATATGAAAAAGCATATCTTGAGCGAAAATAAATGTCAATACTGTAAAGGTATGCTTATGAACTCATCCCGGAAGTCGGCAGGTTATTACAAAAAGCTTTTAGGAGCTAAATACAAAAGAAGTGAGTTGAAAAACGAATTATACCGCTTAAAAGAATATTTGTGCAATAAATATAGAAAGAAATAATATTGTTTTAGGGGGGAGGTTGAAGCCCTCGCTTGAGTGAGAACCCTCATCTGCCTATTGCGTGATTTGAGACGATTCAAGATTAAAATGGGTTCACCCGTGTCCGTTATCCGTGGTAACAAATCTTTCTGTTATTTTTTAGCTCTGAAATTTTTTGTCTGGTATCTTGTAAATCTGTGTTTATCTGCGTCCAAAAACTCTTTGCCCTTTTTTAAATTTTCTGTTCTTTGCGTGCTCTGCGACTCTGCGGTGAATATTCTCTATTTTCCGTGTTCATCTGTACCTATTCATATCATCAGCCAAAACACGAAAGAACTGTTAACTATTAATTTTTTCCTTGCATTTTTATAATATTCATATTAAACAATAAAGTGAATGGGTGTTCAATTAGAAATGAGCGAACTAAAGTGAGCGAATTTATTGTTTAGGGGGAAAAATGGAATTTTTATTGCTTGGCGGGATGATTCTTTTAATGAGTGTTTTAAATAAGATACCTGTCTTTGAAGAAGCAAACAAGTCTCTTTTAGGGCTTAAGCTTCCAATTGGTATAGTAGTGATTGTTGTGGGGATTGCCTCGTTTTCTAAAGGAATGGCTTTTTTCTTGCCGGGATTGATGGGGTTATTATGCGGGATGATGTTAATTATGGACTTGTTAAAATTACTTCCAAGCTCTTCCGAATCTTTGGAAAAAGCAAATACAGCGCTTATAGGATGGCAGATTCCTATTGGAATTGTAACAATTCTCGCGGCAATTATTGGAATGATAAGATGATATGATTTATGATGGCGGCATCGTCTAGTCCGGTCCAGGATGCATGGTTCTCAGCCATGTGACCCGGGTTCAAATCCCGGTGCCGCTATTTTTTAAATAATATTTCTCTGAATTAAAAATATGAAACTCATAAGATTTATGGAGCAAAAAGAACGCGCCTCTTTAATTATAGTATTATCTATTTTATTTGTATGTTGCTTAATATATATATTAATTTCTAGCCCTATCGCGCTTGTCGGTGATGCCGTCAGCTATGACCAATCAGCTATTGATTTGCTCGCAGGAAATGGCTATATCTGGGATGGTTGGCATTCTCAGGTCCCGCCTTTTTATTCTTTATTCCTGGCTTTTATTTACGGCGCTTTTGCTTGGAGTCACTTATTAATATATATAATCCAGGCAATTTTTAATGTTGTCACGGGAATATTTATTTTCCTTATAGCAAAACAAGAATTTAAGAATCCTAAAGCAGGATTGTTTGCTATTGCTATGATGATAGTATATCCTACTTTATATCGCGGGGTTGGGTTTCTATCAACGTATAATTTATTTATGATGTTGATGGCGTGCACAACCTTTGTTTTTTTTAGAGCACTACGAACGGAAAAAATAGGATTGTTCGTTTTAACGGGTGTTTTGCTTGGCATATCAACTCTTACAAGAACTACCGCTTTTTTGTTATGGGTACCAATGTTTGTATATGGTTTTTTTCTCTGGTATAAGAAAAAACTAAATAAATTACTTTTATTTATTCCTCTCGTTTCAGTAATGTTACTTGTTGTAACTCCATGGGCAATATATAACTATAAAGTGCAGGGAAAATTACTTTTTACCAGCGCAAATATGGGATATGCTTTATGGCTAACGAGTGCACCTAAAGCGGATAAGTCTTATTCTGATTTACCCGGTGCGGCAAAATTCAAAATATATATGACAGAATTTAGAAAATTCCCTGAAATGCAAGCAAATGAAATTTTTTTGAATAGAGCGAAAGAAAACATCAAAAAACATCCAAAAGATTATGTTCTTACTGCGATAACCAATATCGGAAGATTGTATATCAATTTCCCTTATTCTAAACCTCCATCTCTTTTTACAATATTCTTTATGTCGTTAAGTTTAATAATCATAGCATTTGCAATTAAAGGGTTTTTTATTGATTGGCGTAAGAATTTGTTTATTGGATTTTATATATGTTATTTTACGGTTGTTCACAGTTTTTTTCACATAGCATGGTATTGGTATAATATACAAACACTGCCGTTTTTATTCCTGCTTGCTGCATTAGGAATGATGAGTTTTTCCACTTACAGGCTAAGAAGCTCTAAAGCAAAATAAGAGCTTCTAACAGAAAACCCTGTACTCCATAACTTGTCCGAAGACAGTTAAGAATGTGAAATTCTCGGCAGAAAAGAAATCTTGCTTGACAATTGGCATAAACAGGGTTAAATAATAACTCTATAATGATACAAATAGCGCCTTCTTTACTTTCTGCTGATTTTTCTCAGCTGGATAAAGATATAAGTATGTTGGAGCGGGGAGGATGCGACTTGTTGCATCTTGATGTTATGGATGGGCATTTTGTGTCAAACATTACTTTTGGTCCTGTAGTGATTAAAGGGATTCGCAAACTTACAAAACTGCCTCTTGATGTTCATTTAATGATAGAGAAGCCTGAAAACTGGATTAAACAGTTTTCAGATGCAGGCGCGGATTGGATAAGCTTTCATATTGAAGCAACAAATAAACCCGAACAAGTTATTGAACATATAAAGAAAAACAATAAAAAAGCAGGCATTGTTATTAAACCGGCAACTCCATTAGAAAAGATTTTACCGTTTCTTCATAACTTGGATTTTGTTCTGGTTATGACTGTAAACCCTGGATTTGGCGGACAGGAGTTTATGTGTGAGCCGATTGAAAAAATAAAAGAATTAAGCAAAAAAAATATAGAAATAGAAGTTGATGGGGGAATAAATATCTCAACGGCACCGCAAGTCGTCAATGCGGGCGCTACAATACTGGTCAGTGGAGCAGGGATATTTGGGACCAAAGACCCCATAAAAGCAATAAAGGAGTTAAAAAATGTCTCGTAGATGTGAAATTTGTAGCAAAAAAAGACTCTACGGTGCAAATGTAAGCCACTCCCACCGCGTAACTACAAAGATACAGTTTCCAAATCTCCAGAAAGTGAAAGCAAAAATCGGTGGCAAAACTCAGAATATTTACATTTGCGCAAAATGTCTTAAAGCCGGAAAAGTGGAATTGGTTAAATAGTATTCACTTATCTGCCCGTTGTCTGAAAGAGATATAAGGTTGTCTCTATATTCCTGCCAAACAGAATGACAGGTAAAAAAGTGAGAGGTTATTTCCAAAAAAACATTTTGAATTTCCCTTTTTCAAATTTTCCGTAGGAAAAATGTCTTACCCAATCCCCAAGTATTGCGACATCCTTATTCTTGAGATGGAGCCAATGTGGCGAATGAATATGTGCAAAAATTACAACATCATAGTTTTCTAAAAATTTTTGATTTACGATTCTGTAAACTTTTATCCACAGGATTTGCCCTCTTTTGTGAGACAATATCCCGCATCCACTGGCAACTATCGCGCCTATTTTATAAGCAATATCCGGATGAATAAAATAAAATAATCTTATGCATAGCTTGTTTCTTAATATATATCTAAAAACCTTATTCCCGGCTACAAATTCATCTCCGTGCGTTATGAAAAACTTTTTCCCGTCAATAACAAGAGATTGTGCGTGTTTATATATTGTTGCGCCAATTTGTTCGGAAAAAAAATCTCCTAACCAGAAATCGTGATTGCCGGCAAAGTAATAAATTTTAGTGCCCGAATCCTGTAAAGATTTAAGCATAGTCAACACTTCAAAACAGGTTTTAGGAACCTGGGTTTTATATTCAAAAAAGAAATGGAACAAATCTCCCACTATAAATAATGCGTCGCATCCTTTAATGTGTTCAACAAATCTCCGAAACTTATCGAGTTTTATTTTTTCGCTTTTCTCGTAAGAATTTCTAAAGTGCTGGTCAGATATAAAATAAGCTTTCATTTTTTTAGAGGCTCTTCTCTTGTTTAGAGCCTCTTATTTCCTAGATATGAAAAAACTTTTGCACTATTCCTTTGTCTTTATCTAACTGTAATTTAAGCTGTTCCTGCGAATCAAATTTACAATTTTCTCTGATATAAAAAATAAATTCTATTTTAAGTTTCTTGTTCAATAAATCTTCATTGAAATTAAAAATATTAACTTCAAACCCAAAGGGTTTATTAAATGTAGGGAATTGTCCGATACTTGCCATCCCTATAAATTTCCGGTCGTTGTATTCTATCTTTACTCCATATACGCCGGATTTAGGTATGAGTTTGTTTTGAGGAATTTCAAGGTTGGCCGTCGGATAATCTATCTTGCGTCCTATTTTGTTTCCGGCAATTACTTTGGAGGATATTGAATAAGGTCTTCCAAGCAAAGCATTTGCCTCGCATACTTTCCCGTTTGAAATTTGAGTTCTTATCAAACTGCTTGAAACCGGTATTTCGTTCACAAATACCTGGGGTATTTGAATAGCTTTGAATCCATAATGGTTTCCCATATTAACAAGGGAATTAAAATTTCCGGTTCCATTTTTACCAAACCTGTGGTTATAGCCGACAACAATTCTAAGAGGTTTTATGCAATCAATTAATGCCCATTTTATAAAATCGTCTGCCGACATAGACAACAAGTTAGAATCGAAAGTTAATATTAGTATGTTTTCTATCCCTAATTTATTTAGAATTTCTGTTTTTTCTTCTATAGAAGTAATTCTTTTAAGGTTGTCTTTATCACTAAAGAGTACTTCTCTTGGGTAAGGTTCAAAAGTTATAATTAAAGAGGGCGGGGATTTTATTAATTCATTAATGATTGCAATATGCCCGGAATGGACTCCATCAAAGGTTCCGATAGAAACAGATTCAATTTGTATGTTTTTTAATTCAGAGGGGTTTTTAAAAACTTTCATTTTAATGGAATTTTTGTCCCACGTTCTTCCGCCTGAAGCGGACTGGACTTTGTGAGGTGCAATATATTTAGTAAGCAAAATGTAGAGACAAACGGTAATTGTCGGTAGGAAATTCGTATAATCGGGAGTCTATTCCAAGGTCAAATCTAAACTTTTTCAATTTTATTCCTCCGCCGAAAGTGAACCCCTGTCTTTTCCCAATAGCATCTGCGAAATAACCGGTTCTTAGAGTAAAAACTCCACCTAATGTATATTCTACTCCGATTCCTTTCCATGTGTCACGATAAAGATAAGTAAACCCACCTTTAGAATCTATCTGTATGCTATCCAGTTCCGAGTCAAAGCCAACTAATATTTTAGTTAACTCCCCTGATATTAAAAGTGCATTTCCATCTTTATTGTTAAAAATCTCACGAGACAATCCTAATCTGAGAGTTAATGGAAGAGGGTCGCCTACCCCGGCTTCTATGTATTTTATATCCGGTCCAATGTTCTGTATAGAGATTCCTGTCCGCGTTTTTGAGTTAATCTTATAAAAAGAAGAAACATCAAATGCCCATGAGTTGCCCGAACCGCCGTATCTTATGCTTCTGCCATAAAGCTGTTGTATAATATCTACAGGAGCAAGGAAGCTATATATAAACTTAGCTCCTATACCAATGCCCAGATTTTTGCTTAACTTTGTAGCATAACTTATTTTAACTGAAGCATCCCATGTTGTCCACTCGCCTATTTTATTACCGTTTTCGTCAGTGCCTTCTGTGTTTCCGGTAGTTAAATATATAAGGTTGCCACCCAATACTCCATTACGGACAGGGTGTACAGCCGAAAAAAATTCATAATACATACCGGGATATAAGCCTGGCAACCAATTTGCGTGCATCAAAGAGACATCATTTTTAGTCTGGAATGCCATACCTGCATCATTATAGTAAGTAGCAATGGCATCATCTGATATGCTGGTAAATACAGCTCCCATACCATTAGGCCTTGCTCCGGGATAGATTATAAGAAAAACAGCGCCTGCTTCAGAAGTAGCATATAAATACTTACCGGAAGGT
The DNA here is from genome assembly GCA_028716385.1 of bacterium. Classification (GTDB taxonomy): domain Bacteria; phylum Hydrothermota; class UBA3073; order JACQXS01; family JAQTXJ01; genus JAQTXJ01. The sequence continues at coordinate 256,463 of JAQUPX010000006.1, read as the reverse complement.
ATTAAAATGGATAAAGCAACAATATAAGGAATTAATGTTTTTTTCATTTTGATTATTCTCCTCTAAACCTTAAATAATCTATAGTAAGTTCCTTATATTGTCTAATCTACCTGAAATGCGGTATGACAATTTTTTAGTTTAATTCCTAAAATATAATAAGTCAAGAAAAAATACTTGGAATAGGATGTTGTTAGTATTTTTGTGCAATACATAGAAGGGATGTTCCAAATGGGAAAGATATATACTCCAGTAGCCATGCTTCTATATAGTACAAAAATATTAATATATTGTTTAGAATATTATTTGCTGGGGCAAGGTCAGATGTAGTTTTTTTTAGGAAACAAAAATTTCTTATAACTCTTACCGTAAAAATAAACGGGAACAAGAAAAAACTTATATAACTTAATTTTTCAATGTGAAATCCTGCCTGTTGTAATGTCCTTTTTAACATTATATACGTGTATCTTCTCTTGTGATGGTTTGCCTTATCGTGACTTGACCAAAGAAAATTGAAAGCAGGAACCGTAATTATTAAGTATCCCTTGTTTTTTAGAGTTTTTTTTATTGTCAGGAGAGCAGAGTGTTCTAGTTCTATATGTTCCAGGACATCCAGTAAAACTATTATATCAAAAGCGTTTTGTTTAAAAGGTAAGTTTTCAATTGTGCTTGCAACGAGCTTTTTATTTTGTTTCTTTGCGAATTGAATTGCAATACGAGAGTTATCTGCGCCAAAAACGATGCCATAATCGGTAAGACAGGAGAAATTGCTTCCTGTCCCGCAACCACCGTCAAGAATTTTAATGTTTTTATCTTTAAGTATATGTTTTAACCTTTTTGCGAGGATTATTCTTCTCCCTTCAAACCAGAAATGTTTTGATTCGAGCTCAAAATGTTTGGAATATTCTTGAATATCCATAATTGTTATCCCTACCAGATACCAAGCCATTCTCCCGCCACGGTGCGGATTATCCCGCAAAGCGGATTGACATTCTTACACTTGTCTACCCTTAGGGGATCGGTTTGGCGTTATTCCAACGAGTTTATTTACTATATAAATGGGACGATGTTTAGTCTCTTCAAAAATTTTCTCTATATACTCACCTATAATACCTAACATAATCAATTGAATTCCCCCAAGCAAAAGAATTACTAGAATTGTGGATGTCCACCCTTTTACAACTTCTATGCCTGCAAATTTTGCTATTATAGTCAATACGATACCTATAAAACTAAACAAGGAAGTGAAAAACCCTATTCCTACAAACAAGTGTAAAGGCAAATAAGAGAAAGAAGCCAATGCATTAATTGCAAGTTTTGTAGATTTGTTTACGGTGTATTTTGCTTTTCCTCCATATCTCTTGTCCCTATCGTATTTAACAAATCCCTGTTTAAAACCTATCCATGGGCGAATACCTCGCAAAAACCTAACTCTTTCCGGAAGTTTAACTAAGATATCAACAATTTCTCTATCCATAAGGCAGAAATCTCCGGCATCCAGTGGAATTTTTATATTACTCAATTTATTAAATACACGATAAAACATTTTAGAAAAGAATCGTTTTTGAAAGGACTCTTTTGAGCTTTTCCTTATTCCATATACTATTTTACAGCCTTTTTCCCATTCTTTTATAAATTCAGTAATTATTTCAGGAGGGTCCTGCAAATCTCCATCCATAGTAACAACCGCATTACCTTTTGCAAAATCAATGCCGGCAGAAATAGCTTCCTGGTGCCCAAAGTTACGCGAAAGACTGATAATCTTTATTTTAGAATCTTTTTTGTTTAATTTTTCTAATATTTCAAGGGAATGATCACTGCTACCATCGTCTACGAATATTATTTCATACCCTGCTTTGCCGGAAAAAACTTTAGTTGTTCTGGAATATAGCTCAGGGATTACCTTCTCTTCATTGTATATTGGAATAACTACAGAGTATTTGATTTTTATTATTTTTTGCATAAGAGAAGCCTAACTATGAATTCAAAAAAAATCAACTAAAAAATTACTTATACCGAAATACAAGTAATACAAGCATCATGGCTGCCTGCCGTCAGACACGCTTTGTATTATTAATAATATAGATAGAAATAGATGGAAGATTATAGAGGCAATCTAATTTTTTAATTGACTTATCCCCAATTGAATATAAAATGTGCGTATGTGTGGTATAGTAGGATATGTTGGCGCTAGAGATATAAATGCGGTAATATTAGCAGGTTTGTGGAAGCTTGAGTATAGAGGCTACGACTCTTCAGGAATAGCAACTATTTATGATGGAGAAATTCGTATAAAAAGGGCAATTGGAAAACTAAAAGTCCTTGCGGATGTACTCGACAAAGAACCATTAAAAGGTAATATTGGCATAGGGCATACAAGATGGGCAACTCACGGCGAGCCTTCCGAAGAAAATGCTCACCCGCAACTTGACTGTTCGGATTCCATCGCAGTAGTTCACAACGGTATAATTGAGAATTATATTAATTTAAAAGAAAAGTTAATTGCCGAACATCATATTTTTAGGTCATTTACGGATACAGAAGTAATCCCTCATACTATAGAAAAATACTATACCGATTCTCTTGAAAATGCCGTAATAAAGGCGATGAACGAAATAGAGGGCTCTTATGCTTTTGCTGTTATTTCAACGAAAGAACCCAATAAAATCGTATGCTGTAAAAAGAACACTCCTCTTGTTATAGGGGTCGGAGAAAAGGATAATATCGTAGCATCGGATATTCTTGCTATAGTCGGTTTAACGCGAAAAATAATATACTTGGAAGATAATGAAATTTGTACGCTAACAAAAGATAGTGTAAAAATAACTGACAGAAATTCCAATGAGATCAAGAGAAAAACGGTATATTTGAACGGCAAAGTATTAGAAGCGGATAAGGGCGGGTTCTCGCATTTTATGTTAAAAGAAATTTACGAGCAGCCCAAAGTAATTCATGAAACAATAGAAAAACGATTGCAATCAGGAGAATTATTCAAACCATTTCCCTTATCCATAAAAGATAGCGAACTCGTAAAACTATCAAGAATATTAATTCAGGCTTGTGGGACATCCTGGCACGCAGGACACGTAGGCAAATATATTATCGAAAGCCTGTGCAGGATACATACGGAAGTTGACATATCTTCGGAATTTAGGTATCGCAATCCTGTAACTTCAGGGGAAACGTTGGTTATTGCAATTTCACAGTCAGGCGAGACTGCAGATACGTTAGCAGGGATAAGAGAAGCCAAACTAGCCTTTTTGAAAGTATTATCAATCGTAAATGTTGCCGGTAGTACCATAGCAAGGGAATCAAACGATATAATAAATATAGACGCCGGTCCTGAAATTGGGGTAGCTTCTACAAAAGCTTATACAGGGCAATTATTTGCTCTCTACTTATTTGCATTATATTTCTCAAGATTAAAGTGGATTACGAAGGACGATGACCTTGCTTTGATGTTAAAAGAAGTCCGGGAAATCCCTTCAAAAATGCAGATGATTCTGGATAGAGCTTCACAAGTTGAAGAAATAGCAAGAAAATTTCATCAGTCTTCTAATTTTATTTTCCTTGGCAGAGGCATAAACTATCCTTCAGCTCTTGAAGGCGCCCTGAAACTTAAAGAGGTGTCTTATATCCATGCAACAGGCTACCCGGCAGGAGAAATGAAACACGGGCCAATTGCATTGGTAGACAAAAATTTACCTATCGTATGTATAATTCCAAAATCTAACATATACGAAAAAATGTTTTCCAATATAGAAGAAGTAAAAGCACGTGGTGGACAGATTATTGCAGTGGCAACGGAAGGGGATAAGAAAATAAAAGAGCTTACAGAGAATATATTTTATATACCGGAGTGTTCCGAAATCCTGTCTCCATTACTTGTTGCCCTGCCGCTTCAGTTGTTAGCTTATTATATATCAACATTGAGAGGCCTTGACGTTGATAAACCCCGTAATCTTGCTAAATCAGTTACAGTAGAATAAAAAATATTGGAATTACAACAAAATGAGACCTAAAACTCCGGATTTAACCGTAGACATTATTATAAAATATAATAACGACATTATTCTTATAGAACGGAAAAACCCGCCTTATGGTTGGGCACTCCCGGGTGGTTTTGTAGATTACGGGGAAACTGTTGAATTTGCTGCCATAAGAGAAGCTAAAGAAGAGACCTCTTTGGACTTAACCGACTTAAAACAATTTAAAGTCTACTCCGCCCCATCTCGTGACCCGCGAGGACATTCAGTATCGGTTGTATTTACGGCTAAAGGAAACGGTATCCTTAAGCCGGATAGTGATGCCGCAAACGCAAAGCTGTTTAATAAGCATAACCTTCCTGAAAATATTACGTTTGACCATAGGCAGATTTTAGAAGATTATTTTAGAGAAGAAATGAGTTAGGCAGATACGTAATTCTCCGTGTCAAAATAAAAGAGAAAGTATTATTTCTTCGGTGTCAACGTAACGCAAGGGATAATCATCTCCTGCATAGATATTCCACCGTGTTGAAAAGTATTTTTGTATTCTTTGGTGTATTCCTGTGGATGTGTAGGATATATGAAATAATGGTCTTCTTTTGCTATGCCGTATCTTGAATTGCCGGGCAACTTATAGTCTGCGGGATTCTCTATGAACAGAGCTTCTTTGGGGTTGCATCTCAGTGCAGGACCATATTTATATCTCAAATTTCGGGATATTACTTTGCTCCCATAAATCAGAGAAGGTTTTTTTGCATATAATGCGCCATGATCGGTAGTAAGGATTATAATAGCTTTTTCCCTGCTTAAGTTCTTTAGGGCTGCATAAATATGAGACCTTGCGAACCACAATACAGTTAGGGAGCGCAAAGCTTCCATATCCGGTATTAATTCATCTACTACCATCGATTCGTATTTTGCATGTACAAGATAATCCAGAAAATTTACTATTACCGTAACAATTTTCGCATCGTTGTGGGCAGTAAGGTTCTTGTGTAAGTTTTCTTCGTCTTCCCTGTTTTTTACCCTTACGTATTGTGTTTTTATTCCTATCCTTTGCATTTGCGCTTCAAGCAATTCCGACTCATATTTATTAGATTCCGGTTCCCACCACTCGGGATATTTTTCTGCAATATCTTTTGTAAATAACCCGCTAACGATTGCATTCCTTGCAAAAGGTGTAGCCGAAGGTAGTATAGAAGAATAAAAGTTTTCTTTTACCTCAAAAAAGTCTTCAAGAAAAGGGCGTATTAAAAACCACTGGTCGACTCGCATACAATCCATAATAAAAAGATAAACTTTTGGAACTTCCTGGACTTTCGGGACTACGTATTCTGCCATTAGTTGAGGGGAAAACATAGGTGGGTTTGATTCATTTCTCATCCAGCGTATGTAATTAAGCTCTACAAACCTTGAAAAAGCAACTTCACATTCCTGGATCAGTTCTGTATGTAAGTTTTTAACTTCCGTGTTTTGTCCTATTTTTATTGACCATCTTGATAATTCACAATGAAGCGCGGCCCATTTTTCCCAACTTAATCCCTGGTTTACTTGCTGGGTCACTTGAGAATAAAATTTAGAGTATTCCTGTGGAATGCCTTTTTGTATAAGCATATCTCTTTCAAAAATTCTTTTACAGGTAGCTATTAATTGGTTGGGGTTTAAGGGTTTTATCAAAAAATCATTAACTCCGCGAATATACGCCTTGTCAACAAGCGTAGAGTCTTCGCTCTTGGTTATCATAATAATAGGGACATTTAGATTGATTTTTTTTATATCATTAAGTGTTTCCAGCCCATCTTTTCCCGGCATTATTTCATCTAGCAGTACTAAATCAAAGGTTTCTTGTTTAATAAAATCGCAGCCTTCTTCTCCGTTTGATACGCCTCGAACAAGGTACCCCTGTCCCTGTAATATTAAAATGTGTGATTTTAGCGATTCAATTTCATCATCTATCCATAATATTTTTTTGTTCATATTTCTTTATTCCCTTTTATGCAAGGCAATATTAAAGTAAATATAGAGCCTGTCCCTGATTTTTGCGGTTTATAAAATATTTTCCCTTTATGCACAAATACAATCCTGTTTACTAATGCCAGTCCCATTCCCCAACCATATTCTTTTGTAGTGTAGCCAGGGATGAACATTCTTTTTGCTACGCCCTTGGGGATTCCCTTTCCATTGTCTTCTATGCTTACCTTAACTGATGAAAGAGAATCCTTTTGTGCAGTGATTTTTATTTGCGTGCTTCCTGCATCTACAGCATTTTTAATCATATTTTCTATTGCCCAGCAGAATAATTCCCCATCTACGTTGGCTGTGATAGTGTCCAACATTTCTGTTTCAATTTTAACTTTACTGGATATCCTTTTATTTAAATAATTTAGCACTTCTTTTATTAAATCCGATAAGTTTTGATTTGTTGGCTTTACCGGAGATCCTATTTTATGAAACCTTGAGACTACTTTGCTTATATGTTCAAGGTCTTCGTTTATTGCTGTTTTTATGTTTGGGTCAGTTATGAACTCTTTCCATCCCATAAGAGAAGAAATCGGAGTCCCGAGTTGATGTGCGGTCTCTTTTGACATACCGGCAAAAATAGCATTCTCTTCGCTCCTTTTAAGTGTATACAACCAGAATAGTCCGATTAGTATAAGCAAGAGACCTAGAGATAAAGTTGCATAAGGCGCAAGATTTAAAAGTTTTTGTAACCGTGTTTTTCCGTAATGAACAGTTGCTAAAATCTTATCATCGTATTTAATCTCTACTGGTTTATATTCTTTATCAAGTTTTCTTATTACATCCGGGGTAGTGGATTTTACGTTTCTTGCAGATAAAACATTTCCTTCTTGTCCGGTAACTATAACAGGGAAAGATATTCCTTTAATTATTTCATCAAAAATAATGGATGTTTCTTCTTCTGTAATGTTTGCGCAAAACCTGCCATAAACCGTTGAAGTGGTTTCCGTTTCTTTTTCTAGTGCTCTTGCAATATATTGCGTATAGAGCAGAAATAGAATTGTAATTGCTAAAGCAGCAAAAATCAGATAACTTTTTAGCGGCTTGTACATAGTATTTTAATGATTTTATTTGCAACTTCTTCCGAACTGATTTTTTCCTCTTTAAGCTTTATTCTGTAGTTTATGAATGGTGATGAGATGCATCCTATCCTAAGTCCTGCTCCGCTTATCCATGTCAATAAATCGTTTTCCAAGTTTAAGTCTATTGAAATATCTGCCTGTAGATTTTTTATTTCGTTTCGTAGTTTAAAAAACCTGCGGGAAAACAATTTAGGTACACGATCATAACAAACAACCTCATTAAAAAGTCTTGAGTTTCTAATAGATAAGGAATGGTCTTCGCTTGTAACTCCTATTATATCAGAAGAGCTAAATTTATTTTTCAGGTTAGTTATTGCCGGGATAATTAAATCGCTTTTATAAGGTTCTATTGGGAATAGAACCAATATTTTATGCGGTTCTTTCAACATTTGTAACGGCAAAATATCTTTTCTGTAGTTTAAACTCGCTACCTTTTTAAATATGTTCATTTCTAACTTCCTCTCTTCACCGGGGCGGGCACTTCCTTCTTCTTTGTAAGTCTTGTGTTCCGCGTAAACGGATGGTTTCTATTTTGTATCCTCTACATTATTACGACTACTGCTGTCGCCAATTTTTCTGTGTGAGAAATGCTTAATGTTACGTTTTTCAAGTTCTTGTTTTTAAATTTAATTTCAGGAATAACGCCCAGCGATTCTACGTCTTTCCAATGTAATCCTCTGATTTTTACTGCCTTTGAAAAAGCTTCTTTTGTAGCAAACCTGCCGGCTAAGTAAGACAATCTTTTTCCCCGCGTTTCCCATTCTTTTAATTCCCTTTTGCTGAATATTTTGTTTAAAAATCTGGAATCGTATTTTTTTACAAGAATGTCTATTCTCTTGATATCCACTATATCAATTCCTACTTTCATATTCAAGCGTGGATATGGAACATCATCCCGCCTTGGCGGTGATTGTTAAACGTGGGATTTTATGCTGTTAATCAGAATTTCTGTGAACCACTGGCGATGAGAACCTTTCCTGCGATAATTCTTCTTGGATTTGTATTTGTATCTCAGTTTTTTTGCTGATTTAGCCGTTCTGAGAATCTCTGCTTCGCATTCGGCATTTTTCACATAAGGATCGCCCATAGAAGGTTTGTTGCCATCTATTAGCATCATTATTGGAAATTTTACCTTATCGCCTATATTTCCCTTTAATTTAGGGACTTTTACTTTAGAGTTTTCTTTAACCTCATATTGAAATCCTGATACTTCTATGATTGCTTCCATTTTATTCCTTTCCTGCTGGTATATTTCCTGCTGGAGTTTTTTCTGCCGGCATATTAGTTTGCATTTCGCCCTTTTTTATTGCTTTTTCCACTGCCGTCTCATATTTTACCTGTTTGTTGCCTAAAATAGTCAAACTAAACGATGTGATAATAAACAACGCAAGTAGCACTACCGTAGTTTTTGTAAGAAATGGTGCTGCTCCCCTACCACCGAACACGGACTGTCCTCCTCCGCCGAACGCAGTAGAAAATCCGCCTTCTCTCTGTTGCATAAGTATCACAACAATTAATAACACGACTATTAAAACATGAAACCCTAATAAAACACCATACATCCTTATTCCTCCCTGCCTGCGGTAGACAAGCTTGCTAAATACTTAAACTATTATGCTATAATAATCAAATCCCCATCATTGTCAACAAGATTTTTTCTTACTGTCTATTTGTAATCTTGCAACCTCATTTCTTTCCCCCTCAAAGTATTTGTCCTACCTGATCAGGATTAACTTCTTCGTTATCTTATAATCTCCGGCTGCGAACTTCACAAAATAAATCCCTGCAGGAATCTTGCTTGCGTCCCATCTGATTTCATTTTCTTCACCTAGTGTAAGCGTTTTTACTATTCTGCCGGAAATTTCATAAATCTTTAAGTCCTGGGGTTTAATTTTTGAACTGCTTGAATATCTAAAAGTAATTATGCCACTACCGTAATTTTGTTCCACTCCGAAGCTGTTTACAAATGCCTGTGTTTGCTCCTCTGCGCCAACGGTTGCAACAATAACGGTATCCTCATGAGGTTTGTAATTATGTTTTGTAACCGTTAAATATAGAAACCCGGGAGTAGAAGCAGGCGGAGAAACATCAAGCGTTATATTACCGCTTGCATTGGTATATCCTCTTGCGTAAACTTCTCCTGATTTCATTGCGCACACAAATGCGCTTTCCACCGGGGCTTTACTGCTTGTTACGCCCACGTCAAAGCTTGGTGCACTTGTTTTTAGCGTATCATTATGAGTAATAGTTAAATTCCCGGGTTCGTTTGTCCACATTGGCATTTCCGGGTCACCAAATAAATTCAACTCATATATAACCCACGCCCAGATATACTCAAAATTTGTAGTAGTCCATTGAATTCGCGAAACAAAATTATCTTTTGATACAGCATGCGCTTCTCCTAAATGCCACCTGTTATGATAAAAGACTTCGCTGTAAAAAGATGTGTCCAGTGCCTCCGACCAGTATAGCAAAATCTGGTCTCCCCATCCGGCTCTTGAATTCATAATTGCCGCTACCCCGCCTCCTGAAGCAGTTAAAAGATGTTCGGCAAAACAGTCGTAACCGTAAAGGCTTGAACCTTTATCAAAAGCTCCTACGAAACAACAGGATGAATTCAATATCCCGCGCTTGTTTCCATTTTTTAACGTATCTATGTTGTTTGAGGCTAAGTAAGGGCTAGTTGTATACAGAAGCGCGCTAGAGGAATTGCCGTGCCCGAATAAATGGGTAAATCCTGCGCCTGAATTTAGAGTGTCTACAGTTCTTGTTCGTGTCAAGTTTCCGTCCGCTTCGTAAAGTTGTATATCCCAAAATCCTGAAGGAGTAATTGTAGAAATTGCATCGGGTGTTCTTGTCCCGTCGTGTTGAGTAGATGCTCTTGCAGAGGGCAGGAAAATTCGTTTTAAGTATCCCGATGGTGGCGTTTTTTCATAAGTTAATACTTTGTTTACAAAAGTAGTGACTTGTGCTTTAGTACGAACGGACGCTCTGCCTAAAAAGACATCCGAGTAGTAATCTAAAGTGTCTCCGTTTAAGGGTTTTTCGCCCCATATGGCATCTCCGTCGTTATTCCAGTTCCCATCCAGGTCGGAAAAATACAAATCACTGGGAATTGTGTCCTGGTCATTATAACCGCTTGAGCCACCGGAAGTCCAGTAATACACATCCCTTCTTGGCACTATCAACTGATTGTTTTCGTAATCGCACTGCCCGCCGAGAAGAACCCATATTGTTCCCCAATTAGCGTTTGCATACTTTATAAAGTTTCTTATTTTATCCTGGTTATCTCTGCCCGTATATGAAGAATAAATAGAAGTTGTTGTTACTATTCTTGCAGGTACGCCTTTTTTTGTTTTCCAATCGGCAAGCGGTTGGAAGGACGTGACAAATGAATCCGTCGTTATAATTACATATTCGGCAGTATCGGCCGAAAGAGACTTGCCGGAAGGGGCATAATAATTAATAGCTTCTGGATTCAGAACTTTTTCTTTTACGATACTCCGGAAAATAGCTTTTTGCTCTTTTGTTTTTTGAATCACAAGAGAACTGATTTCTTTATAACTAATTTGTATTTCCATTTTGGAATTCAGGACGAGTTTATTCGTTGTCGGATTATACTGAACGGGATAAACAATAAAGCTTGCAATTCTGTATCCTCCCATATTTCCTGTATTAGAGTGTTCAATAAGTGTTGCAGGGAAGGAAGCATTCCTGTTGTATATTTTCAAATCCGGCGATACCCATTCGGGAGATGTTGTCGCCGACATTGTTTGTGGTAATTGAGCAGGGCATATTTTATATTCTCCGGGAATAGTTTCTTTGGTAGATGTTATTATCCTAACATCAGTAACGATTGCACCGGCCGGCAATAAAAACCGAACTGCAGTTTTGGGAAGCATAGGTGCTCCGGCAATATGCATAAGTTCGAAACCTTTTAGGATTGCCAAATCATAACCCTTAATTTTTTGAAAACTCAAATCATTTGCTTTGAACACAAGTGTTTTATTGATTTGTCCACCAAATGCACACGAAGATACCACTAAAAACCCAAATATTCTTAAAATATTCATATTTCTCCCCCTATTTATTTCCTACCTACTACTATTCTCTTTTCTTGTCAATAATTAATCTTTATTTTAGTATTTCTAAATCCAGACAGGAGAAAGAGAAAATTTGGAAAAGAAAAAGGGCGAGAAGAACTCGCCCTTTTGTTGATTTCTTTGTTATAAACCCGATTATTTTTTCTTTGTAGTTGTAGTCCCCGGGCCAGTAGTCGTAGTAGCGGCAGTAGAATCGGAGGATGAACCGCCACCCTTTTTGTATTTTTCTTTTAATCTGTTTGCTGTTGGTGTTTCGCCTAATGCGTCATAGCAAACTCCGAGATAATAACCGGCGTCATTGCGTCTCTCGTAGTCCGGATATTTATCAAGAACAGTCTGGAATGGCTTAAGCGCATCCATATATTTCTTCATATTAAAATAAGTAGCGCCTAACTGGAAGTAAATTTCCGGGACTTTTTTATCATTAGGGAAATATTTTAAAAACCTGTAAATTTCTTCTACCTTTTTCTCAGGTTTTTTCAGTTGCTGTCCATAGAGCGAGATTATAGAATATTGAGCGTCTGCAGCGTGAGAGGATGTAGGGAAATTTACGACTATTTTTTGGAATTCCGCGATTGCCTGTTCATATTCTTCTTTATTGTAAGCATCTGCGGCTATTCCATATTGAGCTTCTGCGGCTAAATCACAAGTTGGGTATTTCTCTATAAGTTCTTTCCATTTGTCCGGATCTTCAGCGCCAGAAACATACAATGCAGTTTGAATTTGAGTTTTTGCCTGGGTTGCCAGAGTATCTTCCGGGTATAAGTTAATAAACTTTCTGTATTCTCTTATAGCATCTTCATATTCTCTTGCGCTATAATAAGCAGCGCCTAATTGAAATTGAGCTTCTTTTGCTTTAGAAGATTTTGTATATTTTTCAAGTATTAAAGTGTAATTATCTTCCGCATCACTAAACTTGCCTGCCATATAGTAAGTTCTGCCAAGGTCAAATGCGGCATCTGGTGCTCTTGGGCAAGTAGGATACTCGTCTAAAACTTTTTTCCAATATTCAATTGCGTTAGCATGTTTCCCTGTTGCCGAAAGAGCTTTCCCGCCATGGTAATAGGCATTACCGGCTATAGCAGGTATTTTTTCGGGGTACAGATCTCCTACGCCGAATAAGAATGTATTATAAGCATCTTCAAAGTCTCCACCATTAAAAGAGGCGATACCCCAACCATAAAGTGCCGAAATTCCAAGAGTTGTATCCCATTCGCTCCATCTCTGATAAGCATCTTTCATCATATCGTGAGCTGTTTTAGTGTCTCCCTGTTCAAGTATGCAGTATGCATTACCAAGGAATGCGGGAGCTTTAACTTCAGGATCTAAGAATTCATTCATAACTTCGCCATAAAATTCTTTTGCTTTCGGATATCTATCAAGGTAATAATAAAGTTCTCCAAGGAACAGCTTAGATCTTCCTACCCATAATTCTCCCGAATCGGGAGGTATTAATTTCAACTGAGAAGTTCCTATAGAAGCTCCTTCAACATATTTTCCAAGTTGCAAATAAGAATAAAGCATCATTGCATAGGAAGGAAGAATGACTTCTGATTTCGGGAACAAATTTAGTACTCTCTGATATCTTTCAATTGCTTCTGTATATCTTTTTTCGATAAAGAATGCGGATGCAGTTAAGAAATCTCCAAGTCCTGCGAAATTACCGGTTGGATAAGCGGATATTACCTGCTGGAAAGAAAGTTGAGCGCCTGTAGTATCGCCTCTGTCAATAAAACATTGTCCGTATCTTACATGCGCAAGTGCCGCAACTCTCATTGAGGGGTAATCAGCTTTAGTTTTCTGGAAACAAGTTATAGCATCCTCTATTCTCTTTAATTTTTTTCTTGCCATACCTAGTTGATAGTAGGAATGAGCGGCAAGCCACTGGTCTTCAGATTTTATAGAATACTGGAACATCTGAATAGACTTTTCGTAATTTCCTGCATCATAGTAGCAACATCCCATTTTATATCTTGCGTATTCTTTTAATTCGCTCCATGCGAATTTCCTCATAAAGTCTTCGTATTTTTTTGCGGCACCCGGATAATCCCTGTTATCAAATAGAGCATCACCCATACAAAACGCTGAATATTCGGCCAATTTTGTTCCCGGATAACGGTCAATGGCTTCTTTATAAGTTTCAATTGCTTTTAGCGGGTCCCCCATGGCAGCATAGCATTTTGCCCTATAGTATAAACCCTCTTTAGTATGTAATTGTTCAAGATAAACCAGTGCGTCTTTGTATTTCCCGTCGGCATAAAGAGTAATTCCTTTGCCGCACAGAGTTCGCTTTTCATCCACATATCCCGGGAATTTATCTATTTCATCAATGAGGTATTGCCTTGCCATTTTTGTATCACCAAGAACCAACCAACACAACCCAACACCCCATATCGCTTCAGGAGCAAGATAAGATTTCTTGTAGGTATTCAACAAGTATTCAAATGTCTTAATAGCTTCCCTGTAATCATGAAGATTGTAGTAACATTCACCTATTCTATAAAGTGCTTCTTCTGCAGTATCTTCATATTTTACAAGGACTTTATATCCAGCCAGAGCTTCTTTATACTGCTCTCGCATAAACAACTTCTCAATAACTTCAAAACTATCTGTCGGTGCTTTAACGACCCTTAACATTAAAAAGCTTGCAAGGAATAACCACACTGTTATCTCCTCCTTTTAGTTTATATTCTTAAATTAAAAGATTATTTATCTTTTGTAAGTTTTGCCTCTTTGTTTCCCAGGAACGGAAGATTTCTGTCTTCTTTCTTCTTGTATATAATCAGGAGACTCACCCTTAGATTTTATAACAACTGTTCCTGCTGGCCCTACTGTGTACATTGCAGATAGGAAACCTTCGTATCCCCATTTCCTACCGCCTTGTTCTATAACGGTAAGCTGGTAGTAATATCTCCCATCTGGAACGATTAGAGCATTGTCATCTTTTCCATCCCATGATACTCTGTATGGAGGTTCTCCCCATGCACCAATTTTTCTAACGACAGTTCCTGCTTCATCTTTAATAAGAACCTGCCATTTTTCTACTTTTGTGCGTGGATTAATGTCAAAATATATCCAAACAACATTCTTTCCTTCGGAAGGTGAAGTTGGCGAGAATGCAACTGTTGGGCAAAGAGCTTTTGCTCTATAACCTCCGAAAGCAAGGTTAAGAGAAATATTATGTCCTGCACCATACATTCCGCTTGTCTGGTAAGGTAACATCCAAGCGTAATCTAATCTAACTTCAAATCTTTTCATATCATGCCATAAACCGACACCTGCAGCCAACGCTCCGGAGTTAATTCCACCTCTTAAGTAGAACATTTGTATTGGTCTGTATTCCATCCCGAAACCGAAAGTGGGAGACCTGTATTCAGGCCAGACTAACTCTCCACACATTATAAGTCCACGGAAAGCTTTTAAGCTAAGTCCGAATCTTGTAGTAACGGGAAATTCAAATGCTTCTTCAACAAGTTTTATTTTAGGTTTCCATGCATTTTGCACGGCTAAACCAAATGAAACCGTTTTTTCAGGGAAAGCAAAAAGTCCAAGGTCAGCTCCATATCCTAAACCATTCATAGCGGACATCTGATGACTATATACTTTACCATTTAAGCCAATCCATACAGGTCCAACGAAGCGCATAGAATAGGTAAGCAAAACGGCTACTTCTCTATCCGAAAAAGTAGCTCCACCGCCAACGCCAACTTGATCCATTCCGCCGACATAGAAGTGCATTATAGTAGCAGCGAAACCGGAGGTTGCCGATGTAGGACGGCCGTAGGTCAACATTTCCATAGATGCTCCTGTCCCGGCAAATACTATAGAGTGCATCATAGTCAATTCTTGAGTATTCAACTGGACAAGACCGGCGGGATTGTAATAACCTGCACTTGCATCATCTGCTACGCCCGAGAAAGCGCCTGCCATACCAAGAGTTCTTGCGCTATTGCCCCAGTATGTAAGCGTAGGAGCGTAAGTTCCTGCATCTCCGCCTGCATAGGAATTATTCAAAGACAAACACAGAAACGAACTTATTGTGAAGATTTTTATTAAGGTATATTTTACCTTGAGACTGCAAATTTTCGACGCCATATTTCTGCCTCCTCTCCTTTTATCATCTTAACACAAACTTCATAAACTCCGCTTGCTACTTTAGTTCCTTTTTCATTAAGACCATTCCAATTAACTATTGCATACATAGAAGAATCTACGCCAACGTCTTTATCTCTCACTTTATCGGAAAGGTCTTTTACTAGGTAACCAAAAGCATCAAATATTTTTACTACAGGGACTTCTCTTCCTTTAGGAATAGGATAAATTTTTATTTCTACACCGTTTCCGGAAAAGTCTTCAGATTTAATGGGATCATGGTCTATCCATATAGCACCTTTCCCGGCGGTGGGAAAAGACGGAATCGTTATAGAACCTGAAGCCTCTTCAGTTCTACCGGCATTAGTCCACCACCAACAAACTATTCTTATATAATCAGTTGTTTTATCGTAAGGTGTTGTATACTCGTAAATTGCATTACCTGTCCATGTGGGCGGAGTAGTTGGGGTTGGAGGCAATTGAGTTGAATCAACATTTCCATAAATTACTCCGAATTGCCCACCTTGTGGGGTAAGCCGTCCATATGTATCTGGAATCCAAATCCCGTCATTATTCGGAGACCTTTCGGTTTTAAAAAAAATAGGTCTGCCTGTAGCAAGTATGTCAGTTATAGTTATTGAAAGTTTAAATGCTTTGTCGGGCCGTATCTTCCAGGGATGGTTAACGGTTGCATTTGTTTTTATAGAAATAAACAGCATAACGAAAATAAGAATAATAATCTTTACTTGTTTATTAATAGAAGCCAAGTTTACCATGCCACTCCAATTTTCTTTTTCCATATACCTGCCTCCTTTCCATTTTCCATTACTTTTACACAAATTAAATAAACTCCATTGGCTACTTTTTTTCCTTTTGTATTTGTTCCGTTCCATTTTACATACATATTTTGTACTTGATTTACATGTTGAACTTCAGGGAGAAGGTCTTTTACTAAATAACCGAAAGTATCAAAGATTTTTATTTCAAAATCGTCGTTCCCCCCCCTTGGCGAATAAATAGATATTTCTGTGGGACCTGTTGCACCCATTGGATTGGGATTAACTACTATAAGGTAACGACCGGAATCAATAGGACTTGCCAAAGCTAATAATGGTTTAGAGGTATCCAAACCAACGCCTGCAGCTCCTCCTGTTTTCACAACAATTTTTATCCATCTATCTTCAAATGGACACATATAAGGCGTTCCACTGGGATTGTAAGCAAACCTGTAATAAGCGGAATCTGTAGAAAAAAGACCACTTGCGTCTGTGTTTAGGATTTTATCTGGGTAAATATACCCTGCGCTATCTTTTACCCACATCCCAAAATATGGAGACTTTATGGCCGTATCCAGTTTAACCGTAGTGAACTCAAATGATATGCCTGGCGCACCTACTACTCTAAGTCCAAAATTCACTCCGGGGCGTATCGTATCAATCGGAATACCTATTAGCCCTGAACCTGACTTTACAGCTGTTATAGTAAACGGTGTCTGTGCCGAACTAAACACAGGCAATAAAACAACAAATAAATATGTAAATATTAAAAAGTAGTATTTTTTCATAATAATAACTAAATATATTTATTACGAAAATATGTCAAGTGTTTTTTTTATTTTTTAATCAATATAATGGGAACTTTAAGTTGATTGTTTAAGAATGTCAATAAAAATATTATATACAGTAGTTAAAATCAAACAAAACAATCTAATAACTAATAATATCTATTTGTCGTCTACATTTTGAACACTTGTTCTCAACGACTCCCGACATCTTGGAATTAAAATCATGTCTTCTTATGAGCAATTTATTGCATTGTGGGCAATAAGTATTAGAAGTTTTGGGAAGTTCAACGTTGCCCGCATACACGTAATATAATTTCTTTTTTGCTAATTTATATGCAAATTCAAGAGTAGCTATTGGCGTAGGTGGGACATCAAAATTATAATGGGGGAAATATCTTGAAAAATGCAAAGGCGTGTCTACTCCAATCTCGGCAACAAAATCTACGAGTTTTGAGATTAATTCTTCGGAATCATTATGTCCGGGAATTAAAAGATTAGTTATTTCTATATGAAATAACTTTTTACAGATTTTTATAGTATCCAATACTGTTTTTAAGTTCCCTTTCAGTAATGTTTTATAAAAAGATTCATCCATTGATTTCAAATCTATGTTTGCTGCGTCAATATAAGGGATTAATTCTTGTAAAGGCTCAAGATTTATCATTCCATTTGTAACAAGAATGTTTTTTAACCCTTTGGCATAAGCAATTTTTACTGTGTCCATTAAGTATTCATACCAAGTTAACGGTTCGGTATAAGTATAAGCAATGCCTATTGATTTTTCCGATAAAGCAGTTTCTACCATTTGCTCCGGAGAAACAAATTTAGTTTGGGCTTTATATTGGGAAATCTCTGAATTCTGGCAAAACGGGCAAGCAAGGTTACAAGAATTTGATGCTGTTGATAAAACATAACTTCCCGGGTAAAAATGATATAGGGGTTTTTTTTCTATAGGGTCCATAGCAAGCGATACACATTCTCCATAGTTTATCGCATATAATATGCCGTTTGTATTCTGACGGCTTCTGCAAAACCCTGAATTTCCTTCGGCAATTATACAAAAGTGTGGGCATAAAACGCATTGAGTCGAATTATTATTTAATTTTTTGTAATACCGAGCTTCATAACCTGAATTACTCATAATAATTATTTTATTATCGGATAAAATAAAGTCAAGAATTTATAACAAACCGCCATTAAAATGCTCAAAAAACATCTTTGTAGAGGCGAGTCTGTAACTCTCGCTTACCTGCCAATCTTCGGTTTTTTGTTTTTCGTTAATCTTCTAGCTGTGCTAATCCGTTTCCCCATCTGTGTTTTTCCGTGTTTTGTACCTCAAACAAATACCTTCTGGGGTATCAATTCACTGGTCTTTGAAGAATATTTTGCAATAGCTATAACATCCTCGTTTTCTGAGACGCAGGCAATTGCCATATCTTTCCCCTCGCCCTTGTCGTAATATACAGATAATCCCCTTTTTATCAATCCTATCTGTTGGATATCTAAAATAACTTTTGGCAAAGAATTCACTGCCAATGAAGAGGGTAATAAAAAATTTTGCCAGTTTTCTTTATTTATATAGTTTAAAGGTGTAGATTCTTCTATATTAAAATTTCCTACACCGGTTCGTGTTAAAGCATCTACATAAGCCCCTGTTTCTAATTTACTCCCGATATCATTTCCTATAACACGAATATATGTCCCGGCAGAACAGGTTACTTTTATTTTAACGAGAGGGTATTTATATTTCTGCAATTCAATGCCATAAATATTAATTTTCTGGGACGCTCGCTCTATCGTTTCTCCATCTCTTGCGTAGTGATAAAGTCTTTTGCCTTTTATTTTTTTTGCGGAAAACATCGGTGGCAATTGAAATTGTTCCCCTGAAAAACTTTCTATTATGTTTTCTATTTCTTTTAAGTCAGGTTCTTTTGGGGAAACGTTTTCCTTAATTCCGGTTTTATCGTAAGTATCGGTAACTATTCCTAATATTATATCGGCAATATAAGTTTTCTTTTCATTTTTTATGTATTCTGCCAACCGGCAAGCTTTGTCGAGGCACAAAACTAAAATGCCGGAAGCAAATGGGTCTAAAGTTCCTGTATGTCCGACTTTTTGTATGCCGGTTACTTGCTTGATTGTTTCTACTACTTTATAAGAAGTAATTCCTGCAGGCTTTGTTATATTAAAAAGTCCTGATAATTGGCTTTTCATATCTATCTATTTCAGAAGGATTTTATTTTTTTATATTTGATATTAATTCTCGCTACTTTTTAGAAATATTGGAATATTACCTTTTTGGGAATTGCGTAACTGTTAACAACTGGGCCCGGTAGGATTTGAACCTACGACCTATTGATTATGAGTCAATTGCTCTAACCAACTGAGCTACAGGCCCGTCAAGATTTGCAAACTATTTGTTCTCTCTTAAAATTAAGTTGAAATAATGTCAATTTTCAGGAAAATGTCAAGTTTTTTATATCAAAAATCAAGATATTATATGCAAAAGTAAAAAGATATCTCAACTACCAAAACTTGACTGAATTTATTCTGTAATATATATTTGGAAGGAAATCTTTATTGACACTGCACCTAAAAGTATTCTAATTTATTTATAACTAAATAAGAACGGAGAATATTTCTTGACAGGGTTTAATTTTTAAATATAAATACGCAAATGGTTGTTTCTGTTGTTCTTGTCTCAATTGTAGTTCTTGGACTCGGCTATATTTTCTACGGGAAGTTTCTGGCGAACAAGTTTGATATAAATAATTCCAACGTTACCCCTGCATGCCGGATAAATGACGGCATAGATTATGTTCCTGCGAAACCGCAATTACTTTTAGGTCAACATTTTTCTGCAATTGCGGCAGCGGGTCCCATTGTAGGTCCCATACTTGCGGGACTGCTTTTTGGTTGGCTACCTGCTTTGTTATGGATACTGATAGGTTCAATATTTATCGGCGGTGTCCATGATTTTTCAAGTCTTGTCGCTTCAATCAAGCATAAGGCTTCATCAATAGGTGAAATCGTCAAGGAACATATGTCCCGGAAAGCGCATATTTTATTTTTAATATTTGTATGGATATCTCTTGTCTATGTAATTGTGGCGTTCACCGACATTACCGCCCAGACTTTTAAAACGGTTGCAAACGACGTTGCTTTTGGACCTGGCGTGGCAGCGTCTTCCATACTTTACATTATTGTGGCTATAATAATGGGCATACTATTATACAAGTTTAAATCCAATTTAGGAATTACTACTGCAATATTTCTTCCCGTAGTATTGTTTATAATTTGGCTCGGACCGCATTTACCTCAAAGTATTCTTGGTTCTCTGGGAAACGTAACGACTAAACAATGGGATATATTTTTATTAATATATTGTTTCGTTGCTTCCATAGTTCCAATGTGGATATTACTCCAGCCTCGCGGTTATCTTGGCGGATGGCTGCTTTATCTTACCATAGCAGTATGTTTAATCGGCGCATTATTTGGCGGATTCAGGATTCAGTATCCTGCATTTAATGTAGAAGGGTTAAAAAGCATAGTTAATGGCACCCCGCTTTTTCCCATATTGTTTATTACGATTGCCTGTGGCGCGTGTTCCGGATTCCACGGCATTGTAAGTTCAGGGACCACATCTAAACAAATTGCAAAAGAATCGGATACAAAAATTGTCGGTTACGGAGCTATGCTCCTTGAGGGACTTGTTGCAGTCCTTGCGCTTGCTACCCTAATGATGCTGCCAAAAGGCAATGAGATATTAAAAAGCGACCCTAATTTAATATATGCAAGAGGAATTGCAGGGTATCTCGGACTTGTCGGAGTCGGCTTTACCATAGCATTTCCTTTCGCGCTTCTTGCGTTTTCTACGTTTGTATACGATACGCTTGATGTGTGTACGAGGTTGGCAAGATATATATTTCAGGAGATTTTCGGCGTAAGTTCAAGGATAGGAGGTATTATAGCGACTCTGGTTACGTTAATCGTACCGCTTGCTTTCTTGATGACGACACAGGAAAAAGGGTACCTTGTTGCCTGGCCTATTTTCGGGACAAGCAATCAATTGCTGGCAAGCCTGATACTTATGACAATATCGGTATGGCTGGTTAAAAAAGGTAAAAATGCGATATTTACAATAATTCCGATGATATTTATGATGATAATGACATTCTGGTCATTAATATTGAAAATTTCCTCGTTTGCGTCGGCATTGCCTCTCCGGATGATGGGACAAACCGTAAAACCGGAAGTTATAGTTTCGGGAATATCAAGTATAGTTCTGTTTATATTGAGCATCTGGCTTCTTTTTGAAGCTATAAGTGTTTTAGTATTGAAAAAAGGGAGGTAAATATGTTTAACTGGTTAAAACCCAAAATGCAGGAACCTGCGGGCCCTGCCCAAAAAATAAAAACTTTCAATACTTCTGATAAATTGATAACACAAAGTGGAATAATAGAAGAAAATGGATGCTGGCGGATTGACTCACAGGAAAAACAATCAGTACGACTTTTTGAAGTTTCTGTTTCTCAAATAGAGCAATGTATTATAACTTATCGCGCACAGATGAAATCTGACAACGTAAAAGACAAAGCATATCTTGAAATGTGGTGCAGACTCCCGGGACGGGGCGAATTTTTTTCTAAAGGATTGCGTCAACCGTTAAAGGGAACAACCAACTGGGCAACATTCGAAGTTACTTTTTTCCTGAAAAAAGGAGAGATTCCTGACTTGATAAAGTTGAACGTTGCTTTCGAGGGAAGCGGCGTTGTTTGGATTAAAGATATTGAATTATTAAAGACTCCGCTGAAGTAAAAATTTCTCTTTATAATTTTTCGTAAACCGATTTTAATAACAACGCATCTTCTTCAAGAGCAGGGGATTCGCATATAAGATATCCGCCGACGTTATTTACTTTTAATGCCTGTAAAAGCTCTTTATACTTAAATTTGGAGTCTTTATCTTCAAGGGTAAGATGTTTTATTTCGCCTTTAGTCCCGTAATATATACCTGAAACGTGGATGTGTAATTCGTTTAATGCTTCCCCCGGGAGCTGGGATTTTATAGTCTTTAACACATTGTCAAATTTTTCGTAAGAATTCAGTTCTCCGTTATTCCTTGCGCATAGATGTGCAAAATCAACGCAGAGTCTTAATTTCGAAACTTCCTGCGCTAGTTTCAAAGTTTCTTCCAGATTTCCAAATTGTGAAGGTTTGCCTGTTGTTTCAGGGCTTATTTTTATTTCTAAGTTTTCTTTTCCAATGTCTGTAATGATTTCCGTGAGCCATTTTTTTACTACGTCATAAGTTTCTGTTTGTGTTTTTCCGATATAAAAAGCGGGATGAAATGTAACAGATTTTGCTCCCATAATATTACCTATGCGGGCAGATTCTATAATTCTCTGTTTGGAAGCAAATACCTTTTGGGGCTCAACGGAAGCTAAATTTATAAAATACGGCGCATGAACCGTAAGGGCAACTCCTTCTTTTTCCGATAGTTCTTTTATTTTAGAAGCTCTATCGGATTCTATGTTTACGCCCCTTACAAACTCAACTTCCATGCATCCCAAGCCGAGTTCCTTGACTCTTCGTATGCCGCTTTCTGTTGTTCTGTCCGAAGCAGATAACGGGACACCCGCAGTTCCAAATAATAAACTCATATTTATTTAAGTATATATTTAAGATTTTCAAGCCTGTCAATTAAAATATTCCACACAATCAAGATTTTCTTGACACT
Source organism: bacterium (assembly GCA_028716385.1). Taxonomy (GTDB): domain Bacteria; phylum Hydrothermota; class UBA3073; order JACQXS01; family JAQTXJ01; genus JAQTXJ01. Next base: position 233,881 of record JAQUPX010000006.1, on the reverse strand, counting down.
ATGACAAAGTAAGCTTAATTTCTATCAAAGTTGAAATTAAGGAGGTGGGGGGAACAAAATATTAGTGTAAATATTTAAAATAAACAAGACGAAAAGGAGGAAGTATGGGGAAAAAGATATTAGGAGTATTAGGATTAATAGGGTTAGTGTTCAGCTTACCGCTTAATGCTGCAAGAACAAATTATTTCAAGTTTATTGTAAACGGAAGCGATACCGCGACTCAAATGACACAAGGTGCGGGAACTATGGCGTGGGCGTGCGATTGCGGGCCGGGAGATACTTTATTGGCAGAACTATACCTTGATTTGAACGGGAATCATTCGATAGACCCAGGAGATAAATTATGGCCTATGGGCGAGTTGTATGTTATGGATGGAGATACGAGTTGGAACCACGGCCCTGCTGATTCAAGCGCCGTATTGGATGGAATATTCTACTGTATTCTGCCGCCGGATTTTTCACTTGCCCCTACTTCGTACATAATGAGAATAACTAACCCGAAAGATGCAAGTACAGCTCAAGACTGGCTTAAAGTAAATCCGACTCCTTCGCCGGTATTTACGGTATCGGGGACTGTAAGTATAGAAGGAGTTACGGCACCAAATTCTTTATTAAAGGCAATATGGGTATGTACAAGTATGGATCACGACCCGGCATGGTGGGCAACATTGACGGATTCTATGGGGCATTATACTTTAAATATGCCCGATACGGGAATATGGCATATAAGCCCTGTAGATAATATTAGTCCGTATACTAAACCAAATCAAGCGCTAGTCCATCTGACGGGGAATGTTACGGGAATTGATTTTGAATACAAACAACCCGAAGCTTTTGTATATGGTGTCATAAAAGACGAAAGAGATTCGTTGGTTTTGAGAAGTTTCCACGTATACTTAAGAACGGATAGCAGTTCCGTAAGCGAGTATTTTGCTACTAACGGACATTTCGTTCTTGGAGCGCCTGCAGGGAGTGGTTATAGGGTTGAAATTAGCGATGAAGAAGTATTTCCGGATTATCTTAAACCTGACTTTTGGAACCAACCTATTTCGCTTACGATAGGGGATAGCATTGAAAAGGATATTAAGCTTATTAAAACAGATACGGTAATATTCGGCATAATCACTGAAAATGGAGGCACTCCGTCGCGAATTTATGATATGCGAGCATCCACAGATAGCTGTAGTATAAGCATTTCTAGTAATTCTTCAGGGTTATTTGAAATGCCCGTAAGCAGTAAGTATTCGAATTACAATGTAAGTATGAATACTTATGAGACTCCCTTGCCGAACGGTTTTGGTTTTGAAACTCAAAATAATTGGAATGCCGATCCCGGCGATACGGTAAAAGTGAGATTGGTGAGCTACAAAGGCTCGGTATCCGGAAACCTTACAGTGGACAATGGTGACCCGACTCCCGATTTTTCTGAATTTACGGCGGAATTAAGAGATACCTTTTCCTGGGAAACAAAAGGACAGGTCGCAGTAGATTCTAACGGAACGTTTAAGGTTTATGGACCACAAGGAGTATGGAATTTACAGGTTTATAGTCCTTTAAATAGATGGCTTGTAAAACCATCTATGCAACGAGTCACGATAGATACGGTTGATGTTCCCGGTAATGACTTTTTCTTAAATTACGGGCATTGCATAGTTTCAGGGAATCTCCATGGACTGGTTTCTGTTCCACAAAGTGGTTTTTACATTAACGCAAACGAAGACAGCGGGTATAACGCAATGAATAACGTTGTAGACAGCACTTATTCAATTTATCTGTGCGAAGGGGTATGGCAAATATCAGCTCCGTGGAGGATGGAATGGGATAGTCTGTACTACCACCCGAATGACACTACAATTACAATAACGGATTTGGATAGCGCTAAGACATTAGATTTTATTTACTTACTTGGAGTAGAAGAAAAAACAATGCCATTGCTTACCGCGCTTAATTCAATCTCTCCGAACCCATTCAACGGGAAAATTGCATTCAAATATTCCTGTGCCTTGCCTACAAAAGTCTCTATTGCTATTTATGATTTAACCGGCAGGCTCGTAAAAACTCTGGCAAACGAAGAACGGAAATCAGGTTCCTATGTAACCAATTGGAACGGACAGGATAACTCCAATAAACCTCTTGCAAACGGAATCTACTTTTGTAAGTTTGAAGCAGGAAACGCAAAGACAATAAGAAAATTAATTCTGATAAAATAGGACAAGTAGCAGATAATAAAAGACAAAAGGGGCAGGAATTATTTCTGCCCCTTTTCTATTAGTTTCGTAGGAACTAGGCGATACCTTGCCTTTCCGATCCCTGGGCAGGCGTGTCTTTATATCTGTGGCTATCTATATTCTGTTAGTTATTTGGCAACTCTGAATCTTTATGTCCTCTGCGAATCCGCCTGAGGCGGACGACTCTGCGGTGAAAACGGTTATTTTTTTTCCTTTACGAACAGCATCATTATAACGGTCACGATTGTTAACCCTAATGAGCAATAAAAAGGTGTACGTACATTAATCTTATCCCACATCATTCCTGCCGCAAGTGAAGCCGGGAGTGCGCATAATCCTACAACCATCTGGAATCCGCCTAAAGTGCTGGCTCTGTATTCTACAGGCGCAAGCTCCGATACGAAAGTTTTTTGCACCGTATCTAAAGATGCTTTGTGCAAACCGTATAAAACAAATGTCAAAATAATTGCAATCCGGCTGTCAAAAAATATAAAGTTCAAACAAACAAGTCCCCATAATATATATGCCATTATCAACACGGATTTTCTACCGATTTTGTCCGAAAGTTTTCCGAAAAATAATGAGAAAATAGCGGCAATCCCGGAAAAAATAAGATATAATACAGGCACAAACGCTGTCTTACATCCGCACTCTTCCGCGTATATCAACAAAAAAGAATAACTAAAACTTCCAAGAGCAAAAAGAGAACTTAGAATAAGAAACAATTTAAAATTTTTGTTTAAATCCCTGAAGTTTAGTCCTTTGTATATCTTTATGTTTTCTGTTTTTGCATCTTTTATAAAAAACAGTACCAGTAATACACCGATAATTGATGGTATTGCGGCGAGCAGGAATAAGTTTTTGTATCCTAAAAACTTGAATAGTAAAATACAAAATAGCGTTCCGCAAACGGCTCCAAGGTTATCCATTGTTCTAAGCAATCCAAAATTTCTCCCCCTGTTTTCTCTTATAGATATGTCTGCAATTATTGCGTCTCTCGGGGCGGCTCTTATTTTACCTGCCCTATCTAAAATCCTGAATGGAATCAACCAATGCCATGTGGTTGTTAAGGCATATCCGATTCTTGATAATGAACCGCAAAGGTAGCCTAACCATATAAATATTTTTCTTTTTCTTATCCTATCGGAAATATAACCCGATACTGCCTGGGATATGGAAACAATGGCATCTCCCAGACCATCTATGAGCCCAAGAACTGCCATATTTGCGCCCAGAACATTTTTTACGAATAGCGGCCAGATGGGATAAATTATGTCCGAACCAAAATCATTTAAGAAAGAAACTATAGAAAATATTTTAATAGTTCGGGGAGTGCTCTTTTTTTCCATAACATGTCATTAGAAATTCCTTTTCAAAAAAGTCAATATTTTTTCATAAGTTTTTGTGTACAATTTCTCCTTGTACTTTTTTCAAAAAAAGTGATTGACAAAAAATAGAATTCAAAGCACTATATAAATAATATTATAGTGTCATTAAAAATATTAAAGTTAAAAAAGGGGGGAGTATGCGTAAATATATGAAGTTTGTTTTTGCGCTTCTGCTTTGTGGAAGTGTAGTATATGGAGCAGGAAGATGGACATTAACTGCAGGAAATCTTACTGCAGCAAGATCAGGAGCTACAAGTGCATTGCTTTCAGATGGAAGGGTTATGACATTTGGTGGCATGTCAAGTACTGCCAAGGTAACTTACGAAGTCTTTGACCCGTCTACAGGAAGGTGGCAAGGAGCTTTACTCCCTGTTGCCGATAGTACTATGGGAGGAATTGACCATACTAATGCGATGTTATTGCCAAGCGGAAATGTTTTAGTTGAAAGCAATAAGGGGTATCTATGGCTTTATAAACCTGATACAAAAACATGGGAAAATACCTGGTTCCACTGGGAAACATCTTTTGCCGGGTCAATGCAGGAATGTTGGAATTTATTATATGATGGAAGAGTGCTTTTCGTTGACCACCCGGGAGGCCCGCCCTGTTATCTTTATGAATGGAATGTAGATACTTTGCGCAGAATTGCCAATAATATTGATGGTTCAAGTGGTTTATATGACCGCTTCTATTCGGCAGAAGTAAGATTGCCGAATGGTACGGTGATGATGGTTGGTGGTTGGAGACTTGACCAGCAGGTATATAGCACTTGCGAAGTTTTTGACCCGAATTCGGAAACATTTAGCTACACAGGTTCTTTGTTAACCGGATTGGTTAAGCATGTAGCTGTTTTGTTAAGAACAACTCCTCAAAAAGTATTAACTGCAGGGGGGAACACCATAACATCACAGTTATATGATATAGCAACTCAAGCATGGTCATATTCAGGAGCAACACAAATTATTTCGCCGAGATTAATACCGGGGTTGGCATTGCTTCCAAATGGTAAAGTGTTATTGATGGGAGGAAGCGGCTTAAATACTTGCGAACTTTATGACCCTGCGGGGGACCAATGGGCAAGTACAGACCCTATGACAGTAGAAAGATGGCATTTTGTAACTACAATATTGCCTACCGGAAAAGTTCTTGCTCACGGGGAATATAATACAGGCGGTGACGTAAGAACAGAAATTTATGACCCTGCGGAAAATGCAGGATGGACGCCTCAAACACCATTGAATACAGCTCGTGGTGCAGCTACCTCAACATTATTACCAATAAAACATACTGCTAATTGCTCTACAAATATTCTTATCGTAGGTGGAGAAAATGGCAGCGGAACAGCATTAGCTTCCTGCGAATTATTTAATTATAAAGATAATACAACGGCTCTTACAGGTACATTGGGAACAGCAAGAACTCATCATACGGCAAATTTAACACCTGACCCGGAAGGTCAGGTTCTTGTTACGGGTGGAAAAAATAGCACCGGAGCGCTTAGTTCTTGTGAAATGTATAGTTTAAGCGGAGGAATATGGGCTGGCACGGCAAGTATGCTTACTCCAAGGTTTGACCATACATCTACTTTATTAAAAGATGGAACTATCCTTGTGACCGGTGGAGAAAACACTGCTTATACAAACACTTGCGAAATATTTAATGGGACCACATGGACAGCTACTACAGGAACAATGGCAACAGCAAGAGCGAGACATACTGCAGTATTGTTGCTTGATGGCAAAGTGATGGTAATTGGCGGAGAAACGGCAGCGGGAACTCCGACTAATTCTTGCGAAATATGGGACCCTGCTACAGGACTTTGGAGTCCTTTGAGTAACGCAACTACTGCCCGTTCGTGTCACAGTGCTGTTTTATTGCAGAGCGGTAAAGTTCTTGTAATAGGTGGAAAAGGTGCCGGTGGAACAGCGCTTGCGGGTTGTGAAATTTATGATCCTACTGCCGCTACATGGAGCTTAGGCGGTCCGTTAAATACTGCACGTTATTTACATAGTGCTGCAATGACGTATGCAGGACTTGTGCTTGTATCCGGAGGAGACGGAGACATAGCGTCTTGTGAATTATATGACCCGGCAACAAATGCATGGTCAACTACCGGAACTTTTGGCCCGGGGAGAAGCTGTCATTCAACGGTTCTTGTTCCTTATACCAAACCTTTTGTGTATGCAATCGGAGGAACCAGTGGTGGCAGTGCTATTAGCTCTATAGATAGATTTGATTTTGGTCTTGGGTACCAGTCCAACTGGCAATCAAGTATATATAATTATTATTCGGTAACGCCTATAACTTCTACTATGAATATTAACGGGTCGCTTTTTAGGGATATTTCAGAAGCGGATGGCGGAGATCATTGTCATACAGCAAGTACTGACCACCCGATCATATCACTTGTTCGTATCGGTGGGGGTAATTTCCAGAGTAACGGAGGCGGAGATATTATTACTATGCCTTTAAGTTCATATTGGGATACGTGTCATACAAATGTAAGTCCAAAAGTGTCAGACTTTGCGGGGTATTATAGACTGTGGTCAATAGTAAATGGTATTCCTTGTAAGTGGTGGGCGGAATGTGCAGGCGTAGAAGAAAATACGGATAAGACTCTCAATGAAGATACGGATATTAAAGTATTTCCAATCCCGGCAACCACTTCAAAAATCAACTTCCAGCTAACCAAGAAAACGCTTAATCCCGTAAATCTCTATATTTATGACTTGAGTGGCAGACTTGTTAAGAACATTCTATTTGCTACTCCCGGGACAGTTAATACGATTTGCTGGAATGGAAGAAACAATGACGGCAAAAAAGTACAGACGGGCATCTATTTCTATTCTGTCGCCGGCCAGGGTTTTGCACATAAAGGAAAGTTCATAATAGTAAAATAACATATTCAAATTAAGCCCTATAGGGGAGAAGAGTAAGGGGGCAATTAAGACAGGTAATTTTAAGTACTAATTTACTTGGAATATTTGGTATGGGTATTTATTTGTTATCCTTTGAAAAAGTTGAATGTTGTAGAATTTTGTTAGGAAAAACGTAATAGATAAATACGAAGGCAACAAACCTAAAAATCAATATTCTTCGTCTTAATATCAATCACTAATAACTAAATAGTTGTAGAATAACAAACATTAAGTTTTATAAAAAAGAATATGGTATCCAAACTTTTAAAAAATAGGCTTTCTGCAAGAATTAAATCAACAAAACGTTCTTCAATAAGAGAAATGTTTAGATTAACTGAAAATTCAGATATTATATCATTTGCGGGAGGGTTGCCTGATCCTAACTTGTTTCCTGCAAAAATAATAGAAAAAGCTACTGTTTCTGTTCTCTCAACGGATAGCAAACGTATTCTCCAATATGGTGCTTCCGAAGGCTATGTGCCGTTAAAGCAAGAACTTATCAAAAGACTAATTCAAAAAGAAAAAATACAACTTACGGAAGAGGAACTTATCATAACAACAGGCTCCCAACAGGGACTGGATATTATAGCAAAAATATTTTTAAATTACGAGGATATTGTGATAGTTGAAGAGCCTTCCTACCTTGGCGGATTGATGGCATTTAAGTCTTATGGAGCGAAATTTATCGGTATCCCCTGTGATGAAAATGGAATGCGGGTAGAAATAATAAATAATAAATTAAAAAATTTAGCGAAACATGAAATTAATAGAATAAAATTCGTTTATATCGTTCCTGACTTTCAAAATCCTGGCGGGACAACTTTATCCCTTGAAAGACGAAAAAAATTAATTGAACTTGCAGAAAAATACGATTTTCTGATAGTTGAAGATACTCCTTATAAAGAATTAAGATATTCAGGTAAAGATATCCCTTCTTTATTTTCACTTGCCCCGCAAGGTAGAGTTATTACTCTTTGCAGTTTTAGCAAACTGTTATGCCCGGGGTTTAGACTTGGGTATACTTTCTCAAGTAAAGATATTGTTTTTCAGCTTGCAACAGGGAAACAAAGTATAGACCTTTGCACACCACCATTTATCCAGGCAATACTTGCTAAAATACTTGAAAATAACGAATTGGAGAAACATATACAAAATCTGATTAGCGTCTATGGTAAAAAAGAAAAAATTATGCTTAATAGTTTGAATAAGCATATGTTACCTTTGAAAATTCCAACTATAGAATGGACAAAGGTAGAAGGCGGATTGTTCTTATGGATAAAATTGCCGGAATACATAGATACCGAAAAAATGATAATGAAGGCAATAGAAAAAAAAGTAGCCTATGTGCCGGGAACAGATTTTTATCATGATGGTTCAGTAAAAAACTGTATGAGATTAAATTTTTCATCGTCTACTTTTGAGCAAATAGATAGGGGCATAAAAAGACTTGCTGAAGTTATAAAATCGGAAAAGCGATGATTCGAAAACTTAGCGAAATAGTTATAAAAGATTAAAGCAAAGTTTTTCATATCAGGCAAGAAAAATATATAATGATTTAATTATTAAAAATGTTAAAAGAGATTTGCCGAAAGCGCAGGAAAATAAATGATTAATTTAATTTTTGTACTTTTATTAAGCACGCCACAAAGATATATTGAACTTCATGAATTTGGCCGTGCTATCCCTATGATTACCGATTCGCAGCAGCTTGGGTCATTATACCTTAGGCTTCATAACTATGAAAAAGCGTTATCGGTAGTTAAAGAACCATTTCAAATTGCCTATATATACGAGAACAAAGGAGAATTAGATTCGGCCATTAAATATTATAAAAAAGCGGATTCTCTTTTGATGCCTCATTCTCTGTTCAAGATTGCTCATTGCCTTTTAGAGATGAGAAGATATAGTGATGCTTTAAATTATTTAAATAGTATAGTAATAGATTATCCCAATTTTGTATATATCCAATCCGTATATAAAGGGCTTGCTGATTGTTATTCGGCACTCGGTAATTATTCGACTGCAATATCAGTTATAGAAAAAGGATTCGTTCCTCCACTTTCCTGGTATTATGTTGCGGTTCTTAAAGAACGTTCAAAACAAAGTGCAAAAGATTTGTGGTTAAGGCTGGCAACCGAGTATCCGGAATCAGAGTATGCCAAATATTGTCTGGATAGAATACCGGAGGATAGTTTAAGATTAAGAGGTAGGATAAATTTTTTTGCTAAAGATTATGAAAAGGCAATTACCTGTCTTGGGGATGTAAAAGGAGAAGAGGAACTTGTCGCCAAAAGTTTATTCAACAAAAAACTCTACGACAGGGCAGAAATTCTTGCTACGGATAAAGGATTCTGGAAAATAGCTGGTGATTGCGAAAGAAAATTAGGCAACCTGGAACTTGCATTAAGGTATTATCAGCAATCTTCAGATTCGGAAGCAATATTCTGGAATGCCTATTGTTTACATCAACTTGGGAGAAAACAAGAAGCGATGCTTAAGTATAAAGATGTTCCTCAATGGAGTGATAATTCGGAAGTTGCGGACCTCAGAACAATTATGCTTGCTATGGAGCTTAAACGTTTTGACGTAGGTTTTGAGGCTTGCAAAAACATATCTGCTCCGACATCATATTACTGGACTTATAGGTTGTATGATTTACAGGGCAAAAAAGATTCGGCAAAAACTTATTTAACAAAAGTAATCAAAGAATATCCTTTTTCTTATTATACATGGCTTCTAAACGAACGCAATTTATCTCCTTTCAGGGGAAACATATCCGTAAGTTTATTGGAATGCGAACCATTGCAATGGATTAATCAATGGGCTAAAACTCCTTATACCGTTAAAGGAAATGAACAGGTTAGCTTCAGAAGAGGAGAACTTTTGTTAAAACTCGGAATTACTAAAGAAGGAATAGACGAGGTGCGCTCTATTAATAACGAACACCCTCTTTTTTATTGGAAAATAGCAAAACTATTCTATCATTACGGAATAAACGACCTTGCAATAGTATATGCCAAAAAAATTACTTTCCCGGGCGCAATACCAAGAAAATTTGCAGAAGTGCTTTATCCTGTATGTTTTTTGCCTACTATTGATGAGCTGTCCCAGGAACTGGATGAATTTCTGCTTCTTGCTATTATGAGAGAGGAGAGCCAGTTTAACCCGGCTGCAATGTCCTCTGCAAACGCTATGGGATTGACACAAGTTATACCTAAAACGGCAAAACATATTGCGCGGGAATTGGGAGTCAGTCATTATAATATGTTTGACCCGCCTACAAGTATAAGATTTGGCGCTCATTATATAAATAAAATGAAAGAACTTTTGTATAACAAAGAAGAATTCGCTTTAGCCGCATATAATGGTGGTCCTGATAACGTGAGAGACTGGATAGCTTCTACGGATACGTCAAAAATAGATTGCTGGGTCGAACAAATTCCTTTTGACCAGACACGGAGATACGTAAAAAGAGTTATTGGTAATTATTGTGCTTACGAGCAAATATACGGTGAATGAAAAGAGCAGTTATTTTACTTTTAGACGGTGTTGGTTGCGGCGCATTGCCTGATGCGATAAAATACGGCGACGAAAACTCCAATACGCTTGGCAATCTGGCTAATCAATTAGGCGGACTGGACTTGCCGGTTCTTCAATCACTTGGCCTTGGCAATATAATCTCCATAAAAGGCGTTCCTTTAGTGGATTCCCCGTTGGCATCTTACGGTAAAGCGGCGGAACTTTCGGCAGGTAAAGATTCCACAATAGGACACTGGGAATTGACGGGAGTTGTTACGTCAAAACCATTTCCCGTATTTCTTGATGGTTTCCCGGAAGATATGCTGAAAAGATTTAGCGCTGCCATTCCACAGGGAAACGTGCTTGGCGGGGGAGCTGCTTCCGGAACGGAAATCATTGCCCGGTTAGGAGATGAACATATAAAAACGGGATACCCGATAGTTTATACTTCGGCAGACTCGGTATTTCAAATTGCTGCGCATAAATCCATAATTCCTCTTGAGGAGTTATATAGACTTTGCGAAATTGCAAGGGAAATGTTTCCTGATATAGGAAGAATAATTGCCCGCCCGTTTATCGGTGAATCGGGCGCATTCAAACGAGTACCTGAAAGAAGGGATTATTCATTACCTCCGACGGGGGTAACTTTATTGGATTTACTAAAAGAAAAGAAATTTGAAGTTACTACGATAGGTAAGGTAAATTATTTATTTACGAATAGGGGGATAACGGAAAGTATTAATACGAAAGACAATTTTGATGTTGCGGATAAGACAATGAAGACCCTTACTGATAAAACTGCCGATGGGATTATTTTTGCTAATTTCTTGGATTTTGATATGTTGTGGGGACATAGAAATGATGTGATAAATTTTGCAAAGGGACTTGAATATTTTGATAAATGGTTAAAGGGATTCTTAAATAAATTAGACAAAGAGGATATACTTTTTATAACTGCAGACCATGGGAACGACCCCACTACGCCGTCTACCGACCACTCAAGAGAATATATTCCTATTTTAGTTTACGGGGATAAGATTGCGAAGGGTAAATATATCGGGGTAAGACAAACTTTTGCAGATGTCGGTGCTACAATTGGTCAACATTTTGGAATAAAACTTACTCAAGGAAAAAGCTTTCTGTCGCAGATACTAAAGCACTAAAAGAATTTTATCAGATTTTTAGGTATGTCTTTATTATCATTTCAAGCCCCATTAAAACTAATGCGAGCCAGAAAAACCAATTTCTGATTAAGACATAGTTTTTGGATAAGTCTATGGCGCTTGAAGGCAAGGCGATTTCATTGCTTATGTTGACTGCAAAGAACATCGCATCCGTTGTTCCCTGTAGTTCATAAATGCCGGGTATTTCTGTCGGCAGGTTTACGTATATGCCGTCCGCTTCTATTTTAGAATTAAGTCTGAAATCTTTATTTTGTCCGCCTGAGATGTATTTGCATAAATAAGTCCCCGACTTTTCTACCTTGCAACTCGCTTTCTCCCCTACTATAAAATTATGTTTTTGGATTTGTTTTCCTGCCATCCAGTAAACTATCCGTTGCATAAATAGGACGAAAGAAGGGGAAACAATAAAATCATCCGAGTATTGATTTAATGGAAATGCAAGCCACAAATTTCCGTTTTCTAATTCCACAATCGCAGGAGAATTGTTAGAAAATCTTGCAAGTATTTTTGAGCTACGTAATAAGTTGCTGTCCAGTTGAGCGACTCTTGTAAATCTGGCTTGTTTAAATTCGGTAATAATATCTTTATCATCAAATAGGGGATGCGTTTCCGTTAAAGCAGTTAGTCTCAGAAACCCTGATTTTACGAGGGGTGCATCTGACGGCGCAAAAATAGTATGGGGTATTTGGGATATGGAATTCCCATTGAATATAATAACATCGCAGTTGTTTGCATCGGTGTTGTTAGGCAAGTTTGAGCTTATATCCTTCAAGCTGCCTGCCTGACCGGTAGGCAGGGAAGCTTGAGTTACGCTTATGCTTAAAGTGATTTTTGAATTTCCTCCCGGTGGCGCAAGCGCATTTTCTATAAAAAACGAATTCAAAGTGTCTCCCGTAATAAGGACTTTAAGCGAAGGCATAGATGGGACTACAAAGTATCTTATATTGTCTATATCCAGAGCATCGGATTCTATTTGCAGGTAACCATATTTTGCCTTTTCCGGTAAAGGGAACAAAGTTATTGTATTTGAATTTGCGGGGATAGAAATTTTTGCAGATAGAGTGTCTTTGTCCGTTGTTCCTTTGGTAAATAAAGTAATGAGTTTTTCTGCGGTTTTTGAAGTATGATTTGTTATTTTTACAAACAATTTTGAATTTTCAATCAGCAAAGAGTCTATGGAAAAATTATCGTCTCTGCCATCAATTTCTACGAGTTTAACATTTGGTAGTTTGGAAATTTTCCCTAATTTTGTGATTATGTAATCCGGGTATTCTTGAGTTGTATCCGTTTTGGATTGAAGCGCAAACCTCCGGAATTTAGCGGAAGGAGTCGCTTTAGGATATTCGTTGTATTTAGTTCCGGAAGCAAATACTAATTTTGCCCCTTTGATTTTATGCGCTTCTTTTAATCCGAGTTCAAAAATTGTGGATTTGCCACTTTTGGTTAACATATCATAAGAATCGTCAAGCATAACGGTGTTTTGTTTTTTATTTAAGACAGGATTTGCAAAACCAAGAATAATAAATAAAAGGATTAGTGTGCGTAGAATTAATAATAATATGTCTTTTGGTTTTTTAAAAGATTGTTTACCCTGTTCGGATTGTTGGAAAAACATAGTGCTCGAAAACAATACGCGGCGGGTGGTTTTCTTATGCCATAAATGAATAAGGAAAGGAATCGGCAGTGCAAACAACCAGAAAAGAAAATTAGGTATAAGAAAATTCATTTTTATTGATGTTTTGCAAGATAATATATAAGAGCATTTTCGAGCGGCTCGGAAGTTCGAATTAATAAATAATCAACGTTACGGGAACGGAAAGTTTTTTTATACAAGTCTATGCATTTATGAAGTTCTTTTTCGTATGAGGATTTTAGAGTTGGCGTAACGGAAATTTCGGTCTCTGTTTCAAGGTCTTTCAAGATTATTGATTCGTTGATTTTAAGTTTATATTCTGAATCGTCAAGTATGTGAAAGATAATTACTTCGTTCCCTTTTGCGCTTATATTTTTTACGGCTTTAATAACGTCTGCTGTGGGAATAAGTAAATCCGATAAAATAATTACAAGGCTTCTTTTTTTTATTTGCGCTAACAGGGTGTCAATGTTGGATAGAATTTTAGTACAGTTGGAAGGTTTGCTTTCGTCCAGTATTTTCATTAACCGTGCCAGATGGGATTTTGTCGTGGCAGGAGGCTGGAACACGGAAAGTTTTTCATCAAAAATTGCAAGTCCTACGGCATCTTTTTGTTTCATCAACAGCCACGAGAGAGAAGCGGCAAGATAACTTGCGTATTCAAATTTTGATAATGCAGTTGACGTATATTTCATAGAAGCGCTTCCATCCAATACTATATAAACGTTGAGATTTGATTCTTCTTCAAATTGTTTTGTGTAAAACTTATTGCTTCGTGCGTATACTTTCCAGTCAATTCGTTTTAGTTCATCTCCTGCCTGGTAGTTTCGGTGGTCTTTGAATTCGGTTGAAAATCCGTGATAGGGGCTGCGGTGAATGCCGATTAATGCTCCCTCAACTATAATACGGGCGCGAAGTTCCATTGTTTTGAGTTTCGAAAGAACTGCAGGATTTAGATAGTTATGCATTTATATATAACGACTTAAAATATATTACATTAATTTTACCGCCTAAACTCTTTATACTCTCTATATTTCTTCTCTTCTGTGCCCATTCCGCCTTAGCGGGGCGGCTTCTTTTTACCATTTGTCATTCCCGCGAAAGCGGGAATCCATTCTTTTCTCTGTTTTTTTTTGATATTTAATTTTTGATTTTTAATTTCTATTGTACCCTACCAGTATTCTTGTTCCTGTTCTACTGTTGTGGACGGGCCGTGTCCCGGGTATATAATGGTATTTGGAGGCAACACCAGGATTTTATCTTTTATACTTTTTTTTATATCTTTTTCATTCCCTCCAAAATCCGTTCTTCCGTACCCGCCTTCCGGGAAAATAGTATCCCCGGCAAATAATATTGGCGGGTTGACAGAAGGAATAAAGAAACAACAACCGCCGGTTGTATGTCCGGGAGTGTGTATGACTTGGAGTCCGTCAAGAACGTCTCCGTCATTAAATAAAAAATCAACGCATTCTGTTTTATCGAGTGTATGGGAACCGCATTTTATTTTTAGTTTGTTTTTCAGGGGAATGACTGCTCCGGTATGGTCCCAGTGATTATGAGTTAGGAGGATATATTTAATTTCAGAGATATTGTTTTTTTTCAACTCGGATAAAATCTTTTCGGGTTCAGCTCCCGGGTCAATAATTATGTTGCAGTCGTTTCCGTCTTTTGCAGGAATGCTTAATATGTATACGTTTGTCTGCAACATTCCAACTTCCAATTGTATGATTTTCATTAAGATTTTATCAATGGAATATCCTAAGTTTCAGTTGTTGTCAATCAAAAAGGTAAAACCGGTTTTTCAAAACTTGACAAAAACATACTTTTGGAACATTAATTATTGTTTGATATAATTAAAGATATAGAAGGCATTATGAGAAAGTTATTTATATTTGTAATTTTGGTCGCTCCATTATCCGTATTTGCGGATAATCTAATATTTAACGGTGGGTTTGATATGACACCGTGGGATACGGGGTGGGTAGCTTCCGAATTTGGTGGAAGTATGGCTCAGGTGGATATAGATACGAGTAAGGATATTTCACCTCCAAATGCCTGTCATATTTCAACGTGGGCAATGAGTGGGGCAAACAGATGGGGAGAAATTGTTCAAACAATATATCCCCCTGCAATAAACTGCACCTGTAGGGCGTTTTTAAAATATGATATTGGAGTTTGGTCTGGTCGTGCAGAAGTAAGGCTTAAAATAAATATAAATAATAACTGGAGAAAAGAATGGAGTGACATGGCAGGGGGGGAGGAGGATATAGATTCTACTGAAAATTGGGTTATTTGGGAAAAAGTTTATACTACAAACGATACTATAAGAGGAATTAGTTTTTCTTCAGGTAGCTACACATCCCAGCCTGACAACATGGCCGGGGCAAATTTGTTTATAGAAGATGTCTATATTTCCGGAGAAGAAATAGGCATAGAAGAAAACCCAAACATTAAAAATCAAAATGTAAAAATAGAGATATTTCCAAATCCGTTTGTGCAAACAACAGTGGTAAGTGGTGAGCGGTCAGTGGACAGTAAAACAAAAATACAAGTCTATGATATAAGTGGTAAATTAGTTGAAGAAACAAAAAATAATGTTATTGGCAGTAACCTAAAACCCGGAATTTATTTTGTGAAGGTAAATAACTATAAACCAGTAAAAGTAGTAAAGATGTCCTACTTGAAATAGGCATTCAATCTATCATAAAAGAACTCATGACCCTCAAGCTGGAAGCTTGAGTTACAGTATATCGGACAAGAAATTATCCCCCCACGAAGTTGAAATCAAAAAAGGTTGACAGAATTTTATAGAAGTTATAGGATAAAAACAGTTATTAAACAATGAATGTAATAATTTTATTGGCAGTTTTATCCTATCAACCTGTATCATTTACAATAGATAAATCCCCGTTTCTATTAACCTTAAATGCATTAAACACAAATACTCCGGGAGATGGGAGCATTAATACTAACTTAATTCCTGAAGATTCTTTGAGAAAAAAATCATTTTTTAAGTATTCATACTTACAGGAATTTGCGGCTGCTTATGTATTTGGTTCGCTTGGTTACTACACTGCGGCTTTAATTGGTTACGAAAAATGGGATACAAATGGTGTTGCCATTCCCGGATACGCTTTTTATGGACTTGGCGCTTCTTTAGGAACATGGTGGGTAGGGAACAAATGTTCAAAAGGCGGCTTTTGGAATACATTAGCGGGTTGCATTTTATTACCTTCAGCCATAGCGGTCTTAAACAAATATGCAATAAAATCCCCTAAGGTAGGAGACCTTGTTGTCTTTTATTCCGTTCCGGTCGGCGCATTTTTAGGTTTTAATAAATTCTTCATAAGATAAATTATACATAAACAAGGAGTGTGATATGCGTAAACTTATATTTGCAGCAGTTTTAACGGCATTTTGTTTTTCATTAACCGAAACAATAAAAGCCGAAGCCACTACTAAAAAAGCTAATAAACCCTGGACAATACTTATCTTTTTAAACGGGGACAACGATTTGGAAAGTGCGGCAATAAATGATGTAAATGAAATGGAGAGAGGCGTGGACACGTCCAAATATAACGTAATAATAGAATTAGACAGATTTCCGATAGGTGAGGTTTCTAACAGTAATTGGACGGATACAAGAGTTTTTTATATAACTCCCGACCCGAGCACGGATAGAACTATTCGTTCCCCTCGCATAGATTCTTTAGGAGAAGCCAATATGGGTGACCCGAATACACTAATTGATTTTGTAAAAAAAGGAATACAAAATTATCCTGCAGATAATTATATGCTTATTATCTGGGATCATGGGAGCGGTTGGTTAAAGAAAGGAAACCATCTCTCCTCGAAAGGTGTAAGTTACGATGAAACAAGTGATGATGAAATGGGTGTTGCGAACGGGGAATATGCTTATGCTATGGATAGTATAAGCACTTTGCTGGGTAAAAAATTAGACATTCTTGCGAATGATGCCTGTTTAATGGGAATGTACGAAGTGGCTTACGAAGTAAAAGATAACGTAAATTATATCGTCTTTTCGGAATATGATATGGCTGGCGATGGCTATCCCTATGATGATATATTGAACTGGTTGAACGTTAATCCGAATGCAACGCCTGAAGAACTATCAAAAGCAATCGTTGATAAACAGGTAGCTTCTTACAATGGAGGCTCGCAAGGGACACAGAACGTAACTTTGTCCGCTCTTAAATTAGATGATAAGTTTTTGCATGTAGCCCGTTGCATTGACACTTTTGCAGTAGAGCTTATGGAGATAAATGGCAGAAACAATATAAATATTGAAACGGCATACACCGAAACGCAATGTTTTAATAACGCCTGGTTGTATTCTTATGATATTTATGATTTTGCGTATAACATTAAACAAAGCGGGAGTATTCCTGACAGTGTTAAAAACTGGGCGGATTCCGTTATGCTGGCAATAGATTCTGCTGTAATAAACGAAGGACATTATTCAATTCCATCTGCTTTATTGGAAGGTTCTTATGGGTTAGCGATTTATTACCCGGTCGGGTATAACATAGACACTACTTACAAAAACCTTACGGTATCTAAGGATTTTCCTAACTGGAGAAACTTCATAAAAGGAGATACTATTATTGGTGTGGAAGAACAGTCGATTTTGGTCCCGCCCCGCCTGAGGCGGATCGCTTCGCTCCAATTGCTAAAAGGAAAGATTTGTTTATCCGTTCCGAAGGTAACCGAAGCGAACATAAAAATATATGATTTATGTGGAAGAATGAAAGAAGTTGTTTATACCGGCATTTTAGACAAAGGGGATTATAGTTTTACGCCGGGTATTCACAAGAGCGGGGTATATTTTGTGAGACTGGAAACGAATTCCGGTTCTTATTCTCAAAAACTCATTATAGCAAGGTAACCCTTATTAATAGAAGTAGGAATGGGCGTATTTAACTTTCTTTATTGACAAAAAGGGGTTTATATATTATGGTAAAAAAGTTGTTATAGGGGGTGATATTATAAAGCAAACGAGAATGGTAGTAATTTATACTTGCTTGTGTTAAGTGAGCAGCCGATAGGTAGTTAAAACTCGCCAAGGCGGGATCAAACCTTAAATGACTTAAGGGCTTGTAAGGAGATAAAATGAAAAAAATTATGTTTGTAGCGCTTTTGATGGCAGTAAGTATTTCGGCGTTAGAAGCAAAAAGAGCAGTTCTTTTGCCAAATGGCTATAGTGTAAATACGATGGACTTTAATTATGTGAGTGGAAACAAAGCATTAGTTTTGGATACATTGGCTCCTATATTGGGGTCATATATAACATACATAAATCCTCCGTATCGTATTGAATACGAAGCAACAAAACTTACCCCTGCTTATCCTTGTTCCGTAATTGCCATATTTCATGGTGTCGTTTCCGAAACAGCAGGAGCATCAAAACAATGTAGTTTATTCATATGGTCAGATGCAGCAGGTTCTCCCGGAGCGGTTCTTTTTAAAACAATAGCTACTGCCACAGCAGACAGTGCTCTTCAGGTTCAATTGAACGCTTATAATGTAACTCCGCCTGTTTATGTAACAGGGCCTTTCTGGGTTGGCAATTACGAAATGGATAGTCTTTTCCCCACATCTGCGGTAGATACTATATGTAATAGCACTAAATACCGTGAGACAGTTAGTTCTGCATGGCAACCCGACATCGGGGATTATCTTCATTTTGCTATTGTAGAATATAACGTCAGCGTAGAAGAAAAGAATATCTCTAACTCACTTATTACTTTGAAAACTTCGCCAACTCTTTTTGCCAATAACGCTTCTATTTCTTATTCAATCAATGGTAGCAATAAAGATGTTCAAATAGGCATTTATGATATAACCGGAAATCTGGTTAAAGAAATCGTAAACGGAAAATACAATACAGGAACTTATACTGCTTGTTGGAACGGATGTGACAAGACGAATAAGCCCCTTAGCTCCGGTATTTATTTCTGCAGCCTTACTTCAGGCAACCAGAAAATTACCAACAAGATGATATTGGTGAAATAGGAATAATAGAAAAAGGGGGGTAATTTTTGCCCCTTTTTTCAAGACTAAGGATAAAATGAAATATATTTTGCTGTCACTCCTTTTCGCGAGTTCAGGATTTGGCGAGTATGTAATGACAAAGTCCATAATTGCAGGTGGAGGCGGAACTTCTGCATCCACTAATTATATTCTTAAAGATGCAATCGGACAGTCTGTAATCGGGCAGTCCGTTTCTTTAGATTCTTCGGATCATATTGAACAGGCCGGGTTTTATACCCTTGTCGGTGAACATATGATTAGCGTTCAAAACGATTCGTCTAAGCCAAAGGTTTTCAGTCTTTCAAGGCCATTTCCAAATCCTAATACAAGAGGAGATGTTAATATAAGTTATAGCGTTCCGAAAACAAGCCAGGTAAACATAAAAGTCTATAATATAACCGGTGGATTAGTCAAAACGCTGGTAGCCGGGGAACAATTGCCCGGGTATTATAGTCTTAAATGGCGGGGCAACTCGGAACGGGGAGCAAAAGTATCAAACGGAATTTATTTTATCCGTATGGTATCTTCGGAATTTAAATCAACCAAAAAGCTCATACTTGTGAAATAAAAGCATTTAATAAAGAAAGGGGCAGGTGTTTACACCTGCCCCTTTCTTTTGTAATCTTGCTCTCTACATTTTACTCAGAACTGTCTTTTCTATTGATTCTGCAAACTCGTTAATTTCTTTTATTAACTTTTCTGTCTCTGCTTTTACCTGAGATTTGAAGTTCTCGTCTTTTATACTCCCGAGATTTATAAGCACATTATATAGTGCGCCTAAAGCAGAAGCGTGTAATTCTAATCCCGCTACTCCTGCATCCGAAATGGAATTCGTATTTCCTTTTGAAGCACACAAAAGAGCAAGTTCAATTGCGGCTCTGACGTTTTTTATTACTTCCAGGGGAACGTTTACTGCTTCTTTAAGCGCCGATTGTATTGCATTGCTTCTTATTTGTTTTTCTTCATCCGTGTTTTTAGGCAACTTGTAACCCGCCATAACTTTATTAAAAGCTTCTTCGTCTTCTTCTATAAAAGTAAAAAACCTGTCTTTAATTTGTTTGCCTTTGTTCAAGGCTTCCTGCATTTCTGCTTCGACTTCTTTGTATTTTTCTTTGCCGATTGTAAGTTCTGCCACCATACACACAAGTGCCGTTCCTATAGTTCCTGACAATGCGGCGGCTGACCCTCCACCCGGTGCGGGCGAATTGCTTGCGAGTTCGGATATGAATCCCTGCAGTGAAATATCTTTATTCATTTTCTCCTCCCCATATTTTCTTTTCTAATATTTGATTAGCGGAAAAGTTTTCCAGTTTCAAATACCAGTTTGCTACGTCTACCATTGCCTGTAAAGGTAATACTCCTACGACTTCCGACCCGGTTACGGAAACTCCGTATCTTTCGGCTTCCCGGACGACTGCCTCAAATACCCTGAAAATAGGCGTTCCCGTATAATTCGTTAAGTTAATGGAAACCTGGACGATACCCCTTTCTTTTATTTCAAAGCCGAGCGCTTTAACGTATTTGAATCCGCCGTCTCTGAATCTTATTGCTTTTGCAATAGCTTTGGCAATATCAAGGTTGTTAGTATTGAGATTTATATTGTATGCAACGAGATAATGTCTTGCCCCGACTACCGTTGCGCCTGCAGAAGGATGAAGTTCGGAAGGCCCGAAATCGGGTTTTCTTAACGGGTCTGTCTTTACGGATTTCTGTAATCCTTCAAACTCTCCTTTGCGAATATAAGCGAGGTCTTTTCTTTCCGGGGTGGCAGCGGATTCTTCGTATAAGTAAGTTGGAATATTCAATTTTTCCGCTATTTCTTTTGCAAGAGAGCGTGATAATTCGACACATTCTTCCATTGTTACGTCTGATATGGGAATAAAAGGAATAACATCGGTCGCTCCCATACGCGGGTGTTCGCCTTTATGTGTACGCAAATCTATTAATTTCATTGCGCATTTGCAGGCATTAAATGCCGCCTGTTTGCACGCTTCCGGTGGCCCTACAAACGTAATGACTGCGCGATTATGGTCGGCATTCATTTGCTTGTCGGTTAATTTAACGTCAGGGATGGCAACTATTTCGGCTACGATTTTATCTATAACTTCTATTGATTTGCCCTCAGAAAAATTCGGAACGCATTCTACAAGTTTACTCATCCTTCCTCCTTATATTTAATTTCATCTTCTGATAATTAGCAAAAAAAAGGAGACTTGCAAGAAAAAACTTTTTAAAGAATAAAAAAGAGATATTAAATCTCTTGAGGAATAATCGTTTAAAAAAACACAAGCCCTTCTGAATATTCAGAAGGGCTTGTGTTTTAATTAGCTTATTTCAATAATGTAAGTTTCTTTGTTGTTATGGATTTATTTGTTTCAAGGCGATAGAAATAAATACCGTTTCCGAGTTTATTGCCTTTATCGTCTCTGCCATTCCAGAAAGTTTTATATTTGCCTGCAGTTTGTTCCTCTTGTATCAAGGTTCTTACCGGCCTACCTGTTGCATCGTAGATTTTAAGTGTAACTCTCGTAGTGTTAGGCAAAGCGTATTCAATTTGAGTCTCTGAGTTTGCTGGATTAGGATAATTCTGAGACAGATTAAAGGAGAAGGTTTGATTTTCTTCCACTCCCAAATGAGCGACAACAAACTTAACCGGTTCAACGCAAGAGGCCTCATCCGGATCATTAGACGCGATGGTAAGAGTTCCGATATGTGTTCCGTTACCAAGTCCTGTTTTATTAACTATTACGGTAACATTCTGAGAACCGCCACCCGGGACCGTGAAGCTTGTTGGTGACACAGAGGTAATCCATGTTTGACCTTTAGTGATATTCGTTACATTTAAATCGCCGCCGCCGTCGTTTCTGACTGTCATAGTTGCGAGTGTATCGTGAGTACTGCTGCCGCCGCTGTAAGATACTATAGTACGGATGAAGTAGGTTACGTTTACTTGTGGTCCCCATGTAGAAAGGTAACAATCCCATCCTCTTCCGTTGCAGCTCAATGTGTCTATTCCAAGATTTGCTGTCCCATCCAGCATATTAAAAGACGCAACAAAATCTCCGGTAACATTTATATTAGAGGAAGAGACATCTGTTGTTTTCCAGCCTAGTCCGGTGGAAGATACTGTTCCGGTTTCCAATAATTGGCTGCCGGGTGCGCCGCTTGTCCAGTTATAAAGACCTACTTTATAGCTTTGTGCTTGTCCGCAGAATATCTGGACCGCCATTATTTTACAAGGGCCTGTTGGACTCATACGGCAAGCCATTCTTGTCCCTGCCTCCCAGGACATCGTTGCATTTAAAGCTCCACTGTCGTATATCAGAGTGTCAAGAATTGTTTTAGGGCCTGAAGATAAGAAAGTTAGCGGGGATTGTTCAGTTTGTTCAACGACCATTAAAGGTGCAAGTTTTTTATTTTTATTTCTGTTTGAAAGACAAGCGTTATTTTTTGTTAAAACCGATTTGTTATCAGCATAAGCTTCTTTCGGAGGACAAGAAGAGAGAAGCGCTTTCTTTCCACTGTCGTCCCAAGTGAACCTCAAAGTGTCTGGAGTAACGGTAATATCCGGAGTCATAGAAGGCACATAGAATTTTATGGGGACATTTAGAGGGCTTTCATCCGGGTCGTTTGAAGTAATGGTTAAATGTCCAGAATGATAGCCTGAACTCAGGCTACCTTTTGTAACCTTTACCGTAACATTTTGAGTCCCTTTAGCATTGACACTAAAGCTTGTAGGAGTTATGGAAGTTATCCATGAGTCACTGCCTGTTATACTAGTAACGTTAAGGGTAGCGGTTCCCGGGTTGGATACGATTAAAGTCCTTATGGTATCATAACTTCCGCTGGTGACAATGGCTCTAATCATCAAGTCTGCGGTAGTCCCAAACTGAGCAACGTCAATTGGGCGCCATGTACCGCTGTAATAATAACTTCTCCCTGCAACAGCAGGAAAGTTTATGGCATTCCAAAAAACATTTCCGGTTCTTTGCATCCAACCGACCCAGAAATCACCGCCATCTATAGCTACAGGTGTTGGGAGATTTTTCTTATTCCAGACATTAGAATCCGTTGGGGTATAAGTAAACGCAGTTGTCAAATTGTTTACCGGTGTGCCTCCGGTTCCACTGGCGTCCCATATATGAACTTCACAGGAAGTATCTGCTTTGCGAGGGAACCAAAGTATAGATTTTAATGTGCATGGATATGCTTCCGGGGTGAATCTTGTTGCCATTCCCCAGTTAGCAGAAACTCCAAGAGCTGCGCCAGGTGTTCCATTATCATAGTATAATGTATCCGTTATCCCTTTTGTTGAGGGAGATAATATGCTATTTTTACTTCCGGTCCAGGTAAATCTCAAAGTATCCGGTGAAATTGCTATATCCGGAGTCGGAACAGCTGGTTTAATACCGATTATTGCGCCTTGATAGGTATTAAAGTTATAACTTGCCGGGGTCAAGTCAGTCAAGTAGAAATACCCATTCTCATATCCTTCCCATCCCCAGTTAAAATGAAAATAAGTATTCGTGCTATATCCATCCATAACAAAAGCGTGTCCGCCTGTTCCCTGTCCGGAATAAAGGACCGGTCGACCGTTGTCTAATTCAGTCCTCATTATACGAGCCCAGGCAGTATCTACATAATCCGATTTGTATATTATACCAAGGTTCTCATTGTAAGAAAAATAAGTTTTAAGTGCGTAAACCGGCGAAGGGACAGTAGCCCCGGAAGCGGTTGTCCCGTATTTCATATCAACCGCAACTCCGCAATGGAACAGTAATGTCCCGACAGCATTTTTTTGGGTTGTAGTTGAGCTTGTAAGAGAATTTGGCATATTAGTCCAATCGTAGGTTGTTGCGCCAAAATCAGCGGAAACGGTTTGCCCACATCCCGGGTCAGAATAAGAGTGCGAGCCTGTTCCCGTAGTCGGATGGTTATAATACTTCATTATTTGTCCCATAGATACGGCTGCACAACCGACAAGACAGCGCGTAGAACCAATAGTCGGACATTGAGTATTATAAATTACAGGAGTGCTAGCAGAAATATTTTCCTGTGCCCAGGTAGTAGTAATAAAAGGGCTTACAGCTTTTCCCTTAGAACCTTTTACAAAATATTGTGGCTCAATAGTTAATTTGTTCCATTGGTCTGCATTTTGTCTAGGAGCTTTTGTAATATGTTCTCTAGCGTATATGATTTGTTCTTTATAATTATTCATCCATTCGTCAAACTGGATTGGATGATTATTTGTGGTGTATTGTCCCTCAAAAGAGTATCCAAGAACAGGGACAGTTGCATCTTCTGCGCTTACGATTACGAAACCACCCGGGTTAAAATTGAAAATATAAAAAACATTCCCTTTAGCGTTGGATTCTACGAAATTATTTGTTACGGAAATTTCGCTTTTAGTTATATTCCCTTTATCGTAATACCAGTTCTTTGCAACTTTTTCTGCCGTTTGTATAGATACAGGGGAAGCAAAAAGAAAATTCCCAGAAAAGAGAACGACTAACGAAATCAAAAATTTTCGCATACCTACCTCCTTTATAAGTTAATGGGGGTTATATAAAACATATCCCATTATAATACGAATATGTTACATAATTAGAAAGATGTCAAGTTGATTTTTTATTATCTTGTACGGGAATTGCTTTAGTTATATCTCTAACACACAAAAGAACTTTGCACGGAGGAAACTGTGAAATAAAGACCGGTGGAAAATCGACTTTTTCGAATTGGACGATTTCAAATTTTTAATAATAACCCAAGGATAAAAATATATATACCGATGCAAACTATGATAAATCCGAAAATATAATCCGAAACTTTCTTTTGGACGCCATATCTTTTTGAAATAGGTTTTGCACAAATAAAATATATGCCTACTGCAAATATATAAGCAGAGATACCAAACAGAAAGGCTTTTGCTTTAAAATAATCCAGATTTGCAACCAGTTTTATAAGATAAACGCCGGCAAAGCTAATCAGCAAACCAAGGATTGAATAAAATAAAGGGTGGTCAAAATCAATTGGTTCACGAATTTCCTTTATAGCAATATCTTTATTGATATTGTTTATAAGCTCAGTTCGAAATTGTTCGAAATCTTCCAGTGCATTAATGAATATACTTTTCCCATCATAGAACCGGATATAGATTTCTCTAATGGTATTCCTTGTTGTCCTTTTAATTTTTACTCTATTAATGTTTGATGTCAAAAAGCTTTCGGATGTTTTTTGGTTTATCCTTTCAAGTGTTTGACCGGACAAATAAATTTTAGTCCGAAACAGGAAATTAAAAGACCTAAATAATAGTGTACCTGATAGAAAAAGCGCTATGGCAAAACACAAGTAATCAAAAACAGAAACCGGGAAGTCCAAAATTTTTGATGCCAAAAGCAAACCCATAATTAAACTAATCGATAGCGTAATAAACGCTTTTTTTCTTCGACTAATTTCATCTTTTGAAATTTTATATTCCATTGCCAAGTCTTACCGTGGTAGACCCTCCAAATTTTTTAGCGCAAAGCTTATTGTTTGAGCGGTGCATATCCAGACGAGCTCGTCCAACGCTTCGATGCCAGCGTCCGGTTGGGACTACATCCGCATATGGTATTTTTAAGTATTGAGCAAGACACCACAATGCGTTGTCGTCATACACGTCATTACTTACTTCATTGGTTGTTTCGAGACGGGTAAGAAAATTTGTAATGAAATCTTCAAGGGTTTTTCCTGTTTCTCCCCGGTAAGTTTCCGACCGTAATGCTTGCAAGTATTCGTTAGGGGAAAAGCCTATTTCCAATTGCTTTCTGCCTCCCAATGTCTTTCCTTTGCCTTGTTGAGGCATAACGGGAAAACTTTCAACTAATCCTATAGACCATCCCGGAAAGGCACAAATATGTTCATTATTAATTACTTCTAATTTTGTTTGTCCCCGATGATTGTTTGAATATTCCCGGGGAAAATATACAAGTTCGCCTGTATCTATTGCCAGTCTTAAAGTATCCCATATCCAGACTTGTTTTTCTTTATTTACGCGAACAGGTATTAAAGGCTCAGAGACCGAACATCGGGTTTGATAAATTTTTCCTTCTGTTGCGTGTTTGAGAATAGCGGTTTTCATTAGGTCAAAAAGATACGGTAGCGGCATTGCCATAGGTGTTAGCTCTAAACGATTAAACCCTTGTGGAAATTTTCTGCTTACAAGTTCTTTATTACGAGTAAATAGTTCTACGACCTGTTCTTTGGTTGGTATCGGATATTCTTTTCCGTCTATTCCAATCACTCCAGTGCTTTTTGATTTCGGAAAAAGCGTGAGAATGCCGGTGCGGTTTAAAGCAGTAACGCAACGAGTATATTCTTTTTCAACGGAAAATGATTTTTCCGGTTGAGGTTTTTTCTTTTGCATTTTGCAATAAGAATCAGTCGGCGAGAGCTACAAAGGATTCCCTAGTTGGCGGAGGGTGAGGGATTCGAACCCCCATGGGATTACTCCCGGCAGATTTCAAGTCTGCTGCCTTACCGTTAGACTAACCCTCCATTTTTGACAGAAGGCATTTTAATTCATACAGCTAAGAAGTCAAGAATTTTGTCTAAAGAATGATTATCGTATTTCAATAATTTTATGTTTAGAGGTCAATCCTTTTAGAATAATGACCTGAGACTTTGAGACATTAAAGTGTTCGGCTAATAGTTTTACAATGGCTTCGTTTGCCTTATTTTCTATAGGAGGCGCTTTGACATAAACCAGATATCCGGTATCAGTCTTTTCCACTTTTTCCTGTTTTGATTTTAGTTTTACCGTTACGGAAATTTTCATTTTTTAATAATTTTTCTATAATTGCAAGGCTCACCGCCACAGCGGGATAAATTCCGCCTTGCCCTACATTAATTTATTTAAGCGTTACAGGAATCACCGGTTAATTTTACCCTTTTGCAATAGCTAGGGGAATAACTCTTGCAATCTTTCTTGATATCCCTGCGCAATGAACGGAATCTACCACTGCATCCACATTTTTGTATGCGTCGGGGGCTTCTTCGGCAAGGGTTTTGGGACTTGTAGCGCGGACGTATTTTCCCGTGGATTGCAGTTCTTTTTTTATTTGTTCTCCCCTGTATTCTTTAAGAGCCTTGTTTCTGCTCATTGCTCTGCCTGCGCCGTGACAACTTGAAGCAAAAGCCTCTTCTGCAGTATCGGTTCCAACAAGCACATAAGACGACGTTCCCATAGAACCTGCAATTAGCACGGGTTGTCCTACACTACGGTATAAGGGAGAGACGGATATATGCCCGGCAGGAAACGCGGAAGTTGCACCTTTACGGTGAACGTAGACTTCCCGGACTTTGCCGTTAACATCGTGTCTTTCAAGTTTACAGATATTATGGCACACATCATAAACGGTATTCATTTCAAACTGTTCCCAGTTACTGCCCATTGTCTGTTCAAAACTTTCTCTTATCCAGTGGGCAATAATCTGGCGATTACAAAATGCATAGTTGGCGGCGCATTTCATTGCAGAAAAATAATCCTGTCCTTCCGGAGAGTTGGCAGGAGCGCATACAAGTTGAGGGTCGGGCAAACTGATTTTGTATTTTGATGCAGCTTTTTCGTGGAGTTTTAAGTAATCCGTTGCCACCTGATGTCCCAATCCTCTTGACCCGCAATGTACCATTATGGTTATTTGTCCTTTGAAATTAATGCCGAAAACTTTTGCGATTTCCGGTTCATAAATTTCGTCTACTGCTTGCACTTCAAGAAAATGATTCCCTCCTCCGAGCGTTCCGAGTTGAGGTGCTCCTCTGTTTAATGCCTCTTTAAAAACTTTTGATGAATCGCCGTCTTTTATACTTCCGTATTCTTCAATACATTCCAAATCCCTGTTTGTCCCGTATCCTTTTTTTATTGCCCATTCCGCTCCGTTAGTAAGGACATCGTCAAGTTCTCTTGAATTAAGGTTTAACCTACCTTCCGAGCCAACACCGCAGGGGATATTTTTGAATAAAGTATCTATAAGTTTGCTCAAGTGTTCTTTTATTTCATTAAAACTTAAATTAGTTCGTAACATTCGTACTCCGCAATTAATGTCAAATCCGGTGCACCCGGCAGATATGACTCCTTTTTCCCTGTCAAAAGCGCCAACCGCGCCCATAGGCAACCCATATCCCCAGTGCATATCGGGCATTCCTATAACCGGTTCGATTATTCCCGGCAAACAAGCTACATTGGTTAATTGTTCAATCGCCGTATTTTCTAATGTATCAAATATTTCTTTATTCGCATAAATAACGGCATCCACGTTCATTCCCGGTCGCACGCTTTTTGGAATAAGCCATTTATAATCCGATAATTTCTGTAATTTTTCTCGCATAATTCTCCTTTGTTATATGTCCAGAGTTACTCTTGCCGAAAAACCTTTATCGGTTTCGTGTATTTTAAAACCGTAATACGGTATTCCTTTTACGAGAGTTTCGCCTTTTTCCGGGCTTATTTTTTCTCCGCTTGCTTCGGCAGACAAACATAATTTGGAAATTTTATTTATCTTAAATCGGGATAGGAATAATCCGTGAATATCGCTTTGAGTTATCAATGCGGAAAGCCAATCATATAGTAATTTTTCTTTAGATTCTGCGGACAGTTCGATTTTGATAGTAGTTGTTGGTTTTACTTCGTCAATTTGGCATATAACCGAGAACATTGCCGTTGCAGAATTCTCGAGCAATTCTTCAAATGTCTTGCCGTAAGCTTCGAACATAACGTCAGAAGTCAAATCGTCCAATATTTTATATTTCATTTTTTATCTTATATCATTTTGCTCTTGAATTGTCAATATAAAACCGACCAGAGAGAACACAGAGCGGGAAGATAGCAATTCATTGTAACAAATGGTAATCAAGGAGTAACTAATTGTAACAGATAAAGAGATTAGCCACCCCGCCGAGGCGGGGTAAACTCCTAACACGGATTTACACGAAAAACTGAGAAAGGAAAGATTGAGGGGAAAGAATAAAAAACGAGGACACAGAGAGGAGATACGAGTTATTTACAATGTTGGATTTTTCCGTTTTCGTCAACATACGCCCACAGCATTTTAGGAGTATTGAACCCGAATCCGATTTTGCCTTTTTTATCCAGGGCAATGATTCCGGCATCGCCCTTCATACCGCCGATAAGTTTGATAGCCTTATTTACGGCGGCTTGAGGGGACATAGTTTTCATCGAATCGCATACGAATTTTGCGGTGCCAAGTTTTATAAGGCATTCGCCCCAGCCGGTGCAGCTTACCGCTCCGGTTTTGCAGGCATAAGTTCCCGCGCCGATTATCGGCGTATCCCCGACTCTGCCCGGCAAATCCATAATCACGCCTCCCGTGGATGTTGCCGCGGCAAGGTTTCCAAACTTATCCATTGCGCAAGCGCCGACCGTTCCGTATTCATCAATCAGTTTTTTTATTTTCGGGAAATATCGTTCCGTCGTATTTTTGCCCATTTTTAATTTCTTGATATCTTTTTCGAGTCGCTCCTTGCTTTTTGCGGTTACGGGATTATATTTCGGGAACCCCATAATTCTTGCAAATCGTTCCGCGCCTTCGCCTACCAGAAGTATATGGTCGGTTTCTTCCATTACTTTTCTCGCTACAAGTATCGGGTTCTTGACTCTTTTTATGCCTGCCACGGCGCCGGCTTTCATATCATCCGTCATAATCGAAGCATCGAGTTCCGCTTCGCCTTCTATGTTCAGGACGCAACCCGTTCCCGCGTTAAAGTACGGATTGTTTTCGAATTCGACTACAACCGCCTGGACAACGTCAATGGCTTTGCCGCCGGATTTTAGAATTTCGTAGCCTATTTTGCAGGCTTTAACGAGTCCGGGAACCCTTATGGCAAAATCCGTTATATTCCCTGCACCGCCGTGAACGATAAGTTTCATTTAATCGTACAATATTATATTTGTCTAAAATGTCAAGTCGAATCCGTAATTCATATTTTCATTTTTTTATCCACGAATACACGCGAATGGACACGAATATTACTTGTCGCAAATATTTTTTTACTGAATGTAAGACATCTTAACTATTTTTACTGGTTTGTAATTATTCATTTTCACAAAATAAATACCCGTTTTCAAATCCTTCCCAATGGAACATCCTGCCTTGGCGGTGATAACATTGCCTTTCGTTTCTTTTATTAATTTCCCTGCGATATCATATATCGCAAGGCTAAATCCGCCTGAGGCGGACCCTACATTCCTAGAACTCTGACAACTAATTACTGTTGACTGCACAAACGGATTTGGACTTGCCCTGAGCGTAGTCGAAGGGTTTTTGATGTTTGATTTTTCTTCTATCCCTATTTTTTCGCCGGAAATATAGACATTGTCTAACCAAAAATATGCACCAGCTGAATTACTAGGTGAATATGTTACGCTACCCGAATAAAAATGAATTCCTCTTATGGTATCATTTACAGTATAAACTTTTTCCCAAACAATCCAGTTTTTAGTAGAATCTATATTCTCACCAAGCGCTGCCTCATCGCTCCACTCTGTCTCCCAATTATTATTTTTATTGATTTTCAGTTGTACACCTGCATTGCCGCCCATACTAACCCCAATGCTATATTTAAAAAAAGCCCTACAGGTACAGTTTATTGCCGGAGGGTATATTGTTTGAACAAGTGTTCCGTAACCGCCCGAGCCACTCATTCCCCAAGCCAAAACAAGACAGGCGTTTGGAGAAGAAGTGTCTTTGCTTGTATCCGCCTGAATCTCACCTGTGCCACTTTCAGAAGCTACCCATCCCGTATCCCAAGGTGTCATATCAAACCCGCCGTTAAAGATTAGATTGTCCGCAAATACGGATAATGGAGCAACCAAAGTCATAAACAAAACCAACTTTAAATGCTTTCTCATTTCTTTCCTATTCCAAAACCATTATTACATTTCTACTATGTATCTTTTAACTACTAATGTCAAGTTCAATCAAACCAAAAAATCATTTTGGGTTTGACAATTTGATTATACATAATATCCTTAGCGTAATGACGAACGTTTCAATAATAATCGTTACCTGGAATTCCGAAGAATACATCGAAAGTTGCCTGAACTCTATTGATAAATCTTATGAAATAATTCTTGTAGATAACGACTCGAAAGATTCTACTTTACAAAAAGTTAAAACAAAATTCCCGTACGTTAAAATAATTAAAAATCCCACTAATCACGGATTATCAAAAGCCACTAACCGAGGCGCCGAAATCGCAACTCACGACTACCTGCTTTTGCTGAACCCGGATGTTATATTAAAAAAAGATACCGTCGAAAAACTATGCAGTTTTATGAATTCACATAAAGATTCTGCGATTTGTGGACCTCAGTTTTTTTATCCAAACGGAAAATTACAACCTTCCTGCAGGGAACTGCCTACCTTTAAAAACTTGTTTTTTGAAGCTTCGGGACTTGGCAAATTTCACGGCTGGAAGATGAGATATTTTGACCACAAGGCAACAAGAGAAGTTGAGCAAATAATGGCGTCCTGCCTGCTTATAAAAAAATCCGTTTTCAATGAAGTTGGCGGGATGAACGAAAGGTATCCGATATTTATGAATGATGTGGATTTGTGTTACAATGTAAAAGAACAGGGATACAAAATATATTTTTGTGCCGATACAAACGTGATTCATTATCATGGCGCATCTACCCGTAAAATGGGGCGCAAGAAGATAATCGAGTGGCACTGGAGTATGTATCGCTACTTGAAAGACCATTCCCAAAATACTTTCTTAATAATAATATACGGAACGTTGTTGCTTGGCGGAGCTGTTTTGCGGGTGTTGTTTGAGTTGCTTTTTTCGTGGACGAGAACTATTTTCTCAAAGACAAAAAAAGCTTAATCCCGCGGATTTTCCCTCTTGTGGAAGCAGATAAAAAACCGGTAAAATCCATTAACGAACTTGAGACAATTGCTTTCAAGATGCCGGGTTTATGCGTTTGTCCTATAAGAAAAATATAAACAAGGAATAAAGGTTTCCTTACCCAAAAACCGTATCTCAAAACCAGATAAGTCGTGTTTTTGGAATGCATAAAAATATCTTTTTCGGTGCGTACCTGCCCGTTGTATTTGAAATGTTTTACTTTTATGTCGGGGCTGTAAATAAGTTTATACCCGCAGGATTTAATCTTTAAACATACGGGTTGTTCCCACCAGTAAAACCCGATTATGCTTTCATCAAAGCCCGTTACGAGTTCTTTTCTAAAACTCATATTGGAGCCTTTCAGGAAATCTACCTCTTGTGGAGCAGGAAGAACATCGTGATGATTGCCAATCAATCTTCCCCAGACCGTTAGTTTTCCGACGGTTCTGACGCCCTTTGTCTTAGCTAACTTATCATCCCTGTAAATTTCGTCTCTCCCTCCAACGCCCCCAATGCGGGTATCGCTTTTATATACTTCTATAATTTTCTGTATCCAATTTTCGTAAGGGACCGTATCCGGGTCAGTAAAACAGACAATCTCAGTTCTAACTAATTTGAGTCCTGCGTTTATTGCCGTCGCAATAGAGAGGGGTTTTTCTATGATAATAGTTTTGGCATTAAATTTATATGACGGCAATTTCAGCGGAATGTTTGAAACGATAATTACTTCTTCGGGCAAAACCGTCTGTTCGTTCAAGCCCGCAAGACAATTTAACAATTCCCGACAAGCGTTGTTGAATAAAGGTATAATAACCGATACTTTCATAATTTGTTTTACTCTTTCACCCAACACATCTTTCCAAAATAAAAAACTTAACCACCCCGCCCAATCTCTTTAAATTCCGCCTGAGGCGGATTGACAATTTCCTGTTTTTCGTGTTAATTCGCGTCCATTCGTGGACAAAGTTCTTTTTTGTTCTCTCTCCTCTGTGTTCTCTGTGGTTAGACTTTCTGTTAGTGTTAACAGAGATAAACCTCACCTAACTTATTCACATTCTGCCTTAAAGAAAGTATTTCGTCTACTAATTTAAATCCATTTTGTTTAATGATATCATAATTTTTTAATAAATTCTCTTCGCTTTTTGTCGAATCCATCAAAGTGTCAATTACGATTCCCGCGTTATATTTCGTTACAAACGGCGCAATCCCTTCCTGCCATTTCGTAACTATTATCGGCAAACCTGACGATAAATATTCCCCGTCTTTTACGCCTATCCCGTAAGGTGTTGCAATTGCCATAGATTCCAGATGTAAACCTACGTCCCCGAGCAAAATATATTTTGGGACTTCATCCGGTGACAAAGATAAAACCGTCAAATCTCCCTCCTGAACGCCTGCTTTTTTTGCGGAAGATAAAATATAAGGAACGTCTTTATTCATACCGTAAAGTATTACAAGATGGGTGTTTGTCTTTATCGTCTTGAAGTGCAAAAAATATTTTAATATAAGAAACAAATCTTTCGGCGTCCCAAATGCTCCCGAATGCAGAAGCACAAACTTGTTGCTTAATCCGTACTTTTCACGCATAGTTTTTCGAGTCGTATTGTCCGGTTTAAAACGTAACGGGTTGACACAGTTCGGAAGGAAGATTACTTTCGACGGGTGGAAATTTGTTTGCACGTATTCCTTGAATGGTTCGGAAGTGGTTATGACATACGAAGCGGATTTTATTAACCGACGTTCGATGAATTTCCATAACCTGTAACTCCACGATTCCTTGCCGAATATCCCTGCTTCTATTCCTTTTTCGGGATAAACGTCGCGCATATCAAAGACGTAAGGTATCCCTAAAACACGGTTAACGAAGGATACAAGAACGCTTGCAGGATAGTTGCGCGAATGAATAAAGTTAATCCTGTGCCGTAATACGATGCAAAAAAGAATCGGCAAACTATTGATAACGTAAAAAACAAGTCCCGTAATTCCAAGATAAAAATGTTTACATCTTAACGGGAAAAGAACGGGCAAAAAACTGCAGGAAATATTATTTTGAGCTAACCATTTTTTTAATTGGGTTCTGTATTTTTTATACAGGATGAAGTTTTTTATTAGCCCGTCTTTTGAAGTCCACTGGTTAATCGGGACAAGCCCGACGTATACGTATTTGTTTTTTTTGTCCCGTGTCGCAAGTTCCGTAAACGGCTCTAACAGTTGGTATTTTATTACGGATGAATAAAACGCTCTTTCGATGGTTGTGAGGACAAGAACCCTTTTCATCTTTGGTATAATTCATCACAGATTATCTTATTCGTCAATATTTTTCTCGTTTTATTAGGCGTCTTTTGGCTGAATACCCCGTCTTTAGATAGGGGTGAAAGCCTTTTCCATTTGTCATTCCCGCGGAAGCGGGAATCCATTCTTTTTGTTGTTTTTTGAAGTCCCACCTTTAGGCGAGGTTCTTTACTTTTTGATATTTCTTACGGTGTAAATATGCAAAAATGTCAGGCATAGTTGTTGGCAATAGCGTTTCGCAGAAGACGGCTTCCGTCAAATCAAAAGGACTAATCGTAAAATAAACAGTTGACATATTCGTTGTTGAAAATACTATAAAGCTTTACTAAGAATTAATAAAATGGCTTCTAAAGATTTGAGAATATGTTTAATCCAACCCGGTATGTATTCGTATATCCGGAGCGTGGGAAAAAACTTCAGGCCTGAACCCCTTGCCTCTTTGCCTTTACTCTATCTCGGCGCCGTTCTTCAAAAAGAAGGTTTTGCAAATATTAATATCATTAATTGTATCGCAGATAAAGAAATGGTCACAAAAAGAGACAAAGAATTCGTAAGAACGACTATCCCGACTCCAAACCTGAAAAGAAAAATAACGGAATTCAAACCCGACGTTATTGGAATAACCTGTATGTATAGCCAGAACCTGCCCGAAGCCGTAAGCGTAGCGCAAATAGCTAAAAAAGTTTGCCCCGGCGTTCCTGTCATTCTGGGCGGAGTCCATATAACAGGGCAGCCAAAAGAAACGTTAAGCCAATATAATTGTTTTGATATTGCCGTCGTTGGTGAAGGCGAAAGGACGATAGTTGAACTCATAAAACACATCGACAGCCGGCAGGATTCAGCTCAACTTAAAAATATTAACGGAATATGTTTCAGGCAGAACGATGAAATAATTCTCACCCCGCCGCGGGAGTTTATTTCCGACCTGGATAGCATTCCTTTCCCGGCTTACGAACTGGCGGACTTGAAAACCTTCCCTAACGTGTATATGCTTACCAGCAGGGGCTGTCCGTTCAAGTGTATTTTCTGCGCGGCTCCGATAAATTCGGGAAGAAAATGGAGAGCCCATTCTATTGATTATTTGATTGAACATATAAAAATTCTTCGTTATAAATACAACATAAAACATATTCCTTTTTTGGATGACAACTTTGCGTTTAACCTGGAACGGGTCTCCGAATTTACGGATAGAGTCCTTGCAGAAAAATTGGATTTTCAGTGGGACGTAATTATGAGGGCGGAAAAAATCTCAAAAGAACTGCTCCTGAAAATGAAAAAAGCAGGATGTCAATACGTAACCATAGGCGTAGAATCGGGTGACCAGGAATTTTTAAATAAAGTCGTGAAGAAAAATTTAAAGATAGCGGACGTTATAAGATTTACGGATTTATGCGAAGAAATTAATATGCCGCTTACGGTTTTGTTTATGGTTGGAATACCCGGGGAGAATAAAGAAATTCGCAGGAAGACAAGGGAACTCCAACGGCTTTTATGGAAAAAACGCTGCGTTACGGGAATGGCATTGTCAATTGCCACGCCTTTTGCAGGCACGGAGTTGTACGAAACTTGTAAAGAAAAAGGATATTTTGAACACAAACCAACACCCGAAGAATTTGCGAAAACGTTTTTTGCCCCGAATTGCGGCCTTATAAAAACTAACGACTTTACTCCAAAAGATGCCATTAAATTTACAATGCAATCGTACTTTACCCAGTTGTCCGGAAGTCCCGGCAAACTACTGCGCAAGTCTTTTAAGTATTACGGAAAGGCTATTTCAAAATTGTCTTCCATTATAAAATTATACGGATAAAATTGGAAAAAATGAGCCGGGTAGATGAGAGTCCGCCTGAGGCGGGGTAGATGAGAGCCCTCGCTCTCAAAGATATAAAATGATTAAGTCGGAGGTTAAAAAATGTTAGACAACGTAAGGCTTTTTTCCCAATATTATAAAACGTACGGGTTATCGGCTTTCCTCTATCCTGACGTTGTATCCAACTGGATACTTAACAAAAGGGAGGCAAAGAAGAGGCCGGCATTTGTTAAAAGTCGTCCGAATATTATCCAGATAGAACTAACTAATGTTTGTAATCTTTGTTGTAAATATTGTTATAGGGGACGTCTGGACGAATTCCCGGGAGTAAAGTTTGGTTATATGAAAGAAAAGGATTTCAAAAAAATCGTTTCCGAAATCAAAACTCCCGTATCGATAGGGTTTGTCGGGGGCGGGGAAACTATGCTTCATCCGCAGATGTTTGAGTTTGCAAAACATATAAGTCAAATACATAAACCTTCCATACTAAGCGTTACAACAAACGGAACTTTATTGGACGAGTCTATGGCGTTAAAACTTATTGATTCTAATATCAGCAAGCTGTATGTCACGATTGACGCCGCATCGCCCGAAACTTACATTAAGAGCAGGGGAAGAGATTATTTCAATAAGATAATAAAAGGGGTGCAAACCTTAGTTGAACTGAAAAAACAGAAGGCATCCAAAACGCCTATTATCGGATTAAGTTTTATAATTCTCGAAGAGAACAAGCATGAGATTCTGGACTTTTTAAAACTTGCGATATCGTTAAAAGTTGATTTCATAGGGACTTTAAGGTTGCCGCATCCGGTTTCGCCGGAAGGCGCTTTTATGAATAAGTCTTCGCTTGACGATATTTACAAAAAGCTAATCGAAGCGCGAAAGTATTTAGAGAGTAATAATTTCTGGGTAAAAGAAAGTATTATGTATAACCCGGAACAGATTTTTGACTTTCAAAACCGAAAAGGATATTTCTGTTCAACTCCATGGGAATTCCCGCAAGTAACGTGGGAAGGCGAACTCACGCCCTGCTGTGTTATTCCTTTCTCCGAAATTTATTCTTTCGGGAATATCATTAAATCTTCTTTTGGCGAAGTATGGAATAGTGCTAAAGCGGTAGATTTCCGGAGAAAGATAAAGAGCGCCACCCCTCCCATAAATTGGTGTAAAAAGTGTATGGGGTGTTAGTAGTGCGAGGTATAGTAATAAAATCCTGTTTATCGTCTGTTTGGTGGGTGCGTCCAAAAATTCTTTCTTTGTTTTCTGTTAATCTATTAGAGTCTCTTAAGTTCTCTTAAAGTCCCTGTTAATTTATTTTGTTTCTATCAACCCTCCAATTCTTTGTTTTTCTTCTTAGCGTTCTTTGCGTCTTTGCGCGAGAAATTCTGTTTTCTGTTGTTTGTTTTTGCCCCAAAATCCTTTCTTTTTTGTGTCTGCGTTAATCCTATTCTGTTTATCTAAATTACATCTGTTTCTTTCTGTTTTCTGTTATCTTGCCTGCCCGCCGTAGGAGGGTTAATCTGCGATTATCTGCGTCCAAAAATTCTTTCTTTGTTTTCTGTTAATCTCTTATAGTCTTAGCAAGCCCTTACTTGTCCGAAGGACAATTAGGGATTTCTATCTGGAACGAATTGAAACCCCGCCTCCTTGGCGGTGGCCGCAAAGCGGGGCTTAAAGTCCCTGTTAATTTATTTTGTTTCTATCAACCCTCCAATTCTCTGTTTTTCTTCTTAGCGTTCTTTGCGTCTTTGCGCGAGAAATTCTGTTTTCTGTGTTGTTCTGTGTCAATCTGTGGCAAAAATGCTCTATATTGTTATCTGTTTTTACCCCAAAATCCTTTCTTTTTTTTCTGTTAATCTATTATAGTCTCTTAAGTTCTCTTAAAGTCCCTGTTAAAACTTGTCTGTTCTCTGTGGTTATCTTGTTAATCCCTGCCTACCGGCAGGCAGGCGTGAAAATCTGTGTGCACTCTTTCCGTTTTTGTTGTTTGTTTTTACCCCAAGGACTTTCTATTAATCTCTTACCAGTCTCTTCAAGTCACTGTTAATTTATTCTGTTTCTGTTCTTTTTTTTCTATTCGTTTTTCCGTTTTTCGTGGATAAAATTCTTTTTTGTGTCTGTGTTAATCTGTGTTTATCTGCGGTTAAATTTTCTTTTTGTTCTCTGTGGTTGATATTTTTGTTCTCTTTCAAAAACTTTATTGACAGAATTCACATTACGATTAAATTCTTAATTAAGATGGGCGAACTTATTAATCTTGAAAAAGCAAAATCCATAGTAGAGAAAGCAAAATCTACCGGCGCGCGAGTCGTTTTTACGAACGGCTGTTTTGACCTTCTTCATCCCGGCCATATAGAATGTTTGCGTGTTGCGAAAGAACTCGGGGACATATTAATTGTCGGTTTGAACAGCGACAGTTCCGTCCGCGGGCTCAAAGGACCGGAGCGTCCGATTCTGTCCGAATCTGCACGGGCGTTGATTTTATGCGCGATAAGGTATGTAGATTACGTAGTTATATTTTCCGAGTCTACGCCTCAAAAAGTAATAGAAACTTTGAAGCCGGGCATCATTGTAAAGGGTGGCGACTACAAACCCGATGCTGTTGTCGGGCATGAAGTCGTGGAAAAAGAAGGCGGGTGTGTAGTCATAGTTCCTCAAGTCCCCGACTACTCCACAACCAACATAATAAACAAACTGAACAAAAAGTAACGCAAGCTTCCAGCTTGCCTGCCGTTAGGCATGGCTTGAGGTATGTAAAGTAGAGACAGTTTTCACCGCAGAGCCGCAGAGTACGCAAAGAAGAAAAAAATAGTAACGGAAAAGATTTTATCCACGAATGAGCACGAATACACGCGAAAAATAGAGAACAGCAAACGGATAATCTCACGCCCCGCAAAATGCGGGGTAAACTCCGTCGCTAAGTCGCAAAGTTTAACTTATCTAGTTTTGCTGGATACGTCTGTTTTTATGTGCGGTTAAAAATTCTCTCTTTGTTATCTGTTCTCTGTTTTAATCCGCGTCCCTTTCTGCCTTTCGTCATTCCTGCCTGCCGAAGGCATGGCGGAAGTCGCAGACCCCGCTGTGGCGGTGGCAGGAATCCATTTCGTGTTTTTGGGTTTTCCATTTCGTGTTTTCGTGGATAATCTTTCTTTTATCTGTTGCTTTTTTAACTCTAAACCGTTTTCCGTGTAAATCCGTGTCTGTTATCCGTGGCTATAAATCTCTTTTTGTTATCAGTTTCTTTCTAATCCCCCAAAAACAAATTGACAGCTGCGAGACTTTCAAGTATACAATTACATAATGAATCTTTCAAAAGAACTCGCCCGAATACTAAAAGAAAAAAAACTAACCATCTCTGTTGTTGAGTCCTGCACCGGTGGACTTATCCAGAAACTAATCACGGATACTGCGGGAAGCTCGGAATATTTTCTCGGCGGGGTAGTCGCTTACTCCAACAAACTAAAAGAAAAACTCATTGGCGTAAAACATACCACTCTGCTTAAATACGGCGCAGTCAGCAAAGAAACTTCCGTCGAACTTGCAAACGGAATAACTAAAATC
Source organism: bacterium (assembly GCA_028716385.1). GTDB lineage: Bacteria > Hydrothermota > UBA3073 > JACQXS01 > JAQTXJ01 > JAQTXJ01. Next base: position 194,391 of record JAQUPX010000006.1, on the reverse strand, counting down.
ACGGGCTCCAACATAGGAATTTCCACAACGGGAATCGCCGGTCCCGGCGGCGGAACTAAAGATAAACCTGTCGGACTTATTTATATCGGAATCCGTATTGGTAAAAAAACAACATCTTATAAGTATATATTCAAAGGCACTCGCGAACAAATAAGAAAACAAACCGCAGAAGAGGGGTTGAAGAAAGTGATAGAAATAGTAAAAAAAGTAAAAGTATAGGAGAAACAGAAAAATTTCACCGCAGAGACGCAGAGGTCGCAAAGAATAGATGGTAAAAAAAACAGTCAATCTAACAAAGGAAGCAAGCAACCCGATTAGAATTTCTTATAATATAGTTTCAGGAGAATAGTATGGGGTGGGTTCTTTTAATATTAATTGCTTTTTTAGGTCTTCTGATAGGATTTGTTATAACTGTTATATTAGGATATGTTCGGATAAATCTTCCCCAGAATTCCCGATGGCATATATTATTCCGTGCTTGGCGTATTAAGGAAACAATTACACAAGTTAATACAAAGCCCTTGACTTTTGGGTATCCGTTTTGGAATAAAATAACATTTTTACTTTTATTTATCCCATTTGGGGGATTATTTATTGCTGGAAATATAAATACTATATATGAATATACTCGTGCTAATATAATTCAGGGAACTCATAATTATGGTGCGATAGGACTCGGATATATTGGGGGAATTTTGGGAAATATAGGTTGGATTATATTTTTTATTTTAATGATAGATTTTTTTGTTTGCAAATTGTTTGGCAGGCTAACAATAACTCCATCCGAACTGATTTATAATCCGGGTGGCTTTATCTGGAGATGGTTTTGGAGAAGGAGATTGCCTTGGCAGGATTATAAGTTTTATCTGCATTATTATGTAGATATTGTTAACCCAAAAGAAGAGTCTCATTTGTATTCTTACGCGGGTATTTCTGGGGTTGAAAAGAAAAGTAATAAAGTTAGGTTTAAGTTTAAATCAAGGTATCCGGAATTTATGGGGGAAATAGTAAAAGCCGTGGAGAATATCTGTCCTGATTATGAAAGAGTAGAAAACTATACATTTTGGAATTGGTTAGGCGACAAGATTGAAGGATGGTAATTATAAAAATGAGCCTTTATAATTGGAGTGCTGTTCTCTGCGAACTCTGCGTCTCTGCGGTGAAAAAGATATCCTGTTTATCTGCGTTAATCTGCGTCCAAAATTCTCTGTTTTAAGGGAAATACCTATTTATGGAATTTAAACTTGTTTCGAAATACAAACCTGCCGGAGACCAACCCCAGGCAATAGCCAAACTAATAAAAGGCGTTAAAAGAGGAGACAAATTCCAGACTCTTCTCGGCGTTACGGGATCGGGAAAAACTTTCAGTATCGCAAACGTAATCCAGACCATCCAGCTTCCTACTCTCGTTATCTCCCACAACAAAACCCTTGCCGCACAACTTTACGGCGAGTTCAAAAGCTTCTTTCCCGAAAATGCCGTTGAATATTTTATTTCTTATTACGATTATTACCAGCCCGAAGCTTACCTTCCGGTTACCGATACTTATATCGAAAAAGACGCATCCATAAATGAAGAAATTGAACGCCTGAGACTTAAGGCGACTTCTTCTCTTCTTGAACGAAAAGACACGGTTATCGTGTCCTCGGTTTCCTGTATATACGGACTCGGTTCTCCCAAAACGTATAAAGAAATGATGGTAAGAATAGAGGTTGGCGACGTTTTTGAAAGGCAGGAATTAATAGCCCAATTAACCGATATCCACTATTCGCGAAACGACGTGGATTTCTCGTCGGGAACGTTTCGAGTCAAAGGAGGCGTCATTGAACTTCATCCCGCATACAGCGAGTACGGCATAAGAATCGAACTGGAAGGCGACACCGTAACAAGAATTCGCGAAATCCACCCGACTACTTTTGATTCAATAAAAGAACTTGAGTGGGCGCATATTTATCCTGCAAAACATTTCGTTGCGCCCCAGTCTACCATTGATAAAGCGCTCCAGAATATAAAAAAAGAATTAGACGACAGGCTGAAATATTTTCGTTCCCATAATAAACTTCTTGAAGCCCAGCGTCTCGAAACCCGCACAAGGTTTGATATGGAGATGATGCGCGAAGCGGGGTACTGCGCGGGCATAGAAAATTATTCACGATGGCTGGCTAACAGGAAAGAAGGAGAACGTCCGTTTTGTTTGCTTGATTATTTCCCTGAAGAATTTTTAATGATAATAGACGAGTCCCACGTTACGATGCCTCAAATAAGAGGAATGTATAACGGTGACCGCTCACGCAAAGAAACGCTTGTGGAATACGGATTCCGTTTGCCGTCCGCTCTGGACAACAGGCCGTTAAAACTTGCCGAGTTTGAAAAATGTATAAAGTCGGTAATATTTACGTCCGCTACACCTGCGGATTTTGAACGCCAGAACTCAACCCAAATCGTGGAGCAAATCGTCAGGCCGACGGGATTGATTGACCCGCCGATAACCGTAAAAAAGACTGCAAACCAGATAGACGATATTATTAAACTGGTAAAAGCGCGCGCAAAAAAACACGAGAGAACGCTTATTACTACGCTTACAAAACGTATGGCGGAAGACCTTGCCGACTACTTAACGCAGGCGCAAATCAAAGTAAGATGGATGCATTCGGAACTTGGAGCCATCGAAAGGGTGGAAATTTTAAGAGGGTTGCGTCTGGAAGAATTCGATTGCCTTGTCGGGATTAACCTGCTTCGCGAAGGATTGGACTTGCCGGAAGTTTCGCTCGTGATAATACTGGATGCGGACAGGGAAGGGTTTTTGAGGTCGTTCTCTTCTCTCATACAAACTTCGGGGAGAACGGCAAGACACTTGAGCGGGGAAGTAATAATGTATGCGGATAATATGACGGACTCAATGAGAAAGACCATAAAAGAAACAAACCGCAGAAGAAAAATGCAGATAATTTATAATGAAAAACATAACATAACTCCGACGACTATATACAAAACACGTGAAGAAATAATGGGGACGACATCCATAGCGCCGGAAGGAAAACCCGAAGAAGTAAGGGACGAAGAAGAAAAATATTTGCCAAAAATTGATAAAATAGAACTCGTAAAAAAGTTAGGCAGGGAAATGAAACTTGCGGCGGAAGAGTGGAGATTTGAAGATGCCGCAAAAATAAGAGACAGAATAAGGAGGTTAAAAGATGAACTTAAACCCGATGATAAAAATAGCTCTTCAGGAAGATTTGGGAAGCGGGGACGTCACGACAGAACTAACCGTATCCCCAAACATTAAAGGGAAAGCAATCATAACCGCAAAAGAAAATGGAGTAATGGCGGGCGGGATTGTAGTTGAAAAAATATTCAAAACAATAGACAAAAACATAAAATATAAACAGTTCGTATCCGAGGGAGCAAAATTCAAAAAAGGCGAAGACGTTTGTAAAATAGAGGGAAAACTGTCCTCAATACTTCATGGCGAACGGACGGCGCTGAACTTTTTAAGCATATTGTCGGGGATAGCGAGTCTGACAAATAAGTTTGTCGAGAAAGTAAAACCTACGAGAGTAAAGATTCTTGATACACGTAAAACTTTACCCGGCTTAAGGGAATTATCGAAATATGCAGTCAAGTGCGGCGGGGGTAAAAACCACAGGAAAGGGTTGTGGGATATGATTTTGATAAAAGATAATCATATAGAAGCATCCGGCGGAATACAAAAAGCGATTTATAAGATACAAGATACAAGATGCAAGATACAAGGATTAAAAACGGAAATAGAAGTAAAGAATTTAAGTGAATTAAAGATTGCTTTAGGTTCAAAAATAGACAGGATAATGTTGGATAATATGGACGTCAAGGGGATGAGAGAAGCGGTAAAATTAGCGCGAAAGTTAACCCCGAAAATAGAGCTAGAAGCTTCGGGCGGAGTAAATCTTGATAATGTGTATGATATAGCAAAAACGGGAGTGGATTATATTTCCGTCGGCGCAATTACCCATTCCGCAAAAGCAATAGATTTCAGTTTGAACGTGGAGATGGAGAAGAAGAATTAGCCACGCCTGCCCGCCGTTCTTTTGGAGGGTCTGAATTTTCTGTGTGCTTCCCTTCTATTCTATCCCTATTCTGTTATCTTTTAATCCTCAATCTTTCTGTTAGTTAGAGTTCGTGATCCGCCTCAGGCGGATATCCAGCCCTCTGGGCTCAGCTGGGCTTTCTGTGTTTTTCTGTGTCATTCCCTGCCTGCCGGCAGGCAGGTGTGGCGAAAAATCTTTTTGTTATTCGTGTGGGTAGGTCGGGGTTTTAGACAAGCTCTTGGGTGGAACGCCCTTAGAGATTCCTATCTGGAACCCTTGGCGGTGGCAGCTCTGCTGGGCAACTGCCACGACAAATATTGTGGCGGCATCTCAGCCGGACATTCTCTTTTCTTCCATTCGTCATTCCCGTGAAAACGGGAATCCATTTTGTCGCCCTTTTTGCAGTTACGACAGTAGGCATTGTAGGCACGAATTCAATTCGTGCAAACATCTCGTTTCATCTTTGGAATGCTACTTTCAAATGGGATACATATTTGAGAGCGGGTTGACACCCGAAAAAATTAATTGACTTTTAAACAGGTAAAGTTTAGGATAATTTACAGCGGATCTTGTAAATTACTAAAATGGCGTTAACAATAGCATTATTCTTTTCCATTTTGAGTCCGAAAATAAATTATTACGTCAGCCCTTTCTCGGTTGATTGGTCGCCCCCTTTTCTGGATACTCGCTGTTTTAGTTTCGCAATAGGACCGGAAAGATTTCTTGTCGGAACAAGTATTTTTGAACTCAGAAAATTCCCGGTTCCGGAAGAATGGAACGATAAAGGCAATTCCTCGTGCGAATTTTTACCCCTTAATGTTTATGTGGGTGTATTCAATATGAAAGCGACAAAGGTATATGCATATCTTGGGATAAATCGGTGGGGAGTCGGAACTTCTTATTATCTTGGCGCGGATGCAAATTATGATAATTACGGCTATTACAAATTGGGAATTGGTGCAAAACTTGGCTCCCTTGTTCATATCAATGCGGGATATTTTTGCGGCAATTTTGATGGACAGCTCTTGTGGCCCGATACCATCCCCCGCACTACGGTAAAGTCCAACACCCTGTATGCTACCGTAGGAGTGGGATTACCTGATTTATGGAAAGAATTTCACGGCATAAAACTGCCTGCTTTTTCTCCACTCAATACTCCCTTGCAAGTTGCAGGCGGAGCAATTGGAAGCTTTGCCGGATTCTTTGTCGGTGCGGCGGCAGTTGTTGGGAATGTAGCAATATTCAATGAACTTGGTGGTACGGCAGATTTTGATGTAGGTCTACCTTGGGTGGCAATGTTTGGCGGTGGCATTCCCGGGATATGTGTTGGATTTCCTTTAGGGTATTGGGCGACGGGAAAAATACTCCACCTTGACGACGAGTAACTGCCCCGACAAATATTGTGGCGGCATCTCAGCCGGATGATTTAAAACTTTGCGTCTTAGCGTCTTAGCGCGAAAAATTCTTTTTTCTGTTATCCTGTCAATCCTGCCTGCCCGGAGTTTACCCCGCTCTGGCGGGGTAGGAGGGTCTATCTGCGTCCAAAAAGTTTCTGTTCTCTGTGTCCGGAGTTTACCCTGAGCTTGCCGAAGGGTGTTAATCGCGTGGAATCTCGTGGTTTCAATCTTTCTTTTGTTTTTCGTGTATTTCGTGGATAATCTTTCTTTTATCTGTTGCTTTTTTAACTCTAAACTGTTTTCCGTGTAAATCCCTGCCTGCCGGCAGGCAGGCGTGTCTGTTATCCGTGGCTATAATTCTCTTTCTGTTCTCTGTTTTTTGTTGTCTGTTAATCTCTTAAATTCTTAGCAAGCCCTTACTTGTCCGTCTGAGGTGAGAAATTTGGCACAAGGGATAAAAGGGCTTGACATTAAGGCTAATCTACTTTATTAGTAATTAGATAACGAGACAATATAAATAAAAAAGGGGGAAAGATGAAAAAAGGTATATTTCTGTTCGTTTTGTTGAGCATTACAACGATTGTTTATGGATGGGATGGAAAGAGGAACGGCTTTATTTTAGGTGGTGGGTTAGGGGGAGGAAGTATTATATATAAGCAAACGCTGGAAAATATTTATTCGGGAGCAAAAATAGAAAGTGAAACAGAAACAAGCTTAGGTTTTCAAACTAATTTCCAAATTGGCTTCGCGCCATCAGAAAACTTAGAGATTTATTGGTCAAGTAAACAGTCTTGGTTTGGATTGACAAATATATATGGAGACGAAGTGCTTATAATGACTGGAGTTGCAGGACTCGGAGCAAGCTATTTTTTCTCTAACAATGCCCCTTCTCCCTTTGTAAGTGGAGTTTTGGGATATTCCTCTTGGAGTACTTCCGATGAGGCTTTATTGGGAGTTGGAATGTGTATTGGTGGAGGATATGAGTTTTATTCTCATTTCAGCATAGATGGAGATATAGTATGGGGACTCCCCAGTGATACACAGAACGGGGTTAAGCTAACTACTAATGTTATAGGATTAAGGCTAACTGTTAATGTGTGTGGATATTAAATATTGCTGCCTGAGGCGGAGCGGTGAGCATTCGGTAAAGGGTAGACATTGTAGGCACGAATTCAATTCGTGCGAATATATCGTTTCTAATTTTTTACTCGCTTACCATACTCAACTATTTTGTTCTTAAGCGTTAGTGATTAAAAGCTCTTTGGCGATAGCCATTAGAGATTTTTATCCAAAATTAGTTGATTGGGAATCTAGCATAAAGTGGCGCAAAGCGACATCCCGCAGAAGGCGGGAATTTAAAAAATTTTTACTTTTTTTTCACTGATTTACCTGTTTTCACCAAGTGGTGAAAATGGGCGCTTTAGTGAAAATTAGCGAGGCGGGATTTGGACGGTTAGGTAAAATACAAGGTTTTTCCCTACGCTTTGCTCCGGACTTTGTATTTTACTTTAAACGCTAAAAGTAAAACAAGGGAATCTATATTTTACTTTGGGGAGGAAAAGTAAATTAAGAGAATATGTATTTTACTTTGTTTAATCTTTTTTCTTCTTAATAGTTTTGAGCAATTTCTTTTCGTCGCCTTCTAGTTTGCGCTGAACCTTTTTTACATCTTCTGCAGGCGGCAGAGTTTCCGGTTTTACTCCCCGTTCAAGCAACATTTTCCGAACCGCTATGTTATTCTCTACATGTTCATTGATTATCTGGTTTGTGTCGGATAAATCTTTTTCTATGACATTATGGCTGGTAAGTTCGGTTGCAAAGTCTTTGGCTTTGATTGTAAGTATCGGCAAGAAATCTGCTAGTGGTCTGCCGTCGGGAACCCCGAGCTTGCGTTTCATATCGCCGGTAGAATAACCGCCAAATAAAGCGTAATCTCCTTCCGAACGGATGATGGCAAACCCCTTGTCATCAACACCGCGCTCATAAATTGTGCCAGATAGTTTTTTCTCGGATTTTGTTAGTTTGTCGCGGGCAACTACACGGCCCACATCTAAAAGCCGTTGTTCTATAATTTCTTGTTTCCGGGTCTGAACCGCAAAGTAAGTTTGAGCAAAAGAAATTTCACTTTTTGCAGGGTCTCCGTTTTGGGCAATTAGGTAGCAAGCGTAACGGGTTAAGGCGATATCATCTACTTCGCGTTGACCACCTTTGCCTATTTCAATCATTTTGTTGACATCAACAAAATGATCTGTTGCTTTAACATCAGCGGTTTCGCAGGATGTTTTCGCCTTCTCTATTACTTTAAGAAAATTCCGCCATTCGGTATAACCTAAAATCTCCTGTAGTTCGCGACCACTCCAGCATTCAAGATTATTATTGAAAAGATAACAAGCTCCTTCAAATTTTTCAAATAGTTCAACGATGAGTTCTTTTTTCATTTTGTTCCCCTAAAATCTTGTTTAATAGTTTTTGTTTTGAGTTTTCAAGCGTGATTCTTTGATAGTTAATGAATAATATTATTCGTTAAAGAAGTCAAGCATTTTTTGTATTACAAATTATTTGTATTGAAGATTTTGTGGAGGATAAGGAAAGGCGTTTATTAATAGAAAGAGTATCGTGAGTGTGGAGGATGTCTGAGTGAACTTGTCCAAAAATAGTTGGTTGGAAATCCGCCGTAGGCGGACAGAAAAACCTAAAAAGGATTCAAAAAAATAAAAAAAATTATTTTTTTGGGGGGAGGAAAATTAATCGGGAAGGGAAAAATTCTAAAGTAGGGGTTCTGCTCCCTTTATCAACAATTAAAAAATTGCTTTACACTTGTACAAATTAGCAATTGTTTTACAAATATACCGGTAATTATAGAAAAAAGAATACTCAAAAGAGTTCCAATTAAATAATATTCAGCAAACTTTCTATGCTTTAATTCCTCAAATCGGGTAATAGATTTTGCGGCAAATATTACCGCAATAGTTGCGTATTGACCAACTAAAACAAGCGTCAATACAAGAATCCTTTCAAGCACTCCTATCGTAGCCCCCGCTCCCTTTAGCCCGGGTTCCGGTAATTCCGGCAATTGATATTGTCTCAAAATCCCGCGAACAAATAAATGACCTATCAATGACACAAAAACATACGCACCCAATATAATTATGACCATTTTATCATACCAACCATTTTCCTGTCAACCTTTTTAGGTTTACTTTCGACTTGTCAACCTTTTTAGGTTTACTTTTGATTTGTCAACCTTTTTGGGTTTATTTTGCAGGTTTTGGCATAGAGTTTTTATTGTAGTTTCTCCTTCTTTGATTGCTTGCCAACGAGAAGCTTTTAAGAACTTAGATATTGCCTGTTTTGAAACTTCAAAGTGTGCGCTTAGTTTTTCGTCTGGGTGGAGTCTATGATAACTTAGTATTTCTCGCTCTCTTTCTGTCCATGAGTTTTCTAGAACTTCAATTTTGTATTAAAAATTATTTACATTGAAGATTTTGTGGAGGATTGCGGAGAGGGAAAAATTCAAGGGACAAACCGGACACATAGGTAACACTTTTCTTAATAACTTTTTTTATTTTTCTCCCTTATTAACTATTATACGAATATACTATTAACTATTATACTATTAACGACTCTCCGCCGTAGGCGGGTTCAGGCGGGAATTCAAAAAATTATGTTTTTTTTGGGGGGGGAAAATTGAAAAATTATAAAATAAGGACTTCTGTTCTTGTGTTTATGTGCTTTTGCCAAATGGTAAGAGTAGAGAGCTATATAAAAAAAGATTTTTGGGGCGTAAAAAATATCTTTATTTTTACTAAGTCTTAATCTATTGTTTACTATTATGTGTTTTGGTGGAATAAGGGACAGAATTTCCAATAGAAAGGGAGAGTCTTAAATAGAAATTTTTTACATCTTCCTGTTTTTCGGGAATTGATGTATCCCATTCAGTCCATTTGTTTTGACACTTTCGCATTAAACATTTATAACATCCTCTTTCTCCATCCCACTCAATAAAAATACTGCCGCATTTTGGACATTTCTCCCACATCTTTCCCCCTATTTTTTAACAAATAGTTATGGTTCCCTTTTTTCAAATAATTCGTAAAAAGCTCTTGCTTTTACTCCTTTGAATTCTTCTAATTTAATGCCTGCTTTTTCTAACATTTCTTTTGATTCTGGGGCAGGATATGCCTCAAGCCACACAACTTTTTTAATTCCAGAAGCAATTATTTTTTTAGCGCATAATAAACAAGGAAAAGTTGTAGTGTACAAAGTTGATCCTTTTAAAGAAGTGGTTCCCAATCTTGCTGCTTGTAAAATAGCACTTTCTTCGGCATGTAAAGCTCTACAAATATCAAGAGCTTTTCTACTAGGGGCATAATCTTTGAAATTAACTTTGCAGGTACTACAAGAATCTTTTATGCTCAATGGTGCGTTACCACAATTAGGACAATATTTAATTTTAGCAAAAACTTTATCCCATGTTTTACTTCTTGAGCATTTTCCATGTTTTATTTTACAACTATCTTGAGCTTGAGGGACACCATTATATCCAGTAGCTACAATATATTGTTTGTCATCTACCGGAACAGAAATTATAGCTCCTACCTGCCTTTCAATACAATCAGATAAAAGGCTTATACAATATGCATTATTCATCATTAATTCTGGATAAGTGGGGCTTCTAGACCCCGGTTTTTCTATAATATCTATATATTGCATTAAGTATGCAACTAATTCGTCTTTCCCTACTGCTGTTGTCATGTCCACAGTGTTATTGTTTTCTATATATAAATCTGCCACATTTACACATTCTTGAACATTTTGACCATAATCTAATTTTTCGTTTTGATCCCTTTTATCGTCTTGCTCAAAAAGGGTACGATCTTTGTAATGGGGTTCCTTTTGCCACATTCTTTCATACCTTTTATCAAAAGAAGCACTAATTGCAATTACATAAGTATTAGGATGTTTTTTAAATTCTGTTATTTCCCCAGGATTTTTTATACTATTTATAACATAACGAGAGGCTTCTTTTTTGTCTATTTTTTCAAATGCTTTTTCAATTAGATAGCCTAAAGTACCTCCTTTTTCTTTATTCCTTAGATCGTCTCCTATATCCTGAAGTTTTGCTCTTTTTTCCCCTGGGTTTAACTTGGAGATGTCTATACTTCTAGACCTACATTCTTCCTTAATAAAATCAGAAACTTTTATGTAATTATAATGCTTCTCTTCTAAAATTTTTGCAACTGTATTACAGCCACTTCCAAATGGTCCAGTTAATCCAATTACTAAAGGGTATTCAGCTTTACTCATTTTTATATCAAAAATGTAACATTTTATATCGTAAGTAAACAAAATTTTTTGTCAATGTTTTTTACGAAATGCCCACGATATTATAACCCTTAATTTGTTCTTTTCCAAGTTTCTGGTATTTTATTAAACAACTGAGCATTTCCACAGTGATTACAGGCAAAGATTTGTAAATTACTGCCTTCCCCGTTTGATGAACGGGCAGGAATTCTTATAGATTCCCCTTTTATGTTGAAATTTTCATATGTGCCTACTCCACATATTTTACATTTTTGGGATATATCTTTTCCAATAACATTTGTATGGGACGCCACAGTCGAAATAGTTTCGTCAACTTCTTTTAACAATGCAGATGCATCTGAAAGACAATTTTTTTCTCTTTCAACTATACATTTTTGAAAAAGTTCATTTGCCAATTTCATTTCTGGCTTATCTGAAAACATTTTTTCAAGATTAAATAAAGGATAATCATCATCTTTAAAATAATGAGCTGTTAATTTTGGTGTTTCAGAAATCATAGCCCATAGTAATTTACCAAGAGAAAATACATCAAAAGTCGGTTTTATATCTTCAATTTTCCTTCCCATTGCCCACATTGGCATCCAGTCTCTACTCCCGACATTTTCAAAAGTCCCCGAAAGTCTTGAATGTTCTTCGTCGGCAAAGAAGATTAATCCAAAGTCTCCAAGAACCAAATTATTATTTTGGTCAATAAAAACATTTTCTGGTTTTATATCCCTATGAACCATCTTTTGTTTATGTAGTTCTGCAACTGCTTCAACAATAGGACGAAAAGCTTTTAAGGAAGTGAGTAATTTTCCAGCAAAAGCTCCTTTATTATCCGAAAGGGTGCCCTTAGAATAATATTTAGATACAAACCACTTAGGATTAACAGAGGAGTCAGTATCAACAATTTTTATAAAATTCGGATGCCTAAGTTTTTGCATAACTTCTATTTCACGTTTAATGCGTTCTTGGGCAAGGGTATATTCTCTACCCTCTTGAGGTTTGTGTAATACTTTAAGAGCCCCATAGTTATTCGGGTTGTCTACCTCTTTCATGAAATTAACAAGTTTTGTAGCGTAATGTTCTGTATCAATAGCCGTTTTATACTGGTAATTAGCGAGATATTCAATGGCTTTTTGAAGTTCTGCATAATCAATAATTCCAGTATTAACTGCTAAATAAACTACTCCTTGTCCACCTTTTCCAAGTTCTTTGTTTTTTTTCCATTTTCCAGTTTTTTGTGGTTCTTCCATTTTTGCCTCCTTCAAATCCAGTTTTTTGTCAGGGAATCTATTTTTGACATTAAGTTGATAGTTGCGTCTAAAGTGTCGACAATTTTATCAAGTTTGAAAAAGCGGTATTTTGACATAGGCTATTATTCTCTCCTTTTTATACATAGTACCCTGTTATATTTTTTTAGGCATTGAAGTATACGATTATTTTGCTGTCGCTGAAGGCGTAGGTTTTTGTTCTGGCAAATCTTTCAATCTCTTCTTTATTTTCTCTTTTTCTTCAGAAAGAATAGGAGGAATGGAACTAATACAAGTGCTTATTTGTTTTTTATCTTCGGCACTACAGTATTCGCATTGTTCAAGAGCATCTATAAGGGCATTTGTAGATACCCTTACCCCCTTTCCATTCTTGGTTTTTGAATAGCCTATAATAGCGTCTACCCACCAACTAGCTGATGTTTTCCAATCCTTTCTACTGATAGCAGATAACGCAAAAAGTCTTGATTTTTCCGCATCAAACTCGGTAAGTTTCTCGTCTACATTTTGTTTGAATTCTTCCAAACTTTTATCTGATTTTTTTGTTATTTCATTAATTTCTGTTTTAAGATTTTTCTCAATTTGTTTAAATTGTTCAAGTAATGTTTCAAGCTCCTTTGACTTCTCTTTTATCATTTTATTTATTTTATCAGTACAAGAGGTCATTAATTCTGCAACCTCCTTTTTGTTTTTAAACCAAGAAAAATATAGTAAAAGACCAGTAAAAGCTATGATTACGGTTATGGCTATGGCTATAAAAGTAGATAAAAAATTTATGGCATGTTCTGCGTGGGATGCTTGGGATTCAATTATTAATTTTATTGTTTCCCATGATATTTTAGCAGAATCTGGCAAGTTTATATAATACCCCATAAAAAACCTCCTTATTTTTTTTTATTCAAAATCTTTTAAGACAAGCGTAGAGTTTGCTAATTGTTGAATCCAAAAGGCATGTCTTTTCCCATTCTTATAACTCGGATCCAAATTTCTAATATATTTTATTTGGTCGATAGCCGTTTTTTTTAAAAGTTTTAAAGCATCTTTTATACTTTTTTCAGTTATCCTCAAAAAATATTCTTTTTTAATCCTATGACACTTGAGTCGTCCATCTCCTCTTGCATCTAAAGATACAAAATCTGTATCAACTTCTTTTATCTGAAAGAGTTCTTTAATCTCAGAGGTATCTAACACAATATAACCTTTTTGATAAGCTTTTTCTCCTATTGGGATTTCTTGGTCTTCAACTATAAGTAGTATTCCATTGCCGTTCAGCAAGCTATCTATTTCGCAATGTTGAGAAAATAAAGAAAGCCATTCGTTGGGCTCTGTTTCATGCAAAACATTACACATGACAACAACATCAAAGCTGTTTTTGTCATACTGATTAAAAATTTTATGCAATTGATTAAAATATCTTTTGTCACAATCAGAATAGATACTTTTTAAAAGCGAAGTACATTCGTATCTATCAGAGTCAATTTTATCAAAAGCAATATAGTCAAACCAGCTTATAAACTTATCAATAGGTTCTTTATTGTTCTCCATTATATTTCCCAATAGTCGTCCTTTACCCGCCCCATAATCTAAAATTCTAATTTTATCTTTATTTTTAAGATGAACTTTTATTTCATCCCTAATTTGTAACATTTGAGGATCATTCGGGCCTGTATTTACAGATGGGGGATGGAATAAACTTTCAAAGGCATAATTATATGAAGCAAACAAGCTTGGCAAACAAGTAAAGTCTTGTAATTTAGAAATTCTATCATCGTCGCCCAACAAACTTTTTAATACTGTTTCGGGGGTAGATCCAGCAGACGTAATTTTGCCATTTTCCATAAACCAAAGAGATTTTGTATCAAAATATGAGAGCAAGGGAATAGAGTGTGTTGAAATCCAAATTTGTCCGTGAGGTGTTTTACTTTTTATTCTTTCAATTATTTCTATAATTATAGATGGGTGAAGATGATTTTCGGGTTCATCCAGAAACAGTATTAAATTATCTAATGATTTTTGTTGGCAGTGAATAGCTAAGCAAAATTGGAGCAAAACTCTTTGTCCCTCTGATAAGTTCGATTGTCCTAAAGGGAAATCGAAAAGCGTTGGGCCATCTATATTTCTTTTTAAATCAGTGTTGAGAAATATTCTTATCAATTCTTTTAGTTTATTGTATTCCTCAATCGCTTTTTCTCTTTCCTCCATGGAAGTTGTTATTTCTGGATCTTTTGCGTTGGAATAGCGGTCTTGAATTATTTTAATTTTAGCAAAAGTCCCATTAGATAAAGCGTCTACACCTATGATAGAATCTAACTGGTTTGCATAACGAATAATTTCATTTCCTCTAAAAATATTATAATCTTTAATATTTACCTCTTTTGGAACGAAATGAACAATATCATATTTGTTGGCAGGAATATCTGTTTCTATAAGACTATAATTTAATATTTCATCGTAATTGGAAATAGTTTTTTTATAGGCTTCATTATCTTGTTCGCGCGTTGCTATTAATTGTTTAGAGGATGGACGGTTATCTATTTTTAATTTTTCAATTATTTCTATGTTTTGCTTAATAGCATTTAAAGCACCCTCTTTCGCTCGTTTTGCTAATTCGACTTGTTGCTTAGGCGGTTTACTTCCAATCAAGGTTGATATTAGGTTTAGAAGTCTTGTTTTGCCTGACCCATTTTTCCCTGCAATTAAGACAACCTGCCCAAGCCGGCGCATTTTGACTTCACTCAATCCATTACTAATCTGCGACTTAGGAATAGTTATATTAGTTATTCTCATTGTATATTTTATTAATAGTTATTTATTAGCTTGTGATAACATTTAATGTGGGAATTGGAAAAGTCAAGAAAAAAGGCTTTGCAAAAATCTATATTTGTTGACATTTTTTCACAAAGATAGTAACAACTGTAACTAGTAGTTCAAAAGAGATTTTTACATCTCCAACTTTAGCCCCACCTGATACCCTCTGCCGGGCATAGGGAGGGAGAGATCTTTATAGACCTCATCCAACAAATTCATTCCCTGTATGAACAGCTTCCCTTTTATCGAAGTCGTGACCTGAAATTCTTTTGACAGCTTTCCATTGAACACATAATAATACGTCGTTCCCTGCACCTTGACCGTGTCCTGCAACTCCTTGTACAAACCGTCCATACTCGCTTCAATGCCATACGGCAACGTGTATTTCAGTTCGCCCGACACCAACTGCTTTGCCCTGTTGCGGATGTATTTTGCGGTTTGCATATTTTGTGCCCACAAATACGTATAGTTCAACCGGAGTATCTTTGACGTTAACCCTGTCTCAATGCCCTTCACACGGTCACTCGTTATGTTTCTTGCGTGGAGCAAACCGTCCGATTCTCCTACCCAGTCTATGATATTACTTCCGTCCCGTATGAATACCGAATTCATAAGAGCGAAATTCTTTACCGTATAATCAATACCCGCTTCATAGTTCCACGCGTTTTCGGGTTTCAAGTTCGGGTTTCCTCTTAAATTGCCTACGTTGTAATACAATTCCGTAAAAGAAGGCGTCCTGAATGCGTGTCCCACGGATGCGCGAATTTTAATAGGCGAGCGAAACCCTTTACTGAACTCAAATCTCGGATTAGTCTGCCAGCCGTAAAGCGAATTGTAGTCTGCCCTTATGCCCGCGATAAAAAACATTTTGTGCTCCCGTCCCGCCATGGCGGGATCTCCTGTAGACTTAGACTTTCCATAGCCGACTTCCGTTTTCAACTGTCCAAACAGCGCAAACTTTCCGACGTTATGGTCGTCCAGAATATTGCTTGTCAAATAATCGCTTATGATTTCCGTCCCGAGGATAAAAGATTTGGTGCTGAGTTGCGTCTCTACCCCTGTCGTGTACGCAGTGTGCCTGTTGATCGGACTGTCGGAATTGGTTGTGTCCTGAGTGTATTTGTCTTTGTGGATACGCGAGTAGATATTGGTTTTCAAACGACTGTTTTCGAGCTTTATTCCCGAGAACAACGTATTTGTGTGTTCTCGCGCATAGTGCTGGCCGTAAAAATCCGCCGCGCCGAATTCTTTTTCCATATAATTTATAAAAGTATGAGTTAATTTGGTGGAATATTGCGCTCCCAAAGTTTTATTCTTGAAGTCCGTGTTCTCTCTGTACCCATCAGAAGATGAGTTCTCACAAGATACTCCTAAGTTCTCACGTTCAAAGTTTGTGCTTCTTAGTTGCGTGTTATGGGTTCCGCCGGAAATCTGCGCCGAGACGTGAAACTTTTTCCCGGCAGGACGGGTTACGATGTTGACCACTCCACCGAAAGCGTCCGGTCCGTAAATGGAAGAAGCGCTCCCGCCAAGTATTTCGATTCTGTCTATGTCCGAAACCATAAACGGAATTTCAAGATTATGATGCGAGGTCTGCGGGTCGTTTACTCTTATCCCGTTTACCAAAACTAACGCCTGGTTGAAAGTTGAGCCCCGTATGGATAAATCTGTCTGAACGCCGGACATTCCCCTGTCCGAGGCGTTTACGGATAATGCAGTTTTAAGCGCGTCGCTGAGCGAGGAAGTGGTGAAATCTTTTATCACGGTAATAGCGCGGGAAGATTCGGAAAGTTTGGTAGGGGTTCGTGTGCCGACGACGACGAGAGTGTCCATTGTGTATGTTTTGAGGGGAGTTGCCGACAGAAGAAACAAAAAAGGTATAAGCATTTAAGTGGGTATAATAGGGGAGGGTTTGAAATTTGCAAGTTTTTCTTGTTATGTACAGAAAGATTAGCCACAGAATGACACAGAAGACACAGAAACGGAAAGATTGAGGGGTAAAAGATAACAGAATAGAGATAGAATAGAAAGGAAGTACACAGAAAATTTAACAGAATTGAAAAACAAAAAGCTGCCACAAAAGCACAAATAAAAAATGGAAGAAAATACGAAAGACAGAAAATAACAATTTTTAGCCACAGAATGACACAGAAGACACAGAAAAAGAAAGATTGAGGATTAAAAGATAACGGAATAGGGATAGAATAGAAAGGAAGTACACAGAAAATTTAACAGAATTGAAAAACAAAAAGCTGCCACGAAAGCACAAAAACACGAAATTACACCAAACAGAAAAGTCTCACCGCAGAGACGCCCCGCCTTCTTCGGGGTAAACTCCGATCGCAGAGAACGGATAAAAAAAAGAGGAAATAGGGTTTAATAGAGAACAACAACCCAGAGAGGGCACAGAGGAAATAACAGAGACCGCAGAGAAGAAATAAAATTTAGAGTTAAACAACATAACAGATAAATAAAGAGTTTAACAGAAGAGGACACAGAGGGCAGAAATTTGGACGCACTCTCCAAACAGACCGGCGGGCAGGCAGGATTGAAAAATAAAAAGTTATAGAGTTAAAAAAACATAGGATGGAAAGAAAAGGGTTCCTATCGCATAAGCACTATTTTTTCTCTTATTGTTTTTCCGTTCGAAGTTAATTTACAAAAATACACTCCGTTTTTTAATTTTATTCCTTTTTCATTTACTCCGTTCCACTTTATATTCAAACTGTTAATTTCTGATTGTGAAAAAGTTGTTACTATTCTGCCGCTTAAATCATAGATTTTTAAATCAATATTTTCTCCTTTGTTAATTCCCGATAACCGGATATTCAATACTGAAACAGCAGGATTAGGTACTATTTCTATTTTTGATATTTGATTTTTAATATTTGATTTTTCTTCAACCCCTACATTTCCAACTGAATCTGTTTTTATAAGATAAATTCCTCCATTAGATCCCGTTATAATATAACCGCCATCCGCAGTTTGTTCGACACAACATCCCCCAAACCCTTTTGTCCAGAGAGTATCACCCGAAGAATCTGTCTTAATCAGATACCCCCCTCCTGCAATTATAAACCCGCCATCAGAAGTCTGCCGAACAGAATAACCGCTACCTCCGCCGAAAGTTTTTGTCCAGAGAGTATCCCCTAAAGAATCTGTTTTTAGGAGACAAATTCCTCCATTACTTCCCGCCATAATATATCCGCCATCCGTGGTTCGTTGGAAGTCATAAATTTCTACCTGACACCCACCTACACTGTCAACAATTTTCTTTGCCCATAAGCTATCGCCCAAAGAATCCGTTTTTAATAAAAAAGCAGAGGGTTTATAAGTTGAATCGTGTGCGTGTGTGATGAAACACGCAATATATCCTTTATCCGGGAGTTGCTGACTAACAGAAGACTCGACGTATCCTTTTTCTTGAATGTCAGGATTATAGAAAGTTTTTTTCCATACGGTTGTCCCGAGAAAATCTACTTTAGAAATGATGGGCTCAAAAAAACCTCCCGATATAATATAGCCGCTATCCGTAGTTTGTCGAATAGAGTACATATGAAAACCTTCATCATAATACTTTTCCCACCAAATATCTCCCATTGAGCCTATTTTTGTGATAATTCCAAAGTTTTGCGAAGCAGAAAAGAAATTTTCTAGTGTAATATAGCCGGTATCCGCAGTTTGCCTCGCGCATTCACCATATACAGACCCAATTTGCCAAGCAGGATTATCGACAAATGCGTTCCATACGGTTGCCCCGAGAGAATCTGTTTTTATGAAAACTATATAGTCCCATGAACCACCCGAACACCGCCCTGTAACAATATATCCGCCATCCGTAGTTTGTTGGACGAAATTGCCTTCACTTCCAGCAGCATAAGTCCGATTAAAAGTTATGGTTGCGTTAGAAACTAAAGGGATGCTAAATAAAAATACATTTATCGCTGTAATTAAAAGTTTTTTCATTCTTCCCACCTTCCTTTGTATGTATATGTTGTGTCCACATTAGTTTCCTGTCAACAAAAAGTTAGCTAAAAAAGAAATCCCGCCACAAAAACACTAAGGCACGAAAAAGCACAAAGAACCCAGCTGAGCTGGATAAGTTAGCGTAGCGTTCCTTCGGCATGAACGCTAACTAACGGAAAGAAATTTTCAACAGGGACTTAAAGCCCCGCTTTGCGGGATAGAAATCCCTAAGAGCTAAAGCTCTAAGGGCTTGCTAAGACTATAAGAGATTAACACAAAACAAAAAGCCGCAGAGAAGAGAATTGAGGGTTAAAAGATAACAGAATTAGGGATAGAATAGAAAGGAAGTACACAGAAAATTTAACAGAATTGAAAAACAAAAAGTTATAGAGTTAAAGGAACAGAAAATTATCAATCCGCCTCATTTAAAGAGATAAGAATAAAAAATAACACTTAAAGTCTTTAAATTCTCTTGAGTTCTCTTCCAGTCCCTGTTAAAAAGTTTTTCTCTTATCTGTGTTCATTCGCGCTTAGGCAGGCAGGTGCGGTTAAAATCTTTGTTGTCTGATCCTCTGATTTCCTGATAATCTCCCCACTGATATCCTGATGCCCTGATATACTATCTGTTCTACAAATTACTACTTATTACAGTCATTACAGTTGTTACTATCCGTTACCATCCCTTCTGCTAATGTAGAGGAATAACAGTATATATTATTTTCTTGACAACTATCTAACCATAAGATAGGTTAGCTGAAGTATAGGTTTAAAAAGACAAATAAAATCTTAGTATCAGGGAGGAGGATGTTTTATGGCAAAAGAAAAATTTGAACGGAAAAAGCCGCATGTGAACATAGGGACGATAGGTCACGTCGACCATGGAAAAACAACATTAAGTGCTTGTATTACAAAGGTTCTCGCAACCAAAAAATATGCAAGCTTTATGGCTTATGACCAGATAGATAAGGCTCCTGAAGAAAGAGCCCGTGGATTGACCATTCAGTTATGTCACCTTGAATACGAAACGGACAAAAGACATTATGCACACATCGATTGCCCGGGACATCGTGACTACATTAAAAATATGATTACCGGTGCAGCACAAATGGACGGAGCTATACTTGTCGTTTCAGCTGCAGACGGAGCACAGGCACAGACTCGCGAACACGTTCTACTTGCAAGACAGGTAAACGTTCCGGCGCTTGTCGTTTGTATG
Organism: bacterium; assembly: GCA_028716385.1. Classification (GTDB taxonomy): domain Bacteria; phylum Hydrothermota; class UBA3073; order JACQXS01; family JAQTXJ01; genus JAQTXJ01. The sequence goes on along the minus strand of JAQUPX010000006.1, from coordinate 174,359 downwards.
AATAAAATAGACCAGGTTGATGACCCGGAATTACTCGAACTCGTTGAACTTGAAATCAGAGACCTTTTAAAGAAATACGAATTCCCCGGCGATACAATACCGATTATTAAAGGTTCGGCATTGAAATGCCTCGAAAGTCCGGACCCAAATGCAGATTGCTGCAAATTTATATGGGAACTTATGGATGCAGTGGATAACTTTATCCCTGAGCCTACAAGAGAAGTGGATAAATCGTTCCTTATGTCCATAGAAGACGTTTTCTCAATCACAGGTCGTGGAACGGTAGCAACGGGAAGAGTTGAAAGAGGCAGAGTAAAAGCAGGCGACCCGTTGGAAATCGTTGGATTTACGGATACACAGAAAACTACGGCAGTAAGCGTTGAAATGTTCAGAAAGATACTTGAGGAAGGACTTGCAGGGGATAACCTTGGAGTACTTTTAAGAGGTATAGAAAAAGACAAAGTCGAAAGAGGTATGGTTCTCGCAACTCCGGGAACAATAACTCCGCATACACATTTCAAAGGAAGAGTGTATATTTTGACACAGGCGGAAGGCGGAAGACATACAGCTTTCTTTAACGGATATTCACCGCAGTTCTTTTTCAGAACAATGGACGTTACCGGTAATGCAAACCTTCCTGCAGGCGTGGAAATGGTAATGCCGGGCGATCACGTTGAACTTGAAATAAAATTGATTTCACCGGTTGCAATGGAAAAAGAAATGAGATTCGCCATCAGAGAAGGCGGACAGACAGTCGGTGCCGGCGTAGTAACTGAAATCATAGCGTAAGACTGCTAAGAAAAATTGTTTGAACGTTTGATCTTAAAACGTTTGTAGGTTTGAATGTTTGCCCAGTATAGCTGGATAAGTTGGACTAAAGTCCCGCTTTCGTCATAGCTAAAGTTCAACTATTCAACTAATTAGGTAAAAAAATAACAGATAACAAAATATAATTTAATTTTCTCCGAACAATTGAAGAGAAAGAGGAGCGCGCGTCATGGATACAGATCGTAAAAAAGCAATAGACGAAGCATTAAAACAAATAGAAAAATTTGCAGGAAAAGGTTCAATAATGAGACTGGGCGATGAAGAAGTTCACGAATTCAAAGATATTATTCCGACGGGCTCACTTTCTCTTGATAAGGCGCTTGGAATCGGAGGAATCCCCAAAGGAAGAATTACGGAAATATTCGGAGCTGAAGGAAGCGGAAAAACTACACTTGCGCTGCATATTCTGGCAAATGCCCAGAAACAAGGCGGAGTAGGCGCTTTTATTGACGTTGAACACGCATTAGACCCGTTTTATGCCAAGAATCTTGGCGTGGATACGGTTAACCTTTTAATATCACAACCGGATACCGGCGAACAAGCATTGGAAATAGCCGAAGTCCTTACAAGAAGCGGCGGAATAGACGTAATAATCGTTGACTCGGTGGCAGCTCTTGTTCCACGAGCCGAAATAGAAGGCGAAGTCGGAGATGCTTTTATCGGATTACAGGCGAGACTTATGTCACAGGCTTTAAGAAAACTTACCGGTATAGTCAGCAAATCAAAAGTAAGCATTATATTCATAAACCAATTAAGATATAAAATAGGTGTTATGTTCGGAAATCCTATGACGACTCCCGGTGGACTTGCATTGAAATTTCATTCAACAATTAGATTGGAAATGTTAGGCTCCGCTGCTATCAAAAAAGGCGAAGAAAGAGTCGGCAGCAGGATGAAAGTTAAGGTAGTAAAAAATAAGTTTGCTCCTCCTTTCAAAACGGCAGAGTTTGATATGTTCTTCGGCAAAGGAATATCCAAAGAAAGCGAACTTATCGATATCGCTTCTGAAAACGATATCATTGATAAGTCCGGCGCTTGGTTCTCTTACAAGGGAGAAAAACTCGGGCAAGGTAAAGAAAACACGTTGGAACTTCTGTTACAGCGTCCGAAACTTGTATCCGAAATAGAAAAAGAAGTAAGAAAATTCCTTAAGCTGGCACCGGTCGAACTGGCAAAAGAAGAAAAAGAAACAAAAAAAGCCGTTAAGCCGGAAATAGCCGAAATAGAGAAAGAAATAAAAAAGGCTTCGAAAGCGGAATAACTTTTTTCTATTGAACTGTTTTTCTTCGTTGGAAAGATGTACTTTTTTCCCAATTGACAATTCTATGTTTCCTATATAACATCCTTTTAATCTTGAGTTGTTGTGAATTATGGGCTAAAGCCCATAAACCCTCCACTAAAGTGGGGTAGAAAAAAATGGGCTTTAAAGCCCGGGAGAGGGTTTTGGAGTGGCGCATACCCCCCGCCCTAAAGGGCAGGGTAATTTAAAATGGAATCACGAATCATAAAACTTTCCGAAGATATAATCGCAAAGATTGCTGCGGGAGAAGTTATAGAACGCCCCGCTTCCTGCATTAAAGAATTAATCGAAAACGCAATTGACGCAGGCGCAACGACCATATCCTGCGAAGTTAAAGGAAACGGAGTTCCCGAACTTAAAGTAATTGACGATGGTTTTGGGATGACTCAAAACGAAATAGAAATCGCCGTCCAGCCCCATACCACAAGTAAACTCAAGACCGAAAAAGATTTGTTCAACATAAAAAACTTCGGGTTCAGGGGAGAAGCCCTCGCTTCCATATGTAAAGTGGCAGAAGTAGAAATCACTTCCCGTGTTGCTTCCGAACCAAACGGAAATTACATAAAAGTGCGGGACGACCAAATACTCGAAAAGAAACCTGCATCAAGAAATACGGGTACGACAATAAGAATTAAGGATTTGTTTTGCTCTATGCCGGCGAGAAGAAAGTTCTTGAAATCCGCACCGGTTGAACTTAAACATATTATAAACGTAATCCAGAATATGGCGCTCGTGTATCCTAATGTTGAGTTTACTCTTACACACGACGATAAAGAAATCATAAAATTTCCAAAATCGGACTTGAAACACAGGATACTCGCAATGCTTGGAAACGACTTTCTTTCCTCGCTTGCGCCCATAGAACATAAAGTTTTGGATTTCGTATTCAGCGGGTACCTGTCAAAACCCTTTAGCTTTGCAGAACATCCGAAACAATTTATTTTCATAAACAACAGAACGTGCAGGGACAGAATAATAAGACGTGCCATAGAAAACGCATACGCCGTTCCGATGAAAGAAAAGATTCCGTCGTTTGTCGTGTTCCTGAAAGTGCCGCCGGAATTCATAGACGTAAACGTTCATCCACGGAAAGAAGAAGTGCGGTTCAAAGACGAGTCTTTTATTTATAATTTAATAATAAACGGGATACGAATGGGGCTGGGAATAAAAGGATTTACGGGACAGGAAAAATATCAGGTGCTTGAAGAAGATTTTGACCCCAAGGAATGCGAAGTGTGGCAGCTGCATAATTCGTATATATTCGCCCAGACGCCCGCGGGATTGCTTATTGTTGACCAACACGCGGCGCACGAAAGAATTATGTTCGAGAGGGTAATGAAAGAAAAAGGTACGTCCCAGAAACTGCTTTTTCCCGTAGTTGCAGAGCTCACGGAAATAGAGCTGAAGTTCTTAATCGAATATAAAGATTGTCTGATAAAATTGGGTTTTGAAATAGAAGAGTTCGGAAAAGCAACGTACAGGATTACTGCTATCCCTTCCGTATTAAAGGAATGCACGGTGCCGGAGTTTAAATCGTTGTTGTCGGAATTACAGGAGAACGAAGCAATAAGCGAAGACAAATTTACGAATGCCGCAAAAAGAGTTGCCTGCAGGGCATCGGTAATGGCGGGGACTATTATGAAAACACGGGAAATGCAGTCACTTTTAGACCAGCTGTTTCATACGAATAACCCATATTTCTGCCCTCACGGCAGGCCGACAATAATAAAATTGACAAGAGAAGAATTGGAACGTAAATTCGGAAGATAATGACAGAATTTTTGGACGCAGATGAACGCAGATAAACAGGATATCAAATTTAAACATAAAGAATTAACTGCGAAGATCATAGAAGTTTTTTATCGGGTTTATAACAAATTGGGATACGGGTTTTTAGAAAAGGTGTATGAAAATGCTATGATGATAGAGTTTAAAAGAGAAGGAATTCCGGCAAAAACACAAACGCCTATAAAGGTTTATTACGACGAGAAAGAAATTATAGGAGAATATACCGCTGATATATTAGTGGACGATAAAATTATGGTGGAAATTAAAGCAATAAAAAAGTTAGCAGAAGAGAATGAGGCACAACTATTAAACTATTTAAAAGCAACAAATTTAGAAGTAGGACTTTTGTTTAATTTTGGACCTGAACCGGAAATAAAAAGGAGAGCATTTGATAATAGCAGAAAAAAAGATTTTAAAGATCTTGATAATCTGCGAAGATCTGCGTCCTAAAAAAGAAATGAGAATAGATAGTCATCCGATATTGCAGTTCAAAAGAGAAAAGAAAACCACCTTTTATTTTGAAGACAAAGAAATTGAAGCTTATGAAGGCGAGACTATAGCCGCTGCGCTTATAGCTGCGGGAGTAAAAGTCTTCCAGCATAGCAAACATCACGATAGATCGCGGGGGTTGTTTTGCGCAATCGGGAAATGTTCCAGCTGTCTTATGGAGGTCAATGGAGTCCTAAACCAGATGACCTGTATGCGATTGGTAGAACAAGGGATGCGCGTAAAAAGGCAGAAAATATAACAGGGTTATTTTATATACGGAGAGGCGGTTTTATCGAATGGGTTTGTTCTCATAACAAGCGAGAACAAATAAGGATAATTGTTCTTTAAGTATTTCATATAATCCAACCACTGGTGAACCAACAAAACATACACCCTTTTTATATCCCCGTTGAGATGTTTGTAATCATTTTCCGGGAGATTTTCCGTCGAGTCCCTGCTTTCGAGTTCTTCGGTAAGATGAAACAACGCCCTGAGAAGTTCCGTAAAAGATTCGTGTTCGAGTAAATTCGGATTCTCCAATAAACGGATTGAAAAATTTCTTTTTTCTTTCAGGAATGTTTTTAATTTTTTCAGGTCAATCTTTTTGCTGTCAATAAAATAACCGTAGCTTTTAAGCTTGATGCTCACATCGTTGAATTCCCTGTCCGACCATTTATCGGTTACGATTAAGTCTTTTTTTATTTTATCAAGTTCGGGGTCAAAATCCGAGAAATAAATTATTAGTTTTGTCCCGATTTCGCTAAAAAAAACGCCTATAACCATATTCATTTTTTCCAGGAGAATGCGCTTTTCCCTTTCCGTTAGTAACTTATTAAGTATGAAAGTAACAAGCAGAACCTCAATAGGTAAAAAAGCAAGCCCTGCGAGTAAATACATAAACATCAGATGGGCATCCCTGAAAATTGCAAAGAAAATCAGATACAGCAATACGGATAATATAATTAAAACTATTGCTGCTCTGCCCTGCCAACTTAAACGTTTCATTTTTTTTAATAAGACATATAGGACTTAGTCAACAGACAAAAAATCTAGCAGAGTCCCTATCTTCCGTTGCACTCCACCACCGCCAAGGCGGGGCGTTGCTTCACTCCAGATAAGCATCTCTAAGAACTAAAGTCCTAAGAGCTGCTTACAGCTTAACTATTTTCTTTGTTATAGTTCTGGTATCCGTTGAGAAGCGGATAAAGTATATACCGTTCTTTATGTTTTGCCCGGTGAGTTGGATTTTCTGTCTGCCGGTTCGGATTTCATTTGTTATGAGTTTCTTTACACATCTTCCGCTCAAGTCATACAGCGCCAGGTTTACTTTTTCCGCCGACGGAAGCATAAAATCAATGGAAGAAGACGTTCTGAAAGGACTTGGCAAGGCGCTGAAACAGAATTTGTTTTTGGAAGAGCCGTCAATTCCCGTAGTATTCACGGAAAGTTTCACGTTAAGGTTTACGACTTCTTCATTTTCAACTATATCCTTTCCGGAGAATACCACATACCATTTGCCTTTCGGACAGGTAAAAGTAAAGGAACCCGACTCTGCGTTATGTCCGATTTTAAAAGCCTTGAAAGCCGCACCGCCTTTATAAAGCGAAAAGTTAAAAGAATCGCAGATGAAAAATTCTATATTTTTGGCAACATCAATGTATTCGCCGTATCTTTTTATAATTGACAGTTCCGATGACGGGAACAAGCATTGTCCGTGAATTATTTCCTGTGGAACGTCAAAATCAACTTCTATTTTATAGAATTCCGTTGAGTCCGATAAAGTATCCTCGGATGCGGAAACGACCGGTTGACGCCCCGCAAGATTATGAGACCATGTATAATGCTGCCCGGCGACAGAGCCGGTTACTATTTTATACAACTGGTCTCCTGCCGGATAAAAACCACGGGTTCCTGTTCTTAAGTTTATGTAATAATTTCTGGTGTCGCCAAGCAAAAATTGTACCCTGCCGTCGGAGTCCGTATACCTTTTATTTCCAAAAGTCGGGAAAGAATCCTGAGGGTCATCATAATAAATACAGCCTAACCTGACCTGCGCTCCATCAACGGGTAAACTATCTACGTCTTTCACGATAACCGTAAGTGTGCAGTAAGGAGTATATCTTGGGGTTACATCTGGAGTATACCCATCGCCTCTCCAGGCGAAAATATCGTTAAACTGCCACCCGTCGTTTTCGTAGCGAGAAGGGGAGTTCATATGGGTACCCATAGGTTCCCATCCGTGCCAGTCGGTATCAAACCACTCATTCCACGTATGGTCCCTGCAGACATCGTAAGGGCAGCTAGTGGGTATCAGAGCAGCTTTTGCTGCGGCTGCAGTTATGTCTGCCCATTCTCCGCATCTGCCTCTATGCAGATGATATTGCCTCACAGGCTGCCATGACCTCTCGCAATTCCACATATCACCGTATTCGGCATTAAATACCATTACGTCGTTTACCCACTTTGTGACTCTTCCAATAGCCCCGTTATTGTCGGAAGTATCGGTTTTATTGTTATATAATATTTGCTCTCCAAGGAGCTCATTCTTTAATATCGGGGAGACGGTTCCTGCATATATAGTATCGCCAAGCCCATAACAATCCCATACTGTTTTTTCCGCAGTGTCAGGATAATTAAAATAATAATCTCTCCAGAATTTTCCGACCGGCGGAGCGGCTTCTCCTATACCGGAGTATTTCATATCAGCAATAGTAGGATTTATATAACGAATAGCTTCCATCGAAAAAACCGGATGGACAATATACCAGTAATATTTTTCCATTGGTAGTTCAATTTCCGTAGTGTCCTGGTTGTGATCCGATATTTTATATTTTACCGTAGTATAATCAGGGTATTCGACGATGCGGACATAATCAAGCACGCTGTCATATTTGTATATAAGACTTACGTTATCCAAAAATATTTGAGGGTTGTTGTTGTGGCGTTCAAGCATAACCGGGTCAGTTCGTGCGATTACAAAAGCAAGTTCATCCCTGTAAAGAGAAGGTGCGGATAAAATAAGCGCTCCAAAAATATTCTGCCCTGTAGTGCCCATAATAGAAAAATTATCCCATAGAGGTATTCTTATCCATTCCGGGGATGCTTCTACTGCCTGTCTTGCTATAGTAGTAAGGGTATCGGAGAGAATAGGCAGAATCCCGTTATTATCAATCAATGCAACGTATTCGCCTTTGTTTTTTATCCTGCCGTAAAAAGAGCAGGTATCCGTAAGTATCCAGTTCGTATCTGTTTTTTTATTCGGGGAAAAAATTTTGTTTTTTGCGGGGCGCGGGATACTACCGATAATAACTTCCTGGGTTACATCGCCTATTACCTGCAGTTTTTGAAGGGTTTGTCCCGTTCCCTTGCTTTCGCTTGAAGTAAGTACGGCAAACATAAAGATTAAAAAAGTCATATTGCCTCCTTGAATTGCCTAATTAATAATTAACAATTATATATGTAATTAAGAATGCTATTTGTCAAACATAAAAATAAAATTGTATTAATTCTAAAAAAATTTGACAAAGGTGTATTGCTAAATTATCTTTTGTGCAAGAAGCAAGGAGGCATTTTGAAAAAGTTGTTGATGGATAAAGCTAACCAGGTCATACAGATTATGAACGGCAGTGCGGAAGAAGGGGGAACTTATTATCATACTGTTTTGTGGACAGGCGAGACGGCTTTTCACTGGTGGGCGAATTTCGGGTACGAAGAACTTTTGCAGGAATTAATTATCCCCTATATAAATAAACAGGTCGTTCTGGTTGCACCTTCCGGCGAAAATAAAGCGATAATGAATTTTGGGGCAGTGTCGTATCTTAAAGTATTTAAAACGGTTAAACCTTTATATGGCAAAAAAACAGGCGACAGGCTGCTTTCCCGGAGATTCAGAAATAAAGAATGCACACAGGAAGTAATAGAAGCCGCGCTGTTAAATAAATCTCTCGCGGATTCGAAATCTTTGCTCCAACTTGCATTTACGCCCGATAAAAAACAGGTGTTCGTAATAATGGATTTCAAATCCAAGTTATTAAATTCTGCTTATGACAACAGCATCCTTCCCGTTATAAGAGAATTCGAATACAGACCCGTCAGAATAGATGAAATTGTAGAAAAAGATAAAGTTAACAGTGTTGTGCTGGAAGAAATGGCAAAAAGTAACATTATAATCGTAGACTTAACGGAAAGCAAAAACAATTTTTATTATTTAATCGGGTTTGCATATGCAATCGGTAAGGAAATAATTTTTACCGCCCGCAAGGGAACGTCACATTGCCTTGATTTCAAAGGCGTTGCAATTATAGAATGGAATTCACAGGAAGCTTTAAAACAGGCGTTGAGTAAAAAAATTAAAAACATTTTACGCAAAGTCGAGTCCAAACCCCTTTCTAAAAGCCATAAGTAGGAATAGAAATTTTGGACGCAGATTTACAGGGAAAGAAAAGTATATCAGAAAATCAGGTTATCAGTGGGAAGGGTATCAGAAAATCAGGAAAAGATAAACGGAAAGAGGGCGTCCCGACTCTTCTACCCCGCCAAAGCGGGGTAAATGCCGGACAGAAAAAAGATTATGCAGATGATTGGTTTGTTTTTATTCCTGAGCTCTGTTGACGGCAGCAAATTGAGTATTCCAAAAAACGATACTTTATCTTTTTCGGGATATAATTGGGTAATAAAAACTTCTGATAGTTTAGTTTCCCCGGGACCAAATTATTTTTCAAAATCCAAAGAAAACGTATGGGTTGATAAGGACGGGTATTTACATTTGAAGATTACACGCAGGGAAGATAAATGGTGTTGCGTGGAAATAAATTCCGAAAAAAGTTTCGGGTATGGAAGATATATTTTATACCTTGCAAGCAGGGTAGACAGTTTGGATAAAAATGTATTTCTAGGGATGTCAACGTATAGTGACAGCGCGGAATATAACCATCGTGAAATTGACATAGAGTTGTCGCGGTGGGGAAGTCCTGCCGGATATAATGCGCAGTTTGTAGTACAGCCTTGGAATCGTCAGGGAAACGTGTACAGGTTCAATATGAAACTAAAGGACAATTATTCCGTTCATAGTTTTAATTGGCAAAAGGGTATTATATATTTCCAGAGTTTGTGCGGGGAAAGTTATGCTATTCCCGACAGCACTAATACTATAAAGGTATGGAACTATACAAGGGATGGAATTCCTGCGCTCGGTGACGTGAAAGTAAAAATTAACTTATGGCTGGTTAACGGGAGAGCTCCTTCGGATAGTATGGAGACGGAGGTAGTTGTGAAGAAGTTTGAGTTTGTGAAGTGAGGGGAGAATAGGTAACAATCATATCATTATTTTATGATAACAAAAATGAAATTTTGGATTTTTAGTATTTTTTTATTCTTTCCGATAGGAGTAAGGTGTGAGAAACTTATTGCTTACGTAAATAACGGAAATATTTGGTTAATGTATTCCGATGGTTCGAAGAAAAAGCAAGTAACATTTGTTGAAAAAGAACGAGGAGAGGAAAAAGCAAATATCGTTGGTCCACTTTCCTGGTCACCGGATAATAAAAAGTTAGTATTTGCAAGAGAAGGATGGTTATCAATACGATATCCTGATGGAGGTGGTGGAGGGCAGCCTCTTTCTGATTTATGGAGTATGAATGCCAACGGCAGTGAAATGAAAAACATTACACACAATTATGGCTCAAGCCGTCCTTCATGGTCACCAAAGGAAGATAAAATAGTCTTTAATTACGATAGTATGGCTACTAATATTGAGGCTTGTGCTCCTATGTTTAATGTTGTAATTATGTCTAATGTGCTTCCGGCAAAGAAATCAATTGTAGAGGCAAGAAAAAAATTTGTGACCGACGAAATACAAAAATTTAGCATAGAAGATGCTTGCGGACCAGTCTTTTCTCCTGATGGGACAAAAATATTATTTGAAATGATGGCAGGAGGCCCACATGGGATAGGAATAATGGATATGGATGGGAAAATAATTTATACCTTGAAAGAAATGTTTATGACGCCAACATGGAATCCGGATGGGACAAAAATTGCTTGTACGCCTGGTGGAATATGGATAATTGATATCCAGCAAAAAACAAGAAAACAAATTCTGGATGACAAGGGGAAAGAAATAGACCATTTAAGTTGGTCATCCGATGGCAAACATATAGCCTTTTCTGCCCGGGAGTGGCCTAATACAGAGTGTAATATTTATACCATCGAAAGTAATGGTAAGGATTTAAAACAGATAACCAATGATGGGAAAAGTTCCTGTCCCGAATGGTCGCATTAAGGATATTTTAAAGCGAGGTCGGGACGACCTTGCGCTGAATTGTCAGATAAAAAGCACAGGGAAAATTAAAAGGTGAAATAAAAAGAAGGGCGGATTAAAATCCGCCCTTCTTTTTTCAATAGAAAATCTATTTGGCTTTTTCTTTTGGTGGTTCCGCCGGTTTGGTTTTGTCTTCGGGCGGAATAACATCTTCAGTGATGACCTGAACATCTGCAACGATATCATCTTTTCCCAGGTTTATGACTCTGACTCCACGTGCCGACCTGCCCATTTTCCTTACATTTTTTACCGGAGTTCTCAAGGTTTTACCGTTTGAAGTAGTAATTAGTATTTCGGCTTCATCAACTTTTACGAGTTCGCACATTGCCAATTCTTCTTTGTTTCCAATAACTCCGCTTCCACCCCTGTTGGTAATTCTAATCTTGTCTATAACGACTCTTTTTGCATACCCTTTTTTCGTTACTAACAACAAGCTCTGTTTTGTATCTGCAGCGGGAGTTACGTATATTACTTTATCATTCCCCTTAATTTTTATTCCTCTTACGCCTTGTGCCGTTCGACCGCAAGCACGGACTTTGGATTCGTCGAATCTGATTACTTTGCCCTTTTCCGTAACCATAAGAATGAAATTCTTCGGCCTGACTATATCCGAGAAAGCAATCTCATCACCCTCTCTTAGAGAGATGGCGATAATACCCGTTTTCCGTAAGTTGTCATAAGCGGACATAACGGTTTTCTTTATCAAACCTTTTGTCGTGACTATAATTAGAGCATCATCTTTCTTTGAATCTTTCATAGGAAGCGCTGCTTTTATGTATTCTTTTTCTTTCAGCGGCAAGATATTAACGATAGACCTGCCTCTTGCGGCGCGCTCAAATTCGGGAAGTTCGTATACTTTGGCTTTGTAACACCTGCCGAGATTCGTTAAGAAGAATATATCCGAATGCGTGTCGGCTTCAAAGCTTTGTATTATCTTGTCTTCCGGAGCAAGTGTGGCGGCAATCAATCCTTTCCCGCCCCTGAACTGTTTCCTGTAAGCGCTGGGTTTGGAACGTTTGATATGGCCCTTCGCGGTTAACGTAATTATCTCCGGTTCGTTTGCGATAAGGTCGGTCATATCAAGTTCCTTGAGCTCTTTTTTAAGTATTCTTGTCCTTCTTTTATCTGCAAATTTCTCTTTTAGATTCAAAAGCTCTGCCTTAATTACTTCCATTATGGTTTTCTTCGAGGAGAGAATTTGTCTCAGGTTTTTGATTATTTTTATTGTTTCTTTGTATTCGTTTTCCAGTTTCTGGGTTTCAAGCCCGACAAGCCTTGCGAGTCTCATATCCAGTATTGCGCTTACCTGCGGTTCGCTCAGAATGAATTTGGCGATAAGGTCTTTCTTCGCGTCTTCAGTGGTTTTTGAGGTGCGTATAATCTTGACGACTTCATCAATGTTTTCGACTGCTATTTTTAAACCTTCAAGTATGTGCGCTCTTTTTTCGTTTTCTTTGAGGTCGAATTCCGTTCTTCTTTTTACTACGACATAGCGGTGTTCAAGGAAAGCATTTAGTATTTCCTTGAGGGTCATAAGTTTGGGAACGCCGTCCTGAAGAACTATCATTATCACGCCGAAAGTTGTCTGCATCGCGGTGTGCTTGAATAATTTATTAAGTATTATTTGTGAAGGAGCATTGTTTTTAAGTTCAATGACTACTCTTATCCCGTCACGGTCGGATTCGTCTCGTATATTGGATATGCCTTCTATTTTTTTATTTCTGACAAGGTCGGCGATGTTTTTAATAAGTTCTGCCTTGTTAACCTGGTAAGGCAGCTCAGTTATGATTATTGCTGTTCTATGATTTTCTTCTATTTCTGTAACGGCTTTGAGTGTAATTTTTCCCCTGCCCGTTGAGTATGCAGAACGTATCCCTTCTTCGCCTACGATTAAAGCTCCTGTTGGAAAATCGGGTCCTTTTATATATGGGAAGAAATCTTCAATGTCCGGGTCATCAATAAGTGCCGTCAATGCGTCTACGACTTCACCGAGATTATGAGGCGGCAGGTTGGTAGCCATACCAACGGCGATTCCGGATGTTCCGTTAACGAGTAAATTCGGAAATACGGATGGTAAAACGGTAGGTTCTTCAAGTCTGTTGTCAAAATTTGGTTGCAATAAAACGGTTTCTTTTTCAATGTCTTGAAGCATAAGCTCCGCAATTTGAGTCATTCTTGCTTCTGTATATCTGTAAGCTGCGGCGTTATCCCCGTCAATACTTCCGAAGTTTCCTTGACCGTCAATAAGCGGACACCTCATAGAGAAAGTCTGTACCATATGGACTATGGTGCCATACACGGCATTGTCTCCGTGTGGATGGTATTTACCGAGAACTTCTCCTACGACAGTGGCGCATTTTCTGTAACCGTGATTATGAACAAGCCCGAGTTTATACATAGCGTATAAAATTCGGCGGGCACCGGGTTTTAAGCCATCCCTGACGTCAGGCAATGCCCTGCTTACGATTACACTCATCGAATACGCAAGATAAGAATTTCTTACTTCTTCCTCAATTGGGGTAGGTAGTATGTTGCTCATTTTTAGTATCCTCTCTTCTTAAATTTTTAAGTTTTTCATTAGCTTCCCTTTCTAACAAAGGGTTTGGCGACAATAAAATAACACTTTCGTATAACTTTATAGCGTCTTCTGTTTTTGTCAACAATTCTGTGCATTTTGCTGCTCCAAGCAAGGCACGAGCCTTAGAATCAACGTCTTCGTATTTGTCGGAGGCTTTAATATAGAAGATTTTAGCGTTTTTATAATCGGATTCGTTAAAATACAGGTTGCCCAATAAAAACCCTGCTTCCCTGCTTGTCCCAACGGAACCATGCGCATCAATGTCCAGTAAGGATTTTCTGTATTGGTCTATGAAGCCTTCGTTCCAATAGGTTTTTGCAATCCGTAACTTAATGTCCCATAATTTCGTATCTTCGGGGTATTCGTTTATGAATTTCTGGAAGAATTTTCGTGTTTCTGCTGGTTTTTGCAGTAATTCATAAGCAACTCCTATTTTGAATTTGGCTTCTTTTGCTTCAGGAGATTTTGGATATTTGTCGATTACGGTATTGTATTCATTAAGAGCCTGGGTATAATTTTCTATTTCAAAATAAGTGTTTGCTATCTTTAGCTGAACTTTTTGACATAAACTCGTTTTTAGTAATTCCTGGTAAATGTTTATTGCTTCGTCCGATTTGCCAACCTGTAAATAACATTGAGCCAATTCATATTTGGCATCATTAATAATGTTTGACCAGCTGAACTGTTGAATCATTTTGTTGTAAGCAGCAATGGCATCCGAGAACCTTTCTTTTTTTACCCAGGAACGGGCGATTTCCATAGCTAATGACGGGGAACGCGGAGAGTCGGGATATTTACGTATAAAGTTCGATAAAACATCTATGTACGAATAGTATTTGCCAAGCTTGAAATAACATTTTTCTATCCTGAATTTAGCTTCATCAAGGTGCCATTCAGGTCCCGTTATTTTGTTATAGTAACATATGGCAGAATCGTAATCGGGTATGTTGTAGTAACAATCACCGCACAACAAGTATGATTCCGGGATAGATTTAGAATTCGGGAATTTGGATATCAGAAGTTTTAATTCATTTAGAGAAGCTTCAAAATTTGACTGGCCGTAATATAATTTGCCAAGCCAGTAATATACCGATTCCATAAGTTCAAAATCGGGATAATTGTCCCTTACTTTTGATAGGTATTCTAAACTTTTGGATATGTTGTTGTTATAATAAAAGGACATAGCAGAATAATATAAAGCTTTGGCGCATAGTTTATCGTTCGGATAATCAGTAGAAAATCGAGAGAATTCATTTGCCGATTCGGAAAAATTACTCAATTTGTAATGAGACCATGCAAGTCCATACAAAGCATCGTGTTTCAAGGTAGGATTCTTTAATGCTTTGGAGTAATATTCCCCTGCGTTTTTGAATTCGTTAAGTTTATAATAAGCTTCTGCAATAAACAAATCGGCATCCGGAGAATTTTCGGCCTGGGATAAATAAGTTATCGCTGAATTATAATCACCGGTTTTATATTTACAGAGTCCTTTGCCATACAGGTTGTTCGTTTGATAAAAACAATTATAGGCATCATCAATTAAGTTTTGATTATAATTAATAATGCCAAGCGAATATAAGTCGTTGATTTGAGAGAAAAGATTTTTAGCAAGCAGTGTATCGCCTTTTTTAAGTGCGTTAAAGGCGGATATATATTTCTCGTGGTCTTGTTTCATAATCAGCCTATTCTTACACAAAAGAAGTTTTTTGTCAAGCACAGAAGAAGGGTTTTCTTTAGAATCTAAAGTATATATTTCAAGGGCTTTTTCGTATTTGGAGAGGTTGAAAAAATAATCGCCCGTAGAACTGAGTTCAGGCGTTGAAACAAAGAGAAAAAAAACACAAAGCATCTGTTTTACTCATCATGCCATATAAGGATTCTGCCGCAGGAGTCACAAACCCAGATTTTTTCACCCTTTTGAACTTCGGCAATTATTTGAGGAGGGAGAAAAGCGTTGCATCCTTTGCAGGTAGAACCTGATATTTCTGCGATCCCTATACCGTGTCTGCCCTGTTTAATGTGCTCATATTTAATAAATAAAGATTTTGAAATAGATTTTGTGAGTTCGTCCCGTTCTTTTATTTTGACTGATAATTCTTGTTTTACCACTTCAAGCTCTTTGTTTAATTCCTGCTGAGAAATCAGAGTATCCTTTTTGTTGTTTTCCATTTGATTACGGAGTCCCTGGAATTCTTTTGTCAGAGTGTCGCTTTGAGCTAACGTCTCGAGTATTTCTTCTTCGTAAGCAGATATTTTTGCCTGCTCAGTGCTTATTTCCTGCAATATAGCCTGGTATTCCTTGTTGGTTTTTATTTGCAGTAACTGGGATTTATATTTTGTTATCTTGTCTTTGGCGTCTTCAATGGATTGTTCTAGTTGTCTTGTTTTGGTAGTAAACTTTTGAAGGTCTGCTTCCTTCTTTTTGAAATCTTCTTCTTTTGCCAGCAAGTCTTTGCCTAATTTTTCTATTTCAAGAGGGATGTTTTTTATTCTTGCTTCTCGCGTGATAATTTCCGTGTCAATACGCTGCAGTCCGCATAAAGCCTTTAAGTCTGTTTTCACTTATTTAATCTGGGCGGAAAGGGATTTGAACCCATGACCTCCGGTATGTGAGACCGACGCTCTAACCAACTGAGCTATCCGCCCCCTTTTACATTGTAGACGAATAGCCTTTTTCATATAATCTTAATATAGCGTTAATGTAACAATATAACTCTTTTTTGTCAACTTTTTAGTTTATTTTATTTTTAAGAATAGAAAAAGTTTGACTTTTCATAAAAATCTATTTAACTGCAGAACTAGGAGGCGAAAATGTGTATAAAATATTTAAGTTTTGTCGTAGTTGGTGCAGTATCTTTTCTTTGTGCGTTTTCAGGATGTAGTTCCAAGAGCAGTAAAAAAACAGATAATGCAGTTGTTACTACTCCATCAGGTCTAAAGTATATAGATATGAAAGTGGGAACCGGAAAAGTAGCCGAGTCCGGGAAAAAAGTGTTTGTTCATTATACGGGCTGGCTTGAAGATAGCACGAAATTCGATAGCTCGGTAGACAGGGGACAGCCATTCGGTTTTGACCTTGGAGCACAACAGGTTATTAAAGGATGGGATGAGGGAGTTGTAGGTATGAAAGTAAACGGTAAAAGAAAACTCATTATTCCTTCCGCGCTTGGTTATGGAGAAAGAGGCGCAGGCGGAGTCATTCCTCCAAATGCAACATTGATTTTTGAAGTAGAATTGATGGACGTACAGGATAAGTAAAACGCGGAGAAGTACTGAAAAAATAAGAAGCAAGAAGATAATTTTAGTTGCTAATGCTTGACTAATTTTAGTCAAGCATTAGCATTTTTTTTATTTACTGTTCTCTGTTTGCGTTACATTTCGTACTCCATATTCCACAATTAGAGGAGATTGTTATCCTAAGTTAGTTAAAGGACATCCTGCTGTGGCGAGACCGTACTGTTCCCTGCTTGCCATTCTCCTATTTACAAACCCTTTCCGCCTCGTGCGGATTAGGGATTGTTGTCCATAACAAGTTTTTTAGGTTAGGGGGAAAAACATTTGACAAAATAAATAATGAACGATAGTAAGAAACAACATCTATAGAATTATATGTTTTGTAATAATTTTATTTACTTTGATTTTCTTTAATAAATATAAAGGGGGAACTATGAGGAGATTATTTATTCTATCAATAATATTTATCTTGCCGTTGCAGATTTTTGCACAGACGGAAATGTGGGTAGCGAGGTATAATGGGTCAGTTAGTGTACCGGGAGCTTATGACGCTGCGTATGCAATGGTAGTGGACGATAGCGGGTATATATATGTAACGGGAGAAAGTTGCGATACGGCATGGTCTGACTATATGACAATAAAATATAATAGTTCGGGAGATACGGTATGGGTCAGGAAATATAATGGACCGGACAATCTCGACGATGCTGCATATGCAATTGCAGTTGATAAAAGTGGAAATGTGTATGTGACCGGAGCGAGTGTTGGGAACGGGACTGATTATGACTATGCAACGGTAAAATACAATAGTGCAGGAGATAAGATGTGGGTCAGAAGATATGGTTCAGGAAGCGGTACGGGCAGCAAATATGATGTAGGAAGGGCACTTGCATTAGATAGCATTGGGAATGTGTATGTTACGGGAACCAGTAATGGCAATGGTTATGCAACAATAAAATATAACAGTTTGGGAGACACAATGTGGGTTAGAATATATGGTGGAAGCAATGAGGCAAATGCAATTTCAGTTGATCCTAATGGAAATGTATATGTAACAGGGACAAGTGTCGGTTCAGGCAATGTTAATGACTATGCAACGATAAAATATAACAGTGTAGGGGATACAATGTGGGTTAGGAGATACAGAAAGCCGGGATATATAGACAATGAGGCAAATGCAATTGCAGTAGATAACAGCGGAAATGTTTATATAACGGGAATAAGCTCAAGCTCTTTTTCTTCAGATACTATTTCAGAGTATGCTACAATAAAATATAACAGTTTGGGAGATACTGTATGGGTTAGGACTTATAGTGGAACAGCAAAGGGCTACAAAGGCCCTACATACAATGAAACAATTACAGTAAATAGAGGAAAAAACAATAAAAGTTTAGCTTACAAAGGTGCAACTGCACTTGCTTTAGATAGTAACGGAAATGTGTACGTAACCGGAAAGAGTTATAGTGCTGCAACTTATTATGACTATGCAACAATAAAATATAACAGTGTAGGGGATACAATTTGGGTTAGAAGATACAATGGGACTGGAGACAGTACTGACTGCGCAAGGGGGATTGCAGTGGATAACATCGGAAACGTTTATGTAACTGGGAATAGTTGGGGAGTAGGAAGTGTTTACGGAGAGGATTACGCTACGATAAAATATAGCAGTTCAGGGAGTGAAGAATGGGTTCAGAGATATAATGGTCCCGGGAATAGGACAGATGATGCATACTCAATTGCAGTTGACAATAATGGGTATGTATATGTAACGGGGAAAAGTGCGGGGGGCGGATATGACTATGTAACGATAAAATATTCAACGGTAGGAGCAGAAGAGAAATGGAGCGAAGCGACATCCCGCCTTGGCGGGATCGAATTAACTGTAACCCCGAATCCGTTTACTTCAACTACCGTTATTAGTTATTCGGGAATCGTGAATCGGGACAGCAAGACAAACATAAAGATTTATGACATTGCTGGAAAATTAGTAGAAGAAACAAAGAATAATACTATAGGGGGAAAACTGAAATCTGGGATTTATTTTGTGAAAGTTAATGACTACTTGACTGCCGATAGGCATGTTAAACTGACAAAAATAGTAAAGATATCTTATGTGAAGTAGAAAAGCGGAAGAAAGATTATTCTCCGCCTAAGGCGGACTATTACAAAAACAAGAGCTTGCAAACAAAACTTTCACTGCCAAAGCGGGATTGCTATATGTTGGCTATTATTTTTAATTCATCATTTATACAAAGAGGGAATTAACGCTGCATAATAATGAGGCGCAAATATTATTTTTCTGTTTTGATAGGATAATTCTTCCTTAATAGAGTTATTTAGAACTATGGCGATGTTGCATTCCGGATATTTTATGAAAAATCGTTTTATTCCATTTGGTATTTCTCCTCTTGAAATTTGAGACTTAACTTCAATGGCAATTGGAATCCTATCCTGAACAAGAATAAAATCCACTTCTTCTTTTTCCCGTGTCCGCCAATAATAAATTTCCTGAGAAACTTTTAAGTTTTTCTGTAACTCATGTAAAACAAATGATTCAAGAAGCACCCCTTTATCAGGTCTACTATCCAATTTTCTGAAGTCATGCAAAATAGCATTTCGGATTCCACTGTCAAAATAATATATTTTATTTATTTGTTTTAATTCCCTGCCACGATTTGTGAAAAATGGTTTCAATATATCAAGTAAAAACATCTGATTTAATATGGATAAATCTTTTCTTACCTGACGTAAAGAATAGTTAAGAACCTGGGAAACACTATTCTCACTCAGAAGACTGCCTTCCTGTCCTGCTAATAAAACAAGCAGCCGATTAAAAGAAAGAATGTCTTCTTCGCGCAAAAGAGCTTTGATGTCTTTTTGAATATAAGTTGCCACCAAATCAAGGAGAAGCCGTTTCTTATTCTCCGGTCTTTTTTCATGAACAAGTCCGGGCATTCCTCCCAGAACAATAAATTCCTCAAGATATGTTCTCAATTTACAATGAGCGTCAGGACTGATTTTGGAATGAATGTTCCCGGGCAATTTAACAGATAATGATTTACTTGGCAGCCACTCCGAGAATGATAATGGGAACAATTGGAAAAGATGTCTCCGCCCGGCTAAACTTTCTTTTAAATGTCTGTGCATTTCAATAGAAGATGAGCCGGAAGCATAAACTTTTACTCCTTTGCAACCATCATAGATTGATTTGAATAACTTAGTAGCATTCGGTAGATAGTGGAATTCATCTATAAGAATAATTTGCTTTTTTTTACATATATCATCCAGTAAAAATTCAAAATCCCTGGCAAAATAATTTGCATCAGAAGGCATTTCCAAATTAAAATACTTACATCCAATTTTATTCTTACGACAATGACTTGCAATTTTTTTCAGAAGCGTAGTCTTTCCAACCTGGCGGGGACCTATAATTATTCCAATTTCTTTTTTGGGAAGACTGCTTACAACCTCTTTATAAACAAGCCTTTGAAGACTCATACGGCAATCTATACGGTAGCGTATAGATTGTCAAGTTTTTTTATTAACAAATGTCACGGAAGTGTCTCGCAGTATTGTTTTTTTGGGGGGTGTTAGCATTAAGAACAACGAGAGAGACAACAAAAACAGGGAACAATTAGAGAGTAGTTTTAATGTATTTTATTTTAACGCCGAGGAAGTTTTTTGTTAACGTGCTGAATTGGCGCGGGATGTCGGAGAAGTAGAATTTGTTGGGGCTTTTTATTTTCGCATCGGATGCGGTTTTGTTTTTGTGTAAAATCGCTTTTACTTTCTTTGCTACGGAATCTGCCGAGTTTACTAAAGTTACATTTTTTCCCATAACTTCCCGAATGGTATTTTCTAATAACGGGTAATGTGTGCACCCTAGTATTAAAGTGTCTATGCCTTTTTTCTTGAGTGGGGCAAGATAATCATTTAAAATTATTTTAGTTGCAGGTGAATCCAGCCAGCCTTCTTCCGCTAACGGAACTAATAACGGACAGGGATAAGAATAAACTTTTGCATTCGGTTTTTTGTGCAATATGCTGTTTTGATAAGCATTGCTTTCTATTGTTGCTCTTGTCCCGATGACTCCTATTTTGTTGTTTCTGGTAGCTTTTATCGCGTCCTCTACCGCAGGTTCTATGACTCCAATAATCGGCAATAAATAATGAGAAGTAAGCCAATCTAAAGAAGTGGCAGATACGGTATTGCAGGCGACAACAATAAGTTTAACGTCATGCGAGACAAGAAATTGCGCTATCTGGTAGGAAAATTTTTTAATGGTAAGCGTAGATTTGTTTCCGTAAGGAACTCTGGCTGTATCTCCAAAATAAACAATCTGTTCTTCGGGTAATGTTTTAAAAACGGCTTTTACTACGGTAAGCCCACCGATTCCGGAATCAAATATCCCGATAGGTTTGTTCATATCAAAGTGTAATATATTCACAGGAGATGTTTAGTCAACAAATATTTAACAGGAAATAAACAAAAAGATTAATCACGAAAGACAGAAAAAATAAATCAAACCACAGAGAACACAGAGAACGGAAGATAATTTAGTCCGCCTGAGGCGGATAACAGAATAAAAAACAACAAAAGGGAGATAAAAAACATAGAGGACACAGAGGGGAAAATAGTGGACAGAAAACAAAAAAAATTGCCACGGATTAACACGAAAAACAACATACAAAAGGATGAGAAAAAATTTATTTCAACTTAATAAGTTTTGCTGTTTTATTGCCAACAGGTGTTTTCAGGACTACGAGATAAACGCCTTTTGTCCGAATTCCTGAAACAAAAGTGTATTTATTTGCAGATAGAGTCCCTTTATAAAGCGTTTTAACAAGATTGCCCGCAGTATTATATATGGAGAGTTTTGCGTCTTTTATGTCATAGGAAATGTCTAATAAAATCCTGTCTCCGGAAATTTTTAATGAAACGGATTTTTCTGACAAAAACTTTTCTTCCGTTGCCGAAGGAGTGCAAACCGTATCTCTTAGCCAGACTCTATAAAGAACCGGGACATCAAGCGGGGAAGCATTCGGTCGGAACTCAACTTTATACTGGAAGTATTTATAGCAAGGAAGGCTCCCGGGAAATGACACGCTATCTATTTCTTTTGTTGCATAATATTTTGTTGTCCATGGTTTTGCTTTTAGGGTATTGACCGAAGTATCAGTTCTCCACGAAAAAGCAAGAGTCGAATCCCCGGGAATACAAGCTTCCCAACCAAACCATTGAAGACGCCTTGTTTGTGTACTTAACTGCAGTATGGAAGAAACTAATTCCCCTCTTGGAGCAAAAGCAGTGAGCATATTATTTTCATAAACAAGGTGCGCTCCCCAGCGAGTTACGAGAAGTTCCATATCGGGCGTGCATTTATTGTCCATATCTTCAACATAAATCCAATGAGAAATAGAATCCGTGGGAAGAACGTCTATAGGATATAACGTAAACGCTAAAGAACCTGTTTGGCGGAACCAGCCTACTTTTGATAAAGTTCCGGCTATATCAGGTTTGCCGTCAAGGTCAATATCTCTTGCCATAGCGCCGTCAGTATATTCGCCCGGTGGGTCTGTGACAAGGAGTTGGCGGGTAAAATTAAGTCCTGTCCCGTCGTTTATGTGCGCCCAAAAACCATTCGTAGGCCCGCCCATTGATTCAAAATATGCTGCGGTTACGAGGTCTTTATAACCGTCCATATTTATATCTACTGCCCAGGCCCCATCGAAATCAGGCTGGAAAGAACCTTGCTGAAAGTAATAATTACTCGAAATGATTTTATGTGTTACCGGGTCATTTAGAAAAATATAAGTATAATTATATACGGAAGAAATATCCGGGTACCCATCATTATTGAAATCAGCAGGGTAAACACGCCATGCTTCCAAAGCAGTTCCGAAACCTAACCCGAAATTGTATGAAAAATTATTAGAACCGTTATTAAAGTAGAAACATATACGGCCGGTCAAAATACCACTATTATTGCGCACCCCTACTATATCTATATCTCCATCTAGATCCCAATCAGTAGCAAAACACCTGTGATAAGAAGTCGTATCGTTTACCGGTTTAAATGAACTCCATGATGCCCCGTTTCCAAGGTTCTGAAACCAACCAAGTCCTATGTCGGAAGCAATGACTATGTCAATTTGTTTGTCTTTGTTTATATCTGCAGGCCACGTGCAGGGAGTATGAGAAACGGCACTGCTGGCATTGCCTACTATATGTTTGGTCCATATGTCCCAATTCCCCGTATTCTCGTACCAGACAACCTGATTATTGGTGTGAGCTACAAGGTCTTTTTTGCCGTCATTGTTTATGTCGGCAGGGAGTAACCCCTGCGCATGAGGCTCTATCCCGGGATTTGCTTCTACGGTATGTTTAGTCCAGTTTGTGTAATTCCATCCCGTCGCTATAAGCGAGATTTGTCCTTCGCTTGCAACGGTGATGCTGTCGTTGTCCGTATAATAACGCGTTCCCCACGTATTGACAGGCCCCTCCAGACCTTTTCCACCCATCCAGTCCGTTTGCTCAAACAGATTAGTCAAAAGACTTAATAAAATTAGTATTTTCATTCCTGACTTCCAGCTTAGAAAGAATATTCTGGCAAGGTTGTCTTGTCAAGTTATTTTGTCCCTATGGTTGTATAGACTACTATTGGATAAAAAAATTGCAACGAACGATGTTCCAGAAAAAAACTCTACATAACCATTCCGCCGTCAATGTTTATAACTTGGCCCGTGATATAACTTGAGTTATCCGAAATTAAAAAACTTACCAGTTCGGCGATTTCTTCGGGTGTGCCGGGCCTTGCAAGAGGAATTGTTTTTATATAAGCGTCTTTTACTTCCTGCGGTAATTTATCCGTCATATCGGTTGAGATAAATCCCGGTGCGATTGCATTGCAGGTTATGTTCCTTGAAGCGACTTCTTTTGCAACGGATTTTGTGAAACCTATTATTCCGGCTTTGGATGCCGCATAGCTCGTCTGCCCTTTGTTTCCCATTATGCCTATAACGGAAGACATATTTACGATTCTTCCCCAGCGTTTTTTTATCATTGCAGGAAGAACCGCGTAAGTGCAGTTGAATACGCCTTTGAGATTTACGGATATAACTTTATCCCAGTCCGATTCTTTCATCCGTATGAGAAGATTATCTATGCTTATGCCTGCGTTATTTATGAGAATATCTGCATCAATGGGCTTTGCAATAGTGGTTACCTCAGCGTGGTTGCTGATATCAACTTTTTTGAATTCTGCTCCTATTTGAGATGCGATTGTTTCTCCTTCCTGAATGACATCAAAAATTATAACTTTATTTCCGTCGGCGATAAGCTTTTTGGAAATTGCCAGGCCAATGCCTTTTGCACCGCCGGTAACGATTGCTGTTTTCATTTTGCCCTCCCGTAAACTCTTAATAATTTAATTTTATTATTATTTGTTTCCCTTGATTTTTTACAAGCACCCATTCTTTTATAGGCTTCTTTTGCTTCTTCCGTTCGCCCAAGTCCCTCGAGTAACCATGCTTTACTGTTCCATACAAAAGGATAATCCGGCGTTAGTTCCGTTGCCCTTTCAATTGCATTAAGCGCCTCATTAGCGCGCCCGAGCCTCAAAAGCACAACCGCTTTTGAACACCACGCCTCGGCATAACGCGGTTCCCATTTTATTGCTTTTTCATAGGATTCCAGGGCTTTTTCATGCAAGCCGCTCCTGGTAAACGTAACCCCTCTGTTATAATATGTTCTGGCAAAACACATCTTGACAAGAAAATAAGTCCCCCAGCCTGCCAGGCAACAAAGTAATATAATTAAAATACTATATTTTTTCATTTGATTTTCTAAGAAGCAGAATTTTTTAACAATATTATTTTATATTCGATATTTTTTCTGAACTTGTCAACGTCAAGTTTTTCAGGAGTATGAATATAAACATAATATTTAATTTTTCGCAACGGGGAAGAGAATACAAATTTAAGAATTTTTGTCAGTACCGGAATTTTGTCGGAAAAATATCCGGTAATTATTTTTGTTACGGGAACCGCATAGTTTAAATAAAATTGTTTTCCAAGCGTTAATGTTGGCAATACTCCTTCGGTTATGTCTTTCTCATACACAATTTCGAAATTATATTTTTTTACGGCATTGTAAAAATCTTCCAGCGTATGCGTTGTCCTGTAGTAATTCTTTTTAACCTTTCTAAAATAATCGGAAATAAGAATATACCCGCCCTCTTTTAATAGTTTTTTGCAGTTTTTGAACGCAGGGTCTAATTTCAGATATTGGCAGCTTTCTAACATAAGTATGACATCAAACGATTTTTTTATATCGAGTTTTTCAAATTTTGTTCTATGAAAAGGCATTCGTGGACACTTTGTTTTACAAATTTCATATTGATAAGTGTCCGGAGATACGGCTTCTACTGTATACCCTCGGGTAATTAGTTCCTTTGCGACTTCGCCGGTGCCCGCTCCTACATCAAGTAATGTCTTAACGTCTCTTGGAATGGTTTCAATTAGCTGATTAGTGTAGTTTTTTTGCGCTAATTTAAGGTTTTCTACGTTTAGTTCGGAGTCGCTATGGATTGAGATTCCTTCCCAATAACCAAAATGCAGAGCTTCCAATCGTAACACGTCATGAAAAAATTTCAGTCCCCAATCAATCTTTGGTTTCACGATTTTTTGTTAGACTACCTTTCAAGGATTAAGGAGTCTTACGAAATTACGAGTAGTTTTCCAAACCTGTAAGTTCAGCTTCAGGAGAGATTTGTTTGATTAAACCCGTGAGCACTTTGCCCGGCCCTAATTCTACGAATGAAGTTGTGCCGGAGGAAACAATATTCCTTACGGTATCTACCCACCTTACGGACGAGATGATTTGGTTGCCCAGATTCTCTTTTATTTCTTCGGCCGATGATGTAAGTTTGCCCGTAACATTCGGAACAACAGGAACGGACGGATTTTTGATTTCTATCTTTTCTAATGCTAATTTAAATGTATTAAAAGCAGACCCCATTAACGGAGAATGAAACGCGCCGCTTACCTGTAACGGCATAACTCTTTTTGCGCCACGCTCTTTTAACAATTCGGACGCTTTTTTTATTCCCTCGATGTCACCCGAAATTACCGTTTGCATTGGTGAATTATAGTTTGCAACAACAAGTGTCGAACTCCCGATTTCAGCGATTACTTGCTCTATCTTGTCGGCGGGCATTCCAAGAACTGCCGCCATCGTGCCCGGACTGGCTTCTCCCGCCCTTGACATCAATTCTCCCCTGAATCTGACAAGCTGGAGAGCATCGTCAAAATCAAGCGCATTTGCGGCGATAAGAGCAGAATATTCACCAAGAGAATGTCCTGCAGTTACGGAAGGAGTTATACCTTTTTGAATTAAAAGTTTATAAGATGCTACGGAATGAAGGACTATTGCAATCTGGGCGTTTTTTGTTTCTTTGAGCTCATTCTCGGGACCTTCAAAAGATATCTTTTTTATGTCTATGCCGAGAACTTCATTTGCTTTTTCATATAAGGCTTTTATTTCGTCATGCTTGTCGTAAAGGTCTTTCCCCATACCGACAAACTGGGCCCCCTGCCCCGGGAAAACAAAAGCAAAATTAGACATAAGCTTAAGTTAACATAATAAGTAAACGTTGTCAAATATTTTGTGTGAAAGGAATAATAAAC
The DNA here is from genome assembly GCA_028716385.1 of bacterium. Classification (GTDB taxonomy): domain Bacteria; phylum Hydrothermota; class UBA3073; order JACQXS01; family JAQTXJ01; genus JAQTXJ01. Next base: position 148,134 of record JAQUPX010000006.1, on the reverse strand, counting down.
AGGAAGAAGTATTAAGTTAAATGTTGGGATTTAAGAATTTTGAAAAAGGATTAAACTTTAAATCTTTTTAAGATTCGCAAGGACAAAAAAGTAACCCATCTTGAAGGGCATTTCTTTTGTCCGAAGTCCCAGTCTTTCCAAGCTTTATATTCGGATTCTGGAGTGAATTTGCCTTCTTTGTCGGATTTTGATTTTAGAGTTTCTGTCATTTCGATAAGCCTTTTGTCTTTTTTAATGGAGTCTATTTGAGTTAGTAAATCAAGGACGTGGAGCAAGTCATACCAGATATAAGGCGCTTTAATTTTTCTGAAATCAGTTCCCATATAAAACATATAAGGATGAAGTTTTTTGCTGTTTTCCCATAAATCCAATAAACAATTTGCGCCAAGCAATGTCTCTTTACTGCGTTTGTATTCGTTGAGCAATACTAACATTTTAAGCATAACAAACGTGGCATAAGGGCAAGGGTCATCTTTACGACCGGGCCCCCTGAATTTTCCGAGTTCTTTTGATACGATACAATGCCATCCGTTATCGCTGACAAGATTGGTTAAATATTTCACTGCGCTTTTTATTTTAGCGTCTTCGCCAAGTCCGAATTTTATTAACGAATAAAGAATTACCGGGGCATCACATAGCGCCCATGCCCATTCATCTTTGCCGGAGCCTCCAAAGTGTTGAGGAATATTCATCGGTAATTGGAAGGGGCCTTCTTTAGATTGGTGTTCAAATATTTTTTGTATCACTTGTTTGATCGGTGCATCATTTTTATTCATTCCAATATCCGCAAGGAAAGATAATTTATGGTAAGTTTGGTTGGCGCTCTTATGGCTACTCAATACTGTGCCGGGCCAATTTTGTACTTCTTTTAAAATTGTTTTTATTTTAGGGTGATTGATTAGTTCGTTCCTGGATTTTATCACATCGGGGGTAGTTTCGGGCTGGTTCAGCAAATCGAGCCTTGTCCTGTAAACAACCCACGGGTCACCCTCTAAAAGCCATTCAATTAGTTTGTCCATTTGTTAACAAAAGTGTTTCAAAAATGGAGTATTGTCAATATTTTTTTGTATTTGTAAAGGACAGAGAACAGAAAGATAGTAATTCATTGTAACAGATAAAAAAATAACAAAAGTTAGTTGACAATATTATCTAAAAGTATCATATATGATTATATAATATAAATATAATAAGGTTCCATATTTAGGAGGGGGTATGAATAAAATTAAATTTTTGGTATGTGGTATAATTTTCTTTTCAACTAAAATTTTTGCGTTACCCAATCTTGCTCCTGTTGCTTTAACCGGGTGGAGTGCTCCGTTAGTTTGCTCTATTACCCAGGATACGATTCTGGATGATACTTTATATACCGGGACTCCATACTATTATAGTTGGGCTGTTACCAATAATGGTGACCAGAATGTAACTTCCGGCTTTGATGTCAAGATAATGCGGGAAGATTCGGTCGTTAAATCCTATACATTTACTTCGCTTGCAGTTGGTACTATTTTAAAGGTTAAATTTTTGCAGAGCACGTTTTCTGTTGTTGGAGCTCATACAATGAAACTCGTTGTTGACCCACTTGGTGCCATTACGGAATCTTCGGAAGCAGATAATGAATATACACATAGTTATTATTGGAGAGCCGGAGGAGTGCCGGACATAGCCGTAACTCCGGATAAGTTATCGTATTATTATCATATTCCCGATTATAAATATGTAAGCTGTTCGTGGTCCGCCTCAGAAGTAACGGTTGATATAGATGTTCCAGCTTTTGATATAAAAGAAGCAAGCGCAGGCATTCAGAATATAGACATAAAAGGATTTGAACAGATGGGTGAACCCGGAAAACCGGCATTACCATTCAAAACCATAATTCTTGCGATTCCACCGGAAGGAACGGTTGAGGGGATAGAAGTAATAGGAAATAGCGTTCCTCTTGTAGGCAAGTATAACATTGCGCCGGCACCTGTTAATTTTCCTATGAGAGATAATAGAAGTAAGCTCGCCCTTTGTTATAAAGAATATAATACTAACAAACAAATTGCTTATTCATCAAATACTCAATATCCTGCGGTAAAAGGAGAGTTGATATCTACCGGAAATTTAAGAAAATACAACCTTGCAACGGTAGCGGTTTACCCCGTCCAGTATAATGCCGTAACCGGAAAATTAAGTTATGTATCTCGTTTACAGGTTAAAGTAAAATACAGGTTTGATGCGGATAAAGAGGCAGAATACAAGAGGTTGGCATCGGATAATCTGGCGGAAGAGGAAGCAAGCGGCCTTATTTACAATTTTGAACAGGCTAAGAAATGGTATCCTCCTCAGGCGGACAAGGAAGGAACGAAAGCTCCGACTTACGATTATGTAATTATAACTACGGCTGCAATGCAATCGGCTTGTGAAGCGCTTGCGGGATGGAAAGCGGGATTAGGTTTTAAAACTAACATAGTGACGAAGGAATGGATAAATACGAATTATACCGGAACGGACATACAGCAAAAAATAAGAAACTTTTTAAGAGATAAGTATCCCGTGAGTCAGTGGGGAATAAAGTATGTATTGATAGTAGGGGATAATACGAATATCCCGATGCGAATTTGTTATATCCAGAGTAACACTGATTTGCCAAGTTGGGCAATAGATGCGTATGATTACCCTCTTGCTACGGATTTGTATTATTCCGACCTTGGCTCTGCCGATAATGCTTCCTGGAATAAAGACGGGGACGGTTACTGGGGAGAAATTTTGACTTCCGGCGGAAGCACGGGAGGAAATGATTCACCGGATTATGTATCGGAAGTATCTTTAGGCAGAATTCCGTGGAGTGATGCCACAAAAATTGCGCATATAACTCAAAAAATTATAAACTTCGAGAGAAATACTGACCTTACATATAAGAAAAAAGCGCTTTGCGCCGGCGCCATATTGCAATTTTCCAATCAGGATAACGGGGGAGGGGCTCTTCTTGACGGAGCTTCCGTACTCGAAGATATTATGAACAGCAGTATTATTAATCGTTCAACTGCTACATTATTATATGAAAAGCAGGGAAGAACAAAGAGTACTTATTCGTGCACGGACAGTTTAACAAAAATAAATATAAAAAACCGCTGGGAGGGAATGGGGATTTTTGCCTTAAACTCGCACGGGTGGCTTCAGAAGTGTATGCGTATGGTATGGGCAACTGACGATGGCGATGGTGTCCCGGAGACTACTAACGGTGAAATTGTATATACGGATATACTAACAACTTCGGATGTTTCCGCGTTGGACGATGATTATCCCGCGGATGCTTTTCTTATGTCCTGTTTATTAGGGCATCCCGAGACAACGAATAATCTGGCGGCGGCATTGCTGAACCAGGGATGTGTAAGTGTATGCGCGGCGAGCAGGTCTGTTTATACAAATCCGGCTAACGTTATGGAAACTTACTTTTTTAACAAATTATTAAAAGATACAACAGTTTCGCATTCGAAGGTAGGTCCCTCATTTGACCTTAGTCGTCAAAATTATATGGCAGGAACGGGGGCTGCGCAGAATAAATGGGTTAATTGTACGGCGTTCAATCTTTATGGCGACCCGTCTTTAGCGCATTTCGGTTACGCGACTACGCCCTGTCAAAATGGAACAATCTGGGTATGCAATAGGGGTGGTCCTCCGACTAACCTTTCAGTATCAAACATAACTTATACGGCATCGTGGATTCTTGGCTTATCAAAAACAACTATGACGCTTGCCCCGGGCGAGTCATCTTCCGTTTCGGTAACCGTGCAGCCGGCAGGACTCGCAGAAGGCGTTTATCGGGATACTTTGAGAATCGCCTCAAACGACCCTGATGAAGGCACATATAAAGAACCCGTGATTTTGACAGTTTCAACACAGGGAGTTTCGGAAATACACACATCCGATTATTACAACGTATCCGTAAATGTAAAAGCTTATCCAAACCCGTTTGTAAAATCAACTATTATAAGCTACCAGATACCCTTTAATAATAAAGTGTCCGTAGAACTCTATGATTTGAGCGGAAGACAGGTGAAAACACTCGTTAACGGGGAACAAAAAGCAGGAACTTATAATATAAAACTGGATACGGATAAGTTGTCAAACGGTATTTATTTTGTGCACCTGAAAGCCGGAAATGCAAAAGTAACGGGCAAACTGATCTTGATGAAATAGGGGACTAAATACAGAGAACCACGGATGTAGATACGGCAGAGCACCGATTAGTACGGAAAGAACAGACAACAGAATACAGAAAAAGTTATCCACGAATTAACGCGAATTAGCACGAATAGAGAACAATAAATAGACAAGAAGACAGAATTTTTGGACGCATCTGCCAAACAGACTGGTAGACAGGGATTTCCGCAGATTAACAGGATTAGAAAGAAAAAAGAGGGTAGCGGTAGGAGCACGAAATATATTAAACAGATAACGGATTCCCCAGAAAGAGTAAATCGCCAAGGGTTGCGTTAAGAGATTTTTCAATAGCCGGGCATTTAACCTTAAATAAGAAATATATAGGCGCATTACTTTCAGACAGCCCTTCATAATTTCCCTGCCCCTTGCTTATTATAAGCGAAGATTGATTAAATAATTTATGAAAAGCAGGAGTGCAGTATTCAAGTAATGCTGCCGGGGCATCCGTGCCCGAATCTACGATTTCTGCAACGTCGGATATGCCCGATGCAAGAGCATCTTCATAAGTGGCATCGTTGATTACGGGTAAACCCCTTACGGCATAAAAAACGTTTCTATCATTACGGTAATTATTAATTTCTTCGATTAATACTTTATCAAAAACGGTTTCGCCTGCGTTGTCTCCTATGTATAAAATTTTATCTGCTTTCTTAAGGTCATTTATAAACCTGTCATAATCGCATAATTTGAATTCTTTGTTGAGAGTGAGTTCGAGCTCTTTTGAAAGGTCGAAATCTTTTCCTCTTGCAAAATCTATCGTATTGCCTGCAGCAGCTATTTTCAATGCAGTTAAAAGAGGCTTTTGCGTGGAAGATTTAAGTTTTAAAATTAGTTCCGGGTACAGTTTTAATGCGGTTTCCGTGTGCTCAAGTTTTACTTTTTTATAGGGGTCGGGATTACAGGTTATGACTTTTGTTAGATTGTGTATTACTCTGCCAATGTGTGTCGGCGTGGGTAATTCTATCAGAGAAGGCATAATTCTAACAACTTCTTTTAATCCCTGTATGTGTAAATCAGTATCTTCCGTTGCAAATTGTAATGTCGTTAAAGTTTGCTTGAGTAAACAAGGTATGCAGTCGGGAAAAATTTTCATAATATCAATTCCATTAAATCTATGCCTCTTTTAAATAGATCTTTCTTTTAGGACGCAGATTTTCCCTCTGGATAACAAGCTCTAACTAACATAAGAGCTTGTAATCGCAGATTATCAAGATCCTTAAAATCTTTCCTGCCTACCGCAGGCAGGCTTTCTGCTATTATCAAATGCTCTTCTTTTGATTTCCGGTTCAGGTCCAAAATTAAATAAAAGTCCTACTTCTACATTTGTTGCTTTTAAATAGTTTAATAGTTGTGCCTCATTCTCTTCTGCTAACTTTTTTATTGCTTTAATTTCCACCATAATTTTATCATCTACTAATATATCAGCGGTATATTCTCCTATAATTTCTCTGTCGTCATAATAAACCTTTATAGGAGTTTGTGCTTTTGCAGGAATTCCTTCTCTTTTAAACTCTATCATCATAGCATTTTCATACACCTTTTCTAAAAACCCGTATCCCAATTTGTTATAAACCCGATAAAAAATTTCTATGATTTCCCCTCTGGATAACTCGGAGTAATGTTCCTGGCGGAACAAACTCCAAGTAATCGCAGTTAATTCTTTGTGTTTAAATTTGATATCCTGTTTATCTGCGTTCATCTGCGTCCAAAAAATTCTGTTTTTTTCTCTCTTTATTTTAATTGTATAAGAATCATTTGTTTATTGGCAAGAACTTTATCAAATCCTCATAAGTTTTTAAGTTAATGAATCAAAAATATCCGTTAATTTAGATGTCAGATTTTGCCAGCTATAAGATTCGGTTTTGCCTGTTTGATGGGAATTGGATTTATATTTCAAATAAAAATCATAAATTGCTTTTTTGATTGCCTTTATATCTCGCGGCGGGACGACTATTCCTGTATGTGTTTCGTTAATAATATCTGCACAGGGACCTTCAGGAACGGTAGCTAAAATAGGTTTGCCCGCTCCAAGATATTCGCCGATTTTGCCCGTAGAAGCGGTGTCTTCAACTTCGTCAATCATTATCCACAGTAAATCCGAATGGATAAGTTTTTGTATGCATTCGTTATGCGGTAAGTAAGGTATGATTTCAACTATGTTTTCAAGATTCAACTTTTTTATGGTTTCTTGTTCTTGTGTTGAATGCAAACCGATTAACTCTAATTTAAAGTCTTTGGATAAAGAAGGATTTTCAATTATTAATTCGGATAGTGCTTTTAAAAAGTATTCCGGAGTTCGTGGGGGAAAAAACGAGCCCGTATAAGTTATTGTGAATTTGTGTTTGCTTGAAGATTTATCCGTGTGCTTCTTTGTAAAATCTTCAGGGTCATAACCGGGAGGAATTATAATCGTATTTGACGGCAGATTTTTGGAAATAACTTTGTTTATGGTTATTACGGCATCTGCGGATTTTAAAACTTTTGTTTTGAGGCATTCATTTATTTTTCTGTGCAGGAATGTTGGATAAGGAGAATAAGGCCAGGGGTCCCTGAATTCAACGATAAGTGGTAGTTTTGTGAGTTTTTTCAAATAATATCCGATGAGAAGAGAAGTATAAGGTGGCGCAGACGCAAATATGATATCGGGTTTGTGCTTTTTTATGAGATTTAATCCTGAGTGTAATGCATACGGGAACCATCCGATTTTATTATCGGGTATAAACATAAAAGAACTTAATTTATGAAAAGAAGAAGATATGTTTTTCTTGTTTGTTTTTAGTTGAAAGGATTTTAACAGTCTTAATGGGTCTGCCGATTCCGTGCGAACAACGGGATAGTTAATTTCCCGTAAAAAAGAATCGTCATTAATGAAATATTTAATGTTTTTAACGCTGAGGACAATCGGTGACCAGTTTTTTTGCGGGAGGTATTTGCAGAAACTAACAACCCTACGCACTCCACCCATTCCCATAGGTGGAAAGTAGTAAGCGATTACAAGAACTTTTTTAGACAATGCTTATTTTATTCCTGATAATCTGATTGATTTTAACGAGCAGAATAATCAGATTATTAGTTATTCTTTTTGTAGATTTCGTGTAGATAAGCTATTATAGTAATAATAAACCATGAATCGGCGATTTGAAAAAAGCTTGAAGGTCTGGCTTTTAATAAAGTTTGAAAGCCAAATATATAGCTTATGATACCGAATAACATACACAAGAGACCTATATAAAGAGTTATTGTTGCAACGATCGGTCTTTTCATTTTTCCCCCTGTGCCCAAATCTTATAAATTCGAGCCTACGTTAAAGGTATATATTAAGGTTTTATATGTCAAGGATTTTTATTTGGCTTTAACCGGAAGATAAAAAACTGGGCCTGAGTGGAATCGAACCACTCACCTCTCGGTTATCAACCGAGTGCTCTAACCGAATGAGCTACAGGCCCGTTTTTGACTATTTGACTAACTTATTACCTAATTTATAAGCACATATTTGTCAACTTTAAATAAAAGATTTTGTTGAACAGAGAATAGTGGCCGGTGGTCAGTGGTCGGTAAAAAAAGAAAAACAAAGAACAGAGATAGTATTGCCACGGATAACGGACCCCAAGCTGGATAACAATCCCTAAATGGCTTAAGGGCTTGTAAACGGATTTTCACGGATAAAAACGCAAGGGACAAAGAATAGATATAATTTGGACGCAGAGGAACACAGAATTACACGGAAAAAGATTAAGACAGATAAAAGAATACAGAAATATTAGCACACAGATTGCCCAGTTAAGCTGGATAAGTTGGACTAATGCGCGAATCGCAAAGTCCAACTAAACACAGAATAGCACAGAAACACAAAATAGTAACCATATGATTATAAAAGATAACAGTAGGCAGGCAGGCGGACAAGTCCTCTACCCGGTAGGACGATTATTATTCCGGAATGTTGACAGTTATTTCATAATGAGAATTCCATACGTATTGGGGTCGTAGGTTATTGGAACCTGCCAATCGCCTGTACTTTGCGTTCTTTTTTGTTTGCGCCTAAAGTTTAGTCTCCATTGTTGTCCGGGTTTGCCCGATACTCCAAACTGGCTGAGAGGAATCCGTGCTTCTACAGTCCAAAAATTATTTCCCTTTGATGTTTTTACTTCATAAACGCCGTTCCAATTTCTATCGGCATCCATTCCCGATATTTTCTGGTCGAACGCCGTTCCAAGAGAGTTGAAATAGATTTGATAGACCTCATTTTTTGCCGTATCCGGTTGGAAGAAATAACCTATGCAATCATCGTTATAAACTGCTTCGTCGTGTTCCGTTGAAGCGGCGAATATAGAATCTATCTTCGATTTCTTGCAATACGCAGAGACATAAAGATTACTATCATCATAACAAAAATAGAAATACGTAGAATCTATTTTCGTTGAATTTCCGTTTGGTGAAAAGAGTAACGAGACAGGTTTCCGCCAGACAGGTTCAGAAATTTTACCATCAATACTTAGTGGAGTAGTTGTTTTGTTGGCATATACTTTACGGATAACAGGGACTGACCTTGTAACGTTATATTTTTTGCCTTTAGCATAAGGGAGGAGAAGAGAAAATTGTGGAGTGGGATAAAGCCTTTCCCCTTTGTTTTTTATTTTGAATTTTACGACAATGCTGCCTTTTTTTGCAATCTTTATCAGAAGGTTATTAGGCTCTATGGACCATCCTTCCGGGGATTCCCAATGCAATGTGTCATTAACTACACAATCGGAGGTTAGATTACTCAGTTTTACAATTAAAGTATTCGATATGTGACAATTTTCGTCTACAAATACCGGCATAATAACTGCATTATCCATTCTTGCGGCAAACTGTGTTTCTTCGGAATCCGGGACTGTATAAGTCATATTCCAGTATTTTACATATTCTTCCAGTGGTTCAAGTCCAACTTTTGCGCGTCGTTTGTTTACATTTGATTCGTCTTCGATTGGGAATAATTCATGCTTTCCGCCTGTCTGCCTGATTTGAGACCCATAAATTTGTTTCTCTCCTTTTCCCGTATGGATTCTGTCTATAAGTAAAGCCAAAGAGCCCCAACTAAATTCTCCTTTATCTGCGGCTTCCTGTAAGAGAGGAAGATATTTTTCTTGTGTTTTAAGGTCAGAATGCTGGATTACTAAAAAAGCAGCAGAGCTTAACATTCCGCCTACAAGGCTTTTGCCCGGATAACCGTATTTTTTGATTATCGTTTCAACTCTTACAAGGTTTGAGGAATCAAATTCTGCCTGTTTTTCCCATAATTCTTTTAACTCTTTTGATTGCCAACCATATTTTTCGCTTACTTCTTCCAATTGTTTTCTATACCGCTGGTCTTTTTCCGAAATGTCTTTTAATTCTTTAACCAATTCCTTATTAAAATTTGCTTCATATTTTTCTATTTTCCCGTTAAGTTTTTTGATAAGTGTATTCCAGCCTTTTTTATTATGAAGACTTGCTAAAGTAGAGTCTGTTTTAATATATTCTAAGAATCCTGATGACGCTTCCATATCAATGATATTAGTAAGAAGGTTCAAGCTTTTTAGAGCGTTTTCTGTATTCCCGGCTAATGCCCATGAACGAGCAGCTTTATAATAAACCTCATTAGAATCTTTGGTCTTGCCTTCTTTTTGTTCAAGCGCTTTCTCATAGTTTTCTGCGGATTTTAGATAGTCTTTGTTACGATAAGATTCATCTGCAAGTTTGATGAAGTCAGAATAAGTCTGGGCTGAAAGCAGACCCGATATACCAAAAGACATAAACAAAAATAATGGAATTAGAATTTTGTATGATTTTGACATAGTTTTTCTCCTTACCTGTATAATAGCAGGCAACTTAACTTTTCACATAATCTTATATCTATTTTTGATAACACAGATGAGACTATATATATTTTGTTTCTTCATCGTTGTCAACTTTTTAATTGTGGTTGCCGATTTCGGGCTAAAGCCCGGAGGGAGTGTTTGGGATTTAGTCGAATACCCCGTTCTAAAGGACGGGGTAATTTAAAGAAAAGAGGGCGGATGGAAAACATATTGGACATAGTCCCGATAACTTGCCTGACGGCAGTCAGGAATCGAGATTTCCACTTCGTTACAACACGCGAATGTCCCTACAAAATATACAGGATATATCAAGGTCAGGAGACCTTTCCCACAAATAGGAAATATTTTTTGCCCCTCATTTCATTCGGGATAACAAGCTTTAATGGTTATCACCAAAGAGCTTGTAAAAAAGTTGACAACTACGAAATATGGCATAGGTATTAAAATAACCACGTCTAAATGACGGGGCATTGAAAAACAATAAAAACAGTGGATTCCCGCTTTCGCGGGAATGACAATTGCAATGGAAAAATATGCATTAAGTGTAGCTCAGGAACAAGCGCAGGAGATCTTGAAAAAGGTGTTTCCTGACATAAACATAAACAAGGTTCAGGTTTTTTATCCTCCTGCTGAAATAGAAGCGGATTTGTCTATCCCGCTCTTTGGAGTTGCTAAAGAATTAAAACAAAATCCTATGAAATTAGCGGAAGATGTTGCAAGCAAATCGGATTGTTCCGGGACTTTGTTCAGCGAAATAAAAGCAGAAAAAGGATATGTAAATTTTGTATTTGATAGGGAACAAATTAATAAACAAGTCTTTAAGGATTATTTATCATTTGGTGAAGAGTATGGTGTTTCTGATATAGGCAAGGATAAAACCGTAGTCATTGATTATTCGTCTCCGAACATTGCTAAACCGTTCTCCATTGGGCATCTACGTACTACTGTGCTCGGGCAGGCGCTTTGCAATATCTTTCGGTTTTCCGGGTATAAGGTGATAGCCGAAAATCATATCGGTGACTGGGGAACTCAATTTGGGAAACTGATTTATGCTTATAAACAATGGGGTAACAAAGAGGATATCGAAAAGACACCCATAAAAGCATTATTAGAATTATACGTAAGATTTCATAAAGAAGCGGAAACCACTCCTGAAATAGAAAACGAAGCCCGTAAATGGTTCAAAAAATTGGAAGAAAAAGACGAAGAAGCGACAGAAATATGGGAGTGGTTCAAGGATGTCAGTTTGAAAGAGTTTGAAAGAATATATAAGATTTTAGGAGTGAAATTTGATGATATTATAGGGGAAAGTTTTTATAATGATATGCTCAAGGGAATAGTAACCGAAGCGCTTGATAAAAAAATAGCCGAATGGGAAGAAACCGTATCCACGGAACAGTTGGAAGAGAATTTTCCCCAGAAAAGCAAGTTAGTTTTAATAAAACTCGATAAGTATGGTATCAGGCAGCCGTTGTTGCTTCAAAAGAGTGACGGAACGAGCTTATATGCAACAAGAGAATTAGCCGCTATCAAACACAGGATGGAAAAATGGCATCCCGAACAGGTTATTTATGTGGTTGGAGCGGAGCAGAAATTGCATTTCCAGCAGTGCTTTAAGGCTTCTGAACTTCTGGGATATAACGTAAAATGTGTTCATATATGGTTCGGATTAATAAGGATGGCTGACGGCAAGATGAGCACTCGTGAAGGCAGGGTTATATTCCTTGAGGATGTTCTAAACGAAGCTATTCAAAGAGCAAAAAACATAGTAGCGGAAAGGGATATGCCGGAAGAGGAGAAAGAAAAAACGGCGCAAATAATAGGAATCGGAGCTATAAAATATACGGACCTTTCCCAGGATAGGGTAAAAGACGTAGTTTTTGACTGGGATAAAATGTTGAGTCTTGATGGGGATAGCGCGCCATATATTCAATATGTTTATACCAGAGTAAAATCAATACTTAGAAAAGTTGATTTTGAAGGCATAAGGAAACTTGAAGTAAAACCCGAATTATTGGTTGAGAAAGAAGAGGTGGATATTATAAAGAGAATTTCTCATTTCCCGGAAATTATTAAACAGGCATTAGAAAATTATGAGCCGCACCGTATTGCTAATTATTTGTTTGATTTTGCACAAAGTTTTAATCGGTTATATGGGAATGTATCCATATTAAAAGCCGAGACCGAGGAGTTGAGAAATGCCAGATTGGCGTTAATAGACATTGTGAGATGTATTATTAAAAGAGGGTTGGCTCTTTTAGGTATAGATAGTCCTGAAAAGATGTAAGGTTGTTGACCTGCATAATAAAGAAAAATATATTGACAATAGCAATACTCTGCTTATAATTTCGGATAATGATAATATTATATTTGTTGCTGTTGCAAACTTCCCAGAATTTGTCTATAAACAGACAAGCAGAATCTCCGGCGGCAAAGTATTATTTATATGTTGGTGAAGAGGGGGATTTACAGCTTAAGGTGTCAATATGGGGAGAGATAGGTTCTCCCGGACTTTACTCTATAACGGAAGATGTGGATATGGCAACGCTGATATCCTTAGCCGGTGGTCCGACGAAGAATGCGAATCTATCAAATATAAAAATAATGCGTTCCTTTCCAAAACCGGAAGTAATAAATGTGAATATGCGGAATTATTTTAAGACAGGAGATAGAGTAAAAATACCATTTCTGAAGCCGGGTGATATGGTTAAAGTAGATGGTACCCCATGGTATAAGGTGCAAGAAGTAGCTAAATTTATAACCGAAGCAACAATAACAATAGGCGTATATTACCAGTTGTACAATTTACTAAGAAACAAATAATATCGGCTATCTTCCTCTCTTAATGTTAAGCAGGGATAAATAATAGATAAACAGATTCTTTTATAAAAAATGCATTCAGAAATAGATTTAAGAAAATATGTAAGAGTGTTTTTGCGACAAAAGTGGATATTTGTTGGAGTTTTTCTGGGAATAATTGCACTTACATATTTAAAAACAGCACTGACGGTAAAGGTATATGTAGGCACAACAAAAGTATTGATAAAAAGGACATCAACATTACTTGGAGAAAGTCAAATTCTTGAAGAAGCATTTGGAATAGATACAAATTGTGAAATATTGCGGTCTCGTGGGTTTATGGAAAAAGTAGCTTCCGCAATGAGGGACCAAAAACTAAATTTTAGTTTTTTACAAGGGAGCACAGCGCCGGATATTTTGCTTCAAAGAGCTATAATTACGCCACTAAGAGAATCGGATATAATCCAGATAGTAGTGCATTCGTATACTCCACAGGAAGTAGTAAACATAGCTAATAGCATTGCGGAAACATTTAAGAATTACTCCGTAGAAATAGCAAGAGCAAAAATAACAGAAACAAGAAAGTTTATAGAAGCAGAAATGCCGGCAGCAATAGAAAAACTAAAGGACGCGGAAGATAGTCTGAGAATATTCAAAGAAAACGAAAAACTTGTGTCAATTTCATCCGGGGGGTCGGTTTTGCAAGAACAAGCGCTCAGATTAAAAGATAAAAATTCGGAATTAATCGCAGAAATAGATACAAGGGAAAAAGAACTAGAATATACAGAAGAAAAGTTAAAAGAGGAAAATGATAAATTAGCAAGTTATATAGTAAAAGTAGATAATCCATCTATAACAAGTTTAAGAAGTCAACTTGTAAGATTAGAAAGCGAATATTCTTCTTATGTTTTAGCCGGGTTAGAAAAAGGGAATCCTAAATTAAAAGCGTTAGAAAAGAAGTTAGAGGAATTAAAAAGTACGTTAGTAAGTAAAGTACAAACGCGCTCGGAAGAAGAGATTTTAATGGTTGACCCGCTTCTATATCCGCAAGAATTGTCAAAGAAGATATTGGATATAAGGTCGGATATTTTTATTTTGAGAGCCGAAAAAGATGCGTTGGATGAGAGAATAAGCAAAGTAGGCGAAGATGTAAAAAAGTTCCCAAGCAAAGAATATGAAATTGCGGCATTTGAGAGGATATATAAGTTTAACGGAGCGATATATGAAAAATTAGTTGATAGATACGAAGAAGCTAAATTGGCAGAGGTGGGTGAAATAGGAAATGTGATAATAGTAGAATACGCTACCTTGCCGGTAATACCCGAATCCCCAAATCCTAAATTAAATATGTTGCTGGGGTTGATATTTGGATTTGGGCTTGCAATAGCAAGTGTATTTGTAAAAGAGTATTTAGACCCATCAATAAAAGAGATAGAAGATGTAGAAAAAGCAAAAATACCAATAATAGGCGCAGTGCCGTTTTCCTCAAATCCAATAGTGAAAGATTCTATATCGCCACTCGCAGAAGCATATAATAAACTAAGAGTAAATTTGAAATTTTCAAAGGCAGGAACGAAATTAAGAAGCGTGGTAATTTCAAGCTGTAATGCCGGTGAAGGGAAATCAACGATAAGTTCGAATATAGGCATAATATATGCAAAAATGGATGTGAAAGCTATAATAATAGAAGCAGATTTGAGAAAACCGAGCTTGCATAAAATTTTTAAAATACATTCCAAAATAGGATTATCAAATTATCTGGTAGGAGAAGTAGAAGAGAAAGAAATAATACAAAGCACGCACGAAGAGAATTTAAGCATAATACCCGCGGGACATATACCACCAAATCCGGGCGAATTGATAGATTCAGAGAGAATGAGGACGTTAGTGGCCGGTTTAAAAGAAAGATATGATATTGTTATAATAGACTCCCCGCCATTGGTTAGTTGCGCAGATGGGTTTTTGTTGGGAACAATAGCGGATGGAGTCATAGTTGTTATAGAATTGGGAAAAACTCAGAGGGCTGCATTATCACAAATGGTATCATCTTTCAGGTCGACAGGGGCATCATTTTTAGGTGTAATCCCTAATAGAGTAAGACAATCAGTATATTATAGATACCCGTATTATTATAAATATTACACGGCAAAAAGTTAATAGAATGAATGGAAGAAAACAAAATATATGGAACATCCCGTCCCATGCCTGACGGCAGTCGGACCGGCGGTGATAGTTTGTTAATAAGGAAAGTCCTCAGGATAGTAACAATACTTTTAATAATTTTTGTGACGTATCCTTGCGAGGGAGAATTTAATAGCGAATCACAATTAATAGATATACCTACGGCGTATTTAGGATTGGCAACTTTTAGCGCCGGAATAAATATGTCGTTTACTACCTCAAAAGATCCATACCCAAGAGATTTTAATAGTTATTTAAGGTTGCAGTTGTTTGATAGGGTGCAAATGGGACTATCAATATATACGGCACACCTGCAGGTGCTTGACATAGAAGGTATAGCATTGCAAGAAAGTCCATATTTGCCTGCAATAGGCATAGGAAGCACATATTTAACGCCGCATGAATTTTCAAGCCCGGTAAGTATAGGCCCGGAAGTTGGTTGGAAAGACGATGAAACGTATGAGCATAGGAATAGTGAACGCTTCTCATGGTTTACTGTGATGACAAAAGATTTTGGTCCTTATGGAGTGTATACGTTAGGAATAGGACGGGGAGATTTTGTAGGATATGGTTCACGCTCATATATGTTTAATTCAGATGTATATTCAGATACGAGAAATAATAACGCAGTAGGTATATTTTGGGGAGGAGAAATATTGCTAAGCGAACCTGTGTTTGGGATAATGGATTTTGACGGAAGAGATTTTAACGTAGGAATAAAATTAAAATCGGAGTTCTGGCAAATAGGTTTTGCTGTGGCAAAGTTAGAACACAGATTAAAAGGTGCTCCCAATTTATACCCAAGATTTGCTTGCGGCGGAAGTGTAAATTCTTTATTAGCGCGACATATATTAAGACCTGATATGGGAACTTTAACCGTCACGGTAAATAATGCAGGAACCGGCGCACCTGTATATGCAGTAGTATCGTTTCCCGGAAAAACAGTGGCGTCATTACACACATCTCGAGAAACGGGAAGTTGTACGGTATATTTACAACCCGGAACATATTGGGTAAGAGTCGGAGCATTGGGAAGTTTGTGGACAGAACGTAGAGTATATGTAGATAAAGGAACAACAACGGTAGCTTATTTTAATATCAGACCTATCGTAGCGTTCTAAAAAATATGTATAATTTTAGAGAAATAGAAAAAAAATGGCAGGAAATCTGGAAAAAAGAAACAATCTGCCACGATAATCAGAGTAAACAACCTAAATATTATGTCCTTGAGATGTTTGCGTATCCTTCAGGTGACCTTCATATGGGACATTTCAGGAACTATGTATTGGGCGATACAATTGCCAGATATAGACGAATGCAAGGATATAAAGTTTTGCATCCGTTTGGTTGGGATGCTTTTGGGTTACCTGCCGAAGAAGCTGCCATAAAAAAACATTTGGCTCCACGCGACTGGACAATGAACAATATAAGCCAATCAAAAGAAACTATCAATCTTATGGGAATATCTTATGATTGGGATAGAGAAGTTTGTACCTGCGAACCGGATTATTATAGATGGACACAATGGCTTTTTATAAAACTATACGAAAAAGGACTTGCTTACAGAAAAGCGTCGTATGTTAATTGGTGCCCGCAGTGCCAGACAACTCTTGCAAATGAACAGGTGGAAAACGGCTTGTGCTGGAGATGTAAAAAAGAGGTAACCAAAAAAGAATTAACCCAGTGGTTTTTCAAAATCACGGAATATGCCGAAAGATTACTCAAGGGAATAGATACGCTTTCACAATGGGCTGATGAAGTGAGAACGTTACAAAGATACTGGATAGGCAAAAGCGAGGGATTAGAAATAGATTTCCGGTGGCAAAATGAAAAAATCCCGGTTTTCACTACAAGACCGGACACAATTTACGGAGTAACTTTTTTGGCTGCTGCCCCGGAATCCGAACTGGCAAAAAAATTGGCTAAAACTAAAGAATTACAGAGTTATATAGAAAACGCTTTAAGAACGTCCGAAATCGAACGTGCCCAGAAAACCAAATCCGGCGTGTTTACCGGGGAATACGGAATCAATCCTTTGACCGGAGAAAAAGTGCCGATATGGATTGCGGATTATATACTCGGTGGTTACGGAACGGGATTAATAATGGGCGTGCCTGCTCACGATGAAAGAGATTATGAGTTTGCGATTTCCAAATCACTGCCAATAAAAAATGTAATAAAACCAATTGAAGTTACGGAAGACAAGTTGTTTACCGGCGAAGGAATTATGATAAATTCCGATATATTTGACGGGATGAATTCAAAAGAAGGAATTACACGTATAGTTAAATTAGCCGAGGAAAAAGGAATAGGAAGAAAAAAAACAAATTATAAAATAAAAGACTGGTTGGTATCAAGACAAAGATACTGGGGCGCCCCCATACCAATGATTCATTGTGAAAAATGCGGGGTAGTTCCCGTCCCGGAAAAAGATTTGCCCGTTCTGCTTCCGGAGTGTATGGATTTTACTCCCAAAGGGAAATCGCCGTTAGCCGGCGTGCCTGAGTTTGTTAATACGAAATGCCCGGTATGTAAAGGAAATGCTTTCAGGGATACGGATACAATGGATACTTTTGTTGATTCATCCTGGTATTGGGCAAGATATATAGATTCGAGAAACGAAAAGGAAGCATTTAATAAAGAGTTGGTAAAAGAATGGTTGCCGATAGATGAGTATATAGGCGGGATAGAACACGCCTGCGGACACTTGATATTTTTCAGGTTTATGAATAAAGTTCTTTATGATTTGGGGTATGTGCCTTTTGACGAACCCTGTAAAAGGATGTTTACACAGGGTATGATAACGGATGAAAAAGGGATGGTAATGTCAAAATCCAAAGGCAATGCGGTAACGGTAAGACCGTTTGTGGAAGATTGGGGCGCGGATGCCGGCAGAGTAACCATAATGTTTTTGGGGCCGCCAAATCAAAGCGCTGCATGGAGTATGGAAGGAGTTAAAGGAGTAAGCAGATTCCTGGAAAGAATATATAAATTGGTGGAAGAAAAAATTCCGTTGTCAAACGATATACCCGAAAACGAAACTCTCCTCTATCGTAGAATAAACTTCTCAATCAAAAAAGTAGGCGAAGATATAGAAAACTATGGACACAACACGGCCGTTTCCGAGCTTATGACGCTTGTTAACGAATTATACAAAAACAAAGAAGACAAATGGTTGCCCTATGGAATAAAAATTTTAATTCAACTTTTATCGCCTTTTGCTCCGCATTTGAGCGAAGAACTGTGGCATAAAATCGGGAACACGGAATCGGTATTCAAATCAAAATGGCCCGGTTATAAAGAAATAAAAGAAGAAATGGTAAATATAATAGTGGAAATAAACGGGAAAGTGCGGGAAAATATTAAAATGAAACGGGATATAAGTAACGAAGAAGCAGAAAAAGAAATAAGAAACATAATAAAAATACAGGAACTATTAAAAGATAAAAATATAATTAAAGTAATATGGGTGCCGAATAAACTAATAAAC
Source organism: bacterium (assembly GCA_028716385.1). Taxonomy (GTDB): domain Bacteria; phylum Hydrothermota; class UBA3073; order JACQXS01; family JAQTXJ01; genus JAQTXJ01. The sequence goes on along the minus strand of JAQUPX010000006.1, from coordinate 129,618 downwards.
TTTGTAGTTAAATAACTGCCAATAGGCAAGTAATGATATTTGAAATAAATAGCAAAGAAGAATTAAAAAAAGAAATTCCCCTGAACACCGGAAGAGTAAAAATAAATTTTGAAGTGTCAACCCCAAGGGAAATGGTGGAAATAGTATCTAAATACAAAGACAATGCGGATGTATGGGTGCGGACAAATATGTTTAAAAGACTTTTAGTCGATGGCTGTCTTGTATTTAAGAAACAAAAAAAAGGAACCTATAAGTTAAAAAGAACATTAGACGTATGCATAGCGGCATTAGTTTTGATTTTGACGTCGCCATTATTATTAATAGTAAGTATGATAGTGAAATTCAGTGCAAGCACTTCCAAGGAACCCGTATTTTTCCGGCAAAATAGAATTAGTAACAATGGAAAGGCTTTCTTATTCTATAAGTTCAGGACAATGGAACATTCCAACAATGATGACATTCATTATGAATATATGAAAAAATCCATACAGGGAAAAGCGCACGGCAAAGTTTATAAATTAGTAAACGACCCGCGCGTGACTAAAATCGGCAAATGGTTAAGGAGATTATCCATAGACGAAATTCCTCAGTTTATAAACGTATTAAAAGGCGATATGAGCGTAATCGGTCCACGCCCGCCAATCCTTTACGAAGTTGAATTATATGAAGATTGGCAGAAAGTCAGGCTAATGGCAAAACCCGGGATGACCGGATTGTGGCAGGTTGCAGGAAGAAGCCTTTTATCTTTTAACGAAATGGTTGTGCTGGATTTCTTTTATGCGTTAAACCAGTCACTTAAATTGGATTTGTATATACTTTTTCATACAATTCCGGCAGTGCTTTTCCTGAAAGGAGCGTACTAAAATGGCAGTGAAAATTGGTAAAGGTGTAAGAATATATCCGAAAGTCAAAATAGGAAAAAATAGTGTAATCGGGGATTTTGTTATACTTGGACTCAAAGGAAGAGACAGTATTGATTCGTATAAACTTGACATAGGGGAAAACGCAACCGTAAGAGCTTTTACCGTAATATATACGGGAAATAAAATAGGTAATGACTTTCAAACGGGACAGGGCGCAAGCATTCGCGAAAACAACGTAATAAAAGATAACGTAAGTATAGGCACTAATGCAGTTTTAGAATATGAGAACTTCATAGATTCGGGCTCAAGAATACATTCCAACTGTTTTCTTGAGATGACGACAATAGGGAAAAACGTGTTTGTAGGTCCCGGGGTGGTTTTTCTTGATGACCCGCATCCGATGAAATGCCCAAGATATAAGGAATGCAAGGGTGGAGCAAAAGTAGAAGATTTTGCAAAAATCGGCGGCAGGAGTGTTTTGCTTCCGGGTGTTATCGTAGGGAAACATTCATTGATTGGTGCAGGGAGTTGTGTTACAAGAAACATACCCGAGAATAGAGTTGCCGTGGGATACCCCGCGCAAGTGGTAAAAAAAATAAGCGACCTGCAATGCTACATAGGCGCGTTTGACCAGCCTTATGAGTGGGAACCGTATATTTAAGAACAGGTCGTCGCTTTCATCGTAGGGTATAGGAATATTTGGACGTACCTGCTGTCTACCGTAGGCAGGCAATCACTGTTAATAAAATGTTCTCCCCCTTTTTTCCTTTTAAATATTGACAAACATACAGAACTATATATTATAAATAGAAATGGGTAATTATATTATATATAATAACTATGAGGAGATAAAATGTTAAATGTTGCAGTGATTGGTTGCGGCTACTGGGGGAAAAATATTATAAGAGATTTATACGATAATGCTATGTGTAATCTAAAATATTGTTGCGATACCGATAGAGCAAAACTTGATTTGCTGAGTTCCAAAAGTCCGATGATAAAACCGATTATGGATAGCGAGGAAATATTTAAAGATAAAAGTATAGATGCCGTTTTTATTATTACGCCTGTCGGTTCTCATTACGCTTTGGTAAAAAGAGCTTTGGAAAGTGGAAAAGCGGTTTTTGTCGAAAAACCTTTTGTTGATAAACTTGAAAAAGCAGTCGAACTTACGGAGCTTGCGGAAAAAAATAAATTGGTCCTTATGATAGGACATATCTTTGAATACGCTCCTGCCGTTGTAAAAATAAAAGAACTGATAAAGACAAACCAACTAGGTAAAATTTATTATATCTCTTCTACACGAGTAAACCTTGGTATTCATCGCAAGGATGAGTCCGTAATCTGGGATTTGGCTGCGCATGATTTATCTACGATATTTAGCTGGTTGGAGGAAGAACCTATTTCCGTGCAGGCTATAGGGAAAAGTTCAATAATAGAAAACAAACCGGACGTTGCTTTTATAAATCTCAGATTCCCCTCGGATATCCTTGTTAATATACAAATATCCTGGCTTGCGCCTGTAAAAATGCGGAATACCGTAATCGTCGGCTCCGAAAAAATGGTCGTTTTTGACGATACAAGCGTAATTGAAAAAGTTAAAGTCTTTGATAAAGGGGTGGATAAACTGGAACATTCAAGCTTCGGAGAATTCCAACTCTCATACAGAACGGGAGAAATTGCAGTCCCAATCATATCAAATGCAGAACCTCTTAAAGAAGAAATAAAACATTTTATTGATTGTGTCAAAAATAAAAAAGAGCCAAAAACGAACGGCAAATCAGCAACACGTGTAGTGAAATATTTGGAAATGATAGAAAAATCAGTTAACGAGGGAGGCAAAGTTTATGTTAATTCTGTTCATCATTAATGCAGGATATCTTGTAGATATGCCAAATTCCTATATCCCGGAAAAAGGCACTTACGAGATAAGTACAACAATTACCCCGGAAGATGCATTTATTGCCCAGATAAGCGGAGTCTTGCTTGAAAATTTTTCCATAGGAACGTCTTATGGCGGGAGTGGAATTATCGGACACGGAGCGCCTACATATCATAAAGCCCCGGGCGTTCAGGTAAAAATGGGAATACAAAAACAACCGATATCGGCAGCTATCGGATTTGACTCCGAAAAATATTATGATGACCCTGTATGGCTATATGGCGTTATCGGCGGAAGCCTGATGGGAAGAATTATTCCCTGTATAGGAGTAAATTATTATAAACACCTAAATGCTTTTTGTGGATTGGAAGTCGGTCTGTCAAATCTGGCAAGCGTTGCAGGAGAATGGCTCATCAGTAAAGATACTACTAGTAAATATGTTTCGACTATTAATCTTGGCTTAAGATTGAAAGTTGAAGATAAAGTAACGTTTGAGATTTTCTTCAAAGATATATCAAATAAAGAAATAGGTGTGTCAAGAGGAGTTAGATTCTCCTACTCGGCATTTATATAACTTATTGTTTTTTGATGTAATATTTCTTTTTGATATTTCCAGCAAAGCTGGATAAGTTGGTCTAATCCCGCTAGGGCGGGAAAGTCCAACTAATAATATTTGATTTGATTTTAAGGGTTAGTATTTTTGTTTGTGATTTATGTATTTGATTTTTAATATTTAATTTTTGATTTGGTTAAGGGGGGGTATATGAATATTTTATTCTTGAGTTATGCCTTTTTAATAGGGCAAGTTAATTTGGATGTGGCGAGATTTGTTACTCCGGATAATCAGAAAGGTCTTAGAAAAACAAGATGCGAAATATATATCGGATTCCCTTATAATATCCTTTTTTACCGAACCGCGGATAGACTTTCTACCGACAATACCGCTAAATTAAATGCTAAGTTTAAAATAAAAGTAACCGTCAAAACGGATTCGGGTAAAGCAGTTGCAAATGAAGAATGGGAAAAAGTTTCGTCTATTGAGTCTCTTGCGAAAGCTTCTTCCCATAATGCCAATATCTTAGAACAATTAGAGATTTTGCTTGACCCCGGTAATTATAAAATAGAAACAGTCGTTGTCCAGGACTCTTCCCTGCCCGGTGATAAAGTCGGCAAATGGGAAACTGCCCGCGAAATAGAAATAAGAAAACCCGATACAACCCTGTCACTTTCGGATATTCAACTCTCAAGCAGTATTGATACTTTTTCGTCCGATAGCAGATTTGTGAAAAATGGACTTAATATTATACCTTTGCCCCAGAGAATAATTGGTACTCCTTACAAGAGTCTCTATAGTTATACTGAAATATATAACCTGAAACCAAAAACTAATTATGAAATGAAATACTCAATCCTGAATGACTCAGGCGTATTAGTTGCGGAATTGTCTCCAAAATCTCTTAAAGCCGAAATACCCAATCTTACGGAAATAGAATGCATAAATATTGAGAAAATAACTTCAGGCAATTATATACTTGTGGTAGAAGTCAACCAGGATAATAAAAAAGTTACACGAAGAAAAGCTTTCATCGTGAGACAACAACCCGAACAGCTTAAGGAACAACCCGTTGAAGTTAATGATGATATGGAATATCTGAGTTTTATAAATTATATTGCAACTCCTGAGGAACTGGCAACTTATAACAAATTATCAAATACGGGAAAACAAAAATTTTTAACTGAATTCTGGAAAAAACGCAGTAAAGAGGAGAGACTTGGTTTTATAGAAAGAGTAAAATATGCAGATAGAAATTATAGCTCCTGGAACGAAAAAGGCAGATACTCTGATATGGGAAGAATATTGATAAAATACGGAAAACAAGATGACCAGGAACGGTTCCCGCCGGATGCTACCTATCATAGTATAGAAAAATGGAGTTATTATTCAAAAGGCGGAATGGTTTTTATTTTCGTGGATATAAGAGATATCGGCAGGTATGAACTTTATTATTCAAGCATAAAAGAAGTCAATAGCAAACCCACATATAGACAATATATACCGGAAGAGTTGTTAGAATAGCAAAAGATTAGAAAATAAAAAAGAATTTGTGCCTATAGCTAACCGCTAACAAAATGAAACTTAAAGCATATTCCAATTTGAAAAAAATTTGTTTTTTTATTGTTGTTTCCTGCATCTCCCTGTCAGTTTTAACTGCAGAATCTCATCGTCCGGGATGTAAATACAACAATTCGAGACCTGTTTTATTTACGCAGGGAAGATTATTTAAGGGGAAAACATTGTCACCTCTTATAAGCGTTACCCCACCGGATACTTTAAGATTTATGTGGGATAACGGCAAGGCAAAGACTATACCTTCCAAATCATCTACAAATCCTACATATAATCAAGTAGATAAAACATCTTTAAACTTGATGTACCCGGTAGGAGGAGGCATACCTCCTGCGTTCACACTTCCGGATACTAATGGCGTTAATCATTCGCTTGCCGACTTTGCCGGGAAAGTAATTTGGCTTAATTTCTGGTCCTCTACTTCATCTACCTGCATAGCAGAACTGCCAAGGTTGGCAGCTATACAAAATGAGTACGGGACATCAAAATTGAGGATACTCTCAATTAATATAGGGGGAACGCAGGACACGCTGAAACAGTATGCAAGAGACAATAGCGCTCTTTTCCTGGAGGATTCATCAGGTTCTGTATTCAGTAAATATAATATAAGTGGAACTATTCCTGTCAATTATATTATTAGACGGGGCGGTAAAGTGTTTCACGGAATAACAGGTTTTATGGAAACAATAATCAAATGCTGGCTAGACTCTTGCCTTATAGATAGTGTCAAAGCTTGTGATACCGTCAAGATAATGACAGTAATAAATAATGGAGATACGGACTTAACCGTGACCAACATCACAAAAAGCAATTCGTGGATTGTATCCGTAAGCCCCACAAGTTTTACTCTTGCGCCGGATAGCTCTAAAAATGTTACTGTAACCGTAACTCGCAATGGACTTGACGGAGGCGCTCATTTTGGCTCTCTTAGCATTTATTCCAACGATACAGTTCGCTCTCCTTATGTTGAACCGGTTAAATTTATAATTAATGATGTAGGAACAGAAGAAACAGAAAACATTCTGCCTGCGGATTTTGCTCTATCCCGGAATTATCCTAATCCAATTACTTCCGGAACATATATAGAATATACCTTATCCGGAGATGCTGTGACCTCGTTTGAGGTCTATGATATGACAGGCAGAAGTATTTGCAACCTGATAACAAATAATCAAAAAGCAGGAAGTTACAGTGTTTACTGGGACGGCAAAGATAATACCGGTCGGAAAGTAGTAAATGGTATTTACTTTGTTCGTATGACTGCAGGTGACTTTAAAGCAACAAAGAAACTGACGGTATTGAGATAAACCGATAAAGTATAAATGCTTAATTTGAAACGAAGAGAAAAAATGCGTATGATTAAATCAAGTGTTGTTGGTATTATTTGTTGTATCTTCTTGTCAACTTTAATTGCAGAACCTGTAGTATTCAATGGAAAGGCATTGTCGCCTCTCATAAGCGTTACCCCTGATACTTTACGATTTGTATGGAACGATAGTAAATCAAAGACGTTGTCTTCTTCCCGTTCAACTACAAATCTTGCATATAATCAAATAGATATAACGCCTTTAAACTTGATGTGGCCGGGACCGGGAACTACGCCCCCAAATTTTACTCTTCCGGATACTAACAGTTCTAATCATTCGCTTTCTGACTTTGCCGGTAAAGTAGTTTGGCTTAACTTCTGGGCCTCTACTTGACCCACCTGTATAGCAGAACTGCCAAGGTTGGCAGTAATACAAAATCAATACGGAACGTCAAAATTGAGGATACTCGCAATTAATCTAGGAGGAACGCAGAACATACTAAAACAGTATGCAAGAGGCAATAGCGCTCTTTTTCTGCTGGATGCAACAAGCGCTGTATCTATGCAGTATAATATAAATGGAACTATCCCTATCAATTATGTTATTAGGCCGGATGGTAAAGTGTTTCACGGAACGGTAGGGTTTAACGAAGCAACAATCAAAAGCTGGATAGACTCTTGCGTTATAGATAGTGGCGGAGACTGCGATACCGTCCAAACAATGACAATAACGAATAATGGAGACACGGACTTAATCGTAACCAATATTACAAAAAGCGATTCGTGGATTGTATCGGTAAGCCCTACAAGTTTTACTCTTGCGCCGGATAGCTCTCGAAATGTTACCGTAACCGTAACTCATAATGGACTTGGCAACGGGACTTATTACGGCTCTCTTGATATTTCTTCCAACGATACCGCCCACACTCCTTATATTGAACCTGTTAAGTTAGTCGTGCAGGAAACAGCCCCGGACATAGCAGTTACCGAGGATATTTTGAAATTTACCTGGGGTGAAACCGGGGAGAAAAATAATACCGATAACAAAAAATTGTCTTCCAATTTGTTTAAAGGGGAAGATACTCTTCACTATGATGGCAACCAATCATCTTATGTCGGATTGTACGATCCGGGCGCAGATACTTTTGGAATTATTTGTGCGGGAACAAGATTTACTCCTGCATCTACGAAATTTTTAACGGCAGTATCCTTTTTCTTTTTCGAGGGAGCATCTTTGGGGACTCTCTATGTATATGGAAACGGAACCTCAACATCTTTTGGAACGGAATTAAGAAATCAATCGGTTACAATCCCTGCCGGAGACAGTTCGTGGAAAAGAATAGACCTTGCCTCACCGGTACAATGTGTCGCAGGCACAGATTTTTGGGTGGCAATAAAAGGCAAAGCTTCCTTTGGATTAGATGCCGGTCCAATAGTTGCGGATAGAGGAGGGTTTGTTTCCGTTGATGAAGGAAACACATGGGAACAACTTAGCGATTATTCAATAAATAAAAATTGGAATATTAGGGCAATACTTAATCAGGGTGCAAGTGAAGACTATGATACGCTCAAAACAATGACCGTAAGAAACGATGGAAATGTGAACTTAAACGTAACCAACATCACAAAAAGCGATTCGTGGATTGTATCTGTAAGCCCTACAAGTTTTACGATTACGCCGGGTGATTCTCAAAGCGTTACCGTAGTCGTAACCCGTGACGGACTTGCCTGTGGAACTCATTACGGCTCCCTTAATATTGTTTCCGACGACCCTGACGAAAACCCTTACGTTGAATCGGTTAAATTCGTAATTATAGAAACGGCAGCAGAAGATACTTCCAGTATTTCTAATAATTTTAAAGTGTCATATCCTGTTAATCCTATGATAAAAAATGCTTCGATTTTATATTCAGTACCTTGTAAAACGGATGTAAGTATTAAACTGTATGATATGACCGGCAGGTTAATACAAACACTTGAAAACAGAATGCTGGACAAAGGTTTTTATAATAAGACTATCAATACGGAACTAATCGGAGCAGGAATTTATTTTTGTCGTTTACAAGCCGGCAATTATAAAGAGACGAAAAAGTTAGTCTTAATGAAATAATCCCTGGAAAAGTAATAAAAAAAAGTTTGTTATGCAAAGTATTGTTAGCGGATATCTAACAAAATGAAACTTAAAGCATATTCCAATTTAAAACGAATTTGTTTTTCTATTGTTGTTCCCTGCATCTCCCTGTCAGTTTTAACCGCAGAATCTCATCGTCCGGGATGTAAATACAACAATTCGAGACCTGTTTTATTTACGCAGGGAAGATTATTCAAGGGAAAAACATTATCACCTCTCATAAGCGTTACCCCTGATACTTTACGATTTGTATGGAACGATAGTAAATCAAAGACGTTGTCTTCTTTCCGTTCAACTACAAACCCTACATATAATCAAATAGATATAACGCCTTTAAACTTGATGTGGCCGGGACCTGGAACTACGCCCCCAAATTTTACTCTTCCGGATACTAACAGCGTTAATCATTCACTCACTGATTTTGTCGGCAAAGCAGTTTTTCTCACTTTCTTTACTTCTAGCTGACCGGGCTGCGCAGCAGAGCGGCCAAGGTTGGCCGCAATACAAAATCAATATGGCTTGGCAAAATTAAGGGTAATTGCAGTTGGTATGCTACTGACTCCAAGCTCTTTAAAGTCTTATGCAAGAGATAATAGCGCCCTTTTCCTTGCAGATGCATCCGTGTCCGCATCAACGCCTTATAACATAAATGGCACTCTTCCGGTCAATTATGTCATTAAACCGGATGGCAAGGTATATAACGGGACAACAGGGTTTGACGAAGCACAAATCAAAAGCTGGATAGACTCTTGTATAGGTAGTGTCGCGGTCGACGATACAGTCCAAACAATGACAATAACGAATAATGGAGACACGGACTTAATCGTAACCAATATTACAAAAAGCAATTCGTGGATTGTATCGGTAAGCCCTACAAGTTTTACTCTTGCGCCGGATAGCTCTCAAAATGTTACCGTAACCGTAACTCGCAATGGACTTAGCTACGGGACTTATTACGGCTCTCTTGATATTTCTTCCAACGATACCGCCCATACTCCTTATATCGAACCTGTTAAGTTAGTCGTACAGAAAACAGCTCCGGACATATCGGTTACCGAAGATATTTTGAAATTTACCTGGGGCGAAAGTGAAGACTATGATACAGTCAAGACAATGACAGTAAGAAACGATGGAAATGTGAACTTAAACGTAACCAACATCACAAAAAGCGATTCGTGGATTGTATCTGTAAACCCTACAAGTTTTACGATTACGCCGGGTGATTCTCAAAGCGTTACCGTAGTTGTAACCCGTGACGGACTTGCCTGTGGAACTCATTACGGTTCCCTTAATATTGTTTCCGACGACCCTGACGAAAACCCTACGTTGAATCGGTGAAATTCGTAATTATAGAAACGGCAGCAGAAGATACTTCCGGTATTTCTAATAACTTTAAAGTGTCATATCCTGTTAATCCTATGATAAAAAATGCTTCGATTTTATATTCAGTACCTTGTAAAACGGATGTAAGTATTAAACTATATGATATGACCGGCAGGTTAATACAAACACTTGAAAACAGAATGCTGGACAAAGGCTTTTACAACAAGACTATCAACACGGAACTAATCGGAGCAGGAATTTATTTTTGTCGTTTACAAGCCGGCAATTATAAAGAGACGAAGAAGTTAGTCTTAATGAAATAAAAAAAACTTATCCAGTTTTGCTGGGTTTTGCGTGAGAATCTTCTGTTTAGTGCAATTTCGCGCTTTAGTGCTTTTGTGGCAAGTTTTTTCTGAAATATTAATCCTGTAAATCCTGTCTGATTTTTATGGTGCCTTTTATTTATCTTTTGACATTTTTATTTCTCTCCTCTATATTCTTCTTGTGTTTTTTGTTACAATTAAGTTACTATGAATTGCTATTAGTTACAACAAGTTACTTTTTTTAATTACCGGGGGGTAAAATGAAATTTGTAAAATGCTTGATGACGGCAGGAGTCATATTCGGAAGTTCCTATTTGTTCGCATCTTCTACAGTGCAGGAAGAAGCATCCCAGTGGTTCGGTATGTATCTCAAAGACCAGAAAGTCGGATATACCCAGACCGAAACTCAACCTGTTGTGGATGGATATAAAATCTCGGAGTTGACTTACATAGAACTTGATATGATGGGCACCAAAAGAAACCTCAAATCTATTTCCCAATACGAAGTGAACAAAACTTTTGAACTCAAAAACTTTACTTTTAATCTTGAAACCGAAGCACAGAAAATGTTAATTAGAGGCGAAATCAAACAGAATAACTTTAACCTCTCCATTAATACCGGCGGCAAAATAGAGACAAAAACGATACCAATAACTTCTCCAATTTTCCCTATTTCAGTCCTACCGATGCTCGCAAATAAGTTTACCCGCGCGTCTCAAAAACTACAGGTTTTCGACCCGTCAATACAGGCAGTCAGCGCTGCAGATTGCGAATTGTTAGAAACAAAAGGTGATTCAATAAATGTCAAAGTTACGATGTTGAACTCTTCCTCTACTATGTGGGTCAACAAAAAAGGAGAGATGTTATCCCAGACTCAACCAATGGGCATTACGGTTAAAAAAGAATCAAAAGAAAAAGCAATAAAAATCGGAAAAATATCTCCCGAAATTTTAACTCTGTATAAAGTCCCGGTAAATATGGAAATTAAAAACGCAAGAGATATTTCCTTATTGAAAATGCTTGTCAATGTTAAGGTCGTTGTGAACGAACAGCAGAGATGGTTCGGTGATACATTATTAATTGAAACAAGAGGTCCCACAAGCGGCGGCCCTTTTGAGTTGTCAAACAGAAGACCCGACTCCGTAAACAAATATCTTGAACCGACGACTTTCATTCAAAGTAAAGATAAGAGGATAATAAAACAGGCAAAAGAAATTGTCGGATTCACCAAAACTCCTTGGAAAAAAGTCGTAAAACTTACGCATTGGGTATCCGAGAACGTCAAAGATATGCCGACCGTTACTATACCGTCTGCGTTGGATGTTCTCAACACAATGGAAGGCGATTGTGGAGAGCATTCCATATTATTTGCCGCGCTTGCAAGAGCCAGCAAAATACCGGCTGATGTCGTGGTAGGTATTGTATATACGCAGGACGGATTTTATTATCACGCCTGGAATAAAGTATGGGTTGGACGATGGGTTGAAGTTGACCCGACTTTCGATGAGCCGATTGCAGATGCCGCGCATCTTATTCTTGCGGAAGGCGGATTGGAAGAACAGGCAAAGATTATGGAACTCGTGGACAAAATTAAAATCCAAATCCTCGAATATAAATAATCTAAACGAGGATGATAAAATATTTTATACTGTTTGTAGGAACATTAATTACCGCCAATGTCTTCGCATCCGCACCGGATACTCTCTGGACAAGAACTTTCGGTGGAACTGACAATGATTACGGAAATTCTGTTCAACAAACTTCTGACGGCGGGTTTATCATTGCAGGGATAACATACTCTTTCGGGACAGGATATTCTGACGTCTATCTCATTAAGACAAATTCTTCAGGCAATACCCTATGGACAAAAACTTTCGGCGGAACTAACGATGATGAGAGCTATTCAGTCCAGCGAACTCAAGATGGCGGTTTTATTATTGCAGGATATACAACCTCTTTTGGGGCAGGCTATTATGACGTTTATCTAATAAAGACAGATTCTTTAGGCGATACATTGTGGACGAAAACTATCGGCGGGACTGGTGGAGAGATGGGTTATTCAGTTCAACAAACTCAAGAGGGTGGTTTTATTATTGCAGGATGGACAAACTCTTTCGGAGCAGGGAATAGTGATGTCTATCTGATTAAGACAGATTCTTTAGGCGATACATTGTGGACAAAAACTTTCGGCGGGACTGGTTGGGATGAGGGCAAATCAGTTCAACAAACTCAAGATAATGGTTTTATTATTGCAGGATGGACAAACTCTTTCGGAGCAGGTGATTATGATGTTTATCTAATCAAAACAAATTCTTTAGGCGATACCCTCTGGACAAAAACTTTCGGCGGGACTGGTTGGGATGAGGGGTGGTCCATTCAACAAACTCAAGACAGTGGATTTATTATTGCAGGGTGGACAAACTCTTTCCAAGCAGGTTATCCCGATGTCTATCTAATTAAAACAAATTCTTCAGGCGATACTCTCTGGACTAAAACTTTCGGCGGGACTGGCGATGATAGAGGCTATTCAGTTCAGCAGACTCAAGACAGCGGATTTATCATTGCAGGAGAAACAGAATCTTTTGGGGCAGGCACACCAAGTTATCCCAATGTATATCTCATTAAAACAAATTCTTCCGGTGATACTCTCTGGGAAAAAACTATTGGCGGAACTGGCTGGGATGATGGCAAATCAGTTCAACAAACTCAAGATGGAGGGTTTGTTATTGCAGGAAGAACAGGCTCTTTCGGGGTAGACACTTTTGATGTCTATCTGATTAGACTGGGAAAAGAAGTGGGGATAGAGGAAAACAGATTTGTAGAGACAGATTATAATCTGTCTCTTTCTCAAAACCCATTCTCCAAATCAACAGTAATCAATTATGTTGTGGGAGAGGTTTCCCAACCTCGATATGTTTCTCTCAATCTTTACGACATCGCAGGTAAATGTGTAAAAACATTAATCAATGAATCCAAACCCGCAGGCACTTATACTACAACTCTCAACGCTAACGAACTAAAAACAGGTATCTATTTCCTAACCCTTTCCACAATTTGTCATTCTGAACGTAGTGAAGAATCTAATGGGATAAGGGTTACCAAAAAACTTACAGTTCTAAAATAAATAATTTTTCTGTTATCTGTGTTTATTCGCGTTCATCTGCGGTTAAAACTTTTTCCGTTTTTTCAACCCGTAATTATTAATCGTCTTCTTTGTTTGTGTTAATTCGTGTTCCTGTCTACCGCAGGCTTAAAGTCCCTGTTGAAATTTCTTGTATTCTGTTTCTCTTGTTTTCTGTGGCTAAAGTATTATCTTTTTTCCGAGTCTTTTACGGGATCTGCGATAATCTTTATGTTTGTCTTAATCTTTTTTGCCTTATTTCTGAGCCTTTTGCGGAATCTGTTCGTTTGTTTTTCTATATCCAAAAATTTCTTTCTGTTGTTTTTTAACCCTAAAACTTTTATTATCTTGTAAATCTGCGTTTAGTTGGACTTTCCCGCCCTGGCGGGATTAGACCAACTTATCCAGCTTCGCTGGGTTATCTGCGTGCAAATTTTTTCTGTTTTTTGTTCGTGTACATTCGTGGATGAAGATTTCTGTTTTCTGTGGTTATCTTTTTAATCTGTGGAAATCTGTGTGCACTCTTTCCGTCTTTCGTGTTCGGAGTTTACCCCGCTATGTCGGTGAGCGGAGTGGTTGCAATTTTGTGCTTTAGTGTTTTTGTGGCAGGTTTTTTCTTTTTGTCTGTTATCTTTGTTTCTTTATCTCCTTGACAAATATAAAAAATGTAATCATATATTTAATTTAAGATTTCAAAATAGATTAAGTTATGGGAATACTATTTTTATTTTTGGCAATCCGGCAGCCCAATGTTGTTAATCTAAAACCTTATACCGTAACTGCGTTTCCCTCGAAATCCAGCGACCCCGTAGATTTTATTATAATAACTAACGAGGAGTTAAAACCTGCTTACGAAGCCCTGAAATCCTGGAGAATAGAAAAAGGAATAAATTGTGATATAAAAACCGTAGACTGGATAGCCCAAAATTATCCCGGTGCCGATACCCCCGATAGAATTCGCAATTTCTTGAAATCGGCTTATGCTGATTGGAATACAAGATATGTATTACTCGGAGGAGACCCTAGTATAGTTCCAACACGAAACGCTCAAAGCAAAAACAATTATTACCCATATTATAATCTTGCATCTGATTTTTACTACTCCGCCTTAAACGGGACGTGGAATGCCGATGGAGATATGACCTGGGCAGAAGCAATTATAGATAGTACAAATTTTACTCCCCTGATATGGGTAGGCAGGTTGCCGGGAACAACTCCCGAAGAGGCAAATATAGTAGTAAATAAAACAATTGCTTACGAGAAGACCCCTGACGTTAACAGCTTAGAAAAGGCAATGTTCCTTGCATCTAGAGATGAAACCCCTTATGTTCTCCAGGTAGCAAATTACTTCCCTTCTTATTTTACTAAAGACACTTTATGGGGAGCTTCTAAAAGTGCAATTATTGACTCTATGAAAAAAGGATATGCTTTTTTATATGGTGCTTTCCATGGTTCCTCAACGCAAAATTGGTCAAATCAGGGCGGTGGAGGTATAGATAGGTCGGACATAGATACGCTAACCGCTCCCGTATACTCTGTTACTACCATATGTTGCTATACCAACTGGATAGAAGTAGATTGTATGCCCCGTCATTTTATACTAAATCCATCCGTAAGCATATCTTGTCTCGGCAGCTCAAGAGTGGGTTGGTTCTCTGAAGAAACAAAACTAAATGGTTATTTTTATGAAGCAATTTTTGATAGTCTGTTCCCTATAGGAAAAGCTCTGGCATGTGCAAAAGCTAGAATAATTCCCGACATATATCTTGGCGGCGTAGAAATGGATGGTAATTATAGGGATGTTGCCTTAGGCTATAACCTTTATGGCGACCCCTGTACCAGATTCTGGACAAAAAAACCCGACTCCTTAATCGTAACCTATCCGTCAACGATAACTGTAGGGGAAAAAGAAGTAAAAGTTACGGTAAACAAAACAAAGGGCAAATCTTTAGTCTCGGGAGCATCGGTATGTATATATAAAAAAGATGAAATATATGGCAGGGGGATTACCGACAGTAATGGAGAAATTGTTTTCGTATCAACGCCCGAAACCGTTGGCAATTTAAAATTGGTTGTATCAAAACCGGATTTCTTTCCTTACGAAGGGAACATCTCCATTCAATCGGATTCTGCTTATGTAAAATATAAAAGCTATACCATTGATGGAGATAGCATTCCGGAATCAGGCGAAACAATTAAATTGTCTCTCTCTTTAGAAAACACGGGAGCAGTAACGGCTTTTAATATGTTTGCCGAAATCCTAAATTCGTCTCCTTATTTGACACTTCTTGATACTACTCAATCCTATAGCAATTTACAAACCAACGAAATAAAATCTAAAGACTACAGAATAAATATAGATAAATCCTGTCCCTCAGGCAATATCAATCTTAGCTTAAATATTTACAACAGCCTCGATTCTTCGAGGGATACCTTTAACCTAAATATACGGGCGCCATTATTAACACATTACTCGCATTATGCAGACTCTTCCCGCCTTATATCTTTGAAAATAAAAAACGAAGGCACGGGTAAGGCTAAAGCAGTAACTGCTACACTATTTTCGCTTACAGCCGGAATTTCTTTGGTTGATTCATTAGAATATGTGGGAGATGTTTCTGCCGATACTATTTTAACATTAAAAAATTGCTTTCAATTTAGTGGAGTTTCTGTTACTCCACAATTTGTATTGGAACTTAAAGATTCTTGTTCTCATATATGGAATGATACGTTTACGATTTCTTCCGTTAACCCGCCGACTGTTCTTACCGCGTTTTCCCAACCTAATGCCATATCCGTTAACTGGAATTCAACCTCCGCTTACGGGTATAATGTGTATAGAGCATCCGATACGACTATTCTAAATTCTCAAGTAATAAAAAACATATTCTCATTTGAAGATAAATTTTTATCGCCTTACACAAACTATTCTTATTTGGTAACTTCCGTTGATAACTCTCTTAATGAAAGTAATTTTTCACCTCTTGTATCAGGGAAAAGCAATCCTTCTTTCAAATCCGGTTGGCCTCAATCAGTTAAAACTCCCTTTGTAAACTCTATTACTGTAGCTGACCTTAAACCCGAAAAACCCGGTTTAGAAATAATTGCAAGTATGGATGACCAAAAGGTATATGCATGGTATGCCTCGGGAGAAGGCGTTTTTGCGTCTGACGGGACTTTTGCTTCCGATTTAGGAAGGTGTTGGACGGCGCCGGTTGTCGCAGACATAGATAAAGATAAAAGTTTTGAAATAGTACGGGCGCAATCCTGGACAAATACTCCTAAAATATGGTCATTTAAAAGAGACGGAACCGTTCGCGATAGTTTCCCGCTTCAATTGACAAACTGCGAAATAGCATCTTTCTCGTCGCCATCCGTGCAAGACCTTGATAAAGATGGAAAATTGGAAATTATACTGGCGGAAGAAGGCTCGAATACAGGTAATGGCGGAAGTGGCAGAGTTTATGTATTCAGGGAAAACGGAACAGGTTACTTAAACCCCGATGGAATTTTTGCTATATGTGACACTTCTATGATAGTAGTAAACCCTTCTTACGGGCCTATTTTGGGTATTTGCTCGCCCGCCATTGCAGACATAAACAATGACGATACTCTTGAAATTGTTTTGGGTTTTTCAAACTATTATGGAACTACTTCTAAGCCTTCGCTTTTTGCGTGGAATGGAATAACGGGTCACAAAATTTCAGGCTGGCCTGTTTTTATAAAAGGTGGTCCCTCATCCCCGGCAATAGGAAACATAGACCCTTCATACCCGGGATTAGAAGTCGTTATTCATACTTGTTCTCCTAATAACTTCGTTTATGCTTTTCACTCCGACGGCACTCCTGTAGCCAACTGGCCCAAAACTTGTAGTTCAACTAGCAGTTGTTTTTATATGCCGAGCCCGACCCTGGGAGATGTTGATGGTGACGGAGAACTGGAAATAGCTCTCGCAGGAATAAATTCGTTTTATCTGTGGAATGCAGATGGGACATTAGTTACGGGTTGGCCTGTAACTTTATCTTTTATGAGTCAGGTGTCTCCTGCAACTCCTATACTTGCAGATATTGACGGGGACAACGTAATTAATTATATCGGCGTTTCTCTCCTCGACGGTACTATATATGCTTTTGAGCCGAATGGTAAAATCACCCCGGGCTTCCCGATATATTCAAACGGCAGGACGGACGCAACGCCAATAGTAAGCGATATAGACCTTGACGGCAAGAACGAACTCATATCCGCAACAAGAGATTGTGAAATTCGTATATGGGAAGTGGCAGGAACTAAAATAGAATGGGGAACTTTCTGTCATGACAGGTGGCATACGGGAACTTATGGTTTTGTTCCTTATGATACATCTGAGATAGCAATAGAAGAAAAGCCACAGCCGTTTTGCTTTAAACTCTTGCAAAACGCGCCTAACCCTGTTCGCGAAAGAACCTCCATTCAATATTGCATAGGAGAAATGACGGCTACGGTTAAATTAAATATTTATGATGCATCCGGTAGATTGACCAAAACTTTAGTAGATAACAGTAATGTTAAACCGGGTAACTATACGGTAAGATGGGAAGGAAGTAATAACAATGGCAAAAAGGTAGCTTCCGGAATATACTTCTATAAGTTAGAAACGGATAATTTCAAAACTACTAAAAAGTTAGTCCTCATCAAATAATCCCCCCTATCTGCGCTACTATATATTCTGTCATTCTGAATGGAGCGAAGCGGAATGAAGAATCTCCGTCTTTCTTTTCCCCTTTCTGCATTTTCTTGTTTTTTTGTGCTATTCTGTGGTGAGACTTTCCGTCATCTGTTCTTTCCTTTTTTCTTTGCGGCTTTGCGTGAGAAATTCTTAGTTTGTCATTCCCGTGAAAACGTGAATCCCTGCCTACCGCAGGCAGGCATTGTTTTTCTTTCTGATTTTCTGTTCTCTGCGAACTCAGCGACTCTGCGGTGAGGATTTCTGTTCTCTTTTATTTATTTTTTGACATTTGGGTTTCTATCCTCTAATGTATTATTATGTCATACAAAACTCTTCTCAAGCTCTCTCCCCTCTTCTTCCTTTACGTCCTTTTAGTTCTGGTATTATCCCAAAACACTTTCCATGGCGACGAAGGCCGTTACCTGATGTTCGCTACCAATTTATTAAACGGGTATTATTCTCCTCATTCGGACATAAACTTATGGAACGGTCCCGGGTATCCTATTCTCCTTGTCCCGTTTCTTGGCTTCCACATACCTTTGATTTTCGCCAAATTGCTTAATGCCCTGTTTTTATTTCTATCCGTAATTTATTTTTACCGCACGCTATTATTTTTCACGAACAGTCGTTTTTCTATGGGATTTGCTTATGTATTTGGACTGTATTTCCCGTTCTTCAGCAACCTCTATCTTTTGAACACGGAAATCTTTTCGGTGTTTTTAATCTGTGGTTTTATGTTTCATTTCATCAATTATGTACGAGGCACCTCCGGTAAAAGAAGCAACTTTTTAGCCTCCTTTTTATATTTAGGATATTTAGCGTTGACGAAAGTATTTTTTGGATGGGTTCTTGTTATTTGTCTGTTCGTTTCTTTAGTATTAAGTTTATTCCGCCGTCGTTTTCTAAAGTTATCCGCCCCGGTATATACGGCAGCAATTCTTATATGTATTCCTTATTTAATTTACACGCATTCGTTGACAGGCAAATTTTTCTACTGGGGAAATTCAGGCGGGCAGTCTTTATATTGGATGTCCACTCTTGACAAAGAAGAATTTGGCGACTGGTTTGGCACGGAATGGGCGCTTACTCAACCCGGCTTTGAAACTCATAAGGATTTTCTAAGCAAGACTGTGAAACTTTCTGCCCTTCAACAGGATGCCGAATTTCGCAAACAGGCAATAAAGAATATAAAATCAAATCCTAAAAAGTATATGATAAACTGGGTCTCAAACGTAGGGCGTATGTTATTTTCGTATCCCTATAGTTACACGAAGCAAAAACTCTCTACTTGTTTTTATGCAATTCCGAATATGTTTTTATTGGTTATATTTTTGTTTTGTCTTTATCCTGCTTTTCTCTGCCGCAAATCAATTCCTTTTGAGGTTTATAGCTTTTTAATCTTCGGCGCAGTCACATTTTTCGGCAGTTCGCTCTTAAGCGCCTACCCGCGTCAGCTCTTCCCCATAGTTCCGATAATGTTGTTGTTCATCGCCTACGTAATGACGAACATTGTAAAAACAAATCTCGTTCGTTAATCCTTTATTTGTTTACCAGTCCTTAGTCCGCTTAGGACTGGTTATCCAGCTTTGCTGGGCATTCCTGCGAAAGCAGGAATCCCCCAATTAACTATTATCCGATTATACTAATACCTATCGAATAGAATGTAGGGCAAGTCTTTAGGCTTGCTTTCGCAGAAAACTCAAAAACAAAAATCACTTTTACCTTGACACTATTGAAGTTATACAATATGAAGTGTCAAAGATACGAAAAAAGGATAACTCAAATGTCAAAAATCGTTTTGCAAGCAGGCAAGCTTGATAAAATCGTCAACAATAGATTTCCTAACAGAGGATGATTACATAGAATGAAGCTAAATTATATACCAGATCAAGAGATAGATTTACTTAAAAACGATTTATTAGGAACCTTACCCTATGCAGAAACACTTGCTGGGATAATCAGAAATTGCAAAACACCATTTACAATGGGGTTGTTAGGGGAATGGGGGTCTGGAAAGTCGTCAATAATAAAAACTTGCGAAAAAGATTTTATTAACCACCCAGAAGATAAAATTAAAATTTTCATTTATGACGCATGGAAATATTCTCAGGATTCTTTTAAAAGAACTTTTATTTTAAAATTAAAAAAGGAGTTTAATCTAAACAATACTCAAGAATTAGAAATTTTTTATACCGACAAACATGAAGAAATATCTAGTAAAATTGGTATAATAAAAGGATGGTGGGCATATTTAATTCTTTTTGTGATTATAATCCCAATAATAAATTTAAAACCGTTTTTTATGCAAAAAACTTTTGAACTTACTACTTTTATAATTTCTATTTGCTTTTCTGCTATAACTACAGTTATTACAAAAACCTTTGTTCAATATAAAATTTCTATAACAAAACCTAAAACATTTGCGCCTGAACAATTTGAAGAAATATTTGAAGAAATAATTGCAGAAATTACATCACAAGGGAACAGGATAGTAAAATGGATAAAAAGTATCTTAAAAAAACCTCTTATAAATAAAGTTGTAATAGTTATAGACAATATTGATAGATGTCATAGAGAACTTGCAGTCGAGTTGTTGTTAACTATAAAAAATTTTCTTGAAATAAAAAACGTTGTTTTTATTTTACCAGTAGATGAAGATGGAATAAAAAAATTTTTACATATGTCGACACAAGATGCGGACGAATTTCTAAGGAAATTATTCAATACTACTTTAAGAATAAAGAGATCCTCTGATGCAGAGTTATATGACTTTGCTTTAAGTTTAAATAAAAGCTATAAATTAAATCTTCCGCCAACAGTTTTATCTATGATATCTCAAGAGTTTTCTAAAAATCCAAGAAGAATAATTCAATTTCTTAATGTCTTTCAAACTGAAATTGCATTAATAGAAAAACAGGAACAGGAAGGATTAATTCCAAAAGATGTTATCTCAAAAAATCTTCCAATGTTAGCAAAAATAGTAATAATTAGAGAAGAATGGCCCGATTTATATGAAAAATTATCTGATACCCCAGTTCTTTTAAATGGAATAAATGCAACTTTTGGAATTAAAAGAATGTTTCCTAACAAAGACGGCTTATATGAAATAGGAGATGAAACCAGAAAACCAACACTAACAGAGGAACAATATAGATTTTTTATGAGAACACAAAGTATTGAAGCAAAAGATTTGGAGCTGTTTTTCATAAACAAAGATGTCTTTGAGGGCATTCCCGATGAAGTAAATTCTCTGGTTTTAAGTCACGATTGGGAAAAACTCAAAAAAATAATTTTAGAAAAACAAATAACTTTTGAAAGGTTATTTAGTTTTATTAATAATAAAATAGATAAAGATGTTATAAAAAGCAGGTTAATGCAAACTTCTGGATTTAATATATTATCGTTAATTTTTAAAATATCTTCTGACCCCTCTTTTTCCGTTGCATTCGATAAGATTCTCATATCTTCTGAATTGGATAAAATTAAATCAATTATTCAAATTAGAGGAATAGAGAATTTAATTTTTGAGTTTAATTCCAAAGAATTAAATAGTTTTGCCATGAAATTAAATAAAAAAGGTTTTTCCTCTTTAACAGACAAAATTGTAATCGCGATTAACGGGATAGATGTAAAGGTTTTAAGTAACAAAGAAATAGAAACAATTAAAAACTTTATAGAGGAATTTAATGCTCCAGAATATCTTGAATTAATAAAGAATAAATTTTCCCAAATACTATCTTTAGAGTCCTTTAATTATTACGAAAGCTTCAAAGATATTTTAGAAAAACCTGAAATACTTAAACATCTTATTACCAGTGATTTTACATCATTTATAGAATCTCTACAACAAGACCCTAATCAAAACAACACTATTCAAAAAGTAAAAATACTTCAAAGTGTAAACAACTCAAGTGTCATTTCGGAGGATTTAATTAATTTGTATATATCCAAAATTATACATTTTATCAATACTTCTAATTGGGAGTTTGTGAGTTTTTGGTTGAAGACTTTGAAAGGTTTTATCAAGAAAATTAAAGACGATACCATTCGTCAACAACTACATAATAGGTTATTAGAACGATATAATTTTTTATATACACAATATGCAGGAAGAAATTTAATAGATGTAGAAACTTACAAAGAGTTTTTGAATGTTGCAAAAGAACTTTATTTGTCCTCTTTAGCGGCTAATACGCAAAGCGTTGAATGGTTAAATAGCTTTTTTAACAGGAATGAAAACTCAGAAATTTATTTATATATAAATGAGCTTTTTAGAGAAATAATTCGATACTTCGAAACTTATAATTGGCCATTTTCTCAGATAGTTATTAATAGATTCATAAGTACTGGGGATGAAAAGCAAATAAAAGAATTTGGAGAAACTACAAGTCTTATGCTTGAAAAATCCACAAGTGAGAAGGGAGTGAATGTAACACAAATAAATTCTATAATAGAAAAGTATTTGAATATACTATACAAAGGAAGCCTTGAGCAAAGCGAAGAAATAACAAAATGGTTGTCGAGAGGGATAAAAAATGATTATGTGAAAAAGTTCATAGAAGACAAGTTTAGTTTAATAACAGGTGCTGTAGAGCAAAAGGAAGTTTTAGATATACTAATTGAAATTAAAGATAAAAGTTTATTAACAGCTATTATTAAAAATATATTCTCTTATCCTGAAAATCTAAAGAAAGATAAAATAGAAGAAATTAGGCAAAAACTTGATAATACTCAATTGATAGCGGGCGTTCTATCCGACATTTTAAAAGGAATTACAACAGAGGATACCAATAAATATAAATCTTACATTAATCTTTTCACAGAGCTCTCAAATGTCAAAGAATATCAAATAGCAGCAATATTAATAGATAAACTTAGACCACTGTTAGCGGGTGACAACAAAGGAGATCAAATGTTTGCAATTGATATTTTAACAAAAATAAAAATACCAAGAGAAAAGAAAGGATTAATAAAAACTTTATTAAAAGAAATGAAAGGGGACAATTTTACTAAAGAAGAAATAACTGTATTAAATGAGATTAAAAAAAAGGTGAAATAATTATTTATTCCATTAATTTCTTGAACGGAAAGGGAAGACAACCTCCCTATTTTAGAAATTTTCAATCTTTGAATTTTCGCTCTCTTCTTTGTAATCTTCCCTGCCTGCCGTCAGATAGGTAATCTTTTATCTCTTTCCATTCCAAACGCTAAAATCTATTACCAGCCCTTGAGTCATCTAGGGAGGGTTATCCAGCTTGCAGGATATCCATAACAAATTCTTTAGGTTATGGGAAAAATCATTTGACTTTAGAAAAAAGAAAGTTATCTAATTAAAAAACGCAATATGGAAAATATCAGAATGAAAATATTTGTGAGTTCAAATCAAATAGAATTGGAAGAAGAAAGAAGAAGAGTAAAAGACATAATAAAGAATAATCCTGTCCTGGATAAACTTTGTGAAGTATTTACTTTTGAAGATTTGCCTGCACAAACTGGTAAAGCAGGAATTATCTGCCTAAAAACCGCAGCGGAAAGCGATGTTTATATCGGAATAATAGGAAATGAGTATGGCGGCGTAAGAGACAATAATGGACTTTCTGCCACAGAAAGGGAATTTGACGCTTTCTTCTCACGACATAATCAGGGCGATGCGTATGTGTTTATAAAAGGAAAGGAAGAGTCTAAAAGGGATGAAGGAACACTGAATTTTATTGAAAAAGTGAAAGGGAAATGTATCTATAGAAACTTTGAAAATATATATGACTTGCAAACACAGGTTTTGAATAGCCTAATTGTTTGCCTTTATGAGAAACACTTGTTAAGCGAAACTTCATTTAATCAAGAAAAAGAAGTTTTGGAATTAAGGGAATATATATGGAGTGAGCTAAGAAGAGTAGCAGAAAAGGAGCTAAGGGAGGAATTAGAAAACTCAGAATATATAAAACCAAATATAAAAGAGAAAAAATTTATATCCCCAGATGCTATCTGGTATTCTGACCCCTCTATAAAAGAGAAATCTGAGAAAGAGCAACAAGGAACAAAAGTTCAAGTAATAATAGAAATAGATGTAAATAAATATTTTGTAAGTGGGCGTGATAGGAAGATTGCAATAGTCGCAGATTCCGGTATTGGCAAAACCACATTCTTAAAATGGTTGTTTAATGAGATAGTGCAGGGTAATATACAAACCGACTTATTGCCTTTTTATTTACCTCCTACTGCTTCTCCTAATTTTGCCACAAAAGAAAAGTTGGTTGACTTGATTTGCAGTTATTTTAATGCCCCATTAGAAGGATGTAAATCCTTTATACGTAACGAAATAGAGCAAGGCAACTGCTTGTTTTTAGTAGATTCTCTTGACCAGATGGGAACAACAGGAGCGGTTACACAAGGATTACAAACTGGATTTGGAAGGAATATAGTAGTTTTGACTTCCAGACACGGACGGGAGGAATATTTCTCAAGAAATAAATTTACAGAATTAAAGTTAGAGGAATTTGACCTGAGCCAAACGGATGCATATTTAGGAAACTTAAAAGAACACCCTGTGGTAAAGGCTATTTCTGACCCTAACATATTGAAAGTCCCAATCCTGTTGAAAATGATAAAAAGTGTTTTAGGAAAAAAAGATATCCTAAAAATAGAAACAAAATCTGACCTGTATAAAGAATTTATAAACCAAATACTAAAAAGAGAGCAAAGATTACAGGAAGGAAGGCAGAAGTGTAGTATAGATTACCGGGAGATACATAATTATCTACAAAAACTGGCATACAATTCATTAAGAGCAGGATATTTAGGACAGTTTCCAAGAGGCAAGATAGGGAAATTTCTTGAACTTGAGGAAAGCAACCCTGCTACAGGTATAGTAATAAAAGAATTATTAGATAGACCTATTGTAGTAGAAATAATGGAAAGCAAGAAGGATGAAGTAGCATTCAGACACAGGTCGTTTCAGGAATATTTGGCAGCAGAAAGACTATCAGAAATCTTAAAAGAAAAAAAAGTAGAAGAGATAGAGGGCGAGCTGTTTCATCCTGACTGGGAGGAAAGCTTAAAATTCCTATCAGGATTGATGAAAGATGATGTAAAAAAAGTAGAAGAGATTGCAATGTTTTTGCTAAACCCACCAGAAATAGAAAAATATGTTCCCTTGAAATTATATAAAGGGAATGTCCAGAAAGCTTTGCTGTGGATAAACGAAATATTGCCTGTAATAGATAAAAGAAATTCAGTAGAGACTGAGGAAATTCACAAGATAATTAGTCAGCAAATAAAAGAATTCCAAAAGACGTGGTTGGGAAATTACCTGTACGACATATACTTAGAAATATTTTCTCAGTCGAATAATTCTACAGAAATAATAGAACTATTTATTAAATTGTTAAAAGATAATTATTGGGCAAGAACAAGAGTTGCTAAGGCTATTGGCAAAATAAAATCAGAGAAAGCGGTAGCCCCTCTTATTGAAGCGTTAGAAGATAAAAATAAATATGTGTTTCAGACAATAGGCTATATCAAGGCTTTTGGAGAGATAAAATCAGAGAAAGCGGTCCCATCACTTATTAAATTGTTAGAAGATAAAGATGCGGAAATAAGAAAAGCTTCTGTCGAGGCTCTTGGAGAGATAAAATCAAAAGAAGCTGTCCGGTCACTTATTAAATTGCTAAAAGATAAAGGCGAGTGGATTAGAAGAGTTTCTGTGGAGACCCTTGGTAAGATGCAATCAGAAGAAGCCGTGGGACCACTTATTAAATTGTTAAAAGATAAAGATGCGGAAATAAGAAAAGCTTCTGTTGAGGCTCTTGGAGAGATAAAATCAAAAGAAGCGGTCCCATCGCTTATTAAATTATTAGAAGATAAAGAAGAAAAGGAGTGGGTAAAAAGGACTTCTGCCGAGGCTCTTGGGAACATAAAATCAGAGAAGGCAGTTCCAACACTTATTAAATTGTTAGAAGATAAAAGCGAAGACGTAAGAAGAATTGCTACCGTTGCTCTTGGAGAGATGCGATCAGAAAAAGCGGTGCCATCGCTTATTAAATTGCTAGAAGATAAAAATGAAAGCAAGTGGATAAGAAGGACTTCTGCCGAGGCTCTTGGGAACATAAAATCAGAGAAAGCAGTGCCATCAATTATTGAATTATTGGAAGATGAGTGGGGGAGGGAAACTGCTGTCGAGGTTCTCGGGAAGATGCAATCAGAGAAAGCAGTGCCATCACTTATTAAGTTATTAGAAAATAAAGATGAGGAGGTAAGAAAAATCACTATTGATGTTCTGGGGAAAATAAAATCAGAGAAAGCAGTTCCAACACTTATTAAATTGTTAGAAGATAAAGGCGAAGAGTTTTTTTTAAGAACCAAAACTGCCGAGGTTCTTGGAGAGATAAAATCAAAAGAAGCAGTTCCATCGCTTATTAGATTGTTAGAAGATAAAAATGAAAACAAGTGGATTAGAAGATTTTCTGCCGAGGTTCTTGGAGAGATAAAATCAAAAGAAGCAGTTCCATTGCTTATTAAATTGTTAGAAGATAAAGACGAAGAGAGATGGGTGAGAGAAACAGCTATCGAGGTTCTTGGGAAGATGCAATCAGAGAAAGCAGTGCCATCACTTATTAAATTATTAGAAAACAAAGATGAGGAGGTAAGAGAAACTGCTATCGAGGCTCTTGGAGAGATAAAATCAGATAAAGCAGTAGAAACTCTTATTAAATTGTTAGAAGATAAAGACGAAAAGAAGTGGACGATAGAAACTGCTGTCGAGGCTCTTGGAGAGATAAAATCAGATAAAGCAGTAGAAACTCTTATTAAATTGTTAGAAGATAAAGATAAGGGCGTAAGAGAACCCGCTATTGAGGCTCTTGGGAAGATAAAATCAGAGAATTGCAGGATTCAATTGCTGAAATTTATCAAATTCCATCCACAATTTGTAAAATTAGATATTGTTAATGCAATTAGAGAAGTTGATGAAAGTTTACGCAGAAAAGAAATAATACCCATAACTGATTCAAATTTCCAACCCGAAATTGGCACGAAGGGACATCCTGCAGAAGTCGCAGACCTCGCTGCGGCGGTGGGCGGGACCAAAATCCAATCCGCCTCAGGCGGACTAAAATCCCAATTCCCCACCCCTCCCGGTACCAAATGGGAAGATGTTACTATTCAATTTATTTCAGACGAATCAATAAAAATCAGTGCTAATGAGGTTTCCAAAGAATTTCATTACACTGAAATAGGCTTCAAGGACAATAGAAAAGGAATTGTCCCGGATAGTCAGTGGAAAGTCCTGCAATACCTCGCTAAATGTGGTGGAACAATCTCTTGGAATTTTGAAGATGCAAAAGAATATGGTGGTTATAATTACACAATACCCAAAGACGAAATTCCTAAACCTACCAACCTAAAAGAACGAAAAGCTTTTCCAAAAAGAATTGAAAGACTCCGTAAAAAATTAAAAACTATTATGCAACTTGATGGCGACCCCTTCGAGAATTATATAAAAGTCAAATCCTACAAATCCAAATTCACAATCATTCTGAGACCTCTATAAACTCATTTAATCTCTCAACTAAACGATGAACGGTAGTAGAAGGCTTATCTTGTTCTGGATTTAATCTACCTTTACATCCTTTGTGCCAATCTAAAAGTCTCTTTGCGTTCTTTATCGCTGTCTCTTGGTTCTCTTCAAGATCCGTGTACATTGTTGTACTGTTTTTTTTATAGGGATGGGGTAACAGGTTATTCAAATCATGAGAGTATTGAGCCCTTCCCCATTGTGTTGTGAGATATTTAAAATGTAACACATACCATAGTTCAAATGCCTCATTGGAATATGCAATCCTAATTTTATTATCTTCTGCTAATTGAAAAGCTCTATTAAAATTTTGTGCAGGATTAGAATCTCTATCGAATACACACCAGACTTCATTATAAGACTTCCCTCTTCTATATGCTTCATTTTTCAACCTAATAGCTTCTTCTAATAAACTATCTGTATTATATCCAGGACCTTCTACTTTAACTTTGATAAGCTCTTTATTTATTGGAAACTTTTTAAAATAATTCGGTTCTGTTTTCTTTCCTTCACATACAATCAATAGTTTTCTATCTGTACGAATGTTTGCTTTTCTTTCAAAAGGATTTTTACTCATTGTTATCCATCAAAGTTCTAATTTCTTTTATATACGGGATAGCTCCATATTTTCCTAATAAATAATCTTTGCTAAAAGAAGCGTCTTTTCTGACCTTTCCTTTTTCTTCCCCTTCCACTTCCCCTTTTTTATATTCTACCAGAGAGTATAAATCTGTAGCACCATAGGGGTCTTTTTCTGTAAACCAGATTTGGTCCCTTCTGAAAAAATCTTTACTAAGATAACTGGCATCATGCGAAGCAAAGATTAATTGTGCATTATTAGGATTGTCAATTTTAGAATTAAATAACTTTATTATAAATTGTGTAAGAAGGGGATGCAACCTTGAATCAAATTCATCTACAAACAAAATGCGTCCTTTTGCCAAAGCATTAATTAGAGGCCCGGACATTGCAAATAGTTTCTTTGTTCCTTCTGACTCTGAGTAATCAAGGTCAAAAATTTCCGGAGAAACAAAATTGTGTTCCTTATCAAATTTCCTGTGTGTTGTTTTTATTGCTCCTATTGGAACAAGTCTTTTTATTTCTTCCGGTAGGGTCTTTTCTTGTCTTTCTACATCAAATTTTTCAATTCCGACATCAGCACATTTCAAAAATTCCATTATTTTATTTTTAAAACTTTCTTCTTCTGACCTGCCTACAGTATAACCTAAATAAAAGCTATCGTTCAATCCTGAGATTACATTAAATACCGTAAACCATTCCAAGATTTTTGTAGAAATGGGATTATTATCTTGAGCAGTTCGTGATAAAAAAAGTGCATTGTTTCTTGTTTTATCTACAGACTCTTTCCCCTCTTGAAAATCTGAGCTAATCGTAATTTTCTGTTTTTCTCTTTCAAAAAATTTTACTTCTCTGTTTTTGGGGATATGGAAAAGCCATTCTCTATGAATCTCTGTTTTATCTGCCTCAAAACCGTATCTATAAATTGTTCCGTCTAACAGAAAAACAAATTCAAAAAAGCTTGGTTTGTTTTCTGTCTCTGTGCTTAATCTAAAATTCATTACATCTATTCGTTCCCCGGACTGAGTGTCTTTTGAAGAAATAACAATAAACCGTCTTGCAAAACGTATTGCTCTCAATAAATTACTTTTACCGCTTGCATTTGCCCCATAAATAACAGCGCTTTTTAATAACCTTGTTTTATTCCTGTCGCTTGCCTCAAATACATTATCTTCATTCTCTGTTTTTGAAGAAGAAGCTACCATACTAAAAGTAACAACATCCTTAAAAGACAAATAATTACCTACCTTAAACTGCAACAACATTTTTACCTCGCTTTCCGAAAACCTCGATTATAAATCAACATAATTGCAGAAAAACCTCAAAAACTATCTTTACAATAAAATAATTTGATGTAATGTCAAGACTTTTTGTGAAAATTTCTCAAAATACATGTTTTCATTTAAAATAAAGGCAGAGCATTATACTATACGCTCATATAGAGTTGGCAATTGGGTTAGCGATTAGGTTAGCGATTTTGTGATGGCGTATCGTTTTGTCTTGTAGGTGTCTCTCCGTCTCCCTCGAATTAAAACTCTCTCCGGCCTCAAACCAAAGGCAAAATATCTATTCTATATCAACTCAACGTTTCGCGATTAACTTCACGATAACGACTTGTCGTCAACCCCTAGCAAACTTTTTTGAAAAATCTTTCCCCTCTTTTCCCTTATAAATACAGCAATTCTTAAAATCCCCTAAAAAATTTTACCCTTCTTAACGACATGTCGCCATTTAAAAAGTGAAATGCAAAAGGAGGAAAAGAAATGAACATTAAAATTGCTGAAATAAGTCAAGAACTTTGGAACAAATTAGATGAAGCAAAGTCTACGAATAAAGATCCCTTCGTATTCAATTCCGAAAATAACAAAGACTGGCTTTTCAAAATTTGCGGCATATACGATAAAGGTAAAATCCAACTTCTCCTCTGCTCTATCCCTAAACCCGGCACCCCATACGCTAAACTCCAACCCCTTACCGACTCAGACTGGCAATCCGCATTCATAAAAGCCAACCAACTCTTATTCGATTTATGTAAACTATCAATTGGCAACAGTTCCGTCTCAGGTGAATGGGAGGACTCCCTATGAATATTTTTCACTTTAAGTCTCTTCCTTTCTCTGCGGCTTTGCGACTTTGCGTGAGAAATTCTCTTGTCTGTTATTTTTTACCCCTAAATTTTTCTATTCTCTGCGTCTTTTTGTTCTGTGCTAATTTGATTTTTAATATGATATATGCGCGCAACTCCTCCACAGGAGAATCTGTGGAAAAGGCACTTCCACCTTTTGGAAGAATAAACTATTAGTAAAGGAGAAAAATGGGTAAATATTTCGCCTCCCCTTGGGGCTCAATCAAGGGAAAACTTAAGGACGCCGTTGGCGGTTCTTCTCGCGGCATCGACTGGGTCAGGGAACGTGTATACCCCACTCAACACGGTAGTATTGCTCTCTATAACCAACTCAAACAGGGACTCATCTCCCCTGAACGTTTCAGCTACAAACAGATGAATCTCAAACGACTCGTTTTTCAAGTGCTCGGTTATATCGGCAGAACTAACCTTTCCAATCTGATGGGTCCTATATGGAAAAAATTATGCAGAAAACGTCACCTTCCCATCACGGCCATCAATATGTTCGTCAAAAGAAGCGCCCCCGATTTATGGGCTTCTATTCCCAATCAAGACGAGGAATACAACGCAACTACCAACTGCCCTGATATGTCCAAAATGCTCGTTTCCGACGGTGACTTAGAATCTGTTGCTGATTTTTCGTCCTGCAGTTACAACCCTGTTACCGGCGACGTTACGTTTGGTTGGGACCCGACTACAACGAAAAACGGCAAGTCCGATGATTACGTATTCACATTCGTTTATACAAAACCGATTGTTGACTCCCAGTGGAGACCGGACGGTTACTTATACGGCGATGCCAAACTCTTGCCACCCGTAAAAAGGGCTGACGGAACGGCAGTCTTTTCAGTCAAACCCGGCTTAAGCGCATCAGATTTAACCGGCTATGTTTTTTGCAGGGACAAAGCAGGCGAAATCGGATTCTCTCCATCTCTCGGTAAACAATCAACCTAATCCTATGAATACGCAAACTCTTACGGTATGTAATCGGGTAGGCGGGGCTTCTATGCCCCGCCTATCTGTGTGTATCTGTCATTTGACACTAAAGTGGCATCCCGCCTTGTCGAAGATCCCGCTGTGGCGGTGGGCGGTGACTGAGCGTAGCGATTACAGACTCTTGGACGATAGTCTTAGAGACTGTTATCCAGAAGCGCAGCGTAGCGAAGAATCTCTATCTGTTACAATGAATTGCTACAAGTTACTATGAATTATTATCAATTATTAAAAGTTGAGCGAAGCGAAATCCGCCTCAGGCGGAGAGGAAAAATGATTTTACAAAACTGGCCTATGAACTTTCGGGGAACTATAAAACACATTTCCCCCAAACAGGCGAAACGGATGTTTAACTACGATATGCCGCCCGATGCAAAAGGTGTTACTTTCCAATACAGGAATAATAAAACCATAATCGTTCCATATTACCCGGAAAAACACATTACCCCATCACAAAAAAAGTCTCCCGAATTCAGACAAAACATACAAATCTTTTCTAATCTTGGTAAAATTTCCCACCAGATACGCACGACAATCATATACCCAATATGGACAAAAACCCTTGAACGAGATGCTCACTCTTCGCCATACCATACCTTTATGAGCGTAAATTATAGACAACTTCTCTCAGGAATAGAAAACATACTCTTTACTGTTGGCAACTTAAACCTACCGGAAATAGACAATACTCCATATCTGAAAGCCGGTAAATTAAAGGTAAGGATAAAAAATTTCCAACCCGGCTACCAACTCGGAATTATTATAATGGACTCCCAAACCCTCCGGATTAAACTTATCCCACCCGCACATTACAATACTGAAACCATCTCTATTCCAATTAAAATACCAAACCCGTTAGTCTTCCTTTATTACAAAAAAGATAAAAACTTCTCCCCATCAGTTAATATCCCAATTACTAATTACCAAATAACCTGCCCGCTAAAGCGGGCATAGGAGAAACAATGGCTCAATATCTCGGCTCGCCTCTCGGTATCATAAAAGGCTCTATCGGTAACCTTACTTTCTGCTACAGAAGAGGAAAAACTATCGTATTCTTGAAACCACCGGGCAACAAAAACACCGATGCTCAACACAAAAATGTAGCCATAGCTTTTTACATAATTGCGCGAATCTATAATCTTCTTAAACCTACCTTCTCTAAATATTGGCTCACTACAAGAAACAAATCTCTTAATAAAATAAGCATATTTATGAAAGGAAACCTTCCCACTTTATACAAATCCCTGCCTACTAAAACTGCTGTTTGCAGCCGGGAAAACTGGTTCAATTTTAGTCTTCTCCAACTAACCTCTGTCCCGCGTCTCTATGAACCACAAAATAAACCATACTTAATCTCTTTTGCGAATAACGAATTAAAAATAAAGTGGGATACTCAAGTATGGAGAAGTGGCGCTCCCGATGATACCGCCCATATCTTAATCTTATATTGTAAACCCGTTTCCACAAAACAACTCGCCAACATTACGGATTCCTTATTCATAGCAAACGATAAACAACAATTTGAAACTAAACAGGTTTCAGTGCGAAATCCCGAAAAATTTCCCTTGGAACTAACCGCCTTTTATTTCAAAACAAAAAGAAAAATCGGCGAATTTACAATACCTCTCGACAAAACCATAGACCATAATTTCCTATCCGCTCTCTTATTTTTCTCTAATGCTTCAAAATATTCTATGACCTCCGGAATTCCCCTTGTTTCCACAGACCCTACCTTGCCGCCAAACTCTTTGTCCTGTCTATCCAACCCAACAAACATTCCCCCCTGCAGAAATAAACTGCTAAAAAGCACCTGAACTCAATAATATCTTGACATTTCTAAGGATAAAAATAGATTATAATAATAAATTTATAGGGGGTAAAATGAATGCAGTCTTAAAAAAGGCGCTTAGTAATGCAGATGTTGATTATGCTGAAATACACCTGGAAGAACGTGAAGTTACCGAAGTTTTTTATCGCGGGAAAGAACTTGAGTCTATTGGTACTCGTAGAGAATATGGCGGCAATGTCCGCGCTTACCATAAAGGCGGATGGGGATTTGTCTCGTTTAACCAACTTGCCAATCTCGATGATTGCGTTAAATCTGCCTGTAATCATGCCAAATTAACGTCATCAGGAGATGGTAAATTAAACTTTACTCCTAAAGTTAAAGATAAGATATCTCTGAATTTGAAAAATGACCCTCGCTATGTTCCCTTAGAAGAAAAAGAACTTTTAGCAAGAAATTATAATTCTATCATTATGTCGTCTCCCTTAATCCAGTCTACAAGCGTCGTTTATCGCGATACTTATTCCAACAGAACTTTCGTTAATACTCTTGGTTCCGACATTAAAGAAGAACAACTTTATTGCGGAATATTGCTTGGAGCGCTTGCTAAAGATGGAACAAACGTGCAAAGCGCTTCTCATTCCATTAGCAAAACAACGGGTTACGATACCGTTCTTGGTCTTGAAAAAGAAGCAGAACGAGTAACTAAAGAAGCATGCGATTTATTAAAAGCAGAAAAAGTAAGTGCCGGAGTCTATACCGTAGTTGCGGATCCGCACCTTGCAGGCGTATTCTGCCACGAAGCTTTCGGACATTTGTCCGAAGCCGACCATGCTTATGGAAATCCCCAGTTAATGGAAGTTATGAAACTTGGTAAGAGATTCGGAAGAGATGAATTATCCATAATAGATGACGGTAGTTTCCCGGGGCAACAAGGCTCTTATAAATATGATGACGAAGGAACGCCTTCTCAAAAAACGTATTTAATAAAAGACGGTATATTATCCGGAAGACTCCATTCCGTTGAAACTGCAGGAAAATTAAACGAACCCGTTACGGGAAATGCCCGCGCAATTACATACAGATTCAAACCGATTGTAAGAATGTCCTGCACCTGTATAGAGCCGCGTGACAAAAGTTTTGAAGAAATGATAAGCGAAATAGATAACGGAATTTATGCAAAAGAATCGTTAGGCGGGATGACCCAGCTTGAAATGTTCACTTTCTCCGCAGCAAAAGCTTATTTGATTAAAAATGGTAAAATAGGCCCAATGGTTAGAGATGTTATGCTTTCAGGAAATATATTTAAAACATTACAGGATATAGATGCAATAGGAAACGATATGAAAGTGTTTGGTTCACTTGGTGGGTGCGGCAAAGATGGTCAGGGACCTTTACCGGTTTCTATGGGGAGCCCGCATATAAGAATTAAAAATGTTGTTATAGGAGGTAAATAATGAAAACACCTCAATCTAAAAAAATCCTCACAATAGAAGGATTATTGGAGAAAGCCAAAAAAGTTACGGATGCCGCAGAAATCTTCTCCACGGAAATGAAAACCGAACAGGTAGATTTTAAATTTGATAAATTACATTTGATGGATGAAAAAAATATCCAGGGACTGGGATTGCGGATAATAAAAGATGGTAAAATCGGATTCGCTTCCTGCACAAATCCCGTAGATTACGAAAAAACTCTTGAGAATGCCATAGCAAGTTCAAAGTTCGGACAACAGGCAAAACTTGCTTTCCCAAATAAAAAAAGCCCGAAAAAAGTCAAAACCGTTAGCGAAGAAGTAATAAAATTTAACATATCTTCGGGTGTGGATATAGTAAAAGAAGGTATAGCATTAATAAAAGAACGTAACAGTGAAATCCAATGCGATGCGGGTTTGTCAAAAGTTTTTTCTACCGTAAGAATTTTAAACTCTGCCGGACTTGATGATAGCTATTCTCAAACAGGCTTCTCTTACGGAATATCAGGGCTTATTATTATAGATAATAGTTTCCTTGATGTGTGGGAAACGGAAAGTAGTTGTAAATTGCAGGTCTCAACGAAAAAGTTTGCCGATAATATAATTCGGAGAGTGGAACTTGCCCGCAAAGTGGCAACTATGCCGACAAAAAAATTAAACGTTGTATTTATGCCGAGGGCAATTCCTACTATGATATCGTCTATAATGATAGGCGTAAACGGAAAACAAATCCAGAAAAAAACTTCTCCTATCACAAGCAAATTGAATGAAAGAATACTCGACGAGAAGCTTTCCATAACCGATGACGGCACCCTGGATTTCTGCACCAGCAGCGCGCCTTTTGATGATGAAGGTATGCCTATTGCGGCTAAACATATAATAGAAAAAGGTGTGTTGAAAACCTTTTTATTTGATTTGCAAACAGCCGGAATTTTGAATGTTGCTCCTACGGGTAATGCCAGTCGGGGATATAATAGTTTGCCTTCACCTTCCCAGACGAATATTGTTATCGCTCCAGGAACATGGGATTTACAAGATATGATAAAAGATATGAAAGAAGGATTGATTTTATACGATACTATTGGTGGCGGGCAGAGCAATATGTTAGCCGGTGATTTTTCTTTTAATGTCGGATTGGGATACAAAGTTGAAAATGGCGAAATCGTAGGAAGAGTTAAGGATACAATGCTTTCCGGTAACGTATACGAAACTTTTAATAATATTATAGGTCTGGGCAATTCTACGGAAGACGTTTACGGAAGTATGCATATACCGGCTTTCTATTTTAAGGAAATGAGCGTAACAAGTAAAAATTAAAACTTGTAGAGTGTAGCTCAAGCTTCCAGCTTGAGGGTTTATTTGTGGTAAGAACAAAAATAGGGGGATAGATGTTATATTTAATGTTTTTATTGATGGCGAATGGAGATACTACTAATATGTCCGGATTCAGTAGCAAGTTATGGATGAATACTCCATCATTAAGTTCTGTAAGTCTGGGATACAGCAACCCTATGCTTTCCACCGGGTTAACAGGTGCGTTATGTAACCCTGCGGGGCTTTGGGATATTAAGGGAACTGAAGTTTCGGGAGTTTTTGCTATCGGGACTTCGTCTAAACTCGCCTGGGCACCGGTAATACCGGTAGGAGACGATACTACTAAAAAAGAATATATCAAAATGAATCTTGATATGTCGTTTGCTTCGCCAATGGGAGTAAATTTAATAGGTGCCGGTATGAAAAAAGGGCGTATTGCGTTTGCTCTTGGGTTTATGGATGGATTCGGGACGGGATTAAGTGTTCGGGGAAATAGCAAAATGACTTATGATTTTAATGATAGTATTATGGATACTCTGACACACAGCAATATATCTGAAATTCCTGATGACGGAACAGAAATCCCTGTGAAATGGATTCTAAATACTTCTCTCACTCCCTCTCTTGATGCAGACGCAAATTTTGGGTATTATGAACGTAATTTATTTATGGGGATGGCAACGGGATTTGGTGCCTTGAAATTAGGTTTTGGAGTGGCTTATAGGCCTATCAGCGGAAAACTTAGTTATGATGCTACTGCAAACGTAAATGCTCCTTGTTCGTTGACTTGTATCCCTCAATTTACTACCAGTGACTGGACTACAGATGTTAACGGGCATAGCGTTAT
This sequence comes from bacterium, assembly GCA_028716385.1. Lineage (GTDB taxonomy): Bacteria > Hydrothermota > UBA3073 > JACQXS01 > JAQTXJ01 > JAQTXJ01. The sequence continues at coordinate 93,147 of JAQUPX010000006.1, read as the reverse complement.
GAACCAGGATTTATTCAGTGCGGACGGGGAATTATCGTTAAGCGGAAAAGAATTTTCATATATTACGGGATTGCAATTTAAGTTCTTATTTTTTAATATAGGAGCATCCGTTACTATGGTCCCGGGAACAGTCTTGACGGTAGATGGCAGTTCCGCTTCAATGAATGTAAACGGTTCTTCCAAAATAAGCTCTATTTCTTATAGTCCGGGCGATATCGTTATTGATACTGCAACCCATACTGTTTCAGGAACAGTGGGACTTGGACTTTCTAAAATGCCGGATACTACTCAATCGGATAGTATAAAAGAAACTTACAGAATACCCGCTCAAACATCCGTTAATTTGGGTTCGTATAGTAAACTTGGTCCTATTACTTTTAGTAGCTCAATCGGGGCTACTTTTTGTCCTCTGACATTTTCAGATCCTGATAGTAGTGATTCTACAAAGCGTATGAAAATTCCGGTCAGTGGATTCTGTGGAAGTCTTGGCTTTGAGTCAAGAATAGGTTTCCCCTTGAGGATTAGCTTAAACGGAAAAACGTATTTTTTCGAAGGGACTGCTAAAGATAGCAGTTCTACCTATTTCCCTAAAGGGGGAATATCTACGACTCTTGATATAGGAACGACATTTAGTGTTAAGAAAACATCCGTTAGCGTTGGGTTAAGAACGAATCCTATAGCCGTTGCAGGTCTTTTTGCCAATTTATTCCCGGCGCCGGGAAGTGGTGGGGACGATGGTGATGATGGAGACGAACCCGATAATTATGGGGATGGATCCGGAGATAATAATGGAGATAAAAAGGGTATGAAAGATTGGGCGGCAGAAAATGGTTATCCTTTTCCGAGTTTCTTTAGCTCTATAACGCCTGTTATTGGTATTAGCCGACAATTCTAATAGGATAACAGCTAAGTCTTATGAAATATGCAATTTGCTTAGTCGCTTATTAATATTAAAAATTAAAAATCAAATATCAAAATGACAAATCAAAAATTAAAAATAGAATACAAAAAAAGGCTATACAATTTCACATTAAAGCTCATAGAATTTATAGATAAATTACCTACTGATAGAGTCTCCCAAAGAATTGGCGACCAACTATTACGGAGTGGAACAAGTATTATTGGCAATTATATTGAAGGGCAGTCGGCAAGCAGCAAAAAAGATTTTATTAACTTTTTTACTATATCTTTGAAATCAACCAACGAGAGTAAACTTTGGTTTGCATTACTTCGGGACAGTAAACGAGTCAAACATGAAGATGTTGAATGGTTTTTAAAGGAATTAAACGAGTTTGCTAATATATTTGCTTCTAGTATTCTAACGCTTAAAGGTAGAAAATAATATTTGATATTTTATATGTATATTTAATTTTTAATATTTGATTTTTGATTTGGCTTGATATGGGTAAAGTTTATTTTATAGATTTCAAAGCTTCAGTTAAGTGTAACATTCTCGAGAAACTTGTTAAATTATTTGTTACTGCAGGGTTCAATGATTTGCTTGTTCCCGGCGAACTTGTTGCTTGTAAATTACATTTCGGTGAATACGGCAATACGAATTTTATAAACCCTGTTTTTGTAAAAAAACTTGTTGAAACAATAAAAAAAAGTAATGCGATTCCTTTTCTTACGGATACGGGTTCACTTTATGCCGGTAGGCGTATGCTTGCCCCGACACATATTGAACAGGCTTTATGGGATGGATTTGGTGGTGCACCGATTATTATTGCAGATGGATTGAAAGGGGAAAATTATGTAACTGTTAAAAGTGACGGTACGCATTTCAAGGATTTAAAAATTGCAAGTGGAATTTATTATGCGGATAAGATGATTGCTTTGTCACATTTCAAAGGACATTTTGGTACGGGATTTGGAGGAGCCCTGAAAAATCTTGGTATGGGATGTGCCGCAAAACAAGGCAAGTTAGAACAGCACTCGGGAAAACCACCCGTTGTAAACAAGAAATGCACGGGCTGTGGGTTATGTTTAAAATGGTGCCCGACAAAAGCAATACAATTGGACGGAACGGCAAAAATTATACCTCAAAAATGTATTATGTGCGCTTCCTGTATTTCGGTTTGTCCTGCTCGCGCTATAGATATAAACTGGGGTGAAGAAACTTCAAGACTTCAGGAAAAAATGGCGGAATATGCAAAAGGAGCGGTTTACGGCAAGAAAGTAGTAGGGTATATTAATTTTTTGATAAACATTGCTCCGTTCTGTGATTGCTGGCCTGCAACTGAGGCTTTTGTAACTCCGGATATCGGAATCCTTGCATCGTTTGACCCTGTAAGCATAGACCGTGCTTCTTATGATATGGTAGAAAAAGCTTCTAATGGAAAGTTCGGTAAATTATGGCATCAAATCAAACCGGAAATTCAATTGGATTATGCAGAAAAAATAGGTCTTGGGACACAGAAGTATGAAATAGTAGAAGTAGAATAACTTTTTAAAAAGGAGGAAAGATGAAAAAAGTTTTAGTTTTGTTGGGGCTTTTGGGTGTAATAACAAGTAGTTTGTTTGCAGGAGGGCCACTTTACTTAAAGGAAAAAATATTAATAGATTCTTCTACAAGCTGGAGTTATGCCGGATTAAAACCTTTGTTATCAAATGATTTTGATGCGGGAGTTATTCATTTCTTTTATTTAAGATACGAAAGTAGTACGAGAGAAGCTGTTTATCAAGTAGAATCTAATAATGGGGGTAACAGCTGGTCAACACCGGAGGAAATATCTTTTTATGATCATCTTAACTCGTCGCGATATCGTGCGTATTATCCTACTGGAGATATTGATGATAATGGAAATATACATATTGTTTATGAGTATAGAGGGCTTCCTATTTATCATTCTTCGTGGCCCGATTATCCCCCTTCACATGTAGCTTATGTAACAGACGATACAAGTGCTTGGGCAACTTACTTTGATGTTATGAATGACAGTGCCGTTCAGACATCCCAGGGTAATGGCAGTACCGTATCTTATTTTTTTAGGCCGTCTATCTTGTCAAAAGGCAATGCTCAATACTGTATAGCGCCTGATTATGCATGGTGGGCAACAAAATGTAATATTGTATTTTCTAAAAAAGAAGCGGGTAGTGGTTGGACCGAAGGAACTGCAATTTCAACATATAATCGTGGCGCAATCGATAAATATACCATTTCGTGCGCAACCTTAATTTCGGATGGCTCAAATATATATGCGATGTGGTTTAATCGCTATACCGGGCAACTTATAACAAAAACTCTCACAGATACTACTTGGGGAGCAGACTCCGTTATTTTCACGGCAGATTCTCCAAGAGATGGTTCGAATAGTAGTTATCTGTTATATCCTATGTCCGGCGATGGAAAATGTTCTGCAGTTATGAGCAGGGACGAAAATTATACTTTGAATGAAATATTTCTTATAAATAAAGATAGTAGTGGCTGGTCGGTAGATACTACTTCCGTGCCCGATACTGTTTCTACCATATCGCTTAACGCTTTTGTTTCAAATGGAACTACCTGTATTTTTTACAGTAATTCTTATGCGTACAGCAAATTCTTAGTTCATACTTCGGATAGTTTTTCTACTCCTACTCCCGTGCAAACATTCAACGATAGCTTTCCGGTAAGATGGGCTATCGGGGAAGATAATAAAATTGTATTCCTTGCATCCAATCTGGCAGGAAATATGTTTTATATGTATTCCGCAGATTCAATTCTTGTTGGCGTAAGTGAAGCGACTAAAAAATCAGGGGCGCTTTCCTTATCAAACTATCCGAACCCATTTGCAAGGTCAACGGTTATTTCTTGTCAGTTACCGGCTAACACCAATAAAGCAGAATTGAAAATTTATGATATTGCAGGAAAGTTAGTTAAATCCTTCCCTCTGATTTCTGGCCACTCCATACTGACTACTGTAACATGGGATGGCAGAAACGAAAAAGGGAAAACGCTTGCCAATGGCGTTTATTTTTATCAGTTAAAGAGCGGGGAAGATAAAATCACTAGAAAACTATTGCTTTTAAAATGAAAATACTTCTTACGAATGACGATGGAGTTAATGCTAACGGCATAAGAGGTTTATATGAAGCAATTAAAACGACTTATGACGTAACTATTATTGCGCCTGCAAAAGAAGCAAATGCTACTTCTCGTTCATTAACACTAAGGGGACCGCTAAAAATAAAAAAACTTGCTCCCGACATAATAGCTGTGTACGGAACGCCCACGGATTGTGTTGTTTTAGGGATTCACGAATTGCTTGAGTCAAAGCCGGATATTGTAATTTCAGGAATAAACAACTGCGCTAATCTTGGCGAAGATGTGGGATATTCCGGAACGGTAGGTGCTGCAATTGAAGGAGCAATGTCCGGAATACCTTCCATTGCATTATCTTTTTTTAATGAAGATTCCCGGGACTTTTCGGATTTTGATGCGGCAGTGGATTTTATCCATAAAGCCGTAAAGGCATTAGAAGACGGGCGATGGAATAATCCGTGTATGGTTCTAAATGTTAATATCCCTTATATGCCAAAAGGAATCCGAATAACAAAATTGGGTAGAAGAAATTATGAAAATATTGTATCCAAGCACAGGAATTGTTACCTAATCGGGGGAACACGAAAAGATTTTATTGAAAACGAAACCGATATTGAAGCCTGTAAAGAAAGTTATATCTCGGTAACTCCACTGGTTTTGGATTTGACTAATTATGATGCAATCAATTTACTCAAAGGCATATTTTGAGGATATGCGTAAAAAGATGGTAGAAGAACAAATTGTTGCGCGAGGCGTAACGGATGAAAGAGTGCTTTCGGCAATGAATAAAGTAGAACGACATAATTTTGTTCCGGAATTGTTATGGGGAGATGCGTACAAAGATTACCCCTTGCCTATAGGAAACGGACAAACAATATCCCAGCCGTATATGGCAGCAATTATGACGGAAGAACTTGCGCTTGAATCTGCTGACCGTGTGCTTGAAATCGGAACGGGTTCCGGCTATCAAACGGCAATATTGGCGGAGATTGTAAAAGAAGTTTATTCGGTTGAACGGGTAGAATCGCTTGCAAATGATACAATGATAAAGTTGAAAGAAATGGGATATAATAATATATTTGTAAAAAAGGGAGACGGAAGTAAAGGATGGAAAGAATATTCTCCTTTTGATAAGATATTGGTAACTGCAGGGACAAATCATATTCCTGAGTTTCTATTTGAACAACTAAAAGAAGGCGGAAAAATTGTAATCCCGGTTGGAGATGAATATACACAGGAATTGACCGTAGTAACAAAAGTGAATGGCGAAATGCAGGAGAAAAAATTATTTGAGTGTGTATTTGTCCCGTTAATTGAAGATTAAGAGTGTTGAAAAATAAACTTGCAAAAATAGATTTTTGCGTTAATACTATTGTTCGTTTTTTATATTTGATATTTTTATAAACTCTTGGACGATAGTCCTTAGAGATTATTATCCAGCTATGCTGGAAAATTGGAATACGGGGAGTAGCGCAGCCCGGTTCAGCGCGCATGGTTCGGGACCATGAGGTCGGTGGTTCAAATCCACTCTCCCCGACCAAACTTTGGGGAAAATGTATAAAGTTTTAGTAAGTTGTTCGTTTGTCATTCCCGCGAAAGCGGGAATCCAGGAGATATGAAATGTTATTATGCAAGCAAAAGAAATGGCACGATATATACTGGAATAACAAACGACCGAATTAGAAGAACGTATGAACATAAGAATAATAGTGTAGAGAGTTTTACTAAGAAATATCATGTCCACAATCTTGTATATTATGAGGAATGCAATGATGCCCAAAATGCTATATCTCGAGAGAAGCAAATAAAAAAATGGAAAAGGCAGTGGAAAATTGAACTGATTGAAAAGTTAAATCCATTGTGGAAAGATTTGTATTGCGAAATACTGGGATAAAAGAGATGGATTCCTGCTTTCGCAGGAATGACGACTAGAAATGATTGTAAATAAAACAATAGAAATAGTTAATGTGGAATTGTATAAAAAAGGGGGAAAGATGAAACGTCATTTTTGTAGTGTTTTATTAATAGTATTGTTATTGCCTGTTGGTTTGTTGGGGCTAAATAAAACAGACTCTCAAGCAAAATCAGTCCGGAAGGTTAACACGAAATCAGTTAGTTTGCCTGTTTCAAAATCCGGCATCCCAACGGAGATTAATTACCAGGGATGGCTTGGAACGTCGGCAGCAGATACGGTGGCAGTAAGCGGAAAACTTAATATGGTATTTAAAATTTATACTGCATCAACAGACGGGACATTATTATGGACAGAGCAAGACAGCGTGCAGGTTAGCAGAGGAATATTCAACGTATTACTTGGCAGTGTAACGCCTATACCTGACAGTCTTTTTAATAATTCATCCCTTTATCTTGAAACACAAGTCGGGCTCGAAGTTCTATCCCCGAGAAAAAAGATAGTAAGCGTAGGTTATGCCATAAAATCAAAAAATTCGGATAATTCTATAAATGCGGATACGGCTAATTATGCGCGTAATGCAAATGTAGATTATGTAGATTCTTCCGCTTTGGCTATTAATTCCAGGGAATGGAATAATAATTTATGGGGAGTAAAATATCCACAGGCAAAAGTAGCGGATACTGCGAATTATGTGGCAGGCGCGAATGTCAACGGCAAGGTAACTCAAGCCGGCAAATCAGATACGTCAAGTTATATATTAGGTTCAAACGTAAGCGGAAAAGTAGCAACCGCGAATAAAGCAGATACTGCAACTTATGCAGACACGGCAAAATTCGCCCTGCCGATTAGAATAGATTTCCGGCCAACCGGGACAACCTCCTTTACGGATGTCTTTAACCTTGGCGGGCTGCTTTTGCAAGCCAGATGTGTTTACGATATGTCATATGAATTAGCGGTAAACGTAAGGACAACCGTAAATAATTCTACCGTCCACTTTACGTATACTTTCGGTTCTTCCTTATGGGGCACCACTACTCAGGAAGGAGTGCAGGACGAAGATTTTGACACTGCGGATACCCTTAGCCTTTTAAATGTAGGCGTGGCAGGTTATTACGATGTCCAGGGAATGCTCGTTTACAGTTCTCCTACGGGCGCTAATGTTACAATAATATTTCAGGCACATGATGATAGAGGCGGAACAACTCCACTTGGTGGAACGGTAAAATGCTTGTTTACGGGAACGGCTTTCTACTCTCCTGCACCATAAAGAAAAGTTTAATAGTAAGAGTCTCTCGTAAGGATAAGAGAGTAACGTCATTCCGCACTTGATGCGGAATCCATCTAATCTGTTGTTTTTCTGTTTACAAGCTTTGGGGTGTTAATCTTGTGGTTCCCGGAGAGGTTTCTTATTCGGGTTTTGGTTTATCTTCTTCGTATTTATCGACTACGCTTTTATCCCACAACTTTATTCCCGCGATATGAGCGGCACGAACAAGAGCGTGTGTAGATATGGGAGAAGTCAGCATCAAAAGAATACAACAGAGTAAACATTTTATGACAAATACGGATTGATGGGACATAAAACATATTCCAATGAGTATACCGCAGGTGCCAAGCGTTACCCCTTTTGTTGCAGCTTGAAGACGATTGTAAACATCTGGTAGTCTAACTATACCGAGCGAGCCGCAAAAATCAAAAAATAAACCGATAACAATTATTACGATTCCGATAATTATCATATTTATATTTTCACTCCCCTCAAGCTAGAAGCTTGAGTTACACTTTTAAAAACTTATCCCGGCCATAAGATTTAAATTCCACTGAGAATATTTTGTCGTGCTTTCCATTGGAATTCCCAAAAATTCTCCCTTCAAATTACCTTCCGAAGTTAGGAAATAATCAAAAAGAATCCCGGCATTAATTGCCATCTTCGTAGGCAAAATTCCGATTTTAACGCCTGTCCCTATCGTTAGCCCAAAATTTGATGCCATATCGCCTGTATAAGTGACAGTTAAACTTCCACTTTTTGACTCTGCACTATGTGTAGCGAACCCTATAAATGGCCCAACTCCAAGCCACGGGGAAATCATAGGAATCCCTTTGATATAATACTTGCCAATCCCTGAAACTTTCATTGAATTAACCTTATAAGAAAAAGAGCTCCCGGTGTCATAGCTTTCACTATAAAATCCGGCACCTATTTCCGCGCCTATCGGAAGTATTGGAACGGTAATATCGCAAAATAGTTCTCCACCAAATCCCTGCAAGCTTTTTGCTTCTGCTTCATCTCCTGTAGGAGTAGTAGTAATTGCGGCAGCACTGCCCATTTTGGTTGTTACTTCCGTGGCTTTAAGGCTTCCCAATACATATCCACCTTTCAAGCCAAAACTGATTCCTGCGTATGTATTTACAGTAAATCCCGCAAGAACAACCAACATAATAAAATATTTTTTCATTATTCTCCCCTTTTTAATAATACCACCCACCCATCCAATATTTTATACTGCTAAGAATAATTTTAAAAAGAAGTCCTACTATTGATATCCAGAAGATTACTGCTATTAAACCTACAATTCCGCATACAAGACCTGCCGTTGCCATTCCGGTTCCGACAATTTTTCCCTCACTGCGTTTAATTTCATTGCGAGCTATGACACTAAATATAATAGCAAGTACTCCAAGAACAAAACCAACAAACGGCAATATAACGCTTAATATCCCACATATCATTGAAGTAATAGCTTTGCCGGAAGTCTTATGCTCTATCATTTTTATTTTCCTATTTATCTAACTTTTTGTTTTCAAGATATTTTGCCAGAACAAGAGTCCCGATGAAATTCAAGAGCGCAAGGACAAGAGAAATATCAAGTAAGAATGGACGATTCGTATAATAAGCAATTAGACTGCAATAACCAACAAGTATGATTGTAAGAAAATCTATTCCCATTATCCTGTCTGCGAGTGTTGGACCTCGAGCTATTCTGTATAAACACATAAATGCAAATACAATAAGCGGAATAGAAAAATATAAAGGTATGTCTATCATTTTATTCAAATATATGTTTTAATATTTTTTCAAAAGCAGATGCTATTATTTTAGTTGCTTCTACTTCTTGTTCCGTGCTTACATAAATCCAGTGAATATAAAGCTCATCTCCCAAAATATCTACGGTCATTGTTCCGGGCGTCATTGTTATTGAGTTTGCAAGCATAACTTTTCCCAAATCGGTTTTTAAGTTTGTCCGTATTTTAACAATCCCCGGTTTAATTAACATTTTCGGTCTTAATACCCTTTTGGCAACATCAATGTTTGCGACTATACAATAATATATCCAGATAGGTATATAATAAAGCATCCATCCTATTCTGACAGGAGAAAAGATTTTAATGCCTAAAAATTTATCCCCAAAAAATAAAGAGACAAATAGCGAAACGACCACACCCATAGTAAGTTCCTGCCATCCAAAATTCCATGTTAAAAGTACCCAAACTATAAAACAAATTATGGCAAAATATATTTTACGCATATTATTTTAATAAGTGATTGGCATAAGCAGTTCCCTGGTGAACTACCTGTGCTGCATCTTTTAATATAGGATGGAAGTATAATAATCCACCGATAAAACAAATAATTGCTAACATAATCATTGAAAAACACATCGAAAAAGGAGCTTCTTTTACAAACTCTAATCCTTCTTTTAATTTGCCCCAGAAAACCGAACGTTCTATTTTTAAGTAGTAAGCAAGAGTTACTACGGCTATACAAATGGCAAGTAATGCCAAGCCTGTATGATTTGATTGTGCAAGTCCTATGATTATAAGTAATTTACTCCAGAATCCGTTAAACGGTGGCATTCCTACAATGGATAATGCACCGGTAAGAAAACTTCCATGAGTGATAGGCATTTTTTCGGAAATTCCGCCAAGTTCATTGAGTTTACGTGTTTTTGTGCTAAACTCAACAGCTCCGGCATCCATAAATAATAAGCTCTTAAATACTCCATGATTAACAAGGTGGAAAAGTCCACCGGTAATACCAATGAAATTGCCCGAAGCTATACCAAGAATTATATACCCTACCTGAGAGATTGAAGAATATGCTAACATCCGCTTGAAATCAATTTGCGGTAATGCCAATAATGCTCCTGCAACCATAGAAATAGCCCCAAGCGTAAGGAGAACGTTTTGTATGACAAAAGTTATCCCGAGAACGGAATACAATACTCGTGTAAGAGCATATATACCAAGTACTTTTATCAATACTCCCGACAACATTGATGATATCGGTGCGGGTGCTGATGGGTGCGCATCCGGCAACCATGCGTGAAATGGAACAATTGCCGCTTTCACTCCAAATCCGAATATAAACAAAACAGAAACAAATTTTACCATACTATTTGCAGTGCCTAAAGAGTCACCGTTAATCCTGAAAGCAATGTCAGCCATATTTAATGAGCCGCCCCATGCATACAATAAAATTATGGCAAAAAGTATGAAAGTAGATGCTATTTCCCCGATAACCATATATTTGAAACTTGCTTCAAGTTCTTCGTGTTGGATTCCAAAGCTTACAAGTGCATAGGAAGAAATAGATGCAATTTCAATAAAAACAAACAAATTAAATAAGTCTCCTGTTATAATTATTCCGTTCATCCCGACTAACATCAAGAGGAATAGTATGTAATAATAGGGTTTCGAGGTGTAGCGATTCATATAAGAAATAGAATAAATAGCCGCAAAAAGGCTTACGGTATTAACAAGTATTAACATAAGAACGGATAAACTGTCTACGACAAAAACTATACCGAAGGGCGGAATCCATCCACCGATTTTATACACCAACGCATTATTCCCGGCAACCTGTGAAACGAATAATACGGAAAGACAGGTAAGGGCGAATATACAAACATTTGTAAGAGTATCTGCAACGCTGTTGTGAAGTTTGTATAATATACCGATTAGAAATGCCGTAAAAAGAGGAATTACTACGAATAAGCAAATTAAATTACTCATTTATTTTCGAAAAAATTAACCTTTTAATCTTTTTAGTTCCGTCAGGTCTAAAGTTCCGTATCTCTTATATACACGGATTACTATCGCAAGAAGTACTGCTGTCGTAGCAAGGCCGATTACTATTGCAGTAAGAACAAGCGCTTGCGGGATAGGGTCAACAAATAAAGTTTTATCGTCAGGAGTAAGCATTATAGGTGGCAATCCATTCCAGCGATACCCAACCATTACGATAAATAAGTTAACTCCGTATTCTATCAAACAGAAACCTATGACAATTTTTAAGAGATTCTTCTTAGTTAATACGGTATATAAACCAATCCCTATAAGAATAATACAAAAAACATAAGGCAACATAAACTATTTCTCCTTGCTAAATTAAAACAATAATTATCTCTATGCTTATATTAATATAGTCTCTATGTCAACTGAATTTTTTGAAAAAATCAGGTAACGGATAAAATACCGACTTGCCCTTAAATGGTAAAACAGAATGAACAGCTAAGAACTCTCATTCTCCTTAGTTTGGAGTCTTATCAAGTAAATTGTATAATAAAAAAGCCCTCTGAAAATCTCCGGAGGGCTTTTTGTTTGTATATTAATCTATTTCAACATTACGAATTTGCCTTTCTGATTAATCCCGTCTCCACGCACATTGTAAAAATACATTCCTGCGCTTACTTTCTTTCCGTTCGTATCTTTTCCGTCCCATATTAGCGTATTCATTTCTTTGCCATTCAAACTCTTTATAGTTCTTCCGCTTAAATCATAAATATCTACACTTAAATTAGCTACTTTATTGTTAAGGGCAAATTTTATTTCCTTAATCCCGGGATTCGGGTATATCTTTATCCCTGACGATTTGTATGTCTTCCCGTCTTCTATCCCCTGTGGACAATCTGCATACCATTTGCAAGGGATTCCGTTTACTATTGACCATAACCTGTAATAGCCTTGTGTGCTAGCAATTACCGGATGTACTTTCGTGTGCATCGTATCCCAACTCGAACTCATTGGCATAGTTAATATTTCTCCGCCGCCATTCCCCTGCCAGTTTCCTCCGCCTACTCTTACTAACGATATAATTGGATGGTCGTTTGATCCGACATGGCAATGATTGCCACCGTCTGCCTGAGATATTCCTCTGAATAATGAGCCCGTTATATTCATTGAGTCGCTTATTGCCGTTACTGATGGATAATTTGTTATTACTGACTGCCAGCTTGACGAGTATCCTAATCCTATGTCAAATCTTTCTATGGCATCCAAATAGCCTGCATTTTTCCCGCCTATTGAAAGTATATACGGTTTTTCTATCGGTATAAGAACGGATGCTTGATATGCTTTTGTATTGGCAAGTGGATTTGGCACTGTTTTCCACGCATGTAATCCTGTTGTAGGACTGCAAACTGCAGGATCCCATATTTCACAGGATGAAAAATAGCTCGTCCCATTAGTTCCGCCGGATACCAATATTAATCCTGAATATAATATGCTTGTATTATGCGCGTAACGGGCTACGGATAAAGGCGTTTCTGCCGTCCATGTATTCGTCGTCGGATCATATATTTCACAACTGCTTAATGCCGTTCCGCCTGCACCCATCCCTCCTGCCACAAGCACTTTCCCTGATTGTAATAATGTTGCCGTATTTAAACTTCTTGCAGTTGCCATTGATGCTGCCGGCACTGTTGTCCAATCTGTTCCATTCCAAATTTCACAGGTGGCTGTTGGATTTCCTGCGGATGTTTCTCCACCGATTACCATTATGTTTCCATTAAGTAATAATACTGCGCTGTGCCTTGCTCTTGCGGTTGTCATTGTTCCTGCCGATGACCATGTTCCTGCTCCGGTGGTATATAATTCGCAACTGCTTAGATAACCCGCTCCTTCTCCGCCTGTTACCAATACTCTTCCGTCTCCCAATAATGTTGCGCTGTGGTCAAACCTTGCAGCACTCATTGCCCCTGTGGTATAGGACCATGTTCCGGTTGCCATACTATAAATTTCAGAGGTATTGATTGCTGCTCCATTTCTACCGCCTGCAACAAGAACTTGCTGTAGTGCGGGAGCAAGCAAATTTGCCGTATGATGAGTCCTTGCGGCATTGAGAGAGCCTGTGGGGGAAACACTATTGAGATTGCTATAATTATATAATTCACAAGAACTTAATGCTCCTGATCCATTTTCCCCACCTATTATAAGAACGTTTGTTGAACAATTGGTCGTATGTAATATTGGCAACATTGATATTGCGGCATAGCATCGCGCGGTACCAAGGGTATTGCTCATTGTTTGCCAATAGCCGTTTGTCGGGTCATATACCTCCGGGATGACGCCTCCTATAGGGTCGTCAAATGAACCGATGGTAATAACTTTACCCGATGGTAAAATTGCTGACGAATTATGTTGTCTATAATATTTCATAGTATCCGTAATGCTCCATGATTGAGTGGCAGGGTCATAGAGTTCGCAATAATAGCCCACAGTAAAACCTTCTCCTCCTATTGCCAAAACTTTACCTTCGGGCAATAACGCTAAAGTTGCCACATCTCTTTTGGGCCAGTTTAGACCTGTTCCCGAAGTATAAGTCCATGTATTTGCTTGCCAATCGTAAAGTTCGGATTGTTCCGTCGCTCCGCCCAGCATTAATACTTTTGGTGCGGCATCAGGCGTAACAATCGGAAGTAGGACGCCCGTATTTTTATATCGCGCCGCGTTCATATTGGCTACTTGTGTCCATGTTTGCGTTGAATGATTATAACGGTCGCATCTTAACCCTGAACCCGCTAAACCCTGTCCACATAACAGTACATCTCCCGATGGAAGCAGTGTTTGTGTAGCATTCTTGTGGTTTATTCCACAAGCTGGTAATGCAGTTTTGGCTTCAGTAGCATAATCATAAAGCATAGTTTGAGGAGGATTATAAAAACCAAGTACATCTCCATCATAAAGTAAAGTATAACAGTGGGTATTCGTCCAACCATAATCCGTTATTGTATCCCAGTCATTAGTTCTTGGTCTGTAATGCCACCATCCTGAAGTAGTAGTGTATAATACCCTGCCATCATAAAGTAAAAGTCCCATATCGTGTCCACCTGGGCTAGATTCAGGCAATAGTTGTGGCGCAGACCATGTTCCGGTAGCAGGATTGAAAATTTCATAATTGTCATCCGCCGGAGTATACCCTCCTAATACTATTATTCTGCCGTCTGTGAGCAATACAATATTATGAGCCTTTCGTATGTTTACCATACTTCCTGTCTCGCTCCATTCATGTCCACTTACTGCTCCGCATAACAAAAACATCAAAACAAAACTTATATGTTTATACATTCTTCCCCCTTTTTGCTAAATTTGCTTTATTCCCTCAAAGTTAGTCAATAATATTAAACCTATAATTATATATTATATGTATTGAATTCTATTTTTTGTCAATCACTTTTTTTTACATAATAATTAAGAACATTTGTATAATAAAAAAGCCCTCTGAAAATCTCCGGAGGGCTTTTTGTTTGTATATTAATCTATTTCAACATTACGAATTTGCCTTTCTGATTAATCCCGTCTCCACGCACATTGTAAAAATACATTCCTGCGCTTACTTTCTTTCCGTTCGTATCTTTTCCGTCCCATATTAGCGTATTCATTTCTTTGCCATTCAAACTCTTTATAGTTCTTCCGCTTAAATCATAAATATCTACACTTAAATTAGCTACTTTATTGTTAAGGGCAAATTTTATTTCCTTAATCCCGGGATTCGGGTATATCTTTATCCCTGACGATTTGTAATTCTTGTTTTCTTCTATCGCTGCGCCACAATCTTTATACCATTTGCAAGGAATTCCGTTTACTATTGACCATAATCTATAATATCCCTGGAAGTCACTAATTACGGGATGCACGATCGTACGTGTTTCGCTCCAGGAACTGCTGTTCGGCATAGTCAGTATTTCTCCTCCGCCGTTGCCCTGCCAGTTTCCACCGCCTACACGGACAAGCGAGATAATTGGGTGGTCATTTGAAGAGACATGACAGTGGTTACCTCCGTCGGCTTCGGAAATGCCCCTGAATAAATTACCGTTAATGTCCATTGTAGAATTTATCGTAGTTACTGCGGGAAAGTTTCCGATAGTTGACTGCCATGTATCAAGGTATCCGAGACCTATATCAAAACTTTCTATCGAACCAACGAAAGACCCGTTATTTCCGCCGATTGCAAGTATATAAGGTTTATCAATCGGAATAAGAACCGAGCCGTGATAAGCCCTGTTTGTCGCCATAGGCGATGGGATAGTTTTCCACTGATGCAATTCGGTTACCGGGTTGCAGACAGCCGGGTCAAACAGTTCGCAGGAATTGAGATAAGACGAGCCCGTATATCCACCCGAAACAAGCACCAATCCGGAATACAGGAGTGAAGCATTATGTGCATATCTTGCGGTGTTTAAAGGTGTCTCCGGTGACCATGTGCCCGATAGCGGGTCATAAATTTCGCAGCTTGAAAGCGCACCGCCTGAATTTCTTCCGCCCATTACGAGTACTTTACCTGACTGTAATAAAATAGCAGTTTGCAAGCTTCTTGCGGTAGCGAGCGAGCCGGTGGACGTCCAGGTAGTTCCGTCCCAGATTTCGCAAGTTGCGGTATAAGTACCGGCTGCAGTTTCACCACCGATAACAAGTACATTACCATTAAGAAGTAAAATCGCTGAATGTCTTGCCCTTGCGGTTGCCATCGTGCCTGTAGGAGTCCATGCGCCCGAGTTAAAGACTTCGCAAGAAGCAACGTAACCGGTATTTTCACCACCGGTAACGAGAATTTTTCCGTCTTTTAATTGTGTTGCGGAGTGGTCGAATCTTGAGGTTGCCATAGTTCCGGTAGTAGTCCAGTTTCCCGAGACGAGGTCCCATATTTCGCAGGAGTTAACAGCGCCTCCGGCATTTCTTCCGCCGGCAGCGAGAACCTGGTCAGAACTGATAAGGTTTGCCGTGTGGTGGGTTCGAGCAGTATTAAGGGAGCCCGTGTATGCAGTTGAATCCATTTTATAATTATATAATTCGCAAGTATTAAGTATTCCGCCTGCGCCTTCACCGCCTGAAATGAGGACGTTTGTGGAACAGTTGCTCGTATGTTCAATGGGAAGAAGAGTTATAGTAGCGGCTTCGCGAGCGGTTTTGAGGGAAGTTTTTGTAGTCCAGGCAGGATTAGTCGGATCATAAATTTCGGGTAGTTTAGCGGCGGTATCGTTATTGAAAGAGCCGACAGCCAAAACTTTTCCCGTAGGAAGAATGGCGATGGAGAAATGAGTTCTGCTACGCCAAATCATCGTATCAACGATAGACCATGTTTTTCCGACGGGGTCATACAATTCATTGACGCCGCTGTTATCTCCTCCGATCATAAGAACTTTTCCATTAGGCAGAAGCGCGGGCGCTCCGATATCTCTGCTGTAGGCCATATTTCCGCTAGCCGTCCAGGAATTAGATGTTTCGTTATACAAAGTGGATGACGTACCTGTTCCCCCAAAGACGATAACTTCGTCATTATATTCCGGAGCGAGGAGTACGCCCATATGTCCTGTTCCCCTGTCAACGGGGGAGTTTGGTGCTGCGGTCCAGTTTGCCGAAACCGGATTATAGACCTGTGCCTGAGCTCCGACCGGTGCGAAACCGAATCCCCCCATAGCTAATACTTTGCCTGACCTGAGAAGGACTTCGATGCCCTGGTCGTGTTCGGAAGGTGAGCTTGCGGTAGTTGCGTAGGTGCCGTTAGTATCGACTAACAAATAAGCAGTGTTATCATAATTTGCAAGGAGTCTTCCGTCTTTTAAAACGGTATAACAGTGGCTAGTTTCCCAGCCGAAAGTCATAGCAGTAGTATCCCATGTATTGGTTGCGGGTTCATAAAAGTACCAATCTCCTCCGTCACCGGCGAGGACTTTACCGTTTGTCATCAATACGCCGACTGAGTGTGCGAGACCGCTATATGGCATACTGTCGAATACTTCCCATCTTCCAGTTGAGGGGAAGAAGATTTCTTGTGTAAACGGCGCGGGCGGGTATCCGCCAAGAACCATAACTCTGCCGTCAGTAAGAACCGCGAGACTGTGGCCTTTGCGTCCGAAAACAAGGCTGTCCGTGAGACTCCATCTGGAAGCGTTTAACAAAGTGGAAACTAAAACGAATAAGAAAATAAAACAAAAGACATATTTTTTTTTCATACCCCCCCCTTTTTTTTTGTTGCAACAAAATTCTGTATCTCAATAATACAAATTTTCTTTCATTTAATCTTTGGAATTATAATATGTATATTTGTGTAAAAAACAACATCTTGTCAAGGCAAAAGTTGAAAAAGTTGGGTGTCTGTCCTAAACTCTAAACTATCTGTGTTTTTATTTCACAATAATCAATTTTCTGTTTATTGTCATTTTTTCTGTAGTAAACTTTACTAAATATACTCCACTACATATATTTGATGGAATATCTACCCAACAATACCCCCCGGATTTCTTTCCCTTGTCAAGCATTTTTACCAACCTTCCTGTTATGTCATACAAAGAAAGAGTTATTTCTTTTGCATCCGGCAGGTAATAACAAATCTTGTTTTGATAAATCTTAACAAATTCGCTCGGCAAAACTTTTTCCTCTACCCCAAAAGGAGAACACTCCCATGTTACCCACACGCTGTCAACTATTCCTACGTCACTTGCCCCCATAAAATTAATTTTGTATTGAAAAAGTTCTTCTCCTTTCTTTGTATAAGTGGAAATATCGACAGAGTCAAAAGATTGAGTAGTATCCAATTTGACAGCTTCACTCCAATCTTTTCCTACGATGTCTGCCGAATCCTTTCCGCTTCGGATTTGAAACATTATAGCTTTGTAAAACGGGCAGCAAACCTTCCATCCAAAGTATTTCCAATCGCATTTGTTGCCGCTGTCGCATTTGACTTTTAATATGGATGACTCTAACCATCCACTAGAAAATTCATTTACCATATTATTTTCATACCATACAAATAAAGTATCCCAGCAAACAACCATGTCTATATTCTTTTTTTTGAAACAACCGGTCCCTTTTAATTGTATGGGATAAACCCAGTGTGTAAAATTTGAAGAAGATGTTGGCTTTGGTATATCATATTTGGTGAAATTTCCTGTACTTGTTTGCTTGAACCACCCAAGGCTTGTTGCTCCTGATGCGATATCTATGTTGCCGTCAAAATCCAAATCTTCACAAAATCCACCATCTCCATACAAATAGGAAGACATCCCGGCATCATAAATAGTGTCTAATGTATAATTAATCCCATCCCCTTGGTTTTTAAACCACCATAAATTTATATTTTGACCACTAAAAGCTCCGCAAATAATATCCTGGTCACCATCGTTATCTAAATCTCTAACCAATAAAGCGTCTAATGCCCAATTACTACCCAATGTATTAGCATAGTCAAAAAAACCGGAACTATCATTCAAATATGTTTTTACTCCCGGAGAACCGGATGGTCCACCCAATACCAGGTCATTATATCCGTCGTTATTTAAGTCGGCAAGCCGACTACGCCAACCGGCAATACTTATTGTTTGATTAAGGGTAAGAACTCCGCTTATATTTTTGTAAACTTGAACGGGGGAAGAGCTACCATTAGTCAAAACCAAATCTTTGTCGTTATCATTGTCTATGTCCCCTCCAATCGGAAAAAATGTGCATTGAGTAGATATAAGAATTGAAGAAAAATTAAAATTTCCGGTGTTAGTGTATAAGTTTGTGACCATCCCGGAATTGCTGCATACAACTAAATCAGTAAGCCCATCACCATTAAAGTCGTCTCCGTATAAGAATGCCCATGAAGAATACCCTGGCCCTGCAATTGTATTTATTTTTGTGAAATTATTATTCCCATCATTTTTATAAAATACAAGCTGGTTGACTTCCCCTTCCCACCCTGCCAAATCAACATATCCGTTATTATCAAAATCTGCAGGCCATAGCCCATTTGTCCCGCTTATGTTCATATCGGAAGCAATTATATGATATGTCCAGTTTAGTGGACTCAATGTTCCTGTGCTTACCGGAGATACCTGTCCCTGTACATTATAGGTCAGACTTTCTGATTGCCAAAATTTATTTCCCCATGTAGATACTGTGCCGACTGTCCCTGCACCGCCACTCCAATCAGTTTGCCATTCAATGTTTAATGAACATATAATAAGAAGCAATAACATTATCCTCTCCTAATTATTTTACTTTCAAATTGTTAATATTTATATAGTGCAAATTGGAAGAGTTGTCAAGAGAAGAATAAAACAGGATTTCTTTCATGAATAGAAATGGTTTCTATTTTTTTAATCGTGAAACCTTCCAATTAAAATATTTAAACCTCTTTCCCTTCCTTTACAACCCGTTCAACAGGATTGAAGCCCAACCAATACGGAATTTCCTGCCACGAATCAACGTTAAGCACTAACATATCTGCTGTTTTTCCGACTTCAATACTTCCCGTTTTATCTCCAATCCCCAACGCATAAGCGGAATTTATCGTGCCTGCTACCAATGCTTGGGCAGGTGTTAGTTTTAACAATATACACGAAAGCGATATAATTATAGGCATTGCAAGTATAGGCGAACTACCGGGATTAAAGTCGCTTCCCAACGCAATCGGGATTTCCATATCTATAAACTTTTTTGCAGGTGCCCTGTGTTCAAGATATAAACAGGCTCCCGGCAATAATGTTGCAATTATACCCTTTTTTTTCATTAATTCAAGCCCCTTATCGCTCGGATAAACTATATGGTCTGCCGAAACTGCATCCAGTTCTCCCGCAAGCTCACTTCCTCCGGAGGAAGACAATTCATCAGCGTGAATTTTTAAACCAAAACCTGTCTTTTTCGCAGCCATAAGAATCTTTTTTGATTCCTCTTTTGTGAATACCCCTTTTTCGCAAAACACATCGCAAAAATACGCGTACTTTTTTACTTCAGGCATCATCTTTATCAACTCGTCTATGTATTTATTTCTGTCTTTATCTCTCGGTATCTCGTGTGCACCTAAAAAAGTTGAAACAATTTCAACAGGATGTTGCCGGGATAGTTTTTTAATCACCCGCAGTATTTTCATTTCTTCTTTATAATTCAGTCCATACCCCGACTTGATTTCAATTGTCGTAGTTCCCCAGTTTAATGCATAATCCAATCTTTTCATGCCGGTTTCAAATAAATCTTTTTCACTTGCATTTCTGGTCATTCCAACCGTATTAAATATTCCTCCACCTGCTGCGGCTATTTCTTTATATGTTTTCCCGTTCAATCTTTGTTCGAATTCCTTAGCTCTGTTCCCGCCAAATACTAAATGGGTGTGTGAATCTACAAAACCGGGGATAACAATTTTTCCTTTTGCATCTATTGTTTTTTTTGCTTTCAAGGGCTTCCCGATATTTGATATTTTTCCGTTTTTTACCGATATGCTTACGTTTTTAAGAATGTTTAAGTTTTCTATTTTCTTACCAACTACGGGTTTTTTATGTCCGCTTAAAGTTATCACTTCTTTTGCATTTACGATTGTCAAATCTTCCATTTTATCCCCTCTTTTTGTTTTAACCCTGTCGGCTTTTTCTTTTTTGTCATTCTCTTTTATTTGTTATTACTCTAAAACTTTTTTTATCCGTGTCAATCTGTGATAATCCGTGGCTAATTCTTTCTGTTCTCTGCGTTCTTGGCGCCTCTGCGGTGAATATTCTGTTCATATTTCTCCCTAATCCGTAATTATTCCCGTAAAATATTTTACCGGGACTTCTTCAAAATAAAAATTCTTAACTTCTATCCCTTTAACGTCCCATATTTCTTTTGGATTTTTAGCTGTTTCGCTTAGCGAAATATTTGAAAATTTATTTTTCCCGCATACTACATAACACGGAATTTTATATTCTCTTGCAAGTAAAGCTATCGCAAGTGTTCCGATTTTATTTATTACAAAATCCCTTGAAAAACTATCTGCTCCTAACAATACAACATCAACATCTTTTATGAATTTGGAAATTCCAGTATCCGTTATAAATTTTATTTTCAAACCCGCTTTTTTTAATTTTATTGCCGTATTCCTACCTTCATTGACAGGTCTTGATTCCGGGACAAAAACTGTAAGTTCTTTCTGCCTCAAACGAATCAAAACTTCAATTATCGTGCTACTATAACTGTAAGTTAATACAACTGTTTTCCCTTTCATTGCTTTTGTTATATTTTTAATGAGTATGTTCCAATCAATATCGGACGTACTAATCATTTTTTTTATTTTTTCGTTTCGAAGTTTAATATCTTTTGAAGTTTTGGCAATTTTTACGACTTTATCAACAGTATTCATAATTGGCGCCATTTCAGGTTTTGCAGACCGGAGTTTTGTAAGAAACTTTAATAATGTTTCATTAGAATGTGGGGTGGAAATAAAACTTAATATCGCTTTACGGGTAAGCCCATCTAGTTCCTTCGCGCCCGAAGTATTATCTTTTTTTATTTTTTCTACTGCTTGGTTGTTGTCGGAAAAGTTTTTGAAAACAGTTGTCATAATTTCTACTTCATCGCTTCTTTGCTTTTGAACTTCCGGTTAATTGAAAACTCTTCTAATGGAATTGCTGATTTGCCCTCGCAAATAAGCTCTGCCGTGTATTTACCAATCGCAGGCCCGAACATAAATCCGTGTCCGCATCCTCCTGCTACAACCCAGAACCCTTTTATTTCTGTCTCCCCTACGATGGGACTTCCGTCCGGCGTTATTTCATACCATCCTGCCCAACTGCGAACGACTTTTAAATCTTTTAATGCAGGAATTAATTTTAATATCCGGTTGGAAAATTCCGGTAAAAATTCTGAAGAGGAACTTCTTTCAAATCCCTTCTCGGGAGCTTCCGGAGTATAACATCCTATAATCTGTCCCGTATGATTAAATTGTTGAAAATAACAACTCGGGGAATAACAAACTATCATTGGCTCGAATAATTTTTTAGTCGGCTCCGTAATTAATGCTTCGTGTCTTTCGGCTTCTATCGGTAATTCTAACCCTACAAGTTGCCCGACTTCTTTTGCCCACGGACCCGCAGTATTAATAATTGTTGGCGCCGAAAATTTATCTCCGGTATTTGTAATAACGGAATCCACAATATTATTATTGACGTTAATTTTTACTACTTTTGTATTTGATAAAACTACTCCTCCGGTTTTTTCTATTCCATCAAGATAAAATTTTAATACCTGAAAAGGGTTTGCCTGTCCATCCGTATTGCAATATGCTCCCCCGATAAAATCAAACTCGTTCAATATCGGCACGATTTTCAGTGCTTCTTCTTTTTCAATGTATTTAACGGATAGTCCACATTCTTGTTGTGTTTTTATTATGCTAAGGTATTGAGATTTTTCTTTTTCTGAACAGGCTAAAAATAAATATCCCCCCTGGTGCCAATCTACATCATTCATTTGTTTGAAAATTTCTACGCTTTTCATCATTATTTTTATGCTTCCGGGAGTTGAAAACTGTTGTCTTATACCACCAATACACCTTCCGGTTGAGCCCGCCCCTGGATAATCTTTTTCAATTAATAATACTTTTTTCCCTTGTTTCCCGAGCTCATAAGCCAATGCGCAACCCAATATTCCGCCGCCGATTATTATGCAGTCAAAAGTCTTCATAAATTTTCTCGTAGGGTAACAACTATATAGTGTCTTGTCAACAGGTTTTGTCTTTTATCTCGGTATGCCTGTTTATTGCTATTTGTGGTATTGTATTACCTCTAATAAAGAAGAAGCGGTCTTATAGTTTGGTCCGTCTACTTGCTTAACATCGGTTTGATAAAAAACGGAAGTCTACCGTATTTCCCTCATTTTAATTATTTTTATCAGTTTAGAATTGTTTACTTTAACAAAATAAATCCCCGGTTTTAATTTCTCACCTATAAATATTTCGGTTGTTGAGTTTTTTAAACACTGAGTCATTGAAGGAGCCTCAACTAATTTTCCGCTCACGTCATAAATCGTTATTTTCATTTCTTTCTCCGCCTTAGGCGGATTTTCTGACCACTGACCACTAACCACTGTTTTATTAACAAATGGATTCGGAGTTGCCTTTAATTTAGTATTCAGAATTAAGCATTTATCATTGTTTGTTTCTATACCGGCATCTGAATTTAGTGCATATAATTTGTTGTCGGTTGACCCAAAATACAGAGTACCATCCGAACCTATCGTAGGTGATGAATATACACCGCCACCTGTTGTGTAGCTCCACTTGAGTGTGCCATTAGTCGGATCTAATGCATATAATTTGTTGTCAGTTGACCCTACATATACAGTTCCGTTCAAACCTATTGCAGGTGAAGCTCTGACAAAATGTCCTGTTGTGTAGCTCCACTTGAGTGTGCCGGTTGAGTTTAGTGCATATAATTTGTTGTCGTCCGAACCCACGTATACAGTTCCATCCGAAGCTATCGTAGGGGAACAAGCTGCCCAATCTCCCGTTAAGTAACTCCATTTAATCGTACCGTTTGGATTTATCGCATATAATTTATTATCCATTGAACCTACATATATAGTTCCATCGGAACCTATTGCAGGAGAAGACCATACAAAATATCCTGTTACATAACTCCACTTTAGCGAACCGTCAGAATTTAGTGCATATAGCTTATTGTCAGTTGAACCTATATATATAGTGCCATCCGAACCTATTGCAGGCGAAGAATATACGCTGGCTCCCGTTGGATAACTCCACTTAACTGTTCCATTCGGGTTTATTGCGTATACGCTGAAATTGGTTGACCCAACATATACTGTGCTATCCGAACCTATTGCAGGCGAAGACTGAATGCCGCTCCCCGTTCCACGACTCCACTTTAATGAACCATCATAGTTTATTGCATATAATTTGCCATCCATTGAACCCACGTATATAGTACTGTCTTCCCCTATTGCAGGCGAAGAAAACACCGTGCTTCCCGTTGTATAACTCCATTTTAATGAACCGTCAGGATTTATTGCATATAACTTGTGATCACTTGAACCCACGTATACAATGCCATCCGAACCTATTGACGGGGAAGACTCTACATAATTTCCTGCCGTATAACTCCATTTGAGTACTGGACCTGTGGGACCATTATACGGACTGCGTCCCGTATGTTGTAAATCATGACAGAACATTGGCCATGTGGTGCTTCCAAATCCTGCTACAGGGATAGATAAAAATATAACTTCAGCAAAAACACGTATTTTAAACAATCTCATTTTTTCTCCTAGTTTAGTTATTCTTTCCTATTCCAAATATTTTTTAAACTCTACGATATTAATTAATATATTTTTAACAAACTTTTGTCAATACATAATTACCAATATACTAAGGAATAATACTCATAATTATTTATCTTGAGTGAAATTAAAAAATTGTTTTGGGAAAAACAAAAGATAAATTATTTCAATAATTATCCTTTTTCGTTTTTTATTGTGAATGCTTGCCTTTTGAAGAAATTTAATTTATATTCTTGTGTAAACTTTACAATATTTTAGTCTACCCGGAATAGATTTTTGTCTTGTGGCGGCGCAGCCGAATTATTTTTTATATATTCCACAAAAGAAGAAGGGCGTTCACCTCACGGTGCCCGCCCCTGAAAAATTACATCCAACTTCAATACTATTTCTTACAACCTTTTTTTGCCTTCTTAGCTACCTTCTTAGCTACCTTCTTAGCTACCTTTTTGACTGGTTTCTTTTTTGCCGCCATTGTTTTCACCCCCTTTTATGGTTAAATAATTTTCAAACGTACACAACATTTTGTTTTTTTCATATCTCTTATCACAATATATAGTATAAGTTGCATTTATATTTTTCTTTGTCAAGTATTTTTTTTATTTTTATTTATTTTTTTGACAAATAATATATTTGAGTTAAAAGTTTTTAACGATAAAATACAATAAAAGGAATGTCGAAAAACTTTGATAATCGAAGAAATACAGACATAATGAAAAACCTTCATAATCTTAAAAAAATAATTTTACAAATAACATAGCGATGTAATAAAATTTTGTAATAAACTAAAAAACGATATGATATTTAATTTTTTATTACAAATTATTTATTAAAAAATAAATTATAATTTTGATGGAGGTATAATTATGAAAAGCAAGAGATTTGGGCTTTATGGCGACGTTTGTCATGTTATTCGTTTGGAAAAAAATGATGAAATAATAAATTCATTAAAACAGTTTGCGATAAAAAATAAATTTAACAGGGGCGCATTTTTTTATGGACTCGGTGTCGGAAAAGACCTTGAATTGGGATATTTCGATGCACACAAAAAAACTTATATTAAAAAATTATTTAAAGGGGAATATGAATTTTCAAGTTTTTCGGGGAACATTTCAAAATTTGAAAAGGATACAATAATTCATTGCCATGTAACTATTACGGATAATAATTTTAATGCCTATGGAGGCCATTTATTTAGCGGTACTATTCCTGCGACCTGTGAAATCATAGTGTTTCCTTTTATTGGTATTTCTCTCAAGCGTAAAAAGGATGAAGAAACGGGTTTGAATTTACTTGATATATAAAAATTTGTATTTTAATCTTGACTTCTTTGACGCGTAGGTTTATAAACAACACATTGAAAGGAGGTAAAAAATGATTCTAAAAGGAAGAGTGTGGAAATTCGGTGACAATATATCTACAGACCTTATATGTCCGGGTAGATATTTTCATCTGCGTTCAAATTTGCCGGAACTTGCTACGCATGTTCTTGAAGACGCAGATCCGACATTTCCACAGAAAGTTCAGAAAGGAGATTTTGTTGTTGGCGGTAAAAATTTCGGACTTGGCAGTTCACGTGAACATGCGCCAACTATTATTAAACTTGCCGGCGTTTCGGTTGTTCTTGCAAAATCATTCGCAAGAATCTTTTTCAGAAATTCAATAAATGTGGGACTCCCGGTAATTGAATGTGATACGGATAAATTTAATGATGGGGACGAACTTGAAATTGATCTTGGGAAAGGAATAGTGAAAGATATAACAACCGGTTACGAAGTTAAAGTTCCGGAACTTCCAAAAGGAATGTTAAATATCCTGAACGATGGCGGGTTGGTAGAACACATCAAAAAACACGGGGATTTTCAATTAACCTAAAGGAGATAAATGTCACAAGGAATAATTATTACATTGATAATATGTGGCACAATCCTTTTGCTTGGATTGGGAGGAATGTTTATTGCCATCTATGCCATTAGTAAAGGAATGTCCTCGTTCGGCAAAATGATGACCGGAGAGTGTTGGGGAAATAAAGAAAAATACCACAACAAAAAAGAAAATAATATTTCCGAAAAAATTGGATAAGTTAGATGAAGTTCCTTGCGGAACAAAGTCTAACTAACCGAATAAATATACTTTAGGAGGAGGAATGGATATGGAACACATAAAAAGAGCAAATGAGCATTTCAGCAAACTCATTGAATCACAGTCGAAACGTGTTGAAAAAATGAAAAAGACACCGGAATGGATTGATTATTCTAAAATCAAACCCATCATAATCGGAACTCTCGGCGGAGACGGAATCGGGCCTTATATAACTGCAGAATCCCAAAGAGTGCTTGAATTCATATTAAAAGATGAAATCAAAAATGGTAAAGTACAAATGAAAACAATCGAAGGACTTACTATTGAAAACCGGGTAAAAGTTATGAAACCCATACCTGATGATGTCCTCGAAGAAATTAAAAAATGTCACGTAACGTTAAAGGGCCCAACCACAACTCCTAAAAAAGGCGATCCATGGCCCAACATTGAAAGCGCTAACGTTGCGGTAAGAAAAGAACTTGATTTGTTTGCTAACGTAAGACCCGTAAGAGTCCCGAAAGAAGGCATAGACTGGATGTTCTTCCGCGAAAACACGGAAGGTGCATATGCGCTTGGAAGCCAGGGAATTGATATAGATGATGATATTGCCATTGATTTTACCGTAGCTACAACACAGGGAAGCGAAAGAATTATAAGAATGGCTTTTGAATATACAAAAAGCCATAATATCAATCGCATAACCGCCGTAACTAAAGCAAACGTAATCAAAACTACGGACGGGAAATTCCTTAAAGCTTTTTACGAAATAGCAAAAGAATACCCCGGCGTAAACGCAGACGATTGGTTTATTGATATAACTACCGCTAAATTAATTGACCCGAAAAGACGCAAAGAATTTAAAGTATTTGTATTGCCAAATCTTTATGGCGATATTCTTACCGATGAAGCAGCTGAATTCCAGGGTGGAGTGGGAACGGCAGGAAGCGCAAACATAGGCAAACGATATGGTATGTTTGAAGCAATTCACGGAAGCGCGCCAAGAATGGTAGAAGAAGGTAGAGCGCAATACGCAGACCCCTGCAGTATGATAAGAGCTTGCGCATTATTGCTGGACAACATCGGATATAAAAAAGAAGCCCATAAACTTGAACTTGCAATGGATATCTGCGGACAATACGAGAAAAAAATGGTTATTACAGGTAGAAATACCGGTGCTACAAGCAAAGCATTCACGGATTATATAATGGAAACTATGGCATTGCCGGATCTTGAGAAAAAGTGGCAGAGCTATCAGTAATTTTGAATAAAATTGTTTGAAAATTTTCTTGTAGGGACAGGTTAAACCCTGTCCCTACAAACGTTTATGGAGATGCTTCCTTTCTTGAAAAGCATTGCTTTTGAAAGAATCGGTGGTTCACCTGAAGAAAAAAAAGCATCTTCCATAATAATAAAAAAATTAAATTCCTTCAGTGCACATCCTTATATAGAAAAATTTAAAATCCTGAGTTTCAAACCGGGAAATGCACGATTAACCGTAACAAAACCGTATAATAAAACATATAAATCTTACCCCGTAGGATTAACAGGTTCAGCAAAAATAAAAGGGAATCTTAAATACGTAGAATTAGGAGCAGAAAAAAGTTTAGATAATATAAAAAATAAAATTGTTCTTATCAAAGGAAGATTTGATTACAAAAATTACAAATCTCTTGTTGAGAATAAAGCAAAAGGGTTTATATGTATTGACCCACCTGAAAAAAAGCTCTCTTGTTTTTCTATAGAAGAAAATTTTATTAAACAATCGGGAAAACTCCCCGGCATAAATATTGATTTTATATCGGGACTGGAACTTCTCCAAAAACAATCAACGGAAGTGATTATGGAATCCTCACAAGAAGAATATGAAACGACTTCAAATAATATAATCTTTGAAATAAAAGGTTCTTGCTTTCCCGATGAAGTAATTATTGTTTGCGCGCATTATGATAGTGTTGCTACTTCAAAAGGCGTAATGGATAATGGAACAGGTAGCGCTACGATATTGGCTCTCAGTGAATATTTTCTTAAGAATCCCGTTCAGCGTACACTGAGATTTATATGGTTTGGCAGTGAAGAACTCGGACTGCGAGGAAGTATGGATTACGTAACCAAACATAAAGATAAATTGGAAGAAATAAAAATGGTAGTAAATATTGATATGAGCGGGGATATTCTTGGAAAAAATGTTATTGTCATAACAGGAAATAAGGATATTGAGAAATTTTTTAAGAAAAGCGCTATAACAAAAAATTCTGTTTTTGAAATTCGTCAAAGCATACATTCCAGCGATAGTTTGCCGTTTGCAAAAAATGGAATTCCGGGCGTAGGGTTATCCAGATATGGTGGAGGAACATTTTATATTCATACATCCGAAGATGACATAGAGTTTGTAAATGAAGAATCTCTGCAGATAATTAAAAATGCCTCTCAAGACTTTATAAAATTTATAGGTAATGCAAAAAAATTCCCTTTCAAGAGAGAAATTCCGGATAACCTGAAGAAAAAAATAAAGGAGTATTATTTGAATAGAAGGGGAATCGAATAATTTTATCGAATAAAAAATGGATTTCCGCAGATACTATCTGCGAACTATTTGTTAGAGAATAAAGAATACGACCAAAGGATTGAACAAAATACTTAGACAACTATTTCTAATATTCCGTGCTATTTTTCAGAATAGAAATCAATAATTTATTTTAAAAAGTAAGCTTGAGATTCTTTAACGTCAAAAATCTATTAACTATATAAAATTGAATGGAGTAAAATGAAAATAGCCACTAAGGGTGATTTTGCCCGGAACTTCATAAAATAAATACCAGAGTATTACGTTTTCAAAATGTTTTCAAAAGGACTTGACATGCACAAGAATTGGGGTAAAATAATAAATATGAAAAAAGTCAAAATATGAAAAACTTTGAGGCCAATGTATTAGAAAATATATATGAGGGTGTTTGTGTTGTTGATAAAAAAGGAAGGGTGATATATCTAAATAAATCAGCCGAGAGAATCACAGGTTTTTGTCTTAATGCAGTAAGGGAACATAAATGTAAAGATGTATTTAAAGGTTCTATTTGTAAAAAAGATTGTCCTCTTAAAACAGTAATAAGAACTGGTCAACCAACATATCATCACAAGAAGGACATCTTAACGGCAAAGAAGCAAAAAATTACTATTAATTCCTATATATCTCTTCTAAGAGATTGTAATGGCAAAGGAGCAGGAATTATAGAGGTTTTTAGAGATGCCACTGAATTAGTAAAATTGGAAAAAGAAATGATTTATTCTGAAAGATTGGCTGCGGTTGGTAAATTGGCAGCAGGAATAGCGCATGAGATTAACAATCCTCTTAGTGGTATCTCGGCTGCGATAGAGATAGTGCTAAAGAAAATTGAAAATCGTTCTCCGAATTTGGAAGATCTTAAAATAGTAACGGAATATTTAAAAAGTGTGGAAGGAGAGGTTATTAGATGTGGGAATATTACAAGGAATTTTTTAAACTTCTCGCGAGAAGTTGGGTTTGAGAAAACACCTACCAACATAAATAAAGTTTTAAAGGACATAATATTTCTTATTGAGCCTCAAGCATTCATCCTAAAGGTAAATATAGAAAAGAAATTAGACCCCAATTTACCAAACATTACAGTTGATAATATCCAGCTTAGGCAGGTTTTTGTGAATATTATTCTCAACTCCTTAGATGCGATGCAAAGCGGAGGGAAATTAATGATATGTTCAAAATTTGTCAAGACAAAGTCGTCGTTTGTAGTGGAGATTACAGATACTGGATGTGGCATTTCGGAAGAAAAACTTCCTCACTTGTTTGATTTGTTTTATACCAGTAAAGAGGCAGGAAAAGGGACAGGGTTGGGTTTACCAGTGTCTTGCGAAATTATAAAAAGACATAATGGTAGCATTGATGTTCGTAGCGAGGTAGGAAAAGGCACTTCCTTTACTATCACGCTTCCATTATAAGGCATAACATAATGAATAAGCTTACAGTATTGATTGTAGATGACGAACCACTTCTTAGGAAAAGTCTTTCCGACTGGCTACAAGAAGGCGGATATAGAGTTTTCATAGCAAGCAATGGGAAAGAAGGTATCAAAAAAATGAAAAAGGAGAAAATTGATTTAGCATTTGTAGATCTTAAACTACCTGAAATGGATGGTATAGAAGTAATGCATGCTTTTAAGAAAATATACTCGGAAGTAGTAGTAATAATAATAACAGCATTCGCTACGGTTAAAAGTGCTGTAGAGGCTATAAAAGAAGGTGCATATGACTACTTGATTAAGCCGTTTTCCCTGAAAGAAATAGACTTTACTCTGAGAAAGGTAATCGAGAGACGCGAACTAATTGCAGAGAATATATATCTAAAGCAACAACTAAAACAGCATTATGGTTTTCAACACATTGTTTGGAGAAGTTCGAAAATGAAACGCATTCGGGATTTGATTGAGGTAATATCTCCAAGTAGTGCGACAGTACTAATTCAGGGGGCCAGTGGTACGGGGAAAGAGGTTATTGCCCGAACTATCCATTCTCGGAGTTTGCGTAGCGACAAACCGTTTATTGCCATAAATTGCGCTGCTATACCAGAAACTTTGTTAGAAAGCGAGTTATTTGGATATGAGGAAGGAACGTTTACCGGGGCTAATAAGCAAAAGATAGGTAGGTTTGAAATGGCTAATGGAGGAACAGTATTTCTTGATGAAGTGGGAATAATGAGCCTCTCTGCACAAGTAGATTTATTGAGAGTGTTACAAGAAAGGGAATTTCGGAGAATAGGGGGGACACAAATAATTCCAGTAGATGTTAGGGTTATTTCTGCATCCAACCAAGACCTGAAAAAGGCTATAGTTGAAAAAACATTCAGAGAAGATTTATATTATCGGCTAAATGCGGTTTCCATTGACTTACCTTTATTAAAAGAGAGAAAAGAGGATATCCCATTTTTGATTGAGCATTTTTTAAAGATATATTGTACTAAAGAGAAAAAGAAAATAAAATCAATTTCAAGAAAAGCGTTAAGTCTTATGGTAAAATACGATTGGCCGGGAAATATAAGAGAATTAGAAAATGTTATTGAGCGAACTGTTATCCTGAGCAAAGGCGATATCATTATGCCAAAACATTTGTCCGAGGTTATACAGGAGGATACTTACAAGCAAACTCCCGTTGACTTACCGCTTGATGATTCGCTTGAAGCAATGGAAAAAGCGCATATATTAACTATCCTTAAAAAACTTAATTGTAATATAAGCAAAACTGCTTTGGCGCTAAAAATAGACCGGGGGACATTGCACAACAAACTCAGAAAGTATAAAATAAAAACCAAAAGAGAAATGCCCTATTAAAAACCTCCCAAATCTTCCATTTACTCTGGTGTAGAATTTTTGCACAGCACTGTTTAAAAAAACTACAATAACTTGTCTTCCTATAATTTTTCGTCTAAATAACCTTTTTACCCTACAAGGTGTATATTTTCCAATAAAAAATTGTTCAAAAATTCAACACTTCAGATAAATTACGAAAATAAATGTCGAGAAAAGATAATATAATAAAAATCGTAACTTCTTGAACAATAAGTAGTTAGAAACGTTTAATAGTCTCGGCATATCAAAATGACACAATACTTGCTATAATACCTGCTATATCATTTAAATATGTTAAAGTACGGGAAAATGCAATGCCCATTCTTTAGAGAGATGACTATTGAATATTGTGTAGCATTTTCAAAAAGGATATTCATTCCCAGCGAATCAGAAAAAGGGGAGTATTGTTTGTCTGAATCGTATCATAAATGTTCTAAACATCAAGAATATATGAGAAATAAAAAAAAGGATGTATCGTGAAAAAATTTGGAAAAGATACAAAAAAGTATTAAGGGGTAATTATGGAAAATTCAAGAGGATTAAATAAATATTTATATGATGAGATTAAAGTTGAAAAAAAAAGGGCAGTAGTAGTAGGTATTAATAGCCAGGATTCTGTTGCTGTGGGGTGGGAAGAAAATGTAGAAATCGCCATCAATGGTCATGCAGGTGATTTCTTAGGTGCTTTAAATAATGGAGCATCCATAATTTTAAGTGGAAATGCAAAAAGGTTTGTAGGGGATACTATGCGAAGTGGGAAAATAATCATCAATGGAAATTGTGGTGAGGGTGCAGGAATGTATATGTATGGGGGACAGATTATTATCAATGGGAATGCAGGAAATAACATTGGTCAAATCAGTAAGGGTGGAGTGATTCTCACAAAGGGAGTTGCTGGTGATTTTGTGGGATTATATTTAACCGGGGGGAATATTATAGTTTTAGGTAATATTGGAGAAAAGGTAGGAGATTGGATGATTAAAGGAAGAATATTTGTTGGGGGGAAAATAGCAAGTCTCGGCAATAACACAATTATCCAAAAGTTGAACAGCGACGATAAAAGTTTCTTAGAAGTTTTATTTACTGAAAATAAAATAAAATTTCAGTTAGATAATATAAAAAAAATAGTTCCAAAAGAATTGAGACCATTTTATAAATAAAAGCTATGGCAGTAAATGTTTCTACAATACAATTAGGTGGTTGTTCCGGGTGTCATGTATCTCTTCTTGATGTAGGTAAAGCAATATTTGCAGGAGGAATTAATGTTGTTCATTCTTACCTATTAATGGATAAAGTTACAGACACTATAGAAGCCGAGACAGACCTTTTAATAATAGAAGGAGCAATATTAACCAATAAAGATGAATCCTTATTAAGACAAATGGCTCCCCATGTTAAAAAAGTGCTTGCATTAGGGTCTTGTGCCTGTTTTGGTGGGATTGCTTGTTTAGGGAATCTTAAAAGTCCATTCAAAGGGAATAAAGGAAATAATTTAAAAGAACATGGTCACAAACTTCATCCTTTAATATGTTCACCAAAAGCTTTTATTGATATTGACTTTTTTGTTCCTGGTTGTCCTCCTCCAGCAGATATTATCAGAGACACTATTCTCGCATTAATTGAAGGAAGACCTGTCCCTGAAATTGCTCATACAGTTTGCGATGAATGTGTTAGAGAGAGAAATTATAAAGCACCTTCAATTCCACCTGGAGGAAAATGGAAAACTTTATTAGAGGAAGCCCCAGACCCTAAAAAATGTTTTTTGGAACAAGGTTATTTATGTCTTGGAAGACAAACAATCGGAGGATGTAACGCTGGATGTATAAAAGCAAATATGTCATGTGAGGGCTGCAGGGGACCTATTTTTCTCTATAGAAATTTCAGAAAATTTAGTGATAAAGAAAAAGGAGAAATATTAAAATGTCTAAAATAATTACAATAGAAAATGTTGCCAGAATAGAAGGGCATGCTTCTATTGCAATTTATGTTGATAAATATGGTAAAGTAGAAAAGGCTGAGTATATAGCTACCGAACCTTCGAGAGGATTCGATACTATTTTTAAAGGAAAACATGCTTCGGAAGTTCCAGGATTAGCTGCGCGAATCTGTGGTATTTGTTATGCTGCACATAATATTTGTGCCTGTAAAGCATTAGAATATGCTTGGGAGACTAATATTCCTGACTCTGCAAAAAAGATACGGGAATTGTTGTTGCTTGCAAACACTCTTTCCAGTCACGCACTTCATACTGTTTTTCTTGCAGGTCCTGGCTTACTTATTGATGGTGTAAACACAATAACAGATTTACAGAAAAAATATCCGGATTTTCTTGAAGCAGGTATAGAATTACGAATGATCGGACAGCAAATAGGTGAAATAATTGCAGGAAGAAAAGTTCATACAATCATATCTGTCCCGGGCGGGGTATTAAAAACATTAAATCAAGAAGAAATAGATAAAATTTTGACATTATTGGATGCTACTACTAAATCAATGAAAACAATAGAAGAATATACTTATCGTATAATAAATGAGAAAAAAGACTTTTTACTTTCTTATGGAAAAATTGAAACTAATTTCTTAGCAATTAAACAAAGTAAAAAACTTGAACTTTACAATGATGACTCTATGGAACTTTTAATGAAAGATGAAACCAAAGAATATTTGTCATCTTCAGAAGTTTTAGAGAGAATAACCGAAGAAGAAAAAGAATATTCTTATATAAGGCATCCTTATATAACAAGTATGGGGCCCAATAATGGCCAATTTAGAGTAGGACCTGTTGCAAGAATTCAGAATGCAAAGTGGGACAACAATGTTTTCCACAAATTTAAGGAAACTTTTGGTACTTTTACACAGTCCGCAATGAGTTATGATATCTCAAGGGTAGCAGAAATGTTTGAATGCATAAAAGGAATGAGAGATATTATTGCGTCTGGTTTAGATAAAGACATTAAAAATGTTGCATATCCCAAAGATGGAATTGGAGTAGCAATAGTAGAGGCACCACGAGGTGCATTACTTCATCAATACGAAACTGATAATGAAGGTATAGTGAAAAAAGCAAGAGTAATTGCACCTACTACTTTTCATCAGGGGAGTATTGAAAGATCTACTTTTGAATCAGCCAGAGAGGTGCTTGATAGTAAAAAAGGAGATTGTTCTGATGAAGATAAAGTAAAAATAGAACAAGTGATTCGTGCTTACGATCCTTGTATGTCTTGTGGAGGCGCTACACAATTAAGAATTATAAAAAGACAAATATAGGGAGGAATACTAATGATTAGAACTTATAGAAGAACCTACCGTGTAGAAATAGATAGAAATAAATGTATTGGGTGTTTATTATGTGTGAAAAATTGTCCTACAGAAACATTAGGAGAAAGAATTAGAGAAACATTTCCGGCTCCATTTTCATGTTACCCAGAAAAATGTTCAGGTTGTGGAATATGTGAGGAGAATTGTCCAGTAAGAGCTATTATAGTGGATCCAATAGCATCGGAGTCATTTTCAAGAGGTCCGTGGACCTCAGATGTTGTGGAAACAATTCATTTGAAAGCGGAAACTAAAAAATATGGGTTGAGAAGCTATGGTTCGGGAAGACCACTACCTGTATTAGATGACATAATTATAGTACCCGCTCAACTTTCTAAGACTCCTGTAGATAAATACAGAGAAAAATGTAGTACAAGAGTTGTAATTGGAGAAGGTAGGGCAAAGAACCCATTAATTTTAGACATTCCAATTATAGTTGGCGCTATGTCTTATGGTGCAATAAGCAAAAATGCTAAAATGGCTTTAGCGAAAGGAACTGCTCAGGTAGGTTCTGCTGCTAATACAGGGGAAGGAGGGTCTTTCCCTAAAGAGAGGGAATTGGCTAAAAACTTAATTGTTCAATGGTCAACTGGGCGATTTGGATGTAATACTGAATATCTTAAAACTGCAAGTGCTATTGAGATAAAAATTGGACAGGGCGCAAAACCTGGTATGGGGGGGCATCTTCTTGCCGAAAAAGTTACTCCTGATATATCAAAAATAAGAGGTATACCATTTGGAACTGATGCTTTATCACCTTGCAGACATCTTGATATGAATCAAACAGAAGATTTAGATAAACATGTTAAATTGTTGCGAGAAGTGACCAATTGGCAAATTCCAATAATAATTAAATTAGGGCCTGGAAATATATACAAAGATGTAAAAACGGCGGCTAAAGCAAATCCAGATGCTATAGCTGTAGATGGAATGGAGGGAGGCACAGGAGCTTCTCCGGAAATTACTACAGAGCATGCAGGTATTCCAACGTTAGGGTGTATTGCACCTGCTGTAAAGGCACTTAAAGATTCAGGCAAGAAAGGGAAAATTAAACTTATATTACTCGGTGGTATAAAAACAGGCGCAGATGCGGCAAAAGCTATTGCTATGGGATTTGATATTGTGGGAATAGCTTCAGCTGCTCTTATATCTTTGGGTTGTAGGGTTTGTAAGCAATGCAATACAGGAAAATGTGTATATGGAATAGCAACTCAAGATCCAGAACTAACCGAGAGATTGGATGTAGATGAAGGTGCCCGAAGAATTGCAAATTTCCTAACGGTAATGGCTGATGAATTGAAAATTCTTACAATGCTTGCCGGATACAATGATATTTATAAGTTAACAAAAAATGATTTGAGATCTCTCAATAGAGAAGTGGCAGACATAACTGGGATAAAACTAATTGGTATAGAAGATATACCTTAGAATTCATAGAAGGAGGTGATATAATTATGCCAATAATAACAATGGATTTATGGAAGGGAAAAACAAGTGTGACGCAGAAACAAAAGGTTGTAAAGGAAATTACTGATACGGTAAATAAGATTTTAGGCTGTCCAAAAGAAACAGTGCATATTATAATAAACGAACATCCAAAAGAAAACTGGGGTGTTGGTGGAACGCTTGTATCAGAAATATCTCCTGCTGAATATCCCTGCTGAGTAGATAAAGGAACGATTCATAATTTTTTATCCTTAATATTCTACTTTAGGGGGAGAGGTAAGAGAATAAAATTGAGAGCAAAAGTTATATTTTTATAACTCTTATATTATGTAGTTCAACAAATCTCAAATTTGTTGCTTTAAAGACAATAGATTCAGATCGTTTTGAATATTTATTTAGGAGGCAATTATGCCAATAATAACAATGAATTTACAGCAGAGAAAGGTAAGCGTGGAACAGAAGCAAAGGATTACAGAAGAAATTACTGATATATTAACTAAGACTTTAGATTGTCCCAAAGAAGCGGTGTGTATTATTATAAACGAGCAACTGAAGGAAAACTAGGGAATGAGTGGAGTGTTTGCATCGGAGAATTTTAAGGGGAAATAGAGGAGAACAATCGGTAACAAAAGAATATACATTTTAGGTTATACATTATTATGATCTTGGTAGAATAGATAATCGTTAGCTCCAAGGTGGGGCTACCTTGCTTTATCTAAGCTTTCTAAAAAAGTTGTAGATTTTGCCCTCAAGAAGTGTTGGTTTTATATGTTTGATGCTGGATGCGATGGGACTTCCTTTGCCAAAAAAATGTGTAAGGGAAGCCATTTCATATTAGTATCAGAAAAATTGAGAGAGAAACCGGAGAAAATTGAGTATGTGACATAGAAGTAAATATATGCTCAACTGGAAGACTTTTTAAACTAGGAGAAATTGATTTGAAAAGAGAAAGCATTTTTAGACACACATCTCAGAAAGACAAAGCGTCGCAACCCGGACATATAAAATGCGAGTTCTGACAGATGGCGGACAAAAGAAATGCCGTAACCGCTAAACTACTCGAAACCTATGGAATTAAAGGTTCCAGTGGCATGGAAACATTTAGTTAAAGTTAGTAATGTTTTTTACCTTTTTGTTATGTATTAATTATGGGAATAAATTACATAACCCTCATGGACATCCAAAAAGGAACACACGAGGGTAACAGAATGGTTATAATCCATTGTAAAAACTGTGAAAGTCAAAAAATTGGGAATCATATAGATTGGGTGAAAGATTGTATACGAGACCCGGGACAATTTTCTCTGCATAGATGCCCGGTTTGTAAGGCAGAAACGAAAATGAAGAAGGGGGATGTAAAAAAAATTAAAGAGGAACTGGGGTGTGGATTATTATAAAAGAACATTCGCAATAAAATCGGGGCAATGATTTTAACAGAATTTTATAGGGGAAAAAGATTTTGGTAGGCTACCTTAATAACCTACCAAAATCTTTTTAAATATACGCTATTAAATCCAGCCTCTTAACTTCATAGCTTTTTCAACGCTATCTATTGCTACCATATAAGCTGCATTTCTCATATAAGTCTTTTTCTCTTTTGACATTTTCAAAACCTTATGGAATGCAACTGTCATCTTCTCATCTAATTTTTCATTTACTTCGTTTTCGCTCCAGTAGAAGTTCATATTGTTTTGGACTCCTTCGAAATACGAACAAACTACTCCACCTGCGTTACATAGGAAATCAGGGATAAGCAATATCTTTGGGTTTTTTCTTATTACCGCATCTGCTTCCGGAGTTGTTGGTCCATTTGCACCTTCGGCTATAATCCTGACTTTGGAACTTATTCTCTTTACCGTGTCCCCCGTGATTATTCCTTCTAATGCTGCCGGGATAAGGACTTCCACATCTTTTGATAACCATGCATCTGCAGATTCTATTTTATATCCTTTAGCCATTGCTTTTTTGTTATCTATGGCTCCATACTGGTCGGTAATTGATTGTAAGAAAATAGGGTCAATTCCGCTATCTTTACTTACGGTATAAGATTTTTTATCGTGTCTGTTCCAGTATGATACGCAAACAACTTTCCCGCCAAGCTTTATGAAATTTATTGCCGCATATTGGGATACGTTTCCAAATCCCATAATTGATGCTTTGCAATTTTTTGCCTGAAGTTTTAATTCTTTAAGGGCTTCACGGACGGTAACAATTACGCCGAACCCGGTCGCTGCCGTTCTTCCGAGCGAACCGCCGCCGCCTAATGGTTTCC
Organism: bacterium; assembly: GCA_028716385.1. GTDB lineage: Bacteria > Hydrothermota > UBA3073 > JACQXS01 > JAQTXJ01 > JAQTXJ01. The sequence continues at coordinate 54,421 of JAQUPX010000006.1, read as the reverse complement.
CGGTAACTACGCCGGGATAAGATTTTCCGGTTAATCTTGAAAATTCATCCATCATCCAGCCCATCATTTGAGGTGTTGTGCCTATATCAGGAGCGGGAACGTCCATTAAAGGCCCAATATTTTTCCACATCTGATTTATCCAACCACGACATAATCTTTCTTTTTCTCCATCCGAAAGACTTGCAGGTTCAACGACGATTCCACCTTTTCCTCCACCCAATGGGATGTCGGATACTGCGCATTTCCACGTCATCCAGGTAGCAAGAGCTTTTACGGTGTCAATCGTTTCATTTGCCGCAAAACGAAGTCCACCCTTATTTGGGCCCCTTGCATCATTGTGCTGAACTCTGAAACCCCTGAACACTCTAATAGAACCATCGTCCATTTTTATGGGTATATTAAAATGGAATTCTCTTAACGGTTCTCTCATTATTGCACGAGCAGATTTGCTAAGCTTAAGCTGGTCTGCAACTTCATCAAACTGCCTTTGTGCCATCTCAAAAGCATTCATATTTCCCCCTTTTCTCCAATAAATAAGCTCTTTTCCCTTATATTTATACTAAAGCAGAGTTCATAATATGTTATTTTTATATTGTCAACTTTTCTCTTTTGGTTTTTGCTTTTTGTAAATAAAAAAATAATAAAGGCCTATTTGTTTTGTAGTAAATTATGTATTGACTTTGCCGCTATCCTCGCCGTTCCCATTGCCAGTATAACGGTTGCTGCGCCCGTTGCAACGTCTCCTCCCGCATATACACGAGGTTTTGAAGTCTCGCCCGTTTTTTCATTTATTTTGATAGTCCCTTTTTTGCTTATTTCAATACCGGGCGTGGTAGTTGTAATTAACGGATTAGGCGAATTGCCTATTGCTACAATTACTACATCTACGGGAATTTTAAAATTAGAATCTTTTATTGAAATCGGTTGTCTTCTTCCGGAACTATCCGGTTCTCCAAGTTCCATTTTTATGCATTCCATATTATTTACCCAGCCTAAATAATCTGCATAATATTGAACAGGCAGAGTAAGGAAATGAAATTCTATTCCTTCTTCTTTCGCGTGGATTATTTCTTCCAGTCTTGCGGGCATTTCATTTTCTGAACGCCTATAAATTATCATTGAGTGCTCAGCTCCGAGGCGAAGAGCCGTTCTCGCAGAATCCATTGCAACATTTCCGCCACCGATTATGGCAACTCGTTTTCCTTTAATAATCGGAGTATCCCATTCCGGGAATAAATATGCTTTCATAAGATTTGCCCTTGTGAGGTATTCATTTGCAGAATATATCCCGTTATAATTTTCGCCAGGTATATTCATAAACCAAGGGAGTCCGGCTCCGGCAGCTACGAAAATCGCATCAAATTCTTTAAGAAGTTCTTCTATTGTTTTGGTTTTTCCTACAACAAAAGAAGTAATTATTTGCACTCCCAGTTTTTTAATATATTCTATTTCTCTTTCAACAATAGCTTTTGGCAACCTGAATTCCGGTATCCCGTAAATCAATACCCCGCCGGGCTGGTGTAATGCTTCAAAAATAACTACATTATGCCCCAACATAGCAAGGTCTCCGGCAATAGTTAATCCGGCAGGCCCCGATCCGACAACCGCAACTCTTTTTCCGGTAGATTTTGGTGTTTTGGGGATGTCTGTTGTTTTCTGTTGTGCTTCCCATTCAGAAGAAAAACGTTCAAGTCTTCCTATGGCAACCGGTTCTCCGATTTTAGCCAGAGTGCAAACTTTTTCACATTGTTCTTCCTGTGGACATACTCTTCCGCATACAGCAGGGAGAACGGTTTTTTCTTTTAAAATCTTTATTGAGTCATTGAAATTCCCGTCACCTATTGCTTTTATAAACCCCGGAATATCTATTTCTACGGGACAACCGGTTATGCAGGGGGCGTTCTTGCATTGCAAACATCTTTTTGCTTCCTTCATTGCTTCGCCGGGAACATATCCGTAAGGGACTTCGTTGAAATTTTTTATCCTTTCTTCGGGACATTGTTCGCTTATCGGGACTTTTTTTAGGATGGGTTTTGCCATATTTATTTGGATTTAAAAAGTTTTTTATTTTTTTCCAGGGAACCTAAAGACTCTTTTTCCTCTATAGTGTACATTCTTTGTCGTTTCATAAGGAGGTCAAAATTTACAAGATGCGCGTCAAATTCCGGTCCGTCTACGCAGGCGAATTTTGTCTCTCCGCCAACTTCTACTCTGCAAGCTCCACACATTCCCGTCCCGTCAACCATTATGGGGTTTAAACTTACTATTGTTTTAATTTTACAAGGCTCTGTTATTTCGGCAATCGTTTTCATCATTATCCCGGGACCGATTGCTATGACGCGGTCAATTTTCATTCCCTCTTTTATAAGCCTTGAAAGTTCGTTAGATACCCTTCCTTCTTTGCCATAAGAAGCGTCATCTGTTGTTATGTAAAGTTCGTCCGAAAATTGTTTAACTTCTTTTTCAAGGATTAATAACTCTTCCGTTCGCGCGCCGATAATGGAAATTACTTTATTGCCTTTGTTTTTAAGCGCCTTGATAACTGGGTAAACGGGAGCAATGCCAATCCCCCCACCTATACAAACACAGGTGCCGAAGCACTCAATTTCGGAAGGTTTCCCAAGCGGTCCTGCCACGTCTGAAATTTCATCCCCTTCTTTAAGGGAACCGAAATAAAAAGTAGATTGCCCAACTTCCTGGAATATTAAAGTAATAAATTTTTTGTTTTTATCGACGTCTGCAACGGTAAGCGGAATTCGTTCTCCTTGCTCATAAGCTCGTATAACCACAAATTGTCCCGGCAAAACTTTTTCCGCAATATCTTTGTTTTCTACATTAAACAGCTTTATTCCCGGAGCTAACACCTGTTTTTTTAGTATCCTATTCATTAATTTATTTATAAAGAATTATTTAGTTATCTATACTGAATTGTTTATTTTGCAAGTTATTTTTCAGAATCGTTTAGGGGTTACGCAAAACTTGAAACACAGAATTTGTCTGCTTATACGTTTACTCAACGCAGTTGGGGTTGTTGGGCAGGTTTGGTTACTTGCCCAAACCATTGTTTGGCAATCTTGCTTTGTCCCCATTAATGTGTGGTTATCGTAGGTAAGACATTTTTACTATTTTTATCGGTTTGTAATTATTTATTTTAACAAAATAAATGCCGGGTTTCAAATCTGTACCTATGATATTATTATTCGTTGTTTTTACCAATCTACCACCTAAATCGTAAATCCGTATATTATTTTTTTGTCCTTCACCTCCTTTTGACCATTTAATGCCGGTCATTGTAGTAAATGGATTTGGCGCAACTTTTAGTTCTAAATTCTGATCCGCCTCAGGCGGACTTACTTCCTTTTCTTCAACTCCTATTATAGAAACTCCATAATGGTATCCTAAATCAACCCACCCGGTATCAGCATTGCCGTCAGTGGTATTTCCGCCCTTAAAGCGAAACTCACCATCAACAATATAATCCCCGCAACCTAAAACATTTTGCTGGTAATAATTTCCTAACGGCCCGCTTGTAAATCCCGGGTCAATGTTTATGTTATAGAAGCTATCACAGGGATTGCCGTTCCTGTTAGTGCCCCAGGAGAAATTGCCAACTCCCTGCGGAGCATTATAAAAGTTATCGGGTATGTTGAGATAAAAACCGTTATATCCAATAAAAACTTTATCCAGACTGTCCTCACAATATATACCTCCTCCCCCTATTATAAATGTACTGTCAAATATTGATGCGCTGTCAAAGGCAATTATGTTATTTTTTATAATTATAGAGTCCTGTCCCGAAGAATTTCTTTCACAATAAATACCGCCACCTTGTCCATTGCCTATAGTAAAGTACTCGAAATAATTATTAACTATTGTATTGTTGATTATCTCTACCGGGGCATCGCAGTAGATTCCCATTCCATAACCGAATACATCCTTGTCATTGCCTGCCCAATTGCTATCTATAAGATTATTGAAAATAACGGCTTTTATACACTCTCTACACCTAATTCCGCCTCCAGCATAACTGCCCAATTCTGCGCTGTTTTCAAGTATCAGATTATTTTTGATAATTACCATTGTAGATTCTGCATATATTCCGCCACCACCATGTGCATCAAACCATCCCACCTGAAGGTTATTTCCTCCATCTTTTACTAACATAATATCAGACTTTTTCTTATTTTTAAAAACCTCCTCCTTAACTTTATTCCCCCTTATTATATTATTCTCAATTAAAGCCGACCCTCCGTTAACATATATACCTCCACCCGCTACAGAGATACCCATATATGGTTCTAAAGTGTTACCCCGAATAATGTTATTTCTTATAATTATATTTGAATTATTGGAATATATTCCACCACCACAAAAAGCATCTTTATTGCAATCACATATGGTAAAACCATCAATTAGAGCCGTATCAGTTAAATCAATACATCTGACAACTGATGTAATTGATAGTTCTCCGCTAATGATTGTGCTTTCCGGGCCTTCTTCACTTTTGAGATGGATGCCTCCCTTCATATTTATACCGCCGGGGTAAGTCCCTTTTGAGACAAGAACCACATCTCCCGGGTCGGAAGAATCAATTCCTGTTTGAATTGTAGGATAGTCAGCCGGAATGTGAATTGTTTTTGCTTCAATATTACCTGTAATAAAGAATATATAAATTATAAAAAACACAAAAAATAAATATGATTTCATTTCTCCCTCATCCTTTTGTATTTATCATAGTGTATTATCTTTATACTTTTTTTTTGATTGTCAAGTTTTCCAAAATTTAATTGACAGTGAAACAAAACTGAATATAAACTCATAAATTGGTTATTCAGGTTGATTAACATAAAGAAATTTTTTATAAAAACGATAGGTTTATTTTGGAAGATAAAGTATAAATTCTTAACTGGGAGGGGAAATGCAGATACTATTAATAGTTAATTTGTTAATAACCGCAAATTTTCAGGCAGTAAAACCAACTTCAAAAGATGCAGATATAAAATATTCCTTGCTGTCAAGTTCTCCTGACTCTCAAACTTTAATTTTAGGTGATAGCGGCAAACAATCCCCATCCCGGGGAGAACAAGTCTCTTTTGATGCCAAGGGAACTCTCGTATCTACGACTCCATTCCAAGAAGAACAAGTATCATTCGACACTAAAGGGACCTTAATGACTTTGACCGCACCGGACGCAAAAAAAATAGGTATTTTTCAGGATATAAAAGGATTGGCAAAAATAGAAGTTTATAAAACATCCTCTGGTTCCTATAGCATAGAAACATTTTACAAAGAAGGCTCGAAACTTTTAAGGACACGAAAAGCTACGAGCGAAGAAGAATTTAAAACCTTACAATTGAAAATAAATAATTTGTTTTTGGCACATCCCAAATTGGACAGAAGCGGTTGGGGACTTTTTGCGCTTACCTCGCTTCAATCATCAACAACCGAATGGGCTCCTTTGATGGCTCAACTTGTTGTTAATGATACAACATCGAGGGATACAATGCCAGAAGATACAATTCAACAAACAAATACTGTTGCAGCAGCCGTCCAATTGTTTACTTCGGCAGCCGGATTCTTTATTCCTCTTGCTCTGACAATTAATAAACCTGTCACTCTTGGCCAGGCCGGTTTTTCCTGGTCCTGGACTCATCAGGGATACGGAGTAGGGCTTCTTTTGGCAGATATAACAAGGTCTTCAGATTCGACAAATTATTCTAAAATCTATCGTTTAAGCGCACTTGCAGGTGGAATCTTAGGAGATTTTGCAGGTTACTCTTTTGCGGGAAGGCATAAATTAAATGAGGGCAGAGCTGCAATGATGGCAGAAATGGGATACTGGGGCAGCATTTATGGCGCACTTGTCCCTTATCTTTTAATCCCAGGCAGGTATGAAGATTGGGAACATCTCGGTTGGGAAAAGAGAACATTGGAAGCATTTACACTTTGTGGTCTGGGATATGGAGAATATCGGTGGTACAACAAGGGAAAAGACGTGTATACTTACGGAGATTGGCTCGGATTTACAACATTTGCCACATTATCCGCGGCAACGAGTATGAACGTTTCTTCGTATCTCTGGGGAGGATTGGATTCGGGAATGACTGCCACAAAGCAAAAATTATATGCCGGCACGGCAGGCGCAATTAACCTGCTGGGATTATGGAAAGGTTTGCAGCTTTTTAAAACACCCGACCTTACACTTGTAGATGGTGTTGCCCTGACAGGTGGAACTCTGGCAGGGAGCCTTTTAGGTGCAGGTGTTATTATGTTAGCCGATTCAATGATAGAAAACGGAAAAGTTAAATTCTCAATAGGGCTTGCCGGGGGATGGGCAGGATACCTTGTCACAAATACCCTCATAAGCCGTGGACAGGGAGAACACTCTCTGGGGCTTAACCTGCAACTGCAACCCCAAAATTTACTGAACTTATTGATGAGCGAAAAAGAAAATATGCCGTTTAGCGGTTCCCTGATTAGTATTAAATTCTGAAAATATAATTCAAAATCAACTCAAAAAACAACCTGCTTACAGTATCTTAATACTTATTAAAAACATAGCTTTATTATACAATTAAATAATTTGACAAAACGGCTATTTTAATTTATTTTTAACAATTATGCTTATACAGGAGAAGGTGATATCAACTATTGAAAAATACGGGCTTATCAACCACGGGGATAAAGTTTTGATTGCAGTATCCGGAGGCGCAGATTCCGTATTCCTTTTGTGGGCATTGAAAAACTTACAAAAAAAATATTCTCTTGACCTTCATATAGCTCACCTGAACCATGGACTCCGAAAAAAAGCAGACAGGGAAACGGAATTTGTTAAATCGCTTGCGCGAAACTATAAAATCCCAATTACAACGGGAAAAATAGATATAAAAGCATATGCCAGGAAAAATAAATTAACTTTGGAAGAAGCAGGCCGTGAAGCAAGGTACGCATTCCTGGATAAAATAGTTTCAAAAATCGGCGCAACTAAAATTGCTACAGGACATACAATGACGGATGAAGTCGAGACTTTTTTTATGAGACTTGCAAGAGGAACCGGACGCAAAGGCTTGTCTTTGATTCCTCCGATTAGAGATAACATTATAAGGCCTATTATTGAAATAGAACACAGCGAAATAATCAGTTTCCTGAAAAAAGAAAAAATAAAATACGAAACGGATTATTCAAACTATAATTGTAAATATACACGCAACTTTGTAAGACATAAAATCGTTAAACAATTGGCTCCTTCTTTCGGAAAAAAAATAATGCAACTCAGAGAAATTATGGAACAGGAAGAGAAACTTCTGGAAGAGCTTACGGAGAAATCACTCAATAAACTTGTAATCGAAAAAAACGACACGATGTCCTTAAACTTGACCGCTTTTTTAAACGAAGATATGGCAATACAAAGAAGAATAATCCGCAAATTAGCAGAGCAACTAAATTCAGTAGTTCCTAATTTTGAAGAAACGGAAAATATAATTAATTACATAGCAAAAGCTAAATCCGGCAATGTTTTCACATCTCACAGCCTTCAAATTACAAAATCTTATACCTCGATAAATTTTGTAAATAAAAAGGCTTTCCCGTATCTCCAACGGGCAGAAGCTCCTATTAATGAGTTGTCAGAGATGATATTGCCTATCCCGGGAGAAATAAAAGTTGGCAAATACAAAATTTGTACTAAAGTAAAAAAACATACTTTACCTAGCAATTATCTAGTAAAAGATGGAAAAAGCCAAGCCTCATTAATTTTTGATGACAGGCATAAAGAGTATTTTGATTTTGATAAACTTAATTTACCGTTATTTATAAGAGCAAAAAAAACAGGAGATAAATTTTTGGGAGCAGGATACAGTAAAAGTTTAAAAAAAGTTTTTATTGATGATAGGATTCCGGCAGAAGAAAGGATGGAGATTCCTTTATTGATAGATAAACTTGGAATTTTATGGATTGTAGGTAAAAGAAGGGCGTATAGGGCATTTATAGAAAACAATACAAGAAAAATCCTTGAAGTAAAGGTAAAGGCAATGAATGAAAATGAATAATAAGAGTCATAAAAATTTGAATCACCGTCCGGGTGGAACACCCGGCAAGAAACTTCCTCCAAGACCATTTGTCGGGGGAATATTTATTTGGATATTTTTTATTGTGGGGCTTATTCTTATGTTTTCTCAGTTCGGAGCGACAAAGATGCTTGAAATTCCTTACTCGCAATTTCGTTCACAAGTAGATTCAAATAATATAGCTAACATAGTAGTTATTGCAGATAGGGAGATTCAAGGAGAATTCAAAACCCCAATCAAACAGAACGACATAGAATCCCGATATTTTAAGACTCTTATGCCCTTTGCGGATGAGACTACAATATCCGAACTTATAATGCAGGGAGTTAAAGTAAATGCTCGCGCATTTTCTAATGTATTTTCCAGGTTCGGCCCTTCCATTTTCTTGCTTGTAATATTTGGTGCTTTTTGGTTTTTTATGATAAGAAATATGGGAAAAGTGCCTAAAGATGCAATGAGTTTCGGGCAAAGTAAAGCAAAAAGAGTAGATAATAAAGGAGACAAAATAACTTTTGAAGATGTGGCAGGCGTGGAGGAAGCTAAAAACGAATTACGTGAAATAGTTGAATTTTTGAAATTCCCTAAAAAATTTGAACGTCTTGGAGCCAAAATTCCAAAAGGCGCTCTACTTCTCGGAGCTCCCGGGACAGGTAAAACCTTACTTGCCCGAGCTACCGCAGGAGAAGCCGGCGTACCTTTTTTCTCTATGTCAGGCTCGGACTTCGTTGAATTATTTGTAGGTATCGGAGCTTCAAGAGTCAGGGATTTGTTTAATAAAGGAAAGAAAAGCGCACCCTGTATTATATTTATAGATGAACTTGATGCTGTCGGAAGATACCGTGGAGCAGGAATCGGCGGCGGGCACGACGAAAGAGAACAAACCTTAAACGCCTTGTTAGTAGAAATGGATGGTTTTGAAGCAAACAAAGGTATTATTGTAATGGCGGCAACCAATCGCCCGGACATACTTGACCCCGCTCTTCTAAGACCGGGAAGGTTTGACAGGCAAATCGTAGTGGATAGACCGGATATACTTGGCAGGGAAATGATTTTTAAAGTCCATGTAAAGAAAATTCCTATGTCGGATGATGTTGACTTGAAAATATTGGCTCGCGGCACCCCGGGGTTTTCAGGCGCAGATATTGCCAATACGGTTAACGAATCGGCACTTCTTGCAGCTAAAAAAGGTAAAGATAAAGTAGAAATGGAAGACTTTGAAGAAGCGAAAGATAAAGTTCTTATGGGAGTAGAAAGAAAGAGCCTTGTCTTGTCGGAAAATGAACGTAAAAATACGGCTTATCATGAAGCAGGACACGTAATTGTGGCGAAATTTATGCCCGGGGCAGACCCCATACACAAAGTTACTATTATACCAAGGGGCATGGCACTCGGACTTACACAACAGCTACCCGTTGATGAAAGGAAAAATTATTCCAGGGAATACTGTTTTACCCAACTCGCAGTTTTATGTGGCGGCAGGGCAGCCGAAGTTAGTGCTATTAACACCGAAACAACGGGAGCAAGGAATGACATTGAACAGGCTACCGAACTTGCCCATAAGATGGTTTGTAGATGGGGGATGAGCGATGTGCTTGGCCCTATAGCATTTGGTAAAAAGAATGAAGAAATATTCCTCGGAAGGGAAATTTCACAACACAGAGACTTCTCCGAAGAAACGGCAAAAAGCATAGATAAAGAAATTAGTAAGTTTGTCAGGATAGGGGAAACCAGAGCTAAAAACATAATCAAAGAACATATGAGTGGTTTGCATAGCCTTGCAAAGAAATTATTGGAAAAAGAAGTGCTTACGGGGGATGAAATAGATGAAGTATTGGGGTTGGGGAAAAAGCCTAAACAGGTTAAGCCTGTAAGCAAACAAACATTGAAGACAAATAAAAAAGCAGCGAAAACGGATAAATTGGAGTCCCGCTAGCGGGATAGAAATCCCTAATCCAGCAAAGCTGGAAAGGGCTTGCTATAACGTTTCTGACGAAACAAACTCCAACTAATAAAATGGGATTTATTAAATTTAGAGTTGTAAATGCATTTGAAATAATAATACTTTCCGCTTTTATTTATTATTTCTTTTCTTTTATTAAAGGCACGAAAGCGCTTCAGATGATGATTGGAGTAGTAAGCTTGTTTGTTCTTGCGATTATATCGGAATTTCTGAAATTTGACACGCTTTCATTCATATTTAAGGGATTGTGGACTGCATGGATAATAATTTTAGTGTTCTTGTTTCAACCGGAACTTAGAAATGCCCTTGCAAGACTTGGTGCAAGATTTGGAAAAGTATTTACACAGGAAATAAAAATGCCTATTGATGAACTTACAAAAACGGTATTTGCATTATCGGAAAAAAAAGAAGGCGCCATAATAGTAATAGAAAGGGAAGTTTCGCTTAAAGATTATATTGATACGGGACAACTTATGGAATCAAGATTATCAAGTGAAATTATACTTACCGTTTTTACTCCTCTTTCTCCTTTGCACGACGGGGCCGTTATTGTAAGAGGAAACACATTAGTGGCTGCCGCCTGTATTTTGCCTGTTTCCGAAAAACCATTGGTAACTGAAATCGGGACAAGGCATAGGGCTGCGCTTGGTTTATCGGAAGAAACAGATGCAGTATGTATTATAGTATCCGAAGAAACGGGACACATAAGTATTGCAGTAAAAGGGGAATTAATTACAAATATACCTAAAACAAAAGTAAAACAAGAACTATATAAACAAGTCGTATAAACAAGGAGCGTTTAAAATGAGCAAAAAAGAATATATGTGGGGATTTATTATCTCCACTTTAGCAGTATTCGGGATTTATCTTTATACCGTTCAGCCTTCTTTGTCTTTCTGGGATTGCGGGGAGTTTATTGCTTGTGGTTATTCTTTAGGAGTGCCACATCCACCGGGCTCACCATTATATACCCTGCTTAATAAAATGTTATGCTTTATCCCGTTTGGGAAAGAAATTGCATTCAGGGCAAATATGGGGTCGGTAATAAGCGGAGCGATTACTGCAGGTTTATTGTGGGTAATAGCCGCAAAAATACTCGTAAAAATGAAAGCTCCTCAGAACAAAATGGAGCATTTTATCATAGCATTAAGTGCAGGTGTCGGAGCTATGATTGGGTCTTTAGCATATACCTGCTGGTGGGGTGCAGTAGAAACAGAAGTTTATAGATTGGCATCTTTTATGGTTATGTTATGTATATTCTGGATATTAAGATGGCAGGATGAACTTCAGACGCCTTATCATAAAAGATTTTTATTCCTGATTACCTATATGTTTGCGCTTTCCGTTGGAATACAACTAATGCCAATGCTTACCGCACCTGCAATATTTCTGTTTATGTTGCTGAATAAAAAAGATTTGGATAGTTTAAGGTTTATAGCAATTACATTGCCATTTCTTGCCCTTTTTATGGGAATGTCACTCGTTTTGGTTGGAGTAATGGGAATAGCCGTAATAATTTTCCTGATAGTAACTTACCGTAAAGAAATGTTTGACGGAAAATTTATTGGACTTGTTGTGGTTGGGTTTTTATTGGGAATAGGAAGTTACTCCTATCTTATGATAAGAGCACATCATAATCCTTACATTAATGAAGCCGCTCCTACCGATATCCCAAAACTATGGGATGTTTTTTCAAGAACTCAGTATGGACCTGCAAAGCTTGGAGTAAGCACTATACTTAAAAGAGAAACGGAAACTCCGGAAAACAAATATAATATGGTGCAGGCATTCGTATATCAAATTAAGTTTTTTACCGATTATCTGACATGGCAGTGGGTTCCGTATCCAAGACAATCAAGATGGGAAGGAGAAATTGCTTCTAATTTCACTAAATTGGCAAGCTTGTTTTTCAATATCATTTTTATAGGGATTGGATTGTTTGGCATATGGACACATTATAAAAGAGAAAAGCGCACATTCTGGTTGATGTTTACGTTATTGCTTACGTTAACTTTTGTTCTTACTTTTTATATGAATTTTAAGTTCTCGCCTTCCGATACTAATCCTCTGCACAGACCGGTAGAAGTGAGAGAACGACATTATTTCTATGACTCCGCTTTTACCGTATTTGGATGGTACATCGGTATCGGAGTATGGGGATTGTTAACGTTGTTAAGAAATAAATGGGCTCAGAGAATTATGTCTCCGGTTTTTGGGTTGCTTGTGTTAGTTCCTATTTTGGGCAATTTCAATTCACATATAAATAGGCGCGGAAACTGGATTCCTGACGATTATGCTTATAATATGCTTAATTCTTGCGATGACGGCGCAGTAATATTTACAAACGGAGATAATGATACGTTCCCATTATGGTTTGCGCAGACAGTAAAAAGCATTAAGCCTAAATTAATGGTAGCGAACTTGTCTTTGCTTAATACGGATTGGTATATAAAACAATTGAGAAGCTGGGGTGCACCCATTTCTTTTACGGATTATGAAGCCGAAAATCTTATTCCTTTTCCTGTGATTAAAAATGGCGAACCCGTGAAAGATAAAACTTTATTCGTGAAAGATTTGGCAGTAAGAGATATGCTTGCCACTAACAGCGGATTCAAGTTTGAACCTAAGATTTTTATGCCCATAAAAAGAATGGCATTGCCTAAAAAATACAGGGATAAATTCCCGGTGGAGATGGAACTTATTCGCCCGGATTATTATGTAAAAAGAATTCCAAGAGAATACTGGGTCAGATTGCCCGAAGAATATTTCCTGCCCGCAGAAGATTTTGCCAATATAGTTATGAAAGGGTATAAACCTAAAATACCTATATTCTTTGCGGTAACGGTTTCTATGGATAATATGGAAGGGCTTACACCGTATGTTCAAATGGAAGCAATGGCGTATAGAGTAGTTGGTCCAGGTGCACAACGATTTAACATACAGGTTTCCGACTCATTGTTAAATAAAGTCTATAAATATCGGTCATTGTTTGACTCTAAAGTTTATAAAAGTGAAAATGATAAAAGATTGCTTACTAACTATGCCGCTTCTTATTTCGCACTTGGATTAGCCTATAGAGAAAAAGGGAATTTGGATAAGGCTATAGAAGCTCTGGAAACCGGTAAAAAATTCCAGTCCGAAGACGTGTTGCCTTTCAATTATCATCTTGCCGCATTATACCAGTTGGCAGGCAGGCAAACAGAAGCAATGGAAAATATAGACGAATTGGCTAAAGTAGCAAAAGACCCGATGGAATGGTATACTATAGGAGAAGCTTACCTGAATTCAAAGAACACGGACAAAGCGGTTGAAGCTTTTAATAAAGCAATTGAGATAAGCCCGGAAGACCCGGCAGCGGGATATGCAGGACTGATTAGCGTATATCAATCTACAAATAACATATTTGAAATGAATAAGATTCTTGACCAGTGTATGAAAAACCAAATGCTTGCAGGAAAAATACTGTCTTTGTTCAGGATGGGGCAAAAAACCGAACTTGCAAAAATACTGTTAGAAAAATGGGTAGTTTATCATCCTTATGATTCCGTTGCAGTGCAGTTGCTTAAAGAACTGGATAAAGAAATGAAACAACCGATGCCTTTGCCGGTAGCGGGAATAGGCTCATAATATAAGCATTGCGTCGCCGTAGGAATAGAATCTGTATTTTTTATCTATAGCTTGTTTGTATGCTTCCTGTATTACTTTTTGTCCTGCGAAAGCGCAGACAAGCAAAAACAAGGAAGATTCCGGGAGATGAAAATTTGTAACTAATTTATCTACTATTTGAAATTTATAACCGGGATATATAAATTTATCTGTCCAGCCTTCTCCTGATTTCAAGTGCTTTTTGCCGTCTCTTAATTCTCCCATACTTTCGAGAGTCCTTACGCTAGTCGTTCCTACCGCGATTACAGAACCGGTATTAACGGAGTTAATTTTATCCGCGGATTGCTCCGAAATCCGGTAGTATTCCGACATCATTTTATGTTCTTCTATGTTTTCACACCGTATGGGTTTGAAACTACCTAAACCGGTATGCAATAAAATCTTTGCTATGTTTATTCCTTTTGTTTCTATTTTATTTAATAGGGATTCCGTGAAATGTAACCCTGCAGTGGGCGCGGCACAGGCGCCTTCCGTTTTTGCGTAGACCGTTTGATAAGTCGTTTTGTCTTCGGAAAAAGCCTCTCTCTTTATATAAGGCGGAAGAGGCATCCTGCCATATTTGTTAAGCTTAAGTTCGAAATTATCTGTGGGAGAAAACTTAAAGAGTATCTTATTATTTGCGGAAATTATTTCTCCGCTGAAATCGGAAGTGAACTCAATTTTAACTCCCGGTTTCATTGAACGGTTTGGTTTGCCTATGAAAGCCCAGCAGGATTCCGATGTCTTGCTCGTTAATAGTATTTCTACTTTACCACCCGTATCTATTCGCTTACCGATAAGACGAGCCGGCATAACTTTGGTTTCGTTCAGAACAAGCACGTCTCCGTTGTTAAGATATTCTATTATTTCGGGGAAAGTTTTATGCTCAATCTTGCCCGTATCTTTATGCAGGACTAATAATCGTGATTCTCCTCGTTTGGCAGGATACTGTGCAATAAGAGACTCAGGTAACGCATAAGAAAAATCTTTTATTAACATATTTTATTAAAAAAAACTTTTTTAGGACGCAGATTATCAGGATTTATTAAAATCTTTTCCGTTTTTTGTTTTTGTTATTCTTTCACTCTAAACTGTTTTCTTTAATCCGTGCAAATCCGTGTTTGTTATCCGTGGCTATAAATTTGTTCTTTATTTAATCTTTTATCCTGTTAATCTTGTCTAAAATTTTTAATCCTTTTTGTATTTGTTATTTGTTTGTAGTTCTTGTTAATCTTTTTGTTATCTGCGTTTATCTGCGTCCTAATTTTTGAGGTTACCACAACTTCATCGCTTCTTTTATTTCCTTTATAGTAGCGCTTGCAACTTCTTTTGCTTTCTTTGAACCTTCTTCAAGAATATTGTCTATATCGTTTATGTTTATCTGCGCTCTTTTTTCTCTGAATGGTTCAATGAATTTATTCATTGCTCCAGAACATTCAGCTTTACAGCTTACGCATCCACGCGTTCCTTCTTCGCATTCTTTTTTTATCAAGGGAATAGCTTCTGAGTTTATGAGTTTATGATAAGCAAAAACAATACAGCCATCCGTATGCCCCGGGTCAGTTTTACGGATTTTCAGGGGGTCGGTAAATGCCTGAGATATTTTAGATTTAATAGATTCAAAAGATTCATCTATGGTAATTGTATTGTTTAATGACTTTGACATTTTCCTTCCATCCAGCCCGGGAACTCTTGTAGTGGTATTAACTATAGATTCGGGTTCGGGAAATATATTCCCGTAAGCGTTGTTAAATTTGCGGGCGATTTCTCTTGTCATCTCTATATGAGGAAGTTGGTCTTCGCCAACGGGAACGGCATTCGCTTTGTAAATGAGTATATCCGCCGCCTGCAAAACGGGATAACCTAACAAACCATAATTCAAATTTGAATATAAGTCTTCCGTTATTTCTGTAGTAGTTGTGTCTTCTTTAGTTGGAGGAGCATAATTTCTCATTCTGTCTTTAAGTGTCGGATTTTGTTTTAGCCAGTTTACGGGCATAATCATTGACAAGAACAAATGCAGTTCGGAATGTTGAGGCACAAGAGATTGAATAAACAGTGTAGATTTTTTAGGGTCAATTCCGCAAGCAATCCAATCAGCGACAAGTTCGCGAATTACCGGTCGCATCTCTTCTTTGTTTATACTTGTAGTTAGCGCGTGAATATCGGCTACTTCAAAAAAGCATTCGTAAGTGTCTTGCAGTTTTGCCCAGTTTGAAAGCGCGCCGAATAAGTGGCCGATATGGGTTCTACCCGTTGGTCTACTCCCGGATAAAATTCTTTTCATTGTTGCAGGGTTATCATTTTTAACAGAAATTTACGGGCGATAAAAAATAGAAAGAAGAAAACAGCTATTCCTAGAAGCATAGGCACAGTATTGGGTTTTATAGGTTTCTTCTGAAATAATTGACGGTTGTTTGTGTTCATAAGAGTAGGGTTTCTCCCAAATAACGGGCGATTATTCATATTCATAAAATATTGAGTTTTTCTATTTAGTCAATGATTTTTTAAGGAATGTTTCAACATAGTTCAAAAAGGATTTGACTTTTAGCAATTAAAGAGATAGATTAAAAACATATTTTAGCAATAAAGAGAAAAGGGGGGAACAATGGTAAAAAAGTTTCTTTTCGCGGTCGTATTAGTAAGTTTTTTCAGCACAATGTCGAATGCTTCGCCGGGCGGTGGCTCTGCGTCTAAGTCAGATGTTACCCAATCCAAGATTAAAAGAGAAAATGTTGCAAAGAGGTTAATATCAAGTGGAGCGGAAGATAGATATTCTCCTTTTGCAGTTGGAGATACTATAAGGTCTATACCTACTCCCGAAGATACTATGATAATGGGAATAGCATGGGTTAACGACACGATGTACGTTTTACACCAGGCTACTGATTCTGATTCAAACGCCATTCTTTATAAAATAGACCCGGATAATGGAACCGTATATTCACAATTTACACTTCCTTTTACAGGATATGTCCTTGGTATTACTTTTGATGGAAATAACTTATGGATTGTAAGATTTAACCCGAGCAATATGATATACCATCTCACATGTACGGGAACTGTTATTGATTCTTTTGCTTCTCCACATTCTTCCCCAAGAGGTATAGCATGGGATGGACAATATTTATGGTTAGGCGGCGCCGGCAGCGGTTTATTATACAAAATGAATACTTCTTGCGTTGTTATAGATAGCGTATCTACAGGTAGTTTAATAAGCTGGGGAATGGATATGGTCTGGGTTGCCAAGCACACAACAGGTCATTTGTGGGTGAATGACAATACGGATAACGACATAAATCAATTGGATGTTTCCGGGGATACTGCGATACTTGTTCAGCAAATTCTACATCCGAAAGCTTACCTGGAAGGGGTTTGTCATGATGGGACGAACTTATGGGTATCCGATTTTCAAATACCGAGATTATGGCAAATTGATGATGGAATTGTGGAAAGTTCAGCTACAGCCGGGGATACTATCAGAACTATCCCTGCTCCCGAAGATACTATGATAATGGGAATAGCATGGGTTAGAGATACTATTTACGTTTTACACCAGGCTACTGATTCTGATTCAAACGCCATTCTTTATAAAGTAGATTCAACCGACGGAACCGTATATTCACAATTTACGCTTCCTTTTACGGGATATGTTTTGGGCATTACTTTTGACGGGAGTGATTTATGGATTGTAAGGTTTAATCCGAGCAATATGATATACCATCTCACATGTACGGGAACTGTTATTGATTCTTTTGCTTCTCCACATTCTTCCCCAAGAGGTATAGCATGGGATGGACAATATTTATGGTTAGGCGGCGCCGGCAGCGGTTTATTATACAAAATGAATACTTCTTGCGTTGTTATAGATAGCGTATCTACAGGTAGTTTAATAAGCTGGGGAATGGATATGGTTTGGGTCCCCGAGCATACAACGGGGCATTTGTGGGTGAATGACAATACGGATAACGACATAAATCAATTGGATGTTTCCGGGGATACTGCGATATTGGTTCAAGAATTTTTACATCCGGAAAATTTTCTAGAAGGAATTTGCCATGATGGCGCAAACCTATGGGTATCAGATTATGAAATACCTAGATTATGGCAAATTGACGATGGAATTAATGAAAATGATATTGGCGTAGAAGAAAACAATTCTTTGTCGAAAAATATTCCGACACTAAACAACTACCCGAACCCATTTACAAAAGGGACTCTCATTCAATACTCTTTGTCAAATAATACAAAGGTAACGCTTGCCGTTTATGACATACAAGGACGAGTCGTTCGTACCCTTATTAATAAAATGGAAACCGCAGGAAACTATAGCGTTAAATGGAATGGAAAAGATGACAGGGGAGTAAATGTCAAAAACGGAATCTATTTCTGTCAATTAAAAACAAACGGGACAAAGGAAAACAAAAAAATAACCGTCATAAGATAAACATTATTAATTTTTAGAATGTCGTTATAGAGCAAGAAAGAATAGTTACGATTATTTGGATGTTTCTTACCCGATAAACTTTTTAGCATTATAATTTATATGTTAGAAAATCTATTAAACGAATTGCATCCTCTGGAAATTAAACTACTAAAAGAAAACATAAAAAGTAGTGATGAAGAAGTTTGTATTGCATCGGAGAACCAGGGGCCGGCGAGTTGGCTGCAACTCAAACAGATAATAGAAATAACCCCTCAGGTAAAAACCACCGTGTATTTAACCGAATTGGGCAAGAAATATTTGGAAGGGACTCCCGAGAAAAAAGTGATAGATTTCATCAAGGAAAAACAATCGGTAAAAATAACCGACATTGATTTTTTAGATGTCGAAGAAAAGAAAGACGCTATAAAGTTTTTGAAATCTTATAATATTATTGAGATACAAACAGGCGGGGTTCTTGTTCTTAACGAGGCTGACGGCGGTTGTTCCGGGAAAATAGAAGTCTTGCAAAGCTTAATAAAAGATGCCAATAATAGCCTTTTGTTTGATGAGTTGGACGAGTTAAAAAAATCCCTTGTAAATGAACGCTACAAGGAACGCGGGAAAACGAGAAATATTTTTGACCTTACGAAAGAAACTACTTACCTAATAAAATTGACCGAACAAGGTAAAAAAGTTTGGGAAGTCGTGCAAAAAAAAGATTTTTCTAAGGACGAAATTACCCAGCTTACTCCTGAAATGCTTAAAGACGGTTCGTGGCGAACAAAACATTTCAGGGAGTTTAGTTTTGATATCAAGCCAAGACGAATCTTAATCGGTAGACCTCATCCTTATGCGGAATTTATTAACGAAGTAAGAGCAAAGCTTCTGAGTATGGGATTTTGTGAAACCAGAGGAGGAATTGTGGAAACGGAATTCTGGAATCTGGATGCTCTTTTTATGCCGCAGTCTCATCCTGCACGTGATGTCCACGGAGTTTATTTTGTAAAGTCTCCGAGGTATGCAAAAACTATAAAAGAAGAAGAAAAGTTTATAAATAACGTGTCAAAAGTTCATAAAAATGGCGGCGAAACAGGTTCAAAAGGCTGGGGTTACGAATTTGATAATCAACAAACCAAACGGCTGATTTTACGGAGTCAGGGGACTGTAATGTCTGCCCGCGCTCTTGCGGAACATCCTGAACCGCCGGGTAAATATTTTACGATTGCAAGGTGTTTCAGACCAGATGATGTAGATTCCACGCACGCGCCTGATTTCTTACAACTGGATGGTATCGTATTAAGTGAATCAATTAATTTCAGGAGTCTGCTTGGATTATTAAAATTGTTTGCAAGCGAACTTGCCTGCGCAAAAGAAGTCAAGTTTACGCCGAGTTATTTTCCGTTCACGGAACCGTCCGCTTCTTTGTATGCAAAACATCCTACACTTGGCTGGGTGGAACTTGGAGGCGCAGGAATATTCAGACCCGAAGTTACCGCTCCGCTTGGCGTTAAAGTTCCGGTAATTGCATGGGGATTGGGATTGGATAGAATGGCAATGATGGCTTTAAAAATTAATGATATCAGGGATTTCTTTTCCAGAGATTTGGAGACAATGAGGTATGTCAATACATAAATGGCAGGCATTACTATTTCAAAAAAAGATTTAGAATCTTTATTAAAAAAGACTTTATCCGTTGCCGAATTGGGAACGTTATTACACTCCGTTAAAGGAGAATTAAAAGAAACCAACGGGGATGAATTAAAAATAGATTTGGATGATACCAATAGACCTGACTTGCTTTGTGCAGAGGGTATAGCAAGGGAAATTAAATATCAAATATCAAATATCAAATATCAAAATCCTCTAACAAAATCCAAGACTGAAAAAACAGATAATGAAATAATTGTAGATACGCAATTACGGAATATAAGACCTTATATTGGAGGGTTTTTAGTAAAAGGATTATCTCTTACCGAAGATGGATTGGCGCAACTTATCCAAACGCAGGAAAAACTTGCAGACAATTATGGACGAAATAGAAAGAATATTTCCATAGGTATATATAATGCCGAAGAGATAACATTTCCTGTTTATTATAAAGCAATTTCTCCGGAAGAAAAAAAGTTTGTCCCGCTTGAATTTGACAGGGAAATTACTTTAAAAGAGATACTGGAACTTCATCCAAAAGGCAAAGAGTACGCTTATATTTTAAAAGACTTTTCTAAATATCCATTATTGGAAGACAGCAAGGGAAACGTTTTATCTTTCCCGCCAATTATAAATTCTAACTCTGTTGGCAGGGTTCAGGCAGGAAATGTAAATTTGTTTTGTGATGTTACGGGTAATAATATTGAACAGGTATTACTTATTGCAAATATCATTGCCCAAAACTTAAAAGACAGGGGCGCAGAGATTATCCCGGTAGAAGTGAAATATCCGTATGATACGAAATTCGGCAAAAACGTTGTTTCCCCGTATGACTTTAAAGAAGAAATAAAAATCAATAAAACCGATTTTGAAAAATTATTAGGATTAAAATTAGAAGCAACAAAAATTATAGAGGAATTAGATAAAAGTGGATACGAAACAACTTTCTCAGGCGAACAGTTTGCGATAACGCCCCCGTCATATCGTCGGGACATAATGCATCCTGTTGATGTGATAGAAGATTTTGCAATCAGATATGGATACAATAATTTTGAACCGGCAGAATTAGATGAATTTACTGTGGGGAAAACGACATCTGTAGAACCTATTATACAGAAACTAAGAAAACTTATGATTGGTGCCGGGTTTGAAGAAATAGTTTCAAACATACTTACTTCAAAAAATCAAATGTTAGGGAATACGGAGCCTTCGGAATCTATAATTGAAATAGAAAACCCCGTTTCTGATACTTACTCTGTCTTGCGAAATTCTATTGTCCCTTCTCTTTTATCCGTTGAGTCTGTGTCTTCTAAATCCGTTTACCCTCATAAAATATTCGAAATAGGAGAAGTAGTAGTTGCTGATTCAACCGTAAATTATGGGAGCAGGACTATCGTTAATCTTACTGCTTTAATATCTTACCCTGAGGCAAGTTTCTCTGACTTGCATAGCGTTCTTGATATAATATTATATTATTCTCTTCCTGATTCAGAACAAAGCGGAAGCAAAAAAGATATAGATGGTATATATAGCAACAATCTACAAAAAATAGAACATCCTTCATTTATTAAAGGCAGGGCAGCAAATATTTTAGTAAATAATAAAATCGTTGGTATTATAGGGGAAGTTCATCCTCAGGCGTTGGAGGATTGGAAAATAAGAAATCCCGTAGTGGTGATTGAACTAAAAGATATTGAGAAAATATTTGTGAAATAAAAAAAGAGCTAAATAAAACAATATAAGTTTTATTTAGCTCTTTTTTTTTCCCGCAAGATTTATTTCTTTTGTAATTCCTGAGCTTTTTTCATATCAGCGCTATTCTTTTCTTTATCACCTATTTTCCAATAAGCGTTTGCTCTGTTTTCATAATACAAGGGGTTGGAAGAGTCTATTGCAATAAGTTTTGTATATGTATCAACTGCAAGTTTATACTCCTGGTTTAAAAGATATAATTCTCCTAAATTAGATAAGGCTTCCGTATCCGTGGGTTTGGAGATTAAGTATTTTTGCAGCACATCTATTGCCGGTTTGAATTTTTTCTCTTTAACCAAAGAAGCGCTGAGGTTAAAATAGGCATCTGCATAAGTAGAATCCTGTTTGATTGTTTCATTAAAGAAACTTTCCGAGTTGGAATAGTCTTCTTTTAGATAATATGTAACACCAAGGCGATAGAGTATTTCAGCATTTTTAGGACTTATTTCTAACGCTTTTTTGAGTTGTTCCATAGCTTTATCATAATTCTTCTCTTTATTGTAGTATATGGCAAGGTCCATACATATGTCAGGATTTTTAGGTGCAACTTTGCTTGCCTTTTCGTAACAAAGGACCATAGAATCTTCATTGCCTGTTTTTGAGTATGCTTGAGCTAAATTGATATATGCGCTTGCAGAATCCGGTTCAACTAATGTTGCCGTTCCAAATCTTTTTTTGGCGATTTCAAAAGTTTCTTTTTTTAACGCGTCAAGTCCTGCATTATAATAAACAGTCCATAAAAAATATTTCTCTTTTGTTAACTCTGCCTTTTCCGGAGCAGTTTCTCTCAGCTTGTCAAAATACCCGCAAGCTTTTTCAAAATCTTTTTTATATGAATAAACACATCCAAGCCACCATAATGCATCTCCATCGTTAGGGTTTTGCTCCAGTTGGATATTGAATTGTTCTATGGCTTTCTCGTACTCTTCTTTCTGGACATATACTTTGCCGGCAGTCATATAAGTACTTGCGCAGCCACAAACGAATACCGCTAATACAGCGGCAAAAAAACATCTTTTCATTTTTCCCCTTCCTCCTTTTAACAAGCCCTTTCCGCTCCGCCTCAGGCGGACGGATTAGGGATTGTTATAAAACAAACACACTTGTTGCCATTCACATCCTTTGCAAACCTTCTGTAATTTTTGTGAATGTTTTTTTATTGTTGTAAACACATCTTCCTTTTTTAACCTGTCTCCCGGGGTAAGCTTTAACTCTTTCAGAATGATTGAATCCATTGTTTTTATATGGTCTTTTGAGCATTCTTCTCCGTTGCTGTTGGGACATTTAACGCAAATTTCATCGCAAGTATCCGTTATCTTTATCCATAAATTATCGGATGTGTTTAACTTATTTACTACCTGTTTCATATTATCCGTAAAACTTTTGTCGTACCCGTACCCCTGGAATCCCTGTGTGCATAAGAGATGGTGTCCTCTTAATTTGATAGCGTCAGGAGTGTTAATATTTGTTAGAAGAATATAGGTTCTTGTCTACTTCTTCATTATATGAAGCTTTAGGTAATATGCTTGAACTAATTCCTGCTGCGAAACAGGATTTGATTAAATCCACACCGATAAAAGGAATTACTCCTTTTAACAATGTTTCTTTCAACCCGGAATGAATAACAACCGCAAGCCCCATTGCTCCGAAGCCGTAGATTATTAGTACGCCGATTATCATTAAGCCGAATTGGGATAAGAATTTTCTGTTCCCGATTTTTCTGTCCGTGAGTTTACCAATGATAAAAGCAGAGAAGATAAATCCTATAAGATAACCTATCGTCGGGTCGCCTATAATGTTCAATCCGCCTTTTGCGCCTGCGAACCAGGGTAAACCAAGAATTCCAAGGCATAAATAAATCCCCTGGCTTATGGCGCCGAACAAACCGCCACATATTATACCGCTCAGGAGTGCGCCGAAAACCTGTCCTGTAATCGGCACGGGCGTGAAAGGAAGAGGTATGTATATTTGAGCCATCAGTCCCGTAATTCCTGCCATACCAATTGCCAGATAGAGTTTTTTTGTCGAGCTTAATTCCTGTCTCCAGTGAAAAAATGCATATCTTGTTTGCAACCATCTATTTACTAATACGTTTTCCATTTATCCTCCCGAAAATTATTATTTGATTATCTTCTTATTTACTTTACTTATAATATAGTGTCAACTAATTTTTGATTCTTTCGTATTGTTTATCGTATGCAAGACAGCTTAACCACTTTTATCGGTTTATACCCATCTATTTTCACAAAGTAAATACCTGTTTTCAGGTTTTCCCCTATGATATTATCTTTAGTCTCTTCTACTAATTTTCCTGCAATATCGTAAATCGCGAGGCTAAATCCGCCTGAGACGGACCCTACATTTTTACCAATATTATAACTGATAGTTGTTGATTTAGAAAAAGGATTTTGACTTGCCCTGAGCGTAGTCGAAGGGGTTTTGATGTTTGATTTTTCTTCAGTTCCTGTGGCGCATCCTTCATACCATTTAGACGGAATACCATTTGCTATAACCCATAATCTATAATACCCTTGTGCAAAACCAACAGGCGGATTAATTGTCGTACTTGTTTCGCTCCATAAACTGCTGTTCGGCGTATAAAGCATATCTCCGCCTCCGTTAGATTGCCAGTTGCCTCCTCCTACCCTGACAATAGATACTATCGGGTGGTCGTTTGAAGTAATATGACAATAATTTCCCCCGTCTGCTTCAGACACTCCGCGGAATAACGTTCCGTTTATAGTCATAGGAGAAGTTATGGGAGTTACTGAAGGAGAGCTTGTTATCGCAGGTTGCCAGTCTCTCTGGTAACCAAGCCCGACATCATATTCTTCTATTGCATTGACATAGCTTCCGTTTTTCCCTCCAATTACAAGGATGTACGGTTGTAAGTCGGTAACAAGAACGGATGAATGATAAGCTCTTGCCGTGGGAAGTTGAGCAGTAATTTTCCACCTATGTGTATTTGAAGATGTGTCAAATTCTGCTGCCGGGTCCCAAATTTCTGCGCTGGAAGTGTAAGTTGTCCCGTCAAAACCTCCCGTTGAAAGAACAAGTCCGGAATAAAGAAGCGTAGAATTATGCTGGTAACGAGCCTGATTTAAACTCGCTTCTTGTGTCCATGTATTTGCAACCGGGTCATAAATTTCACAACTTGCAAGCGCCGTTGTCCCGTTGCCGGTTCCTCCTGTTACAAGGACTTTGCCTGATTGTAAAAGTATTGCGGCGTGCCAGTATCTTGCAGTATTTAAGTTTGCGGCTGCCGACCAGCTCGTTCCATCCCATAGTTCACAGCTATTAGTTGCCGTTCCTCCCGTAGTTTGGCCGCCAATAACAAGTATTTTTCCATCAAAAAGCAGTACGGCTGAATGTCTTGCTCTCGGGGTGCTCATATTTCCGGCGCTGGACCAGTTTGTTCCGTTGTATGTTTCACAGCTTGCAATATAACTGCCTGCGTTTTCTCCACCGGTTACAAGGACATTAGTGCCGTTTGTTAATAAGGTAGCGCTATGGTCAAATCGTGAATTCGTCATATCGGTAGCACTTGTCCACAATTCCGTATTTACATCGAAAGTTTCGCAGGATTTTAGAGTTCCTGAAGTATTTTTCCCGCCCGTAACAAGGACTAATCCGGATGACGTTAAAACTGCCGTATGGTTACTTCTTTCCGTGTTCAAGTCTCCCGTAACTCCAACCGTTTTTTTTCTGTAATTATATAATTCGCATTTTTTCATTGCCCCGCTTGAGTTCTCTCCGCCGACGATGAGGACATTAGTGCTGCAATTACTCGTGTGAACGATGGGAAGAGGGGTTGTTGTATGTGCGGCTCTTGCGTAATTTAACGACGGTCTTGCCGTGAATACTCCATCTGACGGGTCATAGATTAGAGAAGCCGGAGATGGATTTGATGCGGAGCCTTTCCCGCAACCGGCTAATAGAACTTTACCGGTTTGAAGTATAAATGCGGAATTATGGCTTGCCGCGCCAAATGTAGATATTGGCGGGATAAGACTATCTGCTAATGCCCATGTACCTGCCGAATCCGGGTTATAAAGTTCACAGGTAAGTGAAGCAGAAGCTGCTCCTCCATTATCCGGGTCCGAACTTATCATTAGAACTTTTCCCGAAGGCAATAGAACGGATTCCGATATAACTCTTGGCCCGTAAAGCAAGTTTCCGGTAGTTGCCCATGTTTTTGATACCGGGTCGAAAAGCTCACAAGTAACTCCGGCGCTAGTTCCTCCCGCAACCAATACTTTGCTTAATGGCGGCGGCAATAAAATAGCCGTATGGCAAAACCTGCTTTTTGCGGGCAACGGAGCTGTAGTCCATACGCCTGTCGTTGGATTATAAGTGCTGGCGAACGTGTTTTTAATTACAAGCACTTCGCCAGTGGGAAGTAATGTTTCCGTCCCATTATTAATATCGCTAACGTTTCCTGTTGAGGCTACCGCATCGGTAGAATAATCATAAAGATAACAAACTGAAGTCCCAATTAGAAGGACTTTGTTATTTTTAAGTAAAGTGACATTGTTCTTTGTTGCTGCCGTGAAAGAAGTCCCGGATGACCCCCAACTATCGTTTGTCGGGTCATAAAGGTGGAGGGCGTTTGCGGGTGCGGTTTGTAATACTTTGCCGTTTGGCAGTAATATCCCGGCATAATGGTCGGTTAAACCCGAAAGAGATTTTGCCGTCCATAATCCTGTTGAAGGGTCAAACACCTCGTATTCTGCAGTCCATTTTACTCCTTCGATTACTACTTTTCCGTTTGTGAGTAGGGCTCCGCTGTATCCCATAGACCACGTAGCTCTGTTTCCGGTTCTGCTCCATCTCCCGCCTTCTATTGTAAAGCTAAACAAGAATATTAAAGAAGAAAATACTAATAAATTAATAATTTTTCTCATTTCCCCTCCTGTTACGATATTGTTTTATTATTTATTGGGTACATCAATTATATATATATGTATTCTTATTTATAAAAAGTCAAGCCCAAAAACTTTTGAAGTATGCTTCTTTTTTTATAATTTAGCAGGAGAACTTTTATTTTAACATCTTGTCTTTCTGACAGTTTGTTGGGCGAGCCGTTTGCGTGAATAGAGCTTTGAAAATAAAACCCCCTTACCTTTTTTTAGGTAAAGGGGTTTGTACACTAATAAAATTGCTTATTTCAGAAGGATTATCTTATTTCTTATCTTGTCGGTGGTTGTGTTTAACTCATAGAAATAAATCCCTGCGGGAACTTTTGTCCCATTGGTATTTTTCCCATTCCACAGTGTAGTATGTTCGCCCACAGATTGTGAATTATCAACTAATGTGCGGACAAGGTTTCCGGTTATGTCATAGATTTTCAAGCTTACGTTGCCACATTTTGGAAGAGAGTATTTTATATTTACGTTATTGTAGGACGGGTTAGGATAAAGACTAACTGTTTTCTGTGCGGACGTATTTTTTTCTTCGATACCGATGTTGGAACTAATCATTCTTTCAAGAGTCCCTGTAGTAAAGTTAGGGTTGGTTTCACTATAATTGCTGGTAATTTTCGTTACTACACCATAATTCTCTGCCCAGAAACTATAAACAATTTTTGTGCTCTCGGCCACCACACTACTCATAAATATTACTAAGAGCGTATCGTATTCTTTAACTCTTAAACAATCAAAAGTTTTATAAGGAGTTTGAATCTGTCCGTACGCATCTACATTAAGATGGGCTATTATATTCAGAGTTGCCTGATAGCTCATATAAGTAACATTTGTATTTACATTCGTTGTCCATTGGGCTCCATAGGAAAGCGGCAATGCCATACGGGCAGCCGGAGTAAATCGTAGAAACTTAAATTCTCCGCCAACGTTCAGAGCTTCTCCTAATAAATTAAAAGAGTCCGAAACTAACCTGTAGTATGAGAAATTTGAATCAGTAGCGCTAGAATTTACAGTACGCCAAACACAATTAGAAGCCGCTAAAGAATCCTTGAACGGAGCGCTGGTTTTAGCTGTAATAATATTTAAATTACTATCGCTTCCGGTACTTTGAGAAGTGAAGTTCCATGTTTTTGATGCGCCTGCCGTTCCAACATCAAATGTAGAGGAAGTATTAATGTCTGACCACCAATTTTTTCCTACGGTGCCGGGAATCTCTGATGAATTTATTTGTATCTGGGCGAATACTAATACCGGTGCCACTAAACTTAAAACAAAAGCTACTCTTTTCATATTGCCTCCTTTTTGCAATCAATTATCAAAAATACAAACCTCTGTATCTGCTTCATAAACATTCCTCCTTGTTATATTTTATAATCAAAACTATTATAAGGATAAGGTACATTATACAGGACTTATTGTCAAGGTTTTTTAGGCAAGCAAAAGCTTGTTAAAGTAAAATGATTAAAAGTCAAAATATTGTTAATTTTTTACTTGATAATATTTTTAATCTAGGTATAGTTCGTTTATAAATGGAAAATGCAATAGAAGTTACCAGCTTAATAAAAAGTTATGGGAAAATAGAAGCGCTTAAGGGCATTTCTTTTAATGTCCGGGCAGGAGAAATATTCGGATTGATTGGTCCTAACGGCGCAGGCAAAACAACTTCCCTGAGAATTATTTCCACACTTTTGCAGGTAACTTCCGGAAGCGTGAAAGTCTTTGACTGCGACGTTTCTAAAAAAGCGCCCGAAATTAGAAAAATAATAAGCTATTTGCCGGAAGAAGCAGGGGCATATAAAAACCTGTCAGGTAAAGGGTATCTGGAATTCATAGCAGGGTTTTACTCCGATAAGACAATGTTGAAAAAAGGTTTCGAAATAGCGCAATTAGGAGATAGGATAAAAGATAAAGTCAGCACGTACAGTAAAGGGATGACTCGAAAACTGCTTGTCGCAAGAGCTTTAATGATGAGCCCGAAATTAGCCATTCTGGATGAGCCAACGTCCGGGCTGGATGTCATAAACTCCAAAGGCATAAGAGAAATAATAAAAGATTTTGTTAAATCGGGAACGACTATTTTGTTGTCTTCGCATAATATGTTAGAAGTAGAATTTCTATGCGACAGGATTGCATTAATAAATAACGGTATGATAGTAGAAACCGGAACTCCGCAGGAATTAAAAATAAAACATAACGTAAACAATATCGAGGAAGTATTTTTGAAAGCCATAGTATGAAACATTTTTATAATATAGTAAAAAAAGAAGTTGCGGAATTGTTGACTAAACAATTACTTATCTCGCTGGCTTTTATGGTATTGTTTTTTGTTTCTATGGGAAAGATAACAAACGATATGGAAGAAGAATCGACAAGGACAGGTACAGGAAAGGGAGCAAGAACAAGAATAAGTATCCTGAATTTAGACTCCAATCCGTATTTGCAAAACATTTTAAGCATAGCCGACGAACAGGGCATTCAAATAGATTTTGTAAAATCAAAAGACGTTAAATCCGCCATAAAGGAAGCCAGGGGGCAAAACTCAAACATACTTCTTGTAATACCTGAAGGGTTTTCCGGTAAAGTAGAAAAAATGGAAAAAGTAGAAATAGAGATATATTCAATAATAAAAGGGTTAAGTATGCAGGAAGCAATTTCAAGCGGACGAGTTGAGTCAATAATCGAAACTTTAAACAACAGTATAACGACGAGTTTTATCCAGAAAGAGATGCCCGACAAAAAGCCCGAAGACATATTAAACCCGATACATACAAAAAACTTTGTGATACTAAAAGAAAAAACTATTCCCGAGAGCGCCGGTGTGCTTTCGGCGCTGGTAATGTCTCAATCTACGACGATTCCATTGATAATAATGATGGTCATTATGTATACGGGAATGCTCGTAATGACTTCTATGGGAATGGAAAAAGAAAACAAGACGCTTGAGACTCTTTTGACTTTGCCCGTTAAACGAGAATATATTATTGCCGGGAAAATGGTCGGTTCCGCCGTTGTGGGATTTTTAATGACGATTATATATATGTTTGGATTTAAGTATTATATGTCTCCTTTTACTTCTTCTCCCGAAATGTCAACCAGCTTAAAAGATTTGGGGTTATTCATTACTCCTTTCGGGTACGTGTTGCTGGGAGTTTCTTTGTTTCTGGCTATTATCGCGGCGTTATCTATGTGTATAATTCTGGGAGTATTCGCCCAGGATACTAAAAGCGCGATGACAATGACTTATCCTATTATGCTTTTAGTTTTTATTCCGTTTTTGTTATCAATGTTCAAAGATATAGAGACGTTGCCTTTAAGTTTAAAAATTCTTGTTTATGCGATACCGTTTACGTATCCGATGCTAGCCTCCAAGTCTCTTATTTTTCACGATTATCATATGGTATTATTTGGCATAGCGTATATGGTTGTTTTTGTAGTAATAGCGATGTGGATTGCAGTAAGGTTGTTTAATACGGACAAAGTATTGACCGCAAAATTCTCAGTGAAGTGGAAGAAGTAAATTAGTCTGCCTTCGGAAAGAGGATAACTATTCCTAATCTATTCTTTGCGTCCTCTGCGACCCTGCCAGACGGCTTGCCTCCTGATCTTTTGGCAGGTCTGCGGTGAAAATTCCGTTCTACATTTTAATCTCTCCTGCCAAAAGGAAGAGAGATTAGCGCAGGCTAAAGTCCTGCGGCTACCAACGGATAGGAAGGTACGCAGGCTAAAGTCTTGCAGTGGCTGGATTAAAACCTGTGGCTACCAACGGATAGGAAGGTACGCAGGCTAAAGTCTTGCAGTGGCTGGATTAAAACCTGTGGCTACCAACGGATAGGAAGGTACGCAGGCTAAAGTCTTGCAGTGGCTGGATTAAAACCTGTGGCTACCAACGGATAGGAAGATACGCAGGCTAAAGTCCTGCGGCTACCAACGGATAGCAAGCTAGTATATTTCGGGATGGAGTTTTTTTAGAGCGGGGATTTTACTTGCAAATATTAGAGAACCGATTAAACAAACTGTTCCGCCGATTGTTAAAGTATGCGGAGCGCCGATTTTGCTTGCCAGAGCTCCCGCCAGAAGACTTCCAAAAGGAGCCGTCCCCATAAACGCCATTATGTAAAAACTCATAACCCTGCCTCTTTTGTTGTCGTCTACGATAGTTTGTATAACAGTATTACAAGATGCCATCTGAACTATCATCCCGAAACCCGTTATGGACATCAGAATTAAAGATAACCATAATACTTTTGAAAAAGACATTGAAATAAGTCCGATACTAAATATCCCCGTAGCTACCGGAATAATCCTGCCAAGCCCGGCTATATTTTTTCTGGATGCAAGATAAAAAGCGCCTACTAAAGCGCCTGTTCCTACTGCTCCCATAAGAAAACCAAGCGTATGAGGTCCGCCGTGAAGAATCTTTTTTGCAAAAATTGGCATAAGAATCGTATAAGACATTCCCATAAAACTAACCAATCCGAGTAATAGTATGATGGATTTGATAGGCAGAGAATTTACAGTATAAGAAAAACCTTCTTTTATTTCCTGAAAAATAAAACTCTTTTTGGTTTTTATTTTTGGGATATTGAGTCTCATAGCTAACAGAGCAAAAATGACAGCAAGATAACTTACGGCATTGATGAGAAAACATACTCCTTCGCCTGTAATGGCAATGAGTATACCTGCAACTGATGGACCTATTAGACGGGCGCTGTTGAACATTGTGGAGTTTAAGGCAATGGCATTTCCCAAATCTTCTTTCTTGTCTACGATTTCTACTATAAAGGATTGTCTTGCGGGGATGTCAAAAGCATTGATAGAACCTAGGAAAAGCCCCAAAAGTATTATGTGCCATACCTGAATTGTTCCCGTTAGAACAAGAATTGCAAGAGTTAATGCCTGTAACATAGATAAAATTTGGGTGACGATTAGGATTTTTCTACGATTCCAACGGTCTGCCAATACCCCGGCGAATGGCTCTATAAGCAGGATTGGGATATTGGATGAAAAACCGACTACCCCGAGTAAAAATGCGGAGTTGGTGAGACGGTATACAAGCCAGCTTAAAGAAATCTGCTGC
The DNA here is from genome assembly GCA_028716385.1 of bacterium. GTDB lineage: Bacteria > Hydrothermota > UBA3073 > JACQXS01 > JAQTXJ01 > JAQTXJ01. The sequence continues at coordinate 22,926 of JAQUPX010000006.1, read as the reverse complement.
ATCCACGTTCCGATGAGTGATATCCCTTGCCCTCCGAAAAAGAGGCGGTAATTTCTGTATTGGAATGCGCGGAAAATGAATTTTAGGTTTTTATCTTTTTTAATTGTTTCCATTTAGCCCCATTCCTACCCATTGCGTTATTTGTAACATTTAAGATTAAAACGATAAAGGTTATAAAAATATAATACAGGGTTTTTTCAATATATGTGGACGGTTACCTTTCTTGATGAGCGCGGGCCATCAAATTCACAGAACATAATATCCTGCCAGGTGCCAAGTAATAATTGATTATTTTTTATGGGAATGGTTACGGATGGACCGACAATTGAAGATTTTATATGAGCGGCGGCATTACCGTCTATGTTGTCGTGTAAGTAGTTTGCCCTTTCCGGGATGGCTTTGTTTAAAGCATTTAAAAAATCAATTTTGATGTTTGGGTCGGCATTTTCATTCAGGATTACTCCTGCTGTTGCGTGTGGAATAAATATAATACAAAAGCCGTCTTTTATGCCGGACTCGTGAACAATCTTTTTTACCTCGTGAGTTATGTCTATAAGTTCCTGATGTGCGGAGGTCTTTATAACAAATTCTTTCTCAAATGTCATAGAACAGCTTTTGAAATATTTTGTAGAAAGATGGAAAATACGGGAGTATTATTATCCTTAGCTATAATATAACCTGCTTTGCAGGATATCGTAAACGCTTTATGTATCTGTATCCCGAGTTCTATTTTATTTTGATATTTAAGGTCTCCCGTTAACCAGTAATCAGATGGGAAATGATTTGGCAAAACCGGGTAAGGTTCATTTATTGTACCTTCACCTTTGCGGAATAAAGTATAATCAAAAAGAAAATCTACGCTTTTTGAAAAATGATGATTGATTCCAAGAAACGTCTCATCGAAATCCGGTCCATAAGGATGGCCTATTCCATAACCAAGATATGTATATTGCTGCCATGGGCGCAGGTGGTCATAAGTCCATCTCGTTACGTTGGTATATTCTGCAAGGAAATAATTTTTGCCTACAGCCCACTGTACTCCGGTATTTATTCCGATTTTAGGACGGTCGCCTACTTCTGTTTCCGAATACGGAGTGTCGTCTATCAAAAGCTCGCCGTAAATTCCTATTTGATTTAATAGTAATTTGAAATCCATACTCCATAAGATATTAACTTCCGAAGGGCGATTCCATTGGTATGGATAATAAATAAAAATAGGATTGAAATAATATAAATCCGGAAGTTTGTTTTTGCCTCCAAACAGCGCTATCTCGGAAACTCCGAGATAAAGCGGATTGCCGACTTTGTATTCCAATCGGTGTCCGGTAAGATACCTGTTGCATCCTGATAACGAATCAAGGAGTGTTCCCAAAAATGAAAACTTAAGCTTAGAATTGGAGTAGTTGAATTTAAGCATATCAAAAGGAGGGGCATTGCTCGAAAGGATTAAAGTGTTTCTTGGCGAGGGCCCCCATTTTATAGGTTCTCGCCCAAGTGTTACGGAAGTTCCGAAACCTGAAAGTCTAACATAACCTTTTAAGTAATCGCAGACTACAAAGTTTTTCCACATATTTATCGGATATTCGTTGCTGGTATCAAACTTTGCAATAGGTTCAACAAAGACCGTCAAGAATGAAGTGTGGATTCCTTTTCCTATTAGTACGGCTTCTCTTGTAAAGGAATCCGATATTATCCCGGCTGAATATTCGGATCTTTCGTAGTTGTCCAGTTCCCTTTCTAGTTTTTCTTTAAGCCATAATTCGGAAGTATTTCCAGGGGTTACATTATTAAGAAAATGAGATAATTCAGCTCTGCCAAGCGGCGCGGTGCCGGTAAAAACGGTAGGCTTTTCTTTTGTCCGGATTAGTAACTCATCAATGCCCGCATTTGTCCAGTCTTCATACCAGAGTGTTGAAAAAAGCCAGAGTATCAGAACTGTCATATTTACTGTTTTATTCCGATTCCTTTATATTTGAAACCCAATTTTTCTATTTTCTCTTTTTCGAATATATTTCTGCCGTCTATTATAATCGGAGAACGGAGCAAATCTTTTATCTTTTTCAAGTCCATATTTTTAAACTCATCCCATTCCGTAACGATACATAGACAATCGGAATCTTTTGCGACATCATAAGCGTCTTTGCAATAAGTAATGTCTTTCAGGACTCCTTTTGCTTCTTCCATTGCTTCCGGGTCATAAGCTCTTATTTTTGCGCCGCTTTCCTGCAAAGCACTGATTATATCAATAGATGGAGCATACCTCATATCTTCGGTTCCGGGTTTAAATGCCAATCCCAATATTCCTATGGTTTTGTCTTTTAAGTTCCAGAGGGCATTTTCAATTTTATCTACAAACCCGATTTTCATTTCTTCGTTTATTTTTTCTACTTCTTCAAGCAGTCCGAATTCGTATCCTAATTTTGAGGCGATTCTTCTGAAAGCTTTTAAGTCTTTAGGGAAACAGAATCCTCCGAATCCGATACCTGCATTTAAGAAATCTTTTCCGATTCTTTTGTCCAGACCGATACCTTCGGCTACTTTTCTGATGTCTGCGCCTGAAAGTTCGCAAACGGTAGAAACTGCATTTATGAATGAGATTTTCATTGCAAGGAAAGAATTAGATGCGTGTTTTATTAATTCTGCCGATTCAATATTGGTTATAACTAATGGCGCATTTATTGGTTTATACAATTCAATAAAGAGATTTTTTGCGCGTTCGCTTTCTACGCCAATTACGATTCTATCAGGATGCAGTGAATCATAAATCGCCTTTGCTTCTCTTAAAAATTCGGGATTTGATGCGATGTCAAACTCTACTTTGCCTTTGAGTTTCATTTCCATTAATTGCTTTACCCGCTTGCCTGTTTGAACCGGGACGGTGCTTTTTTCTACTATGATTTTATAGCTTTTCATAGAACTTGCTATCTGGGTAACCACGTCTTCAATTATGGATAAGTCTGCATCACCGGATGTTTTTGGAGGCGTCCCTACGCATATAAATATAATATCGGCTTCCTGTATTCCTTCAGGGATGGAAGTCGTAAATTTAAGTTTTTGTTTGTTTTTATCAAGTAATTCTTTGAGTCCTTCTTCGTATATCGGGATTATGCCTTTTTTTAGTCCTTCTATTTTTTTCGAGTCAGAGTCAATACCTGTTACTTCGTATCCCATTTCTGCAAAACATACTGCGCTTACTAATCCTACGTGCCCTGTCCCTATAATTGCTAATTTCACTTTTCCCCCTTTTTTGTTTTCTTTGTTTTTAGGTTTGCGCAACCTAGAGGTTGCGGCTACCATCCCTTTTATTTTCTTTCTTTTTTTGTTTGTTCAAATGCTTTTTTTATTTTTAATTCGTATTCCTGAGTTGAAGTAACTCCTCTTCTCGACATAACTTTTTGGGCGACTCCTATTGCTTTATCGAGTTCATATTCATCGAGTTTATCTTTTGTTCCCCAACTAAAAGAGGGAACATATTTAGGAAATAAACCACCTCCATAAATATTGGCAAAACATCCGATTACACATCCCGTGGTTAATAAAGTTCCGATACCTGTTTTGGTATGGTCGCCTATAAATGAGCCAAGTTTTAATGTTCCGGTATCAAGAGTCGAATCAAATGTATTTATTTTTATTGTGCCGTAAGTGTTTTTCAAATCTGAAGTGGTAGTGAGCGCGCCGAGGTTTACCCATTCACTGATATAAGAGTGTCCCACAAAACCTTCGTGATGTTTATTTGAGTAGTCGGAGAATATGCTTTCTTCTACTTCGCCGCCTATTTTACAGACATTACCAATTGTAACTGCGGGTCTTATCTTTGCCCCGTCTATTAAACTTTTTTCGCCGACATAACATGGACCATCTACAAGAGAAGTTGCCCGTATACGAGCGCCTGCCCGTACATAAATTGGTCCATCGTCAGTGTTTAAATATGCCCCCTGTTCAACTATTCCGCCTTTTTCAATCGTTACTGCTCCACCTGAGGCGGACGGACAGGGTTGCGAATGTCCAAGTAATTCATAATCTTTTATTAATGTTTCTTTATTTAGTGAAATTAATTCCCATGGATGTTCTACGACTTGTGCGTCTATTTCTATTGTTTCGATTTTGTTCTTAAGTTTGTCAATAATATCCGGCAAATTTTGATTGGTAATTTCTATTTTTTTAGTCCTGAATCCTGCCACTCTTCCGTTTGCCATAAATATTGCTTCCTTATCGGGCAATGGTTTATGAAGAATTGTATTGCCGTTTATAAAAAGTTCTGCTTGTAACGAACCGGGATTATTGTTTTCAAAAGTAAGTATAGAAGCTTGTTGATAAATTTTTTGTATTCTTTCACTGAATAGGAACATACCGCATCTCAGGTCAAAAGTTGGTTTTAACCATACAAGCGGTAAAAAGTTTTGCCACTTCGGATTTTCGTATATGCAAATATTCATAGTTGTTTTTTTGTGCGAGGTTTTATATTTCGGACTTCCATTATTAAATCTTTTGGAACTTCAATTGTTATAACCGCAGTGCGGTCCTGTTTTTTTGTATATAGCACACGAAGTACTTTTGCATCACAAATTTTGTATCCTTCGCGGGATAATCCGTCAACAATTTCACCAACTTGTGGAATGGGCGTAAACTCATAAGGTATCATTACGGTACCGGAGGTCTCGGAATAATTTTTTTGAACTACAAATATGGCAAGTCCCGGGCAGGAAGATACGCATATTCCACATCCATTGCATTTGTCAAAATCCACTTTTGGCAGGTTATTTATGTTGTCTTCTATTTTTATGGCACCTTTTGGACAGGCATCCATACAAGGATTACAGGGAATTTGTTCGAAGCATTCTAAAATTACGAATGGACATTTTTCTATTCGTGATTCTGACGGCAGGATAGAATTCAATTCTTTTTCTGTTGCTATGCCGGTAACTTTCATCATACTATATATCTAATATTAACAAGCAAGATGCTTGTACTACATTAAATGTTGTCGGGTGTTTCGTTGAATTCCGTATTGCATTCGGGACAAATGACTTTACGTCTTTTTTCTATAAGAATGGGGTATCCGCATTTTTCGCATTTCTGGTTAACGGGTTTGTAGAATAAAACGAAATCACATTTTGGGTAGTTGCTGCAACCATAAAATATTCTGCCTTTTTTACTTCTTCGTTCAATTATTTCGCCATCACATTTAATACATTTTGTTCCTGTTTTCGATAGAATGGGCCTTGCGTTTTTACATTCCGGGAATCCTGAGCAGGCGATGAACTTGCCAAATTTACCCCAGCGCATCATCATTTGTTTCCCGCAGAGCGTGCATTTCTCATCTAAAAGCTGGCTGATTTCTTTTTTTACTTCCTTTTTATTGGTATTGAAATCATCTACAAGTTTTTTGAAAGGCGTGTAAAATTCTTTTAATACGCTAAGCCTGTCTATGTTTTTTTCTTCTATTTTATCTAATTTTAATTCGAGCCCGCTTGTAAATTCTATGTTGAATATGTCGGGGAATCGTGAGATTAAAATTTTATTTAAAGTTTCTCCTAATTCAGTAGGAACTAATTCGGCTTTTTGTTTGCATACATATCGTTTATCAAGTATTTTTGATATGATAGGTTCATAAGTGGATGGTCTACCGATGCCTTTGGATTCAAGTTCTTTAACCATTGTACCTTCGGTATATCTTGAAGGCGGATTGGTGAATTTTTGTTCTTTAAGTAGTTCTTCAAGGTCTAATTTACTGCCTTTTTTCAGTTCGGGAAGCGGTATTTCTTTTTTTATTTTGGCCGGCCAGACTTTTATAAATCCGTCAAATTTCAACTTATCGGATTCGGTATACAATTTATATTTACCTGCAGAAATGTCTATAGCGCTGTGTTCATATATTGCGTTTGTCATTTGAGAAGCGACGAATCTCTGCCATATTAGATTATAAAGTTTATATTGTTGAACGGTCAAACTGTCTTTTATGCTTTCGGGGCTTAATCCGACTCCGGTAGGCCTAATTGCTTCGTGCGCTCCCGACTTTTCTGCCGCAAATATCTTGAATTTAGGAGATAAATAGTTTTTCCCGAATTCGGACTCTATGTATTTCCTTGCGTCAACTATGGCATGGTCTGCAACTCTTAAAGAATCCGTTCGCATATATGTGATAAGCCCGGTTCTTCCTTTCTTTAACTCTATGCCTTCAAAAAGTTGTTGAGCGGTTCTCATCGTAGTTTTCGTAGTAAACCCAAGTCTGGTTGAAGCGTCGCCCTGGAGCGTGCTTGTAATATAAGGTGGTAAAGGTTTGTTTTGTCTTTCTTCCGTCGCAAATTTTTCTACTATAAAAGGAGAACTTTTTAATTCGGATTCTACTTTTTCTGCTTCATCTTTGTTGTGAATTTCAGTATCTTCTAAAGTGGCAAAGAATTTTTTATCTTTATCAAAGAAACATTTTACGGTCCAGAATTCCTCGGGTGTGAATTTTCTTATGGCGTCTTCTTTTTCGCATATAAGCCTTAGGGCAACCGTTTGAACTCTACCTGCGGAAAGCACGTTTCTGTGGAATATTTGCCATAGGATAGGAGAAATTTCATATCCTACGAGCCTGTCAAGAATACGTCGTGCCTGTTGGGCTTCTACTTTTGCATCATCTATTTCGCCTGAATTTTTCAATGCTTCCCTGACGGCTTTTTCCGTTATTTCAAAAAACAATGCTCTTTTGACAGGTTTATGTATGACGTTTTTAAGGTGGTAGGCAATTGCTTCGCCCTCACGGTCAGGGTCAGTTGCTAAAAAGATAGTCTTTGCTTTTCCGGATGCTTTTACAAGTTCGGCAGCAAGTTTCTTATTTAGAACCACATATTCCGGGGCAAAATCTTTTGCTACATTTATGCTGAGTGTATTGCGGGGAAGGTCTACGAGATGTCCCATTGAAGACAAGACTTTATAGTCATCGCCAAGAAACCCCTGGATAGTTCTTGCCTTTGTTGGAGATTCAACGATTATCAGTTCCACAGAACTGATTTTACACAGATTAAAAAATATTGCAAGGAAAAAATTTATATGGAGTTAAAAAAAGTTAAAGGAATCGGTGAAGATGGTTTATAATTAAATGGGTTGGGGAATTTTAATTTTTTAGTCTTCAGAGAGCAACAGAAAGGAGATAAACATTGTAAATAGACCGCAGGCTACTTTTAAGCCGATTGCTATGTTGCAAAAGGGTATAATGCCGGAACTGAACAAAGCGAAAGGCTCTCCTTTGCCGAGGAAATTCCTGAAAAATATGCCACCGGTAAAACCAAGCAAAGCAATACTTGCAAACATTATCCCGCCAAAACCTTCAAATATGGAAAGCAAAGTTTTTCTTATACGGGAGTATCCTTGTTTGCCACCGTAGGCAAGTAGGTATGAAACAAAACTGCCGGCAATGATTACTCCACCAGGGAACCCACCACCGGGAGTCAAATGTCCATGCAGAATGATATATATCCCATACATCATAAGTAACCCGGATAAAATACGGATACCCGTTTTAACTATAATTGTCATTCCTTCTTGCTCTTTCATTATATTTTACAATAATCAATGTCTATTATTTGTCAATTAAAATTTTGACGGGCCCCCGATAAGTCTTTAACAGAAGTCAGTATCCTGCTTTCGCTAAGAGCAAAGTAATTATTTTGGAGGAGCAAGAAGATAGTTATTTAATTAAACGGGATTACAAAATATTTGACAAATAGTCTTATCTTGATAACAATATAATTATGTTGGCATTGTTTATTTTTCTTCAGATTTCATCTCCCCTCCCAACAAATGGCGGGCAGGCTTTCGAAATAAAGGTCTCGGATATTCCTAACGATAAGGGAGAAGCCATATCAATAGAATGGAAACTTTCCCTCCAAAAAAAAGGCGGGCAGGCATCTGCAGACTCTTCGGTCGTTTATTATAATATCCTTCGTGCAGACAGTCGGGATGGCAAGTACGATTCTGTCGGGACAGTCTTAAAAGGTAGCAATAGGTTTGAAGATAAAAGCGTAAAAGATGGAAAACCCTATTGGTATAAAATATATGCCTTTTCCTTGGATTCCGCTTCTTGCGGTTTTATAGAAACGGAACCTTCCGACTCCGTAATGTCTTCCGCGCAATGGTTCAACCATAAACGCTGGAATGTCCTAATATTAGGCTTTATTATTTGTGGACTTGCTTTGCTTTATATCTGGCTGGCGAAAAAAGGCGTTCCATTATTTATTAGAAATATTCCCGGACTTGAGGCTGTTGACGAAGCCGTTGGAAGAGCAACCGAAATGGGAAGACCTATTCTTTATATTCTTGGGCTTGGAGATATGTCCGATATTTCTACTATTGCCTCCCTGTCAATCCTTGAAAGGGTAGCAAAAAGAGCTGCTATGCATGGCACTGCCCTGATAGTTCCTACTTATGACCCTGTTGTTATGAGTGCAGCGCAGGAAGTCGTGAAACAAGCGCACGAAGAAGTCGGTCGCCCGGATACTTACGATGAAGGTAAAATATTTTATTTAACCGCAGACCAGTTTGGTTATGCTGCCGGGGTTGACGGTATTATGTTAAGAGATAGACCCGGTGCGGTTTTTATGCAGGGATACTTTTTTGCGGAGGCTCTTATAATGGCAGAAACCGGTAACTCTATCGGCGCAATACAGATTGCAGGAACACCTGCAACTTCGCAATTGCCGTTCTTTGTTGCTGCTTGCGATTATACGTTAATCGGGGAAGAAATGTTCGCCGCTTCCGCTTATTTATCAAGAGAACCGCTTATGCTTGGAAGTATAAAAGGTGAAGACTATGCAAAAATAATCGTTATAATAATTATCGTTGTCGGAGTATTGTTTGCTACCATTAGTGCATTATCTAACACACAGAATAACTTTATAAATTCTTTTATTAACTGGTTCACGGCAATCTAATCTAATGAGAAGAGAAATACCTTTAGCTATAACCTTTATAACGGGAATCCTCATTATTATAGGATTCTTTGTCCCTCACAAACCCATAGGAGAAATACAGACTATATTCCTTGAATGGTATTCCATTATTGTAGGGTTCACTATGATTATAGGACTTATTACATTGTCAACCGTTCATACGAGAAATATCCGCAGGCATTCGCCCGGTTTCGGATACTCAATAGCCCTTATCCTTTCCATAGTTATTACTTTAATCGTTTGTTTCTACTCGGGATTTAAATACGGAGGATTGTTTGACCCGGGAACTCCTTTTATGTGGTATTATAATAGTGTATTTATTCCTTTATCGGCAACTATGTTTGCATTGTTGGCATTCTTTATTGCATCCGCTTCTTACAGGGCTTTCAGGGCAAGAAATATCGAAGCGACTTTATTGCTGCTTGCAGGGGTGCTTGTGATGATTGGAAGAATACCCTTGGGAGAACTTATGTGGGATAAATTTCCCGGTATTGCCGAATGGATTATGAATATTCCGCAAATGTCTGCAAAACGTGGTATGCTTATTGGTATCGCTCTCGGGATGATTGTTACTTCCCTGCGGCAGGTGCTGGGAATAGAACGTAGCTATTTAAGATAAAAATGAAAAAATCTTTCTCTGAAAGACTGACGAGCATAAATAGACACCATATATATTTAGCTATCGCTCTTTGCATTATCATACCTTTCCTTACGCATAAAATCTTACCCATAAAAGTCAGCCCGCCGGTCAAATCCGCGTACGAAACAATTGACAAATTGCCTGCCGGCTCAGTAGTTATGATTTCTATTGACTACGAAGCAGGTTCTCAACCTGAATTGCAACCTATGCTTATCGCTCTTTTGCATCACCTATTCCAGAAAAATCTAAAAGTAATTATGGTTTGTCACTGGCCGCTCGGGTTTCCACTTGGTCAGGATGCGCTTATTGCTACCGCAAAAAAATACGATAAAAAGTACGGTATAGATTATGTTAATCTGGGGTACAGACCCGGTGTTTCATCCGTAATGCTTGGCATAGGGAGAGAAATACGAACTTTCTTTAAATCCGATTATGCAGGAACGTCTGTTGATTTATTACAGTTAATGAAAACCGTTCACAATTATAATGATATCGGAGTGTTGATAGGATTGGAAGCCGGTGCTACCGGTGATTTCTGGGTCAGGATTGCAAACGCTCAATTCGGGGAAAAAGTTATTCTCGGGTGTACCGCAGTATCTGCGCCGGATTGTTATCCTTACCTTCAAGCTAAACAGATAGAAGGGCTTATTGGTGGATTAAAGGGAGCTGCGGAATACGAAGATCTCGTCAACCTGAAAGGAGATGCAATTACAGGAATGACCGCCCAGTCCGTTGCTCACCTGGCAATAATATTTTTTATAATCGTAGGTAATGTCGGGTACTTTTTGTCTATACGAAGAAGAAAAAGTAACTAAATTATGAAAACAAAAACTCAGTCCGAAGCTGTCCGGTTTGTAGAAGACAAGATTCGGAGTATGCGGGATAATTCGTCTTTGAAAGGAAAGGCTATTCGCAACAGAACAATAGAATTATCTAAAAAAGAAATGCCAACATATAAGAAAGACTTGCTAAAAATAAATAAGAAAGTTGATATTAAACAAATATTAAATAAAACTATATCACAGAATGTTTTCCAAACAATGGATTTCCTGCCGTCGGCTTTTGTTGATTTGCTTTTTATTGACCCTCCATATAATATTACAAAAACGTTTAATGAAAATTGTTTTAAGGAAATGTCCATAAATGATTATGCTAAATGGATGGACGACTGGCTAAAAAAAATGGTAAGATTTCTTAAACCGACTGCTTCAATATATATTTGCGGAGACTGGCGTTCTTCTGCCGCGGTTCAACTCGTTTGCGAAAAGCATTTCAAGATAAGAAACAGGATTACTTTTGAAAGAGAAAAGGGGAGAGGCGCAAAACAAAACTGGAAAAATAATTCCGAAGATATCTGGTTCTGCACCCTGTCTAATGATTATTATTTCAATCCTGAAGCAGTCAAATTAAAAAGAAAAGTATTGGCACCCTATCGTGAAAACGGAATTGCCAAAGACTGGATGCAGGATGATGAAACAAAATACAGGTGGACGTATCCGTCGAATGTATGGACGGATATTACGATTCCTTTCTGGTCAATGTCCGAAAATACGCCCCATCCAACGCAGAAGCCGGAAAAATTACTTGCAAAAATTATTCTTGCGAGTTCTAAACAGGGAGACGTTATTCTTGACCCGTTTGCTGGCGTGGGAACTACCGGAGTAGTTGCAAAAAAATTAAAGAGAAATTTTGTTATGATAGAAATGGATGAAACGTATTGTCTTTATGCGCAAAAAAGATTGGCAATGGCGGAAAGCGAATCAACTATACAGGGGTATTCCGATGGTGTTTTTTGGGAAAGAAATGCATTAAGTGAAATTAAAAAGTCTTCTTTATTATTGGATAAAAAAAGAGAAGTAGGGAATAGGTTTAAAATTTTAGGATAATAATATGACAATAGAGAGATTGGGAATATGGGTAGCGGCGTTTCTTACGTTGTGTATATTTTCATTCCTTTATAAGGACAATCCTTTTTACAAACTTGCCGAGCATATTTATGTTGGCTCATCCGCTGCATATATGCTTGTAAATTGCTACTTTTTTACCATCAAACCGATGTTGATAGAAAAATTTGTTGCAAGCAATACGATGGGGAAATGGGCATTATTTATACCGGTTTTCCTTGGGGTAATTATGTTGTTGAGACTTGTTCCGCGTATTTCATGGATATCACGATGGGCAATTGCTTTTACAATTGGAATTGGCGCAGGTATAGGAATAACAACGGGTATTCACGGTTTTATTTTACCGCAGGTAAAAGCTACTTTCTTGCCGTTAGTGGTAAAGGGGAGTGTTCTTACGAGCATAGACAATATAATTTTAATTGTAGGGGTTTTGACTTCATTGTTTTTCTTTTATTTCTCCAAGGAACATACAGGCAAATTCAAAGCTCCAATGTTAGTAGGAAGGTATTTCATTATGGTAGCGTTAGGAGCATCTTTTGGGTATACCGTAATGGCAAGACTTTCCCTTCTTATAGGAAGAATATATTTTCTTCTCCACGATTGGATGCATCTCGTCAAATAATTCCGCTAATTTTTTGTTTCTTGATAGTTCTCACTCTTTTGCCATTATCTATCGTTGGATTTATAGTTGTGTAGGGAACACAGGCATGCCTGTTCCCTACCTCCGAACTTAAAAAAACAGGGACGATTTTTATGTCGCCCCTGTTCTTTTATTCAAGACAAATAAAATTTATTTCAACACTACTAGTTTTTGAGTCAAACTAACTTTCCCGACAGTTAGTTTACAGAAATACATTCCTACCGAAACTTCTCTGCCATTGTTATCTTTTCTGTCCCATTTGATAGTAGAATTAGGAGTTATAGAAAAAGATTTTACTACTCTACCGCTTAAATCCTGAATCTGTAAACTTCCATTGGTTTCTATTCCCTGGGCACTAATTACTGTGGATACTTTAAATGGGTTTGGAGAGAAAGTTAACTTCAGAGTTTGTGTTTTATTCGTATTTTCTTCTACTCCGATTACGCAGGCATCTATCCAGCTTTTGATTGTCGTTTCATTAAATCCAGTTGTTCCGTTATATACTTTGCCGTCGGGTTTGATGACATAATTAACCGGGAGTGTGCCGTTTATATTATAATTTCCGGATGCGCTTACGGCTTGATCTGCAAGAAAAAGAGCACTGCTGCCTCTTGCATAAGGCTTTAAAGTGCTCGAAGTTAATACCATACCAACTGCAATTACTCTTAACTTTGATAAACCATATTCATCTTGTATTGCTGCCAACCTTGGCCGCTCTGCTGTGCAGCCACTTCAGGTGGAAGTAAAGAAAGTAAGAAAAATTACTTTGCCGGCAAATTCGGTAAGCGAATGATTTGTGCCGTTAGTATCCGGGAGACTAAAATTTGGTGGAGTAGTGCCCGGTCCCGGCCAAGCAAAACCCGAAGATGCCATAAATAAGCATCCTACTGCTACTAAACTAAATACTTTTTTCATCATCCCTCCTTTCTTTTTTAACATTTTTAACTTTAGATATGCTAAAACCTATTTCAATACTACTAGTTTTTGAGTCAAACTAACTTTCCCGGCAGTTAGTTTACAGAAATACATTCCTACCGAAACTTCTCTGCCGTTGTTATCTTTTCTGTCCCATTTTACAGTAGAGTTAGGAGTTACAGAAAAAGATTTTACTATTCTACCGCTTAAATCTTGAATCTGTAAACTTCCATTGGTGGTTATTCCCTGGGCGCTAATTACTGTTGAAACTTTGAATGGATTTGGAGAGAATGCTAACTTTGGAGTTTGCGCTTTATTCGTATTTTCTTCTACTCCGATTACGCAAGCATCTATCCAACCTTTGATTGTCGATTCACTAAATCCTGCCATCCCATTTTGTACTTTACCATCCGGCTTAATGACATAATTGATTGGAATACCATTATTTATATTATAAGCAACGGTTGTAGCGCCCGACGCATCCCTAAGAAAAAGAGCACTGTTCCCTTTCGCATACGATTTTACCGTGCTCAAAGCTTCCTTATAATTAACTGCAATTACCTTTAATTTTGTTGTCCCATATTGATTTTGTATTGCTGCCAACCTTGGCAACTCTGATACGCAGGATGGTCAACTAGAAGCCCAGAAATTAAGAAAGACCACTTTACCGGCAAATTCGGAAAGTGAATGATTAACACTTGCTGTATCCGGGAGTGTGAATGCAGGAGCCGTAGTCCCTGGCCCTGGCCAGGCAAAACTTGAAGATGCCATAAACAAGCATCCTACTACTAAAGCAAACGTTTTTTTCATCGCCCCTCCTTTTTAATAAATATATTTCTTTATATTAATTATTATATGTAATCAAATTTTATTTTTAGCAAGTAAAAAATAAAATTTTTTTAGTTTTGTTTGTTAAGGAGGGTAATTTTAACTTTTTTCTGTTTACCTTTTTAGGTAAATTGTTTTGTATCCCTTTATGTAATCTGACATTTCTCTGGTATAGGTTGACAAATTATTAAAATTTATTTACTATACAAAATTTAATATATAATTAAGTATAAAAAATAATGCGTATCAGATTTTTGCCAACTTCTCCCAATAATGGATTCTATAATATGGCAATGGATGAAGCTTTATTTGTTTCCGGGCTTCCGACTTTGAGGTTTTATACTTTTGTCCCTCCCGCAGTTACGATTGGCAGGTTCCAGAAATTCAATCCTTCCGAGTTTCCACAAAATATGGATATTGTTCGTAGGTTGACCGGTGGCAGGGCGATAATCCATAAAGGAGATTTGACTTATTCGGTTGTAGTTCCGTTAGATTCTGTTCTTGGAAAAACGGCCCCTGAAGTTTATAAAAAAATAGGCGAAATGTTTCAGGTCGGTTTGAATATGCTTAATATACCTGCAGAACTTGTGAAATCAAAATTGAATCCCGATTATGTAAATAAAGTAAGTTGTTTCAGTGCCTCTGCAAGATACGAGCTACAACTTGAAGGCAAAAAAATTCTTGGCAGCGCACAAAAAGTGGAGAACGAAAAAATACTCCAGCAAGGCAGTCTTTTTGTTGACAGCGAAAATGAAAACTTTAACCAGTTAGGGGTGGAGCAAATTATGGGAAAAGAGTTTGAGATAGAAAAGATTGTATTTGCCGTAAGAGAAGCATTTGTTAAGTCAGGAATAAATATAATAGCCGGCGAGTTAACAGACAAAGAAAAAGAGTTAATAGATAATTTATTGCCGAAATATCATACCTTAGAATGAAAAACTTTTTAGATAACTTCTTCACCCCGCAGGAAAGAAGCGTAGTTATGTTTCTTGTTGTATGTATAATTGTTGGAATTGGCATATATGTGTACAAATTAAAAACCCCGGTATTTGCGCCGGAACTTAAGTCTTCATATCTAAAATCGGTAGTGTTTACTGATAGCGTTGTCGTAAAAAATGCCCAATTTACAGGAGTCGTGAACGAATCTAAACCCAAAGCCGTGAGCCCAACGAAACCTAAAGCAGTCACCCCAACAGAATCAAAACCATTGAACTTACCTGAACAAAAACAAACCTACGATGAAGCGAAAAAGATAAACATCAATACTGCTTCAATAGAGGAGTTGATATCTTTGCCGGGAGTTGGTCCCGTTTATGCGCAAAGAATTGTAGACTACAGAGAAAAAAAGGGTAAGTTCAAAAGCATTGAGGAAATAATAAATATATATGGGATTGGTCAGAAACGATTTGACAAATTAAAAGATAAAATTACAGTAGAATAATATGGCGAAAATTATTTGCAGATGTGAAGACTTAACCGAAGAAGAAATCACGGATTTAATTAAACAGGGAATCGTTACCCTTGACGAAATAAAACGTCTCTCAAGAGCCGGGATGGGGCATTGCCAGGGGAGAACCTGTTCAAAACTTATAGCGCAGTTGATTTCAAAACATACCGGTAAGCCTGTTAGTGAAATAAAATATCCTCTAAAAAGACCACCAGTAAAACCTGTTCCTTTCGGAATTCTGGCAAAAAATAAATAATTTGTGGCTTATTTAATTATAAGTTTCTATTGTATGAAAATCTAATAAGGAATATAATTTATAGCAACTTATTAAATCTTTTTTAGAAATTAAGTTAAGGGGGAAAAATGAAACAAGATAAATGGACAAAGTTTTTACTTTTATGGATAGCATTTATGCTTACAGTTATAGCATTTAAGCCTTTATTGGAGACGCCTATTGCACAGGCCAAAGAATCTGTAGCGCAAGCCGAATCACCTGTAATTGAATTAAAAGAACCTGTTATAGTGGAGTTTAGAAAACCAATAGAAGTTAGAATAGTTGATATGAAAAGTACTTGGCCTACGGAAGTAAAAATAAAAGATGAAGTTAAAGTAGGCGGCGAACTAAAACTTAAAAATTAAAATAGGATATTAAGTTGTTCTTACGAAAAAATACAGGAATGATGTAACTTTCATTTTTGTTACTATATTCCTTAGTAAGTTATAAATAATTGTGAAATTAAGATAAAAGCGATTATCTTATTAATAATTTTTTGTATCAATTTTAACCTTCGCTGAGTATCGTTTCTGATACAATTTAAGAAAAAAGAAATATGGTGCAGACATTTTGTTTATTGACTATATAGATATGTTTGAGATTAATTGTTAAACAATGACATAGATTTTGCTATACTAAACGGATAGTTAGCATTATAAAATACAAGGGGGCGAAATGAATATTTTAATTTTATTCATATGTTTATCCGTGCATTACGATAGTCTTAAAATACCGATGCGTGACGGGAAATGGCTTGCGGCAGATTTATACAGTAATGATTCTACCATACCAAAACCCGTTATCCTCATACAAACACCTTATGACAAAGATACTTACCGTACTTCGGTTGGACAGCCGGGCGGAACTCCATTCCCTTATGACAGCGCGCATTATAACTATGTTATTCTTGACTGGCGTGGTTTTCACGGGTCCGATTCTGCAGATGTTGGAACTTATGATAGAGGGTTGGACGGCTATGATGCAGTCGAATGGATTGCCCAAAGAGTATGGTGTAATCAAAAAGTGGGGACATGGGGACCTTCGGCGCTTGGACAAATTCAGTTTATGACGGCAAAACATCGGCCTCCACATCTTATATGCAGTGTGCCTCTCGTAAAAGATTATAAAACAAAATATTCGGATTTTTACTACGGTGGCGAGTATCGTAAAGAACAAGTGCAGAGTATGGCATTGCTTGGCTTCCTGACAACGGGTGCGATTTTATCCTACCCAACGGAAAATATTTACTGGAAAGTTTTTGTTGAACAACCAAATGATTATCCCGAATCTCTTGCCGTACCAATGTTGGTTATTAGCGGATGGTATGACCATTATCCTTCGGACGTAATCCGCGCATTCAAAGATTTAAGAACCAGAAGCGATGTTTCCGTAAGACAAAAACACAAACTAATTATGGGCCCTTGGCTGCATTCCGGTGTTGGAAAATCAGAACAGGGAGTGCTGGAATATCCGAATTCTGTTGGTGTAGCGGATTCAGTTGCAACTATGTTCTTTGACTATTATATAAGAAATATCCAGAATGGTTATGAACAACTGCCAATTGTCAGATATTACCAGATGGGAGTAAATGAATGGAAAACTACGGATGATTGGTATTCTGTCGGTAACTATACGGACACTTTATATTTACAAACAGGAGGCGTATTAAATTCTTCCCTGCCTTTAGATAGCGTTTCGTATGATTCTATTTCCTATGACCCTCGCAATCCGTCACCAACTATTGGGGGTTCAAGGTTTAATCCGTTTGTCCCTTCAACTCCTGTTGGTCCACAAGACATGAGAGATTCTGTGGAAAGCCGCAGTGATGTGCTTATTTATTCGACTCCCGTTTTGACCGGTAATCTTGTTGTAGACGGATCAGTCAAAATTTTGTTATACGTTTCTTCGGATAGAAAAGATACTGATTTTAGTGTCCGTCTATGTGACGTCTACCCGGATAGTAGCTCTATAATTGTAACGCAAGGAATCCGTAGAATGCGATTCCGTAACTCCTATAGCACGGAACAATTTATGACACCGGGACAGGTATATGTAGATACGGTTGCCTTATCTGATATTGCTTTAACTTTTCTGGCAGGACACCGTTTGAGAATAGATGTCAGTTCATCGAATTACCCGATGTTTGCCGTAAACCCAAACAATGATGATTCGCTGTATAAACCCGGGGATACGCTTGTAGCAAAAAATTATGTTTACCACGATTCTGTTTATGCATCAAAAATTTTGATACCAACTGTGGAAACGGGGATATCCGAATACTACCGGATACCAACAAAATTCAACTCTAAATTATCTGTGGTTACGCCTTTAAGAAACAACCTGAATATAAGATTTTCTATCTCTTATAGTGACAATATAAAACTAGAACTTTTTGATGTATGCGGAAGGAAAGTAAAAGGACTGCTTAACGAAAAACTGAAATCCGGGGAATATTCGATTAATATGAACACTTCGGGAATGTCTTCAGGAACATATTTCTGCTGCTTGCAGACTTCCAAGGGAAAACAGACGAAGAGCATACAAGTCATAAAGTAATAATGAGAAGATTGTTATTCGTAATATTATTATTTTCTACAGTTAATTCAAAACTTGTTTATGGGCAGCAGAACGTGAGAGTCTGGCATACACAAGGACAAACTTTTTTGCTCTGGCAGCACTCTAACCCTATACCTGAGGATACGACTTATGAAATATACCAAAGTTCCCAGCTAATCACTTCAATTAAAAATGCCGTACTGATTGGCAGAGTTTTTGCCAACAATGGAGCCAATGATCGTCTTGCGGACTATATTCCGAATGCCCGCTGGAAATTGCCTGACACTTTAAACGGGACAATAACAGTAGATACAAACGAAGCTTATTTTGTAGTAACGCCTCATTCAATAGGAACAAAATATTACGCAGTAGTTCTATCCAAAGACACTATTATCGGTGTTGGTAACACAAGTGGAGCTATTCAGGAAACTACAGATTCTATAAAAACCGTAATCCAATATCAGGATAGTATTGTAACTATTTACTCGCACTGGATAGACGGACAAGCGGATTACAATTCGGGCCGTCCTGAATATTCGGTAATGGGAAATGAATATAGTAATGGGTTGGGATTTAACTTTGCTTTTTGGAAACAATTGGGGAATTCGAATAACGGGCCATTAAGTATTTGTCTTCATGGAGGCACACAAAATCTTTTCTCGAACAATCTTCCTGTTATTGGTCGTTATTTGCTTCCAAACGGATTTTTTGTGAGTTTGGATGACCCTATTCCTGTAAGAGATACGTGTTCAAATACTATGTGGTTTGGTTATAACAAAAAATATAACCGGTTTTCGCCTTCCATGCCATCCAATACCGATACAATAATAGACTATACTATCCGACGTGTACACTGGGAAACAAAATGGCTTTTGGAAAATTTTCCAATTGATTCTACGCGTATTTCTTTGTGGGGAGGAAGTATGGGGGGAAATGCTACGACTTTCCTTACTGAATTTTTTCCCGAACTTTACAGTGCAGGATTAGCTTTTGTCCCACGTTGCCAGGGGCTTGATAATGCACCAAAAAGTATGTTCGGAGACGAAAGCCAGAATATTCCTACGAATCTAATCGGTAATAAGGGGGTTTATGATATACGTGATTGGGAATGGCGTCTTAATAACCAAAATACCGGAAGCTGGCCATTTACAATAGCAGTATGTGGCAAGACGGACATAATATCCCCATGGGGAGAAAAACCCGATTTATATAAACAATTGGATTCGGCAAAAATAGGGTTTGCTTTATATTGGGATGAGCGGGAACATATGAATTGGTCTGATACTATACACTTTAGATATTCAGAACATTTGTCTCTTACTTACCTTGCCCGTTTTCGTAATAATCAATCTTTTCCTGCTTTTTCAGGAACGGACTTAGACTACATAACTCCGGGAATACACCCCGACATTGGAGATGGAAATCCTACAAATGGCGACTCGTGGGGGACCTGGGGCGGATATATGGAATGGGATACCGCAAATATTATAGATTCTACGGATAAATGGAGTGTTACGTTTTGGGTAACTTACGAATCAATTTATCCCTGTGATATTCCCTATGCGGATACTATTTTAACAAACGTTACTCCTCGCAGGTTACAAAAATTTGCCCCTCAACCCGGGCAGGATTATTGCTGGGAACTTGTAAAAAAATCAAACGGAGATACACTACAACAAGGAATCGTTAAAGCTGATGTTTCGGGTATAATAACCATACCGGGTTTATTAATAACAAAAGAACCGTTAGAATTAACTATCCGGAAACCTTCCGGCATTGAAGAAAATCAAAACAAAAATACCGTTTTCCTTTGTCGAACTTATCCCAATCCTTTTATTTTATCAACAACTATAAAGTTTAATGTAGGGAAGGGTCGCGACCCTTCCCTACGGGTTTACGATATAGCCGGCAAACTAGTCAAAACTTTCCCGCTGATCGCTAACCACTCGTCACTGCCCACGAATGTTACCTGGGATGGGAAAGATAACAATGGAAGGGTAGCAAAAGCCGGAATTTATTTTGTAAAAGTAAAAAATTGTAAAGTAGAAAAAATAATTAAGATGAAACAGTAGGGCATGCATTTGTCTGTTCCGCCTGAGACGGATGGAGTTACGCTTTTGATGGAATCTCCTAATTTCAAAATATCCCGAAAAGAAGTAATAAAATATGAAAAAAATTGACATTTAGAATATTAAATATAATCTCTACACAAGAATGGAAGTTTTACTTAATTTTGCTGCGACAAAAGTAATAGCAGTTGTTATAGGAGTAGTAACACTTCTTGGAACAAAAAGTAAAGACGTTGCGTTTACCAAGCCTCAAGTTGTAGTTGTTTCTGATACTATATATGTAAGCACTGTTTTAAAAAATGCTTTTCCAAAAGGGCTTAAAGAAATAATATTGAGTGGAACTCCCGTTAATTTGAGAGCAACTTTCCAAAACAAAGAAACTAGTTTTTCTAAAGAAATAACTCATAATGTAAAATACAATATTGCAGAAAAAAATTTTCTAATTACTATATCTGAATCCGATACTTCATTTTTAGTCAAAGAAATGGGCAATGTGGAACAATGCATGACTAATTTTAATAAAGTAAAACTAGTTTGCCCTGATAAAAATATAAATATGGTAGGAAAAGCTTATATGGACCCCGTAAAAATGGAAGCCATTGGCGGTAAAGAATTTGAACTTATAGCGTTCTGGGATTACCAGATGCCCTCGTTGAAATTCATCATAAAAAAATGACGCTTAGAAGTAGGTTGATACTTGCGTTTGCCCTCATACTTATTCTTGCGGTTGTTCCAATAGTAATGTTCACATCTAAGGTCGCTCCTTTTAATCCGATTTTTGGAACAAAGGGAAATATAGAAAATTCTTTGGAGAATTCGGTTGCGAATGCAAGAACTCCTGAAGAATTGTGCGTAGCAGAAAAGGCTATACAGGAATACAGACAGTCTTCTGCTCTTTTGGAACCTTTGAAGTTAGAATTTATTAAGTTCAGTATTTTGCTTGTGTGCGGACTTTTTATATTGTCTGTTTTTATTGTTTTTATCTATGTAAAATATATAACCAGACCTCTGCAGGAGTTGACTTATGTGTCGCAGAAGATAGCAAGCGGAGATATCTCTATGACACTTAGTAAAATCAAAGACAAAGAATTTAACAAACTTATAACCTCTTTTAACTTTATGCTTGAATCTTTGCGTGAAGCCCGGGAAAAATTAAAATTAACGGAAAGACATACTGCGTGGCAGGAAATGTCAAGAATGTTAGCCCATGAAATTAAAAATCCGCTTACTGCATTACAATTATCCAACCAAAGATTGAGAGAAAAATATCTTACGAAAAGCAATGACCTGCCGGAAGTTATTGATAAAACTACGAAAATAATGGAATCCGAGATTAATAACTTTGTTACCCTTGTGGGGAAATTTTCTGAATTTGCCCGCCTTCCATCGCCGGATAAAAAAACTACGAACCTTAACGAAATTATAAAAGAATGTGTTGGCTTATATGAAAACATTCCGGATGTAAAGTTTAAGGAAAATTATGATGAATCCATACCGGAAATGATTATTGATGCGGGACAAATCAAGCAGGTGTTAAAGAATATTATTAAAAATGCAATTGAAGCAAAAGAAGAGGATTTTGAAATTATTGTTACTACTAAATTGCTATCCGATGAGACAGAAACAATTATATCTAACAATGGCAAGGCGATATCCGAAGAGGATTTGAAACACCTGTTTCACCCGTATTTTACTACAAAAGAAGGCGGGAGCGGACTCGGATTAATTATTTCGGAAAGAATATTGTTTGCCCATAACGGGAAAATAGAAATAGAAAATAATAAAGATAAAGGAACAAAAGTGTCGATAAGACTGCCTGTGAATAAAGCATAGACAACATATCAAAAATTAACAAAGGAGTGAACAATGGAAAATAAAATACTTATAATAGATGATGAAAAAAATATTCTTTCCATATTATCCGACATTTTAAAAGATGCGGGATATTCTGTTTTTACTGCAGGAACCGGCGAAGAAGGACTAAAAATTCTTAAAAAAGAAGATATAAACCTTTTATTTCTGGATGTAAGATTGCCGGATGCAAACGGAATAGACTTGCTTAAACAAATAAAAAAAGAAGAACCTGCCGTAGAAGTAATTATGATATCCGGGCATGCAACTATTGATATTGCTATACAGGCGACGAAACTGGGAGCTTATGATTTTATAGAAAAACCGCTCAGTCTTGAACGAGTTAAAATAGCCGTAACGCATGCAATGGAAAAAACAAATCTCGTAAAAGAAAAAGACGAACTGATAAAAATAAACACAAGCGGTTATGAAATATTGGGTGAATCCAAAGCCATAAAATACATAAAATCTCAAATCGAAAAGTGTGCTCCGAGCGACAGTAAAGTTCTTATACTTGGCGAAACCGGAACGGGAAAGGAACTTGTAGCTACGGCTATTCATACCCAGAGTACAAGAAAAACCGCCTCATTTATAAAAGTAAATTGTGCTTCTATCCCTGAGAGTTTAATAGAAAGTGAACTTCTGGGACACGAAAAAGGAGCGTTTACAGGTGCCGTTTCCAGAAAGATAGGAAAATTTGAATTGGCGGATAAGGGGACTATATTTCTTGACGAAATAGGAGATATGGGACTTTCCTGCCAGGCAAAAGTTTTGAGAGTATTGGAGAATGGAGAGTTTGAGCGGGTAGGGGGATTAACTTCAATAAAAGTGGATGTCAGGATAGTTGCGGCTACAAATAAAGATTT
>JAQUPX010000005.1:204864-312249 GCA_028716385.1 bacterium | reverse complement strand
ACTCCCGCTAAAATTAATATTTTTTTCATCTTTTCACCTACTTTATCAACTCCAGTTTTTTAGTTTCTTTATAGCTCCCAGCACAGAATTTTACAAAGTATATGCCCGTTGAAAGCTCTTTGCCGGGGAAATTGATATCGTAAGAACCGGCGGGTTTCTCTTCATTGACAAGAGTTTTAACTATCCTGCCTGACAAATTGTAAATTGTTAATGAGACTTTGGTTTGGGTCGAGATAGAATAGGTGATAAGAGTAGAGTGAATGAAAGGGTTTTGGGTAAGGTATAATTCGGGCAATTTATGGATTACATCTTTACCTTCTTCCACGCCTACATAACAATTAAATATTACAGGTTCAAGGTAAATACTATGGGTTGAGTCGTTGGAAGTTATACTAAGATTACCATAATGAATACCGGTACTAAGCCCATCACGACTAACTGTTACGGTAACATTTTGTGAGTCTCCCGGAGTAAGAGTGAAATTCGTAGGGCTTACGGATTTAATCCAAGAATTGCTTTTTGTAATATTTGTTACGTTCAAGTCTGCATCTCCGGTATCTATTATTGTCATTGTTTTGACAGTGTCGTAACTTTTAGTATAAGAAACAATAGCTCGTATCAGTAAATCACCCAAGTCGGTAAGCCGCCACGATTTTCTATCAAGAGACCCCCAGCTCCTTCCAATACCACTACTATCGGCTAAACCACTGGTAGGTGCCCCGGGAACCCAGTACCCCATATAAAAATCGCCGGTTGTATTTACGCTGGGAGATAATTCTACTCTATCCCAATTTGGCCATTCAGCAGGACTATATTCAATCGGACCGGCTATGCAAGTTCTATTATTATCCCAAACAAATAAACTACAAACTCCATCGGGTCCTCCGGTTCCCGCTGTCATAACTACACCTGCTGTTACCTCGCATTCAGTAATCGGTGTAAATCTCACGGCATAGTACTCAGGTCCGCCATAACTGGCATATGCTTTTCCGTCATCGTAATAAATAGTATCTTCAATAGGATTAAGCAAAGAAGATTTTCCCTTAGTATTATTCCATATAAACTGTAAGACATCTGGTGTTACACTTATCTGTGGTGTTGAAAGAGCAGATATCGTAAAATTAGCACTACTTGCTAACACTGCAATAGATATTAAAAAAATACCTTTCTTTTTCATAATCCCTCCTATAAACCTTAAAACATTTTCTGTTTATTTTATCAAGACTAGTTTCTTCGTCTCTTTGTAATTACCTGCTTCAAATTTTACAAAGTAAATGCCGTTGTTGCGAATATCAGGAGTAAACGTATAACTCCCTTTACCCAAAGTACCAGTATAAACAACTTCTTTTAATCTTCCGCATAAATCATATATTTTTACATCCGCGTTTATTGTATTCGGAACGGAGAGATAAATATTATTTTTTATTATTTCCAAATCCGCATTCAGCATTACGCATTTATCATTTGTTTCTTCTATCCCAACTGTTCCCATAGAATCTGTTTTTATAATCCAAACATCTTCTTTACCGGCTCCATAACTTGTTGTAGCCCCGGATATAATATACCCTCCGTCAGTAACTTGTTGAACACTCCAACCACTTTCCCATGCAGTTCCACCAAACGTTTTTGTCCATAGAGTATCTCCCAGTGAATTAATTTTTAGTAACCAAACGTCGGCATTACCTGCCCCGTAGGATTTTGTCCCTCCTGCCACAATATACCCACCATCTCTTGTTTGTTTGACAGAATAAGCCCCATCTTCACTCGTACCACCCAAAAGTTGTGCCCATAAAGAATCTCCCATTTTATCAACCTTTATTACCCATAAGTCTCCGGCTCCGGCACCGAAAGATTTAGTTTCTCCCGCTATTATATATCCGCTATCAGAAGTTTGTTGAACACAATTACCATATTCCCAGTTTGAACCGCCAAATACTCTTGTCCAAAGCGTATCACCGAGAGAGTCTGTCTTTATTAACCAGATATTAAGCAATCCTCCAAATGTGCTTGCGTTTCCGGTCAAAATATATCCCTTGTCTTTTGTTTGTCGAACAAAATAACCAAAGTCTATAGGAGTGCCTCCGTAATTTTTTGTCCAAATAGTATCTCCCGAAGGATTTGTTTTCAATAACCAAATATTATCTTTTGCTCCACAACAAGATTTTGTAGTCCCAACAATAATATATCCGCTGTCGATGGTTTGTTGCACACACTCGCCATAATCTGCATTGCTATCACCAAAAGTTTTACTCCACATAGTATCTCCGGAAGAATTCATCTTTACCAGCCATACATCGTAATTACCCGCACCAAAAGAGTTTGTATATCCTGCCACAATATATCCTCCATCTGTAGTTTGTTCTATATATCTACTTCCATCCCATCCGCTTCCTCCAAAAATGTTTGTCCACAAAGTATCTCCCAATGAGTCTATTTTTATAATATACGCATCCCAATTGCCTGCCCCGTAAGACTTGGTTTCCGCTACAATAATATATCCATTATCCTGCGTCTGCTGAATACAATTGCCGATATCGTCTTCTATCCCGCCATAAGTTTTCTTCCATGTAACAGAATAACTGCTGCTAATCAACGCTGAAAACACTAGTGTACAAATAAAAAATTTTAATGAGACTCTCATAACTACCTCCTTAACATCTTAAATGTAGAAAAATTTATATTATTTTTCCATCTGTATAAATCCATACTTTTTATTTCATCAAAATCAACTTCTTTGTTGTGCTATAATTCCCTGCACTTAGCTTTGCAAAATAAATCCCCGATGACAAGCCTTTTGTATTTACTGTTACATCATAATTCCCCGCTCCCTTCTCTTCATTTATTAATGTTTTCACACAACTTCCGGAAATGTCGTAAAGGGCTAACGAAACTTTACTTGTGGCAGGTATTTGATACTTGACAACTGTTGACTGAAAGAAGGGGTTTTGAGAGATTGATAATTTTGGATTTTGATTTTTGAGATTTGATTTTTCTTCTACTCTCATACAGCCGCAATTAACAGAATTACTGATATCGTCAAGCGCATATACAGTATAGTCGCTCGCAACACCAACCACTAATTCCACGCATCCGTCATTATCAATATCCGCAATAGTTATATCGTGGACATCTATATCAAACCGTTTATCCCATAAAAACGAACCATCTTCCCCATTGAGGCAAAATAAATAATCCGTATCATAATTAGAAGATAAAATTTCCAATTTGTTATCCATATCAATATCCGCAACAGAAATGCCTCTATGAACATCGCCGGTTGTTATATGGCTCCACTCTACTCCTCCTGTAACCCCATTGAAACAGTAAACCTTATTGTCATTACTTCCAATTAATACATCTAATGTATCATCGTTATTTACGTCTGCTATCGCGGGAGAAGAGTATATCCACCCTCCGGTCGCATAACTCCATTTTACTCTTCCTGTCATTCCATTAAAACAATAAACTTTATTGTCTTCGCTTCCAAGTACAACTTCCATCGTATCATCTTTATCTATGTCTGCTATTGCCGGAGAAGAGTATACCATTCCTCCTGTAAGGTAACTCCATTGCATTTTACCGGTTGCGCCATTAAGACAGTAAATCTTATGGTCATCACTTCCAATTAATACATCTAATGTATCATCGTTATTTACGTCTGCTATCGCGGGAGAAGAGTGTATCCAATCTCCGGTCGTATATTTCCACTTTGCTGCTCCTGTTGCACCATTAAAACAGTAAACTTTATTATCTCTGCTTCCGATTACCACTTCCATTGTATCATCTTTATCTATATCTGCTATTGTCGGAGAAGAGAAAAATCCTAAGGATGTTATATAATTCCACTTTTCTTTGCCTGTTATCCCGTTCAGACAATAAGTTTTATCATTATTATTTGCCACCACAATATCTAACGTATCATCGTTATCAACATCTGCTATTGCCGGAGAACTATATATTGTACCACTTGTTGCGTAATTCCATTTTAATCCACCGGTCACTCCGTTAAAACAATATATTTTATTATCAGAACTCCCAACCACAACTTCCATCGTGTCATCTTTATCTATATCTGTTACTGTAGCACCATAGGATTCTACTATAAATCCTGTTTTATACGACCATTTTACATCAGGTGCGCTGAACATAGCGCCCCTCATTGTTTGTATATGAGTATTCTCAAGCGTTGCGCCATACTTTGTCCAATCCTTATAAGTATATGTAGGATAAAAAACAAATAAAAAGGCGAATATTATATTCATACGATAACAACTCCCGACTAATTATACTTGAAAATTTATTTAAGTATAATTAGTTTAATATTCTCTTTATACTCTCCTGACGTAAGCCGTAAAAAATAACACCCGGGCGTCAAATCACTTAATACTCCATTAAATTCATTTCTAAAATCAAACTGACGAATCTTTTTTCCCGCTATATTATACAATCTAAGATGTGATATTTCTCCGTTTTTTCTTGCACAGGTTACCTTTACCTCGCAAGTTGTTGGATTTGGAGAAACAGATAAAATGGATTTCCGGGATATTTCTTTCTCTTCCGTAGCAGTATTTTCCCACGCACATTTTAAGTTACCATTTGTGGAATCATAATAAAAAACCCATCCACGATCCCCGCCATGTTCATAATTACAATATTGCCCGACGTTTCCGATAGTATCTATGCCTTTAAGATCTCCATTAGTTTTGTCATAACAGACAACACCTCCATCACTGCTTACGGAACTGAATAACCCAACATCGCCTGTCGTATCTATTGTATATATACTCCAACTACTTTTTGTCCCCCCAATAGCATATTTAAGATTCCCATTTGTCTCATCATAATAACTAACATAATAGTTGTCCGAATAATCATCATAATTAAGAGAATTGTTTTTCCCGATATCGCCCGTAGTATCTATTTTCTCTATATTCCATTTTGTTCCGCTCCATACTGCATATTTAAGGTCTTTGTTAGTATCATCATAATAAGTTATATGCGGATGATTACTATCATCTATCCTGAGAGAAGTACACATTCCGACATCTCCTGCCGTATCCACTTTTTCAATTACCCACTGTGTTCCATTCCACTTTGCATATTTCAAGTTTCCATTTGTTGCATCGTAATAGCTAATATTCGGACGCTGGAATGTATCTAAACATACAGAAGTATACATTCCTACGTCTCCCAGGGTATCAATTGGGTTTGTCTTACAAGTGTCTCCGGGGGGGCATATAATTATACAGGCACATTTTAGGTTTTTATTGGTAAAGTCGTAATAGCTTATCCATGCGGTGTCAGGAGAAGAATGATCATAATTTATTGCCGTCGAAATATACCCTCCAACATTACCTGTTGTATCTACCTGATATGGGCCTTTTGAAATGGAGAGATCCTCAAGAATAAGGTATTTAAGATTTCCATTTGTGGCATCATAATAACTTACCGGAATATAATAACCTATATTTCCGGCACTGCAATATTGCCCAACATCCCCTGCAGAATCCAGTACGGAAATATTCCACACAGCTTGTGCTTGATTGCTTAAAAAGAGAATACCTACTATTCTATAAAAAGTTTTCATACTTTCCTCCTTATTATTTAATTATTATTAATTTTTTAACTTCGCTGAGGTCTCCAAAACTGAATTTTACAAAGTAAATCCCGTTAACTTTTATCTCCGGCGTAAACGTATAATACCCTTTGCTTAATGTACCATTATAGACAGTCTCTTTCAATCTCCCGCATAAGTCGTAGATAGTTACTCGTGTATTAGTATACTCGTTATTAGGAACGGATAAATAAATTTTATCTTTTATAATTTTCAATTCCGCATTTACTATTGTCTCTTGCCTTTTGCCTCTTGCCTGTTCTTCTACCCCCATACATCCGCAGTTAGTAGAATTACCACTATCGTCAAGTGCCCAAATTTTGTAGTCGCTGTCTGTCCCAACCACTAATTCCACGCATCCATCATTATCAATGTCTGCAATGGTTATGTCATTAACGTTTGCCCCTCCTAATTGTTTTTCCCACAAAGGAAAGCCATTTTCACCATCAAGGCAGGCAATCGAATCATACCCGCTCTCGGGAACAAGAATTTCCAACTTATTATCGCTATTTATATCTGCTATTGATACTCCGGAAAACGAAAAATTATATTCATAACTCCACTGCACTTCTCCCGTTACCCCATTGAAGCAGTAAACTTTATTGTCTCCGATTAATACGTCTAACGTATCATCGTTATTTACATCTGCTATTGCCGGAGAAGACCACACTTCATAGTTTGCTGTATAACTCCATTTCACGCTACCATTTGCACCATTAAAACAATAAACCTTCTTATCATTACTGCCAATCACTACTTCCAATATACTATCCTTATCTAAATCTGCTATTGCAGGAGAATCAAATATTTTATCACCGGTCATATAACTCCATTGCATTTTACCGGTTATCCCGTTCAAACAATATACTTTATTGTCACGGCTCCCAACCACAACATCTATCGTATCATTCTTATCTAAATCTGCTATTGCAGACGCAGATGTAATCCAAAAACCCGTTATATAACTCCACTTTACCGTACCGTTTATTCCGTTCAAACAATATACTTTTCTGTCATCCCTGCTTCCAATTATTACTTCCATCGTGTCGTCTTTATCTATATCCAACACGGAAGGAGAAGATCTAAGTGTCATATCCTCTGTTACGTATTTCCATTTTAATGTACCGGTATTATTTAAACAATAAACTGAACTATCCCCGCTTCCAATAACAATATCCAATATGTCATCTTTATCAACATCTGCTATTGCTGCGGCGCTCCATATTCCATTCTTTGTTACATAACTCCATTTTACTATCCCTGTCGTTCCATTAAAACAATAAATTTTATAATCATTAGTTCCTGCAACAACTTCCATAGTGTCATCCTTATCTATATCTGCCACTGCAGGTCCCAATGAAGTTGCCCAATCTCCTGTTTTATACGACCACTTTACTATAGGCTCGCTTAACATAGCGCCTTTCATCGCTTGAAAATGCGTGTTCTCAAGCGTCGCGCCGTATTTGGGCCATGTGCCTGTGGCGTAAGTAGGGTTTTGTTGGAGAAGGAAGAAGGTTAATATAATCATTATTTTAGTTTTATAATTTTTGTACTTTTTGTAAAATTATCTGTCCGTAAGACCGCAAAGTATACGCCTGCTTTTAATTCTTTTGCATTTAGGGTTGTGCTATAAGCGCCTGCGGACTTTTCTTCATTAATTAAAGTCTTTACACAACTGCCGGAAATGTCATAAATGGCTAACGAAACTTTACTTGTAGCAGGTATTTGATACTCGATAATTGTTGATTTGATAAATGGGTTTCGAGAAACATTCAATTTGGGGGGGTGGAATGCGGATTTTGGAATGGAGGGTTCTTCAATACCGACCTGTGTATAACTTGCTAATCCATCCCCGGTCCCAATCCATTTCGTTCCATCTTCTATTGCTATAGCATTAACCTTGTAGTTCGGTAGACCTGAATTACCGGTACCATAAACAGTCCAACTTGCGTTATCAAATTTTGCTAATCCGGCATAGCTTGTTCCAACCCATTTTATAGAGTCATCTATAGTTATCTCAATTACATTACTGCCGGGAAACCCCGAATTGCTTGTATTATAAATGGTCCAATTAGTCCCGTCAAATTTTGCTAAGCTACTACTATAAGTACCAATCCATTTTATGCTGTCTTCTATTGCTATCGCACAAACGTAATTAGAAGGCACCCCCGAATTGCTCGTATTGTAAATTGTCCAGTTTATCCCGTCAAATTTTGCCAATCCGCCCCAGGTTGCTCCAACCCATATTATTGTATCCTCTACTGCAATGGCAAGGACGCTGTCATCCGGCAATCCTGAATTACTTGTAGTATACACTGTCCAGTTTGTGCCGTCAAACCTCGCTAATCCACCTCCACTTGTTCCAATCCACTTAATTGAATCTTCTGTTGCAATACATGTAATTTCATTGTAAGGTAATCCTGAATTACTCATATTATAAACAGTCCAGTTAGCGCCATCGTATTTTGCAACTCCACCCCAACTTGTTCCCACCCATTTTGTTGAACCTTCCATAGCAAGAGCAGTAATCCAAGCATTCGGCAATCCCGAATTACCCGTATTGTAAACAGTCCAATTTGTCCCATCAAACTTTGTTAATCCGCCACCGGTTCCGATCCATTTCGTTCCCCCTTCTAATACAATATCATAAACACCATTATTAGGCATTCCCGAATTATTCATATTACAATTTGTCCAATTAGTCCCGTCAAATTTTCCTAATCCTTCATTATATAATACTTGAATCCATAAACTGTTCCCTCCTACTGCCATTTTCCCAATATTGTTAGAAGGCACTACCGAATTACTCGTATCGTACACAGTCCAGTTAGTGCCATCAAATTTTCCTAAGCCGCTGTTTGTTCCAGTCCATATCGTAGAACCATTTATTGCAAGGTCACGGATAATATTCGCAGGTATCCCCGAATTACTTGTATCATATACAGTCCAGTTTGTTCCATCAAATTTCACAAGACCATAATTAGCAGTTCCAATCCATTTTGTTGTCCCATCTATTGAAATACAGGTAACATTATTATCCGGTAATCCGGAGTTATTTTTATTATATACAACCCAATTAGTTCCGTCAAACTTTGCTAAGCAGCTTGATGACCCGCAATATGGCATTCCAATCCATTTTGTTGTTCCTTCTATCGCTATAAAATAAACTCTATTATCAGGCAATCCAGAATTTGCATGGTTATAAACAGTCCAGTTTGTACCATCATATTTTGCTAACCCCTCATTCTGTATCCCGATCCATATTGTGTCCCCTTCCACCGCAAGAGCAGTAATCGAATTAGAGGGTATCGTAGAATTACTTGTGGTATATGTAACCCAGTTAGCCCCATCAAATTTTGTTAATCCGGAATAATATGTTACAATCCATATTGTGTTTCCTTGCGCTGCAAGAGCAGTAATATTGTTAATAGGCAACCCTGAATTTGCATGGTTGTAAAATTCTGCACCTCCTGTAGTCGTATCTATATATACTAACCCGCCATTTGTTCCAACCCATATTTTATTTCCTTGTCTGATAACAGCGTTAACACCATTTCCATTCGTATAGTTTTTCCAGTCCGGGTATTGCGCAAAACTATTAGAGATAATTGCGGTAAAAACAAAAACGACAAAAAATAACTTTATATATTTTTTCATCTTTCCTCCTAATTTATTTCATCCACAAGTATCTTTATACTTAAATATTCTCAAAACCTATCTTTGTCAATCTTTAATGCCAACTTTTTTCATTTCGTATGTGAAACAAAAAATCCTGTGCCAACTTGGGAACAAAACTAATGAAGACAGGGAACTAAACTCTCGTAATCTCTTTCTCTATCTCAAAATCAACAAAGGGGAAATTGCGTCTCCAACACCAACGATAAAAATTCTCCGGGTAACCGACTCAGAGAGTGTAACGGGCGGGTAATTATCCTTTCTACGCGCGAACAGATATTACGATATTAAAATCCGGATGTTGAGTGAAGAAATCCTCTTTTTTCGAGTTCATTAAATAAAGCTTTATCATCATCACTTATGTTTAATAAAGAATATCTATAATGATTGCCGTCCTCATATCCGTTATCTTCATATTCTTTTATGAGGTTCGGGACATATACAAATGTGTGGCGAAAAGTTGGATGCAATTTTGGGAAAACTATTGTTCGTGAATCATCGGATACAATATGAGAGAATAAGAGAAAAAAAGTAAGACAAATAATTATAAAGATTGATAAAATTGTTATTGGAGTTTTGGATGTCGTTGTCGTTTTTGATGTTACTTTTTCTAAAGAATATGGGGTGGAATAATTAGTTAATGCGACACCACATTTATGGCAAAACTCTGATCCTTCAACAATTATTTCTTTCCCGCATTTATGGCAAAGTATACCTTTCTCCGATGACACGATATCCAGGTTTTTATAACGTAAACAAGTTTTACATACAGATGGACATGGTTCACAAGGAACAACTTCCTTAGAATAGGGACACTGTTTCATATTTTTTTCTGCAGTAGTAGCTTCTTTAAGAAGTTCCGAAGAGCTTGAAGAATTTTCTTCTCCCTCAAAAGAATCTAAAGCGGTACCACACTTTGGACAAAACTCTGCTTCTTTAACAATTATTTCTTTTTCACACTTACGGCAAAACATATTTTCTCCTTACTTTGCTTTCATGTTCAAACTATATTCCTTAAATCTTTTGTAAACTATTTTTTGAACTCAATTTACTGTCCTTCTACTGCACGTTTAAATCCTTTTGATATTACGTCAAATAGTAATTCTATTGTCTCTTTGTCTTGATTTTGATAAATGTTTTTCCTAAGATGTTCTATTTCTTTTGCCATTAATCCCGCCAGTTTTATTTTTTCCTCTGGATAACTACCTGATCCATTATTTAAAGCAAAACATATCCCATCATACTCTGTTTGCATTAAAAGTTTAGTTGTTCCATTGCCGGGTTTATAGTTTCGTATTAATGATGAATCTATGCCCATTGCAAATAGTGCAGAATCTATAGATTTATATTTTTCTGAACTTATTTTAAAAAGGTCTATAACTAAATTACAAGCATTCTTGGCTTTTGTAGGAGGAATATATTTACTCATTTCACCTACTACTGAATCCATAACGTTATGCATTTCTTTATATATAGTCTCATACTTAATCATTACCTGTTGCACGTTATTAATATAATTTAAGCCATTTAAACTATCTAAGTTGTCTAAGCTGTTAAAAATTGTATTTCTATCTTTTAAAAGCTTCTCGTCATTCATCGTAGCCATTAGAATGTCTTCCACAAAATTAGTTATTACAGGGGCTTCACTGGAAAGAACTTCTTTCCCTTTTTGACAAAGGGAACCAAATACTTCAAAGAACTTTGCGTTACTAATTTTAATAGTTGCAGAATTAGTTAAAGTATTTTGATTTGTCTTGAGTTTTGAGTTTTGCCCCGCACTTACTTCTTTAGCTATACTGATATTACCTGAAGAGTTTGTCTTAATCAGGTAGACATTAGAAGAACCGGGAACGTTTATTCCGAAAGAGTACGTCTCTCCCGTAATAATAAAACCGCCGTCGGAAGTCTGTCGAACGGAGTTGCCCATATCACCTAAAGTCCCGCCGAAAGTTTTTGTCCATAAAGTATCGCCCAAAGGATTTGCTCTGATTAAATAGACATTAGAAGACCCTGGAGTACCTGTTCCGAAAGAGTATGTAGAACCTACAATAATAAATCCACCGTCTTGAGTTGGTTGAACGGAATTCCCATAATCATCTTTAGATCCACCGTAAGTTTTAGTCCATAAAGTATCGCCCAAAGGATTTGTTCTGATGAGATAGACATCTCTATCTCCTGTCCCGAAAGAGTTTGTCTCTCCTGTAATAATAAATCCGCCGTCAAAAGCCTGTTGAACAGACGCACCTCTATCGTAGTTATCTCCGCCAAAAGTTCTTGTCCAGACGGTATCGCCCAAAGAGTTTGTCCTGATTAGATAAACATCCCCACTTGTCCCGAAAGAGCTTGTCGTTCCTACGATAATAAACCCACTATCTTGAGTCTGTTGAACTGAAGTGCCTTGATCACTTTTAGTCCCACCGAAAGTTTTTGTCCACAGGGTATCGCCTGAAGAGTTTGTCCTAATCAGATAGACATCCTGATAACCTGCCCCGAAAGAGCTTGTTACTCCTGCAATGATAAATCCACCGTCAGAAGTCTGTTGAACTGAAGTGCCTTGATCGTTATTAGTTCCACCAAAAGTTCTTGTCCACAGGGTATCGCCTGAAGAGTTTGTTCTGATGAGATAAAAATCAAAACTGCCTTTCCCGAAAGATTCTGTGTATCCTGCAACGATAAAACCACCATCTTGAGTTTGTTGAACGGATTTGCCTACATCACTTTTAGTCCCGCCAAAAGTTTTTGCCCATAGAGTGTTACCTGAAGAATTTGTCCTGATGAGATAAACATCTCCACCTATCCCGAAAGAGTTTGTCCATCCTGCAATGATAAATCCACCGTCAGAAGTCTGTTGAACTGAATTGCCATAATCATAGTCCGCTCCGCCAAAAGTTTTTGTCCATTGCCCGTATAAATTAACGCAAAACAAAAGTGTGCACAACAAGTATTTACGCACCTTTATCTCCTATTAATTTTTATACCTAAAATATTTTATCCCACTTTTCATAAAATTTTTTTAAATGTGTATTTACATATTTTACAAATTCTGATACTCTATCTGGCTTTGTTCTTAATGCTCTTTCAAATGTATTTTTATCCTTAAATATACTGATATGTTTTTCAACGCTTTGAGGAAACCCTCCAATATTTTCTGCTTTTAACGCCTCTTCGGAAGTAAAAATGTAAGCTAAAGCTGAATTATTATTAAAACCTATTCCTATGAAGATATCATATTCTACCTCTTTGCCAACGTGTTTAACTGTCCAACCAAAATAATTTATCCCGGCAGGAAATCGGTTTTCATTTTTTAACGAGGAAGCTCTGATTTTTACTTTTTTTAATGCTCCAGATTTATTGATTATTCTGATATAAGATTTTTCCTTGACAGGGTTAACGCCTAATTCTTTTAGTTTTCCTATAACATATTCCTCTGCAGATTTATTTATTTTTTGGTCCATGTCCACCCATTTGGTTAAAACTATATTCTAACTCAAGATATAATTATTAATATTCTCAAAACCTATCTTTGTCAATCTTTAATGCCAACTTTTTTTATTCATTCTGTGAATCAAAAAATTGAGGATAAAAATCCTGTGCCAATTGGATAAATTTTTTGTGACTAAAGTGCAACTACGATAGATAAAAATTCATAAAAATTGCATCTATAACGACAACATGTTGTGTTCGCAATAACGCGAGTTCACTTTTAGAAGGAAACTTGTTGTCTGAAATCAAAATATGTCTTTTGTTTCGAATTTTTGTTGACACTAAACATTGATTATAATAAAATAAATACCAAGGATAAAGAGAAGGATAAGATGAAGAAAAAGACAATACTTTTTGTTTGTATAGAGAATGCTTGCCGCAGTCAAATGGCAGAAGGATTCGCAAAAGCGTATGCCGTCGACGCAGTGGATGCTTACAGTGCAGGTTCAAGTCCTTCGGGAGTGGTTAATCCGATTGCAGTAAGAGTTATGAAAGAAAAAGGGATAGACATATCGTCTCAAATATCAAAAGGTTTTGGTCAATTATCAATTCCAAAGTTTGATTACATCATTACTATGGGATGCAAAGACATCTGTCCATTCTATCCGGGAGCGAAAAGAATTGAATGGCAAATACCAAGTCCAAAAGGGAAATCCATAGAGGAATTTAGGGAAATACGAGATAAAATTGAGAAAAGAGTAATAGAATTTATAGATTCAATAATAGAAGAAAAGGAATAACAAAATACAGAGAAATAAAATATGCTGAAAACGAAATCAGTTTATGAGACTAAAATCCCAGAAGATGGGATAAGAATCCTCGTTATGAGGAAATGGCCAAGAGGTGTTTCAAAGAATAATATAGACAGATGGATAAAAGAACTGGGACCAAGCACAGAACTATTAAATGACTGGACTGAGCACAGGATTGACTGGGGAGAATACGAAAAAAGGTATAGACGGGAAATGGAGAATCCCGAAAGGCAGCAGGCAATTAAGAAGATAGCCGAAATATCAGAGAAAAAGACAGTAACTTTGCTTTGCTGGGAAAAATCCGACGAATATTGTCATAGAAGATTATTAAAAGAGCTGATAGAGAAATTATAAAGGAGGACAAATGCAATTAGATGACATAAAAATTTCAGAAGCAATCATAGAAAGGTATATGAAAAAGTTAATTGCCTCGCTTGACGTAGATGTAGCCATTGCAGGCGCAGGCCCTTCCGGACTTACTGCTGCCTTTTATCTTGCTAAAAAACATAAAAAAGTAGCACTTTTTGAGCGTCATCTTTCAGTAGGTGGTGGAATGTGGGGCGGCGGAATGATGTTTAACGAAATTGTGGTTCAGGAAGAAGGCAGAAAAATACTGGAAGAATTTGACGTTGATACAAAAAAATGGAAACATGGTTATTACACTGCAAGTTCTGTGGAAACTGTGAGCAGTTTGACACGTGCAGCAGTAAAAGCAGGAACGCAAATATTCAATCTGATATCCGTAGAAGATGTTATGCTGCAAAAAGACAGAGTTACAGGGCTTGTATTAAATTGGAGCGCAACACAAATTGCTAATTTACATGTTGACCCTTTAACAATAAGGTCAAAATACGTAATTGAAGCAACCGGGCATCCGACAGAGGTTTTAAAAGTTATAGAGAGAAAATCGGGAAAAAAGCTTTCAACTTCCTCCGGCGGAATAGAAGGAGAACGCTCAATGTGGGCAGATGTTGGAGAAAAATCTCTTATTAAGAATACAAAAGAAGTATTCCCGGGAGTATGGGTAACAGGTATGGCAGCGAATGCGGCTTATGGCTCACCACGGATGGGACCTATATTTGGAGGAATGCTGTTATCCGGGAAATACTGTGCAGAGCAAATACTCAAGCAACTGAAATAACTTCTAATTAATCTTTTTTTTAGAGGACTTTAAAGTAGGTAATTTGTGCTTTTTTCTGTATTCTAAAGGCGAAGTATGTTCTTTTTTTTGAAAGATTCTGCAAAAATTCGTATCTTCAAACCCCACCTTTTCTGCAATATATTTAGATTTAAGAGTTGTTTTTAAAAGCAATTCTTGTGATTTTGCAATCCTAATGTCATTTATAAATTGCGGTAGACTAACTTTCATAGTATTTCCCCAGAGATATGAGAAACTCTTGTAACACATATTGGCGTAAGATGCAATTCTTTCCAATGATAAATTTCTTTTTGTATAATTTTTCTCTATGTATTCAAGTCCTGTCCGGATTCTTTTGGAAGCATTTAACAGTTCTTTCTTGTATTTTCTGAGTTCTTTTGAATATATTTTATCAACTTTTCGCTTCATACTTATACTTCTAGTGTTTTCTTAATTTTCTGTAAATCCTTTTCTTTTAGCTTCGTATCCACCTTGCAATAAGAACATTTATGCAGGGGAAAATCTTGTGGGTTCTTTATATGGTCTTTTATCCAATCTATGTGATTGCCAATTTTCTGACCTTCACAATTCTTACACTGGATTATGACTATTCTGTTTTCTTCGTGCATCCCTTTGTGGATGTCTAATAGGGTTATATAGTTGATTGTCATTTAACAGAGAATATCCTACTCTTAATTTTTTGCAAGGGAATTTTTGATTAACAAAAGTAAAATAATTTTTTCAGAAGAAAGAAAAACACTTTTTTCTCTTATTTGCCTTCTCTTAAAAACCGTATTTTTCCTTTCTAAGCTTAAAGGCTTCCTCACCGCCTTCCATAACCGCTGTAATTTCGTTTCGAATTTCTTGAATGTCAATTGCACCAAGTCTTTTAATTTCCCCTTTAGATTGATCACCAGTAACCTTATAATCACAGCAAACAACTAACTCTGCATCTCCATTAACTACAATGTTTGCATTATGGCTAGTAAATATTAGCTGCCTTTTTTTCTTAGCTTTCCAGATTAAAGCTGCTATATCGGAAATCATTTGATTGTCTAAATCGTCCTCTGGCTGGTCAATTATTAGCGGAGGGCCTTCTTGATTTAATAACACATGCATTAATGCCGTAGCCTGCTGACCAGCAGATGCATCGGTGAACTCAATATATTCCTCTTCTCTAGTTTTATATTCAAAAAGGGGCAAGTCATCTAATTGAACTAAAAATAAGTCAATCCAATTTTCGCTAGTTATCTTTTCAGCAACCTTACGCAGGTCATTCTCAGTAAACCCTGCAGAATTCAAAATTGGGGTAGTGGGCAAAACTTTGCTTGGATTCTTATTTAAATCAAAATTTGCTAATGTCTCAAATTCAAGTAAGATAGTATCCCATTTATTGATTGGATTGGTGTCGCTGATAATTTGGTTTGAAATTGCCCCTATCTTCTCTTGCCGTATATTTGTTCCTGTAATCATTCTCTTTAGTGTTTCTTCAAAATTAGATAAACCCTTGCCTCGACCAAGAGTTGCCTTCAAATTGCTATCAGATAGGTCATTTAATCTTGAGCACTGTGATTCTAGCAAATCAGCACGTTCTCTATGTATATTGAACCATTCCTTCTTAAGGTTATTAAAATTAATTTCGGGGTCTCCAGCTTTTAATACACTCTGTTTTTTCTCCATAAGTGATTTTCTTATTTCCTTAATCCTTTCTTCAATTTTTTGTATCTGAGTCAGTATAGTTTCTTGGGATGTTGATTTCCCTTTTGCGGTTTCATATTTCTGTTTATGAAGAGTACGTATCTCTTCCCATTTTTCTATCAAGCTATTTAATTTAAGTAGTGATTCTACTTTTGCATTCAAATTTGAATTAAGAGAATTGATGGTAGAATTAATACCATCAAAAATGGTTTTAATTTCTTTATGAATATTTACAATAACTACTTGTTCTTTGTCGGGCAAAATCGCATCATCCGGGATAGCTGTTGGGGAACCTTCAATATCTCTTATGAGTCCTTCAAGAGCTTCTTTAGCAGAAGTTAGTTCTCCTTGCCAGCCATCAACAAGTTGCTCAATTACTTCATATTGCTTGTGAGATTCGATGGTTATTTTGTCTTCGTCCGAGATACCCTTGAGGTTTTTACGAAGTCCTTCCACCTGTTCACTCAATGATTTAAGTTCGAGTTCATTCTTTTCTATATCAGATTCCATCAACCTTTTTCTTAACCGTAATTCATAACATGCCTTAATATTTGCACGTAGTTTTTCAAATTTAGAATCGAATTCATTAAGAGACTGTCGAACGGGACTGTAAATAAGTCTCTTTAGTTCTTCAATACTAACACCAACACTGCTCAATTGTTTCTGACTATAAGCTTGAATCGGGAGTAGATTACGAACATTGTCTTCGCTACACGACTCAAATTCTCCAATCCCAATTTTTAAAAGTAATTCGTTTGTACTGGCTTTGTGTCTTATAACATGAGGAATATTATTTTTGATAAACGATACCTGTACAATTGACTCAAAAGGTAACAATGTTTTCTCTATCAGTTTCTTCCTTTTTCCCTGATAGCTTGGTATTTCATCATTGTCGGGGATCTGATCACAAAGCCCCCATCTAAGATATTCTAGGATAGTTGATTTACCTGTCCCACGCCCTCCAATAATAGCATTATATTGATTATTGAATTCTAAGTAGAGTTGTCCCATAAATTTGCTATTGCTTACATCTATTGAAGTAACAAATATGGATGGCAATTCTGGAGTGTCCTGAGAAATTCTTGATTCTTTTGCTAAACAAGCTTGTCTTAATGCTTCTGCCGTAGGGACAGCCCATTTAACCCAAGTAGAATATTGCCCTAAAGAACTAAAATCCCTTTGTCTATTATCTGATGTTTGAAAAATACCTAACTTTTTGGGACCATAATTTGTATCTTTGCCATTTAGGATTCTAGTATTTCCATTGCCAAG
The DNA here is from genome assembly GCA_028716385.1 of bacterium. Classification (GTDB taxonomy): domain Bacteria; phylum Hydrothermota; class UBA3073; order JACQXS01; family JAQTXJ01; genus JAQTXJ01. Next base: position 294,617 of record JAQUPX010000005.1, on the reverse strand, counting down.
TTGAGAAATGGAACCATCAAGATACCCACCTACACAGGGCATTTCTTTATATTTCGGATGGAATCCCGATCGTAAAATAGTACCATATCCAGTTTCACTAACATTTGGTAAAACTATAAATCTGTCCTTTATAAAATCTCTATTATTTAAATCATCATATAATTTTGATAGCTCTGCAATATTTTCTAACCTTGTAACTTCAGCTTGTTTACTATCCGTTGCAGGTGTTTGTGTTATTGATAAAACAGGATATATTTGAGTGAATAAATCTACTAAAAAATTTGCATCAAAAATAATAATAGCTTGACAAGGTATTCCTAAAGTTAGCTCCATACCAGGAAAAACAATAATTTTCTTTTCCTGAGGTATAGGATTATTTTCTTCATCTAATTCATTATTTGCTGCATCTTTAATGTACTTAAAAAATGTCAAGTCGTGATGATCAGTAATAGCAACGGCATCCAATAATTTAACCCGACAGGCATGGATAAATTCTTTGGCATAATTCTGTCTTTCTTCTTCAGTTGTTGCATCTCCTCCGGTCCATCTTTGGTCTCGAGGAGTATGAACTTGAAAATCACATCTATAATAATGTGTACCTTTGTCCATTTAAGTATTACTTTCCTTTAATTTTTCTTATTTTGCAAACAAAATTTTAATATTTCAAAAATTAAATTTCCCATTTACTTATACCTATTTTTTCTTAAATTTCTTCTCCACAGAATCTGGTAAAACCTATTCCTCTCAAAAGTTAATGCTATAAATAGCACATTCATCCTTTTTTATTCCTTAATAATATTCTGTAATATTTTTGATTCTATTCCCTTAATAACAAGTTCTAATTCTTCCTTAATTTTTTTAATATCTTCTGCATGAGATATTAATGGCTCTCCTTTAGTAGTCCTACGATGCTCTAAGGCTACGTATTCCCGATGGATTTCACATTTTTCCAAAAATTCTTTCTGTTTTAGAACTTTATTTTCTCTTAGAGCCAAATATTTGGCAACAGGAATATTTTCTGAATTAATATTCTCTAAATGAATATCTTTTAAGTAATTTTTTATATTATTTATTAAATCCTGTGTTTTTTTAATTTGTGAATTTAATTTTTTGTATGTATCTATTGAAATTTTTCTCGTCTTTTGTTCAAGAAATACTAATAATTCATCCATTATTTTAGTTAGAGTTTCTTGTCCGATAAAAGTATATCCTCCTCCATTAGTTGGATGCCAATTAAAAATCATGTTAATCATTGAATCGTTTTCTCCGAGGTAACTATTGAACCTGATTTGAATTCTTTCAATAAATATTTTTTTCAATAGAGAAAAAAACTTCATGTAATATTCTTGCCAACCTTCTTTTTGTAAAATAAGAGAAATCAAGTAAATCTTAAAATATAAACTAATACTAAGGTCTTCAGTCCTATCAAAATCTGCTGAGCTGATTTTTTCTTTTAAAATAAGTTCTGCTTGCTCCATATACTCTGCATTAAGGGAAGAATTAAGACACGATATCCAACTAATGTTTTTATCGTTCTCTTTTTCTCCTTTTTGGCAAAAAGACATATAGTTCACTGCATTTTTCAGGTCTTTTAAACAATAATTTCTCAGATGTGGCAATATTTCTTCAAATATATAGGGCAAACATATTACCCTTCCTTTTAGAGAAGATTCTATCAAATTATCATAGTGCCTTAATTTTTCTAAATAAATACTATAAGCATTAGGAGCAACAAGAATGACTTTTAGATTCTTATTTTTCGCTGCTACATCCCATAACATTTGCCTTATAGGGTTATCTCTAAAAGAATATCCAGCAACAACAAGAAATTCTAACGTTTCTGATTCAAGCAAATGCTTTACTCTTGTTAGCAACTCGAAAAAAGGTTCTTCAATAAATTCCCATTTCTGTGCAGGATAAAGCATCAAATTTTCTATTGTTTCCCCTGTCATAAGTTGGCTTTTAATATCCTTTTCCATAACAGATGATTTAACATACCCACCTTTATCGCTTTTGTACCACATTACAGAACCATGCAACTTATATAACCTAATATCTGTGTTTTCATCAAAAACTTTTGGATTCCAATGAGTATCAAAACCATCTTGATATTTCACATTATAGGAATTGCATAGCAGTTCTATGCAAGTATCATAATTAACAGAAATAATATCTAAAGGGAAATCGAAATCCAAAAGAGTTTGTAAATATTTAACTTTTTCTTCGGACGAGACTATTGTTTTCAACTTTATGAACTTTTTTAAGTCCAATATTATAGGTCTTTTATCTGAATAATTTTCAAGGAGAAATTTGCCATTTTCGTAAAACTTAGTTAATAATTCCTGATCTTTCGTAGTCAGTTTTGTTAGAAGTTCTAAAAGCAATTCGATGTCTATTTCTGGCTCTTTTCTATATTTTTTTACAATTTCAATTATTTTCTCGAGAGTTTCCCATTTTTGTACATCTTCTGTTTTTAACCAATCCCGAAATTGTTTTGTAAAAGTATAAGTGTCCGGGACACCCGCTTTAACAGATGCACCTGCACCTAAAAAGAATATAATAGAATTATTTTTATTACTTTCCATTTGTTTCTCTCTTTAGTTTGGATAATATATGTTATCCAAACTTGTTATTTTATCAAAATTAATTTTTGAGTTTCTTTATGAGTGCCTGCTGATAGATTTACAAAATAGATACCATTGGATTTTATATGTGAGGTAAAGGTATACGTGCCTTCATTAAGAATTCCCGAATAAATAACCTCTTTTATTCTTCCACATATATCATATAACTTTATATCCGTTTCCATTGTTTTCGGAATAGAAAGATAAATTTTTTCTTTTATAACGTTAAACTTTAAGCTTTCAACTTTCAACTCTTTCTTTCCTTCTTCCACTCCGGCTCCATTCTTCAACCTAATCAGATAGAAACTTCCATTGCTTGTTCCAAAAGAATATGTATACCCTGCAATAATAAAACCATCATCTTGGGTTTGTTGGACAGAAAAGCCTTCATCATATTCAACCCCGCCTAAAATTTTTGTCCATAAAGTATCACCTAAAGAATTTGTTTTAATGATATAGACATTGGCACAAGATGGTGTGCCTACCCCAAAAGATTCTGTCCATCCTGCAATGATAAAACCGTCATCTCGAGTCTGTTGAACAGAACATCCCTCATCGTAAGAAGTCCCTCCGTAAGTTCTTGTCCAGATAATATCTCCTGAAGAATTTGTCCTGATTAAATAGACATCGCAACCGCCTGCTCCAAAAGAGTATGTAGTTCCTACAATAATAAACCCGCCATCTTTAGTCTGTTGAACTGAAAGACCATAATCAGAGGAAGTTCCACCATAAGTTCTTACCCAAAGCGTATCGCCTAAAGAATCTGTCTTAATTAAATAGACATCGCCGTTTACACCAAAAGATCCTGTCCATCCTGCAATAATAAATCCTCTATCTTCAGTCTGTTGAACGGACCATGCCCCATCCCATCCAGTTCCACCGAAAGTTCTTGTCCACAGAGTATCTCCGGAGGAATTTGTCCTAACAAGATATGCATCATCATTTCCTGCCCCGAAAGAGTGTGTATAGCCTGCAACGATAAACCCACTGTCATTTGTTTCGGAAACAGAATTGCCTCCCTCAAAGTTAGTTCCGCCAAAAGTTCTTGTCCAGATAGTATCGCCTAAAGAATCTGTCTTAATTAAATAGACATCATTATTTCCTACCCCAAAAGATGCTGTCCAGCCTGCAATGATAAATCCGTCGTCTTTGGTCTGTTGAAGTGAACGCCCTCTTTCCTCGCTAGTCCCGCCATAAGTTCTTGTCCATAAAGTATCGCCTGAAGAATTTGTCCTGATTAAATAGACATCGCGACCGCCTGCTCCAAAAGACGCTGTCCAGCCTGCAATGATAAAACCGCCGTCTTTGGTCTGTTGAACGGAATAGCCAATATCATTGCTGCCTCCACCATAAGTTCTTGTCCAAAGGGTATCCGGTGCATCTGCAAAAACGTTGGTAGATAAGACTAAACATAACAAATATAAATACTTTAAAAATTTCATCCTACTCTCCTTAATATTATATGTTATTTTATCAAAATTACCATATCATTTGTTATATACGACCATTTTACATCAGGTTCAGACATCATAGTTCCTCTCATCCATTGTAAATGTGTATTCTCAAGAGTTGCCCCATACTTTGTCCACGTCCCCGCAGCATAAGTAGGGTTTTATTGGAGAAGAAAGAATGTTAATATTAATGTCATTTATAATAGTATGTTTTTAAAATGAGTACTTGTCAAATAAAATCAACATTTTTGACATCTGAAGTATGCATAGAAAAACCATAAGCAGTGCCATATGGAACAGATATCTATTCCCTCCTAAAACAAAAGCCCTCCCCGTAAATAACAGAGAGGGCTTTTGTATTCGTTTTCTAAATACTTACTTCATCAGAATCAGTTTCTTCGTTTCCTTGTATTCACCCGCTTTGAACTTCGCAAAGTATATACCTGTCGGATAGTCTTTTGAGTTCAGTTCTGCTTTGTAATATCCCGGGACCTGTTCCTCATTAACTAACGTCTTTACACATCTGCCGGTTAAATCATAAAGCATTAACGATACTTTGCTCGTTAAAGGTATCTGATACTTTATCGTTGTCTTATTCCTGAACGGATTCGGATAATTCTGGAACATCTTAAACACAAATGGTAACCCCGCATTGTTCACATAAGATACAGGAGTAAAACTCTGCGGTAGAATATCCTGTTTGAACGTTCCTATTCCTCCTGCCGTTGCTCCAGTTCCACCTGCATCTCCGCCTATTACTGAAACAGTGCCTGCAAATTCCGTACTGTCCCTGTAGAACATCACTCTCCCACCTGCACCGCCACCGGCGTTACAGTTAGAAATTGAGCCACCATCTCCGCCTTTTGCATTGATTATTCCGACACCTTTCAGGTATTTTGCGAATAATAGCACGCTTCCACCTGAAGCTCCTCCGCCTGCATAACCGCTCTTTTCAGTTCCATCGGAGCCGTTTACAGATACCGTTCCGTTAAGCACTATTGTTCCGGAATCGCATTCAAGTTCAATTAATCCGCCACCATTTCCGCCACCATATCTGTAACCACCGGTATTAGCCCAGTCTCCGCCTCCGCTTCCTAAACTGTCAGCCATTAAAGAATCTCCATACATTATTCCGCCATCTCCTGTTCCGCCTTGTGTATGGTAAGTTCCGTACCCTCCGATATTTCCATATCCCGCTCCGCCTGCGCCGTGAGAGCTGCTTCCATAATGACCGTATCCTGTTCCCTGATTATGGCAATATCCTTTTTCGTCTGCGATAATATAAGACGAGGTGTTTACTATTATGGAGTCTTTTGCTCTTGCCCTGAAGTTTCCTACTATACTATCTCCCGATGTTAATCTTATATATTTATTCGTGAATTCAATCCCTTTCGTAAAACCGTATCTGCTGTCAGTTGAGCTGAGTGTCTGCACTGGAGAGAGAATAATCTTTACTGAATCATCCGTCTGGTGAATTAATGCAGTTCCCATCTGTCCTGTCTGTGCATTATCATAAGCCAAACCTCCCGACACATCAACTCTTCCCGTAAACGAAGATTGCTGATACCAGACATTCAATCTTCCTCCGGCACCGGCTCCTCCGTCGGCAGAGCTTCCGTTTGAACCGTTTCCACCTTTTGCACTTATCAAGCCGTTTCCGGTTAACTTATTTGTCTGCAGCCATACGCTTCCGCCAGAGCCACCGCCTGCCGATTTTAAGCCGCTGTTGGTAGCACCAGGCTTTCCGTCACTCTTTATCGTTCCTGCTACGTTTATTGTTCCTGAACTTATTAATCTGATGATTCCGCCGCCTGCTCCGCCTTTATAGGTTGCATCGGCGTTTCCGCCACCGCTTCCCATATCACACGGATTTTCAAGGTTACCGTATGCAAAACCACCGTATTTACTGGTATCACCTTCTAAGTTACATCCACCTGCTCCGCCGCGTCCACCGTATCCTGCTCCGCCAGCTCCGTATGCAGATGCACCAGTCGTTCCTGTTCCCGGGCCTTCGCCAGCTATCCACCCTGCGGAATCTGCCGAGAAAGTGCCTTGAATATCAAAGCTGTCGGCTTCTATTGCAATCCAACCAGTGGTATTTATTGATTTCGATGCTACTTTTGCAGTCTTGCCACTGTTGATTTTGAATGTACCGACGTTCCAGAACGTACCGTATATTGTGGTATCGTTAGCGATTGTCCAATCAGCGCCTTGGTAGTCGTAACCGAATGGAATATAAATTACTTTTCCTGAAATCTTGAGTAAAGTGGTATCGAATGTGCCCCAGTAATTTGCCTGAGCAAATACGCTGTCATTTGTGATGTTTACGAAATTCCAGGAGATATTATTTAGGAACGAGTTCATCCCGTCATCAGTCGTATTCGTGTTTGGCATTCGTATATTTCCAAAGTCTACTAATTGTGCATTACTTGCTACGTATACTGCTGTACTGCAATTTGTAATCAAGTTATTTGTTGCAACAACCGAGCCGCCATTTGCATATATGCCGTATTTTGCGTCTTGTATTGTGCATCCGCGAAGTTCAACAGAACCTCCAGTATCTACTACTATACCACCCCAAGAGCTATCCCTTGAACTATCAGAAATAAAGGTAGCTGAGTTGGCAACAAATGTTCCTTTGACGGTAAGCTTCCCTTGCTCACTAACGGAATTGTAACAATAGACTTTTGTCCCCGGTTCTACGATAAGTACAGCACAAGGATCAATAGTTACATTACCATTAATCATAAGTGTACTGTTTTGAGGTATCGTTGTGGTGCCATAAGTAAGAACGCCCGAAAGCTCATATTGGTTCAATACATTATAACTATGTTTTACCTCATAGGGGATTTGAACACTTCCTATTTCTTCTGTCCAGCCACAAAAAATAGAAGTTGGACAACCATGTTTAACTACAATCTGCGGATGCATTGAACTCGTACCGGGAGTGTTACTCAAATATCCTACTGTTGAATTCGATCCTATTTCATTTCCCTCTGTCCACGCAATTATTGACCCATCTATTTGTGGAGAGTAACAATCTGAAGGAGAAAGAGTCCAATAGATAGCGCCTCCCCAGTCCTCACCACTAGAGTGCTTAATCTTTTCCACAATTTGCCTTAAAGCTCCGGAATAATTTTTTTCATATACAACCTTTATATGTCGCTTCTCATATGCGCTAATTGATGGGTTATGACACACATTTGTTCCATCTGAAAGTAGAGTTGGGGTGGAAGGAATCCATGTTGTACCACTATTTAATGAATGCTTATAATAGATATCGCCGTCTGCTTCCCAACATAAATGAATGTCATTACCTGAAACATCATTAAATACGTCTATGGAAGGGATTGGCGTTTCAGTAAAGGAACTTCCTATATAACTGTATATAGGGTCTGGGGAAGCTAAGGAGGGGGAACTGACAGAAAAAGAAAAATGGTATACATGCGATTCGTAGTCACCAGCCCAGTCAGAATACGCTTCTCCCATCGCAATATGAATGATATCATTGTCGGAACCCGTAACTTTTTCTACTGCCATTGAAGGAGCTGAAAAATAAACAGAACTTGCCATATCTGCAAGTGTATATATCTCGTGTATATCCCCCCACGTATTACCCACTTTCCTACTATAATAAAGACTTTGTCCTGTAAGACTAAGCCCTGACTCCGCGGGGCCAATCCAGCAAACATTTATTCCTCCATCATTATCCATTGCAATAGCGGGGGAGCTACCTACCCCTTTTTGATTAATCACGTATTTATTTTTCCATGTGCTTCCCTTATCATCGCTCATTGCATATAGAATTTTATTATTCCACCACCTAATTACAGTATGTAAATTGCCGGTCCCATCTAATGCAAGCTGTTTTTGATTATTGTAAGCAGTAGCCCCTGCAAAATTAGATGGAAGCGTTGCCTCATCTTCCTCTTTAAATAGAAAAAGCCTATTAATAAAATGTTGATTGTTGGAACCGCCACGATATCCTTGTGCGACTACCATTTCATCTACCCCATCATTATCAACATCACATATCTGTATCCCCACTACTGGTCCATCTTGAGGTATTTGTGTTTCATCAGCAAAGTATTCCTCTTGCAGAGTGTAACCCGTACTAGGGACAAATTCTAAACGCTTAACTCGAAGTCTCGAGGAGTTATATGAAACTCTATTGTCTCCCATTATAACTTCTTTATAATTATCTCTATCTATATCACACAAGTTAAAATAAGTTGGCCCTCCGTATTCATCCGTTTTTATATCCGAATATTTTTCCTCAAAACGTTGGTCATATACTACAGATTCTTCACCTGGTGGGCTGTAAGTTATCGGGCCGGATACTATATTCCATATCTTCAACTCGTAATCGTATTGGCCGGTATTGTATTCCCACTGACTGTCGTCTGTACACCAGTCTACAGAGGAATTTGGCCACCAGCTTGCGCCGGCAAGTATTTCTACTTTTCCATCTCCATCAATGTCATCAGCGGCTATCAAATCAGAATGATGATCGCCGTTTCTCAGCCATATTGCTTCAGCTTCTAATGTAAAAGTATTATTATGCCAACTCATTACACGAACGTCTCCATTATAGCCCGTTATCTTAATATCATGTCCAACGTCCTTTTCAGCTCCTGTAGTTCCACTGGTTATAATTTCTTTTACTCCGTCATTATCAACATCACAACAGGTTATAAACCAAGCAACTCCACTCTTTGTCATGCTGTTATTCCATAACACACTATCTTCTACCTCGAATGGCTTAGGGTTACCATCTCCGTCTGTACGCGTTCTATCCCAATTTAAAATTTTGAGTTCTGAATACTCCGCAATACATCCCGGGGCTGTTGGATTGTCAGTAAGCAAGATTTCCTTTTTTCCATCATTATCTACATCCTCAACATACGGAGAAAAAATAGCACCTCCTCCAGCTGCTGTAGTTCCAAAAGTCCCAGTTCCAGGGGACCAGGTATGATCGTAAGAAGTAAAACCACTACCATTCCACTTTAAAATTACTAAAAGAGGTTGCCTGTTTATGGGCGCGTCAGTAAGGAAGTAAAAACCTGCAGCAAGAATCTCATTTTCCCCATCATTATCTGCATCGCCAATAAAACACCCTTGAAAAGAAGTCGTATAAGTCCCCCCCAGGGGTCTATTATACGTATATGACTGTGAATTAAAAGGCGCCTTCGGTGTTAATTGCCCATCACGCACTTCCCATATTGTAATATTATCCCACTTTCCAGCTCCCACCGTAACTATTTCATTTATTCCATCCTCGTCTACATCCCCCGTTGCCATGGCAATAAACATAGAAGTGTAGTCGGTCTCCAATTCTTCTTTTGTTTCCAGCACAAAATTAGCATCACGAGCAAATGTATTATACGCTAAACTCAAAAATATGATACCTATCAAAATTTTTCGCATAATTTTAAAGCCTCCTTACTTCCTTAAAAATGTGACTTTCTTACTAATCACAGAAGAACTTGTTTCTAATCTTACAAAATATATCCCTGCCGTTACTTTATTGCCCGCTTCATTCCTGCCATCCCAGAATACAGTGGTCAGTAATGAGTGAGCAGTGGCGAGTGGAAAAGATTTAACTAATTTTCCACTTATATCGTAAATCCGTATTTTATTTTTTTGCCCTTCACCTCCTTTTAACCATTTAATTCCGGTCATTGTAGTAAATGGATTCGGTGCAATTGTTAGCTCTAAATTCTGATCCGCCTCAGGCGGACTTACTTCCTTTTCTTCAACTCCTATAAGAACTCCATAATGGTATCCTAAATCAACCCACCCGCTATCAGGCTTGCCGTCGGAAGTATTTCCGCCCAGAAAGCCAAACTCGTCATCAACAATATAATCCCCGCAACCTGAAACATTTTGCTGGTAATAGTTTCCGAATGTCCCGTTTGTAAATCCAGGGTCAATGTTTATGTTATAGAAACTGTCGCAAGGGGTGCCGTTCCTGTTAACGCCCCAAGAGAAATTTCCAACTCCCTGCGGAGCATTATGAAAGTTATCGGGTATGTTGGAATAAAAACCATTATATCCAATAAATACTTTAGCCAGACTGTCACAATATATTCCTCCTCCTCCTCCTATTATTGATGAACTATCAAAGGCAATTATGTTATTTTTTATAATTATAGAATCCTGTCCCGGAGGAAGTCTTCCACAATAAATACCACCACCTTGTCCATTGCCATCATTATACCGCGGGAAATAATTATTAACTATTGTATTGTTGGTTATCTCTACCGGACCAGTGCAGGAAATTCCCATTCCATAACCATACATCCACTTGGTATTATATGCATAATTACCATATATAAGATTATTAAAAATAACGGATTTTATGCAATTTACACAACTAATTCCACCTCCGACAGCACTTGCCATTTCTGCGCTGTTTCCACGTATCACATTATTCTTAATAGTTACTATTGTAGATTCTGCATATATTCCGCTACCCCCATATGCATCATAGTATTTTGAGATATTTCCCTGAAGGTTATTTTCTCTGCCTTTTGCTAACATACCGGCAGACTTTTTCTTGTTTTTCATATCATCAGCTATAGTTCTATTACCCCTTATTATGTTATTCTCAATCAAAGCCGACCCTCCTCTAACGAATATACCCCCACCCGCTGCAGGCTCCATAAAATAAAGCGGCTCTAAAATATTTCCCGCAATAATGTTATTTCTTATAATTATATTTGAATTATAGGAATATATCCCCCCCCCATAATAATTATCTTTAATGCCATTATGTATGGTAAAACCATCAATTAGAACTGTATCGGTTAAACCAGTACATCTGATAGCTGATCCTCCTCCGCTAATGATTGTGCTTTCCGGTCCTTCTTCACTTTTGAGATGGATGCCTCCCTTCATATTTATACCGCCGGAGTAAGTTCCTTTTGAGACAATAACCATATCTCCAGACACGGCAGAATCAATTCCCGTTTGAATTGTAGTATAGTCACCCGGAATATAAATTGTTTTTGCTTCAATATTACCCGTAATAAAGAATATCAAAGACACAAAAAATAAATATGATTTCATTTCTCCCCCCTTCTTAGTTGGACTTTGTTCCGCAAAGAACTTATAAGAAGCCCTTTCCGCCTTTGGCGGATTAGGGGGCCCTATCCCGCTTTGCGGGGCTCCAACTTATCCAGCTCAGCTGGAAAATCTGTGAAATTTTGTGGTTTCTATCTGTTTTCTTTTTCATTTCATTAATATCAACTTCTTTATCTCCTTATACTTCCCTGCACTTAGTCTCACAAAATAAATTCCATTTTTGTGAATATTCGGCGTAAACGTATAATTCCCTTTACTTAAAACTCCCATGTAAATAGTCCCCTTTTCTCTTCCGCATAAATCATATATTTTTATATTTACATCTATCATCTTCGCCACATCCAAATAAATCTTATTTTTTCTTATTTCCAATTTTGATATTTGATTTTTGATTTTTGATTTTTCCTCTATCCCTCCACTGGCAGGGTAGATTGCTATTGTCGCCTTGCCATTATCATCCCATGCTATTGCTTCACTGGGCAACGAAGCAGAAACTTCTCCCCCGGCTCTAAAGTATATGTTTGAAACACCTGAAAAAACGTTATGAGACGCAAGATTCGTGAAGTATAAATCTGAAGGGTAAAGATAGGAAAGCCCGACATACATATTAAACGCATTGGCTACGGGAGCTATGTTCTGATTAGGACAATCTGTATTTTCAGACATTATTAAAATCCCGCCTGTTTGCGAGAGCCAGTTGAATGCATTTAAAGCAAAAGTTTTGGTATCTGCGAAATCAATATAATCATCCTTATATAAACTACCGTCCCCAATTAACAATACGCGCCCGTTTTTTCTTTTAATATATTGAGTAAGAGAATCTACTTCAGAGGCTTGGTAAGGACTATCCCAGACGCATACTGAATTAATTACTATAACATCGTAACCGGATAGATTCATGAAATCTATACCTGTGCCAACGACATCTATGTAATAACCGTTAGAATCTAAAAGAGCAGTTAATCTGCTATACTCTCCGGAAGGGAGGTCGTCGCTACTGTATATTCCATGCGTAGTATCCCACAGAACCGAGTATGTTGCCGTTTTTTTTTGTAGGGATAATTTTTGAGGGGGAAACGTAGTATCAATTATGCTTCCTGTGGTAGCATCGTACTGAGCATAAGTCAGGTTACAAAATACAATTATTCCTGCAAAAAGAAGCCGAATTTTTCTCATAATTTTATAAGATAGATATCTCCACCTAAATTACCGAAAGATTTTGTCCATCCGACTATGATATATCCGCTACCTGAAGTTTGACGGACGCAGGTAGCTAAATCCTCCTTACTGCCCCCATAGGTTCTTGTCCAGAGAGTGTCAGGCGCTTGCATGGCTGTAAGTTGTGAAAAGAGGATTACAAAAATAAATAATCCTATAAACAAACCCAATTTTTTCATAACAATTACCCCTATATTACATTAATGAAAGAAACACCCTCTTTTGTCAAGCTCGTATTTATCATTGTTTCATCATTTCTTATTATCTTTTGGCATTTCATCCGTTCCCCACCATCTCTTATTGACTTCGGCAATTTTTTCTCGTACGTTTTTTGCATTGATTCAAGGTTATCCTTATTCAGCTTGAGTTTTGATAACTTACCTACTATTTCTATTAACTTATCCGTTGTTTTGAACGACAGCTCTATTTTCTGTTTATGTTTGCATTCCTTAAACCTTACCATATCCGTACCGAGATTTTCCGTCATCCAGTCACAAATAGCGAAGAAAAGCATATCCGGTCTTCCCCGCACCGTTTCTTTGCCATCTTCTTTCTGCTTCTTGAGCAACCTGTTTACTCCTCTCTCCGTTTCACGGACACTTAAGTTATTCTCTACGACAATCGCATAAATCTTTAATTGCAGCACCTCATCGTCAATTCTTAATATCTCCCGAGCATGTCCCGGTGAAATTGTGGCACGTGCCACACCGTCCCGAATTTCTTTAGGAAGGGTCAAAAGTTTAATCGTGCGAACTATGACTGTTCTGTCTTTCCCGGCTATTTCCCCCAGCTCTTCCTGCGTTATTTTGAGTTCTTCCAATAATTGTTTGTAGGTTTTGGCTTCTTCTATCGGATTGAGCTGTTTTCTCTGGGCATTTTCAATAAGGGCGAATTTTAATTTGTCTTCATTGGAAATATTTTTCTTTATCTGGCAGGGAATGTCTTTCATATTGGCAAGCAATGAGGCGAAATACCTTCTGTGCCCCCATACAATCTCATATCCCTTGCCATTCGGGCTAACGCATATCGACTGAAGCACTCCCTTGAGCCGGATAGACTCTGCCAGTTCCTGCAATTCCTCTGCTATATCGTACCGTAGCTGAAACTTGCCCGGAACAATCTTATCCAGCGCTATGATTTTATACTCTAATTCCGCTTCCATTTTAACTTAACTCCTTGTTTTTCAAATAGTTACATCGTGATGATAAAATGCATTTTATTGTTTGGGTTTATCTTTATGTTTTTTTTATTATCCGGCAGGGGATTTCTTTTAATCCTGCCTGTTTTGCCCCATAGTATCTTCTGTTTCCCTGTGTGATTTTGTACCCATCTTTGTTTGGAGCAACGGATATCGGCTTAAGCATCTTTTTAGACTGGACAGATTTTGCCATTTCGCCTCCTTGGGTTCCAAAAGTTATAGCCATATATTAATATATTAAACGATATGTTCATTTCCCCTTGATTAATTTTCTGATTTCTACATAAATCTATTTCTACATATCTGCATAATTTTACTAAGTCAAGAAATAAATTAAACGATATATTGCATTCCTTGTTCTAATTCTTGTCAAGAAAAAATCCTTTGCAAATATCTATATTTATGGACATTTATCCATATTTTTCTCTTGTAATTAATTAAATTAATTTAACAGAGGTTTTTGCAATGCGAGAGAAATTTATTAAAAAATATTTAGATAGATTTTTAAAACCCAACTAAGGAGAAATTATGTCTACAGCGCCAAGGTGAGAGCGATTCCGCTTTTTAGGAAGCACCATTCCGTCGAACGGAATTTCTATGTATATGGTATACTGCGGAATTGTTTCTGTCGCGTCTCCAACATCAACATGTTAGGTTCGCAATATCGCATCCCTTTTAATTTCTTGACAATGTTGTGCTATTATATTATTTCCTATGTCATAAAGGCTTTGTTTCGTTCTTTAAGGGAGAGGAATTTTTGAATAGTAGGGAGATACCGAGGCTCAGGTGTGAACCGATTCTTTTCCCAGTACCAAATAGTAGTTTTATCAACACCTATAAACTCGGCTACCTCTCTTTGGAAGAGATTTAAGTTCATACGGTGCTGTCGGATTTTCTCTCCTAAAGTTGTAGGGTTAAGTGGGTAGCTTTCTGGCTTAGGTCGTGGGATAGAAAACTTAAATGTATAATTTGTTAGAATTCTCAACGCATCTATGCCCGTGTGGATATTTCGGGGACTTATATCATAACTGCACCTGTTCTCCCGCGATGATTCAAAAATATATATCCAAGATTTCGGGACCATTGCTTGACCGCGTGGATATACATATAGAAGTCCCATCTCTTCCTTACAAAGAATTGATCAGCAAAGCGACGGGAGAGCCTTCCGTAAAAATTCGTGACCGTGTAAATAACGCGCGCAAATCTCAAATTGAGCGATATTCGGGACATAAGAATCTTTATTGTAATGCGCAATTAACACAAAAAGATTTAAAAAAATATTGTGTGCTGGACTCAACGTCTGAAAACCTTTTAAAACTTGCGATAGAGAAGTTTGGATTATCCGCAAGGGCTTATAGTCGTATTCTTAAAGTCAGCAGAACTATAGCCGACATAGAAGGGGCAAAAGATATAAGCTCGGCTCATATCTCAGAGGCAATACAATATCGCACATTGGACAGAAAATATTGGTTAAGATAATATGGGACAGGTCACTGTCCAAAATTTACCCGGGGAATAAAATCAATAAAAATACAATGTCATCCAGCGTCATTTTTGATTTAGGGAACACGCTTGTTGGCGGATCCTCGGGAGATGCGGTATGGTATAAAGTGCTTTTACAAATGGGATATCCGACACCGTTAAAACTTGTAAAAAACGCAATAGAAAGAGCTGAAATAACATTACTGAAAGGAGGCATTGTCCCGGAGAAGTATAAGGGAAGAGTAACTGAGTTCTGGGTTTTATATGATATTGAGATTTTAAAGACATTAAACATTAAAGGAGATTTAAAAAGCCTTGCTAATCGCGTGCAGGAAGTATGGTCAGATTACAACGAAATTGTCACTTATGATGACACCCTGCCAATACTACGTAAACTTAAGTCTGCCGGTTACAAACTCGCCATACTTTCGAATGCATTTGAGAATGAAATAACCGATTTATTCAAACGCATAGACATTGACAAAACATTTTTTGACATCATTGCAGGTTTTGACACATATAACTCAAAAAAGCCATCACCAGAGTGTTATCAAGGAGTGTTAAATGAATTGGGGGCAACATCAAAAAATACCGTGATGGTTGGAGATCAAGTTGATACCGATGGAGTAGGAGCGCACTCACTAGGCATACGTTTTGTCCACATAGTTCGTAATAAAAGAATTAAGACACCGGAATGGGCTGAGAGAATTACGAGTCTGAACGAATTGCCTGGTCTGCTTGTAAAGAATAAAAAGAATGAAAAAGGTATTTAAAGTTATTGACTTCAATTTGTATGTTCTTAATCAAAAAGAAGTATTACAAGGAATGAAAAGAAAAAAATGTTTATACCGGTTGCCAAGAATACTATCTATTTTATTCGCATTATTTGTAACTATGTTCGTAGCAGCTTCCTTTTGGAATGGAAATTTGGATTAGTTGCCATTATTAGCCTTTCAATGCCTCCAATTTTAACAGGGGGACTCTTTGAAAATAAAAATGTCGCTTTGAGGAAATATGAAACATAAAGCAATGACTCTATGTCCCACTTTCATACAAATATTAATTCTGTGTGGAATGATGCAAACTTGCTTAGTATTTGCGGATAGTGGACCAAAATTGGATCTTTCCCCATCGTCATATTCTTATACTAATTTTGCGATGAATGATTCTTTACCTTCGTGGTATATCCCTCCAGATTATCATTATCCGCAGGAAGACAATTCGGTTAAGTATATATGCGAGTATCTAGGAGGGCTGTTAACGGAATTGCCTGCATTCTACGTATTAAGTATTCCTATTGGCATATTAGGTTGGACTTCTTCCGGTAATGGAGAATTACTGGTATGGAATACGAGTACTGTTTTAGGAAGTTCATTGGGTGTATATTCTATTGGAGAACTCCTAAACAAAGATAAAAAATCCTTTCGCAATGCATTTTTGGGAGCTGTCGGAGGTCTTTCCGTATCCATTTTAGGCAGCACTATACTTATGGCTACACATCATTCGCCGGAAATAGAAAGAGACTTTTTTTATAGTGTGTTACTGGGTAGTGCATTCTCCAGCACTTTTCTGTGTCCACTCGGAGCAACCATTGGATATAACAGAAAATAAACGTAAATACCTTATATGGCAAGCAACGGAAAATTATCAAGTCAAAAAAATATGGATTTCCGCGAAAGCGGGAATATCCAGCAGAGCAGGATAACCAGATAATATCTGGCAAACAAATGAGCGAAAAAAGTAATTTTTATTGTTGATGCATCGTATGGAAAAAATATTATCAAGTTTCCCATTACTTATTCTTTGCACAATTTTTACGGTCACAGTCGGAGTGTTTCTTCTTTATCTTTTATTATTTAAGGTAGAAAAAGAGTCAAAAAGCGAAAAGGCAGTTGGTTACTTCTTTGGCATTTCTTTTATAGCTACTTTAATTATCCCGCCTCTTTTATCCGGCAATAAAAGTGAAATACTAAAAACATTACTTCTAATAGGGATAATGACTGTATTGGGAATAATTGAAACTTATGCGAGCAAAAAATGGCGTATAAATCCATTATTTACAAATATTTTATGGCTGTGGGGATTCTGGTATGCTTCTTATTTTATTACAGGTGTATGGGATAATTCACTGAATATGCTGATATTCTTTTCATTATTTTTTATATTGAATTTTGTTATAAAAAAAATATTATCCAAGTATAAGGAGAAATTAAGATTAACGAAACTGCATAAAATCCTTATTGCAACAGCTTATCTCTGCCTGATATTCACAATTTTTAAAATACTCTACGGACCATATAATGGGGAACCAATTAGTTTTTAATTTCGCACATAGTCCCTATTCAAGAATTTGTAAAAAGAATCTTGACAAAATACCATTTCCTTTAGATACTTTGTAAGTATATAAAAGATAAAATGAAATTATATAAATTTGTTTTATTTCTGTGTTTTGTTTCTATTAACAATATATACGGTAACGTTTGGCTCAGAACTTGTGGGGGAAGCGAAAATGATTGCGGATATTCAATATGCTTAAATAGTGATGGTAATTATACGGTTGCAGGATATACGGAGTCTTATGGTGCCGGCATGATGGATGGTTGGCTTGTAAAAGCAGACAGCATTGGCATTCCTATATGGGAAAAAACATTTGGTAACGCTGATTCGGATTGTATTTATTCGGTTTATAAAACATTAGATAATGGATACATCCTTGCGGGATATACACAATCTTTCGGAACAGCGAAAAACAGTGGATGGTTTATAAAAACAGATATAACCGGGGACACATTGTGGACGAAAATATACGGAGATTCTGACTCTTCTGATTATTGTATATACTCTGTTGCACAGACTGCAGACAGTGGATATATAGCCGTCGGCACAAAAAACTACATAACTGCACTGATGATAAAATTAGACCAAGATGGCAATATATCGTGGGAACAGGCGTTTGAGAATTTCGGTATTGCAAGAGACGTTAAAAACACTCGCGATAGCGGATACATTATAACCGGATACGGATATAGTCCCGGTGGCTGGCTCATAAAAACCAATATAAACGGAGACACTCTCTGGACAAGAACATTTAGCATTGCGGGAAATGACTCTTTATTTTCCGTTATGGAAATGAAGGACTCAGGATATATGGCAACAGGAGGAAAATCTGGATCCCCTTTGGTAGTAAACGTTAACTCCTCGGGAAATGTGCTTTTCTGTAATGAGCTATCTCTTTTTTATATTCCCGGTATTTCCAGTATTTCCAATATTTCCGGATATGATATAATAGAAAACACTAATGGAGGATATACAATAGCGATAGGAGGGAATTATAGCGCAATCATAAAACCTGAATACACTTGTTCCGGATTCTACTCAATGTTTAATGGTAATAATAATGATTACGCATATTCTGTTTTGCAAACACCGGACAGTTCGTATGTCATAACCGGGTGCACAAACTCTTTTGGTGAAGGGAAAAAAGATATGTGGATTATAGGCGGGTTCAAAGACTCCGATATGAACTATTACTGCCCCGCGGTAGAAGAACTTTCTTCAAACACGGAATTACAACTTTCTGTTTTTCCTAACCCGGTAATCTTTTTTGCAAAGGTATCGTTTTGTTGTAATGCAGGTGAAAAAATCAAACTTAACCTTTATGATATGACAGGCAAAAAATTAATGTCTTTGTTTACCGGCAGCGCTGCCAATAAAAATACAGTAACTCTGAACACAAAACTGCTTGCAACCGGAAAATATTTCTTAAAACTGGAAACCGAACATAAAAATATTACAAAAGGAATAATTATAATGAGGTAATTTTATATGCGTAATTTTTATCGTATTTTAACTATTTGTCTATCGGCGAGCAACCTTCATTCCACAACATGGATGCGGACTTTTGATGGAGGTGGAAGCGCTGTCGGTCGTGCCGTCGTAGTTACACGGGACAGCTGTTATATTGCGGCAGGTTATGCCGATACCGGCACCGGCAATGATAATGGTTTATTATTAAAAGTCAACAAAGATGGTGTTTTTCTCTGGAGTAAAACTTTTGGTGGAAGTGGTAATGATTCTATATATTCAATGGATACAACTTTTGACGGAGGTTGTATATTGACAGGCGCTTATTCATCTTCTTCGGGTAAAGATATATGGCTCGTAAAAGTAAATGCTGAAGGCGATACAGTATGGACGAAAACTTTTAACACTGCTCCTACGAAGAATGAGTGCGGATACTGCGTAAGACAAACCATAGATTCCGGCTATATAATAACCGGCTTTAACTATGACAGTAGTGCAAATCTCGTGTTACTCAAGACCAATGCGAATGGTGATAGCTTATGGGCAAAAAAGTTTGGAAGAACATGGCAGGATTATGGTTATGGGGTATGTGAAATTCCGGGCAGTGGGTATATGGTCGTGGGAAGTTTTAATTCTTCTAATTACTTTTGGATTTTAAAAACCGATATAAATGGAGATACTTTATGGACAAAACAATTAAGTCCCTCTTATTCTGGCGATAAAGGAACATGCATTCAACGAACTACTGACGGGAATTATATAATTAGCGGGAAAAGTAATTATAATTATCCACGCCTTCTCAAAATAAATGGGAATGGGAGTATTCTTTGGACGAAAAATTTTAACTATTATTCGGAAGGGACTTATGTGGATATAGATAAAGACAATGGCTATGTTATGGTTACTCTTAACGCCCAAATCGTAAAAACGAACAATGCAGGTATATTTAACTGGGGCAATGAATTAATTAGTAGCGGTTATTACGGTAATTACAGCTATTGCGTTCACACAACTCCGGACAACGGATATATTGTTACGGGAGGGACATCTCTCTACGGCAGTAGCGACCTATGGCTAATGAGAATAGACCCGGGAACCGGCGTAGAAGAAATATCAAACATCAAATATCACAATACAAAATTAGAGATAGAAAAAAATCCGTTTGTTAATTCAACGATTATTTCTTATTCCCTTCCTTCAAATGTAGGGTCCGCATCAGGCGGATTTAGCCTTGCGATTTATGATATTGCAGGGAAAATAGTCAAATCATTTCCTCTGTCTGCCAACCGCTCATCCGCCTCAGGCGGAAGCACTGTCACGTGGAACGCTCAAGGTTTATCATCCGGTATTTATTTCGCTAAACTCATAGCGGGAAATATTACAGAAACTAAAAAGATAGTATTAATGCGGTAAGGTAGAAAATTTCAACTCGTTGATAGATAAGGCAAAATTAAGACTTGGAGGATATTTTGGGTCGTAGGAAA
This sequence comes from bacterium, assembly GCA_028716385.1. Lineage (GTDB taxonomy): Bacteria > Hydrothermota > UBA3073 > JACQXS01 > JAQTXJ01 > JAQTXJ01. The sequence continues at coordinate 274,270 of JAQUPX010000005.1, read as the reverse complement.
TACCGGGCATCAATCTACTTTTACAGTATAAGAGGTTAATAAAGGGTAAATGGAAGAAGCCCCATAACAGTGTACGAAATACTTTATATGAAATGAACCAAATGTTTAGATTAAGATTTTACGAGGAGAAATGAGGGAAGACACAATTTAAGATATTACTTGACTTTTATAAGACTACTATTATAAACTCCAATCTTATGCTTTATAAGGATACCGTAATATTGCCTCGCACAGCATTCCCTATGCGTGCGAATCTTGTCCAGAAAGAGGCAGACATCCTTAAAAACTGGGCAGACGCTGATTTATATAACCTCATACAGAAAAACAGGGCTAATGCACCCGAGTATATATTTCATGATGGGCCACCTTATGCTAACGAACACGCACACTTAGGAACAGCATTTAACCGTGTACTTAAGGATATGGTTATCAGGTATAAAATTATGGCAGGTTATAAAGTCCATTTTATACCGGGTTGGGATTGTCACGGAATGCCAATTGAACATGCCGTTATCAAAAAGAAAGGCGCTAAAAGTTTTTCATCCAAAAACCAGCTAAGGCAGGAATGTAAAAAATATGCAGAAGAATCCGTTGATATTCAACGGCAGGAATTCAAAAGATTAGGAACTTTTGCAGACTGGGACCACCCCTACATCACTATGTCAAAGGAATACGAGGCAAAGGTTCTGGAAGTATTTAAAATAATGGTTTCCAAAGGATATATATACCGCGCAAAACGCCCCGTTCACTGGTGTATGAAATGCAGGACAGCACTTGCCGAAGCAGAACTTGATTATAAAGATTTCACATCTCCATCCGTTTACGTTAAATTCAAGATATTGTCTATGCCGGAAACTTATATTTTAATATGGACTACTACACCATGGACACTTCCGGCAAACGTCGCCTGTGCAATAAACTCGGGATTCAAATATGCCTTTGTTAAAACCGAAAAAGAAACGCTTATAATAGCAGATTCTCTATTGCCTACGGTTGTGGAAAAACTAAAAATAAAAGATTATAAGATTGAAAAGACCGTTTTAGGCAAAGAACTTGGAAACATAGAATACAAACATCCATTTCTTGACAGAACAGGGAAAATTATACTATCCAGTTTTGTGACTTCCGAATCCGGAACAGGCTGTGTTCATATAGCTCCCGGGCACGGATATGAAGATTACCTGGCAAGTATCACATATAATCTGCCGATTTTATCCCCTGTTGATGAAAAGGGATGTTTCACGGAAGAAGTTCCGGAATTACAGGGCAAAAATATATTTGATGCGGATAAAGATATTATAGAAATACTGACAAATAACGGGACACTCATGTATAAAGAGGATTTTCAACACTCATATCCTCATTGCTGGAGATGTAAAACTCCACTTATATTCAGAGCTACGCCACAATGGTTCTTAAATATGGAACATAATAATTTGAGAACACGTTGTGTTGAAGAGATTGAAAAAGTCAAATGGATGCCAGAATGGAGTAAAAAAAGGATTACAAATAACATTATGCAAAGGCCTGACTGGTGTTTATCAAGGCAAAGAAGCTGGGGAATTCCAATACCCGCGTTATATTGTAAAGCTTGCGGAGAAGCAATACTAACAACGGAAATAATAGAAAAGGCAATCCAGCTTGTTAAGGTAAATGGCACGGATATCTGGTTTGATGAAAACACAAAGATAGATGCAGTATGCCCGAAATGCGGGAACAAAGAATTCAAAAAGGAAGAAGATATTTTTGATGTATGGATTGATTCTTCTTCCAGTTACTATGCAGTAGTAAAAGAGAAACTAAAATTTCCTGCCAACCTTTATTGTGAAGCCGTTGATCAGCATAGGTGTTGGTTCCAGCATTCATTAATTCTGTCAATGGTTACGGAGGAACAGAGTTGTTTCAAATCGGTTTTAACTCACGGGCTTATACTTGATAAAGAAGGCAAGAAAATGTCAAAATCACAAGGGAACGTCGTCCAACCAATGGAAGTTATTAAAAAATACGGAGCAGATATAGTAAGATTATACCTTTCGGGTTTGGATTACACCTGTGACATTATGTTCAGTACGGATGGGTTGGAAACTGCCACAACAGCTTACAGGAAAATCAGAAATACGTTTAAGTTTTTACTTGGAAATTTATATGATTACAAAAAAGCATTGTCTTATGAAAAATTATGGGAAGTAGACAAGCTGATGTTGCATAAACTTGCAGTTCTTATAGAGAACGTAACCAAAGCTTACGAAGAGTTTGAATTTTATAAAGTTTACCATTTAATACATAACTACTGTGTTATGGAATTATCGCAATTCTATTTCGACACGTTGAAAGACAGGTTATATACTCACGGGAAGTCATCCATTTCACGTCAGAGCGCACAGACAGTTTTATCTGAAACATTAAGCGCTCTTGCAAGACTAGTTGCCCCAATATTGCCTTTTACTTCTGAAGAAGTATGGGGCTACTTCAATTCCGGAAGCATACACTTAGAAAAATTGCCTGTGGTCCAGGAAGAATGGAAAAACGAAAAACTCGCAAATGAGTATGCGGTAATAAGCGAGATAAGAGATGAGGTCTTACTTGCCCTAGAACAGGCAAGAGCGAACAAAACCATAGGCAGCGGACTGGAAGCAACTGTCATTATTGACTCTAAGGATGAAAAGTTATTATCTCTACTGAGGGATAAAATAGCTTTATTGCCTTCAATATTTATTGTTTCTGAAGTTATTGTTGACAGAGTAGAAAATATGGTTACGTTCAAAAAGTTAGATATTAAGGTTAATTTATGTGAATACAGTAAATGTGAACGATGCTGGATAAGGGAAAAGGAAGTAGGTAAAAATAATGAACATCCGACACTGTGTGTTAAATGCAGTAAAGTAATAAAGGAGGGGGACTATGAAAAAGAAATCGAAAAAAAAGAACCTGTTGAAGGTTAAAAAAAGTAAAAAGAATCTGCCTGCCAGCAAGACAAATAAAGCTAAACTTAAAATAAAGAAAACTAAATTACCAGTAAAAGCAACGACAAAAAAAGCGAAAAATGTTATAAAACGGGGAAAAACTGCATTAATTAAAAAATCTAAACCGGCGTCAAAAGTTAAAAAGACTTTCAAAGTCAAATCCGTTTCAAGTAAACTTAAAGTGAAAAAATCCAAAATAGTAAAGAAAATTAAACCCAAAATGAAAACTATGCTTAAAGTTAAAAATAAAAAGACTATTGCTACACTGAAGGCTAAAAAAACAATAAAACCTGTCTTGCGTAAAAAAGTCCCTTCAAAAACAAAACCCAAATTACTAAAGACTCCACAAATAAAGCCCAGTTCAAAAAAAGTTCAGCCAATTAAGCCGATTACCTCAAAACTAACTCCCGTCAAGAAAACAAAGAAAGGTCTAAGCCAGGCATTAGATGAACAAAATTTGCAATATATAAGAAATCTGCTTTTAAAAAGAAAAACAGACCTTGAAAGCAGGCTGACAAAATTAGAAGAAAAATTCAGACATACTCAGCAGGAAGATTCCGGTGATGCATCAAGTCATCCATTACATATAGGGGATATTGCAAGCGACACAGAAACAAAAGAACAAAATTCTTATATGATAAGTTCTATTGTAAAAGAATTACGAAAAATTCACGGAGCATTAGACAGATTAGCATCCGGAAATTACGGGATATGTGAATCTTGTGGAGAACAAATAGACATCAATAGACTTAAAGCTGTTCCGCATGCGGAATTTTGTATAAAATGTGGAGAAAAATCACAATTGTTCTAGCTATAATAGTAGCAGACCAGTTAACAAAATTTTTAGTAACAAAAAACCTCGTTGAGTATCAGTCGTTGCATATAATCGGCAATTTTCTACAATTCACGCTTTTGTATAACAAAAATGGCGTTTTTGGCTTAAATTTCAGTATTCCATACATACCATTTGTAATTATTGCAATCATTTTAATTGTTTTTATGTTAAAAAAAATAGATATTAAATATCATTTACCATTACTGCTAATACTCAGCGGAGCTTTTGGAAATTTAATAGACAGGATTAGAGTAAAAGCAGTAATCGATTTTATTGATTTTGGTATCGGGAATGCAAGATTTTATGTATTTAATGTTGCGGATTCAAGCATAAGTATTGGAATTGCATTATGGCTTCTTATAAGTTTTAAAGAAAATCTTGATTCCAAAAAAGCCGCAAAAAACAGCGTTGCACAAAACAATCTCAAATAAAAAAAACTTTTATTTTTTTATCAATCTTTTATCGCGAACTTTCTCAACCATATTTCCAAACTTATTATTCGCCAGAAAAAATCAGTCTGAACAGGTTTGCCATTAGAAAAATCATTAAATAGCGTTAATAGTTTTTTCTTGTCCATATATTTTGAACTCATTTCATTTAATATGGGCGCTACTTTTTGTCTTAACTCATAAGTCCATCTTGCTTCCGGCGTTCCAAATCCAATTTTTCTTCTTCGCTTTTTGACAGGTTCGGGCAGTAAGTCGGAACCGGACTTTCTTAACAACCATTTGGACCAAGAATTACGAATCTTATACTTTACAGGCAAAGAAAATACATATTCTACTATTCTGTGGTCAAGGAAAGGAAGTTTAAGTTCTATTCCGAACGCACCTGCATTTCGTTCTGTTTCTTTTAATAAGAAAGGTATGCTGTATTTTGTAATTGCAAAGAATGATTTCTCTTTTAGTGTATTTGGAAAACATTCGTTTAATATTTGCTTTTCTCTTCCGTTAAATTTATTTTTAAAATCAGGATGAATAAACGCCACTGCATCTTGTCGCCCGAGCCATCTATCTTTTATCCCATATCCAATAAGGTCTATTCCTGAAAGAAACTCTTTAGTAAATCTTAACAAATGTCCCTGTTTTAGAAGTTCGTTTAAAAACTGCATATAATGCCCCAAATATCCGTGAAAAAGCTCATCTCCCCCCTGTCCATCAAATAACGAATCTATCCCTTGAGAATCTACAAATTTCATCAATAAAAAGTGGTCCACGGAACTTAACGCTCTTATAGGTTCATCCTCGTGCCAGATACATTCTTCCATATTTCCCCATATATCTTTACTTGTAGAGGAAATAGGGGAATTATAAAGGTTATGCTTCCGTGTTACTGCTTTTACATATTTCAATTCATCAAGAGAGAAATCAGGATGACAGGACGAAAAAGTAACAGGTTTAATAAATTCATTCAACACCCCAGTTACAAAGGAAGAATCAAGTCCTCCACTTAAAAGCGCTCCGGTTTTGCCTCTCCCCCATTCGGTTCTTATTCTTACCGAATCCTCAAATAGAGATATGAACTCATCTAATACCTTTTTATCTTTCTTCTCAAGGCTAAAGCCTTGCCCTACATTTCGCCCTAGTTCCCAATATTTTGTTTTTTTTATTTCTCTATTATTTATTAATATATATTCTCCCTGCATTACTTTTTTTATCCCGGCAAAAAAAGTATCTTCGGTATGTTCGTGTACTCCCGTGGCAAGGAAATCATAAATTATCGCATCATTTGGAGTCTTTTTTACATCTTTAGAAAGCAAAAGCGCTTTTATTTCGGAAGCAAATAGAGTTTGTTTTCCATTTTCCCAGTAATACAAAGGTTTAATGCCCAATCTATCCCGTGCTAACAACAAAGTATTATTATTAGAATCATAAATTGCCAATGCGAAACTACCGTTTAATTTTTTCAAACATTCAGGACCTTTTTCTTCGTAAAGGTGTAAAATTGTTTCATTGTCCATATTTGCATAGAATATGTGTTTTTTTGTTATTAATTCGGATTTCAGGTCAGCGGCATTATATATTTCACCATCAATTATAAGCCATATTGATTTGTTTTCATTATGCAGAGGATACGTAGGCGTTCCCTTGTGTTTTGCAGGCAAGTTAATACTTAAACCACATTTGGGGTCAAAATATTCTTCATTAGAATTATCTTTTCCCGTAGTCATTAGTTTTGACATACGAGTAATCAGTTCTCTGTCCGTATTTTCTGCAAACCATATTCCGCCGGAAATTCTACCCATAATTTTTTAAAATATCGCATCAATTAATATTTGCAAGTTTTTTATTGGGCAATATCATTTTAACCTTGATAAAATAAATAACCTTATTATCAGAAAGCCTTGACAATAATATCTGTTTTAATAGTATAAGAAGTTGGATTAGACAATTCTAAAAAAATATATTCATTTAAACCGTAAGTTTTTTGTAACTTTGCTGTCCAAATAAGTATAATGAAAAAATACATACTAATTGCATTAATTATAACTCTCGGGTTAAATACGCCCGTTTTTGCTTTCCACGGAGCAATAGAAGGAAAAGTTCATGACCAGAAAGGGAATCCTTTAGTTTCCGCCCAGATTTGGCTGGAAGGATATACGATAGGCGGAGTAACTGACGGCAACGGGAAGTACACTATTGAAGTTCCGAATCACGGAGAATTCAAAGTTGTATATCAATACATTGGTTTTACACCTGAGACACTTACCGTTACGGTTATGCACGGACAAACAGTAAAAAAAGATGTTATTCTAAAAGAGTCCTTCATACAACTCAAAGAAGTAGAAGTTACCGGTCGCAAAGAAACTATCCACAGGATAAAAACTCCTGAACCTATTACTGTTATTCCACAAGAAGCAGCTGAAAAATCGGGAGCCTCTACTCTTGGAGAAGCCATTGAATTAGAGCCGGGAGTAGAATTACAAACTAAATGCAGTATGTGTAATAACACTTCTGAAGTTTCAATCCAGGGATTACCCGGCAGGTTTTCGTTGATTTTGTTTGAAGGATTGCCTATTGTTTCCGGATTAGCATCAAGGTATATACTCGCTTTTCCAAGTAGTTTTATGGACAGGGTAGAAATTTTAAAAGGCGCCTCGGGAGCGATTTGGGGAAGCGATGCCATATCCGGTGCCATAAATGTAACACTCCCTCAGCCTTCTCCTCAATTGATTACAAAAGCTTCTTATACTTATCGTAATTATGGAAATGAGATTTACGGTATGTTCAACAACTCTTATAATACTATTGGCATAACCGGAATGGCAGCTCATAGTGAGCGAGGTTTTGTTGACCTCAACAAAGATAAAATAAGCGAAAACACTGCTCATTTAGGTGACATTTATCTGACCTCAATAAAAATTACTCCTTCTCCTTTTTATGATTTAACTTTCGGAGGTTCCATTACCAATGAAGTTCGTAAAAGTGGCGCTATAATTCCTGAATACGAATACGGGACTATTCCCAATGCAGAAAAGATTTCTGCCCGCTGTTGGAATCTATGGAATCAAAGTCGGATAAATTCTCAAATCGTTCCTCTGAAGTTTAAAATAGCCGCATCCTCTTATACTGAAGACGGTATTGTTGAAAATAAGAATTATGCCGCTGAACAAAAAAACTTATATAGTGAATTCTCCGCTATGCTTGGGCAATTCACATTAGGAATTTCGTTTAATCATGAATACCTTTATGATGTTAGACTTTTCGAAGCTTATGATGAAGATAATTACGGGATTGGGCTTTCCTCTCCTCATTGGAAAACCGGAGGAATGGAAGTTTTTACGGCTGCCCGGGTTGATTTCAACTCCGAATATGGAGAAATTTTTTCACCGTATGGAGCAGTAAAGTTTACATTACTGGGGTTAGACTTTAATTTTGCAGCCGGCACGGGCTATAGGACACCTTCTATCATATTTGGGAGTGTTGAGAACTTACCTGCAGGATACCGTTACACAGTCAAAAGAGATACAAACCTGCTAAACGAAAAAGGATTTTCGGCAGAAGGAGGAGTTAGCAAACTAACTACTATTGGTAACTTGATAGTGGATTTTAAACTCAATTCTTTTTATCACCATGTAAGTAATTTTATAAATTCAAGATTAGATGGCATAGATAGCGTTACTCAAAGAGCTGTATTTTACTACTATAACTTAGACGAAGAGGTTACTTCTAAAGGCATTGAAATTTCATCAAATTTTACTCCTTATTCAAATAATATAGATTTAACGATTGGAGGTTTTGCCTTATCCCCTGAATCTGAGAACGGGCAGACTTTACCATTTATAAATCAATGGGGTGCCGATTATTCCGTTACATACCGCAAAGATTCTGAACTTGAATTTAATATCACAGGCAACGTTAATGGGCCAATGGCCGTACAAACAGTTTACAAAGATGGAAGTGTTCACCATCATAATTCGCCTGTATATTCTGTTTCTAATTTTAACACATCTAAGAAATTTGGGCCTATTAAATTTAATCTGGGAATTAATAATCTTTTTGATTACTACCTGAAGCAGCATGGTGAAGGAGAAACCGAATATTACTGGGGACCAATTATTGGAAGAGAATTTTACGGTAAAATATCCGTAGAGTTTGGAAATTAAATGAAGATTATAGACAAGAAATTAGACATTCTTAAAACTAACTTAAAAAAGTTTGGCAGCGTGGTAGTTGCTTATTCCGGAGGTGTAGATAGCACTCTACTATTAAAAGTCGCAAAAGATACGCTACCTTCCGACAAAGTTTTAGCAGTTACGGGAAGTTCCGTGTTTTATCCCGATTCGGAAATAGAATTTGCTAAGAAGATGGCAAAAAAACTATCCGTTAAACATATAGTTATTGAAGAAAATCCGTTGAATAACCCCAAAATTTATTCCAATCCTGAAGATAGATGTTACTGGTGTAAATCAGATTTATTTGCACACATTGCAGTTATTGCTAAAACAAACAATCTAAATTACATTCTAGATGGCACAAATTCCGATGATATAAAAGATTTCAGACCCGGAATGAAAGCCTGCAAAAAATACAACGTTTATAGCCCATTAAAAGATTCCAAACTGAGCAAAAGAGACATTCGTATTCTTTCCAAAGAGTACGGATTGCCCACATGGGACAAGCCTGCTTTTCCTTGTCTTGCGAGTAGATTCCCTTATGGAGATAAAATAACCGGGCACAAACTTAAAATGGTAGAACTTGCAGAAAAATATCTTTTAGATTTAGGGTTAAAAGAAGTACGCGTTCGGCACCATAGTAATATTGCAAGAATAGAAGTAAAAGAGAAGGATATTAATTTTTTTATAAATGCTCCTACCCGTAAACAGATCGTAAAAAAATTCAAAGCTATTGGCTACGCTTATGTAACTTTGGACATTGAAGGTTATCGAACCGGTAGTATGAACATATCTCGCGACTGCAGTAACAGGAAATTCTCACAACAAAGCAGCTAAGGATAAATAAGGTAAGGGATAGCACAATTTGAAATTGTGCCTACTGTAAGAGGAAATCCCAGATTAATCCGTCCGAGGCAAGCTGTTTGGCTACTAACCGAATACCGAAAACGCAGGCTAAAGCCTGCGGCTACCAACCTATAAGGCAAGTAGGTTAAGTCAGGGAAGGGATAGCACAATTTAAAATTGTGCCTACATTTTTTTATAAAGATAAAATTTGTAAGAACCTCTTGTCAGGCAATTTCTTTATACAATTGCATTGTTTTTTTAGCGCAATTTTCCCAGGAAAAAGCTTCTGCACGTTTCAATCCTTTATTAATAAGGCTTTGCCTGAGCTCATTATTAATAGTTATCTTTTTTATGGCTTGCAATATTCCTTTTATATCCGAAGGGGCAAATAACATACCCGCATCGCTCACTATTTCCGGCAAAGAAGTCCTGTCAGATGCAATAACGGGACATCCTGATGCCATCGATTCCAAAACAGGAAACCCTAACCCTTCCGCAAAACTTGGGAATACGAATACAGAGGCCAAATTATATAACAGGGCTAATTCTTGTTGCGATACTTCGCCGACAAAAAGAATCCTGGGGTTTGAATTTGTAATATTACCGGGATTACCTGCTATAACAAGGGTAAAATCAGACAAGAATTCTATTAATTTAAACAGCGTTTTTATATTTTTTTTGTAATCATCAACATCTCCAACCCCAAGGATAAACTTGTTTTTTATGTTGTATTTATTTTTTATATGTTCCAGTTCCTGTTGTGATTTTATTGGTTTGAAGATATTTAAATCTACTCCCCCGTGTATGGCAGTTACTTTATTCTCCAGAATGGCAAATGTTTTAATTAAATCGTTTTTAACATACGATGAAATAGAGACAACTCTTTTAGCTTTTTTCAATGCGTGAATTTGTAACCTATAATCTTTTGTAGTTGAAATAAATCGCGACCATTGGTCAGGCAGTTTGTAAAATGTCAAATCAAAAACAGTGCCAATAGTTTTTTTGAATTGAAAATATGGCAGAACAAGTTCAGAAGTAGGACCAATGGATAAAAGGTTATGGAAAATATCTATATCGTTTTTTAATGTAATAAATTGTTGATAAAAAATATTGAATTTTTTATGTCTGCACAGTTTAATTAGTTTTTCGTTTTTTATGATATCCGGGACTTCGGCATCGTTGAAAACGTAGAAAGAGAAATGGAATTCCGTATTTAATTTAATTAGGTTTTTAATTAAATTGTAATCGTATGTCCCAATGCCTTTATTTGCAAAACCCGTTTGCAATACTCGCGCATCTATGCCAACTTTAATATCCTTTTTCATAACGCTATCTATGCTATGCTTAATAGAAATTAATGTTCTTGTCAATAAATGGATATTTTTTGTAAATTGTCTTTCCTTTTGGTACGATTATGACATTTTAATCTTGCTTGTCATCTATCAACCTACAGAGAAAAACGGCAATCCATAAGGTAGACAATCATACAAGTTATGGGCTAAAGCCCAAAAGGAATCTTTGGGGGTAGTTCCGCCCCCAGTAATTTAAAGCATCTCCTTATTTATGATAAAAATGAGTTATTCTATTATTTGTCTGTTAAAGGTAGTATCTACACAAAAAAAAGGACAGGCGAAATACCTGTCCTTTTTTGCAAATCTTTATCTTCCTATTTTTTGTCCATTTTCTTATCCATTTTTCCTTTACGCATCATCGGGCACATTTCTTTTTTAAGAGACGCTTTTTGTTCTTTAGTTAAAAGATTACGGACTGCTACCATAGTTCCAACTTGCTTCTTCTGTATTTCCGTTCGTATTTTTCCAATTTCATCTATTTTTGAATTAAGCAGCCCTTCATCTGCCTCGTCGCCCATCAATTCTTGGAATTCAATATTTTTAATTTTCAACTCTGTTTCCATTCTAAGGAGGTCTTTCTTTGCTTCAATATGAACTTTTTTAATTTTTGCTTTCTGGTCTTCCGTGAGATTTGGAATATCGGGCATATCCATTCCACGTTTCATTTCGTCACAGCATTTAAAATCGCAATCTCCTTTGCGCATTTTACCCATTTCACAGTTACCCATCTTCCCCATTTCGCAATTTTCCATTCTTTTTTCCACAATCACTTTTTTCCCCATCATAGGACATCCCATATCATCATCTCTATCGGGTTTTTCAGCAAGAACAGGAGCACTTAAGAATGTCATCAATACTATGGAGAAAATAACAGAAGTAAGGTTTTTTTGTATTTTCATTTTTTCCTCCTATTTACTACAGCTTTTTATTTTTGCTATTTTTTCTTTAAGACCTTCAAGTTCGGATTCAAGTTCTTTCTTGTAGTCTTCAAGCATAGCAATCTTTTCACGTCTTGTCATAAATCTTCTTTGTGGAGCTCCACCGCCACCGTTACAACCGCAACCACATCCGCCCTGATTAAATCCCATAAATCTTGGGCCACCGCCCATTTGACACATATTTCCGCCTTCTCTCATCATTTGTACCTCCTTTAAGGTATCTTTTTTTATTAATATCTTATTTCATCGGACAACACCGCATACTTTTTTTAGGACAATGCATTTTTTCTTCAAAACATTCACAAAACTTCTGGGATTGTTCCGGGGTCAAGTTCTTCATTATGTCTCTCATATCATTCAATACATAAGATTCCATTTGTATTTGCAGATTAGCAATTTCTTTAATAAGGCTATCTGATTTTATGCTATCGGATGGATTTCTTTTTAGTAGAGAAATAAGTTCTTTTCTTTTCATAATTAAAGTGTCTCTCAAGGGAATGGTTGTCTGTCTGCTTTTCGTTTTTATGTTTTCTATTTGCCCAATCTGTTCCTTGCTAAGGTCAAGTTTTTCTTTTAAGGGATGTTGCCGCCATTGCTTATGTATTTTGGGTTTATTAGAGTGATAAATAACGGTTATCAGCGTCCCGACATTTACACCCAACGACAGTACAAGCAAAATTATTAAAATTTTTATTTTCATCGTTCTCCTTCTTCGGGTAATAAATTAGCATAAGTGTTGGTTAATGAACTCTCCGGGGAATCATTGAGTATGGAACTTTCAACTGAAGTATAAATTTCTCGCTCCTGAGCAGTTGATGATTTTTGATATAATATGTTTCCGATACGGTTTCCGGCAACAAAAGACAACAAAATAAGAGCCGTCGCTCCGATAGGGACAAGAGAGTGTTTTATTCGGCTTATCCAGTCATTAATTGTTATCTTAGCAGGCATAGGTTCATTATCTTCAATTTTTTGTTTTAGTCCGGGAATGAAATAAGGCGATGGTTCAATTGGGAGAAAAGAATTGTTAAGCAATTCGGTTAATTTGGTTAATCCCTGAGCTTCTTTTTGACAGAGCGGGCAATCTTTCACGTGAGACTTAATATTTTCCCTTTCCTGTTCTGATAATTCCCCGTCTAAAAAAGCGGATAGTTTTTCAGGATTGATACATTCTTTTTTCATTCTACTCAATTAGACAGCTAAAATTCCAAAAACTTGCGAAAAAATAATTAAATTCCTGTTTTCTTATTAAAATAAGGTGATAGCGCTTTCTTTAAGTTAGCTTTTGCCCTAAAAATCAATGACTCAACCGCGGGGACTGAAAGGTTCATAATTTCTGAGATTTCCTGATAGGATTTATTTTCAAATCTTGATAAAACAAGAACCATCCTGTATCTTTCGGGCAATTTATTTACAGACTCTCTTACTATTTTATCTGTCTCTTGACTTTCATAACTCTTATGTTCTTTTGAAGAATTAGTTATGATTTCGCCTTTTTCTGAAAGCTCATCGAGAGATTGAATGTTGGCATTAATTTTATTTTTATTCTTAAAGTTAAGGCAGTAATTGACTACGATTCTATATATCCAGGTAGAGACTTTGGATTTATGTTTAAAGCTGTCTGCAGAATGCCAGATTTTAACAAATATATCCTGAGAAATATCTTCGGCTTCCGTGCGATTTCCGGTATAGCGATAAATTATGTTTAGAACGGAGTATTTATATTTTTCTGCAAGAATTTCAAAAGCGGATTCGTCTTTATTTGCAACACCTTTTATCAACTCTTCATCGGATTTGTTTTTTAGCAAGTCTTCCATTTTGAATGATAGAATTGTTTATTTTATTTGTTAAAATGATTTTTGTCAACGAGTAAGAAAAGTAAAGAGACAAAGAGTAAACTTCAGTAAAAATTTTCAGTCTTGACAAGAGCAATTTTCAATATATTATTTCCACTTAATGAAATCAACGAAAATAAGAGAACAAACGGCAAAAGAACTTTTGAGGGATTGCAAGTATTCCGAGGCACTTCAAGAGTATCAGGTTCTTATTCAGGACGAACCCAACAATCCCAATTTTTATAATATTGTCGGGGATATTTATAAAATGATGAAGCTAACGGATGATGCCATAAATTCCTATAAAAAAGCAAGAGAGATTTATACAAAAGATTTTTTATATAATAACGCCGTAGCAATATCCAAAAAGATTTTAAGGATAAATCCCGATGCCGAAGAAACATATTACATTCTTGGGACACTTTATTCTCAACTTAAATTAAAAAGTGAAGCCATTGAAAACTTTATTGACTATGCTAACCGTATGCGAAAAAGAAACAACATTGAAGAAGTAATCAAAACTTACGAATATATAAACGAAAAATTTCCTAATAGCGAACCAGTTATAAATGAATTAAAAGAATTATATCTTCGGGAAGGCATAGAGCAGGCTAAAAATTTTGGGCCCTTTCAATGCGAGGCATCAGCATCTTTACCGGAGGGCAACATAAAAACAGAAAACATAGAAAGTCCTGTATTGGAAAATTATCTAAGCAATGCAATTAAGCTGGTTAAAGGTGAAATTTCTAAAGAAGACATCCAAGTTTCAGAAGAAACTTCTGCCGCTAACATACCTGTAAGCAAAGCTAATATCAAAAGTGAACCAACCCGGAAGTCAATAGACAGCCTTACTCAACTTTATGACCGTGATACGCTTATGGAATTTTGCGAGGAAGAAATATTAAACGCCGAACAGGAAAACCGCACGCTTGGGGTTATTTTTCTTGATATTGCACATTTCCGCACAATAAACGAAAAGTTTGGCGAGCCTCTTGGGGATAAGATATTATGCCAGATGGCAGATTTACTAAAAGGCAATCTAGCAGAAAAAGAAACTTTATTTCGCTACAACGGAGATGCTTTTACTATACTCTCTCCAAGTTTAGAAGAAAAAGACAAAAAAGAAAAGCAAGAGAATCTTAAAAGTCTTGTAGAAAAATTTGATTTTGAATCTAAAGTCCCTGTGAGTATAAAGACAGAAGTATCCTTGTACCCAACAGATGCAGCTAGTCCCAGGACATTATTAGAGCAAGCATACAACAAACTCAGCATCAAAAAACATAGTTCCATTAATTGTTCGCAACTCATCGGGCAGGAAAAAACACTTGAAGATTTACAAAAAGCTTTTAGCAGCGGGGAAAAAGTGGTTTTTATTTCAGGCACAACCGGCATAGGGAAAACCCGTATTTTGAATGAATTTTCAGAGCGATTAAAATTTAAGGGGTGTCAGACATTTATTACACATTGCAACGCTCCTGCCTCACCTTATGGTCCATTTAAACAGTTTTTTAGACAATATATAGAAAGAAATGTGACACTTTCCACCGAAATAACAGCTTTGTTTACCCAAATCAAAGCTTTATTACCTTTCTGGGAGCAATATAAAAAAACGGATTTAGAATTTACCAATTATGACATATTTCTAGATTATTCGCCTATTTCTTTGAAATATGGGAACTCAATTTTATGTAATATCTGCGATGAAGAACGAATAGAGTTTTTCAATAAAATAATTTCCTCTTTTAATACAATTTCCAACGAATCTCCTGTTTTATTTATAATAGAGGACGTTCAGGATGCAGATAAATCTACCATTGAATTACTTTCTTATTTTGCCAAGCATTCTCAGAATTTCAAGGGAATAATATGCTGCACTTCTTTAGTGAATATGACAGAAAAATATGAAACCGAAAAATGTTTTGCTAATATAGGAAAAGAAATACAGGAAATTCAAATTAATCCTTTATCTGAAAAAGATATGGATGCAATGATTTCTATGATTTTTTCACAATCTGTGCCACCTGCTCCAATATTGGAAAAAGCCAAGAAACTCTCCAAAGGGAATCCGCTTATCTTACAGGAAGCACTTAACAGTTTAATAAAAGAAGAGGAACCTTTTGAGTCCGCAAAAGAAATATCTGAAAACAAGATAAACCAACTGGATAAAAATGAAGAAGCTATGTTATCCACTGCCGCTTTACTTGGAAATGAATTTGACGTAAATTTTTTAACTCTATTTACCGGCAAGAATGAGGGGTACCTTTCCCATATAATTGATAAGGGGCTTGAACTTGGGCTCATTAAATTAATTGGTGCTAACAAATATAGATTTACGTATAATGAAATTCGCGAACTTTTTGAAAGCAAAGTAAAAAATCCACCTGAATTGCACAGAAAAATAGGGGAATGGATAGAAATATACTATAGTGAAAAGATGGAAGAGTTTTTATGGGATATCGCGTATCATCTTGAATTATCTGATGATTCTTCAAAAGGGGCAAGCTATAATCTCTGGGCAGGTGATGAAGCAAGACTTCTTTATGGTTACAAAGATGCCGTGAAATATTATGAAAAGGTATTAAAGTCAACGACCGATAAAAATGAAATCATTGCCATTTATAATAATATTATAATTACTTATTTCTTAATGAAAGATTATGAATCCTGTGAAAAATTGATTTCCGAACTGGATAAAAAGCCCAAAGAAGAAAAAGAATGGAAGGCAATGACAACTTTCAACAGAGGATTATTTTGCATCATAAGAGATAATAAAAGTGATGCGTTGTCTTATTTAACTGAAGCAAGCAATTTATACAAGGAAATAGAAGATAACACTCTTTTAATCGAAAGTTGTTTAATACTTGGTGAATTGCATAGAGGGAAAAGCGATTATGAGTGCGCATTAAAATATTTGGCAGAAGCATTTGAACTATCCAAGAAATCACATAAAGATAAAGCAAAAGGTAGGAGCGTATTTCTGATGGGATGTATATTTCACGAGTTAAATAAACCAAAAGAAGCTTTTGAATGCTATTCGGAAGCAATTTCAATATTTAAGAACATTCATAGTAAACCGTATTTATTAAAGTCCATAATGAATGTCTTAAATCTACCGGGAGAATTCAGTTTATCCGTAAAAAAAGAAGATAAAGTTATAGACATATCTGCACAATAAAGGAAGCAACAGTTCATTGAAACCATATAAAAGAATTCAAGTAAGTCGGACGATTGCTTTATATTTTTCTTTTGAAAATTATAGAGAGGAAAGTCCGGGCACCACAGAGCAGAATACCCTGTATCCCAACACTTGTTGGGGGATAGGGGCGGCGAAAGCCGACGGAAAGTGCAACAGAAACTATACCGTCCTGCAGCAATGCAAGACAAGGGTGAAACAGTGAGGTAAGAGCTCACTCATTTTATCAGTAATGATAAGATGGGGCAAACCCTGTTCGGTGCAAGACCAATTAGAAAGCATGGATTGCTCGTCCTTTCTGTCTGGCAACAGACAGGTATGCTTTCGGGTAGGTCGCTTAGATAAATAATCGTCAGTATGTGTAAACATACTAACAGAACCCGGCTTATAGGCTTACTTGGGTTTTGAAAAAGCAGCAAATGCTGTTTACGGTTCATCCCTTATGGGATCTATATTTGGAGTAATGCTATACTCGGGCAAATATTACGCGGAACAAATTCTAAAAAGATTGAACTAGTTTAAACTTCTTTCAGCAACCGTTTTATTATTTCCACAGTAGTTATGTTATCTGCTTCAGCATGAAAATTTGGGATAATACGGTGTCTTAAAACGGGTATTGCCATATATTTTACATCTTCTATTGAAGGAGTATATCTTCCATCAAGTGCGGCGCAAGCTTTTGCCCCGAGAATCAAATACTGGCTGGCACGGGGGCTCGCACCCCATGCGACCCAATCATTTACGTATTTAGGAACTTCCGGGCTTGGTCTTGTGAGATTGACAAACTTTACGACAGATTGAATAAGTTTATCCGGGACAGGAATTTTTCTTATTAGTTTTTGTAATTCCAGTATATCTTCCATACCTAATACTTTTTCAATCACAGGCACGTATTGTGAAGTTGTAGTTTCAACGATTTTACATTCCTCTTCCATTGTCGGATAATTAACTTCTATTTCGCACATAAATCTATCGAGTTGGGCTTCAGGCAGAGGGTATGTACCTTCCTGTTCAATTGGATTTTGAGTGGCAAGAACAAAAAATGGATGTTCCAATTTATAGGTAATTCCGGATGCCGTAACATTATATTCCTGCATTGCTTGCAATAGAGCCGATTGGGTTTTAGGCGGTGTACGGTTAATTTCGTCAGCAAGAACTATGTTTGCAAATACAGGTCCTTTTACAAATCGGAAAATGCGTTTTCCGCTAACAGCATCCTGTTCGATTATATCTGTACCTGTTATATCCGAAGGCATAAGGTCGGGTGTAAATTGTATGCGATTAAATTTTAAAGAAAGGGCGGATGCAATAGTATTTACAAGCAAAGTTTTTGCCAATCCCGGGACACCTAACAGAATACAATGCCCTTGTGAAAAAAGGTTAACTAAAATCTGGTTTATTACATCATCCTGTCCTACAATACATTTTTTAAGTTCACTTATTACTTGTTTCTTTGCAGAAACAAGTTTCTCAACATATTCAATATCTTTCATTGTACAAAAATATAGCTTTAATAAATATTGTCAAATGAAATAATAATGAATCATTTATTGTAATTACACATAATGAATATCTAAAAAAAAATTGACAAATTATATATAAGACTTAAAAGTCTTTTGTAGATACAATTTAGTTAAAATAGTTTAAGAGGTGAAATAATGAGATGGATTTTAATTAGCATTTTAATAAATATAATAGCTTTTGAATTACAAGCAAAACCCATAAAACAAAATTCGAAAATTTCTAACAACATGGTAGCTACCCCAATATCCGCCACTTTTACAAATAAATCAGGGGTGGCAATTCCTCGAGAAATAAATTATCAGGGTTGGCTCGGGAATAAAAACGACACGTTAAATTTAGGTATTACCGAAAACCTTGATATGAAGTTTGCCATATACAATGATTCGACAATGGAAAGCACATTATGGAATGAAACTCAAAAAAACGTACCGGTTATTAAAGGAATATTTAATGTTTTGCTAGGCAGTATCAATCCTATTCCTGTATCTATATTTACAGGGATTCCTCTGTGGATTGAAACGCAGATAGGCAGCCAAGTATTAGTGCCAAGGAAAAAATTAGTAAGTGTTCCCTATGCAATAAAAGCAGAAAACTCAACTTATGCAGACACTGTTAAATATGTGGTTATCTGTTCAACTTATGTAATTATCGACTCAACCAGTCCCCATTTTTTACGCAAAGACAGACCTGATACGACTTACAATTACCATAAATGTTTCTTTGGAAATCCAGATACAATACCAGAAAAAGAAGGTTGTATTGTAGATATCCGATTTAACGCGGATGTTAACAATGGAAGTTCTGCATGGAATGGATTATACGTGGGCGGGAATTACAATAATTTTATATATTCAAAAGGAGGGGCAAATATAATGGAAGTTCCGCTATCTTCTTCCTGGCTAAAAGTTAAAGGGCATCAAGGTGGGACTAAAATTGTTAAATATATCGCGATAGAAGGAATTGCGACAGATACCGTAGGAGAAGAAATAAACAATTGTTCGTTGGTAGGAATATATTCCTGGGCAAGAGCTGATGCTTATGCGGGATCAAACGTTGGCGACAATGTTTCTCTCTATGGATTTAAGGGAATTGTTTCCGGCAAGGATGAAAAAGCCAACAATTTAGTTGGACTTGATTTAAACCTTCAGGGAGGGACAGGTTCAAAGCGAGGTATAAGTATTAACATTTCAGGCAAGTCTAACGCTGATGTTTATGGGGACTATATAAGTATCGCAAATGACAACAACAGTATAAACCATGTAGTTTACGGTTCTAAAAGAGATGTATATGCGAATAACAACCCTTCTTATGGTTATTACGCTAATATGCACGACACGACAGGGACTAGAGCTTCTTACGGTTTCTATTCGGTAAACACGGGAGTTTCAACAGGAGCAAAGTATGGGTTGTATAGTAATTTAACAAACGCTAATGGTGGAGCGGGTATATTTTCAGTATCGGATAGTTTTGCATTAATGTGTTCAACAAGCGCAGAAAGCAAAAACTATGCGGGATATTTTGCAGGAAACGTTAAAGTTAATGGGACATTAACAACAGATAGTTTAACCACAAACAATCTAATTACAAATAATAATTTAATATTATCTAACGAAGAAATTATACTATCAGATGGGGATAATGTGGATGTAGTATTATCAAATAATAAAATTTATTTCAGAATATCCGGACCAACAAGTTCTTTTTCAATTAGTGGTTTTTCGGGTGGAATAGCCAACAGAATAATTATTATCTACAACGCCACTAACCAAAATATGACAATTAAAAATAACAGCGGAATAGCTCCGGTCAATGGAATCTATACATTAAAGGACGCAGACATAACAACTAACGGTTCAGGTAGTATAACGCTTATATATGACGGCACCGAACAAAGATGGGTTATGACAAATTGGCAAGAATAAATTCGTTACCTAACAACCCTTTTTTCTAAATAATTCTCAAATCGTATATATTTTCGTTATTTTATTTCAATATTGTTAGCTTATTTGATATCCTGCGGTTGTCGGTTTTAAGAGTATAAAAATAAGTTCCGTTATTTACTTTATTGTTATGACTATCTTTCCCATCCCATTTCACAGTATAGCAACCTGCTTTCTTGTATCCCGTTACAAGAGTCGTTATTTTTTGTCCTGAAAGGTTATAGATTGCAATATTCACATTTGTGTTATTTGGAAGTTCATAATTAATTTCCGTTGAGTTTATAACCGGGTTAGGATAATTATACAATTTTTTATTAGAGACTATGTTTTTTGATTCTTCAGCTATCCCATAAGTTGAATAAAAAACTTGTAAACTATTCATAAAAGGGTGCAATGCCCCGATTGGATAATTTATGAAACCATCAAGAGATCTTGCCTCATTTGTAGCAAACGCACGACTATAAACTGAACCTGCATCGGAACCGGTCCATTGAATTTCAAATATAAGATTATCCGTTCCGTTATACTTAAAGATGCTGTCGAATGACAAACCAGTCCATTGATTGTATGCGCATTGAAAAGCTAAACTATCTCTATGCATAACTAATAAAGGCGTATCAACATAGTTACTATCAAAATAAGCTGTAAGTTCTGATAGAGATGTGTGCACCGCATAGAGATTGAAATCGTAAAAACTTGCGTTAAGGAAATTAGAATCACTGCAAAATATAGCTATTTGATTTATTTTTATTGAATCCGCAGGCATTTCGTTTTTAAGCACCAGAACCTGGTACCTTATATTAAAGTTTCAAGAACCGCAAAAGGGTTTATTTAATGATAGCGTACCGGTATCCCCAATTGCTACATATTCAGCACTAAGTGGTGCGGCTAAAAGTAATGCTAAAAAAAAGTTTTTCATAATTTTGCCTCCTGCGACATTTTATATTAGAATGTAATGAAGTCAAGAGAATAAAATTATGGATTAAAAGATTATGCAAAACAATGATTTGGCCTTAATGTCTTACAAAACGTAAGTATTTAATGACTATTTCGATTATATAATTCAATTTCTCTTTTGTCATTCCCGGATATACACCAATCCAGAAGAGATTGTTCATGAGCAAGTCTGTATTTTTTAATGAGCCCACAACTCTATATTCTATACCTTCATAAGCAGGTTGTTTTGTTAAGTTCCCACCAAAAAGCATTCTTGTAGCAATCTTATTTTTTTCCAGATAACCGACAATATCTACTCTTGAAAATGGGGTATTTTCTTTTATTAGAATAGGGAACCCAAACCAACTTGGTTCAGAATTTCTTGCTGCTTGCGGAAGAACAAAATATTTTTCATATTTCCTTAATTTTTCATAAAGGAACTTAAAATTCTTTTTCCTTATTTGAATAAAAGAAGGCAATTTCTTTAGCTGTTCTACCCCTATGGATGCCTGCATATCCGTAATTTTAAGATTATATCCAATATGTGAATAAATATATTTATGGTCATACCCGACCGGCAGTTTTTCAAAATGCCAGTCAAATCTTTTTCCACAAGTGTTATCATTGCCAGACCCACACCAGCAGTCTCTTCCCCAATCCCTGAAAGAGACAATTATTTCCTTTAATAATGGATCATTGGTTAAGACTGCCCCTCCCTCTCCCATTGTAATGTGATGGGCAGGATAAAAACTGCAAGTTGATATATGCCCAAAAGTTCCGGTATACCTATTCCTAAATTTTGAACCTAAAGCATCACAATTATCTTCAATAAACCACAGATTATGTTTTTTTACTACTTCCATAATTTTATCAAGATTAGCCGTATTACCCAATGTATGAGCAATAAAAATTGCTTTGGTTTTTTTTGTTATTGCTTTCTTAATTTGATTTACTTGAATGTTATATGTTTCTAAATCCACGTCAATAAAAACAGGAACCAGATTATTCTGAATAATTGGATTTAGTGTAGTAGGAAATCCGCAGGCAGTAGTGATAATTTCATCACCGGCTTTTAATCTTCTCTTACCCAATTTTGGAGAAGTTAAAGCAGAGATTGCCAAAAGGTTAGCGGAAGAACCGGAATTAGTTAAAAGACAATATTTTACACCTAAAAATTGCGCAAATTTCTTCTCAAATATTGATGCATATCTTCCTGCAGTAAGCCAGAAATCAAGAGACGCGTCAACAAGGTTAATTATTTCTTTTTCGTTATAAACCCTTCCCGCATAATTAATTCTTGTTTTCCCGGGAATAAATTTCTCCGGACTTTTTAATTTATATAATTCTTTAACCTTATCAAAAATTTCTTTTCTGAGTTTTTTTTCATTCATTATCATCGCTTACATCGTCAAAATTAATCTTTTCTTTAATAACGACATAAGGTTTTTTACGTACTTGAGAATGAATAGCACCAACATATTCGCCTATTATTCCGAGAAAAAAAAGTTGAATTCCTGCAAAAAACAGAACTGCCATAATCAAGGCAGAGACGGCAGGAATCTGTGCATGCCAAAAGAACAATTTGAGAATAAAATATACTATTGCGGTTAAAAAACTTAATCCTGCCAAACCCATTCCTATAAAAGTGCAAAATCTAATCGGCTTAATGGAATAACTAATAATTGCATTAATGGCAAAATCAATAAGGTAATCCATATCGCTTTTAGATTTACCCTTTTGTCTTTTCCCCCTTACATATTCGACACCAATCTGTTTAAAACCAATTGATGTTATTAACCCCCGAGTGTATGGTTTGTGGTCATCCAGCTTAATTAGTTCATTAACCACTTTTCGGTCTATCAAGGAAAAGCCCCCTACATTTAACGGTAAGTTTTCCCGGGATAAAACATTACAGAACCAATAAAAGAATCTACGCATAAAACGCATAAAAAATTTATCCCCTGTTTTCTTTCTTATTCCATAAACTACATCAAATCCTTCTTCCCAGTATTTTATAAAAGTATTAATTAATTCGGGAGGATCTTTTAAATTTGCTTCAAAACTAATTACGGCATTTCCGATTGCATAAGTATATCCCACCATTGCACTTTTCAAGGGACCAAAATCCTTGGAATATGATAGAATTTTTATTTTTTTATCGTTAGCAGCAATATCTTTTAAAATAGAAAGGGTTTTGTCGGTACTGCAATTATCCATAAATATATGTTCATATTCGTAAGTATTTCGCAAATCAACAAATATTTCCTTGATTTTCTCATACACATCTCTAATGGTTTCCTCTTCATTATAACAACTTGTAATAACTGAAATTTTCTTCATATCTAGCCCTATCTATTTTAACACAGGTACATTTCTTAGTTTTCCCAATAAATATGTCTCAAAAGAACAATCAAGTTTACGTCTATAGGATATTCGCTGTTTTGTCAATATAAACCTTACATCCTTGGCTTAATAAGGGAAGTTTTGTGGTTAAGGCAGAGAACGTAATTTACCTTATATTTCAATTATTATTTATTTGTTATTTGTGTCGGAAAATTGTCGGTTGATAATATATTTTGATTCTTCTTTAATTACATCCATAGAGCTAAACAACGGTTTATATCCTATACAAGCCATATTATTATAATTTGAGCAGTAAATGTTTTTTGAGCCTGTCGGGCTAACACATTTCAACGACTTACTTACCTCATATTTCAAACCATATTCTGATGAAAAATAATCAAGAATTTCTTTCTTTTCTACAGGTTTGGCGCTTCTCACGTCAAACGCATTATTAATCTTTTCGGCACCAATGCATTTCATTATTATCGAGAAAAGGGCTTCAGGATGGATATAATCGCGAACAATATTCAAATTGTCGGTTAGAAGTATTTTCTTATTTAAAATACAATTCATTACTTCCGTTATAAAATAGCCATCCGTCAAATTGATAAACCTGCTGAAGTAGGAAAAAATCCTGAGGTCCACAATCTTCAAGTTATTAAATGCTCTATGCTTAGTTTCAGCATTGAGTCTGGCAATAGTATAATAATCCTCCGGCATAATACGGTTTACCCGAATACTGTTTATAGTGTTTTCTTCTGCAGGTGCTGAAAATTCTCTACCATAAACAGTTCCACTGCTAAAACTAATATAAAGAGCGCCAGGGGTTTTAAGCAGACATTCAATAATCATATTATCATATTTTTCAGTTACTATAAAATAGTCGCTATAATTATTTTCCGGCTTGTTCATAGTTCCAACCCCAATACAATTGATGATAACATCATAAGCAGGTTCTAAAAAGTTTTTATATCCTTCATAAATAACAAAGTTTTTATAAGGAAGTTTTATAGTATCTAAAAAACTAAGAAGTTTGTCCGGTGACTTCGTATAGAGATGTAAGCTAAACTCTTGACTACTGAAAAAGTTATTAATTAACCCTTTTGCGATACTGGAAGTAGAGCCTAATATTGCTATTTTTGTTTTTTTCATTTAAGGCACTTTATATTTATTCTTTGGGTTTATAAAACCTTTTAAGCCTCTTTGCATGCTTATTTAAGATATCTTCAGGAAATAGTCTATATTTGATTATATTACATTTTGCACAAACTTCACAGGCAGTCTTAATCCCATCAAACATTTTGTATCTAAACTGTTGAAATTGCCTACCGTTCCATATTTCGTATACAGATTGATTATTACAATCACCCATAATTTCCGGATATTCGAAAGAATAACAAGGAACTACTTTTCCGTCCGGATTAATTTGTAACGTAAAAAAAGGCTGTGGACAAATTTCAACTTCTGACATAGGTAATCCGAACTGAGTAAGTAGCGCACCTTTCTTTTTTAACAAATTTTTATAGTCTACGCATTGATGAATAGGGACAACATGCTCAATTGCAATTACATCACAAATATCCCCAAAAAGCTTGTAAAATTTTTGTCTATCCTCTTTATCTTCCAGTGCATAGTCTATTATTTTAATATATACCTGAATCTTACCTTTATTATTAAAGAAATATCTCAAATTTTCAATGAAATTATCGAAATCTATATTTATTCCACATATTTTTTGGTATTCTTCCTTTGTTGTCCCTTGTAAAGATACAACTAATCTTGAGAGTCCAGCCGAGATGAGAGAATCTGACAATTTTGGAGTTAAAAGTGATGCATTTGTTAGAATTTCTACTCTATTTGCGATATCTTTTGAAACTGCATATTTAACCATATCCGCTATATTTTTGTGTAAAAGAGGCTCTCCTATTCCAACAAAACGTAATGTTTTCAACTTTTTTGAGAATAGAGCAATATCGTCTACACATTTTTTGTATAACTCAAAATCCATTACTCTTTTATCAGAAATAAAACCTCGCTTTCCCTTATCTACTGAAAAAACACAATAATTGCACTTGAAATTACATGCATATACTGGAAATATCTGCACTACAAATGGGGTATCCAGAGGAAGCGCTTCTGCGAGTATTGTTCTTTTTCCTCCTGGCGCTTGTCCGCTAATATCTTTTGCTTTCAATGTGTTTCCTCTTTTTATTCTATCAATCAATTATTAATTTATTTTCTAGGTTCAGTAATAATAATCTCATATATAACCTTGGCAAGATAATCATTGCCTTTGGCATTATAATGCCCCCCTACCTCTCGTTTACTACGTCCTATGCCATTTCGTCTTGATGTATAGAAATACTCTTTAATAATACTCTCATCTTTATTTGGAAAGTCACGCGCAATATTATCACTCAATGTATAGAATTCAGGGCAACGTTTTCGTGCATCGGTCCAAAAATGCTCATAACCCCATGTTCCCTTTGCGAAGTAATAGCTTATATCACGGTCTCTTGGCAGAAAGAGTATTATAGGTCTCCGAACGCCACGTTGGTGGGCAACAGTGACAAACTTTTCACAGATACGCAACGTCAATTCATACGCCCCGGATGGATGTTTCGGGTTATAGAGTTCAGCATACCATGGTTCCACATGAATACCTATTTCATCAAGTAAGCCACTGGTAATTCTAATGTTATAGAAAATCGCACGGGGTAGGTAGTAAAGGTAAGGGAAGTGAATCTTTCTCTTTGAAAGCCGTGATGATTCAGGCCAAAAGTACTCGTGACGCAATAATGAGCGCTCGTGCACCAGATAGGTTGCTGCATCAATTTTAGTCATATCCGGCATTGAATCAAGACCAATTCCATCTCCTTCAAGGTACCATACCGGCCGGAACATCAATAATGGACTGTAAATGAAACAGCAATTCTGGTTGATATTACGGACAATATTTTCCGACATAATCACCAATATTGCCACTTCGGGTGTGTCAGCGGTATTTCCCATGAATCGTAGCAATGCCTGCCCAGTACTGTAGAAGGACACGCCATAATTTTCGACTTTGCGCCCAAGCTTTTTTGAAAGCACATTTGTCCATGCCTCCCTGTCGTTTACGTCGTCACCAAACGCAAAAGACTCCCCATATACCGAGGCTATCTTTTTGAGACCTTCCCCATCCGGTGAAATACGGTAACCTTCAGACGTAATTAATTTCTGCTGAGGCAACCATCCAAATACGTGAGAAAAATTTGGTTGGGTCGACATTTTATGGTAAGCATCGAATTCCGCATTTGTCGGTGGTGTGTAGTAAACATGTCCAGGAACAAGATGCGATAAAATAAAAGCTGTTAATTCACCTATTCCCAAAAGAAAGAACAGAAGAATGACCCAATAGATATTTTTTTTATGTATAAATTTTCTTTTTACCATATTTTTCTATTCTTTTAATATACATTGTTTTTTATATATTTTCTATACATTTCGTGAACTTTTATCAAATTATCAGGACAAAAATCATGCCACATAAGATAACCTGCTTCCGCCGGAGAAAGTCCTTTGTTTTCAGGAGTAAAGGTGCCGGAAAGAAAACATTTGTATAAAACAGAAATAAAATGTCCTCTTATATTATGTTCAGGAATTATAACCTGATTTAATCCTATTGGAGTTGTGTCAAAACTGATATTAACGCCTATTTCGGTTTCAGCTACTTTTTCAACCCTTGTTTCTAATGTTTCCTTAAATCTAACAATCCCGCCGGGCAAATGCCATCCTTTTCCACAATATTTATCATCTCTCCATGATAAAAGTGTACGTTTATTTTCATCTTTTATAAGAAGGTCAACATTAACTAAAGGAGTTGTCCTGCTAATGTAAAAAAACAATTTTTCAGGCAAGCCCGCTGATGGATCCGGGACTTGTTTATCAAGAAGCGCTATAGCATCTGCAATATTCATAAAATCTGCAATATTAAAACTTTCTATTAAATGGGTTTAAGGTTTTATCTTCCTCCGTAAAGACTTCCGCGCAATTAACCGGCAAGGGTTTATTGTATACCCGCTTAACTATATATTTATTAATAAAATTTCTATCTTCCGCGATAAGACACGTATCAATATGTTCGCCAAAATATTTGATATTCAATCCTCTCCGGATTATATCTTTCAAAGGCTCTTCAAAGACATTACCAATAGATACATGAATATACGGACAAGGTAATACATCCCCATATTGCGTTACGGATATCATTCCTTTTACCGCTATACAACCTATATTAAGGCCATAGGCTGGCGTTAAATGTGTAAATACATTATAGTTCTTCTCAAGTTTTTTTAAGAAGTTCATATCATCCTTGTTAATCAGAACATTAAAGTTTCCTTCCCATGCTCCCACTGGTTTTGCATAGGTTACAAACACTCCTATCCCCTTTTTGTCGAAATATTTAATGAATTCAATAAACTCATTTGAGTAAAGCCTTTGTTTAGTAACGACAGTTTGTATGAAAATACCTAAGCCTGCATTCAAGGCTGCATCGACTGCTTTCATTGCCCTTTCATGTGATCCCTTAGCTTTTCTGAAGCTATCATGTTCAGTAGCATCAAGGCTGTCTATACTTAATTGAATCCTATCAACGCTTATGCTCTTTAAGTGATCGGCTCTTTTTTTATCCAAAAACCAGCCATTCGTATCACAATTTATATAAAATTTTTTAGGGTCAATAGCTGCTACCAATTCATCAAAATCCTTAAACACCAATGGTTCTCCTCCGGTAATTGTCACACGCGCAAGCCCCATCTCATCTGCCTGCCGAAAAAGATCTTTTACATCGGCTATGGTAAACTGCCGGGCATTACTTTTGCCTTGGAATCTTTTCACAGAGCAGTGTTCACAGCGAAAATTGCAGATATAATTATACTGGAACTGAATAATAGCAATACTTTCTCCTCGTCTAATCTTTTCGTCAAACTTTAGAATTTTTTCATAAACATAAGGTTTTTCTTTTTTTAGCAAGTTTCTTTTTTCTATTTCGCTTGATTTTAATTTATTTTCTTTTTTTAGCATAATATTTTCTCTTTATCCCTCTTATTACCAACCCGGGTCTCCTAATAAGTTGCAAATTTTACAAGCATGTGGTGGAGCACATCTTGGATCCATTAGCTGTTCCCGCATAGCTACTAGTGTAGGATGATTAAATATAACTTCAGGTTCATTTTCAAATAAATTACTATTTGGACCTTTCAATGTACTGTCTATACCACAACAGATTATTATGTTTCCCAACATATCGCAACCGACACGTTGCCATAAATGTGGGCAAAGTTTTTTCACTGTATCTGTATTAACAATTTCCGGCCAGAAGCAAAATCCCGGGAAAGCATCTTCTATTTTGCGACGGAATTCAATATAAGCAAGATTAGTATTACTAATTATTTCTTCAGGTTGTGGATTTATACCCATTGGCCGATATATAAAAAAACGCATACTGATACACCCAGCATTATTTGCGAAACGTACCATATCCAAAAGTTTATCAGGTTTCTTTTCTATTAAACTTCTTAACAGCACAATACTTGCGTGTACAGGAAAAATTTTATTAACTTTTTCAAGGGTATTTTCCATAACTGACAAATTTTCATCATATAGAGAGATACTGATTCGTGAAACCCCGGCATGTTTTAACTCTGTAATGCGGTTATTTAAGAGCAATCCATTCGTGATAACGTTTGTTATATGTCCATGTTCCGCCAGATAAGCAACAATCTTATCCAACTCCTCAACTAACAAAGGTTCCCCTCCCCCTAGTTCAAAGAATAGACAGTTTGTGAAAAATGGATTGGCGAGAATACGCTTGACTTTTTCAAGTGTAGCCTCGCTTTCTTGCCAATTTACCTTTCCTTCCTGGCGAATTTTTGCCGAATTGCAATACCCACAATTCAGGTTGCAACGGGTAGTAAGGGACAGTGACCCAATCTGTGGGGTATATCGCCGCACAGAAATAATAGCTTTCCGCGCCAGTAAACGATACTTTATATAGTTCCAAATCTTAGGAGTAGCCTGAAAAAGGTGCAATTGTCTTGACATTTCAATATAATACGAAAAGTTTGACATCATACTATCTCCTTCCTTGCAAATACGGTAATAATATCATATAAGTTTTTTTTAATTTTTATATTTCTTAATGAGGAACGATTAATGACATTATAGAGCTTATAAAAGAAATTTTTTTTATTATCTTGGGATAACCTATAGAAAATAGTTTTTAAAAACAGTAAGTGTGCAAGATACTTATATTCTTCCGTTTTGAACCCACTCATAGAGAGTGTCTCAATGAGGTTTTTTTTGTTAAAATATACAAGATGGAATATTGGAACGAATGCATAGAACCGTGGTCCCAGGAGTTTTGCAAAAAGACATGAAATATCGTGAACTTTTATTACTATTATGCCACCCGGTTTTAATAAACTATTGCATTTGGCAAGGGCTTGTAATGGGTCAGGCATATGGTCTAAAACATCTTGCAGCGTAATAACATCAAAATACTCTTTTTTATATTCGTAATCTTCAACTGTACCGGTATGTATATTGTTTCCGTGTTTTGCTTTTGCCTTTTCTGCGTACAAAGATGATATTTCAATACCGTGACAGTCCCAACCTTTCATATAATCAAGGAAATATCCTCCCGAGCAACCTATATCTAAAATTTTACCGGTAGGCATTTTCTTTGAAATCCAATCAGCTAATTTAAGATAATAGAATTTAAGGTTTTCTATATTTTCTTGATCTGCATAGGTATAGTCGCAATCCACGTCCGCTTTTTGTTCATACCACATTTTTAATTCCTCTTGTGAAAGTTTTTCCCCTACAAAAAGCAAAGAACATTGCCTGCACTGAAAGATATGAAATCCATTAATAATATATTTTGTAAAAATATCTTTATTTTTACAAACAATACAATTTTTATGCATACTGTTCATATCTATGCTAGTCTCAAAATAAAAACATAAAACAACTCAAAATAATATTTATACTTTTTAGCAGGTTAGTGTCAATATTCTTTAACAATTGGTACAATCATATTTGCTTTAAATTCTTTTCTATCTAAAAATGGCCAGAGGTCTTCCATAGGTTTTGAAAATATCTTGCCATCCGACTTAACTTCCGATAATATTTTAGGTTGAGTTAACAAATCAGGGTTTACAATAACTTCACATACAACAGGTCCATCATACTTGAGTATCGTATTAACTTTTCCTTTCATCTTATCCTGACTATCTATTTTAAATGTTTTTAATCCATACGCGTTTACTATTTTAATTGTATCCGGCAATGTCAATCCACTGGATGGATCACAAGCGACAAGGTTACCATTGAAATATCTATTTTGAGTAGCTCTAATTGATGCATACGCATTATTATTTAAAACAAATAATTTTATTGGCAATTGATATCTTTTTAATAATTCCAATTCCTGGATATTATGTTGAAGCCCTCCATCCCCGATTAAACAAATAGTTCTTTTTTTACCACTCGCAATACAAGCACCAATACTTGCAGGAAGACCAAATCCCATTGCCCCTAAACCCGGTGAATTAAAAACCCTTTGGCCATTCTTTACTTTAAAAGCTTGTAAAGTTATTTCACTGCAACTCCCAGAACTACCCGGAATAATTATATCGTTATTAGTTAATAATTTCGATAATGTTTCAACCAATGCGTAGGTATTTACATATTTTCTTTCTTTTTTCGCCACCATAGTTGGATGTCCCATATATTCGGGCAAAACAACAGGATAATTTTTCTTCCAGTCTTGACATCTTTTGAGCCATTTTGAAGTATCTATATTTATTTTATTAATCTTTCTTGTAAGAGCATTTAAGAAAATGCCAGCATCCGTATTAAAAGCAATATCAATTTTAGTTGTTATTTTATTTATTTCATTTTTATCAATATCAACGATAACTTTTTTAGCTCTCCTAGCAAAATTACTATAACTAAAAGCTACTTGTCCCAAATCCAATCGAGCGCCAATACAGATTATTAAATCTGCATTCTGTTGGGCAAAATTAGCTCCTCTCTGGCCAATAGAACCGGGTCTACCAATATATAAATCATTTTCTTCCGCCAAGATATCCAAAGCTCTCCATGTAGTTAGAACGGGAATCTGTAAAATATTTATAAGTTTCCGAAATTCTTCTATCCCATTAGCAAGCCTTACTCCGTTCCCAACAAGTATTACCGGTCTTTCGGATTGATTTAATAATCGGATTGTTTCGGTTATTTTTTGTGTAAAATCTTTGACAGACAAGAATGTCTGTCCTACCACTTTTGTCGATTTAAACCCAACTAATTTGTTTTCATCAATAATTGCCCCTTGCACATCTAAAGGTATATCAATCCATACTGGTCCCGGTCGTCCTTCTTTTGCTAAATAAACGGCTTTTTCAAGATGAAATTTTATTTCATCAGGTTTCATAACAGTAACTGCATATTTAGTAATCGGTTTAACTAATGAAATAATATCTACTTCCTGGGGACCCATTTGGCGGACACCTTTTCCAACGAGTAAATCCGCTCTCTTAACCTGCCCGGAAATAATAAGTACGGGAACGGAATCAATCCACGAAGCAACAACCCCGGTAATGGCATTAGTTCCCCCTGGACCAGTGGTTACGAGAGCCACTCCTATATTATTTGTATATTGGCTGTAGGCGTCAGCAGCAATAGCAGAAGCTTGTTCATGTAAATTGGCAATGAACTTTAACTTTCGATTTTTACCTAAAGAATCAACAAGATGCATACACCCACCACCCGGAAGCATAAAAACATGTTTTACTCCAATGTTTTCAATGAAATTGAAAACGAAATCCGAAAGTTTGCCTGTCCGCCGGGGCGGAATTAATTTTTTATTCATTTTTTATCAACAAGCTTAAAATCTCAGGTAAGGGCAATGTTCCTTTATTCCATGGTTGAGGAACCAAATACGATTGTATTCCTAATGTCTTTGCACCCTTAATGTCATCAGTTTTATCATCAATAAAAAAATCCGCTTTCCCGAACCATTTCAAATATTTTATTTTATCTTTATCATAGCTTGGCATATATATTTTTGGGCGAGCGGATGGTATAAAACTGACCGTTCTAATCCATTTTCCAAAATAGCACAAAACCCATTCCGCTGCTGCAGCAACCGTATGAGTTGGTCTTGCAGTTAATGCTATATGCCTAAAGTTTTCACCATATTTTTCAAACCACTTTATCACTTTTTTATCCGGTTTCATATTTCTTGCTTTATCGGAGTTTCTGTATTCATCCAGCAGTTTAAAATAATCTTCTTTTTGCAAGTTCAATAATTCATTCGGTGGATTACTTGTCAGATTTTGATAACTTAAACGACATCCCGGATTTGACAGCAACCAAATATTTTCGAACCAGGATTTCGTTAAGTCATTCAACACATCATCAATATCCCATACAATTGTTTTCACTGTTAATTTATATCTATCATTTCAAACTATTCTATCCAATAACTTAAGTAGGTTTTACGATTCTTGTTTTTCAATATTGTTTTATCCGTATAATAAGAATCCTCTTTATAATGTGTTGATGAGATTTCTTCAATTATAGCACCTGTTTTTGTAGTAAAACTATGTTTTACATTACGTTTTATCGTTATAACATCCCCTGAACCGTATTTTTGTTCTTTTCCGTCAAGGCTTAACAAAACATCACCATAAAGAATAACAAAGGTTTCTTCTTTTTCTTTATGATATTGTTCGGGATGTTTTTGGTTAGGCAAAATAACAATTAACTTTTTACAATATTCACGATTAACCACCGTAGTCATAGTAATTCCATATTCATCAAAACGGTCAATCCCGTAAGGATAAGAAATTTCCAAATCTGCCTGACCGGGAACAACTACTTTTCCTTTCTTTAATATTTTTTTCACCTTTTGAACAATTGAATAAATTTTTTCTCTTGTTTCAGTTAGTTTGACATTTTCAAACATTATTGGCTCATTAACATTAAAGTTTTTTTCTGCATTAAGTTCGGTATACTTTGACATATCATTGGCAACTATTTGATTGTCCTGATTAGGGAAAGCAAAAAACGTATTCGCCAAATCTATTTTTTCACATTTTAAAATTTTCTTACTCGCAAAAACGCCACGTTTAAATTGCCTAACGTCCGCCAATTCCTTTTTAGTGAATTTTGATCTCTCACCGCAAATACCGCACATTTGAAAAGCTAAACGGGCAGACTCCAGCCATTTCGCAATTTGTTCCGGAGTTGATGAATAAGCGTTTTTCGGGAACTCTTTCATATTAACGGTAACGTGTCTTTCGAATACGCTCGCATTTTTAGCTATAGCAATTTTTATGGAATCCATATTGTCGGGGTCTTCATGAGTTGAAAAACCAACCGGAATATTGGGATATCGCTTTATAAATAAATCAATTTGATTTAATTGTAAGTTTTCTGCCTTCGTAGGATACTCTCCGACACAATGCATAATCGCTAATTGTTTTCCTCTATGTTTGAAAAAGCTAACTACTTTATCGATTTCATCCAGAGATGCCCCGGCAGTTGAAGCAATAATCGGTTTATCCGTTTTAGCAATTTTTTCCAATAAAAACCAATCCGTAAAAGAACAACTTCCGATTTTAATAATATCAAATTTATGTCTTTCTATCAAATCAACTGAATTCTCGTCAAAGGGAGTACAAATCGAGACAAAGCCAAGATTGGTAATTTCATCTTTTAGTTTTTTAAGTTGATTTTCATTTAGACCTGCTTCTTGAAAACGTTTAACATATTTTATGTCCGTTTTCGTTTTAAAATCCGGATGGATAAAACTATCTAAATGCCGATACTGAAGTTTAAATCCAAAATTGAAGTCAAAGTTTTTACTAACCTTATGTATTTCTCTAATAATTTTTAAACCGTGTTCAACATTTCCAATATGGTTATTCGCCATTTCAAAAACAAATAAGTTATTAAAAATAGTATCCATTTTTTTATCTGTAATTAAATGATTTTCGTTTTTTATTTTTGTGGCAGATAAATTAATTTTCACCCTATTTTAAGGAGTTATTTAAGAAATTCTTATACCATTCAATCGTTTTTTTTAATCCGTTGTCCAAAGTATATTTGGGTGTCCAACTTAAAATATCTTTTGCTTTTTTTGCAGACAAATATTGATGTTTTATTTCATTAGTTGCCTGATTTAAAATTTTGGGAGGTAAATTGCTTCCCATAAGTTTTATAATTTTATTTACCAATTCCAAAACGGTTATTTGAATTTCATTACTAAAGTTAAAAGCCTCACCCTGGATTTTTAGTTCTTCCATTTTTTCAGCAAGCAACAAATATGATTCTACCGCGTCTTCAATATAAAAATAGTCTCTGATAAGTGTCCCGTCGCTTCTTATAATGGGAGATTCATTATTAAAGACAGAACGGATTGTATCGGGAACGATTCTATTAAAATTCAAATCTCCCCCGCCATAGAAATTACCGCACCGGGTTATGCAAACAGGAAGATTATATGTATGATAATAAGACCGGGAAACTAAATCCACACAACTCTTAGAGACATCGTAAGGATGCCTGCCTTCAAGAGGGGTATTTTCATTATACGGTAATTTTTCCTGATCTCCATACGCTTTGTCGCTTGAAGCTACGATTATTCTTTTAACTAATGGGTTTCTCCTGCAAGCTTCTAAAATATTCCATGTACCTTTTATATTTGACTCAAAAGTAGAAATCGGGTTTCTATTGGAAATAGTAACAATAGTCTGTGCTGCCAAATGAAAAACCGTATCAATTTCATATTCGTTTATAGCTCGTTCCAGAAGAAAATAATCTTCTACTTCCCCCCTGACAATATTAATTTTATCATTAAATCCAGACCAATTTAAGTTTGATTTAGGCACTAAATCTCTGATTAATCCTACAACATTAGCTTCTCTTTCAACCAGAGCTTTAGTAAGCCATGAGCCAAGTAAACCAGTGCATCCTGTTACAAAGACATTTCTATTCTTCCAAAAATTATCAGGCATTTTTTTAGCAAATTATTTCCAAATCTTCCACGGTGGATTAGGACATTTCCATAAATTATTTAATATCCCGAGTTCTCTTGGCGTATCTACACATTGCCAGAAGCCTTTATGCATATACACCATTAATTCTCCATTTAAAGCTAATTTTTCCAAAGGTTCATCTTCGAGAGGACAATCATCACCGTTTTTCAGATAGTCAAAAACCTTTCTATTGAATACAAAAAATCCCCCGTTGACAAATCCTTCCCTGACCTGAGTTTTTTCACCAAACTCGACTATTTGTTTTCCTTTTATAACAAGCTCTCCAAATCTCGACAATGGGTTTACGCCCGTAATTGTACCTATTTTCTTGTGAGACTTATGAAATTCAAGAAGGTTTTTAATATTTATATTTGCTACACCGTCTCCATAAGTCAGCATAAACACATCACCATCAATATATTTTTCTATTTTCTTCACTCTAGAACCGGTTTGCACATCTTCGCCTGTTTCTGCAAAAGTAATTATCCAATCCTTTTCTTGAATTTGATTATGTATTTTAATATCCTTCTTTCCCAATTTTAAAGTTATATCACTATTTATTGTCTCATAGTTGAGAAAATATTCTTTTATCATCCTACCTTTATATCCCAAACATAATATAAACTCATTAAATCCATAGTAAGCATAAGTTTTCATTATATGCCATAGGATTGGTTTCCCACCAATTTCCACTAAAGGTTTTGGGTGAATTTCCGTCTCTTCTTTAAGTCTTGTTCCTCTACCACCACACAATATTACTACTTTTATTTTCGACATTTCCAGAATATTATTTTGTTAAAATTTTTTGTCAAGTTTTGAATTTAAGAGCTATCATATGAAATTCTCTGAAATTAAATCTTGACTAACAGGTGGGGATAATATAAATGTTGAGCATAAAGAATGTTATGGAAGTTTTTTTTCAGCCAAAGAAAAGACTCCTCCTCTGAACAGAGGGAAAAATAGCCCAAATATGATATTGATTACTTGCCTTAAAGCCGTTCGAGACAGATAAAAATTGGGCAGAGAAAAAATTGGAGGCATTTGGATTTGTGGTACGTGAGGTAGAGAGGCATAACCATTTTCAAATAATCAATACACTGGGAAGTATTCCTTTTGTAAAGAGAACGCCAAGTATAATACGATTAAAGGGAGTTTTATTTATGACAATACCATTGGTCGGAATTATCTTCCCTCTATCGAAAAACAGTTACAAATTGCTCAAAAGAATTAAATAAAAGAAGATGAAGAAATTAAAATTGTTTTTGGCAGAGTTCGTTGCCCCCAATGGAAGTGAGCAAAATATACTTTTAAATATACTGCTTTTAAGTTTGGGAGCAACACTTTCATGGATCTATTTTATATATTTTACACACTGGATTTCAATTATCCATAACCGTTTTGTTCCAATTCCACAAATTCCAGTAGATTCGTTACCTACTGCCGTCGGGGGGTTTCAGCCAGAACCATTAGAAATGCCTTTTTATTGCATAGGATGGATTTTTATTCCTGTTTTTACTTTTATAAATTATATCGTTTTAAAATCATATTTTAACAAAATTCAAAATTTAAGGATATCTGATTTTGTGAAACATCTATTTCTAACACTCTTTATTTTAGTGGCAGGAACATTCATCTCTTTGTACTGTGGGAAATTATGGGTCTTAAACCTTACCTTGTTTGTAGCAGTAGCTGTTTTTCTATTGCTCTTGTTGAAATTGAAAGTCAATAAATGGGTTATATTAGGATTTGAGTTTATAATAAGTATTTCCATTGTATGTTTGTTACTTTTCGACCCAACTTTTTCCTTTAATACATCTCATTATAGTTTTTATTTAGGTCCGGTTAATGACGTTTTACATGGGAAGACTATGCTGGTTGACGCTTCTTGCCAGTATGGGCTATTAGTTGTTTATTTCTTATCTTTTCTGTTTACACATTTTTTACCATTTACTTATAAAGCTTTTTCGTTTTTTATATTTGTGCTATATTGCATATACTATATTGGACTCTATTTCTGCTTTAGATACTGGAAAAAGTCATATCTACTGGCAATACTGGGGATGTTTTTAATATTTTTGTTCAATTATTTTTCACAAGTCCATTATTGTTTAACAGACCCCTATTCTTCATCAGATATTGGACCATTTTCATACCCAAGTATTGGGCCGCTCCGTTTTGGTATATTTCTTATCATTTTGGCTTTATTTGTCATAAAGGATAAACATATGGAACATCGCACTATGGCGGCGATAGACTATTTTATCCTGTTCTCAACCGCTCTTTCTTTGTTTTGGGGCTTTGAAGTGGGAGTTTATATTATTTTAGCCGTTTTCGCAACATATATAGTTAGCTATCTTTCCGATACCAATCCTGCCTATCGGCAGACAGGTAGAAATTTCGTTCATTTTTTAAAAGAGATAGGTTTGAAGTTCCTTATATTAATTGTAACTATTGTTCTGATGGGTGGAATAATCTCATTATTTACTTATGCGAGAAGTGGGCAGATGCCGGATTGGCAGTTGCTTTTTGCAGATGCTTTGCTTTATACAAGTGGACTTATGATGATACCTATGCCACCTATTGGTCCTTATTATTTAATACTTGTTGTTTATTTTATCACGGTAATTTATTTATTTATTAATATGCTAATTACACATAAAAAAAACGATACCCAAATAGTAAGTTTTATAACCTTTTTTGGCATACTCCAGTTTTTTTACTATGTCGGGCGATCCCATCCCAAAAATTTGTATGATGTCTGCGTTCCAGCTATTATATTACTGGTATGGTTTATTTCTAAAATAAAAGAATGTACTATCGATCGCAAACTGTCATCTTCCTTAGGCAAAGTTAACTATATAACCTTGATTATTATTAGTAGTTTTATAAGTGCTTATATTGCTTTAGAAATATATAAGGATCGTGGGAGTGTTATTTTAAGTTATGCAAGGAAATATGATTTTATAAAGAAAAATAGAACAGGAATTATGAAATTTAATGAAACCGATGATGTTATATTAGAGAAAGCAAAATTAATAAAAGAAATTGTTCCGGATGAGACAAAGGTTGCCTTAATTGCAAATTATGATGATACGCGGGTATTGATAAATGCAGGAAAGACAAATTTAATGAATTTTTATACAATAACAAGGCTTCTTACCCGGGGAGAAGTTAAAAGATGTGCAGACATTTTCAATAAGGTAAAGCCTGATTATTTATTTATAGAAGATGGTTATTATTCTCGCAATTTTTCAGAATATCTGGATTTAACAAATTATTTTATATTAGGACAGAGAGCAGGTCTTATAGTATTTAAGAATAAAAACTCCCAAAAAGAGGAAAACAACAATATCAAAGAAGATACGGAAGCGATTAAATCTCCCGCTATGGCGGGGCAAGATAATGTCGAAGCTCATACCAATCTTGGGGATAGTTATGCAGCAAAAGGATTATCTGAATATGCAATAAAAGAATATAAGGAGACATTGAGACTCAATCCTGATTCCTGGAAAGCCCATAATAACCTTGGAACAATTTATGGAGGAGAAGGATTGCTTGACGAAGCAATGAAAGAATTCAAAGAAGCGTTGAGATTAAATCCTGATTCCTGGAAAGCCCATAACAATCTTGGGGAAGTTTATGAAAGGAAAGAATTAGTTGACGAAGCAATAAAAGAATATAAAAGAGCATTGGAAATAAATCCGAATGCTGAGATAACCCGACAAAACCTGTCAAGAATAGAAAACGCGGATAAACACCGCTACTGATGCTTAACACTGAGGAGATATAAATAAGTGTCCCCCATTAGGTGGGACAGTGTAGAGATATTACATATTATGTCACAAATATATGTGGGCATCTGCATAAGACAGGATGTCCCGGTATTTGTAACACCTTAACGGCAGAAATGATTTAAAATGAAATTTTTCTCTATCGTTATTCCCGCTTATAATGAAGAAGCCCGCATTGGTAATACTTTAACTTTGGTGGCTAAATATTTTCATGCCCGTAATACAAAGTTTGAGGTTATTGTAGTAGATGACGGGAGTATAGATAATACAATAAAAGAATTAGAGAATTGGCGCTCTCTTCATAAAGAAATAAGGATTATTTCTAATGGGACAAATAAGGGAAAAGGATTTGCAGTAAAACAGGGAGTGCTACAGGCAAAAGGTGATTATATTCTTATCACAGATGCAGATTTATCTACTCCGATTGAAGAAATAGAACATTTAGTATACCGGTTAAAAAACGGATATGATATTGTTATAGGTTCAAGAGGACTTAAAACTTCGTTGATTATAGAACACGAAAACTTTTTACGAGAAATTATGGGAAAAATATTTAATTTTATTATCAGATGCGTTTTCTCGCTAAAGATACACGATACGCAATGTGGGTTTAAATGTTTTAAGAGAGAGTGTGGAGTATTACTTTTTAAAAATCTGAAAATAAATAGATTTGCATTTGATGTTGAAATACTCTATCTTGCAAAACTTATGGGATATAAAATAAAAGAGGTTGGAATAGACTGGACTCATTCAAAGGATACAAAAGTTCGGCTTTTCAAGGATGGAAGTCTGATGCTTTTTGATGTTTTCAAAATATTTATTTATTACAAAAGATGAAACTATGGGTTTTCTTCATCAAGACTTAATCTGGCAAAATTCAAGGTCAGGAGACCTTTTCCACACTAAATAAGAAAATTCTAAGATTCAAAGATTACAAATTAACACCTGCCAAACAAAACATCGGAAAGGTAAACGGCTTCCCTCGCTATTTTATGTTGTTGTATATAATTTTAGCACGGGTATACTCTCTTTGAGCCAGGACTTGTTCTCCGTATCTTTCATAAATTTGTCCAATGTTCAGATGTGTCCAAACGCTGTCTGTTATATCATATACAAATATACTATACCCTATTTTTTTCACGGGTTTATATTTCCAGAGCCAGCTCAAAACACTATGGTCCGCAAAATAAACACCCGTTAGTTGAGTAGCGCTTACGGCTAAATATTCTTTCTTTGGAACTAAGGAATTAACGGTTGCCCCCCTGTAATCAATAAAAGGAGAACTCATTAAATTCTGAAATTTTGGGATATAATACCCCGGAGGAGGAGTTCCAAAATAACAGAGTATGACATCACTTACCTCTTCTTTTTTGAGAAAAGTTCCCAACCTCTTTAAGTCCTGCCCCCAGTCAATGTTGCAATCACTCAGATACCGCCATCCATTATTAGGACCGCCAACAAATTCATTAAAATAGGCTAAATAATGAGGGAAAATCTTTATCTGGGAAAATACGCACCAGCCGCATAGGATAAAAAAAGCAACTAACAGTTTACGACGTTTAAGAACAAAATTGATAACATTGCCTGCACATAAAAACAAGAGCGGATATATTGGTAAGATATACCTTAAACCTTGTTGTCTTTTACTGAACGAAAAAAACAAAAAGAAAAAAATTATAGGGATATAAAT
This sequence comes from bacterium, assembly GCA_028716385.1. Lineage (GTDB taxonomy): Bacteria > Hydrothermota > UBA3073 > JACQXS01 > JAQTXJ01 > JAQTXJ01. Next base: position 233,383 of record JAQUPX010000005.1, on the reverse strand, counting down.
AAAATATATGCTTTTATTTTTCCGGCACAGCCATAATCCCCAGAGAATAAACAACAAAGATGGTATTGGTGTTTTCAAGAGAAATGCAACCAGAAAATAGTGATGCCATCCTGTAATCCCGTACTGTCCCGTCAGAAATGTTTGAAACCCTTCATTATATTTTGACATTTCCTTGAATCCATCAACATAAGAACCTATAGAAGTAAACTTATAAACTGCGGCTACAATAAAAAGACTAATCCCGACAGCTAAAAAAATCATACGAAAGTTAATTTTCAGCTTTCCTTCCTTTAGATAAAAGATTAATCCAATAACAAGATATATTGGGAAAAGTAGAAGGCCGGAGAATTTAGCAGCCAACGCTAATCCGATAGTGATTCCGCAGAAAATGGAATTAGACCAGCCGGGTTCTTTCAAGAACCTCCAAAAGGTATACAGAGAAAGAAACGTAAACAACGTTATGCCTAAATCCATAGTAACAAGGGACGAATGAGCAATAATATTCGGACAAAAAGCATAAAGGAACAAACTGAATAATCCAGCCTCAGGTCCAAAAAGCTGTTTAGTCCATAAGAATAAAAGTAATCCAAGTACGCAGGAAAGTATAACCACCGAAATTCTCCCTATAAAAAGAATTTTGTCTGCATCTATTCTATTATTGTAAAGGAATGAAAGCCCATACTTCCATTGGTCGCTTGCATTCCACGCTTCACGGTTTACGGGAAAATCCAAATTTAAGAAAAGCAAGGGCAAAGCGCAGAGTTGTTTTATCAAAGGTGGATGTTCTTGATTCATACGAAAATCACCTGTCTTCAAATACGAGTATCCTGCCGGCAAATGAGCAATTTCATCATAAGTTGCAGAGTTATTTTTCATACTTAAAACAGTCTGAAGAAAAATAGAAAGCAAAAAGATACCCACAAAAACTATTTGAACACGCTTGTTTGCAATCAAATTGAAGTTAAGTATTCTTTCTTTCATCTTTATAAGCAAGTTAAACTAAAGTGTTGCTAATGTCAAGGACGCAAAGTTTAAAACTGAGAAAAAAAAGGACAGATAGAATTTTTAGCCACAGAATTACACAGAACGGCACAGAAAAAAAGCCCTTCACTTTGTTCAGGATAACAAGATTAACGAAACGTAAAAACGCAAAATTTAAAGATTAGGAATGGTTTAAACCCATCCCTAATAATAGATGGGAGCACGTGCTCCCATCTACCCAATATTTTGATAGTTTAGAGATGACAGAATAACAAATGAGTAATCTTTAGGATTAATTTCCCTGTAACGCTTTTTCTGTAAAAATTTATTGACAAACAAAAGCGTATCAGGATAATGGCTCTAATTTAGTTGTAGAGAGGAAGTTTTTTGATGAAACTTAACAGACATTTTATTGGTATTTTTCTTATCGCGACTCTTGGCATTGCTATATATGCCAATTCTTTGAATAACGGTTTCGTTTATGACGATACTATTTTCATTACAAACAATATTTATATTAAAAATTTGGAAAATCTTCCCAAACTTTTTAATATGGATATATTCTGCGCCAAAGACAGCCCTCAAAAAGTTAAAAATGCCGTTTATTATTACAGACCTCTGCAAGCCGTATCCAATATGTTTGATTATTCATTATGGAGGCTTAATGTTTTTGGATACCACCTGACAAATCTGTTATGGCACTTACTAACAGCAATATTGATTTATTTTCTGGTTAACTTGCTATTTAGGGACTTAAAAATCTCATTAATCGCGGGGCTACTTTTTGTAGCGCATCCTATTCATACAGAAGCGGTAACTTATATTTCGGGAAGAACCGACCTTATGGCAAGCAGTTTTTTACTGCTTTCATTTATTTTGTTTATTAAGTATAGACAATTCTCTTTACCAAAACGGAATTATTATTACGCAGGTTCGGTAATATCCTTTATATTTGCCATTTTGTCAAAAGAAACAGGGGTAATACTTCCTTTTATACTAATTCTTTACGATTGGTTATTCAGCAAGCAAGAGAAAAACATAAAATTTATAAGTAAATTGCTGAGCAGAATATCAATTTTCATTATAATTGATATTATCTACGCGGGATTGAGATTTGCTATCCTAAACTTCGGTGAATGGGGGCTAAAAAGTGGGATTAACCCATATCTTAGAATCCTTACAGCTTGTAAGAGCACCCTTCTTTATATTAAGTTACTTTTTTTGCCATTTGACTTGCATATGGACCGCAGCATGTCAGCGGCAACTTCCATTTTTAACCTTCCGGTTTTGATTTCTATTGTTTTGTTGATAATTATTGGAGTATTAGCGGTAAAGGCATATAAATCCAATAAAACTATATTTTTAAGCATAGTATGGTTTTTAGTATTTCTTTTCCCGACGTTAAATTTAGTAGCCCAATTACCAAGAGGGATGCTTGAACACTGGGTATATGTTCCATCTATAGGTATTTTTATAATCCTTGGGTTCGGGATTGCGAAAATTTTTGAAATTCCGCAGGAAGTATGTCCTTCTTATATTTCAAACGCGGTTTTTATTGTAATTTTAGGGCTTTACAGCGGACTTACCATAAAGCAAAATACTATCTGGAAAGATGAACCTACGCTATATAAGAATATGTTAAAATATCGCCCCGATAATGTCGAAGCACACTATAACCTCGGGAATTATTACTGGCGGAAAGGATTACTGGACAACGCCATAAAAGAGTATGAAGGCATATTAACGCTAAACCCCGGTAATGCAGGAGTTCACAACAGTCTTGGAAGAATATATACGGCAAAAGGGTTAGTTGATAAGGCCATAACGGAAAGCAAAGAAGCACTGAGGTTACAGCCTGATCTTGCTGAGGCACACAACAACCTTGGACTTGCGTATGATACAAAGGGATTATCCGATGAAGCATTAAAAGAATACAAGGAAGCCCTGAGACTTGGACCTACTTCTGTAGAAACCCATAATAACCTTGGAACTTATTACGCGAAAAAGAAGTTACTGGACGAAGCCATAATCGAGTACCGGAAAGCACTAAAACTAAATCCCGATGACATAACAGTAATGAATAATCTTTCAATTGCTTATATGGAGAAAGGCGACTTAAACAGTATTATAAGCGAAAGTTTAAAACTATTAAAGTCAAATTCCAGGAACCCGGACGTACATACTATACTTGGTAATGTCTATCTAAGGAAAGGGTTATTGGATGAAGCCATAAAGGAATACCTAACGACATTGAACTTAAATCCCGATAACAAGATAGAAATTCATACTAAACTTGGTAATGCTTACGAGGCAAAAGGGTTTTTAGATAATGCGATGAGTGAATATAAAGAGGTGCTCAGGTTAGCGCCTGACAGCGTGAACATACATAATAACATAGGAAATATTTATGGAAAGAAAGGAATGCTGGATGAAGCTCTAAAAGAATACAAAGAGATAATACGACTAAAACCCGATTATCCTGATGCGTATAATAATCTTGGGAATGCTTATTACGTAAAAGGTTTATTTGAGGAGGCAGCGAAGGAATACAGAGATGCATTGAAGATGAAACCTGATTATGCAGAAGCGCATAGTAATCTTGGGGCTGTTTACTTAGCAAAAGATTCATTAAATAAAGATTCCTTAGATGTGGCTATAAATGAGTTTAGTATAGCGATAAAGTTAAAACCCGGGTATTTGGATGCACATAATAATTTAGCATATGCCTATGAAAAAAAGGGATTGTCAAGTAAGGCTATAGAGAAGTATAAAGAGGCATTAAGAATAAATCCCAATTCTGAAACAGCCAGACAAAATCTAAACCGTTTGTTGTTAAAGTTTGGAGTCAGGGAATAATTAGAAAGGAAACTACCTGTCCACGGGATAGAAATCCCTAAGGACTACCAAGGGCTTTCTGCCACTAAAGCATGAAAACACAAAAAACAGACCACAAAATTGTAATTCATAGTAACTAGTAGTCCCGCTAGCGGGATATCAATCCCTAATCGCTATCGCTCAAGGGCTTGTTATAATTTATAGTAATTAACAGATAACGGAAAAACGAAGAGAAAATTTGCCACGAAAACCATGCCTACGGCAGGCAGGCACAAAAACACTAAATCCCACTAAAAAGAACTATGCAAGAAACCCAAAATACATATTAAAATAAAAAAAATGGGAAACCCCTCCTCTTTAGAAACAACTTGACAAATAAGAAAAAAAGGAGCATATATATAATAGAATTGCTTAATAGGAGATTATAATTATAAATAAAAATTATGGGGGAGAAAAATGAGAGAAAAGAGAATGAAGTATTTGTTTATATTTATGTTACTTGCAGCAGCAGGGAATCTTAACGCTGCAACAAATATAATTTTGTTATGGGATGGAGCAAGCGCTCCTGCAAACTGGAAAAATTGTTCCGGTCCCGGAACAGGAACTTACTATCAAAAATTCATAAGAGGTTGTAACGTAACGGGAGGTTCAGGAGGGGGGCATCTTCATACCTTTACTATCCCGGCACTTGGAGCCGCCACAGGGACATTTTCGACTCAGGTCGCCAAATCAGTCGGAGGCAGATATTATAACTTAGCTACACATACTCATCCTGCCGGCACACCGGGAGTAAATTTAACATCCTCCAGCACATCCTATCCCGAGCCACCTTACCGGAATTTCGCGTTTATCACGCCAATAGCCGGAGGCGAGGAACCATATCTTCCCGAGGGAGTTATTGCATTATTTGACGCAAGCGGGCCTGACCCGGCGGGAAGCTGGACAGAACAAGTCGCTTATGAAGACGGTAAATTTATAAGAGGAGATACACTGACTCAAGTTGGAACAACAGGAGGAAATTTAACTCATAATCATACCATTTCAAGTGGAAATTTTCTAAGTGCAGGGACGGCAGCTTCCGCTACTTCCGGTAATTACATTTTAAAAAACCATACCCATACCATTACACCGGGAACTTATTCGACAGATACTGCCGGCGTTGCCGCCGAACCAAACTATATTACGGTCCGAATATTTAAGTTAACTAAAGTCGGCGGAGATTTCATACCCAAGAATATGATTGCAATGTTTGACAACACTATTGCTTCAATCAACTGGACTACCATATCCGGTTCTTCGGCAGGGGTACTTTATTTAAGGACATTTAAGCCTTCCGCTACTTATGGAACTACAGGTGGCGGGGGAACTCATACACATCAGATAGGCTATGCAGCTTGTGTAGCCGGCAGCAGAAACATTTCGGTTGCCTCTGCCACTCATACTCTAGCTTATAGCAATTCGGTTACGGCAAGCGGCGCAGACGTTACTGCAATCAAGGGAAATATTTCCGAAACTCACACTCATTCGGATGCGGATTTCGGGACAACTGCTTCAATGACTACTACTTCCGTTCAAACGGGAGATACTGATGGCCCGTGGCCATATTATGTAAATTTAGTATTTGGAAAGTCAACCCAATCATTTGCAGTTGAATTTACAGGAATGACGGCTAATTCGGAAATAGGCCGCATAAACCTGAACTGGTTTACCGAAGTGGAAAAAGATAATTGCAAATGGATACTTCAACGGTCTACCAACCAGGAAAGCGGTTATACTCAGATTGTCGAGTTAACCGCAAAAGGGAAAGGGCCGAATAGTTACACATATGTTGATTCTACCATAACGCCGGGACTTACTTACTGGTATAAACTTGGTGATATAAATAATTCAGGGAATACCACATGGCACAACCCGGTATCTGCAGTTGCAAGGCTTGAAGCTAATTTTCCGATTTCGTTAAAACTTGGGAGCCTTAATCCGAGCAATGGAATAGTAACGATTGATTATTCCGTGCCGGGTAGTTCAACAGATGCTTATGTGAACATTACAATCTATAACTCCGCAGGGCAGGTAGTAAAAGCGCTTGTGAATGAAAGACAAAAACCGGGGAATCATATCGTTTACTGGGATGGGAAAAACAGTAAAAACGAATTGTTAAGCAGTGGAGAATACTTCTGTCGGCTGAAAACAGAAGGAGAAGTGACGTATAAGTTGATAAGAATGAGGTAGAGTAGGACAATCAAAATTAAAAATTAAATATTAAAAATCAAATATACAAATTAACAGAAAAAATTAGCCACTCAAAAACTAAATTACACAAAAATTCAACCATCCCGCACAATCACCGCCACAGCAGGATCTTCGACTTTCGCCATGTCTAACGGTAGGTAAACGGGAATTACAAAGAGTAGGCAGGATACAAAATTGTCTTGACTTAGCGGGGTCTTTAATTAAAAGGTATCAGGGTTAGAAAACCCTTTGTTACACGATAGATGATATATTCAACAAATTGACTTGACAGAGAAAGAACGGTTATATAACATAATAAGCATTAATACAATAAAAAAGGAGGATAGAAAATGACTATTCAAGCAGAATATGTTATTGATAAAAAGGGACAAAAAAAGTCTGTAGTTCTCCCTATAAAAAATTATCTTAAACTTGTGGAGTATCTTGAAGACTTAGAGGATGCACTGGATTTAAAAAGAGCAAAAGACTCTGTAAAGGGATTTATTGACATTGAATGTCTTGAAAAGCAAATTAAGAGACATAAAAAGGCATAAAGTGTACGTATAATACAATAAATGTACAAAGTCATTATTGACCGACGAGTAAGTAAAGAAATGGAATCCCTTCCGAATAAAGTGGTTCGGCAAGTTATAGATACAATTAAAGCTTTAGGATTCAATCCGCGACCACAGGGTTCTAAAAAATTAATCGGGGAAATCGGATGGCGTATAAGGATAAGGGACTATCGTATTTTATATACAATAGAGGAGAATCAAAACCTTGTCACTATTTACAAGGTAAAACATCGTAAAGAAGTTTATAGATAGAGAGCTAAAGCACCTCTCCAAAAAGAAGGCGGGCCATGCCTAACGGCAGGTAAACAGGCAAGAGTTTTCTACCCCAAAAGAACACAAAATAGGAACCACAAATACCAACGGATTTATTTTTCAACAGGGATCGAAGTGAGATTTTATTTTACAACAAAGAGAGGAAAAGATAAGATGGATTCCCGCTTTCGCGGGAATGACAAAGAGTAGGCAGGATACAAAATTGTCTTGACTTAGAAGATTCTTTAATTAAGATATTTGCAGAATGGGAAACAGGATAATAAAAAAACTGAAAGAATTTGTGCAAAGTAAGCATTTCATTTATATATCTCTTATACTAATCCTCGGTGTGATTGTATATGCGAATTCCTTTAGAAATGAATTCGTCTACGATGATGGAACTCTGGTAAATAATTATATAAAGGATTGGCATAATTTCTTTAAGCTATTTAGTATGGATGTATTTTGTACTACAAAAAGTCTAATAAAAAACAATTTCCCTCAAGAAATTCTTTTTTATTATTATCGTCCGCTGCAATCTATATCCTATATGTGTGATTACTTATTATGGAAACTTAATCCTGCAGGGTATCATCTTACGAACCTATTATGGCATTTATTAACTGCAATGCTGGTTTATTTTTTAGTCAATCTAATTTCCCGGGGGGTATTAACTCTTAGAAATCACAACGAGAAAGTTGCATTGATTACGGGTTTACTTTTTGTAATTCATCCTATTCACACGGAGGCAGTAACTTATATCTCAGGCAGAACAGATTTAATGGCAAGTAGTTTTATATTGCTAGCGTTTATATTATATATTAAGTATGTTAGCGCTAGGACGTTCCCATCTGTCATTCTGAATGGAGCGAAGCGGAATGAACCTGCCTGCGGCAGGCAGGGAATCTATTTTTTACAGAGAGATTCTTCTTCGCCTTCCACCAAACAAAAGGCGGACGAACAAGTGGACTCAGCCACCGCCAACGAGGCGGGGTGCCCCTTCGTGTCAAATGACAAACGCGCGCGACTTTATTATGCCGGTTCAATTTTCTCTTTCATATTAGCTCTATTATCCAAAGAAACGGCAATAATGTTTCCGTTTATACTGATATTATATGATTATTCATTAGGGCGAACGAGCGCCCCAAAACTAAGGGAAAAAATAATATATCATTATTCCCCATTTTTCATAATTATTCTGGCTTATGTATGGTTAAGACTTTATGTTTTAAATTTTGGGAGCTGGCCGCAAAGTGGAATTAACCTCTACCTTAGGGGGCTTACTGCTTTAAAAAGCATTATTCTGTATATTAAATTACTCTTTCTGCCATTTGATTTGCATATGGACCGCACCATAGATACAGCTACTTCTTTGCTTAATCCTATGGTTTTAGGTTCTATTGCTTTGTTAATAATTATTGGGATAGCCATAAAAAAGGCATATAATAAGAATTATAAAATTGTATTATTCGGCGCAATATGGTTTTTGATATTTTTTATACCTACTTCTCAAATCGTAGCTTCTTTGCCAAGAGGGATGCTTGAACACTGGGCATATTTACCATCCATAGGCATATTTATGATTTTAGCAATAGGGATTTTGAAAATGTTTGAATTACCTTCTGTAGCAGATTCGAAGAGTATTATAATACCGGTATTTACCGTAATACTAAGTATTTATGCAGGTCTTTCCATAAGGCAAAACACCGTATGGGAAAATGGAATTACGTTAAACCAGAATATGTTGAAATATCATCCCGAAAATATTGCTGCTCAAGCTAACCTTGGAAATACTTACGCCAGCAAGGGAATGCCGGATGAGGCAATAAGGGAATACAAGAAAGCCTTAAAAATAGACCCTACTTCTTCCGACATACATAACAATCTTGCCTCTGTTTATGGGAATAGCGGATTATTTGACGAGGCCATGAAGGAATTAGAAGAAGCGCTAAAATTAAATCCTTATTCTGCAACAACATATAGCAATATTGGGAGTGTTTACTTGTCAAAAGGGTTATTGGACGATGCAATAAAAGAATATAAGAAAGCTTTGATATTGAATCCTAATTATCCGGAGACGCATAATAATCTTGGAAATACATATGTAAATAAAGGAAATATAGACGAGGCAATAAAAGAATATAAGGAATCTTTAAGATTAAATCCTATTTCTCCTGAAACGCATAATAACCTTGGCGCTGTTTATTTGAAGAAGGGTTTGTTAGACGATGCTATGGGAGAATTTAGAACGACATTGAGACTAAAACCCAATTATCCTGAAGCTCATAATAATATTGGGAACGTATACGAGAAAAAAGGAATGCAGGATGAGGCATTAAAAGAATATAAAGAGGCGATGAAGTTAAATCCACGACTTGCAAAAACATATAATAATATTGGCAATGTTTATAAGAGAAAAGGCTTATTGGATGATGCTATGAAAGAATATAGTAAAGCTTTGAATTTAGATTCCAATTTTGTAGAAACACACAGTAATCTTGCGGATATTTATGGAAAAAAAGAATTGTTTGATGCTGCCATAACAGAATACAAAAAAATATTTTTATTAACTCCTGATTGCGCAGAAGCGCATAATAACATTGGTAATATGTATGCCACAAAAGGGCATAATAATAGGGATACTATTTACACTAAAGAACAATTGTTTGATGATGCGATAAAAGAATATAAGGAAGCTCTTAGGTTAAAACCTGATTATCTGGAAGCATATAATAATCTGGGGAATGTTTATAGAGCAAAGGGAATGCTTGAATTAGCAAGAGAAGAATATGAAAAAGCCCTGGGAATAGACCCGAATAATGAAGCAGTGAAACAAAACCTAAAAAAAACAGAAGAAAGGATAAACAATAAAAAGGGTCTACGACTAATGAGAGAATAACAAAATGGGACAGATTCCGGAACAGACTCGGGACTATAGTAACAGAAATTCTCACCACAGAGGGTATAGAGAATAGAAGAAACAAATTTTTAACCGCAGATAAACACAGATCAACGCAAATAAAAAACAGATAACAAAAAAATTAGCCACGGATTTACACGGATTGACGGAAATTTTTATACTAACAGGTAACGAAAAATCAACAGGAATTTGAAAGGATAAAAAAGTAGTAATTCGCCATAACTGACAAAAAACGGAGAAAATCATATTTTTCGCTTGACAAGATACTAAAGTAGATACAAATATGATATTAGTATTATAGTAGTATAATACCGTAATTAGAATAGGATGGATTTTAAGGATGAGGAAAAAAGATAAATAATGAAAAAAGTTAGATTTTTAGCAGTATGGTTGCTTCTGACAGGAATGGTTCCAACGGCAAAAGCTGCCTGGGTAACAGTTTCAGATGGAGCATTAACTAGTGACAACGCTAATTTTTCAAATTCCAATAAATACGGTTTATCAGAATACATTTATCTTAGCAGCGAAATGACAACTAACGGAACTATTGACGTAATACAGATTGAAATGTCTGCTGCTAAAACTTTGAAGAGTTGCGCTATTTATATGGGACAAACAACAAAAACTACTTTTACGAGTACCACTGATTGGATAACAGGGTTAACTCAAGTATGGGGTTATAATACTTTCATAGGTGTTGCTAACTGGAATACAATAACTTTAACCACTCCATTTAGTTATACTACGGCAAGTAACTTAGCTATAATGTTTGATTATGATGGGAATTTGATAGCGAGCGCTCTTTTCTACTATAAAGCTAGTACAACCCGGCATTTATATCGTGCAAACGCCTCCGATGTTCTCCCGGATAACCCCGGTTTAGGTTCTGCACCTAATGCCCAATTAGCTAGTTTAAAAGTAAATTTTGTTTCTGCTCCTCCGGACAATCCTCCGACTATTTTGGCAGCAACAGCCGGCGCTTGTGGCGCGGGCATAACAGTTACCTGGACAGATGCCTCAAGCAATGAAACCGCATTTATCATTTATCGTAATAACACAGGTGTAGGGAGCGCAGCCGCTAATATAGGAAGTTACGTTGATAATAGCCCTGCATTTACTACCGGAGGACCATATAGTTATCAGGTATATGCAACGAATTCGGCCGGGTCAAACGTATCCGGCGTATGCACGGGAACGGCAACGGTTCGTCCGCTTGCCCCGACTATTGTGTCGGCAGTAGCCGGCGCTTGTGGTGCGGGTATAACGGTAACATGGACAGATAATTCAAGCAATGCCCAGGAAACCGCATTCATCATTTATCGTGATAACGCAGGTATAGGAAGTGTAGCTGCCAATATAGCAAGTTACGTTGATAATACCGTATTTACTACCGGGGGACCATATAGTTATCAGGTATATGCAACGAATGCTTGCGGGTCAAACCTGTCCGGCGTATGTACGGGAACGGCAGCAGTTCGTCCGCTTACCCCGACCGGCTTGTCAGCAACAGCCGGCGCTTGTGGCGCGGGTATAACAGTAAGCTGGACCAATAATACTGCAAACAATGAAACTCAATTTACTATTTATCGTAATAACACAGGTGTAGGGAGCGTGGCTGCTAATATAGCAAGTTACGTTGATAATAGCCCGGTATTTACTACCGGCGGACCATATAGTTATCAGGTATATGCAACGAATGCTTGCGGGTCAAACGTATCCGGCGTATGTACTGGAACGGCGGCAACTCCTCCGCTTGCCCCGACTATTTTGTCGGCAGTAGCCGGCGCTTGTGGCGCGGGAATAACAGTGACATGGACTGATAATTCAAGTAATTCACAGGAAACCGCATTCATCATTTATCGTAACACTGTAGGTGTAGGAAGCGCAGCCGCTAATATAGGAAGTTACATTGATACCGGTCCTACTACCGGTGGGCCTTTTAGTTACCAGGTATACGCAACGAATTCTTGCGGGTCAAACGTATCCGGCGTATGCACGGGAACGGCAGCAGTTCGTCCGCTCGCCCCGACCAGTCCTTTAGCAACAGCCGGCGCTTGTGGCGCGGGCATAACAATAAGTTGGACTGATGCATCAAACAATCCCCAGGAAACTGCATTCATCATTTATCGTAATGGCGCAGGTGTAGGAAGTGTAGCTGCCAACATAGCAAGTTACGTTGATGCCGGGCCTCCATTTACTACCGGAGGACCTTATAGTTATCAGGTATATGCAACAAATGCCTGCGGGTCAAACGTATCCGGCGTATTCACGGGGACTGCAGCAACTCCTCCAACTGCTCCGACTATTTTGTCGGCAGTAGCCGGTGTTTGTGGCGCAGGGATAACAGTAACATGGACAGACAATTCAAGCAATGAAACAAAATTCATCATTTATCGTAATGGCACGGGTGTAGGAAGTGCAAATGCCGGCATAGCAAGTTACATTGATAATAGTCCTGCATTTACTACCGGAGGGCCTTTTAGTTACCAGGTATGCGTAACGAATGCCTGCGGGTCAAACGTATCCGGTGTGTGCACGGGAACGGCAGCAACTACTCCGCTTGCTCCGACTATTGGAACGGCAGTAGGCGCTTGTAATCAGGTAACAGTGACCTGGACCGACAATGCAAACAATGAAACAAAATTCATCATTTATCGTAACGGTACGGGTGTAGGGAGCGCAGCTGCCAACATAGGAAGTTACATTGATAACAGTCCTGCGTTTACTACCGGTGGGCCTTTTAGTTACCAGGTATATGCAACGAATGCCTGCGGGTCAAACGTATCCGGTGTATGCACGGGAACGGCATTATTTAGTCCGCCTGCTCCGACCAGTCCGACAGCAACAACCGATAATTGCACTAATATAACAATAACATGGACCGATAATTCAAGCAATGAAGATAAATTCGTCATTTATCGTAATGGCGCGGGTATAGGGAGCGCAGCCGCTAATATAGGAAGTTACGTTGATAACATAACTACTGCGAATGCAGGGGTTTATAGTTACTATGTATGGTCAACAAATTCGTGTGGAGGTAACACATCCGGCGTATGCACGGGAATCGTAGCAGGGAAAATAGACATTACGGTGCCCGATGGAGGAGAAAATTTAACCAGTGGGGTTGCTTATTCTATAACATGGACTGCAATAAATTCAGCATACGGTGGAAACGTAAGCTTAGACTATTCTGTGAACAGCGGGGTAGACTGGACTTCAATAATTGCCAGCACCCCGGATGTCGGTTCTTATAGCTGGTCACCGGTTCCGTCCGTAACAACCACTACTACTGCGAGGGTAAGAGTTCTTCGTCTTGACGCTACCTGCACTGACGGCGGTGATACAAGCGCCGCAGATTTCACTATAACTAATGATGTTAGCACACAAAAAAGCGGATCTTCTTTTTATAACACAAAGGATGGGGGACTTACAGATCATGACGATATAGGATATCAAATTTTTAGCATATCGGACGGATATTTAATGGTAGGCAAACTTTATAGCAAGTCCTTTGGAATTCGAAAAATGGATGCCAATGGCGCTGTTACCTGGTCAGAGTATGGTGGCGATGCTATGACAAGTTGGACAGGTTGCTATACCGGTGCATCAGATAATACGTATATAATAGGGGGAACAGGAACTACTCAGTGTCTTCTTACAGAACTAAATAGCAGCGGTGCTTGCGTGTGGGCGCAAACTTATACTACCAGCGCTTCTTACGAGGATCGAATAAGCTCAGTTATTCTGGATGGCAGCTATGTCGTAGCAACAGGGTATTATTATGCAGGAACTGTTAACCACGATGTTTTTGCTGTAAGAGCACTTGCGAGTGACGGCAGTATTGGCGCCAATTGTTGGGCAAACTATTATCCGATGAGTCATATTGTTAATACTACTTGCAAGAATGAGGAAGGGTGTGCCATTATAGTAGATTCAGACGGCAATTATGTATTGACAGGTATGGTTCAAATAGACACCGTCGCATGCTACGGGAATAGCGATGTTTTAGTTATGAAATTAGCACCCACTACCGGTAATGTTACATACGCAAAAAGAATAAATATCGGACGTTACACTAATTATGGACGTTCAATTGTGCAGGATGGTAGTTATTATGTGATAGGCGGCGGGAGCAACGCTGTAGCTAAAGATGCGAGCGGGAATAGGTTATTAGTTCTGAAAATGGCATCCGACGGTTCTTCCGTGACATGGGGAAAATATCTTGGTAGTTCAACGGCCTACAACGGCTTCTCCCTTATTAAGAGTTCCGGTGGTGATTATATATTGGCAGGAACAAATGGTAATACATTAAAAGGCGCTGTAGTAGCAGACTTCACTAGTAGTGGATCCAAACAATGGGCAAAAAAAATTGAACCCGACGACGATGGCATGGGTTCTTATGAGTGTAGTGACGCTTGTGGAAGGTCTATTATTCAAGTTGCTGATAATTCTTATATTCTAACAGGGGATAATTTGGGGAGTAGTAGAGAAGCTTTTCTTACAAGAATAAAAAGCGACGGCACTATGGATGCTTCGTGCGCAATAGCCGACGATGCCGGCGCATCAGGTGATGTTACTACAGTATTGAGTGACTGCGTACAAGGAACTCCGGGCGCACTATCAGCTGCTGATTATTCCGGTTCTGTCTCTTTTACATCTCCGGAACATGACTACAGATATGTTGTCTGTGGAAGTCCTTTCTCCGTAGAATTTGTCGGTATGACAGCCAATTCGGAAGTAGGCTATATAAGCTTAAACTGGTTTACCGAGACGGAAAAAGACAACTTAAAATGGATATTACACCGCTCAGAGAATAAGGAAGGTAATTATACCCAAATTGCAGAAATGCCTGCAAAAGGAGCAGGACCAAATAGTTACACGTACCCCGATTCTACTATAACGCCAGGGCTTACTTACTGGTATAAATTAGGGGATATGGATAATTCAGGCAATACCATTTGGCACACTCCGGTATCTGCAGTTGCAAGACTTGAAACTAAATTTCCACTTTCTTTAAAACTTGAGAGTCTTAATCCAAGCAATAGAACGGTAAAAATTAATTATTCCGTACCAAGCAGTTCGGCAGCCCCTTATGTGAACATTGCAGTTTACAACTCGTTAGGACAAGTAGTAAAAGTCCTTGTAAACGAGAAACAAATACCCGGGCCTTATACTATATATTGGGATGGGAAAGACACAAAAAACAAGACATTGGGCAGCGGCGAATATTTCTGCAGGTTAAAGACAAACGGGAAGCTTACATATAAGTTGATAAGGATGAGATAGGGTAAACGGCAAAATTAAATATTAAAATTCAAAAATCAAATAAAATCCTAAGTTCAAAATCCAAATTCGAAACAATAAAAAACAGAAAGAATTATCCACGAATGGACACGAATTCACACGAATAAAAAACAGATAACAGAAAAATTAGCCACCCCCTCCCACCGCCAAGAAGTCTGGGGCTAAGGCCTTCTGTGGGGTAATCCACCTGAGGCGGACCAGACACGCCTGCCTATGGTAGACAGGGATTTACACGGAAAACAGAAACAAAAAACGAACAAAGAATTAACAACAAAAAAACTTAAAAAATCTTGATAATCTGCGAGGATCTGCGTCCTTGTCCCAATATTATTTCGGGATTATAATTTTTTTAGTTTGCATTAGGGAACCGGATTTTATACTGCAAAGATAATTTCCCGGGGAAACTTTCTTGCAACTCCAACTCAAAGCATATTCGCCCGGCTTAAAAGCTTTATTGATATTATATATTTTTTTCCCTGTTGTATCATAAACACCAATATCCACTTTTGATTCCGAAGAAACAAAGAAATTAAAACAAACTTTATGTTCCGTAGAATTAAGAGTTATATTTACAAATTCCATATCTTTTGTAAACGGAGCTTCATCCAGAGCAACTTCATAAAAACCTTTTACTCTATATATTTTACCGGGGACAAACGAGTTGACCCAGTATTTCCCCGTTACCGGATTGACTTCTATGGCTTTTCCATTAACATCCGGCGTGCGGAAATGATGTTTTGACACAAGAGAACCGTTCCTCGTAATTTCCCATATCGTTACGGAATCAAAAATACTTATACCTTGTTCTGCCTTATGACAATGCACCATAGAGACTACCAAACTGCCGTTATCCGGTCCGCGAGGGTCGAACGCCAATTCTATCGGTCCACCACAAGTTTGTGGTATTACAGGAATAGTAAAACTTGCTAGAACATTCCCTGAAGTATTCACTTTATATATTTTGTAAGCATCTTTATCGGATACCCATAAATCAGTCCCGTCAAAAGCCAATCCTGCAGGACATTGAGTTGCGGGAGATGGGAAGTTTGCCATAATATTTCCCGTTACCGGATTTACCCTGTAAATCATTTTAGTATTTTTATTTTGCACCCACAAAGTCGAGTTAGTATCCCAGGCTAAGCCTGTACATCCTTGTCCACCGGGCGCAGGTATTCCGCTCATTATGTATCCCTGTTGACTTAGTTTATATATAGAAGCGGAACTATCATCCGTCGTCCACAAATACAATCCGTCAAAAGCAAGACCATAGACGGAAGTGATTGACGGAGGGAGCAAAAAGTCCGGAGGTAATTCTATGTCCAAAGCAAAGTCAATATCTTTTGAATATCCGCCATCTGCCGTAATATGGAGTTGGAAGTTTGCAGTATAAGGAGATGGAGCGTTATTAAAAGCAGTAATTTTGAAACGGCTGTTTGAATTATTTCCAATTCCTTTTTTAGCTATTGTTCCGAAATCCGCATTTCCATTTATAATATTAACATAGTCTCTTCCGGAGACAATGGATATCGTTCCCTGCACATTTGAGGCGTTGATTCCCCAGTTTTTTAACGTAAACATAAGGTCAACCGTATCCCCGGTATTCCACATTCCATCGGCAGAGTCAACGATCTGCTTATCTTTTATGAATATCGCAGGAGAATCAAAATCCTGAGCATTTATTAAAGCCGCATAAAACAAAGACAGTAAATATAAGAGAGTTTTCATTTTACCACTTTTTATAAGGGAAGGGAGAGTTTGTCAAGAAGGAATAAGCGAACTACCAAAAGAACAGTCGCCTATAACGGACACTAAAAAAACAACAAAGAGAATTTTAGCCACGGATAACAGACACGGATTAACACGGAAAGCAGAAACAAAAAAACGAACAAAGAATTACTTTAGATGAACACGGATAAAAACGCAAAAAAGAATTTTCAACAGGGATTATAAGAGATTGAAAATCGAGGAATCGTTATTCGTATATTTATTAACAGTTATTATTATGGGAAAGTGCAGACTATAATAGGAAGTAGGAATTCTCATTAGTTGGAGCACGTGCTCCAACCTACCCATCTTTCGCTCCCATCCCACATAGATTTTTGTTTGTATTGAAAGTGATTTGGTATTAAATTCCACTGCAATTTAACCTTGACAATTTTTTAAAAATACATAACATTCGCTATAATGAAGTTGAAGATGATTTTATCCCTCACTATAGTTTGTCTTGTCTCTGCGTTTTCACTTGCGGAAATTTACCAGATAACAAATGCAAAAATAGAAAAAGATAAAGCGGGAAGATTGGAATTCAATTTATTAGAGGCAATGTTTCCCAATGCTAAAAGCTATTTACCGACCAATAAACCGGGTTTTTATACTATATCCGATACTTTATCAAGAACGACAAAAACCGTTTCACTGAAATCTCTTGTTGCCGACACCGTTTGGGGGATATACGATACGGATAATCAAATGACCGGAATAGTATTCAAGATTTCTCAATACAAGTTTGGCAGAACCATTGAAACTTATATTGGTTTAGGGAACGACACATTAATAAAAGGAGTATGTTCAACAAGTTTGGCAGAGGCAGGGATAAAATCCGATGACTCGTGGATCAAGAACCAACTTGAAAATAAAAAAGAAACGGATATTTTACTAAAAAAAGATGGCGGCACGATTGACGTTACACCGGAAGCCACTATGTCAGCCCGCGCTATAACAAATAGCATAAAAGAAGGCATAAATAACTATAAACATTTTTTAGAGATAAAACAAATTATCGAAACAAAAGTTGTCGAGTCAAGCAGTCGGGATTCGTTGTAAGCTGGTGGCAGATAAAAAAAAGAATCTGCTGGAGGGTAAACAAAAATGATGATTGTAAGAAGAATTAATGTCTGGAAACACTTTAGTGATGGAGTAACGACAAACAACCCGGTTCTTGTGTTAATGTTAGGGTTATGTTCCGTAATTGCCGTATCTACGAATGTATTGAGCGCGCTTGGAATGGGAATTGCCTTTACTTTTGTTATGGCATGTTCAAATGTCTTAATATCACTTATAAGGAAAGTTATACCGGATGCGGTAAGAATTCCGATATTTATCGTTATAATATCAACTTTTGTTACGATTGCAGACTATGTTCTGCAAGCATTTGCGCCTGCCATTCATTCCCAACTCGGCATCTTTTTACCGTTAATCGTAGCAAACTGTATAGTTTTTGGGCGGGCAGAAACTTTTGCTTTAAAAAATGGACCGGCTGCTTCTTTATTTGATGGAGTCGGTATTGGGGTTGGATTTACAATCGTTATATTTTTGATGGGCACAATAAGAGAAATACTGGGAAATGGGACAATATTCGGGAAAGTAGTTTTGGGCAAGGCATTTGCGGCGTCGCCGGTAGCCTTTATGATACTTCCTTCCGGTGGATTTCTTGTAATAGCTTTTTTAATGGGAATGAAAAACTGGCTTTCGAATAGGAATAAAAAGTAAATCATGCAATCATTATTTTTAATTTTTATATCTGCTTTTCTTGTAAACAATATCGTTTTAATGCGTTTTCTCGGGTTATGTCCATGGATTGGAGCGTCAAATCGTCTCAGTTCTGCTATAGGTATGTCAGTTTCGGTTATATTCGTAATGTTTTTCTCTTCATCCGTTACCTGGATTGTTTATAACTTTTTATTGCTTCCAATGGGATTGGTATACTTGAGAACGATGGTGTTCGTGCTTGTCATAGGCGTGCTTGTCCAGCTTGTGGAATTATTTTTAAAGAAACGCAGGCCATCGTTGTACAAAGCATTAGGAATATATCTTCCATTGATAGCAACAAATTGTATAATTCTTGGTGTGGCTTTTTTAATAATAGATTATAATTATAATTTCATACAGAGCCTAGTTTTTACATTGGGCGTCTCGCTTGGATTTATGCTGGCAATGATAATGCTTTCCAGCGTAAGGGAGAGGATAGACAACGCCGATATCCCACCTTCTTTAAGAGGCGCTCCGATTGCTTTCATAACGGCTTCGTTGATGTCGCTTGCGTTTCTTGGTTTTAAAGGGTTATTTGGACTTTAAATTAAATAGAAATCTATAAATTAAATAAATAGGAGGTTTGATTATGAAAAATTTTGCTAAAACCGTAGTATCAAAATTTCCGAAAAGTATTGAATACGGGGATATAAGGGTTATATTAGAAAATTCCGAACACATATTTGTAAAAAACGGGCAGGTTGAATCCATAAGTAGTTCGGAAGATTTGGGGTTTGGAATTCGTGTTTTGTTGGACGGGAGCTGGGGATTCGCAAGTAGTTCCAAAATGGAAGGTACCGGTATAGACAACATTATGAAACAAGCCATTGACATAGCAAAAGCATCATCTCTTGCAAAAAGCGTTCACGGAGTAAAATTGTCGGGAGTTAAACCCGTTACCGGTGAATACAGTACTCCTTACAAAGAAGACCCGTTTAAGTTATCTTTTGAAGATAAAACTTCCTTATTGCTGGAAGTGGATAAAATTTTACGCAAGGAAGACGTTAAAATATCTTCCTCACATCTTACTTTCCGCCGTATTTACAAGATATTCGCTTCAACCGAAGGTTCATTCATAGAGCAGACTGTTTTGGTTTCCGGTGGAGAGGTTAGCGCTATAGCCATAAAAAATGGGGAAATGCAGGAACGTTCTTACGGAAATTATGGAACATCCGGGTATGAGTTTGTACGTAACTTAAAACTACTTGAAAATGCGCCCCGCGTGCAGAAAGAAGCTTGTGAATTGTTAACGGCAGAATCCTGTCCTTCCGGAACCAATACCATAATATTAGACAGTGACCAGCTTGTGTTGCAGGTTCACGAATCCATCGGGCATGCGGTTGAGCTAGACAGAGTCTTTGGAATGGAAGCTTCTTATGCAGGAGCTTCTTTTGTTACTACCGAAAAATTGGATAAATTCAAATACGGGTCTGAAATCGTAAACATAACGGCAAATGCTATGACAGAGAACGGACTTGGCACAGCCGGATGGGACGATGAAGGCGTGCCGGCTCAGGTTACTCCTATAATAAGAAATGGCATATTCGTGGGATATCTTTCTTCCCGCGAAACTGCTCCTATAATTGGAAGAAACAGTTCCGGCGCTATGCGAGCAGACGGTTGGAACCGCATTCCTATAATAAGAATGACAAACGTAAATATGGAACCCGGAAGCTGGAAACTTGAAGACCTTATTGCAGATACAAAAGACGGTTTATTTTTACAAACCAATAAATCCTGGAGTATAGATGATATGCGGGAAAACTTCCAGTTCGGCACGGAATATGCACGAAAAATAAAGAACGGCAAATTGTGCGAGCCCATAAAAGACGCTACTTACACCGGATATACTCCCGAATTCTGGGGGAACTGCGATGCATTCTGCAATTCCGATTACTGGAAAATCTACGGCGTAACAAATTGCGGGAAAGGTGAACCGGGACAAACAATGTTTGTAGGGCATGGTACTACACCGGCAAGATTCAGAAACGTAAAAACGGGAATATTTCAAAAGAAATAAGGCCCATACATAGAAACTTAAACTAGAAGCTTAAGTTAAAACTACAAAGACTTAAACTACCTGCCTGACGGTAGGCAGGGAAGCTTGAGTTACACTTACAAAATAATCTAATTACGGCATCCGCACAGTATTTCTTGACTTGTTTATCTATTATGCTAATATACGTTAATAATATATATGGTTAAATGGTTTACTCCTTCTAAAATTATTTTCATCGGTTTTTTGAGTTTAGGGCTGGTAGGCGGAATATTACTTACATTGCCAATTGCTTCACCCGAGGGGAAAGAATGTAGTTTTGTAGATGGTTTATTTACCGCAGTTTCTTCCGTATGTGTAACCGGGCTTAATATTAAAGATACTCCCAACGATTTTACCACTTTTGGACACATAGTTATGCTTTTGTTAATACAAATAGGCGGGATAGGATATATGAGCATAGCGGCATTATTGTTTTTTCTGCTTAGAAAAAGGTTTTCCGTTCGCCAGACTACCTTAACGGAAGAATCCATAGGATATTCTTCTTCCGGTGAGATACAAAGATTTATGGTAAAACTTATTAAAATTACGGTAACTTTTGAATTAATAGGCGCCGTTATATTGAGTATTTGTTTTGCAGCAATGGGAATACCAGGAGCCATTTTTAAGGGAATATTCCATTCGGTAAGCGCATTTTGCAATGCAGGGTTTTCGTTATTTTCAGACAATTTATGTAGTTTCATAGACTCACCTGTAGTTATTTTAACAATAGGGTTGCTTATTATATTCGGGGGATTAGGTTTTGTCGTATGGCGAGACATACGGGAGAATATACTTCACAAGAAAAGGCTTGATTTGAACGCAAAACTCGTTATAATTACCACTCTTATATTGCTCGGTATAGGAATAATCGGGGTTCTTGCATTTGAATGGTCGGGAACTTTAGCAGCATTTCCGGTAAAAACAAAGATTCTGGCATCATTTTTCCAGTCCGTTACTCCAAGGACAGCAGGATTCCAGGTAGTTAACGTAGGTAATTACCAATCAGCAACTCTTTTGCTTACTATAATTTTAATGTTTATCGGGGCATCTCCGGGTGGAACCGGTGGAGGTATAAAAACAACAAGCGCTGCAATCATATGGCTTTGTTTGGTAGCGTTTATGAAGAAAAAACGGGATATAGTTTGTTTTAATAGAAAGATGGGGCATGTGAATATTGAGAAAGTTTATGCTGTTACGTTTACGGCAATACTGGTCGTACTTGCAGGTATAATGATACTTGCTTGTTCAGAGAAAGGGCAATCGCTTATTGCTATTATTTTTGAAGATGTATCGGCATTTGGCACGGTAGGTTTGTCAATGGGTTCCAAAATTAACCCCTATTGCAGTCTTGCGTATGACTTTACAAATATAGGCAAAATAGTTCTTATCATAACTATGTTAATTGGCAGAGTAGGTCCACTTATAGTGGGAACATTATTTTTACCATTACCGGAAAGAGAAATAATAAAATACCCAAAAGATGAAGTGTTGGTGGGGTAAGGGAACGGAGGAATTATGGGACAATATGCAGTTATTGGATTAGGGAACTTTGGGATGGCAGTAGCAAATGCTTTAATTAAGAAAGAAATGCAGGTAATCGGTATAGATAAAGACGGGAAAAAAGTAGAACTAGCGGCAGAATTAGTAACAAAAGCGCTTGAAATGGATGCGACGGATATTGAGGCACTGAAAGAAAGCGGTGTTGCTACAGTAGATGCCGCAATTGTGGGAATGGGAGATGACATTTCTTCAAGTATATTGGTTACACTTTCTTTAAAAGAATTAGGTGTGCCGATTGTTATCACAAAAGCGACTACAGTATTGCAAGGGAAAGTACTGGAAAAAGTAGGCGCCACAAGAGTAATTTATGCCGAACAGGAAATGGGTGAAAAGGTAGCCGAATGGCTTATTGAGCCGGATATTTTTGAACACATAAAACTTGCGCCTGATTATTCAATCGTAGAAACGGAAGTACCGGATACTTTTGTAGGAAAAACCATTGAAAAATTGGAAATACGAACAAAATACGGAGTGCAGATTATAGCGATAAAAAGGAAACAGGGACAAATCCAGATAAGAAAAGACGGAAAATTAGAACCAACCGGGGAAGGTGAGAATATTATAATTGCACCCGCTCCAAAAACAGAGTTAATAAAATTCGACAGGCTTGTAATAATCGGGTCCAATAAAGATATAGAGCGGCTAGGTAAGGTAAAATAATTGTTTATATACCTACAAGTTATACATTTAAGTGAGAAAAGATACTCAATCCAGAACCTTAAATTAAAAAAGGCACTCAAGCTGGAAGCTTGAGTTACACTATATGAACGAACAACGAATTCTTGCAATTGATTATGGAGAAAAAAGAATAGGGTTAGCGATTTCAATACCGGGATTTAAAATGGTTGAACCGCTAAAAACTTTAGAAAGTAATAAATTATGGGAAGGATTGGAAGAAGTGTTTCAACAATATGATATAAAAACGGTAGTTGTTGGGCTTCCGTTGCGAACGGACGGAAAAGATGACAAAGTCACTACAAAAGCAAGAGAATTTGCAAGAGCGATTCAACTTAAATTCAATATCAATGTTGAACTATGGGATGAAAGATACAGCACCGTAGAAGTAGAAAAAATATTAAAAGACCTCGGGAAACATCCATCCAAAGAAAAAGGGAACATAGATAAGTATGCCGCAACGCTGATACTTGAAGAATATCTTGCTTCCCTGCCGTAGGGAACGGGGAGTTTTGTAGTCGGGGAAGTAACTAATAGTCCTAGAGTTAGATAGCAATTTCTAAAAGCTACCGCCACTGATTGAGATTCTTCACTTCGTTCAGAATGACAAAAAGAATGTGAACAACAGACTTTAGCTACGCCCTGCCAGGGTTTATTAACAATTTGCTCCATTTACGGTGGATAAAGCCACTGATTATATTCCGATTATCCTTCAAACAAAAAGATAGATTCCTGCCACCGCCAGGGCGGGATCTTCAACTTCCGCAGGAATGACAAACATAAGAGACAACAAGCTGTTTTGGGCTAAAGCCCGATAGAATATTTTTGATTGACTTCAGCCCCCGTCCTAAAGAACGGGGTAATTAAAAAGAATTAAAGCTAATTGTTTTAGCCTACCGTTTTTTTGAATTTCTTGAGAGCGAGGATGGAGACAACAAGCGCGTATATAAAAAGTGCCGTTACTTCGGGCAATAACTCCATAAAGGTCAATCCTTTCAAGAAGATCCCCCTTAATATTACAATATAATATCTCAGCGGCATTATATAAGTTATATACTGTATAACCTGCGGCATATTTTTTATCGGGAAGATAAAACCCGATAATAACATATTGGGGAGCATAAAAAACATTGCGCTTATCATTGCCTGCTGTTGAGTCGCTGAAATAGTTGATATGAACGTACCGATACCAAGATTCACGAATATAGCAAGCAAAGAAAGAACAAGCAGGAGCAGAATGTTTCCCATAAAAGGCACCTTAAATATAAGTATTCCCGCAACCGTTATAAATATGACGTCTATAAGACCGATTATTATATACGGGAGAATTTTCCCCAAAAGAAGTTCGTAAGGCTTGATTGGAGTAACGATAAGTTGTTCTATGTTCCCGTACTCTTTTTCCTTAACAAGAGAAAGAGAGGCGATAACCATCGTAACTATTATAAGTATAAGCCCGATAATCCCTGGTATCATTGTATCCGTGCTTTTGAGTTCCGGGTTAAACAATATTCTTTCTTCAATGGTTATATCGGGAATATGGCCTATAACGTTTCCGAATTGTCTCATTTTATCGCTAAATATTTCTTTTGAAAAATTATAAATTATAATTGACCCATAATTAAGCGCTGCACTGCCAACATTTGAGTTGCTACCGTCGGTAATAAACTGCAAACTCGTTTTTTCTCCTTTTTTTATTTTCTCCTCAAAATCTTCAGGTATACTTAAAACACATTTCACATCGCCTTTAGTCAAAGCCGTTTGTATGTCATTTCTGTCATTTGATACGGTTTTAAGGTCAAAATATTCTACATTGGAAAACTTAGAAATCAATAGCCTCGAATAAGAACTTAAACTCCTGTCTACCACCATTATTGAAATATGTTTAATTTCCGTCGTAACAACATCCCCGAATACAAGCATCTGAAGGATTGGAGCAACTACCAGAAGCGGTAACATACGTCCCCTGATTATATGTAAAATTTCTTTATGAAATATTTTTAATATTCTGCTTTTACTTGTTTTCATACAATAGATTAAAGTTTTCTCTTTTTAATAACCTTTGACGCAACAACAAGGAAAAAGATACTAACCGCTATTAAAAACAATGCTTCTTTATAAAGCATTAAAATAGTAACGTCTTGTTTTAAGAAGATAGCCCGCAGGACATTCAAGAAATATCTTGCAGGCACAAAATATGAAAATACCTGGATAGCTTTAGGCATACTTTCTACAGGGAATACAAATCCTGATAAGAGGATAGAAGGAAGTAGCGCAGAAAAAAACGTCATCATAATTGCTTCTTCCTGCTTTTTTGCTATGCTGGACATTAGCATACCCATACCGAGCGCACATAAGATAAAAAGGAAAGAAAAGAAAAGGAGTGTAATTATGTTTCCCCTGAAAGGCACATGGAACCATAACACACCAAATAATGTTACGAGCAAAACATCTATAAGACCTATTATAATGTATGGTGTAAGTTTTCCTATAATCAATTCTGCCGAAGTTACAGGCGTTGACATTATTTCCTCGTAAGTGCCGTTTTCTCTTTCCCTGACTATCGTTAAGGATGTGAGCAGTGCAGCAACAAGCATCATTATTGTAGATATAAGTCCCGGCACTATGAAATTAGTGCTCCTGAGTTCCTGGTTATACCAGACTCTTATTTCCGGCGATATATAGGGAAATTTTTTGGAATTTATTCCTTTGCTTTTGACGAAATCCATTTTAATATTATTTGCAAAGTTAGAAGTTAGCACCTGCAAATAACCGACACCGATTATTGCCGTATTTGCTATACTTCCATCAACAATACATTGTATTTGCACATCTTTCCCTTTTTTCAAGTTAGCGGTAAAATCGTAAGGTATTACTATTATTACTTTTATTCTTTCCCTTCTTAATGCTTTGATATTTTCATCCATATTGTTATATGCATCTTTGTAAGGAATAAAGTATCCCGAACTGACTATTTTGTTTATATATCCTCTTGATAGAGAAGAGTTATCCCTGTCTATTATGCCTATATCAATATTTTTAATGTCAAAAGTTACGGCATACCCATAGATAAGAATCATTACTATGGGCATTATAAAGACTATAACAAGAGAACGTTTATCTCTTACGATTTCCACGAACTCTTTTTTAAATAAAGCGTATATTCTCTGAAAGTTTAACATTTTATGATTTCTTCCTGATAAGGTTTATAAAAATATCTTCCAGCGAAGGTTTATCTTCAAAAATATTTTTGTATTTTATTTCTTTAGTTTTACAATAATCTTTTATTTTTTTCTTTGCTTCTTCAATATCAATATCCTGTATAATATGGACAATAGAGCCATGCAACGATATATCTTTTACGGGCATTTCTATTTTTTTCAGCGTATTAAATTCTTTTACGTAATTTTCGGAAAGTTCAACACATAGTATGTTTCCTTTTATGAATTTTCCTTTTATTTCATCTATTTCGCCAATATCAACAAGTTTGCCCTGGTTTATCAACGCAATTCTATTACAATTTTCCGCTTCATCCATATAATGGGTAGTAACGAGTATGGTCGTGCCTTGCTGAGCCCATTTTTTTATTATTGCCCAGAATTTTCTTCTTAACACAGGGTCAACTCCGGCAGTCGGCTCATCAAGGAAAAGGATTTTAGGGCTATGAATAAAAGCGGTTGCAAGAGCGACTCTTTGTCTAATTCCCGCGGGAAGTTCGGCAGTTATGGTGTTTTTATATTCCTCTATATCGAGCATTTCTATTATTTCTTTTATTTTCGCCTCTTCCCTATCGACACCATATATACCGGCATAGAATTTTATATTTTCATAAACCGTAAGGTCTGTATACAAGGAAAATTTCTGTGACATATACCCGATAATTGTTTTTATTTTTTCCACATCTTTTCTTATATCGTAATTTTCTACGAATACGTCTCCTTTTGTCGGAATAAGCAACCCGCATAATACTTTTATCGTCGTAGTTTTTCCTGCGCCGTTCGGACCCAGGAATCCAAGTATTTCACCTTCTTTTACGTTAAAGGAGATATCGTCTACTGCCGTAAAAGTTCCGAACTTTTTTGTCAGGTTTTGAACTTCTATGCTATATTTTTCCATAATTATTTAAGCATTTTTGATTGTAACTCAAGCTTCCAGCTTGAGATATGTCTTTCGTGTTATAATTTTCCATAGTTACTTTCCCATCTCCCTCATAAATACATCTTCTATTGATGGGGATATTTCGTTTATATGAAACAATTTGTTAAACTCCTTTGTAAAAGATTCTTTCCCATCTTTTTTAAGTATTACTCTTATTTTTTCCCCTTTGAAGGAGATGTCTACGACAAAAGGAGTTATTTTTTGAATTATATTATCATCTATGTTTTTTCCTTCAAGCAGGACAAGTTCCATAACCGTGTTATCTATTTTTTTCACTTCAATCGGGTTGCCTTTGATTATAATTCTGCCTTCAAAAAGGAGTATTATTTTATTGCATAGTTCGGCTTCGTCCATATAAGAAGTGCTGACGATTATAGAAGTTCCTTTTTGTGAAAATTCCTGTAGTATCTGCCAGAAGTCCCTTCTTGAAACGGGGTCAACGCCAAGCGTAGGTTCATCCAGTATGAGAACATCAGGTTTATGAATAAGGGTAGAGATAAGGGCAAGTTTTTGTTTCATCCCGCCGGACAAGTTTTTTGCCTGTCTGGTTTTGAAGTTTGCAAGCCCCGTAAGATTAAGAAGATACTCTCCCCTATCATTATATTCTTGCTGCGAGACTCCAAAGATTCCTGCGAAAAATTTAATATTCTCTTCAACGGTCAGAGTAGGATAAAGATTGAACTTTTGTGACATATATCCCGTATGGTATTTTATTTTTTCGTAATCTTTATCAATATCAAGGCCCATTATGGATATTTTGCCGGACGTTTTTTCGAGAATACCCGTGAGTATTCTGAGGAGAGTTGTTTTCCCGGAGCCATCGGGACCTACTATGCCAAATATTTCTCCCGTATTGATATCAAAAGATATATCGTCAAGAGCTTTTTGTTTATTGTAAAACTTAGTTAGGTTCTTTACGGATACAGTATTCATATTATTTTTACCACGAAAAACAAAGAAAATTCAAAAGACACAAAAAACATATTACCACGAAAGACAAATAAATTTTGAAAGGCACGAAAAACATATTCAAATTTATAATTTTACTTGAACGAGCATCAAATACTTCGTGCTTTCGCGCTTTTACAACTTTCGTGGTAATGTAGTTTTTGTTTTCCATTTTAAATCCTATTATCTATTACTTCTACCACGAAAAAACAAAGAAATACTGAAAGTCACGAAAAACATATTTAAATTTATAATCTTGTTTGAAAGTTCATCAAATACTACATTTTCTTCGCGCTTTCGTGCTTTTACAACTTTCGTGGTAATGTAGTTTCTTTTTTCCATTTTAAATCCTCTTATCTATTACTTCTACCACGAAAGAACAAAGAAATACTGAAAGTCACGAAAAACATATTTAAATTTATAATCTTGCTTAAGAGTTCATCAAATACTACATTTTCTTCGCGCTTTCGTGCTTTTACAACTTTCGTGGTAATGTAGTTTCTTTTTTCCATTTTAAAT
>JAQUPX010000005.1:199758-204764 GCA_028716385.1 bacterium | reverse complement strand
CGTGCTTTTACAACTTTCGTGGTAATGTAGTTTCTTTTTTCCATTTTAAATTCTCTTATCTATTACTTCTACCACGAAAAAACAAAGAAATACTGAAAGTCACGAAAAACATATTTAAATTTATAATCTTGTTTGAAAGTTCATCAAATACTACATTTTCTTCGTGCTTTCGTGCTTTTACAACTTTCGTGGTAATGTAGTTTCTTTTTTCCATTTTAAATTCTCTTATCTATTACTTCTACCACGAAAAAACAAAGAAATACTGAAAGTCACGAAAAACATATTTAAATTTATAATTTTGCAATTCATCAAATACTATCTTCTCTTCGTGCTTTCGTGCTTTTACAACTTTCGTGGTAATGTAGTTTCTTTTGTTTTCCATTTTGATATTTAATTTTTGATTTTTGATATTATCTTTTCTTTAATCTCGCATCTGCTGGCATACCGGGTTTAAATATTTTTTCATCATTTGAAAGGGATATTTCAATTGCAAAGACTTCTTTTATTCTTTCATCTTTTGTCTGGATGTTTTTGGGCGTGAATTCTGCCTTATCGGATATGTACGTAATCTTCCCTTTGAAAGTTTTGTCTTTATACGCATCAATCCTGATTTCGGCTTCCTCTCCGACTTTTATTATTTCCATTTCTTTCAACGGCATATATATTGTAAGTTTAACTTCTTTCATATCGCCAAGCGTAAACAGGGGCGCAAGTTGAGATATAAGTTCTCCTTCTTCGACATATTTGTTAATTATTGTCCCGTCCCACGGCGCTTTTATTTTCGTTTCTTCTTTCATTATTTCCGCCTGGGTCAGTTTTGCTTTTATCTGGTTATAAAAAGCTTCTGACTGGTCGTATTTCTGTTTGGGTATAGAATTTGATTTATAAAGGGCAGAGACTCTTTTGAAGTCTTCCTCCGCCTGAGTATAAAGGGCTTTTGCTTCATCGTACTGGGCGTTAATTATCCTGTCGTCAATTTCCGCAAGTACTTTATCTTTTTCAACGTTATCACCTTTTTGAACGTATATTTTTGTAACCCTGCCGGCAATTTTTGACGCAACGTCTAGTTCCTTAATTTCTATGGTGCCGGAAGCTTCTATGTAATCTTTTTCTTTACAGCCGTTACAAACACACATCAGAATTATAGTTAAGAAATATAATCCTTTTCTCATCTTTACCCCCTTTTTTTATTCCTATTTATAAGGTTTCTGTAAATCTTTAAATATTCCACAAAATAATACTTTCATATTTTAGTTTTTTCTTCATCAGGAAACCCAACCACAGAGAACACAGAGAAAAACTCCCAAATTAACAGACTCGGGACTATAGTAACAAAAATTTGCACCGCAGAGACGCAGAGTTCGCAGAGAAAAATGGGAACAGAAAGTTTTCGACAAAACAGATTGGCAAACAGAAAGTGTTAAAAGTAAATGAACAGAGAGCACAGAGAGAAGAACAGAGAGGTTATTTCCCCGGATACGATCAGGTACTCCACATAAAATCTTCATTTAGTTTTTATGAGTTAATGAACTATTTTACTATAAATTAAACTTCCCAAAAGCTTACTACCTACAATGACTCCGATTGCTACGATTAAATGCCAGATTATCTCTAACGTTGTACTTGTTTGTTTGGTTTTGGCAATTGAGTAACTTAAAATTGAAAGTAACCCCAGTCCCCAGATTGAAGAAACAACAAAAGCAACTTGTGGTGGCAGTAAAAGAACTATTGCAATAAAGCTAAACGCGAGTATTAACCGGACTATAAAATTACCATAAGTAGATAAATTAATCTCTCTTCGGCTAACTCCTTCAGATTCTTTATATATATGAATTCCCAGGGAGTCAGATATATTGTCTGCAATTGCCACAATTAAAAGGCCGGCAATTATGCTTGATTTTGCGCCTTTGCCGTAAGCCAACCCGGCAATTAAACCCATACTGGTAATAATTGCTGCCGTAGCCCCCATACTAAATTTGGCTATTTTTGACATATTATCCCCTTTCAATGGCAAATGTTTTCTTTTGTCTTTCATTTTTTCTTCATTTAATAACCGATTATTCTATTTAATTCTGCACAGGAAATTTTATAATCATAAAGAGCTTTCAGGTACTGGAATTTTGCTTCTGCCAGAGCTATATGTGAATCTAGGACATCCATATTTGTCATTGTCCCGTTTTTATAATTATCGTTTGCTATATCGTAAGCTCTGTTTGCAACATCAATATTCTTTTCCCACAAAGAAAGTGTTATTTGGTTTTCATTTCTGTAATCGAACGCATTTTCAAGTTCAATCTTTATTCTCTTTTCAATAGAGGAGATATTTATATCGGATTCTTGTTTTCTAAAATCGTATTCCTTCATTTCCGCTCTATGTCTTCCGAAGGCAAAGAACTCCCAGTTAAACAAAATTCTTATATCCCACCAGTTTTCCCAGTTATCCGGGGTAAAAGTAAAATCCGCATCTTTATCCATCAGGTTATAATTATACTGGAAAGCGACTTGCGGAAGCGCAGTGGCTTTTTTCATATTCCTGATATCGTTATTTATTTTTTTCATTTCTTGCGCAATTACTATTTCAAACCTATTTTCAAGAGCTTTGTTGGTTGCATCTTCTATTGATATCTCCGTCCCGGGGCTCTGATACTTTAACTCACCCTCAATGACAAGACTGTCTTCAATTTCTTCGCCTATAAGGAAAGCGAGTTGTTTGGTTGCGGTTTTCATTTCCCTTTGGGTTTTTATGAGTCTTGGCTGCCAGGAAAAGAGTTGGGATTCCGTTTTGAGAGAATCGTATTCCGTAGCAGTGCCATTTTTAATGAATTCTCTTACTATATCAAGATGTTTTTGCAGGGTAGTTACTGTGACCTGTATCAATTTTTCCATTTCTTTTGAAAGGACGATGGAATAAAAGACTTTTGTGACATCCACTTTCAGTTTCGACTTTGACATTTCAAGTTCAGCGGATTTCATTTTATATTCCGATTTATAAGAACTAAGCACTGCCATATTCCGCCCGCCCATATATAAAGGCTGGTTTAGTTTAAGCCCGCCGCTATAGTTATTCTGGTGCGCATATTGCAATAAAGGATTTCCAGCTATTTGCGGTAAAGTGGCTCCGGGCGTTAAGAAAGACTTGAAATCAAAAGTAGGAGGGTCTTCACTTAAATGAGTATAAAGACCGGTTAAGCTCAGGGTAGGCATAAAATAAGTTTTCGCCTGGTAGATTTTTGAGTTTATGGCATCCAGTTCTTTTTGCGTTTTCATAACATCGGGGTTGTTTTTCATTGCTTTATTCAAACAGTCATCAAGGGTAAGGGGTTTTGAGAAAGAAATCGTTGAAAATAATATGCAACACGATAAGAATAGATAAATATTTTTTTTACTCATAAGTCCCTCCTAATTTTTCCATATTATTTTGCATAGGTTTGTTTCCTTTAGTAGTATCTTTATATTGACTCATTATAAAATTTCATCCCCTATTAAAACCATCCTTTAGGCATAAACCAAATCTTAAACCCAATTCCCTGTTCCTGTCCTTCTATAAATGTCCCCCATATATATCCCTTAAATACACCAACATCCATTCGTGCCGTAATTCCATTTTCATTCCCTCTAGGATCCTTTATATTTAGAAAAGTAACTCCTCCTTCAATAAGCACTCTGTTAACTCCTGAGAACGGAGTAGAATATTCATAAGTTCCTTCTATAAATGGAGTCCATTTCTTTTGGGGACTAACTTCCTGCTGAGCTCTAAAGTTTGTTCCTGCCAATAAACCAACTTGTTCTTTCCCTTCTTTATCTACACTTTTACCGGATGCTTCATCCCATTTGCATCTTTTCCACCCTGACCATACAGCCCCTAATTTAGGAGCTATAAGTAATCTTTTATTTGTCCATAATTCATACTGACCAATAATTCTGAGGTCATTAAATTCAATTATAGTATCTGTTTCGGGTTTAATATATAACGCCTCATTTGAAAACCCAAATATTCCAAACAATAAAGCTTTTCTATTTTTTTGAAATGCAATATATCCGGTAATTGCTGTAGGTCTTAATGGTTGAGAATATTCATTAATAGGAACATTAATGCCGAGTTCTTTTAAGTTAAACTTAGAATAACTTCCTAAATCTCCTATTATATAAATTTGCCATTTATCTTCTATGCTCTCTCTTTTGATACTCACACCTATGTTATCAGAAAAAGTAATTATTAATAATATTAAAAACATTTTCTTTTAGTTACCACCCCTTATTCCATCAAGAACTAATTTCACGATAAATTCTTTTCTTTCTTTTATAAACTTATCAAAGTCGGAAGGTTTGTATACTCCGATAGCTTCAAAAAGCGGTCTTGCAAAAAACGACGCCATTACCTGTCCGGCAATACTTATTATCAGATGGGCAAGATTAATATTTCTTATCTCTCCCGATTTCATTTTTTTATTAAAGTATTTAAATATTTTACCCGTATCAGGGTTAAGAGGAAAGAGTTGTGATTTTGAAACATCTTTCAGTATGTTATATTTTGTAAAATCCTTTCCTCCCCTACTAAACTCGTATTGCACAAGACGCAGGTAATCGGGATTTTTAGAAGCAAAATCGGCATAAATATCTATAATCTCTTTTATTTTATCTTCGATAGGAACGTCTTCATCGCTTATATTAATAAGGTTTTCAACAACCGTCTTAAAAATACTCATCAGAGCTTCTTTATATATTTGTTTTTTGTTTTTATAATAGTAGAACAACATTGCTTTATTGATTTTTGCTTTATCGGCAATTCTCTGCATACGGGCGCCATAGAAGCCATACTCAAGGAACTCCTTGATAGCATATTTCAGGATTTTTTCTTTTGTGGAGTATTTTGTATTAGTATTATTAGCCATTTCAATTATTAACTAACCAATTGGTTAATTCATAAATAGGGAATTGTCAAGGAATTTTTTATAACAGGGGAAATTTCGCCACGAAAGCACGAAAAACAGACCACGAAAAAGCAA
>JAQUPX010000005.1:186514-199658 GCA_028716385.1 bacterium | reverse complement strand
CCACAGAGAACACAGAGGGAAGGGATAAAATTTCAAGTAAAAAACAAACAAATTACAAAAAATGAGGACACAGAGGACAGAAAAGAGAATCTACCACGAAAGTACGGAAGGTATAAAAAGCACGAAAGCACGAAAAACAGACCACGAAAAAGCAACCACAGAGAACACAGAGGGAAGGGATAAAATTTCAAGTAAAAAACAAACAAATTACAAAAAATGAGGACACAGAGGACAGAAAAGAGAATCTACCACGAAAGTACGGAAGGTATAAAAAGCACGAAAACACAAAAAACAGACAACAGAAAGAATTTTTTGCCACCCCGCTCACCGCCAAGGCGGGATCTTCGACACAGCGGGGTAAACTCCAAACACAGAATTACACGGATAGACATAGAAAAATTGTTGGGGAAAGGGTTAGCGGAGGAGGCTGTAACTGAAGCCAATCCAAGCTCTTATATCCCAGCGATTGTATTCTAAACCTTCGTAAAGTTCGTCTCTACCACTCCCCCATACGTTTTGCCCTTCGATGACTCCCGTAGCTAAGGTATAGTAGTCGAACAAAAAACCAACAGTAAAACAGAGTTTTGATAGATTTGACGTTTCAATCGGTTTTTCAAGCGCAGACAGGATTGGCACAATACTCTGTCTCCAGCAGGCACCTAAAGTAATTCCATACATCGGTGAAAACCTTCCATGAAGGAATATCCAAGTAGTATCTGCCAAATAGGTAGTATCCATTGTCGGGTTACATACATTGAATGCGCAAAAAGGACCACCGCCTATCCATACGGAAGCAACCGGCGGCTGGTTATAGGCATAATATTTAGCCACAAAAGATAAGGGTATAGAAACCACATCAAAGCCTTCTATAATTTCTATACCGTGATTTTGGGGTACTACTGTATCTATATCTACAGTCGGTCTTGTAAAGCCCGTCTTGTAGAAACCACAGGACAATTCCATTCCTCCTGCCCTCCCGGGGAAATTAAGTTCCATTACGATTTCAGGCATAACGGCAGATATAGAGTTATTGCTTGCCTTGTCACCCGTTGAAACATATACGCCACTATCGCCTCCAGTTTGCACGCACACACCCAGATTCACGGGAGCTTCCATATGTCTCCATATGTAACTTAACTCTCTTCGTGCCATTCCACCGTACAAATAATTACACCTCAAACCGACATCAATATTTGCGGGAGCCTCATAATCGTAAATAGAGCCAAGGAGCCCAGCAAGTAAAATTATAAAACCCATATTTTTGTACTATACTTTATTAAAAAAATTTTGTCAAGTGCGGAGTTCCAATTTTGGATTGGGGATTTTGCCTGTCTGCCGGTAGGCAGAGAGTGCGGATTGAAAAAAGATTAACGAATTGGAAAAACAGAGAACTCAAAAGAAAACCTACCACGAAAACACGAAAAAAAACAAAAATAGTAACTAGTAGTGGTTAGTAGTAACTTGTATTAACAGAATACAGAAAAAGATAAATTAACAGGGACTGGAAGAGACTGGTACGAGATGAAACAAACAGAAAGCCATAGAGTAAAAGAAAAAGTATCCGCGAATAAGCACGAATTAACACGAATAACAGAAACATAAAGAATTTTTCACCGCAGAGAGCGCAGAGAAAAAAAGTTTAGGGGTTAAAAAATACCCAAAAAACAAAATGAAGATAAAACAGAGAAGACACAGAGAAAGAAATCAGATGAGGCTGAAGAAAGAGAAGATGGCATCTTTTACCGGCTGGATATCCTGATGTGCGGATATGAACAATGCATCAGGGTATTTAATCCTGAACGATTCCACAAGGGAAGCATCTTTATCTATTTTGTTGAAGACATAAATCACGGGTCTTTTCATTACACCAAGTTCCTCCAGTAATACATTCCCGGCGGCAAGGTGTTCTTCACAATTAGGATGAGAAATATCCACTACGTGCAAACGCAAATCCGATTCGATCGCTTCCTGAAGTGTGGACTTAAACGAGTTGATAAGTTCGTGGGGCAAATTTCTTAAAAAGCCCACAGTATCCGTAACGAGGACTTTTTCCAGATTCGGTCCCATAAGAGTTCGTGTCGTAGAATCAAGAGTAGAAAAGAGTTTATTTTCCACGAGCAAATCTGAACGGGTAAGTTTGTTCATAATCGTTGATTTGCCTGCATTCGTGTATCCGACAAGAGCTACCCGCCTAAGAGACCGACGTTGATTGGATTGGACTATCCTGCTTTTTTCTATCATTTCCAATTTTTTATTAAGCGTATGGAGTCTATCTTTTATTTTACGACGGTCAGTTTCAAGTTTCTTTTCGCCGGGCCCCATTGTCCCGATACCGCCACCGAGTCTTGACATTTCGATACCTTTACCGGTTAACCTTGACCTGCTGTATTTAAGTTGGGTAATTTCAACTTCAATTTTCGCACCCATACTACTGGCGTGTTTTGAAAAGATATCAAGAATGAGTTCGGTTCTGTCCAAAACTTTTCTGCCTGTCATTTCTTCGAGGTTTCTTTTTTGAATACCGGAAAGTTCCGTATCAAAAACAAAAATGTTGATATCGAGTTCTTCGGCGATTTTGGCAAGTTCTTCGGCTTTACCTTTTCCGATAAAATAACGGGAATCAATTTTTTCCCTGTGCTGGATTATTTTTTCTACGACTTCGCCGCCGGAGGTTTTGCCTAAATCAACAAGCTCATTGAGGAGGTCAATCTTTTCCTGTTTATCTTCTTTTTGAGTTATAACACCAACAAGAAATAGTCTTTCGTTTAGCACTTCTGTCGAGTATAATGGGATTAAGTGCATAGTCAAGGATTTTATGTTAAAACAAAAAATTTGCCACGAAAACACTAAAGCACAAAAAAAGGGGCACTAAATTAGAACCACGAGATTGACAAGCAGACCCACCACGAAAGCACGAAAAACAGAGAAAACTTAGGACGCAGAGTAACGCAGATAAACGCAGATTATATAGGCTATGAAATTAACTACAAAAACATAAACGAAAACTATTTGAATAGATAAAAAAAAGATTCTTACATAGATTACCGCAGATTAAAAGATTACAGAAAAACAGATAATTTAACAGGGACTTGAAGAGAATTTAAGAAATTAAAAAAATAAAAACAAATAACAAAAAGATTTTTTAACCGCAGATACACACAGATTAGCACAAATAAAAGGCAGAAAATTTATTTATTTTATAACCGTAAGTTTTTGAGTGATTTTAGAAGTGCCGGTAGAAAGGGTTAGGAAGTAGATGCCTGTTTTGAGGTCATTTGCAGAGAGAGTTGTGGAATAAGAGCCGGTGGGTTTTTCCCCGGCAACTAATGTTTTTATAAGTCTACCCGTCAAATCGTAGATCGCAAGGCTAAATCCGCCTGAGGCGGACCCTACATTTACCGGCAGATGGCAACTGATGACGGTTGATTTAGAGAATGGGTTTTGGTTTACCCTGAGCGTAGTCGAAGGGGGATTGGAATTTGGAGAGGAAGATTCTTCTATTCCTGCGGCGGCATATTTAATTGTTATATAATCATCATCGTGGCCACTGGTAGCCACATTGCTATATCCCGTAACATAAACATTTCCTGAATTATCAATTGCTATGGCAGCTGCTCCGTCATACAGGGGGGCATCGTATTTTCTTATCCAACCTGTATCTCCCGAGGAAGTATATTTAATCGTTACACAATCATATTTGGTAGTTGAATCAAAACTAGATCCCGTTACATACGCATTTTCTAAGTTATCAACTACAATTCCTACCGGTTCATCTTCATAATTTGACTTTCCTTCATATATTTGCGACCACATTAAATTGCCCGAGGAATTGTATTTAATCGTCATATAGTCTTTAGTCCCAGGATAATGCCTAAAGCCTGTTACGTAAACATTTCCTGCTTTATCAACTGCAATCGCCTTTGCTTCTTCGTCGGTATTCCCGACACCATTATATCTCCTGACCCATAATGTATCTCCCGAACTATTGTATTTGATTGTTGCGTAGTCTCTATAAGAAGTTAAACCATCGCTCCATCCTGTCACATAAATATTGCCCGAGCTGTCAATTGCAATGGCGCATGCCTGATCAGGGCTGTCGGAATATCCTCCGGTATATCTTTTTACCCATAATTGATTCCCCGAAGGACTGTATTTAATTGTTGCGTAATCGGGCATAGTCGTACTGCCGGAACCATCGCTCCATCCAGTTACATAGGCATTGCCTGAGTTATCAACCGCAACTCCGGTTGCTGCATCCATTGTATAGTCAAACCTTCTAGTCCATACGGTATCTCCTGCACTATTGTATTTTACCGTTGCATAGTCAAGCCAATCCGAAGCGTCATGACTCTCGCCTGTTACATATACATTACCGGCTCCATCAACTTTTATTCCTGCCGGAATATCGCTGCGGTTCCCCGGTCCTGTATATCTCCGAACCCATTCTGTATTACCTGAAGGATCGTATTTGATTGTTGCATAATCAGAACCGGTAGTCGAATCCGAACTAATTCCTGTTACATATACATTGCCTGAATTATCAACTGCTATCCCAACCGGTATGTCATAACCGTTACCCATCGGCCCGTTATATCTTCTTGTCCAAACAGTATCTCCCGACGAAGAATTATATTTAATTGTTAAATAATCAGCATGTGCCCCTGAACCATATTTTTCACTTTGTCCGGTTACGTAAACATTGCCTGAATTATCAACAGCTATTGCGGATGCCATATCAGACAGACCGGCGTTATATTTGCTGACCCATAATTCGTTTTGTGCTGAAACCGAAAAAGAACACAAGATACTAAAGAGCAAAATAAATGTTTTCCACATTTTTCCTCCCTGAATTTAATTAAGTTATTGAAAACCAGGTCATTATGCCATTCAACAATAATATTTTTTTCATATAATTTATTTTATAATCGTTAATTTTTGGGTGGTTTTTATTTTATGAGATTCTTCGCTACGCTCAGAATGACAAATTGTAGAAAGGGTTAGGAAGTAGATGCCTGTTTTGAGGTCATTTGCGGAGAGGGTTGTGGAATAAGAGCCGGTGGGTTTTTGTTCGTTGATTAAAGTTCTTATGCATCGTCCGGATAAATCGTGAATAGTTAATAGTATATTAGTACCACCGCCAACGCGGGCACCGCCTAAGCGGGATGTTCCAGATGTTCCATATTCGTTATTAGGAGAAACAGAATAATGAATAATTGTTGATTTAGAGAATGGGTTTTGGTTTATCCTGAGCGTAGTCGAAGGGGGATTGGATTTTTGAGAGGAAGATTCTTCTATTCCGACTTCCGGGTTGAGCCTGATAAGATAAACATCCGAACTACCTGCACCAAAAGAGGATGTTGCTCCGGCGATAACAAAACCATTATCCCGCGTCTGGCACAAGGAAAATCCATAATCATAATTAGCTCCACCATAAGTTCTTGTCCAAAGTGTATCACATTGAGAATTTATCTTTATAAGATAAATATCGGCCCCCCCGGTACCAAAAGAATACGTATATCCTGCAATTATAAAGCCACTGTCATTTGTTTGGCATACTGACCTGCCCTCATCATAGTCAGTTCCACCAAAAGTTTTTGTCTTGAGTATAGCCCCATTGGAACTCATCTTTACAAGATAAACATTTCCATAGTTAGGAGACCCGGAGTTTGTCACACCGGTAGTGATATACCCGCTGTCCTGTGTTTGTCGGGCAGAGTATCCCCAATCATCACTATAATGGGTGAAATTTCTTGTCCATATTGTATCTCCACCGGAATTTGTTTTTACAAGATAAACATTGTCAGTATCAACGTAAGAAGGCATTATAGTTCCTGCAACTATAAATCCGCTATCATATGTTTGGCATACCGATCTGCCCTCATCATAGTTAGTTCCACCATAAGTTCTTGTCCAAAGCGTATCTCCGGAGGAATTTGTTTTTATAAGATAAACATCCGAAGCCCCGGCGCCAAAAGAATATGTAGTTCCTGCAACTATATAACCACCATCTGCCGTT
This sequence comes from bacterium, assembly GCA_028716385.1. GTDB lineage: Bacteria > Hydrothermota > UBA3073 > JACQXS01 > JAQTXJ01 > JAQTXJ01. Next base: position 193,642 of record JAQUPX010000005.1, on the reverse strand, counting down.
TGTTGAACTGAATTGCCCTCATCATAGTTAGTTCCACCATAAGTTCTTGTCCAAAGGGTATCTCCCTCAGAATTTGTTTTTATAAGATAAACATCCGAAGCCCCGGTGCCAAAAGAACGAGTAGTTCCTGCAATTATATACCCACCCTCTATCGTTTGTTGAACTGAATTGCCCTCATCATAGTTAGTCCCACCAAAAGTTCTTGTCCAAAGGGTATCTCCCTCAGAATTTGTTTTTATAAGATAAACATCCGAATACCCGGCACCAAAAGAACGAGTATATCCGACAACGATAAATCCTCCGTCTTCAGTTTGTTGAACCGAATAGCTTGCATCATTACCAGATCCCCCATAAGTTCTTGTCCAGATAGTATCGGGTGCAGATGCGATTGCGTTTGTTACAATTAGTATTCCTATAAATAATACAAAATATTTTTTCCTGTCTAATCCGTCCAAAAACTTTCTGTTTTGCATATTAACCTCCAAGTTATTTTATAAAACTATGTCTCTATAATATTTTATTACTATACATAAGTCAAGGAAAAAGGCAGAGGACAGAAAATTTTTGGACACACCTACCCCTCCAAACAAACTACAGGCAGACATTTCCGCAGAGAAAAACAGAAAAAACTTATAACAGAAAATTGAGACAAAAGAACAAACTACAAACAGAAATTCTCACGCAAAGTCGCTAAGACGCCAAGAAAAGAAAACAGAAAAAGTTTTATCCCATGCCTAACGGCAGGCAAGCACGAATCCGGCAAAAGATTCCGAACTATAGTGGGCACTAATTAACACGAAATCAAAAAAACAGATAATTAACAGGGACTTGTAAGAGAATTTAAGAGATTAAAACAGAGGACAGAAAGTTTAGAGGGTATAGTTGGTTTAGTGTTAGCAGTCAGCGACAGGAGAAAAGTTAATGTAGAGATTTTAGAGAAGAAATTTTGGGAAACGTCCAACCTAAAAAAACGTTGACAAATTAAAAAAGAAGCGTTGATTAATATTTTACACTGTTTACTATTTCCTTAATAGTATAAGGAAGAGGAGGAAAGATGTTTAGAAAAATGGGGTTAGGGCTTATTGTGTTAACATTTGTAATAAATAGTGCGCGCCAGTCAATCAGTTGTTCAGGATTTCTTGCCTTTTAAATCAGGATATAAATGGGTTTATCAAGTTTACCCTTCAATTATGAAAGCGGATACTGAACCTAGTTTTTTTGTAGACAGTATTTATGTAACAGATTCTTTCTCGTGGGAAGGTAAAACCGGTTATAAGGTAATAGCATTTGATGATAAGAAATATTGGATTTTTTTAGATAACGAGCTTAGAGAGTATTCTACTTTTCCCACAGATACGTCGAATTATACGATTTTACTAAAAACTCCTTTAAAAACCGGGAATAGGTGGTTCAATATAGAGAAAGGAGGATTCAAAGTAATTTCACAAGTAGAAGAAACAAATTTACAACTTTCCCTGCCAGCCGGAGATTTCAATAGTTCTATAAAAATTTCTAATATTACCGGAGAATATTGGTACACACCACATGTTGGTTTGGTAAAATATCATGTAGGGATGTGGACAGCCGAGTTAATCAGATATAAATTTTAAGTAATTTAATATCCACATACTACCCTGTCAGATAAGTTAAAAAATAAATGTCAAACAAAACCCAAATCCAATTTTGGAACGCCGATTCCAACAGGTAAGCCATACTCCGGCAGACCGTGTTTTCGGCAGGTAAACAGGGATAAACGCAGAAAAAGATAGAAAGTTCCAAACTTAAAAAACAAACTACAAACAGAAATTCTCACGCAAAGCCGCTAAGACGCAAAGAAAAGAAAACTGAAAATAGAGAGAATTTTTGCCACGGATTTACACGGATTAAAAAACAAAAAGCATCCAGGTTAAAACAGAAAGAGAATAGGACAGGTAGGACGAATAAGTCGGAGAAAACGGATTTGGACAGCCTATCTAGTCTATGACATTTACTTTCAGGGATGAACTTTTGGAGTAGCCTTCCGACTTGTTATGCAGGAATAGAAAGACCACCAACTGAGAGTTTTCCATATCAAGAAATAGAGTATCGGGTTCGCCGAGTTTTAGTTTTGCAGTTCCGTCATGTCTTTTCGCAAGAGATGTAAAGTCATTACTTGTTTGACGATACTCGGGTGACCACACTCTAAGTGTTTTACAGGGATTAAAATCAGGATACCAGTTTTTTGATTCGGGAATTTTCCAGTACATAGCCGCAAGACAGACGTCATCTTCGGGAGTTCCGTTTGAAAGATGCAAAGGGTGCCAGGTTACGGAAATTTCACAATTTTGTTTAGAATAGCTTGCCGAAGTTATGTCGGCAGATTCTAAGTTTCCTTCGGTAAGCATAATTTTTGATAGGTCAGGCATATTAGTTTGGGAATAGAATTTTGTTTTATCGGGAAGTGAATCGCAAAGTCGGGCAACATTTCGTTTTGTAAATAAGTTTGCCCCGGTAAGAGGGCAGTTTCTTGCAAACGGCTCCCAGACTTTGAACATCAGAGATTTGCAGTATTTATAAGCGATAATAGTCACAGGAGTCATTGCGATATGAGTCTGATTAAACTGTCGAATAGTAATTTCTTCTCTTTTTGATTCATCCTTTCCGGCTTCCAATACGGCTTTTTCAGTACCCATATGCTTGCCGATAGTATTGATGCGGACGGTGGAGATTCCGCCTCTTGCTCTTCCGCCAACAGCATCTCCAAGTTTTCCCCTTATTTCTCCCCAAGATGAACTCATATATTTTGCCATTTTGCTTTACCTCCTTTTAGTTAAAATTAACATACTTTGTCCACGGGATAGAAATCCCTAAGGGCTAAAGCTCCAAGGGCTTGCTACCCCTTATTTCTCCCCATGATGAACTCATATATTTTGCCATTTTCTTTACCTCTCCGCCTGAGGCGGATTTCACTTCGTTCAACTTTTAATAATTGATAATAACTAATTGCCACAAAAACACTAAAGACAGAACACAAAAAAGTAAACACACAATTACAATTAATTACCCTCTGTTATCTCCGGGATTAGGGGAATGGATTTGGAATATTTTCCATCCGTTTTTTTGTAAAGGTAAAGTATTGGAGTTGATAAAACATCCCTTACAAATATTTGTTCGGAATTGGGTGGAGTGAACAAAAAGAACTTATAAGTTGTGGCATCGAATACACCAATTCCGATATCCGATTCCATTCCCGGAATGGATATCATATGTCTGTCCGGGTCATAATATGCTTTGTTGATAGTAGGCGGGCAAAGCGGGCCTCTTGTTATTATCATATTTTCCCAGTTTTGTTCGCTACCTATTCGTGAAATGTTTTCGGCAGTAAACATATTATGAGGGCATCTTGTCGGCTTATTCGGTCTCCAGATAACCGAATTAATCAAAGTGTTTCTCTCCTGTTTTACTATATTTGAAAGCACGGCAACTACCTGACGGATTTTCGTTTGTTTCGGGGAGAAAGTAGCTTTAGGTTTGAAGTTACATACGACGAGTTGAAATTTCCCTTCTTTTGATTTTTGGCGTCTGATTATAATTCCTTTTGCATCGGGGGCCTGTTCAAAACCGAACATTCGTTTGGCTTGTTCGGGAGTAGTGGAGAGTTTGCCGGTAATTATTCCCCACGGGGTTGGACGGGTAAGTATCATAATTTTGCCTCCTATAGCAAATATTTCGCCACTAAAGCACTAAGGCACAAAATTACACAAAAATTCAACCACAGAGAACACAGAGAAAAATTAAAAATAAAATTCATTGTAACAGATAACAAATAGAAAATGGAGAGCACAGAAAAAAGAACAGAGCGCACAGAGAACAGATCCCCACGGGGTTGGACGGGTAAGTATCATAATTTTGCCTCCTATAGCAAATATTTCGCCACTAAAGCACTAAGGCACAAAATTACACAAAAATTCAACCACAGAGAACACAGAGAAAAATTAAAAATAAAATTCATTGTAACAGATAACAAATAGAAAATGGAGAGCACAGAAAAAAGAACAGAGCGCACAGAGAACAGACCCCAGCGGGGTTGGACGGGTAAGTATCATAATTTTTGCCTCCTATAGTCAAATTAAATATCAAAAATTAAAAATCAAATATAAAAATGCAAAAATAAATACTAAAAGAATATCCACGAATGGACACGAATATAGGGCAAAATATTAAAAAGAGTAGGGTGTTTTTCCGCCAGAGGCGGATGTATCCCAGCGGGATATGCTACTCTTTTTCATTAGATGCAGTGGAGGGTGGAAAAGATTCAAAAAAAAGAAAAAAAGTTTGGACGCAGATTGTCGCAGATTAACACATAGGACAGATAGTTTAGGTAGTTTAGACAGTAAAAGACAAAAAAGCTATTGCCAGAGGAGCGGAGAGGTAGGGTTGGGAAGGTTGGAAACGACTTTGATTGTGCCGTATTCGCCGTCGTATCCCGGAAGAATATTTACTTTTCCGATTCTTACATTGCATATAGAATGCGCAATTTGAGGTGTAGTTACTTTGACGAGTTCCGATTCGGAGACTTCTAATAAACAGTTATATTCGGTTTCAAAATGATTTACCAGTTTGTCGTATGCCAATGATACACCCTTTGTGTTTTTCCCTATACCCAGAACATCAGCTATAATCTCTGAGAGAGGAATAAGATGTTTACAGGGAATGCGATTGTCTGACAAAGGAACAGCTCTATCCGATAAAGCCGTGATTCTATGGAGAACGCCGATTGTTATTTTTCTTTTACAGTTGGGACAGATATTATTATTTTTAATTGCTTCCTGCGGGGACATTCTTGTTTTGCAATTACGGTGACCGTCCCAGTGGTATTTACCTTCTTCCGGGAAGAACTCAATCGTGAATTTGAATTTATTTTTATCTTTGGATTTGATTACGTTTATAATTTCGCTATAGCTCATTTCGCAGTCAAAACAATTTGCTTCCCTGCCGATATTTGCCGGGGAATGCGCATCGGAATTTGAGATAAGAGCAAACCTGTCGAGAGCAGACAAGTTCCAGTTCATCGGAGGGTCAGACGAGAGCCCCGTTTCCAGCGCGAATATATTTTGCGTGTTGTCTTCGAAACATTCTTCTACCGAGTCAAAACCGCTATGCGAGCCGAATATCGAGAACCATGGAGTCCACATATGAGCGGGAACGATAAGAGCATCCGGAACGAGGTCAATAATGTTTTTTGTCATAACGGCGGGAGGAAGAGAAAGCGTAGGCCTGCCGTCTTCCTCGAGATTGCCGTATTTCGAGAGAAAAGAATTTATTTTTTGTACTGCTTCAAAAGAAGGCGCAAATATTATGTTATGAATTTTTTTGAATTTGCCGTTTTTGGGATAAACGTTGGAGACTTCGGTTGTAAGCAGGAAATAAGTATCGTTAAGGGTAAAGAGGTTATTATCCGTAGGCGTAAGTTCTTTTTTGAGTTCTTCAATCCACGCAGGATGAGTAAAATCGCCTGTACCTATAAGTTTTATGCCTTTAAGTTTGGCGTAGCGGGCGATGGTTTTGATGTGCATATCTTTGGAGGTAGCGCGGGAATACGCGGAATGGATATGAAGGTCAGCAAAGAAAGTCATAGGTTATCGTAGGACGAAAAAACAGTAATTCATAGTAATTAGTAGTAATTTATTGCAACTGATTGTAACAGAAAGGGAAAACAAAAGAGAGATTCTTCACTTCCTTCGACTGCGCTCAGGACAAGTCGTTCAGAATGACAAAAAAGGGCAGATGGGCGCAGATGAGCAAAAAGTTTAGACAGTTTAGGCGGTGTAGGGGGTACAGAAAATCCAAACAACAGAATGCAACCACAGAGGACACAGGGAAAAGAAAAAGATATAGGGTTAAAAAAAAGAACAGATGACAGAATGGAGGGAAAAAAACAGAGAGGGCACAGAGAAAAAAATATAGAAAAACTAGTCCTGCCAGACCGGCATTTCGCAATTAATTCTTTATGTTTAAATTTTATATCCTGGTTATCTGCGTTCATCCCTGCCTGCCGGCAGGTAGGTGCGCCAAATTTTAGGGATATCATTTCCAGTTATAACCTTGAACGCTGCCGGAAATAGTGCCTAATGCCCAACCAATGGATGCTCCGGTTATAATGAAAAAACTATTTGGTTCTCTTTCTTTTATCATATTTTCAGCAGTGCCTACGATTACTCCGGCGGTTGCTCCTACTGCTGCAAGTATAAGTCCTTGAAGTAGGCTTCCGCATAATGATTTCGGATAAGAGCCTTTTTGTTTCAATATTTTCCCGGTTAAAGATGCGCCGATAGACGTTAGTATTGGCGTTAAAAACAGGCTTGATATTGAGGGATGAGTTATAAGAGATTTATTAATACTTCTGGTGCTGTCACCAAACATAGAACTAACAGGTATGCTAAGAGCCATTGCCGTCAGGGCTCCAATTATACTTCCGCCTGTTTCAATAGAAACACATTCGGATTTAGTATTTGAATTATTATTGAAGGAGTTAAAAAAGGAGTCGTTTTCCGAACCCGAATATAACGATAGTAAAGTTCCGTCGCCAGTATCGGGGAACTCCCCTACTTTCAATATAGGTGTTTCAGTATCAGAATATGAAAAATTAAAAGCTAGCTGGTTGGCGGAGATTGTAGTTGCCGATAGGGTAATTATTGGAATTAAGGTTAGTATTTTAATTTTCATTAATGAGTCTCCCACGCCGCAAGTCCGCCTGAAGCGGAGGCATCAGAAAACAACAAAAATAATGGATTCCCGCTTTCGCGGGAATGACGAATCGCACAAAACATTTCATCCCGCGCCCCCAAGTCCGCCTGAGGCGGAGGGAATTCCAAGTTAAAAAAGTTAAAGAGATGTGTTATTGCAAACACTGCCGAAGGAGGGAGTCGAACCCTCACTTCCTTGCGAAAAGCGGATTTTGAATCCGCCGCGTCTGCCATTCCGCCACTTCGGCAATATTATTTTATGTTTCGTATTGTAGGAAGTTTTGGAGTAAAGTCAATAAAAAAATAGGGACTTCGCCACGAAAGCACGAAAAAGCACTAAAACTCAACCACAGAGACCACAGAGAAGAGAAAGTCATAACGTTAAAAAACAGGAACAGACAGG
>JAQUPX010000005.1:0-186414 GCA_028716385.1 bacterium | reverse complement strand
ACACTGAGAACGAAAAGTTTTGGAGTAAAGTCAATAAAAAAATAGGGACTTCGCCACGAAAGCACGAAAAAGCACTAAAACTCAACCACAGAGACCACAGAGAAGAGAAAGTCATAACGTTAAAAAACAGGAACAGACAGGAATTATAGAGGACACAGAGAACAAACAGAGTACACTGAGAACGAAAAGTTTTGGAGTAAAGTCAATAAAAAAATAGGGACTTCGCCACGAAAGCACGAAAAAGCACTAAAACTCAACCACAGAGACCACAGAGAAGAGAAAGTCATAACGTTAAAAAAAACAGAAACAGACAGGAATTATAGAGGACACAGAGAACAAACAGAGTACACTGAGAACGAAAAGTTTTGGAGTAAAGTCAATAAAAATTTGTGGGAAACAGAAAGATTAACCACAGAGCACACAGAGAAAAAAGAGTTAAAAAAAACAGACAACAAACAAAAGTAGAGTTAAACAAATGAGAGCACAGAGATAAAAACGAACAAAATATCACGAAAACACGAAAAAAAGAAATACAAAAATAAGACAGGATTAACAGGATAAAAGAGAACAGAAAGTTGTAGAGTGAAAAACGAATAACAGCAAGCATTTTAGCCACAGATTTACACAGAATAACACAGAAAAAAACTTGAGAGTTGAGAAACAGAGAAGAGAAAATCATACCCACAGAATAACAAAGAATAACACAGAATAAAACCTGCCACAAAAGCACGAAGAAAAACATATAAAAAATTAAATATCAAATATCAAAATTAACAGATAAAAACGAACAAAAGAACACAGATAGCAGAGAACAAAGAATATTCACCGCAGAGTCGCTGAGAACGCAGAGAACAAAAAACAAAAAGAATTTTATCCCCTACCTAACGGCAGGCAAGCAGGATTAAAGAAACCAGAAAGTTTCAGAGTCAAAAAACAGGAAAAGAAGCAGAAGGGGGTGGAAGTAATTAAAAGTTGACAAGAATAAACTTGGCATTATAAAGCTAAATGGTAGTGGAGGAGACATAAAATGGTTTTGGGTATAATAATTTTAGCAATAGTAGTTATTGTCGTTTTGTTCCGGATTCGGGTGAAAGAAACCGATAAATTGTCTAAGGAAGTAAATGAGAAGCTGGACGATATATTAGAGTTAAAAATTCCCGACAAGACACTAAGTGGATACAAAACATTGAAAGGTGTCATGGCAATGATTGAGGGGCGATGGAAAGATGCGATTGAGATTTTTCGTAAATTATCTTTTAGCGCGGACAACAAAAAGAAAGTAAATTATCTCAGCCTTATCGGGTTATGTTTTTACAAACAAGGGAAATTAAATCAGGCGCTTGGTAGTTATAAAGAATCTCTGGACATGGCAATAGAAATAAAAGATAAAAAAGGTGAGACAGTTAATCTTGGAGATATTGGAATTATTTATTGGAGAGAAGGTGCATTAGATAAGGCATTGGAATATTATAACAAAGCCCTTAAAGTCTGCAGTGAAACAAAGGATAAAAAAGGAGAAGCCGAGTATTTAGGGAATATCGGCCTTGTTTATTGGAAGCAAGGGAAACTGGATAAGGCATTGGAGTATCACAACAAGGCACTTGAGATTGACAGAGAAATAGGCGATAAAGAAAGCGAATCTGCGGATTTAGGAAACATCGGAATTGTTTATCGTATACAGGGAGAACTGGACAAGGCATTAGAATATTATAACAAAGCGCTTGAGATTCATAAAGAGATAAACAAGAAGAAAGGCACGGCAAACCAATTAGGGAACATCGGGAATATCTACGGGATGCTTGGAGAATTGGACAAAGCACTGGAATATCATACAAAGGCAATGGAAATTGATAAAGAACTGGGAGACAGGGAAGGCGAAGCGCAGGATTTAGGAAATATCGGAAATATCTATCATGATTTGCAACAATTTGACGAGGCATTGGAATATTATAAAAAGTCCCTTGATATTAACAGGGAAATGGGGAACAAGAAGAATGAAGCGGCTGACTGGGGAAATATAGGAAATACTTACAAGATGCTTGGGGAAATCAATGAAGCGAAAGAGTGTTATAAAAAGGCACTTGCGTTATTCACTGAAATGGGGATAAAAACAGAGATTGAAAAAACGAAAACAAATATCGCTAAACTTGATAAGGGACAGTGAAATCCCGCACGGAATTATAAAGGAAAGAAAAAAGCAACCACAGAGAGCACAGAGAAAAGGAATACAGAAAAACAGAAAGATTACCACGAAAACACGAAAGAAGAAAGAAAAAAACCACTTAAAACCGTAGAACACACAGAGGAAAAGCAAAGTCCCCAGAGAACAAAACAAATAAAAATTATAGCCACAGAATCACACAGAAATCACAGAAAAGAAAACACACAGATTAGAGAAAACAAAAAATTACCCGTCCAAGGAGAGCACAGAAAAAGATAAAAAAGCAGAAAAGTTATAGAGTTAAAATTACAGAAAAATTAACCACGAATTAGCACGAATAGGCACAGAAAAGAATGGGTAGAAGCATTTTGCCTGAATCCTTGTAAGGATTAGGCTTGACAAATAAAAAGTTTAAAGTTATAAAAATATTGATATAGTGAAGTAGTAAAATTATTAACATAAACTTAATATAACAGGGGAGAATAAATACTTAAACATTGGAGGGAAGATGAAAAACTTAATTATACTTTTTCTAGCGAGTTTGTTTGTTGTTTTTCCAAGAAACGTTTCGGCGCAGTTAGATGCGATAGATACCATAACAATCGGTCCTAAAGAATCCGGTTTAATACCGTGGGGAATAGCCGTCAACTCGTCAACCAAACACATTTATGTTACAAACTGGCAAAGCAACAACGTTTCGGTAATTGACGGGGACAACAATTCCGTTATAACTACAATACCTGTAGGAGACCAGCCAACAAGTATAGCCGTAAATGAAAACACCAATAAAATATATGTGGCAAATGAAAACACCGGAACCGTCTCCGTTATTGATGGGAATACAAATACGGTTATCAAGAGCATACCGGTAGGAGGCATGCCGACAGAAGTCGCAGTAAATCCTAACAACAACCGTATTTATGTGGGACACTATTCAGAGGATTTTATTAATATCATAGACGGAGCAACAGATTCTGTAATCGCTGTAGACTCTTTACAATATGGAGCACACAGTATCGCAATCAACCTGATTACAAACGTTGTATATGCTCTTGGTTATAACTTATACATAATAGATGGGACTACTAATGCGGTTATAGACACTATTTTTGCGGTCGGGGGTGAATCCACAGAAGTAGTCGTTGATGCAACGTCTAATTACATATACGTATCCGGAGGTGAGTATAATCCAAAGGTTTACGTTATCAATGCCATAACCAATACGCTTGTAGATAGCATTCCGGTTTGCGAATCACCAAGATATATGGCAGTTAATCCTGTAACTAACCGCATATACGTTGCTCAAGAAAACGTATACTACCCGGACAGCGTCAATGAGTTTACCGTAATAGATGGCGCAACAAATACGGTTATTACAAATATGACTTTAGACAGTTACTGGCTGGAAAGCGTTGCCATTGATATAACAACTAATAAAATATACGTAGCAAATTGCTCAAACAATCAGGTAGACGTAATAGATGGCGCAACAAATAACAAGGAGAGACCAATCTCCCTGGGAGTTTTCCCTTATGATATATGTGTAGCGCCGGTAAATAATAAAATTTATTTTACTACATTATATTCGGATAATCTATGTATCATAGAAGACGACTCATTAAAAACAAGTTTATATGCGCCATGGTTAGGCAGAGGCTTGTCAGGTGTTGATTATAACCCTTTAACGAACCACGTTTACGTTGCAAACAGTCATTCACCGACTATTCCGGTAATAGATGGAGACAACGATTCCATTATAAAAACCATAACTAACTCTTACGGATGGGCAACAGACGTATGTGTAAATACTTCTACCAACCGCATTTATTTTTCTAATGCCGCAGGTGCAATCATTGTAATAGACGGGGCTACCGATTCCTGTACAGATTCCATACTTACTAATTCCTGGGACTTAGGAGAAATCTGTGTTAATCCCCGTACTAATTACATTTATGCTCTGGAACAAGAAGGCACAATATACGCAGTGAACGGGACTTCAAAAGTTGTTACGAACGAAATAGAAATACCCGAGGAAGTTTCAGGAATTGCCGTAAACCCGATTACGGGATATGTTTATGTTACAAGCAACGAGAACAACAATTTATATGTAATAGAGAATGTCACGCATTCAATAGAAAAGGTAGTAACCGTAGGAATGTATCCGAATGGCATAGGAATTGATTCCCTGCTTAATCACATCTATGTTTGTGGAGGAGACGGGACCATTTCCGTAATAAACGGGATTACGAATTCCGTTATAACTACTGTAAATATCGGAGCCGGTTTACGAGGCATATGGGTAAATTCTTCCACTCATATACTATATGTTGGATGCTATGATGGGAAAGTATTGGAACTTAAAGATAATATAGGAATAGAGGAGAATGCGGATTTTGGATTGCGGATTGCGGAATTAAAAATACTAAAAAACCCGTTTATTGGCTCTACAACTATTAATTACATACTTCCTACTAAAACTAAAGTTTATTTGAAGGTTTTTGATATTTCCGGCAGAGAAGTGCGAAAGCTTGTGGATGGGATACAAAAAGCAGGAAGTTATAATTTGGAATTAAATATGCAAAACCTGACGGGAGGAATTTATTTTGTTAAGCTTACTTCCGGAGAACAAACAGTTACGAGTAAAGTAATAGTATTGAAATAATCTTTGCAACACCCACCGCTCCGCCTGCGGCGAGATCTTCGACAGGACGGGGTAATTTAAAGAAAAGGGGACAGGTGAAAACCTGTCCCCTTTTTATTTACAGATTATAGTTATCTGAGGATTGTGAGTTTTTGAGTTTTTGTGAGTGTACCGGTTTTGAGTGTTACGAAATATATTCCTTTACTTAATCCGGAAGATTCCAGTTTCACAGTATGATTACCTGCGATTTGTTCACCGGAATAAAGAGTCTTCACTAATCTACCCGTTAAATCAAATAACTGCAAAGAAATATTTGTTTTATTGGGAAGAGTATATCTCATATTAGTGTATGCAGATACGGGATTTGGCATTGGAGAAAGCAAAGTTAAAGTGTACGGAATTTTTGGATTATCCGACATACCGAGCGTATCGCCATTTATGAAATCCCACCAATTGGGCAAATCCTGAGTAAATGACAACTGCATATACGTAGTATCCAAATCTTCCACATCATACGGATAATAAATCGCTATCCCGTGAGAGCTGTCAAACCCAACGCTTCCCTTTCTTATGACTGCGGAATTCACTGCATTCATAACGGAATCAGCCCAATCTCTTGCCGTCCATAACAAGCCGGATTTTCCTTTAATGTGAGCTGCGAAATCATATAAATCTATATGAGCATCCGGGGTCTCAAAATATTCTTCGGTATACTGTCTTGCGTTGTCTATGTCATCATTGGTTCTTCCGCCTGCCTGCATAAGTTTTACTGCAAAGGAGTCTACACAATTGGAAAGGTGAACAAATTTATCATCGAGTAAAACGGAAGAGAGAGTGGCTTCGGCGTAACCATTATAATAGTTAGTATATTTATCAACCATTATATTTGCGAGTTCTTCAGGAGTAGCGGAGTAATTTACAGTTAACGAATCCAGTATTTCGTCGTAAGGATAATCATCTTCAGGGACGGAGTATTCCGAACCGACAAAGAAATCTACATTGTCTTTGACTTCATAAGCGACTTCCTGCATTCCCATACAAGAAGCATCGTTAGCAAGTATATCAAGGTTTTTGCCTAAAATAGTTTTCACGCTATCCATTGCCCGTCCATATTCTCCACTCGCGACACCTATGTAGAAACCATCGGTTTCGTCATAGCTTGTACCTTTAATTGCGGATTTTTTTGCACCTTTATACCAACCATCTGCGGGACCTCCCCATAGGATAAGGGCATAATTATCTGCAGAGTAATTCTGAACGCCCCATCTAACAAAATCAACAAGAGAGTTCGGGTCGCCCATATTTACTTCTCCGATGTCCGATTTAAGTTCCGAACGAATTATCATACCGGGATTAAGGTCAGGAGTGATAAGGTATCTGCGGGTAGAAGTCCAGTTCCCGTTAGAAGTATCAAATCCGGGATTTCTATCGTATTGAACGACTACGGTATATTTAGAGGTATCAATACCTGCTTCGAGTTTATTAACATCAATTGTAGCATTATATTCTGCTCCATTATCACCGTTCATATATACAAGAATTGTCCATTTTTTATGAATAGTCACAGTATCATATTTTACGATAACTCCGTGAAAATAATCAACATCTTCGCTATACCAGTCGCCATCATTATTATAAGCAGAAGGCAGACTGTTTATCGCATCATAAGCAGTTGTGGGCATCAGCGTGTCCCATTCGTAATTACCAACCCAGAAAGGGGCTGTAACATAAACAGGGGAAGGCAATGGAAATATATTTAAGGATATTCCCGAATCGGTTGCTATTGCCATAGTTTCCGTGCTAAACAATCTGGGACCTATGTCACCCGGGACATCGTCCCAAATAAACAAGCTACAGGGTTTTGAAGCCGCAGTATCGCTCTTTACGCCATGAATTATCGCCATTATAGAGCAAGCTTTCGTAGGAGTAAACATAGTGGCTTCGTATTCCTGCCTGTCATCCGTGCCCCAGCAATCAAAAGGCGGCAACAAATCGGGCGTCAGGGTATCTACCGGGCCTTTCGTGCCTTTAAGAACGAACGTATTTGTACGGTTTATATTTTGATAATTATGTCCTTTCGAGAAAAGCATAGCCGTTCTGGATGCTTCCGCGGAGACATAACCCATTACAAAAAGCGCAACAAAGAACATCTTACGCATACTACCTCCTTGTAAAATTGTTAATACGTTATATGTTGGTAAAATTATGAAAAGAAGTGTAATATGTCAAGATTTTAATTTTTTACGGAAAAAAAGTCCAACTAATAAAGATAATTTAACCACAGAGAACAAATAAAATTCAGACAAAACAGACAACTCAATAAAAGATCACAGAGAAAATAGAGGAGGTCGCAGAGAACAGAAAAAATTTTAGCCACAGAATTTCACAGAATGGCACAGAAAAGAAGATAACAAAAAACCAAAAGAATTTTGGGACGCAGATTTACACAGAAAAAAACAGAATTACACAGAAAATAAAAGTTTGAAAGTTAAAAGATTAACAGAGAGAAAAACAAATAAAAAAATTCTCACGCAAAGAACAAAAAAGAACTTTAGAAAATGAATACGCCCTGTGGCAAGTCCGCCTGAGGCGGAGGAATTATCAAATTAAAACAGTAAAGTTTTTTGGTTGACAAACTCAAAAGTTACAGCTACTTGAGGAGATAGAAATATGAGCAGATATAAAAGAAATACGGGCGGGACGACTTATGAAATAAATAAAGACACGATAAAGGAAATAGATATTGGGATAAGGCGGTATATCAAAAAATTGAATTCAGGTGGAGGAATCCGGACAACTCTTTCTTGCGCCGGGCACTATGAAGGGAAACACTGCATAAAATCACCCTATTTAACAATGAAATTTGATACGGAGGAATTAAGAGAAAGATTTGTTAAGAATTTGTTTTTGCAAAAAGAAGAATTCAGGTTGAATTATTTTCGTAAATTCGTAAATGATTTGGGAATTAATATAAATAAAGACGGGTATAAAACAAGCAATAATCTTTTAACAAAAATAAGAAAAGATTTATTTGAAAGTATAATCAAAACCGCAGAAGCAACAAAGAATATGCAAGAGGCGGACATACCGATTAACTACATTCCGGTAAAAACTGATAAGGAGAATGGGTATTTTAATATTTATTTAGACAAAAAGAATCATTGCATAAATTGGGAAGTTTATGAGGCGTAAGGATAGTTTCCAAAAATAAAACTTGATTTTTTTTGCTTTAACGTATAGAGAAATAAGAATTATGCACCGCTAGCTCAATTGGCAGAGCATCGGACTCTTAATCCGAGGGTTCTGGGTTCAAGTCCCAGGCGGTGTACGTTTACCAGAGAATCAGCGGATCAGAGAAAGATAGACACGGAGATGGGGCGACACGGGGAACAGAAACGGACACTATTTCAGGGAATCAATAAAAAAACGCAAACGATACGCTTGTAGCTCAACATGCCAAAAAGATCGGCATGCAGGTTGGATACCCTCCTTCGGCGGGCAGGGACTATCCGGCTACAGGAAATAGAGATAATAGAAAGTATAAATGCAAACGATGCGCTTGTAGCTCAATTGGATAGAGTATCCGGCTACGAACCGGACGGTTGGGGGTTCGAGTCCCTCCAGGCGCGGGGTTTTTAAGCAATCGCACCTCAATTCCAAGTATGTATGTTTATGTAATCGCAAACAAAGAAAACAGGTTATATGTTGGAATGTCAGAGTGTCCTGAAAAACGATTACAAGAACATAACTCCGGGAAGACAAAGTCAACAAAGGGATATATGCCTTGGAAAATAATATATACCCAGGAATGTAAAAATCACGCGGAAGCGAGAGTGCTAGAAAAATGCTGGAAATCAGGAGTCGGAAGAGAAAAACTAAAGGCAATGATACGATAGCTCAACCTTCCAAACAGACCGGCAGGCAGGTTGGATATCCGCCTTCGGCGGACAGGTCCTCCTATCAAGTAACACCCATAAATATTCTGAACGGCGGACAGGGACTATCCGTACAAACCGGACGGTTGGGGGTTCGAGTCCCTCCAGGCGCGGGGTTTTAAAAAAGTCCCGCCCCTCAGGATAGAAATCCCTAATGGCTAAAGCTCAAAGGGCTTTCTACCACAAAAACACTAAAAAACCACAAAATTGAAACCACACGATTTCACCCGATTAACACAAGATTAATACAGATAACAAAATACAGAAATCAACCACCCCGCTCACCGCCAAAGCGGGATCTTCGACATAGCGGGGTAAACTCCGCACACAGAGGAAAAAATAGAGGGCACAGAAAAAAACTACCAAAAGAACTGGCGGGCAGTCATTGGACAGAATATCAGGAAGAAAAACAGAAAAAAACAGATAATTCAACAGGGATTGAAAGAGATTAAAACAGAAGAAAAGAACAAGTCAATGTTCTAAACCCAGCAGAGCTGGATAAGAAACTCTAAGGGTTATTACCCAAGAGTTTCTAACCTCGCTGGATAAGAAGCTCTAAGGGTTAAAGCCTAAGACCTTCTAATAAAAGTCTTGACTTTTAAGGGAATATTTAGTATTGTTTGGGTTAATGGAAAAAATAAAACTACCTGAAAGCGTTGAGGTTTTAATATTAGAAGATACCGTCATTTTCCCCACAATGACAATGCCTCTTGTCGTTAAAGACGAGAAGACCATAAAACTGATAGACCACATATCCAGCACTCCTGACAAAATCGTCGGCACTTTTACTCTAAAGTCACCTAATTTAGACGAACATAACGAAAAGAATTTCTACCACACCGGCACGGCAGTTAAAATCGTAAAAACATTAAAATTTCCGGATAATACTATTCGTGTAGTAACGCAAGGCATAGAACGCATAAAGCTAACCAGTGTCGTAGAACGGACACCGTTTATGAAAGCGGCCATTAAAAGCCTGCCCGACATAACGCCGGTTCCCGGTGTAAAGCTTGAAGCATTAGTTCGCACGGTTTCAAACACGTTCCAGAAAATAGTCAAGCTTGCACCTTATCTTACGGATGACCTTGAAATATATGTAATGAATACAAGTTCCCCGTCTCATCTTGCAGATACCATAGCAAGCAGTTTGAATTTAAATGTAAAAGAAAGACAAGAATTACTTGAGCTTCGCGACCCGAAAGCAAGGCTGGAAGCTTTGATTCCGATACTCGCAAAAGAAGAAAACATACTAACGCTCGGCGAAAAAATACGTTCGGACGTCCAATCAAAGGTTGGGAAAACGCAACGGGAGTATTTTTTACGGGAGCAGTTAAAAGTCATACAAAAAGAATTAGGCGAGAAAGATGAGCATACGGCGGATTTAGAAGAAATAAAGTCCAAAATAAAATCCACTAAATTTCCAAAAGAAGCAAAAGAAAAAATAGAAAAAGAATTCAATCGTTTAAGCATAATATCTCCGGCATCTCCCGAATATTCCGTGAGCAGGACATACCTTGATTGGTTAGTAGAATTGCCGTGGGAAAAAAAGACGAAAGACGAATTAGACATAAAGAAAGCGCAAAGAATTTTAGATTCAGACCATTATGATTTAAAAGACGTAAAAGAGCGAATAATTGAGTACCTTGCGGTTCGCAAACTTAAATCGGATTCCAAGGGGCCGATTTTGTGTTTTGTGGGGCCACCGGGTGTGGGAAAAACTTCATTAGGGATGTCTATTGCGAAAGCGCTAGGGCGGAAGTTCATACGTTTTTCGCTTGGAGGCGTCCGAGATGAAGCTGAAATCAGGGGGCATCGCAGGACATACGTGAGTGCATTACCGGGGAGAATAATCCAGGGGATACACCGATGTGGTTCTAACAATCCGGTTTTTATGCTTGATGAGATTGATAAGGTAGGCTCGGATTTTCGGGGTGACCCGACAGCGGCACTGCTCGAAGCGCTTGACCCCGAGCAGAACAAAACATTTTCAGACCATTATCTTGAAGTTCCGTTTGACCTTTCGCACGTAATGTTCATTACTACGGCAAACATAATTGACCCGATTTTACCTGCGTTAAAAGATAGAATGGAGATACTGGAATTGCCCGGGTACATACTTGAGGACAAAGTCAACATAGCAAAACAATTTTTAATTCCGCGGCAGATTGAAGAGAATGGGCTTAATTCGAAACTCATAGAAATCACGGATAAGGCAGTAAGAGATTTAATTCAGAATTACACTCGTGAAGCGGGTGTCCGTAATCTCGAGAGGGAGATTGCGAGTTGTATGCGGAAAGTAGCGAAAGAAGTGGCTTCCGGGAAGAAAGGAAAAACGATACTAACGGATAAAAGCATTCCGAATTTGATAGGTCCGCACAAATATTTCTTTGAATTAAAAGCAAGAACTGGCGAGCCGGGGGTAGTTACGGGATTGGCGTATACTGCGGACGGTGGAACAATTCTATTTATTGAAGCAACAAAAATGAAAGGCAAAAAGGAATTTAATTTGACCGGCAGGCTTGGTGAAGTAATGAAAGAATCCGCACAGGCAGCGTTATCATATGTGCGTGCATCGGCATCCAAATATAAAATATCTCCTGATTTTTTCAACGATAATGCTTTTCACATACACGTTCCCGAGGGGGCAACTCCGAAAGACGGGCCTTCTGCCGGGATAACGTTAGTCATGGCGTTAATATCGCTTTTGAAGAACAAGCCGATAAATCCCGGGATAGCGATGACAGGTGAAATAACGCTTCGCGGGAAGGTTTTACCAGTAGGCGGGATAAGAGAAAAAGTGCTTGCGGCAAAGCGGGCAGGCATTCATACGATAATTTTACCAAAGTGGAATAGAAAAGATGTTGACAAATTTACTTCTGATGTTAGAAAAGACTTAAGGTTTTATTTCGTAGGAAATATAGACGAAGCTGTAAAGATAGCGTTTGGAGGAAAATGAAGTGTCCTTTTTGTGATAAGGAGTTAATAGACAATTCGAAACATTGTGTTGCTTGTGGTAAAACTTTATTCAAAAAATGTTCCGTATGTAAAAAAGTCATATCAACCGAGGATAAAATTTGTGAGTTTTGTCGCACTGACATTTCTTTATATGAAAAGGAAATCCGTTTTTTAGCTGAAGCCAAAGAGTTTGAACAAAAGCACCAGTACGAAAAAGCAAAAGCCAAATACGAATCCATACAGTCTCCGCATTTGATAAAAGAAGCAACTGAAAAATTAAAAAGGGTTGATTCCATAATAGGAAAAATTTCTGTTTTAAAAGAAGAGTCAAAAAAGCTTTTCGAGTCGGAGCACTTATTACGCGCCCATAAAGCTTTTGCCGAATTACATTCACTTCTTCCCGATGACAGCACTGAAAAGGCCTTAGAACTAATAAATGCGAAACTGAAAGCGCGTTTTCGCAGTAAAATAGCTTTGATTGTTGTTGGGGTTGTTCTTGTTTGTGGCGGATGTTGGATATGGCATATCAACAGTTTACCGGTTCTTGCCACAAAGGAGTTACATTCTTTATTAAACTCGCCGAATCTGGACGTAAGGAATTCTTCTGCTTTAATACTGGGATTAAGGGGAGACAAAAAAAGTGCTTCTCTTCTTAAAGTCCTTTCGCACAGTGAGAATGAGATGAAAAGGATTTATTCTCTTGCGGCACTAACTCGTCTGGATGATAATTCCGCCTTAAAAGATTTAAGGAGCACGTTATGTAATGGTAGCACATCTGCAAAACTTGCTTCTGCGTGGATATTTGTAAATAGAGGGGATACAACGGTTTTACCCTATCTCGGATATTTTATGGATTCAAAAGACATTGATTTAAGGATAGGCGCAAGTGTATTATTGCTTAACCTTAAATATTCAAATGGGCTTAATTTAATAGACTCGCTTTTAAAAAGCGATTCCAGGGATGAAAGATTCAAAGTCCTGTATGCATTCAACTTATTAGGCAACAAAGAAATACTTTATAATTACAGTTCCGACTGGATACCTTACGTAAAACCGCTTATTAATGATAGTTCCGAGAATATAAAAGTTCTTGCGGCATCTATGTTGCGAAGATTCAGCGCCACATTAACTTCTAAAGAGTTAACAACCATCAATAAAACCCTTATGGATAATCTTGTTCAGACTGCCCAGACAAACATTAACCTTACGTACAAAATGCCTTTATTAAATCCTTTTTATCTTGTGCGCGGATTGGCAACAATAACTGCAGACGAAGACCTCACAGAAATAGAGCCTTCCGTGGCTGAAATACGGCAAAAAAGCCTGTTAGCTCTCTCAAAAATTCAGCTTGGCGATAAAAGCATTCTGCCAATAGTACGAAAAGATTTAATATCAACTGAGCCGTGGAATCGTCTTTACAGCGCGATAGTAAGTTTAAAACTTGGAAAATACAGATTCAGAACAAATCATGTTTTACGCAGTCTTTTGAAGTCAAAACAAGAAATAACAAGGCTTAATACTTCCAAGTTAATCATTGAGTTTGTCAAAAAGAGCAGATAAAAATAAAATGCTAACATTTATTCTTTTTATGTTGATAGGTGCGAATGACAGCGCTAAAATTAAAATACTTACACCCAAGAAGATAGTAACTACCGATAGCAACAAAATTCTTTTAGATGAGCAACAAATTAAAGACACTAAAAAAACATACCAGATAGACAAAGGATTAACAGAAATTCCTTCAGGTGATTTAAGGAAAAAAGATTATGCGACAGAAGCTGCAATAGAAAAATTCGGAGGTTCACAGGAAGAACGAATCAGGCTTGAAAGGTCTGATCTGGACATAAAATTCCGCAAAACCTCCTCTTCTTTAACACCTTTGCCATCCCTTAAAGAATTACCGGAGAAAATGGCACATAAATTTGAAAAAATTCCTGATAAACAAAAGGATACGATAGATATCCCCATAAAAACATTGGAAAAACTTTTAATCGCACAAGGCGAACAGATACCACTTGATATAGGTAAAATGAGTTTGGCTGATTCGGCAGAAAGAGCAAAAAGTATAAAATTCCTCGCTATAAGCACTTTGACAGAAATTAAAGAACCGGGAATAATGGATATATTAAGAGCAACTGTGGAAAAAGGCTCTGAAGAAGAAAAGCTTGCCGCTGCAGAAGTTCTTGCCAAAAAAGGAGACACGCTCGGTCTTAAAACTTTAACAAAAGAGCTAAAAAGAGAAGAACTTGAACCACGCGTAGAGGCTATAAAATCAATAGGAAAAGTGAAAAATCCAACTTCTATCCCAATCTTGCAAGAATTACTATCCGACAAAGAAACTGCTATAACTATAGAAGCCGCTTTCGCCCTTGTAGAAGCTAAAGACAAAAAAGGTATTGCCGAAGTACATAAATTACTGTATTCCGAAAATACAGACATAAAACTTAGAGCTGCTTACGAGTTAGCCAATATAGGCGATACGGCATCTGTCCCCGTGCTAAAAACCGCACTGAATCACTCTAACGCTAAGATTAGATACAAAGCCGCAAGAGCACTTGGAGGAACCGGGGATAAATCAATAGTTCCTACCCTGAGCAAACTGATGAAAGAAGATACCGATTATAAGGTAAGACTTGCCGCTTCTGAAAGTATTTTAAGATTGCAAAAAGAGGGCCAAAAGGAGGCGTTGAAGTAATGAAATGTTTATATTGCGGAAAAGATAATTGCCCCGACAACTGGACGTTTTGTAATGAATGTGGAGTCAATATAAAAGAATATATAAAAGCAACTGACTTCATTAATAAAGGATTAGAATTAGAAAAAAATCTAGAATACGCTAAAGCGGCTGACGAATACCGCCACGCACTTAAGCTTAAAGTTCCTACAGATAAAATATTGGCGCATCTTGAACGAGTAGTCGAAAAAGAAGAAATAATAATAAGAGAAATGGAAATAGGAACTGAATTATTCAGACAAAAAAAATGGGCAAAAGCCATAAAGATGTATGAAAAAACTCTTAAAATTGCTCCTTATTTCGAAAAAGACATATTGCCAAACTTGATGGAAGCGCGGACTATGCACAGCCAAAAAGTCAAAAAAACATCTATTCTATTGTCAATAGTTGCCGTTATCGTTGTTATAAGCGCTACTTTCTTCTATAAATGGCAGAGTTCCCCTACTCAGGAAGCCCTGCGAACATTAAAAAAGAGCGTCCTTTCTAATGATATTCTCGAAAAACAGGAAGCGCTGGATATAATAGGAAGATTGCAGGATGATAGACTACTTCCCCTTGTTAGAGAATCGTTAAAAAATAACAATCCGGTCATAAGAGCCACTGCCGCAAGAGTTCTGGGAGAACTAAAAGACACAACTTCCATATCTATCTCTCTCTTAAAAGAATGTTTACAGGATAAAGACTGGCAGGTTAGCATAGAAGCGGCAAAATCCTTAGCTTTAGTTGGCAATGAAACAGGTATAGAATTTCTAAAAAAAGCATTGAAATAAATGTGGAATCTAAGAAGCTTTTTTACTCAATCTCTGAAGTCGCAAAACTTATTGAATTACCATTATCTACCATTCGATACTGGGAGAAAAAATTCAAAATACTTAATCCAAAGCGAGCCGGAAATAAAAGAAGAACATATACTCAAAAAGATATTGAAACATTGAATTCTATCAGAACACTGCTCTATGAAGAAAATTATAAAATCAAGGGAGCAAAAAATAAGCTAAAAAATAATCCCTCCAATAAAATGAGTACACAAAGTTTAGATGCAATTGAAAGCGTTTTAAAAGAAGTAATAAAAATTTTAGAATCTTAGTCGGGGAGTAGCGCAGTCCGGTTAGCGCACCAGTCTGGGGGGCTGGGGGTCGCTGGTTCGAATCCAGTCTCCCCGATTTTTTTATTTATATACTATGGCTTGGTTTTATTTCGGAATTAGAATTCTTACCTTATTTCCACGAAAACTGGGCATGCTCATAGCAAGAAAAATTACTCCAATTACTTATTACGGCTATTATAAAGATAGAAGAGCTTACGTAATTTCTAACCTAAAAAAAATATATAAAGACCTTGATGAAATAGAAGCTAAAAAAATGGTTTATACTATTTTTACTAATTTCGCAGTTTTTGTTTACGAATTTATTATGTTGCCTACCCTAAATAAAAACAACCTCAAAGATTATGTAAAAATCGTTAACAAAGAAAATCTTGATTCCGCCCTAAAACAAGGCAAAGGCGCCGTTGTCCTCACTGCTCATCTTGGACACTGGGAACTCGGTGCAGCAGTTCTGGGGTTACTCGGTTACTCGCCCGTATCCATTTCATTACCTCAACCTTCAACTTATACTCGCAAATTCTTTACGGGAAGACGAAAATCCGTAGGCATCGAAACTCACTACATAGACCCGAAAGATCCTTATTCTTTATCCCTAAAGCCTATTCTCATTGCGCTTAAACAAGGCAAAGTGCTTGCAACCGTCGGCGACCGAAGATATTCAGGGCATGCAATTAAAGCAAATTTTCTCAACACCACTCTGGATTTCCCATCAGGCACTTTCACTCTCGCCCAACATACCGGTTCCCCTATAATCCCGGCATTCTGCGTAAAGGAAAATGATAAATATTCTATTTATTTCGAACCGGAACTCAAAGACGGAGTACAGGGTTGGGCTAATATACTGGACCGTTATGTTAGAAAATATGTAACACAGTGGTATGTATTTGATAAACTATGGCAATAAATAGATTTTACTCAATTAGATTGAACCAATGAAAATAGCTTTTTTGCTTCCTGCATATAACGAAGAAAAAAATATAGGCAGCGTCATACAAAACCTGCCTGCTCATAAAAAAGACATCATCGTAATAGATGACGGGTCAAAAGATAATACCGCATCAATCGTAGAAAAAACAGGAGTAGTATTAATTAAACACAAACAAAATATGGGAAAAGGCGCTGCTCATCAAAACGGATTTAATTACGCAATAAAACACGGCTACGATTACATCATAACTCTTGACAGCGATGGACAACACAAACCACAGGAAAGCAAAAGATTCATCAGACAATTAGAAAAAAATAACAGACCGGATATTATTATAGGAACAAGGGCTTACTCTCTTAAGAATATGCCTATTCTCAGGTTTTTTACTAACTTTACGACTTCTTTCATCGTCTCCCTTTTGGCTCACAATCGAATAAAAGACAGTCAGTCCGGCTACCGTGCAATTTCTACGGAAGTCCTAAAAAAAGTAAAACTCACCACTTGTAATTATCAGACAGAATCAGAAATACTTATAAAACTGGGCAGAATGGGTTATAAAATAGGCGCTGTCCCGATTACTGTTATATACGGCGTAAGTGAAAGTAAAATAAATCCTATTATTGATGCATGGAGATTTGTTCAGTTAACATTTAAAAGTATATGGAGGTAAAATATGACATTACAAAATATTATTCATAAATTAAACGAATACTGGATGGAACATAATTGTTTAATAGGACAACCTTATCCCGGTGAAGTAGGCGCCGGGACTTATAATCCGCTTACTTTTTTAAAAGTTCTCGGTCCTGAACCATGGAATGTAGCTTATGTCGAGCTTTCCAAACGGCCTAAAGACGGGAGGTATGCAGAAAACCCTTTTCGTTTACAGGCATTTCATCAATACCAGGTAATCCTGAAACCGGCTCCATCGGATGTGCAGGATGTATATCTTAAAAGCCTTTCCACGCTTGGAATTAATCTTAAAGAACATGACATCAGGTTTGTTGAAGACGATTGGGAATCCGAAACGCTCGGCGCAAGAGGATTAGGGTGGGAAGTCTGGTTAAACGGTATGGAAATAACCCAGTTTACTTACTTTCAGGAAATGGGAAACATTGAGCTTAATCCCGTATCCGTTGAAATAACCTATGGACTCGGCAGGATTGCAATGTTTATACAGAAAAAAGACTCGATTTTTGACCTTGAATGGGCGAACGGTATAAAATACGGAGATATATACAAAAGAGAAGAATACGAGTTCTGCAAATTTAATTTCGAATCCGCAGACATACAATTAGGGCTTGAGTTGTTTAACAAGTTTGAATCCGAAGCCAAAAGATTAATGGAACAGGGACTTCTGTATCCGGGCTATGATTATGCCTTAAAATGCTCTCATTTGTTAAACATTCTTGATTCACGAAACGCAATTTCACCTGATGAACGAAAAAATTATATTGCCCGTATTCGCAGACTCGCCAACTCCGCCGCTAAACTCTATGTCCAGAAAGAGAAAGAATAATTCCTAATAAGAGGGCACTTAACAAAACATACAACAATCAATAAACAACAACTACAGGATTAAAGAGACTTTTACTTTCTCTATTATTTTCCGCCCGGTTTTACCAGTTCTATCCCCTGTTTACAAAGAGGGCAATCATCCGGCGAATAGTTTTTTGTAGGAGCTTTATACACTGCAAAAAACGGAGCTTTAAAGTCTATCGGGTTTTCGCTTCGGTCAACAAGAACGGCCACGCCTGCAACGACTCCGCCATTTTTATTAACGGCATCAATAGTCTTAAAAACCGAGCCTCCCGTCGTAAGAACGTCATCCACCACGAGAATCTTTTCTCCTTTTTCTATCTTAAAACCGCGTAAAAATGCAAGTCCTTCGGGAGTTTTTTCCGCAAATATACATCTCTTGTTAAATTGCTTTGCCACTTCATAAGCAATAACAACACCGCCAAGTGTGGGTCCTGCTACGGTTAAGAAATCAGTGGAACCGAATTTTTCTTTAATCTGTTCGCATACCGGAACAAGGAACTCGGGATGTTCAAGTATTCTGAATTTCTCAAAATACGTTGCCGAATGTAAACCTGACGCAAGCAAAAAATGTCCATCCTTTTTCATTCCGATGGACTTAAATGTTTTTTCTATGTCTATTGATTTCATCTTTTAATTTAAGCGCCTCCTCGCGTGCTTTTTCTGCAAAATTTTCTTCACTGCTTGCATAAATTATATTTCTCGAAGAATTAATAACCAGGTTTTCGCCACCATATTTTATAACGTCTTCTACGCTTCCCCCCTGTGCACCGACTCCCGGAACCAGCCATGGAAGCTCAGGTGCAATTCCTTTTATATCGCTCAAGAAATCGCTCATCGTCGCACCGACTACAAGCCCGCAATTGCCGTATTTTTTATTCCACTCGTTTGCAAAGCTTGCTACCCTTTTGAAAATAGGTTCTTTCCCGTATATCTCAAAATCGTAAGCACCCGGGTTTGACGTTAAACAGAGTATAAAAACTCCTTTGTCTTCGTATTCAAGAAAAGGAGCCACGGCATCCGTTCCAAGATAAGGATTTACGGTAAGTATATCAAACCCCATTATCTCAAAAGCCGATTTTGCATACATTTTGCTGGTGTTACCGATATCTCCACGTTTAGCATCACAAATTGCGATTACGTCTGAAGGAATACATTTTCTCGTTTCCATAAGAGTTTCAATTCCCGCAAGTCCCTGTGATTCGTAAAAAGCAGAATTCAATTTGTATGCGGATACAATATCCGAAGTAGCATCTATTATCCTTTTATTAAAGGCTAACATCGGATTTTTCTCTTTTAAGAGAAACTGGGGAATTTTCTTTATATCGGTATCCAGTCCAACACATACAAGTGAATCGGATTTCTTAATTGCAAGACGGAATTTTTCAAAAACTTTCATTCTTTCCCCCTTTTTAATTTTTGCTAGAATATATCCTTATTTGTTAATGTCAATTTTTTCTTTCTATTATACTTAATTCTATTCTTGCCTACCGCAGACAATTATGTATTGTGACTCCAGAAAAACTTTTTTTCTTGCCAAACTCAAAAAATGTGTTTCAATACAAAATAGAAGGATGAAATATCAGATTGGATTCAAGCCGGGTGCTGTTAAAGATTTAAAGCTTATAAACAAAAAAGACGCTTATAGAATAATTGAAAAAATAGAGATTATGCAATGTGATTTAAGAGGAGATGTAAAAAAATTGACTAATTTTACTCCCGAATATAGATTACGAGTTGGAAAATATCGTGTTTTGTTTGAAGTAACAGAAGGGAAAGTAATAATTTACCGTATAAAACACAGAAAAGATTCTTATATTTGAGTTTATGGAGGACTTATGATAACTTTACACCCGGAATATTTACTCAAAAAAGGGAAAAAAGAATTTGTTATATTGCCTTATGAAGAATTTTCTTCTCTTAAAGATTTACTTGAAGATATGGATGATTTATTAGACTTAAGAAAAGCTAAGAAACGGGAAATGCACAAACCTGTTGTTTTGCTTAAAGATTTAAAACAAAAGTTAGCCGATTAATACCGGGTTAATCCGTGTTCATCTGCGTCCAAAAAATATGTAAACTGCCTTTTCTGTTCAATTGAAATCCGCATTCTGCATTTTTCTTGACTTCTACACATTATCTTCTAATATTCCTACCAAAAAGACCGGCAGGCAAGTACTTGAATAAAATGAATATAAAAATACTTTATCCTGAGTATAATAAAAAATTTGTCGCCTTTTTGCGAAGGATAAAATATTGCTCAATTTTCTTCATAATGTTTTCCTTTTCACAGGTGTATGGAATTGATACTTTTGAAAGAACTTACGGGGGCGATAATAACGATTATGGATACTCCGTTCAATCCGACTCAGACGGCGGATATATTATTGCAGGCTACACTAATTCCTTCGGTTTTGGTAACGTAGATGCCTATCTTATAAAAACGGACTCTTCGGGAGATACTTTATGGACAAGAACTTATGGTGGGAGTCAAGATGATGGTGGATACTCTGCCCAACAAACTAAAGATGGCGGATATATTATTGCAGGTTGCACAAACTCTTTCGGTGCAGGTGGAACAGATGTTTATCTTGTAAAAACCAATTCTTTGGGAGATACTCTTTGGACAAGAACTTATGGCGGGACTAACCAGGATTACGGACGTTCTATGCAACAGACAAAAGACAGCGGGTATATTATTACGGGGTACACAAAATCTTTTGGTGCAGGTGGTGCAGACGTTTATCTTATAAAAACCAATTCTTTAGGTGATACTTTATGGACAAGAACTTATGGCGGAAGTGGCAGTGATTATGGGCATTCCGTCCAACAGACAAAAGACGGCGGGTGTGTTATTGCAGGATATACAAATTCTTTTGGCGCAGGATTATTGGATGTTTATCTTATAAAAACTAACTCCTCGGGAAATATATTATGGACAAAAACTTATGGCGGGAGTCAAAATGATTGTGGACATTTTGTTCAACAAACTCAAGATGACGGATATATTATTACAGGATATACAGCCTCATTCGGGACGGGTTTGGCTGATTTCTATCTCCTAAAAACCAATTCTTCGGGCGACAGTTTATGGGCAAAAACTTATGGCGGAGCCAATCAGGATTACGGAGAGTCCGTCCAACAAACGAATGATAATGGGTATATAATTACGGGATGGACATACTCGTTCAGTTCAGGAACTCCTGACGTTTATCTTGTGAAAACGGATTCTTTAGGAGATACTTTGTGGACAAGGATTTATGATAAAAACAATCACGGAGCAGGTGGAGAATTTGTTCAAGAGACTCAGGACGGCGGGTATATAATTACGGGATTCGAAAATGACATTACAGATCCCTCTAATGTTTATCTCATAAAAACCGATTCTGTAGGGAAGACAGGGATAGAAGAAAAATCAAATATCAAAAATCAAATATTAAATATAAAGATAGGACAGAATCCATTCTCTAAGTCAACAATCGTCACTTATACCGTTTCTCCAAATAACGAGTATGGAACATCCCGCATTGGCGGTGATACTAATACACGAATAACTATTCACGATATAAGCGGAAAGTTAGTAAAGGTTTTTCCAATAACCCAATCACCTAATGACCAAATGACCCGTGTTACTTGGGATGGAAAAGATAATAATGGTAGAACGGCAAAGGCAGGAATATATTTTGTGAAGTTGAATACGGATAAGAATAATACCCCTATAAAACTTATTAAAGTAAGATAAAATGAGGAAAGGTTATTACTCGCAATGTATTTATTGACAATGATATATGAGATTCTTCACTTCGTTCAGAATGACAAAATCAAAAAGCCCGAAGCTAAAAATTGAAGATGTCAAAAATACTTATTCAATAAAGTTGAATTTAATTGACAGTTTAAAATTAATATAAGATTATCTAAAAATGAATCTTTTAAGGGAAATAAAAGCTATTGCTTTAGAAAATAATATATCCGTTTACCTTGTCGGAGGTATTGTTCGTGATAAACTACTCGGCAAAAAAACAAACAATCCCGATATTACGGTTGAAGGTAATGGCATAACATTCGCAAAACTACTCCAGAAAAAATTAGGCGGGAAATTAATTGTTCATCCCGATTTCGGAACTGCAACGATAATCTTCAAAACAGGGAAACTTGACATTGCAACCTGCAGGGAAGAAAAATATTCTGCGCCTGCTAAATTACCAATCGTCAAGAAATCCACTCTTCTCAAAGATTTGAAACGCCGTGATTTTACAATAAATACAATGGCACTGGATTTACATACGAATAAACTTGTAGACCCATTTAATGGGCAACAGGATTTAAAACTAAAACTAATAAGAATTTTGCATGATAAAAGTTTTGAAGATGATCCTACACGGATTTTCCGTGCATTCAGGTTTGCCGGCAGGCTTAATTTCAAGATAGAAAATAAAACCGCGGAATTAATACGGGAAGCAATTTCCGGTGGATTCATAGAAAAACTAACTTCTGAAAGAATAAGAAATGAAATAGTATTAATCCTGAAAGAGCCGAAAAGATATGAAATATTCAAACTTATGAATGAGTTTAATCCAATGGTGAAATGTATAGGTTTGAAAATGCCGGATAAACAGTTGTTTGATAATATTACCGCAAACCACAAACTCACTTGCTTTACTCAACAGATAAAAAATGATTGGTTTATTTATTTTTGTGGTCTTGTCGTAGATCCAGTTCACCTGAGGCGGGGTATCTTAACTACTCAAAAGACATCTATAGACAGACAAGAATGTCTGTCCTACCACTACAAAAACAAAACGAATACAGACAACTTGCGGCAAGGGGCGGGGAATTATCAAGTCAAATTAACAAAAGAAGAACTTTTTATTCTAAAACAAATTGGCTTATTGTTATCAAAAATTTCCGAATTAAAAAGAGCTAAACTCCCGAGTGAGATATACAAACAACTTCATCCTATGCCGGAGAAATCATTGTTATTTGTAATGTCTGCAGTACCTTCCGTAAAAAGTAAAATCCTTAAATTCCTAACCGTATATAACAAAGTACATATTAATATCACCGGGAAAGAACTTACGGGACTTAAAATAAAAGCAGGACCACTTTATGCAGAATTGTTA
The DNA here is from genome assembly GCA_028716385.1 of bacterium. GTDB lineage: Bacteria > Hydrothermota > UBA3073 > JACQXS01 > JAQTXJ01 > JAQTXJ01. The sequence goes on along the minus strand of JAQUPX010000005.1, from coordinate 163,296 downwards.
TCTTCAATTTTGTATGCTAAACTTGACGGGAAAGTAAGGACAAAAGTGGATGAAATAAAATTTTTAAAGATTAATCCACCTGAGGCGGACTAAAGTCCTGCAGTGGCCGGATTAAAACCTGCGGCTACCAACTTGTCCTACAATTATTATTTTTATCCCGAAGATATACTCAATCCGCCTGAGGTAGACTAAAGCCCTGTAGTGACCGGATTAAAACCTGCGGCTACCGACTTCGATTTTGTATGCTAAATTTGATAAAAAAGATTAACGCAGGCTAAAGCCTGCGGCTACCGACAACTTATATGTATTATAGCAAATTAGTATAAAAGATAGGGGTTCAGATTCAGGGTACAGATTAACGCAGGCTAAAGTCCTGCAGTGGCCGGATTAAAACCTGCGGCTACCGAAGTAATTATTCTTTTTCCAGATTAACTGAAAAATCTTTAATTATTTTTATCCGTTCTTTAGCGAGTTGTTTGCCTTTTTTGGTTTCAAACTTGGATTCTATTTTTGACAAATCTTTTAATTCCTGTTTTATGCTCTTGTTAGCATTAATGCAATATAAAATCATTCTGATAATGCCGTTATACCCTATAGCATCCAGTCTGTCGGCATCGCGCAGAATTTTAGCCTCAATAGAAACATTTTTTTCATTATGAAACCAGTAATTATGGACTTCAATCGCAATTAAAACATTCTGAATTTTTGATTTTGGAAACCCGGCTTTTAACAAAATCGGTTTAGCAAGTTTAGCACTTACGTCACCGTGTTCTCCTTTGAAAAATCCTTTTGAAAAGGCTATGTCGTGAAGCAACACGGAAGCTCTTAAAACTTCTAAATCTACTTTTTTTTCGCTTTTTGCAATTTCCAGAGCAAATCTGTAAACCCGCATTATATGTTTAAAATCATGTCCGGATTTATCGGATTTCAAACCATTTTTAACGGTATTCTCTAATACAGAAAAATCCATTTTCTATCACCGCTCCACTTGAGACAGGCGGGATGCCCCATTTATCACAAACAAAATAAAAGTTTAATTTTTAAAATAATCTACCCGAAGATGAGCGAGTATTAAAAAAGTTTCCAACCTGGTCATCCATACTCCTCAATCTTTCGGCAAGCATCTTGGATAAATTTTTGAACGCCATTAAACCTATTTTAGGATGTTTTTCTACAAGTTTATCAAAATCTTTTCTTGCAATTACTAAAGTTTTGGAATCTTTTGCACATTTAACTGTAGCAGTTCTTTTCTTTCCCTCAAGAAAACCAATTTCACCAAAAATTTGTTCTCCTTTTAAGCGAAAAAGCGTAAAATACTCCGTTGGTCCACCAAGCGCTGCTTTTACTTCACATTCGCCTTCTTTTAGTATGTATAATTCCGTTGCAAGGTCATCTTTTGAAAAAATAACATCTCCTTTTTTGAAACTTTTTTCCTTGCAAATAGCAGACAATTTACTTAATTCATCCGTCTTTAACTCTTTAAAAATCTTAATATCTTTTAAATAGTTCGTCATTTTGCCTCCTGTTTTTTAATGCTAAAAATTATATTTAAGTTACCACTCTGTCAAGGTTAATTTATAGAAAACAAAAAAAACAGATAACAGATTTATTTTTAACAGGGATTATACGAGATTAAAAAAACAGATTATCGCCACCAGATTTATACGAAAAACAGAAAGATTGGATAAAATGAATTCCCTCTTACGTGGTAATGACGTTTCTTTTAGAGTTATCTTACAGGATAAATTATTTTTCCATCGTCATTCGTTCTCAAGTTTTTTCCTTGACACACTATTTATATAACATATAGTTCCTGCACTGTCGGATGAATTTGTAAGAATTCCGGTAGAAAGGAGGTGTGATTATGAAAGTTAAAACGACAAGAACCAATGTGAGGTCACACCTTATAAGAGTCCGCTGTTAGCTTGTAATCCCTGAAAATAAAAGACGGCCGTCTCGAAAGAGGTGGCCGTTTCTCGTTTAAACACCCCGGCTGATTGACCCACATACAAAAGTTTCGGCAGCAGGAGGAACAATGTCAAAGGATAGAAAAAAGCAGGAAAATAAGTTGAAGGAGTTAGGTTATATCGGAAGTTTACCGGAAATATTTGAAGCTTATGTTTCATTTGAGGAACGGGAATTACCATTTTATGAATGGCTTGTTGAAAAATATGGCGAGCCGATACTGGAATTGGGATGCAGCACGGCATATTTATTGATTCCATTGGCAAGGAAGGGAATTGAAGTAGCAGGAATTGATATGAATAAGAATTTTCTAGATTACGCAAACAAGAAGCTTGCCAAGGAATCTCAAAAAACAAGAAATAAGATTGCGCTTATACATGGGAATATTCTTGATTTGAAGTTAACCAAAAAGTTTAAGGTTATTTACATAACTTGTGGTGCTTTCGGTGAATTGTTGACTCAGGAAGAGCAGATAAAAATGCTCCAACAGGCACGTAACTGGCTTCATTCTGAGGGTGTGTTTGTGCTTGAAACCGAGATTCCTCATTACAAGTTACAGGGATGGGGTGGATACAAGGGGACATGGGGGCTAACGTGGAATGAATACATACCGAGAATTGGCAAGACAGTATATTCATGGGGAGCGCGGGTCTGGAATCATTTCACACAAACAGCCAAGTGGGAGGAAATAGAAGATTTGGCAGATAAAGAAGGAAACATAAAACGCAAGAAGACAGAGGGAAAAGTTCGATATACTTATCCATCTGAAGTTGAGTTATTGTTTAAGTTGACGGGATTTAAAGTTATTGAAAGGTTCGGGGGAGATGACCGCAGGCCATTTGATTACAAGAGTCAATGGGTGCTTTATCTTGCACGAAAAACGAAATAGTATGATTTTTTGTAGGGGCGAACAGCCCACCGTCTAAGCGGGGTCTTCGACGTTCGCTCCTACAAAACAACAGAACAAATTTTTAAAATTATATTAATACCAAAGCTGTGAAAAACTAGACTTCAGCGGACTACGCATCTAAACTTTTTCCCTTGACTTTTAATTTACGAAGGACTATATAATATAATATATAGAAGTAGTGACAATTACCTGACAATAGTCAAAAAGGAGGAATTATGAAACTTCGTAACTTATTTTGGACTTCTCTTGTCGCATTATCTTTTAGCGCCGGGATAGCAATGGCTTCTCAGCGAACGGTTCTATTGGAAGGATTTACCGATGTGACATGAATTTCTTGTCCATACTCCGCAGGAGCAATTCACCAGCTTGCTTCTGAGGTAGGTGACTCTATGAGTTTCATAGAGTATCATAACTTTTCCGGATTGGATATTTTTACAACTACGGAAACAACTAACAGGGAGACCGTTTATTATGGCAATACTTCACATCCGGCCGTATATTCCGATGGCGTTATTAAAAGAAGCGAGGGTGTTGCGGGTAATTATGGGCAGTATCGCACGGATTTCAACGCAAGAAAAGTTATCTCCTCTCCCCTATTAATTAACATTAGCGGTGGTTACGATAGTGGAACGAGACAGGGAACAGTAACTGCCTGTATTAGAAATACAAGCGGGGCACCTGTAATAGGGACGCTTCAATTCGTGATAGTCGAGAATAATATTGCTCATACATGGCAAATGGAAGATTCTTTATTTTTTGTTGCAAGAGATATGCTTCCTAGTGAAGCAGGCGAATTAGTTACCGTTCCCGTTGGGGATTCCATTACAAAGTCCAGAAGTTTCACAATGGATGCAAGCTGGGTTAAGGGAAATTGTGAAATTGTTGTTTTCGTTCAAATGCCATCAACTAAAGAGGTATACCAGAGCGCTAAAGAACAAATCACGAATTTTGGCGTAGAAGAACAGACGAATTCGAATTTTGGACTGCGAAATTTGGAATTAAAAATAGGACAAAACCCATTCTCTAACTCAACAATTATCAATTATTTCATCCCCTCTACGAATACCTCTCAGGCACTATTAACGATTTACGATATAAGCGGGAAATTAGTAAAATCCTTTCCAATAACTCAATCACCTAATAACCAAATGACCAGTCTCACTTGGGATGGAAAAGACAATACCGGAAAAACAACAAAAGCGGGCATATATTTCGCGCATTTATCAGCGAACGATTTTAGTATATCAAGAAAGATAGTAAAAACAAGGTAAGAATGATAAACCCAATAATAGAATTGTAAAAAACCAAGGGGGAAAGATGTTTAAGGACACCGTATTAAAAAACAGAAGCTACCGGAGATTTTACGAAGACCAAACCGTAACACTTGAAACACTTAAAGAGTTAGTTGACCTCGCAAGATTAACTCCATCCGGCGCCAATTTACAACCGCTAAAATATATTCTTTCCTGTGAACCCGAAAAAAATGCTTTGATTTTCCAGAACCTTGCGTGGGCAGGTTACCTTAAAGAATGGGACGGACCGGTTAAAGGGGAAAGACCGACGGCATACATAATTATACTCGGGGATACTGAAATAGCCAAAACATTCGGATGCGATTATGGAATAACCGCACAAACTATACTTCTCGGAGCTGTAGACAAAGGACTTGGCGGATGTATGTTAGCCTCAATAAAAAAAGAAGAATTAAGAAAAGCATTGAATATTCCCGCTCAATACGAGATACTGCTCGCACTTGCCATTGGAAAGCCTAAAGAAACGGTTGTTATAGACAAGTTAGAACCGGGAAAAGACATAAAATACTGGCGTGACGCACAGAACGTTCATCACGTTCCGAAAAGAGAACTGAAAGATATTATCTTGTGAAAGAGGACGGAGAAGAATTCTTGGACGCAGATAAACGCAGATTATCAAGATTATACCATTAAACAAAAAAGGCAAAAACAGAAAAACAAAATACAGATATTAGCCACGGAGACAGACACGCCTGCCTGCCGGCAGGCAGGGATTTACACGGATTAAAGAAAAAACAGAAAGAGAATTCAATCAATCCTTGACGCAGCGGATACTAAAGCCACACCTCTCGTAGTTACCGTAACGGTACGCATCAGCGTAATTGTAGTACAGGACACGGCTCGCGTATGCCCCACAGTACTCCGTAGATGCCCACCAGTAACCGTAGTGCCCCCTATCAAGGAATGAGCCATTGCTGTCGCAGCAATAACCACCCGGTAGCGCCGAAAAACCACTCTCGTTGGTTGCTCCAGTGTTTGGACTTTGCCAAAACGTTGTGCAATTTTCTTTCAGTTTCCCGCCTGCTACAACCTCTCCACCCAAACAGTCAGTAAGGATTGTCCATTCGCTATCAGCAGGCACATGCCAGCCGACAGGACACATATTATGACTGTCGGCTACCACATACCAATTATACAAATGCCCAAAAATATTGCCCTCATTTGTATCGTTATTATAATGGCAATATGCTCCGGTTGTTAAATTACTCCACTGAGTGTTGTCAATGACATTAGGTATGCTTGAAGCATCGCGGTATTTAGTGGTTTCTAGGTTTTCTGCCATCCATACCTGCGTGCCTATTTGTACTACTGCATAATGATTACTGTCGGCATCCGTGCAGTCAATAAAATTAAATGTTACAGTTTGGCTTTGGGTTGGAACAAGCATAAAGATAGTGCAGTAAATACCTGATTTCCCGGTTATCTTCAACCTGTCGCCTGTGGTATATTGCATATTTATTAATGATTTATCGCTTTTTGCACTTTCCGTCTTTGTTGTATTTGAAGCTGTGTTTTGTTTGTCTACGCTTGGAGTTATTCCAATATATTTTATTTCGGTCCGCCTCAGGCGGGATAAATTATTGCTTACTATTTTTGCCATATAGGAATAGGCTTCGCACTCCGACTTTATTTTCAAAAGATATATGCCGCTGCTAAGTCCACTCAAGCTGTATGTATGCTGTCCTTTTGATAATAAGTCCTGTGTTTGCAAAATCCTTTTTCCTGTTATGTCATATAGGTTAAGAGTTGTTTTGCTCCGCCTGAGGCGGACTTCAAAATCCACGGAACAATTACCTGTCATCGGATTCGGATAGATATGCAGACTATTTCCTTTAACTATATTTAAATCAGATTCGGCTATTCCTGTTGGTGTGAGATACAATATGTCGCTCCCGATAAGGGTTGTATCAGTACATTGTGTCAGGTTTTCTACTTTTACGGAATCAACGGTTGTGCTTGAGCCTGTTCCTGCAAAACTGATTTGATAATCCTGCGCATAGGTTTTTGTTGTCGCAAAAACCAGCAAAAAGAAAATTGTAACCTTTTTCATTCTCCCTCCTGTTCCCGTAGTTATAGCGTTAGTTTATTTGTATTGAAATTTTTTGTCAAGGGAAAAAGCGGAGTTGGGATTTTGCCTGCCTGCCGGTAGGCAGGGAGTTTAGATTACGGATTTTGGAATGAACAGATTAACAAAAAAATACAGATACAATTAGGACGCAGATTAACACGGATAAAAACAGAAAAGATATAACAGAAAGAATTTAAACAGGGACTTGAAGAGACTTTAAGAGATAAAAACAGAAAACAGAGAGATTCTTCTCCCGATAACTTGCCTGACGGCAGTCAGGAATCGAGATCAGAATGACATTTAACAAGTGGGGTAGAAATTAGTGTTTTAGACTCAGGCTGATTCTTCCGTTTTTAATATCAATATCAAGGACTTTGGCTTTCAACTCTTCCCCGATCGAAACTACTTCCAGCGGATTTTTGATAAACCTGTCCGCAAGTTGAGATATGTGAATAAGCGCATTGTTCTTTAATCCTATGTCCACAAAAGCTCCGAACTGCGTTACATTCCGCACAATGCCTTCAACCATATCCCCGATTGTTAAGTCTTCTATTTTAATGCTCGCCCGCAGTTTCAAACTGCCTTCATATTGCCTTAATTCCTTGCCTGCATTTTTGTAGTTACTTATAATATCAAGAACGACTTCGTTCGTAATGCCCGGATATAGCTTATCCATATCGTTTCTATATGTTGAAAACAAATTACCCTCTTCCATTTTTTCAATAATAAAACTTGCGACTTTATACTGTTCGGGATGAATCGCCGTCCTGTCAAAAACGTTTTCGCTTCCAGGGACTCTTAAAAATCCGACTCCCTGTTCATACGCTTTTTTGCCTAAAAGTTTTTTTAACTGCTCTCTCGACTTATAAGGTTTATTCTCGAAAATCTTTTTCGCATCTTTTTTGCTAAGTCCCGAAACATACGAAAGCAAATAAGTTGAAGCGCTGTTCACATTGATTCCGACAAGGTTTACGACATCTTCTACAGTATCGCTTAACTTTCGCTCAAGCTCTTTCTGGTTCATATCGTGCTGGTACATTCCAACGCCTACGCTGATAACCGGGATTTTTACGAATTCGGAAAGACTGTCTACATAACGCCTTCCGATTGAAATAGTTCCCCTGTCCGTTGCATCAAGAGCAGGGAATTCTTCCTGACCGGCTTCGGAAGTGGAATAAACGGAAGCGCCGGATTCATTTACCAACACGGTTGCGCAGTCGAAATTGTTTTTAATCAGGTCGAATATTTCTCCCGAAGCAGTGCCATTGCCAATCGTAATAACGTCTATTTTATTTTTTGAGAACAAGGTTTTCAGGGTTTGGAGAGTTTCTTCTTTCTTGTCTAAAAAGATTTTTGAAAAATAAACGGGAGCAGAATTTTTATCAAGAATACATATTTTGCAGCCTGTTCTGTAACCCGGGTCAATAGCCAGAATGGATTCTCCGTAGTGAGGTTTTAGCATCAACAGTTCTTTCAGGTTAGCCTGAAAAATTTTAATCGCATCAATGTTTGCTTTTTCGGTCAGGATGTTTCGAACTTCCCGTTCGATAGACGCAAAAACTTTGCCGTATCCGTCTTTAACGCATTCCTCAAGAGGCACCGTGTTATCGGGTTTAACGATTATCTTTTTACGAAACGTTTCGAAAAAATTATCGTCTTTATCCATACCCACGTTTAGAATTCCAAGGTTGTCTCCCCTATTCAAGGCAAGCGTCTGGTAGCTTTTCAGGGCGGGAACATTTCCACCAAAACTCAGGTAAATCTTAAATTTATAAGCTTCTTCTTTTTGTTTTTCGTCAAGTTTATCGGGGTTTACAGCCTTAGAAACGATTTTGCCGTATTTCACATAATACTGTCGGACAAAATCTTTTAATACCGGATTATCTGCAATGTCCTGACTTACGATATCTTTTGAGCCGGTTATGATTTCCTCTTCGGGGAACATTGCCAGCAGTTCTTGCGGGATATTAATGGTCTGCTGGTCTTTGATTTGTTGGGCAACGGCATCAAATCCTTTTTCCCTGGCAATATCGGCTTTAGTTTTTTTCTTTCTCTTGTAAGGGGCGTATAAGTCTTCTACTTCAACTAAAGTTTGGGCATTCTCGATTTTATTTTGTAATTCCTCGGTTAGTTTTCCTTGTTCGGCAATAGCGGTTAATGCGGTTACTTTTGTTTTATAAATATTTTCTAATTTGGTTTTGAGTTCAATGATTTCTCTTATTACATTTTCATTAAGGTTGCCTGTTCTTTCTTTTCTGTAGCGGGCGATAAAGTGCACGGTGCAACCGTCGTCAATAAGGGATAAGACGTTGCCGACTTGCTGGTCTTTTAAGCCGAGTTCGCGGGAGATATTGAGTGTATAATTGGGTTCCTGCATAAGTTAGTGGAAAACATATAGCGATTGGAGAGATTAGCAAGGAAAAAGTTTGGCAGGTTCAAAAACCAAATACTTGCCACAAAAGCACAAAAACACGAAATTACACTAAACAGAAATTTTGGACGCAGATTATCAAGATTGCCGCAGAAAAAGATAAAAAAAAGGAAAGTTATAGATTTAAAAGAAAATAAGTAGTCGCTACCCCAATTTTTCTAGGGATACATGTGGAGAGAGAAGATCTTAAATAATTGATTATAAAAATTAAATCCTTTCTATATTGACAAAAACTATAATATTAATAAAATTTTTTAAAAACAAAAATGGATATAGTTCGAGAAATAGAAAAACAAATTGAGGATTGGATTCAACGCAGACCTTTTATAAAAAATCCATTGCCTTATAGTATTTGGTATTTACTAACTGTTCACGAGGAATATATTCAAGCTCTGGCCACTCAAGATATATCTACTCTCCCTATTTCTACCCATTCCGGTAAATACGCTTTGAAATATTGTCTATCATGGATATATAATGCTTCCCCAAAGAAAGATATGTTTCAACGACCAACATATATTAATAACCGAAGGTATTCAGAAGCAAATGAGCTTTTTGATGTAGGACTTGATTATATGTTCGTAGAATCTGCTTATATAATGTATAGTAGAGAGTGGGTAAATGCTGAAATTATGGATGCTCACACGGTAAAATTCATAAGAACTTCAGCAGAACTTAGTTACGATGTGTTAGATAACATTATCGGTAGGGTACGTGATAACAAGTCTTTTTCAAATTCTTTCCCAAATTCTTCAAGATATGTAATGCAATCCAATGATTTAGAAAAAATTATTGATTCAATAAAACCTATAGGGGATAATGCTATTACCTATAAAATAGATAATGATATGTTTTACAATGCAGTGCAAAATCTTAGTAATATTCTTGAAGGAATATTTTTTTTCCCCAGTAATTGGAAATTTCGAAATATTTCAATTAGTGCTTTTCGAAGTGTATGGCGCGTATTGAATACTTTATGTGAAATCCATTCCATTTGTCATCTCTATGCTTACCGTAAAGTTGGGACTTTAGCCAGTCGTAGTAAAGTCTTGTTAATAACCCGTGAAGAATTGACAGATAAAATATCTGCGGGATGTGACATCACAAGGCAAGAGATAATAGATATTCTTACTCTTATGCAATATGATACATCTCTTAAAAAACCAGATCCAGCGCTTCAACCACTTATTGAAATTTCTAAAAACTTTCTTGCTATTACACCTCAATTTATAATGGGATGCAACCATGAGCGGAATCTTATTGCATTGTTAGCTCGTAATTTTAAAAATGAATATGATAATACTACTAACATTTTGGAAAGTGCTCTTATTGATGAAATAAAAGAAGAACTTTCTTCTACTGATTTTTATTTAGCTTATCATAAAAGTTCCCCTTGCAAAGACTTGCCAGATATAGATTGGGCAATTGCTGCTCCATCTTCATCAATACTAATTATAGGGGAGTTAAAATGGGTAATACAACCATCTGATACTTCGGAAATTATAGAGCGGGCTGAAGCAGAACAAAAAGGGATACAGCAAGCCAAAAAGTTATTAGGTTTTGGACGTACCAATCCTGATAAATTGTGGGAACAGTGTTTCCCTGACAAGAAAATTCCACAAAACTTATCCGTTCACGCCTGTGTAGTAATGCGAGGTTTCGTAGGTACAGATAAAAACTGGACACCAGAAGTTCCAGTTATAGAGCTTTCATTACTTCTAAAAAAGTTAAAAGAGAAAGTAAATTTAGAGACCATTGTAAATTGGATGGAAAGTAGAGGTTTCCTTCCTATTCAAGGGAAAGATTATACAAAAATTGAACATCCTATTAAAATAGGAGACTACACTATAATAGGAGAAGCCTACGAGCTTAAGAGATAGGGGTAGATTATAGTTTTATTACTTCACGGCTTTGGACAGACAAAAGCGAGTTAAGCCTATCCATCGATTTTGAAAAAATATTGACATTCTGTTGTAACATAAAAGAGAATTTATCGAGACAGCAATTCTTATGTCCCTGAAATCTACCTTTGTCAATCCAAATTTGTAGTTGCGCGATTCCCGGCGCCAGAAAAACTGAATAAGATGGATTCCCGCTTTCGCGGGAATGACGAACGATGGAATATTTGTAGTTCTTGACTTTTCGTTATTGCAATATATTGTAGTTTTAGATGATTAGAACTTCGGGAAAGATTATGAAAATTTTATTTCTTGGAGTTTTGATTTTAGTTTCGGGATGTGCTGCAAGAGTCCATACACAGGAAGAACTCAAGTATCTTTCTATGGGGATGTCAAAAAAAGAAGTTAGCAGTATAATAGGGAAACCCAATAATGTTATATCGTGGTACACAAATGAGCGGAAACAGAAAATTACAACACTGGTATACAAATTAAAAAAAGAATCCGATATAGGAACGCCTCAAATAAAAAAACCTTCTTTGTACCGTTTATACTTTGTAAACGATAAGTTAAAACAAGTGAAAAAAGTTAGCCGTTGAAATTGCCAAACTTGTTTCTCGCTATCTTTATCAATCCAATTTTGTAGTTACACGATTAAAAACCAGACAGCACATCAGAAGATCCATGCCTAACGGCAGGCAGGAATCAAGGTCCTAAAAATAGATACAGAATACATCAAGGTCAGGAGACCTTTCCCACAAATTCGCCTTCCACCAAGAAGACTGGCGGACAGGGAGATGGAAAACTCCTAAATTTGTAGTTCTTGACTTTCCACTATTATGATATATTGTCCAATAATGCTTAAAACTTCGGAAATGAGAAGGCAGTTACTTCACATATCCGCAGGTATTTTAATTTTATTCCTTACAAAGTACGGCATACTTAACCCCGCAAGAATATTCATTATCCTAATTTTCGGAATTATACTTTCCATAGTAGCTAAAAAAGTTAAAATCCCGGTAATATACTGGTTCCTTTTGAAATTTGAAAGAAAAGAAGAGTTGAAGAGATTTCCCGGTAGAGGAGTGATTTACTTTTTTGCCGGTACATTGCTCGTGTTAATGCTTTTTCCCGCAGATATAGCTTATGCATCAATAATGATACTTGCGCTCGGAGATTCCATATCCCATATTGCAGGTATACGTATTGGAAAATTCAAACACCCGTTTAGCAAGGTAAAACTAATAGAAGGGACACTCGTGGGAACACTTTTTGCTTTTATCGGCGCAATGTTTTTTGTTTCTCCTCTTGAAGCGCTGCTCGCAAGTGTAGGCGCAATGACGGCTGAAGTCGTAGAATTCAGAATGAACGAACAAACGGTAGATGATAACCTGATAGTTCCGCTTGTCGCAGGGACTATTATATTCCTGGTAAGGACTTATTTGATACCGTTATTCTAAAACTTATACTTCTGAGATTTTTGGACGCAGATAAACGCAGATTATCAAGATAATACCCTTAAAAAAAAGACAAAAGCAAAAAAGGGAACAATCGGACAGGATAAACAGAAACAGATTACAGATTCCTTTCTCAACAGGGACTTTAAGAGATTGCAAGAGACAACAAAAAACAGAAAAAAGAATAAAAATTGAAACCACAAGACTCCACCTACCAAAAGATCGGCAGACAGGATTTACCCTCCTGCCCCGCCATAGCGGGGTAAACTCTGGGCAGGCAGGATTACAGAAAAACAGAAAGAATTTTTTGCCACCCCGCCAAAGCGGGATAAACTCCGGATACATAGGACAGATAGGTTAGAGTTAAAAAAATATCATTGTGGGCTAAAGCCCTTTATTTCTTTTGTTTGATTTCCCCCGCCCTAAAGGGCAGGGCAATTTAAATAAAAAACTAACCGATTATTTATAACATTTCAAACCGAAAAAACCATAAGCGGTGTTAAGCAACAAAACTCTTGACAAATCCCGTTTTTAAATTTTTAATACTGTCTGTTATGTCCAATTCTAAGATAGAAGTAAAAATAGACAAAGCGTCTCCTTTTATTTTGTTATCTTCGGTTTTGAACAAGCCCGGTGTCGGAGTTAAAATTTGCACCACACTGTCGGAACATAACATAAACATAGAATCATTAAACGTATTCAGTGTTCCAGGGAAAGATAAAGTAGATATTTTAGTAGAGGTTGAAGAAACGGATTTGGCGGAAGCCACTTATTTCCTTGGAAGACTTGCAAAAGAAATCCAGATGCAAGGGTTACTTTATCCTAATGTTTATGTTGAGGAATTGGTTACCATAGTGTTATACGGAGGCAACCTCGCCCAGAAAAAAGGAGTAGCCGCTACAATATTCAATATTTTTAATAACAGAAATATGAATGTATGGGCATTCAGCGCAAACAAAGCAGGCGAAATAAGAATATGGGTGGATAAAAAAGCCATTGAGGAGTTCCCCAACATAACAAAAGACCTGTCAGAGGAGTTAAACAAAGAATAAGATATGGCTAATTTTCTAACCTCCATAGCCGGCATACTCGGGTCCCACAACGAAAGAGTTGTCAGAAAAATATTACCTACCGTAGAAGAAATTAATAAAGTCTTTAATACCCTGCACACCTTAACAGACGAAGAACTTCAACATAAAACTATCGAATTTAGAGAACGAATTAAGGCCGGTGAAACAGTAGATGATTTGCTCCCGGAAGCTTATGCTGTCGTAAAAGACGCTTGCAGAAGGCTTGTTGGCAGAAGATGGATGGTTACGGACAGGGAATGGGAATGGAATATGGTTCCCTTTGACGTCCAGCTTATCGGCGCAATAGTTTTACACCAGGGGAAAATTTCCGAAATGGCCACAGGTGAAGGAAAAACTCTCGTCGCCACTATGCCGTTGTATCTTAACTCGCTTACGGGTAACGGATGTCACCTTGTAACCGTAAATGATTATCTTGCAAATAGAGACAGCCAGTGGATGGGTGGAGTATTTAATTTCCTTGGCGTTTCGGTAGGGTGCATACAGAATGGAATGACAGAAGCCGAACGGAAACCACATTATGACTGCGATATTACTTATGGCACTAACAATGAATTCGGCTTTGATTACCTTAGAGACAATATGGTCTGGAGCTTCGACAAGAAGGTTCAGCGCGGGCACAATTATGCCATCGTAGATGAAGTTGACTCCGTTCTTATTGATGAAGCAAGAACACCACTTATAATCTCCGGCGCAGTTGAACATGTCATAAATCGTGAATATGCAAGACTGAAACCTACGGTTGAACGTATGGTTCATAAACAAACTCTATTTTGTAACCAATTGGTGGCTGAAGCCGAAAAACTATTAAGCGAAGATAAGGACGAAGAAGCAGGAAAAAAATTATTCATCGTTCAAAAAGGCTCGCCTAAAAATAATAGGTTAATGAAACTTAAAAAAGAAGGCAAGGTATTAAAACTACTTGAAGTTACGGAAAAGAAATTAATCGGGTCGGAACTTGCCCAGAAAACAAGCATCAAAAAAGAAGAAACCGAACTTCATAAATTAGAAGAACAACTTTTTTATACCATAGATGAAAAAGGAAATGCCGTAAATATAACGGAAAAAGGCAGGGAAACTATTTCCCCGGGAAATCCTGATTTCTTTACATTGCCGGATTTGTTCTACGAGCTGCCTGCCATAGATAAAAATCAGGGATTGTCACCAAGAGAAAAATTTGTTGCTAAACAGGCAATGGAAAGAAGTTATGCCGAGAAATCAGAAAGTTTGCACGCTATAAACCAATTATTAAAAGCATATTCCCTGTTTGAAAAAGACGTAGATTACGTTACACAGGAAAATAAAGTCATAATCGTTGATGAATTTACCGGCAGACTTATGCCGGGCAGAAGATACTCGGATGGTTTGCACCAGGCGCTTGAAGCCAAAGAAGGAGTGCGAGTTGAATCCGAAACTCAAACATTCGCTACAATTACTCTGCAAAATTATTTCAAAATGTATGAAAAATTGGCAGGTATGACGGGAACTGCTATGACGGAAGCTAAAGAATTTTTTGATATTTATAAACTGGAAGTTATCAATATTCCAACTAACAGGCCGATCAGAAGAATTGAATACCAGGATGCCATATATAAAACAAGACGCGAAAAATATGACGCGATTATAAAAGAAGTAGAAGAAATGCACAAGTTAGGCAGACCGGTCCTGCTCGGGACTACTTCCGTTGATGTCTCGGAAACCTTATCCCGTATGCTTAACCGTAAAGGGATAGCTCACCAGGTATTAAATGCGAAACAACACCAGCGAGAAGCTGAAGTGGTATCCCTCGCGGGACAAAAGGGTAGAGTTACCATTGCCACAAATATGGCAGGTAGAGGAACGGACATCAAATTAACCGACGACGTTATACATTGCCAGAGATGCTGTATCGGCTGTTCGGATGATTGTTCTAAGTGCCCCACAGGGACAAAAAAAGAAAAATGTGCGGAAGCGCTTCCCTGCGGATTGCACATAATAGGAAGCGAAAGACATGAAGCCCGCAGAATTGACCGCCAGCTTAAAGGAAGATGCGCAAGACAGGGCGACCCGGGAAGTTCAAAATTCTACCTTTCCCTGGAAGATAATTTAATGCGGTTGTTCGGTTCTGACAGAATTGCCGGCGCTATGGATAGATGGGGACCCAAAGAAAACGAACCCATTGAACATAAACTCATTACCCGCGCAATTGAAGGCGCCCAAAAAAGAGTCGAAATGTGGAACTTCGACATTAGAAAACATGCGCTTGAATACGATAACGTCCTGAACTACCAGAGAGACGCTACATACGGACTTAGAGATGAAATACTGGAAGGCAAAGACCTTTCCGAGAAAGCAAAAGAACGAATCGATGAAGCCATAAATACAATAATAGATACTTGTATAGAAGGCGATAATCCTGAAAAGTGGGATTGGGAAGGATTTACAAGAGAACTTCGAACCACTTTTATGTTTGATTTCAGAATTTCTGAAGAAGAAAAATTACAAATTGATAAAAAAGAATTAAAAGAAAAATTAACGGATGCAATATTAAACTTATATGCTATGAGAGAACAACAAATTGGAGCAGATACTATGCGTGACCTTGAAAAACAGGTTATGTTGCACGTCATAGATAAAAACTGGAGAGATCATTTGTACGAACTGGACGCTCTTAAAGAAGGTATCGGATTGCGGGGATATGCACAAAGAGACCCCCTGATTGAATATAAAAGAGAAGCTTTCCAGTACTTTGACGAATTTCTTTCCAATGTAAATAAAGAAACAGTCAGAAACCTGTTCGCTCTTAGATTAAGAACGGAAGCAGAACAAAAGGCCGATGAAAATGCCCAATTGCAGGCAAAAGCCGTTAAAGAAGAAGTTGCTACTATGAACGCAGCCAATGCTCAAGCGCCGACTCCTGCAATAGTCGAACGCCCTAGAAATATGGGCGGAGGTTTTCCCGGTATGCTGGGCAGACATTATGAAGCCCCACAAGAACAACCAACTGTAGCTACTTTCAAAAGAAATGACGATAGAGTAGGCAGGAATGACCCTTGTCCTTGTGGTTCAGGTAAGAAATATAAAAATTGTTGCGGAAAAGTATAATTCAGTTACTCCCGGATAAAATATTTTCCACAATTTATGAAGAATCCCCAAAATTTTTAATTTTTTTGTTGCTTTTTTTTATATTTGATATTTAATTCTTAATATTTGATATAAATATGCGGGAGTAGCTCAGTTGGTAGAGCATAACCTTGCCAAGGTTAGGGTCGCGAGTTCGAGTCTCGTCTCCCGCTTTTGATTTTGTAAGAAACCCTTTTCGCTTTAGGCGGATTAGGGATTCTTATCCAGCGAAGCTGGATGCCTACCCCTAGATGACTCAAGGGTCGGGAATAGATTGTGGAATTTGTATTTAACTTTAGTTGCTGTGTTTTTGCATTTTGATATTTACTTTTTGATTTAATATGTGGTGGGTATAGCTCAACTCGGTTAGAGCGCTTGCCTGTGGAGCAAGATGTTGCCGGTTCAAATCCGGTTACCCACCCATCTAAAATTAACAACTTTTTTCTAAACCCTAATACGAAATTCCTACACAAAACCCTCTACCAAGTTCAGTATATCCTGCCGCTTCCATAGACGTATCATCTATTAGATTTTCGACCTTTAATTGAATCGTTATTTTCTTAAACTTAAAAGAATCTGTTATGTTTATTCTGCTACACGACCTTACATCTACAAGCTGGGACAAGCCACTTAAATAATCCTTGTCCTGACGCTTGCCTATGCAACAAAACTTTACGTTCAGCCATTTATAATTTATACTCCATTTATAATCAAGAGAAGGAAGAAGTAAATAATCTTCAGGTGCATTAATCTTATCCAGCCCCGTAAATGATAAATCTGTGCTCAAATCCTTTAATACATACAGTAAAAAGTAAAATTCCATTCCCTCAGTACACCATATTAAACTTTTCTCTCTATTTTTGTACTTATCCAGAAGGTCTATGGAATTCTTTACCCGCAGATTATAATAAATTATTTCTATCACTCCATCCTTAAATCTGTGTTCTCCCCCTACGTCAAAACTGCGGTTAACTTCAGGAATAAGGTTGGCATTTCCATACTTTGGGCTAAATAGCTGGTAAACAGAAGGCATCTTAAACCCAATTCCATAGTTAGATTTAAACTTTGTAGAATTAACGAAGAAAGACATAGACGCCTGCCATGTCTTGTAACTCCCAAAGTCTTCATAATTGTCAATCCTGCCGCTAAGAGTAAAAAAGAAATTTTTATAATTTGGCATAAACTCTATATACGAACTGCGATTAAATAAATAACTGTGAGGCATAGTAACCGTATCTTGCGGAGCACTCCTCCGACAATTACAGGACTCCATTGACTCCTGCCCATACTCAAATCCGGCTACTATATTAAGATTTTTATTAACGGTAAAATTGTTTTGAAATTCCCCTGTAGTATAATCACCTTCATAAGAACCATCTTTCTTTGTCGTATCCCCCATATCAAAAACGTTCTCGTCTTTCTTGTCTACGTTATTTACCGCCACCGTTAACTTATAATTCCATAAACTTGCAACTTTGTGATTTATAAATAATTTCCCGTACCGGGAAGTGAAATAGGTTATGGCATTAGAGTCATCTTTGAATGGTCCTGCATCTACGTCTACTTTTGAATCCCTGTAACCGCCTGTCATACCAACTGACAAGTTGCGAAATGGATAAGTAGTTATTTTCGTATACGCTTCTCTATTTGCATAACCGTCTTTTTCAATTGCCGGTTGGCTATCGGGCGTTAATGCTTTAGATACGCCTCGAGAGTTAACGTTAAGCAGCGAAACCGAATAATCAAATCCCTTAGTTCCGCCGCTAATTCCAGCTTGTTCGCTAAAAGTATTATAAGGGAAAGCCCACAATTTGCCGCCGGCTTTTATCCCGCCTTCCCCCTTTCTCGTAATAATATTGATTACCCCGTTAATCGCATCGCTTCCATACAAAGCGCATTGAGAACCACGAATTATCTCTATCCTTTCTACGGCAGAAGTAGAAAGAGTTCCCCAATCAAAACTTCTATCGGAAGATGTCGGGTCATTTACTTTTATTCCATCAATCAATACCAAAATAAATCCGGATTTTCCTCCCCTTGAATGCACTTCCGTATATCCGCCAAAAGTCCCCTTTCGAATAACGTGAAGACTCGGAAAATTTCTCAAAGCCTCAAGCACCGCGATATCACCACTTCTCTCTATGTCCTCACGTGTAATGATAGTCATACATTTTCCTATATCCTCTATTGGAGATTCCAACTTTGTAGCAGAAACAACCGTCCCCTCCGTAACAAAAACACCCAGAGAATCATTATAACTATATACGCCCGCCTGCAGCAAGCTTACCGAAAATAGAAAAAAAATTAAACAAAAAATCATTTTCATTGTGTTAACCCTACCCCAAAATAGCTTCCCTTGTCAACAAAAATCCTTTTTTCTGCGTTAGCGTATACACCCTATTCTTTTGTACCATTCGTTTTCGTGTTAATTCGTGCCCATTTGCGAACACCTTTTCCCCCTGGAGCCGTTCTCCGTTCACTGTTTTTGCGCCTTTGCACTTTCATGGCAAATCAATATCCAAATAAAACTTGACAAGTTTTATTCAAAGTGTATAACGCCGTATAATGAAAAAAATACCGTTCTCTATAAAGGAACTGGAAGCAATACGCCATATTTACAATTCAATGATGCAGAGAGGAGAGTCCCCGTCTATGCGTGAACTTATGGCATCTATGGGATATCAATCCCCTCGTTCTATCTCATTAATTATTGACAGTCTGATAGAAAAAAAGATTTTGCAACGCAAACCGGATGGCAAACTTCGGTTTCTGAAAAACATTCCCGATGATAAGGATAACGCGCAAACGGTTGATGTTCCGCTCATCGGAACGGTAGCTGCAGGAACGCCAATGCTTGCCGAAGAAAATATTGAGACGATGGTGTCCGTATCCGTAAAACTGGCGCGCCCGCCACATAGATACTTCTTACTGAAAGTCGAAGGCGATTCTATGAACGAGAAAGACATTAATAATGGCGATTTAGTGCTCGTCCGTCAGCAAACTACGGCAGAAAACGGAGATATTGTCGTTGCCTTGATTGATAAAGAAGCAACTATAAAAGAATTCCATTCTTCTCAAAACGCAATCGTATTGAAACCTAAATCTAAAAACAAAAAACATAAACCCATTGTCTTAAACAGGGATTTCCGCATTCAAGGAAAAGTAATAACATCCCTACCGAATGTAACGGATGAATAAAACTAGCAATCTTTAAAGTAATATTACAATAAACTCGTCCCTGCTCTGCCGCAAGCAGGGACGTTAGTTTTCCGGCGGATAGGTTGAAGCCCTCGCTTCAACTATGATAAAATATAGAAAAAGAAAGTAGCATTTGATTATATCCTGAAAAAAATAATTCTGGTTGAAAAACAGAAAAAGTAAAAAGTTATACAAAAAATGAACTCAGAGAGATTATCTGATAGAGAAGGGTATTATAATCCGTGTCCATCCGTGAAAATCCCTACCTGTCGGCAGGCAGGCGTGGCAAAAAATTATGTTTTAGTTTATCAGTTACTATGAATTACTACTTAATTACAATAAATTACAATTAGTTACTATAATTTACTAAAATGGCCTTTATAAATAAAACTCCCGATACCCGGGAAAAACTTCAAATCCTTTCGCAGGACTCGCAATACGATCTTGCCTGCGCTTGCAGTATGAAAGATGCTGACCGCAGACACCGCTCAAAAGACGACAAATGGGTGTATCCGGTAGTTCTTCCCGACAGGCGGGAAGTGTTACTTTTCAAAACACTGATGTCTAATGTATGCGCTAATGACTGTAAATATTGCCCCCTTCGTGAAGAACAAGACCAACGAAGATGCGCAATACCTCCTGAAGAACTCGCAAAAATATTTCTTGAATATTATAATGCGGGAAGAGTTATGGGATTATTTCTGAGCAGCGGCGTAATAGGCACTCCCGATAATACAATGCTCAGAATTAATGAAACTGCTTCCATATTAAGAAAACAAGGATTCAGAGGATATATACACTTGAAAGTTATCCCGGGCGCATCCGATGAAGCGATAAAACATTCCGTTGCGCTTGCAAATGCCGTTTCCGTTAATATAGAAACGGCAGGCGAACAGCATTTTGCAAATTTAAGCACAAAGAAAAACTACATAAAAGATATTATCCACCCGATGCAGTTGATTAGCAAGTTAACCGAAAAAGGCTCACGTTACAGCAGAGTCTCGCAGACAACACAATTTATTGTCGGTGCATCCGATGAAACCGATAAAGAAATCGTAAAATATTCCTGGGGGTTATATAAAAAGTTAAACCTTAATCGTGTTTATTTCAGCGCATACCAACGAGGACTCGGCAAACCTGACCTGCCCGGCGAATTGTCTTCCAAAACAAATGATGAGATTTTAACAAGGGAACACCGTTTGTATCAAGTTGACTATTTGGTAAGAAAATATAATTTCAGGGAAGACGAGATTCCTTTTGACCCGACCGGGAACCTCTCACTCATTGCCGACCCGAAAGAAGTCTGGGCAAAAAGCCATCCCGAATTCTTCCCCATCAACATTAATAAAGCTGATAAATACGAACTTCTCCGTGTTCCCGGTTTTGGCTTGATTACATCGGATTTGATTCTTCAAGCCCGGAAAGAAGGCGCAAAGATAAAAAGTATAGAAGATTTAGGCAAACCCGGGAAAAGACTAAAAAAAGCGCAAACTTACATAAAATTCGATTAATTACAATATCTCAATCTCTGTAATTTTTATTTATAAAATTCTACCCAACAAATAAAAATGGGCAGACTGATTTATCATCAATCTGCCCATTAGTAAATTTCTATTTAATTAGGCTCGGAGATAATTATCTTCCACCTCTGCCACCGTCTCTGCTTCCGCCGCCTCTGCCACCTCTACTTCCACCTCTGCCACCATCTCTTCCGCCTCTACCGCCACCTCTTCCGCCGAATCCACCACCGCCGCCGCCGCCGCTATATCCGCCGCCGCCGCCGTATCCGCCGCCGCCGCCTGATGAATAACCACCACCGCCGCCGCCTTCTCTGCTCTTAAATTCGGGTTTCGGTCTTGCTTCATTTACTACAATCTGTCTACCGGAAAGTTCATAGCCATTAAACATTTCCGATGCCTTTACGACTTCTTCGTCGCTTGACATTTCAATAAAACAAAATCCCTTGCTTCTGCCGGAGAAGTTATCCATAATTATGTTTACAGATTCAACTTTTCCTGCCTTGGCAAATAACTCTTGTAACTGAGTATTTGTCACTTCGTAGGGAAGATTCCCTACATACAATTTCTTTCCCATCTCTCTCCTTTTTTACTGCTCTGGAAATGAAAGGCTATGAACAAAAACCATCCCACCCCAACATACTCTTACTAAGTTTATAATCAATACACTTTAATTTAATATACTATTTTATCCCCTTGTCAAGTATAATTTATATAATAACCAAATTTTTCATTGTTAATGGATTTAAGTTGCAGTCTTTCTTATCTTGACAATAATATTAAATTCTATATTATGTTTTAATATAAATTCTAATAAACTCCTATATGAGATTAAATATAAAGCACACCTTTATCTTTTTGATTTTCTTTTCGATCAAGGCATTCGGAGCCGCTCATATAAACGGTTTTGTAAAAGACTCCTCTAACGGCGAGAAACTCGCTTATGCAAATGTCTATCTGGAAGGAACAACAATAGGAGGTTCCACAAGTGAAAAAGGATATTACGTTATACAGAATGTCCCTTCCGGGAAATATACCATAGTCGCTTTATATATGGGCTACAAAACCATTAAAAAAGACATAGAAGTAAAAGGAAAAAACATTACTCTCAACTTTGAACTTGCCCCTGATGTCATAAAAATGAAAGAAGTTACCATTACTGCTAAACGAATGGGATTTGAAAAAAATATAGAAGGCAGTAAAACCGAATTCACAATCCGCGATATAAAGACAATTCCGAAATTTTTTGAGGGAGACTTGATGAAAGTAATCCAGACAATGCCCGGCGTTATTTCATTAAATGACCTTTCAAATAAACTTTACATACGTGGCGGAAGCCCTGACGAAAATCTTGTCTTACTTGACAAAATAACGATTTATAATGCTTCTACTCACTTATTCGGTTTGTTCTCTACCTTTAACCCGGACGCAGTATCCGACGTTAAAATGTTTTCCGGAAGCTTCCCTGCAAGATATGGAGATAGACTTTCTTCAATCATAGAAGTAGAAACAAAAGAAGGGAATAATAAAAAATATACCGGAAGCGCCAGCGTAGGACTTATAAGTTCAAAACTTCTTGTCGAGGGACCTATCCCAAAAGGCTCGTTTCTTGTAAGCGGAAGAAGAAGTTATCTTGACCTTATAGTATGGGGATATTCAAAGCTTTTTAATAATGATATAAGTTTGCCTTATTATTTCTGGGATGGAGTAGCAAAATTCAATTTTAACCCTTCCCAGGAAAACCGATTCAACCTTACGGCATTTGGTGGTTCGGATATAATAGATTTTGCCATCCCTTGGGAAGTAACAGAAAACGGGGAAACTAAAACGGAAAATATCGGAAGCGTAAATATGAACTGGGGAAACCAGGGGTTATCAGGAAGATGGAGAAAAATATTCACTCCAAAGTTATACGGTGAAATCGTCGGAGTCTCAAGTAAATTTTTTACGGAATTTGGCGTCCTTCAAACGAAAATTCCAATAGATACATCAACTCTTATTGATTCTACAATAGGAATTTCCATACACCAGGATATAACCGACTATAGTATTAAAGGAGATTTAACCTATTACTTAAACCCCAAAAATACAATAAATACCGGTTTCGACATAATGCAAAATGAATTTACAGACAAACAGGTGCTGACTTTCGATTCAATTTATAATTTTTCAAGCCCGACAACTTATTCAAATAAGTTATCCGCTTACATAGAGCAAAAAACGGAGCTATCCCCCCTCCTTACATTCCGTACAGGATTAAGAGGAATATATTATTCAACCGGAGATAGAACCGTATTTGACCCTTCTATGGGGATTAAATATCTTCTGAGAAAAAATACATCCCTGAAACTTGAAATTGGACGCTATCACCAGTTTATGTATACATTGAATTCACAGGAATCTTTCTTCTCTCTTTATGATATGTGGAAACCTCTGGATGCAAAACATTCCCCCCCGGAAGCATGGCATTTTACACTCGGACTAGCTCAGTGGATGGGAGAAGATGGGGAGTTTTCTATAGACGGATATTACAAAAAATATAATTCTTTGTTAATCCCTCCGGAAGAAGGAGGAGGTGGAGACTTCGGGTTTTCCTCCTCTCCACCGGAAAGTTTAAAAGTCGCAAACGGATATGCAACAGGCATTGAACTCCAATACAAAAAGTCTTTCTCTTTTGTACACGGATGGCTAAATTATACTCTCGGATTTACAAGACGAAACACGGATAGCTCCTATTATTTCCCGAGTTATGATAAAAGACACAATTTTAATATAGTTCTCGGAACTTCTTATAAAAAATATAATTTCAATCTTAAGTGGTACCTAAGCACAGGTTCGCCTTTTGCAAATGATTTGGCAAGATACAAACAATATTATGATGATGGTTCTTATGGTTGGACATTTGTAAAAGGACAAAGAGATGCGTGTAGACTGCCTGCATCTCATAGACTGGATATAGAAGCAGAACGAAGTATTACGCTCCCTCTAATACACTGGAAAGGTTCTATGTATTTTGGAATCGTAAATGTATACGTGCAGAAAAATGTGCTCTTTTATGACTGGATTACAGAAGAAGGCGAAGAGCCTAATAAAATATATTATGACCCTCCAAAAAAACAAGAAGTATCTATACTGCCTATATTAATACCTAATTACGGGATAACAATTAATTTTTAACAACTAAACTATGAAAAAATTATTACTGGTATTCGCTCTGTTTACGGCAGGATGTGAACATAGCACAGTTGAAAACTACACTAATATACTTAATGTATTCTCGGTACTGAAACAAGGAAAATCCATTACAAGCGTAAGAGTTGATAGAACTTATAAATTAAACGAACAATCCAAAATATGCATAGAAGATGCAATAGTAATTTTATCCGGCAAGAATTTTATAGATACTTTATCTTTATCAGATAGCCTATATGTATCCGCCGATTCAATCATCTTAAATCCTATGGATACCATTAATATTTGCGTTAAAGCAAGTGGATTTGACAGCGTATATGGGACAACCGTTATCCCGGACTCTTTTATAATATTACACCCGACAAATAATGATACGGTTACCCGCGGGGACTCTGTAGTAGTCAAAACAAACTTAAATGATTTCTACTTTTTTACTGTTTATAAAGAAGATACTATTTTTATACCCCAGATTCCTGTTTCACCTGGACCGGATAGTTTAATAAAACTCAGATTTGCTATGGTTGATACTTTAAAAAGTGGGAATTATAGAATAAAAATTAAAGCTTATGATGAAAATTACTTCAAGTATTTACCCCCTGGAATGTCCTCTTCGGGAAATAATCCATCAGGGTTAAACGGTGGATTCGGAGTTTTCGGCTCGGTTGCCGCCAAAGAAATCCATCTGTATCTAAAATAATAACTGCTCGTTTGTTTTGATTAAAAAGATTGCCCGCTAAAAAGTAGTTTTATCCCAAAATAAATAAGCATTATCCCGCATAAATACGAAAAGAAAATAAGAACTTTATTCCCTTTCAAAAAAGAAGGGACTGCACTTGCTATTACCCCAAGCGGTATTAACGGACTTAACAACATTCCCGCGCTAAAACACCCGGCATAAAGAAGCGCCTGTGATAAACTCTTTGCTTCAAATACCACATAATTAACAACTCCGAATAAAGGGATGCACGGCGCGACTCCAACGGCTATTCCCAACAAAGCTACTCCCCATATATTGGTAATTTTATTTTTGGTGTTACATAAAAACCTTGAACAAAAATTATTACTTCCCTTCTTACCAAATAATAAAACAATTCCAAATATTATAGTAATGAACCCCGCAATATAATACAAAAACTTCCCATACCCAATCTCATACCAACTTCTTATTATCTTATGCCCGATTAAAAATGCAATGCCTATTATCAGAATATATATACCAATTCTGGCAAGACAAAAAACCATTACGTTTATAAATCCTTTAAGCCAACTTTTTTTAGCTTCAATTCCGTTCACCACCTGTGTGCCCGCCAAATATGTCAAAACCAAAGGGGTACAGGAACAAAAACAGGGGCCCCACGCAAGCGTAATACCTATTAAAAATAAATCCGTTGTTGTTTTCATATTTTTTCTGTTAAAAAATTAAGGAGATTATCTATTCTATTTGGCTGAAAAAACTTTTGGTGTGTACAAAGAGACTCTCATTCTGCATTCCGACAAATCTCTTTTTAATACCTTCCTCTTTTCTTTATAGCCTTTATCTTCCCAGAAATTCGCAGAAAACAACGGGGTATAATTAGCATCAATCCACTTATTAAAAACATTTAACCCCTTTTTCTCATACGCAAAAACACCACTTCCCATATTTTCTACGAATATTATATTCGTATTCATAGCTTTTTCTATAATCAAATTCGGATGAGATGGGTTGAAAACAATAACCGAACTCGGAACTTCGGGATAATTATGGGAATCTACTTCATAGAATACCATTTTAGAAGAATCCGCTTGTGATAAGTTAAAAGATTTACTGTTAGATGTTTTATTCATTTTTTTATAATACCACATAAAAGGTCCCGGTCTATAAACCACCACAGTAAACGGAGCATCCCGCTCCGATGGCGAAAGCAAATTCAATGAATCTTTTTTTATGTACTCGGGATAACAGGTAACAACATTATTAACAAAATACGTAATTTTACGCCAGTCATCAGTAAAACTTTGATTTAGATATTCCCTGTCTTTATACAAATTAAAAAGCGAGCACCCGTTCAAATAAACAAGAATAATAACACCTAATGCAAGAGAACGTTTTCTTAAAGCAGAAATACCTACGGCAATAAGTATATAATAAGCTATGGATGCCCCAATACAATATTCCGGTACTCCACGATTTGAGAAAACGGGCAGCAAGCCAACAAGAAACAAAGGGCTAAGGAATGACAATATCCTGTATTTTCCTTTTAACGTTCTGACTGCAAACATAATAATAACTGCAAATATAACTATCACGGGAATGACAAGCCTCCAATTCCAGGGATAAACAGTCTGTCCGATAGTAAAACTGTAAATCGTATATGCAAGCCTGCCTATAAAACTTCCTTTTATGGGCAGTTGGTCAAATCCTGCCCACCCGGGAAAAACAAAAAATAACCAATAAGCATACACTAAAAATATACAACTCTGTATAATAAGCCATGCTCTTAAATTCATTCTTGTAAATCGCCACTTCTGGCAAAACCATACCCACTCAAACAACAATATAAATACCCCGGCTGGTCCGGAATATAACATAAAAATAGTTGAAAGAGCATAACTGATTGAATTTGTAATACTAAATTTATCTTCAAATAATTTTATAAAAAATAAAACGGATAACGAAACAAAAAGCAAAGATATTGCAAAATTCTCCGTAACTCGTGAATGTAAAATATAATATGGTGAGACCGCTATGAACATACTTAAAATTTGAGCCGTCTTCTTATCACGCAACCTATACACAAGAGCATATAACGGAATAATCGTAAAAACATTCAATAAAACAGACAACAAACGAGTCGTAATCTCTGAATCTGAGAAAATTTTAATCCACCAGTGTAATATAAAACAATAAATAGGGGAACGAAAATCTGTTTTGAATATCTCTGCTACAGGTCTTAAAGCAAAAAGTATTCTCTCTACTTCATCGGCACGGTATGAATGAAAATCTAATTTATAGAACCTGAGTATAAATGCAATAAGCAGTATAACACTAATTATAAAAAAATCTCCCTCTTTTTTTTTCATTATATTGGGGAGATTAAAAAAGTTTGCCGACATTTAATTGTAACCCTTTATGATAGCGATTTGGTACAACTGTTATACAAAATTTAGATTAGTGAGCAAATGTAGTCGTCGAGGAATAAAAATATTTTACCCCTGCTTCCCAACTTGCACTATCTCCTACCGTTGTTACTTGAATTTTCGCATACCCATCTTTGCAACGAACAACTAGACAATGCCCAACTATTAAGGGTATTGGCATAGTATCCCATGTAACCGCCGCACTAGTTATGGAAGATAGTTCTACTGCCCCCATATCTTTGGTCTCGCTTTTGAAAGTAACCGTATCAGCAGACGTTCTGCACCACAAATAATTACTCCACGAAGGATAAGGTTGGTTACTATCAGGGTTATCAGGTCTCCAACTTATTATATCAACATCATTGCCATTGGGCCAAGCAGCTGTATCGCAAATACCTGCAGAAAAGTCAAAACCTGCATGCGTTAAAGTAACAGTTGGATAAGTGTAATCATCATTCCCGGTAGTAGATTTTTTCTTACATCCACTTGAAATAAGAACTAAAAGGGCAAGACCGCATAAAACTTTTTTGTTCATCTCTCCTCCTTAATCGTGTCTATTGGTATTTCGTTAAATTACTTATCTTATTAATTTAATTCGGTTCGCTTTAGTGTCAAGGAAAAATTAACCGGGAGTTAAAATTATATAAATTTTTTAAAAAATTCCTTTACAATTTTATATTGCCTTATATTGTAACTTCTACATTATAAAAAATTAAGTAAATATGGTTTTAAAAATTGTTTTTCAAAAAAAGCTTGACAAAGTGCCTAAGTTTTTCTATTTATGATAATAATTATTTTTAAAACAAATTTTTGGGAGGTGACGGATGTATAAAAAGCTGTTATTAGTTGCTGTCTTATTATTAGGTTCGAGTTTAATAGTTGCTCAAGATGAGTACACTGGCGAAGAAGATATGGGATATACTGAAGAAGGGACTACCGATGAAACTCAAGTAGAAGAAGTTCAGTCTCAAGGTGGATATAGCCTTATTCCTTCAGAAGCTGTTTTTAAGGGTACTTTTTATGGAAGAAAAGTGAAAATTGATGGCGTACTTGAAGGCAAAGCTATATTAGATGATGATATTCAAGTTTCTGAAATAGGTGAAATAAAAGGCAACGTAGAAACCGTAACGGGAATAGTGAAAGGCAGAGTAGATGGAAGTATTTGGGCATCTGAAGAACTAGTCTTAAAACCGACTGCTGTTGTCACAGGAGAAGCTATGTGCAGAAACCTTGTAGTAGAAAAAGGTGCAATGATGAGCACGAAAACTTCTATGGGTGAAATTAAAACAGTAGAAGGAAAGAAAACGGTAGTTACAAAGAAAACTAAAGCCGTAAAAAGAGCTAGAACTAGAACTAGACGAAGTTATTAAAGGAATTATTAAAATAATCTCTCTTGTCTTCTAAATGGGAGGAAGAAATGAGTAAAAAGCATTTAATTTTGATTGGTTTGTTGGTATTTGTATTGGGATGTGCTTCTCGTAAGCAGGAAGAATATGCAGAAGATACCGGTGATGGGCAGGCAACCGAACAAAATTTCGGTGCAAACTACCCCACCCTTCAGGAAGATTCTGATTTTGAAGGTATTATAGAAACTCAAGGGAACCTTACCGTTAAAGGTAGAATTAAGGGTTCTATTTTGGCAAATGGAGTCGTTGTTGTCACAAGAACAGGATACGTAGAATGTGACAGTCTTATGGCTTATGATGTCATAGTACAGGGTTACGTTAAAGGAAAAGTTCAGGCAGTCGGAAAAATTCAGTTAGATACAAATGCCGTTCTCGTTGGTTCCGCTTATTGCAAAAACTTAATCGTAAACGGTGGCGCTATATTCCAGAGCGAAACTGAAATGGCTGGCTATAAGAGAGAAAAGGGACTCCAGTATAAAGGAGAACGCTCTGCAGGACGAAGAAGAGGAATAAAGCGTTAATTTAATACTGAATCCTTTTTAATATTTTATTTAATATTATTTTCTCCCCCCATTTGTGTTAGGTTTTATATATGTTCCTATTTATATTACTTTTAGCCACTGATACACTTAAGTATGATAATGCTAAAATTGACGGTTTCCATATCGTAGGGACTTATAATGATGATAAAATAGCTGTCAAATTCTCCCCCCCCTATGCCCCATCTAAAATCACAGGAATTCTTGTCCTAACAGACCATCCGGGAGGCTTTAAACACGCAAGTTTATGCTACGAAAGTAACGGGCTCCCTTATACCATTCAACCCCTAACCGAAATAGATACCGTTTATTCCTCTACGGGAGAATGGAAATTCACACCAATAGAAGCAAATATCAGTGATACCATACCGGTATGGTTCGTATTAAATATAGCAGGGTACCCTGGAATAGGAGGCGATACCATTTCTCCAACAGAAAAATCTTATTACTACTCAAATAATCAAGGCTGGAAACAAACAAATAAATATAACTGGACAATACGGCTTATTGTTCAGGATTATAAAGGTTACTATGAAGACTTCTTATCTGATTCAGGAGGATATCAAGGGAATTGGGCATTCATAAATCCACAATTCATACTTCATCCATTAAACAATTGCTTTGGGACTCAGGTAGATAGCTTATACCCTGACAACGCAAGATTAACACTTTTTTCCCCCTGGTTAAAAATTAAAAATTATAATTTTTCCAATCCAACTCTGGTTATACGGCATTTTTATAACACAGAATATTTATGTGACGGGGGAAATATAAAGATATCCCGGGATTCTATAAACTGGCAACTGGTCTCTCCTCTCTCAGGGTACGATGCTTCAATAATTATGGACCCTCCTATGGGAATTATACAAGAACCTGTATTCACAGGAAATTCCGAACAATGGGAAAATGCTTATTTTTACTTGCCTCAATGGGATTCGGTTTTAATAAAATATTATTTTATATCGGATGGCATAGGAAATAAAACCGGCTGGTTCATTGATAATGTAGGAATTATAGAAAAACCGTGCAATGATGTCTCTCCTATTTCAATAAATTTACAAACAATTATCCCACCGAATACCCAAATTATACCTATTGTTAATATTAAAAATTATGGAATATATGAAGAAAATAATTTTCTAATTAAATGTATCGCGGAATCCACAGGCATTATTGTATATCAGGACGAAAAAAACCTTAGTTTAATTAAACCGGATTCTATAATGCAGATAAACTTTAGTCCACTATTTATAGGAAACAAAGGAACTAGCTATAAACTTCAGGTGTATACCGAACTCCTGTCCGATGGAAATAAAATAAACGATACTCTAAAACAAAACCTTTTATCATTTCCCATAATTACTTCATTAATTTCCGGCATTTCAGCTTCTCTCCCAATAATAGATGGAATAATAGATAGCGCGGAATGGGGCAATGCAACTATAATAGATGGCTCGGATATATCTGGAATAGATACAAAAGATTCTATAAATACCTGTAAACTTTATTTTATGAATAATACGGAAGCTTTATTCGTAGGCATACAGTCTTCCCGGATAAACAAAGCCGGAATATACATTGACGATAATGGCAACGGCAAATGGGACCCCAATGAAGGATATTACTTGTTTACTCAAAATACAAATAAATTCTATGATTATTACTCTAATGTTTATACTGTCCCTGATTCACTTGTAGCTATTGGCAATGAAGGACTGGAAGTCAAACTTCCAAGAGGGAATAAACCCTATGAACTCACAATGACAAATGATTCCATAGGATGCTTTATATATACACAAACAGATAATAATTATACAAGCTGGTGGCATCAATTAGTCCCCTATACTGATTATAACAACCCTATTCATTATGCGAAAATAAAAATCAGTGGACTAGGTATACAAGAAAAAAATCCTCCTGCAAATTATTTTAAAATATCCACTAACTCCCCGGTATCCACAAGATTTATTAATTTACAAATATCCTTTCCCATAACCGGAATTAGAGGAAAGTTAGAAATATACGACTTAACCGGTAGAATAATGCAATCATCTTCGTTTGACATAACAAATTCCGATTTTATTTTAACCCGGGATATAAGTAAATTCAAAACAGGAATTTATTTTATTTCCTGCGAAGTACCGAAATATTCTAAAATTCTTAAAAAAGTAATTATACTCCACTAGAATAATCTCTATGCGAACAATTTTTCAACTTTACAATACAAATTAAAACATATAATAAAAAATATGCTTGACAACAGGTTATATTTAAAATAAATTATTACCTACAATGACAAATGATGTAAAGAAAAAATTATTATTATCTTGTTTGCTTGTTATCCTTCTTGTATTTTTATTCTTTAATTTCTTATTCAAGCCTAAATCCGCATCTATAGCCAAACTCAATAAAAAACACTCGGAGGTGTCAAAATTATTAGATACTTCAAAAGGCTATGTAAATAAATATAAAAGTGTGCGCATAGCCGTAGATTCCATGACAAATCAATGGAATTCACTCGCAAAATGCCTGCCCAGCGAAGAAGAAATGCCCTACCTGCTCAGAGGAATAGCTGAAGCAGGAAGACTTAGCAATGTTCAATTCTTATTATTCAAACCAATGTCCGGGGGACAACAAACAGGTTTTTACAAGGAAAATCCGGTTCAAATTAAAATAAACTGCACTTACCACGAGTTAGGTTATTTCTTGTCAAAAATAACAGCTTTAGAAAGACTTGTAAATGTTAGTAAATTCAAATTAAGTACAAATAAAAAAGCAGAAAAATATACGGAAGTAGATTTCATAGCTACTGCATATACGCTTCCAACAAATCCATCTTTCACTGATTCGTCAACAATAAAAAAGAAAAAATAACAAGATTAAGTAATGAAAAAATTATTTTTTATAATAACACTCCCAATAGTCATTATTGCTAACTTATATGGAGCAACCGTAGATAAGGTAAAATTTCAGAACGATTCTTCCGAAGCAAAAATAACTATTTTTACAGATACCTATAATTATAAAATTACTTCCCTTCATAACCCGGAACGTATAGCAATAGACTTTGAAAACGCAATCTGTAAATTAAGAGCAAAAGAAGAATTCAACCTGAGTAACTTTCCTCTTGTTTCAATTAGAGCCAGTCAATATAAACCTCAACCCACCCCTGTTACGAGAGTGGTAATAGACCTTTCTCAACCAATAGAATATTTAACAAATTATGTAGAAAATAGACTGGAAATTAAATTTGCAAAAAATTCTCCGGCTTCTCCCCCCACTGTTTCCGAAGAAGTAACAAATGTACAACCCGATATTCCTATAACCAATACAACTGATTCTATTTCAATTCCGGTTGTTAATGAAACAGACACAATAGTTATGAAAGACACTACTGCACCCAAGAAAGAAACTTTTTGCTATAATTCCAGAGGCAAAAGAGATCCATTTAGACCCTGGCTTGGAGTGGAAGGACACAGTGACAGCCTACTTGACGTAAGTGTTGCTACAGTTGTCGGTATAATGTGGAGTCCTAATGACCGATACGCATTAGCACAAGACCCGAATGGGAAAGGATATATCTTATCTGAAGGAGATAGAGTCTGGAATGGTAAAGTGGAAAAAATAGAAAAAGACAATGTAATTTTTGCCTTACACGGATTCGGAGGCATA
Source organism: bacterium (assembly GCA_028716385.1). Taxonomy (GTDB): domain Bacteria; phylum Hydrothermota; class UBA3073; order JACQXS01; family JAQTXJ01; genus JAQTXJ01. The sequence continues at coordinate 130,420 of JAQUPX010000005.1, read as the reverse complement.
AAAAAAATAACACTGAAATTACTACCTAAAGAAGAAAGAAGCGATAAGGAGGAAAAGTGAAGATAATAAAAATTTGCATAATAGGACTAACTTTAACATTACTTACTATAACAGGAAATAAAATTTACGCGGCAGAACGACAAACTTTAGTTTCTTTGTCTTTTGAAAATGCAGACATACGAACTGTTTTAAGAACTTTTTCCAGGCTTGGAAACGTAAACATTGTAGCATCGGAAAAAGTAGCCGGAACAATAACCATACAACTTGCAGGTGTCCCCTGGGATCGAGCATTCCAAACTGTTTTAAGAGTCCACGGTCTAACGGCAGTTGAAGACAAAGATATTATCGGCGTTATGACTATGGAAGAAAGCAAAAATCAGCGTGAAATTATGGGGCTGGAAACAAGAATTTTAAGAGTTAAATATGCGAAAGCTTCAAAAATAGAAAGCTCCATATCTTCAATGTTAACCGAGCGAGGGAAAGCCAAAACGGATGAACGCAGTAATTCCCTGATTATCACGGATGTCCCGGAAGCCATATACCGCGCGGAAAAACTTATAAACGAAGTAGACATTCCTACACCACAAGTAATGATAGAGGCAAAAATAGTTGAAATAGACCATAAAGTCATAGACCAGATGGGAATTGAATGGAGAACGGGAGGAATCATAGGCACAGGTAGTATAAATTCTTATATAAATGGAGGAGTTAAAGCCCTTACTCCAAAAGCAGGAGATATTGTATTTGGTACTTTGATAAAAGATTTAAGTATAGGCGCTACAATTACAATGCTTGAAACACAAGATAAAGCGCATATCCTCTCTCAACCCAGAATAGCCGTAATGGACAATGAAGAAGCAATGATACTTTCGGGTAAAAAAATACCTATAATCACACTTGACCGCGCAGGAAATAAACTCATAGAATTTTATGACGTAGCATTAAAATTTACCGTAACCCCACATATAAACCCGGATAACCAGATAGTTCTTGAACTTCACCCTGAAGTATCAGATATATCTTCAGAAGCTACATCCGACCAGGGAATTATTATTCTCGCCCAAGAAGCAAAAACAACTCTTATGGTAAATAACAATCAAACTGCGGTCATCGGTGGAATAATAAAAGAGAAAAAAGGAACCATAATTTCAGGCGTGCCTTTTTTATGTAGAATCCCATTATTAGGTAGGCTATTTAAATCCGTAGCTACATCAACAAACACAACTGACCTGTTAATCTTTGTCACTCCAACCATAATTCCTATAGAGACAAAATAGCCTGATCAATAAGGTTTAGGGTATATCTAAAGTTTTCTAATAATTCCATAAAATTGTCTTAAATAATTGGTTAATTATTTTTAAACTACCTTGCCTTTTAGGATAAGAGCGCAAAATCAACCCAAAAAAGTCTTCCGGACTTCACAACTCCGCTGAGCTAAATATTTTGTTCTTTTTTGTATTCGCGCTTATTCGTGTCCATTCGTGGATATAATCCGTTTTTTTCTCTGTGCCCGGGAGTTTACGCCGCCTTATCGGGATCCCGCTGTGACGGGATTTATTGTGCAGGATAGTTGAGTTTTATGTTATCTGTTACCACTATGGTCTAAAATCTTTTACGGGATTCGTGAATACTACTTTGTTTTTCATCCACCTCAGAGGCGAAACAAAAGAAGGGTTACTTTATTGTAAGCCAGTTTTTACAATTACTACACCTGAAATCGAACTTTGTAAACTGCATTCCACATTTACAACACTTAAAGTCTTTATATTGAGGAGAAGGAAGAGAGAATAATTCGGCTCCTTTCTTAAACATATCTTCATATCTATTATTGTTATAGTAAAACTTAAATAAAGTTTTCATAATAAGCAAATTTGAAGGGCTAACATCTCCCGCTCTTTCAAGTAAATCAATTGCTTCCTCATCTTCACCCATTTTTTCATAAATTTCGGCAAGTCTTACCAGCACATGAACATTATCCGGATGATGTTTCAAAAAAGAGGTATATAACGAAAGAAGATTTGAATAATTATGCCCTACATAATACGCTTTTTCAAGCCTTTCAAAAGCAACAAAAGCGTAAGCAGGTAAGTTTTCAACAACTTGCTGCCAGAGTTCAATTCCTTTTTGCTCTTCCCCGCTTTCGTAATAAAAATCTCCAAGCAATACCAAAGCAGGTAAACAGACTTTGTCTAAAACTAATGCTTCTTTAAACTGTTTCATTCCTCTTTCCGTATCTCCTGCTCCTATCAAAGAATTTCCCCATATTGCATATAGAATTGCGAGACTTTCATTATCAGTTTTACCTTTCAGGGAAAGAATCCTTTTTCTCAATTCTATCGCTTCATCCCAGTACGAGAACTCTTCATAAAATTTATATAGAAATTCAAGGATATTGCAATCTTTTGAAGCTACTTTTTGAAGTTCTTTCACAAAAGGTACGGCAAGTTTATCTTTTTTTGCTCTTATACAATCTTTTATCATACTCACATAAATCTCTTTTTTAAATTCTGCTACAGGTTCAACAAGTAAGCTTTTGTGTAATTTTAACGCATCCGTATAATCCCCTCGTTCTCTTAATAGATTGCCCAATCTTATACAGGCAATAACATTTGTCGGGTCTACCTGTATGATTTCTTTTAATATTCTCTCTTCTTCTTCAGGAGTTTGGGCAAATAAAATTTTTTCGGTATTGGTTATTTTTCTCATATTTTATTTCCTGTTTACCGCTCAGATAAGTCGGTATCCTCTTCTTCTCCAACGCTTGTAATTTTTAATGTCCCAAGTTCTTTTTTCAGGTGTTCCATTTCTTTTTGCTGTTTGCTTATTTTTCCCCTTAATCTTATTTCATCTATAATTGCAAGTATAAAAGCAAGAACGGCACCGGCACAAAAAGATACAATTATAACAGATATAAGAGGTATGCTATAACTCGCGCTAAACAATTTAACCGTTACTACTGCTGTATTCTGGGCACCAAAAATAATCCCGAATATCCCAATCATAAATATTACTATAATTGCAAAAAGATACATTTTTTCCTCCTAAAATTCCCTTACATTAATAGTATAATAAAATATAATAATTTTTATAAGTCAAGTTTTTATTTTTCTTATGTCTTTTAAAAATAATTTCCCTATATATTTCTTATCTAAACACAATCAATTTCAAGAAAAATTAATTATGTTTTTCTATTATCTATTTTAATCTTGACAATAAGATAAGATTTAATATCATACATAATTATAAAAAAGAAATAAACAATGCCCTATTTTAAGGGATTAGCGAGGTACTATGCGTAAGAAAGTTTTGATTATGGGTGCTGCAGGTAGAGATTTTCACAATTTTAACACTTATTTCCGCAATAACCCATTTTATGAAGTAGTTTGTTTTACTGCAACACAAATTCCTGACATTGAAGACAGGACTTATCCAAAAGAACTTTGTGGTGAGTTATACCCTTCAGGTATACCTATTTATAGTGAAAATAAATTGGTAGAACTTATAAATAAATACAATGTAGATTCCGTAGTGTTTGCATATTCCGATGTTCCTCACGAATACGTTATGCACAAAGCTTCTATTGTATTAGCATGCGGCGCGGATTTTAGATTACTTGGGCCTAAAGATACAATGATAAAATCCTCAAAGCCTCTTATAGCTACAGGAGCTGTTCGCACAGGCTGCGGAAAATCACAAACCACCCGCAGGATAGCGGATATTTTGCTTTCATTAAATAAAAAAATCGTCGTAATACGCCACCCTATGCCTTATGACGCAGACCTCAATAACCAGATAGTCCAGAGATTTGCAAATTATGACGACCTTAAAGTCTGTACTATTGAAGAAATGGAAGAATACGAACCCCTTATAGACAGGAATATAATTGTATATGCGGGAGTAGATTACGGTAAAATACTTGAACAGGCAGAAAAAGAAGCAGACGTGATAATATGGGATGGCGGAAATAACGATTTCCCATTTTATAAACCGGACCTTATGGTAACGATAGTAGACCCGTTACGCGCAGGGCACGAAGTTCTTTATCATCCGGGAGAAACTTGTTTACGTATGGCCGATATAGTTGTAATAAATAAAATTGATAGCGCAGATAGAGCATCCATAGATAAAGTAAGAGCAAATATTAAAGGAACGAATCCCGGAGCAACAATAATTGAAGCAGAATCTCCCGTTTCTATGGACAACCCCTCTTTAATAAAAAACAAATCCGTCCTTATAGTCGAAGATGGCCCAACGCTTACACACGGAGGAATGGAATATGGAGCAGGGTTTGTTGCGGCAAAGAGATTCGGAGCGAAAAAAATAGTAGACCCAAAACCTTATGCAATAGGCTCCATACTTGAAACTTACAAAAAATATACCACTACCGGAGCAGTATTGCCCGCTATGGGATATAGCGCCAAACAAATAGACGAACTCAAAACGGTAATAAACAATACTCCTTGTGATATTGTTGTAATTGCCACTCCTATAGATTTATTAAGGTTCATAGATATAAACAAACCGGGAATCAGAGTAAAATACGAGTTAAAAGAAGTAACAAAACCCGATTTAGAAGAATTAATAAAAAAACATTTCAACAATCTCTAAGGGCTATCGCCCAAGGACTTGGTATAAAAAGTAAAATATGTTACAACCTGCTTTAATAGTCGGTAGTTTTGGAGCAGTATTTTCAACGATACTTGCTATTGCTTATGCAAAGTTAAACACACTTACTTCGGAAAAAGAATCTAACATAATGGATTCTCTCCCCGGAGGAAATTGTGGCACTTGTGGATTTGCAGATTGTGAAGGATACGGTAAAGCATTAGCAAAAAATGAAACGGAAATCGGGAAGTGCCGTGTAGGAGGTGATAAGCTTATACAAAAGCTGTCAGAAATATTATCTATAGCCGTACCTGAACACGAAGTTGCTGCATTACAATGTGGAGGTGGACAACAAGAGACTTCGCAAAGATTTGAATACCATGGCATTATGAGGTGCGATGCAGCTAATATAGTATCGTCCGGGCCTATATCCTGCACTTATGGTTGTATTGGATTTGGAGACTGTGTCAAGGTTTGTAATTTTAATGCAATTAGTATGGAAAAAAATGGGTTGCCTGCGATAGATGAGAAAAAATGCACAGGATGTGGACTATGCGTAAAAGCTTGTCAAAGAGACATACTTATCCTTATACCAAAAGAACAGAAACTTTATATGGGTTGCAATTCTCCTGAATCCAATCTTATTAAGAAATCAGTTTGTAAAGTCGGTTGTATTACCTGTGGTTTATGTGTTAGTAACTGCCCTTACAAGGCAATAGAAATTAAAAACGGACGTGCGGAAATAGAATTTGAGTTATGTAAAAACTGTGGAATATGCATAGCAAAATGCTCAACCCACGCTATAGTTGATAAATTAAAAGCACGCCCCAAAGCTATAATCGGAAGTAATTGTACAGGATGTGAAAAATGTAAGGAGGAATGCCCAATAAAAGCTATTGAAGGATTGCAAGACAACCAACATAAAGTAATACTTGAAAAATGTATAGGTTGCGGATTGTGTTATAAAGTCTGCAAACCAAAAGCAATCACAATGGCTTTCTCACTTGGGTATGTAGAGCCATGATAAACCTTTTATTATTTTTACTAAACTTTAACGGAGGCATAGGCTTCAGTGGTGGTTACTATAACGCTTCTCTGGCAGAACTTAATACATGGCTGGTAAAGAATGACCAGTATAAAGTACGGTCAAATTACACCATCGGAGTAGAAGCACGCTCAAGCTTTCTGGAAAGATTCTTAATTTCTTTGGATGGAACATGGGTCCCGGCAAAAAAATCAGCCGATGGGAAACAAAGCCTGGAAATAAAATCTATAGACGGTCTTTTCGGATATAGAGTTTATCTTTTGCCGGCATTATTGTATTTTTATATTAACGGAGGATATGAATTGGCTATGGTATCCTACAAATGCCCCACTCTTCTTCCCGGTCTTCCTGATTCTACTATTCCAATATCGGGTATGATATCCGGACCTGTCGCTAAAGCAAGCCTTAAATTCATTCCAACTCCAAGGTTAGCATTAGAACTCTCTATGGGATATAAATATGTGCAATCTGCAGATTTACCGGACTTACCAAAAGATTACACTGCCAGAGAGGATAGCACAGGCCTTGTTTATGATTATTTTACAGTTCCTATGAACTTGTCCGGTTTGTTCTTTAAAGTAAGTTTTTTAAGAGAATTTGGAAACATAATATCTTATTAGTTAGAGTTTGTTCCGTCAGGAACTTACTCTAACTTATCCATCTTCTGATGGGCTAGTTAGAGTTTCCGACGTAAGGAGGATTACTCTAACTTATCCGGCTTCGCTGGGCTAGTTAGACTTTAACGAAGCGGAAAATTTCAGTTAAGTTAGCTTTGCTGTATTAGGGATTTCTATCTGGAGCGAAGCGAAAGATTTTAGATGCTGTATTAGGGATTTCTTACAAACTCTTGGATGTAAATCCTTAGAGTTTGTTGTCCGACTTGTAGGATATCTGGTCCGCCTCAAGCGGAGAAGCGAAAGATTCGTTTTGGAGAAAGTGGAATTAGATTTCAAGTTATTTTTACTACTAAAATATAGTTTAATTCCTTATGTTAATTATTGAAAAATCATTATATTTTCTAATTCTCTTTTTTTCTGTTATAGTCCACGAAATAGCTCACGGATTTATAGCATTAAAAAAAGGAGACCCAACTGCAAGAGATGCAGGCAGGCTTACTTTTAACCCTGTCCCTCATATAGACATATTTGGCACAATTATTTTACCGCTTATTTTACTTTTAACTCACACAGGCATAATAATCGGATGGGCAAAACCTGTCCCTATAAACCCTTATAACTTTAATAATCCACGGAAAGATATGCTGTGGGTGAGCTCCGCAGGAGTATTGAGTAATTTCGGATTGGCAATTATATTATCCATCCTTATAAGATTTTTTCATATTTCAAATTCTTTTATAAGTTACGGGATACTAATAAATTTATTACTTGCATTCTTTAATCTTATTCCGGTACCACCATTAGACGGATCGAAAATCCTCGCAGAAATATTACCTTATGAAGCAAAAGAAAAATATTTAAAAATAGAACCTTATGGCTTTTTTATACTAATACTTCTCTTATCAATCGGCATTATAAATTTTATACTTATGCCTATTATCACCTTCTGTTTCCGTTTCTTAACGGGAATTTCCTAGACTAAAACTTCATTTCTTCTTCTGTTTGTTACCATCTCAATTTTCCATTCTCCGTTTTCGTGTCCTTTTCTCCTTTCGTACTTTCGTGGTAAATTTTCTTCCGTTTTCCTTGTTCTGTTCTTTATTTAACACTAACTCTTTCTGTTCATCTGTCGCCTCTGCGCCTTACCTGAACAGAAACATTGCTACCAGTTATCCGGCTTTTAGTTGGGTGAAAACTTTTTCCTCTGTGTTCGGAGTTTACCCCGCTTTCTCGAATATCCCGATGTGCCTGAGCAGTGGGCGGGGTGGTGAGAATTTCTGTTGTTTTCGCATTTATTCGCGGGATATTAGATATAAAAATAAGAGGAACGATAGAAGAACTACTTTATTACACCAAGCCAATTATGTAAAAGGAATTCAAATCTACCAATTATCAAAGACATTCGTGCCATAACCGTATATCCAAATATTGCACCAAAAGAAATCATTACATACCATATACCCGTTTTGGCTACTCCACCAACAAAACCTTTATGTTCTGCCGAAAAATAGAAGTATATAAGAGTTGCAACTACCCCAATAAATGCTATGATAGCGCTAATTGAAAAACCGCTTAACATTGTTGATTGCACCTGTTTAAATATTCCTGCCTGTAAAGTAAGGGGCAAACTCATACCAATACTGGCACCTAGAGAAAAAGCTATAGGCCACCTTGATAACCATGCGTACTTCGGGAATAACCTGCAAATATATAAAGAACCAAGACAAGCCGGTATAAACAAATGATATTGATGTTGATACCTTAATGGTATCCATATTTTAGGAATAATAATGTTATACCAAACAATCGCAATACCAAAACCGAGCGCTACACCTATTAACAAATATTCGGCAAATTTATAAAAAGGATTATCTTTATAAAGAAAAGATAATATACAAAGTGTAAGGAGGGCAGCTACCCACACCCATATATCATGCGACATTTCTTTGCCTCCTCGTTACAAAATATGCTATATTACCAAGGATTATAAATATTATCATTACAATATGAACCACGGACTGCGTATCCATACCAATGCACGCGGCTTTTCTTGTCTTAAAATTTAAACCTTTTTCTGCTATTTTCGCTTCAACCAGTGTCTCATATTCGGCAGCTCCCTTCATACCGCCAAGCATACCTACAAGTTGGCCTGTCTGTAGATACGGATAACAATCAGGAGCCCCTACCGCAGTAATTCCCGTTGCTACTTTACAACCATACTTCTGGTTTGCAAAAGATACCCATGTCCCCCATGCGCTTCCTCCCGTAAGAGATACCGCAAGCGCAATCTGGTCAAAATTTCTTATATCCTTCATCATTGGCAATGAATCTATTGACACGCCATAATAGTCCGTATTAAAAGCTTTATGCATATCTTCACCCATTTTCATAATAATTATTGCCGGGTATGGTAAATATGGTATAAGAACATAATTTATGCCTGACTTCTTTTCGGGAAAATCTTTTTTTACGTCCTCAAGAGCCATCTGAATTATTCCTACTCCCTGCATATTCATACCCCATAATATGACTTTCGTATTATTTATAAAACAATGCCTTATTAAAGATACCGCCATTGGATAAAGTTCCGGAAGCGGAGCTGCATCAGAGTCAAAAGATACAATAACTGCAGGACCATCTTCCGTTACGGATTCTATTTTATCATAAATCCTTTGCGTTGGCGGCGTTACATTTGTAGGGAACCCTATAGGGAAAAGGAAAGGTAGTATAACACATATCGCAGTAACAATAAATATCCACCTTCTATCAAGATTTAATAACTTATTCCACATAATGTTTTTAGTCCCCTGCTCCTCCAAGCCATCCTCTTTCTATACCAAGTATTATTTTAAGTTCCATTGCCGCCATTCCAAGTCCTATTCCAAGTCCAATGCCTCTTTGAGCTGCCATATTAGGATACATCATTATCCATTCTACAAGTTCCGGGAAACGATGCCACAAAAAATATCCAAGAGGAACTCTACCTATCATTATTATTAATGCTACAATAAGTAAAACGGTTGCTTCTTTGGTTTTTGCCCTAAATGCCCTGAATGCCGCTGAAGCCATAAAGAACCCAAGCAAAGAAAACATCGTCGCATCCATAGGGACTTCTATATTCCTGTAAATTTTCATAAACAAAGAATCTGCGCCTATTCCAAATGCAATACCAATAAAAGCCATCGATAATGTAGCAGCCATTGTTACTACATTATAGCCCCAACCTTTTCTTTTACGAACAATTCTTGTTATATGCAAATGAAAATTACTATGCAAACCTATAACTATGGCAAATATACCCGATACAATTAACCAATCTAATGTATAATTATAAACAGTCTGTGAGTATCTATGCGGTATGAAAAACTGTATTATCATTACAATTCCGGAAACCAAACATATTCTGAGCGGTATAGATTTTCTCATAATTATTTAGTTATGAAACCAGTTTAATATAAAATCATTATTTATTAACCCAAGGATACTACCAAGTATTAAGAAAAATATTAAAATCAACTTATTATAATCCTGTCCTTTAATACTACTTACAAGCATAGGTTCCTGTGAAAGGTAAGCGGATGCCGCATATAATTCTTCTCCCATAATCGTGTAATCACAGGATGTTATAAAAAATGGCAACTGGGTAACTGCATCCGTTCCTGCAATCTGAACTGCTCCGCTTATATTACCCGTTTCAGCCAAAATAAGTGCTTCCGCCATAAAAGTCCCCATAAATAAATTAGTTGCAGGCTTCTCTCGCATCATAATCCCGCCTACTCCTGCCGCATACGGAAACTGACTGCCAACTAAATAAAATATATTATCCGGATTATAACCTTCCGGCCTTCCTTTTTCAAGATAAGCCTCTTTCACAACTTCCTGGGTTACGCTCATTACTATAGGGTCACAATTGGGAACAAGAATCGGCGTATTGTATTCTGCCGTTTTCTTTGCAACCTGGGATAAAATATTTATAGCCGCAATAGTTGCAATATCCCCTATGCTACCAAGTCCCGGAACATATAACACAGGTCTACCCATCTCAGTAGCCCTGCCTACGGCTTCATCAAGCGCATCAAGACCGTTAATTTTACGAATAAATAGCGTTTTGCCTTTCCTTGCCTGGAAAATGGCAAACAAAACTACAAATGAAAATATTATCAAACCAATCAATACATTTGTTTTATATGTGTTATACCATTGCGAAGAAGATGTTGCGGCTTCAGACGGAGCAGTAAATTCAGAATACTCGTACTTTGAAGTCCTGCATCTTACTTCATAATAATATTGGACCCCTTCTTTAACTTCTGCTATATCCTGATAATGCGTGTTCGTACGACCTATATATCCTACCTTATAATATCCGGAATCTTTTACCTCTGAACGCCATATTTCATACCCGCTAATCAAAGAATCATCCGGGGATAAACTCCATTCAACATTTATTCTATCTCCCCCGTCATTCGAATTATCATAAGCAGTGACTTCTGATGGAGGGATAATAATATTCGAAATAACATTTGGCGGAATAACAATATTTAAGGGAGCTACACTTATTTGCGTTAAGATGTAAAAAAGCAACATTATTTTTGATTTAACATTTTTTTTGTATTCTGTCAAGAGTTAAATTAAAAATTGACGGATTAAAATTAATCTCCGAAAGCTAAGCGTGATACTTTTTGCTTGTAGTTCCTTTTCTAATTCTAATTTTTCTGTTTTTTATCTCCCGGTTAAAATTCTGTTTTACTTTCTTTTATTCGTGTCCATTCGCGTGTCTGTTATCCGCTGCTAAATGTCCTGTTCTTTTTTTGTATTCGTGTCGTAGTTTTGTTATCAAGCAGCAGTATAATGAATACCGTTTTTCTTATTTCTCAACGATTATTCTTGACAATATGGCATATTATAAGTATGTTCTCAAATTAATTAATATGAATAATTTTAACGAAGAAGAAATGAAGACGTACTGGCACTCTACTTCCCATATACTCGCCGCTGCAGTAAAAGAATTATTTCCCGATGCCAAACTGGGAATTGGGCCTGCTATAGATAATGGCTTCTACTATGATTTTGACCTGAAACACAAGTTTACCGAAGACGACCTTAAACAGATATCCGCCAAAATGCAGGAAATCATAAAAGCAAACTATAAATTCGAAAGAAAAGAAATAAATAAAGACGAAGCATTAAAACACTTTCAAGCCCAAAATGAAACCTATAAAGCAGAACTAATCAAAGAATTAGAAGACAATATTTCCGTTTATACTCAAGGTAGTTTTACGGATTTATGCAAAGGCCCACACATAGAATCCACCGGTATGGTTAAAGCTTTCAAATTATTAAGCGTTGCCGGCGCATACTGGAAAGGGGACGAAAAAAATCCAATGCTCCAACGTATATACGGAATAAGTTATCCCGATATTACGGATTTGGAAGATGCGCTAAAAAAACTTGAAGAAGCAAAACTCAGAGACCACAGGAAATTAGGCAAAGAACTGGAATTATTTGAAATTTTTGAAGAGGTGGGACCCGGGCTTGTATGCTGGCTGCCAAACGGTAGAATCATAAGAAAATCAATAGAAACTTTCTGGGAAAAAGAACATACAAAAAGAGGATACCAAATCGTATCCACTCCACACATTGCAAAGTCGGGACTATGGGAGACATCGGGACATCTAAAATTTTACGAACATATGACTACGTTGGAATTCGGGGGAGACGGTTATGTCCTGAAACCGATGAATTGTGTGTTCCATATACTGATTTATAAAAATAAAATTCACAGTTACAAAGAATTACCCGTAAGATATGCGGAACTCGGGACCGTATATAGATGTGAAAAATCGGGTGTCGTCCAGGGATTGTTAAGAATGCGGGGATTTACCCAGGACGATGCGCATATATTCTGCAAAGAAGACCAGGTAAAAGTTGAAGTCTCGGACATTCTTGAATTAACGGACTTTATGATGAAAACCTTTGGTTTTAACGAATATCATATAGAGCTATCCGTCAGGGACCCGAAAAACTTGGACAAATATGCAGGCGATAACGATTCATGGGAACTTGCAGAAAAAACACTTGCAGAAGTATTGGATAAAAAAGGATTAAAATATAAAAGGGCGGAAGGCGAAGCCGTATTCTATGGCCCTAAAATAGATATTCAGCTTGTAGACGCCCTTGGCAGAAAATGGCAGGCGACTACAATACAATTTGACTTTAACCTGCCAAAACGATTTGACGTAACATATATAGGTGAGGATAATAAATCTCACCCGGTAATTATGATACATCGCACGATACTTGGCTCTATGGAAAGGTTTATCGGTTGTCTCATTGAACATTATAACGGAGCTTTTCCATTCTGGTTAGCCCCAACACAGGTTACTATAGCCACGGTTTCACAGGAAGTAGAAGAATATGCCAAAATAATAAACGAGAAACTACTCGCCAATAATATAAGGGCAAAGTTAGATATTGGGGCAGAAAAGATAGGGGCAAAAATAAGAAACGCAAGTATGAAAAAGATACCCTATATACTGATAATTGGCAATAAAGAGAAAGATACAAATACCGTATCGGTAAGAGAGCACGGCAAAGGAGATACGGGAACATTCGGACTTGACAGTTTTATTGATTCGATTAAAGAAAAATAACAATATAAAACGCTTAACAAAGGAGGAAAGTGGGAAATTTTAACAAACCAAAGTATCTACGAATAAACGAGAGAATTATGGTTTCGGAAGTCAGGCTTATAGATTTTGACGGGACTCAGGCAGGAGTAGTATCAAGGAGTGAGGCATTAAAAAGGGCTTATGAAAAAGGGTTGGATTTAGTAGAAATCGCTCCTTATGATAAACCTCCCGTATGCAAAATAATTGATTTCGGAAAATATAAATACGAGCAGCACAAAAGTGACAGGCAGAAACATAAAACCAGCACAACCAAAGAAGTAAACGTAAGCTTAAATATCCAGAGCGCGGACATAGAAGTGAAACTGAAACAGGCAGAAAAATTTCTATCCCGCGGAGACAAAGTATTGATAAAACTTATGCTTAAAGGTAGGGAAATAATTTACGCAAACAGGGCAAGAGAAATTCTTGCAACCTGTTCCGCGGCATTAGAAAACATTGCTTCGGTTGAGCAATCACCTACACTTGACGGCAGAATAATGAATTTATTGCTTATACCAAAAAGGAGTAAATATGCCCAAAATAAAGACAAACCGGTCAGCCCGAAAACGCTTCCTAACAAGAGCCAGTGACATAAAGAGGAAGAACGCGAACAAGTCTCACTTGCTGACAAGCAGAGCAAAGAAGAGAAAAAGGCACTTAAAAAAGACGGGAAACGTAAGTGAAGCCGATTTACCAAGAGTCAAGAAATTGATACCTTACAGGAAGATTAAATAAAAAATTCAATTTTCTTGACAAATATAAGAAATATTGTTATCTTGAAAATTATTATTTTTTAAAGGGAGAATATTATGCCAAGAGCAAAAGGTGGTCCAAAAACAAGGCACAGAAGAAAAAAATGGTTAAAACTTGCTAAGGGATACAGAGGAAAACGAAGTTCCTGCTATAGAATAGCTAGAATGCAGGTAATGAAGTCCTTAATGTATGCTTATCAGGATAGACGGAAGAAGAAAAGAACTCATCGCCAGCTATCCATACTACAGATAAACGCAGCAGTAAGGCAACAAGGTATTCCCTATAGTAAATTTATTGCGGCACTCAAAGTTTTAAACTTCCAGGTCAACAGGAAAGAATTAGCATGGCTTGCGCAAGAAAGACCTGAGGTATTTGCCCAGCTTGTGGACCAGGTGAAAAGTACGGTTAAAACCAACCAAGTAGCAGAAGTTTAACTCTACTTAAACGCGGTGACAAGAAGCAATAATTTACTACGTTGTGGTTTCTACGTACTTACCCTTTTACTCCTGGAAGGTTGCAATACTAATGTTAAGTATAAACCTGTTAAATGGGAAACAGGACAATGGGTATGTTATAGTATAAATGGCGAACCATTCAAAATATCTATCGTGAGCAAAGATTCTGATATGTTCTGGGTAGAGACTGAAGAACCGGAAATAATAATAAAAATGCTTATAAAAGAGAACGAATTTAACACTCCTCAAAAGATTATTGCTAGAAAATTGGGTGGCAAAGCAATAAATTTTGAAACCGATAAAATTTCTATAAAATGCGGATTACCTCTTATAAGTATAGACGATTCGTTAAAAGCCATTAGAAAGGTTATAACATTGCCTACAGGCAAGTTTAAAACAGCATATTTAAAAAAGGAGGACAGCGAAGTCTGGTTATCTAATTTGGTGCCTATTTTAGGCATCGTTAAGTATAAAAGCAAAGATAAAAATATAGAAATTCAGAGTTATGGATTAAAAGGTGCAAAAAGTCAAATCGATAGTACAAAAGAAGCATCAGAGCTCTTTGAGATGAATTAAAAAAAACATCCCGCTGGGGCGGGAATGTGAGGTATGGAAACCTTAACACTGGAAGATAAGTTAGAAATGCTGGCAAATAAAGCTCTTAAGGAAATAACTTCCTTGAGGAATGAAAATGAACATTTGCAAAAAGAAAAAAGTAAGTTCCAACAAAAAAAGGAACTTGCCGCAAGCAAGTTGAAAGTTTTACTCGATAATGTAAAACAATTAAAAAATGACAACTAAACTCAAAATACTGGGTAAGAATTATACCATAGAAAGTGACACATCGGAAGAATATATGCAGAATGTAGCAAAGTATGTAACTTCCAAATGTGAAACACTTAAAGATGCTACTAACAACACGGTTGATACGGTTGTCCTTGCCGCGTTAGATATTGCAGATGAGCTTTTTCAGGAACGGGAGTTGAGAGCTTCAGGAAAAAACAAGATAAAAGCAACAATCGCTCTTTTAGAACATAAATTAGGTTCCCTGTGATGTTCGTGATAGAGACATAATATCTTGAGCCAGTAACCTTCCAGACGGGGGCTGCCTTTAGTTCGGTGGTACCCACCTTATTTGAGGGTTTCAAGATACCTCTTTACACGGCATATACGGGGAACCTTTATTTTTGGACAAAAAGGGGAGGATGATTTAAAATGCAAGCTATTCAGACAATCGCTTTAATTATAGTAGGTATAGCAATCGGAGGAGTTGCAGTTTTCTTACTCCAGATGCGATTGAAAACTACCGCTACAAAAAAAGCAGAAGAAGAAAGCAAGAAAGTTATTGAAGATGCAAAAAAAGAAGCAGAACATCTTAAGCTAAGCGCCCAGTTTGATATTAAAAATCTAAAAGACAAACAAAAACTTGAATTCGACGACAGGGCAAGAGCAAAAGAATCAATTCTTGAGAAAAAAGAAAAATACCTGGACGACAGGGAATCAAACCTTGAGCGAAGAGCAAACCTGCTTACTGCTAAACAGGCAGAATTAAGCTCTAAAGAAACGAAATTACTGGACGAGGAAAAAAGCATCACTACAAAGACCGACCGTCTCAATTCGTTAATTATGGAGGAAAACAGGAAACTCGAAAAAATCGCGGGTATGACCGAAGAAGAAGCAAAACAACAACTGTTCCATAATCTTGAAGAGAAAGTCAAAGACGAATCAAAATTCTTTATCAGGACCGAAATAGAAAAAGCAAAACTTGAAGCTGAAAGGGAAGCCAGAAAAATAGTTTCCACTGCAATAGAAAGATGCGCAACCGAACATATCGTAGAATCGGCAGTAGCTCAGGTAGCGCTTCCTTCCGATGAAATGAAAGGCAGGATTATCGGCAGGGAAGGTCGCAATATTAAATGTTTCGAAACGCTTACGGGCACCGACCTCCTTATTGACGATACACCGGGAGTAGCTTTTATATCTTCTATGGACCCAATACGCAGGGAAATAGCAAAAATGTCCCTTGAAAGACTTCTTACGGACGGAAGAATTCATCCCGCCAGAATAGAAGAACTCGTCAAAACGGTAGAAGAAGAATTCCCCGGGATTGTGCAGAAAATAGGCGAAGAGACCATAATGGAAATGAAAGTTTCGACAGTGCATCCCGAATTGGTAAAACTTTTAGGATATCTTAAATTCAGAACTTCATACGGACAAAACGTCCTTATACATTCAAAAGAAGTAGCAAATCTTGCATATCTTATGGCAACGGAGCTGGAATTGCCCGATGCAAAAATAGCAAGAAGAGCAGGATTACTTCACGACATAGGAAAAGCCCTTTCGCAGGAATACGAGGGTACTCACCAGAAAATAGGCGCAGACATAGCGAAGAGATACGGTGAAACCGATCTTGTCGTAAACGCGATAGAAGCCCACCACAGGGATATACCCGCAACTTCAATAATAGCGGTTCTCGTGGAAGCTGCCGACTCAATATCGGGAGCAAGACCGGGCGCAAGAAGAGAAACTTTTGAAGCTTACGTGGAAAGACTGGAAAAACTGGAATCCATCGTAACGTCTTTTGACGGCGTTGGAAGAGCTTATGCCATTCAGGCAGGACGTGAAGTAAGGGTTATGGTCGAACCTGAAAAGATTAGTGACGAATCGGCATTTGAGCTTGCGAATTCGCTTGCCAGAAAGATTGAACAGGAAATGAAATACCCGGGCGAAATTAAAGTTACCGTTATCAGGGAAACAAGAGCAGTCACACGCGCTAAATGAGAATACTGTTCGTCGGTGATATTTTCGGGAAACCCGGAAGAAGAGTCGTGTCAATGCTTGTGCCTGAATTGAAAAAGTCGGATAATGTTGATTTTGTAATCGTAAACGGAGAAAACTCCGCAGGGGGGTTCGGCATAACACCCAAAATCCTCAAAAAGTTCAGGAACTACGGTATTGACTGTATTACCTCGGGTAATCATATCTGGGATAAAAAGGAAATAATTCCCGAGTTTGAAAACGCATTAAATCTTTTAAGGCCTGCAAATTATCCTGAATCTGCCCCGGGCAAAGGAGCGCGAACTTTTATGGACGGGAAAATCGGCGTAATAAACCTTTCGGGGAAAACTCTTATGCCTAGTATTGACTGCCCGTTCAAAGCGGCAGACAGGGAAATAAGCAAGTTAAACACTCCGAATATTATCGTGGATTTTCACGCGGAAACCTGCGAGGAAAAGAGAGCTCTCGCGGAATATCTTGACGGCAGGGTATCCGCGATTATCGGCACGCACACTCACGTACAAACCGCGGATGCGCAAATACTGCCGAAAGGAACGGCTTTTATTACGGATGCGGGAATGACCGGAGCTTTTGATTCCGTAATAGGAGTCGTGGCGCAAAAATCTATGAATTACTTTACTCTCGGAATCCCGCAAAGGTTTGATACGGGAAAAGGAAACGAACAACTTAACGGTGTAATGTTGGATATAGATGAAAATACGGGCAAAGCAAGGGAAATAAAAGCGCTAAGAATAAATAGACCCTTGCCACCCGATAATAAACCAAACGAAGATTAAACTATGAAATCAGGTTCTCTTGTAAGTGGTAGGACAGACACTATAGTCCCGCATCGCGGGGTTCTTGTCTGTCAAAAATACATATGAAAAGTGGATTCGTAACAATCGTAGGCAGGCCGAACGTCGGCAAGTCTACGATATTAAATAAAATCATCGGGAAGCAAATCACTGCCATATCGCATAAACCGCAGACAACAAGGCACAAAATCCTTGGTATTCTTAACAGCACGGATTACCAGGTAATATTTATGGATACGCCGGGAGTCTTCAAACCTGCGTATACTATGCAGAGGTTGATGGTAAAATCGGCGCTGGCCACATTAAAAGAAACGGATATAGTTTTGCTGGTCGTGGAGCCGTTTTACCTGGAACTTGATTTGCTCAGCCAGATAGAGAAACCAACCGTTCTTGCGATTAATAAAATAGATTTATTAAGGGACAAAACCGAAGTTCTGCCGTTAGTTGATAAATATAAAGACTACCCGATGATAAAGGAAATCGTTCCTTTGTCGGCTTTTTATAATGACGGGTTGGCAAAATTAAGGGATTCGGTTATCAGTTATTTGCCGGAAGGCGAGCCATATTACCCGGAAGACTTTATCTCGGACAGGCCCAACAGATTTTTTGTCACGGAAATAATCAGGGAACATATATTTTTACTTTACGGAGAAGAAATACCTTATGCAAGCACAGCCGTAGTCGAGGAATTCAAAGAAAGGGAAAAGGGCAAATATTACATAAGCGTTACGATTTACGTTGAAAGAGACTCCGAAAAAATGATTATACTTGGCGAAGACGGGAGAGCCATAAAGAAGCTCGGGACTGCGGCAAGAAGGTCCATTGAGAAATTTCTTGACCACGAAGTCTATCTTGAATTATGGGTTAAAGTAAAGAAAAACTGGCGAAAAGACCCTATCGCTTTAAGAGAATTCGGATATGAATAATCATTTGTTACATCCGCTGTTGTTCGTGTATGTATAATACCAGATTGTTAACAAAAATAAAAAAAATACCTCAAAATTACTGATTTCCACCACTACACAACAAAGTTCGGGACTATAGTGTACTCTATACCAAACCAATTTAAAATGCTTGACTACTGGATATTTTATTATAGCGTATTATAATGGAGGTGAGATAAAATGACACCTACAATAACTATTCCTAAACGTCTAACTAATGGTGACGAGCTTGTAATAATTAGACGACAAGAATATGAAGAACTTCAGAAACATCTTGCAGAAATAAAAGATGTTTTATTTAAAATTCAGCAGGGAGAAAAGGAGTTGCGTTCCGGTAAGACCCGCACAGTAAAATCGTTAAGAGAACTTAGACATTAAGATTATGTTGCATCCTGTAATGAAAGTTCATATAACTTCTGAATTTGAAAAATCTTTTCATAAGCTTCCTGTTCGTATCCAGTATATGGCTGAAAAAAAAGATAGAGAATTTCAATTAAATCCATTTGATAAACGACTTCATACCCATAAACTTAAAGGCGAGTTGGAAGGATATTGGTCATATTATATCAATTACAAGTATCGAATTTTGTTCCGATTTCTTAATGAGAATGAAGTAATTTATTATGACATAGGCACACATACTATATACAGGTAAAACATATATTCATAATGATAGATTTAGATGTATAATCCGTTAATTTCGTGATTTATGAAAGTAACCGTTGGCATAGAAGTTCACGCCCAGCTTCTTACACAAACAAAACTGTTCTGCAGTTGCAAGCTTGACTGGCAGGCATCCCAGAATTCTTTAGTCTGTCCCGTATGTATGGGAATGCCGGGGACTCTGCCCGTATTAAACAAAAGAGCCGTCGAGTTCGCAATAAAATCCGCGCTTGCGCTCAATTGCTCGGTTAACACGACTTCCATATTTTCAAGAAAAAACTATTTCTACCCGGATTTGCCAAAGGGATACCAGATTACACAATACGACAAACCTCTTGCACAAAACGGGTTTATAATTGTAAATAACAGGAAAATAAGAATCCGCAGAGTTCATCTTGAAGAAGACGCAGGCAAATCAATCCATACGGACAAAGAAACGCTTGTTGATTTCAACAGGTGTGGAGTTCCGCTAATAGAAATCGTTACCGAACCGGATATTGAATCTTCTGCCGAAGCCGTTGAATACCTGATGAAACTGAGACAGATTTTAAGATATATAGGAGTATGCACGGGAGATATGGAAAAAGGGAATATGCGGTGCGAGCCGAATATCTCCGTTAATATGGGCAACAGAACGGAAATAAAAAACCTTAATTCTTTTAAAGCCGTTTCAAAAGGCATAGAATATGAGTTCCAGAGACAGGTGAAAGCGCTTGAAAACAATGAGCAGGTAACTCACGTTACGCTGTTATGGGATGAAAAAGAGGAAGTAACGAAGCCGATGCGGACAAAGGAAACTTCGGAGGATTACAGATATTTTCCCGAGCCGGACTTACCTCCGCTTGTGTTAAAGGAAAGCCGGATAGAAGAGATAAGAGCGACTCTTCCCGAACTACCGGAAACGAAAATAAGCAGGTTTGTAAGTCAGTATGAGTTGCCGGAGCAGGACGCGAAAATACTTTGTGAAGAACAGGTAATGGCGGACTATTATGAGAGCGCGGTAAAGATATGTTCTCTTCCTAAACAAACGGCAAATTTCATTATTTCGGATTTACTCGCGGTAATGAATACGCTTCAAACGTCGTTGGAAAAGTTAACTTTCTCGCCTGCGTATACGGCAGAACTGCTTTCGTTGATAGAGAATGGGGTTATAACAAGGAAGACTGCAAAAGACATATTGCCTGAGCTTATAGAGAAGCAAGAATCCCCGGCGAAGTTTGTGGAGACGAAAGGGTTAAAGCAAATAAGCGGAGGGGACGAAATCGAGAATGCGGTAAAGAAGGTTTTGTCGCAATATCCTGCGGAAGTGGAGCGTTACAAGCAGGGGAAGGTGCAATTATTTGCATTTTTCACTGGAAAGGTAATGCAGGAAACGAAAGGCAAAGCCAACCCTCAATCAATAAAAGACCTTCTGTTAAAAAATCTGGGGTAATTTTTACTCTACTATTGCTGTCATTCTGAGCGTAGAGAAGAATCTCTCTGTTGATTTACTAATGACTAATCCCCTATTAACTATTTTCTGTAATCTTATATCCTGCTCTTCTGATTTCCTACCTGCTGATTCACTGCCTGTTTACCTGCCGTTAGGCATGGATATACTATTTGTTTTTCAAATCGTGTGTTAATCGTGTGGTTTTATTTGTTTATGTTTTTAGATTTGGGATTTTTATTTCTGTATCCGTGCTAATCCGTGTCTGTTATCCGTGGCTATATTATTTTTTTGTGTTTTTGGATTTGGGTTTATTGATTTTTGGACGCACCCTCCAAACAGACCCTCCAAAAAGATCGGCGGGCAAGCCGGCGGGCAGGGATAAACGCAGATTTTCATGGTAAAAGACAACAAACAAAGAATAAAAAGAATAATTGGATAAAAAAATAAATGAACGGACAAAAAAGGATTTTTAATATGGATTGAACAAGATTAAAAAACCGGATAAGTCCTTTTAAACTCTGTTTTTTTATTTTCAAATCTGCGTGGATCTATACGAGAATCCTTTTTCCCAAAGTTTTTGCAGTATCTGTTTGTTTTTTAGTCTTCTAATTTTTTATCCTTTTGTTATCTGAGAAATCTGCGTCCAGAATTCTGTTCTCTTTTGTATTTCGTATCCGTGAAAATCCGTAGCTATATTATTTTTTTGTGTTTTTGGACTTTGGATTTGAACTTCTATATATTACTACAAGTTATACGAAGCCCTTTTCGCCTCTGGCGGATTAGGGATTTCTATCTGACACGAAGTGGCACCCCGCCTCCTTGGCGGTGGCAGAAGCGAAGCGTAGGACGCTAATATACGATTTTCTATTCACTGATAACCTGGTCTTCTGCTATCCTGCCAACTGATATTCTGATTCGCTGATATGCTCTCTGTTTTCCGTTACAACAAGTTACTATAAGTTACAGTTAGTTTCTTCTTAATTACTATCAATTACAGTTCTTACCGTTCTCCCTACTTCTTCCTCGAAATCTGGTAAATACTCGCCTGTACAACCTGCCAGCATATTTTTGCCGTATGTTCATTCGGGTTAAACCCGGAGGACATTTGCTTGTGAGGATGAATATAACTCCTGAAATCCCTCAAAACATAACTGAATTTTTTTACGTCTTCGTCAATTAAATCCAGGGAGTGCGCAACATCTATAAGGTCACTTAAACTCCATTCGTAAACCGGTCTGGGTTTGCCTGTCGGGTTTTTAGGGCTTGAGAGCGATTTGGTAAACTCTTCCTTGTTTTTTGTAGCGACGGCGAGTAATATTCCTTCCATCGTACTTCCGCACAGGAATATTGTTGCCAGATGGGAGTTTGTACGAAGGCAGTTTACTATTTCCTGTATTCGTTGTTTAAGGATATCGGTGATTGCATTATCTAATCCCAATTTCTCTAAAGGGACATCTTTGAATTTCCTGTTTATAAATTCATTTTCGGCAATGCTGTCAACAGGGATAATGACTTCTTCTTCGGTGGTTGTTATTTTAACGTTTTTACCGTCAAGGACGATTTTATATCCATCAACTGCCAGATACTGGTTAAAGTCAACGATATGTTTATTTAAGTCCTTATTTTTAGCGACAAACTGAACAGGAGAAAACAGTTGTTTTATGCATTCTTCCATTTTCGGGGTTTTGTTTATTTGATTTAATTTGTTTTCGGTATAAGCGTCTCGTGTAGGGAATTGGTATCCGTAATGGTCGTCAAACCCGAGTGGATTAAAGAATTCAACTAAATCATGACCGGAACGATTTTGGGTTCCGTCATTTATCAAATATCGTAATTTTTTAATAGTTTTGTCTTGTAAATTCATTTCTCCTCCACTATTGGTTATTCGGTAATATGAAGTACTTCCTACTTCCTACTTCCTACTTTCTACTTTCTACTTCCTGCTTCCTACTACCTACTATTTACTCCCCTCCACAATTTTTATTTCTTCTTAAATTTTATTTAATACTAACATTTATTGTCTGGAGTGTATCTTGTCCAAAAATATCTACAACCCTCACTGCTATTTTGTATTTGCCGGATTTTTTGTATGTATGTAGGATAGAAACAAGCTCTAATTCAGGATTCTTCTTTGTCCTGAATGATTGCCATTCGTTCTCGAAAATGTAATTTCCTGTCCAAACTTCCTTTGCTTCTCCATTTTTCCCAATTCTGATAATCTCTTTTTTATCCGAATAGTCAAAGTCTATTGCCCAATAATCCATCCAATCTTCCCATTTTTTTGTTAAAACTTCTCTTTTCAAGACTCCATTCTCAGCTTTTGTGAGTTTCAGAATTTTCCCGTCTTCAATAATAATTTTATTACTGCCTGCTCTCAAAGACTGCTCAACTTCTTTTAAGTTATCCTGAGTAAAAGAAGTAATAAAATCCTTTAGTTTAATTTTTACTGTCTTGTCTTTTACAATTGGCTCAACTTCAAGATAAGCAACATCATAGAATTTTACCTGTCTTTTTTCCACAGCTCGTTTGTCAAATACTTCCACCGGAATATTTTTTAATTTTAAGTCTACTCCTGCATCTTTCATTTCCTGTTCAATATAAGGCTTTACCCCCATTTCAAACTCAAATCCTAAAACATCTACATTAGTAATCAGTTTTTTCTGACATTCTTTGTAAATATCCTCAATTATTGCCTTGGTAACGGGGAAATCTATTGGTCCCACATAGACAAATCGTTGCCCTTTTTGTCCGTGTAAAGTTTTAAGTCCTTCAACTCTTTTTGCTTTGTAGCCTTCTAAAATAAGATTTATGTATTGTTCTTGTTTCTGCTCAAGTTGGAGCTGTTGTTCTTTTTCCGGCAAATCCGTATTAATACCAAGGAAATATTTTCTTTCATAGTTGCCAAGATTAAGAAGCTCAAATGCACGGTAAGGTTTGTTTTCTTTTTTGAATTCTCTCTGCACATCAATCATTCTTTTTCTTGTCGTATGAATAGCGAACCTGCCCAAATCTGCGCCAAGCCACTTTCTACCAAGTTTTTCTGCAACTGCAAGAGCAGTGCCTGAACCACAAAAGAAATCAGCTACTAAATCACCTTTGTTGGAAGAAGCTTTGATTATCCGTTCAAGTAATGCTTCAGGTTTTTGAGTAGCATAATCCCCTCGTTCATCGGATGCTTGATTCAGAAAAGGCATAATAAACCAATCTCTTGGCAATGTTCCACCAACATCCAAATATTGTCTATACGTATCCTCTGACTCTTCCGTGGGATCACTTCTGCCATCTTTATATCTTAATCTGTATTGACGACCATCGTTATCTGTATATTTAAACTTTTTTAGGGTTACAACAGAATATTCTTCTCTTATTTCATTATAATTGAAAGAATATTTTGCTTCCTTATTCTTCACAAAAAAGAAAATGGTATCGTGTTTTTGGTTATAAAATCTTTTTGAAGTTTCACGTTCTTTATAACACCACACTATTTCATTAATGAAATTATCCTTTCCAAAAATATCATCTAATATTAGCCTAAGATACGAATCTACCCTGTAATCACAATGCACATAAATACTTCCATCATCAGCTAATAAGTCATGCATCAGTTTTAATCTTTCATACAGCATACCAAGATAGGATGAAATTCCTCTGCTCCAGGTATCACGATAAGCAATCTCTTCTATTACACTGGGTTTCTTACTAACTTCATCATCATTAATTTTAATATCAAAAGAAAAATCAGTCCCAACAGCAAAAGGTGGGTCTATATAAATCAATTTTAATCCGCCTTCTTTCTCAATCTCCTCTCTCAAAGGTCCATTTACTAAAGAAGATATGATTAATTTATTGTCTCCCCAAATAAGTTTATTTGTCCAACCCTTTTCTTGTCTGCCCCTGCTGTCAGTTGCAAATAGCCCTATTTGCTCTTTTTCCTCTTTTCTTGGCTCATCAATATGTTCAATGGAATGAAAAGGTAGAACCGCATTAGTAACCTCTTCGCTTCTGCCATTCCAAAATAAAAACACGTCCTCATCATCTTTTGCAAGTTTATACAATAACTCTTTAGGAATAACTTGTCCCTCTTTAATCAAGTTTATTACTTGCTCTTTTTCCTGAACTGTTAAGCTGTTTTTATCTTGTAACATAGTTAGTCTCCTGTCTCCTCTTGGGGTTTTAATTTTTTTATTTCTTCTGCAATGTCAAAAGAGAGTTTTGCAATGCCCTTGTAAGATATTTTTATATTAGCAATTATACTTAATCTATCATTGGATGTTAGCGTTGCATCAAATGTTTTTTCAAAGAAGAAATTATATCTATCAATTTCACTATTTAAATAATCTATTTTTGTTCGTATAGATAGAACAGAAACCCGAAAGCATGACTCTAATAGCGAGAAAGAAGAAATGCTCTCTTGCAAAAAAGATAAATTATACTTTTTTAGACCAAGTGTTGTAGTTTCAGGATTCTTGGTCTCCAACTCTTCTGTCAATAATCCATAGTCCTCTGAAAGCCACTTCTGAGCTTCTCTGAGTTCAGTAGACAACCCTTCTTTGAAATCCTTTCTTAATTGTTCCCTCTTCCTTTGTTCTACTCTCAATGTTCCACAGTAACCTAAGAGCCAACCAACTACTACTCCAATCAGAGAAGTTCCTACTGGTGAAGAAACAATTGAACAAATGTTCGAAATGATTGAGCAAATATTCATTGTTTGTCTATTACTTGAAAAGCTTCGTCACATTCTCAAACGTTTTAATATCTATTCTATACTTATCCCATTCTTCTTGCTTTACATAAACAGGGTAATAAATAAATTCGCCTTGATTCGCGTTTACATCTGCACACCAGATTTTTAATCTCTCAATTTTTCTTCTGTCGTCCAAATCTTCCCTACCTTTTGTCTCCACGATGAAAATATTCCTCTCATCTCGTTTTACAATAAAATCAGGATAGTACGGATGAATATTGCCATCTTCTCCCTGATATTCCATCTTAAATTTTATATTATCACCGCTTGCAGAGTCGCCAAGTTTTGCAAAAGATATAATGTCAACACAGTTATCTAAAAAGTTTGCAAATTCCAGTTCAAAAGAATTTCCTATAATCCTGTTAAATATAGACTTTCTAGGAGTTATGTATTTCTGATTAGTAACGACAATAGGTTTTACTTCTGCTAATTTTATGTAGTTGTTTAACTTAGCGCTTCCTTTATCCGTGATTGTAAGAGTATCAATTGCTTTCTTGAATGTGTTAAAAATGGTATTTTTAGCTTCAAGCTCAGATAAGTTTCTTAAAACATTCAAGTCTTCTAGATTTACTTCTTCACCAAATAGGTAATACTTAGTAAAATCTCTAACTTTTGGATATAAAACTTCAAAACCACTAACAAGCCAACTTTGTTTTCTAATTGATTCGGCAAAAAAAGATATTACATTTCTATAGTCCAGATTGGTTCTATCGAAGATAATTTTATGCGAGAATTGGCGGTCTAAATCTTCAAAAATAATTTCTTTCTTCTCTCCCTCTGAAAACTGCTTTATTATTGTGGGTTTGAAGTCAAGTTTCCCAATGTCTATGTTTTCTAATTTTTTGTATTCCCTATAAATCCTTGGAGTTAAGACCGGAATGGAAATGTCTAATTCTACTAAATTTTTATGTCTATTTTCCTTATCTATTTCAATGACAACAGGAGTATTTCCACCAACCTCTTCTCCCATTTTTCTGTATCCAAGTTCAACACCTTCCTGTTTAATTGATTCAACAAAATCTATAAAAGCAGTGGTCCCGATTACTGCCAACTCTTCTTTTACATCATTTCCGAACATCTTCCTGATACCCCTCCCCAAAGTTTGTTCCGGTAAAATGTTGCTTTTAGAAGAATAAGGTCTTAATCCTACGATAGTAGTTACATTATTTACATCCCAGCCTTCACGAAGCATTAGAACTGATACAATTACCTTGTAAGGACTCTCGTCTTTGTCCACATTCTCAGCGGCTTTTCTTAATCTGTCTAATTCTGTTTTTGCTTGTTTAGTCTCTATGTTTTCATTGATTTCTCCACTTTTATTTGTATGAATAACTAAAACAGCTTTTTTAAATTCCGGGTATCTATTTTCAAGATATTCCGCGACTTCATTACTTTCTTTTGTTTCTGTTGTCATAATGAAAAGCAAAGGAGTTTTCCCTACTTTTTTAAGTTCCTCGTATTGCTTTTTCCACTCAATATATCCAAGATGAATGTAGTCTTCATAATGTTCAACAAATTTATTTGATGGTTTTTCCTGTAACTTGCTTCTTGATACCTCATCCGGAAGCACAGGACTTTTTACTATATTTTGTTTAATTGCTTCTACTAAAGGATAATCACAGGTAGTTTGGACAAAAATAGCTCCGTTCTCGCGTTTTGGTGTAGCAGTAAAATCCACTTGCAAAGCCAATCCATTGCCATACCTTAATTTCAGTTTATTGTTAATATCTGCAATATTTTTGAACCATGCAAGTTTCTCATCGTGAATATGATGAGCCTCATCATTCATAACAACTAAATCCTTTAATTTAGCGCTTCTTAAAATTTCTCCTAAATCCAATTTTGCCGATTTGTCAGCGTAAGGTGTGGGTTTTTCTCCAACAAAATAGTTTAGAGTATTCGTATCCTCAAAAGAAGGAGCGTTATCGTCATTCAAAAAGATTCTATGAACATTTGTTAAAAAGATATTTCCGGCGGGAGAGATTGCCTTTAGTTCGTCTTGCAAATGAATGGCTAACTGAAAATCAGAGTGCCAATCTTTGCCCTCAAAACCATCTTCAGGAATTAAAGGGTCGTTTTTGAATATTTTAAGTCCATCAAAATCTCTTTTAAGCCTGTTCAGAACAATAATATTAGGAGCAATAAAAAGGAAATTTTTAGAGAGAGTAGAATCTTTCTCATAAAGCTTATGAAAATAAGACCAGACAATTACTAAACTTGCAACCTTAGTTTTGCCGGAGCCTGTTGCCATTTTTACAACATATCTTGTCCAGTTCTCATCAAACATTCCCGTGCTTACAAATCCGGAAGCGTCAAATTTTAGAAGTTCATATTTATCTCTTGCTTTTACTACTTCATAAAGATAGATAATTGATTCAATGGCTTCCCTTTGCGCAAAATAGTATTGAAATTTATCTCTATGAGACTCAACATTAAACCAAAAATTGAGCAGTATTTTAGAGGTTTCGCTTGCACTTTCATAATCCTTATCCCGCCAATCCTTAACAGCTTTTCTGATTTTATGAACTAATGGAGGCAATAACTTGTCATAAGCAGTTTGAAATAAATCATCCTGCCCGGGAGCCCAACGAATATTTGGGTCTAATATTTCAAAAGGATTTGTGATGAATTTGCTTTGTTTCATAATTCACTAACGACAAGTTGTATTATTAAAACGGGAATGGGAAAAGTCAAGGATAAAAACAGAAAGCATATCCGTGCCTACGGCAGGCAGGCAGAAGATCAGAGTATCAGAAGGCAGGAAACCAGATTATCAGAAAATCAGATTACAGAAAATCGTTATTAGGAAACAAATAGTATATCAGAAGATCAGAGCATCAGTAGGCAGGGGATCAGATTATCAGAAGATCAGGAACGGAAATAGAAAGTATATTCCGCCTGAGGCGAGATCACCGCCAGGGCGGGATGTTCCATCTTCGACAGGTTATCAGAAGATCAGGTTACAGAAAATAGTTATTAGGATATTAGTTATTAGGATATTAGTTAATAGCGTAATTAACAGAGAGATTCTTCGCTATACTCAGAATGACAGACACAGGGTATTCGTTAATAGGAAGACATAAATGGAGCAAAACTTATATTCGCATTAATGAATATCCTTCTTTTTCTTGGTAGAGTTTAGCAGCTTTTTTACTTCGCGGTCAAAGTCGGAAACATAGTTTTTGTCCTGTATTGAGCGATATTTCTCGTATTCTTCTAAAGCAAGCGTTTCTGCTACTTCATGGCTGATTCTTCCTGCATCTGTCAAAATCTCGTGCTCACTGAACTTCAAAAAAGCATTGAGCTTTTCTACCCAGTCTTGCATAGTCATTGCCCGTCCCCGAGCAGCCTGCATTTCCGCATAATCCAAATACATATTTACAATTCTATTGAGTTCAATAAGTTCTTTTTTGGCTAAATAATTTTTAGCAGTAATTACGTCACTTGGCATAATTTTACCGTTTGGAGATCTTCTCCATGAGGTAAGTCCCATTC
Organism: bacterium; assembly: GCA_028716385.1. GTDB lineage: Bacteria > Hydrothermota > UBA3073 > JACQXS01 > JAQTXJ01 > JAQTXJ01. The sequence continues at coordinate 101,406 of JAQUPX010000005.1, read as the reverse complement.
TATCTTTCTTGCTGCTAACACGAGTTTGAATAATTTCTGCCGCTGTTTTCCCGGTAATAGCAAAATGAAGTTTGTTTTGTACCGTAGCAAAAAATTGCTTACTCTCATACGCTTTAGGGGAATAGTCTATGGCTGTCGCATAAATATCGGTAATTTTCTGGTAAAGCATACGCTCACTGGAACGGATATCTTTGATTTCTTCGTAGAGTTCATCAAAATATCTGGCGCTAAAACGAGAACCGTATTTAAACCTGTTGCTGTCTAACACATACCCCTTATGTATATAGCTTTTTAGAATTTCTGTCGCCCATTGCCTAAATTGAGTGCCCCGTTCGGAATTTACCCTGTAACCAACGGCAATAATGGCTTCCAATGAATAAAAAGATGTATTTCTTTGGACTTCCCTTTCTCCTTCTTTTTGAACTTGTAAGAAATCCTTACAAGTTGCCATTTGGTCAGCTTCTCCTTCTTCATAGATGTTTTTGAGATGTTGAGTTATATTTTGAGGCGTTGTATCAAAAAGTTCTGCCATTTTTTTTTGGGAAAGCCAGATGTTTTCTTCGGCATACAATACCTCAATATTTACCGAACCATCCGGTGATTGATAAAAAGTGATTTGATTATCCGGTAGTTTTTTCATAACTTTAGCCTAAATCACACTGCTAATTAGTTGCGAAAAAAGAAATCCTTTAACTTAAATAAGTTTTTAGTTTTGATTTCCTTAACGTTATTTTTGAGTAACTATAATGTGTATTATTAAAACGGGAATGGGAAAAGTCAAGGATAAAAACAGAAAGCATATCCGTGCCTACGGCAGGCAGGCAGAAGATCAGAGCATCAGTAGGCAGGATATCAGGTTATTCCTCCAGAGGCGGACAGGCAGAGGATCAGACAGGCAAAATCAAAAATTAAAATGCAAATATCAAAATTAACAGATGGAAATCGTTAATAGTTTTATTTTTTTAATTCTTTTTCTAATTCTTCAATAGTCGGGAGAGTTCCTTTAAGGTTTTTAGGCAATTTCTCAACAATCTTTGTTGTCCATTCAGCAACACCTATTGGTTTTTTTATTTCCCGTAAAGCATATTCTGCAATGATACGATTTTTAGACTTGCATAACAAAATGCCAATACTTGGTTTATCATCCGGGTGACGCATTAAATCATCTACAGCGCTAAGATAAAAATTCATTTTACCTGCGTATTCAGGCTTAAATGGTCCAACCTTAAGTTCTATTACTATATAACAACGTAGTTTAAGATGATAAAATAATAAATCAATATAAAAATCCTCTTCGCCAATTTCAAGATGAACCTGTTTCCCTACGAATGAAAACCCTGCGCCGAGTTCAAGAAGAAACTTTGCGAGATGGTCAATAAGTTCCTTTTCTAATTCGTGTTCCCTTGCCTCTGTATCTAAAGTTAGAAAGTCAAAAATATAAGGGTCTTTGAGTGTTTGTTTTGCTAGGTCGGATTGCAATGGTGGAAGAGTTTTATCAAAATTAGTAAGCGCTTTCCCCTGGCGAGAGTATAAACTGTTTTCTATCTGCAAAACTAAAACATTTCTTGCCCATCCACATTCAAAAGTTTTTTTAACATACCAGAGTCGTTCTGCAGGACTTTTAACTTTTTCAATAATAACATTATTGTGTCCCCATGGAATTTCTGCCACAGAGCGCGGCAGATTTTGGATTAAACAGATTAACAGAAAATACAGATTGGAGATTGGGAAATTAACAGAGAGATTCTTCTCTCCCTTCGACTGCGCTCAGGACAAGTCGCTCAGAATGACAGACTCGGGGAATTAGTGTAGTAGTTAATAAGATATTAGTATAATAGGGACATATAACAAAATAAAAACTTTTTTCTTGCCAAGTTTTTGGAATAGAACTATTGTTGTTTTAACCATAGAGAAAGAAATGTAATTGATGGTAATTAAGAAGAAACTAACTGTCCCGCTGAGCGGGATAGCAAGCCCTAAGAGCCAAAGGCTCTAAGGGCTTGCTATAACTTATGGTAACTGATAGTAAGAACTGTAACTGGTAAAACAAACAGCATAGCAGAGAATCAGCAAATCAGTTGGAAGAATATCAGCGGATCAGAATATCAGGAACAAATAAAAGATGGATTCTGCCACCGCCAAGGCGGGGTCCCGAAACGTGATATCAAGTACGGAATGACAAATGGAGGAGAAAATGAAAAAATATACTAAAGCATTACAAAAGATTAAATACGCAGTAGTTCTTATATCCTGTGCCTTTGTCGCCGGAACATCCTTTTCCCGCGATACCGATATAACCAAATTCATAACTAACGGAGATAATACCTATAACCCTGAGAAATGGACAAATAACGTATTTAAAGAAATTACTGTCACGGATAAAAGCCAAACCCCTCAAAAAGTCATCGCAGTATCCGATTATAAAGGAACTGATAACAACTACTATACATTTGTTGCTTATATTAAAGATGATAAAATACAAAATATAGTAGGCCTTGAAGGAACCGAATTCTTCTCGGGAGTCGGCGAAAATAATAACGATTATGTCTTTAAAGATATTGATATTGACGGAGATAACTTAAACGAAATATTAGCCATAACCTACACCGTAGGAGGACAAGGAACTAATTTTGCATACATAAATATACTTAAAGATAATTCAAAAATCTTTGACCTCTGCCTCAGCGAAATACGCTACCAAATGCTGAAAACTGCCTCCGGAGACTCTGTCAACGTTCCAATGAGTGAAGCAGATTTGTTTACTATCCGCTATAACCAGACAACAAGAGAATTGATAATAAATACAAAAGAATGGACGAAAGTGTTTATCTGGGATGGGAAGAAAATCGTGCTGAAGAAATAAGAAAAAGTCAAGCGAGGCAAGTAAGGTAAGTGAGGTAAGTGAGGTAAGTGAGGTAAGTAAGGTAAGTGAGTAACGAATTCCAAAAACACAAACAAATAAAACCACGAGATTCACAGAACAAAAAGTCGCCCCGCTCCTCCTACGGCGGATCTTCGACATTGCGGGGTAAACTCCGTTCGCAGAGAAAAAATAGAGAGATTTAGAATTAAAAAAATACCATAAAACAGAGAATAGATAGAATCTCGCCACCCCGACTAAGCGGGGTAATCCGCCTGAGGCAGACAAGGCGTCTCATTTTTTACTTTCAAGCAAAGAAATAACTTCGTTATCTTCTACCCTATCCAGATTTTTGAGTATTTTTTTCTGCCAGCTGACACAGACAGAGCCAAAAACTTCTTTAATCGTATCGCTTTCTCCTTTCTCAATAAGTGCTTTCAAAATCCTTTTTGCACTCTCTTTATCCCTTATTGCCTTTTCTTTATCCTGTCTCCTTTCTGAGATTATAAGTTTATGCAATGAAAAAACCGCCGGATGTGGTAATGTAATTTTTATACCCTCAACAGAAACTTGAATCTTCTTATACGTAAGAAAACTTAAAAATCTCAATCTTTGAGCATTTATACCTAACTGAGGCAGGGCATAAGGGCTAGTACTGCCTTTTCCTTTTTCCGGGACCAAAAATTCAAGAATTAACTCGGGATGTTCTAATTTCATTACTCCCTTATCTCCATAGAAACCAACTATAAATCCTAAATCTTTTAATAAGGCAACAATATTTACCTTTACACCAATACGAGAAGGCAACGGGACTAAGAAATCTATATCTCTAGTCTTAATCGCAGAAATATATTTTACCTTAGAAAAATATTCCTTATAAAACAACAAACACCAACTTCCAACTAGAACAAGTTTATCAAGCACGCCTGCCTTATCAAGCCGACTTAAAATCTCCACTACAAGATTATATTGCTTCTTTTCCACTTAAGACTCTCCTCAAATATTTTATTTGCTTCTTTACCTGTGAAAGCATTTTTTTATATTTTACCCTGTATCCTTTAGCTTGGGCATACTTCTTTATCATTTCTTTTGCAAGCTTTTTTCCCTTATAAATAAACCTTACCTTCCCTTTTTCCCTGAATATAATATAATAATATTCCTGCCCATTAATTTTTTTCTTTACAAGCGCACCCTTTGGAAGCTTTTTTAACTCCTTTTCATATCCGTTTTTCATTTGCAGCGAATTTTCTAACTCTTCTAAGAGTAAACTTTTTATTGCCATTTTTATCCTCTCAAGTTACTATACATATTGTCTTATGCTATATTTTGTATGGTAAAATGTCAAGTAAAATTACCATACACTTACCTGTTTTTTGTACTTTGTATGGTAAGTTAATTTAGGCAAGTAAGATTTAGGTATTTTGGAATTTTAGGTGTTTATTTTGCCGGGACTACTTTCAAAAACTGCCGTTTGCCTACCTTTAAAACTACCGGGGATTTTACTTCTAACTCAAACTTTACATCCGTTACAACTTGCCCGTCTACCTCTACCGCCTTCTGCTCTATCAACCTCCGCGCTTCATTCTTCGTCGGCACTGCTCCCGAATCCAACAACAACTGCGGAAGCCATATCTTTTCCTCTTTTACCTCGTAAACCCTCATATCCTCCGGAACTTCCTTTTTGCTGAACATCCTCACAAACCCCTGCTCCGCTTCCTTCGCCTCTTCTTCGGAATGATACACCTTCACTATCTCATAACCTAACCTTGACTTTATGTCCCTCGGATTCGAATTCTTTAATAACTGCTCTATCTCCTTAATTTCCGCTTCGCTCAAGTTCGTCGCTAACTGAAAATAATTCATAATACAGGAATCCGGTATGGACATAACTTTCCCGAACATATTCGCCGGAGTTTCCACTATCCCTATATAATTGCCATAACTCTTGCTCATCTTCTTTACGCCGTCCGTTCCTACGAGTATCGGCATTGTCATCGTTACCTGCGGCGCCTGAAAATATTCTCTTTGCAGTTCCCTGCCTACTAACAAATTGAATTTCTGTTCCGTAGCCCCAAGCTCAATGTCCGTCGTCGTCGCCACCGAGTCATACCCCTGGAAAATCGCATAAAACAACTCGTGCAAGGAAATCGGTTCGTTGTTCTTAAACCTGTTCGAGATTTCTTCCCTTTCCAGCAACTGCGCTAAAGTAAACTTTGACGCAAGTTTGATTATTTCCTCGGAACTGAGTTTGCCAAGCCACTCCGAATTGTACCTAAATTCAGTCTTTTCGGGGATAAGAATTTTGAATATCTGTTCCTTGTACGTCGCCATATTTTTTTGGATTTCTTCGTTTGTGATTTGCGGCCTTGTTTTTGACCTGCCTGAAGGGTCGCCGATTTTTGCCGTAAAATCCCCGACAATCAAAAGAGCGATGTGCCCGAGTTCCTGAAATTCCCGCAATTTCCGCAATACTACAGCATTGCCAAGATGCATATCCGGAGCCGTCGGGTCTATGCCTAACTTCACACGTAAAGGTTTACCGGATTTCTCGCTATACTTTAGTTTGTCTAAAAGTTCGTTCTCCGGGATGATTTCTACGGTGTTTCTTTTGATGAACTCAAACTGTTGGGATATATTCATTAACCTCAATTTGACAAGGAGTCAGGGGACTGGTCTACGTTTTCATCTTTAATAAGAGTCTCTTCTATGTATTCGTTTACGCCTTCTTTTACATAACTCGCCGCAGTATGAACCGCGCTCTTTATTGCTTCCGCGCTTGACCTGCCGTGAGAAATTATAGTCACACCTTTTACTCCAAGTAAAAATGCCCCGCCATATTGTTCGTAATTAAACTTCCCGAATTCTCTTCGCAATGCGCCGGCAATTAAAGCCCCGCCCATTTTTGCCCAAATCGAACTGTCTATTGTTTTCTTTATTACATCCTTAAAGGTAGAAAGAACACTCTCGGCTAACTTCAATAATATGTTTCCTACCATCCCGTCACATACGACGACATCGCTGATTCCTTCAATAATCTGATGCCCCTCTATGTTACCGATAAAATTCAATTTTGACTTTTTCATAATGTCAAACGCTTCTTTCGTAAGAGGACTTCCTTTGACCGACTCCTCCCCCACCGACAGTATAGCCACTTTCGGGTTGTTATTTCCGGTAAGTTTTTCTATGCACTTTGCTCCCATAACTCCAAACTGGTAAAGGTCATAAGGTTTAACAAGAGTCACCGCGCCGACATCAAGGATAAAAGTAAAATTGCCCGATTTCGTCGGGAAAAATATTCCAAGCGCAGGCCTGCGAACGCCTTTCAGCCGACCAAGAGTTAAAAGGCTGAACATTACGCACGCTCCGGTACTTCCGGCGCTCACGAATGCGTCTATCTTGCCCTCTTTTTGAAGCATCGTCCCTATGGCGATTGATGAGTCTTTTTTCTTTCTGAAAGCGTCTTCGGGCAGTTCACTGCAACTTATAACGGAAGGCGCATGGACAATCTTATCTTCGGGTAAATGCCCGGTAAGTTTCTCCCTGTCCCCTATAAAAAGGATATCAATGTCTTTTTCGAGGAGCAAGCTTTTTGAAGCTTCTATGACCATCTGCGGAGCATTGTCCCCGCCCATCGCGTCAAGTCCGATAATTATCTTCTTCATAATAAGTATGTTAGCAATATACTATATTTTTGTCTAAGTCAAGAGAAAATTAGTTAATAGTATAATAGGATATTCGTTAATCGGGAGAAGGGAGGATTCCCTTAAACTTTATTTTAAATTACCCTGTCCTTTAGGACGGGGGTAGGGCAAACCCAAAACACTCTTCAGGGCTTTAGCCCAAAAACCTAATCCGCCTCAGTTGGAAAGAGTTTGTAAACGGATTTTCACGGATACGAAATACAAAAGAGAACAGAATTCTGGACGCAGATTCCGCAGATAAGCCCTCCTACGGCGGGCAGGCAGGATAAAGAATTAGAAGATTAAAAAACGAACAAATCCTAAAAAAACTAAGAAAATGATTCTCGTATAGATCCACGCAGATTTGAAAACAAAAAACAGATTCTAAGGGGAGTTATCAGGTTTTTTAATCTCGTTCAATCCATATAAAAATCCTTTTTTGTCTGTTCATTTATTTTTTATCCAATTATTCTTTTTATTCTTTGTTTGTTATCTTTTACCATGAAAATCTGCGTTTATCTGCGTCCAAAAATTAAAATTTTATAAATACCGAAACAATGGCGAGAATTAAAAATGCAAGGTTAAGCAGAACGGAAACCGTAGTCCCCGTGATGAAAAACAACGGCCCGATTTTCTTGATTCCCATATCTTTAAGGTTTTTTCTGGCTAAGATTTCTATTACCCATCCCGATGAATAAAGAACATTCGCGGAAACACCATAAAAAATTATAAACATCATCAAGGAATACATTTCTCTATGACTTAAATCCGCCTTAGTTACAAGAAGAACGATTATAATGCACAACAGCCCCGTAACAGCCATAATCAAGTTGTAATACCACCTTTTTGCTTCCCACCACCTGATTATCTGTTTGGTATTTTCAGGCTCCGCATCCTGTTTTAGAATGTTCTTTATCCCGTTCATAGTTCTCCTTTTTTACTTAACATTTTTTCTAAGATTTCGCTTGCATCTTTAACGAATTTATCGCAATTGGCAAACGCATTCTTTTCGTTTGCCAGTTCCAATCCTTCTTTCGTAGTAACATCACAGCCTAACAATTCCCTGCAGTTAATTGATTTATGAAGTTTTTTGAATTCCCCTGCAAAATCCCTGACAAGTTTATATGTTAATTCTTTTGCGTCTTTATCTTCAATCTTATATTTTCCGTATTTCAAACCTATAACCATAAAAGCGGCAGTAACCGCGCCGCAGGTTTCCTGCATTCTTCCCATCCCGCCGCCAAATGCGCAGGAAATTTTCAAAGACGTTTTTTCATCCAGTCCGAACTCATCGCTGAACGCCGACAATACGGCCTGCGCGCAGTTGAACCCTTTTTGAAAACACAGAACGGCTTTGTCGGAATTTTTCATATATATGTTTAATTAAGTTTCTGAGCTTCCCAGTTTTTATCAATCCATAACCCTATAATTTCAACCGAGAAACCCCATAATTCTATAACTTTAATCGCATCAAGTATTTGCGCTTTTTGAATATCTTCTTCTACGGGATTCCCTGCGCAATCACAATGCCCGGTTACGACAATAAGTTTAGAGTGGTGTTTGTGGACCGAAATTTCAACTCTCTTCTTTATGGACTCAATCATATGGGTATCTTTATTTTCAGCCAGTATTTTATTGGGACCCGGCTCCGTTATCATATCCACGAAATCTACCGGAAACTCACTTTTTATCCACTTAACCACGGGAACCTGCACTCTCCCGTCCATACAATTAATTGCAGTAGCAAATGTTTTGTTTTCCATACGCTCCTTTCAAAAAAAAATTATAACAGACTTTTATAGTTTTAATATATCCCATTTTTGCTTTTGTTTTGGGCTAAAGCCCATTTATTTTTTCATTCCGTTTTCCCCCCTCCGCCTCAGGCGGGCTAAAGGACGGGGTAAGTAAAATTCCCGATACCAAAATCTACGTGACTAAACATAGTTTTAAAAAGTCTTAAGTCAATATTTTTTTATAATCCGCCCAAGAAAATAATGAGTTATCGTATCCTTTAGGGTTTTGCCCCTTTCGTTCTGTTTTCTCAGCCTTAGGCAGACTAAAGCGCATAACAACTCAAATACTTCTGATTGTTTTGGGCTAAAGCCCATTGTTCTTTTTACTCCGTTTTCCCCCCTCCGCCTCAGGCGGGCTAAAGGACGGGGTAAGTATTTTCACTTAAGTTCTTTTTAAATTACCCTGCCCTTTAGGGCGGGGGTAACGACTAACCCCAAAACCATTCTCCCGGGCTTTAGCCCGAAAACACTCTAACCAAAAAATTCTTAAGTTGACATTGACAAAACCAAACATTCTGATAGAAATAAGATTATGAATGTTTCATTATCGGATGTAATCAAAACAAGGAGAAGCGTACGGGCTTATCTTGATAAACCCGTAGAGGATAAACTCATTGAAGAAATAGTCGAAGCCGCAAGGCTTGCGCCTTCTGCCTGCAATTCACAACCATGGCGGTTTGTCGTAGTTACGGATAAAGACATAAAAAACCGGATTACGGAAAAAGTGCTTAATGGAATCTTTCTTCCAAATACCTGGGCAAAAACCGCTCCCGTAATAATTGCAGTCTGCGCAGAATTGAGTTTTGTCCCCCATACCGCAGCTTCCAACTTAAAACGAACAAAATTACACCTTTTGGACATCGGCATCGCAATTGAACAACTGGTTTTGAAAGCAACGGAACTCGGTTTAGGAACCTGTATAATAGGTTGGTTTAACGGGAAAACACTGCGTAAACTACTAAACATACCGAATTCCATACAAACAATCGCATTAATAACGTTAGGATATCCTGAAGAGCCCTTAACCGTAAACCAAAAAGAAAAACTCCCCTTAGAGAAAATACTCTTTTGGAATAAATATAAATAGACTTCAAAGAAAAGGGGGTTTCTTACGAGAAAAAATCAAGTAAATTTCCCCGCTCCAAATTTCCACATTTAGGCAGATAAACAACCCCAATAGGGACGGTATTTAGTAAACTTTTGGTAAAGAAAAAAGCGCTATTTCTGGATTCCTGCTTTCGCAGGAATGACAAATGGAAAAGTACTAACAATTATAGTAGAAAGCAAACCGTTGCTCGTCAACTTAGTCTGAAGCAAACAGAGGCAAACAAACGTTAAAAAAAAGGGCGGGAAAAAATCCCGCCCTTTTTCATATAATTCTTCTATATTATTCTATTATAATGGCTTTCCTCGTGTTCGTGCAAGATGAGCATCCTTCCCAGTTCATCTTATAGAAATAAGTTCCCGCTGAGACCTGTTTCCCGTTAATATCCCTGCCATCCCATTTAATATTATGTTTACCCGCCTTAAGTTCTTTATTCGCAAGGGTATAAACAAACCTGCCGGATTTGTCATAGATGTTTATGGTTATTTTTGCAGCCTTAGGCAAACTAAAACTAACGGATACTCTGGATTGAGATGGATTCGGCGAAATAACAAGAGTCTGTATATCGTTTGATAAATCACCTTCTTGCGCTCCTATCATAGGCCCATAAAAACATCCCTTTACTTTATAGATATCCGTAGGGGTTTCACTGTTTACAAAATATTCGTCGGCATAAGGATTAACTTCTATTCCTCTTCCGTTTGTAGGAGGAACGGTAAAATGATGATTCATAACTATTCCGCCTGTCTTTGTTATTTCCCATACTACGACTGAATCAACCGCACTCAATGTCGAATTACAATATGTCATAAGCAGAAGCAAATTACCTCCACCGGAAGCGCGTGGTTCAAAAGCCAAGCAACGAGCTGCATATTGATTTGCAGGACTTGGGGGAGGAGTTACAGGGATATTAAAATTAGATAATACGGTACCGGTTTTACTGACTTTATATATTTTATATCCCGTCATATCAACTGCCCATAAATTAGTGCCATCACAAGCTAATCCCGTAGGATATGCAGCAGGGGAAGCAAAAGAGGTAATAATCGCTCCTGTTGAAGGGTTTACCTTATAAATCTTTTTACCGCTCTTACTGTGAACCCATAACGTATTATCCGTTTTATCCCAGCTTATATCAGTGCAGGTATCACCATTTGGTGTATTTATATAACTAATCTGCGCACCGGTTGTAGAATTAAGTTTAGCTATACGCTTTGTGTATACAAGAGAAGCCCATAAATTTGTTCCATCAAATGCAAGCCCATAAACGGTTCCCGTCGGTGGAGAAAATGATGCTACCTGAGTCCCGGATTTGCAACCCAGTGGCACTGTAAAAGAAGTGTCTTTAACGTATCCCCCACTATTGGCAATAATATGCAAACTAAACAATACATCCTGCGGAGTTGCAGCCCCGGAACTTGCCGTTGCTTTGTAAGGAGCGGATGAATTACTCGCAGAACCGTTAGTAGCTATAGAGCCAAAACTCGCAGAGTTAGTATTTATACTGATGTTAGCATTCGTAGTAGTTATTGTTGCTGAAACGTTTGTAGCATTAACGCCTAAATTTCCAAGATTTAAGACTATATTAACCTGTTCTCCGGGATCCCATATATTATTGTCAGGTTCCGTTGATAAAGCATTGGTTAAACATACATTAGGTTTACTGTTATCTGTAACAATAAGGTAAGTCGGATATCCCGGTCCTGTACTTTCTTCGTCACCATAAGAAATCCAACCATATCCGGATTCTCCCCAACTCGTTCCCCAGGAGTTTTTAATAAGCCATGCTCCTCTTGTATCGTCATACCCGCAAAGAGTTACACCATGATTGTAAAGCATTGTTTTTTCTCCGCTATCCTCAAGAACAGGGGTATAAACTCCACCGAGATAATAGAAAAAATCTTTACTTGCAGTTATTGCGCAAGCCATCGGCCCTTCCAATAATTTCTGTTTGTATACGGAAGTATAGCTGCCAGTCATATCTATCATATCCCAATCATACGTTTTAACTACTCGTGATGCCCAGTCTGCACATCTCTGGCTGCATGCCGCCTCAGTCGAACTGGTAGACTGTTTATACGTAAAACAAGCATCGTCAGGAATTCCGGTTAATCTTACAAAATCTGCCGCATAATCCGTTCTGCCGCCGCTGCACCCATTATCCTTTGTATCGCAGGAGACCAGAAATTGTTCCGATAAATCTATGTTAGTATCCGGCTTAGCATAAGCTATTTTCAAACGCGCTTCAAACCCGGCAACGGTGCAAAAAGCCCAGCAAGAACCACAATTTCCCTGGTTTTTTATGGGAGTCATCCAGTTCTTCCCATTATAACTACGCCAGTCTATAGCCGCTTTCGTGGTCCCTTTTACTACTCCGCCGCTATATCTATGTTCAAGGGGAACTTCCGAAGGGACAATCGCAGTGCCGCATAATTTTGCTTTTTCTTCGTCCGAAAGGTCAGACACTGAAGTGTGTCCTGCCGTCCATTTCGCCCCTTTAACTTTAATTGCCTGCTGTAATTCCGGCAAAGTAAAACTTTTAGCACTTAAAATAGAGCAAAACGGTATTAAACATACTATTAATCCATAAAATAACCTTTTCATATTTAATCACCCTCCTTTAAAGTGATAACGACAATCTAATAAACCTTCAACACATACATTTTTGTCTTTATATTATACATATGACGTTTTATTGCCTTTTTGTCAAGGGGTATTTTATTTATATTCTGGACACCCAATGCACACCACCACTTCGACTTAAATAGAAATCGATTCAATGGAATCAAGGGAATATACTTACAAAAAAATGGCACAAAAAAATACTTGACAAACAACATAGTAAGTTATAAAAGTGTGGCATAACAACGCATCCAATTTTAAGCTAAAATGCTTGTCGTTGTTATGTTTTCAGGCGATGACACCTGAGAATAGCTATAAGTAGTAGAAAAACGAAGGAGGGTGAAGTAAAATGAAAAAAGTAGACCTTGTGGAAAAAATCGCCGGTGGGTGCGAAATCACAAAGAAAAAGGCGGAAATGGCAGTTACTACGTTTACAAACGAAATTGTTAATGCGCTCATAAGGGGAGAAAAAGTTACACTCGTAGGTTTTGGGACATTCTCAATTAAAAAGAGAGCAGCCAGAAAAGCCAGGAATCCAAGAACAGGCGCTACAATTAGCGTTCCTGCCAAAAAAGTCCCAAGATTCCAGCCCGGTACAAAATTAAGAAGCAGAGTAAAATAAATTTGCAAAATCTAAGGGAGGGTTCTTAAATAAAGAGTCCTCCCTTATCTTTTTATGCACCTAAGTTGAGTAGGTTAAGTAAGTTGGGATTACCGTTGTTTCAAAAAGTATGAGCTTTTTACACGATTTTTTGAATTTCATTTTTCCTCCTCATTGCAGCATATGTAAAAAGTATCTTGAAGCAGACGAGAAAATAGTATGCAACGAATGTTTTAACGGTATTCCCGTTATTGTCCCTCCTTTTTGTGCGAGATGTGGAAAACCGACCGGCGGTGAAAATGTATGTAATGACTGCATAAAAAATCCACACCAGTTTACAAGATTAATCGCCTTGAGCGAATATGGCGATGTCGCGAGAGACTTCGTATTGTTATTCAAAAACAGGCAGAAACTTTCTCTCGGGAAAAGACTTGCATCCCTTATGGCAGTTCTTATCAAACAAGATGAGTTTATTTTTTCTGCGGATGTTATTATCCCTGTTCCTATACATAGAGTGGTAAGACGACAAAGAGGATTCAATCAAAGTGAAATTCTGGCAACCGAAATCTCAAAAATAACGGGTATCCCAATGATAAATGATACCTTGGTTCAAGTGAAAAGAACCCAACCACAAAAATCTTTCTCCGGTAAAGATTTGGATAGAGAGGTAAGAAAAGAAAAAAGAACGTTAAACGTCAAAGATGCTTTTACGGTGAAAAATTCGGAGGCGGTAAAAAATAAAAGAATAATAGTCGTTGATGATGTATGTACAACAGGAGCTACTCTGGATGAATGTTCACGGGAACTTTATAAAGCAGGCGCAGAAGATGTGTATGCCGTAGTAATAGCAAAAGTTTAATTAATTCCTGTTCTCTGTGCCCTCTGCTGTGGTTAGATTTTTAGTGTTTTAAGTAGGAACGGATAAATGCAACCACAGAGACCACAGAGAAAGCCATAGTGTCAAAAACTAAAAACAAATATTCACCGCAGAGACGTCCCGCCTAAGCGGGGTAAACTCCTTTTTCACGGATAAAAACGGATACGAAATACAAAAAAGAACAGAATTCTGGACGCAGATTTCTCAGATAACAAAAGGATAAAAAATTAGAAGGTTAAAAAACGAACAAATCCTAAAAAAACTAAGAAAATGATTCTCGTATAGATCCACGCAGATTTGAAAACAAAAAACAGATTCTAAGGGGAGTTATCAGGTTTTTTAATCTTGTTCGATCCATATAAAAATCCTTTTTTGTCCGTTCATTTATTTTTTTTATCCAATTATTCTTTGTTTGTTATCTTTTATCATGAAAATCTGCGTGTATCAGCGTCCAAAAATTCTTAAAATTTTTATCTCTGTGTTCGCGGATTAGAGATTCTTATCCATCCGCTTCCTATGACGACATCTTCTTTATAAAATACTGCAAGCTGCCCGGGAGTAACTGCACGTTGAGGAGAATTAAATTTCACAAGAATATCCGCCGCCCACCGCCGGGACGGGATCTGCGACTTAGCGGGGTGTCCCATCCCTTTAGCCACAGCTAATAATTCTGCCTCTACCGGTATTTGATTGTATCGTATTTTAACGCTCACAGACATAGGTAAAACCGGGTTTTCAACGCTTATCCAATTTAAGTTGTCTACAAGCATACTTTCTATGTATAAATCGTTATTTTCGCCGACAATAATTCTATTTTTATCGGCATCAATTTCTATGACATACAACGGATTTTTAGCCGATAATTTTATCCCTTTTCGTTGACCAATAGTATATTTTGGAATACCCGGATGGCAACCAAGAACTTTGCCTGTTTTATCGGTTATTTCGCCCGGTTCAATTTGTTTATATTTACCGATAAAGCTTATATGGTCGTTATCAGGAATAAAACATATTTCCTGGGATTCTTTTTTGTTTTCCAAATTTAAGTTGAGTTCAATTGCTTTTTGTTTTACTTCCGTTTTTTTTAACCCGGCAAGCGGAAAAATTACTTTAGCCAATGAATCCTGTGATAATTGTGCGAGAAAATACGATTGGTCTTTCAACAGAGCTTTGCTTTTTTTAAGAATATATCTGTTATCGATATGACAAACCTGTGCGTAATGTCCGGTAGCAATAAATTCTATACCGTTTTGTTTCTCGGATAGAACGGAGTTGCACATTTTTTCTATGAACTTTCCAAGTTTAATTTTCTGGTTACAAACCACACAGGGATTTGGGGTTCTGCCATTTGTATATTCCGACACAAAATAATCTATCACATTTTCTTTGAACTCTTTTTCCATATTTATAAGATAGTGAGGGATATTTAAGCGGTCTGCAATTCTTCTTGCATCATAAATATCTTTTGTATCGCAACATTTTGAGCCATCATTCCACAGTTTTAAAGTGAATCCGATTACATCAAATCCCTGTTCTTTTAATATTGCGCAAGCTACCGATGAATCTACTCCGCCACTCATAAGACAGGCAACTTTTTTCATTTTATAAGAAAAAATCTTTTTTAGGACGCAGATTTCCCCTCTGGATAACAAGCTCTAAACAACCAAAGAGCTTGTAATCGCCGATTATCAAGATCCTTAAAATCTTTCTTTCTGCTATTATCAAATGCTTTCCTTTTGATTTCCGGGTTAGGTCCAAAATTAAATAAAAGTCTTATTTCAATATAACATTTCCATATACTTTCACCGCCAAGTCGGTCACCGCCTGAGCGGGATATTCCAGATGTTACATTCCAGAAACCCACAACATAATTTGTTATAAACCCGATAAAAAAATTTTATGATCTCCCCTCTGGATAACTCGGAGCAATGTTCCTGACGGAACAAACTCCAAGTAATCGCGGTTAATTCTTTGTGTTAAAATTTGATATCCTGTTTATCTGCGTTCATCTGCGTCCAAAAATTTTGTTCTCTCCGGGTTTTGCATCTCTGCGGTGAAAATTAATGGGCAATAGTTTTTTTACTACTGACTAATATAATGGCTATAATACTTACTAAAGATATACCTATGGATACAATTTGTCCATGAGTAAATCCGGCAAATACATACGCATTCGACTCATAATATCTTATATAATCTATAAAAAATCTCCAGATAGAATATAGAATCAATAATATCCAGAATAAATAACCTCTACTTTTCTTTGCTATTGAGGGAACTGTTTTTTCAAGCAATAAAAGGAATCCAAAGATACAAAACCCAGCTAAACCTTCGTATATCTGAGTCGGGTGAATATGCATCCCGGATTGGAATGCGCTGCCTGCAGGCGAGTCCGGAGGGAAAGCCATTCCCCATGGCAAATTCGTAGGTCTTCCAAAACAACAGCCGTTAAAAAAACATCCTAACCTTCCGATTCCAATTCCCATAGCAAGTGAAGGAGCAAATATATCCATTACGTTTAGAACGTTTATGCGTTTGCGTTTAAGAAAAATAATACCGCACAAAATGGCAACCAAAACACCGCCATAAAGAATCATTCCGCCTTCCCATATTTTGAATATTTCCATAGGTTGCTTACTGTAGTAAGTAAAGTTTTCAATTATGTACGCGCCTCTTGCCCCGATAACACTGGAAATTATTATTAAGAAACAAAGGTCTGCGATTACGGGACGGGAGATATTATATTTCTGAGCCCTTTTATCCACAAGCCAGATGCCTATAAAAAAAGCAAGGGCAAGTGAAAGCCCCCAGGAAGTAATTGAAATAGGTCCAAGATTAACGATTACACGATGCATATCAAGCTTAATTTACATATTAATACCAAAGCGTCAAGAAATATAAATTTCTACTTCTTCTGTTTTAGGACAGATTATAATCTGTCCTTACAAAATTAATATTCTCTTACTACCGGGTAAAACCAATCCTGCAGTGGAACTTGCCGATTTTTCAATTCCTTTTGCCATTTCTCATCTGTATAACGTTCATCTATAGGAGTTTTGAATTCGTAATAAGAGAACACTCCCCCCATAAGCGTGCATTCGTCTGCCTTGTCCGGAGCCGAAGCAGGTAACCTCACATAAATGGTATTTGCATAACCTACTGCTTCTTCAAGAGCCTGTCTCGAATTCGGGTCAGTATGAATATCCGCAATTATAGCCATTTCATCATCCGTGCCGGAAGTAATTTGTTTCATAATTTCGTCGGGAAATACCGTTATGCCTTTGAGCGTGCTTCCAATATTCCATATAAGGTCAGACTCTTTTTTTGTTAAAGGCTTACCCGTCAGTTCTTTTTCCGAAATTTCGGACAATTGAGTTAATATATCGGCATAATTTGTTAGTTTATTTTTTACATTCTTTGGATAATTGGTTATAGTTGAAAGTTTGGTTATCATATCCGAAAGTTCTTTATAAACTTCGGGATAAGGTTCAACCCATCCTTTAGTAAATTCAGGTTTTCTTGGCAAAGAGGTAGTCATTAAAGTATAACTTTCTTTACTATAAAGGATTGCATCGTGTTTTAGTTCCGACCAGCTACCGAGAACAGAATTGAGTTCTTTTAATGCCCATTCGTTAGAAAGCATAAATGACGGACAATTAGAGTGTTTATCGTTTAAAAGCAACCTGATAGAATATAACCATTGGGAATACAAGTTTGATTTCCATTCCGGCACGGAAAGATAATCAAAGTAATTTTTCATTTTTACGGATTGTTCTTTATAATTTTCATAGTTTACATCACCGCTATTGTAAAGTATACCTGCGGCAGCTTTACTACCCAAAACAGACATTAAATCCAGTCCTCTTGGGAAACATCTCATTATTCCGGCAGGCGTTTTTTCGGCAGTAAAAGGAAGAATCGTATCCGTTATTTCTTTTTCTTTATTGGGAAGGTATTTGCATACTTTGGGATAGACAAGATTCTGGAATGCATATGTATCAAAAATAAATCTTTGTCCCATAAACCTGAAGTTTTTCAATCCAAGAGAATCATTGCTCTCCGTTACAATTGATACAATTTGGGGCGAAGGAAGTTTATTTACTTTTGTTACAAATAATAATATGGAGTTGTCTTGCGTTATATTAACATCTTTTACGAGTTTAGAATAATCTTCAATAGTAAAATCATCCGCTTTCCCGACAAAGGATGTGGTAGGTTTGTAAATTTCTTTCCATAATCTTGTCAGGGTGCTTGATGCTTTAATTGTTTTTGTTATAAGGATAGCACTTCTTGTAAGTTTAATTCCTTCTTTTACCGGGTCTATAATCATATCATCGGGATACATAGAGGGATCCGGTTTCAGATAGAAACCTATTCTTCCATACCACATCATCGTTTTGAAATAATTTTCAAATTTATAATTTCTCGTATAATGGCCTCGTGGAATATATTGAGTATAATCTTCTTTATAGCCAAATATTGGAGATTCCCTTATACCTTTATGTTCATTAACTAATTTGAACTCGTTGTTTATTTGTTCTTTTACTTCATCAGGGACATTATCGGGTATTTCTAATTCCAATAATTTTGCAGCTACTCCAAAAAATGCGAGATTATCACTAAGGACTGATTTTATTGTTTCATTTTTTGTCTGTCCTAACTGGTTGACGGTAGCTTTTAGCATTCCAAGCGTAAGGGTATCAAGTTTAGGGAGCAAAGAGTTTAATTCAGCTATTCTCAAAGAGTAATCATACGCTAAGTGAGTAGTATGAAATATAATGTCAGTAGTAACAACAACAGGCTGGTCGGATTTTTTACAATGTTCATAAATATCGTAAATATTTCTTTCGCTACTAGGCACTATAACAAAACTTGACGAATCAAGTTTGGCTTCAAGCTGCGGAGACAATCTAAGTACCATCGAAAATATTAATACGTTTAACATTTCTCCCCCTTATAAGCCCTTAGGTAACGACCTTTAGTCCACCTCAGGCAGATTATCCAGCTATGCTAGGCTTATCTTTCTGCAAACAAATAATAAGATTCGAATTATTTATATTCCTTTGTATAAAATCTTATACATTAATTGTCAATGAATTTTGCGAAATTTCTTTGTTTCGCGCCAAACCGCCTTAATACGAAGTTGTTAACAATTTGTTTAGTTAACTTAGTTGGAATTATTCCTTGACAGATAATATTTAAAGTATAATTTCAGGATAATTATTTTAAAGTTTTTGGTGGTAATAAAATATCAAGGAGGAGAAAGATGAATGGCGATAAAAAAACGAATCGCTGGTCGGTAGTTGTAGGTGGGATTTTAATTCAAATGTGTCTTGGAGCAATATACACGTGGAGTGTATTCCGCAAACCTTTACAGGCAGAACCTTTTAATTTTTCTTTAACACAGGCAAGTTTGCCATTTGCACTAGTGCTTGTATTTTTTGCTCTTTCTACAATCGTTGGAGGAAGATGGCTGGATAAAAAAGGACCGAAAGTTGTTGCTACAACCGGAGGTATTTTACTAGCTATTGGTCTTGTTTTAGCAGGTTTATCAAAAACCATCGTTGGAATTGCCATTTCTTATGGGGTAATTGGCGGTATTGGTGTTGGATTGGCTTATGGGTGTCCAATTGCTACCGGAGTAAAATGGTTTCCCGATATGAGAGGTTTAATTACCGGATTATCGGTATTTGGTTTTGGTGCAGCATCTCTTATCTTTGCACCTATCGCCAAATCTCTCATTGCATCCAAAGGAGTTGGTTCCACTTTTATTATACTTGGCATAATTTTCCTTATAGTTATTATTATCGGGGCTCAGTTTTTAAAGAACCCTCCTGCAGGTTGGTTACCGGAAGGATTCAAGCCATCCGCAAAAACCAGTGTAACAAAACATGATTTTTCTTTCCAGGAAATGTTGAAAACAAAAGAATTTTATCTTATCTGGGCAATGTATTTCATAGGTTGCGCAGCAGGACTTATGATTATCGGACAAGCTTCACCGATTGGCCAGGACGTAGGAAAACTTTCAGTAAGTCTTGCTACGGTTGGAGTAATGGTGCTTGGGATATTTAATGCCTTCGGTAGAATATTCTGGGGTAAAATATCCGATTCTATCGGTAGGATTAAGGCTTTGTTCCTTATATTCATTATTTGCGGAATAACAATACTTTTATTAAATATTATTCCGGTTTTTCCTGCTTACTTCTGGATTGGTATTTCATTAGTTGGTTTATGTTTTGGCGGTTATTTAGCTATTTTCCCTGCAATTACTGCCGACTATTATGGAACTAAAAATTCAGGGGTAAATTATGGTTTTGTATTTACTGCTTATGGATTCGGTGGATTACTTAGCAATCTTTTTGCGCCAAAAGTTTTACAGTCAACAAATAATAATTACTCTTTAATATTCGTTGTTGTAGGGATTCTCTGTCTGGTAATAGCAATGTTGACTTTTTTGGTAAAGCCACCCGTGTTGAAAAAATAAGAAAAATGGTATGTAAATAAAACTTGACACTTATAGTTCTTAATGCTAAATGCAATTAAATTAAGTTTAGAAAAATAGGGAGGAAAGATGCGTATAGGAATAGATAAGGAAACCTGTACAGGATGTGGAGTATGTGAATCTTTATGTCCGGATGTTTTCCAGATACAGGAAGACGAAAAAGCACATGTAATCAATTTGGAAGCTTGTAATGAAAGTAACTGCAAAGAAGCTGCTGATTCATGCCCGACACAAGCTATCATAATAGAAGATTAAGTAACTTCTATAGAGATTAACAGGCTTTAGGTTTAAACATAATCCCGATATAGTCGGGACAAAAACATTAATCTTATGCAAGAATTTGATATTGTTGTATTAGGTAGTGGGCCTGCAGGCTATGTTGCAGCACTCAAAGGAGCCCGACTTGGTAAAACAGTATGTCTTGTAGAAAAAAAAGATATTGGTGGAGTTTGCCTTAACCAGGGATGTATCCCGACTAAAGCCATTATTGCTTCCGTAGATGCTTTAAGAACGGTAAAGAATGCTCAAAGATTCGGCATAGAAGCAGGAACGGGAAACTTCGACTTTCTTAAAATAATACAACGGAAAGCAGGAGTTGTAAAAAAATTAGTTTCAGGAGTTAATTTTTTATTAAAGCAATATAAAGTAGAAGTCGTACAAGGGACCGGAATAATAAAAGAGCCGGGATATGTTACGATTGGGGACAAAGAACTTAAAGCGAAATCTACAATAATCTGCACAGGGTCAAATCCTTTTCTGCCTTTTAGCATAGACCACATAAACACGCTGGATTCCGAAGATACATTAAACTTGCAAGCTTTGCCGCAAAGCATAGCGATTATCGGTGGCGGTGTAATAGGAATAGAATTGGCAAACATTTTTTGCGGTCTTGGGACTAAAGTTACGATAATAGAGATGTTGCCTAAAATATTGCCGGAAGTAAAAGACAACGATATAACTATGTTAGTAAAGAAAAAATTAGAATCCCAGGGAGTAAAAATATTTGAAGGTACAAAAGTAGAAAACATTTCTGAAGGTGATAATGAAAGGATTTGCGCTCTTTCAAGTGGTGAAAAAATAGGCGCTGAAAAGGTATTGGTAGTCTGCGGAAGAACCCCGAATACGGAACAATTACAAAATATAGGACTAACATTTAACAGAAAGAGCGTAAGCGTTGACGAACATATGAGAACAAATATCCCGGGAATTTACGCGGCAGG
The DNA here is from genome assembly GCA_028716385.1 of bacterium. Lineage (GTDB taxonomy): Bacteria > Hydrothermota > UBA3073 > JACQXS01 > JAQTXJ01 > JAQTXJ01. The sequence goes on along the minus strand of JAQUPX010000005.1, from coordinate 80,146 downwards.
AGACGTTGCAGGACAACCGTTACTTGCACATAAAGCATCACAGGAGGCAGTGATTGCGGTAGAGAACATATGCGGGGAAAACAAAAAGATGGATTACAGCGCAGTTCCTAATTGCATATTTTGCAGTCCTGAAATAGCGTGCGTAGGGAAATTTGAGGCTGAAGTAGAAGGGGCGAAAACGGGTAAATACAATTTCCAGGGAGTAGGAAAAGCATTATGTAGTGACGATACGGAAGGGTTCACCAAAATAGTATCGGACAAAGACGGAATAGTAAAAGGTATGCAGGTTATCGGTCCACACGCATCAGACCTTATTATGCTCGGAGTAATAGCAGTGCAAAAACAATTAAAAGCAGATGAATTGGGAGAACTAATATACCCACATCCTACATTATCAGAATGCCTGAAAGAAGCGTTTGAAGATGTTTCCCAAAAAGCGGTTCATAAGTTTTATAGGTAACCCACAGTTTACCCTCTGTTTTTCTTCAGACAATAACCTTTCCCTTAAATTTCACCCCAAAATAGATGTTACCGTTTATTAACCGATACGTTGACATTCCCGCCGAAGATTGTTTCTTTATCGGTTCTAAGTTCGCAGACTTCCGTATCTATTTTCAACTGCCATTTGTGAATATTTCTTATAACGCTTGTTCCCGTTGTTATATTTAGACAATGACTTATAGGACTGAGCATAAAGTTGTTAGCCGGAAAATTATTACCTTCTACTCTCGGAGCTTCGGCAACGGGCCATGTATCGTTTATTGAAGCAGATCCTTTTGTCGTATATGTTACACTCGCATATAAGTCAAAGGATGGTTTTGCATGAAATGTAAATTTCGCAAACAACTCTTCAACATCCGGGCCTGAAGGATAGCCTAACGGATAGCCCTGATATTCATACCTTTGCCAAGGATGATAGTGATTATACGCCCACCTGCTTATTTTTATGTACTCCAATTGGAAAAATGTTTTTTTCATTTTAAGAGGGTCTACTCCCCTGATTCCAACAAGCCCACCAATATGATTGGGTTCTCCCTGTTCGTCTTTACCATATTGAAAATCATCCATTAGAAATTCACCATATACGGTAAAAGAGTTGAGGTTTATTTTCATATCTATATCCCATAATATGTTATGGTCTGTTTCTCTGTGAATAAACTCGTAAGGATAGCTTAAAGCTACCGGATTAAGGTAATATAAATCAGGAATTGCATTTTCCCCACCATATATGACTGCTTCCGTAAGCCCTATTTGCAACCTTTTGAAAGGAGTATATTCCAATCTTCGCATTGACATAAAGCGTCTTGCATTCAAGGTATCACTGTGAAAGGTATCGCCAACAAAGCTAAGATTTTCATCGGTGATGTTATCAAGTCTTGAGAACAGAAACGAGAGTTTAAACCTGCCGCCACTATAAGCCATAAAAAAAGCATCTAAAGAAGGCGCATTTCCTGATAACAGCAAATTATATCTTGTAGATGGTCCCATTGCAAATCTTTCCCTACCTAGCATAGCTTCAAAGACAGAATTATCAAATTTCACAAAAGCCCTTTCATAATCAGCCGCAAACTTGTCTTTGAATTTTGCCGTAGGCCAGATATTTTCATTCCCCAGTTTTATAATAGGCTGGACAACCATACTGAAAGGCGGTTTCTCATAGGGAATGAATAATCTTATTTTTGTATGGTTTATGCTATCTTTAGTGGATTTGATTGTAACCATGGGCTGAGTTATTCTTGATTTTAGCCAATCGGGAGCTTTATCCATTGCGGATTTTTGTATAAAGTAATTTTTCATATCCGATGAAGAGATTAAATTAAAGCCCCTGAGTTTCAATTCCTCAACAGTCTCTGTAGTAGATTCCTCTACCGGCACATATACTCCGAATACTGAAGACACGTTTATCAATAATACTATGATAAAAAACGTTATTTTACTCATTTTTCCTCCTTTTGGAATTTATGGTTTAATGATTACTTTTATTGATTTTCTTGCATTATTTACCAACTGAAAGCCTTTCAGGGTTTCTTCCAATGGTAATATGTGAGTTATCATATCTTTGACATTGATTTTGTTGTTTTTAATGATTTCTATTGACTCTTTAAAATCCTGCTCTACCGCAGCATAAGTGCTAACCATAGTTACATCCTTATTCCATAAATCAAAAAGTGGGAATGGAATTTGCACACCGGGTTCCGGAGGCGCAAAGAACAGAATCCAACCTTGTTTTTCCACACACCGGAGTCCCTGAACAAAAGCAGGAACACTTCCCGCACAAACAATTACTCTGTCAGCAAGAGCATTATTATTTTCTTTAAGTAACTTTTGGAGAACATTTTTTTTCGCTGATATTACTATATCCGCACCAAATTTTTTTGCCATTTTCAACCTGTATTCGTCTATATCTGTGGCGACAACTTTTTTTGCACCTTTCAGTTTTGCCAGTTGGATATGAAGTAATCCTGAGATTCCGCTACCTATAACAAGAACGGTATTTCCTTTTTGAACATTTGCCATTCGTTGACCTCGCACAACGCAAGCTAAAGGCTCAATAAAAGTTGCATTTTCAAAGGTCATTTTATCCGGTATAACATATACTCCTTTGCATTTAATATTTATTTGTGGAACTCGTATGTATTCCGAAAACCCACCCGGGTCAAAATTTGTAGTTCTGAGAGTCTCGCACAGTGTATGATGTCCGCTGAGGCAATGTTTACATTCATAACAAGGAATATGATGGGATACAAAAACCCTATCGCCCTTTTTAAATTTTTGAATCTTCTTCCCCACCTCAGTTACGATTCCCGCTATTTCGTGTCCTAACACTCTCGGAGCTTTTTTGATTCTATACCATTCCATAACATCGCTTCCACAAATACCGCTGGCAATTATCTTTACAAGAAGCTCGTTTTCAGTTATTTTGGGGATAGGGAGTTTTTCTATACGGACATCGTTATTATTATAATACATTGCTACGTGCATGGAACATCCCACCTGCCTTTCCGCCTTAGGAGGAGCAGTGATAGTTTTTTGTTTATTCATTTTATATTATCTTAATTAACTAGTGTTAAATGTCAAGAAATCTAAGGATGTTCATGAGAAGAGACCGTCTCTGAATGACCGTATATATGCGTATATTATATTAGATTTTAATTTTTTAGCACATAGAAGCTTGTAAACCATAATTGGAAGTAACCTGAAGATATAAGTAAGAAAAACCTTAAAGAAAACCTTTTTTTCAAAATGTTTTCTTAGAACCCATAACCAATTTCTATGCCAATAATAGATTACCGCCGTACTATTCTCGGAATATTCATTTATAGTTTCCGTAATCAAACGGAAACTTGTTGATACTTTGTGCCAGATAATAGATTCTGGGGAAACACAGACTTTATAGCCTGCTTTTCTTGCTCTCAGACAATAATCATCATCCTCATGTATTAGAAAGAAAGAATCATCCATAAGTCCGATTTTTCTGATTAGTTCCGTTCGTATTAACATACAACATCCGGGGATACTTTCTACTTCTTTTAGATTATCGTATTGCGCATTATCCGTCTCATTACATCCTATAAGTTCCGTACCACAATAAGGGATTTTTGTTTTCCACATTATTCCATCAACAAATCTTATTCCCATTGCCCATAGTTTTTTTAATGAATTATAATAATATATTTTTGGTCCAATAATACCTATCTTTGAGTCTGATTCGGCTAAACCTACCAGTTTATTTAAGAAACTTTTCTCTACTACTATATCTTGATTAAGCAGTAGAACATATTGGGGATTATGTTTAATGGCTTCTTTTATACCTGTATTCATTCCACCTGCAAATCCAAGATTAGTTTTGTTTTTGATTACTTGTGCGGAAGGGAATTTCTCAGTAATAAGACGCAAGGAGTTATCCGTAGAGGCATTATCTACAACAAGGATTTTGTAGTCATCCGAGGTATACGGATAACAAATAGAATTGAGGGAGTTCAAGCACTCAATAGTATCATTTTTCCCGTTCCAGTTTAAGATTATAATAAAAATTTTCGAGAGCATATATTTTTAAGAAAAGTTATTTCTGATTTATCAAAATAATTACTTCTTAATACGATATACAAATAAACACTCATAAAAAGAATACCGGATACTATAAATATTTCAAACCCCTTCAAGCGAGGAAAGAATTCTAAATAGAAAAGAAGCGTTCCCATGCGACCCAGATAAGTAACTATTCCCGCAACTACAGTAGCAATTAGCGGTATTGCTATCGTATGCTTGAAGAAGGAAAAATTGCTGATTCCCAACCACTTATTAAAGAGGACAATAAATACTACCGAACCGACAAAAACAGCAACAGCACCCCCAACTATTGTTCCCCAAAATCCGTATTTTATTATTAAAGGGACAGACAATCCAATATTTAAGGTTAGCATAACGAGTCCGGATTTGAGCGGAATATCCGGCTTCCCGACACCAATAGCTATATTATATCCCATAGCAGTAACAAAATTAATAGTCATACCTGCTATCAGTATTCTCATTACGCCAACAGGAATACGATAACTAAGTCCAAGTGAATATCCCATCCACAAAAACATAAACATTCCTGCAGTAAGGAATAAAAAAAGCATACAAGGGAAAATTATAAAATTAAAATATTTTGTTCCTTTAATATAAAAATTAATTAGTTCTTCTTTTTTATGCGAGGCAGAAATTTCTGAAGTAGCCGGCATAATTGGCGCAATAAGAGAAAATAGCAATCCCCTGAACTTATTAACTGCTCGTTGTCCAACTTCAAAAAAGCCTACCATATTTATGGAAAGAAAATGCCCAATCAACAGTTTATCAATAGAGTCATTCATAAAGCCTGCTAATTCCGTTATTCTAACAACGATACCGAAACTTAATATTTTCTTAAAAACATCTTTATTCAAAGGGCAGGAAAATAATCTTAAAGAAGGATAAATTTTTATAGACACGATTAAGGTTATCAAACTATCAATAATAGTGATTATTAAGGCGTTTATCATAATCCCGTGAAACCCATAGCCTTTTTCCAGAAACACTATAGTTCCCAAAACATTCAGGATAGAGACATAAATATTAATTTTATTAATGATACCGAACCTTTGTAAACCAACTAATAAAGTATGAAAAACGCTAAATAAATTTTTTACACCAAAAGTAACTAACCCCAATTTGAAGGCAAAAAAGGTACTGGCTTTAAGTTCGGGAGTAATCCTGAAAAGACTAAGGATAGGGGTTACAAGTAAAAGTCCAACAACAAGCACAAGTACTGATAAAAGCAAACAGATAAGAAAAACAACATTTATTACTTTATTTATCTCGTAATGTTCTTTTTTAGCGTGAAATTCAGCAATATATTTAATAAGAGGCTGGTGAACTGCAATATCAGCCAGGCTGAAGTAAGATATTACTGCTCCGATAATTGCCCATATACCAAAATTTGCAACTCCAATATTAATGATAACGTACGGGGTAAGAAAGAAACTGACAATAAGACTCCAGAAGTACCCGACAGTATTAAAAGCAGTATTCTTTACGAGTTTTCTTATTATTTGAGTCATAGCATAAGTTTTTTCATCTCCACCAAGGTTCACATACGAAGCAGAGTTCCACAAAAGACAGGAGATATTCCATTTTTGTTATTTGTTTTTATATTTATTCATTATATTAAAGAAAGCTGATTCTACGACTCCCATATTTTTATATCTATCGCCATATTTTTTTATAATTTCAGTGTTTTTTAGAAATGCTTTTTCTATTAACAAAGGGGTGGAAAGCGCTTTAATAATTTTTTCTGCCAGTTTAGCCGGATTATTTAAAGGCACCAGATAGCCATTAACTCCGTCTTTAACCCATTCTCTATTACCTATAATATCCGTTACAACCGGAAAGGCTCCGCAAGACATAGCTTCTAATAGAGTAACAGAAGTAGAGTCAGAGAAAGAAGTAGAAACATATATGGTAGATTCGCCTAAAAGACTTGCGAGCTTTTGTTCTGAAAGAAAAGGCATAAATTCTATTTTAGATTCAAGTCCTAATTTTTTAACAAGAGAAAATATTTTATCGCGATGGGAACCCATATCAAGCATCACAGGTTTGATATTACACTGAGAAATCACAGCAGGAAGCGCATTAACAAATAGCTCCGGATTACAGACATATTCAAGTCTGCGCATATATACGACTTTAGGAGGAAATGTTTTTTTAAGGGGGTTAAAAACAGGTGTATCTATACCGATAGGGATATTTAAGATACGGCTATACGGGATACCGAATTTATGCACCGCGTCTTTGAGAATTTTTCCATCAGTAGTAACAAGGTCCGCTTTATTTAGAGTGAATTTTATTCTTGCTTTTCTAAGAATTCCTTTACGGGGCGGTTCAAGAACATCCGAACCGAAACAAGAAACGACAAGCGGTCTGGTTCCGATAATAGCAGATATAAAACCATAATTCGGGACAAAGTGAGCATTTACAATATCCGGGTTAATAGATTTAATCAGAGAAGCAATTTTACCGATTGATAAAGGATATTTAAGGAACCCGGGCAATTGCTTTGATGGGATAGTATGTTCTACCACCGATGTTCCGATACTATTTTGTAAGGAAATAAGATAAACTTCTGCCCCACGACTCTTAAAATAATTTACCCAATTCCTAGCGTGAGGATAGCTTGCATCTCCGAGAACGCATAGTTTCATGGCAAAAAGCTTTTGAACAAAGAACGCATTTGTTGTTTTTCCAGAGAGGAGAATAGCGAAGGATTGAAAAGAAACAATCCATAAGCCATAGTTACAAAAGAGCTTAGCACAATAAGTTCTATCTTATGGTCACTAAAATAAGGTATTCTGAAAGTAAAATAGGTTATTAATCCTATAATAACGCCAGTTCCTATTATTTTATAAAAGAATATAGGATTAAATTTCAATGAAGTATGTTGCTGAGCTACCCATACAAGATTATATATTAACGTAGCAAAAGTAGCTATCAGATAAGCCATTCCTACGCCTGCAATTTGGAATTTTTGGATTAAAATAGTAACACACATTATATATACTAAAACCCATATGATGGAGGATATCAAGTTAAATACAATTTTCCCGGTAGCTCTCATAGCCGTTGATATTGGAGCATATACAGCAGAAAGGAGGATAGAGATTCCTAAAAAACATACCGTGGAAAAAGCACCTGAGTAAGCTTGAGTAGAGATTGTTCGCAAAATAAGTTTTCCTCCGGTTAAAATTATGATTACGAATATTATGCTTATAACGAAGAGTATTTTTATAAGCAACTCTAATTTTTGTCCCAGCACACTTTTTTCACCCCGTTCCCAGTAGTAGGTAATTTCCGGGCTTGCTGCTTCCAGAGGGATATCCAAAATGCGTCTTGCAAAACTATTTACTTTATCCGCCATAGCAAACATAGCAACGAACTGCATCCCAAGAAAATACCCTATAATTAATCTATCAAGGAAACAAGAAAGGGAAACTAAAAGTCCCAGAAAGATAGCATATTTCCAGTAAGGAAGTATTTCTTTTAAGGATGAAGTGGGATTAAAAGACACGCATTTAATTTGATTGAACAATAAAACTAAGCCCAGCACAATGCTGATTGAAGATGCAAACATATAAATCATAAGTAAGACATGAGAGGACAAATAATTACGGAACAAAAATATCAATAACGTTAAAGATAATAGATAAAACAAATTTAACAGAGTAGAGTAATGCATCTTTCGCAGTCCATTAAAGGCAGTAAAAATAAGGGTAAAATAAGCGACCACTGAAAAAGCAATATAACTAAAAGAAAGAGATGCTCCTATAGTAATATCTTTATAGATAAAAAGCCCTAACCTGTAACCCGAAAAAAAGAGTATTATATATACCAGAATAGTTATTAAAAAATAGCATCCAGACAAAGAGATAAATAGAGAAGACAACTTTTTTCTATCATTCATAGCGTGGAATTTAGGCAAGTATCGAACAAGGACAAAAGGGATACCCAGAAGAAGAATTCCTGAGATAAGTTGTCCAAAAGCGCTAAGGGTAAAAAACGTGCCTAATTCATTTGGGCTGAGATAGAGCGATAAGATTTTGATTTGCAAAAAGCCTAAGACAGCACTCAAAAAAAATGAAAGATATAAAAAAAAAGTGTTACGAGCAACTTTCATAAAAAGAATTTATAATACCCAGTTGCTAATCCGCCTGAGATAGATTAGCTTACTTGGAATTATACCAACTATGGTCATGGACAAAGTTAAGGATAAGATCCTATAATTATCCCTTGTTTTTATCATTTTGCTAGTGGTTCAGTATAAAACCTAAAGATAACCGTTGAGAATAGCTACAAAAATAAAAAAGTCAATAGGTTTCTTTATTTCTTTGGAAGGAGAAGAATTGTTCTTGCCTGTGACAGATAGACAGGAGTTTGTAATAATTTATTGTGACAGAAATATCCAAACAACAAAATTCCCCCAAAAACTCGGAACTACTAATACTAAAACGAGTTATAGGGATTGTAAATTTCGGGAAATGCTTAAAAATTAAAAAACTTGACTTACTAAGTTAAATCATTATTTTTACTAGGAAATTTGAACTATATAGCGAAATTATGGATTATTTGAGCTTATCAAAGAAGATATGCCAAAGAAAAGATAGGAACAAATGGTCGACTATAATTAAATAGTTCGAATAAAACTTATGCCGGGAATCGTTGGGATTTTCTCCAAGCAAGACGAAAAGAAAAATTTCAACAAAATGATAGCTTTGTTAAAGCATGAAAATTGGTATAAAATAGACAGATACGAAAAAGAGAATATATGTATTAGCAGGATTCATTTGGGAGTATTTAATCCCCAGTCGCAACCGGTATTTAACGAAAAAAACGATACGATCTTATTTTTTGATGGTAAAATCTACCCTTCTACCGAGAATGATGCTAAATATTGTTTAGCATTGTATGAAAAAAATGGAATTGAATTTGTAAAGTTATTAAACGGAACATTTTTCATAGCAATTTATGATTTTAAAAATAAAAAACTAATTCTTGCAAATGATAGATATGGATTTTTCCCTTATTATTATACTCTACATAATGGGAAATTTATGTTTTCTCCCGAAGCAAAATCAATTTTACAATCAGATATAACTAGAAAGATAAACATAGAGGCATTAGGAGAATATCTCTCTTTTGGTATGTTCTTTAATGACAAAACTATCTTTGAAGGGATTCATCTTTTACCACCCGCAACAGTGCTTACTTACGATAAAAATACGATTCGTTTAGAAAAATATTGGGAATTTAGATACCAATGTGATTACAGTATTCCCGAAGAGACGCATATTAAAAAATTGATAGAAACCTTTCGGACAGGTGTAAACATACGATTGGAAGATAAATTAAGGTACTGTATTGGGCTTAGCGGAGGATTAGACTCGCGATGCATCGTTGGAGCAATAAACAAAGAAAATAAAGGAAAAGTTTCTGCTCTTTGTTTTGGAGCAGATCCATCCGACGAAATAATTATAGCCAAAAGAATAGCAAATAAATGTAACATTGAGTTTGTAACGGCAAACATATCCCCTCAAAGCATAATAAGTAACGCCCACAAGGAAACTTATTTAACTGATGGAAGAAATAACATTGGCATGAGTTATGTTTTTTCCATATATGATAAAATTAAAAACATATCTGACGTTTATATGAGCGGATTCGCATTGGAAGTCCTTTTGCGCGGTAGTTTTTCCTGGCGTTTACTAAAAGGATGTAACTCTCATTCGCAATTATTTGATAAATTATTTAATTGGGCTCGTCTATTTAATCAACAAGAAATAAACGAATTGCTTAATTCTGATTATAGAAATAAAATTAACGAAGCAACTATTTCGTCTTATAAAAAAGAATGGGAAAAATCCTATGACAAAGATTTAACTAATACCGTTGACAACTATTTTCTGCAGACAAGATTTGCTTATTCCAGCAGCAGACTAATAGAAATTTCTTGTCCTTCATCTGATAATGCATTTGTAGACACTGCATTAAAAATACCGCCCGAAATCAAATTTTACCATAGTCTTTATCGAAAATTTATGAAAGAGTTGGCACCGGATTTAACAAAAGTGGCATATCAAAAAACAATGATACCGCCCTATTTTCCAACATTTTTCTGGACACTTGGCTTCTCGTATCAGATAGGGAAACAAAAGATAAGGGATTTACTCTATACAATGTCTTCGGGAAAAATATCTTTACCAAATAACCATGGGTATATCTTTACTTCTGACTGGATTAGAAAAGATATGGCTTTTTCTTCTTTTCTGGAAAAATTACTGCTTAACAAAGAAGCAAGATTTAATGAATTTTTTAATCAAAAATATATTGAAAATTTATTGTACCTACACAAATCAGGGGAACAAAACAATTCTTCTAAATTGCTTTATTTAGCAACAATAGAACTTTTACTTCAAATTTTTTTTGGGGAAGATAAAGAATTAGAAAATTGTGTCTTTTAGAAAAATATAATTTAAATACTCCCTATAGCCACCAGACTACCATTTAAGTAAACCTATCTTCTATATGTAAACAATGGTATAATAACAAGGGGAAAAGCGAACTTTTCCCCTTGTTGAATTGTAACTAGCAACTTTATTTTTAAAACAATCCCTGTATTCTTCCTGTTTTGAGGTCAACATCCACTCTTTTGAATGCCGGGTCAGATGATAAACCGGGCATAGTCGGGAAATTTCCCGTAAGTGGGTATAAAAATCCGGCACCAACACAAGCTTTTATATCACGCACTTTTAAGCGCCAGCCTTTAGGAGCACCAAGAATAGATGGGTCATGCGTTAAGGAAAGATGTGTTTTAGCCATATTAAGAGTTAATTTATTGTATCCAAGTTCAGTATACAATTTAATTTTCGTTTCGGCAGTCGGTTCATAATCAACACCCTCGGCACCATAAAGTGTTTTCGCAGTAGCTTCTATTTTTTCCTTTATGGAAGCATCTTCCGAATATAAAAATTTAATTTTTGATGGTTTGTCTGCGGCTTTGATTACTGCCTTAGCCAAATCAATAGCCCCTTCTCCACCTTCTCCCCATGCATTATGAGGGACTGCATCGTCTGCGCCCAATTCAATGGCAAGTTTACGAATCAATTCAACTTCTTTATCGGTATCTGAAGTAAACTTGTTAATAGCCACTACAGCATTAACTCCGTAAGATTTAACTATATTTATATGGGCCGCAAGGTTGGATCTGCAACCTGCTTCAAGAGCGGGTAAATTTTCTTTTTCGGCAAATTCTTTAATCTTGGCATAAGACATCCCCGGTCTCATATGGAAAGCCCCGCCATGTTGTTTAAGGGCACGAACGGATGAAACGATAACTGCGCAATCTACTGTTAACCCCGGGGTTTGGCGTAATTTCACATCCATTAATTTAGCAAATCCGCAATCTGCACCAAATCCACTTTCACTGACTACATAATCAGAAAGTTTCAATCCGACAAGACTGGCGAGCGCGGAATTGTTCCCGTGCGCTACATTAGCAAATGGAAATCCGCTACAAATAACCGGATGATTTTCCGTTGATTGAACTAAATTCGGTTTAATCGCATCTACCAGCAATGCGGTCATAGCTCCTGCGACTTTTAAATCTTCGCAAGTAACCGGTTTGCCATCATAAGTAAAACCAATAACTATTCTTCCCAATCTTTTTCTTAAATCAGCCAATCCACTGGTAAGAGCATGAATAGCTGCAGTTTCAGTAGCTACAGTAATGGAGTATCCTGTTTGACGGGGGTAACCATTAAGTTTTCCACCAATCCCAACTATTATATCTCTTAAAGCTCTGTCATTAAGGTCAACGCATCTTGGCCATGTTATACTCAAGGGGTCAATATTAAGAGGATTTTTTAATAATATACTTGTATCTATTGCTGCAGCGCATAAGTTATGAGCTGTTTCAACGGCATGAATATCCCCGGTAAAATGAAGATTAATATTTTCCATAGGAAGCATTTGAGAGTATCCGCCACCACAAGCTCCGCCTTTAATACCAAAAGTCGGCCCCTTGGAAGGTTCACGTAATGCATTGCATACGTTAACACCAAGTTTAGCCATAGCCTGTCCGATACCAAGACTTGTAACCGTTTTTCCTTCTCCAAGTGGAGTAGGAGTAATTGCCGTTACGGTAATAAATTTTCCATTAGGTCGATTTTTTAATCTTTCCAGAACCCCGGCGTAATCAATTTTCGCCATATATTTTCCATAAGGTTCAATTTCATTATCTTTAAGCCCCATCTTCTTTGCAATATCTGTTATTGGTAAGAGTTCAGTTTCCTGCGCGATATCAATATCGCTTGGCACAGGATATCTTCTTTTTACAGCCATCTTTCCTCCTAGTTATATGTTTCCTAAAACGGATAATAAAATGTTCATTTTAGTAATCCTGCTGTTCTCTCAGCAGATTCTACTGTATTCATAAGTAACATAGTAACGGTCATTGGTCCTACACCACCGGGCACCGGTGTAATAGCTTCTGCTTTCTCCTTCATTGCCTCAAAATCACAATCTCCAACGAGTCTGAATCCTTTTGTTGCAGTAGGATCCGGAACTCTATTTACTCCAACATCAATAACTACGCAACCTTCACGGATCATATCAGCAGTTATTGCTTTTGGAACGCCCATAGCTGCAACTAAAATATCTGCCTGTTTTGTAAAATAAGGCAAATCCTTAGTTCCGGTATGACAAACCGTTACCGTGGCATTAGCGCCTTTTTTCTTTTGTATAAGAAGCGCAGCAAGGGGTTTTCCAACAATATTGCTCCTACCGCAAACCACTACGTGTTTCCCTTCCGGACTATATCCACTTCTTACCAGTAACTGTAAAACTCCATAAGGTGTGCAAGGCAAGGGACAGGGTTCACCTCTTAATAATTTGCCAACATTTACCGGGTGAAAGCCATCCGCATCTTTTTCAGGAGAAATAAAATTAATTATTTTATCGGTACTAATGTGTTTAGGCAAGGGCAATTGAACTAAAAAACCATTAAATTTCGGGTCCTTATTAAGTCTGTCGACTGCTTTTAGAACTTCCTCTTCGGGAGTATCTGCAGGGAAATTAATAGTCTGTTCAAAAATACCTATTTCTGCAGAACCTTTTGCTTTTGCCGTAACATAAGAAACAGAAGCAGGATCTTCGCCAACCAATACAACACCCAACCCCGGGGTTATACCCTTCTCTTTTAATTTTTGAACCCTTATTTTTAATTCCTCTCTTACCAGAGCCGCCACTTCAATACCTTTTATAATTTTTGCTGACATCTACGCCCCCTTTCTTAATCCAATTAATTTACATTATAAATTAGCTTCCAACATAAGCAAAAGAATAAATATGTCAAGTATAAAAAGACTATGTAATTTTTATTACTACGGGATTAATATTACAAGCAAATACAACCTGACTACCGTATGAATTATCTATTGAAACATTATTAATATTCATATCTATGAGCATAGATATTTAGCATTAACCCGATCATCGCAAGGGAGACTAACATGTTTGAGCCACCATAACTTACAAATGGCAATGGGACACCTACAACCGGCATAACACCGGCTGCCATACCTGTATTTACTACTACCTGAAAAAGAATAATCCCTGCTATACCTATGGCAAGATAGCGATTAAAATTTGAACGAGAAGCTTTTGCAATTAGAATGCTTTTCAGCACCAGCAAAAAAAAGAAAGAAAGCAGTGTAAGACATCCAACAAAGCCAAATTCTTCCGATACAACAGCAAAAATAAAATCAGTATGCGCTTCAGGTAAAAAATCAAATCCTTTTTGTGTGCCTTGCATAAATCCTTTTCCCCACAATCCACCTGAACCTATGGCAATTTTAGATTGTTTTATTTGCCATCCCATACCTTGCGGGTCTTTAGAAGGCACAATAAAACTTTCTATTCGCATTTTCTGGTACGGTTTCAAAAAATGATTCCATACAATAGGGGTTAAACTACCGCATATTAGGTTGATCAAAAATATTGTAATAATTTCGTTTATGGGAACTTTTCGCCAGTATAATATTATTAACATAAGAATTAAATATATCGCAAGAGATATCCAATGCGCACCTGCAATAATTGCAATAACCGGAGATACAAGGGTAAAAAGATACAGCCAGGGCGTCCCTTTATAAAAAGGCAGAAACCCTGCAAGAAAAATAAAAACAAGAGAGCTGCCGAGGTCCGGTTCTATCAAGATAAGCAAACAAGGCAACAAACAAAGAACTATCGGGACAATAAGGTTTCGCAATTTTTTCACCTCAAATTTTTTATTTGACATAAAACTTGCGATCAAAAAAATAGTGCCAAGTTTTGCAACTTCAGAACCTTGAAGCTGAAAAAAACCTAATTTGAGCCATCTGTGAGTTCCCCCCGGACCACTTCCTACAAGACGGACAACAATTAATAATAAAATTGAAGCAACATAAAATATACTCGAAAACATATTTAAATATTTTAGCGGGAAAAGATAAAATACCATACACCCAATAAGTCCAAGAATTACCCATGTAAGTTGCTTTGGGAAAAGATTTATATTTGCACTGTAAACTGTAATTAATCCACTTCCAATTATTAAAAAACTTAACAGTAACAGAGTGAAATCAAATTCTTTTAACCTTTTTAGTAACATCTTTGGCGAAACAAATTAAAAGATTACCTTTTTATAATTTTAAGTTTTCCCGATAAAACGGATAATAAAAGGAATTAAATTATTTAGTAACGTTTTGAACTCTTTGAAAATACTCAATAGTTTTTTTTAATCCCTGTTCCAGTGGCACTTCAGGCATCCAATTCAATTTTTCTTTTGCAGTGCTTATATCCGGACGTCTTACTTTAGGATCATCTACCGGCAAATCACAATAAGAAATTGAACTTTTTGATTTTGTAAGTTCTAATATAATTTCTGCGATATCAGTCATATTTAATTCATTTGGATTTCCTAAGTTAACGGGTTCATTGATTTGGCTATTCATTAATTTCCATAATCCCTTGATAAGGTCGCTGATATAGCAAAAGCTTCTTGTTTGTTTACCATTACCGTAAACAGTTAATGCTTCCCCTTTAAGCGCTTGACTTATAAAATTGGGGACAGCCCGTCCATCTTCTATTCGCATTCTTTCCCCATAAGTATTAAATATACGGGCAATTCTGGTATTTAACTTATGCACCCTGTGATATGCCATTACCATAGCTTCTGCATATCTTTTTGCTTCGTCATAAACTCCGCGAGGCCCTATAGGGTTTACATTTCCCCAGTAAGATTCGGGCTGAGGATTACATTCGGGGTCTCCGTATACTTCAGATGTAGAAGCTAACAAAAAACCTGCTTTTTTTAATTTCGCAATTCCAAGGGAATTATGTGTTCCCAATGCGCCCACTTTTAATGTTTGTATTGGATAACGATTATAGTCAACAGGAGATGCCGGCGAAGCAAAATGCAATATCCAGTCCACAGGTTCATTTATACTTAAATGCTTTGAAATGTCCTGTTCTATAAGTCTAAAATTCGGATTTGATAAAAAGGTAGCAACATTTTCGCGTCTACCCGTAAGAAAATTATCAATACAAATCACTCTGTGCTCATTTTTTAAGAAAAACTCACATAAATGAGACCCGATAAATCCTGCGCCACCTGTAATTACTATGTTCATAGGTCTATCCTCATTCCATCATTTGCCGCAACTACCCTAACTCCCAAGTCTTTAGAAATTTGTTCCGCAAGTAACCATGGTTTGGCTTTTAACATTGTCATCCCAAAATGAGTAAGTATGGTAAGTTTCGGCTTGTTTTGTTTTATTATTTTTATAGCATCATCTAAACACAAATGATATACAACCGAAGAATCTCTTCGTGCAACATTTAATATAAGAACATCGCCTTTATAATAGTCAGGCAATAAATCAAAATAGTTTGTATCCGTTACATAAGAAATTGTATGTTGTTTCCCAATAAAATTTATACCAAAGGTATCTTCAGCGTGAAGATGTTTTACCGGTGTCTCAATAGAAATATTTTTTAATGTATATTTCCCTTTTTCAACTAAAACCTGTATATCTTTCACATATCCCCGGATATATCTTAATATTACAGGGTCATCTTCCAAAGCATTTAATGGGGCAAAAACAGTGCCCCGGACATTGTAACCACCATCCGTCATTGCTTCCATCATTATATTTATATCTGCAGAATGGTCAAGATGACGATGAGATAATATTATACCGTCAAGTTTTGTAGGGTCAAGTTTAGGTCTGCTTTTTACACATTTTACGAGTGAACCGGGTCCGGGATCAACAAGAATCTGCGTATCATCAAGAGTAATCCAGATTCCTCCGGAAGCTCTTAATTGTTTCGCAACGGTTACTCTTGCTCCTGCCGTTCCAAGAAATATAATTTGGTCCATAATTAAGGTACAGGGTCACAACCTCCGCTATGCCAGGGGTTACATTTTAAGATTCTCCAGATACCAAAAGTAAATCCCTTTAATACTCCATATTTTTCTATAGCTTCAATCGTATAAACTGAACAAGTTGGATGAAACTTACAGGAGTGTATCAAAAAAGGTGAAAAGTATGTATGATAAGTCTTGATAAAAAATATAAATATTTTACGCATTAATTTAGTAAAAATTAATATATCGTATTTAAGAAATTGCAACTTATTTTTTGTAATAAACTCTGATTTATAGTTTTCGTAAGATTTACCTGACTGCCGTCAGGGAAGTTAAGTAATTTTCATTATCGAGATTTTTTTAATGTAAAGAATAAGCGAATTATATCCGCTGACCGAACACCACCAATCCGTTTTGCCTGTTCCAGCGTTACAGGTTTGATTTTTGATAATTTCTCGCAAGCTTCTCGAGAAAGCCCTCTTACTTTATAAAAATCAAAACCTTGAGGTATCTCGTAAGATTCCGATTCATTGAATTTTTTTACCAACGCGTATTCTCTTTTTATATAGCCCTCATATTTTACAAGGAATTCAAGCCTTATCCTTTCATTGCCGGTAAGTTTTTGGATAAACGGCTCAATCATTTCTATCTTTATTTCCGGTCTTTTTAATATTTGAAATGCAGAAGAGGATTTTGTTATTAACATAGAGTTGTTTTCCTTTAATACAGGATTTATAGATTCCGGTTTTAATTGTGTAGATTTAAGTTCGCGTAATTTCAGCTTGATATTATCTATTAACTTTTGAGTTTTATTATATTCTTTTTTAGAGATAAGCCCAAACTCCAATCCATATTTCATAAGTCTTTCGTCTGCATTGTGTTCGGGAAGGATAAGCCTATGTTCTACTCGTGAGGTAAACATTCTATACGGTTCCAAAATCTCTTTTGTAGATAAATCATCAACCAGAACTCCAATATATGCTTCATAACGAGGGAGTATGAATTGTGGTTTATCTTTTACTTTTAATGCTGCATTTATTCCTGCTATCATTCCCTGTGAAGCGGCTTCTTCGTAACCGGATGTCCCAAGTATTTGCCCTGCAAAATATAGATTTTTTATCGTTTTTGTCTCAAGGGAAGGATATACCTGCACCGGGAGAACAAAATCATATTCAATTGCATAACCGGGTCTTATTATTCTCACTTTTTCAAGTCCCGGAATTGTATGTAAAAAATCTAATTGCACGGCTTCAGGCAAAGAAGTTGATACTCCATTCAAGTAACATTCATACGTATCCACACCATCAGGTTCTATAAATACCTGATGAGAAGTTTTTTCCTTAAAGCGGACAGATTTATCCTCTATAGAAGGACAATATCTTGCACCAATACCCTTAATTATCCCACTGTATAAAGGAGAAGATTTAAGATTTTGGAGAATTATTTTCTGTGTTAACTCATTTGTATGCGTTATATAGCAGGGACAAGCTGTTGGGTTACTTTTTTTTGTTCTGTGGGAAAAACGATAAGCCCCTTTATCGGGAGATTGTTCAATTGTTTTGTCAAAATCTATGCTTCTGCTATCCACTCTTGCAGAAGTACCTGTTTTTAGTCTTCCCAATTGAAATCCCAACTTTTTTAATGAATCGGATAATTCTGTGGAAGGTAATTCCCCCATCCTGCCGGATGGATAATTTTTAAGGCCAATATGTATAAGCCCTTTCAAAAAAGTCCCTGTAGTAATAACTATCGTATCCGAAAAATATTCCATACCGGAAGCGCTTACTACACCTACTGCGGATTTTATTGTCCCTTTTTTTGATACAATAATTTCAGTTACTTCTTCTTGTTGCACGTATAAATTTTCAGTGTTTAGGATAATCTTCTGCATTGTTTCACGGTATTTTTTTCTATCTACTTGAGCACGGAGAGATTGGACGGCAAGTCCTTTTTTTGTATTAAGCACTCTATAGCCAATAGAAGCGATATCCGAAACAAATCCGATTTCCCCGCCAAGCGCATCAACCTCAAAGATTAGTTGTGATTTACCAAGCCCACCCATTGAAGGATTACAGGAAAGTTGACCGATAGTATCAAGATTAAGCGTCAGCATTAAGGTATTTAGCCCCATTCTTGACGCAGCAAGTGCCGCCTCACAACCTGCATGCCCTCCGCCAACGACTATACAATCAAATCTGTTCATATAATATTATAGAATTTAACTCCAACCCCTGAAACTGCAACAAAAAAATTAATTCTTTTGTTTGTAGGAATTTGATTTAGCAAGTCCACTTTTTGAAGAAAATTAGGTTTTAAGACTTATAAAGATTAAGCCCCAAACTTACTGAGTTTCAATGCATTAGCCAACATTAATGACAATGAATGCACAGCACCAAATCTACCGAGTAAGCCTTTTGCACATTCAAGTTCGGTAAATCTTTGTGCCGCATCCGGAATTACCCATTTAGAAGAAATCAAAAACGGATTCGGATGCCAGGAATGGGCTTTTAACATTGCAGGCGTAGAATGGTCACCTGTTATTGCGAGCACATCGGGATTAAGTTCTAAAAGTTTTGGTATATAACTATCTACTTCCTCTATTATTTTTACTTTTGATTCAAAATTTCCATCCTCGCCATAAGAATCCGTTTTTTTGATATGCACATAAAAGAAATCGTATTTTTGCCAATTGCTCTTTAGAACATTTATCTCATCTGCTATAGTTGGACCCGTGTCAAGAACGTCCATTCCAACTAATTTTGCTAACCCGCGATACATCGGATATGTAGCAATTGCGGCAGGTGCAATCTTAAACCTTTCTTCCATAGTCGATATAGCAGGTGGTTTGGCAAATCCCCGCAGAAGCACCATATTTGCCGGTGGTTTTAAAATAGATTTTATCTGGGATACAAAAGAATTTATAACTCTTGCCGTTTTTTCTGCTTCAGGAACAATTGGTTTGCATTCAAGCGGCAAAGCGCCTTCTTTTTGAGGGTCAGTTTCAGTTATCCTGTCATCAAGCCCTTCCCCTCTTAGCACAAGAACAAATCTATGTTCTTTTCCGGCAGTAATTTCAAATTTTACACCTTCTACCGGTTTAATATTTGATTGTAACAATGCGCATATTTTCATGTTTTCTTCCGTTGCTATTCGACCTGCTCTACGGTCAGTAATTATGCCCTTTTCATCAACCGTAGCAAAATTTCCTCGTGTTGCCACATCATTTGGAGTCAAAGTTATTCCTACCCCAAGGGCTTCAAGAACTCCTCTGCCAATTTGATATTCTACCGGATCATAACCAAATAAAGAAAGATGTGCAGGCCCAGAACCGGGGGTAATACCTGGAAAAATGGGATCAGTAAGCCCTGTCATTGAATCCTTAGCAAGTTTATCAAGATTTGGAGTTTTCGAAGTCTCAAGTTCAGTTTTGCCATTTTTAGGGATACCTCCTACACCATCAAGAACAAGCAATAAAATCTTTGAATCTGTTTTTATAGTTAATTTTTCTATCATAATAACTATATTTACAATAACCTGCCTACAATGTCAAGGAAAAATCAAACAAGGGTTTTTTCTAAAATTAATTTTTCTATTATAAGTTAACAGTTCTTTTTGATTTTTAACATTTTGACATAATAAGCATAAATTTATTATTTAGCTTGACAAAATATCATATTGAGTACACATATGATATTGGAATTAGAAGTAATAGACTATGAAAGGGGGGGAAAATGAAAAAGCATATAAATACCATTATCTTTACATGTTTTTGTTTTGTAACATTAAATATCTCTTACGGACGAACTGTAAGTTTTTCAAGAGTAACCGTTGATTCTGCACAAAACGGACCACACGGTATGTGGGCAGGCAATGTAGATGGCACAAGTCCTCAATACGAGCAGGATATTTTGGCAACCATTGGCTCTGCCGGGAAAGCAGTATGGTATGGGAATAACGGGTTAGGTATAAGTTGGTCCACACAAAATTCTATTTGGAGCGGAGGGCTTAACTATGAAATAGCAGCGGCAGAACTTGATGGAAATGGAACTTTAGATGCCGTATCTTGTAATATTACCGGACTTTCAGCAAGTGGTAAAAGCTCGCTTGTGTTGCACAAAAATAACGGTAGCGGTTCTTTTGCAACAACAACAATTGACGGTCCGTTAGAAGGCGCTCACAGACAACTGCGATTGAGAGATATAAACGGGGACGGAAAAATTGATCTTATTGCAACGGTCTGTTCCCAATATTCACTTTTCGTACAAGCAGACCCAGGACTTTATTGGTATAAAAATAGCGGGACAGCAACTTTTACAAAGTATCAGGTAGGTCAATGTAACCCGTGGAAAGTTGACTGTTTTGATGACAGAGGAGATGGGCATTTAGATATAGTAGTAAGTGAATTTTACCATGGATATACTGCTTCCGGGACTTCTGCAGCTTGTCGACTTGTTTTATATAAGAATGACGGTGCTGAGAACTTCTCCGAAGTTATCATTGATAATAGTTTCCCTTATGGTGACAATATAGGAGGATCAGGGGTAAGATGCTATGACTTTGATAAGGATGGAAAAACAGATATAGTATGTGGAGATATATCAGGCGCAAAACTTTACTGGTATAAAAATGGCGGGGGTGGCAGTTTTACAAGAAATACTATAGCTACTAATTGTACCGGGATAGATGGAATTGACATAGGGGATTTTAATACCGATGGAAATATGGATATGGTTGTTGCAGGGCGTAGTTATTGGCTAAGATGGTATGAGGGGGATGGAATCGGGAATTTCACAAGTCATGCCATTGATGCAACATACCAGTTGTTTGATCTGCCATATGTCTCTTATTTCGATGGAGACACTTGCCCGGATATAGTTGTAACAGAAGCAACAAGCTCAACCGGACGTATATTTGCATACCTTAATCCATGTGTGGGTGGCTCTGTAGAAGAAAATACAAAAACGAAAACATCTACCCTTGCTATAAAGCCTAATATTGTAAATCAGAATTCCAACATAAAAATTCAGTTTTCAGTGCCGGATATTGCCCCTGTAAGTCTAAGTATTTATGATGTAACGGGAAAGGCAATAAAGACATTGATTAATGAATACAGAACCACGGGATGCTATGAAACTAATATAAATGCAAAGAATATACCAAACGGCATTTATTTTGTAAAACTCAGAGCCGGAAATTGTCAAAACATACAAAAATTAATCATAGTCAAATAAAGGTTACTTTTTGTATAAAGGTAAAAGTTAAATCAGCAATACGGAACTAAGAATTAGTTGACAACTCTTATTTCTACTATAAATTCCCACTTTATTAGGTGCCAGGGTAGCTCAGTGGTAGAGCAGCGGTTTTGTAAACCGCAGGTCGGGGGTCCGATTCCTCTCCCTGGCTTTTAAATTTTGAAGAATTCAGAAGCGTTCCGCGTCGTCATCTCTGATACCGTATCTTCCGAAAGACTTTTTATTTCAGAGATTTTTCTAACGGTAAAAACTAAATTTTGAGGTTCATTCCGTTTATCTTTTTCAGGGCCAAGAACAGGCGCATCGGATTCCAACATAATTCTACTTATATCAATTGATTTTACAAGCTTTTGTTTCTGGGATGAATTTACTATGGAAGGCGGAATAGAAAAATAAAACCCCTGTTTTGCTGCCTCTATTGCCCAACCAACTTTACCATCATAACTATGCATTAACACATTACAATATTTTTCTTCTAACAGCATTTCAATCGCATATTTCCCTGCGCTTCTTGAATGAACGATTAACGGCAAATTCATTTCTTTCGCAAAATTAATCCATAGTTTGAAAAACTCTTTCTGTTTTTCACGCTGTTCTCCTTCTACCCAATAATAATCCAATCCTATTTCTCCTATTCCAACAATGTCTATTTTTTTCTCTCTTACAAAACTCTGGATTTTTTCAATTTCCTTTTCATCCATTATACAAGGATTACACCCCACAGTCATATAAATAAAACCTTTATACGCGGAAAACATTTCCATTGAAATTTGGGCATCTTTTAAATCAAGCGTAGAAGTTATAATTTTCTTCACGCCAACTTTTTTTGCGTTTTCGAGTACATCTTCCCTATCTTTATCAAATTCTTTATCCTGTAAATGCGAATGAACGTCTATAAGTTCCATTAGTTATTACTCAAAAGTGTTTTTATCATTTGCTCGTTTATATCCTTTAAGCTTTTAACAATAACATCTGCAGATGAGAAATCTATTCCTTTATTATACTTATTTGGAGCTGCGATACATTTAATTCCTGCTCTTTTAGCCGCTTCCAATCCAACAATCGTATCTTCAAGGATAATACATTCACATTTTTTTAGTTTCAATCTCTTGAGCGCCAAAAGAAAAACATCGGGTTCCGGTTTACCGCAAGAAACTTCATCGCCACTTGCAATCGCATCAAATTCATTTATTATATTCAACCCGGTCAATGCGCTTTCTACCCATTTACGGTGTGATGAAGACGCAACCGCTTTTTTAAGCCCTAGTTTATTTACCAATTTCAGCACATTAAATATTCCCGTTACAGGTTTTACGCCATATTCTTCTAATAGTTTTTTGCATAATTTAGTTCTTTCTTCTAGTAATTCTTCAGGTGTTTCGGTAAAATGCAAAGTTTTTTTCATCAGTCTCATGCTAAGTATTCCACCTCTGCCCATAACTTCTCTTTTGAGTTCCATCGTAAATCTTTGTCCTCTTTTTTTCGCCATTGTATTCATTGCTTCAAAATATATAGGCTCCGTATCAACTATAACGCCATCCAAATCAAATATAAAACCGTAATTACTTGTCTTACTAAGCATTTACTATTCCGTATACGAAACATTAATAAATGTCAATGAGTTTTCTACTCTTATGGTTTATTTTATCTTGACTAAATCGATATACTAAATATATATTCAAGATAAATAAAATGTTTACAGGTTTAGTGGAAACAATAGGTCAAGTAAAGAGTTGTCTATCTTTTGATGGTGGAAAAACTCTTAGAATCCATACGTCTGAAGGTTTTGCTTCTAAAATAAGCGAAAGCATTGCAATAAACGGAGTATGTTTTACCGTAACAAAGCAAATAAACAATAATGAATTTGAAGTTTTTGCAAGTCCTAATACTTTATTAAAAACTAATTTTAATATATTACGCACAGGACAACCCGTTAATATTGAGCGAGCGTTAAAGCTAAGCGACAGGATTGGGGGACATCTGGTACAGGGACACATTGAAGAGGTCGGGAAAGTAATTGCAAAAAAAGTGAGTGCCGATATGACGTTTTTTACAATAAAAGTTGCTCCTGAAATATCAAAATATATCGTTAAAAATGGTAATATAACGGTTGAAGGAGTAAGTCTAACAGTTATAGATGCCAAAAATAACAATTTTGAAATAGGATTGATTCCCTTTACTTTAAAAAACACTACCCTCGGAAACTTACATACAGGTTCTTTAGTTAACATAGAAACAGACATACTTGGGAAATATCTCAAAAATGAAAAATAAGCAGAAAAAAATTCAGACAAAATCAAAACAAGGGAAAGAAAGCATATTCACTTCCATAGAAAAAGCCATAGACATTTTGAAATCAGGACAAATAGTAATATGCGTAGATGATGAGAATCGTGAGAATGAGGGAGATTTTATATGCGCAGCCGAAAGCATAACGCCCAAGAACATAAATTTTATGGCAAAATACGGTCGTGGATTAATATGTTTGCCCGGAACTCCCGAGAGGTTAAAAAAATTAAAATTGAATTTAATGTCCAATGAAAATACGGCCTTGCACGGCACCGCATTTACAGTGTCCATAGACGCAAAAAAAGGGACGACTACGGGAATTTCGGCTCATGACCGCGCTGCTACTATAAAAAGGTTTACAGATTCCGATGCAGTTGCAGAAGATTTTGCCATACCGGGGCATATATTCCCTTTGATGGCACAGGAAGGCGGAGTACTAAGAAGAGCCGGACATACCGAAGCCTGTGTTGATTTAATGCGACTTGCAGGACTTTACCCGGCAGCTGTATTATGCGAGATTATGGATGAAGATGGCCGTATGGCAAAATTACCTTCGCTTGTTAATATCGCAAAAAAATTTGGTCTAAAAATAATAACCATAGAATCTTTGATTCAATACAGGCAAAAACAAGAGAAACTTGTAAAAAAGGTTGTTACTACTTCAATCCCTATGCATCTAGGTAGTTTTACCGCTCACCTTTACGAGGAATTATTGACGGGTGAACATCACATCGCTCTTGTAAAAGGTAACGTGAAAGGCAAAAAGAATGTTCTTGTCCGTGTCCATTCGCAATGTTTAACAGGAGATGTATTCGGCAGTTTAAGATGTGATTGTGGGGAACAATTAAAGAAATCATTAAAATTAATAGAAAAAGAAGGTTGTGGCGTTTTTCTATATATGCGACAGGAAGGCAGAGGAATCGGACTAAAAGCAAAAATAGAAGCTTATCAGCTCCAGGACAAGGGGTTAGATACGGTTGAAGCAAATCTGGCGTTGGGTTTCCCTGCAGACTTGAGAGATTATGGGATAGGCGCTCAAATTCTTGTAGACCTAGGATTATCGACTATTCGACTTTTAACAAATAATCCTAAAAAATTAATCGGGCTTGAAGGTTACGGATTAACAATAACTAAACGGGTACCTATTGAAATAGCTTCAAATCCTAAAAATCGGGATTATTTACTTACAAAGCGCTCAAAACTTGGTCATATTTTGAAACTAAAAGAGGGGGGAAAATGAAAATTTATGAAGGCGAATTTTCGGCAAGTGGAAAAAAATTTGGAATTATAGCTTCCAGATTTAATAGCTTTATTACTGATAAACTTATTGATGGCGCTGTAGACTGTTTAACCAGACACAATGCAAAATCTGATGCAATAGAAATTTTCAAAGTTCCGGGAGCATTTGAGATTCCGCAGGTATTAAAAGTTTTAGTTTCCGGGAAAAAAAGATTTGATGGCATTATATGTCTCGGCGCAATAATAAGAGGAGAAACTACTCATTTCGATTTAATTTCTAAAGAAGTGACAAAAGGTATCGCTCAGGTATCTTTACAAACCACAATACCAATAGGTTTCGGTATAGTTGCCGCTGATACCGTAGAACAGGCAATTGATAGGGCAGGCGGGAAACATGGAAACAAAGGTGAATCCGCAGCACTTACGGTAATAGAACAGATTAATTTGATTGCAAAACTATAAATGAAAAGTCGTAGAAAAGCTAGAGAACTTGCCATGCAAGTGCTTTATAGAAAAGAAATGGGAATTCAATCCGAAAAAGAAGTTTTGTATGAATTGTTTTCTTCGAATTTTTATTCAAAAGAAATCCAGGAATTTGTAAGAGCATTAGTAGAAAAAACCATTACTAATATCAAAGAGATTGACAGGCTTATATCCAATAACGCAAAAAACTGGAAAATTGCAAGAATAGCCGCTATAGACAAAAACATATTAAGACTTGCGATATGCGAATTGCTTTATTTTTCTGAAATACCTCCTAAAGCCTCCATAGATGAAGCGATTGAACTTGCCAGAAAATACTCTACTCCGGATTCCGGGAAATTTGTAAATGGCATACTGGATAGTATTATGAAGATATATAGAAAAGAGAATTAGAGAAATATGAGATATGCGATATTAAGCGATATTCACTCAAACATAGAAGCGTTAGAATCAGTTGTATCCGAGTTGAAAGGCAGGGAAATATCAAAGGTAATATGCCTTGGAGACATAGTAGGTTATGGAGCAAACCCTAATGAGTGCTGTAATTTAGTCAAAGAAATGTCTGAATGCGTAATACTTGGAAACCACGATGCAGGGTCAATAGGTCTTACTAATTTATCACATTTTCATTCTCTGGCAAAAGAAGTATGCGTCTGGACATCGAAAATCCTAACACATGAAAATACAAGTTGGTTAAAAAGTTTATCCTTTCAACAAAATTACAATAATGTCCTTTTATCCCACAGTTCGCCTTCCACGCCCGGGCACTGGCATTATGTCTCATCTATGAATGATGCAATCAATGAATTTCCCGTCTGTGACCATATTTGCTTTATCGGACATACTCATGTTCCCGCTACTTTCGTGAAAATAGGGCAAAAATATAAAATTATTACAAATAACAAGTTTCTTATTAATCCTGATTATAAATATATAATAAATCCCGGCAGTGTAGGGCAGCCAAGGGACAAGAATACACAATCTTCTTTTGCTGTTTATGATTCTGAAATTGAGGAAATTGAAACCGTGCGAATTTCTTATGATATAGATGCTACACAAAAGAAAATAATAAATGCCGGATTGCCACAATATTTAGCTGAAAGATTATTATTGGGAATATAATTACCCTCTTAATAGGGTAGATATTTTTTACGGTTTGACAGGAGACAAGAATGAAAGTGCTTGTTACGGGAGTAACCGGATTTGTAGGATCATGGCTGGTGGATTATCTTCTCACTATGCCGGGAATAGAGGTGTTTGGAATTAAGCGCTGGCGTTCAAGGACAGAAAACATAGAACATTTTGAAAACAAAATCACTCTGTATGAATGTAATTTAAAAGACTCCACCTCTGTCAGAGACACAATAGAATTAATAAAACCCGAACGTATATTTCATCTTGCTGCCCAATCTTTTGTCCCATCTTCATGGAATGCACCTTCCGAAACTCTTGAAGGTAACATTTTGGGCGAACTCAATATATTTGAAGCTGTCAAAAAAATAGGTCTAGACCCTTTAATTCATATAGTTGGCTCTTCGGAAGAATATGGATTGATCTACCCCAACGAAATACCGGTAAAAGAAACAAATCTTTTAAGGCCATTATCTCCCTATGCAGTATCCAAAGTCACTCAAGATATGCTTGCTTACCAATATTTTATGAGTTATAAATTAAGAGCAATAAGAACAAGGGCATTTAATCATACAGGTCCGAGAAGACCACCCAATTTTGTTTGTTCAGAAATCGCATATCAAATAGTTCAAATAGAAAAAGGTACTAAACCACCTGTAATTTATGTTGGAAACACTGATTCTATACGCGATTTTACCGATGTCAGAGATATCGTTAAGGCATATTGGTTAGCATTAGAAAAAGGGATTCCCGGAGATGTTTATAATATCTGTTCCGGTAAAGGACAAAAAATAAAAGACGTTATTTCAACTTTAATTGATATATCCGGGGTCAAAGTAGAAATACAACAAGACCCGGCAAGGCTGAGACCCTCAGATGTTCCTATACTTATCGGAGATGCCACAAAATTCAAAAAACTTACCGGCTGGGAACCTCTTATCCCATTTGAACAAACACTAAAAGATATTTTAGATTTTTGGCGCAAGACAGCATAATCAATAATATGTCTTTAATTTTATACATAGCATTAGGTTTAATAACCGGAATTATCAGTGGATTACTTGGAATTGGTGGCGGGATTATTGTTATTCCTGCTTTAGTTTATATATTTAAGATGTCCCAACATCAGGCGCAAGGCACTACGCTTGCATTTTTAGTTTTACCAATTGGGTTGCTTGCAGCCCTTGTCTACTACAAACAGGGTTATGTAGACATAAAAGCGGCTATGTTCATATGCATTGGATTTTTTATTGGGGGATTATTTGGGGCAAAAATGGCAATTGGCATACCGGACATAGTTTTAAGAAAGATTTTTGCCGTAGCATTACTTTTAACATCCGTAAAAATGTTTTTCTCAAAATGAAAATTCTTGTAATAGGCAGTGGCGGTCGCGAGCATACTATTGTATGGAAACTTGCACAATCATCCCTTGTTGATAAGATTTATGCGGCACCCGGTAACCCGGGAATAGCTGAATTAGCAGAATGCGTCCCCATAAAATCTGAAAATATAGGCGAGTTAATAAAGTTTGCACAGAATGTTGACATTGTTGTAGTCGGGCCCGAGACACCTCTTGCTGATGGGATTGTAGATGAACTCCCCAAGAACAAAACATTCGGTCCTACAAAACGAGGCGCTATGATAGAATCCGACAAATCTTATTCCAAAAAGATAATGAGAGATACAAATATCCCTACGGCGGATTTTGAAACATTTTACAAATTAGAAGCGGCACAAAAATTTATAAAATCCAATAGGACGTATCCTATAGTTATAAAAGCTTCCGGGCTTGCGGCCGGTAAAGGCGTAATAATAGCAGAAACAGAAAAAGAAGCAAATGTTGCATTAAGTACTATGATGAGTGAAAAGACGTTTGGTGAAGCAGGAGATAAAGTAGTTATAGAAGAATATCTTGAAGGAGAAGAAGTGTCCGTCCTTGCTTTTACTGACGGGAAAGATTTTATTCCGTTAGTTCCTTCTCAAGACCATAAAAAACTTATGGAGGGCGACAAAGGGTTGAATACGGGTGGGATGGGAGCTTATGCAAGAGCAGTATTAACGGAGAAAGAGGTTGGGAATATCGTTGAAAATGTACTTGCTCCGTGTGTTTGGGGAATGAAAAAAGACGGCATAACTTACAAAGGCATATTATATGCAGGTCTTATGATAACGGCCAAGGGGCACAAAGTGCTTGAATTTAACTGTAGATTTGGTGACCCAGAGACTCAAGCCATATTACCATTAATAGATTCAGATTTAATGGAACCGATTCTTGCCACAATAGAGGGTAATTTAAAGTCCGTTAAAATAAAATTCAAAAACGAATATGCAATATGTGTAGTATTAGCATCTGCCGGTTATCCCGGTAATTATGAAAAAGGAAAAGAAATAACCGGGTTATCGAAAGTTCCAACAAATGGTTGCACAGTTTTTCATGCGGGGACATCAACAAAAGACAATAAAATAATTACTGCAGGTGGTAGAGTTATGGGTATAACCGGTTTAGGCAATACATTAAAAGGCGCAAAAGATAATGTTTATAGTGCAATTTCTAAGGTTTATTTTGAAGGAATGTATTACAGGAAAGACATTGGAGATAAGGGGTTAAGTTAAGATTTCAATACTTTCGTGGACTACCAACAGTTAATTCTAAAGATTCTCCTTTTTTGATTGTTACCCCGGCAGGAGGTTTTTGAATTATTATCATGCCGAGAGGCGAAGCTTTTGCGACATACTTAACTTCCACAACTATACCCATTTTACCAGCTTCTTCCTGCACTTCCCTTAATGACATACCTATGAAATTTGGCGCAATTGTCTCAGGTTCTCCCTGACTTACAATTATGTTAACTTTAGAGCCTTTATAGACCACTGCATCAATTTTAGGCTCTGTTCCTATTACATTATCCGGGGTAGCCTGGGCCGAGTATTCATATATTATTTCACCTATTTCAAGCCCTGCGCTTTTTAACAGGTTCTGTGCTTGAGATAATGACATACCTTCTACCCATGGGATTTTGATTTTTTCTTTGCCTCTTGAAACAGAAAGTTCTACAACCTTTTCTTTTATAACTTTTCTTGCAGGCAACGGATATTGAGATATAACAATATCTTTAGGCAAGTTGCTAAACTGTTGAGCTTTTATTTCAAACTTAAGTCCTGCTTTTATTAGCTCATTTTTTGCTTCTTCTATCGGTCTTCCGCATACATCCGGAACGGTAATTTCTTCATTAACGCCTACCCATAAAGGCAATGCAATAAAATTAAAAACCAATATCCCCGCAATGGACATACTAAATAACATTATAAGAACCCATACAAAAGTAGGCAGTTCTCTTTTTTGATATCGCCTTGTTAATTTTCTAAAATTTCTTTGCATACATTTAATACTGTTTCTACCTTAATGGTTTTTAATGCTCTACAGGTCGGGATATATCGTAATCTCATACCCCAAAAAAAGTTGCGATAAAAATGGAAACAGGGTGCGCATTTGTTAGTTGGAGTAATTACCTTTACTTTTTTCCCGGGTGGACTAAAATTAACAGGATTATCTGCTCCATATATTGCGATTACGGGAGTTCCTATAGCAGCTGCAATATGTGTTGGACCGGATGCATTTCCAATAAATAAATTACAATTTTTAATAATTGCGGCGGATTGGAGTATTGATATTTTACCGGTAAAATCAATAATTTTATCCGAACAGGAAGATAATTGTTGCTTTATATAATTCGACAATGCTACATCCTCCTTACCTCCAATAAAAATTATTTTAGCATTATATTTACCTATAAGAGCCTTTGCAAGTTCAACAAAATTATCCGTTCCCCATCGTTTATTTTTATTGCATCTTGCGCCAGGGTGTATGGCTACAATAGGCTTCGCTATTTTTTTTAGTTCTTCTTTTGCAAATTTTTCATCCGACTCGCTAAGGAATACATTGCATTCGGGTTTTTCTTTTGGCTCTGTCCCATCTATTTTAGTTACTGTTTTGAGATAATATTCGTAAGAGTGTAAATTATTTGAATCCACAGGATATAACCACCACAGTGGATTCCCATTAAAGCTTATTCTTTGTTTTATCCCTGCAAGCATAAAAAGAAGTTGCACAGGTTGTGAGCATTGTATTCCTATATCATAATTTTTAAATTTCGAAACAAAATTAAAAATAGACCCTTCCACAATATCATCTATGAAAGGATTATTTTTCAAGAGTTCTTTTCCTCCTTTTGACCACACTAATGCTGTAACCTTTGCATCTGGCATTTTATCTCGCAATGCTTCAAATACAGGTGTAGCAAAAACCACATCTCCCAGTCCAGGCCAGACAGAGACTATTATTTTACATCCCTGTTGAACCGAATCCATCTATGCCTCGTTTTGTTTTTGAAAGTTTATTTTCGGTTACTACTTTACAGTGATATATTTTAGAAATAATAAGTTGCGCAATCCTCATTCCTTTTTTTACTTTAAAGTCTTCTGAACTCAAGTTAAATAGAATTATTTTTATTTCACCTCTGTAATCTGAATCAATCGTCCCAGGAGAGTTCAAAATTCCAATTCCATAATTAAAAGCAAGTCCACTTCTTGGTCTTATTTGCCCCTCATATCCTTTAGGAATTTCAATCACAATTCCCGTACTTATAGTTGAAAACTTCCCTGCTTTTAATATTTTATCTTCTATTGAATACAAATCTAACCCTGCAGCACCTTCTGTTTGATATTGCGGAAACTTAGCCCTATTGGTTAGTTTCTTAACTTTAAGGGTCACTTATTTTTTCTTCCCTTTACCACCTTTTGAGGATGCTTGCATCCCTTCGGGAAGTAAAAGTATGTTATTACGCAAAGTTTTTAAATTTTTAATATTAACTTTACGATATGTTACTGTTTGATATCCTTCCGCAGAAACAATCAAATTATATGTTCCACTGTGAACCCATATTCTGAATGCCCCTGTTTCAGGGTCAGTAAGAACCTCGTTACCTCTTTTACCGGCTAATTTAACGGTAGCGGGAATACCTTTTTTAGTTTTCTTACTTAAAACCTTACCTTCTATGGACCAGTTAACCTCTTTTCTTTTAAGAACAAAATCGGCATTTACAGTATCAAAATCCATGAGTTCAAATATTCTTTCCTGCCATTTATAATCCGGGGCTTCTATTCCAAGCCTATATGCTCCCGCCGCTCCGATCTTTATTATATATGACCCATCTTTTTTGCTTTTCATTTTACCACATTCAGGGCCAATAAATGCAAGACTTATTTGAACCGGTTCAAGTGATATGGAGTCAATAGCTTTCCCTGTAATTACTATGTTTTTAAGAGGAGGGGGCACACTAGGGAAAGTATAACCTACATTCAAAGAAGCCATAGTCCCCGGATATTTCTGAATTGAATCTCGATAATCAGGGACCCAGTCAAAATTATTCATAGGCAATGCAAGACCAAAATTAAGATTTACTATACCCAACAATAATTTCAATTGAGGCACAATTGCGGTAAATGTATCCTGCTTTATATATTCTACCCCCGGATGAAAATAAGGCCACATTGTTAATTCGTATCCTGCATTTATACCTATAAACGTAAATGAAGAATCTCCTACTAGTTTTTTGACTGATGCAAAAATAGCGCCACCGCTTACATAAAAATTACCAATAGGGAATTTCGCGCCAAAAAGTCCCCGTCCTCCCGCTTCATAAGCCGTTTTTTCAGTACCTTTAAAATCATGTGCGATTGCAGGTGGATCTGTTTTACCACTTTCTCCTGCTTCAATCCAATACGCACCATGCATTATTACACCAAAAGACAATTTTTTATCCGGAGAAGGAAACACAATTTTTACCCCCCCCCACACTTGCGGATAAGGAGCTATCTTCCTTACATCTACCCTATATAATGGATAAGGTATAGTCCATAAATATTTTACAAAAGTTTGCCCACCTACAAATAATTCTACTTGGGACATCGGTGTATAGCCTAACATTTCTGTCCCAAAAACATAATAGTGCAAATCTCCGGTATCATGGGCGGTGGGTGGATTATAAGCCATATCAGGTTTATGCCCATAACCAAGAAAAGGAGTAAGTTGTAAATATAGCGTATGCTTTGGTGGAACGAATGGTGCAGCTGTAAATAATAATCCCTGAGCATCTGTATTTACCCAATTTGTATGAAAAGGATATATAAGAAATAATAAATATATCATCATTTTCCCTCCCTAATTTAAAATAGCCTTATATTGATTAAAATAAGTATATAAAATTATATGTTTGTCAACAAAAGTTTTTAGAATTACTGTAATTTTAAAAAATAATAATGATAGTTATTGCAATTTATAGTTATTATATTCCCTTGATATATAATACAAATTAATTTTTTTCTTGCAATTTTCGATTATCTTATATAAATACTAAAGTAAGATGTTTAAATCAATTGTTGCAAACAAAGGGTTAAAAGTCTTTTCTTTTTTAACTGCAGTATTATTATGGTTTTATGTAGCTACAGAAAAAATATACGAAAAAGAAGTAAGAATACCAGTATTCTACACTAACCTAAGAAGTGGACTTTCTGTGGTAAAACTACCGCCTCAAGAAGTTCAAGTTACACTCAAAGGTAGTGGCAAAGAACTGTTGTGGGTTGACAAAAGATTAAAAATAATATTAGATTTAAGTTCTAAAGGTATTGGCTGGCATAGAATCGACCTCAAAGAAGATAATATTAATATCCCAAATGGCTCTAAAATTATCGTCAAAGAACCCCCTAATCCAGGAAGTTTTGTCATACGAATAGATAAAAGAATAAAAAAACAAGTAAAAATTGTTCCTGATATGAAGAACAATTACATAACTGAAATAAATCCTTCTTTTGTAGAGATTACAGGAGGGAGTGGAGATGTCTACCCTATATCTGCTATACTTACAGAGCAAATTCCTTTTGTGGAAAATTTCCCCGAAACTTTACATTTAAAGCTACTTATTCCTGAAGATGTAACAAGCAATATTGACTCAGTAATTGTAATTTTAAAACCTAAGCTATGATAACGCTTGGTATAGATACATCTTGCGATGATACAAGCGCATCGTGTGTAAAAGATGGGAAAGTGTTGTCTAATATTGTATTTTCACAGGTTTTTCATTCAAAATATGGAGGAGTAATGCCCGAACTTGCGGCAAGAGACCATCTCAAAAACATCACTCTTACGGTAGAAGAAGCAGTTAAACCAGTAGGTTTTGATAATCTTGATAATATATCTGCAACTTATGGACCTGGACTTATAGGTTCATTGCTTGTTGGACTTTCTTTTGCAAAATCTTTAAGTTATATACGGAATTTACCTTTTTATGCTGTAAATCATATTGAAGGGCATATATTTTCTTTATTTATAGAAAATAAAATATCTTGCCCTTTTGTTTGCCTTGTTGTATCCGGGGGACACACAGAGCTTGTATATGTAAAAAAGAGGGGCGACTATAAAATAATGGGTAGAACTTTAGATGATGCTGCGGGGGAATCTTTTGATAAGGTTGCTCGTATGCTTAAGTTAAGTTACCCCGGTGGGCAAGCTATTGAAGAGCTTGCAGAAAAAGGCAACCCCATAGCAATAAAATTTCCCTGTTCCAAACTAAAAAATTATAATTTTAGTTTTAGTGGAATTAAAACAGCAGTGCTTTACTATCTAAAAAATAATCTGAATGCAGAAATAACAGATGTTGCGGCAAGTTTTCAGAAAGCGGTTATAGATTCTCTAACAAATACAACTTTTGAATGTGCTTTAAAATTAAAAGCTAACACTATTGGTATATCAGGGGGCGTATCAAGAAATAATAAACTACGTAAGAGGTTTATGGAAATCAGTAAGCAACATAGAATAAAATTCTATTGTCCGGAAAAAGAATTTTGCACAGACAATGCAGTTATGATAGCTCTTTGTGCTCAACATTACTTCAAGAAAGGAATAATCTCCCCGTTTAACATCAAAGCAAATTCGCGAGTCAGTTTAATAAAAAATTAACAAAAGGAATAGGGAGGGCATATGAATAAAAGATTTTTTCTTTTTGGAATAATATTTTACGTCTTCATTGGAGTATCTGTAACGGCTATAAAAGCTGCAACATATCAAAAACCCTTGAGCAAAATTAACGAAATTTATTCTAAATACAGATCAAATCTAGAGAGAACAAAAACAAATATATACACCAAAAGTTCTAAAGCTCAATATGCCACATATTTACAGTATAATTCATGGGTAGACCCGTGTGTTGGAGTAAATGGGTTTGCGCTTTTCTATGTAAATGCAGAAATCCCTGGCTCAAACGAGACCGATAAAAATTATACAGGTGTCGTCAAATTAAAGGCAATTGAAGGAAACCCAAATAATTCAGTCAAATTCTGTTTTGCCGACCCAAGTCTCTACTTTCTTCCTGATACTACAATAATAGTTGATTCAATTCTTTTAGATAAAGGCGAAGGAGCAGTATGGATTAAAAATTATGAGGCGGAAGATATTATTGTTTATGGAATATCTCAAGATTCATTAAAATCTACACATCCTTCGGTTTTTACATTTGACACCTGTGGCTCAATACCTTCAAGAATATTACTAACCGGTCCCGGCAAAATAAATGTAGATCCGGAAATGAGCGGTAGATATAGAGTTCGTCTTGTAGATGCATCAGGGAAAATTCTCACAGGTTCAATAGTTGACACACTTGTAACTGTACGGGCAATTGAAGGAATAAAAAATAATTCAATAAATATGATAGATGCCTTGAGTAATTTGCAAAGCGATAGTGCTGTGAAATGTGTACTTATTGGTGGACAAGGAAATCTATTTTTAACAGATGTGGAATCCGAAAGCCTTACTCTTATTGCAACTCATGATTACTTTGGTTCTGATACAATTGTAGTAAATGTAAGACCTATTGATGAAGTCCTATATATTACACCATTCTCTGTTTCTGGAACCTATGGGACGCAAAATGTGGATAAAAGTGTTTTGGCAATAGCTATGAAAGGAGACGGCAATCCCAACCCTAACAATAATTCTTCGAAGGTAGAATTTAAAATTTCAGATATACTTGGAACGCCTTCAGCATCAATTTCCCCTACGGGACAACAAACTCTTGTTTCAGGACTTGCAAGTTTTACCCTACGTGATACCGAAGCGGATTCAGGCATAATTATGAAAACAATATGTTCCGGAACTCCACAATTATTGCCCAATTGGATGTTCGGAGAAAAAACAGCTTATGCTTTTAAACAACCAGGGAAAGCTATACTTATGCAAAATATCGGACCTACCACTGTAATTGTTAATGATACTTCAAATTTATCTATATACGCCGTTGATGGGTTAGGAACATTGGATACTACTTATAACGGTTGGGTTAAATATGAAATCAATGATACTAATAACTCTTGTAAACTTATGGAATATGGCACAGGTAAATCATTAACGCTTGCTCATATTCAAAAAGGTGTCGCAAAAATATGGGTAACAAATTCGGAAATAGAGGAAATAAATATTGAATTCGTGGATGCCGAAGCCAAATATCTAAATGCATATCTTGGTGGAAATGGGCCAGATCAGAGCATAGATATTTCTTTTGAAAGCCCTGGAAATAGTGCTACTCGGTGGACATTAGAAACAAATGGCAATCAATTCCTTGTTCATCAATTAATCTCCGGAACAATTAAAGCAGTAGATGATTCAGGTAGGATAGATACTACATTTAATGACACTGCTATATTTACAACATCAGGATTTGCAACGCCTGAAAGTACGATGATTCCAATAGCAAAAGGTATAGGAACGGTAGAAATTAAAGATGATTCTGTAGAAACCTCAACAATCTGTGCAAAAGGAGCCGGATTAACAAAATGGGAAAATGATATATCCTTTATAACAGGAAATCAAGCAGCATATCTTGTTCCTATATTAACTGAAGACATAATCACAAATGATTCGATGCAGATAACTTTTCTTGCAATGACACCTCAATTTATAATAGATACTACATGGAATGGAACGGTATCCATAGATTATACAGACCCTTCCAATTCAAGTATAGATTGGAACGGGACGCCAGATTCTATTCCCATTATCAAAGGAAGTGGGCATATTAAAATTGTAAATTCTGAAGTTGAAAATATAGAAATAGAAATGAATTATAAAAATGGTTTGCCTGCTATTCCCGTTGCTAGTAGCACAAAATTATTACATTTTAAAGCAAGGCTTGTTAGTTCTTTACCAGATACAGCATTTGTTGGTGGGATACAAGATACAGTTATATTTGAAATCGTAGACATAAATGGCAATGTAACAAGCCATAACGCATGGTTGCGGGTATGGCATTTAGAGCAATATCCCGACACATCTGTTATTATGGACGACAGTGTGCATATTATCAATGGAATAGGATATCTAAAAATTGAAGATAGTAAACCTGAAAGCGTATGGGTTTACGCATCTTCTTCAGACTCTTTAATTGTGCAAATAAATGAACTTATGGGAATTGTGACATTTAAAGCCGTAGGAATTGAAACACAGCCAACAATTCCAATAAAATTTAATTTATCTAATGGTTGCCCAAATCCATTTACAAATAACATACTTATTCATTATGCAATACCTGTAACCAGTAAAGTATCTTTAAAAATATATGATATCACTGGAAGAACCGTCTGCACCATTTTGAACGAAAAAGTAAAACCCGGATATTATACAATAAATTGGGATGGAACCGATAATAACCATAAACAAATATCAAACGGAATCTATTTTTATAAATTTGAGACAGATAATTTTAAATCCACAAAAAAGATAACTTTATTGAAGTAGAGATTTTACGAGCAAGGAGAAAGAGAAAGGTTTCTCCTTGCTATTTTACAATGGCTCCAATTTTACTTTATCATAAAGTATGTAATTTTGACCCCAGTGGGACATGGGTAACACCTTCACAATTTGAGCAACAGATGAGATATTTACACGAGAATGGATATTCCACAATAACTCCTTATGAAATTTCAGAAAAGAAAGAAAAAACAGTCATTATAACTTTTGACGATGCTTATGAAGATTTTTACTACAATGCATTTCCTTGTATGCAAAAATATGGTTTTAAAGCAGTGCTTTTTGCAATTTCTAAATATGTTGGGCAGGATAATTCATGGGATGTAAATTTTGGGGCAAAGAAAAAATTGATGAACTGGGAACAGTTAAGAGAAGTTATAAAACATGGGTTTATAATTGGTTCGCATACTGTTACTCATCCGGAATTAACACGAATACCAATTGAACAAGTAAAACAAGAACTATTAAATTCAAAAATAGAGTTGGAAGATAAATTAAACTCAAAAATAGATTTTATATCCTATCCATTTGGTAGTTATAATCAAAATATTGTTAAAGTCGTTCAAGAAACAGGATACAAATTGTCCTTTACCTCAAGTCCATTTATTAAAGAGAATATGGTTATTGGAAGGATGGGAATATACATAATTGATACATTAATAGATTTTAAATTTAAACTTAGTAAAGAAAATAATATACCTTATTTGTTTGAAGCAATAAAGTCACATACTATTAATCTATTCTCACATGGGACATGGATATGGAAAAATTTTGAATCCTTTTTCAAACTGCACTAATCTAATCTTATAGGGGAGGTGATATATATGGATAAAAAAAATTGGTATCCGCTAAGCGAACAACTTGATAAAATAGGTGATATCGTGGATAACACAATGCATAAAGTATTTCGTGAAGAATTGCCTACACGATGGGATAAATTATTTGGAGGAGAAGGATATTTGGCATGTGACCTTATAGACAAGGAAGACCATCTATTATTAAGGGCAGAAGTTCCCGGATTAAAAAAAGAAAATCTTGAAATATCTGCCAGTGAAGATAGTGTTACTATTAAAGGGGAACGGAAACAAGCTTCCGAAGAAAAAGGGGAGAATTACTATCGGGTAGAGAGGAAGTTTGGCACATTTTCAAGGACAATTGGCTTGCCTGTAGAAATAAAACCAGATGCGATAGATGCTACATTAAAAGATGGGATTCTTGAAATAAAAATGCCCAAAAAAGAGATTAAAAAATCAAAAAAGGTGCA
Source organism: bacterium (assembly GCA_028716385.1). GTDB lineage: Bacteria > Hydrothermota > UBA3073 > JACQXS01 > JAQTXJ01 > JAQTXJ01. The sequence goes on along the minus strand of JAQUPX010000005.1, from coordinate 41,159 downwards.
GATTATAGTTAAATAGGCATAAGAAAACAATAAGACAGGCATCCCGCAGTAGCTGGATGCCTATCTTATTAAAGTTGACGCTTTATAAAATTAATAACATTTTCTAAAATAGATAAAACTTCAACTAATAAAAACTCTTAATTATTAAAATGCAATTAAAAATCCAAAACAACTGTATCTTATGTAATTCACAAAATTTCGAAAAACTTTCTAAAACAAACACATATGAATATGTAAAATGCAAAAAATGTGGATTATTGTTTGTAACCCCCTTACCTATAATGGGAACAGAAGAAATGAATAAGTTTTACGAAAAATCGTTTTATTCTACTTGTAAGGATATGAACAAATTCAATAAACACAATTTTAATCTTTTGTATCCTGCATATGAAAAACAATTTAATGTATTCAACAAATATTTAAAAGGAAACAATATATTAGATATTGGATGTGGAGTAGGATATTTCTTGTTTGCCGCTAAAATAAAAGGCTTTAATTGCCTTGGGATTGAAATATCAAAAGAGGCCGCAAAATACACACAAAATCAATTAGGCGTAAAAGTCTTAACGGGGGAAATAGAATCAGCAATTTTGCCATCCGATTATTTTGATGGGGTAAGGATTGCCCATGTCTTGGAACATCTTTCAAACCCTGTAGCAACTTTAAATAAAATAAATCGTGTACTAAAAAAAAATGGGATTCTAGAAATTAGCATTCCAAATCCATATTGTTTATTAACCCATTTAACCAATTTATATCATAAAGTTAGAGGTAATTACAAGAGAACTAAATACTCTTGTAGTCTCTCATATCCGTCCCATATTTATGCATTTCCGTATAAGACTATTATTTTACTTATGAAAAAAACGAGGTTTCGTATTTTACGGATAGACAGTGTTGGAATTGAGAAAATAGCAATTAATTTATCCCTAAAATCCTTTAACGGGAAAATTTCCACTATAGTTGAATTGTTAGGAAACATATTTTCCAGCAATTCTGTTTGCCGTATCTACGCAAAGAAGATATAATATAATCTATTCTAGCAAAACCTGTTTTGCTAAATCTTTTATAATACTTTTTTCTTGATCAAATTGATTTTCTCAAAATCCTGGATTCATAAACGCAACTGTTACTATTTTATTAATTAAACACCCTCTAACTTAAAGCTTCAAATTTACTCATTAACACACATATAGAAAGAATTTGGAGGGATACAATAAAAAAACAAATATATTGACAATGCGCCTCCTTCAAACTATTTTAAGAAGATAGTAAATTATCAATGTATTGTATAGATTTAAGTTATGATTAGTACTTATGGGGTTAGTGATTGCTAATTACTATTAGAAATTATAATATATTACTAGTTAAATGTTACAATGGAAATTTTATGTCCTATATGTAATACTCCCATAAATAAGGAATTTACAGCTAATATCCCTGTTTGCAAATACCAAAAATTACTTTATTCAAATCATTACAAAATTATTGAATGCCCTAAATGTGGATTATTACGACTCAATCCATTACCAACCAAAGAGGATATAAGCAGATTATATTCTAGTGATTATTATTATGGAAAGGAAAAGAATAGACGCTTTAAGGGGATAATAGAATTCTTTATATATTTAACTCATTTAAGGTTATCTAAAGAAATTTCAACTCTTAGAAACAATAAAGGAAAAATATTAGATGTCGGATGCGGAAAAGGCTGGTTTTTAGCAGGATGTAGGGCTTTAAACTGGGAAACTTATGGCACAGAAATAACTAATACCACTTCGGATTTTGCTACCAAAGAACTGCATTTGGATGTACTTTCTAAAGATATATCCGAATGCAATTTTCCAGATTCATATTTTGATGTAGTAACTTGTTTACACTCTTTTGAACATTTATCTCAACCGGTAGAAACTCTAAAAGAGATAAGACGCATAATTAAAAAGAAAGGGGTACTAATCCTCACTTTACCAAATATAGATAGCTTTCAATTTAAAATCAGCAAGCGTCACTGGTTTCACCTCGGCATTCCTTATCATTATTATAATTATTCGACAAAAAACATTTCAATTCTCTTAACAAAAGCAGGATTTATGCCATACCGAATAAGCCACTTTTCTTTAGGATACAATGCTTTTGGTTTCTTACAAAGTCTTTTTAATTTATTAATCAATGATCCAAATTTTCTGTACTATTTATTTAAAGGTAATTATAAAATAAAAACACTAACAATAGAATATTTATACAATTTTATTATAATATTTCTATGGTTTCCTTTGTTCACAGTTATATCGGTAATAAGTTCATTTCTGGAATCAGCAGGACATCATGGGGGAACTATAAAAATAACAACGATAACTTCTTGAAAAATAATGTTTCTCAAAAAAATAAAAAATTACTTTATCTTAGGATTTATTGCCTTCGGAGTATTTTACTTTTTTAGACCACCTTTTATTGGTGATTGGGATGAATTTGTATATGTATATGATAATATTATACATCATAAATTTACTGTATTGTGTAGCGGAAGAATAGGATACTTCTGGATTTGTATGCCTATTTGGGATTTTTTTCACTTTTTAAAGGTACCTACAAGTGAAGCATGGCGTATAATAAGCGGAATATCCTTATTGGGAGGAATAGGCCTTATAATTGTTTTCTATAAATTCTGTAAAAACTTAACTAATGAAAAAACAGCTTTTCTTTCTTCCTTGTTTCTTATTTTTTCTCCGGCTGTTATAATATATTCCGGGGCTTGTATGTCTGATATTCCTGCAACTTTTTTCTTATACGCAGGACTAATGCTTTTTTATATATGTATTAAAAGAGAAAAAAGGTATTTATACTTACTTTCTGGAGCTATCGCTGGATTTGCAGTCCAAATGAGAGAGCAGACATTGTTTTTTATTCCTTTGTTCTTCTATCTTTCTTTTGTTGACGGAAAAATCAATAAAAGACTAAGAGGAATACTCTTATTTTTTACAACGTATATCATATTTGCTGCAATTGGACACTTACTATTTCCAGAATTATATTTAACTTACATTGCCGAAAAACTGCCCGCATTTTATAGCAACAGTTCAATAAAGTTCCTGATTAAAAAAATTGTGAGTACAGGATATCAATTAAATATTTATTACACAATAATACCTCTTTTATTAGCCGCTCTGGAACTTTTGTTCACTATTTTCAAGGAAAGAAATTATAGGAAACTATGGCTAATTATTTTTTGGATGATTATTCCTGTCTTACCTTTAATACCAATAGAGCTTTATCCTGTAAGATACTACATATTTATTTTCCCTGCACTTGCTTATTTGTCTGCATCTGCAGTTACAAGATTATTTTCTAACTGGAAATCTGCTTTAATAATTGTTCTCCTAATAAATACAACAGGGTTTGGGGTTATACATAAACAACCTTCTAATCTCACCGACCTTTTTGTATATCGCAACCCTCCTGCTGGAATTACGCATTTTACTTATTTATTGAAAACACGTAATAAAGAACTTACTTATGAAAAAGAATATGGGAACTATTTATATAAAAATTTTCCTGAGAATTCTGTCTTTATAACAGGAACTTATGTTTTCTTAACATCCTTATATTATCAACAAACTGGAATACGTCCAAATTGGATTACGCTTCCCCCATGGCTAACTAATAGCGAAATAATTACAAAGACAAAATATTATTTACGAATGGATCGACCAGTATTTATTGATACAGAACTTGTAAATTTCTTTTTGAATAGCAATAATACCAATTTTTTGAACGAATTTGAAAATAATTTTTCTCTTAAAGAGGTTATCTTACCAGACAGAAAAGAAATAAATACCATTTATCAGGTATTTTTGAAAAATAAATGTGAATGAAGTTTTTTTTAAGATGTAATTTATAAAAAACTAAGCCTTTAGGAGTCTTGCTTGGCCAAGGATTAGATTATACAGTTATTACTTGCCTTGTTTAGAATTGTGGTTTATGATAAACGCGAAAGAGTTGTGATGTAGGAGACCAGACAAAGAATGTTTTTTAGAGATACTCTAAATAATTCAAAAACAAATATTATTATATTAGGTATTCTTTCATTTTTTGTATTTTATCTATTTAAACCCCCTTTCCTAGGAGATTGGGACGAATTTGTATATGTATATGAATGCATCTTGCACCATACCTTTACTCTTGATTTTGCAACAAACAGGATGGGATATATTATTTTCTGTATTCCCATATGGGAGTTCTTTCACTCTGTATTTAAAATCCCTGTTACTTCTGCATGGCTTATAATTAGCACCATCTCATTAACTGCAAGCATAGGGCTTATCCTTGTCTTCTATAAATTATGTAGTATTTTAGCTGATAAAAAGATAGCATTTATAGCATCCTTATTTCTTATTTTTTCTCCAGGTATTATAATATATTCCGGAGCATGTATGACTGAAATGCTTGCAACATTTTTTCTATATGGAGGACTCCTTGTTTATTACTACGCAATTGAAAAGGATAATCTATCTTTGTTTTTAATATCCGGGGCAATTGCAGGTTTTGGAATTGCTGTCAAAGAACAAGTTTTGTTTTTTACTCCCTTATTTATTTATCTTACCTTTCTTAATAAAAAAACTAATAAAAAAATCATTTGGTTTTGGGTAGTTTATATTATGTTTCCTGTGATAGGGGAAATAGTCTCACATTTTGGATATTTAGACTTTGCCTCTACTGTTGTATTACCCTGGTTTAGTGGAATTTCAATTAAATCAACATTAAAAAGGGCAGTAAGTATTGCGTATCAATTAAATATTTACTACACAATTATTCCTCTTATACTTGCAACACTTGGGGGACTAATGATTCTTATACGGAAAAAATATAAAGATATATTACTAATCACTTGTTGGTTAATAATTCCAATTTTTCCACTACTAATAATGCATCCTATTGCTATACGGTATTATATCTTTAGTTTTCCAGCTCTTGCTTATTTATCAGCATCTTTCATTATAAAATTGTCGAAGTGGAAAATTGTTTTGATAGTTGCTTTAATAATAAATTTTACAGGTTTTAGTTTTATACGACAACCGGCTCATTTCTCTGCCTTTACATATCGTAAGCCTCCTAAGGGGATTATCCATTTTGTTCATTTATTAAGAACGCATAACAAAGAGCTTCTTTATGAGAAAAAATATGGGAAAGCTTTATATGAGAATTTTGCTGAAAATTCCGTTTTTCTAACAGGGACATATGTTTTTCTGACATATTTATATTACCAACAAACTGGACTACGACCAAATTGGGCTACGGTTTTCCCATGGATGGGTAATAATGAAATAATTACAAAGACAAAATATTATTTACAACTAAACCGCCCGGTTTTTATAGACACGGAGCTTGTAACCTTAGCGTTAAATGAAGGGAATCATGATTTTTTAAACAAATTTAAAGATAATTTTTCTCTCGAAAAAGTTATCTTGCCAAACAGAAAAGAAATAAATACCCTTTATCAGGTATTTTTAAAAAAATAAATGAGAATATGTATAATTTCTCGTACTTTTCCACCAACCATATGTGGAGTTGGGGATTATTCCTATTGGCTTGCTAATACATTAGAAGCATTGAATAATGAAATTACCGTTATAACAACAAATAAAACGACTTTTACTAATAAGATAAATGTTATTTCCATAGGTGAAAATTGGAGTATCCTAAAACTGCATAGAATGTTGAGTTTTATTCGTTCGGCAAACCCAGAATTTATAATAATTCAATACGTATGTCAGCTATATGGAAGGGCCGGTATTATTCCTAATATTATTTTATTAGTTTTTCTCATAAAACTTAAATTTAGATCAATTAAACTTATACTTACATTTCATGAATTGTGGATTCCGCTAACTCCCAAAGATTTCATATTAGGCATTGTTCAAAGATTAGAAACTGGTTTTATTATTTTAATGGCAAATACAAGCATTATAACCACACGTACAAGAGAAAAAGCACTACAAAAATTATTTCCACGAACAAAAATATATAACATTCCTGTTGGTTCAAATATTCCAAGTAAAGAAAAATTCCATTCCTCTCTTTCTCATTCAAAAAATGGTTTTACTTTAAGCACTTTCGGAAGATTACACCCAGAAAGAGACTTGATCACGATCATACAAGCTATAAAAATAATAATATCTCACAAATATAACATTACTCTAAAAATTATAGGTAAAATAGACAAAGGAATAATTTATACTACATTATTAAAAGAAATAAAAAATTTGGGAGTAGAAAAAAACATAATATGGACTGATAGTTGTAGTGCTGAAGAAATAGAAGAACATATTACAAATTCAGACATTTACTTATCCCCGGAAATTGATGGAGCATCTGGAAGACGAGGAGCACTAATGGCAGCACTTTCTCTTGGCGTACCTATAATCGCATACGGGGGGAAAGACACTGAAACAATATTCGAGAATGGGAAAAATATCATTCTAATTTCACCGAGAAATCCAAATATTCTTGCTCAAAAGATAATAGAACTTGCAAATAATGAAAAAATACGTATGGTTTTAGGGGAAAAAGCACTTGAAACTTTTAAAAAATATTTTAGTTGGGAAATAATAGGTAACCGTTATGAAGAGATTTTTCAATCTTTTGTCAGGCAACCCTGATTTATCTGATAGTAAAAAACAACACCGTCCTTTTTTGTTAAATGGCTCTAAAGAAACACTACAAAAATGGGGGTTTATATTTATAGTTGTAATTAGCACATTTTTTGTTGCAGATGGAATAGTAAAAGGAAATATACGTTTACTTACTATTGTTTCTTTATTGTTCATTCTTGGCGCATGTTGTTTAAAAATAGAATCCGGGGTAATAGGAATTCTTATATTTCTACCATTTATGGGAATAATTCGTCGTTACATTTATTACTTTAATCCTTATGTTACATTGGACCCAATTCTTATAATCTCAAGTGTTCTTACTTTGTTTATGTTCGGCTATATTTTTATATTTTATGGGGAAGAGATATTAAATTATACAAATGAAAGTAAATTATTAAAATATATCATATACCTTCTTATTTTACTTACATTAGAAGCTTTTAATCCATTTCAAGGTGGTTTAGCAGTAGGATTCAGCGGAATTATGTATATAGTTGTTCCTTTTTTATGGTTTTATTTTGGATTTTTTTTCCCAACAAATAAAATGGCAATTTTATTTTATATAATATCTGTAATCGGAATTATAACCTCTATTTATGGGTTACATCAGATATACTATGGGCTTTTACCTTTTGAAAAATACTGGATGGAATACGGAGGGTTCGGGGCTATCAAAATAAAAGGATTTTTAAAAGCATTTTCTACTTTTATGAGTCCACAAGAATTTGCTAATTATCTTTTAATTGCAAGCGCAATTTCTTTTATGTATCTTTTTAAGAAAATAGCTTTATATCCAATATGGATAATAGGTTTTATTGTTTTGATGTATGGGGTTTTTATGACTTCCACACGAAGCGCTATTTTTTATTTTTTCGCTCTTGTAAGTTTTTTTATTTCTCTCAAACTCAGAAGTTTTCCCAAAGCAATTATTGCAAATATAATTATTGTTTTAACATTAGTCATAGGATTACCCAAAATAAAACTTTCGTCTGGCACTGTAAAAACAGCAAAAGAGGCTAATATGGAGCATTTAACCAGTGGAGTAAAAGACCCTTTTGCTGAAGAATCTACTTTTTGGAATCGTGTAGATATGGCAAAATGGACATTTAATGAATTATTTTCGACACCATTTGGACGTGGAACAGGAGCCATCACCCTAGGAAGTGGAAAATTTGGTGGAAAAGTGGTTGGAGGAATGGAATTATTTCAACTTGCTATTATAGGAGCTTGTGGCATCCCGGGGCTCATACTTGTGCTTACTATTCTCTATTGGCTAATAAAAAATTCTATTTTTCTCATAAGAAAAGATTCTGATACTTATTTAATTCCTTCTGTGCTTGTTATATGGCTTACCATTACAGGAGAACCAAGACTTTATTCAATAGGACCTTTTTTTTATTTATTACTAGGATGGGTAACAAAAGAATCTATTTGGGTCCACAGGATAGAAAAAGAAGAAAAAACAGTAAAACCTTTTTAGAATTTTAAACTTGTAATATTTAATTTTATCCCAGGTCCCATCGTAGAAGAAATATATACAGATTTAAAATAAGTTCCTTTGCTTCCTATAGGTTTTGCTCCAAAGATTGCTTTCAAAAGGTGAGTAACATTTTCATTTAGTTTATCTTCCTCAAACGATACTTTTCCTACAGTGCAATGAATGCAACCACCCTTATCGAGTTTGAATTCAACTTTGCCAAGTTTTATTTCTTTTACTGCTTTTGCTACATCTTCTGTTACGGTTCCAGTTTTAGGATTTGGCATCAAACCTTTTGGACCAAGTACCTTACCAAGTTTACTAATTTTAGGCATTAAATTAGGAGTTGCTACTACAGAATCAAAATCAAACCAGCCTTCTTCTATACGTTTTAAAAGGTCATCGCTCCCTACAAAATCAGCTCCTGCAGACTCAGCCTCTTTTACTTTTGCTCCTTCTGCAAAAACAAGTACTCGTTTAGTTTTTCCTGTTCCATAAGGTAAAATAGCCGTTCCTCTTACATGTTCTTTTTGATGGTCTATTCCTAATTTAATAGACATGTCTACACTCTCATCAAATTTAGTTTTTGCAAGTTCTTTTACAAGTTTAATCGCCTCAGGTATTTCATACATCTGAGGTTGTACTTTTGTTTTAAGTTCTCTAAATCTTTTTGAATGTGTTATCATTCTGTTACCTCTATTCCCATACTTCTAGCTGTACCTTCTATTATTTTTAAAGCTTCTTCAATTTTATAAACATTAAGATCTACCATTTTCTTTTTTGCAATTTCCTCAACCTGAACACGTGTCACTTTCCCTACTTTATTTTTATTCGGCACACCCGATCCCTTTGCTAAGCCAGCCGCTCTCTTTAATAACATCGCTGCAGGTGGAGTCTTTAATATGAATTCAAAACTCCTATCGCTATATATTGTTATAACTACAGGAATAATGTATTCCTCTTGCCCTTTCGTTTGATTATTAAATTCACTACAAAACTTAGGTAAATTAATTCCATGTGGACCAAGCGCAGTCCCCACTGGTGGTGCAGGTGTAGCCTTCCCACCTGCAAGCTGCAATTTTGTTTTAGCTACTATTTCTTTTTTTGCCATAGTTTTACATTACCTCTACTTCAAAAAATGATATTTCTACAGGAGTCTGCCTACCCAAAATGTTTACCATAAGTTTTAGTCTTTCTCTTTCAGGGTATATTTCTTCTACTACCCCGGTAAAGTCAACAAATGGTCCTGTAGAAATTTTTACTGTTTCACCTTTTATAAAAGGAACCTCTATGTTTTTACCTGGTTCCGGTTTGATATACCCAAACATACGTGACACTTCTTCTTCTGATATTATCTGCGGTTGTTTCCCTTTCCCTCCAAAGCTTCTTACTCCTGGAGTTTCAGAAATCAGTTTAATCAATTCTTCCTTTGGTTCTACTTGTAAAACCAGATAACCAGGATAAAGTTTCTTTTCCATAGTTATGGTTCCCTTTTTTGTTAATTTGGAAACCTTTTTCGTCGGCATAATTATTTCTATTTCTTCAGTTGGTGCCGAAGTTGTAAACCTATTACGAATAACATCCATTACTTTCTGCTCCTGTCCCGAATACACATGTATTATAAACCATTGTTTCATCTTAAAACCTTACCTATCATATATGAAAAGAAAATATCCATTGCTCCTATAATTATGGCAAGCAACATGCTTACTGCAATAACTATCCACGTTGAACCCCACAGTTCTTCTTTTTTAGGCCATGATGCCCTTGAAAGTTCAACTTTTACTTCATTAAAAAGTATTTTAATCTTTCCCATTTTTTCAAACCTCTATAGGACTTACTAATTTACAGTCCAATACTTCAACTAATGCCAGCACACAAGTTACATATTTACAAATTACAATATAAAGGATATAGATACACTTAGTATAATATTTGTCAAGAATATTTATGAAAGGGATCATTTAAAATATTGCGTAAAGTGTCAAATAGCATAAATCCGGAAGATTTTTTATAATAAAACCAATGACTTTCTTCTTTTGTTCCCCAACTTTCTTTAAATTTTTTAAGGCCTTCTGCCGATACGGGGGAGCCACCGAAATTAAAATATTTGTACCCATTATTGCAACCCCATTTTATAGCATCCCATACAAGAGCATTATTAGGTCTATATTTCAAACTTTCCGTATAACTTGCGCTTGCCAACCAGATTATAGTATCTTGAAAAACAAGATATATCGTAGTTGCAATATTTTTATTATCTTTTTTAGCGACAGTCCATCTTAAAAATTTATTCATAGTATAAAAAAGATTACAATAAAACTGTATAGTAAATTGAAGTTTATTCTCTCCATGTTTACGGGAAGTATCCTCAAACATTTTATAACAATCCTTTATTTCTGTTTCATTGCTTATACATTTAACATCTACTTCATAATTTTTAGATTGTTTTATTTTTGATTTTGTAGAATGTGCAAGTTGATTCCATATAGTTTGTTCATTATCCGAAAGATTTAATAATTGAGTTTTATATTTAAACTTTTTGTACCCTGACATTTCTAACTGACATTCTTCAAGTTCGCCATAAAAATCCGACAACCCTACAACACCCCAGTTTTTCTTAATTAGTTTGTTAAACTGAGTGATAAGTTCTAATTTTTGGATTTTAGAGTCTGCGTTTTTAGTATCAATTATTACTCCCCCATAATGTCCATAAGGCATAGAATAGTAGCTTACAAATCCTATTTTTTTTATTTCTATTATGGGCAATCCTGCAATAAACTCATCATTATGTTCTGTTGCCAAGAACACAGCTTTTGTGTTGGGGAAGCTTGCTTCATACAATTTTGCCCATTCCGGTGTATTAAAAACCGAACTATTGTGGGATTTATTCAATAACTTATTCCATTTATCTACATCTAAATTTTTACTATCAAATACTCTCGTTTTCATTCGGGCATTAAACAGGAAAGGCTTAGTTAAAGCGGAGGACGGGACTCGAACCCGCAACAATCGGCTTGGAAAGCCGAGACTCTACCAATTGAGTTACCTCCGCACAATCTGGGCAGGGAAGGAGTCGAACCTTCGAAGGCTATGCCAACAGATTTACAGTCTGCCCCCTTTGGCCACTTGGGTACCTGCCCGATACTCAAAAATTCTTTCAAGTTAATCATATAAATATCGTTATGTCAAGATTAAAATAACTACTGTACACGTAAATAAACATTATATGCATTACTTGATAGGTTCTCTATTCTCTATAAACAATTTCTTTTTCAAAATATAAAATTTTGTTTGACAAAATCACTATTTTTGTAGCATAATTCAAATTAAATATGCGATTCGGAATTATTTTATTTTTTCTTCTTTTTTATTTATTCGCGTGGGCAAAAGACAGTTCAAAGGAGCTTCAAAAAAAGCTTACTACTGCGGAAAAAGAGCATTCTGCACTTAAACAGCAAGCTCAAAGCATTTTAAAAGAACTTCAAAGAATAAACAAAGAAATCGCAACTTCAAGAAAAAAGATACTCTACCTTCAGTACGAAGAGCAAAAAATAAAGAGTGAAATAGACGCGCTGGATATTGCTACCGGGGAGACTCAGATTCAACTCCTCCAGAGAGAAAGTCTCCTAAAAAGCAAGTTAGCGTTATTATATGAAGAAAAAATTACTATTCCTGACATTACAAACTCGCCCAATTCCGAGCTTGACAATTTTTACGCTTCCGAAATACTGAAGAAAGAGAACAAAACGGCTACTGCCTTATCAAATCAAGTGGACACACTTTCTTCAAAAAGCACTCTAGCAAAAGAGAAATTCGCACAACTATCCGAAACAATGAACCAGCTCGAAAAGGAATACTCAAAAGTTTTACAAAATCGTAATAACAAGGCCTCCATATTAAACGCAGTAAAGACGCAGGAATCCGAAAAAGCGAAGCTTATAGAAGAATTAAAAAGTGCTCGCGCTAACCTAGACAAGCTGATTTCCGATAAATCTCAAAAACAAACCACTCAAAAATTAACAGACATCCTCTGGCCCGTCAAAGGTCGGATAATCTCCAAATTCGGGACAACTATCGACCCCAAAATCGGCACCCAGCTTATTAACAAAGGAATCGATATTTCTGCTCCTTACGGAACCGACGTAATAGCAAGCAGTAACGGAAAAGTCATACATGAAGGCACATTTCTCGGATACGGGAAAATAATTCTTATTGACCACGAAAACGGCTTCAGTTCTTTATATGCGTATTTATCGGAGACACTCGTAACGAAAAACGATAAAGTTTCAAAAGGCGAAATAATAGGCAGAGTCGGCTCTAGCGGTTTAATAGACGAACCTACCCTACACTTCGAAATCCGCAAAGCAGGCGTAGCCATTGACCCTTTAACAACACTACCATGAGCTTTAACAATATCGTCGGACAAGAAGTAGCAAAAAAATTACTCCTAAACACCCTTAAAAACGGTCACGTCTCACCCAATTACCTTTTTCACGGCCCCGAGGGCGTTGGCAAAAAATCAACCGCCATAGAATTCGTCAAAGCACTAAATTGCCACCAGTTTACCGAACTTTCCGATAATTGCGATAAGTGCAAAAATTGCGAATCCATATTCTCGAATAACAACCCCGATTTTGATATCATCGAGCCCTTCAAAGAAGGCAGAAAAGAGCAAATAAAAACCATACGAATCGAACAAATCCGAAACATCCAGTCCAAATACTCTTTCCGCCCGGTATGGCTGAAATACAGGATCGCCATCATAAACAAAGCAGAATTACTGGAAGAGGAAGCCGCCAATGCGTTCCTCAAAATCCTCGAAGAACCACCCGAGTTCACGCTATTCATACTCATCACTTCCAATATTAACGCCATTCTCCCCACCATCAAATCAAGATGCCAGTCCATCAGGTTTCGAAAATTAAATACTACCGAAATGAAAAATATATTGGACAAAAACATTTCTGATGATATTCTTGAACTTGCTAACGGGAGCATATCCCGAGCCGTCAAACTGTTAGAGCCTGATTATGCCGAATTCAGAGACAAAATAAACAAATTTGTTTCGGCTTTGACGGAAGATAGGATAAACGCATTAGCGGGATTAGAAAAAATGGAACTACAGGAAATAATAATTTATAGCCAGAATCTGTATAAAAAAGAATTATCCAAAAGATGCGCTAATCCCGCTTTTACAAAAGATACGAAATCTTTTATCCGCTTTCTCGATGCAATTAATACTTGCGAAAAAGCATTTGTTGCATTAAAACAAAACGTGAACAAAAAAGTTATTCTTTACTGGCTCGCAAAACAACTGCCAAGCCTGCAACAATGACAAATAACAAAATATTAACCGACAAATATCTAAAAGGAACCAAATGATTTATAAACTTAAAATAGGTGAAATAGAAGAAGTTTTCGCCACTGCGCCACAAAATCTCTCGTTCGAGAAAAACGAGCTTGTAGTCGTTAACGCCCGCAGCGGCGATGAAATCGGCACCGTTCTGGAAAGCCGCGAAAAAACCGATAAGAAAATCTCAGCCAAAATAATCCGTAAACTCACTCCCGAAGACCTCGATATCCACAACAAAATTCTGGAAGAAAACACGAAAACCAACGCCCTTTGCAAAAACAAAGCTATGGAATTCAACCTCCCAATAAAAGTCATCGAAACCCGCATCCAGTTTGATAATCACACCCTCCACATATACTACGTATCCGAACAAAAAGTCAATCTCAAAACGTTCTTAAAAGAAGTCTCCAACGCCTATAAAGGCAAAATAGAAGTTCATCCCATCGGCTCGCGCGAAAGTGTCCGTCAGTATAAACCCTACGGTATATGCGGAAGACAGGTCTGCTGCAGCAAATTCCTCGCCGAGTTCACTCCCATCGGAACGGATTTAATCGAACTCCAGAACCTCAGTTGCGGCAACACTAAACTCACCGGCGTCTGCGGAAGACTCATATGCTGCCTCGCTTACGAAAAAGAATATTATAAAAAAGAAGCAATTCAAAAAGCACAGGCGGAAAAAAAGGAACAGGCCGATAAAGAAGAAGCCGAGAAACAAGGCGTCGTCGCTAAAGAAACACCCGCCAAAAAAGAAGGACAAAAATGAAAAGAATACTCGTAACTTCAGCTCTACCCTATGCAAACGGCCCTCTCCACATAGGCCACGTCGCCGGAGTTTACCTTCCCGCCGACATTTACGTCCGTTATCAAAAACTCCGCAATAGAGACATCATCCACATTTGCGGCACAGACGAACACGGCGTCCTCATTACTATCAAAGCAAAACAGGAACACACTACCCCGCAAGCCATCGTAGACAAATATCACGCGGACATAAAATCAAGTTTCGATAACCTCGGAATAAAATTCGATAACTTCTCCCGCACCTCCAAACCCATACACGAAAAGAATGCGCAGGAATTCTTCCTCGACCTCTACAACAAAGGTTTCATTACCCCAAAAACCGAAGAACAACTGTATTGCGATAATTGCAAACAATTTTTACCCGAGCGATTCGTTGAAGGCACTTGCCCGTTCTGCGGAAACGACAAAGCCCGCGGCGATCAGTGCGAAGCCTGCGGCAGATGGCTCGAACCGACGATGCTTAAAGAACCTAAATGCCAGATCTGCCACAATACTCCAACCCTGAAAGAGACTAACCATTGGTTTCTCCGACTCGACCTCCTGCAGGAAAAATTCAAAACATGGATTTCATCAAAAACTGACTGGCGCGAAAACGTCCTCGCCCTCTCGAATAACTGGCTAAAAGAAGGGCTCGAACCTAGAGCCATCACACGTGACATAAACTGGGGCGTCCCCGTTCCTCTTCCCGAAGCCCGGGGGAAAGTCATCTACGTCTGGTTTGAAGCGCTTCTCGGATACATCTCCGCCACGAAAGAATGGGACGAAAAACGCTGGGCCGATTACTGGCTCTCCGAGGATACTCAACTCGTTCACTTCCTCGCGAAAGATAATATCGTTTTTCACGCAATCGTTTTCCCTTGTATGTTAATGGCTCACGGCGATTTCATTCTCCCTTCCGAGATTCCCGCAAACGAATTTATGAATCTCGAAGGCAAAAAAATATCCACATCGAGAAACTGGGCTGTCTGGATTCCCGAGTATCTCAAGTCTTTCGACCCCGACCCGCTCAGGTACGTCCTCACGATTAACGCACCCGAAAAAGGCGACGTAGACTTCTCATGGGACGATTTTATGACGAAAAATAATAACGAACTTTCCGATATTCTCGGCAATCTCATCAATAGAACACTCGGTTTTATAAATAAATATCTTAATAATAAAATACCAGCTCCCAAAGATTACACCCTCGAAGACACTGAACTGCTAAGCCAAATCGTCATCACAAAAGAAAACGTAGAAAAATATATTGAAGGTTTCGAATTCAAACTCGCGCTGAAAGAAGTTATGGCGCTTGCAAAAGAAGGAAACAAATATTTCGATTACCAGCATCCATGGGAACATAACGAACGCACATCGACAGTCATTTACATAAGCACCGTCCTCGTTTGCAACCTCGCCGCATTGCTCAGCCCGTTTCTGCCTTTCACTTCCGACGCCATAAATAATATGCTCGGATTCAAAGTCGATTCCTGGGATAACATCGGCAATTTCGCCGTCCCATCGGATATAGACATCAAAGAAGTCAAAATACTATTCAAAAAACTCGACAAAGCGCAGATGGAAAAAGAAAAATCCAAACTCGGAAAAGCGCTTGAACCCGAGACTCCCGCAGTACCGGAAAAACCGACAATTTCTTACGATGATTTCAAAAAACTGGACATCCGTGTAGGCGAAATAAAAGAAGCCGTTCCCGTAGCGAAAAGCGAAAAGCTGCTCAAACTCAAGGTTCTCGTGGGAGACAAGGAAAAACAAATTCTCGCAGGCATCGCAAAAAGTTACTCGCCGGAATCGCTTGTCGGGAAGAAAGTCATAATCCTGGCGAATCTCGAACCGCGGAAAATGATGGGCGAAATATCCGAGGGAATGGTCCTCGCTGCGTCAGATGCGAATAATATCGTCGTCCTCACACCCGAAAAAGACGTACCGCACGGCTCTCCCATCAGCTAATAGTTTCTGTCTTTTTTTTTCATAATTCTCTATATTCCGTTTTTCTTTTTTCTGCGTTTATTTGCGCCTGTCTGCCGAAGGCATGATTTATCTGCGGTTTCATTCTTTTTGTTTTTTGTTGTCCGTGTCAATCCGTTTACAAACTCTTGGGTAATAACCCTTAGGGTTTGTTATCCAGTTCAGCTGGGGTTAGTTATCCGTGGCTATACTCTTTATTTTGTTATCTGTTTCTTTTCGCTTACAGTCTCTTACAGTCCCTGTTAAAATTCTTTCTGTTCTTTGTTTTTTCAGTTACTATAAATTATAGAAAGCCCTTGAGTGCTTGTGCGATTACTTACACTCCCTTATGTAAATTAGGAAAAAGATTGTGGAGCGTAGCGACATCCCGCCTCGGCGGGATTGTCCGGAATCTTTTACCGGAGGGATTTCTATCCAGAAGCGTAGCGTAGGACAGTTCTTGCTATTTTTGTGTTCATCTACATTAAAAGATTGACAAAACTACCTTTTCAGAATATTTAAGTATAAAGATACTTGTTGATGAAATAAGTCAGATAACACTGATAAGTTAGACTAAGTCCCTGACGGAACAAAGTCTAACTAAGAGAAAAGTGATTAAAAAATATTTGATTATATTAATTATCCTTACAGGAACAAACTTATTCGCATCCGCACCCGATACCCTCTGGACAAGAACTTTTGGAGGAACTTCCAGTGATTATGGCCTTTCCGTTCAGCAGACTTATGATAGCGGGTTTATTGTTGTAGGTTCTACATCCTCTTTCGGAGCAAGTTATAGTGATGTTTATCTAATCAAAATGAATTCTTCCGGCGATACTTTATGGACAAAAACTTTAGGCGGGGATAGCGTTGAGGGTGGCTATTCAGTTCAACAGGTTTTTGACAGCGGGCTCGTCATAGCAGGATATACCCGTTCTTTTGGGGCTGGGAATGCGGATGTTTATCTAATTAAGACAAATTCTTTAGGCGATACCCTCTGGACAAGAACCTACGGTGGAACTAACTATGACTATGGCTATTCAGTTCAACAGACTTATGATAGCGGGCTCATCATAGCAGGATATACATACTCTTTCGGAACAGGCAATGGAGCTGCCTATCTCATTAAGACAAATTCTTTAGGCGATACCCTCTGGACAAGAACCTACGGTGGAACTAACTATTATTATGGCTATTCAGTAGTTCAATGCGAGGATAGAGGATTTATTATTGCGGGAGATTATTTAATTCGAACTGATTCCTTAGGTGACACTTTATGGACTACACCTATTTGGGGCTCTTCGGTAGTCCAATGCAACGATGGAGGATTTGTTACCACACAGAAAACCAGTGATGTTGTTTTGACAAAGACAAATTCATCGGGCAATAATTTGTGGATAAAAACTTATGGTGGAGTTGAAAATGATTATGGACAGTCAGTAGCAAAATGTACCGATGAAGGATTTATTATCGCGGGAACTACAGGGTCTTTTGGTTCAAAAGATAGTAGTATTTATTTAGTAAGGACAAATCCATCTGGAGACACCCTATGGACCGAAATCTTCGGAAAAAATGACCTTAATTTTGGTTACTCGGCGGTTCAATGTGCTGATGAAGGATTTATCGTCTTGGGCAATACAGTCTCTCCCGGTAATTACCAGGATATATATCTAATTAGACTGAATAAAGAAGTCGCAGTCGAAGAACCCTCCTCTCGCAATTCTTCCAATCCGCATTCCGCATTCCAAAATCTAAAATTAGAAGTCTCCCAAAACCCCTTCTCAAAATCAACAGTCATTTCCTTCTCCGTAGGGAACAGGCATGCCTGTTCCTTGCGCATCTACAACATCGCCGGCAAATTAGTAAAATCCTTTCCAATAACTCAATTACCTAATTCCCCAATGACCACTGTAACCTGGGATGGCACCGATAATAACGCAAACAAACTAAAATCCGGTATCTATTTTGTAAAACTGACTTCAGGCAATACTAAATTAACTAAAAAACTAATTTTAATGAAGTGAATTTTTCGTTTAGTGTAATTTTGTGTTTTAGTGGCAATGTATTTGTTTTTGTATGTATTTGTTTTTGTATATATTTGATTTTTAATTTTTGATTTTTAATTTGATACAAGGGGGCACTATGCTTAAATCTATAAAATTTGTTTTTGCACTTTTATTCTGTGGAAACGTAGCATACGGCGCAGGCAGATGGTCGTTAACTACAGGGAGCCTCAATACCGCAAGATCCGGTGGTCAGTCTGTAATGCTCACGGATTCAAAAGTTATGGCGTTTGGGGGCATGTCAAGTAATGCTTTGGTAAGTTATGAAACCTTTGACCCGGCTACAGGGAAATGGCAGGCAGCTTCCTACGATACTGCTTTATACAGAAATGATCACACTACCGCAGTTTTACTCCCGGACGGAAACGTTTTACTGGAAACCGATCGCGGGTATCTCTGGAATTATAACCCGCAAACAAAACTATGGCGAAACACCGGATGGTACTGGCAAACGGATTTTGCAGGGTCAATGCAAGAATGTTGGAATCTATTATATGACGGAAGAGTCCTTTTTGTTGACCACCCGGGTGGAATTACCTGTTATATTTATGAATGGAATATAGATACTCTGCGCAGGATTGCCGATAATATTGATGGCACAAGTGGTTTATACACCCGCTTCCATTCGGCAGAAGTAAGATTGCCAAACGGCACTGTAATGTTAATGGGTGGCTGGACTCTTGCCCAACAAATCTATAAATCTTGCGAAATTTTTAATCCGGTCTCGGAAACATTTAGTTATACGGATTCTCTCCTAACAGGACTGGTTAAACACGTAGCTGTTTTGTTAAGAACTACTCCTCAAAAAGTATTAACCGCAGGCGGAAACACGACAGTATCACAGTTGTATGACGTAGTAACCCAAAAATGGTCATATTCAGGGGCAACACAAAATGTTTCTCCGAGATTAATACCGGCATTGGCTTTGCTCCCAAATGGGAAAGCTTTGTTAATAGGAGGAGCGGGCTTAAATACCTGTGAAATTTATAACCCCGAAACTGACCAATGGACAATAACAGACCCTATGACAGTAGAAAGATGGCATTTTGTAGCTACAATTTTGCCTACCGGGAAAGTCCTTGCTCACGGAGAATATAACACGGGTGGTGACATAAGAACCGAAATCTATGACCCTGCCGAAGGCGCCGGATGGTCGTCTCAAACACCTTTGAATACTGCTCGCTGTGCCGCAACTACAACGTTACTGCCAACAAATATCCTTATCTCGGGCGGGGAAGATGCCGCCGGAACGGCATTAAACTCCTGCGAATTATTTAATTACCAAAAAAATACAACAACTGCCACAGGCTCGTTATCTACCGCAAGAACACACCATACCGCAAATTTAACAATTGACCTGAATGGTAAAGTTTTTGTTACGGGTGGAAAAAACGGAGGCGGAGCGCTCAGTTCCTGCGAAATGTATAGTTCGGTTGGAGAAGCATGGACTACTACGGCAAGTATGTCCACTCAAAGATTTGACCATACTTCTACTCTATTAAAAGACGGCACTATTTTTGTAACCGGCGGAGAAAATTCAATGGGCTATACAAACACTTGTGAAATATTTAATGGAAACATATGGACGCTTAGTGCGGGAACAATGTCAACGGCAAGAGCAAGACATACTGCAGTGCTACTGCTTGATGGCAGAGTAATGGTAATTGGCGGAGAAACCTCCGCAGGGACGCCAACAACTGCTTGCCAAATCTATGACCCCATAACGGCGGGATGGGCAGCCGTCCCATCCTTAGATACAGCTCGTTCCTGGCACAGCGCCGTTTTACTGCAAAGCGGTAAAATCCTTGTAATCGGTGGAAAAGATGTAAGCGGAACCGCCCTTGCAACTTGTGAAATCTATGACCCTACCACAAACCTCTGGAGTATGGCAGGTTCTTTAAATACTGCCCGCTATTTGCATAACGCAACAATGACTTATGCAGGACTCGTAATGGTGTCCGGAGGAAACCCGGGGCCCATTGCATCCTGCGAATTGTATGACCCGGCAACAAACAAATGGACAAATACCGGCGCATTTACTTCGGGAAGAAGTTATCACTCAACTGTTCTTGTTCCCGATATTAAACCTTTCGTCTACGCAATCGGAGGAAACAGCGGCAGTAGTGCCCTCAGTTCTATAGAAAGATTTGATTTTGGACTTGGGTATCAGGCTGGCTGGCAATCAAAAATAACAAATTATCCTTCCATAACGCCTATATCTTCTACTATGAATATAGAAGGTTCCCTTTTCAGGGATATAACGGAAGCAGATGGCGGCAACCATTGCCACGCATCAAATACCGACCACCCAATCATATCACTTGTTCGTATTGGCGGCGGTAATTTTCAGGGGAACGGCGGTGGAGATATTATTACTATGCCTTCAAGCTCTTACTGGGACACTTCTCACACAACCGTGCATCCGCAAGTGTCGGACTTCTATGGATATTATAGACTATGGTCAATAGTAAACGGCATCCCCTGCAAATGGGAAAAAAGTATCGGAATCGAAGAACCCTCCAATCCAAAATCCAATCCAAAATCTAAAATCCAAAATCTAAAATTAGATGTTTCCCAAAACCCCTTCTCCAAATCAACAGTCATCACTTATCACTTATCGGAACTGACCACTGATCCGCCTCAGGCGGAACCACTGACCACTCTTTGTATCTACGACCTCTCTGGCCGTTGCGTCAAAACACTTGTAAATGGCGAAAAACCCGCCGGCTCTTACTCCACAACCCTTAACGCCCAAGACCTTAAAACAGGAATTTATTTTGTGAAACTAACAGTTGGCAACACAAAAGAAACAAAAAAGATTACAATTATAAGATAAGGTTAAGAAGAACTTAATGAAAAGATTTCTTTTAAGCGCTAAATGTTTGCTATTCGTGATAACGTCATTCTTCACTGCCGGAACAGCTTCGGCTGCTTTAACATTAGCCGATAGTATAGTTTTGGGAAACGGGTTATGCCCGACTGCAATAACTATAAATCCGGTGACAAATAGGGTCTATTTGATAAATCAGGCAGGTAGTACTCTTAATGTTTCGGTAATTGAAGAAAATAATTTAGTGGCTGCTAAGATACCCGTTGGGACTTATGCTTACGGTATTTGCGTAAACCCGACAACAAACAAAATTTATTTAACAAATTATAGCAGTAGTAGTAGTGGCAAAGTTTCCGTAATTGACGGAACGACTAATTTGGTAACTGACACGTTATCTATGGGGTCTTCTCCTTATGGTATATGCGTAAACCCGACAACAAACAAAATTTATGTAACAAATTATAGTAGTAGTGGCACAGTTTCCGTAATTGACGGGACGACTAATTCGCTAACTGACACGGTATCCGTGGGGTCTTATCCTTATGGTGTATGCGTAAACCCAACAACAAATAAAATTTATGTGACAAATAATAGTAGTAGTGGCACAGTTTCCGTAATTGACGGGACGACTGATTCGGTAACTGCTACAATATCCGTTGGGTATTCTCCCAATGGGGTTTGTGTAAACCCAACAACAAACAAGATTTATGTGGCAAATTTTAATAGTGGCACAGTTTCCGTAATTGACGGGATAACTAATTTGGTAACTGCTACCTTATCTGTCGGGTATTCTTCCCAAGAGATTTGCGTAAACACGGAAACAAATAAGATTTATGTGTCAAAGTATAATAACAATTCCGTTTCAGTAATTGACGGGACGACTGATTCCATAACTGACACGGTATCCGTAGGGTCTTATCCTTATGGTGTATGCGTAACCCCGGCAACAAATAAAATTTATGTGGCAAATAATAACAGTCACAATGTTTCAATAATTAATGGAAATACTAATTTAGTTGTTGATGTTATAACTATAGGAGTTGCTCCTCAGGATATCTGTATAAATCCTACAACAAATAAACTTTATGTAGGAAATTATTATGGTGATAATATTTTAGTAGTTAATGAGGATAAAACAATTGCAGCTACGATACCTGTCGGGCCTTCGCCTTATGGTATATGCGTAAACCCGACAACAAATAAAATTTATGCGGCAAAGTACTATGGTAATACCATTTTAGTAATTAACGGGACGACTAATTCGGTAACTGCTACGGTATCTGTAGGGGCTTCTCCTTATGGTGTATGCGTAAACCCGACAACAAATAAAATTTATGTGGCAAATAATATTAGTAGTGGCACAGTTTCCGTAATTGACGGGACGACAAATTCGGTAACTGCTACGGTATCCGTAGGGGCTTCTCCACGGGAGATTTGCGTAAACCCGACAACAAATAAAATTTATGTGGCAAATTGTAACAGTAGCAATGTTTCAGTAATTGACGGGACAACTAATTGGGTAATTGCTACGGTATCCGTAGGGGCTTCTCCACGGGAGATTTGCGTAAACCCGACAACAAATAAAATTTATGTGGCAAATTGTGGTAGTAGCACAGTTTCCGTAATTGACGGGATAACTAATTTGGTAACTGCTACGGTATCTGTCGGGTCTTATCCTTATGGTGTATGCGTAAACCCAACAACAAATAAAATTTATGTGACAAATTATAACGGTTACAATGTCTCAGTAATTGACGGAACGACTGATTCGGTAACGCAAACAGTGCAGATAGGGAAAAGACCTTCCTATGTTGCGGTTAACCTACAAAATAGTTTGGTATATCTGAGTTGTTTTTCCGACGGAGGAGTTTGGGTACTCGAAGATAAAGTAGCAGTCGAAGACCCCTCCTCCAATTGGAGCGAAGCGACATCTCGCCTTGGCGGACCAAACTTAACCGTCTCCCAAAACCCCTTCTCTCATTCAACAATCATCACTTGCTCTGTTCCTCCTAATACACTATTAACTAACCTCCAATTAACTATTTACGACCTCGCCGGCAAATTAGTAAAGTCATTTCCAATAACTCAATTACCTAATTCCCCAATGACCACTGTCACCTGGGATGGCACCGATAATAACGCAACCGAACTAAAAACTGGAATTTATTTTGTAAAACTAACCGCAGTTTGTCATTTGGCACATCTGGAACATCCCGCTCAGGCGGCGACCGCCTCGGCGGTGACTGAGCGTAGCGAAGAATCTAATATAATCAGCACAACAAAAAAATTAATCTTAATGAAATGAAAAGGATGGGATTATGAAAAAATATCTTATTTTGCTCACAGTAATACTGCTCGCAGGTAATGCATTCGCATCCGCACCGGATACGGCATGGACAAGAACTTTCGGCGATACGGCTGTTGAGGAAGGGAAATCAGTTCAACAGACTTCTGATGGTGGCTATATTGCCTGTGGATACACTTGTTCATATGGGGCAGGGGGAAAAGATGCATGGTTAGTAAAAACGGATGCAAACGGAAATAAGCAATGGGATAAAATTTTTGGAATTGCACAATATGATTTAGGTACTTCAGTTCGGCAGACTACGGATGGAGGATACATAATGTGCGGCACCACCTCCGGTGGCTCCAATGGAAATATATGGCTAATTAAAACTGATAACAGTGGAAATAAACAATGGGATAAAACTTTCGGTGGTTCAGGAGATGATTTTAGTTTTTCGGTTAAGCAGACTTCTGATGGTGGTTATATTATCACGGGGGAGACAACGTCCTTCGGCGCAGGCAATTTTGATGTCTGGCTTATAAAGACGAATTCATTGGGTGATACGATGTGGACTAAAGTTTTTGGCGGTACCAGCTGGGATATTGGGCATTCAGTCCTTCAGGCCAATGACGGTGGATATATAGTTTGCGGTGGCACCGGTTCTTTTGGCGCAGGGGATTATGACGTTTGGATAATAAAAACAGATGCAAACGGAAACAAGCAATGGGATAAAACTTTCGGAACTATATACAGCGATGGCGGGGCTTCAATTAACAAAACTACGGATGGAGGATATATAATTTGTGGATCAGCTTCTCCTGCGTCCAGCACTAATGATTTATGGTTAATAAAAATAGATAGCCTTGGAAATGAGCAGTGGGATAAACTATTTGGAGGAAGTGATTATGATTATGGGGGATCTGCTCAACAAACTACTGACGGCGGGTATATAGCTTGCGGGATAACCCGGTCTTTTGGCGTAGAAGATATATGGCTCATAAAGACGAATCCAACAGGTGATACTTTGTGGACTAAAGTTTTCGGCGGCTCAGACTACGAGTATTTAGGAGAAATTCAACAGACTTCTGATGGCGGGTATATAGTTTGTGGCACTACCGATTCTTATGGCATAAACGGCGCTGGTGATATGTGGTTGATAAAAATTGGTGCTGAAGCTTCGGTTGAAGACCCCAAACCCGTAGAGACAGATTATAATCTGTCCGTCTCCCAAAACCCCTTCTCCAAATCTACAGTCATCACTTATCACTTATCGGAACTGACCACTGACAACCGACCACTGACCACTCTTTGTATCTACGACCTCTCTGGACGTTGCGTAAAGACTTTAGTTGACGGGGAGAAAAAGGCAGGTAGTTATAGCATTCCCCTGTCCGCAAAAGAATTAAAAACGGGAGTGTATTTTCTAACACTTACTTCCGGCACATTAAAAATAACAAAGAAGATTACAATTATAAGATAAGGTTAAGAAGAACTTAATGAAAAGATTTTTTTTAAGCGCTAAATGTTTGGTATTCGTGATAACGTCATTATTCACTGCCGGAACAGTCTCGGCTGCTGCAACCCTAGTCGATAGTATAGTTTTTGGAAACGGCTCAAACCCGACTGTAATAGCTATAAATCCGCTGACAAATACGGTCTATTTGATAAATAAAATAGGTAGTAGTAATATTTATAACGTTTCGGTAATTGAAGAAAATAAGTCGGTGGTTGCTAATATACCCGTTGGGAATGATGTTTACGGTATCTGCGTAAACCCGACAACAAATAAAATTTATGCAACAAATTATAACGGTAGTAGTGTTTCCGTAATTGACGGGACGACTAATTCCTTAACCGCTACGGTATCTGTCGGGTCTTCTCCTTATGGTGTATGCGTAAACCCGACAACAAATAAAATTTATGTGACAAGTTTTAGCGGTGTCTCAGTAATTGACGGAACGTCTAATTCGGTGATAGCTACAATATCAGTTGGGGCTTATCCCCGGGGAATCTGTGTAAACCCGACAACAAATAAAATTTATGTGGTAAATAATAGTAGTACTGCAGTCTCAGTAATTAACGGGACAACTGATTTGGTAAGCTCTACCATATCTGTCGATTCTTACCTTCAGGGTATCTGCGTAAACCCCATAACAAATAAAATTTATGTGGCAAATTCTGATAGCAATTTAGTTTTAGTAATTGACGGGACAACTGATTCGTTGACCTCTACGGTATCTATGGAGTCTTCTTCCTTCGAGATTTGTGTAAACCCGGCAACAAATAAAATTTATGTGCCAAGTTCTAAAGGCGTCTCAGTAATTGACGGAACGTCTAATTCGGTGACAGCTACGATACCTGTCAGTTCTTTTTCTAAGGGGATATGCGTGGATCAGGGAGGAAATAAAATTTATGTGACAAACGGTTACGGTGTTTCAATAATTAATGGAACTACTAATTTAGTTGTTGATGCTATAACTATCAGAGCTGCTCCTCAGGGCATCTTTATAAATCCTACAACAAATAAACTTTATATAGGAAATTCTTATGGTAATAATGTTTTAGTAGTTGATGAGAACAAAACAATTGCCGCTGCGGTACCTGTCGGTTCTTCTCCTCGCGGGATTTGTGTAAACACGACAACAAATAAAATTTATGTGGCAAATTATAGCAGTTACAATGTTTCCGTAATTGACGGGACGACTAATTCGATAACTGCTACGGTATCTATAGGGTCTGCTCCTTATGGTATATGCGTAAATCCGACAACAAACAAAATTTATGTGGCAAATAATAGTAGTGGCACTGTTGCGGTAATTGACGGGACGACTGATTCGGTAACTGCTACGGTTTCTGTTGGGTCTTATTCTTATGGTATATGCGTAAACCCGACAACAAATAAAATTTATGTGGCAAATTATAGCAAGGGCATCGTCTCAGTAATTGACGGGACGACTGATTCGGTAACTGATACGGTATCTGTCGGGTCTTATCCTTATGGTGTATGCGTAAACCCGGCAACAAACAAGATTTATGTGGCAAATTCTAGTAGTTACAGTGTTTCAGTAATTGACGGGGCAAGCAATTCGTTGACCGCTACGGTATCTGTCGGTTCTTCTCCCAGGGAGATTTGTGTAAACCCGATAACAAATAAAATTTATGTGATAAATTATAACGGGTACAGTGTCTCGGTAATTGACGGGACGACTAATTCGGTAACGCAAACAGTGCAGATAGGGAAAAGACCTTCCTATGTTACGGTTAACCCGGAAAATAGTTTGGTCTATCTGAGTTGTACTGATAACGGAGGAGTTTGGGTGCTTGAAGATAAACAAGCAGTCGAAGAACCCTCCTTCAATTGGAGCGAAGCGACATCCCGCCTTGGCGGTGACCAAAATCCAAAATTAGAAGTTTCCCAAAACCCCTTCTCCAAATCTACAATCATCACTTGCTCTGTTCCTCCTAATACACTATTAACTAACCTCCAATTAACTATTTACGACCTCTCCGGCAAATTAGTAAAATCCTTTCCAATAACTCAATTACCTAATTCCCCAATGACCACTGTCGCCTGGGATGGTACCGATAATAATGGCAGAATGACAAAGACAGGAATTTATTTTGTAAAGCTGACTGCAGTTTGTCATTTGGCACATCTGGAACATCCCGCTCAGGCGGCGACCGCCTCGGCGGTGACTGAGCGTAGCGAAGAATCTAATACAATAAGCACAACAAAAAAACTAATATTAATGAAATAAAATAGTAGAAACTATGAGAAAACTAAACATATTAATAGTATTTGCAAGCACACTCCTTAGCCAATCTGTATGGGCAAAGTTATCGGTAGTTGATAGTATTTCGGTATGTGGGTTATCTCCTATCGCAGTATGCGCAAATTCCCTAACAAACAAAATTTACGTGGCAAATATCGGCAGCAATAATATTTCAGTAATTGATGGAACGAATAATTCGGTACTCACTATTGTATTAGTTGGGGCTGGACCCAATGCTATATGTGTAAACCCAAATACAAATAGAATTTATGTGGCAAATTGCGGCAGTAATAATGTTTCGGTAATTAATGGTGTCAATGATTCTGTAATTGCTACCGTATCTGCTGGTTATTCCCCTCAAGTCATATGTGTAAATTCTGTGACAAATAAAATCTACGTAACAAATAGTGGGGATAGTAATAATATTTATGTAATTGATGGAAAAAACGATTTAGTGATTGATTCTATAGATATTAAGCCTAATCCCTGGAGTATCTGTGTAAACTCGGCAACAAATAAAATCTATGCAACAAATCAGATTAGCGGCAATGTTTCAGTAATTGACGGGACAAATGATTCGGTAATTAATGTGATTGATTCCGTATCTGTAGGTTATGTTCCTTATGCTATATGTGTAAACCCAAATACAAATAGAATCTATGTGGCAAATGGCGGTAGTGGTAGCGATAACGTTTCGATAATTGATGGAACAACCGACTCAGTGATTGGCAGTGTGCCTGTCGGCCCTTTGCCAAAGGCAATTTGTGTAAATCCCGCAACAAATAGGATTTATACGGCAAATTGGGATAATAATAATGTTTCGGTAATTGACGGGACAAATAATTCAGTGATTACTACAGTGGCAGTTGGATATTATCCGACTGGTATATGCATAAACCCGGCAACAAATAAAGTCTATGTGACAAATTCACAAGGTAATGATATTTCCGTAATAAATGGGGCTGATAACTCAAGGATGCCTCCAATACTTATTTGGGATGCCCCCAGAAGCATATGCGTAAATCCTGCAACGAATAAACTCTATGGGGCAAATTGCAGTAGCGATAACGTTTTGGTAATTGATGGAACTAACTATTCGTTGACTTCTAAAATAGCTGTCGACTCTCGTCCTGATGCTATCTGTGTAAATCCTGTAACGAATAAAATCTATGTAGCGAATTGTCTTGGCGATAATGTTTCGGTAATAAACGGAACGAACAACTCGGTAATTGCCACAGTAACTGTCATGCTTTACCCTTATTGTATATGTGTAAATCCGACAACGAATAAAATCTATGTGACAAGTGGCAATGTTGCAGTAATAGATGGGACAAATGATTCATGGCTCGTTGAATTAGGTTCTGATGTAGGGGATGATCGCAATGGTATATGTGTAAATCCTGTGACAAATAAAATCTATGGGGTAAGGCGTTTCCCTGGTAAGGTTGCGGTAATAGATGCGATGAAGGATTCACTAATTTGTAACTTGAACATCGAAAATCCCTATGCAATATGTGTCAATCCTGCAACAGATAAAATCTATGTGACATGTGGATCAAATACAAGGGATAGCGTTGCAGTCATTGACGGGATAAAGGATTCTGTGGTTTCTAAAATATACATTGGGTATTATTACCAAACTTGTGCAATATGTGCAAATCCGACGACCAATAAAATATACACGGCAAATTATAACTACAATAATATTTCAGTAATTGATGGGACAAATAATACAGTAACGCAAACAGTACAAGTAGGAAATGGACCGATAGATATTGCCGTTAATCCGCAGGACAGTTTGGTATATGTAAGTTGCTATGATGCAGGTGAAATATGGGTACTTAAAGATGATGGAATAGCCATCGAAGAACCCTCCTATCCCCAATCCAAAATCCAAAATCCGCAATTGTCCGTTTTCCAAAACCCATTCTCTAAATCTACAATCATCGCTTATCAATTATCGGAACTGACCACTGACAACCGACCACTGACAACTCTTTGTATCTACGACATCGCCGGTAAATTAGTAAAGAGTTTCCCTCTGACCACTGACCAACGATCACTGGCCACTAATGTCACCTGGGATGGCACCGATAATAACGCAAACAACCTAAAATCGGGAATTTATTTTGTAAAACTAACCGCAGGCAACACTAAATTAACAAAAAAACTCATTCTTCTTAAATAATTTCCCGTTCTCTGTTTTCTGCGTTTATTTGTGTTCATCCGCGGTTTCAATTTCTGTATTCTGTTTTTGTTTTCTGTGTTCTGCGAATATCCTATTCTGTTGATCCTCTTTATTCTTTTGCAACTCTTTCTGTTCTGTTTTTTGATCTTTTTGTTATCTGCGTCATCTGCGTCCAAAGATTTCCGTTTTCCGTTCTCTGATCACTCACCACTGTTTTCTTTTCTCTGCGTACTCAGCGACTCTGCGGTGAATATTTCTTTTCTTTGCTTTTGGAGGCTGCATTAAAAGATTGACAAAGATAGGTTTCCAGAATATTTAGTACAAACATACTTGTTGATGAAACAGGAGGTAAAAATGTTGAACGAAGTGAAATCTCCGCCTAAGGCGGGCTCTGGAGGATTGAACGAAACGAAATCTCAGCCTGAGGTGGTCTCAGGCGGAAATAAAAAATCTGACCGTTTGTTTATTTCAGGAATCATTATTTTCCTGGTTTCACTTGCCGCGATAAACATTACCACATGGTTTCCCGTACGAATCATATTCGCAATAGGCTGTTTCGTTGGGACAATAATTGTTATATTTTTAGGAAAAGGACCTAACCATCCGGCTCTGTGGGCAAGAGCAGTTTGGGTCATTGCGTTGCCGGCATTTACATTTCCCGTTATAAACATTTTCGTATGTCTTTTTATTGACCATTATCATACCTTGCCAAAACATATTGGTTATTTCGCAGGGATAAAAAACAATTTCCATACTGTTGATATCTTCCTGTTCTGGTTTATCCTCAGCGAAATATACACCAAACTCAACAAAAAAAAGAAATGAAACTTAAAATCCTGCCCGTTTACCTGCCTTTAGGAATGACCCATCTGAGGCGGAGCGGGGAAAAAGTAATTATACTATTCTGCTTGGGTTTACCAATGTATGCGATGGCGGAGAGCAACTTGTTGACTCAAAACCTCAATAATAATTTATGGAATATTGTAGTGATGCAAGATTCAACTTCTGATACATACAATACAATTTGTAATCGTAGCTCCGGTTATAAGTATAGCGTTGAGGCTGTAAATGGTGTTTGCGGAGGATTATTGGGTGCGGTACCGGGGGGACTTATAGTATCATATGGATGGTATACGGCAAAGACGAGTGGCGACCCCTGGAATTTAGGCGCTGGTTT
This sequence comes from bacterium, assembly GCA_028716385.1. GTDB lineage: Bacteria > Hydrothermota > UBA3073 > JACQXS01 > JAQTXJ01 > JAQTXJ01. Next base: position 10,613 of record JAQUPX010000005.1, on the reverse strand, counting down.
ATGTCTTTTATTCGGGACGGGGGTTGCTCTGGTGGGCGCTACTCTTGGTATGCCAAAAGGAGTCGCCATTGCAGGAAAAAAACTGGGAGATAAAGGGTCTTATTGGAAAAGTTTGTTGGGTGCGACACTTGGAAACGTAGCAGGACTGTGTGCAGGATGGTTTGCATTGGGAATAATTTATGAACATTCTAATTTTAATGATTTAGCAGCGGATATTGCTGGTATAAGTGCCTATAGCGCTTGCTTTATTTCCGGCGCTGTTTGGGCATATCATTGGTAATTATAGAAAATAAAAGGAGGAATGTATTTATGAAAAACGCTAAATTTTTATTGCTTATATTACTCCTTCTCTCCGGCTGCGCCCCAAAACAAGTCCTCTGGAAAGGCAATTACATCTCTATCAATACAACGGAAACACCCAAAGAAGATTTCAAAGCAAGTGGATTCACTGTTATTTCGTACGCCCCCATCGAAAAAAACAAAGATACCTATACGCCTTACAAATTTGCCCTTGTTCAGGATAATAAACAGGCAGGAGTTATTTTTTTAGAAAATCATTCGGAATTCGAAGCATTGGGAACATCATATTTTCTTGAGGAAAACGGAGTTAAGCGTAGTGGGCCTATTCCTTTTATAAGCTCATTTGGTAAACACGTATCTTATAAATCTTACAAAACACTGCCCAAATATGAAGAAGTCAAAAACGATGTTATTACCATACTATCGGGACAATCACCTGAAGAAGTTTTTGATACCACAACAGTAAGGTCAAAAGAGGATTTTATAACAAATGATTACATTGTAATCGCGTATGCGCCTGTTGAACTTAATAAAAAAACAAATACTCTTTATAAATTTATTCTCATTATGGAAAATGTAGAAGTAGGAACTATCACTTTAGAGCGTCATAAAGAAAAGAAATCCGGTGTTTTGGAAACGGAATACTTGTTAGAAACTGATGTTAAAGGCAATTGGCGTGTTCCTTGCATATCATCCCACAAAGACTCCCTGAGCCCTTCCAACCACGTAACTTATAAATCTTACTCCCAACAACCTGACTACGAAACCCTTAAAAACGACGTCATTTCAGTCCTTTCAAAATAACCATTTTTTTTAGTCCCGTTTACAGTTTCTTTTTAAAACCTTCCTCCTTTCCCTTTTCTCTTTTTGTTTCTGATAATCTGATTTTCTGATATGCTTTTTGTTCTTAATCCTATCCTATTATATTTTCCGTCCTCTGTTATTTTTTAACTCTAAATCTTTCTGTGTTTTCTTTTCTCGTACAATTCTCTTATAGTCCCTGTTAAAATTCTTTCCGTTTTCTGTGTTTATTCGCGTTTATCTGCGGTTACAATTCTTTCTGTTCTTTTATCTCTTCAAGTCTCTTAAAGTCCCTGTTTAAATTCTTTCCGTTCTTTATTTTTTAACGTTCCAACAATCAAACTCTCAAACGTTCAAACCTTTTAGTTGGGATTATCTGCGTTCTCAGCGTCTTTTTGTTCTGTGCATATTTCCGTTTTCTGTGCTTATTCGCGTTTATCTGCGGTTACAATTCTTTCTGTTCTTTTATCTCTTCAAGTCTCTTCAAGTCTCTTAAAGTCCCTGTTTAAATTCTTTCCGTTCTGTTCTCTGTTGTCCGTGTAAATCCGTATTAATCTGTGCTAATCCGCGTGCAAATTCTTTCTGTTTTTCGTGATCTTTTTTCTGTGTTTGTTTTTCGTTATCTGTTTTTTTAACCCTAAATCTTTCTGTTGTCCGTGTAAATCCGTATTAATCTGTGCTAATCCGCGTGCAAATTCTTTCTGTTTTTCGTGATCTTTTTTCTGTGTTATTCTGTGTCATTCTGTGGCTAAAATTTTTTGTTACCATCCGTTACTATAATTCCTTGACAAAAATCCTTTCCCCCTTCATATATACTCATAATTAGGCAAATCAAATAACGTCAATAACAAACAGGAGGCAAAATGCAATCTTTGAAAAAACTTGACCTGAAAGGCAAACGCGTCCTTACGAGAGTGGACTTTAACGTCCCTCTGGACGGAACTAAAGTCGCGGACGATTCCCGTATAAAAGCTGTTATGCCCACGATGAACTACATTACCGAACACAACGGCAAACTCGTTCTTATGTCTCATCTCGGCCGCCCCAAAGGCAAAGTCGTCGAGTCTATGTCACTTAAACCCGTTGCAGAATATTTATCAGAAATGATTGGCAAAAAAGTAAAATTTATCCCGTCCTGCATTTCCGAGGACGCCGAAAAAGCCACTAAAGAAATGAAAAACGGAGACATTATTCTCCTCGAAAATACTAGGTTTTTCCCCGAAGAAGAAAAAAACGATATGGAATTCGCCAAAAAACTCGCAAAACTCGGCGATATCTACATTGACGACGCTTTCGGTTCCGCTCACCGTGCGCACGCTTCCGTCGAAGCCATTACTCATTTGTTCGACGTAAAAGCCCCGGGTTTCCTTATGGAAAACGAAGTGAACTATCTCAGCAAATTAATCGAAAACCCCGAGAAACCTTTCGTTGCGATTCTCGGCGGAGCAAAAGTTTCCACCAAAATGGATATCATAGTTAACCTCCTGCCAAAAGTTGATAACATTCTTATCGGCGGCGGGATGGTATTTACTTTCTTCAAAGCTCTCGGGTACAAAATCGGCACGTCCATCGTCGAAGAAGACAAAATCCCGGTCGTGAAGGAACTCCTCGAAAAAGGCAAAGGCAAAATCGTTCTTCCCGTTGACATAATCGCAGCGGACAAATTCGAGAACAATGCCCAGCGTAGGATTACGACTGCCAACTTCATTCCCGAGGGATTTATGGGATTGGACATCGGTCCGAAAACTACGGAAAACTTCAACACGATATTAATGCAAGCCAAGACTATTTTCTGGAACGGCCCCACGGGCGTATTCGAACTTGACAATTTTTCCTCAAGCACACGCGCCATAGCAAAGCAATTGGCTATGCAGACGCATCATGGAGTAACGGCGATAATAGGTGGTGGGGATACGGTTGCCGCGGTAAACAAATTCGGTTTGGCAGATTCAATGACACACATTTCTACGGGTGGCGGCGCATCTCTCGAGTTCCTTTCCGGGCTCAAACTCCCCGGCGTCGAAGCGTTGCGTTAGTATTTAACTGCAATTAACAAACGGGCGAGGCTCTGCCTCGCCCGTTTTCTTTTTAAAATTACCCCGTTCTTTAGGACGGGGGGAAGGAAACAAGCAAAACAATACTCTTCCGGGCTTTAGCCCAAAATGGCTAGGGATAGGGTTTTAATCCGCCTGAGGCGGACTCTGCCGGGCACCCCATCCGATAAAAACAGCTTGGTAGCCGCAAGCTTTAGCTTGCGCAACTGCCCCATCTCTGTTTTATTTTCTCCTCCGACCTCTATGTCCTATTCTTTTTTTCTGTTTCTGATACCCTGATGCCCTGATCTTCTGCCAACTGATTTGCTGATCTTCTGATATACTGTTGTTCCCTTTCCCTTCTCCGTTTTCTTTTCCGAATAACTATTATAGGTAGCTCTTGAGCGCTTGCGCGATTAGAGATACTTATCCTGAAGCGAAGCATAGGACACTAATACCCTATTAACGAATCCTTTCATTGGGTAGCTGGGAGCACGTGCTCCTCCCTTATCTTTTCTGTCCCTTCCTACTACCTACTTTTTCATATGTTTCGTTTGTCATCCCGCACTTGATGTCACGTCTTTTGACCCCGCCTCCTTGGCGGTGGCGGGAATCCCTGCCTACCGCAGGCAGGCATCTTTCCTTACTTTTTTATCTGTATATTTGATATTTGATTTTTAATATTTAATTTTCCCTACCTGCTTCCTACTACCTACTTTTTCACATGTCCTCTATGTCCTATTCTTTTTTTCTGTTTCTGATACCCTGATGCCCTGATCTTCTGCCTTCTGATCCACTGATAACCTGATATACTGTTTGTTCCCTTTCTCCCCTTCTCTGTTATTTTTCAACCCTAAATCTTTCTGTTCTGTTTTTCTGCGTTGTTCCGTATTTGTCTGTGACCAAAACTCTTTACGTTATTCTCTTTTTTCTGTGTTGTTCTGTGGCATTCCCTGCCTGCCGGCAGGCAGGTGTGGCTAAAAATTCTTTCCGTTTCTGTTACAACGAGTTACCATCAGTTACAGTTATTACTATCTGTTACTATGTTTTCCCCCAAAAAATCAAAACCAATTCGTAAAAAACTTCCTGGGCTTTACTGAACTCTCCCCGACGCTTACTGCACCCTCTTCTTGTTTCCCGGCTTTCCCCACCCCTCTTGGAATGTTAGCCGATTTTATCACATTCGGAACAACATCATTTGGGCTTGTCTCGTTTTGTCCTTTGCCGGCTCCGGCTGCAGATATTTGATTCATCCCGGCTGCAGACGAGAAAATCAGCAACCCGTTAAAAAAAGCGAGTACCCATTTCATCCCTGATTGAGTTGGCGCTATATGTGCCGTTATAAAGGCTAACCCTAATGCCACTATAAGCGATAGCCATTTCCTGTATCTATCGGCTTTTTGCCCAAACAAATAACAAACAATGTTAGGCACTAACAAAGAAGCCGCTACTGCACCTTGCAACCCCAGTAAACTTTCCCGGGTAAAAAGTGCATCTAATTCAGTCGTATTCATTCCCCCTCCTTAGTTGGACTTTTCCCGCCCTGGCGGGATTAGTCCAACTTATCTGGAGCGAAGCGAAACCCCGCTTTAGCGGGGCAGCTCAGCTGGGTTAGTTGGAGTTTTCCCACCGCTAGCGGGACTCTAACTTATCAGTGTTTCTGACTCATTATTTTCTGTTTTCTTTTCCTATTATACTCTTCCTCTTATTTCTCACGACATTCAGGCCGCGTCGGAACACCACCCTTAAATTCGGAACTCTTAGCTTTTACAATACCAAATGCGTATGTCCCCGCCTTTAGGTAAGAGTGATTTCCCACAGTAAAACCACTATCTTCAAGAACGTACTGGCAATAAATTGCCAACCGTAAAGTGTCATCCGTTAATTCTTTAACTTTTTTCGCATTTAATATTTTCCCGCAAGGTTCTCCCACTTCCACGATTTTGCCTACTCCTTTGTGTTCTTCTGAAGGGCTTATAAAAACAATCCCGTCTTTTTCTGTCTCCTTAAACGCAATTGTTTCTAAACTGCATTCCGTTAACAGCCGCACAACTTCCGAACATTCATCAAACCATAATACTCGTTCCGTTTTAGTCCAGTAAACAAGATGTTTCCGCATTTTCCCTGAAGAGTCTTCGCTTTCAATACTGCCATAGTAGGTATATTGAGTACATCCCGTAAAAATAAAAACAAATAAAAGCAATACCCAAACTTTTCGTTTCATCCCTTTCCCCTCTGTTCCCTTTCTTTCTGCTACAACCAGTTACTATACGTTACCATAAGTTACTACCAATTACTCCTTTTTCATTCTCCGTTAATCTGTTCAATCCCCATTCCAAAATCTAAAATCCAAATTCCAAATTTCTTTTTTTCCGTTCAAATCCGCAATCCAAATTCTTTTCTTTTAATCTGTTAAATCCAAAATCCGCAATCCCCAATCTGTTAATCCGTTAATCTGTTCAATCCCCATTCCAAAATCTAAAATCCAAAATCTTTTCTTCCCCTTCATTAACTTGTAATCAAAGAAACCAAATCGTCTCCAATACCGGAATCGTTCCAATAACTTATATGCGCTCCCAACCATGCCTGTTTACTGTCCACAACACGGTCCTGTAGATTCCAACCCGAATTAGGATTTGTGGAAAACTTCTCTGCAATCTGGTATTTTTCAACAGGCTTTCCGTAGAAACTACCCGATACTACCGGGTCTGTGCGTGCCCAGTAATTCATCCAGCGAAAACGGTTAGAGCCGGGTTTGAAATTTTCTACTCTATTTCTATTAAACATTGATAACCCGATAGGAGACCCCATAGTTACTAATGCCTGGACAGGCCATGTAGTCCTGGACTTGCGGTCAAAATACTTTTTATTTTTAATAAGTTTATTAATGGCGTCAAATGAATAAATCGTACCGAGGCTGTGAGCCACTATATAGAGAGGATTTCCTTGTTCATAAATATTTTCGATTTTACTTATAAGCCCGTCCCGTATGGTTGCAGCGGTGCTTCCTTCCTGCAGGTTTATCAACACGTCTCCCACGACGTCTACGCCGTTTTCAACAAGTTTCCCGACCAGTGCTCCTACGGGTACTTTCCCGAGTAAATTGACTAAAAATATGCCGAGCACTTTTTTCAATCCGCGTTGGGCATTATCATTGATGTTTTCGTATCTGTACATTTCCGTCTCGAATTTAACTATTGAAAGTTGTTCCGGTGTAAGACGCGAAATAATAAGTTTTTTAATTCCCTCGTGAGAATTTATATCATTATTTTGTCCTGTTTGGACTCCATGCACGACTAAAATCTTTCTTGGTTTCTTAGGGTCAACGCTCATTTCCTTAACCTCTCTAATGCCTGCGTTACCTCTTTCCCGATGTCATTATCTTTTACTGCCTTTTCTAGCGCCGAAATTACTTCACGGTTATGTTTAACTGCTGCCGCCGTACCTTTTTCACTGCCTATATACTCCAATACTAAAATTATCTTACGTTTAACTTCTGCGTCCTTATCGTTTAACAATGTATTTTCTAACAATGGGATTACTTCCCCCCCGCCTATTTGCTCTAATACCAAAACTACTTTATATCTAACTTCTGGGTCCGGCTCTTTTTTTAATGCATCTTCTAATATTGAAAGAATTTTTTGTTTATGTTGTATTTGTCCTAACAACCCCCAAACTGCAAGAAACCTAACTTTTTTATCTCCATCGTCTAATGCCTCTTCTAACGCAGGAATTACATCCTTATCTCCTATATATCCTAATGTTTCAATTGCCGTAAGTTTAACTTTTGTGTTGCCATTTTCTAATTTCTTTTCTTTTCGATATAAATCTGTTAGAAACGGAATTACTGACTTGCTGCCTATTTGCCCTAATGCCAAAATTAGCCTACATCTAAATTCTACATTATTACTATTGTCTTTACTCTCTAATGTCTCTTCTATTTTCGAAATTGCTAATTTATCCCCTATTTGTTCCAATGCTGAAACGACAGCAGCGTAAACAGCATCGTTACTACTCGTCAATGTCTCTATCAACTCCGGAATTGCTGACTCATCTCCTATTTGCCCTAATGTCAGAACCGTGTTAATTATAGCCGTACAATCTCTGATTTTTCTTACTCTTTTTAACTCTATTATTTTCATAGTATTCTTATCTCTTTTACTCTTTAACTCCTCCGGGCATAAAACTTCAAGATATTTACCTATTTCTTCCTCCTTAAAGGGCTCCGCATACTTTATAATTTTTTCTATTCTAACCCAATGTTCTGGTGTAATGTCTCCATATTTTTCTTTTAACAGCGGCAATCTCTTTGTGGATGTTGGATTTCTATATCTTTCTTGTAATTCCCATAAATCTTGTTTAGAAAGACTTAAGTTCTCATTGATAAAATAAATAAGTCTCAACTTTATTATGTTTTTAATATCCAAATCAAATTTTTTCTTTTTAATGAATGTTTTCTTTAACTCTTCTCTAATGTTTTCTTGGAGTATTATACTGTTTACAAATCTTTTTACTGTGCGGGGAATAGGGTCTATACATTCTTGAACAATCTCTATGCATTTCTTTTTTTCTTCAGGGTTCTTAAATAATTTTATCTTTTTAGAAATTTTATACAAAAGTTTCCCTACCCCTATTTTACGCATATCAGGTAAATTATAAGAAAGTTGAATAAGCTTATCCAGATAATCTTTTCCTGAAAAGGTCCCTTCTTTTACTTCTCTATAATGATATAGTATTGCATTTTGAATCATCTTCTTTTCTACCCCAAGAACAAAAACACACCCCTTTACACTGAGATATATTTTTATTGCTTCCAGAATCTTTAACGCATATTCAGGCAAACATCGGTCAAGGTCGTCAACAAATATGACTATTTTTCTTTCACCCTCCCCTATCAATTCGTCAATTGCCGATTCAAAAAGTTTTTTTATTGTCTCCCCTTCTGTAAGAAAAGATAAATTCTTTGCCTTCTCCTTTTCTTTTAAATCATGACGAACATTCGCTGTTTCCACAAAATCCTTTGCTTTAAATCCTATTCTTTCTGACAACACATAGGCTGCCCCAAAAATAACATTATCAAATTTCTCTACGAAAGAAGATGTTTTTACTTTACCCCACTTAGACTTATTTATTTTATATCTTATAGTATGCAATAACGGGACAATAAGATGTTCATCAAATTGGTATTCCCACGGATTATAAAAAATCGTGATTATATTATTTTTATTTTTGTCTTTCTCTTGTAGATTTTTTTCTATTAGCCTCATTGTAGATGTTTTACCTTTTCCCCACGGTCCGTATAATCCCATTGTAAAAGGAGTCTCACATTCAAGAATCGTTTTTGTTAGCGCCTCTATATAAGGAGTATAATTTATACTATCTTCCAAAGTCCATTCATCTGACAAAGCCGGCAAAGGCGTAAGTTTTTTACCCATAATTATATTACCTCGATTTTATAAATATTTTCTACTTTTATACCAATTAAAATTGTTTTCTAATTTACCTCCTCATTTCCACAATGCAAGAAAAATTCCTAGTAAAATATTAGTATTTCTAGTAAAATATTAGGATTTTGTGTAGTTTTTTATCCTTGAAGTATCCATTCTTATTATGTCGTTTCGGGGAAAATTCCAAAAACCCATTTTTAAAACTAAAAAAAATCTCCCTTCTCCCCTTCTCCGCTTTTGTTCCTGATGCCCTGCCTGTCCGCCGAAGGAGGAATAACCTGATCTTCTGCCTTCTGATCCACTGATAACCTGATATACTGTTTGTTCCCTTTCCCCCCTTCTCCGTTTTCTTCTTTGCGTGCTCTCTGTTTTCTCAGATTTTTCTGTAATTCTAATCTGTTTTTCGTTCTTTTTTATTTATTTTCTCTGCGTACTCTGCGACTTTTCGTTTTGTGCACATTTTGTTTATTTTTGATATTTAATATTTAATTTTTGGACTATAGGAGGTCAAAATGGCAATCTGTCTCGGCAGTTCTTTCGGCACAATAAAAGGCTCCGTCGGGAACATAACGTTCTCCTACATACGGGGCAAACAAATCGTTTACTTGAAGCGGGACTACACTCTTTTCCCTAAGGAACAGAGCATCGGCTTCAAAAATATGAGCGCTCTGTTGGCGCTCACAATGCGGATATATCATCTTTTGCGTCCCGGATTCCGCAAGTACTGGAAAAACCGCAACTATCGGATGCTCGAACACAATTCTTTCATCCGCCAAAACATAGGTTTCTTATACGACTCTATTCCGAATAAAAACCTTCCCCTGTCGGAATCCAATTGGGTAAACCTTTCCGCGATGAATCCCATCTACGAAGGCAAACTATTCGAACCCAAAAATACCCCGCAGAATCTGATCTACGAAGGCAACCGGCTTTCTCTGAAGTGGGACTCGCGTATCCACAAAAACGGCACGTCCGAAGACATCGCGCACATATTAGTTTTTTATTGCAAACCTTCAGACAGGGATATGAAAGTCTTTGACACGTTCTTTTATTCAAACGAGGTCCACAAGTATAGCGAGAACGCCTTCTTCACAAAACAGCAGAACTCCATTCTCTCAGACGGCGATTACGAATTAAAAGTTTTCTACGGCAGAAGTCTCCGCCACCGCGGCGAAACCTCCATCTTCATAGACGAATCTCTCAATCCAAAATTCCTAAGCGTGTTCTTGTTCTTTTCCAATGATACCACCTACTCTCTCTCCTGCGACTCAAGCGCATTGATTCCAACTACTTAAGCGGTTTGAACAGTTTACTACAAAAAATATATAGGCATAAAACTACTATCTAATTGGCAATAATTTAATATCCTCTTTCAATAGTTTTGCTCCCTCAAAGGCTCTTTCATGACAGTTTTTAAATTTCCTTAAAGAACCACAGGGACAATCCAAATCTTCCAAAACAATATGGTTTTGTTCAAATAAGATTCTATGTATTTCTTTTAAATCCTTTTTACAGTTAACTATTAAATCTCCATCCATTGAATTTGGTTTTCTATTTTCAGCATAAAATTCAAAAATTCCTAAATCTCCATGACTATATGTTCCCCACGGCCATTTCCCCTTCTTTTCATAATAACTTAGACCATAGAAAAATGGAATTACGAGAGAATGAATAAAATCTATAATATCCACTCCATTAGGATATTTCAGTTTTGCTTTCGGACTAGGACATAAACAAACAGTATTGTTAGCATTTTTATTTACGTGTAAATCTATAATGTTTTGAATATCATATTTCTCTGCAATTTGTTGAGTCCTCCCACCAGTTTCTCGTACTAACGGTAATGATGCTGGGTAAGACAAAAGGAATTCAAATTCTATTTTATAAGTATCCTTAATAAAATTAAATGCTTATCCATTTAACTCCAAAAACCCACTTTTTGATGGGTTAAGGTATATAGGTTTCTCTGGTTTAGTAAATCCCTTATAACTTCTCGGTTCATTTAAGATTGCTATTTTCAATAAACTGTCAA
>JAQUPX010000004.1 GCA_028716385.1 bacterium | reverse complement strand
GGCAAAAATTTCTTTCTGTTTTTCTGGTTCTGTGCCATTCCGTCTTTAATCTGTGTAAATCTGTGTGCCAATATTTTTGTATTCTTTTATCTGTCTTAATTTTTTTCCGTGTAATTCTGTGTTAATCTGTGGCTAATCTTTCTGTTCTCTTTTTGATAATTAAAAATTCTTGACACTTCCTTAAAAATTAATATCATACCCAATTACTATGGGCAAGTGGCGGAACGGTATACGCAACGGACTTAAAATCCGTTGCCCGCAAGGGATTGAGGGTTCGAGTCCCTCCTTGCCCATTTTTATTTAAAATAAATCATAATATTCGGGAGGCACTAGATGGCTATCATTAAAGACCTAAAAAAAGGCACTTTCGTAAGAATTAATAACGAATACTACACTATAGTTGACTACGCCCACATCAAAATGGGTAGAGGCGGCGCCGTTCAACGTGTCAAAATGAAAAGTGTTAAAACCGGAGCCGTTACCGAAAATACCTACAACCCGGACGAAAATATTGAAATAGTAAAGGTTAATGAAAAACCTATGCAATATCTCTACAAAGAAGGTGGATTCTATTATTTTATGGACCCAACTACCTACGAACAAACTCCCCTTGCTGAAGTTATCATAAAGGATACCCTCAAATACCTTAAAGAACAAATGACCATCCTTGTGCTAATGGCTGATGAAGAAATACTCGGTGTAAGACTGCAAAATTCCTGCGAACTCAAAATAATAGAAACCGAGCCTCCGTTAAAAAGCGCTCGAATATCCGGCGGACTCAAACCGGCGAAATTGGAAACCGGCGCAATAGTGCAGGTACCACTCTTCGTAGAAGCAGGCGAAGTAATAAAAATAGATACCCGAACCGACGAATATATATCAAGAGTCCAATAAAAATATACATATATATTAAAGTGAAATAATACTTTCCATCGGGAGGTAAAAATGCTCTTATTCTTACTGCTTACCTTACAACCTACTCCTCAGTTCTCGACTTTCCCCGTTTACAATGAAGTACAGTTTGACCCCGTTCTTGGGTTATCTTTTCCCAGCCCAACTAAAGATTATTCCTGGGTCTTTACCGAACCTCCTGCCGGATTTATAGGAGGAGCAATAGGTTACGGAATAGGATATTGGCTGGGATATGCTTCCACAAAAAGCTCTTATACCGTTGACGGTGCAAAAACAATGGGCAGAAACGCAGGCGCAGTTGGAACTATCCCCGGTGCCGCTTATGGACTGTGGCTAATCGGAAGCGAACTCGTGGAAAAAGAACAAAGCTCTTTTCTCTTTACTTTCTTAGGTGCGCTTGTCGGTGGAATAGCCGGATATGGCGCATTATCAGGAATCGTTGGCAACGAAGAAATAGACCGCTACCCTTATGTTATGTGGTCGAGCGCTATGCTCGGAAGCCTAATAGCTTTCAGACTAACCATCAAAAAAGAATAAACGGTAAGGGTAGGTAGGAGCACGCCTGCCTGCCGATTTGTTTGGTAGGTGCTCCTTAAAACTATGAGCCAAGAAGAAAAAGATATTTTTGTAATGAGCCTTATTGGTCTTATACTTGCATCAATACCAACAGTATTATATATAGTAGACTGTATCGGGGAAGAAACTTTTCATATATTTAATCATATTGGAAACTTGATTTTTATGATGGGGTTAGCAATAAATATACGCACACTTGTTAATAGCAATTGGTTACAAAACAACTTAAAACTAAAAATAATTCTCACTCTTTTATATTCCAACGTTCTTCTTGTTCTCTGGTATGTTACTTACTATTTGTCCTTTACTCAATATGAGCATACTACTAAGTATCCTACTAATCCTAGTATGAAATCATCCTTTATAATGGACCTCTCTTTATCTATATTCGGTTCTGCAGTAATTATCATATCCATACTCAAAAAACACAAGAAACTTAAAAACCCTCTTAAAAAATGAATCAAAGAGAAAAAGATATTTTTGTAATCAGTTTAATTGGTATTGTACTTGCGTCAATACCGGGATTATTATATATAACACAATGTATAGGGGAAGAACTTTTTGAGGTATTTAATTATATTGGAAAATGGATTTTTATTGCTGGATTAGGAATAAATATACGCACACTTACCCTTAGCAATTGGTTGCAAAACAAATTTAAACTAAAAATAATCCTCACTGTCTTATATTCTAATGCCCTTCTTGCTCTCTGGTATTTTAATGACTATTTATACGCTACTAAAACTTGGCATGGTATTAAGTATTCCCATGTAAAACCATTATTTATAGCTTATCCCTGTCTATCTATATTTTTTTCCGCATTTGTTATCATATCCATAATAAAAAAACAAAAAAAACTCAACTCCCACCCCGCTTAAAAATATTTGATATTAACCTGGGTAGGTTGGGGCAACTGCCCCAACTAATTTAATGCGTAGATGGGGTGACGTCACCCCATCTAATTGACGAAAGCGTGAATCCATTTTGTCTTTTTCTGTAACCTGATTTACTGATATTCTGATTTGCTGCCTTCTGATAACCTGATATTCTGATTTGCTGCCTTCTTATCTCCTGCTTGCCTGCCTCTGGCATGGATATTCTGCCTATATGTCCTATTCCCTGTTTTTCTACCCAGCTTTAGCTGAGGGTTTTCGGGCTTTAGCCCTTTCTTTCTCCACCACTTTCCTGTCCGCCTTGTTGGGTAGGTTGAATCCGCCTCTGGCGGAATATTCTGATTTGCTCTCTGTTTTCTATCCTCTGCGTCCTCTGCGCCTTTTTGTTCTGTGAAATCTCGTGGTAAGAAGCTCTTGCCTGCCTGCCGCAGGCAGGGACGAAGTCCTTAGAGATACTTATCCTGAGCTTGCGAAGGGTTACTATTTTATTTTATTCCATTCTTTCTTGTATGTCTTTATTTATCTGTTACAATAAATTACCACTTAGTTACAATGAGTTACTACAAGTTACTATCTGTTTTTCTTTTTCTGTGTTTTTCTGTGCAATTCCCTGTCTGCCAATTTTTTAGGTAGATGTGGCTAAAGTATTCTCTTTTTTACTATAAGTTCCACATCTTTCACGAGACAGTCCAAAATCTGTTCCGGGATTTGTTTTAATTTTGTGCTCTGTTTTTTGTGCTTTTGTGCTTTAGTGGCAGAGCTTTTTATTTTTTACAGTTGACATTACAAAAACTAATTATACTATCCCTAAAAGATGAAAAAGCTTTTTTATAGCTGGAAATATTTGATTTGTATTTTTGGCTTTAATCTGTATATTTAATATTTAATTTTTTAGACGGCCCTTAGAGCTTTAGCTCTTAGGGAATTCTATCCCGCGTTAGCGGGGGATATTTAATTTAATGTTATAAAGTGCTATGCACAAAAAATTAATAGTTTGGCTTTTTATAGGAGTATTTGGAATTACTAATCTTGGAATTGCTTCCGCCCCCGATACCCTATGGACAAGAACTTACGGCGGAACTAAGGTTGATTATGGTCGTTCAGTTAAACAGACTAAAGATGGTGGGTTTATTATTGTAGGTACAACATACTCTTTCGGAGTAAACACACCAACTTATTCTAATGTCTATCTAATCAAAACAAACTCTACAGGCGAAACTCTTTGGACAAGAACCTACGGCGGAATTTATGATGACGAAGGATATTCCGTTCAACAAACTCCCGATGAAGGTTTTATAATTGCTGGCTGGACATGCTCTTTTGGGGCAGGTTATGCAGATATTTATCTTCTTAAAACAGATTCTTCGGGCGATACCCTGTGGACAAAAACTTACGGCGGAACTGGCTATGATTATGGCAACTCAATTCAACAGACTTTAGATGGGGGATTTATTGTTACAGGATTTACAAATTCTTTCGGCGCAGGTAGTAATGATGGCTATATAATTAGGACAAATTTTTCAGGAGATACCCTCTGGACAAGAACTTTCAGCGGAGGATACAATGATTATTGTGGTTCAGCTCAACAAACTCAAGACAGTGGGTTTATTATTGTAGGCTCTCTCGAGGCAAGCGATGACAATGTCTATCTGGTTAAGACAAATTCTTCGGGCAATACTCTCTGGACAAAAATTTTCGGCGGAACTGCCGACGATGCAGGCACATCAATTCAACAAACTGAAGATAGCGGTTTTATTATTACAGGACACACATACTCTTTTGGAACAGGCGGGAAAGATGTTTATATGATTAAAACAAATTCTTCTGGCGATACTTTATGGACAAGAACTTTCGGCGGAACTGCCGATGACTATGGTAGTTCCGTTCAACAGACTCAAGATGGCGGGTTTATCATCGCAGGTTATACATACTCTTTCGGATGGAATGGTTATCTCATCAGAACAAATTCTTCCGGTGATACATTATGGACTAAAACTGTCGGTGAAACTAACTGGGATGGAAGATGGGCTGTTCAGCAAACTGAAGATGGCGGTTTTATCATTGCAGGTTCTACATCATCTTTCGGTATAGACAGTTCTGCTGTCTATCTGGTTAGACTGGCTAAAGAAGTCGGGATTGAAGAAAAATGGAGCGAAGCGACATCCCGCCTTGGCGGCGATCAAAAATTAAATATAAAAATAGGACAAAACCCGTTTATTACTTCAACCTCTATTTCTTATTCTGTTCCCTATTATACTAGTACACTATTAACTAATACCCAATTAACGCTTTATGATTTATCGGGACAATGTGTAAAGACATTAATAAACGAACAAAAACCCGCCGGCACTTATACCACAACCCTCAACTCAAAAAACTTGACATCAGGCGTTTACTTTATTAAACTCTCCACTAATAATTATACAATAACGAAAAAAATAGTCTTGATGAAATAAAAATTTTAAATTATGTACTCTGTCTCAAGTCTCTTAAATTCCCTGTTAAAAATAAATCCGTTCTGTCTCTTTCTGTTCTCTGTGTTCTCTATTTTTTACTCTCAATCCTCAGACTTTCCGTTCTCTTTTTCCGTTTTTATTTTCTCTCTGTGGTTAGTCTTGCTGTTCTCTGCGCCCTTTGCGACTCTGCGGTGAAAATTTTTATTATCTGTTAATTTTATAATTACGTTTATTTATTAAAAGGAGGAAGTTATGCGTATCAAAAAATCTGTATTTGCACTTCTCACCCTCTTTGCTTTATCGGGCTCGCTTCACGCCTTTGACCTTAATGATAAAGTAAAAGAGTTCACTCTCGATAACGGGTGGCGCGTTATATATATGCAACGTTCCTACTCACCCACAATCGCAATCAGACTGCTATTCCTTTCCGGCAGCACCGACGAACCTGCAAATAAAACAGGCCTCGCTCACCTTATAGAACATATGATGTTCAAAGGTACTAAAACTTTCGGCACTAAAGATTACAACAAAGAACTCCCTCTCCTCCTTAAACAAGATAGCTTATATGCTAAAATAACAAAAGAATCTAAAAAATCAAAACCCGATTCTCTCAAATTAACAAAACTTCAGCAGGAACTCGACTCCGCCTGCGCCCTCGCTAGAGAATACATAAAACAAAGAGAAATATCCGAAATCTATGAAAAAGCCGGAGCCGTTGGATTAAACGCCGCAACCAGCAAAGATTATACTATGTATGTCCTGGAAATACCCTCAAATAAACTTGAACTCTGGGCAAGAATGACCGCTGATATAATCGAAAATACTGTGTTTCGAGGCTTCTACGAAGAAAAAAGCGTGGTAACTCAGGAAGTAAAAATGCACAAAGATGAACCCTCGAGCCTGATGAATGACGAATTATTCAAAACTGCTTTTAAAGTCCATCCTTACGGAAAACTCATAGCAGGCCAGGTAGAAACCGTCTCAGGTATAAATAAAGATGACTTAACGGCTTTTTGCAAATCCTTTTATATCCCTTCTAACGGAATTATCGGCATAGTCGGGGATATAAGTTTCGATGAAGCAAAAACTATCATAACTAAATACTTCTCTCACTTCCCAAAGAAAAAACT
The DNA here is from genome assembly GCA_028716385.1 of bacterium. Taxonomy (GTDB): domain Bacteria; phylum Hydrothermota; class UBA3073; order JACQXS01; family JAQTXJ01; genus JAQTXJ01. The sequence continues at coordinate 333,197 of JAQUPX010000004.1, read as the reverse complement.
CCCTGCTCCAACCTGGAAATCCGAACCGGCTCAGACTTCCGAAAGAAGAGTAACTCTGGAACTCCCCGCTGAACCCCAAATATTAATCGGCTACCATACTCCTACTTATTCCGATTCCAATCCCGACGCTTATATCCTTGATGTCCTATCTTCCATTCTATCAAGAGGAAGAACTGCCCGCCTTTATAAACAATTTGTAGAAACGAATATCGCTGCCTCCGCATACACCTTTACAGGCGCTCCCGGTAAAAGATACCCGAATCTCTTTGTCTTTAAAGGCGCACCTGCAGGTTCTCATACGATCGCAGAAATTGAAAGTCTCTTCTATAAAGAAATTGAAAAAATGAAAACCGAACCCGTAACCGACTGGGAACTTAATAGAATAAAAAATGACGTCAAAGCGCAGTTCCTGAGCATAATGTCCAGTAACCAATCGTTGGTTTCTCAACTTTTATACTACGAAGGTTTCTGGGGCGGTTGGGAAAAACTTAATGATTATACGAAAATTATTGATAAAGTTACCGCTCAGGATATCATTAACGTGATAAATAAATATTTCACAAAAGAAAACAGAACCGTTATTACTTCCGTAAAGAAAGAATCAGGTAAATCAATCCTCGACTCCTCTATTGAATACTACGAAAAGAAAACAGGTAAAAAAATAGACGATGATACGCTTAACAAATTAAATATGCTTATAGACCAACTTAATCAGACGGAAAAAGCTAGCGGCAAAACCGTACCCGATGAACAAAAACTTAAAATTATTCGCCAGGTGTTGGATAGCGTAACTGGTGGGGGGGGAAAATGAAATACTTAAAAATAGCTCTCATACTCTTTTTTGCAGGCAGTTTGTCCGCAGAACCATTCCAATACCCGGATATCGCAGGACTCACTTATAAACCAATAAACTGGACTCCTCAAAAACCTATCAGACGCCAACTCGATAACGGTATCGTCGTATATCTGCTGGAAGACCACGAATTGCCTTTTATTGACGCCGGTATGTATATCAAAGCAGGCGCCCTGTATGATACTAAAGATAAAGTAGGACTCGCTGACTTAACGGCGCAAACGCTAAGAACAGGCGGAACTAAAAATATATCCCCCGATGAAATAAATAATAAATTGGAATACGATGCTTCGGAAATCGAATTTAATACCGCAGGCTCTTATATTCATTGCTCTTTTGCTGCTCTGAAAGAAAACTTTGATGCTACTCTCAATCTGCTCGTGGATATTCTTATGAATCCTGCCTTCCAGGAAGATAAATTCAAAGCAGAAGTTATCTCTATGAAGGAAAACATAAGAAGAAGAAACGATTCTCCCGTTGATGCCGGTCTCAGAAACTTCACAAAAAAACTCCGTAAAGGACACCCGACAGGCTGGTTCCCCACATTGGAAACCGTAAATAATATTTCCCGCAAAGACATAATCGCTTTTCACAAAAAATATTATGTCCCCGATGGCGCAATAATCGCTATAGCAGGAGATTTTAACGCAGACTCAATTGTTAATGAATTGAATACCGCTTTTAAAGAATGGAAAAAAACTAATGTTAAATTCCCGGTTATCCCTGATATCGCAGCTAAATACGAAAGAAAAGTCTATTACGTTGAAAAAAATGTCTCCCAGAGCACCATAATAATGGGTCATTTAGGCATCTTCAAAAAAGACCCCAACCTTTATCCCCTTGAAATAGGAAACTATATACTCGGGGGAAGTATGAGTAGCTGGCTTCATAGGGCAGTAAGAGATGAAGCTGGATTGGCTTATCTCATAAATAGCTATTTTACACCGGGACAGATATATAAAGGTAATATCGGAGCATTCTGCCAGACTGATGGGAAAAACACCGTAAAAGCAATAGAACTAGTTCTTAATCAAATAGATAAAATTACCAAAACGGAAGTAGATAGCGCCGAATTTTCCAAAACTAAAGACGCCATTAAAAACAGGTTCATATTCAAATTCGAATCTCCTTTTGATATAGTAATGAACCAGGCTTCTCTCGAATTCTTTAATATGCCGCTGGATTTCTACGATAAATATCTAGGGAATATAGATAAAGTTACAAGAGCTTCTATGCTGACTTCTCTCAAACAAAATCTGTTTGCCGATAAAATGGAAATTCTGGTCGTGGGAAATGCTAAAGATTTCGATAAACCTCTCTCTACTCTCGGAACTGTAGAAAAAATAAAACTCGAAGAATAATTTTGAATATACATATGTATTCGTAGGGGCGAAGCGCTGCTTCGCCCTTCTCTTTTGGGGATGGTAGGTCGGACATTCTTGTCCACCGGTCTGTTTGGAGGATTCTTGTCTGACTTTTCTTTTGGGGACGGTAGGTCGGACACTTGTCCACCGGTCTGTTTGGAGGATTCTTGTCTGACAAAGTCCCTATTTTTTACTCTCTTCAGTTTGTAGGCACAACTTGCAAATGGAACATCTGGGACATCCCGCTGCGGCGGTGACAGGAATCCATCTTATCTTTTTCTGTAAGCTGATTTCCTGATGTTCTGATATGCTGTCTTCTGATAACCTGATTTTCTGATATACTATCTTACCCTCTCTGGTGTGTTGTAGGGACACCTCGCTGAGTCGACCCTTTTTGTTGTTGGTTAGTGCCTTGGAAGATATGCCCAGCACCTCTATGTTTGTCATTCCCGCGAAAGCGGGAATCCATCTTATCTTTTTCTGTAACCTGATTCCCTGATGTTCTGATATACTATCTTCCCCTCTCTAGTTTCCTTATTGGGTAGGTTGAATCCGCCTCAGGTGGACTCGCTTCAACTTTCCGTTTTTTGTGTTTTTTTGTTCTGTGAAAATCTCGTATAAATCTTATTCTGTTTTTTTATATTCTATTATTTATTTTAATCTTGTGTAAATCTGTGGAATCTCGTGGTTACTATTTTATGGTTTTTTCTTCGTGTTTTCGTGGCAGTTTTTTTATTCTACTGTTTTCAATTCCGCAATCCAAAATCTTAATGTTCTTTTATCTTGTGGGAAAGGTCTCCTGACCTTGATATATTATAGCTACTACTGAAAGGGGAGTTCTTTCTTTATCTTTTAATTCCCTTCAATTCCAAATTCTAAAATCTAAAATCCAAAATCCCTATTCTTTTCTCTCCACCACTGCCAGACTCTCCAGATGCCCCGTATGCGGGAACATATCGTACGGGAAAATCTCTTTCGTAATGTAATTATTCTCTTCAAAATAATTCAAATCCCTCGTAAACGTAGCCGGTTGGCAGGAAAGATACAAAATCTTTGAAGGCTTTAATTCCAATATTCTTTCAACTACTTTCTGGGCTATCCCTCCACGCGGCGGGTCTAAAATCACCGTCTTTACTTCATCTTTATACTCAAACAAAACCTTTTTCACGTCTCCCTGTATAAAAGAAACATTCTTTATATTATTAAGTCCCGCGTTAACGTCCGCCCATTTCATACATTCCTGTAAAAGCTCTATTCCGACAACGGATTTCGCTTTATTCGCAACGTAAACTGCAATACTCCCTATCCCCGAATACAAATCAAGCACGCTGTCTTCAGGCTCAACAAAAGAAAGAAGTTTATCATATATTTGCTCCGTTGTTTTTATGTTCGTTTGTATGAACGAAAACACGCCAAACCTGTATTTACACGCCCCGATTTGCTCTTCAAGATAATCAATTCCCATCATTAATTCCGTTTTTTCCACTTTTATCGCGTCACCTATGCTCGAAGCAAGTGTCCACAATACGCCTTTAATAAAGTTAAACTTCTCCATCATCTTTTTTGCTAATTCATAAACTACCTGGGGGTCTTCATATCTTGTTACGACATTCAGTAACATACTATTATTGCTTCCTTTCCGAACTACGACATACCTCCAGAAACCTCTATGCGTAAACGAATCATAAGTAGGAAGCCCCGTTTTCTTTGCATACTCGCGGATGAACTCCAGTATCTCGGAAACATACGGAGAAAATATTTTGCATTCTTTAATATCTACTATTTTGCTGAACGAACCCGCTTTATGCAGTCCTAAATTCAACTCTCCCCTGATATCTATTCCAAAAGAAAACTCCATTTTATTTCTGTAACTCCATATATCCGGGGATGCAACAATCGGATGCACGACAGGCTCTGATTTTAGTGTCTTATGAATGTTATCTTTCACCCACTTCTCTTTATACTTCAACTGTGACGGGTAATCACAATTCTGCATTATACACCCGCCGCACATTCCAAAATGTGAACATTCGGGTTTTATCCTGTTCGGGGAGGGTTCAACAAGAACGTCCATAAACCCTTCCGCGTAAGATTTCTTATTTTTTACAATTCTGATTTCGCCTTTGTCTCCCGGTATCATATTCGGCACGAATATTACGAGTTTATCTTTTTTAACTACTCCATTGCCTTCCGGGAATGCGATGTCTTCTGCCGTCAGCAGGGAAGTGTTCGCAAGCCTGTTTACGGTTTCGACGGTTTTATCTATCGGCAGTCCAACAATATTATTATAATCTCCTTTATAAGATTCTACGATGTTCGGTTCTTCCTGTATTCCGTATGCGCCTGCTTTATCTTGCCACGAAGCCGTTTTTATGTACTCCTCAAGTTCGGAGTCGCTCAACATTTTTATTTTCACTATACTCTTAAACACAAAGTTCCGCACAATGTTACCCGGGCTCTTTACGATAAAAACTCCCGTATAAACGAAATGTTCTTTTCCGCGAAGTGTTTTCAACATATCTCGCGCTTCGTCTTCGGTTTTTGGTTTTCCGAATATCTTGTTATCAAGGGTAACTATGGTATCTGCGGAAACTACAATACTATCGTCTACTTTTTTGACGACGCTCATAGCTTTTTTTTCTGCAATCGTGAGGACATAATCTTCCGGCAGCATATCCGTTATATTTTCGTCAACTTCAGGACTCATAACTTCTATTGTCGGGAAAACCGCCTTCATCATTTCTATCCGTCTCGGTGAACTGCTGGCGAGAATCAACCTAACCGCAGGTAGAAAAGTCTTGTTTTTTAACATCGTATTTTGTTATCCTAATGTGAATTTCACAAAAGTCAACAAAGTAATAGTAGTTAATCGGTATTTCTTTAGTGAGTATACCCTTCTGATAAAGGTATCTTTTTGGAGGAACCATAAAACCTTGGTGAAAGCATTTCAGGACAAAAATGTAAGCTTTTCGCTTTTTCATAAGCCTTTTGCGATTCTTCTCTTTTACCAAGTTTTTCTAAAGTAAGCCCTTTATTCTTCCACGCTTCTGCATAATTTGGATTTATTTCTATTGCTCTGTTATAAGCTTCTAATGACTCATCAAGCTTACCAAGAATGCCTAATGCACCGCCTTTATTGTTCCATGCCTCTGTATCACTCGGTTCTATTTCTATCACCTTTTCATACGATTCCAATGCTTTCTCATACCTTCCTAGTCTTATTAATGCCGTCCCCTTACCATCCCATATTTTTGCATTTTTGGGATTTATCTCTATTGCCTTATCATATGCCTGTATTGCTTTTTCATACTTACGAAGATTCAGTAATGTACTCCCTTTATTCCCCCAGAAACTTTCATTTTTCGAATTTATTTTTATTGCTTTATCAAAAGCTTTCAGCGCTTCCTCGTATCTATTAAGCCTTATTAATATAGTCCCTTTGTTGTTCCACATATTTTCATTTTTAGGATCTGCTTCTACTGCTTTCTCATACGATTGTAGCGCTTCCTCATATTTGCCAAGTTCACACAACATGGTTCCTTTGTTATACCAAGCAATTGCATATTTTGGGTCTATCTCTATTGCTTTTTCGTATGCCTGTATTGCTTCATCAGGTTTGCCAAGATCTCCTAACACAGTCCCTTTATTATACCATGCCTTTAGATACTTCGGCTTTATCTCTATCGCCTGCTCATATGCTTGTAATGCCTGTTCATTTTTACCAAACTTCACCAAGGTAACTCCTTTGTTATACCAAGCAATTGCAAACTTCGGATCTATTTCTATTGCTTTCTCATACGCTTTCATTGCTTCATCAGGTTTGCCAAGATCTCCTAACACAGTCCCTTTATTATACCATGCCTTTGTAAACTTCGGATTTATCTCTATCGCTTTCTCGTATGCTTGTAATGCTTTTTCATTTCTACCAAATCTTACTAAGACAACTCCTTTGTTATACCAAAAAATAGATTTATTAAAAAGGATAATAATGATATATACCATTATTAAAATGCCTATAATACCATATCCAACCCATTTTTTAGTTTTTCTTTTCATTGGTATCTTTTTTCACTCCATAAAAATCTCCTATTTTCTTAATTTACTAAGGTAGTATAAAAAATCAAGAAATAATTTCTCTTTGGAATGTTGTTTCTTTTACCATTTTAATTTTTATGTAGTCCCGAGTCCTTTCTGGAATCCGTGAAAATCCCTGCCTGCCGGCAGGCAGGCGTGTCTTTTATCCGTGGCCAATAATTTTTATTTTCTTCTCTGTCAATCTCGTAAAAGTCTCTTTACTTGGACTTTGCGCCGCAAGAGCTTAGTCCAAGTTATCCAGCTCAGCTGGGTTAAATCCCTGTTGAAAAATCTATTCTCTGTTGTTTATTTTCTCGTGTAAATCGTGTGTAATCTCGTGGTTCCAATCTTCTAACTTTTGTTTTCCCCTTCCCCGCGTCCTACCCCACAACCCTCTTAAACTCCCCATCCTTCCACAACTCCTCAAAATCGTTATCTTCTTTCGCTTCTTTCTTCTTTGTACCATCCAACTCTATCGCTCTGGATAAATATTTAAGGGCGTTTTCTTTATCGCCTTTCAAAGAATACACGCACCCCTTATTATAAAATGCATCCGCATAATTGGCATCAATACTAATTGCTTTATCATAATCCTGCATCGCCTTATCTAAATCGCCTTTTTTAGCATACGCAACCCCGTGATTATAAAAAGCTTTCGCATAATTCGGATTAATGCTGATTGCTTTATCGTAATCCTGTATTGCCTTATCTAACTCTCCTTTATCGTCATACGCAAACCCACGATTATAAAAAGCGTCCGCAAAATTAGGATTAATGCTGATAGCCTTGTCAAAATCCTTTATTGCCTTATCTAAGTCGCCCTTTTTGGCATAAGTCCCGCCGCGATTATTAAAAGCTTCTGCGTAATTAGCATCAACACTAATAGCTTTCTCAAAATCCTTTATAGCTTTATCGAAATCCCCTTTATTATCATATGCAAGCCCACGGTTATAAAAAGCTCTTGCATAAGTAGCATCAATGCTAATAGCTTTATCGTAATCCTGTATTGCCTTATTTAAATCGCCTTTATGATAATATGCAACTCCGCGGTTATTGAATGCTTCTACATAAGTAGGGTCAATACTAATGGCTTTATCGTAATCCTGTATCGCCTTATCCGGCTCTTCTTTTTTAGCATATGCAAACCCGCGATTGTAAAAAATTTCCGCAAAATTGGAATTGATTTTTATTATTCCCGTCAGTAGTTCTATGGCTTTGCCGTAATTTCCCGTAATATAATTCTTATAAGCTTCATCGTATTTATTTTGTGTTTCTTTATCTGCGCCTTTTAGAGTTTTCCTCGGTTCTATCTTATTCTTTTCCTCGCCTTTTGAAGTTAATTCGATAAGCACGTCTCTCCAAAAATCTTTCGTAACAAGGTGTTTATATTGTTCCCATTCCTCATTACTTAATTCTATTTTATCTCTCAAAGGCAAAGAATCGGTTTTTATTTTCGTGCATTCCCAAAGGTTAGGGATGGTTGTTATTCCTTTTATTTCTCCGACGGGAAACTCTTTAAGTCTTACGAACTCTAATTCTTTGCTTTTTTCTACGTAATAATATATGGTATCCGAAACGAATATTTTAGATTCTTTTCCGCTTCGTGAAACGGCTTCGATTCTCTTAGTTAAATTAATGGCATATCCTTCGGAGACTTTTGGTGTTTTCCTCATATGTTTAACTGCGGTGCTGTAAAAATATACTACCCCCTGGTTAATCCCGATAGCCACGTCTCTTGGGGCAAGCCCGTTCTTAAGTCTGTTTTTATTATATTCGCTTACTCTCCACAAGCACTTCAGATATATGGCAAAAAGTAACACGTCTCTAATATCTTTTACTGTATCTTCTTCATTTATTCCTCTATGAAGGATAAGGCATATTTCGTCTCCTCGTGCCTCGATTTCGATTACTTCATCATCGTTATAGTTGTGTAATCCGAGGAGTTCGTACACTTCATTCCCGCATCTATGGAACTGTTCGATAATTTTAGCGTATTCTTCAATCGGCAGGTTATTGGACATTTCCGAACATCCGACAATATCTGCAAACAGGATAACCGCAGACTTCTTCGCTCCGTCTTTCATATATTTATTTTCTCCTATTCCAAATTTATTTACTATTAATCAAAATTTTCTCTCTTGTCAATCTTTTTAACATACTCCTCCTCTCCGCTAGGTGTCATTCCTGTTTACCTGCCGAAGGCATGGCGAAAATCCTTAGATCCCGCTGCGGCGGTGACAGGAATCCATCTTATCTTTTTCTGTAATTTGTTAATCTTCTAATCTCTTCTTTGCGTCTTAGCGGCTTTGCGCGAGACTATCTGTTTTTTGTTCATTTTTTTAACTCTATAATTTCATACTCTGTGATTTCTGTTTTTGTTCTTTGTTTTTTAATCTGCGAGAATCTATATGAGAATCCACTTAATACTTTCAGTTGTTTTTTCTATATCCAACTCTTTCTTTGTACTTTTTTCTCTTTCTTTTATTTTGTTTACAAACTCTTACGTTAGTTAGAGATTGTTATCCTGAAGAGAGTGAAGGGCAAATCCTGCCTGCCCGCCGTAGGAGGGTTAATCTGCGTTTATCCCTGCCCGCCGTTCTGTTTGGAGGGTGCGTCCTAAAATTCTTTTTGTTTTCTGTCCACCGTCTTAAAAAACCTCAATCACCACCGGCACGCTATGTTTCCCGTCTATCCTATCCTCTTCGTTCCCGGGCAACCCCCTTATCACTCTTCTGCATATTGACGGACTGTATTCCGGTTTCCCTGTTTCGGGCGATACTCTCTTATAATAATAATGAATATAAAACCTCAAATGTTCGCTCCTCATCCGCTTCCCCCGTTTAATATAAGGTTTCTCGTATTCAATTACAACTTCCCTGAAATTAGCTTTTTGAGAAACAATTTCTCTTTTTGGAACTACCCCATATACCCCCAGGTTTACTCTATGTTCCTTCATACTTCTTTTTTCAGTTTCTTTAATTCCAAAATCCGAATTCCAAACTCTAAAATCCATACTTTCCATTACTTCTCTTATTTGCCATTTAAACCTCAAAGGTTCTATAACCGAATTCACGCGGACTCTTTCCAAATCATTAACTGTCAGTCCGGAAGCTTTAAGTTTCTTTTCCAGTTCTTCATTAAACTGTTCCGGCGATATATGAAAAAAGTCTCCTGTTATCCTGTCAAAAATACCTATTCCGACCTGGTTAACCGTTATTGGGTTTCTTCCCATAGTTCGCGGCACGAATATTTGTATTTCTTTTTTATCCATATCGTATCTGTTTGCGCATACGCATTTGGGAGGGTTTAGAACTCCTCTGGATATTTGAAGTTTCTCCCATCGGAGGTCATTTCCTATATTCTGGTTATTCACGCTCATAAAATAATGATACCCCGTGTATGGTTTCATATTCTTGTTTTTCACAAGTGGTTCCCATATAGGATAAATCATATCTCTATTATAATTGGACGCCATTCTCCCCAACACGTTCATCCGCAGGTGTCCGCACTTTGCATCTTTTGTAACCGTAGGTTTCCACGGCATCAAACTCATCGCAAATATCCCGCTTTTTACTTTCCCGTTATTATCAACGTATCTTCGCCTTGACAGGAGAACGCCGGTTGCGCCTTCTTTCGGTCTGAACCCCATATTTGCTTCTGCCTTATCTCCCGTCCAGCTTAATTTTCCGTATACCGTCCCGAAAGACCCGAGTGTCCCGGGAATAGCCCCGTTTGCGGTAAGAAGTTTTCCGGGTGTCCTGCCTAAACTTCGTATTCTCATTGCGCGAAGTTTATCTTGCTTCTTCTTATCCAGCCTCGCCCATCCTGTCTTTATTTCTTCAAACTTTTTCATCTGTTATTTCTTTTTTTACCTCTTTATCTCATTTTATAGTCTGTAGTGGTAGGACAGACATTCCTGTCTGTCTTTATTTGTTTATAGTCTTTTTTCTGTAAGGGGGTTTCTTGTGTGTCACTCTGAGCGTAGCGAAGAATCTCTCTGTTTTAAACTCTGCATCTTTGCCTTTTAAAATTACCCCGTCCTTTAGGGCGGGGGCAGGCAACCAAACCAAAATACCCTCCCGGGCTTTAGCCCAAAATATGGACGAAATTAGGGGTTAATTATTAATCCGGTTCTCATTTACTCACACGCCTCTTTATTCCAGTATTATATGTTTCTTATTTTATTCCTTGTTCATTCAAAAAAGTACGCAACTCTGATACTGAAATAGCTTCTCCAATCATAACCTGTGTTAATGACTTAAAGTGTTCAAGCAAATCGGCTACTAGTTGTGATTCTGAAAATTCAATTTTATTTCCTTTTTCATCAGTGGCATTGAACATAAATCCTGTTTTATGGTTTGCAAGTGCCCGTAACGCCGAGAGTTGGAATTGACTCATAGGCAAGTGTTTACTAACAACAATTCCTATAATTTTATTGTCGTTAGCTTGAAATAGAGGTCCCCCCGAATTTCCTGGATTGAAAGCACCATTAACAACAAGATGCTTAATATAGTTCGTCCCTTTTAGTTCGGCTTTATAACCTGATAAATAACCTACAGATAGAAGAGGAGCTGGCCCGTTATACCCAAGAGGAAATCCCCAAGTTGAAACTACTGTGCCAACTAATACAGTATTGTCAGCAGAGTCCAATGTAAGTCCACTATCCAATTTTATTTTAGGAAATAGAACGGCAAGGTCCCTAATTGTATCAACAGACAATTTATTAAATAATACTTTCTCTCCGAAAGAAGAAATAGCAACAATGTCAGTTGCTTGACAGCCACGAATAACATGTTCATTAGTAATAATCTGTCCGCTTTCCAAAAGAAACCCTGTTCCTTTCATAGATGTTTTCGGACAAAATATTAAATAAACAGACTTTATAACAGATCTATCCATTTTATCCGTAGCATTTAACAACCATCCAGTTGCAATTGGTACATTTTCTTGCATTTGGACTCCTCCTTGAGAAAAACAGATGTTATTGCTGGTTAAAAAAAGAATTAAAAAACCCACAAAAAAACAATATTTAAACATTCTATTTCATTGCCTCCTTAAATTTTGAATAAGAAATCGAATATTAACTACTCTTCTCATTCTTCGTTAATTTGTTACCTACCATTCCACCTCACTCCCCAACTTCTTTCAGCCATTTCTTGATTCTTTCCCCTTTATCCGGCAAAAACTCTTTTCTTTTCATTGCCTCATTCCACCAGAATTTCGCTTTTTCTTTATCCTCTTTAAGTTTATATGCCGTTCCCATATTTGCCATTGCTTTTGCATAATCAGGATTAATATGAATCGCTTTATCATAATCCTGTATTGCTTTATCAAACTCTTCTTTTTTACGATACGCAAGACCACGATTATTTAAAGCATCTGCATCATCAGGATCAATAGTAATCGCTTTGTCATAATCCCGTATTGCCTCATCTAAGTCTCCTTTATAATAATACGCAAGCCCACGATTATAATAAGCTCCTGCACTATTGGGACTTTGGACAAGAGCTTCGGTATATTTGTTTATTGCGGATTCATAATTCTGTTTGGTATAAAATTCATTCCCTTCTTCTAATAATTTTCTTGCTTCTTTTTCTGTTTTAATGCCAGTGGGTATTTGCAATATGTTTTCTTTATACTTTGCAATCTCTCCAGTATATTTTTCAGCAATAGATTTTTGTTCTTTAATCTCTTCAAGCATTGCAGTTATTTCTTCTTTCATATGGTTTATTGTTTTAACTGCCGTCTCTTTTTCCTTTCGCATTTCCTCCCGTATTTCTCTTATGTCGTTTTGTATTTCATTTTTCAGCTCGTATGTTAGTTTCTCTCGAACTTTTTTCATTTCTCGCCGATCCTTGTAAGACTGAACCCAACCAGCCGCTACAAGTATTGTTATTACTACCCCCAAAAATGTTATTAACCCTATGAGGAATTTAAGTGCATTGCCATAAAGTATTACTTGTTTATCAACAAATTTTTCATAAAGTTTTTCACACTTATCGGATGTTGAATTGTCCTCATTCTGTTGATTAACCTGTACTACTTCTGTCTTTTTAGTAGGATCTATTTTCTGTTGATTTTCTTGTTTCCCCTGTACCGTTTCTGTCTTTTTAGAGACATCTGTTTTTAACAAACTTTGCTTAGTCTGACTGTTCCCTGTAGAAACAATTAGTAAAACAAATCCCAATAAAATCCATATTTTTTTCATATTATTTCTCCTTGTATGATTTACTTATGATTATTAATCAAAAATGCTTTAAAACAAATAGTTTGTCAATCTTTATTTAGCCCATTTAACTACTTTCCCCTAAAAACATTTGACAAAATAGTTATTGGTTATAGAAGTGAACTAACTTTAGTGTTTATATTATATTTAACTTGAGAATGTGAGAGAAGTGAAATTATGGAAGACCAATCGCATTTAGATAAGAAATACTTTATTGATGATAAGGTTTATAATTGTCCTTTTTGTAATAGAAACAATGTCCAATATTTTGTAAGAGGTCATTATTGTTTTGACTGGAGTAAAGATAAAGAATGTTATGTTTATTTTGTTTATTGTTACTCCTGCGGAAAAGAATCAATGCATCTGAGTTATGAGAATATATCGACTGGAGAAAAAGAAGAACAAAGAAGTTCCGGGGCTTGGGAGTTTTATTATTATCCTTTTAAGAAAAACATTGACATAGATTCAAAAATATTTTATTCGGTTCCTACTTCATTTTTTGTTATAGACAGTAGGATTCCTTCTGTTATTAGAGAGTTAATTACAGAAGCAGAAGGTTGTCTAAAGATGAATTTCCTCACCGGAGCATCTGCATGTATGAGAAAAGCCATTTACGAACTAACAATCAAAGAAAAAGCTACTGGTGACCATTATGAAGACAAAATAAAATCTTTAAAGGATACCCATCCCTCTATAGATCCCACATTGTTTGATATTCTTGCCCAAATTCAGGGTATGACAAGTGATAAAATCCATGAACAATCTTGGGATAAATGGGATTCGCATTATTTGACATTGATTATAGAGACATTAAAAACTATTTTACACGAAATGTATGTAGAACCAAAAATCAAAGCAGATAGATTGAAAGCTGTAATGCAATTACAAGCGGAACTTCAGAAAGACAAAAAATCTAAGTAAAAAAATCAACTTCACAAAATAATAGTACCCTATCCCGATTATAGTCCATACTATTCCCAAGAAAAGAATATTTAATATAGTAAAAAAATTGTTTAAAATGTTTAAAATATACATTACATATGTTGTTATAATCACTATTATAATTATCGATATCCAAGAAATTAACCAAATTATTCTAATTGTCTTTTTGCATCCATCTCCTTCCCCATAATCATCTTCCTTGTTTTTAGGAGTAGGTAATATTGCTTTATTTTGAAATTCGAAATAACTATTTTCATTAAAAAATTCAAAATACTCCCATATTTTTTTAATTATTTTGCCGATTTTAGAATATATTTCATGTTCTGCTTCAATTTTTTCTACTATCAATACAGTAATAAGTAGAATAAATATAATCGCACCAATACATACAAGAAGACAAACAATTTTACTTATTGAACTATTCAATAAAGCAAACAATCCTGACAATATAGCAGGCATATAAATTAAATGGAACCGAAGAAACGTGAATTCAAGATTTCTTCTCCACCTCATTTCTTCTTGAGCGTCTTTAAAATATTCTATAAGGAATTCTTCTTTTCTCATGGTTTGATGTTTATGATTAGCTTTCAATACTCTTCAGCCATTTCTTAATTTCTTCTTCTGCTGCTTTATCTGGTAAAAACTCTTTCTTTTTCAGTGCCTTATTTAACCAGAACTTGGCTCTCTTTTTATCGCCTTTGAGTTTATATGCCATTCCCATATTTTTCATTGCTACTGCAAAATTTGGATTAATTTTAATAGCTTTGTCATAATCCTGTATTGCCTTATCTAAATCTCCTTTTCCAATATAAGCAAACCCACGATTATTAAAAGCATATGAATCATTAGAGTTAATACTAATAGCTTTATCATAATCCTGTATTGCCTTGCCAAACTCTCCTTTATTAATATAAACATCGCCACGATTATGAAAAACGTCTGCAAAATTAGGATTGATACTAATAGCTTTATCATAATCCTGTATTGCCTTATCTAAATCTCCTCTTTTAGCATAAAGAAATCCACGATTATTAAAAACTTCTGCAAAATTAGGATTAAGACTAATGGCTCTGTTATAATCCCGTATTGCCTCATCCAACTCTCCTTTTTTACCATAAATAGATCCACGATTATTAAAAACTTCTGCAGCATAATTAGGATTAAGACTAATGGCTCTGTCATAATCCCGTATTGCCTTATCTAACTCTCCTTTTTCATCATAAGCATTTCCACGACCACCAAAAGCTTCTGCAAGATTAGGGTTAAGACTAAGGGCTTTGTTGTAATCATGCATTGCCTTATCAAACTCTCTTTTCTTAGTATACGCGAACCCACGATTACTAAAAACTATTGCAAGATTAGGATTAATACTGATAGCTTTGTCACAATTCTGTATTGCCTTGTCAAATTCTCCTTTATTATTATAAGCAAGTCCGCGATTGCTAAAAGCATATACAAGGTTAGGATTGATACTAATAGCTTTGTCACAATCCTGTATTGCCTTGTCAAACTCTCCTTTATCATTATAAGCAAGTCCACGATTATTAAAAACTATTGCATAATTAGAGTCAATACTAATGGCTTTGTCATAGTCCCGTATTGCCTTGCCTAATTCTCTTCTTTTATAATATGCAAGCCCACGATTATTAAAAGCTGCTGCAAGATTAGGATTGATACTAATAGCTTTGTCACAATCCTGTATTGCCTTCTCTGAATTCCCTTCTTTATAATAAGCAAACCCACGACTACCAAAAGCGTTTGCATAATTAGGGTTAATACAGATAGCTTTATCATAATTTCTTATCGCTTTTTTATTTATTTTTAATTCTTCGTAACAAAATCCTAAACTATAATATATTTTAGCTACAAATATTTTTTTATCTTTTATATATTTTAAACTTTCTCTGAATTTTTCTATAGCTTCTATATAATTTTTCTGACTTGCGTTAGCTATACCTATCCCGAAAAGTGCCATTCCAATTAGTTCTTTCTTTTTAGAATTTTCCACAACGGTATAAGCTTTTTTATATGATAATTCTGCCTCTCTAAACTTATTATTCTCAAATTCCGAATCTGCTTTTTGAATAATTAGTTTAAATTCAAATTCATCTTTTGGCACATACTGAAATACTCTAGCGTAAAGTGAATCTTGTATTAGTAACGTTCCACTTATCTCTTCTTGCATTTGCTCTTTGATCGTAGGTTGTGTTAGCGTTTTTATCCGTTCCCATCCACCTATTATTCCCATTACTATTCCTATTATTATACCTATTCTTTCAAGTTTTTTCCAAGTTTTCGGAGATAACTTTTTTATTTTCATCTTTGTTTTTCTTTTCCTATTTTTAGCAATCGTTCTTCAAACTTACTCACCAACTTCCTTCAGACATTCCTTGATTTCTTCTTCCTCTTTATCTGTTAAAAACTCTTTCTTTATCAGTGCCTCATTCAACCAAAATCTGGCTTTCTCTTTATTGCCTTTAAGTTTATATAGCATTCCCATATTTCTCATTGCTTTTACGTAATTAGGATTAATACTAATAGCTTTGGCATAATCTTCCATTGCCTTTTCCAACTCTCCCTTATGAAAATAAATATTTCCACGGTTATTAAAAGCATTTTCATTATTGATATTAATGCTAATAGCCCTGTCAAAATCCTGTATTGCTTTCTCTGATTCTCCTTTATCGTCATAAGCACATCCACGGTTATTAAAAGCTTCTGAAAAGTTCGGCTTAATAGTAATGGCCTTGTCATAATCTTGTATTGCTTTCTCCAACTCTCTTTTATCCCCATAAACGTTTCCACGGCCATAAAAAGCATCTGCAAAATTAGGATTAATGCTAATAGCTTTATCAAAATTTTTTATTGCTTTTTCTAACTCTCCTTTTTTACCATAAATAACTCCACGATTATAAAAAGCATCTGCATAATTAGGATTTAATTCTATTGCTTTTGTAAAAGCTGTTAGTGCTAAGTTATATTGTTGTTTATAAGAAAAATCAACACCTCTACTATAATAATCTTCTGGTTTCAAAGAAATTCCAAATGCTTCAAAAAAATTAGTTGCCTTTACATATTCATCCAATTCCTTTTTATCCTTTTCTAATAGAGGTTTTGTAATATCTGAAATTTCTCCAATATTTTCTCTCATATTTGTAAGTAATTCTTCCCCGTTCTTTTGAAAATTTTTAAGAAATAGACTCATTTCTTTAGATGCTTTTCTGGAATCATTTGTTGCAAAAAACATTGCGCCTATTGTAAGTATTATCCCCAATATAGTAACCAACGTGTTAGTATCAACTTTATCCCAACTTTTTATTCTTTTTATAAATGATTTTCTTATAGTTGTTATCAGAAACTTAAGCTGTTTTAATTTTCTTAATATTTTGATGCAAATTAGTTTTTTCATTAAATTTTTATGTTGTCAAAGCAATTCACTTCACATTAAAACATATCTTTTGTGTTTGGCAAGGAAAAACACAGTTGTAATAATCTTGCCTGTCTTGGCGGGAGTATGTAATTACATAATTGTTTTTAGGTGCCGTTCTTATAAATATTTCTCTATTTCTTGAAACATATCTTTTAGTGTATTTACTACCTGTTTCTTCCCTTCATAATCAAATGGCCCTTTTGTAATTTTATTAATTCTGTCTTCAAAGTGTTTTGGTAATTTTTTCAATTTAATTAATTCATTCTCTGCCCTTTTTGATGCATTATCATATTCTTCATTTATTGCAAATAAAACATTTGAAAAAGCCTCCAAAGCCCTGTTTAGATGAAATAAAAATGCTAAATTACCAATGTTTTTTCTTTTTGAATAATTAGTTAACTCTTCTAAACTTTCTTTAAATATTGGAACATTATTTATTAAAATATTCTTTTTTAACTTTTCAGGGAAAAAATTGGTTTCTTTTATTACTTTTTTTATGTAATTATTTCTATCATATAAAATAATAGAACTTTTCAATAAACCAATAAACGTATAAGGTCTAAATGTAGATTCAGGTATAACAACATTGCCGGATTTACAAACTTTATCAACGATTTTATCAATCCAACTTTTAATATTATAACCAATATCTATTTCAATATCCTTATATTTAATTTTATCGTTTATTGGACTCCATTGATTGTTCCAATTTATATTCTGTTTTTCAACCTCAATTACTTTTACATTTTTACAATTATAGAAATATTTTTTTCTTTGATTAGGTTTAGGAATAGAATTTTTTAAAATTACTAATAAATCTATATCCGAATATTTATCTGCCGTCCCTTGTGCTAACGAGCCTAATACTAAAACACTTAAAACATCATCTTGAGCAGAAAACAACCCGGATAATTCATACGCTATATTATGATATTTTTTAATTATTCCTTTCATTTGTCTCTTTCCACTCCCCGTGTCTCCCCGTCCCCCCGTCATTCGTCATTCCCGTGAAAATCCTTAGATCCCGCTGTGTCAAAGATCTCGCCGTAGGCGGAGCGGTGACGGGAATCCATCTTATCTTTCTACTCTAAAATCTCCGCGTCCCCGCTTCTCCAATTCTCCGCGTCTTTCCCTTCACTTCCCGCATCCCACACAAAACATCACCCGCGGGGAAAAAATTCCCATATCCCCTAAACTTTTATTACATATCATTTCTTTTGAACCGCCTTTTGTCAATTGAAATCCATACTCCCCGTTAACTCCTATATACCAATGAGTGCCTATATTCAACTGCAAACTCGCCCCGGCAAAAAGTTCCGTAGAATACATAATATAATCTCCCCCATTAAGATATAATTTCCGTAATGAACCATTCAACCCTATTCCCGGGGAAAAACATAGATTCTTATTGGATATTCCTGTGTATGAAAACATAGAAGAAATACTAGTGATAGAAAAGTTAGGCGCAGGATAAAGCATTAAATGAATTAGTTTAGTATCATCCGTACTACCATAACTAACACCCAGGGAAACATTAGTTTTACGGGTAGTTGCATAAATTATTTTCCCTCCCGTAACAAATATGGAAGAATAAAAAATTTCTTTTGATAATTCATCCTTTGGGACAGAATACAGCCCCAAATTTCCTTCCACAGAAAACCGCTTATTATTTTTATATCCGGTACTATCTACTCTTTCAGTCCCATTCCCCCATACTGTCCCCGCAACCAGCATTGTGATAATTACCCATGATGCTCTATTTTTATTCTTCATTTTCCCCCCGTTCTCCACCTCTATCTGTTCCTTCTCCCCATCCCCCGTGTCTTTCCGTCACTTCCCCCACTCCCTTCCATCATTTCTAAAAACTACTTAATCACTACTATCTTTTTCGTTTCCTTGTAACTACCCGCAGAGAACTTTACAAAATACACTCCCTTCCCGTAATCTTTAGAATCTATTGTTTCCTTATAACTTCCCGGCGATACATTCCCATCAATTAACGTTTTTACACACTTTCCCGTAATATCATAAATCTTTACCGATACTCTGGAAGATATGGGTATTGTGTATTGAAGAGTTGTTTTGTTCGCAAACGGGTTTTTCAGTATTTTTAATTCCAAATTCCGCAATCCAAAATCCAAATTTGACTGTTCTTCTACCCCAAGCCCCGTAGAATACCAAACATCATTATTCCCAAATGTACCGCCGCCGCCAATTACCCATATTTTATTATTAAAAACAATTGACGTAAGAGCAGCTCTTCCTGACCATCCTGCCGAAGATGTTGCCTGTACCCAATTTGCACCATCCGTAGAATACCAGACATCATTATAAAAATTAGAAGAATAATCTTCTCCGCCGAATACCCACATTTTGTTATTAAAGACAGTTGATGCAAAACAATCTCTTGCTCCCCACCCTGCCGATGCCGTTGCTTGTGTCCAGTTTATCCCATCTGTAGAATACCAAACATCATTACAAGCCATATCCGTAGAATCAATTCCTCCTAAAACCCACATTTTATTATCAAATACAACTGATGTATGAACACCTTTTTTTCCCCATCCTGCTGATGCTGTTGCTTGCGTCCAGCTTATTCCATCCGTCGAATACCAAACATCACTATAAACATTTCCGGTCATAGGCTCTAGTCCTCCCAATACCCACATCTTACCATCAAATACAACTGATGTATGACCATACCTTATTGCCCACCCTGCTGATGCCGTTGCCTGCGTCCAGTCCACACCATCCGTAGAATACCAGACGTCATTATAAGAAACAAGCGAAGTATCAAACTTTGTCCCCCCAAGTAACCACATCTTATTATCAAATATAACTGATGTATGAAACCCTCTTTTCGACCATCCCGCAGAATCTGTTACCTGTGTCCAGCTTATCCCATCCACAGAACACCAGATATCATTATAAATACTACTGCCCCCATAATTTCCCCCTCCAAGCACCCACATTTTATTATCAAATATAAATGAAGTATGAACACCTCTTCCTGCCCATCCGGCTGAATCCGTCGCTTGTGTCCAGTTCATCCCCGCAAAAATACAACTACCAATAAAAAAATTATAAACCAAAACTGTAATTGCTATAACCTTTTTACTAATAAACTTCTTTACAAAACTAATTCCTTTTCTCATCGTCCCTCCTCTTTCCATCATTTCTAAAACTAAAATACTTTTAAACAATCACTTTGTCAATTTTTAGTTTTGTTTTTTTTATTTAATTTATTGGTTGTTATCCGTGAAAATCCGTTTACAAACTCTTAGGCAAAACCTTTAGAGTTTGTTATCCAGCTCAGCTGGGGTCTTTTATCCGTGGCTAACAATTTTTATTTTCTTCTCTGTTAATCTCTTAAAGTCTCTTAAAGTCTCTTCAAATCCCTGTTAAAATTTCTCTAATCTTTTTCCTCAATAAAAGTTTGACATTTTTATATTCTAGAATTAAACTTCCAAACACTATGAATAACAATAAAATAACCGCATTACAAAAAAATATTTTCGCCAAAGGTGAATCCGCCTCTGGAGGAAAAGAAGTAGATTTGTTCCTCATTACCGGCATAAATAATATCTTCTACCTTACCGGATTTACAGGCTCCAGCGCCGTCCTCCTCGTAACCAAAAAAGATGCCGTTTTCTTTACCGACTTCCGATACAAAGAACAAAGCGCCCGCGAAGTTACACTTGACTGCCGAAAGGCAAGTTCCGCTAAAATCGTTATAGTTAAAAATTCTCTGTGGACCGAAATCACCTCCCATTCTATTTTTAAAGGCGTAAAAAAAGTAGGATTCGAATACAGCATAGACTACTCAACTTATGAATACCTGAAAACTAAACTAAAAGGCAGGAAACTCACTCCCCTAAGAAATAAAATAGAAGACTTCCGAATAATAAAAAATGATTACGAAATCGCAACCATAACTAAAGCCGTCGAAATCGCCGATACCGTATTCTCCTCCATAACCCACCTTATAAAACCCGGCATATCCGAAGAAGAAATCGCTGTCGAATTCGAATATCAAATACGAAAAAATGGCGGCTCGGGTATTTCCTTCCAGACTATCGTAGCTTCCGGTCCAAATGCCGCACTTCCACACGCTATCGCAGGTTCAAGAAAAATAAAAACCGGTGACACAGTCGTTTTCGATTGCGGCGCAATATATAAACGCTACTGCTCGGATATGACACGAACACTCATAATCGGTAAAAATCCTCTCGCCGAAAAAGTTTACAAAATAGTTTTAGAAGCGCAAGAAACAGCTATCAAAGCCATAAAACCGGGAGTTTCATTAAAGAAAATTGATACCATCGCAAGAAACATAATAACTAAAGCAGGTTACGGTAAATATTTCGGACATTCTCTCGGACACGGAATCGGCCTGGATGTTCATGAACCGCCGAAATCATCCCCAAAAAGCGAAGATTACGCTAAACCCGGAATGATATTTAGCGTAGAACCCGGCATATATTTACCCGGGAAACTCGGTGTAAGGATAGAAGACCTTGTTTTGGTAACGGATAAAGGAGTGAAAATACTTACAAAATCGAACAAATGCGCACATTTATAGCCGTAAAAATACCCGAACCCGTTAAAAAAGATATCTTCTGTTTCCAAAACAAATTAAAATCTCAATTCACAAAAGAAATTAAATGGGTTGAACCCGAAAACATTCACTTAACACTGAAATTTATCGGCGAAATTAAACAAGAACAAATAGAATCCATAAATACTGTTATCCAATCCTGCATTAATAATACAAAACCTTTTCAAATCTTACTCGCAGGTGCAGGCGCTTTTCCAAACCTGCAATACCCTAAAATCCTATGGATAGACTTAAAAGAAGGCAGAGAAAAAATTATAAAACTAATGATATCCCTTAATGAACAACTCGCTGATATCGGATTTGAATTTGAAACTCGCGATTTATCCCCGCATCTAACCATCGGCAGGGTAAAAGCCCCTGTCTCAAATCTCCATTTTCCCCCGTTTACTTCAGATTCTTTTGAAATAAACAACGTATATCTTATAAAAAGTGAACTTACCCGTGAAAAACCCATTTATACCGATATTAAAGAATTTTTATTAGAAAAATAACTTAAGTCAGGAGAAATTATGGGAAAAAAATTTTATAAAGTATCTGCAAGCATCTTGCTTGTAAGTAAAAATGTATTTGCAGGCATCTTGCTTGCAAGTAGCTTTATCCTAAACGCCCAGGACTTCGCAAAAGGAACTTTAATTGTTAAGTTCGCTCCCGAAGTTAAACTCTTCGCCGAAAAAGGTTCCTTTACAACAGGAATTGAATCAATAGACAAATTAGCTTCTAAATATGGTATTAGGGAAGCAAATGAACTTTTCAAAAACTATAAACCCGTTAAATCTATCCGGGAAGTTATCATACAAGGCAAAACCGTAAAAGTTCCAAGCCTTGCAAATATTTATAAATTAACTCTTGATGAAAATGCGGATGTTCTAAAAGCAGTTAAAGATTACAGAAATATGCCCGGTGTTGTATATGCCGAGCCTAATTATATTGCCCACGCTTGTGCTACACCAAACGACATATATTTTGGTGAACAAGTAGGAAAGACGGTAGCCGCAGGCTTTAGCCTGCGTAAACTCCACAAAAGCACTCCAAACGACACATATTTTGGTGAACAATGGGGGTTAACAAAAATTCATGCATCTGCCGCATGGGACACGACTACGGGTGATTCCTCCGTTATTATCGGAATACTTGATACGGGAATTGATACCCTCCATCCCGACCTTATAGGGAACGTCTGGGCGCAACACGGCTGGAATTTTATTGGTAATAATAACAACATTTACGATGATGCCGCCGGGCACGGAACTCACTGTGCAGGCACAATTGGAGCAATTGCAAACAATACTATCGGAGTGGCAGGGGTATGCTGGAAATGTAAGCTTTTGCCTGTAAAAGTATTGGATAATAATGGTAGTGGCTCTTACGATAAGATTGCGCAAGGTATCACTTATGCTGCGGATAGTGGCGCAAAAGTTATAAATATGAGTCTTGGCGGATATGCTTTTTCAAGTTTATGGCAAGATGCTCTTACAAATGCTTATGCAAAAGGAGCAGTGCTGGTAGCAGCTGCCGGAAATGATGCGAAATCCGATTCTTTTTATCCTGCTTGTTTTCCGATGGTGCTTGCAGTTTCCGCTACTGATAGCAATGACAAAAAATGGGATGGCTCAAATTACGGCTCCTGGGTTGACATATCGGCACCCGGTGTTGCAATTTATAATACCGTATTGGATAGTAACTATAAGAGACTTGCCGGGACTTCCTGTGCTGCACCATTCGTATCAGGCGTTGCCGCACTTGTTGCAAGCCATAACCCTACATTCTCTCCCGGCGCAATTATGAATATGCTCACAGGTAATACCGAATCAATAGACAGCTTAAATCCGGCTTATACGGGTAAATTAGGAAGCGGCAGACTGAACGCATACCTTGCGATTACAGGAGATTTAAAAGTCCATTTGGCAGTTATAGCTGATACCACAAAAAATTTACTGGGTACTAATATAGTGCCATCTGTCGGAGATACAGTGAATTTAGTGGTTACGCTCCTGAACAATGGTATGGATGCAAATGGAGTATCCGCAACCTTACATACTGATGATATTGATATCACTGTCCTTGATTCTACTGCCGATTTCGGTAATGCACTTGCACGGGAAAAAGTTTCAAACTCCGTACAGATGTTCAAATTTTCAGTCTCTGATACCTGTCCCCAGCATAATGTTTTATTTAAGTTATATTTAACTGCAAATGATAGCGCTTATCAGGATACTGTTGAGCTCTCTCTTGGAACTTCCAACACAAAAAATGTAACCGGAGCAATATCAATAAATACAATATGGAAACGAGGAACTTATGTAGTTACAGGCAAAATTACAGTCAATTCCGGAATAACGCTAACCATAGAACCCGGTACAGAAGTTAGACTCGATTCGGCTAAAACAATAGTAATACAAGGAATTCTGAATGCCGTCGGCACTTCAACGGATTCAATTATATTTACAAGAAACAGCCCCGATACTACTAAGAGGTGGGGCTATTTATGGCTCAAACCTCTGTCAAAAGGAAATTTCAAATATTGCAGGATTGAGTACTCGGGACAGACATCGGCAATAAGCTGCGAAGGCGATTCTCTTTATGTAGGATATAGCACGATATCATATAATGCAGGCCCGGGAATTAATACTGTAGATACTTGTGACGCCATAATAACCCATAATATGATTACCCATAATGAAATGACTGGTTTAGCCATTAGTGGTCCGGCTTTGATAAGTTACAACACGGTCTCTTATACCCATGGCGGGGGTATCACTGCCGGTAATTCACCCGTAATAATTTACAATACGGTTTCCCATAATTCCGGTTCCGCTTTATTTGGCGGGGGTTCGGCTGTGATAAGTTACAACAAGATATCCTACAATGCCGGTGCCGTCTCGACTATGGGTTCAGCCATAATAACTTACAATACAATCTCCAATAATTGCGGCGGTATTGCTGTTCAAGGGACACCAATAATAAGCCACAATATCTTTGCCTATAATTTTACCGGAAATGGCGGAACTATCTGGAATTATGGAGCTTCGCCCACAATAAGTTACAACACCATAATTGATACTACTCATTCCACAATATATGCTTCCGGCTCCTGCGGCGGAAGTATTCATAATAATAATATTCTTACTACCGGTTATGCAATGTATAACAATGGTACGAATAGTATCCCGGCGGATTCCAACTGGTGGGGAACGACGAATACATTAAAAATTGACAGTTTGATATACGACAGCCTTGATGATGAGAGTTATGGAATGGTAAATTATACCCCTTATTTTACCCATCCATCTCGTTCTGCACCGCCATATCTGGATAGCGTACGAGTTAATTTTGACGTTGTGAGCGTGGAAACACTGAAAGTATATCTTACTTTTAGCAAGCCGATGAATACGTCTATTGCTCCGGCAGTTTCTTTTAGTATTGACACTAATTTAACCCGGTATACGTTTGCCGGAATATGGGCAGATTCAATGCACTGGAATGGCTATTATTTTATAAATGAAATGGTGCCCGATAGTATTTATAAAATACGAGTAAGCGATGCCTATGATGATTCATTCCTATTCCCCATTCCTGTTGATAATCGCAGAACCTTTAGAGTCTATACGGCAGGTAGTGTTTCAAAAGCACTTGTTGCCGACAATGTAGCTGCCGGCGTAAAACTTTCCTGGCATCATCCATCTATTACAAATTTGCTTGGATATAATGTTTACAGGGATACAGTCTCAGGCGGGCAATATCTACTTGTAAACTCAAAAGTAATTACAGATACAAATTACGTAGATACAACTATGCCTCTCGGCAAAACTTCCTATTATGTTTATACTATCCTTGATAATAATTTCAAGGAAAGTAGCTATTCATCAGAGGCTTCTTGCTTTGTTGGAGTAGAAGAAAATTCTGTTCCTAAAGTCTTTGCGCTCTCAAACCCCAATCCAAACCCGTTTACTAATCACTCCACTCTTATGTACCAACTCCCGGTGAAAAGTAACGTATCTTTACGGCTTTTTGACTTAACCGGTAGATGTATAAAAACATTAGTTGACGAAACAAAAATACCGGGTTATTACAAAATAGACTTAAAATCAAAAGATTATCCTGCCGGAATTTACTTTGCAAAATTCAAGGCGGGTGGGTATAACAAAACAAAGAAATTAGTTTTAATGAAGTAGATTGTTGTAGGGAATACC
This sequence comes from bacterium, assembly GCA_028716385.1. Lineage (GTDB taxonomy): Bacteria > Hydrothermota > UBA3073 > JACQXS01 > JAQTXJ01 > JAQTXJ01. The sequence goes on along the minus strand of JAQUPX010000004.1, from coordinate 307,500 downwards.
CCTACAGGGAGAAACACAATGAAAAAATTTTTCAAGTTGGTATCTGCAAGCATCTTGCTTGCAAGTAGCTTTATCCTAAACGCACAGGACTTCGCAAAAGGAACTTTAATTGTTAAATTCGCTCCCGAAGTTAAACCCTTCGCCGAAAAAGGTTCCTTTACAACAGGAATTGAATCAATAGACAAGTTAGCTTCTAAATATGGTATTAAGGAAGCAAATGAACTTTTCAAAAACTATAAACCCGTTAAATCTATCCGGGAAGTTATCATACAAGGAAAAACCGTAAAAGTTCCAAGCCTTGCAAATATTTATAAGTTAACTCTTGATGAAAATGCGGATGTTCTTAAAGCTGTTAAAGATTATTCCAATATGCCCGGCGTTGTATACGCCGAACCTGATTATATTGCCCATAGCTGCGCAACTCCAAACGACACATATTTTGGTGAACAATGGGGTTTAACGAAAATTCAGGCAGAAGCCGCATGGGATACGACCACCGGCGACTCTTCAGTTGTTATCGGAATACTTGATACGGGAATTGATACCGCTCATCCCGACATTGTAAATAATTTATGGGTAAATAAAGATGAAATACCCAATAATAGTATAGATGACGATGGCAATAGTTTTATTGATGATGTGTATGGCTGGAATTTTGTAAGCAATAATAATAACCCGAATGATGATGCAGGCCACGGAACTCATTGTGCAGGTATTGCAGGCGCAGTAACAAACAATAGTGCCGGAGTTGCCGGTGTTAGCTGGAAATCAAAAGTTATGGCTGTTAAAGTGCTTAACAATAATGGTACCGGACTTTACTCAAATATTGCACTGGGTATAGTATACGCGGCTGCCAATAATGCAAAAGTAATAAATATGAGTCTGGGCGGATATGCTTCTTCCGTCCTTTTGGAAAATGCGCTCATAAATGCTTATGCCACATCAGTCCCTGTGGCAGCTGCCGGGAACGATAATAAAGAACAATTATTTTATCCTGCTTGTTTATCAACAGTTATTGCAGTCGCAGCAACGGATTCTTTAGACATAAAATGGGATGGCTCAAATTACGGCTCCTGGGTTGATTTGTCGGCACCCGGAGTTGGAATATACAATACAAGATTGAATGATTATGCAAGATTTACCGGAACTTCACAGGCGGCTCCGTTTGTATCCGGAGTTGCAGCATTAATTGCAGCTCATAAACCGGGATTTTCTACGGGTGCAATAATGAATATGATTGTAAACAATACCGAATCTATAGACACCTTAAATCCAACTTATGCAGGAAAAATAGGAAACGGTAGACTTAATGCGCGCCTCGCACTTACCGGAAATTTATTACCCATACTTGCAATGTTTGGAGATACCATAAAAGACCCGGCCGGGGATAATGACGGTGTCCCGGATGCAGGCGAAACAGTGAATTTGGTAATTACGCTTCAAGATAATGGAATGGATGCAACCAGCGTATCAGCAATATTACATACGGATGATGCGGATATTACAGTTACGGATTCTACTGCCGGTTTTGGTACCATACTTGCTCGTGAAAAAAAAGCAAATTCCGGAGACGTGTTTACATTTTCTCTTTCAGGCGGATGCCCTCAACATAATGCTTTATTCAGGTTAGAGATAACTTCAAATAGCGGCGCTTACCGGGACACGATAGAATTTTCCATAGGAACTCAAAATACTTTTAATGTAAGCGGGATGATAACCACGAATACGTTATGGACAAAAGATAAACTTTATATAGTTACCAATCCCGTAATAGTACAGTCGGGAGTTACTCTCACGATAGAACCGGGAACGGAAATAAGAGTTAAGTCGGGCAAAATGATAAGAATAGACGGAGAACTTATTGCAAAAGGTGATTCTGCAGATACAATTAAATTCACCTCCAACGATACGATACCGAAACCGGGGAGCTGGTACGGGATTCGTTTTACCAATTCGGCGACGGATGCTTTGTATGATAGTTCCGGAAATTATTTGTCGGGAAGCATACTGGAGTACTGTTCCATACAATATGCGGGACCGGCAATAAACTACGACTCAACATCACTGTTTATTCATAAATGTTTGATAGCGAATAATTTTCGTAGAGACAGCGCCATTTCATCTTCGAGTTATGGCGGAGGAATTGCCCTGTCTTATTCGGGAGGCGTAATCAAGGATAATTCCATAATAAATAATAAAGTAAAACATATCGGTGGAGCGCAGGAAGCTTACGGCGGTGGAATCGGGGGACAAGATGTTCTAACGCTGACTATTTCCGGAAATATCATAGACAGTAATAAGGCAGAAGGAGACTGGCTATCTTCGGGATCAGGAGGCGGAATATACCTAAGTATGCGGATGACGGCAGGAAATACTCTTAAACTAACAGGAAATACTATTATTAATAATTCCGGGGGGAGTAATCAAAGCGGCAGCGAGGAGCAATGCAACGGAAACGGAGGTCCCGAGTTTACATTTTATAATATCAGTAATAACTATATAGGCAATAATATAGGAAGTGTAGACGGTGGCGCCATTATGGTATGGGGTGGTTTTGATTCTTTGTCAAAAGTAAGTAACAATCTGGTAGAGAATAATCTTGGCAACGGTATTGTCTTTATAAACGGCGCAAGTGGAATAATATCTAACTGCAGAATAATAAATAATAAAAGTTATGGCGTATGTAACATAGGGAGCATCAACAATAGTATAATTTGTGTAGATTCAAACGTAATAGCAGGCAATGATTCCGGCGGGATAAAAGTAACAACCTCGACCGGTTACAGGGAGACTAAAGAGATAAAATACAATACGATTATAAATAATTCGGGACCAGGGATTAAAGGAGAAAAAATAAATGAAGTACATCACAACAATATACTCTGGAATACCGGTTATGATTTCAAAAATACGTCTTCTGTTTCTATGGTTGCCGACAGTAACTGGTGGGGAACGACAAATACCGACACCATTGACGAACATATCTGGGATATGAATGATGACCCAATGAACATCGGGCTTGTAACTTATACCACTCTGTTGACATCCCCGGATAGAGCCGCGCCGCCATATCTTGACAGCGTACAAATCTATCCTGAGCCGGCAGGCATAGAAACTTTATATACCCACCTCACTTTCAGTAAACCAATGGATACGACTGTTGCCCCGGTAGTCACTTTTGGTATAGATACAAACTTAACTCAATACGAAGTTAGCGGGAAATGGGCTGATTTAATGCACTGGAACGGTAATTATTCTATCAATGAAATGGTGGTAGATTCTACTTATAGAATACAAGTTGCCGGAGCTTGCGATAGCGCCTTTGTAATTCCTATTGATACCCGTCATACTTTCAGGGTTTATACCGCAGGAAGCGCATCAAGAGAGCTTATTGCCGGAAATATAGTTAGCGGTGTGAAACTCTCCTGGCATCATTCATCTATCGCAAATTTACTTGGTTATAATATTTACAGGGATACGTTATCGGGCGGCAATTACGAACTTATAAACTCAACGGTAATTACTGACACAGCATATAATGACACGACTATGCCTCTCGGTAAAATTTCTTATTATGTTTATACAATTTTGGACAATAACTTTAATGAAAGTAGCTATTCTTCCGAAGCTTCTTGTTTTGTGGGAGTAGAAGAAAATTCTATTCCTAAAGTTTTTGCTCTCTCAAGCCCTAATCCAAATCCATTCACAAATCATACAACTCTTATGTATCAGATACCTGCAACAAGTAAAGTGTCTTTGAGACTTTATGACTTAACAGGTAGATGCGTAAAGGCATTAGTAGATGGAGAAAAAGTGCCGGGTTATTATAAAGTAGACTTGAAATCAAAAGACTATCCTGCCGGTATATACTTTGCCAAATTCGCAGCTGGCAGTTATAAAGAAACGAAGAAGTTAGTTTTAATGAAATAATTTTTGGATTTGGCGCGTCAGCGACACCCCGCCTTGGCGGTGGTGATAAAGGGGGTTATATGTTAGGAGAAAACAAATTAAAAGAATTTGCAAAAAAAGCATTGGAACACTCACCTGCAGAAGCTACCCAGATTGATATATGGGCATGGGATTCGGGCTTGACAAGATTCGCTACATCCTATATTCATCAGAATGTAAGTGAAGAAAATATAAGCATAAGCGTACAATGCGTAAATAATAAGAAAATTGGAAAAACAAATACTAACTCTCTGGATAAAATTAACGAAACAATAGACAAAGCTAATGAAATATCCAAACTCTGTCCTCCAAACCCCGAATGGCCCGGTTTTGCCAATCAATCACCTATAGCAGAAGTAAACACTTTTATCCCCGAAACACAAAAATTTACTCCCGAAGAAAGAGCTAAAGGATGCAAAACTATTATTGATAGAGCAACCGCAGAAGGAAAAGATTTTCAGGCGTACGGCAGTTTCGTTAGCGGCACAATGGAAGGTTGTAAAGCAAACTCTAATGGCTTGTTCGTCTACAATAAAGCAACTTCCGCAACCCTATCCACGACAATTATAGGGAAATCCGGAACAGGCTACGCCGCCGCAGGTAGCAGAGACGTAAGACAAATAAATTATAAAGATGTAGCAGAAATCGCAGTAAATAAAGCAGTATTATCACAAAATCCCGTTAAAATCGAACCCGGTAAATATGAAGTAATTCTTGAACCTCTGGCAGTAGTGGAAATCCTTGAATTCCTTTCCTGGCTCGGGTTTAATGCGTTGAGTTATCAGGAAGGCAGAAGCCCGTTCTCCGGTAAATTAGGACAGAAATTGATGGGAGATAACATAACTATATGGGACGATGGATTGGATACAAAAGGTTTCCCGTTCCCCTTTGACGGCGAAGGAACACCGGTGCAAAAAGTTATGCTGGTTGAAAATGGTGTAGTAAAAAATATGGTATATGACCTGAGAACGGCTAAAAAAGAAGGAAAAACTTCCACAGGACACGCAACCGGCAGCAGTGCTTATGGCGCTGCGGCTTCTAATTTGTTTATGAAAGGCGATAATAATACTCTGGAATCAATGATTTCAAAATCTTCTAAAGCAATTTTGGTTACAAGATTCTGGTATACAAATATTATAGACCCGATGACGATCGCATTAACAGGTATGACAAGAGACGGAACTTATCTTGTAGAAAACGGAAAAGTTACAAAACCATTGAAAAATTTGAGGTTCACTCAATCCGTAATAGAAGCGTTATCTCAGGTGACAGAATTGTCAAAAGCTCTTCCTATCCCGGGTTCTATGAATTATGGTGTCCCATACTTAAACGGTAGCGTCGTCCCGGCACTCAAAATTAAAGACTGGAACTTTACCGGAGTAAGTGAACATTAAATTATCTTAAAGGCTTGACAAATTTAGAATAACACTTAATATTCTCGATGATTTTAATTCTAATGTTAGAAATGGCATTTGAACCGATAGATTGTGCGAGAGAAGGTATTTTCGAGACTCCGGTCGCATCATTCCAACCTTCTGTTCATAGTCTTTGGATGAATAACTTTGGAATACTGCCTTATATGAGAGCAGAATTCTATCTTCCGGCAGGAGTTGGATTCGGAATATCTAATTTCGGAAATGAACTTTATAAAGAAAATCAATTCGTTGTTGGATATGCGCATAACATAAAAATGCTACGAATAGGCGCCTCCGTTCAGGGAATGAAAATGTATGTAGACGACTTCACCCAAAACCTCTACATCGGCATAGGAGCCGCTATAAATGCAAAATTCACAAGCTCCGTTAGCTGTAACTTTACTATTCAAAACTTTAATTCCATTGAAGAAATTCCCCAAACAAATACTTATGAAATACTCCTCTCCCCCACCAATGAACTAAAAACTTCTATCCAGTTATATACTGTAGGAAATTTCTCTAACGAAGTAAGATTTATGAATGAAATTAAAATCTCAAACGCCCTGTCTATAGCGTTAGGAGTAAAAAATAATCCTGACTCTTTTACGGGAGGAATAAAATTAAATTATAAAAACTTTAATGTGTCCTATTATGCAAGAACCCATTCCGAACTTGGGTTATCGCATATTCTGGGACTAGATATGTCATTAAAAAAGGGAGGTTAGAATGAAACGCTTGCTTGCAGGCATTGCTGTTTTGGTTATCATAGGTTGTGGAAATAATAATACCCCGCCTAAAAAGGAATTCACGCCACCGGTGGACAATAAAATTACCCAGGATAAGGCAGACTCTTATGTCCAGGCTTCTAAATTTCTTATGGAAGCTATAAAGAAACAGGAAACATCTCTCCAAAAATTTATAAAAAGATGGAAACTCTCAAACGATTTATCTGAACTTTCCGACTCAACTTACTGTGAAAAAAATCCGGAAGTTACTAAATCATGGACCCGTCTACAAGACCAATGGCGCCGTGCAGAACTTAGCGCTTATACTAAAGCAGGTCTCGGAGAAGACGAATTTAACTGGATAGGCGGAGCACTTGCAGATACTATAAACATAGATATCCAGAGCCGAATACAAAAACAATTGCAGTAACTTTTTTAATGAATAAATTTCCAGCGGAGCTGGATACGAATCTCTAATCCGTCCGCCTGAGGCGGAGCGGAAAGAGCTTCTTAAAAATGAGAGACGTAAAATCGCCAACAGGCGTAAATATAAGTTGTAAATCATGGGCAACCGAAGCAGCTATGCGTATGCTGATGAATAATCTGGATAAAGACGTTGCCGAAATGCCCGAACAACTCATAGTTTACGGCGGCACAGGCAAAGCCGCAAGAAATTGGGAATGTTTTGATAAAATTGTAAATGCACTGCAAAACCTTAAAAATGACGAGACTTTATTAGTCCAGTCCGGTAAACCCGTGGGAATATTTAAAACTTTCGAACACGCCCCACGAGTTCTCATCGCAAATTCCCTGCTTGTCCCAAAATGGGCAACATGGAGCGAATTCAATCGCCTTGAAGCTATGGGGTTGACAATGTACGGGCAAATGACTGCCGGCAGCTGGATTTATATAGGAACTCAAGGAATACTCCAGGGCACCTACGAAACCTTTGCCGCCTGCGCAAAAAAATACTTTTCGAACTCGCTCGCCGGAAAATTCATACTCACTGCAGGTATGGGCGGTATGAGCGGAGCACAACCTCTCGCAGCAACTATGAACTCTGCAGTTATACTTGATGTTGAAGTTGATAAAAATAAAATTGAACGCAGAATTAAACAGGGATTTTGTGACGTAATATCTTATAATCTGGATGATGCATTAAAACTCGTAGATGATGCCCGCAAAACTAAAACACCAAAATCTATAGGACTCGTCGGGAATGCAGCCGAAATTCATCCCGAACTTCTAAAACGCGGGATTATTCCGGATATAGTTACTGACCAGACTTCCGCTCATGACGAATTAAACGGATATGTCCCTTCGGGAATGCCTCTCGAAAAAGCTCTGGAACTCAGAAAAAATAATCCCGAAGAATACATAAAACTTTCCTTTGAGTCTATTGTTAAACATCTTTCCGCAATGCTTGAAATGCAAAAACAGGGAGCCATAGTTTTTGATTACGGCAATAACATAAGAGGACAGGCACAAAAAGCAGGTTTTAAAGATGCTTTTAAGATTCCGGGATTCGTTCAGGAATACATTCGCCCTCTCTTCTGCGAAGGAAAAGGTCCCTTCAGATGGGCAGCATTATCAGGAGACCCGAAAGATATTTACGCTACGGATGAAGCCGTTCTTAAAGAATTTCCCGAGGACGAAACACTGAAACGCTGGATTAAACTGGCAAGAGAAAAAATTCAATTTCAGGGACTGCCCGCAAGAATATGCTGGCTAGGTTACGGAGAACGCGCAAGATTCGGAAAAGTAATAAATAATCTGGTGAAAACCGGCAAAATCTCCGCTCCTATAGTTATAGGCAGAGACCATCTCGATACGGGCTCAGTTGCCTCACCTGCTCGTGAAACCGAAGGTATGAAAGATGGCTCCGATGCAATAGCGGATTGGCCTATATTAAATGCCCTTCTAAACACTGCTTCCGGCGCAACATGGGTGTCCGTTCACCACGGCGGCGGCGTAGGTATCGGTAACTCAATCCACGCAGGACAGGTAACCGTAGCAGACGGAACAAAAGAAATGGAAGAACGCCTTGACCGCGTGCTTACTAATGACCCGGGAATAGGCGTGATGAGACATTTAGATGCAGGATACGAAAAAGCAATACTCACGGCAAAAGAAAAAAATATTAAATTACCTTAATTATGACAAAAAAATCGAAAACTGTAGAAAAAGTAGGAATAATATTACCTCAACTCCTTACTTCACTCGGAATAAAAACAGGCATAGAACAACATAAATCACTGTTAATATGGAATCAAATCGTGGGAAAAACTATTGCTACTCATACTACTCCCGGATGGATAAAATTTGGCATTCTGTTCGTAATGGTAGATGATTCAATATGGCTGCAGGAACTGGAATTCTTGAAATCCCAAATCCTGCTTAAAATCAATGAACATCTGGAAACAAGTAAATTAAGAGGTATTAAATTTCTTCAAAACAACAATCAAAGATAGATAGAATAAAGAGGAGAAAAGATGCAAAAATCTAATAAGGGTTATTCCGCAGATGAAATAAAAGTGTTACAGGATATTGAGGCGGTAAGACATCGCCCTTCAATGTATATAGGTGATACTGAAAAATACGGCCTTCATCACCTCGTTTTTGAAATAACCGATAATTCCATAGATGAAGCTATTGTAGGAGAGTGTAATAGAATAGAAGTTACTATAAGTAAAGATGAAAGCATTACGGTTAAAGATAACGGTAGGGGAATACCCGTTGATGAACATCCCGAAGAAAAGAAATCGGCGCTGGAAGTTGTAATGACTATCCTTCACGCCGGCGGGAAATTTGACCACAAAGCATATAAAGTTTCAGGCGGATTACACGGAGTCGGACTTTCCGTAGTAAATGCTCTGTCGGAATGGCTTGAAGTAAAAGTAGTGCGCGAAAATAAAATGTACCACCAGAGATATGAAAAAGGGAAACCCGTCACAAAATTAACTATTATAGAAGAAAATGCTGATCTTATGAACGGAACGGAAATTCATTTTATGCCGGATAAAGAAATCTTCTCCCTGGTAAAATTTAGCTATGATATACTCGCAGAAAGACTTCGCGAATTGGCTTTCTTAAATAAAGGAGTTACCTTAACTCTTACTGATGCAAGAATAGACAAATTTCAGGAATTCTTTTACAAAGGCGGTATAGTTGAATTCATTACTTTCGTTACCCAGGATAAAGAAACTTTGCACTCTCCTATTTATTTTCAACTGGAAAAAGAAGGAATAGACACTGAAGTCTGTTTCCAATACACCACGTCTTATACCGAAAATATGTTCAGCTACGCAAATAACATTAATACAAAAGAAGGCGGGACGCATCTTATCGGATTTAAAGCAGGACTCACAAGAGTAATAACCAATTACATAAAAGAACACAATCTATCCAAAAACATTGAAGTTGCTGGAGAGGATACACGAGAAGGCATTACGGCAGTCATATCCGTAAAAGTAAGAGACCCGCAGTTTGAAGGACAAACAAAAACCAAACTTGGAAATTCCGATATTAAAGGAACTGTCGAATCTATAACAAATGGCTATCTGGCAATATACTTTGAGGAAAACCCAAAAATCGCTGAAGGTATTATCAATAAAATCTTAAGTACGGCAAAAACAAGACTCGCTGCCCAACAGGCAAGAGACCTCAGTCGTAAAAAGAATATATTCGACCAATCACCTTTACCCGGAAAACTTGCAGATTGCTCGGAAAGTAATCCCGAACTTACGGAAATTTATATCGTAGAAGGAGATTCCGCAGGCGGTTCCGCAAAACAAGGTAGAGATAGAAAATTTCAGGCAATACTCCCGATAAAAGGTAAAATATTGAATGTAGAAAAAGCAAGCGAAGATAAAATCTGGGAATCTGAAGAAATAAAAGCAATAATGAAAGCATTGGGTCTCAGCGATGAAAAGAAAGAATTACGATATTATAAAGTGATAATAATGACCGATGCAGACGTTGATGGATTACACATAAGAACACTATTGCTTACCCTATTCTATAGACACGCAAAAGACCTCATAGAAAAAGGTCATATCTATATCGCCCAGCCTCCTCTTTACCGAGTAAAAATTAAGAGCAAAAGTCATTATATCTATACGGATGAAGAACTAAACGCTTTAATAGCCGGGAAAGACCCAAAACCTGATGTCCAGAGATATAAAGGATTAGGTGAAATGAACCCGGAAGAGCTATTTTCCACAACTATGGACCCAACCACAAGAACCTTAAAACAAGTTACATTGGAAGACTCTGTGGAAGCAGAAAGAATGTTTACTGTTCTAATGGGAGATAAGGTTGAACCTCGCCGTAATTTCATTGAACAAAACGCAAAATATGTGCAAAATCTGGATGTCTAATCCATAGCTATAGAAAATTTACTTAAAAATGGAGATAAAATGAAAAACTTTGTGGTTGCATTTATTCTTTTGTTTTTTATGGGATGTGCCTCTAAGGGAAATATCGGAACAACAAAATCTTCATACTCGAAATCGGCAAGCGTGTTCCTTAAAGCTAAGTTTATACTTGGAGACACTACATATTATAACCAGGAAACGTATATGGATATGCCCATAAACTTGGGAGGCGGGATGTCATTCCCCTTTGATATGACTATGGAATCCAAAAATTTATACATTGTTACGGATACCGGGGAAGTTACAAAAATTGATGTTATTTTCGATAAAATGGCTACCTCCGGAGGTATAGATGGGATGCATACATATAAAGAAATGGATGAATTCACAGGTAAAAAAATTACGCTTAGTATCGACAGAAATGGGAAAACATCCAAAGTAGAGGGTATGGAAGATTTGTTCTCAAATACTACTTTTAAGTCTTTTCCTGCCAATGATACAAAAGAACAATTTAGCTCGCAATTTGGTTTTTTCCCCCAAAAAGAAGTTAAAATCAATGACACTTGGACAAAAGAGTCTGAAGGAGAAAAAACAACATATACACTAATGAATTTCGAAAAGAAACAAGGATTTGATTGCGCCAAAATATCCGTTAAAGAAGAAATAAATACAACTACTCCTATCGATATGGTTCAAAAGGGAATACATCTAAAAGGAAAATTGAGCCTGAAAGGTGTTTCCAATGGATATACTTGGTTTGCAATAAAGGAAGGCAAACTCGTAGAATCAAAAATATCAACTTCATTGGAAGGTGAACAGGAAATCAAAAATGAATCCACCGGCAATATTGTAAAAGCCCCAATAAACGTCAATCTAACTATAACTACTAAAATATCTTCAAAATAACAAAAAAATTTGAAACTTATTTTTACAAGGAGGTATAGAATGTTCAAATTCTTGCAATGCAGAGTAATTGCACTCTGTCTTTCTACTTTCCTGCTTATGTTACCCTTTAAGGGCTTTGCTCAGACTCAAAAAGACATTGTGCTCTCTACAATGGAAACAGAGTTAAATCGTTCTTTTAAGGTTTTGAAATCGGTAAATAAGCCTGCTATATATTTTTTACAATATACAATTACAGACTTAAATACTATTAGAATAACCGCTTCCTATGGCGCGATTGAAGACGATTCAAAAAATAATAATCGTTATCTTACCGTAGATACGCGGGTAGGTTCTTCAAAATTAGACAATACTCACGAACTTCGTGGAGATAATATGTTTTCGTTCGCATCTTTGATGCCATCGGAAAAATCCGTTACAATTGAAGATGACCCAACATCTCTTCGGGCATCATTATGGACTGAAACCGATAAAAATTTCAAAAAAGCACAGGAACAATTTATAAAAGTAACTTCTGAAAAAACAGTAAAAGTTACCGAAACGGATACATCTCCTGATTTTTCTTCTGCTAAGCCTTATGCGTTTACAGGACAAACCGCAAAATTAGATTCTGTCCCGGCTTCATCATATGAACTTTTACGAAAAACATCCTCTTATGTTAAAAAATACCCATGGATTTATTATTCAAGTATTTCCTTAAATGCCACCGCTACAAATAAGTATCTGGTCAACAGCGAAGGCACCAAAATAAAAAATGGGAATGTCTCTTACCTGTTAGGCGTTTATGTCGGAACTACGGCAAACGATGGGATGAAACTCTACCTTTATAAGCCTTTTTATTCTAAAAAAATAGAAGATCTCCCTGACGAAAATAAAATTATCCAAACAATTGATTCTCTTATTCAAAACCTTAAAGCGCTCAGAGATGCGCCTATTGTTGAACCTTATACAGGTCCCGCAATTCTAAAAAATTACGCAAGCGCTGTCTTCTTTCACGAAATATTTGGTCATAGAATAGAAGGACATCGTCAAAAAAGTGAAAAAGAAGGACAAACTTTTACAAAAAAAGTAGGCGAAAAAATACTTCCTGATTTTATTTCCGTTTACGATAATCCTACCCAGAAAAAATTTGGGAATGAAGAATTAAATGGATATTACTTATATGATGACGAAGGAATCCTTGCTGAAAAAGTACCCGTTGTCGAAAATGGAATACTTAAAAATTTCCTGATGTCTCGTTCCCCTGTTGAAAACTTCTCCCGCTCTAATGGTCACGGACGACGAGAACATGGATATAAAGTTGTCGCAAGACAGGGAAATTTAATGGTCGAATCAAAAAATACTGTCCCGTTTGCTAAATTAAGAGAAATGTTAATCCAGGAATGTAAAAAACAAAATAAACCCTATGGCTTAGTTTTTGAAGATATCTCCGGAGGATTTACAATTACACAGAGAAGTTTCGTCCAGGCTTTTAAAGTAATCCCTCTCTTAGTATGGAGAGTCTATGCAGATGGAAAACCGGACGAAATTGTGAGAGGCGTAGATATTGTTGGAACTCCTCTCGCTTCTTTCTCTAATATCTTAGCTACAGCTGATGACTATGCCGTTTTTAACGGCTATTGTGGAGCAGAATCAGGGAGCGTCCCTGTATCTTGCGTTTCTCCATCAATATTAGTTTCTGAAATTGAAGTTGAAAAAAAGGAGAAAGGACAGGAAAAACCACCAATTCTACCTGCTCCTTTAGAAAAAAAATAAACTAACAGGAGGAAAAATGCTAAAAAAAATATATCTTATATGTATTATGTTTCTTGCTACCGCCAATATATATGGAACATCTGGAACATCCCGCTTAGGCGGCGACGGAAACACGTTTGAGAAAAGTGTAGTATTTAAAGCAATGAACGCCGAGCTCAAAAGAACTACGGGAAAACTGAAAATGAAAGATAACCCCGCTCCTTATTATGTAGCATACTTGGTACATGATCAAAACTGGTTAACAATAAAAACTGATTTCGGCGGACTCATTTCCACAACTCATGATAAAGCTAGAAACCTTATTATTACTATGAGAGTCGGAAACTATAAATTAGATAATACTAACTTTATTTCCGAAAGAGGAATGGGAATGTTTAGTGGTATGAGTGGGTATAGCACAGGACCTATGGACGATAATTATGATGCGCTACAAAATAGCTTATGGTTGGGAACAGACGAACAATACAAAGAAGCATTAGATATTTTAGCTCAAAAAAAATCGGCAATGAAAAATCAGGTAATTACGGATATCCCTGATGACTTTTCTAAAGTAACCCCTACCGTTTATGAAGGACAAGAAACGAAATTATCCGTCAATGAAGAAGAATGGGTAAAATACTTAAAAGAATTGTCCGAGGTTTTCAAAAAATTCCCTAAAATTCAAACATCGAGGATAAATTTTTCTACAGGACAGGAAAATCAGTATTTTATTGATTCTGAAGGTAGCAAAAATACTAATGGGAACCTTATTACAAGCCTTGAAATTATTGCTAAAACTCAAGCTAAAAATGGTGACCCGGTAAAAGACCTCATTGGATTTTATGGCCGCACACCTGAAAATCTACCGGATTTTAAAACCATCACGGCAAGTGTGGAAGAAATGGCAAAAAACTTGTCCCTTGAAACCGATATACAAAAAGAAATTAAATATAGCGGACCCGTTTTATTCACGGATCAGGCAGTTGGTGAATTCTTTTTCTACCTCCTGGGAAAAGGCGTTTCTACCTCAAGAACACCTATTTATGAAAACCAGATGTTTGCTCAATTCTTGCCGGAAGAAAACGGTTTCTTAACGGATAAAATCAACCAAACAATATTGCCGGCCTCTTTTTCTGTATATGATGACCCAACTATTACAGAAAAAAATAGTATCCCCTTAATCGGGAGCTTCCCGATAGATGATGAAGGTGTTAAATCCCAACGGGTAGAAATTGTAAAAGATGGAGTGTTAAAAAATTTATTAATAAGCCGCACCCCAACTAAAGAAGGAACAAAATCTAATGGACATGGACGCGCTATTACAGGAGATAAAACTAAGGCGAGTTGCGCTAATCTATTTGTCGAAAGCACGGATAAACAGGAAAAAATAAAAGAAAAACTCATTAATCTGTGCAAAGAGAAAAAACTTGATTACGGAATTGTAATATCTAGGTTTACAAGTTCAATGACTATGGAAAAAGAAGAAATGATGCTCTCTTTCTTATCTTCCTTTCAAGAACAAGGATCAAAGTCTTTGTTGCCGGAACCTTTATATGCTTATAAACTCTATACGGATGGACATACAGAACCTCTAAGAAATATTAGACTCAAGGAAATTACACCTAAAGTCTTGAAAAATATTATCGGGGCATCCTCTGAAGAAAATGTTTGTAACTTAATTATAAGAGATAAATTTATGCGAGAATTACCTGTCTCTGTAATAACTCCATCTATCATAGTAGATGAAATAGACATTACTAATCAAGAAACCAGACCGGTTACACTCCCGGTATTGCCTCATCCTTATTTCTCCGGTAAAAAATAATGGATGTTGCTTTTATTAAGTAACCTAAAGTATGGAAATTATACTTTCCATACTGCATATCTACCTATAATGATAAACAACTATAGTTTATGATTCTTAATCTTTATGTAGTAAAAGAACATATCGCCCCATTCTTCATTGGATTATTAGCATTAACGTCCATCTTGCTTATGAACCAAATCTTCCTCCTTATATGGGATGTAATTGGTAAAGGCGTCCCCTTTTTAACTGTATTGTATATATTACTCTTATATATGCCTTCCATTTTCGCATTAACTATCCCTATGAGCGTAATGGTAGCTTCTTGTATGGCATTCGGCAGATTGTCTTCGGATTTTGAAATCACGGCAATAAGAAGCTCGGGAATTAACCCGTTAAAACTTAATACATTCCCTTTAATTATGGGCATAGGACTTGCACTATTTATGATATGGTTTAATAACCATACTTTACCTGAATCCAATCATAAACTAAAAAACATAATGCTTGAATTGGCACAAAAAAAACCAAGTCTGCAGATAAAACCTTTCGTAACATTTACTGATTTTGAAGGATATTACCTGAATGTAGGAGCAGTTAATTATAAATCAGGACAAATTGAACGTGTTAGACTATTAGAAAAATCTACTGAACGAGAAATTTTTGCCCAAAATGGTAAGTTTATTACCGATAGCAACAAAGTTATATTGGTACTAAATAATGGGGAGATTCACGAATTGATTAAAGATAAACGCTACCGGAAAATAAGCTTTAAAGAACAGCGAATTTATATCCCTATGGATAACGAAGAAATTAGAATACAAAAAGACTTCCGGGGAGAACGGGAACTCTCCGCTAAAGCACTAAAAAAAGATATAAACAGAGAATTACAAAAATCTAAGCCAACTAAGATTAAAAGCGGTAAAATATACTCAATGCTGGTAGAATACCATAAAAAATACTCGATACCCGCTGCCTCTTTCATATTTATCCTGTTAGGCTGCCCCTTAGCAATCAGAGTGAAAAAAAGAGGCATTGGCGTAGGTTTCGGATTACCGCTACTATTCTTTATATTTTATTACGTATGCCTTGTAGGTGGAGAAAGTTTGGGAGATAGAGGCGTAGTTCAACCGTGGATTGCAATGTGGTTCGCAAACGCCGCACTCCTAATAATTGCAATATTTGCAACCTTTAGAGCAAATAAATTATCCTGAGAAAAATAATGAATTAAACGGGACTACAACTACGAGGAATCCTACGAATTGAAAATATTCAACAAGTTCTCAACAGCTTCTTTCTTTACATCATCTCTATCGTAAAAACTTTGATTAATTCTTTCTTTTACTTCTGCAATCTTGTCTTCCCTTATATCCAATGATTCAAAAATAACCTTCTGGGTACCATTTATATCCCCACCTACACTATTACTATCAGTCGTAGCCTTGCCTTTATCCGTATTCTTGGATTTTGAAGGCGAAACCTTCGACTCGTCTATAATACCTTTTATTTTATCTATTCCCATTCTACAATCATTATCGTATGCTTTTATAAAAACTTTAATAAAAAATAATTTATTTTTTTAGAAGCTCTTATTCTTTTCTACTATAGTCCCTCCAGTGGTTTCAATCTCTAAAAAAAAGACGAAAAAATTGTAACCACTGGAAAAATATAAAATTTCTTGCCTTTCTTTATAAAAATATTAATATACACCCTATGAAGGCAGTTATACTTTGCGCAGGCTATGGGAAAAGGGTAATGCCACTAACAAATTACCTTCCCAAACCCCTATTCCCTATATTTGGACAACCTATTATTGATAACATTGTTTTTCATCTAAAATCGTTGAATATATCTGAGTTTTGTATAAATACCCACCATCTGGCAGATAAAATAAAGAATTATATACTATCAAGCGCTAAATTCAACGCGACTTTTAATTTTTCCTACGAATCTCAAATACTTGGTATCGCAGGCGGAATTGGAAATATAAAAGAATTTTTACATTCCGAAGACATATTTATAGTCCATAATGGCGATATATTAAGCAATATAAACCTTCAGCCCGCAATTGAATTCCATAAAAGAGAAAACGCTATAATTACACTTATATTACACGACTATAAAACATTCAATAAAGTAACTTTATCCGCAAATAACATTTTAAGCGTTAATGACCAAAATAATCCAAAATCTCTTGCATTTACAGGAATTTCAATTATGTCAAACAAAATACTTGATTTTTTGCCGGATAATAAGGGACCTGCCGATATTATACCTGCTTATAATAAATTAATCAACCTTAACGCTATAAAGGGCTATATTACCCAAAATCATTTCTGGTCAGACATAGGAACACCGGAAAGTTACCTTGAAACCCATAAATCTATAGTTTTAAACGGAATTAATCTATCTATTCCCCTACCCTCTACCAATATTCATATCGGAAAAGGTTCTAATATACCTAAAACTACCATATTAAATGGCTTTGTTTCTATAGGACAAAATTGCACAATCGGAAATAATGTGGTTTTAGAAAATTGTATTGTATGGGATAATATTACAATCGCTAATAATACAAAAGATAAAAATAGAATATTCTTTAGTAACTCAAGCTTCCAGCTTGAGTAGTAAATAATACTCCTAAATGAACGCTATAATAAGAAAAGCTATTCGAAATCTTGGTTTCCATGATAACTTTGCCATACAACAACTGACAGAAGGGGGCTCGACTCGGGAATTTTATAGGATTATGGAACATCCCGCTACGGCGGCGAAAGAAGACAGTAGAAAGCCTTTGGGCGTAGCCCTTAGTGGTCTTAGCGGGGGGAAATCTATTATACTTTTAATAGATGGAACACCCCGTCTTGGTGGCGATACTCCCGGGGATCAGGAATTTGAAAATTATATTGCAATTGCATCTGTCCTTAAAAAAACAAAAACAGCAGTTCCTGAAATTTATTACTCTGATAAAAAAGAACATTTTCTGCTCGCAGAAGATATAGGCGACTTAAGTCTTGAACTTGCTATAAAAAAATATAATTATCCCGTTCTGGAAACTTATAAACAGGTCATTGACACGCTTCTGAATATGCAAATAATGGGATTAGAAAAAAGTTCACACTGCGCCCCTATAATTACCCGTAAGTTTGATTACAATACTTTTAGATGGGAAACTCAATATTTTACTCAATATTTTCTTGGAAAGTATTGTAAAATGGAACATCCCGCTGCGGCGGTGATGGAATCTGCCTCAGGCGGAATAAACAATATCGAAAACAACCAACTTTTACAGACAGAATTCCATAATCTGGCAATGCGCCTTGTAAATGAACCATTTTATTTTATGCATAGAGACTTTCAATCTAAAAATATCTTCTTGAAACAAAATAGGGTATATATTGTAGACTTTCAGGGAGCAAGACAGGGCTTGCTTGCTTATGATATAGCCTCCTTACTGAAAGACCCTTACATAGTATTGGAAGATACCATAAGAGAAGAACTTATAAATTATTACATTAATTCCCTGATAGATATATGGAAAGTAAATATCAACAAAGAACAATTTAAACAAATTTTTATTTACACAGGGCTTCAACGAAATATGCAGGCGCTCGGCGCATTTGCTTTCCTCTCTCTTGTAAAAGGTAAAACTTCATTCCTTCAATATATCCCACCCGGGGTTAACTACCTGAAAAAGGCACTTTCCGAAACCACTGAATTTCCAAAACTAAAAGAAATAATAAATTCGCTGCCTGTTTCTTAGGAATCAATTGGCACCGAATCAGGCGGATTATCCAACTCTGCTAGTTTACTTAATAATTGCAAATTTCGTAAGATATTTCTTCTTTGCTGTATTATTAAAAGCGCTGACTAAATATACTCCTGAGGAAACTTTACTCCCCATCATATCTTTACCATCCCATATAACTTTAGAAGAATTAATATGCTCTATTTTTTTCAGTAATTTCCCGGATAAAGTATATACTCTAACCTCTCCACCTGAAATCCCTGCAGAGTCTATATAAAATACTACTTCTTTATGTTTGGATACCATAAATGGATTCGGACATACTATAATTTCAGACGCATTTGAAGTATCAATAAGCGTTGTAGATGATTCAACAAATCTTGATAACCCATTGTCTGTCCCAACCCATAAAACTTTATTTATACGGTCAAGTTCTATACCTTTTGCAAGGTCGTTTACCAAACCATTCTGAGTTGTATATGTTGTAAAACCCCCAGTACTTGAGAGTTTTCTTATTCCACCAATGTCTGTTTCTGTAGATTTAGATATCGCAAACCATATATTTGTAGAATCTATTATCATATCACGGGGAACTCCACCAAGTTGACTTATAGTGTAAGAATTAGAATTAATATTTTGAAGATTCTTAAACTGATGCACACCACTGGTAGAACCTACCCATACTTCACCCGGCTTTTCTTTATTAAAAAAATAAAATTCCTCGTTTATTAATTCTTTCTGCATCGTCCCGTCTTTTTTCAGTATCGCTAAACATTGAGGCCTTATACTGCCTAACCATAAATTTCCATCGGCATCTCTCATCATTGGACATACCCATGTTGTATAGCCATTAGGATCCGAAAATGCAGTATCTACCTGATTCGTGCTGGCTCTAATCCTACGAATATACCCATCCGTACTTGCAATCCATAAATCTCCATTATTATCTAAACAAGAACCGGTAACAAAATTCGCCCCTCCGGGTGCATCTATTGTTATGTAAATTATTGAATCGTTTGGAAATATTCTTGCTACGGCACATACCGGTTGATTCCTCCAGTCTGCCATTGTTATCCATTTATTGTTATTCTTGTCCACCAGAATATTCGTAACGGATGGAACGTCAAAAGAATATACTTTCCATTTCCAATCATCCCCATCTTTATATAACTTGCTGACTTTATTATGTTCCCATTCGGGGGCTCCCCAGTGACTTGACCAGATGCTGCCATCTAAATCCATTGCCATATTAAGAAAATAATTAGAAGCAGGCCCTTCCGGTTTGTATTCTTGAATAGGATTTGCATATTTTACAATTCCATTCCACGCAGTTCCAATCCATAATGTATTGTCAAATAATAACGCCCTTGAGTCATAACCTGCAATTT
This sequence comes from bacterium, assembly GCA_028716385.1. Taxonomy (GTDB): domain Bacteria; phylum Hydrothermota; class UBA3073; order JACQXS01; family JAQTXJ01; genus JAQTXJ01. The sequence continues at coordinate 287,459 of JAQUPX010000004.1, read as the reverse complement.
GTACCCAATTGCAAGAAGTGTCTCCGACTAATTCACATCTATAAGTTCCTTGCGAACATGCCATCCATAACGCCGTATCTACGGCACAAAAGTCATTTACTTTAAAATTAGTATCTACAATATCCCATAATACGCTATCTCCAAATCTTATACTATCAACAAGTATTCTTGCTATTCCCTTCTTAGTGCCGGCCCACATATAGTTGTTCCATTTTTCAATAGCATATACAGTATCGTTAGGTAATCCATTATCAGTGTTACAAACTATAAAACTATCAAGAGATTTGTTTGATACGCCAATTCCACTATTTGTCCCGAACCATACTATATCTTCAAATATCTTTATCTCTTTAACTTCATTACTCGGATAAAGATTTTTCAGTAAAATACCCTGCTGGCTCGCATTGAATGGATCGCCTTTCATATCATAAAGCCATATCTTAGTATTATCTTCTGTCCCCACCCATACTGAATCACCATCTATACAAATTGATGAAAAATTATAACTTGGCAATCCCTCCATATATGTAAAAAGTCTCTTTTTACTCATATCGGAAGACATAATAATTATTCCTCCGTTGGTAACAACTCTATTCGCACATAAAAACCACATATTACCATATCTGTCAATAGCAACATCTACTATCTGATTGTTTGGCAAGCCACTTGTATTTGTAATCTGTTGAAAACTATCTGTTGTTGATTTTTTGTAACCTAATATTCCTCCATTAGTAGCCGCCCATATGTTTTCACCATTTGAAGCAATATTATATATCGGTTGTGGATTTAAAAAGCTCGTCCATTGCTGTGCCATAATGAGAAATAATATTATCATAATCCTCTCCCCTCTTTATAAGCTCTTATCTTTTTTTAGAACTTGTTATCCTGTTATGTTACGGAACTTTCAGTCACCTTGCATTTATCAGGATATTATAAATCAATAAATTTTTCTCCCTGCTGTTAGGCTTTAATCCCATCTAAGGCAGAGTGTTTCAGTATAACTATATTTTTATTTTATTCAATAGCTCTTTCATATTTGCAGTTGCAACACAAATAACACTATCCGCACCACCATAATAAACAAAAAGAGTATCCTTTATTACCACCGCACCACAAGTAAAAACTACATTAGGAACTAATCCCTCTTTCTCATAACTTTCCGTAGGGCTCAAAAATGGCTTCTCGTATCTATATATAATTTTAGACGGGTCGTCTAATGAAGCCATCGCAAGCCCCAATTGATAATGAAATTTTTCATTTACTCCATGATATACAATAAGCCAGCCTTTTTTAGTTTTAATAGGCGGCGCTCCCCCACCTATTTTAAAGTTTTCCCACCCGGAACGAATTTTCATTAGTATTTTCGCTTCATCCCAGTTTTTTAAATCATTTGAATAACTTATCCACATATGAGGCGGTATCCTATGGTATAAAACATATTTCCCTTTAATACGTTCAGGAAATAAAAAAGCATCTTTATTGTCTACTCTAAAAAATGGGTACCACGGTTTTTCCCAGTTCCATCTTTTGTTCAAAAAGTCACGCAAAGAAATAGAAGTCATGCCCAATTGTATTGAATTTACCCGTCTGCTAATACCCGGAACTTGTCCAAAAGCTGTATAACACATATATATTCTATCTTCTATCCTTGTTAATCTCGGGTCTTCGCATCCAAAACATTCAAAATCACTTGAAGAATTACCGGTAAAAATTGGCTCCGGTAATCTCTCATCAATATGTAAACCGTCTTTGCTTGAAGCATATCCCAATCTTGATACCCCGCCATCCACGCCTCTTGCTCTATACACAAGATGAACTTTACCACCTTCATATAATGCCGCACAATTATATACCATACGAGCTTCCCACGAATTTTCAAATATGGGTTCTAAAATCGGATTTCCCTTATATCTTTTTAAAATATTATTCATAGCTTTTCCTGATAATCCCTTGAGCAATAGCAAATAGGGCTTCTTATCAATTTAAAGACTCTTAAAAAGGTCTATAAACATTCTTCCTATCTCCTTATAGGAATTTTTAGTCACATATAGTTTTGCAGATTCTAAAGTTTTTTTATATTCTTCTTTCTCTTCAAACACTGAAACCAATTGTTGTTTTAATTCATCCGTATTTGAAAATTTCATTACTTCTTTATCAAAATATTCGGCAAAATTGGAATTGCGGGATATTATAGGACACCCCGAACCAAGACATTGAAAAGCAGTGCTTGATACAACAACCTGCGAAGCAGACGGCTTGTTAAATACTAACGTATCTGCTGCATATAAATAATCATACAATTTATTCGTATCCGGCGTTTCTTCTATAATTTTTACAGGTATAGGAATAACAGGAAGACAACTCTTTAAAAAATTAACAATATCCCTTTCCTTTGACACTATAAGTAATAATAAAGGATATTTTTTGCCAAGCTCTGCAATATCCGGAATAATATCTATTATGTGCTTTGCTGCCGGACCAAAGGAAAAAACAATTTTTTTGTCCATCGGTAAACCTAATTTTCTTCTCGCATCTTCTTTATTCCCAAGCTTCCATGGCAAACAGGGATAAGGGATTATACGGATTTTATCTCCATATACCGGTTTTAAAAATTCTTCATATCGTTCATCAAAGCATACAACAGAGTCCCATTCAAATTGATAAAAGTCGGGATTTTGAGATAAATTACCATCGTGAATTACAGTCACACATTTGGAACGCTTTTTTATTCTTTTAAAAATCTTACCTAATTCGTTTTTCGGTAGCATCCCTAAATCCTGCGTAACAAATACTTCATACTCTGAAATTAAAAATGGTATAGGGTCTAATTTTTGAGGGACATAACTCGATACGGTAAAACATCTTCTAACATAAGGTTCATCTACACCTGTAATTGCTGTTCCGTGAAACGCGTAATCATAAAAAGTGAAAATTCCCAATTTATGCCCGCTTTCTATCCATTCCTTACCAATAAGTTCTGCATGAAAAGAAGAGCCTGAATTTGTATTCCATCCTCCCATCATTCCTATTTTCATTTTAAAATCACCTTTCCCCCCATGTTAACACTAGGGGTTTCTTATCTTTTGATAAGAAGCCCTTGAGCCCGCTTCAGGCGGACGATTAGGGATTCTTATCCGGTTCGGACTTCACCTTAATTTTACCATACTTTATTAAATGCACTAAATTCCTTTTTGATGGACATATATACGCACAACTACCGCATTCCATACAGTCCATTATACAAAGTTTTCTTGCTTCGTCAAACTTATTTTTTTCAACATAATTGCCAAGCTTTGATGGAATTAATCCCATCGGACAGACAGAAACACAAGCTCCACACCTTATACAGGTATATTCCTCATATAAAGAAATATCCTGCCTGTTTTGCACAAGAATCCCCGATGTTGCTTTTATCACAGACACATTATCATCCGCCTGGGCAATTCCCATCATTGGACCACCCATTATAATTTTGGCCGGGATATCACTATACCCTCCACAAAACTCAATCACATCTTTAAATAATGTCCCTATTCTTACTTTAACGTTTTTAGGTTGTTTTACCCTGCCTGTAACGGTTACTACTCTTTCTATTAAAGGTTTCCGCAATTTACAAGCTTCATATATCGCATAAACAGTCCCTATATTATACACCGAAACTCCAACGTCACAAGGCAAGCCCCCCGATGGCACTTTTCTACCCGTAATAACTGATATCAGTTGTTTCTCTTCCCCCTGAGGATATTTTGTTCTTAATATATGAACATAAAAACCAAACTCCTTCGCAATTGCCTTAATTTGCCATAAATTTTGAATCTTATTATTTCCTATCCCGATACAACACTTTTTTGCACCAACAACACTCATTATAAGCTTAGCCCCTTCGAATATTTCTCTTGTCTTTTCCATTATCAACCTAGAATCTACCGTTAAATATGGTTCCGACTCACATCCGTTTAAGATTATAGTATTTACCGATTTATCTTTGGGTAGAGTTAATTTTATATATGTTGGTGAAGCTCCTCCACCCATTCCCACAATACCCGCAGCCTCCACCCGTTTTATAATTTCAGCGGGAGAAACTGCTTCATCAGGATATAATTCCATTTCATCTGTCCCGTCCGATTCTATCGTTACGGAAAGAACCTTCGCCCCCGAAGAAGAAAAACAGGGTTCAATGCTTCTTACTATTCCTGCAATACTCGAATGTATATTAGACGATATCCTACCATCAATTTCCCCTATTCTTGTCCCGGCTTTTACTTTTGTTTTTACTTCAACGATAGGTTGGGAAGGCATTCCCGTGTGCTGAAGTAAAGGAATAATAACCATTTTAGGAATAGGCATTATTTCAATAGTATTGTTTTGTGTAATTTTTTTGCTATAAGGACGCACTCCCCCTAAAAATGTTCTCACTTGCATATAAACTCCTTAATTCTATTAGTTCCCGCCTACATTCTGTTAGGCAAGTATCTTACTTATTGCCAATAAGTTCACGGACAAATCTCTGCACAATTTTATCTTTATCATTCATAAACTGATGAACCCTTTTATCCCCTAACATAATAAGTGCTTCTATAGCTGCCATTCTTACTTCTCTTGACCTTGCCTGTCTAAACATACTTCCGGGCATTGCCACCTTTAAAAGCACGGGGGTTGCACTCGCATCACCTAATTCAATCAAAGCCTTGCATGCACATACTTGTACCGTTTCTTTTTCATCTTTACGTTTATCCAGTATCTCAATCAACTTTACAGCTAAAGGAAAATAATGCAGTTCGCCTAAATAAGTAATTACTCTTTCTTTAATAGCACTTATTTCATCATTTATTTCCTCAAATAATAATTGTTTTGCGGATTCTGTACCTATTTTATAAAGAATATCCACAACTTTCCTGCGAACATAAAAATTAGGATGGTGTATTATCTTCTTTAATCCTTCTACCACCTGTTCTTCATAACCAATGCCATCTAAGACGTCAAGCATTTTTGAAATCGCAATAGGTAAAGGTTCTGCTTTTATTTCCTCCATTAACTGCATAATCCCTGATTCTCCTATCTTCATAAGAATATCTGCAATCGCTTTTCTTAATCTTATATCCGTAACTTCTTTTAATTCCGCTATTAATGGTTTTATACAGGAATCCCCTATATCCAGTAATATTGATATCGCTTTTTCTCGCCGCGATTCGTCATCGCTATGTAAATCATAGACTAATAATCTTGTAAATTCAGTTCCTATAAGACTATCTATTGTAGACTTTGCGCTTTCTCTCCTTTCATCAAATTCCGTAGAGCTTGCATGCGCTCCAAGCATTTCAGTAATCATATGCGTAGATGCATAATCTCCCTGCTTTAGATACCTTGTTGCTGCACTACCAAGAATATCTACTATTTCTTTATAAATTTCTCCGTTTGTTTCTTTCCGTCCGGCTTCAACAAATTTTTTGTCTATATCTTTTATAATCTTGGGCTCTCTGATAAATTCAATAACCGAATAAAGCTTCTTAAAGGCTATTATTGCTTTCAATCTGATATCTGTAACACTTGCTTCTAAATTAGAAGCTAATTTATTACATAGCTCACTTGCTTGTTCCAATTCTTCCGGCGAATGTAAACTTTCCAGTAAAGAAGGTAGTTTATTTAATAATTCTTCTTCCATCATATCTTTATCATCCATATTCAAAAAATCTTTTATCTCCAGCTTGTCCGGGATAGGACACTTATCCGCAACTACTTGAGTTTCTACTTTATTAGAAAAAACTCCCGTTCCGAGTTTTTCTATCACTTTATTTTTTAAATCTGATTTAGCCCCGGAATCCTCAACCCTATCAATAAGTTTAGCAATCTCATCGGCATATAATAACACTTTGTCCTTTATCCCCAATAAATCCTGCCCCTTTGCTATAACAATATCATTGTCTCCCATAGCCACATATAACTTTTCATTTATGTTTATATGTTCTGACGGTTCTGGCTTTTGTTTAAGAGAAAGCTTATGTAAAAAATTATAAAGCTCTTGCTGGGTAAAACCGGATTTAAAAGTTATGCTTCTTATTGTACAGGCAACAAGACAATCAAAAAATATTCCACCTGCTGTATCAACTGACTTGTCGTTTACAAGTAATTTGCCTTCCGACTCACTGATAGTAAGCGAAGATTCTGCTTTTAAAAAATTCAATATATCCGCACTGCAATTTTCCAGAGATTGTTTTATGATTTCACTATCAGGGGGATATAATAATATATTACTTAACGCTACCCTTAATTCTTTTATTATCATCAACTTTTTAGCTAAAATCTACTATATACTTTGTATTTCAAGAGAGAAAAATGTCAAGTCTTAATTGTAAATTTTATTAAACTTTCAAATCTCTCTCTTAACGATTCTATATTCAGCTCTTTACTAACTCTCTGGTTCCCCTGAAGACCTAACTTTTCTGAAAGATTCTTGTCCAGCAATAATTTAATTATTGATTCGGTAAGTTTCTTAATATTTCCCTGCTCCACTAAAACCCCCGTAACACTATCTATTATGGCCTCTGAAACCCCACCCGTTCTGTATGCAACAACAGGCGTTCCGCAAGCATTTGCCTCTATATACACTATTCCAAAACCTTCCCCCTTAACCCCCTCTAAAACAGGCTTTTCAACACTCGGCATTACAAATACGTCCGCAGCTTTGTATAAACCGGCTAATTCCGCCTGACTTACTTTTCCCGTAAACACAACATATTCTGACAATTTCAAATTATTGATATCCTCTGTAAATCTCTCATAATCATCCCCTGTACCTACAACTACCCAAACCACATCAGGAATTTTTTTAATTATTTCAGGTAATATTTTTATCATAATATCATGCCCTTTATATCTCTCTTCCTTTGACATACGCGCCACAGTTAACATAATTGACTTACGAACCATCCCGCCTTTATGCTTATTATAAAGATTATATTTTTCGACAACAGTCATCTCATCAACCTCTAAATTAAACACTTTCATATCCACTACCGGATAAATTTTCACTATTTTTGCTGAAGGCACTCCTAACTTTAATAAATATTTCTTCGTAAACTCTGATATAGTAATTACTCTGTATGCTTTCATCATTAACCATCTCATTAATAACCGGTACCTAAAAGTAGTTACTTCCATCCCATAAGTATATACTATATAAGGTTTTAACGCTAACTTCCCCACAATTGCCGTAAGAATATGCCCACAAATTAAAAAGTCAGCTCGCCTGAGGTGGATTAATAATATGGTTTTTATAATAATAAAAGGTAAGGATAATTTTTTATTACCTGCAAAAAAAGGAACACGATAAGTTCTAAAACTCTGTTTCCTGTCAAACTCTCTTGCCCCCGGACTATTCGGCGTAATCACATCTATTCCCAAGCTTTTGGCAAGCCCATATAATACATTCTGAATTCCCCCATTTTCAGGTGGAAAATCAGGTGTTACTAAAATAACTTTAGGGATTCTTATCTTTTTTTTATACTTCATATTACAATCCTGAACAAAAAATCTTTATTTTAATATTGGCTGAACACCTTGTTCTTTAGACAAGAATTCCTGCCTGTGGGTAGACAGATGAACTTTTTTTGTTCACTTCCTCCCATTTGTCATTCCTGCGAAAGCAGGAATCCACTATTTTTATTTTTTTATAGATTCTACAATATCCCCTACTTTTTCCCCGAGTATCTTATATTCAAAATGCTTCTTCGCAATTTCTCTACTAATACTTCCCAATGACAATAAATCACGATTATCATAAATCTTACAAATTCTATCAACTAATTTCAAAGGATAATTTAAATCCTTTATTCCGGAATAAGAGACTAACATTTCTTCGGGCAATAACCCGACAACGGTTCCTACTTTACTCGCTAAAATATACTTATTGCAGGATAAATATATCGGGATTTTACCCGTAGTCCTCATCCAGCCCAAAATATTGTTGGTTTGAGTCGAAATACATATATCCATAAGACTAATGTATTTGTATAGTTCTTCGTACTTAACATTACCTAAAAATAATATTTTATCCTGTATTCCATACTCTTCTGCTTTCTTTTTTAATATGGAAACTCCGTCACCTTCCCCTATTATGATACCTTTTATTTTTCTCTTCACATTCATATCATTAAGTAATTTTATTGCTTCTACTATTTCCCAACCGTAACACATTTCTAACGATTTGCTCCAGTTAATGCTTCCTAAAACTCCTATTGTAAAAAAATCATCCAACCCAAATTCTTTTCTAAAAACCTCGCTGTTTTCTATTGGTCTTACAATATCCGTATCCACGCCATCAGGAATAAAATACACGTTTTTATAACCAAGTACATCAAAATATATTTTATGATATGTCCCTCTGACAATAATTATGTTTGATAATCTCCATAATAATTTTTCCATATTCTTTATAAACATAATCTCTATCCATAATCTATCCCCGTTAATTTTCGCTACTTCATAATTTATGTCTCCTATATCAATAATTATTTTTGTCCTAAAAATGATTTTTGCAAGGAGTGCAGGGATAGAATTAACATACCCGACCTGTAAAACGTATATCGCTGATGGTTTATTCTTTAATACAACTTTAATAAATTTTAATACTGTTCTGAGTTTTTCTTCGTTTTTATAGTATATCGAAGAACCGGCTGTGGCGGCACGCTCGGTCTGATAAGAATCGCCAACAAAACCTGAAAATCTCCTTGCTCTTATACCCGCCCAGCTATCAGGGTTACCATTGACTAAGAATAAAAATTTATGCATTAGGCTTACCTATTCGTTTACCTATTCTGATTTAACATCGCTAGATATAATTTTTCTACAGCCATTGCCATAGCTGTCCACGAATATTTAACTGCAGTTCTTCTCGCATTTATACGAATTGATTCATACAAATCCCTATTTTTATATAATAGATCCATTTTTTCTACAAGTCCTTCAAAAGTATCAAAAGTTAATCCGTTTATCCCCTCACTAATAATTTCCGAACTTCCCGCAAACTTAGATACAATAACCGGAGTCCCGCAAGCCATTGCTTCTAAAACTACATTTCCAAAACTATCATACAAACTTGGCACGATTAGAACATCTGATCCCTTATAAATTCCCGCAATATTATTTTGAAACCCAATAAACTTAATGTTATTTCCCATACCATATTTTACCACTTTATTAATATAAATAAGCCTTTCCTGCCCCACAATTAATAATTTAATGTTCGGTTGCATCTGTTTCATAGCATTCAACAATAAATCTATCCCCTTGCGTTTAATTAAGTCGCCGACAAAAAGCATGATAAAACTATTTCTATCAAGGGAACTGCCAAAATATAAATTTAATAACTCTTGATGGAAAAAATCACGGTTTTCAGGATTAAATTCATCTAAATCCACGCCATTATGAATTATATTAATTTTTTTAGGGTCTATCCCTATATATTCTTGTAAATCATCTTTTAATCTTTTTGAAACAGCAATAATACTCTTCTTGCTTTGCATACGATTATCTCTAAAACTTTCGGAAACAATCAGTTTCTTATACATCCATTTTTCTAACCGGCTGTTTATTATTGCACAAAACCTATGATATATTCCCTTTTCATATTCCTTACTCCTATTATGACAATAATGACAGGTACTTATATCCCAAAAATCTGTTGTAGTACATCCGCTGTCTATATGAATTATATCATAGTATTTAGCCCTTTTAAGTTTTATAGTTTTTAATTTTCGATTAACGATTATAATAAATAAAATATTGCGAATGATAGCCGGTTTTTGGGGAATCTTTATAATAAAAAATTTAATCTTATTATGCCGGATAAGATCGGCGTCTACAGCTTCACCATATAAATCTATAAAATATCCTTTTTCTAATAAATATCTAACTAACTCATAAGTAACCTTGCCTTGCCCTGACCCCTGTTTTACAATATTATGCGATATGATAGCAATTCTCATCTTTTGATATGACACCCTCCCACTTAAATGGACAATGTTTTGCAGTAGATAGCAAGCAAATTATATTTTATTAACCGTAGCCCTTCCCGCCATGGCGGGATTACTTAAAAGCCCGTATGTTAACTAGAAAAAAGATTGTTGAACATTAGCGACATCCCGCCTTGACGGGATTGTCCGGAATCTTTTACCGGAGAGATTCTTATCCGATCCGTTGGATAGGAAGCTCTTTCCGCCTCTGGCGGATTAGAGATTCTTATCCGGTCTGTTGGATAATAAACTTCTCTTCTTTTTTATCCAAATACCCCATAGCAACTTTAGTATCGTGGTCAAAAATCAACAACCAGTGTTCCTCAAATGCTTTTTGTAAAATTTCCTTTTTATTGTTCATTATTTCTAAAGGATATAAATCATAAGCTGATGCGTATGACTTGTTTAAAAAAGAAACCGTAGGAATAAAATCTCCAAGATAAATTGCTTTATTCCCATCCGATTCTATAAAAACAGCTTGATGATATGCAGTGTGTCCACCCGTAACTAACGTCTTTACTCCCGGACAAATTTCTGTATCCCCCTCTATTAAATTAAGCAAATTACATTCCTTAATCGGCAATAAGTTTTCCTTTAAATAACTTCCTTTGGCACGTTCATTCGGTTCCATTGCTTCTTCCCACTCACCTTTTTGTATAAAATATTTAGCATTCTTAAATGTAGGAAATAAAATACCATCTTTCATACAAGTATTGCCCCCACAATGGTCAAAGTGCAAGTGAGTATTTATTACAATGTCTATATCTTCCGGTTTTATTTTCTCGAGTAACCAATCATCTTTACGGTTTATCCCATATATTTTTTTTAACTTATCTCCTACTTTATCTCCAATCCCTGTATCTATAAGTATATTCTTATCTCCTGTCTGTATTAAAAGACAATTAAGAGATAATTCTATCCTATTCAATTCATCCGATGAATTATATTTATTCCATAAAACCTTTGGGACTACTCCAAACATAGCCCCACCATCTACTAAAAACGTTCCTTCACATAAAATTGTTAAATTAAATTTCCCCAATTCCATAAGAAGCCCTTGAGTCCGCATCAAGCGGACGATTAGGGATTCCTATCCAATCTGTCGGATAAGAAGCCCTTGAGTCCCCCCGCCTTGGCGGGATTACTCAGTTTCCATCGGTTAATTTTTAAGCATAATGATCTTTAACAATAAGGTTTCCTTTTCTCCGCCTGAGGCGGATAGTTTAATAAAATAAATACCATTACTAACAGAAATCCCTGTTTCATTATACCCATCCCAACTTAATTCGTATTTTCCCGGTTTAAAACTCTTATTTGTTACAGTTTTAACAAGTTTACCACTTAAATCGTAAACAGCAATATTGATTTTTGTTTCTGTTTTCCGAACATTAAATTTTATATATGTCTTTTTATAAAAAGGATTCGGTTGACTCTTAAAGTCTATAATGTTAGAAAGTTCCAATGCTTCTTTCCCTTTAATTGTGGTTTTTACACCAAAAGTGTTCATTATAGAGTCAAGTATTTCAATCTTTACTAACTCTGTATTTATATCTGAAATTTTAAATCTATTGCACCATATTTTATAACCTTTTTCATAATAAAAGCCTGTAATAACACCTGTAGTATCTTTAAATACGGCACTGCAATTTGAAGGAACAAACCATTCTTTTGGCAATTGCTTTGAAGACATAAATGAAACTCCACTCCCTGATATATAACGTAATGCAGGCTCTTGAATAGTTTTTCCCTCCAGAAACTTGCTTAAAAAAGTATTATTTCCCTCTATATAAATATTATAACCCGGTTGTAGCAAATATCCAATAGAATCCAGTCCAATAGTATCACAAATAAAAATTGACTTAAAACCGGATAAATATGGATAAATGGAACATTCCGCCCCGGCGGTGAAAGAATTTAGAGAACTGATTTCTGCTCCTTTGCAATTCAATTTCCTCAATATACTACTTATGCTGGTATCCCCATAAACTATAAAATCACCCTTTCTTACATAACTAAAATCTGAGAAAGTATCATTACTTAGGTTCTCATCGTATGCTAAAAATACTTCAAAATTAAACTTATATTTAACTCCAATACCGTCTACAATCCATTTGGGGAAATCAATCATCTTTTGTTCAAAAGCTCCAAGACTATCTATAAATAAACGCTCATTATAAATAGTATTTTCGCTTGAATCTATTGTGCAATAAACCTCAAAATTCATTAATGATTTTGTTCCAAAATTCTTCACCAGACAAGTAGGAGAAAAAGTTGTATCTAATGGCAATAGTCCAATAGGAGTTTTTATTATACCAACATCTATCCCGGGGAACTTCTTGAAACTAAGTGACGGGTCCCCAAATATTTTAAATTCTCTTGTCGTTAACGTATCCTGAGGAAATTTCGACTTATACCATATTTTTGCCTGCAAAAAAGCCTCTCCTACAGTATTTTTGTCAGTTAAATATTTTAAAAAGATATAATTAAAACTTTGACTTCCCCCTGATAGTGAATCCTCCCACGGATACATATATTCAGAAAAAGAATCGGGACAAACTATAGAAACTGCATTCTCTTTTAGGAATTTTTTTGCATCAAAAGGCGCAAATACAAAAAATGGTGTATGAGAAAATATCTTAAAATTAGCCGTTGGACTTGTTTTTATTTCTTTAGATTCAGGGATACCATCCCCATTATCCAGCATCCCCTGACCAATACTTAAAAAATTAATTATTGAATGACCATTAAAAATTTCTTCGCTTTTACATTCAGAATAATTCCAATACGGAGATACAACATCTTTCAGAAGGTTTAATAAGTCCTTTTTTGTTTCATAAGGTACAGTTTTAAGATTCTTTTTTATACCACCGCTTCTGTCCCCGGCAGTGGCAGCTTCTACAAATAATATATTCTTATGCTCTTCTGCAAGCTCAAATTCTATTATGTGCTCAAGGATAGAAGTTACAATAGCAGAATCTGTATATGGTATCCTTCCTAAAATTACTCCCTCTATTTTTTCAATGGGATATTCCGCGCCAACGGTAATAGGGGCACCAATTACAAGCAAATATTTAGGTAAATATTTTAACTTCTTATCTCCGGTTGCAGTGATAATTTTTACTTTATATCCAATACTTTTTTTCCATTCGGCAAAAGATTTAACCGAAGGTAGTAAATCTTCAGGCGTAATTATTACATAATCATAAGGCGAAACTGTTTCATTTGTATACCATTTTTTCAACTCATCATAGTTAACTACTTTGTCCTTTATTATACTGTCTAATGTTGTATCGACCATCATAGGTTCATAAGGTGTATAGTGATTTGCATAACTAAATTCTATTGTAACATTGGGAGAATAATAAAGCTTATTGGTATTCGCATTATAAGTATACGGATAAATTATTACTTCCGCTAGGTCATAATTACCAAATCTTATAGTCTTAAGGTATTCACCTGGCTTTTTAGGAAAAATATCATTTGAAATAGACTCGTCATTTGTTGATTTTTCTCTTGAGTAAAACTCTTCTTCTTTTATCCGACTGAGGCAGATTCCTGAAGTTCTGGGATAGTAAGTCACATTTAATAACGAACTCTCTCTCGTTATTTTACAATCTACAACCTCACTTCCGGGAGGTATTGCAACCCATACTAACTTACAGGGCAATTGAGGCTTCCCCGGTTCTATTGTTACTCCAAAATCATGCGGGATAATATTGCTATCACTGCCAAGATGGGATGTTCCATTTGAAAGCTCATAATTAGGAATATGGATTTTATAAATATTTGCAAATGTATATGAAGCACAAAAGAAAAATATGCAAAATAAAAAGACTCTTTTCATTATACAGTCTTAATTTTTTAGTTACTTAAACATATAATTTAATTGAATCCCGTTTTGTTCAATATTTAAACCATAATTTCTGGGCACCTTGTACGCTACCATCAGTGCACTTACTAAACGATTTGCTAAAGCTATACCTACACAATATCCCGCTTTCTGTATTATATCCCGTTCAGTTTTCCTTAGTTGCCTGAATTCATCCCACTTATTCATATCTGTCCACTTCCAACTTAAAGTGTCGGAAATACTATTTTCTTCTATATATTTCAATCTTTCTTCACGAGCATTGACTAAAGTATCAGGGTAATAAGCCCTTGCCTCTTCACGAATCATAGTATTATAAACTTCAATACTTTCGTACCACTCCATTGCATCGTAATATGTACTTTTTATCTCATTTTGAACCTGGTATTCAGGGAATACCCTTGTATTCATTTTAGAATATAAATCATAATTATGTGCCAAATTACCGGCATACCAGTGTGCGGCAAAATAAGTTGTCCATATCACACCCTCTGTTAAATACCCGCGAATTGCTCCCTTAGTATCACCTAAATACTGCTCTCCGAGCCCGGGCAAAAGAATAGACAATAAAACTCCTTTATTTGTAGCCTTTGGCTCTCCATAAGACAAGCCTGAACTTAATAACAGAATAAATAATATCTTTTTCATTCTATCCCCCATTCCTGCCTGCCGACAGACAGGAATTTTTTAATTCCTTTAATTATTTTGCAACTGCAAATTTCTTAAATCTTGTATATTTTTTACCGGAAATATCTACCTCTACTCTACATATATATACCCCGAATGGCAATTCCGGTAATAAAACATCTTGATAATTATTTCCTATTTTACCACTTAATTCTTTCACTATTCTTCCTGCCAAATTTATAATTTTTATATCCACTTTATCTACATTCCCACTAAAATATCTCACATATCCACTACTAATTATAGGATTCGGATAAATAAATAATTCTTTATTCATAAAAATATTCTCTGCTATCGGGGCAGAACTATAATTCCATTCTAATATTCTATTATTTACCGAATTAAGATGAAATTCAGGCCACTGTAAATTTCCATATTGCCCTAAACTCCACCCATAAAGGTTCCCGTCATCACTCCCGATAAATATATCCAGATTGTTGTCTTCATTTATATCACAAAGCATTGGCGAACAATAAATTCCTCCACCGGTAGCAAGAGGAAAATCCGATAACATTTTCCCTCTGTTACTATATGCAATTACTTTTCCGTCCGGCGTTCCAATTACAATTTCGGGCTTTTTATCGTTATTAATATCTCCTATTACAGGAGCTCCCCATAAATCACCGCTTGCACCTGTATTTATTGGAAAACCGGTTAAATTCGCCCCCAAATTATTAAATCCGTATATCTTGTTTTCCAGTGTTATTATAATATCCGGGAACGAATCCAAATCAATATCTGCTATGACAGGAGACGAATAAAAAGGCATCTCTTGAATATCTTTACTCCACAACACTTTACCACTATCACTTATACAGTATATTTTTCTTTCCCCGGTACCCAAAATAATTTCTTTTCTGCCATCGTTATTCAAATCACACACTACGGGAGAACAAGTACTCGGGCTTATAAAAGGCTTCAATGCAATCCATTTAGTAGTAGTGTCCGGCCCCATTGCCCACAATCTGCCGTCAAAAGTCGTAGTATATAAAGTATTACTTGCCGAATCATAAACCGGAGTAGCATATGTAGGCTGATAAAGATTTTTAGGATATCCGGTTATCATACCGGTATTATTGAAAGCATATAACATTCCGTCATTAGAACCAAATATAGCTTCCTGCTTGCCATCCCCATTTATATCTGCCATTAAAGGAGTAGAAGCTATCTCTCCTTTTGTTACATTGAACTTAGTTAATATGGACTTACCATACACATTCCATGCATATATACGCCCTTCTATTTTAGTAAAACTTTTTGATTTTGATTCAGTTCTGCTAATTTTCATTTTTGTATCTTTACTTACATTTGTCGTGAAAAATGGCGTAATTACTACATCCAGAGTATCATTCCCATCAATATCCCCAATAGCAGGTGATGCCCAAATATAAGGGAAAGGAGCAGATATCGTACGAGTCCAGAAAGTACTGCCATCAGGATTTAACGCCAACACACTAACCATCTTCCTGATAGTATCCACAAGAGCACAAAATATTCTAATCTTACCGTTGACTTCTATGGCCGTTGGCGAATTTACATCAAAATAAGTTCCACAGTTCACCGGGAAACCGGAAAGCTTATTATCAAATTTAATACTAAAATTCATCACGCTATCCGGCGAACTTATATTCTCAACAAAAATATTGCTTATTCCACCAATGTTATCATCGGTATTAGGTGAAGTATACGGCGTAAATTCAGCTATTGTATCAATTGAATTCCCCTTGTAAAACACATCGTATTTAGTCCCATAAAAAGCTGCTTCCCCATCCACGACAGATCTCAAAGAAGTCTCAAAATCCTGTATCCCATCGGCTTCTTCCATGTCTACACCTTTTGGAAATCCTGCATTTACAGTATTCATAGCAGAATCTTGAGAAATTTTATTTCCATCTATATGCCATATGGCAAGCCCACCACAACCCGAATCCGGTGGCAATCCAAAATCATAATCATAAAACCACGTCATTACCCCATCTTTCCATACGCGAACACTTGACGAATCAAGATGTAATGAAGAATCTGCGCTATATATTGTATCCTTGAATATAGTATCTTTACTTGGATAAGATACCAATCTTTCTTCAACTAAATAATGTTCCCCTGTATTTATTGGAATATTATACACTTTTGGAACAGAATTCCCAACAACTCCACCACGCCACAAAATTGATACGGTAGTATCTTTATTCAATAATGTCGGCGATATAAAACCTAACTTTTCCGAATTGAATGCGTTAATATAAGGAGGTACCATTCCGTCTAAATTCCAATTTCCGGTTCCCATTAAATCCCAACCACCAATTCCAATAGTTTGCCCTTCAGTATCATATAAGTCCCACAATCCTAGTTGATGCCCCATCTCATGTGCTAATCCACCCTGCAAAAAACTATATACTCCATCCTGGAAAGAAGTCTGCGGATATAATATTCCTTCATTTATTGCCACTGTCTGGTTATCCACCCATACAGGAGTGCTGAAATAACTTCCTACATTGCTAATAAATGCCGCCGGTATATCGTAAGGCGAATCTCCCATGTAATCCGTCTGCCAACATCCACCTGCATGAAAAACAATTACTGCCCCGGAATCACCCGAATATTTTGAAAAATTAATTTCGGGACTCTCTTTATCACAAGTAGTTACTGCATCCTTAAAAAGCGTAAGCAAACCTCTCTCGAAATCCATCGGTTCCCCATAATAAAGTAAAGAATATGGTAATTTATACGATGCACTTTCTCCATCGGGAACTACCTTAAACTCTAACCAAAGCGTATGTTCCGAAACAGTCCACCAGTAATTTTGCAAACTTTCCATAAGATGCTCAAAATAGCGTTTTGTATGTGGTGGATCATAAAAGGTGTTATGCCCATTAACGTCAAAAGGAGTATCCCATACCTCTTTACCTGTCTCCTGGTCGTTGTATATAAATCTATAACCGTTAGTAGTAGAACCAAGAGAATCATAAGGAAATTCATTATGGTCTAAGTCCATAAGTCCGTTGCCCGTCGTAAGTGAACTTGTATCAGTTTGAAATTCCGCCCTGATTGCAAGAATAAAAAGAGTATCCACCCCTGCTTTCCCCTTACCTTTAACTTTTCCATCCCGTAATTTCTTGAGTAAATCTCTTTTTGACGGTTGCATATAATATTGTAATTTAGGCTGTTGTTGATACAATTTTTCAAATTTTTCTGCTGCGAATTTTGAATGCTTTATACCTTGTGTTTTTAGATTTTTTAGCTGCATCAATTCTTTTGAATGCATAGATGATATAAGCAATAAAAAGCTTGTTAATATAATCACACAATCCCCCTATTTATTTAAGTAATTTTCTGTTTTCCAATAATATAAGTATTTTCGTCCATTAAGGAATGTTTTAGAATATAATATTACTATAAAAAATCAAGTTTTATTTTATAAATGTTTATTTATTCTAATCTCTTGTTAAACAAGCAAATAAGAAGAAATTTTTATTCTGAGTGGAGTAAACAAGGAGCTACCGTCCAATAGCCTCCAAGATACACGGAAGGAGAGGGATTTGTAGCAGACTCTTATATTACGCTTGCGGAATTACTTACAATCTCTTATGTCAATTAGAGAAAAGATTGTTGAGCGACAGCGAAATCCCGCCTTGGCTGGATTGTCCGGAGTCTTTTGCCGGAGAGGTCGCTATCCTGAGCTTGTCGAAGGACCCCCCCGTTCCCGTTTCGTTTTAATACGGAGGGAGAGGGATTTGAACCCCCGTTCCCGTTTTAGCAGGAAACACGATTTCGAGTCGTGCACCTTCAACCACTCGGTCATCCCTCCATTATATTTATTTACAATATCCCACTAAAAAATGATAATCTAACGCCTCTTTAAGATTTTTTACTTCCAACCGCAAAAACAAAGAATCTTACTAAAACAAATACATTTTCTTTGTTGATGTATATTTACCTGCCTGTAATTTATAAAAATAGATTCCGCTTGTAACTCTATTTCCGGTATAATCTTCTCCTGACCAATTCACCGAATGCAATCCTTTGTTTTGAAATCCGTTTACAAGAGTAACAATTTTCTGCCCGGAAACATTATAAACACTAATGTTTACATTGTCACCTTTAGTAATACTATATTCGATTTTCGTTGAATTTATAAAAGGATTGGGCTTGTTTTGAAACAAACATATAGGGGAAAAACTATTATTATGTTCTTCAACGCCTATTTCTGTTGGGATTATAGAGAAAAGCGAACTCACAGATTCTCCGCCATTCCATACCATCTTTACCATACAATCATTTAGTGTTTTATTTGTATCCGGAATTGTCCATGAATATTCTAAAACTGATAAATCCTGTATTGTGTCTATTTTAATCCAACTGCTTCCACCACCGGTATTATAATATAATACACCTGAAGAAATACTTCCTTCTAATTCCCATGTTATATCATAAGCTTTTTTACTTTCCCATTCCTCTCCGGTTTGAGGATTTATAAAAATTACATAATCCGGAGAATACGCAACCAACTCAAAATAACCGGATGCATGAGTAATAGTTCCTTCTGCCTGAATAGTAACCCTACCTGCTGTATGGGCAGTTACCAATCCACCGGTATCTACCGTAGCTATTGCGTTAAACGATGAAGTCCATATATATGATGTATCCACTCCTCCAACGGTCACAGCAGATAATTGCAAAGTACTATCTACGGCAACTTTTGATACTCCTCCCTGCGATGTAACCGTAACAAATATGTCCGGGGCATTGGTATCTACATCTAAACAAAGGTCATCAAAATACGCATCATTATCATAGCCTACATAACGAGTTGCAATCAGGTTAACACGTAAAGTTCTACTTCCTGCAGGAATTTGTCCGTTTGTCTGGTAATAAGTCCAAACCGGACTTCTATGAGAACGAGATGAATATAATAATTGCTGGTTACCTGCATCAAGTGCTTCAATTGCAAGCGTAGCCTGGTCATGAGGATATTGGTCCCAGTTAGCCAGCCATCCCGACAAATGGAAATAAGTATTCCCGGAATCTATACCGGAAGCATACATAGAAACATCCACATCTTGATACATGAAAGTATACGAAATGTCCAGTTTTGCAGGCCAGAAAAAATAGCTTCCACCATGCGGAGTTATTTCAGCAGCAGCGCTCCAGGCATTATCCACATCCGCCCAACCTTGTATATCCCCTGTTTCCGCATCAGGATTAACAAGGACGTTTGCATTACACACATTGGAAACAAACAAAAAAGTCCCTACCAGAACTGATACAAAAATAAATTTTACTAAACTTTTCTTACTTTCTTTTATTTTCATTCCTCCCCCTTTACAAAAATCTTATTTTTTTAATATGCTATACTATACTTACAAATCTCCCCTGTCAACTCAATTCACTTTTGAGATGTATCAATATTCTTAGCTTAAAAACGTATTATTTTCAAACTCTTTTTTATCTCGCCTGCTCGTAAAATTACAAAATAAATTCCTTTACCTTTTATTTCCGGTATAAAAGTATACTCTCCTTTACTCAATGAACCTTTGTAAATAACCTTTTGCATTCTTCCGCATACATCATAAAGTTTTATATCTGCTTCCATAGTGTTCGGGACAGATAAATAAATCTTATCTTTTATTATTTTTAAATCCACAATCTGCAATCCAAAATCCAAATTCTTTTTATCCGCATTATCCTCTACTCCCATACATCCGCAATCTTTTTGGTTCCCAATATCATCCAATGCCCAGATTGTGTTATCCTCTGCAGTTCCAACTATTATTTCTACACATCCATCTTTGTCTATATCTGCAACTGTTATATCATGAACATCTTCTCCCAACCTTTTTATCCACATTATAGAACCATTTTCACCATTAAGACAGATAAGCGAATCCGTTTTATTATTAGGAATAAGAACTTCGTATTTATTATCCACATCTATATCCGCAACTGATATTCCACGATGAATCTTGCTCCCTGTCATATAATCCCATTTCCTCTTCCCGCTCATCCCATTTAAACAATATACCCGGCTGTTCCAACTTCCAAACACAACCTCCAAAGTATCATCACTGTTTACATCCGCTATTGCTGCCGAAGAAGTTACTATGTCCCCCGTTCCATAACTCCATTTTATTATCCCGCTCTTACCGTTTAAACAATAAATCTTACCATCTCCACTTCCTATAATTGCTTCCATACTACTATCTTTATCAACATCCGCAAGCGACGGAGAAGCCCATACCCCTCCTCCACTTAAATAACTCCACCTTATCGTCCCATTTGTTCCATTTAAACAATATATACTACAATCACTGCTTCCAAATACTATTTCCATTGTATCATTTCCATCTATATCTGCCGCTGCAGGCGAAGAATATATCATAGATGCCGTTCCATAACTCCATTTTATTACCCCATTCGCTCCATTCAAACAATAAATCTTACCATCTCCACTCCCCACTACTATTTCTATTGCACTATCCTTATCAATATCTGCTGCTAACGCAGATGATTCAACGACATCTCCCGTAACACGACTCCATTTTACCATTCCGGTTATTCCATTTAAAGAATAAATTTTATTATCATCACTTCCAAATACAACTTCTATCGTATCATCTAAGTTAACATCCGATAATACAGCAGAAGCATAAATAATTCCCCCACTTAAATAACTCCATTTCAAAGAACCCGTTTCTCCATTAAAACAATACATTTTATAATTACATCCACCTATTAACACTTCCATAGTATCATCTTTATCTATGTCCAGTACCACAGCCCCATAAGATTCTATCGTCGCGTCTGTCTGATACGACCATTTTACAACAGGCTCGCTAACCATGGCTCCTGCTATATTCTGTAAATGTGTATGTTCATTGTTCGCGCCATATACGGGCCATGTCGTATCCGCATACGATTGCCCTAACATATAAAATATAATTATAATTCCCATGTTCCCATCTCCTTTTATTTCACTTTTAATAATTCAACATCAAAAATAAGTTCCGAATTTGGCGGAATAAAACTTCCCGCTCCTTGTTCTCCATAACCAAGCTCAGGAGGAATCATAAGTTTTCGTTTCCCGCCTTCTTTCATACCAATAACGCCTTGTTCCCAACCTTTAATTACCTGTCCTGCACCCACAATAAAAGTAAAAGGACTCCGCCTGTCTTTTGAACTGTCAAATTTCGTTCCGTCAAGAAGCCATCCCGTATAATGAACCGTTATTCGCGAACCCCGCTTTACCATTTTACCTTTTCCTATTTTAATATCTTTACACTTTAACCCTGATTTCATTGTAATTACTTTTCCGCCCGTTTCTTTATGCATACATCCGCCCGATAATACGACACTTAAAATTATAACGACTTTTAAAACTCTCATATGGTTCTCCCCATATATATTTATTCTCTTAATGTTATATTTTCCTCTCCAAGTAGCGAGTGCACTTTATATGGTTTATTTTCTTTTATATATATTCTTGGGACTCTTGGAGACATTCTTGTTATTATTTCATAATTTATAGTCCCTGCTAACTTTGCTATTTCATTTGCAGTTATTTCTTGTTTCCCCTCTTTGCCAATAAGTGTAACTTTATCCCCTATTTTAACATCTAGAATATCAGTTACATCTATCATTGTCAAGTCCATACAGACATTCCCCACAATTTTAGCTCTTTTCCCTTTTACAATTACAATTCCCTTATTTGATAAGGAACGAGGATAACCATCCCCATAACCTACCAATAAAGTAGCAATTTTACGACGTCCTTTACTTTTATATGTTCTACTATATGAAACACCCGTATTTGCAGGAATCTCATTTATCTGGCATATCCTTGTATAAAGACTTAATATAGGCTCTACGCAAACACTTTTATTGCATCCTTCCGATGGATATAATCCATACATTAAAATACCCGGTCTTATCATATTAAAATATGAATCTGGAAAATTAAGTATTGCAGCGGAAGATGCCGTATGAACTAATGGAATATTAATTTTTTTTCTTTCCAATTCTTTCATTACGCTTCTAAATCTTTTCAACTGAATATATGTAAAATCACTCTTCAGATTATCAGGCTCAGAAAAATGAGTAAAAATACCGTCTACTTTTAGATTCTTTAACTTAATTATTTCACTAATAGTCTTTACACTGTTTTCATATGGAATCCCGGTTCTTATCATACCGGTATCTACTTCTATATGAATCTTTACTATCTTATTTTTTTTATGCGCTTCCTTTGCTATAAATTTAGCAAAATTCAAGTTACTTATTGTTGGGATAAAACCGGATTCTATTATTTTAGAAACACTTACCGCATCAACAGGAGAAAGTATTACAATGGGAAGCCCTAGTTTCTCAAGTTCACAAGCTTCTTCTACTGAAGCCACTCCGAGAAAAATCCTTTTTTCAGCTCTGAATATATTTGCAACTTCTTTTGCCCCATGCCCGTAAGCATTTGCCTTAACTACTGCAAGAATTTTTAAGGGATTTTCAGCTTTGGGGAGCTTTGCTGTTATTTTACTTAAATTATTCCTTAATTTATCTAAATCTACAGTTGCCCATGTCCTATAATAGTCATGAAACATATTCTATCAAATATCTTTCTAATACCATTAATCAGCAACTTAGATTTGGATAACAAGCTCTTAGTGTAGAGCTTGTTATCCATTTAGTGGAAAAATCAAATTTATTTCTTTCTCAATATTTTAAGTTCTATACGACGATTAAGAGCGCGGCCCTCATCCGTATTATTATCCGAAATAGGCACAGCTTCGCCATAACCTTTTGCCGTTACTCTTTTTGGAGATATTCCGTGTGCTATAAGGTATCGTCTTACAGACTCAGCTCTTCTCTGGGATAAATCCATATTGTATTCATCATCTGCTACCCAATCCGTATGTCCCCCGATTTCTACGTTAATACCGGCATTATCGTTAAGAAAACTCACTATTTTATCCAATAGTATATAAGAGTCTACGAAAATACGGGAACTGTCAAACTCAAAATGAACACCATATAGAATTATCTTTTCGGCAAGTAAATCAAAATTAAGTATTTCCGTTTCCCCGGGTTTGCAAACTATAGGCGAACTCTGGGCTATATAATCAGGATACTCGGCAGTAACTACATATCTGCCCGAAGGTAACGAATCCAGTTTATAAAGTCCTTCCTTATTTGTCATAGAAATGCTGTCTACAAGCTTTGCAACTTCATAAGCTTTACTGCTATCCGCTGCTTCTATTTTATCCCATTGCCCCGTATTTACATTTAATCTGTATTCTTCGCCCTTTATAGTTGTCGTAATTTCCGCAGGCTTGTAGGAAGAACCTGATACTGAAGCCATTTTCTGGGCTGATAAAACCGTAATTTTTGCATTATTAATCGGCAAAGTACTCCATTTATCAACTACTCTTCCGACTAACGCAGACTTTGAAATCTGAGGCATAAGCTCAAAATCAAGAACTGCCCTTGCGCCTCTTTCAATTGTAACAAACTTGCTATCCCCATTATATCCATCTTTTGTTACCGTTACTCTAAGTTTTCCGGCTGATACGTCCGCATCATACACACCGCTCCCTTGTTCACTAACGGTTTTTGGTGTACGGGTCGCCGTAATTATTGCGTCTATACCTTTTTTAGTTACTGCGTCTATAACTCTACCAGTTAACATACCCTTATTAGTCACAGGCTGCATCTTATAGAAATCATAGGCAAATCCTATACCTATGTTAACCGCCCATGTTGGCCTCATTCCCCATCCGGTTGCAACATGGTTTGCCGATGCTTCCACGTTCGTATCGGGAATAAAATCCGTGAACTGATATTCTCTTTTACCTATCACAAGAAAATCCGCAGCAATATCCGCGCTTATCCCTGTCCCAATGAATTTAAATCCAAGTGTTATATAACTTGGTAAATCATCTCCAAAAGATTGAAGTCTACGGTTTCCCCAGAATTCAATATACGGGTCAAAAAAATCAAAGAATAAGACATCCGAACCAACTCCGTATATAATTTCACTTGCATCACCTTTATACTGGTAGCCCGCATTCAAATACCCGCTAATAGGCGACGGAGCATTTGTAGAACCACTTAAAAGAACCATTCCACCGGGAGCTACCATACCATTTGTAAAATATCTGAATACGCCTCCACGATTTGAAAGCGTCTTTTTACCAAAATATGAAGCATCATAAAGTGTAGTATCCCTGTCCGTCCCAATAGGAATACCCACAAAAGGATATAGAGCAAAAAAGTGCGTAGGAATAAGTTTTATTCCTATATCCAAATCTCCCCTATCTATGCTTGCCCTATTTTGCCATCCATTATAATACCAATCAGTAGGTCTTTCTAAACGAGGCGAACCTAATCTCGGTTTATCATCACAATCAATAAAATCCGCCTTATATCTAAAGCGAGTGTTTATTTCTAACCACTTTGTAAATGCCATGCTAAAAGCAAAATCAAAATCTCCTCCAAAATAACTATCTACTGCACTTAAACTGCTATCCACACCAAGAGTTGCACTAGAATAATAAGTTTTTAAATCTGAAGTAAACATCCTCATACACATTCTTCCAAAAAATATACCGGGATAACCATTATCCGCCGCAATTAAATGATAAAGCCCCTTTGACCCCCCAACAGAAGGTGACATCGGTGTCCCATATACATTAACCAAAACAAATAATCCCAATATAGATAAAACAAACTTTTTCATCTTTCCTCCTTACATAATTTATTATCTTTTATATAAAAACATTTAACCTTTGTCAATTTTTTTATTAAAAATCTATAATTAATATCAGATTTCATCAAAATACCCCATAAATATACATTAATATTTTATTTATTTCCATCCCTTTCTTCTAAGTTAAATACAAGTTCTACAAACTCTTTACAATTTAATGTTTCGGGCCTACGACTCAAATCTATACTTCCAAGTTTATCTATCTTCAAAGCTAAACTGTTTTTTAATTGCTTGCGTCTATTAAAAAAAACCTTTTT
Source organism: bacterium (assembly GCA_028716385.1). Classification (GTDB taxonomy): domain Bacteria; phylum Hydrothermota; class UBA3073; order JACQXS01; family JAQTXJ01; genus JAQTXJ01. The sequence goes on along the minus strand of JAQUPX010000004.1, from coordinate 261,881 downwards.
CACCACCTCAAAAAACTTCTTTTCATTTAGTACAGAAACACCGGCATTTCTCCCTATATCCGGAAATGTCTTTGGAGTAATAGCTACAACCTCTGCAACTATCTTAGTTGTCGGGAAAAAAGCTCCGCCTGAAATTTTGAATAATGGCGCAATTTCCATATAATATTGAAAAAATACACTTATTGCCCCGTATAATTTACTCCCGACTTTCGCATTGATTTTGTCCACTACCTCTTTTTGCAATATAATTACACTTCTTTCAATATAACCCCTGTTACTTAAAAACCAATAAAGAAAATCCGAAGTTATCGAAAATGGCACATTAGAAACAAGTTTAAATTTCCCGTAATGATTTACTAAATCTTTAAGCTCTAGACATAAAATATCTTTATTAAAAAACACTACATTCTTTATATTCTCAAAGTCTTTAACCAAAAAATCAAATAATATTTTATCTTTCTCAACTGCCACAACTTTTTTCGCTTTCTCACATAAAAGCTTTGTAAAAACTCCTGCTCCGGGACCTATTTCAAGAATAATATCTTCTTTATCAATATTTACACTTTTTATAAATTTATAAACTATATTTTCATCCTTCAGAAAACTCTGCCCAAGCAATTTATTTGGAGTTAAATTATGGCTTTTGAGCAGATTTTCTATGTTTGACATCATTCTCTATATTTATAAAATAAAACAATTCCTATCACAATAAATAATACATCGGGCAAAAGACCTGCAAGTAAAGGAGATAAAAAGCCTGCATGCCCATAAGCTCTTACTAATTGCGATACTCCCCAATAAAGGAAACTAAAAAACAAAGCAATTGCAAAGCCTACAATAAAGCCAATATTTCTTACCTTGCCTGCCAACGGGAACCCCAATAAAATAACAATTAAATTCATAAATGGAAAAGATATCCTAAAATTCAAATCCACAAGTTGCTTTGTAATATCCTCTCCTTTTCTTTGTAATTTCTTAATATAATTTCTAAATTCAATAAATCCCATCCCGAGTTCAGGTTTTACTTCTTTCACGAAGTCTCGCGGGCCCTCTTCTATTTTCAAAAACATAGAATCAAAATATACAACTTCATAATTATTCTCGTTAAATACATATTTTGACCCGTCATAAAGCCACCACCCATTATTTCTATATACCGCATTTTTTGCATCCACTCTCTCTTTTACACTATATGATTTCAAAAGTTCATACATTGTAAAGCCATTGATAATCCCTTCCTGGGGGTTTATAAATTTTATATAATAAAAATGATTGTTATCATCCGAATAATAAACATCATAATTAGGAGTAAGCTTTTTCTCCCCCTGTTTCTTAATGTTTTTCTCTCTTATAACTAAACTTCTTTGAGTTACCGGAGGAGCAAGAGTTTCATTTAAAACAAATACCAATACACTAATTAAAAGTCCAATCCATAACATTGGTAAAAATAACCGCTCCGGACTTATTCCCGCAAGTTTTAAACTCATAAGCTCTAAACGCCGGGATAAATTGCCAATAGATATTACACACGCAAGTAAACACGATACGGGAGATAATAGCGTTCCTATCAAATAAGGCGTTTGATATAAATAATACTGGATAACATTCCATACTGATGCTTTATTATCCACATAAGTAGAAATTTGCTCGAAAACATCAACTATTACATATATTACAAGCAATCCTATCAAACTCCATATAAAACTTACAATAAATTCTTTTAATATATATCTATCCGCTATTTTCATTTTATTATATCATTCTTGCTTTGACTGGGTGACACAAGTAAGATTAAAACACGCTCCTTAATCCGTTAAATTCATTTCAACCAGGAGGAAAACAATTCAACATTCCTTGTAATGACAATTCAAGTTTGAAATGATGTTACTTACAAAAAGTTATTTTCTGATTCTTATTTTTTCCTAATTATACCTATATAATGCGTATTCAAAAACTTCATTTTCTCAAGTAAATACGCTAAAGAAAATGACAAAGGAGCTACAAATCTCGTAATCGGAGGTGCAAGTGTAACTTTTTTGAGATAAATATCGCACCCATTGAAAAGTTTATATATTTCTTTTTCCCTAACACCTTTCACATCTTTGTTGTTCGGATTGTCTTTATGAAAATCGTACCATACAATTACTCCTCCCGGTTTTAACAATCTCAACATTTCTTTTGCTATACTATTTTTCATCTCATCATCCAGAATAGATGTGAAAACAGTAAATTGCATAATTATATCAAAACTTCCATCCTCAAAACTAAGGTTGGAACAATCTTCACATCTAAAATCTATATTTGGATTTAATTTTTTTGCTAATTCAATTCTATCTGACAAAAGATCTATTCCATATAAATTTCCAGGTTTTGCACCATACTTAATCAAATTTCTCAACATCGCTCCAATTCCACAACCAATGTCCAATATTTTTTTATCGCTTACTTCATTTATATTATATTCTTTTAAGATATCTAAAAAATCCCATTCCATTCTTTGAATCATAAACAAATAAGCAGGATTAAAAAAAGAATATCTGTTTAATTTCTTAACTGCATCTCCGGTTGTTTCCGGGGATATTATATCTTTTTCCCTTTTTTTATAAGCTTCCTTTATTCTCTCCGCTTCTTCTTTTTTATTCATTATAATCACCTCGTTAACAGAATATCTTTTATTTTTTTTTATTAAGCCACAGAATTCACAGAAGAGCACAGAAAATCCTCCTTGTTTATTTCTGTGAATTTCATTTCCAATCCCGCCTTGGCGGGATTAATATACCATTCTCTTTACCTCACACTTTTTTTCTCCAAAAATTAAAAGAAGTCCTACTTTTACGTTTGTAGCTTTAAGATAATTTAACAGTTGAAATTCGTTTTTGGAATTATACTCTTTCTCTACTTTAAGTTCCACAAGCAATGCATTTTTATATACCTTCTCTAAAAAGCCATATCCTAAGTTTTTGTATACCTCAAAAGCAGCACCGATTATCTTCCCTGTTAACTCTTTATATAAAAAATTCTGTGATTTCTGTGTCATTCTGTGGCTATATGTCTTTCTACATTTTATCTCGTCAATGGAATATCTTTTATTGTTTTTTGTTTACTTTTCTTTAATATCATAAAATCCCATATTCCCTTAAGATATCCTACCCCATAAGCAAAATGAAGCGTAGTAAAGCTTAGGAATAAACCAATAAAATGCTTTATCCCATTTTTAATACATAAAGAAAAACAAATTATAACATTAACAATACTATAAAAAATAATAATCGCCCAAAAACTTATTCCGCATAGCTTGAAAAAAAAGGAACAAATTCCACTAATTATCAAACTCCCGACAAAAGCCATAGGAATTAATTGCCTCCACGTAAAAACCCCTTTTGTCTTTTTTACAACAAGCGGTTTGAAATAACCATATTGAAAATACATTTTCCATAGTTTACGCAAAGAATCTCTTGCATAACAATACGAAACAATATCCGGGACAAGAAGTATCTTCCCCCCTGCTTTAATTAGCCTTAAATTAAATTCATCGTCCTGATTTCTTATTAACTCTTCGTCAAAAAACCCTATTCTGTCAAAAACATCTCTCCTGTAACACCCAAAAGGCACAGTATCTACATATTTTGGCTCTTTTAAACCTATTTTATAATATGCATTTCCAACCCCAAAAAGATGTGAAACCGCTAATGCTATTGATTTAGCGAGAAAAGTATCTTTCCCGGGCAGCATCACCCATATCCCGCCAACATTATCAACTTTATATTCCTCCAGATATTTTACACATTTTGAAATATAATCTTTCTCATAAATATTATGTGCATCCATCCTTACTATAACATCTCCCCTGCTATTCTTAATGCCAATATTTAAAGCTACGGGTGTTATTTTTTGGGGATTATCCAATAGTTTTATATTCGGATATTTACTTGCAAACTCTTTAATTACTTCTCTTGTCTTATCTGTTGAACACCCATCTACAACGAGAATTTCTAAACTTTTCGATGGGAAATCACTCTTTATTATCGAATCCAAACATTTTCCAATATATTTTTCTTCATTCCTACAGGGAATGATTATTGATATAAATAATGGCATATTTTTTAAAAGTTTTTTATAGCTTCTGCTTGAATATCCGGATTATCTTTAATTTTTGTTTTTAATAATACGGCTAATTTCTTAGTTTTACAAGAATCCGCATATAAAGACAATGGAATGAACACTGTCCATAAAAAACGATTAGAAGAAGAAGACAGAAAAAACATTTCCATGCAAACATTCAAAAAAGATAATAAAAGATAAAAATATTTTCTATCTCCTGATATTCGCCATAATTTATATAAATTTTTTCCTATCACAAATAACATCCCAATAAAAAAACTAAATCCAAATAATCCGGTCCCAACAAGAATATCCATAAAAGTATTATGATAAGCATTTGGTGACATAAGCACCTGTTCAAGCAATGGATACGAAGCAGATAAACCGGAACCAAATAAAGGATGCGCTAAAAACATCTTCCACCCAAAGCTTAAAAGCTCTGCTCGAGAATCCATAGAACGCCCTATAACATCCTCGTGAAGTATCACGAAAAATATAATACTTTTTGCCCTGACTTCCAGTGAAGTTACAAGCTCTATTATTTTATCGTTATTTCTTACTAAATAAACGGCCCCAACCCCTATTATCATTACAGCTATAAACAAAAACAATCGACGCGTACTAAACTTAAATAAATACTTCTTTTCTACAAAGGAAAAAATAATCCCGGTTGCCGCAAGCATTAAAAATCCCATACGTGAACCGGTTAATAAATTTGCACTAATTACAATAAAACTAAATATCATATATGAAAATACCTTCGTAAGATTTTTATTAACCTGATTTTCCATTAAACAATATAAAAAAAGAGGAAGAATAATAGAGAAAGTAGCCGATGCATGATCCGGGTTTCCTAAGATTCCACCTTGCCTTATACCTCCCCCATAACCAAATAAATCTGAAAAATTTGTTAAATTAAAAAAATCTGTAATCATTATTAAAGAAACCATTAATCCAACCCAACAAATTACATTTATGGCCTTATAATTTAAAAATATATTTATTGGAGAGTTTTTAATAAACAAAAATATAATAAAACTGGAAAAAGCATATAGAAATACTTTAAGTGTAGTAGAAAAAGCAATGGGTTGATTAAATGAAAATAATGCCGATAGTAATCCGAAAAATAGAAAACCGGTTAACAAACCTAATGTAAGATTATCCAATCTAAACTTTATATTTCCGTTTAAAAAAGCAGTTATTAACATTAAAAATAGTATTCCAACTAACATAATATGATATATTGATATAGAAAACCTGAGGGAAACATAAAAACAATCAAAAAATAATATAATAAATAAAAATAAAAATAATATCGGAATGAGTTTTTTCAATTTAATCCCTTTATTATATATTCCTGGAAATACTTTGCCATTCTATTTAAAGAAAATTTTTCTGAATTTAGTACGGCATTTTTACATAATTCTTCCATACCTTTACTTTCCTTTACAAGCCTATTCTCTATCAAATCAACAAGCCCTTCATCACCATCATAAAATAATGAACTGGATAACACTTCTTCCTGAACAGCGTATCCTTTTGGATATATACCGGGTTTTGCATTTCTAATTGCTTCCACTACGGCAGATGTTGTTCCTCCACAAGGATAATTCTCAAGCTTAATAGGACTTATTAATATGTCTCCCTTTTTTACTTCTTCCATAAAAACTGTTTCCGGGATATATCCTTCAAAAAACTTTATAGCGTAACCTTTTTCTTTTAATTCCTTACATTCTTTAATAACCATTTTCCCGTATTCCCCAACAGGTCTTCCAATAAGTGTCAAACTTATTCGCTCTCTATAAGGAGAAAGCCACAATTTTCTAAAAGCTTTTAACAAGACATCATAATCTCTTCTATGTTCTTCTATTCCACCCACAACAATAAAATTAATTTTTCTAAAATCTTTTTTTACTAAACTATCACACTCACATATGGCAAAAGGAATTACAAAAATGGGTTTTTTATATCTATACCTTTGAATATATTTTTTAAAACTCTCCGTATGCACAACAACACCGTCATATTTAGGCAAAATCTTTTTTCTCATAATATATGATAAATTTTGCCTGAATAAATCTATTAAACTATTTTTTGTATGCGGTATATAAAATCTTAACCTATTGCCAAACCACTCTTGTGATCTTGCTGCTACCAGAATAGCTCTACATCTTGGGGTAAAAAAAGCTGCAGGAATACACCAAAATCCCTGTATTGTATTTACAAATAACAAATCTAATTCTTTTGCTGAAATTTTCTCTACTCGCTTTAAAAAAGAAATCACATTTTCATTCTCTCCCTTAATAACCCATTTATAATTTTTAACTCTATCCTTAAATAATGGAGTAACAAGGTTATACAATTCTTTAGTAGTAAATATTGTAACGTCCTCCCCGCTTTCTTTCGCAATAGAAGCTAATGAATATAAAAAAACATGATGATATAATATTTCAATCACCCCGATTCTCATAAAACTCCTCCTTGTAAGTTTCCTCTATTTATCCGGATAAAATCTCTTTTTAATTTCACTAATCATTTCATCAATCAAATCTTCAAATGAATATTGAGGTTTCCATCCTAATTCTTTCTTGATTTTTGCGGGATTGCCCTTCAGATGGTTTAATTCATATGGACGGCAATATTTATCAACTACTTTTACATATTTTTTATAATCCCCAAGTTTAAGCTTACTAAAAGTATATTCGCATAATCTTCTAACCGTAGTTTCTATTCCCGTTGCAACTATATAATCCTTGGGCGTATTATTTTGCAACATCAACCACATTGCATAGACATAATCTTTTGCATGCCCCCAATCTCTGGAAGAATCTAAATCTCCCAGTTGTAACTCCTTTTTATTGCCATATTTTATATCCAATGCACCTTTTACTACTTTTGCTGTCACGAAATTTAAACCTCTCCTGGGAGATTCATGATTAAATAATATTCCGTTAACGGCAAATAATTTTTTTGAAACGCGATAAACTTGCGTAATATGATAAGCATAAAGCTTTGCTGCTCCGTACGGGGAACAAGGTATCATTTTAGAATCTTCCGTTATAGGATAATCAGGCGTATTACCAAACATCTCAGAACTTGCAGCATTATAAAATTTTGCTTTCGGAACAAATTCTGTCGTAGCTTCAAGCATATTCAATGTTCCTAAAGCATCAACGGTTGTCGTATGTATGGGTTCATAGAATGAAACTTGTACGTGTGATTGTGCAGCCAAATGATAAACCTCATCCGGTTTTACCACATTCATAATTCTATAAATACTTGCTAAATCCAACACATCCCCGTATTCCAAAACTAATTTATGTGAAATATGCTCAACCCGTAATGTTTGAGTTTCCGGAGTTGAACGTCGTGGTATCATTCCAAAAACTTCATATCCTTTGCTTAATAATAATTCAGAGAGATAAGACCCATCCTGCCCTGTAATGCCTGTAATTAATGCTTTCTTTTTTTTCATATTATTCTCCTTGTAATATACACTTTTTACCTAATATGGATAAATCGATTTATAATAATCAATCGTTTCCTCTATTCCCTGTTCTAATGGAGTAAAAGAAAATTTTGGAAAATATTTCTTAAACTTTTTATCGTCCATAACTTTTTTTAGGGCGCCATCCGGCATTTCAGTATTCCAAATTATTTTACCCTTATATTCAATTTTTTTAGTTATAATATTTACTAACTTACGAATGCTTAATCCGTATTTTTGCCCAATGTTGATTGGTTCATTTATATTGTTTTTATTAATATTCTTTATTGTTTGTATTAATACCCTGGCAAAATCCTTTACATATAACCACTCCCTAACCGCTTTCCCTGTCCCCCAAATCTCAACGGTTGGGTAATTCTCTAACTTGGCTTTTAAGAATTTACTTATCAAAGCATCTAATGCATGAGCTTTGTTTGGATCTGTTGATTCAAATGGTCCATACATATTCGGCACAAAAAAATTTATTGTTTTCAGATTATATTGCATCTTATAACATTCAGCAAGAACGTCTATCATCCGCCTTGTACTACCATAAGACAAAACAGATTTATGCACTTTACCTGACCAGAAATCTTCTTCTCTGTACAAATTAATATCCCCAGGAAAACCACAGTTAGCTATTGGGTTAATAAGAATGCATGCCTTGTTTGTTTCTATAATCCCTTTATAAACATTTAGAAGCATTCTCATATTAATATCTACAACTTCTACCGCTTTTTTTGTAACAAAATTTAAACTTCCTACTAGTGCTGCAAGATTTACAATAACATCGGGTTTTATTTCCTCGAAATATCTTTGAGTTAAATTATAATCCGTCAAATCTAACCCATTTCTTCTGGATAAAGGAATCGCTTCATAACCCGCTTTTTTTAGTTCTTCTACAACGTTTTTTCCAACAAACCCATAGCCACCGAGTATAACTATTTTCATACATTTCCTCCGAATCCAAGACAGAGATAAGTTCTACCCCTGCATATTCTAATAAATCTCTGCATCGCTTTCCACTAAAAACCAATTTTTTATATCATATAAATATTTATTCTTATCTAATTCTTTAAAAACAGCTAAAACAAAATACCTTTCCTGATTAGTTTCCGTAAATCCAATTTTTTTTGAAATATCATACAAGAAATTCCCCGGCAATGCCCACATTGTAGTCTTTTTTACTCCTTTTTCCTTTAAAAATCTTAAACTTCCATAAAATAACTCGGATAATTTCAATTCGTCTTTAGTAAGATATCCAAAATCAACTATATCTCCAAATCTTTCTTGTGTAACAGGGTCAATAAAAATTTTCACTATAGAAAAAGCGTCTTCTAATTTAATTATATAATATGAGTATTCCGGATTTTTACCAAATCTCCATTTAATATCCTCAGCACTACGTAAAAAATATAAAGGTGCTAATCCTGCCTTTTGATTATCCTTAAATGAAAATGTATTGAACTCTTCTATTTCTATCTGATAAGACTTATTATTTTTTTCAATAAAATTCTCTACCGTCATAGTTCTTATGGTTTCTATATAATCCAAACCTAATAACTTTTTTAACGCCTTTCTCCCCATAGGGTTTGCCAGACCATAACTAAAATCAAACTTATAAGGGAAACAATTTATTAGCTCTTTGCCCATCTGCTCAGCTATTCCCATCCCTCTGAATTTTTCATCCACAATTAAATCAAGCGTCTGTCCTCCGACTAAACCATTATTTAACTTTACACACTGCATACCAAAACACCCGATTAATACTTCATCTAAAAAAACACCCATTAAAACAGTATTTAAATGGCTTTCCATATAACGCCACTGGAAATAATCAAAATTCTTTTTTCTATTATATGTTTTATTCATTAACGATATAAACTGATTCCCATCTTTTTCTAACACGGGGGCAAATTTCAAATCTGTTATTTTTAACATCTTGTCCTCCTCATTTTGATACTACACAATTGTTTTCAATCTGTTATATTTACTACGCTACCATCCGGATTTTATTGTTTTTATGATATGATTGACGTCTTCTTGTGTAAGTCCATCGTGAATAGGAATTGCTATTTGCTTTTCATCAAATTTTTCCTGATTGATAAGTCCTTCTGTTATTCCTCCAAAAACGGAATTACGGTCAATTCTTTGATGAACCACAGATGTTGGAATATTACACTCTTTTAATTTTGTTATAAAATTCAAACGGTTTTCTACCAACATCGTAAAAAGCCAATATGCATGTTCTCGGTCATTTTTCAACTCCAGTAATTGCAGCCCTGACACATTTTTCAATTCTTCCCTGTATGTTTTACCTATTTCTTGCATTTTTCTTAAACGTACAGGAAAATCAGATAAATTTCCTATCCCTATTGCCGCACCAACATCATTAAGGTGATACTTATACCCTATTTCTTTTATATCATATTGCCTCTCTCCCAATATAGAAGGAGAAGAATTTTCCCTGCTTATACCAAACCACCTTAGTTCACGTGCTAATTCGTAGTCATCCTTATCTATGCAACATAACGCTCCACCATCCCCGGTAGTAAGGTGTTTTATCGCCTGAAATGAAAATGCAGTAAACCTTGATACTGCGCCAATAGCTTTCCCTTTATACTTTGCACCTAAAGCATGCGCGGCATCTTCAATTACTACAAGCTTATGTTCTTGCGCTATATTGTTTATCTCCTCCATATCACACGGATACCCACTCCAGTGGACAACCATTATCGCTTTTGTCTTCTCTGTTATTTTTTCTCTAATAGACTTCGGCGAAATATTACCGGTTTCATATTCAATATCTGCAAATACAGTCTTTGCTCCCTGCATTTTAATTGCTAATCCACTCGCAATAAATGTTTGGGCAGACAAAATCACTTCGTCTTCCGGTTTTATCCCGGCAACTACTAATGCTAAATGTAATGCCGAAGTACAACTATTTGTAGCCACAGGATTAACTACCCCTAATTGCTCTGATAACTTTCCTTCAAAGCTTTTCACCATCTTCCCTTCGCTAACCCAGGTTGATTCAAGAACTTCTTTTACTAATTTAATAGATAAAGAAGATATATGAGTGTTATGAAATTCCATTATATTTTTTAATAACTCTTATTTTTGGGTTTATCAAGTTTTTTTATTCTTTCTTTGTGAGAATAATAATCTATCCCCATTTCCCTATCATAACCGTATGCTTCCGGATAAAGTAATTTACCTTTTTCAGAACTCTTTTTTGCCTCTTCCGCAGGATGCCCCAATTTCTTTATTACAGGGTCATCTCTATCTGCCAATACAATATAAGAAACTTCTTTATTAGATTCCCCATACACAGTAAATTCTGTATGATTTACATTGAATTCATAACCGGTAAGGAAAGGTCTGCCAATAGAAGTTAAATTAACGGACGCTTCTTTTTCTTTTGTTAATGAAGCAAAATAATCCGGCATTGTTACAATCGCAGTCCCCTCGTTATCTAATTTTACTATTCCTCTATATAAACATAAATTTTCAGGAGATTCTACAAAATTATGCCGAAGTGTTTTATTAAAAGGGTCAAGTGGATGATCAATTAAAAATGAACCTGCTCCTTTAGTAAGGGTTCCTGTTATGTTAACATTTCCTACAAAATATCCCGCATAATTTTCACTTGCCGAACTTGTAATTGCATACAAACCAATGCTATCGGATTCAAAGTAACCTCCATAATGTTCCCCAGTTCCGCTATCTACTGCGGTAAATAACCCACCATAAACAACCCCTGCCCCTTTATTACAAGCTATTCCCCTTACCCCCAAGGAAGGATTGTCACTATTGGAATTCCCCTCTAACCAACCACCAAAATGCCCCCCCGTCCCTATAGCATTAGCATTGCAATAAGCTCCAAATAAATTGCCTCCACCTTCAGCTGTTGCACGTAACCCATAAGCATCTTCAGATGAGCTATTATATGCAAAACCACATACTCCGTCACTTGGGCCAACCCCATTTCCTATTCCTACGCCTAGAACACCTCTTGCACACGCAGAACCATTGTTTACACAATACCCTGTTACTCCTGAATTATGTTTATTGTCAACTGTGCTACAAGCATTTACAAAAATTGCGGTATGATAATTTAATGGATCAGAAATATATGTAGTTGGATTATATGCCGAATCTTTTAATGTACCTGTAAATAAATAATTTCCGTTCCCGGTATCACCGGAACTTGATAAAAATGCTTCGCTACTTGCTGCTTTCGCATAATCCGAAGTATCTGCATAGGGAGACTTGAAACTCTTCGCAACATCCTGTCTCGTTATTGTACTGTCCATTATTTTACTTGAAGTTACAGCACTATCTCTTAGCATTGAATTGCTTATTGAATTTCCCTGTTCCTCGTTTACCCAACGAGTATCCAAGTCTGTTGTATCTTTCCCCTGTAACTTATGTGAATTAGCTGTTATATTTGCAGAATCCACATAACCAATACTTACTGTTTTTGCATAATCCGAAGTGTCTGCATAGGGAGACTTGAAACTTTTCGCAACATCCTGTCTCGTTATTGTACTGTCCATTATTTTACTTGAAGTTACGGTGCTATCTCTTAGCATTGAATTGCTTATTGCATTTGCCTGCTCCTCATTTACCCAACGAGTATCCAGATTTGTTGTATCTTTCCCCTGTAACTTATGTGAATTAGCTGTTATATTTGCAGAATCCACATAACCAATACTTACCGCTTTTGCATAATCCGAAGTATCTGCATAGGGAGACTTGAAACTCTTCGCAACATCCTGTCTCGTTATTGTACTGTCCATTATTTTACTTGAAGTTACAGCACTATCTCTTAGCATTGAATTGCTTATTGAATTTCCCTGTTCCTCGTTTACCCAACGAGTATCCAAGTCTGTTGTATCTTTCCCCTGTAACTTATGTGAATTAGCTGTTATATTTGCAGAATCCACATAACCAATACTTACTGTTTTTGCATAATCCGAAGTATCTGCATAAGGAGACTTAAAACTCTTCACTACATCCTGTCTTGTTATTGTGCTGTCCATTATTTTACTTGAAGTTACGGCACTGTCTCTTAGCATTGGATTGCTTATTGAATTCCCCTGCCCCTCGTTTACCCAACGAGTATCCAGGTCTGTAATCGTATTATTCTCTATTTTATAAGAATTTGAAGCCATAATTGCCGAGTCTGCTATTTGTGACCTTATACTATAAACTACGCTAACAATTTTCTTTCTCGGCAATAAAGTATCGTTTTCTACCTGAACTTCAAGGTAAAGAGGCACACCGGTAAAAATATTTAAAGGGAAAGAATTTGTTTCGCCAAGATATACGTTAAAAATCCCCTTATCAATACTGACACTAAGATGCTCTTCTGTCCATAAAGAAATTCCCCCTATAGCTATATCATAAATTCTAAATTTCATATTATATAACCCATTTATTGTAGTATCTGCACCGTTAGCTATAGTAATATACCCTTGGTAATTTATTTCTAATGGAGTCATCTTTCCTGTTATTTTAGGATTATTTATCCTTCTCAGAGATGAAACATCCCGTCCCGAAGGTGATTGCATAATTACATTTGACTCTCTTGCAACAATATAACTGGACATAAAAACAAATAAAGCAATAATTCCTATTTTATTTTTCACCACTCCCCCTCTTTTTGTTAAGCTATTTTTTTAAATTTTCTTCCAAAACGTAATATTCCGCTTCGACTAAGACTAAAATATATCCAAATACATATACTTAGAATTTTTATACAAATATTTACAAATGAAACATCCCGCGCTAGCGGTGATAGATTATTACTAATCTTTAGTATACTCATTACTCCGATGACAAAGATTAAAGCAAATGCAACTTTTTTAAAAAAAGGTATTAATTTTATAACATCTTCCTTTAATAAAAATCTTGCAACCCAGTACTGTAAAAATAAAAGCACAAGAAACAAACCTGCAGTTGTAAATGCTGCAATCTTATATCCATATATCGGAATAAGACTATAATTCAAAAATAATTTTATCCCGCCGACAATTAAAACATTTAAAGATATAAATATTATTTTTTCCTTTCTATAAGATGTATGAAAGGAATATAGATTAGAATAATATAAAAATATATATCCCAATACTATTACAGGTATTATATCTGTTGCCGCCTGATATTGCCCCGGTGCCATTAAAAAAATTATTTCTTTCGCAAATAAAGACACACAAATTCCACCCAATATCATTAAATCCGTACAAATATTTGTTATAGATACGATATTTTTATACTCTTTATTGTCCATTTTTTCAATAAATAATGGAGCCCAAGCCGAAAACAAAGCACCTGAAAATATATTTACTACCATTCCTATATTAAATGCCAAACTGTATAATCCTGTTTTTTCTACCGTAGTTAACTGGGCAATAATAATTCTATCAAAAGTATTTAAAATAAATCCCGCAAGAGCACCGGGAATAGCCGGAATATTATAATTTAATGAATATTTAACAAAATCCAAACGAAATGACCATTTTGTCTCTTTTAAAAGTCTATAAATAGAATAACTTGCAACAATAATAGTTCCTATTATTTGGCCGTAAATTACCGCCATATATTTGTTAAAATTAAATAAAAGCATTATAGGAATAGGAAGTCCAACAAGGAATAGTGCACGAACAGTAGAAAGAATCGCATAATTTACACTCTTTTTCCTTACAACTAATAAATTAGCATATATTTGAAAAAACACTTGAAATGCACATAAAAATAATACAAACAGAAAAACATTTGAACTAATCTCAAAGAATTTTGCAATTTGAACTTTAAAAATAAAAAAAATACCTCCCTCAACAATAAATGCAATGAAAAGCATAATAAAAGTAGTCCCTAAAAATTCCGGGAAATCTTTCTTTTTTTCTAAATCATATCTTCCAACGGAGCCATATAACTGAAGTCCATATAAAATAGCAAAAAATGATACCGCAGCAGTAAACAAATTAATAATTCCATATTCTTCAACGCTAAGGAAACGAGTATAAATTGGTATGGAAAAAAACATAATCCCCTGAATTGCAAGCTGCCCAATAAAAAATACGCTGCCATGTTTCAGAAATGATTCTATCTCAGGGGACACAAACCGACTTAAATTAATTTTATTTAACACTCTATTTTTCCTTATCTTTTACAAGTTCTTATTTTTTCCTTTTAAAAATTATTATCCTGAGTGTACAGATGTTATTATCGCCTCAAATTCATTTATCGTATCCGGGAACATAACATTCTCGCATAACTCAGAAAAATGTTTTTTATAAGAACTTTTTGTTTTTTCATTTTCCCAATCAAATAAATCAATTAAATATATACTTTGTTTTGAAGTCAATTTAGACAACATACTTAAAGAATTACTTATTACTGCAATATAGTATCTTATATTTTTATCTGTTATAAATTCCGAAGGTATGAAACTATCTATCTCTTCAAACCCTTTGTTTTTAATAATATCCGAAAGCCCTAACCTTGGATGACCTTTTAAATAGATTTTCCCCTTACTTCTTATTAAAACATTTATTATGTTTTCAAGAGTTTTGTCATAGTTTTTTATCTCTTTATATTCCGTTAGATTATTTTCAAAAAATACTATAGACTCCGGCAAAAAATTAAGATTAGTTGGTTTGTGCTTTTTATATACCTCTGATAATTCTTTATCCTCTATATCAATAAAAGTTGTCTCCTCTAAAATCCGGGAAGGTAGTTTAATAGGACTATTCGTATCAATATTGGAATTCCAAAAGTCAAAGAAAATGCCTGTCATAATAAAATAAGCAACTTTTTTAATATGTTGTGAAATTTTTTCTGTGTCTTTAGCTTTGTATTGGTCGTAATAAAACAATTTATTATGTTTATATAATTTATTCAAAAGATAAAAAAGAACATAGTCATAATACAAGGTAAAAAAATATATATCCGCTGATTTCAAAGACTTGAAATGCAAATAATAAATAGTTCTTAATCTTTTCCTTTCCGCAATAAGATTTATAGGATTTTTGATATTAAATGGAGTTTTGGGAATAAAATAAATTGTAATACCCTTAATATTTAAGGAATTCAAAAACTTATATATGGCAGGGATATTTAATACATATATAATTATATTATGACTTTCCTTAAATCGCTCATATAAAGCAAGCGCATGTCCTATATCGTAAGGAGCATTACAAAAAACAATTTTTGTCTTTTTCTTAAGAATTACTCCCATTATATTTTTTAATACTAAAAACTAAATTACCCCAATTTGCTTTTTACAGGTATTTTGGAATCATATCTAAACAGGCTAAACAAAATATCCTCCGCCCTCAAGGAGCGGAGGTATTTTAAAAACAAGTTTCAATGTTTTATTAACTCTGTTTCCATATAGGATTTTTTAACACCCACTTTCCATCTACTTTTTCAAAAAGTTCTTTATTGTAGAGTTTATCCACAACCGCCCAAAATTCCTTCTCAGTATAACCAATAAAATCAATAAAATCTTTTAAAACTTCTTTGTCTAATTTATGGTCATTTTCTTTAACTAACTTTATCGCCTCTTCTCTAGTAAGTCTTCCTGTTCTTATCCAATAACAAGCAACGTCTGTTGTTCTTGCATGCCCAAACTTTGGATACTTTAGCCATGGGTGTAACAGATAACCATATGAATCTATTTGATCATAATCTTCTATATAACCTTCTCTTTTCCATTCTCCTGTATCATCAAGTGATTTAAAACCATATTTTCTTGCAAGTTCCAGATTCTTATATCCGTCCCAAGGAACAAAATAACTTAAATATATTGGTTCCAATCCTGCTTTTTCTATTTCTTCTTTGGCAGGATATACGCAGGCATTTAAATCTTTTATTGATATATCCTCGTCACACCAGAAATCCAAACTACCAACATTTTTGGCCACGTCATTATTTATTTGGTCTTTGGCGCTATACGTCTCTTTTCTTTGAAATCCACCATACTGGTAACTTATGTCCTCCCCATAAATAATCAAAGGTATTTTCATATCAATCCCAATTTTTACAGGGAAAGCATAAACCGCTCTATCCCAATACCAACATGGAGAACCTAGTTTCTCAAATGCTTTTCTTATTATTTTTCTCGAAAGTTTTCTATTGGGATGAAAAGATATTGTATCACACCCAAAAGCCTCACTCATATTGTTAAAATTGTGTATTCCTGCTTCTGTCTCTCTCCAACCTACATTACCTACATTAATCAAAAGAGGATTCATCTTCATTAATTCTTTCATAACATATACCTGAAAATGACTATCTTTTCCACCACTTACAGTTACGATACAATCATAATATCCATCTTTTCTTCTGTACTTATCACATAACTTTTCTAATTCCTTCATTCTTTCATTCCAGTTTATGTTTTTGCTTTTTTCTGCAACTCTACAAGCACAACAAACGCCCTCTTCATCAAAAACTATCCCGGGTCTTGTGTCCGGCATTACACATTTCTTACAGTATCTCACTTTTCCCTCCATTTTTTATTTTATTAATCATTATCTCTGCTAAATTAATATCTATTTCTTCATCAATATCTATAGACCTTTCTTTCGGCATAACATAAGCAAAAGTTTCTCTTCCTAAAAAAGTCTTATGTTTTTTAAAATAATCCCAATAAGTTAAATAAATAGCACCGTTCAACCTATAAAAAACAGGTAATTCCTGTCTGTTTTTATTTATAACTTTTTTATCTATGAAATCTTTCATACATTTATCTTCAGGCAGTTTATTTGACCAATAAGGATGATGTTCTGTTTCACAAACCGATACAATTGATAAAGCTTCCTTATTAAATAATAATTTTATACTATTGTCTATATCTTCGGTCTTTCTAAGCGGAGAAGTTGGCTGAAGTAACATCACTAAGTCATATGGTTTATTATTTTTTTCTATCCAATTTATAGTATGCAAAACAACATCCATACTCTTAGCATTATCCGTAGCCAATCGCTTAGGTCGCATAAAAGGAATTTCCGCACCATATTTTTCAGAAATATCAGCAATTTTTCTATCATCCGTATTTACAATAACTTTATCTAAATATGTACTTGCAAGTGCGCGTTCAATCGTCCATGCAATAAGAGGTTTTCCAAATAAAGGTCTAATATTTTTCCCGGGTAACCCTTTGGAACCACCCCGTGCGAGAACTAATCCCAAAATAGTTTTTCCTTTATACATTTCAATTTATATCGTAAAATGCTTTTTTTGTATTAGAAATTCCCTCTATTCTATTTTCTATAATCTTAAGTATTTTTCCCGTAGTATTACCACTTCCATACGGATTTTTTACGGTTTTGCAAAACTCCTCAAATTGGGATGAAAAAGCTTTTTCTAATGCTTTTATTATATCGCTTTTCTCAGGTCTGCAATCTATAATACTCTTTGCTTTGATTCTGCCTTTTTGCCTATCTCCTATATTAACTGTAGGCTTACCAAAAGTCGGAACTTCAATTATGCCACTGGAAGAGTTTCCTAATACTGCATCTACATATTTAACAGTTGATAAATATTTTAACTGCCCCATTGAAACAAAAGATATGGACTTTTTTACATTATTTTTTACATATTCATCTATCAGCTTTATTATAATTCTTCCACTTGTATCGGCATTTGGCTTTGTAAAAATTATCTTTAATTTCTTGAAATAATCCAATGCCTTTAATAATTCTTTAAATTGAGCGTCTGCAGTATTTTTTTCCAACGTGACAGGATGAAATGTCACTAAAATAGTCTTCTCATCAAACTTAAAGTTTAACTCTTTTTCCAATCCATTTTTTGACAACAAATTCATATCTTTTATATTATCTATCCCTATAGCACCGACATTAAAAACTCTATCAGGAGATTCACCTAATTGAATTACTCGTTTTCTATATTCTTCAGTAGAAGTAAAATGTAAATAACTCATTTTTGTAATAGAATGCCTTATCCCCTCATCTATTAAACCTTCCGTCAATTCTCCGCCGTGAAGGTGAGCAATAGGAATTTTTGTAATAAAAGCAGATACGGCTGCCGAAAAAGCCTCAAATCTATCCCCTAATAAAATTATTAAATCGGGTTTTAACCTGTAGAAAGCATCTGCAAATCCGATAGTTCCTAATCCAATAGACTTTGTTATCCCAACTTCAGTATCACTGGACAACAATATTTCTACTTTTTCATTTATTATGAACCCATCTTTTTCTATATCTTTGTATGTAAGCCCGAATTCAGGAGATAAGTGCATTCCCGTAACCGCTATTTGAAGTTCAAATTTTTTATTAGTTTGTATATTTTTTAATAATGGATAAAACAGTCCGTATTCTGCTCTTGTTCCCGTAATCACACATATTTTCTTTTTCATAAGACCTCTTTTAATAACACAAAACTTTCTGCATATTTGCACCCTGCCATAGTACCTCTCAGAGTTGCTAATGCTTTAATATTTTCCAAACTCCTTGGAAAAGGATGTTTGCCAAGTTCACTTTCAAAAACTTGCATAATCTTTAATTTTTTCTCAAAAAATTTAGTTATATCTACAAATACATTTGGTATAAAACTATCTTCAGTTAAAGGAGCATATTCAGTTTCACTCAGTGTTTCCATCATATAGATTTTTTTAATAAAAGGATAGCGAAAAGGTTTAGAAAAACTATATGCCGCTTCAAAAATTTTTCTATGGTCACTATGTACATCATTCTTAAATGGTAGAAAAAGAATATTTGGTTTAACTTTTTTAATAACATTTGATAATTTTGTAATAAGCTCACTCATACTATATTCATCTACTTTCATAGTTTTTAAATTTAACTGATATATATCGTCAAAATTATACATTGAGGAAACTTGTTTTATCTCTTTAGCTCTTTTTTCTATAAACTCTTTTTTAAACCCTTCTTTTTGGCTAATGCTTGTTACGACACACCAATATATTTCATCTCCTTTTGCCTTATGCATTAAAAGAGTTCCTCCACAACCCAACGTTTCATCGTCCGGGTGAACTGCTAAACATAAAATCTTATTTTTGTTCATAAATACTCTCCGATTTTTGGTAATGTTTCAAACTCATGTTTTATTATTTTGACTGCATTATCATAACATTTGACAACAAAGCTATTATTTATAATGTCCACTTCTAGAACTTTACCATACTCAATATTATCTTTATTACATTTAATTTCTTTTACTACCCAGATTTTGTAATCCTTTTCCTTATATTCAATATGTGCTCCAACATAAGGAATAGTCAATGCCCTAACAAGATTGTAAATAGCATAACTTGACATTCTAAAATCTATTTTACCATCTAACTTACTCCGTTTTCTCCAGTAATTTGCTTTTAAATGATCTTGAGGAATTCTGCTAAATGTATTGCTTTCAAGCTGTGGTACAAACTCTTCTATTTGTGATAAAGCAATTGTTGTTGTTTTTTCATAAAGTGTGGTAGCGTCATCCTCATATTTTATTTCAAAAAATCGCTGAGACAATATATCTCCATCGTCCGCACCTTTACCCATAAAAAAGAAAGTGGATGCAGATTCTTTAAGCCCTAATGCTAAAGCCCAAATTAAAGGATGCCTACCTCTATTTTGTGGAACTGCCGCAGGATGAAAACCAATAACGCCAAGTGGAGGCATACTCAAAATCTCTTCTTTTATTAAATTAGACCATCCAAAACAAAATATTATATCCGGTTGCATTTTTTTTATCCATAAAATAGTTTCTGGCGCATTAATATCCTCAACAAATTGACAAGGAATATTATGTGCAATACAAATATCCGTAAGATCCGCAAAATCACTATTAAAAGGAGAATGTCTTTTTGTAATCACTCCGACAACATTAGCATTTATGTTTACTAACTTTTCAAGCGCTCTTCTTGAAAACGCAACAGTTCCTATAAATATTATCTTCATATTTCTATCACCTCATCTTCTCTGAATCTTCTTTTTGCTTTTTTACCTATGACTTTATCCCACTTCATAGGACTAATCCCATGACTCCCGGTTCTTTTTGCAATAAGATTATTCTCTGTAAAAACTTCTCCTTTTCTTATATTTCCCAACGCTACTATACTTTTTCTCACTATATCCATATTCTTAATTTCAGAGTTTGAGGGTTTTTTTATACCGGTTCCTAATGCTTTTTCCACATTTCTTATAGCTTTTACCATTGCCTCTAGTTCAGAAGGTTCGAGACTTGCTTTATGATCGGGACCTTCCATATTTTTATCTAAAGTAAAGTGTTTTTCAATAACTGATGCTCCCAGAGCAACTGCAGTAATAGGAATTTCTATGCCAAGCGTGTGATCCGAATATCCAATATTTACTTTGAAAATTTCTTTTATAGTAAGCATCGCCCGAAGATTCACATCTTCCATTGGAGTTGGATACTCTGTATTGCAATGTAAAATTGTAATATTTTCTTTTTTTGTACCTGCTTTAATCAATATATTTAAGGCATTTTTTATTTCGCTCATATTAGCCATACCTGTTGATATTATAACTTTTTTATTCAGAGAACCTATTTTTCTTAGGTATGGTAAATTAGTAATTTCGCCCGAAGGTATTTTAAATATTTGTAATCCCAATACTATCAACAAATTTATGCTTTCCATATCAAAAGGTGAAGACAAAAAGATAATTTTTTTATTATTGCAGTATTTAATTAATTCCTTGTGGAATTCTTTATTTAATTCCAACTTTTTTATCATTTCAAACTGAGTCTCTCCCTTATTTGTAGTTTCTTTTTGGTATTTAGCTTTTTGAGCATATTTAGAAACAAGTAACTCCGTTTTAAATGTTTGGAATTTAACGGCATCGACACCCGCTTCAACTGCAACGTCTATCATTTCCTTAGCTGTTTTAATAGAACCATTATGATTAACCCCTGCTTCTGCAATTATAAAGCAGTGAGGAATGTTATCTATATTTTTATGTGTCTTCATATCTTATCACTCACTACTTTACAAGGATTTCCATAAGCAACAACATTGCTAGGAATGTTTTTTACAACTACACTTCCTGCGCCAATAATTGTATTTTCTCCTACTTTTATATATTGAATAATCGAAGTTCCGGTACCAATATGAGAATAATGATTAATTTCAACTCCTCCACTCATCATTACTCCGGGGGCAATATGAACAAAATCTCCAATCTTGCAATCATGGTCAATTATTGAACCCGTATTTATTATGCAATTATTACCTATAGCTACCCCTGCGTTAATGACTACTCCGGGAGCAATATAGTTACCCTGCCCTATATTAGCAAACTTTGAAACAACAGAACAAGGATGAATTACATTTGGGAAATTAAATCCTATTTTCTTTGCTTTATTTAATATTTTTTTTCTTAAATTCGGATTACCGATACTTCCAAGAGTAATAAAACAGAACTTTATTCCCTTTTTAAAGTAGCTTTCCAATTCATTATCGCTACCAATAACAGGAAATCCGAGCACTTTTTCTCCTACCTTTTCAGGGACATCTAAAATACCAACTATTTTATATTTTTCCCCTAAAAGAATGGCATCTATAACAACTTTGCAGTGCCCACCGCCACCAATTAAAATAATTTTTTCCATATTATTCTATTCCAAACCTTTTAAGCGTTTCCTGTAATTCTCCCCATTCCCCTATATCAAGCCATGCTTTTTCTGATATCGGATAAACTCCAATCTTTTTCCCAGCCTGATTATAACTACATATTAAATCAGTTATATTGTAAAACTTATTATCGGGAATATCCTTAAGTATTTCCGGTTCCAGAATATACATTCCTGTATTTACTAAAAAATTATATTCGGGTTTTTCTTCTATACTTTTCAAATTTCCACCTTTAGAAATATTAACTATTCCATACGGTATGGTATAATGTTTCATTGAAGCTACTATTGTTATCTTATTTTTACTATCCTTATGAAATCTTAGAATATCGGCATAATCAGCTTCTATTAAAATATCACAATTACTTACCCAAAATGTAGAATTTATTCGTTTTTTTAATAAATATAAACTACCTGCCGTTCCCAATGGCATTTCTTCCTGAATGTAGTTTATATTATAATCATGTTTAAAATCAGAAAAATAAGCTTTTATTATATTAGCCTTATAATTAACTGATAAATAAAACTTTTTACACCCATATTCCTGAAATCTATCCATTATTAGCTCTAGTATCGGCTTCTCACCTATTGGTATAAGAGGCTTGGGGAGTATCTTAGTAAAAGGATGAAGTCTTAAACTCTTTCCTCCTGCCATTATAACTACAGGTAGA
This sequence comes from bacterium, assembly GCA_028716385.1. Classification (GTDB taxonomy): domain Bacteria; phylum Hydrothermota; class UBA3073; order JACQXS01; family JAQTXJ01; genus JAQTXJ01. Next base: position 238,985 of record JAQUPX010000004.1, on the reverse strand, counting down.
TTTATTTTCTCTTTTATTTTTATTTCTTTACTAAAAAGCTCAGTCCACCACACAGCAGAGACTATTCGCCTATCCTTGTCTACTACAGGAATGCATTCTATTCTATTTATCACCATTAAATCTTTTGCCTCTTCTTCTGAATATCCAACTTTAAGAACAATCGGAGTTCCGTTCATAACTTTATCCACACTCTCGCTTAAGTTTTTCCCTTTTAATATCCATCTCCTAATATCTCCGTCCGTTACCGTTCCTAATAATTTACCAGCTTTATTCGTAACAAACAATATTTTTTCGCCTGTTTCATCCATTTGCTTTATTGTTTGAATCGCAGACAATTCAGGATTAACAAGAATTTTCTTTAAGTTTTCCATTTTAAACATTCTCCTGTAATAGCTTAATTTCAGTTACAACTTTTTTCACTTCTTTTGCCGTTAAATTACTGCTACAAGGTATATTCAAGATTTTCTCCCAAAACCATTGAGCTTTTTCTATTTTGTAACTTTGATTTTTGTTATATGGCTTTTGTTTATGGTTTAAATACCAGACAGGTCTTGCCTGAATATTTTTTTCATTAAGTTTTTGCATTAATTTTTCCCTATCCATTCCATATTGTTTTTTCTCTACAATTAATGAATAAAACCAGTAATTCGGCGTAGTCCCGTTAGGAATTCCAAGCATCTCTATGCCTTTAACATTTTTTAACTCTTTCTTATATAACTCATAATTTTTCTTCTTTATTTTAATAAATTTTTCCAAATTTTCTAACTGGGCAACGCCCATAGCCGCCTGTAAATTTGTCAGTCTAAAATTATATCCTATTTCATTATGTATATAACGCACAGAATCATCCTTAGCCTGGGTAGTCAAATAACGCGCCTTATCGGAAATATTTTTATTATTAGTAAGTATCATTCCCCCGCCACCGGTAGTAACAATTTTATTTCCATTAAAAGAATATACTCCAATATCCCCTATCGTTCCGGTATGTTTATTTTTATACTTTCCTTTAGTATAATATGAACCTAAACTTTCTGTTGCATCCTCAATAACTTTCAAGTTGTATTTTTGTGCTATTTTCATCACACCTTCCATATCACAAGGATTCCCAAAAATATGAACAGGCATAATAGCTTTTACATATTTACCACTTTTTTTGTTTTTTAATCCTTTATTTGTAATTTGACATTCTTTACTACAAAATTCTTCTGTCTTCTTAACATCTATGTTCATATAATCATCGCAATCCATAAAAACAGGCTCTGCACCTAAATATCTCACGGCATTTATAGGGGCAATAAAAGTTAAAGTAGGAACAATAACTTCGTCCGTAGATTTTACCCCCGCCAATTGCAAAGCAATTTGCAGCCCGGCAGTCCCGTTTACACAAGCAACAGCATATTTAGAACCGGTAAACTTACAAATATCATTTTCGAATTTATCAACATATTTGCCGGCAGAAGATACCCACTCAGTATCAATACACTCCTTAATATATTTCCATTCATTGCCACAAATACAAGGAACAGATAACGATATAAAAGATTTAGACATTGTATATATCCGATTTATAGATATTTTTATTAGATTTAAACCATTTTATTGTTTCCTTTAATCCTTCTTCTAATGAGTATTTTGAATGCCACTTTAGTATTTTTGTTGCCTTGGCGTTATCAGCTACTAATCTTTCCACTTCACTTTTTCCCGGTCTTTTTCGCTCTTTATCAGTTTCTATTTCAATTCCTTTATCCATAAGTTTCGCAATTAATTTTGCCAATTCTCCAATGGATATTTCGGAATTACTTCCAATATTTATCACTTCTCCTATAGATTTATCTGATTCTGCTATCTTAATAAAACCTTCTACAGTATCTTTCACATAAGTTAAATCCCGGGTAGGATGAAGAGAACCTAATTTTATCTTCTTTTTTCCACCCAGCAATTGAGTAATAATTGTAGGAATGACCGCTCTTGCAGATTGTCTTGGCCCATAAGTATTAAATGGTCTTACAACTGACACTGGCAAACCGAATGAACGATAAAAAGATAGCGCTATGTAATCTGCAGATGCTTTAGTTGCAGAATATGGAGATTGGGGATTTATAGGATGATTCTCAGTAATAGGAACAAACTGGGCTGTCCCATAAACTTCGCTTGTAGAAGTATGAATTACTTTTTTAATTTTTAATTCTTTTGCAACCTCCATAATATTATAAGTTCCTTCTACATTTGTTTTGATATAAGCTAACGGCGAAACATACGAATATGGGATACCTATCAATGCCGCTAAATGAAAAACACTATCAATATCTTTCATTGAATTTTTTACACTGTCATAATCCCTTATGTCTCCGGTATATACTTCTATCTTGTCTTTACAGGACAAACTTTCTATCCATCCCCAAAAATTTCGCGAATTATATCTCACAAAAACTCTAACTTTGTAACCTTTTTCAATTAATGCCTCGCATAGATGCGAACCAATAAAACCTGCTCCACCTGTTACTAAACATTTCATCGTTGCTCCTTTTAATTGTTAGACTATATTGTTTTCTATTTTAATATAATTATTATGCTTAATCAAGCTTTTTATTAAATTCATTTCCATATCCATTCTTTCTTCCCAACTCTTAAAATGCCGTTCTGCGTAAACTCTCGCATTATTTCCCAACTTTTTCCTTAAATCTTCATCCTTCAAAATATCTATAACTGTTTTCGATAAATCAGTAATAATCTTTTTCTGATTCCTCTTGGATATTAACTTGCCTGTCTCATTATCTTTTATCACTTTTTTCGTATCTCCGACATCTAAAGTAACAATACATTTTCCACATACCATAGCTTCAAGCAGTCCATTGCTGACATTTGAAACATCATTTACTGAAACAAATATATCTGCTGCATTCATATAATTTGAAGTATCTTTGATATTAACAGAACCGGCAAATTTAACATACTTTTTTATATCTAAATTTTGACTTATTTTTTCTAATTTTTTCCTTTCCGGACCATCCCCCACTATTAATAAAACGACATTCTTGAACTCAGATATAATATGGGGCATAGCATTTATAATCCTTTCTAAATGTTTCCAATTAACAAGACGACTGAGCGTTAAAATAATCCTAACGGAATTATCTAGCCCCAGACTTTTCTTGAATTCATTGCTGTTAAAATCCGGATTATACATTTTTTTATCAACTCCATCATACCAAAACTTCAATCTTTCGTTGGGAACTCCTACCATCTTAGCAACTTTATCGCCCTGAGTTCCATCATTTAGAACAATTAGATATTTGCAGGGCATCTTGAAGGCTATTATTTCCTGCCATTTTGTTAACAATCGTAACTTAAAATCACGAGAAGTAATATATGTTCCAAATAATCGGGTAATATTTGAAATATGATAATGTCTGCTTAATATATATGCTGGTAAAACATCATAACCACTGTATGCATAAATAAGAGAAGGAGTTCTTTCTTGCCCGTCGGTAGGAATGGCGTATCTCAATACTCTTCTTATTGAAGATATCGCGTATAATAAAATAAATAAAATTTGTAAAACCTGATTTCCAAAAAATCCCAAAATTTTAAAATGCATAAATCTTATCTGCAATTTTCTAATTACTCTTTGTAATGGCACTTTAAACCGATGAATGTATATACCTTCATAAAATTCATCGTTTTTCAAGTTGCTGTCGTTCAAACAAAATAAATGAGTTTCATATCCGGCATTTACAAAAGCTTTTAAAATATAATAATACCCTCTATATCCTTTTTCTTTCCCCATGCTCCACACAGTTGACCAAGGACTAATTCCCCAAATGATTCTTTTCTCCTGTATTTTTAATTCCATATTTATTTTTCTTTTTTCATAATCTCACGTTGCCAATCAATAGTTTTTAATAAACCCTCTCTTAGTGAAATTTTTGGGGCAAACTCTAATAAATTCCTGGCTTTTGTTATATTTGGAGTACGCTTTTTAATGTCTTCGTATTTTTTATTTGAAAAACTGGAGTATGGAACAAATTTTGTCTTAAGCGTGCCAATACTTCCTGATAAATCTTTAATTAAACTAACAAGTTCCAGTATGCTTATTTCCTCCGTAGTTCCAAGATTAAAAATCTCACCGGCTATTTTATCTTTTTCTATAATACTTATTATACCCTCAACTAAATCACTGATATAAATAAAACATCTTGTTTGTTTCCCATCATTATGGATTTCTACTTCCTTGTCATTTAGTATTGCGGAAACAAAAACAGGTATTGGTCCACCCCACCACGAAAGATGATAGCGTGGCCCATAACACTCAAAAATCCTTATTATGTTCACCGGAATATTATATGCGTCCTGATAAGCATACGCTAGATGCTCTTCAAACAATTTAGACACGGCATAACTCCACCTTGGAATATAACTTGGTCCCATTATTAAATTTCCATCTTCCTGAAAAAACGCCTCTTCGCTCTTTCCATATACATCAGACGTGGAGGCTAAAACAACTTTACAATTAAATTCTTTTGCAACCTTAAAAATATTAACACCCCCTTCTCCATTTACTAATAAAGTCTCCACGGCATTGCCATATCTAGGAATTTTATAAGCGGCTAAATGAACTATTACGTTTACTCCTTTACATACTTTTCTTAGTGATTCAATGTCCCTGATATCAACTTTTTCAAAATGAAAATCAGGATTTACTAAATTATGTTTAATATTTTCTATTTTCCCCATTGATAAGTTGTCTACTGCGATAACTTTATACCCCCTGCTAAGTAAAGCATCCCCTAAATGAGAACCAATAAACCCGGCTCCCCCGGTTATTAGAGCAGTGGCTCCGGTATGGACAATTTTTTCTTTCATAATTTTTTAATTAAAATTTTTACTATTCTATCCGCTGTTTTACCATCCCATAATTTTAAAGAGGTTAACCTTTTTTTATTAACATGTCCTTTATTAACTATTTTCATTGCTTGTTTTATTAATTCTTTGCCATTTCCTTTAACCAAAACATTTGTCCCCTCTTTATGAGTAATCGCCCAAACAGGTTTATCGAGAATAGTAAGACAAGAAACTCCTAAAGTTGTCGTTTCTACCTGTATTCCCCCTGAATCCGTAATAACAAATTTTGCATTCATTTCTAAATTCAAACAATCAATATAACTTAAAGGTTCTATTATTTGTATCTTAGTATTTTCCCCGCGCTTAGCTTTGGACTCTGTAAAAAACTTATCAAATCCAAAATTACTTATATTTTTTCTGGTTCTTGGATGAACGGGACATACAACAGGTATACTTTTTGATATTTCCGCTAAAGCACAAATAATATCCCTAAACTTGTTTTTATCATCTACGTTGCCCGCTCTATGAAGTGTACATAAAACATACTTCTTTTTTTCTAAAAGTAATTTTTGAAAAGTTTGTCTTTTAGTTGCTATTTCTTTATATTTTATTAAGCTATCTATCATTATATTCCCTACACAGAATATCTTATTGGGAGATATGCCCTCTTTCTTTAGATTTTCATCTTCATATTTAGAAGTAGTAAAAAGATATTCAGAAATATGGTCAGTAAGAAGACGGTTGGTTTCCTCCGGCATATTATTATAACTACGAATACCCGCTTCAATATGAGCAACGGGAATATTCAATTTAGACGCCACAAGCGCACCAGCCAAAGTAGAATTTACATCTCCGAATACTACCACTAAATCAGGTTTTTCTTTTAAATAAATTTTTTCCAATCCAATCATTATTTTACCGGTTTGTTCTCCGTGTCCACAAGATCCAATTCCAAGATTTACATCCGGCACAGGAATGTTTAAATCCTCAAAAAATACCTTAGACATAGTGTAATCATAATGCTGACCCGTATGTATTAAAACGGATTTGATATCGGGATGTTTTTTAAATTTTTCTAAAATGGGCGAAACTTTCATGAAATTAGGTCTTGCACCTACTATAAGAAAAATTTTCTTTATCATTTATTTTATTCCTAATTTTACAATTTTTTCGATTGTTTTTATCTTACTTCCAGACTGATTGATAATGTTTTGCAAAACCTTTTGTTCCTCCTTATTAAGAAATTCCATACCCCCCTTTAATAAAAATTTAATTTTTCCCCTTAAATCGTTAAATTCCCTGTTCCCTTTTTCAGTTATTTCATCCACAACCTCTCGAGCTGACAATTGACTTCTATAACTCCTTACAAACCCCATAGAAACTAAATTCCTGATCCTCCTTGAAATTATTTTTTTCTCTATATTAAGTTCTTTCAAAAGCTCTTTTCGTTCAAGCTTGCCGTCAGCCATTCTTAAAATATGCATTATAGCAATTTCATCCGGATGATAATTTTCAAAAATCTGACGAAACAAAGGATACACCTTCGCCCCCAGAATCATTATCTTATCCGAAATACTATCAACATTACTCACACTTCCTCCAAAACAGTCTACATTTTGCGACAATCATAAAAGCAAGATAATACATAAAAATAGATTGTCAAGAAAAAAAGCATCGAACGGTCTTTATATAACTATTTTTTATTAAATAAAACTTGCATTTTTGCTTATAAATATTATACATACAATATGTCTAATATTGGAATTTTTGGCGGGGCATTTGACCCTCCTCATACCGGACATCTTATCATTGCCGAACAAGCAAGGCAAATATTCAAACTAAATAAAATAGTATGGATACCTCTGAATATTCCAACTCATAAACCTTCGGTGATTGCTTCTGCAAAACATAGATTTGATTTAGTCAAATTAGCTATATCCGACAATCCGTATTTTGAAATCTCTGATATTGAAATAAAAAGGAAGGGGAAATCTTTTATGATAGATACTCTTATGGAATTTAAGAAAAACATCCCCTCCTCAAATATATTCTTAATCATAGGTATAGATGAAGCAAAAAACTTTCACAAATGGAAAGATTATAAAAAAATCCCTGAATTTGCTAATATTATAGTCATTGGAAGACCGGGAATAGAATATACGACACCCCAAAATATGAAGTTATTACCTTTAATGCTTGATATATCATCCACAAAAATAAGAGAATTCATAAAACAAAAAATATCTATCAAATATCTTGTACCGAATAGTGTTGAAAAATACATAAAAAATAAAAAACTTTATACGAAGCCCTTGAGTCCGCCTGAGGCGGACGATTAGGGATTCGTATCCAGCTATGCTGGATAGAAAGCTTAATTATAAATGCTGAAAAGATAACAAAATGGGCGAGTCAACGACTCGCCCCTACGAAGGGATAATGCAGAGAGCGAATAGGGGCAAATCTACTATAGACAAGCAGAGATATGGGACAAGATGTTGGTATAAATATTATTAAAATGTTAATCATATATTTATTAACTCTTATAATTAATACTCCACTCCAAACCCTTCCAATTAAAAAACAAAATTTAATGCCTCCCTATAGAGAATACTTGAGAAAAGGAGAATTTGAAAAGATAAATATTAATACAACTAAAGATACTTTTTTACTGGCAGAGCTTATGTATTTTAATTACGAATTTGAAAATGCCATAAAACTCTATAAAAAGATCTCTCCTTCCTCTCCTGATTGTAATGATGCCCTTTACAGGATAGAACTCATAAACGGTAATACAAAAGAAGATTTAACAAACTACGTTAACGCTGAACTTTTATATAGAAATGGAACATCCCGCCCCGGCAATGGAAATAAAATGGATGAAGCCATTAAACTCCTAAAAAAACTTAAGTTGCGACATTCTTCAATTAATTTATTTTCTTATATCCTTTTTATAGATATTCTTGAATCTAAGAAAAACTACAAAGAAGCAATCAATGAATGTAAAGAATTTTTAATCAAATTTGAGGATAATCCCAAAACACCTGAAATTTTAATGAAAGAAGGGACTATGTATGAGAAAATCGGGAACAAAAAAGAAGCTATAAAAATATACAATCAGATTCTTGTAAAGTACCCTAAATCTCCTATTTCTGCATTGGCAAGATTAGCGCTGGAAGAATAATGAAAAAAGTATTGTTATTTTTTCTATTATCATTCATATCTGAAACCACAATATTCTCCCAAACAGAATGGACAAAATATGTAAGTAATCCTGTTATGATAAAAACAAATCTTATCTGGGAATTTTTTGCAATAGGACAACCCACCTACATTATAGAAAACGATACATTCAAAATGTGGTATTGTGCCGCAGGCGTTGACCATAAAGGAAGAGTATTTTACGCACATTCTACGGATGCTATTAATTGGATAAAACACAATAATGGAACTCCCGTTCTGGATGTCGGGAAACAGGGAGAATGGGATATGCGCTGGCTTGACACACCTGAAATCGTAAGAGATTCTATGGGATACAAACTTTATTATTTTGGTGCACCAACAGACAGTTCCCCGCCAATACACTCTGCAATTGGTCTGGCAACTTCGTCCGATGGAATAAACTGGCAAAGAGATTCTAACAATCCGGTTCTGGAAAAAGGTGACTCTACTCAATGGGATGGTTTTTGGATTGAATCACCTGCGGTATTATATGACGAAAATATTTATAAAATGTGGTACACCGGAGTTGCAAAAGACTGGAAAATCAGAATCGGATATGCAACATCTCCGGATGGAAAAGTGTGGACAAAATACCCATTGAATCCTGTATTAGAAGTTGGAACGGCAGGCTCATGGGAAGATTTGTGGGCAGCGGTTCCGGCTGTAATAAAAACTGATACGCTTTATGAAATGTGGTATAGCGGGATTTCGGTTGCCGATAAAATGGATGATGTGATAGATACCGTTCGTGCAGGGTATGCCACATCTATGGATGGAATACATTGGAATAAATACTTTGACAATCCAATTTTATCCAGTTTTGACTTGCCTTATGATAGTGCCGGCCCTTGGGCGCCAGATGTAGTACGGGATAAAAATGAATATAAAATGTTATATGAAACCCAAAATGGGTTCTGTCTTGCAACAGCTCCAATACAAGCAATAGAAGAAACATCGAATTTGGATTTGCGGATTGGGGAATTAACTGCGAACCCTAACCCGTTTACTTTAACTACCGCTATTAGTTATTCCTGCCTACCGAGCAGGCGGGCACGAATAACAATTTATGATATAAGTGGCAAATTGGTCCGAACTTTTTCTACATTACAAGGAAATAAAATTATATGGGACGGGAAAAACAATTCAAATCAAAAGTTAAAATCAGGAATTTACTTCTGTAAATTAGAATCAGGAAATAAAACTATCCAAACTCAAAAGCTATTACTATTGAACTAATACACAACCTTTGGGAATTCTTTGATCTGTTGTCCTCACAGGAAGAACTTCTTATCCTTTTAGTGGGAAAGTTTTATTATTTTGCTAAATACTAAGGGTTTGTCCGATGATTGGATAAAATATGTTCCAGAAGGTAACTTTTTCCCATTATTATCTTCCCCATACCATACTTTATCGTTATTTATAATTTTTACAACTTTACCACTTTTATCAAATATTTTCATTCTCTCCCCCATTCCTTTTAACAAAACAGACTCTAAAAAAGGATTGGGAATAATTTCTATGCAATTGCGTTTTGGTGAAATATTTTCCTCTGTAAACATAAATTGAGGGATATACCCATAAATATCCTTATTTGAACTTCCCTGCCTCCAATCTTCCCAAGCAATAAGGAAACAATTTGTAGAAGAAGCAATGCTTGTTTCTCTTTTTTCAAAATTATTATTATTCGTAATCTGAGTTTCCGAGGAAGTGCCAATTTGATTAACTTTCGCAATATATATATTAGCTTTGTTTATTATAGGAACCCTATAATCATTCCAACTTACAATGAATTTCTCGTCTTTTGCTGACCAACAAACGGAAGGAACTCTTTGATCCCACGCAGCATCGGAGATAACAACATCTTTATACAGATAGTTCATATCCGCATCAAGAATAGAAGCACGAATATCCCAACCGACAAAAAGACCATAATCCTCTTCCCATACAATCATAACAGTTGTATCATTACTTGCAATTTTAGCTCTTTGTTCAGGAACTGATTTTTGAGAAACAGAAAAATTATTACCCGTAAGCATCCCATTATACGATATTTTCTGGGCAAATATATCCCAATCGCCATTTCTTCTATCCGACCAAACAACAAGATAATTAGAATCAATAGAGGTTGCTTCAGGAAACAACTGAGTATCGGGAGCATTGGAAATAAAAAAAGATGGCACCATAGTAACGCCTGTTTTAGATATAATAGAACCACAAATATTCATATCCGAAGAGATAGAATCATTAACCCAAATAATTAAATAATTATTCCCATTACTCCACAATGAGGCTTGTGATATATGTCCATTTACAATTAAAAAATTAGTATCAATGAAAGCTCCGTTTTTATCTAAAAACTGTCCATATACTCCAGTCCCTTCATTTATCCATATTACAAGATAGTTGCTACCATCATACGCAGATCTTGGAAAAAACTGATTTTGACTTGAGTTACATACAGGAAAACTATCATTTTTAGTACTATTTTCCAGAATAATGCGTCCCCATATATCAAGTCCTGTAATAGAAGAATTCACTTCATCTTGCCAGACAACAAGATAATTTTCTTTATTTGAAGTAACATACGAACAAGTCTGATTAAAAGAAGATGTAGAAATTGAAATCTCATTTCCTATTACTTTTTCCTTAAGGATAAACAAAAAAACAAAAACATAAAACAGCAAACTATACTTTTTCATAGTAATATTTTTTATAATACTTAGTGTAATAGGTGTTGCTCAAAACGTAATTTGTCAAGCAGAAAAAGGAATTTCTTTTGAGTGAGTTAGAGGGGCAGCAAAATCTAGTTATGTTTCGTTATTATAACTGTATTTTTGACTTTATAGTTGACATTCTATAAAATTAATAATAAAATCTTCACGCTTTTTGACAAAAGTGTTTTAATGGAGAGGTGTCTGAGCGGCTTAAAGAGCATGACTGGAAATCATGTGCCTCAAGCGATTGGGGTCGCGGGTTCAAATCCCGCCCTCTCCGTTGCAATATAAGCAAATCAATTAGGAAGATACTATTGTTTATTTTTTATATTTCCTCTTGCAAGTGATGCAAATATACCACAAAAACAAATAACAGCAAAAATTATAAATGCTGTCTTCATACTGTTCAAAAAAAGCAAGTGACATTCAGGTGTAATTTGAATTCCCCCCATATTTACAGCAAACAATAACATTGCAACACCCATACTTAGCATCTGTCCTATAATCCGCATAGTTCCAAGTGTCGCTGAAGCTACTCCATAGCATTTTTTTTCAACAGAACTCATAACTGCATTGGTATTCGGAGACGAGAAAAAAGCAAAACCGAAACCAAGAATACTCAAACTAAATATAATAAAGCCTAGTGACGTTTCTTTCCCCAAAAAAACAAACAATAAAAGTCCGAAACACGTTAATCCCATACCTATTGAAGAAAGAATCCTCGGTTCAATTCTATCTGACAGCTTGCCGGCAAATGGAGAAAAGACAGTCATAATAATTGGTTGCGCAATTAAAATAAGACCGGTGTTTTGAGGACCTAGCCCTTTTATATATTGCAAATAAAGACTTAACAAAAAGCCTGAAGCAGAAGTAGCGCTGTAATTAATTAGAGCTGCTAAATTAGAAAAAGCAAAAACTGGGTTACCCTTAAAAAGCGTAATATTCAAAATAGGAACTTTATTCTTCATTTCCCATTGTATAAAACTCCATCCGCTCAAAACACTGCATAAAATTAATATTAAACCTATTTTTGATGGTAATTGTGAAAACCCATACATAAGCATAATAAGAGAAATGCCGTAAATTATAGAACCTATAAAATCAAAACGTTCTCCTCTTGCCTCTGCCCATTCACCTTTTAATTTCCAGATAATAAAAATAAATGCCACCCCCCCCAGCAACACATTAACCCAAAAAAGACTTCGCCAACCAAAGTGTTCCACCAAAAAGCCCCCGACAAAGGGACCGATAGATAACCCCAAATAAACTGAAGCCGTGTTTATTCCCAGAACTTTACCTCGTTCCCCGACAGGGAATACAGAGGTCAAAATTGCTACACCTGTTCCAAAAATCATTGCGCCGCCTACTCCCTGTAACACCCTGCAATAGATAAGCAAATACCCTGTTTTACAGATCGCAGAAAAAAAAGATGCTATGGAATAAATCAATACTCCATAACTAAAAATCCTTTTTCTACCATATATATCCGCAATTCTCCCAAACGGAACAAGAAATATAGCCGCAGATAAAAGATACGCAGTTGTAACCCAGTTTAACAATATTGCATCCATACCAAATTCTTTACCAATAGAAGGAAGCGCAACATTCACGGAAGCCCCCATAAAAGGCGTAATAAAAGAACACAATGTGGAAACAAATAAAGCAACCCTTTTATTTAATTTATTTTCCATACACTATAAAAGAATTTAGTATTTATCTAACTATCTTGTTTTAACAATAGAGTCAATTAAAATTTTATATGCTATTGCATTCTTTTATAAAATATTTTTAATTTTTATACGATAATTTTAATCTTCTAGTTGAAATTAATTCAATTTTTTAGTTGACTTTAACACTTATTTATATCATATATAAAATAAAGAAACGAAATAAATTAATTACTAGGAGGAAATAATGCATAATTTACTATTTATATTATTAGTTTTGAATAATAATTTCGGTTCGAGGGATCAATCTCAAACATTATGGAATAAAGGTTCCAATGCTCCAATAAATACTTCAAATATAGAATTTGTTGGTTCTATATTTGAAACAAGTGTTTTCAAAGACATATTTTTAAAAAACAACCTTCTTTATTGTGCTACAGGTAGAGGCATTGAAATTATCGATTTTTTAGATTATAATAATCCGGTTTCTATTGGATCCTGCTCCACACCAGGTCAAGCTGAAGCGATTAAAGTTCTGGACAACTATGCTTATATAGCTGATGGAGAACGCGGATTAAGAATAATAGATATCTCTGATCCCCATAATCCTGTTGAGATAGGAAATATTGATACAAAAGGATATGCTATAGACCTTACTATTAACAATAACTATCTCTATGTGGCAGATTGTAAATCAGGTATGATAATAATCGACATATCTCACCCCGAATTTCCACTAAAAATCACAGAATATTCTACTCCAGGTTCAGTATATGACATAGCAATTTCCGGGAGATATGCGTATCTTACTGATTATACACAGGGATTATTAACTCTTGATATATCCAACCCGTATAAACCACTAAAGGTAGGACATTGTCCTGTATCAGGAGTATGTTTAAAAATTGCACTTTATGATTCTTTTGCCGTTATAGCATCGGGCACCGGTGGACTTAATATAATAAATATTTCCAACCCATCTAAGCCTATCCTTGTTTCTTCTTTTTCTGAATTAACTACCAACTATGGTCCTACAATAAACATTGATATTTCCGGCAAATATGCATATCTTACAAACCCTGATTATGGAGTAATCGTTACAGACTTAACAAATCCCATAAAACCAATAATGGTTGGGGATATAAAAATTCCTTTCCATATATATTCTGTTTCCTTGAATCATTTTTTAGCTTTTGTAGGAATGCTCCGCTACGGATTAGATATTCTCGATATCACAGATCCATCTAAACCAGAATTAATTAGCAGATATGAATCGCCGGGACAAACTTATGCATTAAATATAACGGACAATACTCTTTTCTCAACCAATTACAGAGATGGTGTTAAAATCTTAGATATAAGCAACGTAGAACAACCTAAAACTATCGGCATTTATGATACTCCGGGCGCTGCATGGGCATTAGATGTACTACCGACCACCGCTGGAGCTGGATGTTCCATAAATACCGTAGAGTTTTATGTCTGTATTGCGGATGATGTAGCCGGAGTATGGATTATAGATGTCAAAAAAGACTCTTCTTCTTTATATAGTAGCAAAACAGTGACAAAATCTAATCTTCTCGGAGGCGCTAAACCGGATGGATATTCAAGAGGTATTAAAATTGTAGGAAATTACGCTTATATAGCCGCACATATTGGCGGACTTGCTATTCTTGATATTTCTAATCCTTCTAATCCCATAAAAACATCTCAATATGTAACCAATACCCCTGTCTGGGATGTATGTGTATCCGGTAACTACTGTTATCTCGCCACAGGCAAAGGCGGCGTAAGAGTTATCAACATAAGTAATCCAAATGCTCCAAAAGAAGTCGGAAGTTTTATCACTAATGGATATGCATGGGGACTTGATATTTTTGGTGATTATTGTTATGTAGCAGATGGAGAAAATGGCGTAAGAGTATTAAATATATCAAACACTCCAAATATTACAGAAATAGGAAACTTATCTGTTCAGGGATGTATTATGAATGTATCCGTAGTTGAACCTTATTTATATATTGCCTGCGGGAATCAAGGAGTAAGAGTAGCCGATATAACAAAACCGGCTAACCCTGTTGAAATAGGATGGTATGATACCCCGGGGTATACAAGAGATATTGTTATTAAAGATAATTATATGTTATGTGCAGACAGTGAAGGCGGGTTAATTATACTTAAATTACTAAAGGAGTTAACTGCTACATATACTAAATAAAATGATTAAACGTTCACCGTTGAGGCGGAATGTTCCATTTTTATTCCTGCTATTATTTAATTCATCCTATTTACTTTATGCGAATGAATTTATTATTTCAAATGCACAGGAAAAACAAGCCGCACCGGATATATCCAGAGGAAACAATAATCTTCTTACTGTTTGGGAAGATTATCGCAATTCTACCAGCACAGACGCAGATATATGGGCTCAACTCATAGACCTTTCAGGAAGTCCTACAGGGAATAATTTTACTATATCTAATAAATCTTATGCTCAACGCGCACCGGTAGTTCAATGGGGATACAACTCTTATCTTGTAGTATGGGAGCAGGGCATAGGAAGTGGAAATTTTCATATTTACGGACAACTAATAGCTCCCGATGGTACTCTTATAGGTTCTGAAATACCTATATCTACGGTAAATAACAAGAGTCAACAACCTGCCATAAGTTTTGGGAATAGTAAATGGCTTGTAGTATGGGCTGATTTTAGAAATACCATAGAAAAGCTTAACATTTATGGACAAATGATAGATTCTAACGGAGCGCTTATAGATACGGCTATTACAATATCCACAGCTCTGGAAGAACAACTGGACCCTACAATAGCATGGGCAGAAAGTAAAAAAAGCTGGTTGGTTATCTGGGAAGATAAGCGTTCGGTTAATTCTGATATATGGGGACAGATAATTGATTCGTCAGGGACACGAATAGATTCAAATTTCCCAATTTCACAGGCAGTTCAATATCAAGACCATCCTGATGTTGCTTCAAATGGGACAGAATGGTTAATTGTATGGGCTGACCATAGAAATAATAGTTCTTATAGTATTTATGCACAATTCATTGATACTTCCACCTTTTTAATTGATTCTAATATGCTATTAGCAGAAACATTGAGTTGTAATTTATATTCTCCAAAAGTAGTATGGAACGGAAATAGATGGGTTATTGCATATGTAAAAAATAATCAAATCGTTTATGATAATATCTCGATTTCTAATTCATCTCAGGATGCATTCTTCCCGGAACTTACCACGATTGGCAATAACTGTCTTGCCGTATGGCAAGACAACAGAAATAATAACTGGGACGATTATGATATTTATGCAAACTTATTTACACCGGCAGGAATAGAAGAAAAATGGAGCGAAGCTACATCCCGCCTTGGTGGGATCAAATTAACTGTAACTCCAAATCCGTTTGTTGGGACAACCATTATTCACGCTAACAATTCTTTAGGACAAGGATTTAGTTTTGCAGTTTACGATATAAGTGGAAAATTGGTTAAGTCGTTTCCTTTAAATACTGAATCGCCACTCAACCAGACAACTTGGAATGGCAAAGACAATTCTGGAAAACCGGTTCCACCAGGAATATATTTTTGTAAATCTAATTTAAACTCTAAAAACAAACTTAATATCACTAAAAAAATAATTCGCCTAACTTTCGATAATAAAGGCAAATAATATAATCACAGGAGAAATATGAAAAAATATTTAATATCCGGAATAGTAATTATTTTTGTTTTATGTATCACTTTTCTAGCCAAAGTTATAATTTCAGAACAAATCACATTTTCCCATCTCAACATTGTTCCCCAGGAAAAAACTAACCAGTTAACAACTATTAAGAGCGATTTTCTCGTCAATAATGATACAAGTGGCGGTTGTAAACAATCCAATCCTTCTATTGGAATATCCTACTCCGGTAATATAATTGTAGCATGGGAAGATATGAGAAATGGGAATGATTATGATATTTATGCCTGTAAATACACAACAAACGGAATACCCCTAACCTCTATATTTCGGGTAAATGATGATTCGGGAGGTTCAACACAAAATACACCCTATATATCAGTAGATAGCACGGGTAATTTTGTAATTGTATGGAATGATACTAGAGATGGGGAACCAAATATTTATGGCCAATTATATAATGATCAGGCTATACCACAGGGAAATAATTTCGTCATAAATGATGACAACAGTGGTGAAACACAGGATGAGCCTGCCGTAGCATTTATACCGGATAATAAATTTGCAGCAGTATGGACAGACCAACGTGACAGAACTACCAGAGATAGAGATATTTATTGTCAGATATACAACCTAAATGGAACTAAAGTCGGCAACAACTTTCTCGTTAATGACGATAGCTCAAGAATAGGACAAAGAACTCCTCATATATCTCCGGATGGACCAAACACTTTTTCCGTAATCTGGGGAGACTCAAGACGTGGAGAATTAGATATGTTTTACCAGAGATATACATCATCGGGGACTCCAATTAATACTAATTTTAAGGTCAATGATGACACAACAAGTAATTTTTTTGGATGGTATCCTTTTATAAATAGCAACCTTAATAATCAGAATGTAATAGTATGGAGGGATAATCGTATAAAACTTTCCGACCCAAGAATATGGGGACAAAGATATCAGCCGGGTACGGGTTTAGTAGGAACAAATTTCTGCGTTAATCCGACAGGAAAATGTTGCTGGCATTCATTAACAAAACTTGCCTCCGTAGGAGTAGATAGTGCAGGACATTTTAACATAGTATGGACAGACAATAGAAGGGCACAAAATGCAACCGACACTTATATACAAAGATATAACTTAAATGGAAATCCCGCCGGCAGTAATTCAATAGTTAACAATACCCCGTCCGATGACCCCAACACCGAATTATTATCATCCGCACCTATGATTGTTACTCAAAAGCATACCGCTCAAATTCAATCAGCCGTTGTATGGCAAGACAAACCGGATGGCGAAGACATTGATATTATGTTGCAAGCCTATGACAACTCAAATAATCCCGTTGGAAATAATATACATATAGTTCCAGATGCAGGAACACGCCCACAAACACAACCCCAAATTGCAATGAACAAGCATGGCATTTTTGTAATTGTATGGGAAGATAGACGAGATTGGAATCATTGCGATATATTCGCTCAAAGATATGATAAAAGTGGAAATCCTACCGGCACCAATATAAAAGTAAATGATAGCACACACTTCGACAATAACGCTATGCCAGCAGTAGCAATAGACACAAGCGATGCTTTTATAGTAGTATGGAGAGAATCAGATATGTTTATATCCGGTAGAAAATATGACTCAAATGGAAATCCAACAACTGCCCCATTTCAGGTGGTTTGTTTAACTGTAGGTTTTGCAATGGGGTCAAGTGAACCTAAAATTGCAGTGGATGAAAAAGGGAATTTCGTAGTAGTATGGGAAGACCTTCGATTAGATAATAAATTCCCGGATATATTTGGTCAAAGATATTCCGCAGATTGCACCCCCATAGACACTTTGTTTAAAGTTAATGATGTAACAGGAAATCAAAGTATATTACCAAATATAAGTATGAAAAAAAATGGAGAATTCCTAGTAGTATGGGAGGAAGAAGAATATTTACAGGATAAAGTCCATTTTGATATAGAAGGACAACGGTTTGACTCACTTGGACAAAAAATAGGGACAAATTTCATAATAAATGATGATGCTGCATTCGCGGTCCAACAATACAATCCATCCATAGCCTTAAAAGAAAATGGTGAATTTATAGTTGTATGGGAAGATTATAGAAATGGCAATGCAGATATTTATTGTCAAAGACTTGATTCAAGCACTTTGCCAATAGGTTCTAATTTTAAAATAAACCAGAATTCCGATTCTTCTTTACAACGATTTCCTGCTATAACAGTAATTCCAGAATCCGGGAATTTCATAGTTAGCTGGACAAGTTCAAAAGATATAAATATGCAAATAATGGCACAAATACTGGATAGCACAGGAAACTTTATTGATAACAACTTCGTAGTTAATGAAACGCCTTTTCACCCTTCCAATCAGCGATGGGGTAAAAGTGGAAGAAATATTGCTGCCAATAATGAACTTATAGCGTTTACATGGATGGATAACAGAAGGCTTCAAGGTTGGGATATTTACGCAAAACTTATTGGAAAAGAACCCGCAATTGAAGAAGATTCTAGGACTAAAATTATTGTATCTCCAAATCCGGCGTATAAAAAGCTCACTATACAATATACTGTACCTAAAACAGGAAACTATTCAATATCTTTATATGATATCGCAGGCAGACAAGTAATTAAACAATCTCAGGGGAAAAAGATACAAGGAATTTATACTGCAGAGTTTGATGTATCAAAATATAGCTCCGGTATTTATTTTACTAAAGTTGAAGGTGAATTAATTCAACAAAGTAATGTAAATAAAGTTATCATTTTCAGAGATTCCAAATGAAAAAAATTACCACCAGAGCAAGACGTTCCATCAAAGTAATCAACAAAACTTCTGAAATGCAAAAAATATCTAAAAAAATTAGAAGGAGAAATATCTCTATAGGGTTTGTGCCTACTATGGGAGCTTTGCATAAAGGACATATTTCACTCATAGATATTGCTAGAAAACATAGTCAATTTGTAGTAGTAAGTATATTTGTTAATCCGACACAATTTGGTCCAAAAGAAGATTTTAGCAACTATCCAAGAACTTTTAACAAAGATTTAGATTGCTTATTTGAAAAAAAAGTAGATATAGTATTTGCACCAACAATTAACGAGATATATCCCGAAGAGTACGGAACATATATAGATATCCCTGACTTTTCAAATAAACTATGCGGTAAATCAAGACCTACTCATTTTAAAGGTGTTTGCACAATTGTAGCTAAATTGTTTAATATTGTTAGTCCGGATATTGCAGTGTTTGGCGAAAAAGACGCTCAACAAGTTATTATCCTAAAAAAAATGGTAAAAGATCTGAATTTTCCGGTAAAAATCATAACTGGGAAAATAATAAGAGAGCCTAGTGGGCTTGCTATGAGTTCAAGAAATAAATACCTCACTGATAAACAAAAACAGAATGCATCAATCATCTATAAAACGCTTAAAGAAACAGAGAAAAAAATTAATAACGGAGAACGGAACATTCAAAACTTAAAAAAATTTATAAGAAATGGACTATTAACAAAAATGGATCATCCCGCCACAGCAGAGAATGAATTAAAAATAGATTATATAGAAATTATAAACAAAGACAATTTACAACAACCTAAAACACTTAAAGGCGAATGTTTAATTGCAATAGCTGTATGGTGTGGGAAAACGAGACTTATAGACAATATAACCGTTAATTTTAATCACTGAATTTTTCTACAAATTTGTTTTGAAAGAGGAAGGCTGATTATTTCAACAAATTCCGGATAACGATTTTATTATAACAGGATATATACAATCTCATGCGAAAAGTTTTTAATAGAAGACTTTTTCGCATATTAAAATAGAAAACATAATAGAATGAAGTTTTTCAAATTACATAAGCCTGTTGGGATATCGATTTTTTCAAATGATATTATAGGTTGGATTCTCATTGCAGAGGTGTTTCTGACCCCGTTAATATTTAGCGTTCAGTGCAATAGTGCGTATATATTACCTAAATGGACTCTGCTGGGAATATTATCCACGGTAGGAATATGTGTATTTCTATTGAAACAAAAAGAATTTAATTTTACAACCCTATACATTCCACTTTTTATTTTTATCTTACTGTGCTTCGTTTCTTTTACATTGACACACTATAAATATGACGGGATAAAGAGACTAAAGGAAGTATGTTTTTTTGCTTCTCTATTTGTGCTTGCAAATAATGTCCATAGAAAAGAAAACATAATTAATTGGTCTTTAATTTCAGTCTTGATTGTATCTATTGTTGGCATAATACAACATTTTTATGGGAACGGACGGGTTATTTCAACGTTAGGGCATCCCAATTATCTCGCCGGATACCTAATTTTATTCCTACCTTTATTAGTCTGGTTTACTTTAAGTGAACGATCTAAAGGCAAACGAATATTTTATATATGTTCTCTGCTTCTTTCAGGACTTTGTCTCTTTTATACAAATTCCAGAGGAGGGCTGACCGGGTTAGCCCTTGCAGGTATTATAACCCTGTTATTACTCGGAAGGATACAATTAGTCTCCCGAAACGCAAAGAAAGGATTGTATTTACTTCTGACGGTATTTTTAATATCCACAGTTTTTGTTTATTGCAAGCGGTCTATGACAGGAGATGCCAAGAGTGCCATCGCTTCTCGTTTTATCCTCTACGACAATGCTATCCAAATGATAAAAAACAAGCCGATACTAGGCTACGGCCCGGGCAATTTTGCCGTATGCGCTAATGCCCACATAAGCGACATTGAGGAAAAATCAAACTTCAAGAATTCTTTATTTCAACAAAGAATTGAAATCAGCGGTTCTTACGGAAAAGTGCACAACGAATGTCTTGATATCTGTGTGGAAGAAGGAATCTTTGGGCTGATTGCTTTTTTTGCATTTATTGTCCTAGCGTTCAAAAAGATACTTTCCCGAAAAGATAAAATTATATTTGGAGTTTTGCCTGGAATACTCGCCGTATTGATACAGAGTCTTTTTTGTTTCCCCCTGAGAACTCCTGTAGCAGGATCATTATTTTTTATTATGACAGGACTTTTTATACCTGAAGAACGGTTAATAAATATGCGCATTCCACGATTGTTAAAAGTCTTTATATTCCTCGGAACGATAGTTACAGTTTTTTGGATTGTAAGACCTCAGGTTGCTGACTACTATTTCGCTCGCGGTCAAAAACTTAAAAGCATAAAACTTCTTGAAAAATCGGCAAGGTGGTATCCCCTATCCCAAGAACTTTATTTAAACCTTACAGGATATTATATAAGGGAAGGTAATTACAAGAATGCCCTTTTGACATCTCAAAAAGCTCTGAAGATTCAGCCATTTTGTGAGATAGCTCATTTTCAGCTGGGATGTGTTTATGAAGACTTAAATGAAAATAATAACGCAATAGAAGAATACAAACAAGCCATTGCTCTTGATCCGGCTTTTCCGATTAGTCATTCCAGACTTTCCGAATTATATCTTCGTCAAGACAGAAAAGAAGAAGCGCTGAACTTATTAGAAAAAGCATTAGAATACAAAGATGTCCCTATGTTTAGAGAGGCAAGCGCCTGCATTTATAATAGTTTGGGACTTGCCCGGGCATATTCCGGAAACAAGCAAAAAGCTTTAGAAAGTTTTGATACTTCCATATCCCTGCTTAAAAGAAACGTTATAGCAATTTGTAATAAATACACATTGGAAAATGGTGGAAAAATAGAGGAACTCATAGATAGCAAAGGCTACGACTGGATAAACATAAAAATAGAAACAGGTCGAAATGCTTTTTTAAATTCGGATTTTTATAGAGCAGAATCGATATTCAACGAGATAATCACCCTATATCCAAACTACTCTCCTGCACTTGTTAATCTAGGTGTAGTGTATTATAAAACGAACAAGTATAATAAGGCAAAAGAGTATTTCGATAGGGCGTTTCAAATTGACCCGGAAAATGGAATGGCATTAAAAAATCTTCAAAAAGTCTGGAATTAAAGAGCTCTTATAAATAAAAGAATAAATCTTGACAACTTAGCATTAAACTAATATTTTATATATAAGTAATCGTTACGAAAATAAGCATTTAGCAGGGAAGGAGACAAATGAATAAAAATAAAGTTTTTAAGAAAAGCAATACAAATAGGACTTGTATCCTGAACATATTTTGCCTGTCGGTGGAGAAGTTTATAATCGCTTGTTCCTTGAGTTGTTTCCTGACGAGTGCCGCAAAAGCTGATAAAAACGTATGGGCTTGGGGATATAACAGCTATGGGCAGCTCGGAGATTCCACTACCGCCCAGCGCAATCAGCCTGTCAAGACAAAGCTCTTGACTAATGTTATTGCAATCTCTGCAGGAGGAGGATATGACTATTCACTTGCCTTGAAATCTGACGGAACTGTATGGGCTTGGGGTTCTAATTCCAATGGAGAACTGGGCATCGGAAGTAGTGATTTTAGCCCCCATTCCACGCCTGTCCAAACAAGCCTTCTGACAAGCACTATTGCAATCTCCGCAGGAGCTTTTCATTCGCTTACCTTAAAGTCTGACAGCACTGTATGGGCTTTTGGATTAAACAACTACGGACAACTTGGAGATTCCACTACTACCGAACGTCATCAGCCTGTCAAGACAAATCTCCTGACAGGTGTTTTTACAATTTCAGGAGGATTTTCCCATTCACTTGCCTTAAAGTCTGATGGAACTGTATGGGCTTGGGGAAGGAACAATTATGGTCAGCTAGGAGATTCTACGTATACTCAACGTAATCAGCCTGTCAAGACAAATCTTTTGACTAATATCATCGCAATCTCAGCAGGAAACGGACATTCATATTTCGTAGGAAGTTCTCATTCACTTGCTTTAAAGTCTGACAGTACTGTATGGGCTTGGGGAAGAAACGATTACGGGCAACTTGGAGATTCTACTAATACTACCCGTAATCAACCTGTCAAGGTAACCCCCCTGACAGGTATTATTGCAATCTCCGCAGGAGATGACCATTCACTTGCCTTAAAGTCTGACGGAACTGTATGGGCTTGGGGATATAACGGCTACGGACAACTTGGAGATTCCACTACTAATAACCGTAACCAACCTGTCAAGGTAAATTTTCTGACGAATATTATTAAAGTTTACGCGGGAGCTAACCATTCAATGGCCTTAAGTTCTGACGGAACTGTATGGGCTTGGGGGGGAAACGACAATGGACAGCTTGGAGATTCTACTATCACACAACGAAATCAACCTATCAAGACAAATCTTTTGACAAATATTATTGAAATTTCAGGAGAAGGCGCTCATTCGCTGGCATTAATGAGTACTATACCGGACACTATTGCGCCATCTGCTCCACAAAACCTAAGTGCAAATAATTCAAATCCTTCCCCCTGGACTAAGGACTCTATATTTGTCATTAGTTGGACAAATCCACCCGATGTAAGCGGTATAGCAAAAACATTATATAAATTAAACTCAGCGCCTACATCAAATTTTGACACCACAGGTTCATTCCACTATGCTCCCGATACTGTATTTTCCTCCATCAATGGCACTTACACACTTTACGTATGGCTTGTAGACTCAAGTGGAAATGTAAATTATAATAACAGATCGTCCGTTAATTTAAGATATAATAACATCCCGCCAAATTCCTTCAGCCTTTTCTCCCCATTGGATTCGGCTAAAGTTAACATTCATCGTCCGTCTTTTATCTGGCGAGCAAGCTTTGACAGCATTCCCGGCATTAAATCTTATAAAATCTACATAGATGATTCTTTGAAAGCAACTCTCTCTGATACGCTATGGATAGCATCTTATGATTTAACTCAAGGTAACCATTCATGGCATTTAACAGCCCACGATAGTGCAGATAACTTTAGAATATCCAATACTACATGGGTTATAACAATCGATACTACTGCACCTCCAATCCCGGCGCTTGTAAGTCCCGATTCGCTCAGTATTACTAATGATAACACACCATTATTTGTCTGGCACAAGTCAACAGGAGCAACAAAATACAGAATTAAAATAGATTCTGATTCAACCGAACTTGTGGATAGCACATATACTTCTACTCCTTTATCCGAAGGGGTACACAACTGGAAAGTGCGGGCAGGAGATGATGCAGGTAACTGGTCAGGATATTCAAACAACCGAATAGTTAAGATAGATACAACTGCACCGTTATTCCCGATAAGCTTGACGGCTGATGGTTCAAACCCGAGTCCATGGAAAACTACTTCAAGTTTTTCAATCAATACGACTAACCCTACCGATGTTTCAGGGATAGCTAGATATTACTATAAACTTGGTTCAGCGCCAGCCGGAAATATAGACACAACAGGCACTTCACTAACAAAACCTTTTAATGTGAATGCTACTGCTCAAGGCAGTCAATTGCTTTATGTCTGGCTAAAAGACAGTGTAGGAAATGTTAATTATCAGAATAATGCATCTGTAAAGCTGAGATACGATATCACTCTTCCCGATACTTTTAGTCTTTCTTCACCATTGGATTCAGCGATGATTAATGTCACAACACCTACTTTTATCTGGCATAAAACTCTTGAGCCTTTCTTTAAGTGTTATAAAATTCATATTGATGGTTTATTCAAAGATAGCATTCTAGACACCACATGGACCGCAAATTATAATTTAACAGAAGGATTACACACATGGTATGTAATAGCATACGACAGCGCGGGTAATTTACGGCAATCTACTCAGACGTGGAGAGTGATAGCAGATACCACTGCCCCATCTGCACCGGTCCTTATGTCTCCGGATTCGGGGAGCATAACTAATGACATAACTCCAACCTTTGTTTGGCATAGGTCAATAGGGGCAACAAAATATAAAATAAAAATAGATTCGGATACAATAGAAGTTATTGACACTACCTATACTTCTTCTCCGCTTCCCGGTGGTTGGCACATATGGTTTGTTAAATCAGGCGACAATACAGGCAACTGGTCAGGATATTCATCGGGATGGGCTCTTAAAATTATTATCGATACTACAGCTCCTTCTGCACCACAAAACCTAACTGCCGACAGTTCCAACCCTTCAAAATGGACCAATGATTCCATATTTGTAATAAACTGGACTAACCCTTCTGATTCAAGTGGTATAACAAAAGCATTGTATAAATTAGGCACAGCCCCCGCGAACAATTATGACACTACAGGTTCAATGAGACCGACTGCGCCCGATACCGTATTTTCGTCTATAGAAAACACCTGCCCATTATACGTCTGGCTCGTAGATTCAAGCGGAAACGTAAATTACAATAATCGCGCATCCGTAAATTTAAGATACGATAAAACACCACCCACTGGCTGCGTTGCCCATTCAATAAATACGACTACTTTGTCCGATTTCAGAGTCGGCTGGTCAAAAGGCGCTGACGGGCTTTCCGGGCTTACAGGCTCATATTCCGTTAAAGTCAAAGACAGCACGGGAACCTGGAAATACTGGCTTGAAGGCTTATCAGACACTTTTGCAATCTATAACGGAGTAAATAAACATAAGTATTCTTTTGAAGCAAGCGCAATCGACAGCGCAGGAAACGTTGAGTTTACAGGCACTACGGAGTGCTCCACTTTTGTCAACAGGACGACCGGTGATACCGTTGCCCCGGCAATTCCAGACAGCGTATCGGCAGATGCCGGCGATAGGGAAGCAATTATTTACTGGGCAAAAGTAACCGCATCCGATCTGGCAGGATATAACTTGTATCATAAAAAAACAGGCGAATCCGGTTACACCCGGATTAACAGTCATATCGTAAAAGGACTCTGGTTCCACGATAAAGGACTTTTTAATGATACTACTTACCGTTATGTAGTAACGTCTATTGATACCGTTGGTAATGAATCCAAATTCTCCGATTCCGTGAGCGTTACGCCAATGGATACTTTCCCGCCTGCACCGGTTTCGGAATTCAGGGCAGGCCTTTTGCCGGGCTCAAAAGTAAGACTGGACTGGACAAAATCACCAAGCTATGACTGCAGATGGTATAATATTTATTATGATAATGCAACCGGAGTTATAAATTATACCTCTCCATTAGTTTCGGTTTCCCATACCGATACTCTATGGGTATCAAATTCGCTAACCCCTAACACTACATATATCTTTGGATTAAGAGCAAAAGACATAACCGGGAACGAGGAGAAAAATACAACCGTAACGGCAAAGATAAAAACGGTAGCCGATACTCTTGGTTTAGTTAAGGCAAGAATAAAGACACCATACTCGGGAAAGAAAATCAGCGGCAATCGTGTAACAGTGATGGCGGAACTTCTATTAGGCACGCCTGCTTTAGTAGATTCCATCCTTTTTGAATACAAACTAACATCCGGCGGAACATGGCAAAGAATAATTCCTGCTACTCCCCAACACCTGAATCCTGATACTATAACTCCTTATTTCGTGCACTGGGACGTATCCGGTTTTGCTGAAGGAGATTATAATTTACGGGCAACTGCAACAAGTAATTCAGGAGTCACGGATACTAATGCCGTTTGCATAATCGTAACCGTAGATAATACGCATCCTGATGAGAAAGAAGGATACGGCGAGACAAAAATCGCCGCTCACTCAAAACGAGAAACAGTAGAAAGAATGAGTTATAACGTAATGACATTCGGAAATGAATCGGAAAATACAATTACACGGATATGTATTCCGGAACTTGCGCTTGAAGAGAATACGCTTATGGAATGCGTCATTCGCGAGCCGGGTAATTCACCGGCTACGTCTCCTTATCTATCCGCAGACATATTCAGAGAGGTTTGGTTGGAGAATGGACAGGAAGAGTTACTTTCAGGGTTGGAATCGGATATCTATATTTCCTACGTGGATAGCTCGCTCGGGTTTTCGGAAAACAATCTCTGGTTTGCAAGATATACCGGCAGCGATTGGGAAGCGATTGACTATTCTATAGATACTGTTTCAAATATTATACACGGACAGACAGATAAACTCGGTACGTTTTTTGCATTATTAGGCACATCCGTAGGAACAGAGGATTCTGCCGTGGAACTCCCTGTCATTACTTATCAATTATTCCAGAACACGCCGAATCCATTCACCGGTGGAACCATTATTAATTATCAACTTCCGGCCACAAGCAAAGTCTCATTAACGCTATACGATTTAACGGGACGGGAAGTGCGTACATTGGTAGCGATGACTCAAAAGCCGGGCAGATACAGAGTCTTGTGGGATGGAATGAATGCGAACGGACAAAAAGTAACGAGCGGAATCTATTTTTATAAGATGCACGCAGCAGATTTTAAGACAACAAAGAAATTGATTTTGATGAAATAAGTCTCTGCTAATCACGCTGTAGTATAGTAAAATAAGATTTATAGACAAGATAATAGTTAATTTTAATCACTAAAGTTTTCTATAAATTTGTTTTAGAAATTGACAAAAATCATTTGTAGGTTATAAGTATTACATTAATTTTAATTAGGAGGTAAAAAAATGGGTGCACCAAGAAGGAGAGTCACTAAAACAAGAGGCAGAGATAGAAGAACAAACTGGAAAAGTAAACCAACTCAACTTATCGCTTGCCCAAAATGCGGGACTCTAGTATTGCCACATAGAAGATGCCAGAAATGCGGTAACTATAAAGATAAAGAAGTACTTATATAAATAACCTTTTTTTCTTTATTTGGCACTAAGAATTAAATACATAGTTCAGAATATCTAAAAACAGGTTTAATGGCCGGCAAACCAATTAATACTTTCAACAAAGAACGCAAAGAACTTAATAACACTGTAATGGAATACGGCGGATTAAGTATGAAAAGGTTTTTCAGCCTTGATTCTCAAGTATATCGTAAAGGTAAACTTTCCGAAAAAACTAAGGAACTTATTGGACTTGTCTCTTCACTTGTATTGAGATGCGATGATTGTATTAAATATCATACAATTCAATGCTACGAAAAAGGTATCACCGACAACGAACTTGAAGAAGCCATTTCCATAGGACTAATAGTCGGCGGCTCAATCACAATCCCCCACATAAGAAAAATATTCAAACTCTGGAAAGAATTAAAAAGAAATGCAAAACTTTAGCCTCCTTATTGATAAAATAACCGTAATTGTTGACAATAAGCTAGAAAGAGACGGGAAACTCAAAGATATTTGTAAATTACTTATAGATAATATTCCTCATTACAATTGGGTCGGATTTTATATTGCGGAAAACTCAAAACCGGAACTTATTCTTGGCCCTTATATAGGAGCCCCAACCGAACACACAAAAATACCATTTGGTAAAGGTATATGCGGACAAGCAGCAGAAAGAAAAGAAACTTTTATAGTTCAGGATGTTTCTAAGGAAACTAATTATCTCTCCTGTAGCATAAATGTAAAGTCCGAAATAGTAGTTCCCATTTTCAAGGATAATAAAATAGTAGGCGAACTTGATATTGACTCACACGCCACTTCCCCCTTTACAAAGGAAGATAAAGATTTTTTAGAAAATATATGCAAAATAATCTCTAAAGTCTTTTAATCTCCCCCCTCAATCCCCATAAAAATTTGACACAATGTTTGTATCACTTTTGATACAGAATAACTAAAAAAACCTCTTTAGTAATATTTGTTTTCTCATCAATTCCCTTTATTCTCATTCATTAACAGACACTCCTCAACTATTGACACGATGTTTGCTATATACCCTCTTTGAAAGGAGAAAATATAAAATGAAAAAAATTATAATGATTCTACTAATAAACTTCTTTCTAACAAATCTCCTTTGGGGAGATAATTCCACATTAACAAATATACCGCTAAAACAGGAAGATTTGATTAAAATTGCAACAAATTCCACAGATAACGAAGTCAATACATCTTCAAAAGAGCCCTTAACTGCCGGCTTACTATCTTTGAACTGCCCGGGACTTGGACAAATTTATTGCAGACAATATAAAAGAGGTATAATTTATTTTTCTTCGGAAATAGGATGCATTATGTTAGCAGTTTCACTATCCGGGATAGAATTACAAAAATATAGCTGGATAATAAATAGTGAATTCAACAGTAAAAAACTACAATTTATTCAAGATAAAGCATCAAACACATCCGTTATAAAAACAACGGGAACAATAGCTTTATTCGCAACCGCAATAGGCTTGCATATCTGGAATATGGCAGATGCGTATTCTATTGCGCAAGAAAACAATAAAAAACTATCCTGGATAAAGGATGTAGACATACAAATAGGTTTTAAAAATGATAACCCGTTTTTAAAACTTACCGCTCTTAAAAAATTCTAATTAAAACTATTTCCTACTCAAACATCCATACCATAAAAATATTTGACATTGAATTATTTGTAACATATAGTCACTATAATAAATTATACCTTAAAAAAGGAACAAAGGAGCAAACTATGAATATTAAATCCAAATTTATGACTAGTTTATTTTTACTCTTATTTTCAGTCACTCTATTTTCTGCACCATTCTCCTTGGTCACAGAACAATCCGGTTTAACGTTATATTTTCCACAACCCCTGTTAAAAGAACCAATTGGATGCATCTACCTGAATAATGAATTTTTAACTGCTTTATCAGAAAAGAATATCTCTGATGGCAATATTACCCTAAATCCTTCACTATCCGATAAAATAAACCAATCCGATAAATTTACGATTTCCATACTAATACAAGGCACGTTCAATAAAAATATTATAGAAATAACGAACTCTGCCGTTTTTTCTTATAAAAACTCTAAAACGCAATACATAAGCGAAACAACTACCGATAATGAACTGAAACTTTTGGCATTTAAAAGATTTAATGAACTTAGAAACATTCGTAAAGCCATAATAGATAACAATGCTCACTGGACCGCAGGTTTAAACAAAATATTTATGCTCCCTGATGAAAAACGCAATAACCTATTTCAGGGAATGCACCAACCAACCGATTCTACAACCCAAAAATCTTCCGTCTCCCCTCTCGCGCTACCCGATTCCTTTGATTGGCACACTAAAGACGGGAAAGATTGGATGTCCCCCGTCAAAGACCAGGGAAGTGTTTGTGGAAGCTGCTGGGCTTTTGGAGCTGTCGGGGTAGCGGAAGCGGCTACAAATATCGGGGAAAATAATCCGGATATTGACCTTGACCTTGCAGAACAAACTCTTGTTACCGACTGTTGCGTTAGCTGTGGAGATTGCGCCGGCGGGAATGATGAGACTTCTCTTCTTTTTATAAAATCCACTGGTCTACCTCTTGAATCCTGTGACCCCTACACTGCCTGTAACGGTGTCTGCGACAGATGCACGGATTGGTTAGCCCAAACAAGAAAAATTACAACATATGCTAAAGGACAGGCGGGAAGCGGAGCAAGCAATATAAACGTATCCAAACTTCAAACTGCCCTCTCATCAGGTCCAATAAGTTCTTATATGAATATTTATCAAGATTTTCTTTCTTACACATCAGGAATTTATAACCACTTAACGGGGACAGTCTTAGGGGCACACATTGTCGTCCTGACCGGCTGGAACAATAAAGATTCCTGCTTTAACGTAAAAAACTCATGGAGCCCTACATGGGGTGAAAATGGGTATTTTAGAATAAAATACAAGCAGTGCAGCCTCGGATATTTTTATTGCCAGGCCACTTATACCGCTTTATCAGTAAATGCCGGAAAAGATACTTCAATATTGGCGGGAGATTCTATTACTCTTAGCCCAACAATTGCAGGCGGCGCCCCCGATTACTCAAAAACGGCTCCTAATAATTATACATATAACTGGACACCCTCGCTAGGCCTATCCAATCCAACAATAAAAACTCCAAAAGCATCGCCCTCTGTAGCAACTAATTACATATTAACGGTAACCGACCTTAATGTATCAAAATCTGACACCGTTAAAGTAACCGTATCTCCGGAAATGCCCACTTTAATAGCCCCTGATTCAGGGCATACAACAAATGACTCTACTCCGTCTTTCGTATGGCATAAATCAACTGGAGCAACAAAATACAGGATTAAAATAGATTCCGATAGCACAGAAATTTCCGATACATCCTTTACTTCCCCTGCTCTATCAAAAACTACTCATCTTTGGAAAGTAAAAGCAGGTAACAATACGGGAAAATGGTCACCCTACTCGACAATATGGCAAATTACTGTAAATTCTGTAGAGATTCAGGACACTTCTATTGCTACACCAAAAATATTTTTCATTTCCAATAATTATCCAAACCCTTTTACAAATTCAACAACAATAGAATATGGACTACCTATTAATGCTACCGTAACTATCAATATCTACAACTCATCCGGCCAAAAAATAATAACCCTCCTGAATAAAACACAGAACGCGGGGTATTATACTCTTGTATGGGATGGAAAAGATAATTCAGGCAAAAAAGCAGCCGCAGGGATTTATTTCTATATATTAAAAACTATGGAATTTACATCTACGAAAAAAATAATGTACCTAATAAAATGAGTATCGTATATAATGAAATCATTCTCAGTGAATCGGCTTTTTTCCATATGGTCACTTCCGCTATGGAAGTATATAGAAAAGAAGTAATCGGAATATTAATAAGCACAAGTAGCGCGGAAGGAAATATTTGCCACGTAAAATACGCACTTCCCCAGCAAGAAGCCGTCCGTAGATTCACATGGGCAATAATTACAAATACCGAACAGAAATTAAAAGATACTATAGAAAATATGAATAATGCTCTTTCAACAAAAAATAAAATAGTAGGCTACTTCCATTCCCATACTGATTTTGGAGATGTAAGAGCAATTCCGGAACCAAGTAAATTAGACTTAAAATCCTTTTCTGAACCTAATATACATATAATTATCGCAATAAACCATACGCCTAAATACTCGCCATGGTTAGAAAATACGGACGGAACACTCTCCGGCACAGTAGGAAAATACCACATAAAATTACAAGGATACCTGTTTTCTAATAAAAAATCCAGACACTTACCCATAAAATTATCTTGATTAAATGTATTTCCTAAAAAAACTCCAACTCTCCCTGTTCGGTATTTTTATCACCGCCACGGCGGGATGTTTCATTTTTACTTCTCCCCTGTTTTGCAGGACTACTTGGGAAACCATTAAAACCAAAGATTTCACAATCATATATAACAATAGTTATAAAGACTACGCTTTCGAGATTCTAAAGACTCTTGAATTTTATCGTCCTAAAATACAACGTCTCACCGGGAATTATGGAACGAACATACCAATAGTAATCGAAGATGTCGGGACATTAACAAACGGGATA
This sequence comes from bacterium, assembly GCA_028716385.1. Classification (GTDB taxonomy): domain Bacteria; phylum Hydrothermota; class UBA3073; order JACQXS01; family JAQTXJ01; genus JAQTXJ01. The sequence continues at coordinate 206,553 of JAQUPX010000004.1, read as the reverse complement.
ACAAATCCCGTATTTATTAATATTCATTTATTTACTTATCCCCCATCCATCAGCTCTCTTGGATATACGGAAAACTGGTGGGCTGATGTCGGAGTTCACGAATATACTCATATGCTCCACCTTACTAACACCTCAGGAATTCCGAATTTCTTAACTTCTTTTTATGGGACTTTTTTAGCGCCAAATATTTTCTCCCCGGAATGGATAGATGAAGGAATTGCTGTATACGGCGAATCCCAATTTTCCGAACATAACGGACGCCTTAACGATGGTTTTTTTGATGCTTACATTGGGGCAACTATAAAAGATAATAACTTCCCATCCATAATAAAAGCAACCTACTCGCCCTCGGAATTTCCGGGCGGCGAAACCCCTTACCTTTATGGAAGCGAATTCTTTAATTACTTATCCAAAACCTATGGAGAAGATAAATTTGCTAAATTCTTTAATTCCTACGGTTCTTCTTTGCTCTCTTATGCTTCACCCATCTTCCCGGCATTAGGATTAGACTTGACATCTAAAAGAATATACGGGAAATCACTAACAACTTTATGGAATAATTGGCACGAGTATGAAAAAGAAAAGTCAAAAAACTTCTCAATGGAAGGGGAAAAACTAACCAACTTCGGATGGTATATTAATTACCCTGTAATATATAAAAATAAACTCTTTTATCAAAAAAAATATGCCACAAAAACTGCACCCTTTAACGAACACTGGTCGAATAAAATTATAGAAATAGATTTGAACACCGGCAAAGAAAAAACGATTATTTCTTCGGTTCCCCCCTTCTCAATGCCAATAAGAATTCATAACGGAAATTTGTTTTATGCGCTTAATGAAATCAAAAAAGGATACGCCAACTCAAGCTATTCAACTTATGGAGTTTATTCCATCATTTATAAAAAAAATATTTCTACGGGAAAAACTACAACCATTATCGGTGATGAAATAAGAGCTTTTGATGTCCTTGCAGATAATAATATTCTATATTCCAAAGATATAAAAGGAAAATTCGGTTCAGAAATATATCTTTGTAACACGCATACCAAAACCAAAAAACTACTTTTCAATACGGAATTTTTAGTTGATGAAATACTTGTGCCAAATAGACAAACCACCGACAGTAGTCGGATATTTGTATCCGCCCGTAAAGACTGGCAGAACTTTAATATTTATACCTTAAACATCGAAACTCAAGAATTTACTCCTTTAATTCATACGCCTTATTGTCAGGGTTCGCTTTCCGCTTATGATAATAAACTCTTTTTTACCTCGAATTATGAAAAAATATATTCTATCTATTGTTATGACTTGTCCAATAAAAAAACATACAGGCTTACTCAAAATGGATTCGCTTCTTCTTCGGCATATAACGAAAAAGATAGTTCCCTTTTCTTTGTTGGATTAAATTCTTATGGAAATGATATTTATCGCAAAAAAATAGAACTTAAAGAATTTATAATGTCGGATTCCCAATTTACCGTCCCTCCCGTATTTACCTTGAATGACAACGAAATCTACAGAGGCAACTACTCCGACAATCTGAAAACTTTATTTCCCAAAATACACATACCTCTGGTCTTTTCAGATACCCAGACAACCGAATTAGGAATGATGTTATACGGGAATGATGCGGTTGGAGACTTTTCCTATTTTACAAACATATTTTATGACCTCGGAAAAGAAAAAACTACTTGCTATTTAAATTTTACAAATAATTTCTTTGCTCCGTTCGTTTCCTACATTAATTTTGATAATTTTAACGCCGCCAAATTGCAACTCGGAACGGAATACCCGCTTGTTAATAAACTTTCTTCAAAATTATTATTCGGATTAGCCGGTAATTTATACAACGATTTTTCCCGCAAAGAAATTGAGCCGTATATGACAACAACTTTAGAAACCCCTAACATCCGGCAGCAATTACTAATTGATATTCCCATAGAAAGTAAAAAAATAAGTTCTGAAATTAATAGGACGGGAATCTATGCAGACTGGAAATTAATACATTACTTATCAAACAACCAGTATTCGATAAACATTAAAGGTATTTATGACCCTGATAATATTGCCCCTGTATTAACTAAAATGCGTGGTTTTTCGGAAGCAATACAAGGGAATACGGGAATAATATTTAAATTTGATTATTCCTTGCCAATTTTGCATATAAGACAAGGGTTATGGAATCCTAACATATTTTTTGAAGACCTTTATATTAACTTCTTTAAGGATTTTTGTATCGGCAAAGATATAGCTTTAAATGAGTCTAAAGAACAATCTTCGGCCGGGATTGAATTTCATCTTGAGACTAAAATGTTGTTTACGCTACCCGTTGATATAGGAATAAGGACATCCTTTTTACAAGGGAAGCTTATAACAGAACCGTTTTATAGAACTATAATTCCACTATAAGTAAAAAAATGGGTTCATTCGTAATTAAGTTGAATCCGCTTTAGTAGCTCGCTACTTTCTTTTTGGTAAAAATTCTTTTCTGTGTCTCTGTAGTTTTGTTCTCTGCGACTCTGCGGCAAAAGTTTTCCGTTCTCTGACCTTTGTTTTCCTCTTTTATCCGTGTTAATCTGTGTTAATCTGTGTTAATCCGTGGCTATAATTCTTTTTTGTGGTCTGTTTTTCGTGTTTCAGTGGCGAATTGTTTTCTTTGTTGTTTTTTCCCCTTTCTGCTATCTATTTTCTTACTGGTCTACTGTTTTTAGTGGGAACTACAACTGCTGCAATTTGAACTTCCGCAACTACTGCAGGATGAGGAGGCTTTTGATTCTCCGGCAGAAATATCTTTCACTCCGCACAAATAAAAACCGCCTAATATTTGTTCGAGCTCTTTCCCTTTACACTTTGGGCAAACAGTCTTATCCTTATTGCTTATACTCGTAAAAACTTCAAACTTTTTATTACACTTCTTGCACCTAAATTCATAAGTCGGCATATTTCTAATCTGTTATGGGAGCGACGACTTCTCCCTTTTCTCTTTGCCACGCATCAAATCCGCCCCATAAGTTTAACATACTTCTATAACCCATCGGAATAAGTTCATCTGCAGCTTTTGCGCTCTCTTCAGTGGTTTTGGAATAAACCACCACTTTTTTACATTTACAACCAATATTTCCTGCTTTACTTTTTACATCACTATAGGGTATATTTATTGCCTTAACGATATGGCCTTTATTATAATCTTCTACCGGACGAACATCTACAAGCACAAAACTCTCATTCTTAACAATCATTTCCTTCAATTGCTCTACAAGAATATCTTGATACTTTTGTCCCTCTATAATTTCCAGTTTTGGTTTACCTGATACATCTGCATTTTTAGAGGAGTTCGGAGTCTCTTGAAAAGATACGGAACGCGAAGCACATCCACATACCAACAATCCCCCTAAACCTAATATAAAGTATAAGTTTTTCATAATAATGTTCTTATATATCTAAACAAATTTTTGTCAAGAATAAGAATTTTTGAAGTTTATTCATCACCCTAAATTCAAAATTTCAAACAGAATTATTGACAATTCTACTACCTACTTTATTCCTCCCATTTTGACCACTTTCATTGGTTTATATTCTCCTATTTTCACAAAATAAATCCCAGATTTTAAGTTTTTTCCTATAACGTTATCTTTGGTCGTTTCTACCAATTTTCCGCTTATATCATATATCTGTATTTTTGTTTCTTTCTTTTGTTGAGCGGAGCGAAATTCGCCTGAGGCGGAACCACTGACTACTGTCTTACTAACAAACGGATTAGGAAATATTTTAATATTTGATTTTTGATTTTTAATATTTAATTTCTCTTCTTCTGCTCCTACCGTTGAATATTTTATCGTTACATAGTCATATCCGCCCCCCGCACTTTTCCCCGTTACATATACATACCCATTATTGTCAACTGCAATTGAGTATGCATCATCTGTCCTATTGCCGGGACCATTATATCTCTGAACCCATTCTTCGCTTCCTAAACTGTTATATTTTATTGTCGCATAATCTTCTCCGTAAACACTTCCAACTCCCCAACTATTCCCAGTTACATATACATTTCCATCATTATCTACTGCAATTCCCCTTGCGCAGTCAGTGCTATCTCCAGTCCCGTTATATCTCCTAACCCACATTGTATCCCCGGAACTGTTATATTTTATCGTAGCATAGTCATAATAAGTTGCGGAACTATAACTCTTTCCAGTTACGTACACATTTCCGTTACTATCTAAAGCAAGTGCGGTTGCTTCATTCCAACCAGTGCTGTCCGGGCCATGATATCTCCTTATCCACATTGTATCCCCGGAACTATTTTTTTTTATTGTTGCATTGTAAAAGTTGGGTCCCCTTCCCTTCCAAGAACATCCTTTAAAATTTACATTTTTGGTGGTATTAATTGCGATTGATGCCCCCCCCCCCCCGTGTGCAAATCCTTTTGTATTATCAAAGTCATACCCTTTTGGTCCCTCATGACCCTTCCCTGTTTCGCCATACCTTCTAACCCATACGGTATCCCCTGAATTGTTGTATTTTATCGTTGTATAACTAAATCCTACCGAATCTCCACTTATTCCTGTTACGTAAATACTTCCATTATTATCCATTGAAATTGCATAGGCTCTATCGTCTTGGGCTATCGGTCCGTTATATCTCCTAACCCACATTGTATCTCCCAAACTATCGTATTTTATCGTAGCATAGTCATAATTTGTTCCCGAACAACTTTCCCCAGTTACATATACATCCCCACTATCGTCAACTGCTATTGCATGCGCTCCATCACCATTGTAACCAGAACTACTATAATTATATCTCCTAACCCACATCTCATCCCCGGCACTGTTGTATTTCACCGTTGCATAATCATAATAAGTCCCGTTTCCAACACTCGCTCCGGTCACATACACATTTCCACTTTTATCAACTGCAATTGCATATGCAGCATCGTCGAGATTGTCCGGTCCATTATATTTCCTGACCCATACCGTATCTCCCGAACTATTATATTTTATTGTCATATAGTCAGACCATGCCGTATCACAACTTTCTCCCGTTACATATATATACCCGCTGTCGTCCACTACCATTGCATACGCAGCGTCATAAGCTCCCGGTACACTAACTGACCCATTATACCTCGCTACCCACATTTCCGTCTGTGCAAAAATCTGTATCGGTAAGATAAATCCTATAAATAAAATTAATACTTTTTCAATTTTTCCTGTTTTCATCTTAATCTCTCTATATGTAACTTATATTTTATCCTGTCAAGTTTTACCTTCCTTTAATTTAATTATTTTCTTTCGTGCACTTTTTAGTGTTTTAGTGTTTTCGTGGCTAATTCTGTTCTCTGCGTTCGGTCCGCCTCCCTGTACGCCGATCTTCTTGGTGTAAGGCGGATTACCCCGCTGTGGCAGGGCGTCTTTTTGTTCTGTGCAAAAGTTCCTATTTTTTTTATAGAGTTGTTGACAATACTTTGTATATCCTTAAAATACCTTATTATATGGATACAATTGCTGCAATATCTACTCCTTCAGGTGAAGGTGGAATTGGAATTATAAGAATTTCCGGCTCTAAAGCCCTGAAAATCGCGGATAAAATATTTAAAGGTAAGATTAAACCCGGCCTTGCTAAAACCCACACTATCCATTACGGAAAAATAATAGATACTACAGGCAAAAAAATAGACGAATGCTTGCTGATGATAATGCTTAAACCACACACCTATACAACAGAAGATACAATTGAAATAAATGTTCACAGCGGAGTCGTTCCCCTTAGGAATATACTTGAAACTGTACTCAAAAATGGCGCCAGACTCGCAGAACCCGGAGAATTCACCAGACGCGCTTTTATGGCAGGGAAAATAGACCTCATCCAGGCAGAAGCAGTCCTGGATATAATACAGGCAAAATCAGAAAAAGCACTGACAATGGCAATAAATCAACTTGAAGGAAAACTTTCTGACCACATTAAGAATTTAAAAGATAAACTACTGGAAATAATAACTAACCTTGAAACAGATATAGAGTTCTCGGAAGAAGAAATAAAAATTCAAAATATCGCTCCTATGTTAAAAGATGTGCACCGGTCAATTAATAAACTTTTGATTTCAAGCGAACAAGGAAAATTCTTAAAAGAAGGAATAACTTTTACAATCATAGGAAAAGCAAATGTCGGGAAATCAAGCATATTCAATTCCTTATTAGGGAAAGAACAGGCAATCGTTACAAAATACCCCGGAACAACCAGAGATACAATAGAAGCATGGTTAGATGTTAAAGGATTACCCTTAAAACTTATTGATACCGCAGGTTTGATGACAACTGATAATCCTATGGATATAGCAGGCCAGCAAAGAACCCAAAAAGCAATAAGCGAGTCCGATGGAGTTTTATTTGTTTTTGATGCAACAAAAGGAGTGACAAAAGAAGATATTAATCTTTTGAAACATATTAAGAACAAAAAAGTAATCGGTATCTTTAACAAATGTGATTTACCTCATCAAAAAATTTTAGCAAAAAACTTCGATTTCCCTGTTTTATCGGTTTCTGCCTTAAAAGGAAATAACCTGGATTCAATCCTTAAATCTATATCCAAATTAGTAGTTTTAGATAATACCCCCCCATTGCTATCAAAAACAAGGCATATTGAAATATTGAAAAAAGCGAATTCTTCCGTTAAAAAAACCCAATCAGGCATAAAAAACTTAACTCCTGAATGCATAGCTTATGAAATAAAAGAAGCAATCACATACTTATCTGAACTTACAGGAGAAATAACCAGTGAAATTATTCTGAATCAAATTTTTTCAGAATTTTGTATCGGTAAATAAGAAAACATTTGACAAAAAAATATAGTTAAAATAGTCTTATATAAATATAGGTCTATTAATTTAATTATTTATAAATAAACTTTATGCCGGAATCAGTGGTAGATATAATGCTTGAACTTGGGCTTTTAAGCCAGGAACAACTAAACAGCGCTATTAATCATCAATGGGAAAATGGCGGGGAATTAGAAGAAAACCTTATAAAGTCCGGTTATTTTAACGAAAATATTTTATTTACAATCCTTACGCGTAAATTTGAATATTACCCATTTGACCTATCCAGCTTTACCCCTGAACAAGAATTATTAAAAATTATACCCTCATGGATTGTAAAACATTTTTTAGTTATTCCTATCATAAGCTCAGGCACAAGTTTAGCTGTAGTAATGATGAACCCTCTTGACAGGGAAGCAATGGATAACCTTAAAAAAGCAACCTACCTTGATATCCTACCTTTTGTTGCCCCTAAAAGCGAAATCGAACAATTTATCTTTAAATACTACGGCGTGGATATGCCGGAAAAAGAAATGGAAGAAGTAGTAGAAGAAAGTTCCGCTGATTTCACTCCGCTTAAAAAATATAATTTTGATAATTTCATAACAGGAAAATGTAATGACTTTGCATATTCTATGTCACTTTCTGTAGCCCGCAGTTACTCCGAAGAATGCAATCCCTTATTTATATTTTCAGACTGTGGGATGGGCAAAACTCATTTATTAGTGGCTATCTGGAATTACATAATCGAACGACAAAGCCAGAGAAAAGCCCTTTATTACTCATCCGATAGATTTGCCACGGAACTTAAACAAGCAGTAGAAACAAGACAATTAGAAAGTTTTAGATCAAGATTCAGTAAGATAGATGTTCTACTTATTGATGATATAGGTCTTATTGCAGGAGATGAAGTTACACAACAGCATTTTTTTAATATATTTAATGATTTATTTTTAAGCTCTAAACAAATCGTCGTAACTTCTGACCGCCCACCAAAAGAATTGCCAACTCTTTCCGCAAGACTCAAGTCGAGATTTGAAGGCGGTCTTATTGCAAGAATAGACCCGCCGGACCTTGAAACACGAATAAGTATCTTGAAATTCAAAGCAAGAGCTGCAAAAATCTCGGATTCTATAGTTAAGGTAATAGCAGAAAAAGTAATGAGTAATGTAAGAGAACTTGAGGGTATCTTCAAGGAAATAGTAGCATATTCAAAATATAAAAATGAAGCCCCCTCAGACAAAATAGTAGAAGAAATATTGCTCAGGAGGGCAATGCTTAAACCTTATATACAATGAAAAATAAAATATTCCAATACCTAAAAAAATCTTTAACGGGAGAACCTTACGCAATTGGCCTTGATATAGGCACCCGTTATATAAAAATTGCCCAAATAAAGAAAAAAGCGGGTAAATATATTCTCGAAAAATACGGAGTCGTAAAATTACTTCCTGAAATAATCGTTGACCGCGAAATTATGGATAGGGAAGTACTCGTAGAAAGCTTCAAAAACCTTATAAAAGAAACCGGTTTGGATAAGAAAAGCGTTTCTATAATTGTATCAGGTAAAAATGTAATTATTAAAAAAGTAACTATTAAGTCTCCCAAACCCCGCGAAATAAATGACACTATTCAAAAATTGGCAATAGAAAATATTCCTTTTAACTTAAAAGAAGTTATTATGGACTCCAAAAGGCTACAGGATAAACAAGGACAATTCGAACTATTGCTGACTGCCGTAAAAAATGAAAGCGTCTACCCATGGATAGACGTATTAAAAGAATCCGGACTTAACCCGGTAAATATTGATATTGCACCGATAGTTTTACAAGCTATTTATAAAGCAAATGATTACGTGAAAAAAGAAGGCACTTACTTAATTATAAATGTAGGTTTTGAACATACTTTGATTACAATCGTTAAGGATAATTTTTATCTTATGGACGATGAGATTCCCCTCGGAGTCCGCTCTTTTGTTGAAGAACTCCAGAGAGTATGTGGAATTAGAGCCGAAGAAGCAAGCAGAGTCCTGAGAGGCGAAAAAATAGAAAATGTAAACGAAGAACTTGCATCCAATACAATAAATAGTACCGCCAAAAGACTATTAAACAGAATAGAAAGAGTATTGCCGGAAATTTCCGAGTGGAATGGCATAATCATCGGAGGCGGAGGCACTACAATAAAGGAAATTAAAGAAGTATTTACTGAACATTTTAAAATAGAATGCGAAATTGGTAATCCCTTGAAAACTATAGAATGCGCAACAACTCCACCTGAAGTGCCAACCGCTTTTGATATAGCTATTGGTCTCGCTATCTCAAAACTGGAAAAAGTAAACATCAACTTGCTCCCACTGGAAGAAAGAGCAGTTGAAAAAAATAAATTAAAAGACTTTTTAAGAACAGGATTTCTGATTTATATCCCGCTTGTTGCTGTTTTAATCCTTGGACTTATAGGTCTTGGATTATCAAGAAAAGAAGCCCTTATAAAGAAAAATATTGCCGCTAAAGAAACAGAATTGAAAGAATTAGCTCCTAAAGTAGCAGAAGTGCAAGCGCTTATGCAAAAAGAAAAAGCAATAGCAGATAAGATTACTATTATAAAAAAATTGAGTAATCCAAAGTACGCAAGAATTAAGTTTTTTGATGAAATTAATCGCTTGCTGCCTGAATATACATGGCTTTCCGCAATAACCGAAGATAATGTAGATTCTCTTGGTTACATTGGTTTTCTGATACACGGTGTAACTACCTCTAACTTTGCAGTCTCTAACTTTATGCAGAAACTAGAAACTTCACAGTATTTTACCGATGTAAAACTCTCTTATACACAAAGAAACGAAATTGCAGGAACCGAAACTACGGAATTTGAAGTAAAAGTTAAATTCGTAGAAGATAAAACAAAATCTCCGGCTAAAAAAGAATCCGATAAAGAAAAAAATAATATGGAAAAAACCGATATTAAGGAGGACAAATGATTAAAAGTAAAAATTTAGTAGTCGTTGGCTTGGTATGTTTTCTGGTTTCTATTTTTTTAATATTCGGATGCAAAAAAAAGGAAACTCTCCTTTCCACTACAAAAGATGTCTTTATAACTATTACTTCTGAAAAAGATAGCCTGCTGGCAGATGGGACCAGCACAAGCCTGATAACGGCTCTCGTAAGATTAGAAAGCGATAGCACCTGCGTTAGCGGAACGGTGGTGAGTTTTCTTACATCACTGGGTTCTATAACTGCATCCGATACAACAGGTTCGGATGGCGTTGCAACTGCTACTCTCACAAGCTTAGCAACTGCAGGCCTGGCAAGAATAACTGTTTCTGCAGAAGGTATATCAAAAGTTGCTCAACTCAAATTTTATTCTACAGGCGGAAGTACCACTATATATATAAGTTCTATAACTGCAAGCCCTCAAACTATAGCTATCGGAGGAAGTAATCCTTCTATAATAACTGCTCTCTTAAAATACACAAATAATACTCCGGCTATAAATATCCCTGTATTTTTTACGACTACTATGGGAACTATATCACCATTCTCCGATACTACGGACTCCTCAGGTAACGTAACAACGACTTTAATCAGTGGCGACAGCACAGGAATAGCTACCGTAAAGGTTACCTACGGTTCAATAGTCGATAGCACAAACGTATTATTTACAACAACCCTTGGAGATACTGCCCCGGCAAGTATAGTTTTATATGCAATAGACAATCTTGACATCGGAGTTCAGGGAACAGGGCAGAATGAGACTTCAATGTTAATTTTTCAGGTTAGAGATAAAACAGGTAAACCGATTAGCGGGACAAAAAATGTAACTTTTGAGATTATAGGTGGCCCCGGCGGAGGAGAATATCTATACCCGACTTCAAGCGTTACTTCAATGGATTTAGCTTTAGCTAGCACATACTTAAATAGTGGCACAAAATCCGGACCGGTTAGAATAAAAGCTATTGTCCAGGGAACTTCACTTACAACATCTGTTGAACAAATTATCATTCTTAGTGGACCACCGGATTCTTCCCATTTTAACATATACCCTGTTAAACTTAATACTTATGCCTTATACATAGCAGGAGTGTCAAATACAATAACAGCATATGTAGCAGATAAACATGGTAATACTGTCGAAAATAACACGGGAGTCTGGTTTAACACACAATGTGGTTTAGTTCAAACAGGAATGGGAAGCACAGTAACAGGTCTCACAAGTAATACACTTCTGACTTGTGCGCCATGGCCCAATACTACAAATGGATTTTTCTATGTGTTTGGAGAAACAAAGGATGGATTTGGCAACACATTAAAAGATTCAACAAGATTGTTATGGACTGGCAATACTCAATTAGAACTTACACCACTAACTTTCAATATATCAAATGGCGGAAGTCAGGCATTTGCAATCAGTGTACATGATTTTAACGGTAATCCTTTAAGCGGAGTCACAACTATCTCTACTTCTACTAATGCAGGCGATTTACGAGGGCAAACGAGTATTACTATTCTAGATACTCAAGACCCATACTGGACAAACTTTTCCGTTACGCTTATGGATGATAAACCCGATACCATAGAAGCACGAAATTGTAAATTATCCGTAACCGTAACAAGTCCAAATGGCAACGAATCCCAAAACGCTTACGGAGTTATTTGGTAAAAAAATATAAATTAAAAGGAGGAATTATGAAAAGAGGATTTTTACTCTTAGTTTCAGTAATGTTCTTTTTTATAGGTTGTACAAAAAATACGGAAGACCCTAAAAATGCAATCATAAAAGGGAAAGTATACAAATACGCAATTCCAATTGATTCTAGTCTCGATAATTCGGGACACTATGTATATACTTGGGATTTTTTAGAACCGGTTGCGGGAGTTCAAGTATGGGTAGAAAGCGATCCGGACTCTAAAGTCCCTTACAAGGGAGCTGATATACAAACTTACACTAACTCAAAAGGAGAATTCGCTGATACCATATTCCTTGGACAAGATCCCGACGTGACTACTATTACAGGTTATAAGAACGTAGAATATGCAGATGTTAGGCTATTTATGCTGTATAAAAATGCCTCGGGCTATACTATATTCGATCTCGGCGGTGGATTAACACTTGGAATAGGAAAAACACTTGAATTGCCACCCGTTGCTCTTACATGGTTTCTAGCAGATACTTCCAGCTACTAACCTGCGGTAAGGAATTTTGCTTTGTCTGCGTATGTAGTTTTTAACGCTTTTGCAATGGGTTCGTTTTGAGGCTCTTTTAATAACGGGTCTTTCTCTACAATACCAAAAGCAATATCCTTAACCTCTGATATAAATTTCACATTCGTAAGATTCGCAAACTTAAATTCAGGGAACCCATGCTGCATCGTTCCTAAAAAATCCCCCGGCCCACGAAGAGCAAGGTCTTTCTCCGATAACTTAAAACCATCGCTCTCCTGCTCAATCGTTGACAACCTTTCCCTCGATAACTCGGATATGTTTTCCGGAGATACTAAAATACAATAAGATTTCTTTGACCCTCGATTAAGCCTGCCTCGCAACTGATGCAGCTGCGCAAGCCCAAATCGCTCCGAATGCTCTATTACCATACAACTCGCATTCGGCACGTCAATCCCTACTTCAATTATAGTCGTCGCAACAAGCACCTGTATCTCGCCTTTCCTGAAATCTTCCATTACCCTTGCCTTTTCATCACTCTTCATTCGCCCGTGCAGTAATCCTACTTTGAACTCCTTAAAAGCCGTTTCTTTTAACGTTTCATACGCTTCCTGCGCCGCTTTTAAATCTAACTTCTCGGATTCTTCAATAATCGGATAAACAATATACGCCTGGTGCCCTATTAAAAGCTCCGAAATCACAAACTTCCACACTTCCTCGATTTCATTCTCATATCTCCATTTTGTAGTAATCGGCTTGACTCCCGGCGGCAATTCATCAATAATTGAAATATCCAAATTGCCATAGAATATCAAAGATAACGAACGCGGAATCGGCGTAGCCGTCAACACAAGCGTATCAGGAAGCGTCCCCTTTTCCATAAGCTTTGACCGCTGCGCAACACCAAACTTATGCTGCTCGTCTATTACTATTAACCCGGGATTTTTAAACTCAACTTTCCCCTCAATTAAAGCATGCGTTCCTATAATTATCTGGCTTTTTCCGCTTTTTATATCTTCTAATATTTTATCCCTTGCCTTTTTAGGCGTCTTCCCCATCAATAAACTGCTCTCTACACCTATTTTCGATAAATATTGATTCAAACAAAAATAATGTTGCTCCGCAAGAATTTCCGTCGGTGCCATAAGAATTGCCTGGTACCCCGACTCAATCGCTTTCAGCATAGCAAGTATCGCAACAATTGTCTTTCCCGAACCAACATCGCCCTGCAATAACCTGTTCATTTTTTTGTCGCTCTCCATATCCGTAAATATTTCCCAGCAAACCCTCGTCTGAGCCTTAGTTAAATTGAAGCCGGGCTTTTCAGACGTCAACAGATTGAAAAATTTTCTCGCCAGAACACTTCCCTTCTGAAACTTAATCCCGTTGTTCTGGATTTCTCTTTTCCTCAAAGCAACCATAATCTCAAGCAAAAACAACTCTTCAAATCCCAACCTTTCACGGACTGATTTTACATATTCTATGTTTGGCGGAAAATGTAAATTACGAATCGCAGTCTCTCTGCTTAAAAGATGCCTTTCTTCTATTAAATACGCAGGAAGCGTTTCCGGAATTTCAATCTTCGTATCCAAAATTGCTCTTATTATTTTCCTGATACGCGAATGCGTTAACCAACCCGTCAAAGGATAAACAGGTAAATATTTATCTCTTTCATCGCTGACGGCTAAACTGATGTCCGGATTAATAAGCTGTAAATCCCACCCCCAGTTAGATACCGTTCCTTCCGCCGAAACCGTTAACCCCCACTTAAACCTTTCTCTCATCTTGGGCGAATAATGAAAAAACACACAACTGATAACGCCCGTTCCGTCTGATATTTTAACTACAAATAATTTTCCCGAACCTGTATGTTTTATACCCGTTTCTATAATCCTGCCGCTTACACGTACTTCCTTTCCCGATTGCAAGTCGGAAAGATTTTCAGGTTTCACATTCTGCATATCCTGTATGTCTTCTATGTTTTGTATGTTCTGCACGTTCTGTATATCCTTTATAAATACTTTCTCTGCATACCTTCTGGGAGACAATGTAAGCAAATCTTCCACAACCTTTATGCCGAGATTCTTAAAAAGCTTCGCGACTTCAGGCCCTACCCCTTTTACATACTGAATATCATCACTAAGTGCAAGTTTCATAAATTAATATTTATTATATTTGTAGGTCTAATCTTCTATTATCTGCGTTAGTCCCAGTCTGTTGATCCCAATTATGTCTGTTTCTCTTTTCCGTTTTAACTCTAGAAGTTCTGTTTTCTTTTAAATCCAATTAATCTGCGTTTATCTGCGTCCAAAGAATTCTTTACTTTTTTTCTGTTCTCTCCGTTCTTTGCGACTTTGCGTGAGAATTCTTTTTTGTTTCTTTCTCCGTTTCTTTTATCAGTAGCTCATATATCTTTGCTATCTCCGGCGCCGATTTCTTTACGACTTTTAACTCTTCTTCCACTACCCTCTTATCCCCTCTCGCTATCGGCCCCGTAAACGAATTCTTAATCCCGAACTGCTTCGCATTCGCTAAAACAGATTCCGCAAGCGATAAGATTACCTTCTCCGATTCTTCAAACCCGCTCAATTCAAGTAACTCTTTACCTATACTGAGGAGCGTAACAAAATAAGCAGCGCCAAAATTCAACCCCGAATGATATAACGATTTCTTTAATTTCGGGGAAATTACAATCGGTACCCCCCCTAGTGAACAAACAAGTTTTTTCCCAATCTTTATATTGCCCTCTATGGAAAAATACGTACCGAAAAATAACTTTCCTCCCGCAAATGCCGATATAGGATGCATCGCTATACCATTTTTTACTCCTAAAATACTCGCAGATAAACTACCCGAAGTATGAACAAGTATTGTGTCCGGTTTTATGGCTTTTCTTATTTCAGAAACTACTTCCTTTATCGCAGAATCCGGAACCGTAATCAAAACTAAATCCGCCTTCTTTACTAAATCTTTTGGATTATCCGACCATGCCTTGCATCCCGTCAACTTTATACACCTTTGAAGCTCTTCTAATTTTTTCTGTTCTCTTTCTGTTATTTTTATATTTTTACAAGCCCTTGGACGATAGTCCTTAGGGATTGTTATCCCGCTCTGCGGAAGATTTTTAATTTTTGATTTCTTTTCTGATACTATTCCTACAATCTCATAACCTGCTTTTTGGAAAGCTTCCCCGAGCGCAGTTCCTACTTTCCCGGGTCCGATTATGCAGATTTTCATTGGCTCATTCTTAATCACGTTTTCTATCTATTTTTTTTATTCTCTCCGTGTCCTCTGCATAAGTTTATCTTTTCTCTGTTAAACCTACCTGTCTGCCAGTCCGTTTGGTGGATAACTGTCTTTTCTCTGTGTTCCCTGTAGTTTAATGTTATTTCTCTTGTTGTTTCTCAAACTTTACAAAAAGAAATGCAATTGCACCCAGAAAACTGGCTATTACTCCAATAAACCAGAACACTAATGATAACGTAATTGCCTGCTCCCCCGAAAGACCATTGAAATGAAAGAAAACTTTATATCCCCATTCTCTTAATCCTAATCCGTTTATTGTAATCGGTAAAGCTGTAATTACCCCTATTATAGCAGGATATACCATATAACTCATAAAAGGTATTTTAAACCCAAGAGCCAACCCTATAAAAAAATTCATAACTCCAAGAAGCGATTGCATCCCAAAAGAAATTATAATAACTTTAATTATTGACCCTTTCTTTGTTTTATAAAAATACATCTCGTTATAAAGTTCCTTTAATTGTTCCCCTAAATTAAATACTTTTATCTTTTCTACAATACCCCGGAACTTCCCCATAAATCTACGTTCAAAAAATAAAAATATGGCAATAGTTGCCCCGATAAAAATAACAAGTATGGATAAAATTATTTTCCTGTGCCCACTCAGCCACAATACAGCCATAACTATGGAGTAAAGAATTAACGTCCACCCGCCGATAATCGTTTCTACAAGCATAGACGAAAATGCTTGCTTCGTTTTATTATTCCTCTTCCCTGCATAAAAAGCGCGAACTACCCCACCACCAATTACTGTAGGAAGAAAATTATTATAGAAAAATCCTATAAGATAATATAATACCGTGTGGAAATAATTAACTTTTATGCCGTGGTCTAAAAGAAGATAATGCCATCGCATGGCACACAAGAGAAACAACAAAATATTACAAAAAAATGCTGCCCACAAAAATCCCATATTCGCATTCCTGAGAATATGTAATATTTTGTCAAAATCTACCTTGTGTAATACTAAAAAAAGCAATAACGCAGTTATTCCTACCCTCAATAATATCTTAAATGCTGCTTTCATCTTTATTCCCGGGGACACCCACAATCTGCCTCATTCAGATTTTTACCGCATACGGGACAAATCCCCTTGCAAGAAACACTGCAAAGTGGCTTAATTGGAATCGCAAGAAGAATTATGTCTCTGATTAGTTGTACTAAACTTATTGTCTTTCCTGTATAAAAATTGACATCAGGGTCTTCCGTTTCTTCTTCTGATTTTATACCGGAAGGATTGTTCGGAAGAAAAACACTGCTTATACCTTCAGTAAATTTAATTATATATTTCTCCAGACATCTTGCACACTCCAACTCTAAACTAAAAATTATTTTCCCTTTAACTATAAGCCTCTTAACTATCTTTGTTACTTTTAGCTGAATCTCGATACCTTTTTGCAGTTCACCTATCTCTAAATACAAACCATCCGTAGTATACTTGAATTCATTTACCCCTTCACGCAACCCCTCAATATTAATAAAATACTCTTTCGGTATTTTTATTTCTTCCATAGTAAACCTCTTTTTACCCTTATGTATATATATATAAAATTACTTATTACTTTATTAGACTTCAATCCCTCTGTCAACTTTTTTTCGGGAAGGCTCAACTCCGATTTATGATTCTTTATCTTTTCTCTGTCTTTTAACTCTTTTTTATCCTGTTAATTCTGCTTCTATAACGTTCCTTTTGGCAGGTCTAGATTTTCTGTTCTCTGGCTTTTATACTCTGCGCTCTCTATGTTTTTTATCTCTATTTTGTTATCTTTCAATTCTGAATTATATTTTTCTTCTGTGCCCTCTATGGTTAATTTTCTGTATTCCGTTATCCATTTTTTTCAATTTATATCTTGACATTCTTGTAATAAAGTATAAATTGCAAAAACTATGGTTAAAATTAGATTATTTAGAACGGGAAAAACTAATAGCCCGTATTATAGAGTCGTTGTTATGGATTCAAGAAGTCCAAGGAATGGTAAGTATATAGATAATCTCGGTACGTATGACCCACGCGGGGGGAAATTAGAACTGGACTCGATTAAAGCTCAGGAGTGGATTAAAAAAGGAGCCCAGCCTACTGTGATAGTATCTAAATTGCTTAAGCGCAAGGAGGCGAATTAAATGAAAAATCTAATAGAAGCAATGGCTAAAAGCCTTGTGGATGCACCCGATGAAGTAAAAGTTACGGAAATTGAAGGTGAACGCACAGTCGTTTATGAACTGAGGGTTGAAAAAACTGACCTCGGTAAGGTTATCGGTAAAGAAGGTAAAACCGCGAGAGCTATGAGGACAATATTGACTGCCGCATCTATGAAAAGTGGAAGACGCGCAGTATTGGAGATTCTTGAGTAATGCAGATTGATATTTTTACCATTTTTCCAAAAATGTTCGAAAGTCCTTTCGACTGGGGAACAATTAGAATTGCTAAGTCTAAAAAAATTGTCTCCATTAATGTCTGGGATTTGAGAAATTTCACTAATGATATTCATCGTAAAGTTGATGATTATCCTTATGGAGGTAGTTCTGGAATGGTTTTAAAAGCAGAACCCATTCTTAAAGCTGTTCGCTCAGTTATGACTCCCGATGCCAGAGTTGTTCTACTTACCCCCGCAGGTAAATTGTACAATCAATCATTGGCACAGGAACTTTCGGAAGAATCTCATTTGATATTTATTTGTGGCAGATACCAGGGCGTTGACGAAAGAGTCAAAGATATAATTAATATGGAATACCCCGATAAGACTATGATGGAAATCTCTATCGGAAATTATGTCCTCTCTGGTGGTGAACTCGCCTGTATGTCTATCGTTGAATCTATTACCAGGCTTATCCCGGGTGTCCTTAAAAACCCCGAGTCTATGTTCGCTGATTCTCTCGGTGAACTAGACCCACCTTTATACACAAAACCCGCTGAAGTCGAAGGCGTTAAAGTCCCGGAAATATTAACCTCAGGTCATCATACAAAAATTAATCAGTGGAACTCCACTAATAGGAAACAATGGACACATTAACTACAACTACTACTTTGCCTAAACTTAATATAGGCGATGTCGTTAGAGTACAAACAAAATTAATGGAAGGCGAACATATACGTAAACAAAAATTCGAAGGTATCGTAATAGCTCGCAATAATAGCGGTATCACAAGCACTTTTACCGTACGAGCTATAATCGAAGGCTTCGGAGTCGAACGTATATACCCATTACATTCTCCCTCAATAGAAAAAATTTCTGTCTTAGGACACGAAAAGGTTCGTAGAGGTAAACTTTATTACCTGCGCAAGAAAAAGAGATGAAGACAGGTGCTGCCGGTGAAAACCTTGCAGTAAAGTACCTTGAAAATAAAGGCTATATAACACTTGAGAGAAATTATCGCTTTCATCATAAAGAAGTAGATGTTATATGCGAGAAAAAAGGTGTTATCGTTTTCGTAGAAGTTAAATCCAATACAAATAATGATTTCGGTGAACCTATTGAAAAAGTTGACCGCAATAAAGCCAGCAATATCATTGATGTCGCTCAAGCTTATCTCCTTAAACGTAAATTATTCGGAAAATGTAACGTCAGATTTGATGTTATAGGGGTGAAAAATGAAAAAATTCAACATATCGAAGATGCTTTTAGAAAATAATTTTATCAAAAAATTCGCATTGCTCGCCGGATTGCTTACACTCGTAAACACTAGCACCATGGCAGAACCTATCGTTGGCGCAACACCCACAACAATGCCTTCTCTCGGACTTATGTTTAGAGAACATTTTATGTATATAAATTACACTTCCCAACGTTTAAACGATACAACTTATATACCAATCGGTACGGATTCCTCCTTTACACGAATGGTTAATATACTCCAGATCGATTACGGGTTTGAAAAAAATTGGACACTCCGATTAACCATACCTGTAACTTATGAAAATATGAAGCTTGATACCACATATTCAAAATTTGCACCCGGAGGTATCACACTGGATACTAAATATAATCTTTTTAATCCAACAAAAGAAATGGGTTTTGTAGGTACTTATTATCTTGAATTCTCTCCATTCCTGGGTGTAAGATTCCCCACAGGCGATAAATCAGCTTTCTTCTCGCCAACTAAAAGTTCTACGGACCTTGAATTAGGTATTCTGGGAAGATTTGGAGATAGCAAAGGCGCAGCTTACCTGACTTTCGGTTACTGGTCTAACGGACTTTTATCAAAAGATGAAAATATAACTGATGAGATTTTTTATAACTTTACCCTTGAGTCTCCTGCAATATTCAATAAAGTTTTTATTCTATGCGAACTTGACGGACTCGCATCCACCGCAGGCGATACATATTATTATTCCTTAAGGTGTTACCCCGGACTTAAATACCGACTCCTACAAACGGTTTCAGAAGGCGGATCACTTTACCAAAAAACCCTGCACGAGTTACTTCTGGAAGCAACCTGCGCTATTCCTATTACTGAAATGGGTGACTTCAAATACGACTACGCTCCCTATGTAGGCTTAAATTGGAAATTCTAACGTATAAATTCTATATTATCATATGTTCTTTATTCTTCAGAAGATTTATTTTTATTTCGTGATTACTCTTTTGTGTTTTAGTGCCTTTGTGGCAATGTATTTATTTTTATATGTTTAATTTATTGTTATGTCTCTTGCAAATAAAATAACTGACTGGCTTAAATTTCAGGTCGAAAAAGCCAACTCAAAAGGCGTAGTAATCGGATTGTCCGGTGGTGTAGATTCTGCCGTAGTATCGGTCTTAGCTCAAAAAGCTTTCAAAAACAATGTCTTAGCCATTATAATTCCCTGCCACAGTTCTGCAAAAGACCTAAAAGATGCCAACCTCTTGGCTAAAAAATTCAACATCAAAACAAAAGAAATAAAAATAGATTCTATCTATTACGAACTTACAAAGATTTTACCTGAAGCTAATCTTCTTGCTTCCGCCAACTTAAAACCAAGACTACGAATGCTTATTCTTTACTACTTCGCCAATAAACTGAACTACCTTGTCGCCGGAACAGGAAATAAAAGCGAAATAGCCGTAGGATACTTCACAAAATATGGGGACGGCGGAGTTGATTTGTTACCTATCGGCGGACTTTTGAAAACGGAAGTCTGGCAGCTTGCAAAAGAATTAAAAATCCCACCCGCTATCATAGAAAAAGCGCCTTCCGCAGGACTATGGGAAGGACAGACGGATGAAAACGAAATGGGAATTACTTATAAAGAACTGGATAAAACTATTATCGCAATAGAAACAGGCAATTATAAAGGAATAAATAAATCCGTTCTCTCCAAAGTTAATAAATTAATTCAATGCTCTGCCCATAAAAAATCCCCCATCCCTATCTTTAAACCCTAAAAGAAAAACTATTCACTTAAATGTTATGAAAATAAAATATCCTGAGATTGGAATATGTGGGCTTTCTTGCCGACTTTGTCCAAGTTATCATATGGATACGAAAAGTCGATGCTTCGGTTGCAAAAGTAAAGACAGAATGGCTGTCGGTTGTCCTTTTATCACTTGTGCAATAAAGAAAAAAGAAATCGAATTTTGTTGGGATTGTCAAGAAAGTAAAATATGTGAAAAATGGGAAAAACATAGAGAAGCCGGGAAAAAATTTGATTCATTCAAATGTTACCAAAAACTTGAAGATGACATTGCCTTTATTCAAAAAAATAAAGTGCCTGAATTTGAAAAGTTACAAAAAATTAGAGAACAATTACTAAGAGAGATGTTACAAGAATTTAATGAAGGACGTTCGAAAAGTTATTATTGTATTGCATCAACCGTTTTAGAGATTGAAGAATTAAAAAAAGCATTGACTATAGCGAAAAAAAATTCTAAAGGGTTAGAAATTAAAGAGAAATCCAAGTCACTCCACTCTATATTGGACAACATTGCTATACAAAAAAAATATTGCCTGAAGTTGCGAAAATAAATAAAATAATCTCTGACAGGGTTCAAAACTCTACGCCGCTTCCTTTTTACTTCCTATTTTATTCTCTTTTTTATTCTTTCTCTATTTTAAACTCTGCACCTCTGCAGTACGATATAATCTGTTTTTCTTTGCCTCCCTATCAGTATTATCTTTATCTGCTTGACAAAAAATTTCAATAAAGTAAGTTACAAGTTAATATATTTGTTTTTTTATAAACTCTTTAGAAACGAAACTGAAACCGCCAAAAATAGGAGGTTTGTAATGTTTGCAAAACACCTTAAATCCACCATTCTTTATTTAATATTTATTATGAGCCCGGTTGTTCTTATTGCTCAAAATGATATTTCAGAATTTACTCTGGATAATGGAATGACTGTTCTGATTAAAGAAAATCATACGGCAAAAATAACCGCTTTACGCGCTTACGTTAAAGCAGGTAGTCTTTATGAAGGCAAACATCTTGGCTCCGGGCTATCGCATTACTTTGAACACATAATGGCTGGCGGAACTACAAGAAATCATACGGAAGAATATTTTAATAAATTAAAACAGGAAATTGGAGCCGATTATAATGCATATACCTCCTTTGAGTGTACTTGTTATAAGATAACCGTAAATAGCAAATACTTTAACGAGGCTCTAGGAATGTTGGCTGACTGGTTGACAAATTGCGCTTTTGATTCTACCGCAATTGCAAGGGAAAAAGGAGTGATTCTCAAAGAAATATTAATGCGCGAAGTTCCCGAGCGAAAAGCTAATCAGATTTTTAATAATACCCTTTATAAAATTCATCCTGTTCAATACCCAATAATCGGTTATGCTGAACTTTTCAAAAAACTCACTCGTGACGATATCTTGGCGTATTATAAAAAATTTTATGTTCCTAATAATATGCTTTTTGTGGTAGTGGGAGATTTCGATAAAGATACGGTGCTTCTAAAAATAAAAGAAGCATTCAAGAATTTTGAAAAAAAATCAATAGATTTCCCAATATTGCCTGTAGAACCTCAACAAATAAATAAAAGAGTTGTAGAAACTGAATTAGATGCTAGCGCTACGAATCTTACAATAGGCTATCATACCGTTGATACTTTTGACGAAGATATGTACCCTCTGGATATACTTGCAGATGTTTTAGGCGGAGACAAAAATTCTAGATTTAATAAGATTTTAAAAGAAGAAAAACAACTGGTTAATTATATTTATGGTTATTCTAGTACACCTTCCTATGTAAAAGGAGCTTTTATAATTGGTACGGAAACATCTGACCCACAAAATGTAGAAGAAATAAAAAAGATTATTTCTGCGGAAATTAAAAATGTCCGCCAAAATGAAATTTCTGACTATGAACTCAAAAAATCTAAAAAAAGAATTATGGCTAGAAAACTTCTTTATTCACAAGACATAGAAACTCAAGCATCCAATATTGGAGAAAATTGGATTGCTACTAATGACCCGAGTTTTTATGATGATACTTATATCCCAAAAATCCAAAAAGTCACTAAAGAAGACATAAAAAGAGTAGCTAATAAATATTTTTATGATGAAAATATGGTTATTGTAACAGTAAAACCAATCGGCTCGGAAAAACCTGCAACTAAAGACACCCTTTCTGAAAAACAAATAAAAGAAGAAATTCAAAAAATCAAACTGGATAATGGGATTACTTTATTATTAAAAAGAAATTCTAATTTCCCTACAGCTTCCATTGAAGTAGCTTTTAAAACCGGGACCAGATATGAGACAGAAGAGAATAATGGAATTACTAATTTCGTAGCAAAAATGTTGCTTAGAGGAACAAAAAAACGAACTGCCGAAGAAATATCGGAAGAATTTGAAAAAAGAGGAAGTTCTATTAGTTTTGCAACGAGTAAAGACATATCCTGTCTGACAACTGATATTTTAAAGAACGATATAGATCAGGTTATGGATGTCTTAGCAGATATTCTCTGTAATTCAACTTTTCCGGAAAAAGAAATTGAGAAACTACGAAAAGACATTATTGCTGATATTAATAGACAGAAAGAAAATCCCGAGACTCTGGCCGAACAATTTTTTTCTCAACAGTTATATACCAAACATCCTTATAGATTAACCTTATTGGGCACAGAAAAAAATGTTTCAAAACTTACTAGAAATGATATAAAATCGTATTATGAAAAATTTGTGGTTCCAAACAATATGGTTATAGGTATTTTTGGTGATTTTGATAAAAAAGAGATTGTAAGAACGGTTGAAAAAGCATTTAAGGAATTCAAATCCAAAGAAATATTTACACCTGAAATCCCTCCTGAACCTGAATTGTCTGAGTGCAAGGAAGTCTTTAACTATTATTCTCACCCACAAGTAATGATTTTATGGGGTTTTCCAACAGTAAAAGGTGCAGATGAAGATTTTTATGTTCTAAATGTAATTACTAATATTTTTGGAGGCAATTGTTCCAGGTTATATAAAGCTTTACGGGGTGAAAAAGATCTAGTATATTATGCTTATGGATATCAACCTATTAGTATAGACCCATCTACATTTATAATCACTGTCCAGACTTCTCAGGAAAAATACAAAGAAGTGGTATCCATCTTAAAAAAAGAAGTTGAGAGATTGAAAAACGAACCCCTGACTGACAAAGAAATGGAAGATTTCAAAAAAGAAATGATAAACTTATACCCTATCTACAATCAAACTAACGCTCAACAAATATCAAAAGCAGTCTCTTGGGAAACACTTGGGTTTGGATATCAATTTTTTGACAAGTTTTTAGATAATATTCAGAAAGTTACAGCTAAAGATGTTCAAAGAGTGGCAAATAAATATTTCGCCAAATCAGTCCTTACAGTATCTATGCCAAAAGAAAAATAAAAAAATTCTTTGTCCTTTTTTCTGTTCGGAGTTTATCCCGCTTTGGCGGGACGTTCTCTGAGATCCTGCTTGCCAGTTTGTTTAGCATAACCTGCGGGGGAAACCTCTCTTTTGTTGTCTGTATAATTTCAAACACATTCTATGTTTTTTATTTTTTTTACTGTTTATTGTTACCTGTTTAATCAACCCCATACTACTAATCTTTAAAACCGCTACCGCTACACAAGTTCCCCAAAGCCCCATTACCGGCAACATAATTATTCCCGTTATAAGACCCGCAAACCACCCTCCCAATAAATCAAACAAGTAAAGTACCCCAACACTTCTCTCAATGCCCACGGAATTCTCTAAATATATCTTGTTCGCAAGCGGAAATTCAGCACTCACCAGTAAACCAATCACAAAACATAAAACCACAAAAATCAAACTCCACGGCACTATAATAAACCGAAACAGCAACGCAAACAATACCAAACATAATTCAAAAAATATTAAACTCTTATAATTCTTTTTTTCTTCACGCAAAAACACAGTAGTAATTAACCCTCCAACCAACCCTCCTCCCATAAAAGCCGCCGTTAATATCCCTATCTCCTTGAAAACATACCCGTACACCGACTGGAAAGCAAAGATTATCGCCAAACTAAATACCATTCCCGTAAAACCTGTCGTGAAAATACAAAAAGGTATAATCACCTGACTACCTTTATTCTTACGCTTAATACTAATAATAAAAAAACATAAACTAATTATCCCCACAAGCAAAACAAAAAACCACAAATTAAATCTTAAAAATAAATTAAATACTTTATCCATACCAGGGTTGAAAAGTGCACTCCAGTAAGCAAGACTGTAAAATACCCCGATAGGACGGGAATCCCTGTTTATCCCTGTTTTCTCCTTTGAAATAGAACTCAAAAACTTCTTTTCTTTATAACTGTCAAGCCTGTATTTTACATACCCCTCCGTAAAAACACTCGATTCAACTCCTCTCTCAGTTAAATGCTTTAGTATTGTATCCGGGATTACCGATATATCCGAGTTACTGCACAAAAACATATTGAAATCCCCCGGGATTACTTTTACATACGGATAAACTTTTTTTATCGTTGTATAAATACATAAATTCAAATCCGCAAGTTCCTTCCCCATATACTCTAACGACCCCGGTAAAGTTATGGTTAATATGCCTCCGGGATTTAACCTTCGCCCGGCTAATTTAAAAAATTCCTCCGTAAAAAACCTGTTTGATTGAAGGCTGACAGGATCGGATACCCCGATAAAAATTAAATCATACTGCCCATGCTCCTTTTTCCTCAAAAATAACCTGCCATCCTCATATTTAATATGAACTCTTTCCGAACTAAGCTCATTAGAAGTCATCGGTGTCGGGAACTGCTTGATTGTAGATATTAACAACGGGTCAAGCTCAAGATAATCAATGGACGTAATGTCATACTTCAATATCTTGTCTATCACGCCGCCCGCTCCTCCCCCAATGATTAACACCGATTCTGGCGCAGGATGCGACAATAATGGAAAATTTACGAAATCTTCAATAAACGAAACATCCGGAACAGGCACATTTACGTTTGGAACCCCGTTATATAAAAAACTGTATTGCTCCTCGCTTTTGATAACCGCAGTATTCCCGTATATGGAGTTTTTATAGAACACGACATTCTTTGATAAAAACTGGCTGGAAACGGAAAATTGCCGTATTTTATCCACCTTGAAAATAAAATAAATACCGCTTACAAATAAGATAATCGCTATGCCGTTCAAAACCTTTGAGAATAGACTCTTATAACCCCACTGCAATACCATTACCATCAAAACATTCAAAATCATTACTCCAAAAACTATATAAAAAGAATCAAAATACCTTACAAGCACAATAGAAAACAACAAACTCCCGATAATTGAACCTGCCGTCTCGTATATATATGCAACACCTATGGACTTACCGCCGGCGTTAGGGAATTCATTATCGTACAGTTTGCAGCAAAGCGTAAACAACGCTCCATGACAGATACTTGCAGGCAACAAAAAAAGAAACGATGAATAAAAAATAGGCAGCAAACCTAAAGTCTCTGCCGGCATTATTCCAAAAATAGATTTAAGGTTGCGGATTAATAAAACGGCAATCGGTAAATAAACGGAAAAAACAAGCTGAAACAGGACAAAAACAGAACTAACCGTATTTCTATTTTTAAAAATCCTTATCCTGCTGATTAATAAAGCCCCCAACCCTTCCAGTAATAACCAGTTAGCCAACACGATCCCTATAGAAAATTCATTCCCGTGGAAAACGATAAGCAGTTCCCTGATAAAAAGCAATTGCCCGATAACACCCGATAAACCGGTTATTATTATGGCAAAAACAATTCTATTCTTCACAGTTGAATAGATATTAAAACAATTTGTAGAAGATGTCAATTAATGAGTGGTCTGAGATTGAGCCTCTAAGATTCCATCATGTTAATAGAAAATACAATGCACTGTTTTCTTTAGGAATGAAAGACACGACTATATACAATCCCTTTTTCCTGATTCTTTTGAATTTTAATATGCCCTGATTTTTCAAGGTTTTCTAACTTTTGCTGAATAACCTGATGCGGTAATTGAAGCAACTCGTATAACTCTAAATAAGGAGTTTCAATCCCTATATTTTCTAAAATATAATTTTCAATTGATAAACATTTTTCAGGCGGGAGTTCAATTGCCTTGGAAAGATAATCTTTTAATACGTCTCCTCGCATTATTTCATTACTTATTGTTTTTGCAAATGAATGAGTGTCGTTATTATACTTATAAAGTAACAGCTGCCAGTCTGCTTGAGTTTGACGAAGTTTAAGCATTTTCTTAATCAGGTTTGGACTATCAATGCCGAGCGATTCAAAATCTGCCGTTTCAAGCATCTTTTTTAAGACATCCGTTACTTCAATTTTTTTCCCGTCCCAGAGGAAAACGGCTTGTAAACCAAGTTTTGTCGCTCTCCATCTGTTTTCTATTGATTCAACATATGCTTGATGGGTGAGATTCATACGCTCATTTTTGATTAAGTTCGCAAAAAAAGCAACTACAAAACCCACGTATTCTATAGCGAACTGAACTGAAGACGGAGAATCCCCAATTCTTAATTCAATTGTCGGATGTCCACTTCTTATTATTGATACACAAACATCGTCTGCCCAATCTCTTTGAACGAATTCCGGTTTTGTAATTCCTCTGATATTAGAAGCCCAATTTGCAAATTTTTTCACCCTATAACTTTTATATTCTTTTGCTTCAAATTCCCATACGGGTGAATTAGCTGCAAGTGCTGCAAAACAAGGTAAATATCGTACACTTGAGTTCGCAATTAAGGTTAATTCTTTTATGTTATATATACTTCCAATATGCACATGTAACCCACAAGCTCCTCCAATCACAGGATGAGTACCTATCGGGAAGAAAACAACGCCTTTTTCTTTGCATAGATTTTTTAGTTCCTCCATTTGGAGTGAAGTTTTTTCTATTAATTCCTTATAAGAGTTCAATATTCCACTTTTAATCTCAAGCATTTTGCCATCTCTTGATATAAAGTCATAACCTGTCCTTGACCACGGAAATTTGTTTCTCAGCTTGTGCGCTATATCATCAACGTCTTTATCCTTAACCGGCATTAAATCATTAGTAAGTATAGGAATTTCCCACTCATAGCCAAATGTAAAAGTTTTTTGAATCATAGTAATTTAAATTTTATTGGTACATCGGGAGAAGCGCTAATTACTATCTTACCCGTTAAAAAGTTGCCTACCCCTTTTATAGTTAATGGTTTCAATGAAATATTCTCTTCTTTTTCATTAACGTAAATCTTTGCACGATTTATTCGTTTCTTGCTTTTTGCTATAATAGAAAAAAGAATTTTATTATTTGGCAGAACGGCCCTTGATCCTATTGCAATTAGATTGGAACTTATTTCTGAGGACTCGCCAACAGCCCACAGGAGATTATATTTAACCGATTCGTTCTTTTTTAATTTATATGGGAAAAAACGAGGCATAATTCTCATTGCAGTTCGTTCATTGGCGACAGTTAAAAAGTCTAACAAAGCAGGGTTAGCTGCCCAGAGTAAGTTTCCGGTATTATTTTCTTTTTTGTTTTTTCTCAGAGGTGAGGCAAAAAGAAAAGCCCCTAGATTCAATCCATAATGTTCGCCTGATATCTTAATATACGCCGTTTTTGAATGCCATGTCTGTTTAAGACCCTCATTAGTCGGTACGGATACAACATTTTCCCACCAATTGTTTGCTATTTTAAATGAAAGTCTTTGCCAAAAGTTTATTTCTTTTTCTTTTTTACTTTTTATTTCTATGCCTATGTGTAAGATTGGCAATCCATCTAATAGTTTCATACGTTTAATAATTTTTAATTTATTTTTCTCGTATTCGTATAAACCTTTTGATTTTACTTTAAAATCGGCATTCAACAAACTTCCCGGGAACTCTTCATCTATTAAATTATCCGCTCCCCCCATATCAACGTGTTCATCTTTAAAATATTTAAGGGCAGGCTTAAATTTATCTTCTTTGTTTGCTTTGTAAATTAAACTGCTGATTTTTACCCCGTAATGAGGTAAAACTAAAATTTTCAGAAATTCATTTTCCAATATACCTTCTTTGAATCCGTCAGCATTTCTATCTCCTTTTATCTTAGGAATAAAAAGTTTCGTTTCTTCAGGCGTAAGGACAATGAAATCTTTTTCCCTTATTTCCCAAGGAGAAACACACATTCTTTTAATCCAACCTCTTTTCATTTTTACATGAGGAGGGAGCTTAAACCCCTTAAATGCACTACCTCTTATTATTACCTTACATCTTACAGGGGAAACTAAAAAATTATCATCCTGCTTAGGTTTAAGCTTCCTGATTTTTATGACTTCTGCAAGTAGTCTTTGCATAATTTATTGCCAATAAATATGATACGTTTCATATTTGTCAAGATAATATACACTGGGATTTTCCCTGATTTTAAATTACCCTGCAGGGAATCAGCATCCCATAACTTCTTGGGCTTTAGCCCATAATTGCCATTTTCCCTGGTAGGCGGCAACTAATTCTAATATCAAATACTAAAAAATCACTTCAAAATAATCAGCTTCTTCGTTTCCTTATAATCTCCGGTTTTTACACTTACGAAATAAATCCCCGCTTTTAAGTTCTCTGCATTTATTTCTGCTTTATACTGCCCTGCTTCCTTGATTCCGTTTACCAGCGTCTTCACACACCTGCCCGAAACATCATATACTGCTAAAGATACTTTTCCCCCAACAGGTAACTGATAACTAATCATTGTTGATTGCACAAATGGATTCTTTTTTATTTTCAGTCCCACATTCAAAAATCCCAAATCCGAATTTTCTTTAACTCCCAAAGTGTCTCCTATAAACATTCCGTATATGTCAAAATTTCCGTTCCTGTTATCCGACCAAACAAGTAAGGTTTTCCCGGCACCGGTTGCAAGAGATGGTTGTTTTTGGCAAAATGGACTCTTGTCTATATGACCGGAATCAATAATTCCACCAAGTGTATCTATTATAATCCCGTACAAGTTAGTGTCTCCACTAATTGAATTTTGCCACACTGCAATAAATTTTCCATTATTGTATGCACAGGTAGGCAATCGCTGGTCAACAGAATTACCCGTATCAATTATAGTAGGCAAAGAATTTATTGGTTTCCCTGAGTCAGAAAGAATGTCATACCAGATTTTATTTTTATAATGCAGCTCCGTTTCTGAAACTAATAGATAATGGTTACTCCCAAAAGCAAGCTCTTTACTTCTTTCCGAACAACCACCCAAAAGCATATCCATAGGAACTTCTTTATCACTTCTAACTTTGAATTGAGATGAATCTACGGATTGCCCGATTAAACTATCGTCAATAAAAGCCCCTCCTATCCCAAATACAAACGTATCACATGGGTTTTGAGTCCATACTATAAAAAACTTTTCACCATTCCATACACCGGTAGGTGCCCATGAATGAAATCCCGGCAACCCTATCGCACCTGCCATACAGGTATCACCTAAACTTTGAATTTCAGAATCCCAAAATCCTTCCATAGAGGAACCGGTGTTCATTGACAATGAGAAAAAGAAATGTTTCTTGCCAAACATAACAATTGGCATATCGGAATATCGTACATAATAACCCATTCCTGACCACCCATATATAAAATTAGGGATAGTATCTATTATATTTCCTCCCCTTTGAAACCTTACAGCACCAACATCTTTAAATGAACAATATACTGGTGTTGTATCATATCCTCCGGAGATATGAAAAGCCACACAAAAAACACTGTCTCCAAATGCCACCGAAGGCATTGTATAATCGGTGTCCGGCAAACTTGCAAGCAGTATTCCGTTTGTATCTAATACCGTTCCATCTGTCGCTATTCTTGCCCCATAAATACGGGAAGTCCCGTTTCTATTATCTGCCCATACCGTCCAGAAATTAGTCCCGTCAAATGCTACATCAGGATAAATCTGACTGCTGTCGGCAACGGAAATTTGAAACACCTGCGCCCTAGTTTCAGCAACAAACAAAAACAAAAAACTTAACAAACAAATTACCTTTTTCATGATCCCCCCTTTTTCAAATCAAAAATTAAAATATAAAAAAACTTAATGTTTTACCTCATCAATACCACTTTCTTTGTCTCTTGATAATTTCCTGTTCTTAACTTCACAAAATATATTCCCGCTCTTAACTCCTTCGCATCCACGCAAACACTATAACTCCCCACCTGCTTTTCCTCATTCACGAGCGTCTTCACGCAACTACCTGAAACATCATATAAATTTAAAGATACTTTTCCCCCAACAGGTAACTGATAACTAATCATTGTTGATTGCACAAATGGATTCTTTTTTATTTTCAGTCCCACATTCAAAAATCCCAAATCCGAATTTTCTTCCACACCAGATATATCAGAAAGAGGAGCTATGCTTATAGAAGCTACAATCCACCCAAATGTAGAATTTGAATAACTCCATTTCAAAGTAGGATTTCCAAAACCGGTTCCCCCGGTAGTCAATTGCGTAAGCCATGTATTATGGCTTTTCCAGTTAGCAGTCTCAACATTGGGTATACTTACATTATCATTTACCTCGCTGATATGATAAAGCTGAGAAGAAAATATATTTCTGCCCGTTGCCCAGGAGGCATCACATTCTATAGCTGCTACCCCATACGTATCTCCTGAATTAGGACTAATCCCAACTATTTCTACATATCCGTCCCCGTCAATATCTGCTACCGAACATCCATGCTCACAAAGTGTTCTGCTTGCAAAATTATTATCCGTATAACAAGTTGCCCCCGAATTGTCAGGGTGTTTACCATCCATACCGTTTAATATATACAATGTACCGGTAGGTGGAGAATTTATACAGCCAACCCACAAAACATCCTTGTCGCCATCTCCATCAATATCACATATTACGGGTGGAGGAGCAGAAATTGAAGTAATGTCTTCTACCACAGCTGTCCATACTACATTTAAACCATTATGGGAAGTATTTTCTTGAAAGGCTATAACTGTTTTGGGTGTAACCTCTGAATTATGCACAACTATTTCCTGTTGGCTATCTTTATTTATGTCAGCTATGGCAGGTTGCGATATAAACCCATTCCCGCTATAACTCCATTTAAGCGTTCCATCCGTTTTTAGACAATACAAATAATAAACATCGCTGGAATATACATTAGTATTTACTATAATATCCACATTCCCGTCTAAATCAATATCAGACACTCCTATACCTACTAAATAATCCCCCGGCATAGGATACGACCACTTTAATGTTCCATTACCATTCATACAATATACATTTGTCGGTGTAACTGCAAAAACTGACGGCACGCCGTTCGTATCTACATTTGCGGTAGCTACTGCAGGTCCAATCCATTCTGATGAATAATTCCCGGATATCGGGTATGACCATTTTATACTTCCATCACTGTTGAAACAATAAAGAGTAGATGAATCCGCTGTAATTATTTCCGCATTTCCCGTAGTATCCACATTTGCCATCACAGGAGAACAAAGCCAGAATGAACCGCTATATGACCATTTCACATTGCCATCACAATTAAAATAGTACAACTTGTCTGCTCCTACAGCAATCTTAGGATTACCAAAATTATCTAAATTGCCAATCGCCGGGGCTGATATTTCATTATAAACAAGAGTATGCGGGAAACTCCATTTAAGAACGCCATCGCTGTCTAAACAATACACGGCATTTTGAGCCGAAACAACTATATTAGACTTTGGTATCGCAAGATTAATATACAATATAACAATCCCAAAACATAACACTTGATCCTCCTATATGCCTATATTCGACTCATTCTCTCGTCACCTCATCAATACCACTTTCTTTGTCTCTTGATAATTTCCGGTTTTCAGTTTTATGAAATAAATCCCCGCTTTTAACTCCTTCGCATCCACGCAAACACTATAACTCCCCACCTGCTTTTCCTCATTCACGAGCATCTTCACGCAACTGCCTGCAATATCGTATAATACTAAAGATACTTTTCCACCGACAGGTAACTGATAACTTATGACTGTTGACTGAATAAACGGATTCGGTTTTGTAGTTACTGTTAACTGTTGCCTGTTAACTATTGACTGTTCTTTAACTCCCACCTTAAACGAATCATCAAGAAAAGGCTTATATATAACTATCCCTTTTGAAGAATTATCATAAAAATCCCATATTCTCGTATCAATAATACCGGTATCCGTTGTTCCCCAGTAATTGTAACGGGCAATTAAACTATCCGTACTATCATTATAAACAGAACAATATTTGGCATAAATATTCGTACTGCATATAACGACACCTGCTCCGGAATTATAAATAGAAGGCAATGTATCATTAGCATAATAACCAAAACCTGTATCAATTATTGTGTTGTATTTAATAATCACATTTGAACCGCTATTATCAATATTATTACCATAAGCCCACATTGAACATTCATTGTAAGATATGGCATTATTAGTTATTATAACGGAATCATAGGTATTACAAAGTCCCCCGCCCCAGTTATTGGAAATATTATTTCCCGTTATAATAGCCGGTCCATGATTACGGATGCCTCCTGCGCCATTTCCACAATTATCGTATATATTATTGTTTATTATTTCGGCAAAACCATCATTCCAGACACCAACAGGATTATTATATATCGTATTATTCATTATCGTAGCTGTTCCTCCAGACCAGTTACCAATACCTCCACCGGTTTCAAAAGTGCTCCCATTATTGCATATAATATTATCAGTTATAATGGCTGTCCCCAAATTAATAATTCCTGTCTCCGAACCATCCATTCCAACAGTATTGTCGGATATAATATTATTTTTTATGATAGCAATCGCATAGTTGTTGTTCCAAATGCCTGCTGCCCCTAGCCCTGCATAATTTTTATATATTCTATTATTTGTTATAGTAATTGTCCCTGAATTATAAATACCCCCTCCAATAATACACCAAGTAAAGTTGTTTTCTATATTACTATATCCCACATAAATAGAATCATCGCTTTCATTATAAATGGCAGAACTTTCTGCATATTCAATCCTACAATATTTTAAGCTGCATCTTGCAGATGGCTTAATCCGGAGTCTCCCCCAACTACCTTGATATTTGGTAATAATAATTGAATCCGTTGAAGTCCCCACAGCACTTAAAACCCCTTTTACAGTTATGTTTTTAAGACTATTAATAAAGATTGCAACCCCGGGTTCAACGTCTAAAGTCGCAGAACTGTCAATCAATAAATTACCCGTTACAATATATGGACTACCTGCTGTATTCCATACCGTATCATTGCTAATAGTTCCAATGACATAAGTTGTATCCGCCATAACAGGCATTCCGAAAAAGAATACGGTTACTCCTATACAAAATAACGATATCCTTTTCATAATCCCCTTATGTAACATTAATATTTACATACTATTCATTTCTTTATGCAACAAAATAAGTCTTTTGTCAATGCTTTTTTAGTTGGAGTTTGTTTCGTCAAAAACATTATACGATACGAAGCCCTTGCCTGTCCGCCTTCTTTTTGGAGGGGATCTTTAGCCCTGCCCTTAGGAATTCTGTGTCAATCTGTATTAATCTGTGCAATTCTGTGTGCAAAAAATCTTTCTGTTTTGTGTTGTAGTTTATTCTCGTGGAAATCGTGTGGTTAGTTGGACTTTGTTCCGAAAGGAAGATTATAGTCAAGCTCTTTCCAGCTCAGCTGGATATTCAGAGCAAAGCCCAATTC
Organism: bacterium; assembly: GCA_028716385.1. GTDB lineage: Bacteria > Hydrothermota > UBA3073 > JACQXS01 > JAQTXJ01 > JAQTXJ01. The sequence goes on along the minus strand of JAQUPX010000004.1, from coordinate 172,124 downwards.
TTTTACAAAAACGCCCCATAAACTCCAGTAAAAATAATGCTTGACTTTTACTAGAATATCTCTAATTATAGGATGTTAATATTTAATTATAAAACAATAATTATTTCTCGTTAATCAAGGAGGAAAAATGGTTGCAATTTTACTCATTTCGGGGCTTTTATCCGCTGCGCCCAATGATAGCAATAAGGTAATTGCTAAAGTAGGTACCGAAGTTATTACTATGGCTGAATTTAATAAAGTATATCAACCCGGTGCAGGCACAAATATCGATTCCCTCAAAAATAAAGCTATGGAACAACTGGTTACAAATAAACTTATGCTCGTAGACGCTAAAGCAAAAAGATTTGATACCCTCACAACTGCGGCTATGACAGACCTCACCAACAGACTAACTATAAATGCCCTCTACGAAAAAATAGTTCTTCAAAAAGTAAAAACTCCACGCACATGGATACTGGTAAAAGAATGGCATCGTATGACCCCTACACTGAAAATATCTCAAATGACCATAAAAGATAAAGATACTGCAATTAAAGTATATAAAGAATTAAGAAAAGGAAAAAGTTTTACTGACCTTGCAGTTAAATACTCTGAAGATTATTCGGCGAAATACGGCGGAGGAGGCACAGACATTACAAGAGGAAGCGGCGATAAAGAAATAGAAAAAATTGCCTTCTCTTTACATAACGTTGGCGCTTTTTCACGTCCAATACCTTCTCCTATGATACCTTGGCACCGTAAAATATTTGCAAAACCTTCTGCCTATCCCGTTCAGAACTATCGCATAATAAAACTCAATGAGAAAATAAACAAACCTCTACCTGAGTTTTCAAAAGAAAAAGATAAAATAATAGAAAAGCTAAAAGGCGAACAAACCAGAAAATTAAGCGATGGTTATCTGAAATACCTGAAAACTATGGCTCGTATGCGTTACAATCGCTATGCTATGAAAAAGATTATAAAAAATGATATAAAAGAAAGTGACAAATCAACTGCTCTCGTTAAATGGACCGGTGGCGTAATTACAGTAGACGATTTTAAGAAAAAAGCAGATATGGAAATGGCTAGAGGCAGAAAATTTGATAACGAAAAAGCTATAAAAGATTATATGGATGGATGGCTTATTTTTGAAAAGTTTCTACCCGCCGCTGCCGCAAGATATAAATTTGACCAGAGAGATGATATAAAAAAACAACTCGTAGAAAGACAGGAAGTTTTATTGATTCAACAATATAGAGAAAAAGAAATTAACGCAAAATGCAGTCCCACTGAGGAAGAATTAAAAACGTATTACGATAAAAACAAAACCAAATACGAAAAGAAACCACTCGAACAGGTAAAAGCAAGAGTGTCATGGGACCTGGAACAGGAAAAAAGAACGGCAAAAGAAGCGGAAATGCTCGCAGACTTGCGCTCAAAAATACCCGTGCAACTAATGACAACAGCTCTATAGTCTTTATAAATGAAACCTTATCTTTTCCTTATAAGCGTTTTGCTGGTAGCCGGATGCGCTAAACAAGAACCGGTTGTTCAGAAATTATCCTCGCCAATAAAAAAAATAGAAGGACTGGTCTATGAAAGTGGCGCAAAAAACTCGATACCGGGCGTCCCCGTTATAGCTTACGATAAATATGGATATCTGGTAAATGGCGCTACTACAAACATTAGAGGCGGATACGCTATCTCTGATATCCTTCCCGGAATGTATATATTACGAATCCACTCCGGCGAATATGCAACCGGCGGAAAATATGTCGGAGAATATTATAAAAATGTATATAACTGGGAAGATGCTAATGTTGTCATAGTAAAAGAGAACAGCGTTACCTCGGAAATTAATTTTCTGCTTGATAAAGGAGCAGTAATAAAAGGAAAACTTATAGAAAAAAATTCGAAAACCCCAATACCAAATAACCCGTTCTTCCTGAAACTATACAAATCAAAAAATACTTATGTGGATTATGTCAGCCAAACAGATTCAATCGGCGAATACACCGTAAGTGGATTAGAACCCGGGAAATATCATGTATTTATGGAACCGGAAGGCTGGATAGGAACATCCCATAGCGATACCCTGATTACGATTAACATTATCCTCGATACCATAAAAGGAGTAAATTTTGAAGTTAAAAAAGGCGGCACAATTTGCGGAAAAGTTACCCCGGTCGCACAAACATGGATACAGGTAATCGGAAATAATAAATCCGTTGAAAAACAAGTAGATTCTGCAGGTAATTATGTGATTTCAGGATTACCCGCAGATAATTATATGGTAAAAGTAAAACCCTTGCCTAAAGTAAGTCAATATGCGTGGAAATATTGGAAAGATACAAATAACCCGCTAATTGCCACATACATAACCGTAAAAGAAGAAGATACCGTTAAAAATATAGATTTTCAGTTAAAACAAGAAGGGATAATTTCGGGAACGGTGAAAGATAAAAATAATATTCCTTTGGAAAATTATGATTTTGAAATCTATGATACCCGCTGGAACAAAGTTGAAGGCTCAGAAATTTCACACGGCTCTAATGGATATTACGAAATTCATAACCTCCCACAGGGAGAATATATCTTAAAAATTAACGCTTTTGTGCCTTATCTAAATAAAGCTTATTATGGTAAATATTATAAAAATACATATAAACCTGAAAATGTCCAAAAAATCGCTGTAACATCAGGTTCGATTACTATAAATGTTAATTTCAAACTTGAACCAGCCGGAATAATTCAGGGGTTCGTATTCTGTAATGCTAACCTGCTGTCCGGGGATAGCACAAGATTTTATATCATAGCTTTTAATACAAAAACAGGCGAGACCTTCTCTTCTAAAAATACATTCACCGGAGGTTATAAAATATTGGGCCTTCCTGTGGGAGAATACAAAGTCTGCGCTTTTGCGCCCGGAACCGAATTCTCCGCTATATGGCTCGGAGGCGGAACTACCTTTAATGATAATAAAACAGAACTTATTAAAATAACGGGCGTAACTCCTGTTGATTTTAATTTCAGTGTAGCACCAAGAAAATCAAAAGTCTCTGTTAAAGTTTACGACGAAAAAACAAAAAATCCAATCTTTGGCGGAAAAGTTATAGCTTATGATTTATCCGGTCATATAGTTCAAATCGCAGAATATACCCCGGAAGGGCATACTTTAACGGGACTCCCTGCCGGAAAATACTTCATTAAAACAGCCGATTTCAAAAACTATAAGGATAAGTGGTATAAGAATAAAGAAATCTCCGCTTCTTCTAATAGTCCTATATTATGGTCAACAACTATCCCACCAAATACAACTTATCTGGAAATACCCGCATTGTCGGGAGACAATAAAGACGGGACAACCCTAACCGGCACCGTAGATTTCGGACTCAACAAAGTTAACGATAAAAACTAATCCTTTTTTTATCCTATGACAGGCAAATCCTTTTTTAATAAAGTCACTAATAGCGAATATGATTTATTAAAAGAATTTATTGATATACTTGAGAGTAAACATATAAAATTTTGTGTAATCGGTGGACTAGCTGTTAATGTTTATTCTGAGCCTGTTGTCAGTCTTGATATGGATATAGTTATATTAGCTGCGAAAATTGATACTTTACTCAAAACAATAGGAGAACATTTTCCCATTTCTAAAGAAGCTCATAGTATAAATATAAACAGTAAAAAATCCGATATCCGTATTCAGCTCCAAACTGACCCAAGATACCAAAAGTTTATTCCTAAGGCAAAAGTAAAAACCGTGTTGGGTTATAAAATATCCGTTGCCCGTGTTGAAGATGTTTTACAAGGAAAAATATGGGCATACGAGGATACCGCACGAAGACCAAGTAAACGACAAAAAGACCTGGCTGATATTATGAGACTTGTTGAAAATCAACCCAAATTGGTAAACTTATTACCTGATTTGTTAAAAAAACAGATACTTAAATATGGGACACCCCGCCACACCTAACCACCGTAAGAAAAGCAGTGATTGATTGGATTTTATAATTTTCTGGTAATCATAAAATCAGATAATTCCAATAAAAATTCAGTAGGTTCGGATTCAAATTTTGCCGATATTAAAAGATTCTTGGCTTTTGAAATATATCCTCTTGCCTTGCTCTTTGCATAATCCAGAGCACCGGTCTTAATAAATATTTCTCTTACATCATCAAAATCCTTTTCTGTTAAATTCTTATTTCCTAAATTTCTTTTTAATACCTTCGTCTCGGATGAAGAAGCATTATCTAAAGCATATATGGATAAAAGCGTTTTCTTGCCCTGCCTGATGTCGGAATTTACCGGTTTGCCAAGCTTTTTCTCTTCCCCGAATGAACCAAGAATATCATCCGTAATTTGGAAAGCAGCCCCTAATAAAATCCCAAACTCCCGGAAAACCTTGATCTTAGCATCGGTCGCTCCACCAAGAATAGCCCCCATAACAAGCGGTGCAACGGTAGTGTATGATGAAGTCTTCAAACCTATCATTTTTAAAAGTTGCGCTTCGCTAACCTTGTTCTCGTTTTCAAGAATTACATCATATAATTCCCCCTGGAAACAACTAAGCAAAGATTCGTTATATTCTTTTAATGCCCCTAGTTTACACCCCTCCCCAAATTTGGAAGATAGAATAACGCTTGCGCCAAGATTCGACAACATATCCCCCGCCATTATGCCCGCAGAGACTCCAAATGCTTTATCTTTCTTCCATTCTTCCACGAGTTTATGAAAAGAAGGACCGCCTCTCCTTATGGGATCATTGTCTATAATATCATCATGTATAAGCAAAAAAGCTTCCATTAACTCCATACATATAGAAGTATGAACGATTTCTGTTTCTTTTTTTCCGCCTACTGCCTCGTATCCCTTTATAAGTAATACCGCTCTCAATCGCTTCCCGCCTCTCATACAAAATTCAATTACAAAGTCCATTATTTGTAAAGATGCGGGACTTATAGACGCTAACTTCTTTTTCTCTCCCTCTAAATACCCTTTAAGAAATTCCTCTATCCTAAACTTATACTCCTTAACCTCTAACTCAAAGGAAGTATTGGAATTTTTGATTTTTGAGTTTTGATTTTTGAGTTTCAATTTGGTCCTTTTCATATTTTACTCCTAATAAAAACGATTTAAAATTTTATTGTTTCTAATTTTTGATTTTTACATTTTGATATTTGATTTTGTTATGGGGACACCCTATCTATAGTTCTTGGAAATGGTATCGTTTCACGAATATGATGTAATCCACATATCCAAGTTACTAATCTTTCAAGACCAAGTCCAAATCCCGAATGTGGGACAGAACCATATCTTCTTAAATCAAGATACCATTCATGGGCTTCTTTGGGCAAGCCTTCTTTTTCTATTTTTTTCTCTAATGCTTGTATATTTTCTTCTCTTTGCGAGCCACCTATTATTTCTCCATAACCTTCGGAAGCAAGCAAATCCGTACATAACACAACATCAGGGTTTTCAGGGTCAGGTTTCATATAAAATGCTTTACATTTTGTAGGATAACGATGCACAAAAACTGGTTTATCAAATTGAGAAGCTATATATGTTTCCTGTGGAGCCCCAAAATCATCTCCCCATTGAAGTATAGGGACTTCCCCCCCTGAAACAGACTGTTTTTTAACCATTTCAATTGCCTCACTGTAGCTTATACGATAAAAAGGCACTTTTATTTTTTCAAGTATAGTAACATCTCTTTCTAACATTTTAAGTTCTTTCTGCCTATTTGCAAGGACTCTCTGGACTATATAAGTCACAAATTGTTCTGCTAACTCCATAATGTCATCAAGCTTTGCATAAGCAACTTCAGGTTCTATTTGCCAGAACTCGGTAAGATGCCTACGAGTCTTGGAAGCTTCCGCACGGAAAGTAGGTCCGAATGTATATATCTTATTAAATGCCATACATCCTGCTTCCCCATACAACTGGCCAGATTGAGATAAATAAACTTTCTGGTCAAAATAAGGGACCTCAAAAAGAGTCGTAGTGCCTTCACAGGCAGAAGGGGTAAAAATAGGAGCATCTAATTTAATAAAGTCTTTTGAGTGAAAAAAATCTATAATACTACGAATTACTTCGTCTCTGATTCTGATAATTGCCCACGGCGCTTTTGACCTGAGCCATAAATGCCTGTTCGATAAAAGGAAATCAATGCCATGCTCTTTTTTCTGTAACGGGTAAACCTCTGCCTGCGCTATAACCTGGATGGATTTCAAGTCTAATTCGTATCCTCCCGGCGCGCGAGGTTCTTCCCTGACATTACCAACAACTTTAATTGAAGATTCCTGTGAAATTTTATCGCAAAGTTCAAACACCCCTTCATCTACCTGTCCTTTTACCACAACTACCTGTATAAATCCGGTCCCGTCACGAACTTCAAGAAAATGTATTTTCCCGCTTGAACGTTTGTTATACAACCAGCCACTAATTTCTACCTCTTTATCCTTATAATCCGCAATTTTTTCTATATATGCTTTCATTTTAACCCCTTTTTATTTTTGCTCCGCCTCAGGCGGATTAATTTTTAATACTACCCCTGGCGCGAGTCGAACGCGCGACAACCGATTTAGGAAACCGGTGCTCTATCCATCTGAGCTACAGGGGCATTTTAACATCTTTTTTAATTCTTCCTTTTTTGATCCGGATTTTAAGTTTTTCTCAAGTTTTCTTCCTTCCACCCGATCTTTACATTCTTGAATATACATCAACTTCCATGGTCTAAATCCTTTTGTTGACTTTGTTTTCCCTGCATTATGTTCTATTAAACGATTTTTAGGGTCTTTTGACATTCCAACATATATTCTTTTCTTATCGTTTGTTATTACATAAACATACATATTTGTCAACTATTACCGCCTTAAACCGGTGCTCCCTGCCTGCCGGCAGGCAGGTATCCATCTGAGCTACAGGGGCATCATTTTTTATTTTTCCCTTTATCCTTATTTAATTTTACATATTAAAAAAATATTCTTAACTGTCAACTTAATTATTTATCAATAATTCTTAATGTTTATTCCACGAAAAAACAAATAAAAGGCATTGACAAGACACCTATTTCGCCACACATATATATTTATAAACTCACTATTTAAAAAAGGAGGTCGAATGAATAAAATATCGTTGTATCTTTTTATTATCTGCCTATCTACGGTTTCTTTATACGGTATGAGTAAAAAACTACCCCAAAATAAAAAAGAACCGGTAAATAATCAAGAAACTTTAATACAGACATTAAAAAATGATTCTAAACAAAAAATAGACGTTAAATTTAATGGAGATAATGGTACCCTCACTTTTCTAAAAGGTACCTTTTCAACTACGTCTAAAGCAGATAAAATGGCAAATGCAATTGAATTTATAGGAAAATATAAGGAACTTTTCAAACTAAGCGACCCCACAAGTGAATTAAAATTACATACTCAAAATAAAGACAAATTAGGAATGACTCATCTAAAATTAGACCAGTACTATAAAGAAGTTCCTATATGGGCAAGCCAACTTATAGTCCATTTTGATAAAAATTCCAATATATATCTGGTTAACGGTAGGTATGAGCCCACCCCCACTATTGACGTAACTCCAACGGTTCCGGCACAAATGGCCATTGCAAAAGCTAAAGAAGACTTAAAACATACCGGGGATTTTTTACAAGAGCCAACCTGTAAACTCACTATTTATAATACTAATGGCCAATACTTTCTTGTATGGAATGTAAACCTAAAAACCGAATTTCCACAGGGAGACTGGGAATATTTTATAGATGCAAAAAATCCTAACGTTATATTCAAATACGATAATATTAAATACGATGGCGAAACGGACGGAACGGGTATTCTTGTTAACGGAGATACCGTAAATCTCAGTATATACCAATCGTCCGATAATTACTATCTTGTCAATGTCTCAAAACCAATGTGGCAAGGAGCTTTACCTAACCGCGATACGTTACGAAAAAACTACACCAACGGGACAATAAGCGCATGGGATTGTCATGACAAGTGGCGAACTGATTCCGCGACTCTTATAGTAGACCCTAACGGAGATAAAAATTTCAATGACAATTCACGTTTGCCCGCAGGAGTAAGCGCACAATATAATATGGATAGCGTTTACACATACTATTACAACACCTTCGACAGGAATAGCTGGAATGATTCGGGTGCTTCACTATTAAGCGTAGTCCACTACTTGCATAATTATAATAATGCTTCCTGGAATGGTAGATATATGGTTTTCGGAGATGGTGACGACTCTTTGCTCTCCTGTCTTGCAGGAGCTCTCGATGTTACGGCACATGAAATGACTCACGCCGTAATCCAATCAACCGCAGACCTTGTATATCTTGGACAACACGGCGCACTTAATGAAGCATTCTCGGATTTCTTCGGTTGTATGATTGATAGAGAAGACTGGCTCACAGGAGAAGACTGTTATACCCCCGGAACCCCGGGAGATGCATTAAGAGATTTGACAAATCCTCACAATGGGGGTGGCGGGACAAGACCACTTCCTGTCCATATGAGAGAATATATATATTATCCCAAAAACTCCAGTACGGATAATGGAGGAGTTCATTATAATATGCTAATCCCCGCTCACGCAGGCTACCTTATGAGTAACTTAATCACTAAAGATACAACCGAACAACTATGGTATAGGGCATTAACAACTTACCTTGTCCAGACTTCATATTTTATTGATTTAAGATATTCATTAATCCAATCCGCTATTGACCTTTATCCATCAGCCTATTCCAATATTGAATCCGTAATAAAAGCTGCTTTTGATTCTGTCGGAATAGTTGAGCCGGATACAGGATTGTATCTTTTAGCATATGACGATAGTTTTCCTCAATACCATTATTACCCGGGATACAGAGGAAATCCTGATAGTATCTGGAGTTATGCCGTAAGATTCCAGCCTGCAGAACTTTGCACGCTAAAAAAAGCCCGCGTAATGCTATATAAAGATAGCACATCCAATTCAACAGACCTTGTAATCTCAGTATATACGGATGACTATGAAGGATACCCTACCTCCCTTGTTTGTCAGAAACAAATTACGGCATCTCATTTTTCCCCGGATTGGGAATACATTGATTTCGACTCTTCTATCGCAATGGATGAGGAATTTTACATAACCGTCTCCTCCCCACATCCATCTCAATGGTTGGGTATTGCATTATGCACGGACTCAAGCCACTCCAAAAATGTGACTTATGAAAATGTTGTTAATTATTACGATTATACGGCTACGGATACAGGCTGGACGCTAGATTATGGAAAGAATAAAAAATTACCGGGTGACTTGATGATAAATGCTTATGTATGTTATTCCTCGAAACACGGCCCGGCTTTTGAGGAAAAAACAACCGATAAAGTCTTCACACTATATAAGAATTATCCGAACCCGTTCTCGAAATCAACAACCATTAGCTATTATTTGCCAACCGCAACTAACGTGTCTTTAAAACTATACGATATCTCCGGCAGATGCGTAAAAACATTGGTGAATGAAATAAAAAATTTAGGTCATTATACGTCAGAAATAAATTCGGAAAAACTAAAATCGGGTATCTATTTTGCTAAATTTCAGGCAGGTAACTATAGAGAAACTCAAAAACTTGTGCTGATGAGGTAGAAAATAATTACCTTTTTTATATTCTGAAAATTCCTCCAAATAAATAAGTTGCCAAATATAAATACTACAATATATTAAATAAAATATTTCAGGGAGGAATCTTATGAAAAAAGGTAAAATTTTATTGGCAATTTTAATTTCTAATTTTTGCATAAATACCGGATGGTGCTATAACTCAAGCAAATTAGAATTAAATAAAAAAACAATTCATAACAAAGGCATAATTACTGATAAACCTGCAGACTGGTGGGTATTATACTGGACGGGAGTTGGTAATCTACGCGACTGGACTGTTTCAAATACACTCCAGGGTGGCTTATTTGCTCGCCCCCCAACTGATTCTATAAGTAAATACGATGCATCATATGAACAGCAAACAAGAATGTCAGTATATTATAATAATTCGCTAACACGTGGAAAAACAGGTGAATACCCTGCTGATTCCCAACAATATTATGTTTATGAAGCAGGCCCTTGGATTGGCGCCCTATATCCCGTTGTGGACTCTTCAAGCGGAGACACAGTATGGACACCAAATTTAAGTAGAGGTGCTTATCAATCTGATATTGGCGCAATGTCCATTCCTGAACTTCAAAATGCCGGCGAAGCAGGAGATATTGGAGTCAAAGGATTAACGTTCAGCAGTCAATTATTACCTCACGGGTATACACACGAGGGGAATCTTGTTTTTAAACAACCCGGTATGTCCAAAGAAGCCTATCAGGCATTATGGTGTTTTGCAGATACAACTATAAACTCGCGCCGACCTATGGACATGCAACTTGACCCCGCAAAAGGAGATATTATTTCAAATGAAGATACTTACGCCGTTTCCGGAGACTGGATTCCGGCAGAAGATGCAATGGTTATATGGGTTAACGATATAGGGCCTTATGGCAGTATGGGACTCGGTATAAGAGTGGAACAAAGAACTTACTCGTTTAATATGCCGGAAAATAAAAACTATATTTATATCAATTATAAAATTAAAAATATGAATTCGTTCCCCCTGAAAAATGTATATTTCGGATATTTTATGGATAATGACATAGGATATGATACTATCGGCGGGGGATGTAATGATGACTTAATAGGGTATGATAAAACATTAAACCTTGGTTATTCTTTTGATTCCGATGGCTATGAGAAAGATTGGAAAACTACCGCCGGATATATAGGATGCATATTATGTGAGACCCCGGGGAATATTGGATTTACCGGATTCTCATCGTGGACACTAACAGATTCCCTTGTGGATAGAGACGGACAAGACTCATTAAAATACGAAAAATTAAAACAAACAACGTTTTGCTCAATTGATACCCCCCGTGATGTAAGACAATTATCTTCTTCCGGACCTTATACTCTATTACAACCGGGCGAAGAAGTAGATTTTACAATTGCTGTCGTGTGTGCAGATAATTTAACTGATTTGAAAAAAAATGCACAAAATGCAATAACACAATTCAATAACGGATACCTCCCTCAATGCCCTATTGTTAATGGGATTAAAGCAATTCCACCCGTCGTAAACCCGGGAGATTCGGTAACGATACTCGCATATAGTTATGATAAAGATGGAATACAAACAATTAGTGCGGATATAGAATCTCCTGATGAAAGCTTATGCACAAATATACAACTTTATGACGATGGATTACATAATGACGGTTCGTCTAATGACCATACTTACGGGAATATATGGAAAACTTCTTCAAGTGGAAAACATTATTTTATAGATGTTTTTGCGAAAGATAATTTGGGAGATACAACTTTAATAAATAATGGCTCAACCTTCACTACTATGGGCCCACTTGTGATAGATAACTGGCAAATTCAAGGTTCAGATACTATCCTATCGCCAAACGACTCGGTAAATATAGAAATTACGATTAAAAATAAAGGAATCTGCCCTATATATGGTATATTGGGAACACTAACTGCACCATCTTATATAAAAATATTGGATACAACACATATCTTAGGCACCCTTGATACGGGACAAACAATCGTTCAGAATTATAAAATAAAAATTTTTGAAGATGCGTATGACACTACCGTCCCGCTAATTCTTACACTCCGCGACTCAACTGTCGGAGAATGGAAAGATACTATTGACCTCGAAATTACGGATGATAAAGGTCCGTTTTTGCATTCTCCAACGGTAATTTCACCTTTACTGTCGGCAGGCTCTATGGTTATTTTAAGAGCTACACTTATAGATGGCTCCGGAGTGGATTCTGTTGTCGTTAATATTGAAAGCCCAATAGGAACAACCATAACAAACATTAATTTCTACGATGATGGGACACATGCTGATATCCTGGCAGGAGATAACATTTATGGTAATTCATGGATAACACCGACTGCTCAGGAAAAGTTTTACAATGTAAACCTTACGGCAAAAGATAAACTCGGGAATAAAAAACAATACGTCAATCTAATGGAATTTACTACAAAAACATTTGCAAAAACGGCTACTATTCTTGTCGTAGATGATGATAACTATAATAGACCGCCATTAGGGAATACAAAACCTTATGAAAAATACTATACCGAAGCGCTTGATGCTAACAGCTATACTTACGATGTGTGGGATGTATTTTGTTACGGCTCTCCCGATACTTCCATCTTAAATCAATATTCTATTGTTATCTGGCTTACAGGAACAACCTGCGATAGTGTTTTATGGGAACCGGAATATTACAATTCAACTGCTTTTTCAACGGAAGAACAAAACAATATAAACCTTTATCTTTATCCTCATAAAGGAAAATTATTTTTGTCCAGTCAGGGAATATCTGACGTTGGTATTTTTTCAAGACTGGGAATCAATAAAGTAATTACCGGAATTAATATAGATACAGTAATCGGAATAAACGGAAAATACATAAGCAATGGGCTTACCTTTGCAATAGAAGGCGGAACCGGGGCCAATAATCAGTTTATGCAATCAGCGCTTAAAACTGGTGGACCCGGGGTAAAAGATTCTATTTTCAAATATAAAGATTATACAGGGGAAGGATATGCAGGAGTTGCGTTTAATTATAATTCTGCACTCTGGAAAACAGTTACTCTGCCATTTGGCTTTGAAGCAATAGATTTGGCATCAACAAGAAATGAACTTATGCACAGAATTGTAGAATGGCTCCTTTCTCCTGGGGTTGAAGATACGGGAATGATACTCCCACGAAAATATGAACTGTTCTCTAATGAACCCAACCCATTTAAACTAGAAACGGAAATTAAATATTCACTTCCGGAAGCTTCATTGGTCGAATTGAATGTTTACAACTTATTAGGACAAAAAGTAAATACCTTAGTAAATAAATATGAAACTCCGGGTTATAAAAAAGTGAAACTGGAAAGGAAGAAATTGCCTTCGGGGGTTTATTTCTATAAACTAAAAGCCGGTGAATTTACCGCTACCAGAAAATTTGTGATTATGCAATAGAAAATTATCTAATCCTGTGGCTTTTCGTAATGGTTGTCTGAAAACTCCCTGATTATAGGCTGCGCCTTTTCAAGGTCTTCTTTCCTGATAATAACTTTAACTCCCCCAACAACAAATGACGGATACATACTTCCCATTATTTCATCTTTTAAAAATACCGGGATTTCCTCTTGCTCTAATAAACCCTTTAGAAAAATGGCATCCATTTGCTGCCCTTCAAAAATGATTACAAATTCCTCTCCTTCTGATTTTTTCATATTATTTACAATCTAATAAAGCAAATACTTTTCCCTTGTTTCATCAAACTTAAGTAATCCCTTTTTCCACTCTTTCTGCAAAACTTCTTTTGAAGGTAGACAATTTTTATCTATCCGGGTTCTTATATCAGAATTGCCTACCAATAAATCAATCGGCATAGAGTTCGGGAACGTATACCCTATCACAGGCTCATAAGGCGGTTTCTTCCATTCAAAAAATTTAGGATATAATCTTTTTATCGTTTTAATTATACTTATTCCCGTAATAAAACTTGAAAAAACATTTCTATCCGGAATATGCATCTGCGCACCACCACATCTCTCTTTCTTAAACTTATCCGCAACAGGTATAAAAGAAAGAGGTCTGAATTTAACACCCGGTAAGTTTTCTTTTTCCAACTCTTTGCATAGCTCATCCTCTTTAATCCACGGCGCACCAAAGATTTCAAATGGCTTTGTCGTTCCCCTGCCTTCAGATATGTTGGTCCCTTCCAATAAACACATTCCCGCATATACTGTGGCAGTTTCAAGTGTTGGCATATTAGGCGACGGCAATACCCAATGCAATCTCGTTTCATTCATCCACATTTTTCTCTGCCAATTCTTCATTTTAACAACTTGAAGGTTCGCGCCTATCTCAAACTCTTCGTTAAACATTTTTGCTAACTCCCCTACTGTCATTCCATGTCTTACAGGAATCGGATATATCCCCACAAATGAAGATAATTTTGTATTTAATATCGTGCCTTCAAGCATTACTCCATTTATCGGGTTCGGCCTATCTAACACTATAACCTTTTTATTATATTTTGCGCACGCTTTCATAACAAGCGCCATTGTCCATATATACGTATAATAACGAGTCCCTATATCCTGCAAGTCTATTACCATTATATCAATGCCTTTTAACATTTCTCTTGTCGGCTCAAGCGTTTCACCGTAAAGACTAAAAATCGGTATTCCTGTTTTCTTGTCGCAAACTCCCTTTGTCTTTATAAAAGCCTGCGCATCACTCTTAATGCCATGTTCAGGACCAAATAAAGCAGTAACCTTGCACTTTCTGTTTATAAATAAATCCTGGGTATACCTGAGTTCCGAATCTACAGACGCAGAGTTTATTAATAGTCCAAGCCTTTCATTCTTAAATAACGTAAACTTATTTTTAACACATATATCAATACCTAATTCCGTTTTCATAATGATTTTCACACCAAATTTTTATTGCCGTATCCTCAATGGCATTCTTGTCCATTAAACACAGCGGGCAGTTTTGAGCAGAAGTCAGGCGGTGCAATCAAACTAAATACATATCCTAACAGCAATGAAAATACGGAAATAACTAACAAATAAATTATCAATACTCTCCATCCGAATTCTTTTTTCAGAACTAATATCGTTCCGTAAGAAGTAACGGGACCCGCTAAAAGAATTACCAACCCTGCGCCAACGCTTAACCCTTTGGAAATTAATGCATGAACTAGAGGAACACTCGCCGTAGAACAAACATAAATAAGTAATCCAAAAATTAAAGCATACACATAAGCCTGCCACCCCGTAAGATACTGTTTTACGATGTCCCCTAATGGCGTTATGGATGCAACGGCTGCAGCTAAAATTATACCTAGTAGTAACTCACGCCATAAATCTTTCAGAACGTCTACAAACCCAAAAGTAATTATAGAAATAATACGACTTTTTATCCCTTTTTTATGATGTTGATGTTTTTCCACGTCCGAACATTCATTACACATAGGACAACCTTCCGTTACTGCTTCCACCGGCTTAAATGGCAGGCTGTTCCCTATTATACCAATTACTAACCCCATTAATATAACCGCCAGACAAAGATACAAAGTAACTAACGGGCCAAGCAGTCTCCACGTAACAAGAATAGCCGTCAATGAGGTTGCCGGGGTAGCGACAATAAACGCAAGTATCGGGCCTAAAGGAACTCCCTTTTTTCTAAAACTTAATGCCACGGGCAAAGCACCAAAACAACATAACGGTAATATCATACCTATAAGAGTAGTAAGTAAAATCGGCTTAATTCCCTTTCCGGTAAGATGCTTGTTGATTAAATTCTGGGGAACAAATTCATGAATTATCCCGCTTAAGGTGAACCCGAGTATCAACGAAGGCAAAATATCAATAAAGTATTTTAAAAATATACTAAAGAAATTTATAAGCATTTTAGGATACTTAACACCAAATATTTGTATAAGTCAAGTTAAAATGAAAAGTTATCAAAACTTACTAACTTATAACTTATAGTTGACTTTTTTATATTATAAATTAAATTCTCCGTATTAATAAATTATGTTAAAAAAGATATTTTTCCTTAGCCTCTTCTTATTTGCTTACAATTCCTTTGCAGTAACGGGACAAGACAGCTTAAATAAACTAAACATTTCAGGCAAAGTAATTGACTCCTACAATAAACTCATCTCCGATGCAGAATTGGATGTTTCAATTGACGGCAAATATTATAAAACCGAAAAAACCTCTTCTGATGGGAGTTTTATTATTCAAATTGATAGTTTACAATCCCTTAATAATATTGAAATTAAAACTTCTAAACCTACTTATCGTAATAATAAATTAGAAATAGAAAAGTCTCAACTAGCTTATAAAGAAGGAACTTATTCTTTTTTCTCAGATATCACAATTGACCATATTTTAGGACCTGCTTTCTATATATCCGTTATTATATTACTACTCGTTTATATACTCATCGGGTTTGATTTATGTCACAGAACGCTTGCTGCCTCTCTTGGAGCAGCTCTTGTACTTCTCGTAACATACACTTTTGGCTCATTCAATCAAGGATACTTCGTTATTTCCTTTGAAGATGCTATGAAAGCTATTGACCTTAACGTCATTTTCCTTCTTTTCGGGATGATGATTATTGTCGGCATAATGAAAATCACGGGTGTATTCCAGTGGCTTGCCTACAAGTCTTACCAGCTTGCAAAAGGGAACATCCTAACTTTGGTAATTCTTCTTAGCGTTATTACGGCAATAGTATCGGCTTTTTTGGATAATGTAACGACTATGCTTCTCATTGCCCCGGTTACTCTTGAAATTACAATGATACTTGGAATCAATCCCTTCAGTTTCCTTCTTCCCGAGATTATGGCTTCCAATATGGGCGGGACTGCAACTCTCATCGGCGACCCACCAAACATTATGATAGGCTCTTATGCGGGACTTACTTTTAACCAGTTTGTCGTACACCTTACACCAATAATAATAGTTTGTATGGTCGTATTGTTGGTTCTGATAAAGTTTTATTTTGGCAAAGAGTATGCAAAAGCAAAAATAGAAAACGTTGATGCGCTTCTGAAAAAGCTAAAAGAAGAATACAAAATAACCGATAGTCAGTTACTCAAGAAAAGTTTAATCGTTTTAGGAATTGTGATCCTTATGTTTATAACTCACGGGTTCTTGCATATGGAAGTGAGCATTGCGGCTTTAGTCGGAGCATCACTACTTCTTATGATAAGCAAAGTAAATATTGTTGAAGTGCTGGAAAAAGAAGTCGAATGGCCTACGCTTATATTCTTTATGATGTTGTTTATTGTGGTCGGAGCCGCAGAAAGCACAGGACTAATACAAATGATTGCCAATTCCGTAAGCAAATTATCGGGTGGAAACCTGACTATCGCTATCTTGCTAATTATATGGGTCTCAGGTATTGCTTCAAGTATAATAGATAATATTCCATTTACCGCAACAATGCTGCCAATAGTGGCATATCTCACACATACCATTCCCGGTGCAGGAAACACTTTATGGTGGGCGCTTTCACTTGGCGCTTGTTTGGGCGGGAATGGAACATTAGTCGGTGCTTCGGCAAATATCGTAACCGCCGGATTAGCAGAAAAACGAGGTTACAAAATTACATTCTTTAATTACTTGAAAGTTTGTGCCCCGATTACCCTCGCTACTCTTGTAGTAAGCTCCATATTACTGCTCCTCCTTAAATAAACATTCTCTTTACCCTGGCAATTTTCTGTTTCTCTTTTTCTGCGAAAATCCATACTTATTAAGTGTCTTTTGGCTGAATACCCCGCCTTTAGATAGGGGTGAAAGCTTTTTTGCCTATCCGTCTCCCATTTGTCATTCCCGCGAAAGCGGGAATCCACTGTTTTTGTTATTTTTGGAAGCCCCGTCTTTAGATAGGGTTCTTCACTTACCTTTTTATTTGGTATTTTTTTTATCTATAATCTTCTATTTTGTTTTATCCTGTTAATCTGCGTTTATCCCTGCCCGCCGATCTGTTTGGAGGGTGCGTCCAAAAATTATCTCCTTACAATATTAAAATCCCCCGCTTTTCAATAAGCGCTTGACTTTTTCGTATTATAAATTAACTTCTCTATATACGTCCAAACAAATAAAAAATTATGCTGAAAAAGATATTATTCCTTAGCCTCTTCTTATTTGCTTACAATTCCTTTGCAGTAACGGGACAAGACAGCTTAAACAAACTAAACATCTCAGGCAAAGTAATTGACTCCTACAATAAACTCATTTCCGATGCAGAATTGGATGTTTCAATTGACGGCAAATATTATAAAACCGAAAAAACCTCTTCTGATGGGAGTTTTATTATTCAAATTGATAGTTTACAATCCCTTAATAATATTGAAATTAAAACTTCTAAACCTACTTATCGTAATAATAAATTAGAAATAGAAAAGTCTCAACTAGCCTATAAAGAAGGAACTTATTCTTTATTCTCCAATATTACAATTGACCATATTTTAGGACCTGCTTTCTATATATCCGTTATTATATTACTACTCGTTTACATACTTATCGGGTTTGATTTATGCCACAGAACCCTTGCTGCCTCTCTCGGAGCAGCTCTTATACTTTTAATCACATACACTTTTGGCTCATTCAATAAGGGATACTTCATAATTTCCTTTGAAGATGCGATGAAATTTATTGACCTTAATGTCGTCTTTCTCCTCTTCGGGATGATGATTATTGTCGGCATAATGAAAATCACGGGTGTCTTCCAGTGGCTTGCCTATAAATCTTACCGGCTTGCAAAAGGAAATATCTGGATTTTAGTAGTTCTTCTTACTGTCATAACGGCAATCGCATCCGCTTTTTTAGACAATGTAACTACTATGCTTCTTATCGCCCCGGTTACCATTGAAATTGCAGTGGTTCTTGGTATTAATCCTTTTAGCTTCCTCCTCCCTGAGATTCTTGCTTCAAACATCGGTGGGACAGCAACAATAATCGGCGACCCGCCAAACATTATGATAGGCTCTTATGCGGGACTTACATTTAATCAGTTTGTAGTCCACCTTGCTCCAATAGTAATAGTCTGTATGTTTGTATTAATATTTATGATGAAGTTTTATTTTGGTAAAGAATACGCAAAAGCAAAAATAGATAACGTTGACGAACTTTTGAAAAAACTAAAAGAAGAATACAAGATAACGGATAGTCAGCTACTCAAGAAAAGCTTAATCGTCTTAGGAATTGTGATTCTTATGTTTATAACTCACGGATTTTTACATATGGAAGTTAGCATTGCGGCTTTAGTCGGAGCTTCCCTTTTGCTTTTGATAAGCAAGGTAAATATCGTCGATATCCTTGAGAAAGAAGTCGAATGGCCTACACTTGTCTTCTTTATGATGTTGTTTATTGTGGTCGGAGCCGCAGAAAGCACAGGTCTAATACAAATGATTGCAAATTCGGTAAGCAAGATGTCCGGTGGAAATATAACTACTGCTATCTTATTGATTATCTGGGTGTCCGCAATTGCTTCAAGTATCGTGGATAATATCCCATTTACCGCAACAATGCTACCGGTAGTTGGATATCTGACACACACAATTCCCGGCGCAGGAAATACTTTATGGTGGGCGCTTGCGCTTGGCGCTTGTTTGGGCGGAAATGGAACATTAGTCGGAGCTTCCGCAAATATCGTAACCGCAGGATTAGCGGAAAAACGAGGATATAAAATTACATTTTTTAATTACTTAAAAGTCTGCGCACCAATTACCATCGCAACTCTTGTAGTAAGTTCCATACTGCTTCTTCTCCTTAAATAACTATGCCCTTTCCCCTGTCTACCAAAGATATGGGCTTTTCTTTTCATGGTGGGACAGACATTCTTGTCTGTCTTTTTCAAAATTTTATTAGTAGAGAACGGGTTCAAACCGTTTTACATCTTTAAACTTTCTGTTCTTTACGTAAGATATAAAAATATTTGTTTTATAATATATTCTACAATATATTACAAATTAGTTACTATGGATTTTTAATTACTATTTGCGGGAAAACCTTACTTAGAGCTTCTGGCATCAATTTTCTTTTTAGAAGACCATAAGTCCCAATCAACAACAAGAGCAGCAACTACATAAACGGAAGAATATGTTCCGACAACAATACCGATAAGCATTGTAAATGCAAAATCATGAATTACAGGACCGCCGAAGAAGAAAAGAATGACCAATACAAACATTGTGGATAACCCTGTAATTATCGTTCTCGACAATGTTTCATTTATTGAAGTATTTACAAGGTCCGCAAGAGAAACTTTTCTGAGTAATCTCTTATTCTCCCTTATTCTATCGGATATTACTATAGAGTCGTTTATGGAATAACCTATTATCGTGAGTAATGCCGCTAATATGCTTGCGGTAAATTCTTTATTCAAAATAGATAATAGACCTGCAGTAAGAATTAAGTCATGAACAATGGATATAACTGCACATACTCCCCATCTGAACTGGAACCTTATCCATATATATACAAGCATACACGCCCAGCATAATAAAACAACCCAAATAGCCTTTTGCCTGAAATTTTCTGAAATTGCCGGACCAACAAGGTCTTCCTGAACCACGGTTGGCGACGGAGTAAAGAGCTTTGCTATTTGATTACCTATGCCTTCTTTTGGATAAGTTTTAATTAAATAATCATATTTTGTTCCCTTTTCTTCCTGTATAACAGCTTCCTTAAATCCCATCTGGGACAATTTCGCTCTTAAATCACTTATTGGGATAGGTTGTTCAAAATGCAATCTCACAAGCGAACCACCCGTAAAATCTATACCGTATTTTGGCCCGCCCTTTACTATAAAAGATACTATACCCGGGATAATTATTGCCAATGAAAGAATATAAGCGTACTTTCTTTTCCCTATAAAATCATATTTTGAATTCTTAAATATATTTATCATATTGAAAGCCTTTTTGCTCCTCTTAATGTTATGACATCAAGCACTACTTTTGTTATTACGATTGCAGTAAACAAGTTGGCAATAACTCCTATTGCAAGAGTAATACCAAATCCTTTTACCGGACCTATACCAAAGTAATAAAGTACAATTGCTGCAATTAAGGTAGTAACGTTAGAGTCAAATATTGCGCTAAAAGCCCTTGCATATCCGGCATCAATCGCAGCTCTTACCGTTTTACCCGCTCTCATTTCTTCTTTTATACGTTCGTATATTAGGATGTTGGCGTCCACACCCATTCCTATCGTTAATGCAATACCCGCAAGACCCGGCATAGTAAGTGTTGCCTTGAACGCGGATAATATCGCAAGCAAATAGAATATGTTAAAGAATAATGCAAAATCAGCCAATAAACCACAACCTTTATAATAGAAAATCATAAATAACACTACTACGAGAGAACTGATAAGCATAGATTTCATTCCTGCTCTTATGGAGTCTTTTCCAAGCGCCGGACCTACCGTTCTCTCTTCTACAATTTCAAGAGGAGCCGGTAATTTTCCTGCACGGATTATAAGTGCAAGGTCTTGTGCTTCTTTGAACGGAGACGTTCCCATATCTATCAGGGACTTTCCCCCTCCAATTCTCTCTATTACTACCGGAGCGGACTGGACAATATTATCCATAACAATCGCAATACGACGATTTACGTTTGCGCCCGTTATTCGCGCCCATTCCTTTCTTGCTTTACCGGTCATCGTTAAATCCGTTCTTGCTCCTGCAGAATTCTTGTTAGTCCCTATCCCGGGTTGCGCATCAACAATCGCATCTCCCTTGAGACAGGCTTCTTTCTTCACAAGTAAAAGTTCTGCACGTTTTTCATATTCAACTTCATCTATCTTGCTCCATAAAAATTCGTCGTCCGAAGGTATAAGTTCAGATACCCCGGGCGTGCTGAGATATTTTTTAAGTTCCGGAATATCCGTATCCGTTACGTAACCACTCCCCATTAAAGAAAGAACTGGATTCTCAAGCACTTCAAAACTGTCGTTTGCACTATCTTTGAATATACCGTTAATACCTGAAGTATCTTTTAAATTTAAAGCTAACCTTGAAGTATCTTTTATTCCACCTTTATTATAATATTTATATACGTACTCATCTATTTTTTTCAGGATTTCCATAGTGAATTCCGGCTTCTCTACAAGCCTGAATTCTAACTGGGCAGTCTTTCCTATAATCTCTTTTGCCCTTTGAACGTCTACAACACCCGGCAAATCAACGCTTATACGATTTGATCCCTGCTTTGCAATCTGCGGCTCGGATACGCCAAACTGGTCGATTCTGTTCCTGAGAACCCCAAGTGCCCCCTGAGTTTCATCATTAGATAATTCTTTATCTTTTCCCTTTAAAACCAAATGAACTCCACCCTGCAAATCCAATCCAAGCTTTATCGCCTTAGTGTGAAGAGTTTTAAGCTGCTTCTCCGTCATATTCTCTTCCTGCCCGGGAGTAAGTTTGAAAAACCTTACTGTATAAGAAAGTTGCCATGCCGCAAGTATCGTGGCAAGTAAAATGAAAATCGTTTTCGCTTGAATTTGCGCTTTCATAATAATTTGGTTATAATAATTTTTTATTGCAAATTGTCAATAAGAAAGTTAAAGAAATTTCATACAATTCTAATATTAGGCTTTAATCTATTAAGTCTTTTAATGTTTTCCCCATTTAACTAATATACGAATTCCAAATAACTATGTTTAAAGTTGGGTAGATCGGGGTTTTAATCCAGCTCTGTTAGTTAGACTTTGTTCCACAAGGAACTTAGTCTAACTTATCCAGCTTCGCAGGGCTGGGCAACTGCCCCAATATTTTAAATGTTTTTCTACTCCTATTAACTAATAATTGCAATTATCGTTGAGTGGCCTCCGGCGGAATTAACTATGTTTAAAGTTGACAAAAACCTCTCTGAAACATAGCATACTCCTTATGTTTATAAAAGACCTGAAAAAATGTAAAGAAATAATTTCCGGTGATAATGCCATTTTAAGAGAATTATTAAACCCGCTTAAAGAAACACTGAAACTCCGGTACAGCCTTGCTTATGCAAAAGTTAAACCGGGTGAAATTACCCGCCCGCATAAGTTAAAAAGCTCCGAAGTCTATTATATTATAAAAGGCTCAGGCGAAATGTATATAGACAATGAAAAGAAGAGAGTCTCGGAAGAACAACTAATCTACATCCCTCCAAATTCAATCCAGAAAATAAAAAACATCGGCAAAAAAAATTTGATTTTCTTATGCATAGTTGACCCTGCATGGAAACAGAAAGATGAAGAGGTTGTATCCGAATGACCCCCTCCCCTGAAGCCAAAAATATAGATTACGAAAAAGAACTAAATCCCGAACAATACAAAGCAGTAAAGGCGGAAGATGGCCCCTCACTCGTGCTCGCCGGCGCAGGCAGCGGAAAAACACGTGTTCTTACTTATAGAGCTGCTTATTTGTTAGAACGAGGAATATCCCCTTATCAAATGATTCTTCTTACTTTCACCCAGAGAGCCGCCGCAGAAATGTTAAATAGAGTTAATTTACTTCTAGGAGAAGAATCAAAAGAAATATGGGGAGGAACATTCCATCATATAGGAAATAGGTTTCTACGAAAATATGCACGATACGTTAACTATCTATCCAATTTTACCATAATAGACAGGGAAGATTGTAAAACCCTCACAACGGAATGTATCAAAGAACTTTCCATTGATATAAAATCAACGAAATTCCCTAAAGCGGATATATTGATTGAAATCCTGTCTTTAGCCCAAAATTGCTTAATTTCGGTCGAACAGGTTATAAAAGACAGATACCCTTTCTTAAAAAATAATATTAAAGAAATAACTTCAGTGCTCGAACTTTACGATACCAAAAAGAAAAAACAAAATATAATGGATTTTGACGACTTGCTTACTTACTGGAATAAATTGTTGGATATACCTGAAGTTAACGCCTCCATAACGGGAAAATTCAAATACATACTCGTGGATGAATACCAGGATACTAATAAACTACAGCTGGATATAATATATAAAATGACTTCTACCCATAAAAATATTATGGTAGTCGGAGATGAAGTCCAGAGCATATACTCTTTCAGAGGCGCAGAATACAGAAATATAATAGAATTCACTACAAAATACCCGGATGCAAAAGTCTTCAAACTTGAAACTAATTACCGCAGCAGCCCGCAAGTCCTGTCCTTTGCCAACGAAATAGTGAAAAATACCGAAGACGTATTCAAAAAACGACTCATCAGTACAAAAAAAGACGGCGACCGCCCAATGATAGTGTCAACTGAAGACTCCTACCAGCAAGCAGAATTCGTATGCCAGCAAATTTTTGAATTCCTTAATAAAGGTATTAAATTGAAACAAATAGCAGTATTATACAGAGCACACTTCCAATCAATGGAACTTGAAATGAACCTGCTGAAATGCAAAATGCCTTATATCATAAGGTCAGGCGTAAGGTTTTTTGAAAGAGCACACATAAAAGACGTTATCTCTTATCTGAAGTTCATTGCTAATCCTACTGACGAACTGGCATTCAAAAGAATAGTAAAATTACTTGACGGGATCGGAGAATCCAATGCCCAAAAAATCTGGAAAAAAATATCCGAAACAAATAACGAATGTGTTGAAAATGCCTCCTTTATACCTAAAAAATCAATGACAAGCTGGAACTCCTTTTGTCAATTATTGAAAACACTGAAAGACAATGACAGGCCTTCCGATATGATAGAGAAAATAACCGATGCGGGATACATAGACCACTTACGTTATACATATACGGATTACCAGGACAGGGAAAATGATATAAAACAACTCGCTCAACACTCCCTTCAATATGATTCCACTAACGATTTTCTCTCCGAAATCTTATTGAAAGAACCTGCAACGAATGAAGAAATAGATATGCCAAAACATAAAGAAGAAGTAAATGCGCTCACACTAAGCACTGTTCACAGGGCAAAAGGGCTTGAATGGGACGTTGTATTTATTATATCTATGTCCGATGGACATTTCCCCATATCAAAAGCTTACGAAAATGACGAACAATATGAAGAAGAAAGACGGCTCTTTTATGTCGCTACAACAAGAGCCAAAAGACACCTTATCCTGACTTACCCGATGACGGCAACAAGAAATTATATGATTACTAACGTTCTTCAACCTTCCCCGTTTTTACAGGAATTAAGCAAAACCGTATACCAGAAATTCTCCCTGCCAAAAAGAGAATCGAAATACGGCTACAACTCCGATTCTTACTATTAAAAGGAATTTCACTCCCCACATAGAACACCATAAATAAAGGGTTAATTATTTTTCAATTTCAATTACCCTGTGCTTTAGCACGGGGGGAGGTGGGACAAAGAAAACAATGGGCTTTAGCCCCATAATTGTTTATCTGTCGTTTTATAACAACTCAAGGTTAAAATAATATTATTCAATATCTTACCTTTTAACGAATATACGATTATCCAATTCCTTCTATTTATTAACTCTTCTCCAGATTAATTAACGCTTGCTTCCATTTAATCCCACCTCCAAAACCACCTAATTCACCGTTCTTTTGTATTACACGATGACATGGAATTATTATTGGTAAAGGATTTGATCCAAGCGCCTGCCCACAGGCACGGGGAGAACTTTTTATTTTATCCGCTAATTCTTTGTAACTAATCGTTTCTCCATAAGAAACATTCTTCTTTAATGCCTTAAACAATTTCAACTGGAAATCACTAAACTTCGCATCGAGCGTATACTCAAAACTTTTCCGGCCACCTTTTTTCCCTTCTAAATAACACAATATATCTTCTTTTAATTCATATAATATAGAAGATTTAGCTTTATCAGAATTCTTATCACCCCACTTTCCAAATTTTATTTCCTTAATCCCTTTATTCGTAGCATATAATGTCAACCATCCATAACTCGTATTAAATGCTAAACAATAAATTCCTTTTCCCATACCCCTCCCCTACCCACCTGATTTTTCAACCTTATTAAACCTCCTCCGCCTTTAGTATGATTTTCTTTCCCTCGTTTGTCATTCCCGCGAAAGCGGGAATCCATTTCATCTGTAATCTGATATACTATTCGTTTCTCACTTTTAACTGCTTTATATTCTCTGTCTCAATCCGTGTAAATCCCTGCCTTGCCGGCAGGCAGGCGTGTCTGTTATCCGTAGCTAATTTTTTTGTATTCTGTTGTCTGTTTTTTTCCGGTTTTCACTATCTACTTCCTACTTAATCCTGTCTCTTATCTTCTTATGATATGTTATCGCAAACCTATGTGCTTCATCTCTTATTTGTTGAAGTAACCTCAGTGCAACAGACCCCTTCGGTAATGATATTATTTTCCCTCCCGGCGTATGTATTTGCTCAAACTTCTTTGCCAATCCAAAAACAGGAATATCCTCAGGTACACATTCCCTTGCTGCGCGGGTTTGTCCCGTTCCCCCATCAATTAATATAAGGTCCGGCAACTTTCCGTGTTTTATTCTGCGGGAAACAATTTCCCTCATCATCCCTACATCATCTACTCCTTTGACGGTTTTTATCCTGTACCTGCGATACCCGGAAGACAATTTACGGCCATTTTGAAACGCAACCGACGACCCGACGGCATATTTATCCCCTAAATTGGAAATATCAAATGCCTCTATTTTTACGGGTAACCGGCTTAACTTTAATACCTTCTGCAATTCAACAAGAGAGCCGGGCAATTTTTCCGTTCTACCCGTGGTCAGCCAGAAACTCGCATTCTGTTTTGCAAATTTTATCAAGTCCTTTAATTCGTCCGTCCCCGGGAATACAATTTCCACTTTTAACCAACTTTCTAAATTCTCTTTTTCTTCTATCTCTTCCGTTAATATCTTAGAAGGCAAAAATGGAGCGTTTTTGTAATACTGCAAAATAAATGCCCTTACTATTTCCCCTTGTGTCGTATTTATCGGGATATGTAACATATAATGTTCCGTTCCTACTATTTTGCCGTTACGGATAATTATAAGAACAATACATCCATAATGTTCTACGCTTTCCAACCCAAATACATCCATATTTATATTGTAGTCAAAAACAACTCTCTGCTTATTTGTAATAGATTGCAAGCTCCTCAGTCTGTCTCTTGTTTTTGCCGCTTCCTCAAACTTCAATTCTTTCGAAAGCCTGTCTATGTCGGATTTAAGTTTTTGTCCCAATTCATCCGATTTGCCCGACAAAAAAGCCATTATATTATTTACAAATTCCATATACTCTTCTTTATTAATTTTCCCCTCGCACGGGGCAGAACACTTGCCAAGATGATAATTAAGACAGGAACGAGCCGGAAACTTTCCTTTACAACTACGAACAGGAAATATATTCCTTACATATTTTATTGCGCGTTTCATACTTTTTACATCGGTATAAGGGCCAAAATAAACTGCGCTTCTGTCTCTTACGTCTCTCGTAGAAAAAACACGCGGGAACGTTTCATTAACCGTTACCTTTATGTATGGATATTTTTTGTCGTCCTTTAATCTGATATTATACCGCGGCAAATGAAGCTTTATAAGGTTCGCCTCAAGTATCAATGCTTCTATTTCCGAATTTGTAATGACATAATCTATATCCTTAACTTTAGATGCGATTATGTTTGATTTATAATCCGCAGTAACGCTAAAATATGACTGAACGCGATTTTTCAGGCACTTAGCTTTACCGACATATATTATTTTGCCTTCCCTGTCCTTCATCAAATAAACACCGCTCTTGTCAGGGATTTTCTCTAAAAAAGCTTTTACCATTTTGGGGAAAATTACTACTAGTTACTACAGGTTACTCTTTAATTACCATTTTAATTACCAAATTACTCTTCATTCCAAAGTCCAAAATCTAAATTCCCTACCTCCCGTCAGGCAGGCAAAATCTTTATTACTCAATCCCTGTAGACTCATAATGTTTCTCATACTTTATCTCGGGCAATGCTTTTAATTTTATCTGGACATTATACTTCCAGTTCTCCCCATATTTATTAAAACTAAATGCTATATCCCAACAATGCAAATCTCTATACAGGGAGTAACTTTCTTCTATCGTATTTTTATTAACAATGTCATACCTTCTTGCCATTGACGCTTTCCAGTTTCTCGTTAAATTAACATTAAGCGTTCCCCATATACTTTTTCGTTCATCAAGCGTATCAGGAACCCAGCTATAAGTCGTAGAAAGATTAAAAGTCTTACGTACCAAACTTGACCCCACTGTCAAACGGTCAAATTTTAATTTCTTTTCAGATGTCTTATAAGTAGAATATGCCTGTAAATCTACTAACGGTATCGCCCTTGAATAAGAATAAATATTTATATCGTTAAATTTGTTATGCACAAAATCCCGGTTCCCCGATAGATTTATTGCCCCAAGACTGATTTTTTTCTCGCCATACACAAACTGGAATTCATTATTTACGCCAAAAGAAAGAGATTTTGTAGTATCTACTAATGAAAAACTAATATTGGGAGAACTTATATGCCTGATTTCGGGCTTAAAAATGGACTTTCCGTATATATTCGTAGAAGCCGTTACACTATATCTTGAGTGATATGGTTTCACATTTGGAATTGGTTTCTTGAAACTATAACTATGTCCCGTAGATGGAGAAATTGCAATATACCTAAAAATATTAAACGGAAGAGTAAATGTTGCACTGTTGTCCCATGTTTGTTGATAATCCAAAGTGCCTGATTTTAAGTTTGATATTCCTCCCGAATAAGAAAAATACCCTTTTGAAATACGAATAGGCGTTAACCCGTAAGTTATTCCGGGAATTGTTCTCTGAACACTATTTTCTGTCGTATCAGCTAAATTTTTTCTTTCCCTGACAATTAAGTTAACGGAAGCCCTGTCCCAGGATTTATTCATAGACATATATGAGTCTATTATTTTATCAAGTTTTACTACTGTCGTATCGCTATAATCAGTTTCATACTTTGTATCGCTTTCAAAATTCCCCCTTACTATTAAAGACATCCTTGATGCCATTTTCTGGGAGTGGTTTAATTGCAGCATCCAACGCTCATTCCCCTTTTGCCCTCCCGTATCTCTTTCTTTTATATACGACCCGTTCAATCCTCCACTGGAATACTGCGAAAAAACCCATCTCCCTTCAAGTAAACTTTGCAACCCCTGTATCTCAAAGTAATTAAGCGTAGCCGTAATATCCGAATATTTATTCGTTACCCAATAATAAGATAAGTTTTCTATGTATTTTCCCTTGTCCGATGAACTACCTACTTTTGGAAGATGCAGCCACCCCGATTGCCTGCCCTTTTTAATTGGGAACCACCAGAAAGGTGCCGCAAAAAGAGGTATTTCACCTACAAAAAATACAAGAGGTTTTAAATAAATCATATCGTCTATATATACTTTTAACTCTCTTGCCCAAAAATAATAATGCGGTGGTCTTCTTTCACAGGTTGTAAATTTCCCATAATCTATATTTAATGCGCTTGTATCTACTTTTCTTATGATTCTACCTTCAAACCAGCCCTTGTCCATTTTCGTCCTGCCATCTAAAATAACTCCCTGTTCCGTTTGCAAATTATATTTCATCTTTCTACCTGTAATTGAGTCCTGGCTGCCAACCCACAAAACCGGATTTCCCCATATCGTAACAATTTCATTATTCAATTCGTATTTTATTGTGTCCGCATTTGCTCTTACTTCCGGAGTCTTTATATTCGCATCCCCCTTTAACCATATTACCTTATCATTCCACATATAAACTAAAGTATCCCCTTTATACGTGGACGTTCCCTCTTTCTTTTGGAGAGCCTGCCCGTCTTTCTTTTTGAGGGCTTGCCCACCTTTTTGAAGAATGACCAGACTGTCCGCCTTAGGTAAGACATAAACACTGTCGGTAATTTTGGGATATGTTTTTACGGATTCCGTAGACTCTACCGATGCTGAGGATGTTAAAGGTATTACAGGCGTAGCAGATGTTAATATTCCCGCTAAAATAAATATCGTTTCCAAGTTATGGTGCGCACAGAGAATTATTCTATTTTGAACATTTTGTAATTAACATTGCTACTTCTTTGGAATAGGAATTTTCAGGATAATTTTCCTGTATTGATTTCAGATATATATTTGCAGACTTGGTTTTGCCTATCTTTAAATACAATTTTGCAGTCTGTAAATCCTTTTTAACAAGTTTGTCTATACATCTCTTTTTGTTCTTCTCTATTTTACTCTTGTATTCACTGTCGGGATATTTTGCAATAAATTTATCCAATTCCTGCATTGCCTTTATAGTCGCAGTTTGTTCAAGATAAAACGGTGGCGAATGCTTAAAATAACATACGGCAAGCTCATACTCTGCCTGCTGCATAAATCTTGAATTAGGATACGTGTTTATAAAAAAATCATACTCCGTCTCCGCCTGAACGTAATTCTTTTTTAAATAACTTGACCTCGCAAGTAGATACTGCGATTCTTCAGTCCAGTTACCGGCAGGAGATTCAAAAATTACGGTTCTGAACTTCTCTATCGCTTTATCATAATGCTTAAGCGTATACTCTTTTTTCGCCTGCTCGAAAGCTTTCTCCGGTTCAAGCCTGGCTATTGACTTTTGTTTTGCACAACTACCACAGACAACTGCCAATAACGCTACTGCTAATATTCTTTTCATTAAACCTCCTTAATTATTGCTTCAACAAGTTTTGCCAATTTGGGTTCTGCTTCATTTGCCGCTTTTATAACCACTGCAGCCGATACGGGTTCAAGAATGTCCGGTAACCCCATATCCGTAATTATTGACATCCCTATTACTTTGAGCCCACAATGTCTTGCCACTATAACTTCCGGAACAGTTGACATTCCCACGGCATCCGCACCCAGTATTTTAATCATTCTGTATTCTGCTGATGTTTCAAAGCATGGCCCCTGCAAACCTAAATAAACGCCTTTTCTAACGGGTATTCTTTGCTCAAGAGCCACTTTCTCCGCTAATGCCAACAAATCCCTGTCATAAATATTTAACATATCCGGGAAACGAGGACCTATTGAATCATCGTTCTTTCCCCTTAACGGATGTTCAGGAAAAAAGTTTATATGGTCGGATATCAACATCACGTCTCCCCTATTAAACAACGGGTTTATCCCTCCCGCCGCATTTGATACAACCATAATTTTACACCCGAGAGCTTTTAAAACTCTCACGGGAAAAGTAACTTCCTGCATTGAATATCCTTCATAGTAATGAAATCTTCCCTGCATCGCCACAACTTTTTTCCCGCCAAGCGTTCCAAATAATAACCTGCCTTTGTGCGACTCTACCGTAGAAATAGGAAAATCAGGTATCTTGCCGTAAGGAATTGAAGTTTCTACTTTTATGGACCCGGCAAGTTTGCCAAGCCCGGTTCCAAGTATTATACCGATTTCCGGCTTCATCTTCGTCTCTTTTCTTATGGCATCTACTGTTTTGTTTATTGCCTTTTTTAAGTCTTCCATTCTGCTCCTTTTATTCACAATAAGTTACTAAATTTTTTTCGGATTCCCAGACTTTTATTTCTTTTAATTTTACGGACTTATCAAGTTTTTTATTCATCCTGCCCCATATTGTTTTTGCTATGTTCTCAGCGCTCGGGTTTATTTTCTTGAACTCCGGCAATTCATTTAAGTTTTTATGGTCAAAACAATTTACTACCTCTTCTAATTTCTGCCTTAGTACCCTAAAATCCATACCAAATCCCTCTTTTTTAAGCTTCTTTGCTTCTACCGTAATACTAACCTTAAAATTATGCCCATGCATACCGCAGCATTTTCCGTGATAACCATCTAAGTGATGCGCCGCCGAAAAATGTGTTTCAGTTGTTATATTCCACATAAATATTATAGGAAGCTCTTTCCAGCTATGCTGGATTAGAGATTGCTATCCATAGTTTTTCTATGGAGAGATTCCTATCCCCCTTCCTTTATATTTTTTCTTCTTCTTTTGCTTGCAAATGCCGTTATCCCGCCTATTGCGGATAAACATACCAGTATACTAATTAATATCAGGGTCTTATTATTTTTATCCGTTTTTATGTTTACAATTCTTTGCCCCTTCTCTGCATCAATAGAAGCTCCCCATATTTCTTCAAACTCATTTCTAAATATTTTTGCAACTTCCGGATTTTTAATTATCATAATATTTTCCCTGTTCTTTTCATCCGCCGACTTTGTCCAGTTAAATGATCCCGTAACCAATACCGTATCGTCTATAACCGCAAATTTATCGTGCATCAAACCATCTCTCGTATCATATCTTACAGGTATATCATTTTCTACGAGTCTAATACTTTTATTATACTTACCCGTTTTTTGACTCTTGTCAAGCACTACTCTGATATTCACCCCTCTCTTCTTACTTTCACATACTGCATTGGTTATATCATTATCCGTAAAATAATACATTGCTATAAGTATTTCTGTTTTTGCATTTTTAATTTCATCTATAACGGAATTTTTGCATCCACCATGAGGCGAAAAACACACTCCAATCTCAGTGTTATATCCAATTAATATTCCGATTAAAACAAACAGTGAATACATTTCTCAGAATAATTGTCCTCTTTTCCCTAATGACTTTTTAGTTACTACAAGTTACTATTTGTTACAATAAGTTACTCCTTAATTTCCATCTTTTCCCCTACACCTTCTTAAGAGCATTCTTTATCAATTCTTCCAGCGTTTTGCCTGAAACCTGGCTAACGATATCTCTTGCTTTTTTAGGTGCGATTCCTAATCCAACAAGCGCCTGTATTGCATTTCCTTCCATACTATTCTGTATTTTTTCTTCTTTATATCTATTTTTCAGCTCAAAAATCAATTTCTGCGCTCTTTTCCCGCCTATTCCTTTAATTGAAGCAAGAACTTTATCATCTTCATTTACTATGGCAGACTTAAATAGTTCAAAACTTGTGCTCGATATCATCCGAATCGCCGTTTGAGGACCTATGCCCTGAACAAGCAGCAAATCCCTAAAAAAAGTCCTTTCCCCGGGAGTTTTGAACCCGAATAACGAAACCTGTTCATTTGTAAAATTAAAATCAACGTGTATGAGAACTTTCTCTTTACTCCCTATTTCTCCTAATTTTTCATAAGTAGATAAAGGGATATGTATGTTAAAAGCAATGCTACCCGTTTCAAGCACTAAATTTGTAGGCTCTTTCTGTGCAATCTTTCCTTCCATCCATTCTATCATCTATCTTCTCTCCCGGTTAATAGTATTCCCTGAAAATTACTCACCATCAATTCTCTTTCTTTAATATTTAGTATTTTATTTTTTGTAGGGACTTGATTTATCAGGTCCTCTCTGTCTTCTTTTAATTTAGCATTCATAATTCAGCATTAATGTTTTATTTTATCCTTGAAAAAAATATTCTTGAATTCTCTTCTCGCATTCTATAACATAAAGCGCAAGCGAGCGCATCCCCGACATCCAGTGAAGGCAATATTTTTACACCCGTTAATCTTTCTACCATACTATGTATCTGGTCTTTTGACGCCCTGCCGTTACCGGTTACTGCCATTTTTATTTCCGCAGGCGAATATTCTTTTATTTTTATTCCCATATCCGCAGCCGCCAGCAAAAGAACTCCCCTCGCATGCGAAAGTTTACTAAAAGTTCCAAAATTCTGCTTGTAGAAAACAGTTTCGTATACGGCTATTTCAGGGGAATACTCCTGCATTACCGCTTTCATCTTATCATAAAGAACTTTCAGTCGCTCAGCTAAGGACATTTTTTCCGTAGTTTCGCATATCCCACACTTCAGAATTTTATTGGTTTCTATGATTGCGTAACCTGTGGTCTTTAATCCCGTATCTATACCTATAATCCTCATTTTGTTCTTATAACCCTGAATCTTTTACGAAATCCGTGCTAATCCGTGTCTGTTATCCGTGGCAAAATTTTTTTCTATTGTCTGTTGTTTTTTAACCTGCAAACTATTAACTGTTACCTATTCCCGACTATCCCTGGTGTGCTGCCAAAAATTCATCAGGTATATCAAAATTGGCATAAGCTTTTTGCACGTCTTCCTGTGCTTCAAGCTCATCCATAAGTTTCAATATTTGTTCCGCTACTTTTGCGCTTTCCACTCTTATAGTCGTCTGTGCTATTTTAGTAATTTCTGCTTCTTTATATTTTATATTCTCTTTGGTTAAAGCCGCTTTTACCGTCTCAAACTTATCAATAGGTGTAGTAACGACAAATGTATCCTCTTCAAGACTAACATCGTCTCCGCCACTCTCAATGCAAACATCTATTAATTTTTCTTCCGTTGCTTCCGTACTATCTATAAATATATGCCCTTTATCTACGAACTGCCACGCTACACATCCGTTTGAACCAAGATTTCCGCCATGTTGCGCAAATATATGCCTTATTTCCGATGTAGTTCTGTTTTTGCTGTCCGTAACCGTCTCAACAAGCACTGCGACTCCTGCCGGACCATACCCCTCATAGTTCAACGCTTCATAACTAACACCCTCTAACTCACCTGTTCCTCTTTTAATCGCTCTTTCCGTATTATCTTTGGGCATACCGGCAGATTTGGCAACATCAAGAGCCGTTCTGAGTTTCGGATTCATATCCGGATTTCCACCGCCTTCTTTAGCCGCAAGAGTAATTTCTTTAATGAGTTTTGTAAATAATACCCCTTTTTGCGCATCTGCTTTCCCCTTTTTGCGTTTTATCGTAGACCATTTTGAATGTCCTGACATAATTACCCTCCTTTTATTTTAATCCTTTTACCTGTTCAATAAATTTAACAAGATGCTCAATCCGAACCGCCCATATTTTTTTCCCTTTTTCTTTGGATGCTTTCGTTGGGTCTCCTATTGCACCTGTCACCGATATTTCTTCAGTCTTAAATACCCACGGCACATAATGTATGTCGTCAAACCTTAAATATGAACTCGGAAAATTCAATTTAGTTTTCTTAATTTTATTTTTATGAACTAAATGTTCCCTGTTGGCTAATGAAGTAGACGTTTCGTATTCCCCGGAATGTGTATCATCGGGTGTCTTTATTATCTCGTTTACTTCTTTGGAAGTTATTTCCCCCGAATCTATAAATACTCTAATATCTTTTTCATAATTAAGTTTCTGCGCCGCACATACAATAGCCGCTTTGTTTCCACCGTGCCCGTTTATAACAAGTATTTTCTTTACTCCATAACCGACAAGAGAACATCCTATCTCATATACAATTGCTGAAAGCGTATCAGGTGAAATTGATACAGTACCCGGGAAAGCAAGATGATGATACGAAACACCATAATTTACAGGAGGTAATACGATAGGTTTTGGAGATTTGACCCTTTTCGCAACTTCCTGAGAAAGCCAGTACGCATCAAAAGAATCCGTGGATACGGGCAAATGAAGACTGTGCTGTTCCGTGCTTCCTACGGGCAATATAACCATATCCGTTGATTTAAATTTTTGCCCTGCTTCTTCCCACGTCATCTCTTCAAGCAAAAATTTATCTTCTTTCTTTTCCCTTTTCATTTACTTTAATTTGTATACTATACTTACCAGAAGTCAAGTTTTTTAGAAAATTCTTATCCTTATCCTAATTTCATTGGAATCCATTGGTTTTAATCTTCTAATCTGACACCATAAATATACTGTTTATTTTTCTTTTCCTATATACTGTCTACTCTCTACTTTATGCTTTGTAGTTTTTTACTACCCCATACAGATAATCTTCAATTTTCTTTATGTCATTTTTCTTATCAAAATCTTTAGCAAATTCTTTACCGTTAGAACTAAGTCTCTCGCATAATTCAGGTTTCTTTCTTAAGATTTCTATTTTATTTGCCAAATCTTCGGAATTCCCCGGTTCAAATAGAATACAGTTTTCTCCGTCATTCAAGACTTCCATACTTCCACCTGTTGCGGTTGCCAATACAACCAATCCGGCAGCCATTGCTTCAACAATTACTCTTCCGAACGGTTCATCCCATATACTGGAAAACACTAGAATATCATAATCTTTATACATACGCAAAACTTTGTTATGCGGATATTGCCCTAAAAATGTTACAGGCAAATTCTCTTCTCCTATCAAAAGTTTTATTTTGTTGAGATACTCTGTATCAAAAATTCCCCCAACTATAGTCAAATGGCAGTCATATCCTTTTTGTTTTAAAATAGACAGAGCATCAACAATAGTATGAACTCCTTTGTTATGTATCACTGCTCCTACATATAATAATTTCAATGGTAAACTTACAAATCCTTTGTTTTCTCTAACAACTATCGACCCCATATTTAAGCCGTGATGAAAAACAGAAGCATCTTTTACTCCCAACCCCTTTTTTATATGAACATTCTTAACAAACTCACTAACAAAATATATGTACTTTTTATCAAAAGGAATCACATCTACGGGCAGCAGTGGAGTTATATTTAGTCTTTTAACTACCCCGGACAATTTTAATTTTATAAACCGTGTAATAAAAAAACGGGGCGAATATTGCCAAAAATCAAGCCATTTTCCCCACAAACTATTATCTATAAGCCAGTAATCCCCGATATCATATACTACAGGAATTTTCAGCGAATAAGCTTTTTTAAGTAAAGATTTACTCATAAACCTCATATTAAAAACATAAATCAAATCAGGTTGTAATTTCTTTATCACTTTTTTAAACTCCCTAGTTTCTTTTATTTCTTCAAGAAGCGTTTCCATAAACGAAATAGGAAATTTATGTTTATAATTAAAAATTCTATACACATTTTCTTTTATAGAAATTTTATTTATTCCGTATGTGCTTGTTAATACGAAAACTTTATGTCCACGTCTTTTCAACCCGTTAAGAATATTCTGCGCCCGCAACTCATACCCCCCCATATAATATGGAGGATAAAAATTAGAAATAGCCAGTATTTTCATTTTTAATTATAGCAACAAAAAATTAGCCACGGATAACAGACACGGATACACACGGATTAGAATACCAGCCTTTTAAACTCTGCTTTATCACCAAAGTTTAATATTAACCCGATTTTCATATTCGTAGCTTTTAAGTAATTTATTAACTGTGCTTCGAATTCTTTTGTAATTCTTGAAACGGATTTAATTTCAAGGATTATCTTATCTTCCACTATTATATCCGAACGATATTTACCTACCAAAACATCCCTAAAATACACATTTATATCTTTTTGTTGTTCTACTTTTAGATTATACTGTTTTAATACTATCATTAAAGCGTTTTCATAAACATTTTCTAAAAACCCATTCCCTAGTTCATTATGGACTTCATAAAAAGCTTTTATTATCTTTTCGGTAATTTCTTCGTATAATAGCATTTTTAATATTTTATTTTATCCGTGGAAATCTGTGTCTGTTATCCGTGGCAATAATTCTTTCTGGTTTTTCTTTTCTATCTGTAATCTCATAAACTCTTTTGGTTATACTCTTTTTGTTTTTTTTTGTTAATCCGTGGAAATCCCTGCCTTGCCGGCAGGCAGGCGTGTCTGTTATCCGTGGCAATAATTCTTTCTGGTTTTTCTTTTCTATCTGTAATCTCATAAACTCTTTTGGTTATACTTTTTTTGTTTTTTTTTGTTAATCCGTGGAAATCTGTGTCTGTTATCCGTGGCAATAATTCTTTTTGTATTCGTTTTTGTGGTTTCATTCTGTAATCTTTTAATCTTTTTTTTACTCTTATAATAACCTAATACCCTAATTTCTATATTCTGTTATGCACCTCAACGCCACTTTATCCATAGTAAAGTTCTCTAATACAAACTTTCTCCCTTCTGCACCCATTTGTTTTGCTATTTCCTTATGCTTTAATAAGTAATCTATTTTTTCGGCAAGTGAGCTACTATCACACGCAGGAACAACAAACCCGGTTTTCCCCTCTCCAACGATTTCAGGCATTGCCCCGACTTTTGTGCATATAACGGGAGTCTCGCAGAACATTGATTCCAATAAAACAAGCCCCAACAATTCAGGCCCCTTGTGCTCATTTCCGTAAATATCCTTATATACGGAAGGTAAAACCGTAACAATAGCATTGTTATATTCTTTCAATAGAACTTCATCGGGAACATCCGTTATGAACTTAACTCTTTCTTTATCGGCAATGTTTTTAAGATAATTTAGATACCCTTTATGCAATGCGCTGCCAACGATATGAAGTTCTACATTAAGTGAATTCACTGCTTCTACAAGATAACTTATTCCCTTATGCGGTAAAATACGGCCTACATAAAGAACATAATCCTGTTTTTTATTTGGCAGTGAATAAAACTTTTTTTCATCTATACCAAGGTATATGACTTCTTTTTTTGTCTTAAACTCATTAAAAAATTGTTTTCCAAATTCCGAAATCACAAGAAACTTATCAACCAATCTGTCTAATTGTAATTCTTTGTTATAATTTATTACCCACCCGCCATAATCAGTTACAAATATTTTCTTTCCGAATAATCTTGCAACAAGTATGGTAAAAGCCGTAGTTATGCTGTAGTATGGATGACAGTGCACGACGTCTGCCCATTTTATTTCTGATAAAAACCGGAAATTAATCGGATTATTCTTCTCGTTATTAAACAAACCTATATATGGATAGATTTTTATAGGTAATTTATCATAACTCAAGGTCTGGGATTTTTCCCCAAAACTTATATATTTTGTTTCACAATAGCTCGCCATTGTCTTTGCCAGTTCAAAAGGTGCCCTCTCCCCTCCTCCCTGCAAAGACTTATTTACATCAAAAAATATAGGAGATATATGCAAGACTTTTAAACGTTTGCTGTCAAACTTCGTTTTTGAATGGGAATGAAAAAGATTAACGATTTTAGATAAGATTGTAAGTATTAACTTTATTGTCCTTTTACGACATATTATCTCATTTAGCCGCTTCTTCATATCAGTTAATTGATTACCTTTTTTGCTACTATACTTATGAATAAAAAATATTACAAGAAAACACTATACTAAATTTTAGTCCGCCTCAGGCGGAATATACACGGATTATAATAAACAATTAGTTAATCCTTTTCCATATTTTTCGTATATATCATTTGTTATCGTTTTTACAATATAATTTTCGCTTTCTTTTTATTTTCAATCTCGTACTAGTCTCTTCAAATCCCTGTTAAAACTTCTTTTTTATTCTACCCGTGCCAATCCCTGCCTACCGGCAGACAGGCGCACTCCAAAATCTGAAATCTTTACCTCTTTCCACACACAATCCCAAGGAAATCTCCGTTTCTTACCGTGATGGGAAAAAATCTTGAGCCAAGGGAAAGCAAAAAATTCCAGATATGTAAATTTTGTGAAACGAAATTGGGAAACTCTATATGATGTTTTTTATTGGGATTAAATAACCCCATTTGTGTGCTATCTTTTACCTTAATTACTTTCCCAAAATTACCAAAAACTTCTGCAAAACTTTTTTCATCAAAAGAATTAATATGTCCATCCAGATAAAAAGTATGTAGACAATGCGGGCACAAAATCGTCCTTTTAGGCTGGTTATTCGGAACCGTAGCAACTACGTATTTTTTAGATACGCGAATTAGTTCTTTAACCGCGGATGAAAAATCTTCTATATGTTCTAAAGTCTCGCTGCAGATAACCGCATCGTAGGAATTATCAGGGAAAGGTAAATTATAAATATTACTCACTAAAAATGCTTCGCTCTTAAAATGAGATTTTGCATAAGCAACTCGCGGGAAAGCTATATCTACACCCGCAACTTTATACTTATTGCTTAATTTATTACATAACCATCCATCCCCACAACCGACATCAAGAACGGTATTAACACCTTCAGGAATCAACTCGCTTATAAATTGTCCTCTAACGTTTACGGGTTGTTCCTCCGGGATAAACCTCTTGAAACCTGCTTCTTTTTCATAAAACGCTTTCCAGTTTATATCCATCGCTTTATATTTTTCTTTTTCTTATTAATTTTGCAGGTATGCCTGCCACAATTGTATATAGTCTCAATATCTTTAGTTACGATCCACACCAATTATTGCTTCCTCTTTAATTATTCAAACTCTAAATCACACCACATATTTTACATTTACATCATTTTACCCAACAATGATAGACATTATGAGTATAATTAAACTTAAAACCGATTTTCATATGTAAATTAAGAGATGGCAAATTATGTATCTCAAGCCCTGTTGTTATCAAATCACTTTTATTTTTTAAAAATTCAATTGTCTTTATAAACAAATCATATGCAACTTTTCTATTTCTAAATTCTGGGGCAACAACTAGATATCTAAGATGGGCAACTTTCAAATTTGAAAAAGATTTATATGATACAACCTTTTTGCATATAAAAAGTCCAACAGGTTGATTATTAATTCTATAAACAAGCATAATATCCTTACTGTTATATGAGGATTTGATAAGATTTGCATACATTTTATTTATTAACTTCCTGTCAAAGTTTTTATCAAGATAAAATCTGCCACCTTGAAAATAGTTAACAGAAGATATTTTTGTAAAGTAATCTATTTCTTCTGCTTTGATTATACCAGCATCTACATCATCCTTAACTTCAGGAACTTTATTGGAATCCGTAAAAACACCATCAATCCAAGTTAGTATATAAGAAAAACCTGTTCTTTGTACAGCAAGATTAGTAATAATATCCCCACTATCTATACTGGTAGAAACAAATTTAATATTAGATTCTAAACAATACCTTTGAAACATAATTAAAACTTGTTCTAATGATTTTTCAATTATACAATTATCTAAATTTTTATTCGTAAGAAGATAATCAATTTTAGCGCATTTAAAACCAAAATGTTGTGTATCCCAATATAGATTGTTAACAGATAAAAGAGTGATTATCTCATCATTTAAAGTTGCAATAAAAATTTTATCTGTATTTTGAATTTTATGGACTTCTTTAAATAAAAATTCAGTTATATTGTCATTGGTTACATTAGGCCAAAGATTAAATTTTCTGTATTTGGTATATTTTAAAAACGAATAGATTCTATCTTTATTGTATTTACTTACCGTTTCGACCTTAATCATTTTTTACGATAAAATACTAACTTTTCACAAACAAAAGATACATTTTTCACAATTTCACAAAAATCTTTTAATTCAAATTTTCTATCTCCATATGATTTATGTGTTTATATTATTTTATTTCCTTTTTAATATACGCTGATATGCTTTCTATAGTATCTTTTTTAAGTTCTTCGTACAATGGTAAACATAGGCTTTGCTTAAATGCTTTGTAAGAATTCTCTAATTTACCTTCCTTGTATCCATAATTTTTCCCGTAGAACGGCTGACAATGAAGAGCATAAGTTCCAATAGTTGTTTCTATTTCTTTTTCCCTTAATTTTTTAATCACAAAAGTTCTGTCTATCTTATCATTTAATAACACCACATAAGATTGATAAATATGTTTATTTGCTTTCATTTGTAATGGGACTTGCAAAAATCCAATATTTTTGAGGGCAGTATCATATAATTCTGCTACTTCCCTTCTTCCTTTAATAGTTTTTTCTATTTTCTCCATCTGCAACCATCCCATTGCTCCCTGGAAATCTGTCATCCGATAATTAAAACCTGCATATTCAAAACTATATTTTCCATCTTTACTCACTATCCCATGATTTCTTAACGCTTTTATTTTGTTTGCCGTTTCTTCACGGTTGGTAACAATCATTCCGCCTTCCCCGGTAGTAATGATTTTCCGCGGGTGGAAGCTAAAACAGCTTACATCTCCCATTGTCCCACACTTTTTATTCTTATATTCCGCGCCCAATCCGCAGGCGGCATCTTCTATTACGTATAAATTATACTTTTTAGCGATTTTTAATATCGCATCCATATCCGCAGGTTGCCCAAATAAATGGACGGGAATAATTGCTTTTGTCCTTGATGTAATCCTTTTCTCTATTTTTGCAGGATCAATATTGTAAGTCTTTAAGTCAATATCTACTAAAATAGGTTTTGCTCCTGTTAAAGCTACTACATTGCCGGTTGCGGGAAATGTAAAATCGGGAATTATCACTTCATCGTTTTCTTTTATTCCTAAAGCAATTAAAGATAAATGTAAAGCAGATGTCCCCGAATTAACGGCAAAAGCATACTTTACTTTCAGATAGTCTGCTACGGATTTTTCAAATTTTTCAACGTTTTTACCTTGCACCAATAACCCGGATTTTAGAATTTTTACAACTTCTTTTATTATATCCTCTGATACTACAGGTTGTATTAATTTAATCATTTTGATATTTGCTTATACCATTCTATTGTTCTTCTTATTCCTTCATCTATGTTAATTTGTGGCTCAAATCCAAGAATTTTCTTTGCTTTTTCTATGCTTGGAATACGAAGTTCTACGTCAACATAATTTTTAGGGATATGAATTATTTTGGATTTTGAGTTTGCCAGGTATTTAATTTTTTCTGCAAGGCTTAAAATCGTTATAGTTCCTCTTGGATTTCCAATATTAAAAACTTCTCCTACAGCCTTTTCGTTAGTAAAAGACAGGAAAATAGCATTTACCATATCGTCAATATAACACCATGAGCGAAGCTGGTCACCATCGCCGTGAATTTCTATATTTTGATTATTTATAGCATGTTTAATAAAAGTATGGATTGCCCCTTCTCCAACTTGCCCGGGTCCATAAATATTAAAAGGACGGAAAGAAACTACCGGTATTCCAAACTCCTTATAATAACTGTGAGCAAGATGTTCTGCGGCTATTTTGCTGGTAGCATAAACCCATCTTGCCTCACCCACAGGTTGAAGATTCGTAGGGTCTTTTTCTTCCAGTTTATATGCATACGAACCGAATACCTCGCTTGTAGAAAAATCAATGAATCTTTTGACTTTTTTTAAGGCCATTGTGGCTTCCAATGCATTATAAGTCCCGAATATATTAACTTTCATTGTTGTTACACGGTTTTTAATAACAGTGTCAATTCCTGCAATTGCGGCAAGATGAATCACAATATCGGAATCGGAAATGCTCTGCTTTAATTTTTTTAAATCTAAAACATCTCCTTTTATTACATTGAGGTTAGGATGCTTTTCTAAATTGGTATTCTTTAATGCATTTCTATGAAAATTGTCATAAATAATTACTTTGTTTTCGTCTATCAGTTTTTTAATGAGGCTAACCCCAAGAAATCCTGCGCCTCCCGTGATGAAGAATTTATAGCCTTTTATGGTTTTCATTTTTTACACTCCTATGAGTTTTTCTCTCTCTTATAAACATTAAAAAATAATCTTTTTATCCAAAATTTCATCATATCACGAAATGTATTAAGTATCACTTTCGGATTTCCACAACTTCCTTTCCCATATTTTCTGGGGATATACTTGATTTTTATCTCCCTGAGTTTATATCCTAAATCTCTTGCTCTAATCATTATCTCTGCCGTGATAAAGACTCCCGTAGACTCAGGATAAACATCATTAAATATTTTTCTTCTATACAAATGAATATAGTTAAATTGATGCTCTTTCATATTAAAAAGCATTTTTATAACAGAAATATTAACATACGATACAATTTTCCTAAATAAAGTATAGTCGCCCCTATCGGAACGCATTCCGACGACTATATCACATTTTTTAGACATTTCAAGATATTTGTTAAATTGCCTTAAATCAATTGCAAGGTCGGCAGGAATAAATATAATAAATTCCCCCTTAGCTTCTTTAATTCCCGTAAATATTCCACTACCCGGTCCTAAATTTTTTTGATGCTTTATAATACGGATAACAGTATATTTTTTCGCTAACGATTTAGCTACTTCACCGGTATTATCGGTGCTTCCATCATCTATTATTAGTATTTCAAAACTTAAATTTAAAGGTTCTATATGAGATACAAGCGCAACTATAGTAGGTTCTAAATTGTTCTCCTCATTAAAAGCCGGGACAATTACCGTTAAATAAATATTTTTATTCATTATCTATTCTCACTATTTACATATTTCCGTTTCTGTCAACTTATATACTAAATCAGGATTGAAATTCTTTACAAGGCACACCTCATTTTCATAGAGTGAAAATTGCTTACTCATTTTTTCCCAATCTTCTTTTTCATAGAGTCTTGGATGAATAATAATGTATTTTACCTTCAAGTTTTTTAGCAATCTTATGGATTTTTCTGAAGGGAACTTATCCATCAAATGCGTTGTAAGATTATATCCCGGTGGGAAAAATCCAATACATCCATTAACAAGCTTTTTCCAGTGGCAAGTAGAGTAATACATATACTGAGGCTCATAGCACATA
Source organism: bacterium (assembly GCA_028716385.1). Taxonomy (GTDB): domain Bacteria; phylum Hydrothermota; class UBA3073; order JACQXS01; family JAQTXJ01; genus JAQTXJ01. Next base: position 128,221 of record JAQUPX010000004.1, on the reverse strand, counting down.
GGCAATTCTATTATCGGAAAATCGCCTTCTTCTTTTGCAAGCCATTTATAAACTTGAGGAAATTCACTTTTACAAGGAATCCTAAAAAATGGCATCGGAATACAAAGGTTCTCAAATAAAATAACCATACATATTATTAAATAAAACCCTATCTTATGCTTTTGCAGGTTAGGTTTTAGTTTCTGGATTTTATCCACCCCATATCCCGCAAGAACTGATATACCGAGTAAAGCAAACAATCCGATTCTTGATATTGCCCTAATCCCCTGGAATCCCGGGAAGAATTTATATAGAAACGTATACGGTGTCCACCAATACCATATTTTCTTGCCGGCAATAAAAATAGAAGGGCCAAGAGAAATTAAGAATCCTAAAATACCTACAAAAAGATAAAATCTTTGATTCTCCGACATTGAAGATAAAAAATTCGACCACTTTAAACGCCATTGTTTATCTATTATCAATCGCATTGTTACCAGGAAAACTATAAAAAGAATAGGTTTTCTTAAAGAGTACGATTGGGGAGGTATCCCTAATACGGATATACCTTTCCCTATGAAAATATAAATTGATATACATAAAGAAACAAGTAACAATAAATTGAACGTAAACGGAAACCACTTGCTATAAAACTTGCTTGCGTTTATTTTTCCGGTGTTTCTGACAAGTTTGAACGATAGCATTGACAGGAGAATTGCCATTAACCCGGGGAACAAAGTGCTTTCGGTTGATTTCACTCTTTCGCCTTTTTCTATTCTTCTCCAATGCCCTATTTTAGCCCATTTCTGCGCTGTCGGCGTAAATTTTCCGTATAATATACTATTTGAATTAGTTAATATATAACTCAAAACATCGGCAGAGTGATATTCTATTTCCCATAAATCCCTAGAAGCACCGGTTTCTTTTTGTAATTTCAAATACGGGTAAGAAAATGGCAATAAAGTAGATATAATTACAATACCGGCTAATCCTAATTGTAACCATAATTTCAAGCTTTTAAATCTTTGCTTGGAAAATAAAAATAGTCCTATGAATAAAAGAACGAACACTGCAAGGAAAACCCCATATTGACTACAACACAAGCACTGCAGAACAAAGAATAAAGCAAATAGGAGTAAATGTTTGTATTTACGGGTATCAAAAAACTTATGAAGATAAAGCAAAGCAAAGGGTATCCACTGAAAACTCATTATATGAAGGTGAATAATTTGGGCAAAGTGAAATTGAGAAAATGTAAATATAATACCGGATAACATACCCGCATATTTATTTTTGGTCAGATACAGGACTAAAAGATACATACCAAAACCTGATAATATAAATGATAATATAAGGATAGAATTATAACTTAAGACCGGGTTCTTAAAAATCAACGTAACGGGTAAGGTAATTACCGCAAGTCCAATTATATGTTCTGAGTATGCCAGAGTATTTGTGAACGGATAGAATATATTAGCATCCCAGAAATTATATAACCCGGAAATCAATTTATGATGGTCCCACGCTAAAGTCCATGCGCAGAACAAAGGGTCATTCAATCCTACTACTACAGAATTATGCATCCGTATAACCAACGGGTATGTCATTATTGCCGTAAGCCCACAAAAAATAATAAAAGGTATTAAGTATTTTTTAACCCACATTTTTTTCTATTCCTTGTTTTGTCATTCCTGCGAAAGCAGGAATCCATTGTTTCTTTCTTCTTTCTATTTTAATATCCAACTTTCTGCTTTCCGTGTGCATCCCTGCCGGCAGGCAGGCGTGTCTGTTATCCGTGGCCACAATTCTTTCTGGTTTTTCTTTTCTATCTGTAATCTTCTAATCTGATTCTCTGATATTCTGATTTTCTGCTCACTGATATTCTGATTCCCTGGTATACTATTTGTTACAATCAATTACCACTTATTATAAGAAGCTCTTGGACGAAGTCCTTAGAGATTCCTATCCAGCTCCGCTGGACAGTTATTTACCACTGTTTTCAAGTACTCCTCAATCCTACTCCCCATTATTTCAATGTCAAAGTTTTCTTTTACAAACTTCATTCCGTTTGCTCTCAGTTTATCGCACAAATCAGGACTTTTAATGAGCACCTCTATTTTCTCTGCTAAATCATCGGGATTATCCGGCTTAAATAAAAGACAATTCTCCCCATCTTTAAGAAATTCCTTGCTTCCACCCGTTCCTGTGGCTAATACCACCAAATCACTTGCCATTGCTTCAATAGGGACTCGACCAAAAGTCTCTTCAACTATACTCGGAAAAATTAAAATATCGTGCCGGGAATAAACATTTTGTATAACGTTATAATCTACCTGCCCTAAAAAACTAACAGGCAAATTTTGTTCTCTTACAACCTTATGAAGTTCTTCCCCGTATTCCTTATCTATTAAAGGTCCTGCTATAGACAAACTTACATTATATTTCATTTGAATTAATTTTGCAACTGCATAAACTGCCGTATGAACGCCTTTATATTTAGCTACTCTGCCAACATATAATAGTCTTAAAAATTTATCTTTATTAAGTGTTTGTGCCCTTTTTTGAAATTGTTTCATATCTACGATACCATCGTAAAGTATGGCAGATTTATCCCAGAGAAAATTATCTTTGCAGTATTGTTTATATTGAATTCTAAGGAAATCACTGCCAAATACGGCATATGTTATCCTTATGTTTTTAGAATCTATAGAAGTAATTTTCTTAGCATACTTTTCACAGAAATCTTTTGTAATTAAGCCCAAAAACTTTTGCTTCATATACAATAAAAGTCTGTTTTTAGGATTGTTATATTTCCAATAAACTAACCAGTTATCAATCATCCAGTCAAATGCAAACCAGCCTCCGGAAAAATGATATACACTAGGTATATCTAATTCTTGCATAGTTAGCAATAAGGATTTACTCAATCCAGCCATATCAAACACATACAATAAATCCGGATTAAAATCGGAAATTATCCGTTTAAGAGAAAGATTGTCCCCGATATCCCTTTTTATAGTCTCTTTTAATGAGACGGGACTTTCAGGAGCCTTGAATCTATATGAAAGTAACCGATGAATAGTGTCCTCTGAACAACTTTCTTTTACTCCATAATTACTTGTTAAAACTTGCACACCATATCCTTTTGATTCAAGAAACTTAATAATCATTTGGCATAATACTTCATACCCTCCAAACGAATAAGGCGGGTAAAAATTGGATATGACGAGTATTTTCATTCTTTTAATTATAGCAACAGAAAATTAGTCCGCCTCAGGCGGAATACACACGGATTATACTAAATAATTAGTTACTCTTCTTTCATATTTTTCATATATATGCCTCACTATGTGTTTTTACAATATAATTTTCGCTTTTTTTTATTTTCAATCTCGTACTAGTCTCTTCAAATCCCTGTTAAAACTCCTTTTCTCTTCTATCCCTGCCTACCGGCAGGCAGGCGTGTCTGTTATCCGTAGTAACAATTCTTTCTGGTTTTTCTTTTCTATCTGTAATCTCATAAACTCTTTTTGTTATAATCTTTTTGTTTTGTTTTTTGTTAATCCGTGGAAATCCCTGCCTTGCCGGCAGGCAGGCGTGTCTGTTATCCGTGGCCAATTTCTCTTCTTTTGTTTGTATCTGTTTTGTGGTTCCATTCTGTATAAGTAGTTTCATTAGTTATAAGTTTTTTCCTGTTTTATAATCCTTAGCTGCCCAAACCAAATATTGCTCAATTTCGTTAAGCATTTTCTCAAACCCAAAACTCCCTCTCACACACTCCGCACCGTTTTCCCCAAACTTCTTTATTAAATCGGGATTTTTAATGAGCAGTTCTATTTTTTCTGCCAAATCTTCCGCATTATCCTGCTTAAATACGAGCGAGTTTTCTTTATCTTTTAATATTTCTGCGCTTCCCCCTGTAGATGTTGATACAACGGCAAGAGCGCTGCTCATTGCTTCAAGAATGGTAAGAGAAAATGGTTCGTCTTTGATTGTAGTAAAAAGTAAAACATTATGTTTTGCATAAATTTTTGGCATTTCTTCGCAAGGAACAAGCCCTAAAAATTTAACGGGCAGTTCCTGTTGCTCAACGGTTTTATAAAGAGAATCGACATATTCCTTATCCCTTACTCCACCTGCAATTGATAATGTGAGTTTATATCCTTTTTTTGTCAGGATATTAACCGCTTCAATGGCAGTATGCGGTCCTTTATCAGGATGTAATCCCCCTGAGTATAAAAGTTTTAATGGTTCTTTTGAACCGTTATTTTGTGATTTCAAAAACTTTTTCGTATCAATCCCGCGATAAAACACAGGAGCAGAACTGCAAGGAAATCCGAATTCACCATACTGGAACTTAAGAAATTTGCTTGTAAAATACGTATAATTAAAATTCAGGCTGTATAAATCTACGGAAAACATTGACTTGAAATATTCTTTTAGTTCAGGTTGTGTAATCAATCCAAGGAACTTCATTTTTATAAAAAAAGCTAACTTATTTTTTACGGGAGACTGCCAGTAATTAAGCCAGTTATCAACCATTTTATCGCCCGCCATCCAGTAATCCGAAATATCATATACAACGGGAATATCAAAAGATTCCATAGTTTTCAATAAGGATTTAGTTAACGCGCCCATATTAAAAAGAAATAAAATATCCGGGTGGAGTTCATAAACGAGTTTCTTTAGTATCCCGTTATCACTGGTTTCTCTAGTTAGCGTCTCCTTGAAAGATATTGCTTTTTTTTGATAGTCGAAATAATGTGTAAGTTCCCTGTAAATATTGCCATTAGTGGTAGGACACTTGTCCGCTCCGCCTGAGGCGGATTTGGAGGAGACACTACAGTCCCGCCTCGCAGGGTTCTTGTCTGTCTTATTTTCTGCAGTGGTAGGACAGACATTCTTGTCTGTCTTGTCTGTCTCTACTCCATACATACTAGTTAAAACATTTACGTTATGACCTTTACTTTTAAGGGAATCTACAATATCTTTGCATACCAATTCATATCCGCCGATGTAATAAGGGGGATATAAGTTAGAAACTATTAATATATTCAATTTTTCGTTTAAAAGTATTTGTTTCTATCTAATTTAAAAACCTATATATTTTGTGTATTATTTCTATACAATCATTGCAGAATTCCTATTGCACCAGTCATAAAACCAAAATACTTCGGGAAAGAAGAATTGTTTTCAAGCATATCCATTTTATTTATCAAATTAAAAAGTAATTTTTTATTTTTTGATTTATTCAAATTAAACTTTAGAATTAAATAATCATCTATAAAATTTCTTCTTAAATTTGCAGTATTTGTTTTTTTTACTCTTAATCCTGCCCTATTCATAAGGCAACCAAGTTGATATGGAGTATATGATTTTTCCCTCCCCATATAATCCCAATAATAATTCCTCCTATGCCTAGCAAGAGGTCTAAATAAGAATGTATGAAACGTCCATTTATTTGGCACTAATAAACAAATCTTTCCATTTGTATGAACACTTGTCTTCATACATTGAATCACATCTACAAGATTATCAAAATGTTCTATTACCCCATTATTCAAAGTAATGTCAAAAACTTTATTAAATGGCAGATGAAATATATCTGCAGTAATAAAATTAATCCGGTTTTGTATGCCTAAACTTCTAGCTAAATCATAAGCTCTCTTCATTTCTCCTTTACTAATATCAAGCATAGTTACTTCGGCTCCCAAAAATGCAAAAAGGAGAGAGACTACAGGAGTGCATCCTGCATCTAATATTTTTTTGCCAACCAACGGTTCATCAATTAAATCAAGTATTTGATAAGCGGTTCTTAAATAGAAATGATTACATGGTTCTTCCGTAATCATTTCTAAAATAAACTTCTTCCATTCCTGTGAGATTCTGCCATTATTGATTTTTGGGGAAATATCCCATTGAAAATTACACAAACAATTTTTTTCTATATCCATATTTATAAATATATCTATTATAGTTCTATTATTATATGTTTCACAAAATTGTTTACTTTTATAATCTTTCTACTTCCCATTTTGTTTCTAATTTTATAGACCCCCATGAATCTTTTGCTCTACCTACTACTAATTTATAAGCTATGTTCTGCCAATCTATCAAATTATCTACATTTCCTTCCGCAATAATTATAGAGCATAAATAATTGTTAACAGGTAGATGAAACCGGGGTATATTGATTTTGGCTTTTATCTTCCCTTGCAAATATTTTTCAATATTCGCTTTTTCATAATAACTATTTATACAATATACAAAGTTATTCTCATCATAAAAATTAACTCCTACTATAGTATTTTCTAATTCTTCTTTTATTAAACATTCTATTGTAATATTTATTTCTTGACCTGATTCAATGAAAGATATCTCGTTCCAATCCTTATCAAAAAATTTAAGAGAAATTAACTCTGCTTTCTTAGCTGATTGTAATCTATTTGTTCCTCCTTTATCTTCTATTATATTTTTTTTTGCCCGATCTTCAAGAGTTTCTTTTATATAAACGCTTATAGCCTCTTCTGAGTGTCCTAAAAACTTCGATTTTCCATTCTTTAAATACAAACAATTTGTAGTCCTATTACGAATAGCATATTCATAATGAGATACAAGAATAATAGAAATTCCTTTTTGTCTAAGTTGATACATTTTCTGACAACACTTTATTTGGAAATCATTATCCCCAACCGCTAATATTTCATCTATTAATAAAACATCAGGTTCGCTGTGAATCGCTATCGCAAAACCTAATCTTACAAACATTCCTGAAGAGTAATGTTTTACGGGCGCATCAAGAAAATCTCCTATATCCGCAAATTCTACTATGGAATCAAACTTCTCATTTATTTCCTTCTTACTCATTCCTAATATCGCCCCATTAATATATATGTTTTCCCTTCCCGTTAACATTGAATGAAACCCTGCCCCAAGCTCTATAAGCGCTCCCACTTTCCCTTTCATCTCTATCTTTCCCTTGTCCGGCATAAATATCCCATTCAACATTTTTAACAACGTAGTCTTGCCCGAGCCATTCGGACCTATAATTCCAAGCGCTTCGCCCTTTTTCAATTCAAAAGAAACATCATCCAGCGCCCAAAACTCATCTTTTCGTAATTTGTCGGGATTCGTGTTCATACCAAAACTTGACTTTATAATATCTCCCGCCCCATACAACATTGAGTTCTTTAAGCTCTTGCAGAACTTCTTGCCGACGCCATCCACTCTTACAACGATATCCGTATTCTGAAGTTTAGATGGTATAGTTAGTTTTTCACTCATATTCTTTTAATTCAGCATATCAGGTTATCAGCAAATCAGTAGGCAGGACATCAGCACACCAGAACATCAGAGAAAAGACAGACAGAAATTCTCCACGAATAGCCCACGTTTTTTCTTTATTCATATTTATTCTTTTAATTCAGCATATCAGGTTATCAGCAAATCAGTAGGCAGGACATCAGCACACCAGAACATCAGAGAAAAGACAGACAGAAATTCTCCACGAATAGCCCACGTTTTTTCTTTATTCATATTTATTCTTTTAATTCAGCATATCAGGTTATTATTTACACTATTTTTCTATATATCACTTGCTATGGTTTTTGCAATATAATTCTTGTTTTGGAAACATTTTTTATCTTTGGGAGGGTTTAAAATAAAAAAACCCTGGCGGTACTTACTCTTCCGTCCCGTCACCAGGATAGTACCATCAGCTTCTGAGGCTTAACGACCGTATTCGAAATGGGAACGGGTGTGTCCCTCAGAATATAACCACCAAGATTATGGTTAGAAAATATACAAATAAACATATTTGTCAATAAGTTTTTATAAAAAAAGTGTTTTTTAGTCAGTTTATGGTGTAAAAAACGATTGACAAGAAGACCAATTACATTAGGATACGCATAGTAAAGAGTTATATGGCGGTGTAGCCAAGCGGTAAGGCAGTAGTCTGCAAAACTACTATGCAGCGGTTCGAATCCGCTCGCCGCCTTATAAGAAGCCCTTTCCGCCTTGGGCGGACTAGAAATTCTTATTTTGGAACATATAAAACTACATAGAATAATGGATAACGCGGACGGGTAAAGAATCCATTGAAAAATTAAGCATTTCTGAGATAGAGAAAAAATAATAATGCCACAAAGTCACAAAACCACTAAAAATTATAAAATCGTATTATGTCTTTAGTGAAATTTCGTGCATTAGTGCTTTTGTGGCAGAAAATTTTTTGATTTAATTATGAATCAACCTTCTTATGTTGTTTACACTTCAGATAAAGCCGAAAAAAAAGGCTTTGGAGTATGGAAAGAGATGTTTCGGGAGTTACTAAGAAGCCGGGAACTTATAGTTCGGTTATTCATACGGGACTTAATAAGTAGATACAAGCAATCTCTTTTCGGGTATTTCTGGGTGCTGATAAATCCTTTTGTTGCAATCGGGACGTTTATATTATTGAACAAAGCAGGGATTTTGAACATTGGGTATACGGATATCCCGTATCCTTTATTTGCATTGATAGGTTTATCAGTCTGGCAGTTGTTTGCAGGTGGAGTAATGATAGGTTCTCATTCTATTTTAGCTGCAGGAAGTATGATTTCGAAGATAAATTTCCCGCGTGAAGCTTTAGTTTTTTCAGCTATGGGACAGGTGATATTTGATTTTCTTGTAAGATTTTGCCTGATTATTTTATTTTTTATAGTATTTAAGTTTGTGCCGAGTTGGGGAATATTGTTGTTCCCGTTTGCGCTTATCCCGCTTATATTTTTAACATTAGGATTAGGAATGCTCTTGTCTATTATTAATACCATAGTGAGGGATACTGCAAATATAGTATCTATCTTTATAACATTCCTGATGTTTTTAACACCAGTTTTGTATCCTGTTCCGATGAGATTTGCTACGCTTTATAAGTTTAACCCGTTAAGTCCGTTAATTGTAGCTCCAAGAGATTTAATAGCCTATGGTTATATAAAAGACCCGGTAGGTTTCTGGGTTATGTCCACAATTTCTATCCTCGTATTTTTGGTCTGCTGGCAGATATTTCACCTGGCAGAGACGAAACTTCCGGAACGGCTGTAGTTGTGAATAAGATATGAGTAGTAACGCAACTACACCATCTTTCCCTAAAGTAACGTTTATCAAACCATACTGGGGGATAAAAGAGTTTTTTGGCGGGACTTTTTATAGAGATGTGGGAGACAATAACTCTATAGAAATATTAACAAAAAAGTTCAGAAATAAATTAAACATAAAAGGGACGATTATCCCTACGAGCAGCGGTAGAACTGCCTTTGAACTGGCTCTAAGAGTTTTAAAGAACAAATATCCCGAAAGAAACAAAGTTGTAATCCCTACTTATGGATGCAAAGGCACTTTTGACCCTATAATAAAAACGGGACTTACTCCTGTTTTAGTGGATGTAGGAAAAGATTTGAATATAACACCTTCCACGGCAAAAGATTATTTAACCACAGAAGTTTTGGCAGTACTTGTCCCCCATTTATCCGGGTGCAAAGCAGAAATAGAAAATCTGGCAAAAATGGCAAAAGAAAAAAACATAATTATTATTGAGGATGTATGCCAGGCTCTAGGAGGTAGAAATTCTACAGGTTTTTGGGGAACACAATACGATATGGCGATTTTCTCATTCGGGATGGGGAAAAACCTTATGGCTACGGCAGGAGGTTTTTTAGTCTCTAACGTTTTTGAAAAAGAAATCCCGGATGAAGCAAAGAATTTAGGCGACGAAAACACTGATACGGTAAAGAAAAGATTTGAAAATGTAGTATCTAAATATTTTTTGAAAAAGGATATTGAGTTTGAAACTAGAAATATAATGAGTTCTTATAAATACAATAAAATGCATCCGTTAGATGCGAAGTTATTGCTAATACAAATAAACAGGTTAGAAAATATCTTACAGAAAAGGCGAAGCAATGCCGAAAAAATAATAAAAGAACTTAAAAAAACGGGGCTAAAATTCAATTTACAGGAAGATATGAATAATGTTTATACCAAGTTATCTCTAATATTTGAAGATGCAAATGAATGTTCAGAATTAAAGAGCTGTTTTCATAAAATGGGTATAGAACCCGAAGAAATGTATGCCCCTTTACATTTGAGTAATGCAGGATTAAAGTCTTCTTGCCCTTATTCCGAGAAAGTATATAAAAATGTTTTCAATATACCAATAAGACCTAACCTAAAGAATAAAGAACTGAATATGATTCTTAAGGCGATTCTTAACGTTAAGGGAAGCAACGGATTGAAACCATCCTCCAAACAAACTGGCGGACAGGCACGATTGCACAAGATTTTCACACGATTAAAACGAAAAACAAAAAAAAAGAAGCACTGAAATAAATTTTGCCACGCCTGCCTGCCGGCAGGCAGGGATTCACACGGATAAAAAACATATAACGGAAAGCCATAGAGTTGAAAAGCAACGAAAAACGGATAAGAAAATAATTATATCCGCGAATAAACACGAATTTACACGAAAAACAGATTATACAGAAAAGTTAAAAAAAGAATGGACTGTTTCTTTTTGGTAGGGCAAACCTTTAGGTTTGCATCTGTTTCTGATTTTGTAATAATACTTATAGAGATTGCTTACCTATGGCAGACAAGAAGTAGAATCAAAATTTAAGGCTTGACTTTTTGTCAATTATTCAATAAGAATACTACATTATGGTAATTACAATTGACGGTCCTGCCGGAAGCGGAAAATCCACTACTGCAAAACTTGTCGCCCAAAAACTCGGATTTAAATACCTTGATACAGGCGCTACTTACAGAGTCGTTGCTGTCGCAGTCCTGAAAAATAACATTTCCCCTTCAAACGAACAAGAAGTAGAAAAATTAGTTCCTGAACTTAATATTCGTTTCGTAGATACAAAAATACTCCTGAATGATGAAGATGTTTCCTCTCAAATAAGAACGGAAGAAATCGGGAAACTTGCATCCCTATGCTCCACATACAAAGGAGTCCGTGAAAATATGGTCAAACTACAACGCAAAATAGCCCAAAATCAATCAATCGTTTGCGAAGGCAGAGATATGGGAACCGTAGTATTCCCGAATGCAGAAATAAAAATATATATGGACGCAAACGTTGAAACAAGAGCAAAAAGAAGACAAAAAGAATTATCGGAAAAAGGAATATCCGAAAGTTTCGAATCCATTATAGAAAGTATAAAATCCAGAGATACACAGGACAGCACAAGAAAACATTCCCCCCTGAAAATACCGGATGGCGCCATAGTTATAGACACTACAAACCTTAGCATAGAAGAGCAAGCAACGAAAATAATAGAAATAACTAAGTCTATATTTTAGATTTTGGATTGCGGATTGCGGAGTTAACAGATTAACAGAAGAGAAGATTGCGGATTGCGGAGTTAACAGATTAACAGAATGAAAAGACTGAAAGAAATTTGGAATTAAGAGCTACAAGCTAAAAACAGATGATGAAATTACGATATCGCATAGGCACAAAAGTTATTAACTATATGTGGACGATATTATTTGGATTTCAAGTAGAAGGCAGGGAAAATATTCTTGAAAACGTAGGTCTGATTATTGCTCCAAACCACCTGTCAAATTTTGACCCTCCATTGGTCGGAACTGCCGCATGGAACCGTGAATGCTACTTCTTGTCGAAAACTTCGGTGTTTTTTTCCAGTAAGTTTGCCACTTTTATAATGAAAGCGTTTAATGCTTATCCTATTAATATAGAAAAACCGGAAAAAACCACATTCGACTATACTAAAGAGGTATTGCGTAAAAAATTTGCGATAATAATGTTCCCGGAAGGCACAAGAAGTAAAGTAGGGCATTTGAACGAATTCAATGAAGGAGTAGCCTGGATGGCTTTTCAATTCAATGTTCCCATAATCCCGGTTCTCGTCGTCAACACGAATACGCCTCTCATTACTCAGATGCTGAGAAAAACCAGAGTGCTGATAAAACTCGGGAAACCAATTCCCACCGATTTTTATCGCCAATTTAAAAATTCAAAAGAAGCCCGTAAAATGATAACACGGGAATTAAAATCCCGTATTGAAGAAATGGCAATGGAGTTAAAAAAATAAATGAGAATTTTTCTTATACCTAACTACGGATTTTGTTTTGGAGTCAAACGTTCCATAGATATGGCATATCATACGATAAAAAACAATAAAACACCTGCTTATACATGGGGACACATAATACATAATCCCCAGGTCGTCGCGCAACTTGAAAAAACCGGAGTAAGCCCGTTAGACAGCCTCAAAGGTATAAAACCCGGGAAGTTAATCATTCGCTCACACGGGGTAAGCCCGGAATTTATACCAAAAGCAAAAAAAATGGGGTTTGAAATAATAGATGCTACCTGTCCTTTCGTTCAAAAAGCACAGGAGTACGCAAAAAGATTGTGCAACGAAGGATACAACGTTGTAGTAATTGGTGCGGCAGAACATCCTGAAGTCCAGGGAATTATCGGACATACAAATTTCAGAGCCACAGTCATAAATGACCTAAAAGCCATTGCCAAATTACCCAGAGTTCAAAAACTTGGTATCGTTTCTCAAACGACTCTTTCTCCTGAAATATTCGCAGAAATGGTAGGGAAACTTTTATCCAAAGCAGAAGAAGTCCGCGTATATAATACGATTTGCAGGGCCGTTATCTCACGCCAACAAGAAACACTGGAATTGGCTAAAAAAGTTAAACTAATGATAATCGTAGGAGGAAAAAATTCAGCCAATACAAAAAGATTAGCTGAACTTGCCCGCAGCCAGGGGTGTGAAGCTTACCAGATAGAAACTAAATCCGAAATAAAAAAACAATGGTTCAAAAATAAATTGTCCGTAGGCGTAACCGCGGGAACTTCTACCCCGGACTGGATAATCCTCGAAGTCGTCCAGGCTATAAAAAATCTGTCCCTTCCTAAGAAAAAACCACGAAAATAAAAGAAGAGATTCACCACAAAATAGTAACCACGAGATTCCACGCGATTTTCACAAGATTAAACACAATGTCCCGCTGGCTCACAAGACTCTTCTTTTTATCTCTAAACTTTCACTGCCAAAATTCAATAAAATACCTACTTGTAATTTCGTAGCTTTTAAGTAATTTATTAATTGCGCTTCGTCAATTTTTGTTAATTTCTGAATAGTTTTTTATCTCCATTGCTAAACTTACTCTTTGCGTTCTCTGCGTCTCTGCGGTGAAAATTAATCCGTGAAAATCCGTGTCTGTTATCCGTGGCTAATTTCTCTTCTTTTGTTTGTATCTGTTTTTGTGGTTCCATATAAGAAATCTTTCTCCTCTTTTTTCTTATATATTATTCACTTTTTTTTCTGTATTCTATACTCTGTTTTTCTTTTCGTGTGTTAATCGTGTGAAATCGTGTGGTTCCATTCAGTTAATCTTTCCCTTTGAAAAAATTATTTCTTGGTAACTTTTTCTTCTTTAAAAACATATTTTGCAATCATAAATACCACAAATGCAATTATCAAAAAATTTATAATCGACCCCAAAAGCGCTCCCCAAGCTATAACAATCGGCCCCATTGAAAAAGTTGCTTTCTGCCATGCCCCGCCCGGGATAAAAGGAGTAATTAATGGCATTATCAGGTTATTTACAATTGACTGAATAACATTTGTTGCAGCTACACTTATAATAAAAGCAATCGCTAACGGCACAACTTTATATTCATTTAAGAAATCCTTAAACTCTTTTATTAACGCTTTCATATCACTCCTCTATTTAATTAAGTTTATCTTCTTTATCTTTTTCTGATTCCCGTCTTTTAATTCACAGAAATATATTCCACTTCCTACCTTTTCCCCGGCATTGTTCCTACCATCCCAGGTGATTTTGTTAATTGTTATTGGGGTATTAGTTATTAAAAAAGATTTAACGACTCTGCCGGTTAAATCATATATTGATAATTCTGCCTTATGCGAATTATTCGGTGTGCTATTAACGACTGCCGAATAACTAATAACGGTTTTCTGAATAAACGGATTTGGATATATTGCCAATTGTAGATTTGGGATTTTGGATTGTGGATTTACGCTTTCTTCAATACCAATTAATTTCTTTGTTTTCAGAATCCAATTATCAGGGTCAAAACTGATATTCACGGGTTTTATATTCAAAAGCAAATTGAATTTCTGAGAATCCAACGAATCTTCTATTACTAAACTTACAGTGTCCCCGGTAAGATTATTTACTTTTATATCTATCGGCATCTTAAACGAAGGCACATTATAGTTATGGGATTGAACCTGTTTCACAAGTATATGCAAATTAAAACTATCCACGGCAAGCGAATCATACCAGAATGCATATTCATAACTTGGATGTCCGGCTTTATATATCCACTCGTCAAAAAACCAATCCAAATCTTTGCCGTACATACCTTCGACAATATTTTGAAAATCTGCCGTGCTTGCAGTTTTATACTTATAAGTAGCATAATAATTTTTCAAGATTGCAAAAAATAAACTATCCCCGGTTATATGTCTTAACATATGAAGTACTGACGCACCTTTTTCATAAGTTGTTGGTGTCCATAAACAATTATCTGATGGAGCATATATAGAAAAAGGATGTCCCAGGGGGGAATTCTCTTGCACAAGAAAAGTATCCATAATTTGCAATTTCATATAATTTTTATAAGATAAACCGCTCTGCCAATGATTTGAATACAATGCTTCGCTGTAAGTAGCAAACCCCTCATTTAACCAAATATCTTTAGTGCTAATCGGGGTAATTGAGCCACCCCACCATTGATGAGACGTTTCGTGCGCAATTGTCATCTCACGGGTATGGTTATTAGGTATTGTAAGCGCAAAGAATACGTTTGTCGGATATTCCATTGCCCATTTTAAATCCGGTAACCGAACAAATCCGTATTTTTCATTAAAAAAAGGATACCCGTCTCCAAATGTATCCGAAAAAAAAGTAAGCATATCCGTAACATTAGAAAATGCGGTTACTGCACTCGCAGAATCAGAACGGAATACAAAATTAGCAACAGGCATAGTATCCCCTTTATAACTAAAAGTGTCACGCAGGATAACATACTTAGAAATAGAAAATGCTAAATACCAGGTAGGGATTGAATAACTTTCCACCCATTTATATTTACAGTTTGTGCTTATAGTATCAACTTTTTCCAACACCCCGTTTGCTACAACGTCATAGCCTAAAGGCACAGTTATTGAGATAGAAGAAGTCGCCTTATCCGTAAAAACATCATTACAAGGGAACCAGTATCTTGCGCCTACGGGCACAGGCCATATAACGCTCATTGTATAGGCAATTCCGGCATTAACCGTGCTATAATACAATCCTTCTGAAGGTGTCCCATTATAGCCAATCCCGATTACAAAAGTATCGCCCGTCATAATGGTAGTTCCTAAATCGACATTCAATAATTTATTTAGTCCGCTATCAGTTCTGGTATAATTAGTGCCTATTCCATTAACCACAACGCTGTCAATATTCAACCCGACAAAGTTGAATTGTGCCGTATCTATATTGTCGGTTGCTACAGCCGTTATTTCTGTCCATCCTTTTGTTATTTGCTTTCCCGGAAAACTGATTTCAAGCCGGATATCATAATTTATTACGTCGTATCCCGAAATGCTATCCGCTAATTTAAATTCTGCATTAACGGTTTGTTTTGAAATACTTCCTCGAAGGAATGACTCCTTCTCTAAAAATAAAGGTTCATTAAAATACAAAAGAGTAATTATTAATATCATCATTTTAGCGAATATATCTACTTGATTTTAATTAGCAAGTTTTTAATTAATCCGATATAATAATTTCAGGTCTTACTACTCCTGCCCTTATCTGGGTCGTGCCATTTAAATAAACATCCTTTCCCCTGAGAGAATTAAAAAAGTCGAATCTTCCCTTTTCCATAGATTGAGTTCCAAACCCATCAAGTACTACTATCGTAATGCCTTTATTAATTTTTCCCGTAGTTCCGGAATAAACTTCTTCTCCAAAAATAGCCTCTATATCGCTTACTTGCATTTTGCTTAATATCAATCCTTTTATTCCCTGCTTTTTCATATCTTCTATTTCATTTTTAGAAAGGATTGTTTCGCTCACAAAAACTTTTCCTTCAAGTGATTGATTCCTTTGGGTTTCCAATTTTCCACATCTTTCCCCGCCAAACCCAATCACTCCGTTTATCTGATATCCGGTTAGCTCAATAACTGCACCATATCCCGGGATTAATTTTGATATCGTCCCGGGAAGCATTGCCAGGAGTTCCATTTTATTATGAGGTCTCTGGACTACAACTTCTCCCGTCTCTTCGTTTATACTTTTTATTTCCCCGAAAATTGGCGATTTGCATACTTTCAGGTTGAACCCGCCCATTATAGGGACTTCCGCAATATTTCCATCTTTTTCAACGTTTTCACCTATTTTTTTCTTAATAAATCTTTTTATTTCTTTGGGCTTCATACCCAACGCTTCTGCTACGTTTACGCTTCTGGGAGAGACGTCACGGTCTACGACTTCACGAATTATAATATGCCCTGATGCCATAGAAATCCGTTCCATTATCCCATCAACCGGGGATGTAACCCTTTTGTTTCCAAAAACTCTATCTATTGTCTTATCATCCAGATATGTTTCTTCTGTAAATTTTATTTTATCTTTTATTTTAAAGAATGCAAGCGTGTCACCTGTTTTAACGGCATCTCCTTCCTTTTTCACCATATATTCTTTTATCTCATTCGGTGAAATATGGAGATTCCAGGCTATGTCTATAATAAATGGCCGTGCCGATATATGAACTGTTTTGGCTATTAATGTCGTTGGCACAACACTTTTCCCCTCGTTTACAAAAACTTCTCCGGGAAAATAAAGGATTCGTTCTTTCTTTATTAAAGTTTTCTCCATTTTTTAAGTTGCTGAATTCTTATATTCTTTTCAGCCGAGAATTTCAAAGGCCTTCCTCTTGCATCTATAATTACCTTTCCGTGTATTTCTTTTTTAAATGGCTTGCCTTTCATTCCTTTCGCAGGAATTATTTCATATTCGCCGTCAAGTTCTGTTTCTAAAATCTCTCCGCCTTTAAGACTAATATTTGTATTGCCTTTGATATATAAAGCAGGTTCCCCTTCGTTTATTTTTCCCTCAAAAGCAATACAGGTTGCTAAAGGCACGTAACAAAACTTTTGGAATAAATTCCACGCGATATCGGGATAAAGTTGGGCAAGCGCTCCAAGATGTGGAAGCATAAAGCGATTATCAAGCGCTATTTGTGTAACCCCGGTTGGTTGTATGGCGTCAATAAGTAATAAAGTAGCTGTCTCTTTACTAATGCCATACGAAATAGCGCCTCCACTGCCAATGATAATGTCAAAAGTAGAAGGAGCCATATTACTTTTTCCGAGTTTTGCCATAATGTATGGAAGAGGTTTACGGAGTTGGAGTTTGGCGCCTAAACCACTAATTAAATCGGACGCTCTTTTTGCTTCAGCAAACTTTCTATGATGAACAAGCGCAAGCCGTATCGCTTCCCTTGCAATGGCTTCTTCAATCATTATTTCCGTTTCGTCTGCCGGAAGTTTTGTCGGGTTAAGCATTTTGTTTACTATACGATTTTTAAGTTCATCTTCTTCAATATCAAAAGGTATCCATCTCATTATATTTTCTATCCCTGCATTATAAAACACATTTCCAACAGAATAACTCATTCCCAAATTGGCACTTACCGTCCTATTTTCAGTCTTATCTACAACCGTAAATACGTCCGTTGTAGCGCCCCCTAAGTCTACACATAGAAGATTTTTGTTCCAATTTTTAGCTATGCTTTTTACCATATTAAACATTGCTCCGGGAGTAGGTACAATAGGCGCGCTGAGGAGTTGTTCCAATTTTTCATATCCCGGGGCTCTTTTCATCACATGCTCCATAAATAGTTGATGTATCTCTTCTCTTGCAGGAACCGGATTTTCAAGCTCTATAGTAGGCCTCACATTTTCCGTTATATGGACATCAAAAGTATCCTGTAATGTATTCAAAATATCATCTCTTGCATCTTTATTGCCGGCGTAAACAAGCGGAATTTTTTCTATGAATTTACCTTTTGGTTTTGCCATATTTAGAATTTCGGCAATTTCCGTAACCGTAGATATGGCACCCCCGTCTTCTCCACCGGCAAAAAGGATTATATCCGGCCTCAGAGATTTTATTGCATCAACTTTTTCATAAACGGTTCTCCCGTCATTCACTGCTATAACGTCCATAATTATAGCCCCCGATGAAAGCGCAGCTCTTTCTGCGCTAAATGCAGTTATATGTCTTATCAATCCTGCCACAACCATTTGAAGCCCTCCACCGGCGCTTGAGGTAGCAAGAAAAAGGTCTACGCCTGTCCCATCCTTTTCGGGCATTACGAGTTTACCGTTATCAAAGAGTTTTCTTTTTGTCTTTTCTTCTATATCTTTTATAGCATTTACAACTCCAATTAGTACATCTTCAGCGGGCTTTTCAACGGTTGTTTTTGTATAACAAGTAACAAAAGTTTCTTCTCGTATGAAATGCGCTTTAGTGAAGGTACTGCCTACATCTATAATAATAAATGATTTCGGTGTCATCAATAATTCCCCGTAAAAATACTACTATATTAATATACTTATATATTTATTTAATTTCCGTTGGCAAGTTTTAAATTACTTAAAAACGTCTTGAAATAATAATATTCCCCTTTTATCTCACGCAATCTTCTAACATTCCACATAAAAGCCTTAAAAATCATATACACTATATAAAATCTTGTCTTTTGTGTAATCTTAGCCCTGGGACTGATTTTATACCATATTTTAAGGAATCCGCTTGAGGCAGGTTCAAAATACAATTTTGAATAAGCATTTTTATTCCATAAAAAATCACCAATATTCTGTAGAATAATTTTTATGGATGGAAACCCGACAATGGATTTACCAAGTTTATAAAATTTCAAATACGCATAAATTGAATTTCGCAAATCCATATAATATCTAAATTCGGCATTTTTAGAATCTTTTAACCAATGGTATGCTTTTGCTTTTTCCGTATATCTTGCCGTTAATCCGGCTATCTTACATCTTAAGAAAAAATCAAGGTCTTCATTATATATTTCATATTTTTCATCGAAATATTTATCCAACTTTCCCAGCGCTTCTCTTTTCATCATAAAAATTGCAGAAATTACGGGATAATATTTTGCCGCAAAAATAGGAAAAATAGGAATTCCATTAGGAAAATACGGAACCGTATATACAATGTTATACCTATTTATTTGAGTTAAGAACTCGTTAATGCATTCTTTATCCAGCCATACGTCTGCATCTACAAAAACAAGAATATTCCCGCAGGAATTAACTATTCCGAGGTTCCTTGCGTAAGCCGCCCCGCTTCTTTCCGAGACACAAAAGCACTTCACACCGGGATAGTTTTTACGAATAAAATCGGAAGTCCCATCCGTTGAAGCATCGTCTATAACTATTATTTCAAAGATGTCTTTCGGGATTGAATTACAAAGAGGAACTCCCGCTGCTACGGTTATAGAATCTATACATTTTCCAACGTATTCCCGACTATTATGGGTGGGGATGATAAAAGATACCATATTTTATTGAGTTAAGCAAACTTGTTTGCAAAAAACATCCGTGAATACAATAACAGTTTTTTATTTTTTTCCTGAAATCATCCATTTTTTTTGATTGCCATAATTTATGAAAATCAAGGTCAAAATCTCTTATATTAAGTTTTGATTCTATCAATTCGCAACCCGCAACCTTTCCATCGGGATAAAGCACGCCAATTTGGTTTCCGGCTACACAGTCAACAATTTTACAATTCGTTTCTACTAATTCGATTTCCTTTTTTAACCCTAACAAAGAAAAAGACAAATCAACGGAAAGTTTTGACTTCTCAAGAGTATAAATCTTTTTTATTTCATTGTATGTTTTTTTCATTTCATCTAAAGTTAGTAAGGTTTTATCGGGCAAAGACGGGTTATAACTTTTTGACAACAAAGGATTATTTTGGAATAATTCATTCCCTCGCGCAAATTCAAAAGTTATGGGGATTTTCAAAACATCCGTAGTAAATTCCGAGAGCTGAAACAAATGTTTATAATTTAATTTTGATACTACTGTAAGGATATGAACGGTTAGGTTAGGATGTTTTGTAGAAAGTTTTTTTAATTCCTTCAACGTTTTAACTGCTTCATTAAAACACCCTTCCTTGCCTCTTATTTTATCGTGTGTGTCTTCCAATCCATCAATTGATATCTGGAAATGAAGATTACTGTTCACATTTTTAAGTATAGACTCCGTAGTTTCAATGATTTTGGAAGAAGGCATACCGTTAGTCATAAAATGGAAGTTCATCGGTTTGTTTTTATCATAAAAAGTCTTACATATTTCGACAATTTGTGAATGCAAAAAAGGCTCTCCGCCCGTAATCAAAATAGACGAAAGCGGATACTTCAAAGAACCGGCAATCTTGCCAATCTCTTCCAGATTAAGTGCATTTTCATCCTTGCTCAAACTTTTCCAATAAAAACAATGTTTGCATTGCATATTACATTTATTGGTTACAAAATAAATCAGAACCAATGGGGTTTTAAGTTTATTCTTTACCTTGAGATACATCTTTGTTTTTCTCGGGAAAGAAAGTAAATTATCAAAATTCATAGTATTTTCTAATAATTTTTCATTCACGGATGCCTTTCTGCCGTGAGAAAAGACACGAATAAGAACAAATAGAGAGCTTGCAACTCATAGTAATACATAGAGATTTATAATAACTTCTACTAACAAAAAATCATTAACAGGGATTGAAAGAGAACTTAAGAGATTTTTTTTCATAATTACCTCATTAACACCAGTTTTTTTGTTATTTTATAATTACCTGTTGAAAGTTTTACGAAATAAATACCGGGAAATAAATCTTTTGCATTGAAAGTTACGGTATGAGAGCCAGCCGGTTTGGGTTCGTTGATAAGAGTTTTTATGCAACACCCTGATAAATCGTAAATTGTTAATAGTGTATTCGTATATTCGGAATTCGGAGGTATACAATAAGAGATAAGTATTGAGCGGGGGAATGGATTTTGGGAAACATTCAATTTCGGATTGCAGAATGCAGAATTAGGAATGAATGGTTCTTGTATTCCTAACTGTGTATACCTTGCTAATCCACCACCACCAGTTCCAACCCATATCGTTGTCCCTTCTGTTGTAACGGCATAGACAGCGTTAGCAGGCAACCCTGAATTATCCATATTATAAGTAGTCCAGTTTGTGCCATCAAACTTTGCCAACCCGCCATTAGTCCCGACCAAAATTGTTGCTCCTTCTACTTTAATGGCATAAACAGTGTTACCGGGCAATCCTGAATCACTCTCGTTATAGACAGTCCAGTTAGTTCCATCAAACTTTGCTAATCCACTATACTGAGTGCCGACCCATTTAGTTGTTCCTTCTACTGCAAGAGACAAAATCCCATCATAAGGCAAGCCTGAATTATTCGAATTATAAACAGTCCAGTTTATTCCATCAAACTTTGCCAATCCGCCACCAGTTCCGACCCACTTTGTCGTTCCTTCTATTTCAAGAGCAGTGACTCGATTATCCGGCAAGCCTGAACTACTTGTGTTATAAACAGTCCAGTTTACACCATCGTACTTTGCTAAACCGCCAGTAGTTCCGACCCACACTATTGTGTCTTCTACTGCAATAGCCAGAATACTATCGGCAGGCACCCCCGAATTACTTGTATTACACACAGTCCAATTTGTGCCATCAAACTTTGCCAATCCGCCACCAGTTCCGGCCCATATTGTTGTTCCTTCTAACGCAAGGGCACATACAAAATTATTAGGTAATCCTGAATTACTTGTATTATATGGAGTCCAATTAGTACTATCAAATTTCGCTAATCCCCCACTCCACATTCCTATCCACTTTGTCGTTCCTTCTATTGCAAGAGAAAGAATCCAGTTATACGGCAACCCTGAATTACTTGTATTGCAAGTAGTCCAATTTATCCCATCAAACTTTGCCAATCCGCCATTAGTTCCGACCCACTTTGTCGTTCCTTCTATTGCAAGGGATTTAATAATATTATCGGGCAAACCCGAATTACTCTTGTTATAAACAGTCCAATTTGTGCCGTCAAATTTTGTCAATCCGCTATCCCACGTTCCTACCCATATCGTTGTTCCTTCTATTGCAACAACATTAACATTATTAGCAGGCAAACCCGAATTACTCTTGTTATAAACAGTCCAATTTGTGCCGTCAAACTTCGCAAGTCCACCATCAGTACCGATCCAGATATTACTCCCTTCTATTGCAATAGCCTTAACATCATTATCAGGCAACCCTGAATTACTTGTGTTGTAAACAGTCCAGTTTATACCATCGTACTTTGCTAAACCACCATTCATTGTCCCGACCCACTTCGTTGTCCCTTCTATTACAATAGTATTAACATAATCATCGGGCAACTCTGAATTACTCATATTATATACCGTCCAGTTAGTGCCATCATACCTTGCTAATCCCCTAGTTGCAACCCATATTGTCGTTCCTTCTACTGCAAGGGCATAAATAAAGTTATCCGGTAATTCCGAATTACTCGTGTTATATACAGTCCAGTTAGTGCCATCATACTTTGCTAATCCCCTATAAGCAGTTCCAACCCATATTGTTGTTCCTTCCACTGCAAGAGACAAAACATAATTAAAAGGCAAACCCGAATTACTGTGATTATAGAATTCCATAGCGCTTGTAGCGGTGTCTATAGAGACTAATCCACCGGAAGTTCCAACCCATATTTTATTTCCATTGTTAACAACGGCAGTAATATACCTTCCTTCCGTATAATTTTCCCAACCCAAATGTTGAGCGTCTACTGTTGCTGCAATAAAGGCAGCAAATATTATTATTTTTAGTTTTTTCATTTTACCTTCTGAGTTTTCAGACAAAAGGCTGCAAAAAAATATTTTAGATGAAGTGATGGTACTCCATCTATCCGTATGTTTTTCATTTCACAGAAATCTATTATATTAATTACGGGATTTTAACTTCAGGTTACTTTTTTAGTTTGTTAAACAAAGCACAAGCTTCTTCCAAACCTATACCCTTATGAACGATGGCTTTTATTGTTTTCATTGCCGCGACCGGATATTCCGATTGAAATATATTTCTTCCCATATCCACGCCTTTTGCCCCTTTTTGAATCGCATTATATGCCAATTTGAATGCTTCTTCCTCGGGAAGTTTTTTCCCTCCCGCAATAACAATGGGAACGGGACAACTTTCTATGACTTTTTCAAATTCCTCACAATAATAAGTTTTTACTATATGAGCACCGATTTCAGCCGCAATACGACAAGCTAATCCAAAATACCTTGCATCTCTTACCATATTTTTCCCGACCGCAGTAACTGCAAGGACAGCTATGCCATATTCTTCCGCTTCATCTACAAGTTTGGCTAAATTCAACAACGTTTCTTTTTCATTGGAAGCACCTACGAATATGGATAATGCCACAGCCGAAGCGTTAAGCCTCACGGCTTCTTTAATGGACGTAGTAATTCCTTCGTTGGATAAATCTTCGTCAAGAATGCTTGTTCCTCCGGAAACCCTTAATACAATGGGTATATTATTGTCCGGTTTTACGGATGTCCTGAGTATTCCACGGGTAAGCATTAAGGAATCCGCATATTCAATCAAAGGAGTAACGGTTTTAGAGGGAACTTCCAACCCGCTTATTGGGCCTAAAAAGTAACCATGGTCAACGGCAAGCATCACAGTGCGACCTGTTTCTTTATTAAATATTCTATTGATTCTATTGCTTAATCCCCAATCCATTTTCCCTCCTAATTGTATTCTCTTAAACTCTTTTTTAAACTTACCCCGTCCAACCAAGGTAAACCCAAACTTTAATATATCCCATTTTTGCTATTATTTTGGGCTAAAGCCCGTTGTTCTTTTCACTCCGTTTCCCCCCGTCCTAAAGGACGGGGTAATTTAAATACTTCTGATTATTTCGGACTACACATTTCTTTTCGTTTCCCATCTCCCGCCCTAAAGGTAAGTAATATTCCCAATACTAAAATCAAGAACCACTCCATCTCCGATGAATACCTTGCTACGCTTGATTTTTCTCTATATACAGTTCTGCAGAGAATGCTGCTAACGCCCCGTCACCTGCTGCGGTTACGACTTGACGGAATCGTTTTTCCCTGACATCGCCTGCAGCAAAAACACCGGGGACCGAAGTCTCAAGATTGTCGTTTGTCATTATATATCTTTTGTTATCTAATTTCACAACATCCTTCACAAAAGCGGTATTAGGAGTCAAACCTGCAAAAATAAATACACCGGCAACGTCTATGTTTTTTTCTTCCCCGTCACCTTCGATAGTAATGGACTCAACTCCTTTATCCCCATTTACGCTTACAAGTTTATGCGAAAGATAAAATTTTGTTTTAGTATGTTTTTTAATTCTTTCCTGCAAAGTTTTGTCTGCTGCAATAAAAGGCAAAAACTCAACAAACGTAATATGATTGACGAATTTAAGCAGGAACAACCCTTCCTGTATGCCTGAATTTCCGCATCCGATGACGGCTATATTTTTATTTTTATACAACGGCCCATCACAAATAGCGCAATAGGATATTCCCCTGCCAAAAAACTTTTCTTCCCCGGGGATATTCAATTTTTTATAATGCGTCCCTGTTGCAATTATTATCGCGGACGTTTCATATTCATTTTTTGATGTCTTTACAATTTTCACGTTATCTCGTATTTCCAATGTTTGAACTTCTTCCGGGACTATGTTCACGCCGATAGCTCTTGCCTGTTCTTCCATTTTCTGCATCAATTCAAACCCACTTATCTCGTTAAAACCGGGATAATTTTCTATTACATCGGTATTTACTGCAATCCCGCCCGTTATATATTTTTCAAGGATAACGGTATTTAATTTTGCTCTTTGGGCATAAATGCCTGCCGTAAGTCCGGCCGGTCCGGCTCCAATGATAACTAAATCTTTTTTCTCCATAATCACCTGCAGCTACAAAATTCCGTTGGTTCAGTTCCTTCAATAAAAACTTCCGTTCTGACAGCCGTTGAGCTACGACCTGCAAGGTTACCACATTTCTTGCATATATCTTTCCATACAAGTCCTGAAGGTACCGGGAAATCGTTCACCTGTTTATTTCTCAGGGCTTCTTTCATAAATGATATCCAGATAGGTAACGCAACTTCAGCTCCGGTAGCCTTGTAACCTATCTTTTTGGGCGTATCATAACCTACCCAAACACCGCAAACCATATCCGGGGTAAATCCAAGAAACCATGTATCTCCATATTCATCGGATGTCCCAGTTTTTCCTGCTATGGGACCTTCAAGTCCTGAATTCCTTATTTTTATTCCTGTTCCTTCATTCACAACGCTTTGCAGCATACTTGTCATAAGATATGCTATTTGTGGAGATAAAACACGGTCTTTAAATAACTGTGGCCTTTTATATAAAACAGCTCCATCCAGGTCAGTTATTTTTTCTATCATATACGGTGTAACCCTTATTCCTCCAGTGGCAAAGGTTCCATACGCAGTTACCATATCAAGTAAACTTATGGAACTACATCCCAAAGATAATGAAATAACCGGGTCTAATTTCGAAGTTATTCCCATTCTGCGAGCATAACTAATTACCTTTTCCGGTCCAATATCCATAATAAGCCTTACGGAGACTAAATTTCTTGATAACGCTAAAGCCTTACGTAGAGTAATTGGCCCCAGAAACTCCTCGTCATAATTACCGGGCCTATATGTTTTATTCCCCCAGTCTTTAATGGCTATTGGGGCATCTTCTACGACTGATGCAGGCGTATATCCTGATTCAAGCGCTGCCGTCCACACAAATGGTTTAAAGGCGGAGCCCGCCTGTCTTTCTCCCAGAATTGCCCGATTAAAAGTACTTTTTCCGAATTCTTTGCCTCCGACTTCTGCCAGTATTCCCCCTGTATTTGGGTCCATAACTAAAAGCGCCGTTTGTAAAGGCAACGTAGTATCTCTGGATTTAAATCTTGTCCCTATTGATATTAAGCCATTTTTTACAACTGAGTCTGCAGCTTGTTGAAAACTTCCATCCAGAGTCGTATATATTGAAATACCGCCTCTATAAAGTTCATCCGTCCCAAATTGTGCGGATACCCATTTTCTTATTTCTTCTATAAAATATGCTCCTGTTCCGCGAACAAAAGTCTGTTTAAATACTTTAATCGGTACTTTTTTTGCAAATTCCGCTTCTTCTTTACTAATTACTCCACTCTGTGCCAATACGCTAATAACAAGATTTCTGCGCCCGGTAGCATTTGCAAGATTAGTATATGGGTTATATTTTGCCGGGTATTTGGGCAAACCTATCAACAATGCATATTCATAAAGTTTCAATTGATTTACGTGTTTTCCAAAATAAGTTTGTGCGGCAGTTTCTATGCCATAAGCTCCATTCCCGTAATAAATTTGATTAAAGTAAAGTTCAAGTATTTCATCTTTTGTATAAACCCTTTCTATACGAATAGCCAGAATCAATTCCTTTGCTTTACGTAGAACGCTTTTATCAAAAGTCAGAAACAAGTTTTTGGCAAGCTGTTGTGTTATTGTAGAACCGCCCTGCGCGCTCCGCGAAGGAAAAGCGTTTAGTATTATTGCTCTGCTAAAACCGCCGATATCAAAACCATGATGTTTGTAGAAATTTCTATCTTCCATACAAATGGTTGCTTTTATTATTTCCGTGGGGATATTTTCAAGTTTTACCGGAATTCGTTTTTCTTCATAAAACTCGTAAATTATACGTTTATTCCTGTCATAAACCTTTGAACTCAATGCCCTGTAAGTCTCAAGTAAATCCACGGAAGGTAAATTTCGACTGATTCTGTAAATCATTGCTCCGCCAAATCCCATAAGAAAGCCGCAAATTACTACCGTTACAAAAACTGCTCTTTTTATATTGCTCATTTTTTTGTTAGTTAGAGTTTGTTTTGTCAAAAACATTATAGGAAGATCTTTCCGCCTCTGGCGGATTAGAGGTTCCTATCCCGCTATCGGGACTCTAGCTTATCTCCGCCTCTGGCGGACCGGGATTGAAAAAAAATGCTATTTCTTCTTTTGCAGTGGCCACAGAATCCGAAGCATGCACCGCATTAACACACCCATTTGTGCCGAATTGTTTTCTTAATGTTCCGGGGACTGCATCCTTAGGGTCTGTAGCGCCCACTATTCCTCTTAAATGCTTTATAGCATTCATCCTTCGTAAATGACATACTTTAATTTTCCCCGAACTCATAAATTTTATCAGTCTGTCGTAAAATTCTTTCCCATAATGAACGGCATAGAATCTTGATGCATCTTCCAATGAAAGTTCTGCATATTTCATTTCAATAACTTCAAAACCTTCTATTTTTATCCGCTCAAGTATCTTTTCATCAGTTCCGGCAGATACGGCATCCGGTTTTATAATCAGCAATGTATCCTCTTCCATTTTCCTCCCGTTTCTTCCGGCGGAACTAAAAATATCTAATTTCCTGCACTATGTAATCAACAGGATTTTTAGCTCTACCTTCTCTCCATACTTCATAATGCAATCTTGGCCCAACGGTTTTTCCGGTTTTCCCGGCATAACCAATCACCTGATTTCTTTTGACTGTTTGCCCTTTACTTACTTTCAATAATCCAAGATGTGAATATGTAGTCTCAAAACCATAATTATGATTAATACGAACTGTTAAACCCGAATTTGGAGAAAAACCTGCATATTCAACCCGCCCGGCACCGGTAGCGAATATTGCGCTACCTTCCGATACTGCAATGTCTATCCCCTGTGAATATCTTTCTTCCCCGGTAAATATGTATTTTGTTTTGCCAAAAGTTTGGATTACAAACCCATTTGTCGGTAAAATGCAGGGAATACTCACGCCAATATCTCCATCATCCGTTAATTTCTGCTCAACTTTATTCAAAATATATTTAGAATCTTTCAATTCCCCAAGGAGTTCATCTATGCCAATCATTTTCTCATTTGCCCGAGAGATATTTGTAACCGTTTGAAACCTATCTATACGATTAACTTTAGATAAAACATTTTTGTAATATGCGCTTATTTTTCCATATTCTTCATAACAGACATTCAAACTGCTCTCCAGATGATTATTCATATCTTCTATTGCAGATGAATTCAAAAAACCTTTCGGCAAAAAGCACCTGCTTATAATAGGAAGCACAATAAGAACTACCAATACAACAACCCAGAACTTCCGAATCCTGAATGTCTTTATGTTTGAAGTGTTATGGGGGATTATCGTTATTTTCATCCAAGTGTCCTTCTCAACTTAATAATAGCTCGTTTTTCTATCTGTCTTATACGCTCACGAGAAAGATTTAATATACTCCCAACCTGTTGCAATGTATAAGCAGCTCCACCTCCAAGTCCAAATCTCAAACGAATAATCGTTCTTTCTACTTTATTTAATTTATCTATGTTTTCTTTGATTTCGTTAATATACACCGACATTAGTGCATTATTCTCAAGTATATCCATATCCGTTCCCATAACATCGCCTATTGTCGTTTTCTCGCCTATCATAGTATCAAGCGAAATTGCAGATTCCGCTAAATCCATCGCCTCTTCTACATCTTTTACACTAATTCCTAATGCCCTTGATATTTCTTCCGTTGTGGGTAATCTCCCAAATAATTTTGATAATTCTTCTTCCATTCCCCTGATTGCAGATTTATCTAATTGTTTCTTTATCGGAATTCTGATTGATTTTGCCCCATCATAAATCGTCCTCAATATATAATGCTTTATCCACCACACAGCATACGAAATAAATCTTACTTTTTTCCTTAAATCGTATTTTTCCAACGCTTTTAAAAGTCCTATAGTCCCTTCAAGCATAAGGTCTTCAATGTCTACTCCCCGTCCCTTGTATAAATGTGCAAGTCTCACAACTGAACTAATCTTCAACCTTACAAATTTATCTTTTGCTTCTTTGTCCCCTTTCTTTATCTTCTTTATATACTCTCTCTCCTCTTCATATGATAAAGGGGCGGTTCTAGGAACACTCTGAAAAAAACCACAACTTTTTTGTTCTTTCATCTTTAAGGCTCTATTTTGTTCCAATTAACGATTACACTAATACACTATTAACGATTCGTAATTTTCCGTTTAATTATTTCTGATTGGGGCTAAAAGCAACTATTGCTTTAGCATCTCCCCTCTTTAATTTAAACACAATAGGCACTTTAGTTTTACCGTATGTAGAATGCGCCGATTCATAATCCTGTAGATTTTTTATTTCTTTATTTCCTATTTTTGTTATTACGTCTCCCGTTCTTATCCCTGCCTCATATGCAAGCGCCCCTTCATCTATATTCGCTACGACTACCCCGGAAGATACTTTAATATTTAATCTTTCTGCTTCCTGACTCTTTACGGAAACAACATCCATATCCAACCATTTCTCCACTCTTTGCGGTTCCGCTGTTTCTTTCATTTCTGCAGGTTTCTCTCCAACCGTTACAAATACAGTCTGAAATGCCTTGTCCCTGAATATTTTTACAGCTATTTTTTTGTTAAGTGGAGTTTGTATAACTATATTTGCAAAATTTTTATAATTAATCTTTTTGCCATCCCATTCAACAAGTATATCTTCTTCTTTTATACCGGCTTTTTCTGCAGGCGAACCGGCAAAAACAGAAGTTACTAGTATCCCCGCTTCTGTATCCTTAAATCCATAAGCTTCTGCCAGATCGCTAGTTACTCCTCCGTTGTACGAAACACCTAACCATCCTCTCTTTACTTCTTTATATTGTATTAAGTCGGATTTTACTTTTTGCGCCATATTTATAGGAACTGCAAACCCGATTCCTATATTCCCTACTATACCACTACCAGTCATACTGCCACTTGTTTTTATGGCAGCATTTATACCTATCACTTCTCCTTTAAGGTTTACAAGCGGACCTCCGGAATTGCCAGGGTTTATCGCTGCATCTGTCTGGATAAAATCTTGTATTTTTGGACCTCCACCGTCTTCGTATCCCATACCAATATCCCGTCTGTCTTTTGCCGAAACAACTCCAACCGTAACCGTTCCAAAAAGTTGGAACGGGTTTCCTATTGCCATAACCCAATCCCCGACTTCAATCTCATCCGAATTTCCCAATCTTGCGTATGGGAGTCCTTTGACATCTATTTTTAAAAGCGCTATGTCCGTCACAGGATCGCCTCCCATTACTTTAGCTTTATATTCTTTTTCATCCATCATTTTTACGGTAAGTGATGATGCCCCGCTTATTACATGATTATTCGTAAGAATATACCCATCTTCCGATATGATAAATCCCGAACCAAGCCCTGAAAGTGTCTGCCGTCTTTTCCGGGGTCCAAGTTCCGGCATAAATTGTCTTAAAAAATCATCCGGTGTTCCTCCAAAAAATTCAGAAATAGGATCTTTCACGTTCACTGTTTTTTCGGCCGAAATACTTACAACCGTTGGCATTAATTCTTTTGCTATATTAACAAATGGACTTTTCCCTTCTGAAGTAATTGGCAATGAACCGCTTATCGCCGTTTTGGGTGGTTCACCACACAACAACGCAGGTATCACTAATAATGCCGCAACTAAACTTCTTTTCATCTTCCCCCCTTCTCGGAATATCCTGTTATACAGGATGATTTTTTCTTTTTTATTTGATTATCTTAACATAATACATTCTATATATTAAGTCAAGAATAAAAATATACTGGAATCTAGCCTATCTTTTTATCCTTTTTTACCGGGAGGAAAAATATTATGAACACCCCCTACTGTCGGCAAAAATCGCACACTCCACTTTGTTCTATTCCTCCCCCTACTTTTTACTATTTACCCTTAACTTTCCACTTCTTCCTTCTCTCCTAAAAAAACATTTGACAACTGCGAAAAAAATGCAATATAATCTTATTCATCTATAAAAAATAATGGTAAAAAAATTTGGCGAACTAACTGACAAGGAATACGAAAAACTCGGCTTCAAATGCGGTCTCGAAATCCACCAGCAACTCTTTACTAAAGAAAAACTCTTCTGCCACTGCCCCGCAGGTCGCTACACCAACGAATACGATGCCGAAATTCTCAGGCATATGCGCCCTACTCTCTCGGAACTCGGTGTTTACGACGGAACCGCCCTTATGGAATTCAAAACAAAAAAGAATATTCTCTATCGATTAAACCACGAAACTGCTTGCACCTACGAATTCGATGATACTCCCCCGTTCCCACTCAATGACGAAGCCCTTGATATTGCCCTCGAAATTGCAATCCTCCTTAAATGCAATCTAGTTAGCGAACTTCATATCGCAAGAAAACAATACCTCGACGGAAGCATCCCGACAGGCTTCCAACGAACTACTATCGTCGGGATCGAAGGCACTATACCCTACAAAAACAGAAAAATTCAAATCCGCCAGCTCGGTCTTGAAGAAGATGCCTGCAGGGAAATATCCGATAAAGGGCATTTAAGGATATACAAAACAGACCGTCTCGGTATGCCTCTTATTGAAACCGTTACCTACCCGGATATGAAAAATCCCCGCGAAGCCGCTGAAGTAGCTCAAATTATCAGACGCCTGACACGCGTCACCGGGAAAGTCCGCACGGGTATCGGCGCCACAAGACAAGACGTAAACGTCAGCATCACCGGCGGCACCCGTATAGAAATTAAAGGCGTATCCAGAATTCCTCTTATCCCCGAACTCGTCCACAATGAAGCTATGCGTCAGAAAGCCCTTCTCGAAATTAAAGCCGAACTCAAAAAAAGAAAACTATCCGAAAAATCTTATAAAATAAAAACTCTAAACATCTCGAATTTATTAAAAAATACAACCTACGACCCCATACAAAAAGTGATCAAAAAAGACCTTCTCGTAAATGCATTGCTCTTGCCTAAATTCAAAAATATCCTCTCCTACCCCACTCAACCCGAACAGACTTTTGAGAACGAAATCTCCGACAGAGTAAGAGTTATCGCTTGTCTCAATACCCTTCCTAATATCATATCTTCCGAAACTAAAAACAAAAACTTATCCCAGAAAGAGTGGAAAACCATATCCGCCAAACTATCCGCCCAATCAACCGACGCCATAATAATCGTCTGGGGCGATAAACAGGATTCCGAAACGGCCATAAAAGAAATAGAAATCCGTATAAAAGAAGCGATGGAAGGTATTCCCAGTGAAACCCGACAGGCTCTCGCAAACAACACCACCGGCTTCGAAAGAATACTCCCGGGACCTAATAGAATGTATCCCGATACTGACCTCCCGCCGATATCCGTCTCCCCGCAAAGAATCAAAAAAATAATGTCCGGTATACCCGAATTCCCATGGGATAGAGAAAAACGATACAGACAGATGAATCTTCCTCAAGATACTATAATTCCTCTCATAACTTCGAAATACTCAACCCTTTTTGATAAAATCGTAAAAAATCTAAAAATAGACCCCGTCCTCACCGCTGCCACAATCATCCAGAAATTCAAACACCTGAAAAGGGAAGGCATAAATATAAATAATATACCACAACCCGAAATATATAAAATGTTTGAAGCTTATAAAAATAGAAAATTCGCAAAAGAATTAATCCCCGTCCTTTTAGAAAAAATGCCCAGCACTACTTTTGAAAAAGCTTTTAAAAGCCTGAAAATCAAATCGGTAAACATCAAACAACTTCAATCGGAAATAAAAGATTCTTATGCAAAACATAAAAAAACTTTATACAAACCAAAGAAAAAAGAAAACATTAAACTACGAACGGAAAGATTTTTAATGGGAAAATTAATGCATAAACTCGTAGGCGCAATTGACGGGAAAATAATAAATACGGAACTGAAAAAATTATTGCCCGTGCTTATTAAACAAAAATAACTATGGCAGACGATTATAAAGGTTATCGGGGAAAAGCCAAGGACACCCTTATCGAACATAAAGTTCGTGTCTGGAGCGATGTCGTAATAGATTCCACCCGTGGAGAATTTATCGGAATTATCCTGCCGAGGTCCGAAACCGCAGATGACAAACATATCGTTGTAAAACTTCGTACCGGTTATAATGTCGGTCTTGCCGTTGATACCATAAAACGAATTAAAGAGATGTCCTACAAAGAAGCCATTTACAAAATTCCCGAAAAAGAATTTCCTTATGACCCTAAAAAACCTAATGTAAAACTTCTCGGCACGGGCGGAACTATCGCAAGCAGACTCGATTACAGAACAGGTGCCGTTATACCTGCTTTCTCTCCCGGCGAACTTTACGGCTCCGTTCCCGAACTCGCTGATATTTGCAACCTGAATACGGAAAAACTTTACGGCGTGTTTAGCGAAAATATGGGTCCCGACCAATGGAGAGGTACTGCCGAAGCCATCGGAAAAGAAATCAAAAAAGGCATTGACGGTATTGTTATCGGTCACGGAACCGATACTATGCACCATACCGCCGCTATTCTTTCTTTTATGGTACAAAATTCTCCCGTCCCCATAGTAATGGTTGGTTCTCAGCGCTCCTCCGACAGGCCTTCTTCCGATGCTGCGCTCAATTTGATGCACGCGACAAAAACCGCCGCCGAATCCGACATCGCCGAAGTAATGGTTTGTATGTTTGGCCCTACAAGCGATGAATACGGCTTACTCCACCGCGGAACACGTGTCAGAAAAATGCACTCTTCCTACAGGTCAACTTTCAGGACTATCGGTGACATTCCTCTTGCGCTTGTTGATAACGACAAAATCACTCCGTTAAAAACCGATTACAATCACAGGCGGAAAGACAAGAAAGTAACCATCAACACTGCTTTCGAAGAAAAAGTCTCTATCGTATATTATTATCCAAATATGAAACCCGACATCATTGAATCGCTTATCGACCACGATTACAAAGGAATAATCATTGCCGGAACCGGGCTTGGACACGTCAACAAACCGCTTTATGAACCAATAAAAAGAGCCTGCAAAAAAGGTATTGCCGTATATATGACCGTTCAAACGCTCTGGGGATATGTTCAGATGTATGTTTATGATACCGGAAGGGATTTAATGGATATGGGAATTGTTCCTGCCGCAAATATGCTTCCCGAAGTAGCTTATGTCAAACTCGGGTGGGTTTTGGGACAAACAAAAAATCTGGAAAAAGTAAAAAAAATGATGCTCACCCCGATAGCAGGCGAAATCACAACCAGAGAACCTTATGATGGGTATCTAATCTACCAGGGTGGTCTCCCCGAAATCACCGAATTCCTCAAAAAACATAACAGATAATTTTTCTCCGTTTTTTATTCTCTTTTTGCTTTTTATTTTTTCAACCTCAAACTTCGGACATTTACACAAATCATTTCCTAAGCCATGTCATTCTGGAAAAATCCCTTGACAAAAACTCTCATTCAATGTATTCAATTTATGTAAGCTTTAACGATAAGGATGTTAAATAATTCAGGAGGTTTGAATGTTAAAACAATTTATATTCCGCTCGTCAAATTTCATACCACGTCAACTATGGATTCGTATTTTCAATAATCGTTCAACGGTTACATTAATATTAATAGGAATAGTTTTGTATTTTGTAAAAATAAATTCGCTTATTTGTGCCCCCGGAACAACATGGACAAAAACTTACGGTGGGACCAAAAACGATAAAGGATATTGCGTCCAGCAAACCTCTGATAGCGGATATATAATTACAGGAGAAACTTATTCTTATGGCGCAGGATATAAAGATGTTTACCTGATAAAGACCAGCCCGATTGGCGACACGCTATGGACAAGAGCTTACGGCGGGATTAAGGATGATTGTGGAAATTCGGTACAGCAAACCACTGATAATGGCTACATAATTACCGGATATACTGATTCTTACGGTGCAGGAAATAGCGATGTCTACCTTATAAAAACCAATTCTTCGGGGGATACTCTATGGACAAAAACTTACGGTGGAACCAGTACTGATTGGGGCGAATCCGTTCAACAAACTCAAGATGGCGGTTATATAATTAGCGGAGGAACTTATTCTTATGGTGTTAATGGCACTGTTTATATTATAAAAACAAACTCGTCGGGAAACGTCCTATGGACAAAAACTTACGGTATGACCGGCATTGATTGTGGCTATTCTGTCCGTCAAACCTCTGACGGTGGCTATATTATTACCGGAGAAACGGCTCTTGCTTACGGGATAGGTTTCGCAAATGTTTTGTTTCTAAAATTAAACGCTTCAGGTGACACATCGTGGACTAAAACTTATGGCGGAACAACTCTAGATGATTATGGATTTTCCGTCCGGCAAACTAATGATGGCGGATATATCATAGCCGGCGGAACTTACTCTTTCGGTGCAGGTTACGCTGATGCCTACCTTGTCAAAACAAATTCAATCGGAAATACATTATGGACAAAGACTTATGGTGGGACCGAGTATGATTTACTTGAGTCTGTCAATCAAACCTCGGATAGCGGGTATATCCTGACCGGAGGAATTAGCTTGTCCGGGACACAAAAAGACCTATGGGTTCTGAAAACAGACCTGTTGGGAGATACTATGTGGACAAAAGTCTATGGTGGGACTAAAGACGATTGGGGACATTGTACACAGCAAACCACTGATGGCGGGTATATCATCGTCGGGGAAACTTCCTCTTACGGCGCAGGCGGTTACGATGTTTATCTTATAAAAGTAGGGGATGGAGCAGGTATAGAGGAAATACATAAAAAAGCACAATCCATAACGCTTCAAAACCAACCTGACCCGTTTACTCAATCCACACTCATTACGTATTCCTTATCTGTTAAATCAAAAGTCTCACTCATAATATACGACATATCAGGTAATTATATAAAAACGCTTGTGAATGAACAGAAATTGGCAGGCACTTATAGCACAACACTAAACGCAAAAGAACTAAAAACAGGAGTCTATTTCCTAACCCTTTCCACCGGCACTTCCAAGACGACAAAAAAGTTAATTTTGATGAAGTAAATAGATATCAATCGTACGGCAAGTAATTCTTTTACCCTTATCTTGCGCAATACGATTTTAGAGTCTGTTATCACCGGATAATGATTTTCTATTTAATCAAAAATCATTTGACAACTCCCCTAAAATACTTATTATACAAAACACTGTCTACTTAAATATCTAATTCCGACTTAGCTAGTGGACAAAGCAAATTGGAGGGATAAAATGCAGTTAAACGCCGATAAATTAGTCTGTTCTATAAAAAAACCACGCAAGGAATTTACTAAAAAAGATATCATAAAATTCATAAAAGATAATAATATCCCTATGTTAAATTTTAATTATGTAGGCGGGGACGGAAAACTCAAAACCCTTAGTTTCGCCATAAATAACGAATCTCACCTTAACGAATTATTGGAATATGGGGAAAGAGTTGATGGGTCAAGTTTATTCTCATACATAGATTCCGCTAACAGTGACGTGTATGTCGTTCCTCGCTTCAAAACTGCCTTTTTGAACCCTTTTAGCTCATTGCCAACTCTGAATATTCTATGCTCCTATTTTGATTCCAACGGGAAAGAACTTGATATCGCTCCCGAATACATCGTAAAAAAAGCTCACGAACAACTGAAAAAGCATACCGGGATTTCTCTTAATACACTCGGCGAACTTGAATATTATATCATATTTGACAAAAAAGAAAACGACCGGTTTCCCGGAATCCCTCAAAAAAACTACCACGAAAGCTCTCCTTTCGTAAAATTCGGGGATATGAGAGACGAAATTCTTCACACTATCTCATCTATCGGAGCCAAAGTAAAATATGCACATTCCGAAGTCGGGAACATAACGTTAAGCGGGAAAAGCTTTGAGCAGTATGAAATTGAATTTCTCCCCGAACCTCTTGAAGATATGGCAGACCATATCGTTATTGCCAAATGGATTATGCGAAATATCTCCGCAAAATACGGAGTCGGGATTACCTTTGCTCCTAAATTAGCTTTCAATCATGCAGGAACAGGTTTACATATTCATATTGAAGCCGTTAAAAACAACAAAAATATTACTCTCGACAACAACGGAAAACTAAGCATTGCCGCTAAAAAAATTATTGGCGGATTATTGGAATTATCTCCAAGTCTTACCGCTTTCGGGAATACAAACCCGATTTCTTATATGCGATTGGTTCCTCACCAGGAAGCTCCCACATACATCTGCTGGGGCGAAAAAAACAGATCTGCTCTTATCAGGATTCCGCTCGGCTGGGCATTAAAAAACTCTATGAGCAAACAAGTCAATAAACACGATACGACAAAATCAACGGCTTGCCCGGAAAAACAAACGTTTGAACTCCGCTCACCTGACGGTTCGGCGAACATACACCTTTTACTCGCAGGTATTGCAGTCGCTGCAAGACACGGTTTAATGAACGATACTTCCTTACAAACAACTCAAGACCTTTATGTTGATAAGAACATATTCAAAAGTGAAAAACGAAATGAACTAAAACATCTTCCCGTCTCCTGCAAAGAATCCGCGCAAAGACTAAAAAAACAGGAAAGTATTTACATTGAACATAATGTCTTCAGTCAGAAAATCATTGACGGATTAATAAAACAACTTGAATCTTTTGACGATAAAGATTTGGGTACTACTCCTGAAGACATTCAAAAATACATAGAAAAATTCATCAACTGCGGCTAATCCTTTTCTTTGTTTACTCTTTCCTCTCTTTTCTGTTAATCCTGTCCTATTTTCCATTTTTTGCTCCTTTTGTTATTTGGGTTTCTGTCTTAATCCCTTTTTATCCGTGAAAATCCGTGTCTTTTATCCGTGGCTAATTTTTTGTATTTTTCTGTTTTTTCTTGTGGAAATCTTGTGTAATCTTGCCTGCCTGCCAGTCTGTTTGGTAGGTGGTTTCTCTTTTGTGGTTCTTGTCTGAATTTTCTTCTCGCCCTTTATTAAAGCGTATTCAGCAACTTTACTATCCCTGCTATCATAGCTTCGGGCTTTGGGGGACAACCGGGAATATACGCAGAAACAGGCACCCATTTGTCAAATGGTCCTACTACGGAATATGCATCCGCAAACATACCACCGGAACACGCGCATCCGCCAATCGCTACAACTAAACCCGGCTGCGGCATCTGTTCGTAAATTCTCATAAGCCTGTCTTTAGTTTTTAAAGTTAATGACCCCGTTACAAGCATCACGTCTGCATGCTTGATGGAACCGACTAATTTTATACCGAATCTCTCTAAGTCAAATCTTGGAGTTAACGTATCAAGTATCTCTATATCACAATTATTACAGGATGCCGCCGCAAAATGAAATACCCATATCGATTTCTTTAATGCCCATTTATTCATTTACGCCTCCAGAATGCCAACCGTGACACAAATTGCTTTCCAACCTGAACCTTCGTTATTTCTTCATCCGTTAAGAATTTCAATGCGCCCGTAGGACAACTCGATACGCAATTCGGTCCATCCTCATCGCCTTTACATAAATTACATTTATCAGGTATATGTCTCAAAAGCATAGAATCCAAAACTCCGAAAGGACATGCGTATATGCAGCTCGTACAACCCACGCACTTAAAACTTGAACGACTTACTATGCCGGTTTCTTTGTCCTTGCTTATCGCTTCTTTAGGACACGCTCTCAAACATAATGCGTCTTCGCAGTGTCTGCAAGCAAGCGGCAAATAAGCTACGGTTTCTACGCCCGATACGACAATCCTGTTTTCACCCTTGAATGTCAGTTTACAGGCTGAACTACAGCTTTTACAACCGATACAGTAATCTAAATCGACGACTAATCTCTTTTGCATACGCTCACCTCAATCGGTGGAAACTCGCAAATACCTGAACTTATATTTAATTCAAATAATGACCTTGCTTCCGGTAATTCCGTGGATACAAGTAAAACTCTTTCAGGAACTTTATCGGAAATATTAACCTTGAATTCGCTTTCGCCTACCGAAGATTTTATCTCAACGACTGAACCTTCTTTTACTTTTAATTTCTTTGCATTATGACTATTCATTATAACTATTGGTTCGGAGAATAATCCTTTGAACTGATATGCGGTTTTTTCTCCCATAAGTATGTAATCCCCTTGCGGAATAACCATATTAGCCGCCCTGCTTAAGACTTCTTCCAAATTCAATTCCTTAATGACGGGTTTCCCCGGGCTTACTACGCTAATCTTATTTTCTGCTAACGCATACACTATTTCTCCCACGCATTTCGTTCCGCTTAAGGGTTTCACTCCGTTTATTACTTTCTTTTCTCCATCGAAAAATGTTTTTATAGTACCGCCGGTTTCCGTCAGCAAAGTCGTCGGCATAAACAAATATGAAAGCCTATTTTTTGCAAGTTCCGGCATCATCGTAACCGTGGAAGCCATAAACTCAAGTTCGTCTAAATAATCCCATATCTGGGGATAATACACAGGAGACATCGCTCCGAAATTTAATAAACATTTTATTTCTTTCTTTTTAATGCCCGATAATATATCGCTAAAATCAACATTCCCGGGAACGCTTGCCGATTCGCCAAGCCATAAAAATTTCTTATCGCCTTTCAAAGATGAAGCAAAATACTGCGCCATCCCGGAAAATACCATCGGGTCTGTAGTTTTTCCAAATGAATTGCTCGCTATTACTACCGCTTTTTCACTTTCGTTTAACGAATTCAACACCCCGCTTAAAACGCTATGTTCTATTCCGCCTTTTAATTCATCTGTTTTGCCTTTAGCAAGATTAGCCATATCAAGCAGAACAAGAGCCTCTTTACCTACATCCGTTTTAATAAAAGTATCGGCAAAACCTGCCGTAGAAGTAACAAACGAATCCAGCACGAAAATCCTGTTTTGTTTGCTGCAGTATCTTACGTCAAGTATGGCTTTCGCTATTACCGGAAACTGGCTGAACAAATCCCCTATAATAAAGAAAGTCTTGCTGTCTTTTACATCGTCAAAATTCGCAATCTTAACATCAGGCAAAACATAATTAAAATAATGTTCGGGTTCAATGTAACTTGATGCCAGTTTAGTTATCCCTTTTATCTTTGCAAACTCGGATACCAGTGAATACTCTTCAATAGTCAGATTCGTATCATAAGTGATTGCGATTTCCGAAGCTTTATAATTCTTTAATGCCGATATAATTTCATTAAATGCATCTTTCCAGTTAATCTCCTGTCCGTTTCTCAAAGGAGAAGTTAAACGCTGGTTTGCGGAGAGATAAATAGGCAGTGCATTCCCGCGACTGCAAAGTCTCCCCTCATTAGCGCCGGATTTTGAATATTTAATGTCTACGACGCCTATATCGCTTTCATTCAAAGAGGTTTCACAGCCAAGGGTACAAAAATTACAAGTTACCTTTTGCATTATCCTACTTAAACCATAATGCACTAATTTGTCAACTAATTTTTGTTATACCTATTTGCTAAAAATGTTCCTAATATTCTTTGTAGTAATATCCCGCTGTAAGTAATTTTTTTATAAAGGTTTGTAGTTTGTAGGCACAAATTCAATTTGTGCTATTTTTCTGCTTCTTTGGTTTTTCGCTATTTTCTATTTTTATTTCCGTAACAACTAGTTCCTGAATACCCCATTACGAAGGTCTATCATTCTTTTCTCTGCGAACTCTGCGGTTTACTTGGACTTTGCTCCGCAAGGGAAATTAGTCCAAGTTATCCTGCTCAGCCGGACTTTTTGTTTTGTGCTCTGTGGTTTTAATCTTTTAATTTCAAATCCAAATTCTAACCGCCGCCAGGGCGGGGTGTCACTTCGTGCCAAATCCCCAATCCAAAATCCCTGCCTACCGGCAGGCAGGCGCAATCCACATTCCAAAATCCTCATTTCCTCTTCTCCCCTTCCACCATAACCCAGTAACTATATTTCCTCAATGCCGGCAAATATTTACCAACAAACCCATCCGGGACAACAAAAAACGAAAGAACGATTTTTTCCAGTATTGTTTTCCTCAAAGGCCTTGCAATAATACTCCCTATAAGTTGTAAAAAAATAAACGAAAAGTAGTGAAACCTGACACCCGTAAATGCCGATTTTATATATTTTAAGGACTTCAACGTTAATGGCTTCTCACAAGGCGAACCGTGTCGTAAAAATCTAATCTTATAAATCGGAGATTCTACCAACGTCCGTAAAAACACATTTCTTAACTGTGTCTCTAAAAACAATATTCTTCCGTTTTTTTTTAGTACTCTTTTTATTTCGCTAACTGTTTTTTCAAGTTCGGTATGATGAAGAATCATAGATCCGACTACAAAATCAAAACTATTATCCTTAAAAGGCAGGTTTTCAAAAGCAGATTCAACAACCGGAATATTAAGTTTCCAGCTTGATGCCCTTTTCTGGGCAACTTTCAGCATTCCATTGGACAAATCAAACGCCGTCACTTTAGCGCCGTTCTGACTTAAAGCCGCGCTGATAGCCCCGGTCCCGCAACCACAATCCAAAACGGATTTTCCGGTCAAATCGCCCAATATTTCGGGAAAATGTTTAAGCCATACATCGTTTTTTATGGCTTTTTTCGGTGGAATCTTAAAAAAACTCTCGCCCTCATCTTCTACGAATAAGTGAACTTTCGAGTCATGAAACTTCTGTTCAACTTTCAAATCTTTCATTCGTTCTCTCTATATTAAGCAGCTTTTCTTTTTTTAGCGTTCTTTGTGTTCTTGTGCGTCTTAACTTTGGACCCTATTCTCTCTATTTTTTTATTCGTGTTCATTCGCGTTAATTCGCGGTTAAAACTCTTTCCGTTTTCTGTTTTTGTTGCTGATTCCCTGATACTCTTCCTACTGATACTCTGGTTCGCTGATATACTCTTTGTTTTATTTTTCTTTGCGACTCTGGGGCTTATTTTTTCCCCTCTAACCCACAATTCCTTTTTAACTTTACCAATTTTTTTCAGTTTTCTTTCCCGTCTCATCGCAGAACCTATATCCGGACATTTTTCGGAACGAAGAAGTTTTACTGGACGTCTTGAACGAGTATATTTCGCCCCGGTCCCTTTGTTATGTTTTTCTATCCTTGCTTTTAAGTTATTTGTTATACCTATGTATAAAGTGCTATCCGAACACCTTACCCCATAAACATACCATATCTTACTCTTTTTAGATTTCAATTTTTTGCTTGCCGGATAGATTTAATTCTTAACAGCGGATCTCGCCAAAAATTGCTTTGCAATTTTTGGCGGAGAGAGAGGGATTCGAACCCTCGGTAAGGAATTACCCCTACAAACGATTAGCAATCGTTTGCCTTAAGCCGCTCGGCCATCTCTCCATTACTTTATTAGTATGGAATTTATACTAAATAATTTACTTGTCAAGAAAAGTCATAAAAACAGAGACTAAAATGGTTTAGAATTTATATTGGAGAGCCATTTTCCATGGATACCAATCCATTGGCTCCATCGTTAAGTCTAAATTTAACTTGCTCGTTAAATGATACCCAATCCCAACCTTAGGGTCAAAAACATAATCATCCCAACCGAAATATCGATTGCCTACTTCTACCCCACAACGGAGCGCAAATTTGCCTAAAAGTTTTTCCCCGCCAAATACTAAATAGGGAAACCTAACACGGACAAAATCATTGCCAACCATAAGCAAATCATATACATCCATACCGATTGTCGTCTGGCTATCTGGAGAAATAGCGATACCTAATGGAACCGTGGGTCCATCAAAACCATTATTCTCTGTGATCCATGGGTACCAGGAACACTCTACTTTTGTTCCAACAACTAAGTGTTCTGAAATCTTCCTGCG
Organism: bacterium; assembly: GCA_028716385.1. GTDB lineage: Bacteria > Hydrothermota > UBA3073 > JACQXS01 > JAQTXJ01 > JAQTXJ01. Next base: position 85,361 of record JAQUPX010000004.1, on the reverse strand, counting down.
AACTAATAAATTAAAAACAATATAAGGAGTTCTATCAAACCAGAAAGGTTTACACTTAATGGGTAAAGTACTCTCTATAGTAGGGGATGAAAAAGTTAAACTTGCAGCAATAGGAGTGTTCTTAATGTTGTTTGTAGTAAATCCTAATATGTATTTAGAGTAAGCAACATACCTAGTATTTGAGTAAGAATTCAAAATATTTTTATATTGGGTTGATTCACTTTGTATAGAGTTTGAATTAACACAAGACTTTGCCATAATACCGATGTTTATTGATTTTAATTTAATCCCTGCGCAAATAAGCGGATAATGATGAACACTCTGCGAGCACGATTTCCTTGTGTGTATGAACCCATTTATCCGTAGCGTATCTGTATAATAATACGCAACTTCCCATTCTTTGTAGTTGTATGCATAATTTGTATATCCAAATCCAAGAACTCCTTTTTTGATAGGATAAAGTGCATAGCCTTCAAGTATTTTTCTAAAATCATAGTGCCTTGACGATATTAAAGTAATATACTGATTGTCATTAATAGGTTCATCCCAATTTTGAAAATAATTGCAGTTACTATAAAGTCCGTTAAACATAAGTGCCGGTTTATTAAAATCCAGCCATTTAGCCGGGTTATCGGACATCTCGCTTTCCACGTCTTCTACTGCAATATCTACTCCGCCCATTCCATCCAATCTTACAGAACTGGCATTGAGATTCAATACTCCAAATACTATCCCGCAAAATATACAAAAAATATTCTTTCCCATTTTCTCAGGTTATAAGAAATTACTTCTTTTACTAATTAATTCGACCTCTAGTTTATATGTTTTCTTTTTTTCAACCCTACTATAATTTCAAGCAATCCAAATAAAATAAAAAAATTAAAAACAAAGATAGCTATTCCTGCTTTTGTAGGTTTCTCTATCATTCTCAATATAAGAGGAGTTTTTTTATATTTTTTCCATATATTACTGTACTCTTTGAAAACTTTTTCGTTTGTAAGGGTATATAAACTATCCAGTAATTGAATATAGACATTGTGATATCCGGCACCTGCAGGATGTCCAAGAATATCATAATAAGAATACCCATTTTTATTATATCTATAAAGGTTTTCTTTTAAACTAATAATGCCTTGATCAAAAAGATACTTGGCATCCGAATTCCGGGTATATTCATAGTATTCATATATTCCTAAAACTGTAAACATCATGCCGTTTAGAACCATCGATTTCGTACACCCTTCATCTGCATATTCTTCATACCACCATCCATTGTTTACTGTTTTATAAGTAACGCCCCCATCTTTAACTTCTACAAAGAAAGCATTCAACAATTTTTTTGCACAATTTAAATACTTAATATCTTTTGTAAAATCGTAAGCTCTGGTTAGCACTTGTATTGATTGAGCCTGTGCCATTCCTGAACGCCAGGGAGAAGTTAAATTAAAGATTGGCCAGGGAAACTCATACTCCAAAATAGAATACTCTCCAAAAGGTTTTGAATTATCTACCAGCCAATTTGCACAATTAATAAATTCCTTCCTTTTTCCACACTCAAGAAATTCTATTGCGTGTTGGCTAACTGTCACCGGGTTCCTTTGCTTACCCAATCCGTAATCTACAATGGGAATACCTAAACTATCATACACAACTTTTATCCTGACCACACTTTTAAAATAAACATTCCCAAGTATTTTATATGATATGTCTTCAGTAAAATTACATAATATAAGAGCGCTAATTAAAGATACTATCCCTATAATAAGATGTTTTTTCATATTAATCGGCATACACCATATTAAAATTTTCGGATGCTTTCTTATCACTCCAATTACTTTTTATATCAGACCAATTACTTAATATTCTCAAAATTTACCTTTGTCAATCTTTTAAAACCCGTGAATCAAAAGAGGATAAAATTCTATGCTAACTTGGAGATAAAAACTATCCAATAAAGCAGGTTAAACTCTCGTAATCCCTTTCCCTATCTTGCGGCAACGATACCCGGTCTTAGCAGTGGTAAAATTCAACCAATATCAAATTACATCTATAATACCAACAGGTATTGTATTCCCGGGATTTCCCCTCTATTTATTTAGCGCCCGTTAACAACACCAGAACTACAATTGTTTCCACACAACAAATCCCTCCGATTATGCCGACAGTTATTCTAAAGAATTTGCTTTTTTCTACCCTTTTATTATCGTTATAAACTATTCCCCAGTTAAAAATACCGCACAATAAAAACAACACTCCAAACATTCCCATCCATATAACCAAAGCTGTTATCGAGTTTTTAAATATTACGTCGACAAGATAAGACCCCATAAGTATCAATCCGAATATTCCATGCGCCGTTCTGTAGTCCTTTTTGTCTTCTTTCCAGGAAAGAGCGGATAAAAAAATCAACAGTCCCATAGATAACCCGAGAAGCGAATATTGAATATGCCCCCTGTAAAGTATAACCGGAAGCAAAAACGATATTCCTGATAACAGCTTTATCGGTTTGTTTAGTGATTTATGGGAAATAGGCCGATTAAAGACAGCGGACACTAAAAGCGCCATTCCCATAAGCCCCCAAAGAATTAAAAGCAAAATATCTGTTTTCATTTTTCCCCCCTCCTTAGAAACCCTTAGGCAATACCCCTTAGTCCCGCCTTGGCGGGATTATCCAACTCAACCGGATATTTTCCCTTTTCTTTCATCAACAAGTATCTTTATACTCAATATTCTCAAAACCTATTTTTGTCAATCTTTAATGCCAACTTTTTCACTCCTTGTGTGAATCAAAAAATTAAGGGGATAAAATCCTTTGCTTTTGGGGTGACTAAGAGGGGTTAAAATTGATGAGAATTCGTCAAAACAAAATCGTAAAAATATTTATTTAAACAACTTTATTTTTATAAACAAACTTATCTAATGGTATCCTATCAGGTCGACTTTTCTCATCCTTGACCTGCTTCTCCGAAAGAATAGGATTGATTGTTTCCGAATGTTTTCCTACCATTATAAGCGTTATAACTTTCATATCCACGGGAATACCAACTATTTCCTTAACCTTATCTTCGTTATAACCCGCGATAGGATGCGCTACAAGTCCAAGTTCGGTTGCCGTTAACATCATAAAACCAACCGACATCCCCGTATCAAATAAATAATACTCTCTTCCCTTTATGTCACAGTCGAGTTCCTTTTTACCAAACACAACTATTATCATAGACGCATATTGCGCCCATTCATTTCCTTTGGAAAGAGCAGAATGCATACTTTTTAACACCTCCGAATCATAAACGAATACAAACCTCCACGGTTGGTTATTGAAACACGAAGGAGCTAAACCCGCGCTTTCTGCAAACTTATTAATTAACTCTTCCGTGATTTCCACAGGCTCAAACGAACGATACGCCCTTCTTTCCGATATTGCTTGTTTTACATCCATTTACCTTTCCCCTTGCTTCGGGTCAGATATCAAAAGTTCTTTTTTGTCCGTTCCATAAATACTGCATTTAGCTTCTGTTAGTACTTTATCTCCGATTTTTGCATCTATCAAGGAATAACATACTTCTTGTGCTGAATCACTGGATTGGCTTTTGAAATGTTGTTCCACTACTAAATCTTTATTCAAAAAAACCTTTATATACGATATAAAATGTTTCTGTTGGTTTGGCTTCACAGGATGAACCACTTTAACTTTTAATATTTTTGGACTGTCAGGGGAAGTGTATGATTGACCAGTAATGGGGTTGATATTAAATTCTATAATAATATTTTTAGGAGGATCCGCAAATGCTTTTAACGGAGCAAAAACCATACTGAAAAATAAACCACTAATTATCAAGGGTTTTAATATATTCATTCTTCTCCTTTTCTATTGTACAACATAACGCAACAAAAGGATAATTACCGCATGAATAGTCGCAAAACTAACCGCAATTATTGCAATTAACTTATGTTTCTTAAACTGCCATCCGCGCAATCCGGAAATAACCGTAAAAAGAACTAACCCGTATGTTATAATTCCAAAAGGAATAATAAGATTTCCCATTTTTGAAAAAATATCGTCTGCCGCAAGCAAATTCAAAGGAATTAATAACATCCCACAAAACATAACCTTTTTCATTATTTTTATAGATTTTACTTTTCTTCCGATTCACACAAAATACTAACCTGCAAGGATTTTAATTAACCCGTAGCATTTCTCTACCTCAATATTTTTGGGTTTAATTGCCTCTTCTAAGGGGAAACTTACCATAGTATTATTTTTCTCTAACCGCATACACTTGTTGATTTCACCTTTTCTAAAAAGTTCAACGGCAAAATTACCGTAATATGCTGCAAGTACCCTGTCAAAAGCAGTCGGACGCCCGCCTCTCTGGATATGTCCAAGTACTACCGCCCGTATGTCAAAACCCGTTTTTTCTTTAATCGTTTGAACTATATCAAGAGCTTTTGCTTTGCCTTCCGCCGTTATAATTATCCAGCTTACTTTCCCTTTTTTACTTGCTTTTTCAATATCTTCACAAAGATTGTCCATATTAAAATCTCTTTCCGGTAGTAAAACTTCCTCACACCCACCCGCTAATGCAACTTTTGAAGCTATATAACCGCAATTGCGTCCCATAACTTCTACAACAAATATTCTTTCCAAAGAAACCGCCGTGTCTCTTATCTTATCCAGTGCGTCTATTGCCACGTTTATTGCAGTATCCGCTCCAATCGCATTATCCACACCGTTTATGTCATTGTCAATCGTAGTAGGTACTCCTATTACTGGAATATTATGTTCAACGGCTAATAAATGCGCCCCTGTTAACGAACCGTTCCCGCCCACGACAATCAATCCGTCTATTCCATTAGCTCTGATGTTTTTTGCCGCTTGCGCTCTCCCCTCACTACTGCAAAATGTCTTGGAACGGGAAGTTTTCAGAATAGTTCCGCCTAAATTAATTATCCCCGAAACTGAACGGCTGGAAAGAGGTATAATCTCATTGTTTATCAAACCTTCATACCCTCTCATTATACCAACGATTTCCATATCATAAGCGCATGCCGTTCTTACGATTGCTCTTATAGCGGCATTTACACCTGCACAGTCACGAGTCAAAATACCTATTTTTTTGATATTAACCATTTTTAATAGAAATTAGGAAAATTTTATTACTTAGTTGAGTGTACTTATTAAAAATTGAGAGCCTTTAGTTCTTTATCTCTGCTTTTTCCGCTTCATGCAGTTTTCTCAGAACTCCCTGGAATTTCTCTGTTTTCAAATCATTGGCTGAAGGTTTCAGTCTGGTACTTAGCCTTCTCCATGTTCTTCTGTTGTGCCTGCGGCTTCTCTCCATATGTGTTCTTCTCATTATTATCCCCCTGCTATTTTATCCTGATTTTGTTATGTTAATGCTTTATTCGTAAAAGTCAATTCCTTTTTTTATATCTGTTATAAAAACTGCTTTATTATTTTATAGAAGAGCGCTCTGACAGAAGCGAACAAATAAGCTAACAAAATGGATTCCCGCTTTCGCGGGAATGACAAAGGGAGGGGCAAATTATCCATTCTGAGTATTTTGTCCCTACGGGAAACTTCGCACATAGCAAGTTGGTATTGTAACCAATGCTGTATTTTTAATTTGACAAAACTAACTTAAAAAATACTATTACCGATAGGTTATGAAAAAAGGGCTATCTAAAAACATACTCCTAATACTATTAGTTACAATCCTTTCTTTCTCCATATACACAATTATTCCAATTTTAATAAAAAGATTCGCCTTCTTAAATCATATAATAATTTCCTTTTATCTTGAACAGTTAAAACATATAATTCTGCTTCTGCCTGTCGCCGTTATTCTCTATTTCATTACCCCTATCCGAAAATTTCTGGACTACAAAAATCATATTATGAAAATAAAAGAAACTCATTTTCTTATCGGAATTGTCTTGCTATCTCTATTGGCTACAAACTTCATATCATGGAAATGCTACAACCATTATCCAAAAGAAGACGACACCGCCGTATACAAACAGGCTCAAATATTCCTAACGGGTAAAAGATGGGTACCTTCTCAGGCATATCCCGAATTTTTTGACGGGTTCAATATGGTCAACAATAACGGAAGGTTCTTTTCTATGCCCGCGCCGGGACACCCGTTTCTCCTGCTTTTAGGATTTCTAATCAAAGCCCCCTGGATAATTTGTCCTTTAATAGGCGCTTTTTTATTGCTGGTTTTATATTTCTTGCTCAAAAACTTATATACACCTTTTACTGCACGCACGGGAGCAGTATTCCTGCTTTTATCGCCTGCATTTTTGTTCTTTTCCGCATCATTCCTAAACCAGAACTCAAGCGCATTGTTCTCATTACTCGGATTGTTTCTAATCATAAAACTTTTTAATAAAAAATCTCAATGGTATCTCGCCCTGTTATCGGGCTTCGCCATAAGCATTGCTTTTTTATCAAGACCAACATTACCTTTTGCTTTTTTCCTATCCTCACTGGTATTTATTATTATAATGGAATACAAAAAACAATTAAATAAGGGAACAGCTATTTTATTTATCACGGGATTTTTGCCATTATTGGTTTTCCAGTTGTATGATAATTTTAGCCTTACCGGACATCCTTTACATTACGGTTATTCTTTGTGCGAATTCGCTAAATTAAATATCGCAGGTTTTGGCACGGATATCGGTTCTCTTTCCGTTAATATGGAAGGGCATTCTTTATTAAAAGCTATCGTGAATTTAATATATAACATTTTTACGATTTCGTTACATCTATTCGGTTGGCCGTTGCTATCCCTTGTCTTTGTAGCTTTATGGGTATTTAAGAATAAAAAAACAGGTTTTGAATGGATGTTTATGGGCATAATCGAGCTTTCTATAATATTTATGGGCTTTTTCTGGGCGCACGGGAATACTCCGACAGGACCTCATTATTACTACGAAATTATACCTTTATTAGTAATTATTACTGCAGTAAAACTTGAATCCCTTACCCCGAATATAAGGGGAATGGTTACGTTATTATTTTTAATAGGTATTTTTTCTTATATACCAAATGCGACCAAAGTGTTCAAAGTATGGGGGACAAATAACAACTGTTATAATGAAGTAATTAACCGAAACATCCATAATGCAATAGTTTTTATAAAAGACCCTCTGGGCAGTGATGAAAAAACGGTAACGCTTAGAAGGTATAATTATCTATCCGTAATTTGCAAGAATGACGCCATAATTGAAAACGGCGACGTTATGTATGCGGAGGATTTGGAAAGTAAAAATAATGCTAAACTCATAAAACTATATCCTAATAGGAAAACTTACTTATTTGAATATCTGAATAACGGGAACAACTGGCAGATAGTACCGTATAATCCCTAATTTTTTCCAAAATGACTTTGCGAATTTTAACTTAAAAAAGAAACTTGACAGATTTACAAATAAATATAAGTTCCCAGTATTATGAAAGTTTTGCTTTCAGGTAACGAAGCTGTCGCCCGCGGTGCATACGAAGCAGGTTGTAATATCGCCACCGCATACCCCGGCACACCTTCAACCGAAATACTTGAAAATCTGAGAAAATACAAAGACATTTACGTTGAATGGGCCACTAACGAGAAAGTTGCTTTTGAGGTCGCAGTAGGCGCTTCATTCGCCGGCGCAAGAACACTCGTCGCTATGAAGCACGTCGGGCTCAACGTTGCCGCTGACCCGCTCTTTACCGTTAGCTACGAAGGAGTAAATGGTGGATTCGTAGTCATTACTGCAGATGACCCGGGTATGTGGTCATCCCAGAACGAACAGGATAACCGATGGTATGCGCTTATGGCTAAAATACCTATGCTCGAACCTTCGGATTCACAGGAAGCAAAAGACTTAATAAAACTTGGGTTTGACATATCAGAAGAGTTTGACACGCCTCTTCTCTTCAGGATGACCACAAGAATATGTCACTCAAGCACACCGGTAACACTTGAAGATAAAATTAATCATCCGATAAAAGGCTATGTGCCGAATGTTTCGAAATTCCTTTGCCTGCCGTCTAATGCCCGACGCTGGCATCCTATCGTAGAAAACAGGCTTCTCAAACTTCAGGCTTATAACGAACAACTTAATAAAAATCTTATGGAAATAAACGATACCTCAATCGGTATCATTACTTCAGGTATCTCTTATCAATACGCTAAAGAAGTATTTCCGGATGCATCATTCCTTAAATTGTCAATGACATATCCCCTGCCAATCAAACTCATAAAAGAATTTGCAGGTAAAGTGAAAAAAATATACGTAATAGAAGAAAACGACCCGTTTCTCGAAAATAACATAAAAATATTAGGAATACAGGTAACGGGAAAAGATAAAATTCCAATCTGCGGGGAACTCACTCAGGCCGTGCTTAAAAAAAGTTTTGACATAAGCACTCCGAAACCAACCGAATTAACGGTAAAAATCCCTGAAAGACCTCCGGTGCTTTGTCCCGGATGCCCACACAGAGGCGCTTTCTACACGATAAATAAATTAAAGCTTCACGCTATGGGAGATATCGGATGTTACACTCTTGGCGCATTCCCGCCGTTAAACGCTCTGGAAACCTGCGTATGTATGGGTGCGTCCATAAGTAATGCTTACGGAATTGAAAGAGCATCTACCCCGGAAGACAAAACCAAACTTGTTGCGGTAATCGGCGACTCTACTTTTTTCCACACGGGAGTTCCTGCACTTATAAATCTTGTCTATAATAACGGATGCACTACTGTTTTGATCCTTGATAACCTTATTACTGCAATGACCGGGCATCAACAACACCCGGGAACGGGCAAAACCGCAAGAGAAGAACCTGCACGCAAAGTCTCTATTGAAGAACTCGTTAAAGGTTGTGGCGTAAAAAGGGTTTTCATAGTAGACCCTTATAACTTAGATGAATTGAAAACTATTCTAAAAAGAGAAGTCGCCATTCCCGAGCCTTCAGTTATCATCGCAAGACGGGATTGTGTTTTAAGAATAAAGCCACAATTTGCAATGAAAGTAAATAACGAAACCTGTACGGGCTGTAAATTATGTGTAAATTTGGGATGCCCGGCATTAACATTTAAAGACAATAAAGCTTATATAGACCATATACTATGTACCGGTTGTGGTTTATGCCAACAGGTGTGCGTGAAGAAATCAATATCACAGGAACCAAAATGTTAATTTTACTTTTACTAATCAATGTGGACAAACTTGCGCTTGGCATAGGCGCATATCCTACAGGTTTTGCAACACTCAGAACTTACGTTACCCCAAAAGTAGCTCTCCAGCTAACAGCCGGGAATATGTCGTTAGAGTTTCCTAAAATGAAAAGCACAATGTCGGCAAGTTTAAGCGCTTCTTTCAAGATAGCCGGGATGGAAGCTAATTATAAACCGGAAGATGCCACTTCGCCTATATTTAAGATAAATTATCTTGTAGGTGCAGGAGCGGGCATAAAAAATGACAGCACTATGAAAGTAGTCGGCGAAGCTTTCGGGGGAATAGAGTATTATCCCGTATCTGATATATTTCCTGTATCAGTAATACTTGGCGTAGGATTATGCGGAGCTCAAAAATTGATATTTGGACCATTTGTCGGAGTTCATTTTTATGTAATAAACTTAAAACTTGAATAATATGAAAGAAACAAGCGTTCTTATATGCGGAGTAGGCGGGCAGGGAATACTTCTTGCCTCTGACTTACTTGGTAAAGTAGCAATTGAAGCAGGACTTGATGCAAAAAAGAGTGAAGTCCACGGTATGGCTCAACGCGGAGGTGCCGTCGTTTCTATAGTCAGGTTCGGGGAAAAAATTTATTCTCCCATCATAGGAGAAAACGAAGCGGATTTCATACTTTCTTTTGAAATATTGGAAACACTGCGGCAAATAAAGTTCTTAAAAAAATCGGGAATATGTATCGTAAATAATTACGAACTGCCGCCATTCTCCGTATCTACAGGCATAGACAAATATCCAGAAAATATCCCCGAAGAAATAAAAAAACACTCAAAAGAAATGTTCTTGATAAACGGACTGGAACTGGCAAGGGAAATAGGCAATTCAAAAACAGTAAATGTCATCCTTCTGGGCGCACTTGCCAAAAGGCTCAGTTTTCCTAAAGAATGCTGGATTAAAACTATAAAAGAACACTTCCCCCCGAAAATAATTGACATAAACCTCAAGGCTTTTGAATTAGGATACAACAGCTAAAAACAAATCCAAAGCCAAACTTATTTACTTTTTTGCTTGACATAAGAGAATGTTTTTTTATAGTGTAACGTAATAAAAGAGGGGGAATTTATGTATAAAAATACAGTAATAGTAATCTCTGCAATGTTTATTTTCACAGGTTTAACAATGGCAGCAACCGCGTCGGATACCATTTTCATTACGGATATGCCTGCTGAAGTTGAAACGGTAGCAGTAACAAAAACAAACGTTGAAACCGTTACAGTAGTAAAAGAAGAAACTCCGACTGTAACCGAGATAACTCAACCGGTAGTACCGGTAGTAAAAGAAGAACCTGTAAAAACACAAAAAGTATCCCAGTCGGGAACTATAAGGATACAGTTCGGAGCATTTAATATAAAAGAAAATGCAGAAAAATTATATAACCTTTTAAAAACACAATATGGAGATGCTTTTTACATGGAGAATGTAAATTCTTACTGGAAAGTAGGAGCCGGAAACTATACTACACCACAATCGGCAAGGGCAGCAAAGAAAACTTTTATTTCCCAGGGATTCACAACTATCTTCATAACCCATTAATTTAGTGAGTAAACAGAAACTACTTGTAGCAACGAACAATAAAGATAAGTTCAAAGAGATTACGGCAATCTTAGATTCCCTGAACGTAGAATTCGTAAGCCTTGGAAATATTGAGTTACCCGAAGAAGATGGGGAAACTATAGAAGAAAACGCAATAAAAAAAGCAGAATTTGGTTTTGAAATAAAAAAGATGTTAACGATTGCAGATGATACAGGACTTGAAGTAGACGCGCTGAATGGAGCACCGGGGGTTTATTCATCAAGATTTGCAGGTGAAGATGTAAGCTACGAAGATAACAGAAAAAAATTATTAAAAGAACTTGCGGGAAAAAGTTTAGAAGAAAGAACAGCGAAATTCAGGTGTATAATAGCAGTTTCCGGATTAGAAAAAGAAACAAAGATTTTTGAAGGCTTTGTTGACGGATATATAACGGAAGAGGAACAAGGAAATTCCGGGTTCGGCTATGATGCGATATTCTTTGTGCCGGAAATAGGTAAAACTATGGCAGAAATGAGTTCTGAAGAAAAAAATAAAATCTCGCATCGTGCAAGGGCAATCGTTAAAGCAAAAAAATATCTTGAAAATTATCTGCCCGTAGGAAAGTAAGTTTAAACTAACAAGTCGGGGAGTAGCGCAGTTGGTAGCGCACATGGTTTGGGACCATGGGGTCGCAGGTTCGAGTCCTGTCTCCCCGACCAAAAAATCCCGCATATTAACCGGCAATAGGGATGAATAAATTAATCTCTCTCTGTTTATTCGTATTGTTAACAGGATGTTATCATCCTATTAAGAACAGTGTAGTAAAAATCCCAATTTTAACAAGAACAACGGCACAAGCATCCCAAGGGAAACTAAAAGGAGGAATTACTTTTGGCACGAGCGACAAAGGAGAAGAATCTTATGATTCCCCTTCTTTTATTGGTCTTGATGGAGATTTTTCTATATTCCTTCAAACAGGAACTCGTATCGTATCAGTAGAGGCAAATTATTCATCATTGGGTCCGGGCGCAATAATAGACTTTTATCCTATTAATACTCCCCCAATAACAATTGCCCTGAGTTTAAGGGGGTACTTTGCTTACGACAAACTAATTCCTTATTATAGCGCATATTTAATAACTACAAACACGGATTTTTCTGCATACATCGGGGCCGGATATATCCCCAAAACTTACTCTTTGTTATCCAGTTCTTATTATGATAATACCGAACATAAAGAGCATTCTATTTCGAAAAAAGAAGAAGCGAGCGCTTGTGTATTAGGGTTTTGGTTTGATTTTAATAAAATGAAAAACATCGGATTTATATGTGGATTTGAATACTTTCCTTTCATAGAAGGAACCGCTTTTTCCTATACCGGATATTATACAGAACCTATTGAAGTCAATCAAAGAAATACTGCCGTACGACTTACAGTAGGAACATATGTAAACTTTAAAGAAACTTTTTAATAAACCATTATTTTATCTTGATTTTTATTTTTTCCAATATAAATTTAACTAATGCATTACTATAGCTTTCCGTCTTTGTATGAATTAGCATTCAAACTTCCACCTCTTTTACTATGGCGAAAAAAGAGCCTTAATGCACTTACAAAATCACTTACAGAACTAAAAAATACTCATCCACAAACAATATTAGATGTTGGCTGTGGAGCCGGAGTCCTGACTAAAACACTCAGGGAAATATACCCTGATACTGAAATATTGGGTATAGATAAATCCAATGATATGATTGGCTTTGCTCATAAAAAGCACAATAAAATAGCAAAGTTCAAGCAGGCAGATTTCCTAACTTATGAAGGCAAACACGATTTGGTAGTTTCTTTTTATAGCTTTTGCTTCTTCCCGCTAAAAGAAGGGGTTGAAAAAATTAAACACATTATAAACCAAAAAGGCACTTGTATTATAGTAACCTGCGGCAAAGCAGCTTTCAGCGTTCCACATAAATTTTTCTTAAATAAAATCACAGGTTCAAAAATAGGGCTTTATTCTCCTGAAGACTTTAAACAATTATTACCGGCATCAAAATTTGACGTAAATTCAAAAATTATCAGCAAAACAGAGGGAAGTTTTGTTCTGGTGATATCTGCAAAAAAAACAAATGATAAATAGTTATTTCTTTACAAATAAAATTCGCATAGCTTTGAGTTTGCTTACTTCTTTTTTATTACTTTTTTCATTTTATCTTGCGCCTTTTGTTATTTTCGTAAGTTTTATACCTTTATTCTTTGCCTGCCTTTACGAATCTCCGTCTCACAGAAACGCTTTTAAATATAGTTTCATATCTGGCGGAGTATTTGCAGCAGGATTGCTTTACTGGATATTATTTCTTGATGCCCCAATAAAGGCATGGTTGTGGCTGGGCGTTTTTTTGCTTTTTATCTATTTTGGACTGGTTTTCGGAGTAACTTTATGGATCATAAGCCACTTACACAAAAAAGGCGTATTACTCATTCCAATTGTATGGACAGCCATAGAATTTTTGCGTTCATTAACCAATGACGTAGGTTTTCCGTGGGGCAGCATAGGTTACACGATTATTTCTTATCTTCCACTTATTCAATCTGCAGAATTTGCCGGCTTGCCAGGGATAACGTTTTTCATATTACTCATAAATGCGCTTTTGTTTTACGCCATAAGCAATCGTAAAATCAAATACATATATTTATCGCTCGCTGTTTTTGGAATTATCTATTTACAGGGTATTGTTTCATTAAAAACGATTTCTTATCCTGCAAAATTAAGAGTAGGCATTATCCAACCAAATTTTCTGCCGGAATTAAGACAAAGCGAAGATTTTTATTATCGGATGAATGTGTTTTACAAACTAAGCCAAACGGCAGGAAAATGCGATTTACTTGTTTGGCCTGAATCGGCAGTACCGGGATATTTCAATCTGGATAATACAGAAACAGAAGTAACTAAACTTGTAACTTCGTTGAATGTTCCTGTGGTGTTTGGCAGCGGAAGGATTACCCCTCAAAACGTATACAATTCATCTTTTCTAATGACTCCCGCAGGGCTTACCGGATTTTACGATAAACAATATCTCGTTCCTTTTGGCGAGAGATTACCTTTTGATAATGTTTTCCCCCGTTTAAGAAAGTTAGGTTTTGGACAGGGTGATTACGCTCCCGGCAACACATATAAAATATTTGAACTCCCGGATAAAACACCTTTTTCAGTCCTGATTTGCTTTGAATCAATTTTTCCACGTGTATCTAGAAGGTTTGTGCGGGAAGGAGCAAAATTTCTTGTGAACATAACAAATGACTGTTGGTTCGGAAAAACAGTAGCCCCATATCAACACGCCCAACAGGGAATACTAAGAGCAGTAGAATATCGTATCCCCATAATAAGATGCGCCAATACAGGTATTTCCTATTTCGTAACACCAACGGGAGAATTAAAACAAAGAACCGCCATTTTTACTCAACGGGTAATTGTAGAGGATATCTCTTTACGCGAAAAACTTACGTTTTACGCTAAATTCGGTGATTGGTTCGCATGGTTATGTGTCATAATTATGTTGTTTTTTATATTGTATTCTAAAATACGTATTTCCCGGAAATCACAACCGCCGCCGACAACGGGGTCCCGGGACACATAATCGTGAAATAATTAGGAGTTTATCTATTCTTCAACAGATGTTGTACTTCTTCAAGAAATTCGCTGGTGTCTTTGAAAGAGCGGTACACAGAGGCAAACCTTATATATGTTACATCATCAATTTTTTTAAGCCTTTTCATTACTTTTTCACCTATAATTCTAGATTCTATTTCCTTTTTCCCTAAATCTTCAATTGCCAATATCACTTCATCTATAAGTTGTTCCAGTGTATCTATCGAAACCGGTCTTTTGCTGGATGCGATTCTTATGCCCTGAATCAATTTCTGACGGTCAAAAGGTTCTCTCCTGCCATCTCTTTTTATTACGGTAAGAGGAATTTTCTCTATATACTCATGCGTTGTATATCTTTTACCGCATTTCAGGCATTCTCTTCGTCTCCTGACCGAGCTTCCGTCTTTGCCCGTTCGTGAGTCAATAACCTTGTCCTCTTCGGAACTACAATATGGACATTTCATTTTTTTTCCCCCGTAAACGGGTCCCCCAAAAAATGGATAAGTTGGACTAATGCTCCTTCGTCGTAAAGTCCAACATAATCCTCTTCGGAACTACAGTATGGACATTTCATTTTTTTATAGAGACTAAAATCACTTTCTTTGTACCCATAATTTTATCATTCATTATAAACTTAATAAAATATATTCCTCTAGTCAAATTATTATTTTCTAATTTCATAAAATATATTCCTTTTTCCTTTTCTTCATTAACCAGTACTTCTGACAATCTGCCAACACAATCATATATTTTTATGGAAACGTTACTTTTAAAAGGCACGCCATAACTTATTTTTGATAACCGGTTAAAAGGATTCGGAGTTATGGATAATTCCGGATATAATTTTTCATTGTTCTCGCTTATTGCCGGTTTTACGCTAATACTAATAATTGTGGGTTGCAAACAAGGATTTCCAAGAGTATCTTTAATTATGGAAGAATTCGGATATACTGTATCTCCAAGAACAAGTGTCGGATAATAACCTTCCCCGCGACCAATTCTTAATGTAGATAAAGGAATTTTTAATAATGAAGGAGTTATCCATTCGCCCGGGGCTTTTATAATACCTCTTCCGGTATCACTTCTCCACGAATGATTATTATTTAACCTGAAGATACTGTCAATATTTGAGGAATTAACTGAGAACCCGTCAATATATTTATTAAAATAAATAAGCACATAACTATTCCATTTTACAAAAGAGTCGCTTAGAAAAACAGAATCTATAATAGGCTCTTCTATGTCTATACTATACTTTATATAAATTTCTGACAAGTTTGGGCTTTTATAAGCATTGTTAGTTTTTAAGTTTACTTTGTATTGAATATATCTATCCCCATTTTTAACACCACCATATTTTGTAGGATTGGAATCATTAGGAACATTCTCCCCCCAATTGCCAAGAGAATCAGGATATTTAGATGCCCGAACCTTAACTTTTATACTATCTCCAAGATTACAATTATAATGAATATTTATAAATTTAAGACTATTGTTTATTCTGGGCAAACTGTCAAAAGCATCATAAACAGAAGAGACCAGCCATCCAGAATCTACATATCCCGAAATAAAACAAACGTTCGTATCCCCACCGACAACCATAAACCCTTCATTTGATTGAGTCATCGCAAGTATTCTTGTAGGCAAAGCACCTGTCGGATATTTAAAAACCGTATCCCAGCTTACACCTTGATTTTTAGTGCTAAACACCATTCCTTTAACGGCTTTTGACATTCCCAGACATTGCCCCGCAGTATAAACTACTCCCATAGGGTTACATACAATAGAATAAAAATCAGCTGTCTGCCATGGCGATGGGATTTCCTGCCATGAAGTCCCAAAATCAGAAGAAGTAAAAATCTTACCGCTATACCCTGTGCTAACATATAAGTTATGTTCATAATCTTCTGCCATTGAATAAACAGCTTCAACCCCGGTAAAAGTGTTTACTATAGTCCAGTTTCTACCATTATTTACTGATTTGTATATCTGTCCCTGTCCGGTTAAAGATTGTGTACATGCATAAAGAAAACTATTTGAAGGTTTAAATATACTATATGCCCTATTCGTCTCCGGGATTCTGCTTGTATCCCCCGAAGACCATGATATACCATTAGTTACAGACCAGTGTATTTTTCCACCTTCTATCGCAGCATATACCCAGCTGCCATCATTACATAATGTTTGAACTTTATAACCCGGTTGGAATTTCCACGTAGCAACAGTATCTTGTACTAAAAATATATCTCCCCTCTCAGTTCCAACAACAAGATTTTCATTTGACAGTTTCAGTATTGATAATACTTGACCGGGATTACCACCATATTGAAGCACTTTGTTGAATATAATACTATCTCCATAGTTTCCTAATTTAATCACCCTTGCACTGTCCACACCACAACCTAAATATATTATTCCATTATTCCCTGTTTGAATAGCATTTACTTGGTAGATAGAGAGTTGTTTTGAAGTTTTCCATATTCCCGAGGGTGCATACAATTTTAAATTCCCTTTGGTAGTTCTGCCATCTATCAAATTAAAATCAAAGTATGACGAAGTGTCTACCCATTGAATTTGACTAGTATCCCCACTCCAGTCAGTCTGCTTAAAATACCCCATCAACTGAACAACAAAATAAATTATGAGCATAGATTATATATTAATTTTGTTACTACAAGGTCAGGTTCTCCTTTACCCGTTTTAATTGCAAATTCAGCATCAAATATCTTTGCAAATGCATTAACTATACTTCTTTCTTCCCATAAACTAGCATCTCCTCTTATATAGTAGAACTTCCCCCCCTTACACTCTTCCGGATGAGTTTTTAACTTTAACAGATTCTCAAAATACTTATTAATTTCCCATAAAACTCCGGTTGCCTTTTCCCCACCTGATTTTTCTCTTAAATTGAGCAATAACTCCAATGTCTCTATCGCTTTTGTTCGTTCTCTTTTCCCTATTGAGCGAGTTAAATTGTATATGGAGCCTTCCAGACTGTAAGATTGCATAGCTTCTACATCACTAAGTTTTATGTCTTTTGAAGGCGCAACAAAGCTAATAATTTTGTCTATTTCCGTTCTCAACATATTCAAATCATTTCCAAAAATTTCTTTTAGAAGTTCAATTCCTTCTTTTTCCATTGTAACCTTTTCGTTTCTTAATTTTCTTCTAATCGTATCCCCTATATCGCCTTTGTCCAATTTCTTAAATTCACAGGTTTCAATATTGTTAAATGATAATTCTTTTTTAGGTTTGTATTTTAATTTATTTCTGGGAAGCGGCTCTGCAACTATTACCAGAACCCCGGAAAATGATGGTTTATCAAGATAAGATTGAATCTTAGATGTAATCCCGGCATATTCTTTTTCAAGCATTACTTCAGCTCCTCTGACTATAAGTAACCGTTTTTTAGAGGCAAAAGGCATAAGCCATAACCACGAAAGCATATTTTCATTAATTTCATCTCCATAAGTAAGAAGCCTGTCTATGGAACGAAAATCGGGTTTTATAAGTTGTTTTTCTATGTATTCTACAAATTTTGTTTTGGAAAAACCATCATCCCCTATAATCAGGTAGGCAGGTTTTATATCTTTTTGCAGTTCGGTTATATAAGACTCGTAGGAATTTTTCTTCGATGGATAGCTCATCTCTAAGTTTTTACTGTGTCCCAGTTAGCTTTATGTTCCTCTATGAAATTAACGTCAAAATTGCCATCAATGAAATCTTTTTCTTTTATTATATTCTGATGAAATGAAACGGTAGTATAAATACCTTCAACCAAAAACTCGCTTAATGCGCGCTCTAATCTTTTTATACACTGAGGACGAGTTTCATCGTAAGCAATAAGTTTGGCAATCAAAGAATCATAATCAGGCGGGATATCATACCCGCTGTATATGTGAGTTTCTATCCGAATACCCGGCCCACCGGGAATATAAAGTGCTTTAATTTTCCCGGGACAAGGTCTGAAGCCATTTAACGGGTCTTCTGCGTTAATTCTACATTCTATTGCATGTCCTTTAATTTTTACATCCGATTGTTTAATGTTTAATTTATTTTCCATCGCAATATTTAATTGCTCTTTCACAATATCAATCCCGGTTACCATCTCGCTAACGGGATGTTCAACTTGAATTCTTGCATTTATTTCCATAAAATAAAAATTTCCCTGTTTGTCACGCAAAAACTCAAGAGTTCCTGCCGAACTGTAGTTAATAGCTTTGGCTAACTTAACGGCATATGCGCCTAATTTTACACGGTCAGCATCACTAACCACAGGTGAAGGTGCTTCTTCTATCAACTTTTGGTGTCTTCTCTGGATAGAACATTCTCTTTCCCCAAGCCAGATAGCGTCTCCATCCGCGGCAAGAATCTGCACTTCAATGTGTCTTGGATTTTCAAGATATTTTTCAATATATATTTTGTCATCTCCAAATGCTAATTTAGCTTCTTGTTTCGCCATCAAAAATAATTTTTGCAAGTCATCACTATTGGTTACAACTCTCATTCCCCTGCCACCACCGCCAAGCGCCGCTTTTATTATAACAGGATACCCTGTATTGTTTGCAATTTCAAAAGCTTCTTCTATGGATTTCACAGGTTCTGCAGTCCCGGGAATAACAGGTATTCCGATTTCTTTTGCAACTCTCTTGGCATTAACTTTATCTCCCGATGCCATAATTGCATCCGGGGAAGGCCCTATAAACTTAAACCCATTCTCTTCACAAATCTCGGCAAACCTAGCACTTTCCGCTAAAAAACCATATCCGGGATGTACGCCATCTACACCGGTTAACTCGCATACACTGATTATATTTGGAATAGATAGATAAGATAATGCAGATGAAGAAGGTCCTACACATACCGATTCATCCGCAAATTTCGTATGAAGTGAATTTGAATCACGTTCCGAGTAAATTGCTACAGTTTTTATACCCAATTCCTTACAGGCTCGGATAATTCTGATAGCAATTTCACCGCGGTTAGCAATAAGTATTTTTTTCAGCATTCTAACATAAATAAAGGTTGTCCGTATTCAACTGGCTTGCCATTTTCTACAAGTATCTCACGTACTACACCTGATACTTCAGCCTCTATTTCATTCATTACTTTCATTGCTTCAAGAATACACACTATTTTACCGGTAGTAACTCTGTCACCAACCTCTATATAAGGCTTCGCTCCGGGTGAAGAAGCACGGTAAAATGTCCCTATTATAGGTGCGTTTATGGAAACGAGGTTCTTTTGTGGCTCTGCGGTTTTAGGTGCAGACTGTACCGCAGGAGTCACAACGGGCTCTTTCGGTACCTCTTTCGTTAACTCTTGCACTGGTTCAGATATTACTGCACTAATCTGAGGTGTTTCCGGGGCTTTTGTTTCTTTTTCTATTCCTCTCTGGACAACTTTAGTATCTGCTCTTTTCTTTGTAACACGAACCGTTCTCCCCAAAAAACCTTTTATCTCTATTTCCTCTACATTACTCTCTTCGAGCATTTTTATAAGTTTCTTAAGTTCGTTTAGTTGCATGTTTTATCCCCTGAATCCTACTTCTTTGTGTTCATCTATATTAATTTTTATTTCGCCAAACTGTTTTTCATATTTTTCTATATTATCCTTTAGTGTGTGCATAAGAGCTTTTGCATGTGAAGGAGTTAGGATAATCCTTGAATAGACCTTAGCTTTTTTAAGTCCCGGCAAAATCCTGGTAAAATCAATAATAAATTCCGAGGGTGAATGAGAGACAATTGCCAAATTTGAATATGTCCCCTGTCCCGACTCTTCGCTAAGCTCTACTTGAATTTGTTGCCCAATCGGCTGCTGTGGTTCCATTATTTTGTAGTCTAATCTATTATACCCTTATTGTCAACCAAAAATTTACCAGACTTTAGTACTGGTCACCCTGAACGAAGTTAATGCCCTGTTCACTATCTTCTACCTACTATCTACTACTGTTTTCTCCTCTCCCTTACCTCACCAACGTAATCTTTTTGCTTATCCGTCTATCTCCAACTTGCAGCACAGCAAAATATATTCCCGAACTCAAAGTCCCAATACTAATTTTTGAATTATAACTGCCACTTATATTAGAATTATCAATAAGCGTTTTTACATTTCTTCCGCCCGCATCATACATTTTTAATGTAACATTCTTGGCATCAGGAATATTAAAACTGATACCTACAAACTTCGTAGTCGGATTGTTTAAAACTCTGAAATTAAATTCAGAAGTTTTCATTTCTTCAATTGCAGTACTAGCAACGGTAAGAGTAACCGGTACGGCTAACGGGTCTTTATCCGTATCCGTTGATCTTATCAACAAAGTATCGTAATACGTTCCCAGTGGAAGTGCAGCTTGAACTATAACCGTAACTCCATTGGAACTACCAATCGCTACATTAAAAACTTTCGGGTCCACAGACTTAATCCAGCTTTGCTTATGTGTAATATCCGTAACACATAAAGCCCCGGTTGCAGAGGACGAATTATAAACGGTTAACATTCCTGTATCCGCAGGATTATTTATCCCTGTCATTGCCGCTTCAACTGCTTTCTGAAGATCGGGCTTACCGTACCCATAATACTTATCCCAACCCGTAGTTCCAAGATCTGTCGCCGTATTAATTAGTATATCCCTTACTTCCGCATTTGTTAATGATGGATTCGCCGACCACACAAGCGCTGCACCACCCGCAACCTGCGGACACGCCATAGATGTCCCTGCTAACTGGTTAAGATTCCCATCCGGAAAATAAGACGCTATTCCCATACCGGGCGCAACAAACTTCAACGCCGAACCATAATTACTCTGAGAATCCCGGACATCATTGGAAGCTATATTGCCTACTGCTATAACCCCATTATATCCTGCAGGATATGCAACGGGTTCTACTCCATAATTCCCGGATGCAGCAAAAAGAAGACATCCCGCATTCCATGCATTTATACATTTAGTTGCAATAAAAGCATAAGAAGAAGTTCCTCCCATACTCATAGATAATATCTTTACACCATTATCTATACACCATTGTATTCCATCCGCAAGTGCTGCAAGATCCCCACCGCCCGCTTCCATCACCCTCACTGAATAAAGTCTTGAATTTGAATATCCGGCAATACCTATGCCGTTATTAACTGTAGCCATTGCAATTCCAGAACAATGTGTTCCGTGATATTCCGTTGTTGGAGTTTCCGGCTTAGGGTCATCATCATCTGCCCATGTATCTCTTCCTTTAACAGTACCATACCTGGGACTTAAATCGGCAAGAGAGTATTGCGACCCATTATCAACTATTGCTAACGAAATAGCATCACTGCCCCATCCATATTCCCAAGCTTCAGGAGCCTTTAAACTCCTTTTGTCCCATTGATATGAAGCAAAATACGGATCGTTCGGATTCTTGAAAGGTCTGGTTATACCGTTCGGTTCTGCACTACTCACATTCGGTCTCGCTAACATACGCTTTACAAAAGCTTTTTCTTCTGCTATATCACCACTTACCTTAACAAGTATAAAATTATCTCCCATATTTTTATTTTTTACGGTTATGCCTTTTTCCGCAATTCCGAGCTGACTTAAAGTTGCTTTCTTTACATCAATCGCATTCTTATATCCAATTATTACTTCACCGGGCACTATATCTTTCCAATAAGCCTCGTCTTCTATATTTGCTTTACAAACGGTAGGAGCCAATAATTGCATCCCCTTCGCTGAACTACTGTCTATCTGGAACTCTAAAGAAGTTGGAGACACGCTAATATCTCCTGCTGATACATTATAGTTTACAGCCGCTGCCTGGTAATAATCACCATTGTCTGCCGTCCATCCTGATGCGCCTATATAAGCACTCGTTCCCGGAATGGTAAGAATGGTATCTACGGATGATGTAGGATAAAGCGTATCCATTTCATAATTTCCTACCCAAAAAGGACCTGTAACATATATAGGGGGATTTATAGTATACCAGTTATAACTAACCTGTGATGGTGTAGTGGAGGTAGCAGTAACTCTTGCCTTGTAAAGCACTTCTCCCGGTGCTTCTACCAAATTATCCCAAATAAAAACGCTGCATTGTTTTGATGAATTCGTATATCTGGATGAAACCCCGTGACATATCGCAAAAACAGAACATGCCGCAACAGGTGTAAGTTGTGTTGCCTCATATTCGACTCTATAAGTGTATTTCCAACCTATCTTAAAAGCATCCCATTGAGGATGCAAAGTATCAATAGTTCCCTTATTGCCACCAAAATTCATAGGTTTATACGCGCTTGCAGGAGTAAGTATCGTAGTCTTTCCTGCATTTACTAACATAGGACAAATCACTAATAAAAACACGATAGACATTATTTTACGCATAACCCCTCCTTAGTTGGACTTTGTTCCGTCAGGGACTTAGTCCAACTTATCCAGCATAGCTGGATTCGTCATTCTTAAAATAATATATTATATTTATGATACTTCTTTGATAATTTGTCAAGTGGCTATGTTATTTTGTGATATTTTTTTTATGTTTTCTATTTTTTAACATCCAAACTTTCAACCTATATAACACAAGAAACAAAAAACTTGGAACTATTTTTATATTATTTGTATCTAAAGAATGAATATCTAAAAAATAAGGGGGATAAGATGAAAAGCGAAACATTTCGTAAGTTAAAGACATCTGTTTGTATCCTAAGTATATTTTTTGCTTTATTCCCGTTTTTCTCTATAGCATCCGTATCCAAAGATGCGTATACAATTGACCAAACCCTTTCGGATGGAGCCCAGAGAAACACAATCGCTTTTGATGGGCTTGCTTTTCTGACGGGAAACTTAGGTTCGCAATCTTTTCTTCCTCCCGGGAAAGTAGCAGATTTCTCCGGATTCCAGTACCTGCGTGACAACGATCCTACCAGTATGGGACACAACACGGCATTTGTAACAATAATTTCCAATAATGTTCTTCATATTCTAAACGCAGAACAAATTGGTACTCTGATAGCAAGAGCCCAAAACCAGGCAAGCCTTATAAATGAATATGCATATTTCAGATTCCCTATGATGAAAACATTCCGTCGTTTGCTGGATGGAGACGTGCCTACAGGTAGCAAAGGATTAAACAAAAGAGTGGTTATGGAGTATTCGGGGCAATTATACCGCATTGACGGACAAATCAGTTATAACCGTGAAAAATTGTTTGGCGAAATCTTAAATTCTATGACAATAGGACAAAAAACAGCACTGGATAATTTAAAAACTTTGGGCGGGATAGGTAATTGGGATACCACTCTTATAAATCCTGTAGATACTTTACATCTTCCTCGTGAGGTGGGGCAAGGTTTAATGACCTATGCGACTGAAATGTACAGCTGGTATGCAGGTTCTGTTGATGCAGACGTTTATTTTTGTCCGGAACGACAGGGAGATTGCTTTGGGGGATTCTACTTAAAAGACTGGCCTGCTATGGGTAATCCGAATTACAGCATAAACGAACAATTGACGGCAACTGCAGGACAGGATTTTCTGGCAGTTCTTAATGGTTCGCAAGCTCCTCTGGTAACAGGATTGGTAGATACTCAGAAAGTTGATTCATTTGTGTACCATATTGTTGATAGAAGACGTGACATATCTATAGAATTAAGAAAATTTATGACAGGAGGAAAAGCTGACAGTGATACGGTGTTGAACTTATCTGAAAAGTATGGGGAGCTGGATGGAGCACTTTGTTATTATTATGCAACTTATTTTACTAAAGTGTGGGAAACTCTGGACAGTACGCAGAAGCAGGAAATAAAAACCATAGCTGATTCCCTTGGCTATTTACCGCCTCCATCAAATGTAGCGTTTTTGTACTCTGATTCAACAAGTATGCCTTCTATTGGGAACACCGATTCCTTTTTTGTATTAGCTGCCGTAGAGGAACAAAAAACCGAAACACCACAGAATATAGTATTACACCAAAGTTACCCCAACCCCACAAAATATGGAATTTCTATTGAGTATACGATACCGAAAGAAAGTTATGTTTCCCTTTGTATTTACGATAAAGCTGGAATTTTAGTGAAAACAGTAGTTAATGGGAATTTAACCCCGGGCAGTTACACGGCTAAATGGAACAGGATGAATAGCCAGAATAAAAGAGTCTCATCGGGTATATATTTCTATAGGTTAAAAACCGGCAGTAATACCCTTACTAAGAAAATGATTTTGTTAGATTAAATAATGCATACGGCTTCTAATTCTAAAAAAATTCCCCTCTTGACAAACAACCATTTTTCTTATACTAATACTCTAATGTTAAAACGTTATTCTCTCTTACCTGTTGTTTTCTTTGTCGTATTATTAACAGGCTGTAAAAGCAGAGATACTGAATCTCCTGAAGTAATCATAACCTATCCGCCAAACAATATATATATAGAAGGCACTCTCGAAATAAAAGCAGAAGCTATTGATAATATAAAAATTAAAAAAGTTGAATTCTATATAGATGGCGATCTTTTCTCTACGGATACAACTACCCCTTATTCCTCTCTCTGCTCTGTAAGCAGTAATCCAAATTCTCATACTATATTTGCCAAAGCTTACGATAATGAAGACAATTACGGACTTTCTGATATAGTTAATGTCTTCATTTTAGATACCACAGATACCGAACCTCCTATGATTGCTATAACGGTTCCCGCATCTGGCGCTGCCGTAACCGGTACGGTTGAAGTTAAAACTGAGACATCAGACAACAAAGATGTATCAAAAGTCGTATTTTATGTAAACGGAGATTCTATTTCCACATCCACAACCAAGCCTTTTACATATTTATGGGATACTATGCCTCTACCCAACAACTCCTACACCATACTGGCAAAAGCTTATGACCCAAGTAATAATTGGGCAAACTCAATGGTTACGGTAAGAGTTCTGCATTAATGTTTATCCATTTTTTAATAACCCTACTCTCTCCACAGTTTTATTTTACTCACAGTAATATTCGAGCATTCCCGGACACATCAATGAATATCTCGGGCAACTCAATTTCTACTTACTGGACAATGGATTATAAAAAAAACTACTTTACATTCGCTTATGATAATTACTCGGAAAACTGGCAACCAACAGTTTTCAGGCAAGATATGTTCTCCTTGGGATACAGTAGAGAAATACTACATTTAACGGGAATAAGAGTTGTCGGATTCCATATATTGGATTCATACGAAAATACTTCCACAACTCTCAGCACCCGTCTGCTTTACGGTTATAATCCTATATACACACTTGGATATGCATTCTCCTGCTACGTAAGACAATATTGGGACGGTAAAATATCTTATGCCGTACACCGGATCAATCCTGAACTCAGATTCTTACTCCATAAAAAAATATGGCTTATGCCGGGAGTTTCTTGCACGATTGCAGAAACTGAAAAATATTTTTCTTTTCCTCTTACCATATCTTCAAATATACTCTATGATGGAAGTTTCTGGACAAAATTCAATATGGAAATAAGCGCAGCTTATGGAAAAGGGTTTTACAACGTAGATGATAGGCTGTTAATAATTAATAACCGCCCGGACATAGAAAAAATGAAAATCGCAGGGAAAATTAAATACGACCTCAATAAAAGAATCCAATTAATAGGTATTGGCGGAAAAGATGTTTTTGAGATATATGATATAACCTATTGTTCAATAGGATTAAAAATTAACATTTGACATTTATGGAACTTTTTATACAGAATATGTATCTAACTAGAAAAAGGGGGAAAATATGTTAAGAAAATCTATTGCTGTTTGTTGCTTGCTTTTTGTTGCATTATTAACCTATGCTCAGAGTTCTGTAAAAGTAACGATTGAATACAAAGAAGGCATTCCCTCCAGCATATTAATATCCGGCGTTGTTGATAAAAACGAGTGGTTGGGAGTTTCTTTATACCCTGCAACGGTCACAGATGCAACAAAAGACGGACGCCATATAACAAGAGAAATAAAAAAGGGTAACTTCATAGAGGCTTTTGCAATTGACAACAAGCTTGCATCCCAATACGGATCATCCTACGAAATAGCACTATGGGGCAAAAAAGTAGAGAAAAAAGATTGTGCCATACAAGATTGCTACTGGTGCCAACAAAGAGGGTACCATCTAGAAGACGCTACTTTTTACCAGACAGGGTATTTTAATACTATTAAAAATATAGACACTAAATCCAAATGACAAAAAATCGTATTCGTTTCGTAAAAATATTTGATTTTTAATATTTAATTTTTGATATCTGATTTATAAGGAGGGTTTATGGGAACTAATGACAATTTCAAAAGACTCGCTATGAGCGAAAATGGGTTCTTGTTTGACCCGCAAACCGGACACAGTTACACAGTTAATGAAATTAGTATGGAAATCCTGAGCTGTTTAAAAAGAGGAATGGATGAGTCGGGAATAATTAAACATATTATGGATAACTATGATGTCACAGAAGACCAGATAAAAAGAGATTATAACTCTTTTATCGTTAAATTAAAACAATACAGTTTATATGAAGAAACCGACAAAGAATTAGCCAAAAAATTTAAAAAATAAAAATGACTATCCCAAAAGAACTTGTAATTGCAGTAACCGGTTTAAATGCAGGCGAAAATCCACAACCCGGCGTTCCTGTTATAAGGTCTCTCAGAAAAGCAGGATTTACGGGCAAAATAATAGGTCTTGTCTATGATTCTTTTGAATCCGGGATTTATGCGCCGGATATGGCGGATGAAGTTTATGAAATGCCTTATCCTTCGGAAGGCGCTGATGCAATAATGGCAAGACTTGAATACATAATGACCGTACACACAAAAATAGACGTTCTTGTCCCAACACTTGATTCCGAATTACTGCCTTATATAAGCTTAGAAAATAAACTGAAATCTTATGGCATAAAAATGTACCTCCCCACAAGAGAACAATTTATGATGCGGGATAAAACGGAACTTGGTAAATTAAACGAAAACTTCGGTATACTGACCCCTAAAGTATTACTAATAAACGATACCGCACAGGCTTATAAGATTCCGGAAAAAATGACACTGCCCGTTATGGTAAAAGGACGATTCTACGAAGCTTATAAAGCCCATAACACGGAAGAAATCACAAAATACTTCAACTCCCTGAGAGCCAAATGGGGATTACCTATTATAATACAGGAATTTCTTGCAGGCGAAGAATATAATGTATCTGCAATCGGAGACGGGAAAGGAAATATTGTATGCAGCATTCCCATCAAAAAAACCGTTGTAACCGAAAAAGGGAAAGGATTTGCTGCTGTTGTTATTAAAGATGCCACATTGGATAAATTTACAAAAAATATAATGAAAAGTCTCAAATGGCGTGGCCCTTTGGAACTCGAAATATTAAAATCCAATAAAGATAAACAATATTACTTGCTGGAAATAAATCCACGCCTTCCCGCATGGATAGGTCTCGCTATAGGAGCAGGCCAAAATATTCCTGAAATACTTGTAAAACTTGCGCTTGGCGAAAAAATTACACCGTTAAAAAAATACACGGTAGGTAAAATATTTGTCAGACACAGCGAAGATATAATATTGGACATTGCTACAATGGGCGAACTAACTTCCATAGGAGAATTACACGATTTAAGAACCAAACCGGTAACTAAAAGAAAAAGCAAATTTATGGACAATAAAGGAGGCTAATTATGGCTAAAAAATCTTATTACGCACCGACTATTGAGAGAAAAGTTGCAGGCGCACCCGGAAAATTCGCAACCAGCGTCCCTTCCTATCAGGATAATATAGATGAAATTCCAATAAAAGCGCTAATTGAAAACTATGGCTCTCCTTTATTTGTATTCTCGGAAAAATCTATCAGATGGAAATTCAAAGAAGCACAAAGAGCATTCAGTCTTCATTATCCTAATGTCAAATTCGGATGGTCATACAAGACAAATTATCTTCAGGCAATTTGCGCTACATTCCATCAGGAAGGCGCATGGGCAGAAGTAGTTAGCGGGATGGAATACGAAAGAGCGCGATTACTCGGAATCCCCGGGAAAAAAATCATATTCAACGGACCAAGTAAAACTAAAAACGACTTACTAAAAGCAGTTTCTGAAGAGGCAACTATAAATATTGACCATCTTGATGAGCTATTTTTACTTGAAGAAATATCCGTAGAACTTGGCAAAAAGCCTCGCGTTGGAGTTCGCGTAAATATGGATACCGGAATTTACCCTCAATGGAGTAGATTCGGGTTCAATTACGAAAACAGAGAAGCATACAGGGCAGTCCAGCGAATCGTAACCGGGAATAAACTTGAACTTATAGGTTTGCATACACATATAGGAACTTTTATATTAGAACCAAACGCTTATTACATAGCCGCCGCAAAACTACTTAACTTGGCCGGTTATATTGAAACTGATTTCGGAATTACTTTACAATTCATAGACCTTGGAGGCGGAATCGCTTCAAATAATACCTTATGTGAACAATATTTACCCGGGGATATAGCTTCACCAAACATAGAACAATATGCTGAAGCCATAGGAAAAGCTTTTAACGAATCACCTTTCTGCAGAAAAAACCAGCCTACTCTATTCCTTGAATCAGGAAGAGCATTAATAGACGAAGCAGGTTATTTAGTATCTTCCGTTATAGGTAAAAAAACTCTTGTTGATGGGCAAAAAGCATTAATATTGGATGCGGGCGTTAATATACTGTACACATCTAACTGGTATAAACATAAATTCACTCCTGCACAGCCAATCACGGGAACAATAGAAAATACGGTAATTTATGGGCCATTATGTATGAATATTGACGTTATGAGACATGGAATAAGATTCCCTGACTTAAAAATAGGAGATGCCGTCATCATATCACCTGTAGGCGCATACAATGTAACCCAGTGGATGCAGTTTATAACTTATCGCCCAAATGTTGTACTTATTACGGTAAACGGCGACGTTGAAATAATACGCGAAAAAGAAACCTTAAAAGACATACTTCATAAAGAAAAATTACCTAAACACCTGAATCTGTCATAATATTCAAGTTTAATTTATAACCAAATCATATCCTATTAGTTATGAATATGAATAAGAATTATAATAATTTATTACTCCCTATTACCAATTCTTTTCTGCATTCTTATTCTATTATCCTGTTCTCAAATAACCGCTGGATTGGACTCATATTATTGCTGGCAACTTTAAATACTCCTATTGTAGGCCTTTGTGGAGTAATAGGGACAATTACGGCCATTCTTATAGCAAGACTATTAAATTTTACTGACTGGAAAGATAATTCGGGATTCCATAGTTTCAACAGTTTACTTGTATCTTTAGGAATAGGCTATTTCTACCCGGGAATAGCAAGCGAAAGTTGGTTGTTCTTATTGTTTTTTATTATCCTTAGTTCAGTCATCACAACTATGCTGTCAATAACACTCTCCCAGTCTTTTCGTTCACAATTGGCGCTACCCTCTTTAAGCGTTCCTTTTGTTATTATGGCTGTTTTAACCTGCCTGTTTTACAACGAAATTCAAGGAACACTATTGCATCACACGCATCGCATTCTAATTAACTGGAACCCGGCTTTACAAAACTGGTTCTCTATATATCTCAAAAGTATAGGAGGCATATTTTTCCAGCCCAATCTTATAGGAGGGTTGCTTATAGCACTGGCAATTCTGTTGCACTCAAGAATCGCTTTTCTCCTTTCGTTAATAGGATTTGCAATGGGCTACTTATTTTTACTCAATACTTCTTTCAGCGAATTATCAATTATACTGGCAGGATTCAATTTCATTTTAACTGCAATAGCCATAGGCGGAGTATTTTTTGTACCTTCCGTTTCATCTTTTCTAATCGCCGCTATTACAAGCTGCGCAGGCGCATTCATAGGACTTTCTCTTGAAAACGCATTTGATATTTTTGATATCCCTGTTTTAGCCATTCCTTTCAATTTTATCGTTCTTACGGTCATTTATGCATTCAGATTGCGAACTAAAAATTTACACCCTTATTTTATTGATTTTTTCTCCAATACACCTGAAGAAAGCCTTGAGTATTATTATTCAAAAATCACAAAAATATCCGAAGAAGGCTTATACCCGGTTTACCTTCCCTTTAACGGAGAGTGGACCGTTACACAGGGATACAACGACGAACCAACTCACAAACTGCAATGGGCTTATGCCTGGGATTTTGAAGTGCTGGACGAAAATAAATCAAAATTTAAAAACTCAGGGACGGAACAAAAAGACTTTTATTGTTTTGATAAACCTGTTATTGCCCCCATAAACGGCACTGTAGTTAAAATAATAAACAATATAGAAGATAACCCGATAAATCACATAAACACTAAAGACAACTGGGGAAACTTAATTGTTCTTCAATATGCTCCAAACATATTTTTATTGCTGTGTCACTTAAAAAAAGGAAGTACTAAAGTAGTAATCGGACAGTACGTAAAAACAGGTGAAATAATCGCACACTGCGGAAATTCGGGACGATCGGCTATCCCTCATTTACACCTGCAACTACAAACTACTTCTGAACCGGGCTCTCCTACGATTAAAGCAAATATCGTTAATTACCTAATTAAAAACACTTCCGATTTTATGCACTCCGGAATACCCGAAAAAGATGATACTGTAGTATCCCTGAAACCACAATTAAGATTACAGGATATGCTGAAATTCAATTTGAATAATACTTATATGTTTAAAGTAACGGATTACTCGGGAAAAGATGAAAAAACTTTTGATGAAAAATGGACTATAAAAGTAGATTTATGGGGTAATTTTTCTATCGTTTCGAACAAAGAAAACACCTCTAATTTTACAATTTATAATGGTGTTTTTAGCCTATTGAATTTCAGAGGGACACATAATACGGCACTTTATACATTAAACTTAGGTTTTTCAAGATTCCCTTATGTTGAAGAAAAAGCAATTAACTGGAGCAAAAAACTTCCTATAAATTTACTTTTTTCACGTTTCCCAAAAGCAGTTATAAACTTTTTTAGTTTTATAATTCCCCCGCCTGAACTTATCGGGAAATATATAGCTAATCATAAGGCAAATGGAGACATACATATAGACGGAACAATCAGCGTATTATTTGGAAAACACATATCCCCAAAATATACTACTCATTGTATCTTTAATCCTGAGAAAGGAATTATCCAAATGGAACTGCTGGAAAAAGGCAACCTAAAACTAAAAGCAGAAAAAGTGTAATTCAAGCTTCCAGCTTGATTGGTAAACTTAATAACATTTTACCCTTAAAAAGACATACTGCCAGACCGCCAACTAAATGCTTAAAATATTAAGTAGCTTGACCGACGTTGGTCAAGTCTCCACCATGTCAAAACTTATCTACGTAGATTCACTTTTTTCACTATTTTGATAGCGTTGGATCCTTCACTTCAGGTTCTCCGCACCGTTAAATTCGGGATTGGCAGTTGGCGTTATTTAAACTTCTTGAGGTTTTCACTCTACCTTTTCTATCGGCACATCTCCAAATATATTTTCCAGTTTATAATACTCTCTTACCGGCTTCAAAAAAATATGAACCACAACATTTATATAATCCAGCAGAATCCAGTTAGCATACGAATATCCTTCTATATGTCCCGGTCTTCCCGTTTTCTTTTCTATTTCTTCCGCTAAAGCCTTTGCATGCGGGACTGAATTGGCAGTGCAGATTACAAAATAATACGCAATATCCGATACCTTCTGTATGTTCATAATCACAATGTCCTCTGCTTTTTTATCTCTTGCAACATCCGCTATCCTCGCAGCAATTGTTTTGGGTTTCACTTGTTTTTCTCTTTTTGTTCCTTAAAATCTTCTCCTAACACAACTGTTACATCTACCAATTGAAACGGATGCGGTTCAAATGTTATTTTTCCCTGTTTGAAAATCCTGCTTACAAATTTCGCATTTCCTAAATTTACGTCCGACCTGTCAAGTATAACCGTCGCAGGAACTTTCTCTTTCGCTGTTCCAAATTCTAAAACATCAAAACCTTTATCCCTCAACTTTTCCGATACCCGTTCAGCAAGGCCACTTTTGGAACTCCCGTTCAATACTTCTACCCTGATTTTACTTGCCTCTTCTTTTGTTGCCGTTCGGTTGGATTTTACAAAATTCTCTATAGTAGAAACAATATAAAATGTAGAAAATATTCCCA
Organism: bacterium; assembly: GCA_028716385.1. Taxonomy (GTDB): domain Bacteria; phylum Hydrothermota; class UBA3073; order JACQXS01; family JAQTXJ01; genus JAQTXJ01. The sequence goes on along the minus strand of JAQUPX010000004.1, from coordinate 52,782 downwards.
ATAAAACTAAAAAAAATACTCCTACTTTATAAAAGTTCCGCATCTTCTATGTTTGAGTCTTCCCCTATCTCACTGCTGTCCGAAATTTTTGAATCTATAATTTTTGCGTTACGTCTAAGTATACAATTTTTACCTATAAAAGTTTTTCCAAGTAACTCAACGCCGGTTTCAATCGTTGTGTTCTCCCCTATCTCTACACCCCAATCTATTCGCGTGTTAGATGGGTTTCTAATTGTTACCCCCGATAACTGAACCTTTTCTATTATTCTTTTCTGAAGAATTGTTTCCCTTTCCGTAAGCTCTTTTCTGTTATTTATTCCCATTACTTCCTGCCAGTCACTCGCGGCGAAACCATATACTCCTAATCCCTTCTTTTGTATAATTTCTATGGTATCCGTAAGATAATATTCTTTCTGGGCATTCAACGGATTGATTTTATGTAATGCAGAAAATAACTCCTCTTTATCAAAAACATATATCCCACTATTTATCTCATTTATTTTTTTCTCTTTTTCACTTGCATCCACAGACTCCACTATTTTTACTACCCTTTCACCTTTCCGAACTATCCTTCCATAAGCACCTGCATCCGGCAAAACTGTAGTAAGTATAGTAGCAGATGCCTCTTTAGATAAGTGATAATCAATAAGTTTTCTCAATGTTTCTTCTTTTATTAAAGGCACGTCGCCACAAAGTACGATTACCAACCCATTAAAATCTTTAAACGCTTCTTCTGCCTTAAGTACTGCATCCCCTGTTCCACGAGGTGGAAATTGTATGACAAACTCTATTGTTTTATCTCCTATGCAACTTTCTATCCTCTCTTTATTTTTACTAACCACTGCTACAATCTTCTTAGATTTTATATTTTTTGCAGTCTCTTTTACATACCATAAAAGTGGTTTTCCACAGATAGGATGTAAAACTTTGGGCAAGTCGGAATGCATCCTCTTCCCTTCCCCTGCCGCAAGAATAATAACTCCTACGGAACATTCCGCTTGCGTGCTTGCCCGCCTTTTTTTTGGAGAGTCCGCCTTAGGCGAAGCAGTAATTGATTTTTTCATGATATCCCCTAATAATTTTCACTCAATAATTCAAAATATGCTTTTGGATGTGTGCATGCCGGACATTTCTCAGGAGCTTCATCACATTCGTGAATATATCCGCAATTCCTGCATCTCCATTTAACAGCCTTCTCTCTCTTAAAAACTCTATTTTTCTTAATGTTTTCAAGTAAATCTAAGTACCTTTTTTCGTGTCCCTTTTCTGCCTCTCCTATTGCTCTAAATGCCTGTGCGATTTCATTGAATCCTTCCTCTTTTGCTATCTGCGCAAACTCAGGATACATAGTCGTATATTCATGATTTTCACCTTCGGCAGATGCTTTTAAGTTCTCTGCAGTCTCTCCAATTTTTCCCGCCGGGAATGCCGCACTAATCTCTAAATCACCGCCTTCTAAAAACTTAAACAATCTTTTTGCATGTTCCTTCTCGTTGTCTGCAGTATCCGTAAAGATAGCCGATATTTGTTCGAAGCCTTCTTTCTTTGCCTGCGATGAAAAATATGTATACCTATTCCGTGCTTGTGATTCTCCTGCAAACGCTTTTAATAAATTCTTCTCCGTTTTCGTTCCTTTTAAACTCTTACTCATTTTCCCTCCCTTATGAACTCTGATTTGTCTGCTCCACATATCGGGCATAACCAATCTTTTGGCAATTCATCAAAAGAAGTCCCGGGTTTAATATTTGATTCCGCATCCCCTTTTTGTGGGTCATATATATATCCACAAATTTTACATTTATATTTCTCCATCCCTTTTGTCTGCTGAGCTACTTCAGGCTTAATGTAAGTAGGCGCTGTTTTGGGAGATGTCCCTCGTTTTACCGTATGATAATAAGCATACGTCATAGGTTCTTCTTTTTTTATTGTCTCCGCATCTACGATTACACCAACAAATATAGTATGCGTTCCCATATCAAGACTGTTTACCACTTTAGCTTCCACATAACCTATTGTATTTTCCGTCACTATAGGCGTTCCGTTTGAACTAACTTTATGTTCTACACTTTTAAACTTATCTATTTCTTTGCCTGATTTAAACCCAAAATCCCCTATGAACTTAATTGGAGTCTCTTTTGACAATATTGAAATAGTAAAAATTTTACTTTCTTCAATAAACTTATGAGTAAGGTTTTGTTTATTTATACTAATCGCTATTGTAGGCGGTTCTGCAGTAATCTGGAATACGGTATTTGCAATCTGCCCATTAAATTTATCTCCACTTTTAGAACTAACGATATACATCCCATAACCTATATTATATAAAGCATTTAAGTCCATTTTCCTCCTTTTATTTAAATATTTCCCCTGTTTCTTTACACCACAAGATTAAATCCAAATAATCCATCCTTATGTTTACCTTTTTTGCAAACTCTGTCAACTTTTTTTCTATCGTAAGGTATTCCTTTTTGGATAGAGAAGCAGGTATTTCTTTTATCACTCCCAATAACTTCAAATTCTTTAATATATGCCTATCAAGGATTGCCAATTTTTCTCCCAATCCTATGTTTCTCAAGAAGTGACTTGCTTCCTTGTATCCCATTCCTTTCACATTTTGAACCAACCATTCCCGTGTATCGTAAGAATCTTTGAATTTATCTATTTTAGACTTTATATTGCCGGACAACTCTTCTCTTGCTTTAATAATATATTTTGCTTTTTTAAACTTAAAACGTACGTTGTTTAATTCCCTAAGAATCTGTTCTTCACTCCCTTTTAATAAATACTCTTTTTGTATGAGATTTTCTATCCCTTTCCAGCAACTTTTGGCTTTTGACTGCGGGGTTAATAAACAAAATGCAAGTTCTGTAAATATTTTTTTACTATTTCCTTTATCATAGATTTCTTTAAACTCATTTAATCTCTCTCTTATGCATTGTCCCTTGTCTTTATAAATTTCTTTTATTTTATTTAGAATTTCTTCTTTTTCAATGGGTGTGTTTTTTTTCATAACTAAAGAAAGAACAACAAATTTCGAAACTGTACGAGTAAATTATTTTAATGCTTTTTAGTGCTCACAATCTTATTGTCTTCGTTCAGAAATACAACTTTTATAGAGTTTGATTTTGCATCCTTTGAATCCATAATTCCCGACGATATAACAAGCAATCTATCTCCGACTTCCCCCAATCTTGCCGCTCCGCCCAACAATCCACAACGTCCCGGTTTCCCTTTTATTGCATAAGTTTCAAACCTTGCCCCGTTATATTCGTTTATTACAAGTATCATTTCCCCGGGAAATATATCCGCAGCTTCAAGAACTTCAGGCGGCAATTCAATGGAACCTTGATATTGAAGCCCTTTATGAGTTATTTTTAAACCGGATATTTTTGATTTGCACATTATTCTTTGCATATTTCCTCCATAAGTACAGAAACTATATTCTTTTCTAACACTTTTTTTATTATTTTACCTTTTTTGAATATAATACCTTCTTCCTTTCCTCCCGTTATACCAAAATCCGCGTCTTTTGCCTCACCGGGTCCATTCACAACACACCCCATTACTGCAATTTTTATAGCTGATTTTGGTTTATAACTTATTTTATTTAATTCTTTTTCTATCTTATTTACTAACTTTAATACGTTTATTTGACACCTTCCACATGTCGGGCATGCAACAATCTGGATATTATTTTCTCTTATATTGAGCGTTTTCAATATTTCATACCCTATTTTTACTTCCTCAACAGAGGTTCCCGTTAAAGATACTCTTATTGTATCTCCAATTCCTTCCGCCAAAAGTGTCCCAATTCCCACAGAAGAACGAACAATTCCGATATTCCCGCCTGAAGCTGCCGTAATCCCTAAATGAAGTGGATAATTTAGTTTGCTTGATATTTTGCGATACGCAATAATTGTCTCCAATGTATCCGAAGATTTTATTGAAAGCACCATTTTATCAAAGCCCATATCTTCAATTGTTTTAACCCATATTTCTGCGCTTTCTACAAGAGCTTCTGCGACAGGACTTCCATATTTAGTCAATAACTGTTTTTCCAGAGAACCCGAATTAATCCCGACTCTTATTGGAATATTATGTTCTTTTGCGCAATTAATAACCGTTTTTACTTTTTCTTTCCCTCCAATATTTCCCGGATTTATACGAATCTTATCTGCCCCGTTTTCTATTGACTCAATTGCAAGCCTGTAATTGAAATGTATATCTGCTACAATAGGAATTGAAGTTTCTTTTTTTATTTTTTTAATCGCTCTTGCAGTCTTAAAATCCGGTACTGCTATCCTTATTATTTCACATTTCATTGATTCAAGAACGTTTATTTCTTTTATGATAGCAGATATAGAACTTGATTTTGTCATTGATTGAATCAATATCGGGTTTTTACCACCAATGAGGTTATTGCCTATCTTAACTTCCTTTGTAATTCTTCTATTTATCAAAACTTTATAAGCTTGATTTTTCAATTTTTCCAATGTAACACAAGCATCTTGCTTGTAGATTTGCTAATGCTACTGTAGCACAAATATTCTACTTGTAGTTAGAAGTTTCAATATTAGCATTTATCCGAAAGCCTACTATCCGCAAGGGAGGCTTCGCACTGAGGACTTATTTCTTTTCAGCAGAAGGCTTGGCTTTAGGAACTTTTATCAATTTGGCAAATCTGGATTTCTTTCTTGCAGCTGTATTACGATGTAAAACACCATGTTTTACAGCTTTATCGATAGCCGAATAGACTTTCTCCAGTGTTTTTGTATCTGGTGTTTTTCTCAGTTTCCTTATCTCATCCCGAATGTTTGCCTTTACTCCATTATTTCTTTTTTCCCTTTTACGACTTTGCCTTGCAGCTTTTACGGCAGATTTTATTACTTTCATTCTTTGCAAAATACCATTTATAAGTCTTTTGTCAAGATTAAAATAAAGGAGTATTAAAAAACAAACTTTTATAAAAACAAAAAACTATCTTTCCTTTTTTCTTTTTCTATACATTCTATGCATATAAGTAAATTTATCAAATTACTACAATTTATGTCTATCCTAAAAAACACTTTTTATTTTTGATTCTATATTTTTCATATTCAGTGGCTTTACAAAAAAATCCATAGCTCCTTTTTTAAATGCAAGTTTAACATTCGTATATGTCCCAAATGCAGATATTATAATAACTTTTGCATCATTATTGATAGCTTTTATCCAATCAAGAAGGCATAACCCTCCTACACCAGGCAAATCTATTGACAAAAGCACCAGATCAGGAGCAAATGTTTTAAATAGGGAAAATCCGGTTTTACTATCGTTTGCCACTGAAGCCTCATAACCTTTTTGAGTTAAAAAGTCACTAAGTTCATTACATAAATCTATATCTTTGTCTATTATTAATATTTTTCCCATACTTTCATCCTTAGTCTTATTGCTTTACTATAAATATTACAAAACTTTAATTTATAAAAACAGACAATTCTAAAATTTCTTATTTGCCAATTAAAATAATATTTTATAAATACTTTTAGCTTAAGAAAACTTAAAAGTCAAGACATTTTTTAATAACTCTTTTCGATAATTTAAAATTTTTTATTTTAGCAAATCCATACTTAAACTTTCGTCATATTTTGATACGCATAGACTTCGTTCTATTTCGCAAATTAAAAATGAAAAGTTGACAAAAATAAATAATCATAAATATAATACATCCTGATTTTAATATTTGTTGATAATTTTTTGCAAAAACTAAAGGGGGAACAATGAAAATAGGATTAATGAGTGATTCGCATAATAATATTGAATGGGTAGAAGAAGTAGTTACTTGGTTTCAAACGACAAAAGTAGACAAAATCATTCACTTAGGAGACGAATGGGAAGATGTAGTTAAATGGCCTGATATAATAAGGGTCCCGGGAACAAACACCGAACATTACAAAAACCCTGATATTCCCAATCGTTTCATATTAGAATTTAATGGCTGGAATGTTCTTATTACTCATACAAAAGAGTCTAATAAAGAAGATTTGTCGGGGGATATTAATCCTAAAGAAGCAATAAAATCAAACAGTGTGAATGTAGTCTTGTACGGGCATACTCATATTCCATCTATCGAAAGAGTAAAAGGTATAATTTATATTAACCCCGGACATTTAAAGCCCGAAGACAAAAGAGGATCTGCGCCAAGTTTCGCAATACTTAATTTTGAAAAGGGAATGTTAGGAGTAAATATAATAGATTTTAAAACAAAAAATATTGTACTTTCTAAATTCTTTACAAAATAAGTAGAAATTTTAATAAAGCACGTGGTTTAACATCAAACTATTTTCCAAGGTAAAAGTGTATTCCGAAGGGAATAAAAGGTCCTATCCACAAGTTAGTAGTTGTAGGACAAATTGCTAAACCTATCCCTATTTCAACAGAAAGGGGCAAGTCTCTTGGGTTAGGAAAAATCTCCAATTCGCCAAATCCTTCCCCTAAAATCCCAATTCCAGATACCCATCCGGTATTGAAATGCACGCCTGCGCCTGCGCCTAAAAAATAAACATATTCTACCCCTTGTCCCCCCTTCCCCATTTCAAATAGGGCTCTACCCCCAACAGCCCAACTTCCACCCCATCCTACACCACCCCAATTCCAAAAAGACGGTCCGACTGTAAGCTGCATTACCATTGGAGAGCCAGAATTAAATTTAAAACTTATATCTCCGTTAGGATATTGACCTATTCCGATACCTAACCCATTAGGGGCATTCAACAGCATTAAAAGTAATAACATTGATCTCCTCCTGAATAATTTATTCCGATAAAATTACTATTATATATGCCATTTCTACTATATTTTTTCCTACTGTCAATTACTTTTTTAACATATTATAATTTTTGTTGACAAATAATAAAAAAAAAATATCATTTAACTTAATTCTTTATGTAAATATTTAAGGAGGTATAAGCTCTGAGTCATATAGGGCAAGATGGTTTTTTAAGGTTTGTGAACAAAAAATATAAGTTGAAACATTAACTAAAGAGGTTCGTTTGGATAAAAACGGAACCTCTATTTTTTTATGATAGAAGGCGTTAAGACAAAGAATTTGAAAGTGATTCCCGATGAAAGGGGGCATCTTAGTGAAATACTAAGATCCGATGATACGTTCTTCAAAAAGTTTGGACAAGCATATATGACTACAGCATACTCAGGAGTTGTAAAAGGATGGCATTTTCACAAAATACAATATGATAATATGACCTGCATAAAAGGGATGATGAAGTTTGTATTATACGATGGGCGAAAAGATTCTAAAACATTTGGCGAAATAAACGAGTTTTTTATAGGTGAATACAATCCTGTTTTATTACACATACCCCCTTACGTATATCACGGATTTAAATGTATTTCAGAAACGGAAGCGATTGTAATAAATATACCAACCGAGCCTTATAATTATGAGACTCCCGATGAATTTAGAATCCCCCCTCATAGCAAAGAAATCCCTTATGACTGGAATCGTAAGGATGGGTAAATAAATCATGAAACTTTTAATAACTGGTGGTGCTGGCTTCATAGGAAGCAATTTTGTAAAATTCGTAGCAAGAGAACATCCCGATGTAAAAATTACCGTTCTTGATGCTCTTACCTATTGTGGTAATATGGATAATTTTACGCCGGAAATATTAAGAAACAAAAATTTTTCATTCTGTCATGGTAATATACTTGATGAAAAATTAGTTTTCAATTTGATGAAAAAACAGGATAAAGTAGTACATTTTGCCGCTTGGACACATATAGACCGCTCAATTACATTATCAGACCCGTTTATGGATACTGATTTTAAAGGCACTCAGGTATTGCTTGAAGCAATAAAAAAACATCCTGTGGAAAAGTTTATACATATATCCACTTCGGAAGTATATGGCAGCGCACAAAAAGTTCCTATGGATGAACATCATCCAATTGCTCCACAATCACCTTATGCTGGTGCTAAAGCAGGTTCAGACAGGCTTGCATATTCTTATTGGGCAACGTATAAGTTGCCAATTACAATAATAAGACCTTTTAATGTTTATGGACCCAATCAATACCCTGAAAAGTTAATCCCATTTTTTATAACGAACGCACTTGAAAATAAAAATCTTTTAATCTACGGGGATGGCAAAAACACTCGTGATTGGACTTATGTTACGGATACCGTAAGGGGAATATGGAACACCTTGGAAAAGAAAAATATAGATGGTGAAGTGATAAATATTGGTTCCGAAATGGAAGTAAATGTCATTGATATTGCAAAAACTATCCTTGACACCTTAAAGAAACCTGATAAGCTTTTGGAATTCATTGGTGATAGACCCGGACATGTAACAAGACTTTTCGCAAACCGTAAAAAAGCAAAGTCTTTATTGAATTGGGAACCTAAAATGTCATTTGATAAGGGATTAGAACAAACAATAAATTGGTATATTAAGAACAAAGAATGGTGGCAAAAAATTAGAACTAAACCCGAATACAAAGAATTTGAAACACTGTGGTATGGACAATTAAGAAAAAATTCAAAAATTAAAGGAGTGAAATGATAGGTGTCTTATTTATTTTATTCGCGTTACATCCTGTTCCCGAAAATTATAAATTACAAATAGGAGATGAAATAGCGGTAACAATATCAGGTCAAATAAACTTTACTTACACACAGATTATTTCTCCTCAAGGGACTATTTTCATACAATCCGGAGGAAAACCTGTTCAAACCCCTGAAAAAATAGAAACGCCGATTGTTCCTGCCGGAGGAACGGTATTAGGCACATTAAAAGTATTTAACATAACAGTAAATGAGGCAACAACTAAAATTCAGGAAGAATTTAATAAATATTTTAAAAATATTAATGCAACTTTAACAATAGTAGCTTTTCACGATGTAGTATATGTAAACGGTGCAGTAACGATTCCGGGTGCATATCCCTTTTTTCCAGGTAAGCCAGCAATGGAATATATTGGATTAGCAGGTGGACTTAATGAAAGAGCAGATATTAAAAAAAGTTATATAGTTAAAAATAACCGTAAAATTCCACTTACCAGTGATACAAAAATAGAAAGGGATGATATTATTGTAGTTAACCTTTTAACGTTTAAATGGTGGCAGGACTATGTTAGCATTGCATCTACATTTACTTCCATAGTTTATACATCTGTATTAGTATGGTTATCTTTTCAGCAAATTAAGAAATAAACAAATGGATAAAAAAATAGAGCTAATAGATTATATACGAGTATTATTTAGATATCGTAAGCTTATTTTTTGGAATACTTTTATTGTTACTGTCTTTGCATTAATCATATCTTTTGTCATTCCTAAAAAATATACCGCTACAACATCCTTACTTCCCCCACTACCCGGTACAGATATTTTAAGTAATATGCAAACCAGTATGTTTGGTAACCTTCGTGGCATCCCAGGTTTAACCTCTACGACTTCTTCAGATTTGTTTGCTGCTATATTAAAATCTAATACAGTAATAGATAGCGTTATTACAGAATGCAAATTAATGAAAGTATATAAAACAAAGACTTTTAAGGATACGCGCAAGAGACTAATATGCTATACTTCCATAAGTATAAGTGAGGAAGGAATAGTTGGTATCAATACTACTGCTGACAGTCCTAAACTTGCAAAAATAATATTAGACTCCTATATAAAAAATCTTGATTTAGTAAATAAAAATTTAGTTATGAGCACAGGAAAAAGAAATCGTATTTTTGTTGAAAAAAGACTAGAAGAAGTTAAGAATAAATTAAAATCAATAGAGGATTCTTTATGCAAATTTCAGGAATTGCATAAAACTATATCCATTCAGGATGAAATTAAACCTGTGCTTGAAGGGATTGCAGATATTAAAGCAAAAATCATCTCAAATGAGGTAACTTTAGGAATGCTTCGTGAATATGCAACAGAAGAAAATCCTGAAGTCGTCAGAATAAACTCCGAATCAAAAGAACTCAATAATAAATTACATAAAATGGAATATGAAAAAGACAACTCACACTTTGGAATAGGATTTTCTGTCCCCCTTAATAATCTACCGGAAGTTTCACTAGAAATGGCAAGATTGATAAGAGATGTTCTGATACAGGAAAAAGTATTAAGTTTACTTACAGAACAATATGAACTCGCAAGATCACAGGAAATAAAAGACACCCCAACAATCAATATCCTTGAGCCTCCTACTGTTCCAGAAAAAAAGAGTTTCCCTAAACGTTCAGTTATTATCAGTGTTGCTTTTATATTAAGTTTCTTCATTAGTATTTTTCTTGCATTCTTTTTTAACTGGATAAATAACCTTTCTGAAACAGAACAAACTGAATGGAAAAAAATATTTAATAGAGATATTCAAAAAAGAAGAGGGTAAAAAAATGGATTCATTAGAGAAAAAAATACGCTCAAAAGAGGCAAAAATAGGAATTATTGGACTTGGTTATGTGGGATTGCCACTTGCTCTATCTTCAGCACAAAAAGGATTTAAGACTTTGGGGTTTGATATTCAATCAAAACGGGTAAATCTTGTAAATCAAGGGAAAAGTTATATAAAAGATGCTCCTGAATCGGAACTACAAAAAGTCGTAAAATCAAAAAAATTAAGCGCTACTCTTGATTACAATAGATTAGCTGAATGTGATATAATACAAACCTGTGTCCCAACTCCCGTTGATTTAAACAAAGACCCCGATATTTCTTATATTCTTGCAACTTCTAATGAAATTATGCCTCGTTTAAGAAAAGGACAATTAGTAATACTTAAAAGCACGACTTTCCCGGAAACTACAGAAACAGTTGTTTTGCCCATACTTGAAAAATCCGGACTTAAACTTGGGAAAGACTTCTTTTTAGCTTTTTCTCCTGAAAGAATAGACCCGGGAAATACACAATTTACGGTTGGAAATACTCCCACGGTTGTGGGGGGAATTACTCCCGAATGCACAAGACTTGCATATCTGTTTTATAAAAGTATATTGAGTAAAGTTGTAGCCGTTTCTTCTGCCCGTGTAGCAGAGATGACAAAGTTATTAGAAAACACTTTTAGAAATGTAAATATAGCACTTGTAAATGAATTTGCCCAGTTGTGTGAACGAATGAAAGTAGATATCTGGGAAGTAATAGATGCGGCATCTACGAAACCTTATGGGTTTATGCCTTTTTATCCCGGTCCCGGAGTTGGCGGGCACTGCATTCCAATTGACCCATATTATCTTTCATGGAAAGCCAGGGAGTATGATTTCCATACAACGTTTATAGAACTGTCTGCAAAAATAAATGAAGATATGCCTTATTTCGTAGTGAATAAGGTAATAGAGTCTATAAGTGAAAAAAAAGTGTGTCCTTCAAATGCAACAGTTCTTGTTCTTGGAGTTGCATTTAAAAAAGATATTGATGATACAAGAGATTCGCCTGCAATGAAGGTAATTGAAATCCTGTCTCCAAAAGTAAATAAATTATTATACAATGACCCATATATAAAAAATGTTACTGTACGCAATGTCAAATATACTTCTGTTCCACTTACTATTCAGTTGATAAAAAAAGTAGATTGTATTCTTATAGTTACTGACCATAGTAACTATGACTATAAGTGCCTTGTAAACAATGCAAAACTTATAGTGGATACAAGAAATGCCACAAAAGGTTTGAAAGGGGATAATATAATTAAACTTGGTTGTTAGTGAAACGACAAAAGTATATAAGTTGGATTATATATAGAGAACAATCTACTCGTAAAAGAGAAGGTATTCCTCAAAAAGTTTTGTAGGTAACCCTCAATGAAAAAAATTCTTATACTCATTGGCACAAGGCCCGATGCAATAAAAATGGCACCGGTTATTAACGAACTAAAAAAACACCCCGATACCATAACACCAATCGTTGTTTCTACAACACAACATAGAGAATTATTGGACGATGTATTAAAAATTTTCTCTATAAAACCCGATTTTGATTTAAATATAATGAAAACAGGGCAAACGCTTTATCATATTACAATTCAAATATTACAAAAATTACAAATTATAATGAAAAATATAAAACCTGATATAATATTAGTTCAGGGAGATACTACCTCAACATTTGTAGGCGCGCTTGCCGCTTTTTACGAAAAGATTCCCATAGCTCATATAGAAGCAGGATTAAGGTCACATAACAAATACAATCCTTACCCTGAAGAAATGAATCGCATTCTCACTGATATGCTTACAGATATATACTTTGCCCCAACTAAAACGGCAAAAAACAATTTGCTTAAAGAAGGAATTGCCTCGGAAAAAATATGGGTTACGGGCAATACATCAATAGATGCATTGTTTTCAATATTACGAAAAAAAACAAAACTGTCTGATAATATAATTAATTCTAATACCTTCATGTCGACTAAAAAGGAAAGAATAATTCTTGTTACTTCCCATAGAAGAGAAAGTTTTAATAAGCCCTTGGAACAAATATGTTTAGCTCTTATTGAAATAAAAAAGAAATTTAAAGATGTTGAAATAATTTATTCTGTTCACCCCAATCCGAATATAAGAAATCAAGTATATAAATTATTAAAAGGGATTCCCGGAATTAATTTAATATCCCCTCCGGACTATTTACATTTTGTAAACCTGATGAAACATTCTTATTTAATATTAACGGACTCCGGAGGCATTCAAGAGGAAGCCCCCTCTCTTGGTAAACCTGTTCTTGTTATGCGCGAAACTACAGAAAGAAAGGAAGGCATAGAACAAGGGACTGCAATATTAGTGGGCACAAACAAAGAAAAAATTATTAAAGAGGCTTCTTCATTATTAACGGATATGAATAAATATAAAAAAATGGCTAAATTATCAAATCCCTATGGGGATGGGAAAGCAAGTAAAAAAATAGTGAAAATTCTCCTGAAATTCATTTTGGATTCGTATCAAAACAAATTACTTTAATTAAAGCAGTTATAAAAAAGACTTAGTGCGAAAATATATGGGAATAAATTCAAGGGATTTTTTATATAAAATCTTTGCTATGGTTCTCATTTTTGAACTTACTATTATTGGAATAGCTTCTATTAAAATGGCCCATTTTATGCTCCTAATTCCTTTCCTATTTTGTGGTTTTTTATTTGTTATTTTTTTATTTGAACCTTCAAAGGCAATTATTTCTATACCTATACTAATACTAGGCACTGGACCGTTTTTTATAGCATCCCATAGATTACATATTGGACTTGATTGGTATCTAATGGATATTTGTTTGTTTATAATTATTTTCTCTTTACTTCTTCGCTATTTTTTAAAAGAAAAAATATCTATCTTAACTTCGCCATTAGACTGGACTGTTACAATTTTTTTGTTTATTAGCGTTATTTCATGTATGGTTGGATATTTTAGAGGCAATTCTATTACTGATATCCCTTGGGATTTTCGTCCCTATTTTTATATTTTTGCTTTCTACTTTCTATTTCTTTGCACCATTAAAAATCAAAAAGATTTAGAGAGCTTCGTCTGGACAGGTATAGTTGTTTTTGGAATGATAGGCTCAATTTGGGGAATATATGAGTCAGTTTCAGGTTCTTACATGGCAGTAGAAACAAAAAGAGTGGCATTTCAAAGATTAAGAAGTCCGCATGAAGTAATTTATCCGATGAGCTTTGTTTTAACACTTTCTATGTTCCTAATCTCTTCGGATATTAAAAAAAAGCTCATTCTTGTGAGTTCCATGATTCTCTCTGGCACAGCTATGCTTTTGAGCCTTGCACGTGGATCATGGATAGCTTTCATTATAGGAAGTATTTTTATATTTATACTGATTAGTCATAACTATGGAATAAACAAAATGCGAACAGGAATACTACTTTTTACATTTCTATGTATAATAAGTATTTTATTTTTAGGAACTCAAAATACAGAGGGAATAAAAGAGAGAGCTTTCTCAACCTTCAAATTTGAAAAAGATGTTGCTATTTTAGCAAGAATTCTTGAATCTAAAGAAGCTTTTAAATTATTTGTCGCCCATCCATTCTTTGGTGTTGGGTTAGGGTATACATATCATTTTTTTGACCCAATTGTAGGCAATATTCAGGTACTTTACATTCACAACAGTTATCTTTATATACTCACAAAAATGGGACTTTTAGGGCTTTCTGCGCTAATACTTATGCTTTGGTGTTTTATTGCAAAAGGAACAAGGAGTATCAAAAAAGTAAAAGAAGATTTTCCTAAAGCAGTTCTTATAGGTTCTCTAGGTGCTATAGTAGTGCTTATAGTAAAATCTTTTACGACTTATCATCTTAATACTCCTACCGTAACCACTTTCGTAGGAGTAATTATGGGAATAATAGCTTTTATTATTGGAACTTATGGGAGAGACAAAAACAATGCAGGATCTACAGAAAGCTACAAAAAATAGTACTTTTCTATTATCAGGTAAGATAATAAGCAAGGTATTTACCTTTTTATTTTTAATAGTAATTGGAAGAATTCTGGGGGATGCCAATTATGGTAAATTTTGTTTTGCTATTTCATTCACAATGATGTTTGCCATATTTACAGATTTTGGATTAAGAATGTTAACGATAAAAGAACTTTCTGTCCAAAAAGAAGCTTCAATTTATATAGGAAATATTCTAATTTTAAAAGGAATTTTAATAATTTTATTAGCAATCGCATTATATGGCGTTTCGATGTTGTTACATTACGACAAAGAGACTTTAAAAGTAATATATATAGTAGGGGCTAGCATATTTATACATTCTTTTTCTTTTTGGATTAGTTCTATCTTTATTGCATATCAAAGAGCTAATCTTGAGGCAATTATACTAATATTTGAAAGTTTTAGCATTACAGTTCTTGGCATTCTCGTTGTGCTAAAAGGTTATGGAATAATAGGGTTGTCAATTGCTTACTTAATTGCAAATACTCTTTCACTCCTCTTAACTTTATTACTCGGAAAGGCAAAAATTCCAAAACCTGTTATTAAAATCAATTTTTACTCTTTACTTAATTTGCTGAAAACAGCTGTGCCTCTTGGACTTTTAGCAATTTTTAGTGTATTTTACCAAAAATCAGACACGGTAATGTTAGGATTGATGACGACAGATGCAGTTGTTGGGCAATACAATGCAGCGTATAGAATTTTGGAAGCTATTTTTTTTATTCCGGAAAGTTATACAATTGTCCTACTCCCAATACTTTCTCTATATTGTGAGCAACACAAGACAAAAGAGCTATTGGCTACATATAAAACTTCTTTTAAATTTCTACTTATCCTAAGTATGGGGATAAGTATGGGACTTACTATATTAGCAAATAATATAATACCTATGATATACGGAAAGGACTTTGCCCCTGCTATAAAGGGATTACAAGTTCTTTGTTGGACATTACCTTTTAGTTTTATAAACAACCTGGTTGGCACCATTCTTATAGCGAAAGGGAAAGGAATAATCCCGGCAAAAGCTATGGGATTAGGAGCACTCTTTAATATTATTCTTAATGCTATCTTGATACCAAAATTCAGTTTTATAGGGGCTTCAGTAGCTACTATAATAACAGAAATGTTCTCGTTTACTATTCAGTTCACTGCGCTTACAAAAGTCTTGGGTGTAGTGCCAGAATTAAAAGATAGTATTGTAAAACCTCTTTTAGCAACAATTATTATTCTATTTGTTCTTTTCTTACCACATAATACTAACTTTTTTATAAAAATTATTATTATTCCTACTGGTTATTTGTTTTTACTTTTTCTGTTAAAGGCCTTTTCAAAAAAAGATATAAAAACATTTCGACAATTTTTTAAAAAATCTTCTATACAATGATAACTATTGGTATAATTAATTGGAATACTTCTGATTTATTAGAGACACTAATTACAAATATTCTTGCAGAGACATCTACTTACAAAGATTTCTCTATCGAAATTATAGTCATAGATAACGCATCTTCTGATAATAGCGTATATATAATGGAAACAAAATTTACAGACATAAAACTAATAAAAAACAAAATAAATCAAGGGTTTACTAAAGCAGCAAATCAGATTATTGATATAATGAAGGGAGAATTTTTGTTATTAGTAAATACGGATATAATTCTATTACCAAGAGTGATATTGGATACATATGAGTTCATAAAATCACATAAAAAAGTGGGAGCATGTGGATGTCAGCTTTTAGATGAAAAAGGGGAAATCCACCTTTCGGCACGCGAAATAAATAATTTGTCCATAATGTTTATAGAACAATCTCCTTTAGGAAGATGGCTTATAGAGAAAATGTGGAAAAAATTATATTTTGGGAAAATTCGCAAAGCAGGTTTTGTAAGTGGAGCTTTTATAATACTACGAAAAGAGGCGATTGATGAAGTTGGTAAGTTTGATGAAAACTATTATCTCTATGTTCAAGAAATGGATTGGTGCTATAGAGCACAAAAATTGGGATGGGAAATTTTCTATTTTCCGAAAACTAGTGCAATACACCTTGGAGGTAAAAGTACAGTATCTATACCCAATAAAGCATTATTTCAACTTTTCTCTGACAGATATATATTTTTTAAGAAACATTTTGGGATTACAAAAGCTACTATCTACAAAGTAATGATTTATTTTATCTTTTTCTCAAAAGCAGTTATTTTTTCTATATTCTCTCCGTTAATGGAAAATGATTCAAAAAAACTGATGTGGATAGAAATGACCCACTTATTGAGGCAACAATGAATTTCCAGAAATTTGATGTCGTATATTTTTCCATAGACAAATGGGGTTCCTTGCAAAAACGGCCTCACCATTTCGTTAAGGAACTTTTAAAAACACGAAAGGTCTTATTTGTAGAAGATGCGTCCCATTATAGAAAAAGAGCCTTTAACGTTCTTTTAGGCAATATAGCACATTTAAGTAAATTAGATAAAAATCTCTGGCGAGTATATTTAGATTTGAGACTCCCATTAAAATTCAAATGTCCTGTTAAGATTAAACATTTAACACTTAGAATTAATCATATAATTATGTGGTATCTTTTAAAGAAAATTGTAAAATCTTTGAACTTTTCAGACATAGTAACAATAGGAAACGGTATATATATTTATCCCATTGATGAAATCTGTCGCTTTAATAAAATTAACCGGCACAAGGTATTAGGTACTGTTTATGATTGTGTAGATGACCATAAAGAATTTGCAGATGCGGATTATAATTTTGCTTTCCAGATAGAACAGAATTTATCAGAGAAATCTAATCTTGTATTTTTTACAGCAAAAGAACTTATAAAAAGACCCGAAATGAAAAAAACAACCAATGCCTTTTATGTCCCTAATGGAGTAGAATGGGAAAAATTTAACTCTCCGAATACTTTCAAGCCTATAGAATTATCAAAATTAGAACCCGATAGCATTCTCTTTGGGTATATAGGTATGATAGCAAAATTTTTAGATTTTAACATATTATCAGAAATACTTGAAATGAATAAAAATTATATGGTATGTTTAATAGGAGATTTTCTTTTTAATTTTGAAAGAGACTATTTAACAAAAAAAATAAAAGAATTATCAAATAAATACGGGAATAGATTTATATTTCTAGGCGCTAAACCTTACGAAAGTATTCCTAATTATGTAAAAAATTTTGACATATGTTTAATTCCTTTTATAATCCAGAAAAGAATTAAAAGCGTATTACCTGCAAAAGTTTTCCAATATTTTGCTGCAGGTAAAGGGGTGATTTCAACCCGATGGGAAGAGATGGAGCAATTCTCCTCCATAATAAGTTTAGTTTCTAACAACAAAGAATTGGAAATCGCAATTTCACGAGAAATATCACTTTTAGGTAATGAGAAAGTTAAAAAAGAAAGAGTGGCTTTTGCCGAAAATTATGATTGGGAGAAAATAGTGGAAAATAGTCTCCAAATAACATCTGATTTTATTAAGGCAACTACGAAATGATTAAATTGAATGTTTACAAAACATTTAAGAAATTGATAACATTTTTCCTTAGATGTTTTTTAAGAAAAAACCCTTACTTAAAGCAAGGGGATACGAAAAAGGTTCTGATTATTGCACTTGATTATTTGGGAGATACGCTCTTTATTACTCCATTATTATACTCTCTGCGAAAGCATTTTTCTTCTTCTCATATTGCTGTATGCGTAAAAACTCTTTCGGAAGAAATTGTAAGAACTAATCCCTATATTAATGAGGTAATCATTTTTGACCACGATAGAATCTTGCAAGGTCGTAATACAGGCATATATAAATTATATCTAAAAGAAAAACTTAATTTTTTACGATTATTACGGATAAAAAAGTTCGACCTTATTATAGATTGCACCGGCTTTGTCAGTACAAATTTATTTGCTTTTCTTAGTGGAACGCGATGGATTACGGGATTTGCACATGAAGGCATTCCTTCGTTACTTAACCAACCTATTCTTGAAAAAGAACATACTCCTTACAAAGATAGAATATCTAAAATACTTAATAATTTGGGTATAAGTGAGAAAGTTACTTCCCCGGAGTATTTTATTCCTGAAAAAGCCAAAGATTTTGCAAACCAATTTATAAAGAAAAACAAAGTTATGGCAAATACGCTACTTGTAGGAATTCATCCAACTGCCGGTTGGGAAGCTAAACAATGGCAAAAGGAAAAATTTGCCCAACTTATAATTTTAACAAGGGAAGCATACAATGCAAGGATCATAATATTCGGCTCATCAAATGATATAAAAACGATAAAATCAATAGAATCAATGGTAAATACAGAACTACTAATTGCCGCAGGTAAAACCACATTACATGAGACCGCCGCATTAATTGAAAAATGCAAACTAATCATTAGTAATGACTCTATAGTTTTACATATCGCAGAAGCTTTAGATGTTCCAACCATTGGTATTTATGGGCCTACAAATCCAGATTTTTCAGCTATAAAAGATGAAAAACATTGTATTGTTAGAAAAGAATTGGAATGTAGCCCGAGAAAAAACAGTGAGTATTGCCTTAAAAATGCTGGAATTAATAGAGCATGTAATCTCTTAGAATGTATGCATTTATTAACTGTAGAGGAAGTATGGAGTGCAACTACGAAACAATTAGATCGGCTTATTAATCTTAAGCAAGTGAGGGAATCTTGAGAGTTGGTATTGATGTTCGTGCCATTACAGGTTATACAACCGGGCTTAAAAGTTATGTTTTATATCTTCTAAAAGATATTCAAAGCAACTGTAATGTATATCTTTGTTACACTGATAAAAAAACTGACTTATTAAAAAACTTTAATTTACGGAAAGCTTGGGGTTCCGTAGAGAACCATATAATAGGGGATATATGGGAACAAATATGGCTACCCATCGCTCTGAAACAAGATTCAATTAATGTATACCATGGAACAATCGGTAGACTCCCCTTGCTTAAGCCTAACAATATAGTGTATATAGTAACAATTCATGATCTAATTCCAATGAAGTTTAATAAATTTGGCAGTAATAAATACAATCAGTATATGAGTATAATAATGAAGCATTCAGCAAAAAGGGCTGACAAAATTATAGCCGTTTCCCAAAATACAAAGAAAGACATTGTTGAATTATTGAAAATCCCTGAGGAAAAAATAGAAGTTATCTATGAAGGAGTTAGTAATATATTTCATCCGGTAAATTTTGAAAAAAGCCTTAATATCGTCAAAAAGCATTATAATAAAATAACTAAAAGGTACATTCTTGCAACAGGAACAGTAGAAACAAGGAAAAACCTTAAGAGGCTATTTTTAGCATACTCTATGCTCCGAAAAAAAGGAATAGAACATCAGCTTGTTGTTGTTGGGCCTGAAGGATGGGGAGCAAATATAGTTCATAAAATAGATGCTCAATATACCGAGACTCTACAAAAAGAAATTATATTTACAGGCTATGTTAATCAAAGTGAATTAATTTATCTTTATAATGCTGCCGATTTGTTTGTATTCCCATCCCTTTATGAAGGATTTGGGCTGCCATTGCTTGAAGCAATGGCATGTAATACACCCGTTGTAGCCTCAAATACAAGTTCCATGCCGGAAGTAGTAGGAGATGCGGCTTTGTTGTTTGACCCATTGAATGTGGAATGGATAGCAGATAGTATGGAAAAAGTTCTTACAGATAATAAATTGCGAGAAGATTTACGAAATAGAGGATTAGAAAGGGTTAAATTATTTTCTTGGGAAAAAACAGCTCGAAAAACCTTGAATCTTTATAGGAAAGTATATGAAAATAGGAATTGACTATCACTGGGGAAGTGGTATTTTCAGGGGTACTAATACATATGTAACAAATTTACTTACAGAATTAACAAAAGTAGATGATATAAATCAATATTTTTTATTCAGTCCTAATTTTGATGATAAAAAAAACTATCTTGGATGTAAAAATTTCGCTAAAAGAACAATGCCTATAAACTCTGGCAGTTTTAATATGCTGTTTGGATTTTCATATCAAGCAGTTAAAGATAGAATAGATATTTTTCATTCTCAATATATCGTTCCTATTACAATGCACTGCAAAAGAATTGTAACGATTCATGATATTTTCTTTGAAACACATTTAGATTATTTTCCGAGACAACACAGCACATTTTTAAGGAAGTTAACTCCTTTAACAATTAAGAAAGCCTCCAAAATTATTACAGTATCTGAATTTACAAAAAATGAACTGATGAGAGTATATAACGTTCCAAGCTCAAAAATAAAAGTTATATGGGAA
Source organism: bacterium (assembly GCA_028716385.1). Classification (GTDB taxonomy): domain Bacteria; phylum Hydrothermota; class UBA3073; order JACQXS01; family JAQTXJ01; genus JAQTXJ01. Next base: position 32,062 of record JAQUPX010000004.1, on the reverse strand, counting down.
GGAGTTAACAAAAAATTCAAACAAATCCAAGACAAAAATTTAGTAACCCAAAATATTGCTAAATATGGAATAGATACACCCTATATTTTATATGTTGGGAGAATTGTACCTATAAAAAATATAACAGGTACAATAAAAGCTTTTTATCGCATTAAAAAAAATGGGTATCCTAATTTAAAATTGGTAATTGTAGGAGAAAAAGATAATTTATTTAAAGAAAATCAATGTTTCAAGGTTATACAAGAACTTCATCTCGAAGAACATATTATATTTCTCGAAAGAATAGACTACGAATTACTTATATATCTATATAATGGAGCATCCGCATTTGTTCTTCCTTCTTTTGGAGAAGGATTTGGGCTCCCAGTTATAGAAGCAATGGCATGTGGAACACCAGTAATTACCTCAAATGTTTGTGCTCTTCCTGAAATAGCAGGCGATGCTGCGATTTTAGTTAATCCACACAACACTGAAGAAATTGCAGATGCAATTGAAAAGGTTCTTAATAACGCTCTACTACAAAACAAATTGATCATAAAAGGGATTGAAAGAGCTAAAAATTTCTCTTGGAGAAAATGTGCGGAAGAAACATTGCAAGTTTATAAAGAAGTGTATGAAAATTAACAAAAATTGGACTTTAATATAATATGAAAATCTTAATTACAGGAGGAGCAGGATTCATAGGTAGTCATTTAGTAGAGTTACTCGTTAAAAATGGACATACGGTAAGGGTACTAGTCAAACCAAACGAAAAAACAACCTTTTTATCCCCTAACCATAGCGAAATTATATACGGGGATATACGAGAGGAAGAATTATTAAAGGTGGCGACTCGTGAAATCGATATCGTTTATCACTTAGCTTCCGTTCCAAGACTCATTAAAACTGTTTTGCCTCAGGAATATAAATCCGTTAATACTGATGGGACAAGAACTCTCTTAGAAGTAAGCAAACGGGCAGGAGTCCAAAAGTTTATCTATGTAAGTACTATAGAAGCAGTAGGTCCATCTATAGATGGGAATCCTTTAAATGAAAAAACTGCCCCAAATCCTGTGAATATCTATGGGAAGAGTAAATGGGAAGCAGAAAAAATAACGACGGAATACTATACAAAACATGGAATGCATACCGTTATAGTAAGACTTCCTATGATTTATGGACCGCACAGTCTACTTCAATTACAAAGACTTTTTAAGATAATAAATAAAGGATATTATCCTCTTATCGGAGATGGTAAAACACTTATGGAATTTTGTTACGTTAAAAACATAGTTTTGGGAATAAAATTGGCAGGAGAAAAAGGAAAAGCAGGGGAAACATACTTTATTTCAGACGAGCGGTCTTATTCTATTGAAGAAGTGGTTAAAGAAATAGCAAATCAACTTAATATTGATTTACAGATACTTTATATTCCTGTTCCTATAGCCATGGGAGTTGGAGTATTCTTTGAATTTTTAAGTAAAATCTTTAGATTCCCGCCGTTCAGAGTTAAAGAGACAGGAAAAGCACCTTTTTCCAGAAGCACGGTAGAATGGACATCAAAAAATACATTCTTTTGCGACACTTCAAAAGTCAAGAGAGAACTTGGATATAAACCAACTTATACCTTATCTGATGGGATAAAAGAAACTATTATGTGGTACAGAGAAATAGGAGCGCTATAAAACAATGAACATATTACTTTTAAATCCACCGTTTTCCACGAGAACTGCATCCACATTCGGTGGAAAGGGAAAATTCTCAAGGGAACAAAGGTCTCCCGCTATTACTAAATCCGGAACTTTTTATTACCCTATGTGGATTGCTTATGCAACCGGCGTATTGGAACAAAACGGTTATAATGTCAAATTAGTAGATGCACCTGCAAGTTCATTGGAAATAAATGACATATTAAAAACAGCCCAATCTTTTAACCCCTCCATAATAGTCCTTGATACAAGTACGCCTAGTATTTACAATGATGTAAAAATAGGAGAGAAATTAAAAGAAATTCTCCCGAATTCTATTATAGTTTTAGTAGGTCCCCACGTATCCGCTACTGCTGAAGAAACACTCAAATTGAGCAATAAAATAGATATTATATGCCATGGCGAATATGATTACACATTAAAAGATATTGCAGATGCTATTCAAAACAATACAAATAAAAACCTTTACGAAGCTTTTAATAATATACCGGGGATAAGTTTTCAAAAAAATGGTAATATTATACATACCCCACATAGGCCATTTATTGAAGATTTGGATAAATTACCTTTTGTTTCTTCCGTATATAAAAAACATCTTGACTATACTCAATATTTTTATGCTCATTCCCAATACCCAATAGTAACAATAATTGGTGGGCGGGGATGCCCTCATAGATGTGTGTATTGCGTCTATCCACAAACGTTTAGCGGGAGAATATTAAGATACAGGAGTATAAAAAACATAGTCGACGAGCTTGAATATATAGTAAAAGAGTTCAAAAATTTAAAAGAAGTAATGTTCGAAGATGATACACTTACGGTAAATCGTATTCGTTGCAGAGAATTTTGCAAAGAAATATTGTCTCGTAATCTTAAAATTGTATGGTCTTGCAATTCTCGAGCTGACGTAGATTATGACACGTTAAAACTTATGAAACTTGCAGGTTGCAGACTTATGTGTGTAGGTTTTGAATCAGGAAATGAACAAATCTTGAAAAACATGAAAAAAGGGGTAAAACTTGAAAAGATGTTTGATTTTATGCAATCTGCGCGTAAAGCCAAAATACTCGTTCATGGTTGTTTTATGATAGGCAATCCCGGAGATTCAAGATTAACAATCCAAAACACACTTAATTTCGCCAAAAAGTTAAACCCTGACACGGCTCAATTCTTCCCCATAATGGTATACCCTGGAACAGAAGCTTATGAATGGGTAAAAAGCTCCGGCTATCTCAGAGTATCAAATTATTCGGAATGGCTTACCGACGAAGGCTTACACAATTGTGTTGTCGACCTTCCGAACCTATCTCATCAAGATATGGTAGAATTCTGCGATTATGCCCGTAAAAACTTCTATTTAAGAAGTTCCTATATTATTACTAAAGTATTGCAAAGTATTAAAAATCCAACGGAAGGAAAAAGAATATTCAAATCATTTAAAACTATTATTCGTCATCTTATCCGTACAAGATAACAATCCGCCTGAGGCGGACTACAAAACAGATTAAGCGCTTGTAATAAAATGAAAATAATTTTCTGGATTTCTATTTTTTTCTTGTTTTACGTATATTTTATATATCCTTTTCTACTTGCAATAATTTCAAAATTATTCCCTAGATTATGGGATAAAGCAGATGACAATTTTACACCCCCGGTATCGTTTATTATACCTGCATATAATGAAGAAACAGTCATTAAGGCTAAAATAGAAAATACATTATCGCTCGATTATCCTGCACCTATTGAAATAATTATTGCTGATGACTGTTCATCTGACCAGACAAAAGACATGGTTATAAATTTTCATACTAAAAATTATCCTAATCATAATATTGTATTAAAAAGTTTTTCCAAAAGACAGGGGAAAATGGGAGTTTTAAATTCCGTTATACCTTATGCAAAAAACGATTTTATAATACTTACGGATGCGAATTCTTTTTTCAAGTCAGACGCCATAAAAAAACTTATTCGCAATTTCAAAAATCCTAATATAGGTTGTGTAGGCGGGACAAAAAGTATAATAACAAAAGACCAAATAAAAAACACTGATAATGTTGGCATAAACGAAGGGCTTTACTGGAAATTTGAAAATTTTATAAAACAAAAAGAAAGCATATTGGGGTCAACTTTTGTAGATGGCTCTATATACGCTATACGAAAAGAAACATATCCTTTCCCGGCTTCAGACCGTATAATTATGGATGATTTTGCAGTTTCTCTTGGAGTAATAAATAAAAACTATCGTGTTGTTTTTGAACCGGAAGCTATTTCTTACGAAGGAGCATCTAAAGGAAGTTCTGAAGAATTTAGACGAAAAATTCGTATATTAAGAGGAGCTCTTACATCAATACAAATTTATCCGACAAAGAAAATTATATTCCAGTTATTTTCACATAAGATACTACGCTGGATAAGTGGAATATTTATGATTACATTATTTGCATCAAACATTTTTATTAAAGGAACTTTTTACCGTACATTATTAATACTCCAAATAATATTTTATGGGTTGACATTCATAGGATTTATATTAGAGTATACGGGACAAAATAAAAACAAGAAAACTATGCCTAATGTTTTTTATATCCCTTATTATTTTTGTCTGACAAGCTGGGCTCAACTTATAGGATTTTTGAGCTATTCAGGAGGGAAAAACCCGGCATGGGATAAGTTAGAACGGAATGTATAGAAAAAGCGAAATAATATTTTTTTTGTTGCCTGTCGTTGCAGACGCAATTTTCATCTTTGTAAGCTTTTGTTTATCTTATTGGGTAAGATTTTACTCTGCACTATTCCCTATTGAAAAAGGAATTCCTTCAATTACTCCATATTTTTTAATTGCTTTTTTTACCCTCAGCGTGTGGATAATTATTTTTTATCTCTCCGGTATTTATAACACAAAACAGGTTACATCCATTTTTGATGAAATCTATGAAGTATTAAAAGACATAATCCTTGGTACATTGATTGTACTTGCGCCTATTTTCTTTTATAGAGGATTTACTTTTTCCCGAATAGCTATACTATTCGCTTGTTTGTTTAGTGGAGTTTTAATTATAACCGATAAAATTTTTATTCGTAGTCTCAAAATATATTTAGCTCATAAAGGAATAGGAGTTAAAAAGACCTGTATAGTTGGAAGCGGGGAAAGAGCCTTAGAAGTCATAGAAAAATTCAAAAAAAATCCCGTAATAAGATATAAACTTGTAGGACAAATTACAAAAAAAGGGGAAGACGCTATACCCGGGTTACCTATGCTTGGGAATATTATCGATGTTCAAACAATAATACAACAAAATAAAATAGATATGCTAATCATTACTTTTCCTCTATCTCATTATAAAGAAACAGCAAAAATACTCCTGAGATGTAGCGGCATTCCTGTAGAGTTAAGGTTTGTTCCCGACCCGTATGAATTATTAACATCAAGAATCAGATACTATGATTTGAATGGATTTGCTTTACTTGGGATAAGAGAATTTCCATTAACCTACTGGGATATATTATTAAAAAGAATATTTGATATAATAGCATCCAGTCTTCTTATACTAGCTTTTTTACCTGCAGGTATTATAATAGGCATATTAATAAAACTTTCTTCTCCAGGCCCTGTATTTTACCGACAAAAACGAGTAGGGAAAGATGGGAAATTGTTTGATATAATAAAGTTCAGGAGTATGGTCCGAAATGCCGAGAAGAATACCGGTCCAATATTTGCAACAGGTTCTGCAGATTCGCGAGTAACTAAAGTCGGCAGAAATATTCGTAGATGGAGTCTGGATGAATTACCTCAATTCATCAATGTCTTTATAGGAAATATGAGTCTTGTAGGACCAAGACCCGAACGCCCGGAATTTGTAGAAAAATTCAGTGAGGAAATAAACAGGTATTTTGAACGTCATAAACTAAGGCCCGGTCTTACAGGTTGGGCACAAATCAATGGATTAAGAGGAAATACATCTATAAAGGAGCGAGTAAAATACGATTTATATTACATAGAAAACTGGTCTTTTAATTTTGACATGAAAATTATATTAAAAACATTTGTCGCAAGTATGAAAGGAGATAACGCGTACTAACCAAAATGAACTGTATAGTTACCGGTGGAGCAGGATTTATTGGATCACATTTAGTTGATAAACTTATACAACAAGGTAATAAAGTAGCAATAATTGACGACTTATCTACAGGGAAAGTAAAAAACATAAATAAATCTGCAGAATTTTATAAGTTGAAAATAGAAAGCAATAAAATAGAAAACATTTTTAGGAAATTGTCTCCTGAAGTTATATTCCATCTTGCAGCTCAAGCAAGTGTAGTAAATTCTACTAATAACCCTGATTTAGATGCAAAAGCAAATATAATTGGAACAATAAATTTATTAAAACTATGCGTAAAGCATAAAGTAAAAAAGATTATTTTTTCTACAACAGGTGGCGCATTATACGGGAATACAGATGTCGCTGCAACTGAAGAAGTTTATCCTTCACCGGCGTCTCCTTATGGAATATCAAAATTTACCGGCGAACAATATATGAAATTCTTCGGCAATGAATTTGATTTGAAATACTGTATATTAAGATATGCTAATGTTTATGGTCCCCGGCAAGACCCAAAAGGTGAAGCAGGAGTCGTTGCCATTTTTGCCCAAAATATGATTAAAAACAAAGCTTGCACACTTTATGGATCAGGTAATCTTAAAAGAGATTATGTATATGTAAAAGATGTTATAGATGCAAACATATTAGCGGTTAAATTGAAAGCAAATGAGATTTTAAACATAGGTACCGGCATTCCCACATCCGTAAATGAATTATTTGAATTAATGAGGAAATTCAGTAATTATTCCATATCTCCGATTTATAGACCGAAAAGGACAGGGGAACTTGAAATAAGTTTTCTAAATTATGCCAAAGCAAAGGGATTACTTGGGTGGGAACCAAAAACTAAATTAACGGATGGATTACAAGAAACAATAAAAAGTTTTAATGAAAAAATAAGGGGAGGGAAAGATGCCTAAAATTTCCGTAATAGGTGCAGGATATTGGGGCCCCAATATTATACGCAACTTTTATGAACTTGGATGTTTAACTGCAGTTTGCGACAAGGATGAAAAAAGATTATCTATCATTAAAAACAAATTTACAGGAATCGTAACAACAAAAGACGCAGACGAAGCAATTGCTCTTGCCGATGCTGTAGTTATAGCTACACACGTTGCTTCTCATTATGAACTGACTAAGAAAGCTCTTACCGCGGGTAAAGACGTTTTTGTAGAGAAACCTTTCACGTTAAAAACAACTGACGCAGAAGAACTTGTTGAATTGGCAAAGAAAAAAAACTGTATTATTATGGTCGGGCATATCCTTCTTTACCAGTCTGAAGTTAGAAAATTAAAAGAATACGTAGACACAAATGAACTTGGGAAAATATATTATATATACACTCAAAGATTAAATCTTGGAAAAGTCAGACAAACAGAAGATGTATTGTGGAGTTTAGGGCCACATGATATTTCCATAGTATTATATCTATTGAATAAAACGCCCAATAAGGTTGTAGCTTTTGCCGGGACATACTTACAACCAGGTATTCCGGATTTAGTATTTTTAAACTTATATTTTGCGGACAATACCATTGCGCATATTCACTTATCGTGGTTAGATCCCAGCAAAAATAGGACAATTACGGTTGTCGGCGATAAGAAAATGGCAACTTTTAATGATGCAGAGGCAAATGACAGAATAAAATTATATGATAAGGGTATAAATTACGAGTCTTCATCTAAATCCTTTAGCGAAGCATTTCCTATCAGAGTTGGAACTACTACAATACCTAATGTTCCATCAAAAGAATGCCTTAAAGCTGAATGCGAACACTTTATATCTTGCATTCAGAACAGAACTACTCCTATTACGGATGGAATAAACGGGCTAAATGTAGTAAAAATACTGGAAGCAGCTCAAAAATCACTTGAACTTGGTGGGGCTCCCGTTTCTCTGTAATATTATAAAGTAACCGTTGCTCCTATGCTAAAGTTTCTACCGGGTAGAGGATAACCTTTTCTGGTCTGATACCTTATGTCAAAAATATTTTTAACTATAAAGAAGAACTCCGGCATTCGATTGTCAGATTTTTGATTTTTGATATGTATTTTCTGACCAATACGAGTATCTACCAGAGTATAACTCTTCAACGTATCTTTTGCTCCAAAATCATCTTCCCATATTACCTGTTCAGTGAAATTAGCATTGATATTAACGCCAAGTCCCGCATTATTGGTATAATTAACCATATAATTTAGCTTAAAAGGTATGGTATATGGCAAAGTTTTGTAATCCTCCTGCCCTTCTTTCTTCCCCTTGTTTTCCAGACAATTGTATTGGAATGAATGCTCTAAATTAGGAAGAATCCATTGAGTGATTTTAAGTTCTACTCCCTGATTATATGCTTTGCCTACATTGGAAGGACGCCATTTTTCATAATTGGGATCAGGATCAACTTCAGCCCATTGAATTAAATTAGTTATATCATTTTTAAAAAGTGTAATCTGACTTGACAGAATATTTCTGATTCTGAATTCAATACCTATGTCATATCCCCAAGATTTTTCAGGTTTAAGGTCAGTATTGCCTTTTGTATCTCCTGCTATCCATGTGGGACCTGCAGTCCAACTTGAATAAGGAGAGTAAAGGTCTTCAAAAGTAGGGGATCTAAAAGCACTGCCGACATTAGCTGAAAACTTTAAATTATCTAATATATGATAAACAATAGAGGCATGAGGAGTAGTCTCTTCCCCAAAGACTGAATGTTTATCATAACGAACACCTAATATAGTACTTATTTTGCCTATTGAAGAAATCTTTTGCAGAAACGCTGAACGATTTGTAGTGTTTTCATCTATATCAATTTTAGAAGGTGAAACAGTTAAATCCTTTCTTGCACATTCGTCTCTGTGCACACCAGCTCCCAGAATAACATCATAAACCGTATTTATCTGGGCTTCGCTTCCGTAAATATGGGTTTGAGTAAGGGCATCCGTAAAACCCGTAGGATATTCATATCTTTTGTTAGTGATATTACTATAAGTTTTGACTTGTAGAACAGTATTGCCAATATTATTTTCATATTCTAATTGTCCCTGCTCATTTTGTCTTGTCTGGCGTGCATCGGGTGATTGCGCTTCTTTCTCTTGAGAACCATCATATTCGTAAATAGGAGTGGTATTTTGGCCAGGCACACCAAATTCACTATTATGATATATAAAACGGAAACCTAATTTTCCAAATTGCTCAAAATTATTTCCAAATTTTCCGAAAAAGTCATTGCCTCCATAATCACTGTTTTTACGCCAACCATCAGAAGCATCTCTGCTTACAATAAATAGAGCATCTCGTTTATTTTGCTTCATACTAATATTTGCGCTGTATTTTTGTGTAAAAAAACTTCCGCCGGAGATTTGAAAATCGGCAGCAGATTCAGGATTTTTAGTAATAATATTTACTACTCCGCCCAACGCATTAGCTCCATATAAAACAGAAGTGGGTCCCCGAATAATTTCAATTCTTTCTACATAATCTGTCAGGATTTCATCTAAGTCAGCTTCTCCTAAAGACACATCATTTAGTGATTGTCCATCAATCATAACCAAAACCTGATTGGTAGCACCTCCCCTTATACGAACATTACGCACCGCCCCACGAGTTCCCTGATTACCTACTTCAGTTACACCAAAAGCATATTCTATGGCTTCCGCAGCTGTACGCGCATTGCTGTGAATAATCATATCTCTGGTAATAACCGTTACATTCGTTGGCAAGTTATAAAGAGCGTTTGATATCCTCGTAGCAGTAACAACTACTTCGTCCAGCTTATAAACAGGTAACTGCTCTGTATGGGTTGTATCTGAAGCTAATATAAAAGAAGCAATTAAATAAAACATTTTCCCCTCCCCCGAAAGTACTATCCAAAACAGCTAATAGACCGGACTCTTTTGTATTTTACAAAATACAAAAATTACCGTTGCGGGGCAGTATTCCGAATCTCACGGAAATTTCCTTTAACTGTTCGGTAAAAATTAATATGCGAGGATGGTATATAAAACAATTAACCTTGTCAAGAAATATCCCCATTTTTAATGATTCATACCTGTCTCAAAGAAAAACTACAGTAACCCTTCGTCGGGAACTCCTCAGGATAACTCTTTCTAATGAGTCATACCTGCCTCAAAGAAAGAGTAAAGAAATAACTTGCAAAGAATAAAATTAGAACACATATTATTATAAATAAACAGGAGGAAATTATGAATTATATATTTTTGGTAATATGTGCTTTTCTTAAACCATCATCCCCATCTTATGTAGATACAAAATTGGAATTCAATGCCAAATATGCAAACTTTAAGTCCGATTCAACACACACATTTAATGTTTTGTATTATAAATTAGACGTATATTTTCCTATGAATAGCAGAACTCTTGAAGGGATATGCCATATAGATGCTAAAAGTATGACAAATGGGCTTGATAGTTTTGATTTAAATTTGGTTGAATTAGACGTCGACAGTGTAAAAATAAATAATTCTTTAGTAAATTTTACGATAATTTCGGATTCCGGAAAAGTCTTGATAAATTCCGGGCAAACTTTTAATATCGGGGATTCTTTTGGTATAGATATGTTTTATAATGGCTCTCCGACATACGGGTATTATTATTATTCTGACTCTCCCGAAACTACGAGTTTTACTATGACCGAACCATGGGGGTCAAGAAATTGGTTCCCCTGTTTTGATGAGCCTTGGGATAAAGCAGATAATGGCTGCGAAATAAATATTACCGTGCCCAAAAGATTTGTTGCCGCTTCTAATGGATTATTACTTGGAGTTGATACTTCAGGCAATAAAGCTACGTATCACTGGAAAGAAACGCATCCTATTTCCACATACCTTATGGCAGCTACTGCTTCAAAATTTGCTACTTTTTCAGATTGGTATCATCCTTCAAGTGACAGCATAGAAGTAAAATATTATATTTACAGGGTAGATTCGGCTCAAGCACATATTGCCTTTACTAATGTAGTTGATATGATGACATTCTTTTCAAGCAAATTTGGAGGTTATCCTTTTTCAAAATACGGGATGGTAGCAGTTAGCCATTTCGGCGGGGGTATGGAACATCAAACAATGACTACGATTAGTAGAAACTGGATTATAAATTCTGAAGAAGCGGGGATTGCTCACGAACTTGCACATATGTGGTGGGGAGATATGATAACCTGTTCTGACTGGAAGAATATATGGATAAACGAAGGCTTTGCTACTTATTCCGAGGCATTATATACGGAATACAAATACGGGGGACAGAACTTTAAAGATGAAATGGCGTTAAATGCATACTATTATTTTCACCGGGATTCAACGGAAAGATTTCCCATATACAACCCCAAATATCTATTTGACGGCGGGATTGTTTATCGTAAAGCTTCATGGGTATTGCATATGTTAAGATATTTAACTGGAGATTCTTTATTTTACAGTATATTACAAAACTATTATACCGCTTTTAAGTATGGGAACGCAAGCACCGAGGACTTTAAAAACGTATCAGAATCTACATCCGGAATGGAATTAGATTGGTTTTTCAATGAATGGATTTACGGTCAGGGACATCCCAAATATATGTGGAGCTGGTCATACAACACCCAAAATGATACTTCATATATTAATCTTCGCATAGAACAAATTCAAATTAATGCGCCTATTTTTAAAATGCCTATAGAATTGACAGTTGAAACAACAAGTGGCACATTAGTTTATACGGTATGGGATAGTCTTATAAGCCAGGACTTTATACTTAAGACAACTTCAACGCCTTTGAATATTACATTTGATAAAGATTACCGCATACTTTCTGAAAACTTAAAGGTTGACGTAGAAGAGTCTTCAAAAACAGAATTCAAAAATTACAACCTGAATATTTCCCGAAATCCGTTTGTCTGTGAAACTAATATAAGTTATGCATTGCCTGTTAACAGTAAAATTCTATTGGAAGTTTATGATATAACCGGGAAACTCGTAAAAACACTGGTAAATAAAAATGAAAAACAGGGTTATTATCATACCAATTGGACGGCTAAAGGGTACCCATCAGGTATATACTTTATAAAACTCATAGCAGGAAATTATAAGGAAACGAAGAAGTTAATATTGGTAAAGTGAAAACACGAAAAACAGATAGCTTATATCCGCGAATGAACACGAATTAGCACGAATAAAAAAGATAAGATATATTGCCACGGACAACAGACAGCATATTAGAATATCAGCAAATCAGTGGGCAGGAGAGCAGAATATCAGATAAAACAATGGATTCTCGCTTTCACGGGAATGCCCAGCTGAGCTGGATAAGAAACTCTACGAGCTAAAGCCTAAGAGTTTCTAAACAAATTAACAAAGAGATTCTTCTCCGCCTGAGGCGGATCAGAATGTCCAGCGGAGCTGGATAAGTTAGAGTCCAACAGACTGGATACGAATCCCTAAGGGCTAAAGCTCCAAGGGCTTCGTATAACGTTCCTTCGTCACGAACTCTAACTAAACAAAAGAGTCATAGCACGCCATGTCTCTACAATTTTAAATTGACCTTTTAGAAAAACATCCTATTCTATACCAATAACTATGGATTTTATATTCTTCCTATATCAGAAAACAAGCAAGATAATAAATATTTACACAAAGAACTTGCATTTGTTTTCAAGAAATGCATGGCTTTTTTTATTCGGAACATTCTTTATCGGAATAAGTTTCTCCGGTATTATGCTTCTATTCAACCTTTACCTGAAATCAATAGGATTACTTGAAGGAAGAATCGGGAATGTCATCACGGTAACAACACTCGGGACTTTAATTATGGCAATCCCGGCTTCAATTGCAATTAAACGTTTTTCCATAAAAAAAATCCTTATAATTTCTTTGCCTGTCGCATTACTATCTTATTTCATCCAGGTAACAATATCCAATTATTATATAATAATGCTAGGCGGACTATTTTCCGGGATTTCCTCCGTATTTGTTCAAATTACTGCAGCACCTTTTTTTATGAGGAATAGTACCCCAAAAGAAAGACCTTACTTATTTAGTATGAACTTTGCATTTACGCTTGTAGCAAGTGTCATAGGCAGTATTATGGGTGGATTTATCCCTGAGATTATGGAAAAATACGGTGTTCCGGATTATCTTGCTTACAGACATACGCTATACATATTCGGAATATTTATTATTATCGCCCTAATCCCTTATTTAATGATAAAAGAAAACGCCTATCAAAAAGAGACAGAATCCGTACAACTTAAACCTGACCGTTCAATCATAGTAAAACTTTTTTTACCGAATTTCTTTGTTGGACTTGGAGCGGGATTAAGTATTCCTTTTATAAACTTATATTTCAAAAATATATTCTCAATGTCAACCAAAATTATAGGAGTTTATTACAGTCTCTCTCAGGTTATGACTATTATCGGATTACTCATTGCGCCAATTTTAGCGGAAAAAATCGGAAAAATAAAAACAATAATATTTTCCCAACTTTTTTCCATACCATTTTTAATCATTCTGGGTATTACAAACAATGTTACATTGGCGGTAGTGTCCTTTTTAATAAGAGCCGCTATGATGAATATGGCACAACCTTTATTTACAAATTTTGCAATGGAAAGTGTGAAAAAAGAGGAACAAGCGCTAACAAATGCTCTTCTTGTAATTGCATGGTCTATAGGGAGAGGATTAAGCGCAACTATAGGAGGGCTGTTAATAGAAAAGTATTCTTATGCAATACCGTTTTTAACCACAGGCGCTTTATATTTAATTTCTACAATCTTAATACTTATATTTTTCAAACAAAAAGAGTTTCGTTAAATTTTCTTGATTTTTGTAAATATTTTATTAATACTTAAATAAATGGAACAATACGAAACAATTATTATCGGTGGAGGGGCTTCAGGATTAATAGCAGGTATTTCTGCTGCACGGCACGGCAAAAACCCAAAAAACATTTTGATCATCGAAAAAAACCCAACTCTTGGGCGTAAAATTACCGTTACGGGCAACGGAAGATGTAATCTAACCAATACTAATATTACACTTGATAAATATTACGGGGAAAATACCAAATGTTTAAATAATATCTTTGGGCGTTTTTCCCATAAAGATACTGTTGAGTTTTTTGAATCAATCGGTATTATCCTAAAAACGGAAGACAAAGGTCGGGTATTCCCGATTACCAATCAGGCAATAACAGTTCTGGATTTGCTTTTAGAGGAAATTACTCATTTTAAAATAAACATAAAAACAACTGAACGGGTTAACGAAATAATTCCAACAAATCAAACAGACCAGATAGGAATCCCTAATCGTCCGCTTGAAGCGGACTCAAGGGTTTCTTATCAAAAAGACTGGAAAGTTATTACAAGTAAAGATACCTATCGGTCAAAATATATCATACTTACTACGGGAGGCAAGAGTTATCCTCAATTGGGTTCAAGCGGCGAAGGTCTTGAATTTGCGCGTAAGTTAGGTCATAGAATCGTTGAACCAAAACCGGCATTAGTTCCTATTGAATTATCGGGCAACTGGTTTCACAAATTACAAGGGGTAAAATCGGACGTTGAATTAACGCTTACATCCAAGAACAAAGTGATTGCAATGGAAAAAGGAGAATTGCTTTTCACGCATTATGGGATTTCCGGACCTATAGTAATGGATATGAGTCGTTTAATAACTGATTCTTTGCCCAAACCCGAGACTAAAGTTTTTATTAATTTTTTCCCTGATTTCACTGTTGACAAATTAACACAATTTTTTATATCAAGAGGACAAGCATATCCGCAAAAGACTTTTTTAAACTCTTTGTTCGGAGTTTTGCCTAAGAAATTATGTTATGTGTTAATGCGGGAATTAGGAGTAACAGAGGATAAACACATTCACCAGTTATCCAAAAAAGAATTATGCGCCATTGCAGACAGGCTTATTCACTGGTATATAGACATAAAACAAACCCGTCCTTTTGCAGAATCAATGGTAACTGCCGGTGGCATAGCAATGGATGAAGTCAATTCCAGAACAATGGAATCGTTGAAAGTTAAAGGACTTTATTTCGCAGGTGAAATACTGGACATTGATGGTGTTTCCGGGGGATATAATCTTCAATTTGCGTGGAGCACAGGTTACATTGCCGGGTTATTATCGTAACTTAAACTAAAACGCACTACCTTTTCCCTTTTGAAATTAGATTTTTAGGGGATTAGTCCGGTATATTAATTTAGTTAATTATACTCCATATTCTCCATAAAAAAGTTTGACAGTTTTAGTTTCAAGTTTAAGTTACAATATTATATTATTCTAAGGAATAAAAAATAGGGGGAGGGAATGAAAAAGACTGTTTTCTTAATATTGATTCTGTTATCTATAAAAGCGCACGGAGAAGTTATCAGAGTAGAGTATGAATTTCAAAAACCGTTAGTAGAAAAAGGAGAATATGACAATTTTAGTATCCAGGGACTTAAAGATTGGTCTGAGCCCGGAAAACCGGTTCTACCTGTGAGACCTATAGGAATACTAATTCCCTTTGGTGAACGAGTTACAAATATTAATTTTATTCCTTATGAAGCCGAAACACTTGAGGGTTATTATAATATTCAACCGGGCGCTTCAATATTCCCTACATCACAAAAGACAAGTAAAAAACCTTCAAAGAATCTTGTAATATATAGTCAAACGACCCCATATCCCGGAGAACCACTTTCACCTTATATGACTAATAGACTGAATGGTTTTGATATTCTAACTACAAAATTTTATCCTGTTCGGTATATTCCTAAAGAAGGCAAAATATTCTATTATAAAAAAATAGCAATAGAAGTTATTACTTCACCTGATTTTAAAGTTCAAAGAGAGCAGGAATTAATGATTTTCCGGAACAATCGTATTTTAAATAGAATAAGCGCTATGGTAGACAATAAAAATACAATTACTTCTTATTCACAAACATCAAAATCCGGACACACTTCAAAATCTTCTCTTGTTTCACAATTAAATCCTTATGATTATATATTAATAACCGGCACCACGTTAAAAGACACCTTTCAGCTTCTCACAAATTGGAAGATTTCAAGAGGGCTACAAGCAAAAATATTTACAACAGATTCAATATATGCAAATTATTCCGGGACTGATAACCAGGAAAAGATAAGGAATTTCATAATTGATTGTTATCAGACATGGGGAAGCACAGCTCATCCGCTTAAATGGGTAACTCTCGGAGGAGATGTTGAAATAGTGCCTGTAAGAGGTTTATTTGCATGGGCAACGGATGGTTCCATACCATATATGGATTCAACAATGGCAAGCGATTTATACTATGCCGGATTAGATGACAATTGGGATGCAGATGGAGACGAAGTATACGGGGAAGGGAACTCAGCAAATGGAGGCACCGGTACTTCAGGAGAAGAAGCGGATTTCCTGGCTGAGGTTGCGGTTGGTAGAATCACTGTAAATACTACTGCAGAAGCAGGAAATTATATCAAGAAAGTGCTTAATTATGAGAATTCCCCTGATATGGAGCATTTGAATAAGGCACTGTTTGTGGGTGAATCTTTAGATGTATATACATGGGGAGGCGATAAAAAAGATTCCGTTGCTTATTTACTTCCTCAATTCAGTATAACGCGATTATATGAAAGAGATGGCACGTTCAACGATATCCCGGGACATTTAAATCAGGGACCGCATATAATTAATCACCTTGGGCATGCAAATTCAAGCATAGTTATGAAGTTAGATGGCTCAACTATTGATGCCCTTACAAATACGGAATACTTTTTGCTTTACTCCCAGGGATGTATTACAGCTGCTTTTGACTATAGCGACGCAGTTGCAGAGCATTTTATTTTTGCTGAGGGAGGTGCGTTTGCATATATAGGAAATACAAGAGTGGGTTGGTATATGTCGGGTAAAGGAGAAGGACCGGGGGAAGCATTTGATAGAGAATTTCTTGATGCAGTA
Organism: bacterium; assembly: GCA_028716385.1. Taxonomy (GTDB): domain Bacteria; phylum Hydrothermota; class UBA3073; order JACQXS01; family JAQTXJ01; genus JAQTXJ01. The sequence goes on along the minus strand of JAQUPX010000004.1, from coordinate 15,319 downwards.
TTTACTGAAGGTATAAAAAATATAGGAGCCGGACTTAACGATGCAAAAAACGATTTAGTCTCCTCTATTGGAGCAACCGGTACTATGAGGTGGTGTTATTTCACAACAAATTTATTAGGTGACCCGGAAACTCCTATTATCACAGAGTATGAATCGCCTATTGCCGATATTAGTTCTCCTGATTTCCATGATACCCTGTGTGGTTTTTTTACGGTAAAGGGAAGTGCTACAAAAGGTGGTGCCTCCGGGGCTACGTTTGCTTCTTATTATTTTGAATACGGCGTGGATGTTGAGCCAACCCAATGGTTTGCCATAGGTGACATTTCATATATCCCGGTTACATCCGGGATTCTTGATACCCTGGATTCAAGTTTACTGCCGGATACGACAGTTACCTTGAAACTGGTAGTGTTAGACTCAACAGGAAAGTCTTCGGTAGATGAGAGAATTGTTGTTGAAATTGACAACGCATACATTACATCACCTTCAGGGGACGAGTTCTTCCGCAATGATACAAGTATAAACATCATAGGTAATGCTTCGTCAACCACATTTAACCATTATATTGTGGAATACGGAAAGGGGAAACAGCCTGTTTCCTGGGATACGCTTGTATCATCATCCACTCCCGTGAAAGATGGTGTTCTTGCTACCTTAGATTTAGCAAGTATAACAGGACAAGGATATTATACGATAAGAGTGAGAGAGTTTACTGTAAATTATGAACATACGGGCTACGCCACAATTGGGATTGACTCTCTGTTTTTGGCAGGATTCCCAAAGAAAATTAACGGACAATTCTTTCCCGGTACGGGTATGTGGAGCGCGCTTAAATCTAATCTCCAGGTCATTGACCTTGATAAAGATGGCGACTTGGAGGTTGTAGGTTTTGTCAGTTATTATGACAGCTTGCTCAATGACTGGGCAAGCCGACTTTGTGTATCCTCTATGGATGGTTCTTTTTGGTATAGGAATATATCACAAAGTGGAGATATTAATTCTTCATGCATAGTTGATATAGATAGAGACGGTGATTTGGAAATTTTTGTAGCGACCGGGGGCGAGATCCATGCTTTTGACCACAAAGGAGTCCCGCTAATATTATGGCCGGTAATAACGGGAGATTATATTGCTATTGCCGATATCCAGAATGATGGATTATTGGAAATTATTATTACCGGAGGAGGAGAAATCTCTATATATTCCTCAAGTGGACAGATAATTTCGGGCTGGCCACAATCAATCGGAGAAAATATATTTGCCCCTCCATGTGTTGGTGATTTAACCGGTGACGGCAAAATGGAGATAATAGTTCAAACAACTTCTGCGTCGGGAAGCAAGGTATATGCATATAGCTATGATGGCAATCTCTTATCCGGTTGGTCCAAACATGTTTGTGGATACCGTTCTCGGAGTGTCCCTGCATTAGGTGATATTGATGGAGATGATTCTTTAGAAGTAATTGCTTACGGCGACAGTGTATTTGCATGGAAATATAATGGGACCCTTTTGAGTGGATTTCCGGTTCAAGTTACTCCCGGTGACACAAATACTATCCACTTTGAAGTTACTCTTGGAGATTTTGATAGCAACGGAAATCCAGAAATTGCACTTACTACAAATCAAGGAGTGCTTTATACTATAAAATCTGATGGCAGCATCTATCCCAATTTCCCTGTGGGCGATTCTACGCTTATTTCTCCAATCATCGCGGACATAGGTGGGGATTCAAAGCCGGAAATATTGGCTAGTTCATCAAAGGACAAACTATTTGCATTTAATACCGATGGCTCATTGGTGAATGGTTTTCCTCTAAATAAACCAACTGGAGACCATCCTCCGCTTGCTGTAGCGGATTTGGATAAAGATAGTGACATGGAAATTATCCTTGGCATAAAAGATTATATTCTCGCCTGGGATATAGGAAACAACACAGGTATGGCAGAATGGGGAAAGTGGCGGCATGATGCGTGGAATACAGGTGTATATGACTTCGTCCCCAGTCTTATCCCCATAGTAAGCTGTACAAAAGTTACTCCCGGATGGTGTAATCCCGGGGAGACTGTAGTTATAAGGGCAAATGTTTGGGATGAAGATGGTATAGGAAAAGTAATAGCAGAGATTGAATCTCCGGACGAAACAATTCAGACTTCACTAACTTTATACGATGACGGTGCGCATAACGATTCAACCGCCGGGGATGGAATCTATGGAAATAGCTGGACAACACTCTCTCCTACTCCTTATAGATATCTTGTGGACATTATTGCTATAGATGCAAAGTCAGACACAAATACGGTAAACAACGGTATCTGGTTTACAACCATAAATGAACCATGGGTTAAGTTTGAAGTTTTTAAGTTCCATGGCGCAGACACTATACCTTCCCCCGGAGACAACTATCTTCCATTTACTATTGCCCTAAAAAATGTAGGTCCGGTTAATTGTAATAATGTAATGGCAAGTATACGAACTTCCAGTCCGTATATTTCCGTTAGGAATGATACTGTTGATTTTGGTACTATACTTGCTGATTCTACGGTAGTTAGCGCTTCTTATTCTTTCTATATTAATAATATTAATAAGTTATGCCCTCACGACAAAGTAATTCCGGTTGATTTAACAATTTTTGATGCAGGCACTAACATTTGGGAGAATACTTTTAATATTGTAATAGTTGATGATACTCCTCCCGAAATCCAGTTTTATCCGTATCGACTATCAAAGCGGTCTCTCAACCCGGGGGATACGCTCGGATTCAATGTAAGACTTTTAGAAGGGAGTGGAATCAAAAATGCGACTATCTATTTTGAGGATGGCGATATTAGTACGATAGTCGATTCGGCACAATTATATGACGATGGTATGCATAACGACAGTTTATCTAACGACATGGTTTACGGGAACTTCTGGGGAACGAAGCTCGCGAGCAAGAATTACAAGATAAATCTAAAAGCTCTTGATTCCATCGGCAATGGATTGGACACTTCGGATATTGGTAGATTCACGACTGTACCCCTGCCAACATCCGGACTTTTTTTGGTTCTTGACGATCTTGGATACGAAGTCACAAAACAGCCATTTGCCGGATATTCCTACGGAGTGTATGATTGCTCTTACAGAGGTGAACCATGGAACTTGAGTTATAAACCGTATAATGCTGTTATCTGGTGGAGTGGTTCAAACAGCGTTATGTACTCGGCGTTCGACTCACTTAGTAGTTATCTGGATGGTAGTGGCAAACTTCTTATAACCGGGCATAATATTGCCGAGGACATAAAAAATAGTGATTTCATTAGCGATTATCTGGGTGCGGGATATAGTAGTTCCACCATTGGCTACACCAAGGTCAGCGGCTATAGTAGTGACCCCATTAGTGATGGACTGACACTTGGGTTAATCTCCGGGCAGGCATATCAAACGCTTAGCTATTCAAGTCCTGCCAGTTCGATTCTGTGGTATGATTCGAAGAAAGATGGCAACATTCCTCAACCAAGTGCTCAACAACCAATGAAAACTTATTCAACTACACTTATCAATTCGCCCTTTATTAACAAGGGATTCTCCAGCATAAAGATGCCCGGGCAGCACGACAAAGGTATGGAATTTCAGGCTAAGTCTATACATGCCGGTCTAAGCATAGAGGTAAATTCATCAAGACGAATATTCCTTTCTTTCGGAATTGAGGACATTGAAAATGGTTGGGATAAAAAGAAACTCCTGAACAGGTCTCTTGCATGGCTGCTCAGCGCCCCAAATCAGTTTTCACTTCTTTCTCCGTCAGATAGCGAGACTCTTTTTACAGCCACACCTGATTTTTCCTGGGAAAATACGGATGACCCCAATAGCGATCCCTTTTTCTTTGCTTTGCATATAAGTAGGGATTCGGTTTTTAATGATACGGCTACAGTAATCTATGATTCCATATCTACTGAAAATTATCAAATAACTACACCATTATCTAACGGAACTTATTATTGGAGAGTAATGGCATATGATACAACAGATGCATTTAGATGGAGTGAAGAAATTAGGTCATTCCATATTTTTGAAATAGGGACAGAAGATAGTACGGTTAGTCCCCTTGTATTTAAGTTTTTGGGAAATCATCCAAACCCCTTCTCCAAAATTACCAATATTAAATACCAAATTCCTCAAAAGAGTAAAGTAAAAATAAAATTATACGACTTATCGGGAAGGATGGTAATGAGCTTAATGGATAAAGAGCAAGCGCCGGGATACTACACAGTGAAATGGAACGCAAAAAATATTGCATCAGGAGTATATTTTCTATTTTTTGAGGCAGGTGATTTTAAAAACGTTAAAAAAACTATTCTTTTGGAATAGGGGGGTGCTTTTATGTATAAGCTTTTATTCAGTTGTGTTTTGTTTTTATGGACAGGAATCTGTTATTCACTGGAAGACAATATCACAGGGTGGTACGTTGGAAACACAGAAGTTCACATCGTAGTAGATTTCGTTACTGCTGATTCGTGTGTTCTCTACAGAGGCAGTGACCACATGGGAACCTTCAGCGAGAACCTTATCTATAGGGACAAGGGACTCACAAAAAACACGCCTTACACTTACACCGCCTACTTTTATGAGGATACTTCTATGTCTACAAAAGTAGTAAATATCACAACAGGCCAGGTAAAAGGCTGGATAGAGTATCCCACTATCTGGCGTACTACTGAAAGCCCATTTTATGTAGAGGAAGGTGGGATTACTATAAGTGGTGATTCGGGAAAACTCACAATAGAGCAGGGTGTTAAGGTTTTCTTTAGAGACACCTTTGGGAGCATTATGGTTCAAAAAGGTCTTCTTGAAGTAGCAGGCACTCAGGGGGCTCCGGTATTTTTTGGCCCTGAGACACCAACATCCTATTTCAATGGTATATTTATATGGGGAGACGAGACAGACCATTCGGAGATTTCTATGCAGTGGGCTGAGATACGTCGTGGCTACTGGGGTATCCATCTCGAGAAAACTTTTTCCTCAAACGTATCAAATACATCAATTACAAACTGTTACTACTCGGGAATAGTCTGTTCTGACGGGGTTCCTACCATAAGCAATTGTTTTATTGCTGATAACCTTGTAGGAATTCACTGTACTAGTAACTCAGCTCCTATCATAAGCCAATGTGAAATAGTTAATAATGCCTTGTCGGGGATACAATCAGGTGGTGGGGCAACTCCTGTAGCTAATGGCAATAATTTTGCTTGCAGTGATAGCTTCGCCATTAACAATACAGACCCATCCGTTACTATAAGTGCACAAAACTGCTGGTGGGGAAATACTACGGGGCCCGTCCATTCGGGCAATAAATATGCAAAGCTTGGTGAAAAAGTGAGTGACTATGTTAATTACCAGAACTTCAAAAAAGATGCTCCCTACAATGTTAGCACGGCTTCTATTGACTTAAGGATTGATTCAATCAAGGTCATGCAAGCTACAGATGACATGGAGATGATTCAAGCCGGCAAAGGTGCCACAGTACGGTTGTTCATAAATATTGGCCGGTGTAAAGAGGTGGAAGATGTAATTGCACATCTGGATTTCAATGGACAGTACTTTTCTTCTGCATTTGACGTAAATTCTGACGGTCCAAAGACAATCAAGTGTTCCCAGAGTTGGGGAGCGCGTGAACTATTGGATGGACAAAATGCTATCAATTTCTACATACCTTACAGGCTTGTTAATGAAGGGACTCTGAGTATCAATGCTGAAGTAGACCACCTCAACAGTATCGCCGAGAGAGACGAAGATAACAACGAAGTAGATACCTCCGGGACAATCAAACCTGTGCCGCCCCAATGGATAGTGTACTATTATGGATTGCGTGGGGGAGCATGGTCTTTTCCAGGGAGCGGCCCCACAGAAGAAGAAATAAAGGAATTTTCAATGAAGAATCATTCTTTCCTGGAAAGTACTTATCCTTGTCGTTTTTTAGCTATCCATCAAGGCTGGTCTGCCCCGGGAGCGGCCGGGATCACAGTAAGTGCGATGGCATATCTGAAAAGCAAACTCCTCTTAACTTATGGAAATGCACTTGCCGTGGGCATCGTGCCGGCAGATTATATGCCGGAACATGGGCTCTCGGCTGGCGGGATTTACCGGTATACTGCGCTTGTAACTTACAGAGATTACAAAGACGATCAATGGTGCGCTGCTCACGAACTAAGTCATTCCTTTGACATCCTTGATGAATACTATGATATTGACAACCCGGAGACTCTCCCCTGGAAGGAACTGGAGAAGCGTTATCCCAGTGGGTATATGGCGAGCAATGGTTGGTGGACGGAGAAGAAAGGAGGAGGCTGTATCTATAACATTTGTCCGAAAGATTCGGCATCAGGCGCGAATGTTTATAGTTTTATGGGGAACAATGCTAACATAAAACACTGGATACCCAAAGTAGATTTTGATGCGCTGTACACCAAACTGTGTGTTACCAAGAAGAGCCAAGTGGATAGACGCCTTCTTGTAAACCTTATTTTATATGCGAACGACTCGACCGTTGCCATGCCTTTCTACGAACTCCCATCGGGTAACCCGGATATCGGAACCCAGGGAGATTACGAACTACAGTGTCTCAATGCAACAAGTAGCGTACTTGCCAGTATGAAGTTCGATGCGGACTTCTCAGAGATTGACACATCGTGTGGTCTTGGGGTGTTTTACGTCTGTGTTGGATTGGAATATCCCGTGAATACGGCCAGAATTGTACTGAAACACGGTGCTCAAAATATATTTCAGAGGATACTGTCTCCAAGTTTTCCTACAGTTAAACTCCTCAGTCCGACCGGTGGAGGTATTCAGGACAGTATCGTAGTTGCGTGGTCTGCTGATGACCCGGATGGGGATACTCTTGCCTACGCTGTTTTATATAAAGGCTCATCAGATGCGGGATGGATACCGCTTGTATCTGACCTTAAGGATACAAGTTATACGGTAGATGCCAACTGGCTGAACTCCGATAGTGCCTCTTTCAAAATAATTGCTACGGATGGCATTAATAGCACAGAAGACTCTTCGGATGCAGCTTCCGGGATAGCAAATCGCTTCCCGTCTCTCTCTATAAGCAAACCTTCCGATAGTTCAAGCTTTGCACATACTCAAGAAATAATGCTTTCAGGAAGTGCTTACGACCAAGAAGATGGGACTCTTCCGGAATCATGCCTTGTGTGGGTTTCAAGCATAGATGATACTCTTGGGAGAGGAAGTTCAATAAAAAGTACCTTATCTCTTGGGGCACACCAGATATATTTCTCAGGGGTTGACAATAATGATGCAGAAAAAACAGATACAATCACACTTTTTGTTATTGCAGATACTTTGCCTGACCTCTTTATTGCTGAACAAGACATAAGCGCACCTGACACTGTTGGAATTCTTGATACCTGTTACATTCGTGCTACTATACACAATGGCATCAGGGATGTAAACTGTATTGGAACCATCTATATAAATCTATGCGATTCTGCTCACGAACTAAAAAGTGAGGCAATATCAATTGAAGCAAATAGTACAGCCCAGATTCTCACTTTGTGGACACCTACAGTATCTGTAAAAGATACTATAATAGTGAAAATTACCGAGACAGATTTGCCGGAAACCGATACAACTAATAATATTGCGAAAAAAACAATCTATGTTCGCACCATTGGTGAAGATTCAGACCAAAGGGTTCCAAAAGTATTTTTCTTATCCCAAAATTATCCAAATCCTGCTTTAAGTTCTACAAACATACAATTTGGCATTCCAAGCGCAGGAGCAGTAAGCCTTACTGTTTACGATATTACGGGAAGGACAGTGAAAAACCTTGTTGCGAATAAAGAATATAAACCGGGGTATTATACAATAGTATGGGACAGATGCGATAACAGGGGAGAAAAAGTATCAAGCGGAGTCTATTTTATTAGACTAAATAAAGACAACAATAGACTTACTCGTAAGACGGTATTATTAAAGTAAATTAAAGAAATATTAGACAAAAGTTTGACAGTTTAAAAAAATACTGTAATATAAATTTATATGGTAGCGAAAGTTCATTCGGCAGCGGTGCTTGGAGTTGAAGCTTACCGGCTGGAAGTAGAAGTTAACCTTGCGCTTGGTTTACCGCGATATTCCGCAACTGTCGGACTGCCTGATTCTGCCGTAAAAGAATCAAAAGAAAGAGTCGAAGCGGCGATTAAAAATTCGGGGTTTGATTTTCCTGCAAAAAGAATCATAGTCAACCTCGCTCCCGCAGATATAAAGAAAGAAGGATCAAATCTTGATTTGCCAATCGCTATTGGCGTATTAGCCGCTCAAGAAAATATTATCCCGGCAGAAAGCTTAAAAGAGTATCTTATTCTTGGCGAGCTTTCATTGGATGGTAACATTAGGGGCGTAAAAGGAGTGCTTCCAATAGCTCTTAATTGTCATAAACTTGGATTCAAAAAAATAATAATTCCCGAAGATAATAAAAATGAAGCAGGTGTTATGGAAAACATTGAAGTATATCCTGTCAGCACACTTCTCCAAACTGTAGAATTCTTAAACGGGAAATGCGAAATCCAGCCATATAAAGTAGATATGGAAAATTTGTTTAGAAACGAATCCGTATATGATGTGGACTTTTCCGAAGTAAACGGGCAGGAAAGCGCCAAAAGAGCGCTTGAAATAGCTGCTGCAGGCGGACATAATGTTTTGATGATTGGTCCACCGGGTGCAGGCAAAACAATGCTTTCAAGACGGATGGTAACAATACTTCCCGAACTTACATTAGAAGAAGCGCTTGAAACGACAAAAATTCACTCAGTAGCGGGACTTATCCCGACAGGTAAAGGGATTATAGGAACACGACCATTCCGCTTACCACATCATACCGTATCGGATGCAGGGTTAATCGGCGGAGGCACTTATCCGAAACCGGGCGAAATATCGCTCTCTCACAATGGAATATTATTTCTTGATGAGCTCCCGGAGTTTAACAAAAAAGGATTGGAAGTAATGAGACAACCGATGGAAGACGGGGAAGTAACAATATCAAGAGTAGCTACTACTTTAACCTTTCCAGCTCGTTTCATGTTAGTCGCAGCTATGAACCCTTGTCGTTGCGTTGAGAATTCCCAAAAATATGAACTGGGATATCTTGATGAAACTCTGGCAGAAAATATATGTTATAATTGATTGTATCTCGTCCAACTATTATTTTCTCTAATAATCTTTCTATTAAAACCTTCCTCTCTGGTTCATCCAAGATAGAAAACATTGCTGTAAAACTCTTTGCCTGTTCTAAAACAAATTCTCTACTATTCTTTTGAATCCTTAGATGAACAAGTTTTGCCTCTACGCGTGGTATTTCTTCTTTTAGTTGATCCTTTCTATCTTGGAGTGACTCTACTTTTTCATTAAATGCCTTTTGATTGGTTATCTTGTTTTCTATCCAATCATCCATTAGTTTCGAAACATGATTTTCTATTTTGGGAATTTCCCTCTTTATTTGCTCCAACATCATATCAGTCTCTTTGATTTCTTTTTCTAAAGGAATCTCCTGTTTTTCCATAGCCTCATTTATATGCTTAGGTTGTAAAATATGGTCAGTAAGTTCTTGAATTATGATATGCTCCAGTTCAGCTTGTTTTATTTTATTTTTACATTTACTACATATATATTTGGGAGAGTCATGGTTGCTTCCAGGATGCCCATACATTTTTGTTCCACACATCTCGCAATAAACAAGCCCACTCAATAGATATGTTCTCGGTTTTGTTACCTGTTTCCTATGATTTTCTTTTAATATCTGATTCGCTTTTTCCCAGATTTCTTTGCTTATAATGGGTTCTACGCTAATCTCAACCCACTCTTCTTTTGGTTTTAATTCCCAGCTTTTTTTATTACCTTTAGAGCGAGTATAATTAGCTAAATGCAAACCCTTTGCCGTTGTATCTTCAATTAATCGTCTTACGGTTGTATCACTGAAGAGTCCATTCTTTCTTGTACGTAATCCTCTTTCATTTAACATTCTTGCGACCGTTTTCAAGTGTCTATGTTTGATAAATAGTTGGTATAAAAGGGCTCTTACGCTTGCTTCTTCTGGAACAAGAACCAAGCTCTTATGTCTCTCATCTCCAGGGATAGACTCCCATTTATAACCGAAGATACCTTGACCACCAAGTGGTTTACCTGCTTTTGCCCGAATCGGTACAGAAGCTTTTACCCTGAGAGAAGTAGTTTCACGTTCAAGTTGAGCAAATGCACTGCTCATAGTAAAGAAAAAATACCCTTGAGGTGTGCTTGTATCAAGATTTTCCGTTAGAGAGATGATATGAATATTATTTTCCTTACATAATTCGGAGAAATCTAATAATTCTTTCGTTGACCTTCCTAATCTGTCCAATCTACTTACAACGACAGCATCAAACCTTTTATTTTTTATATCCGTCTTCAATCTTAAATAAGCAGGTCTTGTATTATCTCCACCGGAGTAAGCCAAATCCTCGTAAAAAGGTTCCATTAGTTCCAATTCTTTCCATTTACAATATTCTCGGATTCTAATGCGATGATGTTCTGGGGAATCACTCTCTGCACTTCTTTCTGTGCTCATACGATTATATGCCACTACTTTTTTTATTTTTTGTAATGTCTCCATATTTATACTAGTATGCTATTTATCTTTACTTAATTTTTATGATGCTGTTATATGATTTTCTTTGCTAACTGTCAAGCTATTTTCTACACTACCCGATTCTATATTGCTTTTAGAGGTATTCCTTAGCAACGCCTTCACTAAAATATCCTTTATGTCGTCTGATCGATTCCTCGCATCTTCTTCGGTAAGTTGGATTGTATGCCTAATTACTTTGTAATTAACTGTTTTATTATTTGTTGTATTCTGTTTAATTTTCTGCTTTTTCCCTTTGTGTTTTATACTAGATAATACTGAATGTTTTGTTGTTAATGTTTTTTCTTTCTGTTCCACTCTACTCTTCATCATTTTTATTTTTCTAGTTTTAACCAATGGTTAGTTTTACCATTTCTAAACAAAATATAATATAAAGAATGTTTTATATATTGATGTATAATATCTTTAAAAATGAGCAAACTACATTTCATGTTCTGTTTTTTTAACAAAATAATATTTTTCATTATGTGCTTTTGTTTTTTCTGTTAAATTAAGTTCTTGTATAATTGATAAAAGATATGTACAAATACTACGCATGCTAAAGCCTTTTTCAATAAGCATTTTAATAGTAAATTGATTATGGATTTCAATTAAGTTAACGATAGAGTTTTTTAATATTTCTTTTGTACTATTTTTTTGGTTTATAGGATTATATATTAATTCTTCGGTTTTTTTACATATTGCTTTTTCTAATTCTTCAGTAAATGGTGGTAAGATATAATAATTCGCCATCCTGTTGGTTTTTGTCCTTCTTACTTCTTTTGGTAACACATTCCATGGCACTAATTCAATTAGTCCTACATAGAGGAGTTTTTTTATTGCTTTATTGGCAGTTAAGCTAGAACATTGAGATTTATTAGCAAGATCATAAATAGATAGAAAAAAACTGGGTCGATCATTGTAAATTGGATTGAGAGTAGTATCATGCGTATCTTTCCAGTCTTTGATCGCATTGTAAACGGCTCGAGTGGATTGACCAAGTCCTCTTTTGTTCCCCCAAATTGGTAGGTCTTGGAGTCGACGCTCAATTTGATAAATCCCATCGTGTAAGTTTCCTAACTTACAGTTGGTTTTATCGCAATATTCCCGCAAAGTCAAGGCTACTAAGCCATCTTTACAACCTAATTTGTAACTTTCCATATATACTTTCCTGACTTGAGCTTTAACCTCTTTTATAATATCATTGAAATTAGGTTCATTGGAAAACTTAACATTTTGTTTGTTCCAATCGATAAGGGCATTAAATGTTTCCAATTCCAAAAATCGGAGATTTTGCCTAAAATAAATTGCAAGAGCTAGTGTTGCCAGATGCCTTTGCCGAAATCCAGTTACCCCATTGTAATATAAAGAATCAAGGCAGGGATAACTAAACTTTAATTGTTTTTCAATGACAGCATCTTTAGCCCATTTACTATATTCTTCAGCGGCTGTCTCATTCAATCCCAATGGGTCAGTGTGAGTAAGTGGCCCTCTGGGGGTTTTTGCTGAATCTCGTATCGAAACTAAATCTTGATTAAATAATTCTTGTGGATATAATTCTATTTTATATAAATTCGACTCTGAATGTAAAGAGTTCGGTAATCTAAGAAGTCCCCTTGAACGGTAAATTGACATATCTGTCGTTTTTAGTTCAAGAGATGAACTTATATCCATTGTTAGTTTTTTGTGAAGTATGCATAAGTTTAACTGTGGTTTAATTCCGAGTACTTCCTCCGGTATTACAATGTGAATTCCTTTCTTCCCTGAAAAGAAGACTCGAACTTGTTCATTATTGAGATCCCATTGCTTAAAAAAGTAGTTTAATAATATTTTAGCTTCTTCTATTGCGGCAGCTGGGTTTTCTTCTTTATCTAAATCAAATACCAAAGGCATGATAGAGACTTCTCCTTCCGTAAAAGTAGGCTTGGCAAACCTTTGCATTGTAACTCCAATATCAGTATTTCCCATTTGCTGTTGATATGTTGGAATCATATCTACGGAAATACGTTCCCATAACTTCTTGGAACCCATTTTCCAAATATCTACAAATCTAAATTCTGGGTAATACATTTTTTATTTAAATTAACTAGGAATAACTTAATGTATTATTTTGATTATTGCCGTTACAAAAAAAAGATTTTTTGTAAGAGCTTGTGGATAAGCTTAAATAATAGAATATTCTATTGAGGGAATTTAAGTCACGTAATATTTTGGGAATATGAAGCAACAAGAAAGAAGAGAACAACTCATTAAGTTAGAAATAGAGGTTAATACACAAACAATAATTAAGGCAAAGGAAATAGTGAAACATATTTTTTTACAGCTTCCCCGTCTGATTTCCAAGTGGAAGCAAGAAATATTAAATCTCTAAGTGGATTTTCATCGTCACATGCTTTTTCCCGTGCATCATGGGTGGATTTTCTAACATAAGTATCTGAGTAATTTTGTCCAAGTTCGTTTGCAATTTCCGTTGAACTTTTGCCTTCACGTTTTTTCTTATACATTTCACCAACTAATTCAAGATTTGTTGATTTCTTGGGAAGATTAAACTGCTGTGTTATCATCTTTTTGATACGCACAACCAGTTTATATATTTCCCTGTATTCCTTTTCTGTAGTATCTTCCCAGACTCTTATGAATATTTCTGAGCACCCCATAAAACCCGACCGAATTATTACATAAGGTATTTTTCTCAAAGGAATGGGCAGACTGTTAGTAAAAAAATATTTTGCAAGCATTTCTTTATGTGGGATTAAATATCTTTTAGAAAGAAGTTCTATCTTCTTTAATAGACTGGCAGGATGAATCTTTTTTGTGCTAGAATCATAAAGAAATCCTTTTAATGAATAGTCTACAACAACAAGGTTAAACTCGGTTTTAGATTTATTACTTACTTGAATATTAAATTCTTTTCGTAACGTTTTAATTTCTTTTTGGAACCTGGGATATGAAATAAGCCATTCTGCATATTCTATGTTTTTATCGTATTGCTTTTGAAAATTCTTACAGGAACTAAGTAATGACTTACGCAATGACTCAAAAAAGTCTAAATCTTGCCTTGCCTCCATCTTTCCTCCTCTCTATTATTATATTACCTAATATCAAGCTTTTTGATTTAGGTTTCAAAGAACTGATTCTAATGTAAGCGGGGAGAGGTAAAAGTCAAGGAAAAGTGATTTTTCCCATAACCTGAAAAAATGGATACCCTGCGAGCCGGATAACTTAGAGTAATGCGCCTACATCGCAAACTCTAATTAAACAACCCCTAAGGGGAAAATCCCAAGGGGTTGTAATAAGGCATTTAATCGGAAAGCTTGAAAACTTCGACAAGAAATTAGTAATCTATCCCCTATTTTTATCCTAACAATTCTAGCAATTTTGCCAAATTGGCAGAAATTGTTGAGGTGTTTTTTCGATTTCTGCCAAAACCTGCCAATCGTTATTGCAAGTATTGCCAAAGCTAACAATGGAAAAATAAGAAAAAAGTGATTTTGTGAGCTATTTAATCCCTCTTTTATGCCTATCTATAGGAAGCCCTTACCTGCCTGTCTTCTTTTTGGAGCTTAAGCGATTACTTACAAGCCCTTATGTTAATTAGGGATTGTTTGTCCGGAGTCTTTTACTGGAGGAATTCCTATCCCGCTCGCAGGACTTTCTACTACCCACTTCTTTTCATGGTCGCCTTTTTTTAGTGGAAACCAATTTAACGAACTCAACTTATAACAAACTCTTGGACGATAGTCCTTAGAGGTTGATATCCAGTTCTGCTGGAATAAACTAACTCCACCAACTAAACTCTCTCCTCACCTCAAAGGAAACGAGGTATTTGATCGAGAATGTTGAAAACTTCGGCAAAAAATTAGCAATCCGTCCCCTATTTTTATCCTAACAATTTAACAAATTGTTAAATTTTGTTAGAGGTTTTTGATATATTCAACAAAACCAAACAAAGCTTGATACAAGTATTAACATAACTAACAATGGAAAAATAAGAAAAAAGTGATTTTTGAGGTGTTTAATACGCCTTTTCTGTTTATTTCCTGTCCCTATCTACTTACACTATCCTATTCTTATCCAGCTTCGCAGTAACCCGGACTTAACTATCCCCATTCTTATATTTGACTAAAAAGAATTGCAGGACACAGGGTAGTTTATTTTTAGGGCGTTTTGAATGACCTTTTTAAGCGATTTAGGGTACATAAAGGCAGAAAGACATATATTTGCTTTCCCAAGATGGATAAAGTGCTTAAAGAGGAGTTCCTGAATGGTAGGGGAATATTATGATGGCAGTCGTGAAGAGGATTTTAGTAAGCCTGACTTTTCCGGGGTTCTTTGGAAACGTTTTGAACGATAAGTCCAAATCTATCTAATTCCTAATTCTGACTCAAGTTCTTTGGCTCTCTTTAAAAACTTGACGATGCCATAACCGGCAAGTACGAACAACGCCTTTGTAGTAACCAGTTGATAAAATATAGCAAATGTCTTCTCTAAATCACCCGAAGAGAAATCCCATGCGCTCCTGTTTATAGTTGGTATATGATATCTCTCAACGCATAGTAACCTTAGCAAGCCTGCCATACTTATCATATTTGTAAGTAATTATAAATTCCCAATGACAATTGTTAAGGATAGGGGAAAACATTTTTTCCTTTTCCTTTAATACTC
>JAQUPX010000003.1 GCA_028716385.1 bacterium | reverse complement strand
CAAAAGTAACCACACCTTCCGGGAAATTATGAATTCCTATACCCAATGCGATTAATACTCCGGCACGAAGAAGCTTGGAATTTGCTTGCATGGGAGAGTGGTCTTTTTGTCCAAGATATTCGTGAGGAATAAAGTAATCAATCAGAAACATACCTGCCATTCCGGCAAGGAATCCAAAACTTGCAGGCAAGAATCCGATAGATTCAATACTATTCTGCAACAATTCGACAAAAGACACCATAACCATTACACCGGCTGAAAACCCAAGCACAAAACTCATAAATCGGTTGCTTGGCTTTTTCATAGCAATACCAAAGATACTGCCAATCGTAGTAGAAAGCCCGGCAAGTGTGGTTAATAGTAAAGCTATCCCGATGTGACTATTCATATTTAATTCCTGCTAACAAATTATAATTAAGAGGGATTTGAAGAAAAGTAAAGAGAATAATTTTATCAAAAGTTTCGGCGGTTTAGATAGTGTAGATTTTTAACATTCCGCAAGGATTGAGAAAAATGGCCCCTTTTTTAAGTGGAGACTTTTAAGATTGAGATTTCCTTGCTTAATTTGGTTGTTTTATTTCAAAATTTTTATTCCGAAGGTAGGACTCCATTAAATAACCAATTAAAATAAAGACCGGCAAAGTAATTATCGTTCTCAATAGAGTGAACTTTAATCCCAGAAAACCAATTTCAAAAGCAAGCATTGGTATTTTTAGAGTTGAGAATGCACCAAGATAAATGAAAATGTTTTTTATGCTTGCCCCTTTTTTCCATAATAAATATGTTACGGGAAAAGCTCCATACAAAGGTCCGGCTTGTAATGTTGCCAACAGCACAACTAATACAATTCCTTTTATCCCGGATTCGTTTCCAATATGTTTTTCAATTTTTGCTTTTGGTATCCATACATCAAAAAGACCTATAAGGATAAACATAAAGGGTAAAAAAATTATCATCTCTTTAAAAAAGAGCCAGAAATTGTTGGTTATTGTTTGTCCTCCTGCAAAATTAAAAAGTTGTGATATAAGGATAAAAATACCAAATACCCCTACGAACAAGTATTTATTTATCCACTGAGAAACTTTTTTCATATAAATATTCCTATTAAAACTCCGATTATTATTGCTCCAACAAAACTCAAAGAATTTCTCATTATAGCAACTTTTAGTCCAAAATACTTTGATTCAAGGGGTAAAGTTAATACCCCTACCATTAAAAGCGTTGTTATAAATATTGCCAAAACTTGATAGCTCACTCCACTTTTTAATAAAATTGCTGCCAGCGGATAAGAGACAAATGCCGGGATTAAAGAAATAGAGCCCAAAACTGCCGCGATAAACATTCCCATTACACCGGAATCTTTGCCTAACCATTTAATCAAAGTTTCTTTAGGAACTAAATACAGAAAAACACTTACTAAAATTAAAACATTAAGTAATGTCGGAAGAATATTTAGAAACATCTTCCACCCTTTTTTAATCCCAAGGAATGTTTTTTTTCGGTCAAAAACTAATGATACCACTAAACATATTAAAACAAAAATAGTTAATATACGCATTTGTTATCTTTCCTTCTATTTATTTTATTAACAGATATCTTTATACTTAAATATTCTCAAAACCTACCTTTGTCAATCTTTAATGCCAACTTTTTTTAGTCTTTTTGTGAATCAAAAAATTGGGGGTGAAATTTTATACTAAACGGGTGATAAAAACTACCCAATAGGGTAGACTACACCCTTACTATATCTTTCTCTACCTCAAATTCAATATAGGGTGAATTGCGTCTATAACACCAACATTTTGATTGAAGATTTCGAATTTATGATTATTTTTTTTTAGTTATAATAACTACTCATATTTTTGGATTTGCCAGTTTGGTAAATCAGAAAAACAAACTTCTCTTTGAGCTTTTACGGAAGTCAACATCAAACCTGTAATACTTTTCCACATATATGTACTGAGGTTTACTGGCTGTGATTTTCCGGTTTTATTTTTATATTTCAGGTTATAGTTGCCAATTTTTTTAACAGCCAGACATAAACAATCCTGAAGAATATCTTCCCCGTATTGTTTGACGATTGAAGGATATAGAGTGGTCTTAATCCGGAACAAAAAGAATCCAATTAAATGGAGTAGCAGTTTTGATTGTGCCGAAGAATTTCCCTTTTGGGCAAGTATAATAAGTTTTCTTTCTTGTCTAAGCGGAAGTTTTTTATATTCTCCAATTATTTTTTGATAGGGCTCAAACAAGTTTTTCTGCGATGTTCTTTCAACCTTGTAATCTATATAAGCACTTAAATATATACACTATCTATAAATATCAACAAAAGAGCGAAAGCAAATAATTAATTATTTGTTACAATTGTTCGGTGTTGGCAATCGAGTAGAAAATGATGTTAGAGATTAAACTTACTGTATAGCTCTTTTATGTCTTTTGTATTTTCCGTTATTTCAAGTATTTTGCCTTTATTCAACAACATAATTTTATCGCAAAGGTCTATAATCATCTGTAAGTCATGACTGGCAATAATTTTCGTACCTTTAATTTTAGAAATCAAATCAATGAACTGATTTTTTGCCCACGGGTCAAGTTCGCTTGTTGGTTCATCCAGTAATAAGATTTTGGGCGACATTGATAATACGGTGGCTAATGCAACCCTTTTTTTCTCGCCAAAACTTAGATGATGGGTAATCCTGTCTTCAAAGTCCGATAATCCAATATTACGAAGAGCTTTTTTTACACAACAATCAACTTCGTCTTTTGAAAATCCAAGATTTATAGGACCAAAGGCAATATCCTCATAAACTGTTGGCATAAACAACTGGTCATCCGGGTTTTGAAAAACAAATCCTAAATTTTTTCTTAAATCCTGCGTATTGCTTTTTGTAAGTTTCGTATTACAAATTGTTATTTCTCCTTCAAAAGGAATTATCCCGCATAACGCAAGGAATAAGGTTGTTTTACCTGCGCCGTTGGGACCGATTATTCCAAGTGTTTCATTCTCTTCTATGGAAAAATCTATCCCATTAATTGCGTTTAATCCATTCGGATAAAGATAACTTACATTATGACATTCAATGACTTTCATTTTATTATAAACCGTATAACAACCAGATAAAGTAAAGCCAACGACAGAAATAAAATATCATATTTCCTGATCGCTAATCTGTCCAGTGTTTTTGTATTCCCATCAAACCCTCTTAAACACATAGAGATATAAATTTGCTCCCCTTTATTATAAGATTTAATAAAAAGCATAGCAATAATATTTCCCATTGCCTTTACTTGTGAAAAGAAGCTATTTCTAAAAGTTCTCATTCTTCTTGTCCTATCCATAGAGATTGCTTTTTCCTGCAAGATAAAGAGATAACGATACATAAGGGAAAGAATCATTATAAAAATAAACGGTATGCGCAAACTTTTTAATCCTTCCAGCAATGTATTGAATCGGGTAGTAGATGAAAGAATAATCAGTATAAGCGCAGAGAGCCATGCTTTAATAAATATATTCCAAAAGATTAGGAGTCCCTCGTAAGTTACGGTTAGCTTAAATAAGCCAAAATTGTAAGAGCCGGCAATTGTTCCATTTTTCATGAATGGAATAAAAGCCCCGACCAAGAGGACAAAAGGGACAATTACCAAAGAACGTTTAAAGATATATAGAAATGGAATTCGGGAAGCCAAAGATATGAGAAGAATGAATAAAAAGTAAAAGAAAAATTTTGTTAGATAAAAAGGGGGCGTAAGAACTACAAAAAAAATGAATGTTAAAGAGAATAAGAATTTTACTCTTGCATCCAGCTTATGAATAATGCTATTTAAACCTATATAGTTATCTAAATAATAGTTTAGAATTTATTCCTCCCTCTTTTTACGAAAAATAGCACTGGCACCATAAGCGATACCGAAGACGATTAAAACTCCGATCAGACCGGCAACAGAAGTCGATACCTTTTCCTGTTTTATGCCCGGAATTAAGTAATCAGGCATAGGACTTTTAATAACATTATGTCCCTCACCTTTTTCAATAAATTCTTTGTTTATAGCCACTCTTTCCAATCCATCCGGGGATGACGATGCAAAAGGAGAAATAAAAAGCACGAGAAAAAATGAAATAATTAACCCTGTAAAAATTATCTTTTTCATAGAATCCCCCTATATTTTATCAAGCTCCAGTAAATCCGGTCTTACTTTTAATAAAAAACTAAAAATAAAGAACGTAATTAACCCTTCTCCGATACCTATAAAAATATGAACAATAGTCATTGCTGGCAATGCAATTTTTAATGGCACAGTTCCTGAGATTCCTAATTCAATAGAACAGGCTATTGCAGCAGCTACCGTTGACAATGTCCCGGCTATGAATACCCGACTTAATAAGTTTTTCTTATTTTTACCAAAAACAATATACAGGTAATATCCTATAAAAGGACATACTATAGCCATATTAAGTACATTAGCACCTAATGCCGTTAGTCCTCCGTCCTGAAAAATCAGACATTGGACAACAAGAACAACGGTCATCACAATTGTTCCTCCCAGGGGACCTAACAATATGCCTGCTAAAGCCCCTCCTACAAAATGTCCTGATGTTCCTCCTGCTACCGGGAAATTAAGCATCTGTGCCGCAAATATAAAAGCGGCTAATACTCCGTATAACGGGATATGTTTATCCCCTATTTTTTTCTTTGCCTTTGCAAATGCCAATACTAAAATCGTCCCGGAAACCGCCGCAGTCGTTATGACAGTTTTTGCATCCAAAAACCCGTCAGGTATATGCATTTCATCCTCCTAAAATTCATAATGTAAACCTACCGTTAATAACTGGTTTTTTATATTGCAACCCGTATCCAGCGCTATACAATCTTTTATGTGTATTCTGCCTCCCAATAAAACACCTTCTTTGTTCAACATTTCCCCGACAATGTCAATATTCTTAAATGGAAATTCAAGTGCGCCGGAATAACTTATTTCACCCTTTTCTCCTGAATTCCTTATGTATTCATAACCTAAATTTAAATGTAGTTTCAACAAACTAAATTCCCGGGAAAAAATACCATTTAAGACATAATCCGGCTCTCCAAATTCATTAACAAAACTAAAAGAGAACATATCTTTTACCAACATAAATTTCATACAAACTCCTGCGGGACAAAATACATCATCTTTTTTGGGCTTTGTTTGCAAAGGCAAAAAAACACCTATATCCATTCTGTCGGTCAAGCCATGCTTGAACCCGATATTTACAAATTGCTCGTCTGAAGTTATATCGCATCCTGACTCTAACTCATATTTTGCTTTTTCAACCACCCCCGCATCATCCGTGCAAAGAGGCATTGCCCCAAAAGCAACAGTAACAAAAACACAATTAAACAAAATCCAACATAGACCCTTATCTAAAATTCTATTGCTCCACTTCCTCATACTTATCCTTTTTCAGCTTAAGATATTACAAAAATAAAAATAGTAATACCGACAAGCAAAAAAATATTTGTCAGGATAGTTCCTTGCCTGTGCTGGTCGTACTTAATTTTCCGTGTTTCACTCCACGTATGCTTATCAGCTTGTCTGCAATATTTTTTATATCTTTGCCTTTTCCCTTTACGATAATAACTTCAAGGCAATTATGGTTATCGAGATGTATATGGGTAGAAGAAATTATAAAACCATGGTGATGGTGTTGAAAGTCCATTAATTTATCTAGTAGTTCTCTTGTATCGTGGTCATATACGATTGAAATAGTGCCTATGACTTCTTTGTTGCCCTCCGACCATTCCTGTTCTATGAAATGAGCTCTAATTAAATCTCTTACCGCCTCCGAACGGGAAGGATAGTTTTTCTTTGCAATAATCTTATCAAAAGTTTCTAATAAATCCTCGGGAAGCGATACAGCAAACCTTAAAATTTTCATAATATTATTTTTTTATAAAAAATATTACTGCAAATTATTCCTATTCCATCCCTTTGTCAAGCAAAATTATTATGGGAGATTGTATTAATCTATCTCAAATCTTCTTCCGGAGGAACTGAAAAACAAGACAATTCCGAACATAACTAGAATGGGAAGCAATGCTATTATAAGGAAAAAAGATATCATAAAACACCCGGCAATAATTAATACATTTCTCATTTTCTGTGTTTTTTATTCCCAATTATAATGAGTTTTTGTCCGATTTTAATAAGAGAAGCTCTTGTCCGTTTGGAATAACTCCAATATCAGAAAATTTATAAAAATATTGGCAGATAGAGTTCATATCCATCCCAGATTTTTTACCATTTTTTGATTTATAAAGTATTCTGGTACTTTAACCCTACTGGTATTATTATAGAAGTGTTTTCTTAATGCGGTATTTCTTGAGTTTATATCTCAAAACTCTTTCAGAGATTTCAAGTTCTAAGGCTGCCTTTGTCTGATTCCACACATTTCTCCTCAGAGCTTCTACAATCATTTCCTTTTCAATTTTTTCTACAGTATCGTTTAATTTTCCATTCACGGCATATCTTGTTTTTGGAGTTATGAAAACGGGTAGGTCTTCTTTCGTAATATATTCCCCTCTCGCAAACACAACGGCTCTCTCGATAATATTTTGAAGTTCCCGTATATTCCCAGGGAAATCATACTTTATAATGTTTTTCATTGCTTCCCCGGTTATCCCTTTTATTGGTTTGTTTTCTTTCTTTGAATACAACCTAATGAAATGGTCAACAAGAAGAGGAATATCTTCTTTCCTTTTCCTTAAAGGAGGAATATGTATTCTTATAACATTGAGTCTATAGTATAGGGCTTCACAAAAACCTCCTTTTTTCATTTCTTCTTCTATATCTTTATTTGTAGCACATATAAGCCTTATATCTACCGGTATTTCTTCATTTGCCCCAAGTCTGACAATTTTTCTCTCCTGTATGACTCTAAGTATTTTAACCTGTGTACATTGAGGCAATTCTCCTATCTCATCGAGAAATATCGTCCCGCCCGATGCAAATTCAAATCTTCCTGTTCTCATCTTATCAGCTCCAGTAAAGGCACCTTTTTCATGTCCAAAAAGCTCTGTTTCAATAATAGTTTCCGGAAATGCTGCAAGATGAATACTAACAAAATTCTTTCCTTTTCTTGGCGACAAATTATGAATTGCGCCGGCAACAAGTTCTTTCCCTGTCCCACTTTCTCCGGTAATTAATATATTCGCCTCACTTTTTGCAGCTCTAAACACCAGAGACATTAATTCTTCCATACTGCCCGATGCATATATTATTCCCTCATATCGATATTTTTCCCTGAAAGATTTTTTAAGTTCCTCGTTCTCTCTTTTCAAGGTAAGCGTTTCAACGGCTTTTTTCAAAACAGAACAAAGTTCATCCGGATTAACCGGTTTTGTCAAATAATGGAATGCTCCTTCTTTTATTGATTTAACTGCATCTCCTATGCTGGCAAAAGCAGTTATTATGATAGCAGGAATTATTGGGTCAATGGTTTTGATTTGTTGTAAAACTTCAAATCCGGTTATATCTGGCAGTCTGTAGTCAAGCAATACAATATCAAATTGACTACAGGTAAATTTATTAATCGCATCTTTTCCATTTTTTGCCTCTTCAACTAAATAACCTTCTTTTACAAGTATCTTTTTAAGAAGTACTTGTTGCTGAACTTCATCTTCTACAAGAAGTATATTTATCTTATTCATTCTTTTTAAAAATTATTTTAAAATTTGTCTTTTTTCCTTTGCAAAATTCTATCTTCCCTCCATGTGCTTCAATTATTGCCCTTGCAAGAAAAAGTCCAAGCCCACTTTGGGGTTTCTGAGAAAAGAATGGTTCAAATATTTTATCACTAATTTTACTATCAATTCCTTTGCCATCGTCAATAAAATCTATAAAAAGATTATTTTTATTTTCAATTGCTAATATTGATATATTTTTTGCATCTGCCTCAATGCTGTTTTTTAGCAAATTTGAAAAAACAGTTACAAGCAGCAATCTGTTTCCATAAAGTACTAATTTTTCGTTGATATTTTTTTCAACTTTTATCTCACTGCTTATAACACCTTGTAATAAAGAAAGAGATTCGTCTATAAGTTCATAAACTTTGACTTCTTTTTTTTCTATTTCGGCTTTCCCCATTAATTTTAAAGAGTCCATAACTAGTTTCATTCTATCAATCTCTTTATAGAGAATATTTTTTTCCTCCTCATTTAGAAAATTACCAAGAAGCGATAGAGTATGTAGAGAATTTCTAAACTCATGCGCAAACCCCGTGGATAGGGCTCCAATTTCCTTAAGCAGATTAACTTCTCTCTCTTTTCTAATCTTAAACTTATCAAATTTTATGTAGTTAAATAAAAGAGTTATTTCCAGAAGTGCAAAAACAATTATTATAAATATAAGAAATAGGTTATTTTGGGATTGTATTTTTTTGAGAGAACTCATTGTAAAACCAGAAACAAAGTTTTTGCCGTAAATCTTTTTTTCAATCTGAAATATTCTACCTTTAGGAGTATTTATTATATGAGTACCCTCTCCTTGCAGAGGGAGAAAGTTATTATAGAGAGAACTAAAAATAATAGGGGTCTGAGTTTCATCCAGAATGGAAAAATAGACAAGGGCTGAAGATGTAACAAGTGAATCCAGCAATTGGTTAATCGTTGTACTCCATACCCCTTTTGCTTCGGAAAGAAGAAGGATGTCAAACGACTTATTCGGAAAATTAGCAAGAAAGAATGGTTTATTTTCGATAATTATAAGCGTATATGTATCTTTCCTTTCTAAGTTTTGTTTATAAAAATAGATGATTTCACTTTCAAGATTAGGATAATTAACAACGCTTTTCAGCACACTATCCTTTAAAACCCAAGCTCCTTGAAAGTTCTCTGAAAGATAAGAACTGTTTAATTTGTTTGGCTCTCCGGAAATTTCAATACTCTTTTTTCTCAGTTCTTCTATTTCAACTTTTTCAAATTCTTTTTCGTTAAGGAGAGAATTATTGACAATAAAAGTAAGAAGATAGAAAGCGCTCTCAAAATTCCTTTGAAACATTCTTTCCATAGACCAATTAGTTAATCTCACAATTGAATATGCAAAAACAACCAAAAACAAAAAAAGGAATATTGACACCGGATTACGCATTTTTCTTGTCATATAAGTTTTATCAAAATATAAAACCAAAATTTAACTCCGCACTATTTTTTGTATAAGTAAATTCTTCGGGAATGGACCAATTGAAAAGAGATTCAAATTGTAAAGAAAGAAATAAGTTTTTATTTAAAGTTTTTAGAAGCTTCAAATTCGTTCTTATCCCTGTATCTTTTCTTGTAGTATCCACTACTTCAAAAAATATGTTCTCAAAAAGAGAAAAATTCATATTAAGTTGCAAATGTTGTTCTAAAAATAGTTTATTAAAAAAAACATTAAACTCCGAAGATTGGCGTATAATTTCTTCTTTAAAAAGCATATCGTAATTGTAAGGTTCCGGGATGCGGCATTCTAAGCTAGGGGTTTCTGATTTATAGTATGCTATCGCAAGAGTAAGAGATAAATCAATTAATAGCGGGAAAGAAATATTTGAGCCTGCTTGATAAAAGAGTAATTTCTCTTGTTCGTATATTTTTGAGCCAACAGAAAAAGAAGGCATTAAAAAGCAATATGGCAAGGGGGTTGAAATTGACAATTTAATACTAGGTTCAAGATAATTTTTTATTGAATCTGAATAAAATTGTTTGTATTTTAATTTTACTCCTGAAGAAAATAAATATCTATTACATAAATAGACATTTAAAGAATCTCCCAGCACAAAATCAGCAACCTGGAAGATTTCATAAGACATTGGGAAAAAGCTATAAAGGTTAGAATATACTATGTTTTTATTTCCAACTCCATGAAGATAGATTTTTTTCTGGAGTTCAAAGTAATTCTCAAAAAGTGGATTAGAAATATCAAAATTAATTGATGATGCTTTTCCGTCATATTTAAAATCAAAGAACTTTTCAAGTTGCCAAAAAGGGTTGATACTTACTATACTACCACCTTCTTTTATGTCTAACATATACAGATTGTCAGTAGCACTACAGGAAAAAGAAATCCCTTTATGACTACCTGAATAAAGTAGAATGGGGAGGAAGAACAAAATTCCTCCTCCTATTCTAATAATCTTATTGCCTGCCATGCTGCCCATCATGTTGCCCATCATGAGAGGATCCTCCTTTATTGCCAATATATCCTATTTGTTTTCCTTGCGAACCTTCCCTTGCTCTTTGCCATAATGGAAATCCTTCTCCTGTTCTCAAAACAAATTCCTGTTGTGCTCTTATGTTTCTCATTTCTCGCACAAGTATCATTATCTGACCATCAGATTTTACTTGGGAACCTCTCAATTCTATCTCATCTCCTACTCTTAAATGGTTTTGAAAATACCATTCCGGAGCAAATTTCACCTGAACAGTTTCACCGTTTTCAGATTTTACCCTTGCTTCCACTATAAGAGAAGGCTTGTAGACATACATTTCCTCGATTCTGCATCTCAAAAGTCTCTCATTCATTGGATTGTAGAAGCATTTTTCTTCTTTTAAGCGGAGTTTTAGCCATGCGGGAGCGTAATTATTGTCTCTTATCTGAATTGTCTCGTTATTACGGCTCATCTCCCTAGCCATAAACTGGTTTTCCTCTGCAAGTCTGCCCTTAATGGTAATTTGCTCCCCTTCTTTCAAGTCTTTCTCCAGCAACCAGACTGGTCCAAGTCGGGCAGTAATTATCTCTCCCGCTTGAGTTTTTATCTGTACTCTCAATATGTTTACATCAACAGACTTTTCGGCTATTTCTTCTACCTTAATTACTTCGGCAGTTATTTCTACTTCCTTCCTTTCCTCCTCGCCAAATAAGGTATTTGTTAATACTACGAGCAAGACTGAACTTATCCCTATTAATGTTTTCATGATTTTTTACCTCCTATCTATATACACTAGCAAAATTTGTGACAAATCAAAAAATTCTTTTAATATTTTCATATTATTCCCCTTTTCCCATCAGTGATTCCTCTATTATCTTATAATATTAAAACTTTAATACTTTTGCCTACAAAGCTCAACAATTTTGTATCTTCGACAAAATTGGAAGTGATAAATAATATTATTAAACATATACTATTGCAAATTAAATTGCAAGGAAAATTAATCAATGTGATGATAACATA
The DNA here is from genome assembly GCA_028716385.1 of bacterium. Classification (GTDB taxonomy): domain Bacteria; phylum Hydrothermota; class UBA3073; order JACQXS01; family JAQTXJ01; genus JAQTXJ01. Next base: position 388,727 of record JAQUPX010000003.1, on the reverse strand, counting down.
TTTGCAGAATTAGAATATCGCACATTTTATCTAAGTATGGTTTGTTCTATCTTTATCATAGTTTGAATCAATTTAACAACTGTTTCAAGACAAGTTTTTAAAAATACTTACTTCTTAGAGGGAATATAAAATTTGTACCCTAATTCTATTCTATGGGAGTTAGTTAAACCTTCTGTTTTCTTTATCGTAGTCGCATTCGAATATGCATATTCAATAAGTACGTTCTTTATATTTACCCCTATGCCGGCATTGATAGGATTGTTATCATTATAACCAATCCTAACTGCGAACTGAGGTATTATCTTTATCTCTAGCCCGCCAAAATAATGAAAAGTTATGTTATCTTTGCCATTAACCCTATCCTTAGTACTCACATCTGTTACAATAACGAATTTCTGTGTTCCAATTGCTATACCTGTACGATAGGTAGGTAAAAAATTTTCATCTCCTAAATTAGCTGAAAGATTTCTTGCAATAAAGCCCATTTTAACATAAGGATTTAATACATAAAGAAGTCCGGCATCAATACCTACACCCGATGAACTTCCAATGTTTGAGTTGATAGAGAATCTATTCGCAGTAACGCCAACAATAAGTTTCTTTACCAGCGAAAACCCGTACGAAAAAGAATATGTATTCTCTGACATAGAAGTAGTAATAGTATCTCTCCCTTGTTCCAGAGAAGCCCCTTTTCTTAGCCATGATATTCCTATGCCTTGAGGGTTAACTAAAGTAAATGGATATGATAACCCAAACCATTCTATTGATACATTTTGCAACTCGTCCGGTAGCCAATGCATAAATCTTGCTTCGCCATCCTCTAGTTTCCCTAATCCTGCAGGATTCCAATATGTAGCACTGGCATCGTCTGCGACTCCCACAAATGCGCCGCCCATTCCCTGTGCTCTTGTGCCCACCCCTATTTCAATCGGAGCAGAAATGCCCCCCTCACATATAAGTAAACTAATACCTCCTATAATATATAAAAAGTAATAAAATTGCTTAAACATAACGCCTCCTATTTTATTTCATCACTCCAATTGGTTTCTTTTCTGTTATATCTTTTGTTTTGCTCTCACTTCTGTAATCTAATATATAGATATATATACCACTGCCAATATATCTATCAAAATCTGTCCAGCCATTCCACTTAAGTGAATTTTCACCCGTTTTAAATTCTTGGTCCTTTGCAATTGTTGCTACTACATCGCCTGCCAAATCATATATCTTCAACGTAACCTTACCTGGTTCTGGGAGTGTAAAGCAAATGGTAGTTCCCTCTGTTGGAGTAAATGGATTCTTTGTCCAAAATGCATATGCTTTTTCAATCTGAACTTTGCTAGCTACCCCAAGGTCAAAAACAGTAAAATGATTGATTTTTACAGTAATACGATTGTCTGCCAAATTCCTATCGGGTTCACTTATTTTTAACCACTCAGAGCCGTCAAAGAAAAATGCAGATATAGAATCTTCCATATAATTTGGCTTATTATCTTGATCAGGATCTAAGTCGGCTTCAGTATAAGGTAAAATCATTGTAACTGGTTTATGAAAGATAATACCATTGGGCGTAAAATCATGTGCAACTTTAAGAAGTTTAATTCTGGATTCAGTCGTAGGAGAAACAAGTTCATTGTCAGGGACAGGTCTTATACAAATTCGTGTTTTCTGTATTAAAGCATCTTGTGGAATTATAAGTTTTGTACCATCAGGTGCTTCTATGGTACCACCTTCGGGACCAATTTCTTGACATATTTCAGGTATAATATACTTAATAAGCAATGTTTCACTGCAGATATTTGCAAGTTTATCAAATGCAATTACCTTTATGTGATTATTACCTTCTATCAACTTTATACACTGCGAAAACGTACTATCTCTTGCAGGTATAAGTATCGGACTATTGTTTATATTATCCCCACTGTCATTGTTGGTCTCAATTATTACTTCTTTTACTCCACTAATTGAATCCCTATATAGCCCCGTAAGTATAATCTCATTTACATATACTTCCCCGTTCAACGAATCACCTTTTTGTGGCATTGGCATAACTGCCAGTTGTAACGTTGGAGCGCTATTATCAATTACAATACTCCCATCAAGTATATCTACTGCGATTAAATGAGCTACCGGGTTCATTTCATCATAAGCATATATCTTAATTAGATAACTATTAGCATCATCCAAATTGTCATTTGCTGTCTGCCATACTTTGGTCCAGCCATCGCTGCCAATCGAATCTATTGTGCATGTATCCGGGGTTCTTGTTCCATTAAGATTATACCAATTTACACCATTGTCTGGCGATATCTGGAAACAAACAAATTTAGCATCATCCGGTGCGCTCACATCTATTATTACATCGCCCTTAAGTAAATCTCCAGCTTGCGGTCGAAGTATTATCACTGGTTCAGAAGTATTATCCAGCTCAATGCTTGTAGCTTGGCTCTCTTCATTGCCGGCAATGTCTTTTGCATATATCCATATATCATAAGAGCCATCAGGTGTTGTATTGGAGGCAGAAATTACATAACCTATAATATAAATATTATTTTGTCTTACAATAGTTTCGTCGCCTTCGTTATATCCATTATCTATTTGGCTTAGGTCACATCTCAGAGTGTATGTGGTATCATCCATTATACATATTATTCTTATTGTATCCCCATCAGCATAGTTATCATTCTCAGTATCGACGGAATCAAAATAAGGAGGGGTATTATCAAGTTCAATAACATAGGATGAATCTATGATAGGTCCATTGCCAACGGCGTCATATGCAGTTACCGGTATTATTATATTTTTTGCATCATTCACCATGTTCCCATACCCAATATTGTAAGTGATAGTGTATGTAGAATCCTTATTGTTTACCACATTTTCTGCTCCTGTCGTATAATTAACATCAAGGTTTATAAAACCTGCCGTTATTTTATAATCTATACCGTTCCATTTTGTGGTTATTGTAACTTTATCTGTATTCTTGTATATTTTATCAACATCGCCACAAATACTATTGATGAATGTAGGTACCGCGTTATCAAGTATTACTCTACCCGTATCAGAAACAGAGGAATTAGGCACAATATCATTTGCTCTTATTGTAAATGACTGTGCTCCATTTAAACCGGTAGAGATTGTGACAACTGCAGTATATATATCATCATTTGCAACTACATCGCCATTGAGTCCATCGTCATGCATAGAAGTATTGGGATTACCATTTAAGCTTGCCCCGTCTAATCTTACAGTGGAAGTATCTACGCTTGTAGTAGCATCTGTAATTGTTGCAGTTATAGTTACTGGTTGGCTATTTCGTACTGCAGACTGATTTACTGGATAAGTTACTTGAATATTCTGGATGCGCGGTCCTGTGGTATCTACTATAAATGTATGGCTTACTATGCTACCCCATTCCCCCCCAATATCTTGTCCGTGGAGATAAACTTTATGGTAACCTTCTGTTAAACTCGCAATTGGAAAGACTACTTTTATGCTCTCAGCAAATTCATCAAATGCACCATCAGTTGCAAGCATAGGAATGCCCTCACCATAATTACTTATTGCATCAATGAAATACTCTGCCCCTTTTACTGGGTTGAGTGTATCCTGCACAAATGCTAAAAGAGTATCCAAGTTATTCAAAATATCATCATTCTTTGGGTCAAGTGCGAAATCAATTCCGGTTGTACGAGGACCCCGATTATCAAGTATAAGAGCTATACTGCCTTGATTAGCGTTGCCAGCACTATCGGCTACTGTAACCCATATTGTATATATAGAATCAGGTTGGGTATTAGTCTCCGAAATCGTATATGTAATATCATAAGTATTATTAAGATTATCGTCAATAACCTCCGCTCCTGTTCCATAATTTATATCTATCGGCTTAAAGTTAGCTGTGAGTCTATAGCCTGTAGCATTTGTTGATACTCTTAAATGAATAGTCTCGCCATTCCTGTATATACTATCAGGGTCAGGTGGATTTAACACAACAACCGTAACCGTACCAGGCGCAGTGTTATCAAGCATTACTCTACCCGTATCAGAAACAGAGGGATTAGGCACAATATCATTTGCTCTTATTGTAAATGGCTGTGCTCCATTTAGCCCAGTAGAAATAGTAACTACTGCTGTATAAATATCATCCTTTGCTACCGCATCGCCATTGAGTCCATCGTCATGCATAGAAGTATTGGGATTACCATTTAAGTTTGCCCCGTCTAATCTTACAGTGGAAGTATCCACCCTTGTAGTAGCATCTGTAATAAGCGCAGTTATAGTTGCTAATTGAGTATCCCTCACTGCAGTTTGACCAGTTGGATAAGATGCCTGAATATTTTGGATTAAAGGTCCCTTGGTATCCACTGTGAAAGTATGGGAAACTACAGCACCCCATTCATTACTCTTGTCTTGCCCATGCACAAATACTTTATGCTGTCCCTCGGAAAGCCCTGCAATTGGGAATACCACCTTAACACTTTCCGCAAGCTCCTCAAATGCACCATCAGTTGCAAGCATAGAAATGCCCTCGCCATAATTACTTATTGCATCAATGAAATACTCTGCCCCTTTTACTGGGTTGAGTGTATCTTGTATAAATGCTATAAGAGTATCTTGAACATTCAAAATATTATCATTCTTGGGGTCAAGTGCGAAATCAATTCCTGATGTTATAGGCCCCTTATTATCAAGTTTGAGATTAACGCTACCTTGATTGATATTACCAGCACTATCAGCAACTGTTGCCCAAATCGTATATGTAGAATCGCACCGAGTATTGGTCTCTGAAATAGTATACGTTACATCATAAGTATTATTAAGGTTATCCGCAATAGCCTCGGCACCCATACCATAGTTTATATCTATTGGACTAAAGTTGACTGTGAGTGTGTAGCCTACAGCATTTGTTGATACTCGTAAATGAATAGTTTCTCCATTCCTGTATACGTTATCAGGGTCAGGTGGATTTAACACGACAACCGTAACCGTACCAGGTGCAGTGTTATCAAGTATTACTCTACCTGTATCAGAGACAGAGGAATTAGGTACAATATCATTTGCTCTTATTGTAAATGACTGTGCTCCATTTAAACCGGTAGAGATTGTGACAACTGCAGTATATATATCATCATTTGCAACTACATCGCCATTGAGTCCATCGTCATGCATAGAAGTATTGGGATTACCATTTAAGTTTGCCCCGTCTAATCTTACAGTGGAAGTATCCACCCTTGTAGTAGCATCTGTAATAAGCGCGGTAATAACTGTCTGGTCATTATTTTTGACCGCTGTCTGATTCGTAGGATATTTTATTTCTACATTCTGAATAACAGGTCCTTCCCTATCTACTTTAAATTGTAATTTGCTCGGTACTCCCCAATTTCCAACCATATCTTTACCTCTAACATAAACAGTATGGTTGCCTTCTATCATTCCGGATATTACAAGTGTTGCATTTACGTCTTCTGTAAATTCATCAAACGCTCCATCAGTTGCATTTAGTGGAGTACCTTCGCCGGGCATAGTCACAACATCAACAAAATATTCTGCTGCTACTATAATATGATTCCCTGTTCCGGTATCCGATATTGTTGCTCTAACTATATCATTTATATTAAGTATATCATCTGAATCATCCAGCGATGGGCCCATAGTCACAGGGGGCGACGTATTATCAAGGTCAAGTATTATGCCATTCGTAGCAGAATTTAGAGCTCCATCATAAGCAGTTACCGCAATATTATAACTTCCATTAGCTCTTTCATTTGTTTCGGTAACCGTATAGGTAATATCATAATTGCCACTTCCAAGATCCGCTACATTCTCTGCACCAGTTATATAATTGTTATCAATATTTATAAAGTTACCTGTGAGGGTTAAACCTGCTTGACTACATTGAATCCTTAAGTGAATCGTTTCACCGTTGCGATAATATATGTCTGGATCAAGAGTGATTACCCCTGTTATACTTGGAGGAGTATTATCAAGTTCTGCATTACTTGAGACATTACTTGAGTTTCCTTCATTATCTGATGCATTAATATTATAAGTTACTGTTCCTGTGGATGCGTTTGTTATTGTAATCTGGGCACTATAAATGCCATCATTTGCAGATACATCAGGTGCTATCCCGTTATCTGACATTACATTTACAGCAACTCCATTGAGATTTGTACCATTTAAACTTACAGAATTAACACCTGAAACTTTATCGGTAACATATGCACTAATAATAATATTGTCGCCACTATTAGCTGCGGTTTGCCCTGTTGGATACTTAAGAACTATATCTTCAATTTGGGGACCTGTGTTATCAATAAGAACAAGTCTTGTATCTGAGTACCCGATACGATCACCGTTATCTATAGATTTAATCCTGATTATATGTGAACCATCTACTAATGTAGTGGTATTCCAATTATAATTACCAATGCCGCCACCTATTGGTGGTTGAGTAGTTGCATTAATCCAATTGCTCCCATCTATTTGAACAGAGTCTGAACTTACAAGAGTTGCTCCATTCTGAGGAGTAGAAGTCCATTGAACCAATACCGGAGAGCCTTTTACTATATCCCCATTAGATGGAAGAGTTATTGTTACTACTGGTGGATTATTAATTACCCCGCCAGAATTATTTATTGTAATAGTAATGATTTGTACTATTTCTGCGCCATTACTGTCTATTGCGCGCACTCTTAATTCATAAGTGCCATCTGTATATGCAGTAGTATTCCAGTTTTCTGACCAATAATTTGTTCCCGCCACTCTTTCCAAAGATGTCCATATAATCTCACCTTCTACTTGATATTGGACAGAATCAATAATTGCAGGCGTTACAGGTTCTACATAACAATCTATGGGATAAGTTCCTTCAACTACTGCGCTATCTTCCGGGTGAATAATTTGCAAGTATGGAGCGCCAAGCTGTAAATATGCCCAACCAACTGAGATATTTGTATTACTACTCTGATCTATGTATTCGTAATCGGCATTTACAGCGGCATCCCAGTAAAAATCTTCACCGCTAGGGTCGTCATGATAACGAACAAGAACCCCGAGTTTTGCCTTATTGTCTACGCCATCAAGATCGTATTGACCTAAATTTTGGCGTCCCATAAACTCATATTCCCAATGGTTCGTACTATAATTTGCAACCCCAGTCTGTCCGTCCGCCGCTTCCAAATCTGCATCCCAAGTTCTTGTAAGGTTTGCCCAATATCTATCTGTAGAGGCAATTCCTGTAACTCTAATTGAGTTTTCTTGGTTGTCATTGAGTAGAAAATCCCGTCCACTTGTTGGACCTGGGAATGCTTGTTCTTGGTATATTTGGCAGTAATCATTTGTATTATTGGTAGAATCATACACTTTTAACCCAACATATATATTATTATTAATGGGATCATGAATACCGTAAAGTTTGGCATCCATAATGGTGCCAGTAAAATTAGTCAAAACAATATTACGTTGATAACACCCTCGCCACGCATCTTCAATGATATTTCCATCAACTGTAGGGATACCATTTACATTTTTTGTTGCAGCAAATGTCATAAATTTTTTGGGTTTTCCAAGTCTTACATCCATCCACCCCGGTAATATAGTTGAATTATTAGTGTTCATATTTGTCTGATCAAAATAGTAGTCGCCAGGATTAACACCAGCATTCCTTAAAATTTGTAAGAGAAACCCTATTTCATCTCCCTGGTTTATTCCATCCCCGCCATTGACAAGTAAATCTTCTCCTCCCAAAGTTAACGGTATCTTGCATTCCCATTGAAACCTGTCACTATAATACCCATCAGAAACATCAAAATTGATTACCCCTTCCTCTACCCAATTTGCTCCATCCCAATACATATCCCACGGAGCCCAGCCTGCACTAACTCTGTTTGAACTTACTGCATTCTCATTATTAGTTGTAAGGGTATCATCGTGACTTCCTCCTCCCACTCCTTGATCAAAATAAAAGGCTATACGATTAAGGTTACCACTATTGTCGTGATAATATACCAATCCAATGTATAAAAAATTTGCATCGTTCATTAAATAAATATAGCCAGGAAGAGAATCTGATGTCCCATCGCTTCTTTTTAAAGTCATCCTGCGACAAAAAGCATCATCCCATTCATCAGGAGTAGTCCCGGAAATTGCAGTTCCCGTGGGATTTACAGCATCAGTAACGTTAGCGTTGATTACAGGTGGAGTAGTACACCAGCCGCTATAAAACTGAAGTGTTTGTCCCTGATCTTCTGGCACATGCGCATTTACATCCTTTTCAGCTACAAAAAATATCAAAACTGCTATATTGAGAAATCTAAAAATTAATTTTTTATACATCTTGCCTCCTTTTGGTTTTATTTTTAATAGGTATTCTTGTTCCTCTTAAAATAGCAAATTTTATGACAATCTTATTTTTATATTGCTTTTTTATCCCTTTCGAACATTTTCTGGGCTATCCCGAGACATTGGGATTTCGACTCCCTCCTCTACAGAAACTCGACAATTTTGTATTTTCGACGAATTTGACATTATTTTAGGGGAGCATAAAAATCAGCATTTATGTATATTGCAATTAAAACGACAAACTAAAAATAGCAATGTTAGGGAAGATATTTCGCGTATTGCGTATCTGTCTTTTTTTGACAAGCTAATACATTTTGAGAAAATAGTAAGCAGTAAATATTCCTATAAGAGATAAATTATAGAAAAAAAAGAGTCCGAAGATATTAAATGCTTTGTCAACTTGAATTTTTATTTTTGACAGAAACGACAAAGGCAAAAACAGGAAATTTATTTATCTGACAATCGTAATTTTTTTTGAAAATTAGAAAACGAGAACACGATAATTTGCAGGCCCCCACTTAAATTATAGCAGGATAAATTCCGTTCTGTTCTATCTGATAATTGCGAGTTTTTGGATTTCTTTATGGTTATCTATAGAAAGGGTTAGAAAATAGATTCCTGTTTTTAGTTTTTCTGCATTCAGTGGTGTGATATAAGTTCCTGCCGATTTTTGTTCATTAACTAATGTTTTCACACAACTGCCGGTTATGTCATAAAGAGTTAGCAAAACTTTACTTGTAACAGGTATCTGATATTTGATAATTGTTGATTTAACAAATGGATTCGGCTTTACGCTTACTGCCAACTGTTCACGGCTTACTGCTAACTGTTCTTCTATTCCCTGTGCTCCTACCCTGATAAGATAGGTATCATAATAGCCTGCCCCGAAAGAGCCTGTATATCCTGCAATAATAAACCCGCCGTCTGAAACCTGTTGAACAGAATAGCCCTCATCCCAGTAAGTTCCGCCGAAAGTTTTAGTCCATAGAGTGTCGCCTGTAGAGTTTGTCTTAATCAGATAGGCATCATAATAGCCTGTTCCAAAAGAGGCTGTTCCGCCAACAATAATAAACCCGCCATCTGAAGTCTCTTGGACTGACTTGCCTATATCATCGTTAATTCCGCCGAAAGTTTTAGCCCATAGAATATCTCCTGTAGAATTTGTCCTGATTAGATAGACATCCGAATTGCCTGCCCCGAAAGAGTATGTATAACCCGCAATAACAAACCCGCCGTCTGAAGTCTCCTGAACTAAATATCCTTCATCCCAGTAAGTCCCGCCAAAAGTTTTAGTCCATAGGGTGTCGCCCATAGAATTTGTCTTAATCAGATAGACATCATAATAGCCTGCCCCGAAAGAGTATGTTCCGCCAACAATAATAAACCCGCCATCTGAAGTCTTTTGAATCGAATTACCATAGTCCCAGTAAATTCCGCCAAAAGTTTTAGTCCATAGAGTGTCTCCTGTAGAGTTTGTCCTGACTAGATAGACATCCGCATTGTCTGCCCCGAAAGAGTATGTATAACCAGCAATAATAAACCCACCATCTGAAGTCTCCTGAACCGAATGCCCTTCATCCCAGTTGGTTCCACCGAAAATTTTAGTCCATAAACTGTCGCCCGTAGAGTTTGTCCTGATTAGATAAACATTAGAAGAATCTGATGTATCAGCCCCAAAAGACTCTGTATAACCAGCAATAATAAACCCGCCATCTGAAGTCTCCTGCACTGAATGTCCTTCATCCCAGTTGGTTCCACCAAAAGTTTTAGTCCATAGAGTGTCTCCTGTAGAGTTTGTCTTAATCAGATAGACATCATAATTGCCTGCTCCGAAAGAATATGTTCCGCCAACAATAATAAATCCGCCGTCTGAAGTCTCTTGAACTGAATTACCCCAATCCTCGGAAGTTCCTCCGAAAGTTTTTGTCCATAGAGTATTGGGGGCCTGCGCATTTACCACGCAGGATAGTAACAAACTAACAATTCCCATAACTAAATTTTTTCTTACCATGGTTTCCCCCTATTTCATTTTTCATTTCAATTTATCTTATCAATTCAATTATTGTCGTTTAGTTTTTTATTATAGCAAATTTTGTGACAGTCTTATTAGTATTACTTATATTGCTTTCCTTTTATCCTTTACAAACAGTTTCTGTGCTAATTGCAATTTCGACATTCTTCTCTATAGAAATTCGACGATTTTGTATTTTCGACAAATTAACACCCTGTAAGCTTATTAAAAGCATCGACATTTGGATATTTTGACTAAAAAATAGGATTTAAAGATACAAAAATCTTGTGTCAAATCTGTGCCATATTTTTACCAAAATAGGAAAAAATGGGAAAAATAGACATAATAGACAAAAATGTTATGAAGACAGGAATGAAAAGCAATTCGGCGGATTTTCTTCTCTCGTTTGGATCTTGGGAAAATGGTCAAAAAGGATTTAGCAATCGTTTGCCTTAAGTCGCTCGGTCATCCCTTCATTAGCTTGTTTTATACTGGTTTATACGATTTATCAATTTTTGCAAAAAAGCATTTGTGACCAAAATGTTACTAAGATAGATAAGAGAGGTGCCTACACTTTTACTATTTCTTTCTCTATTTGGCATGAAATGACACCCCGTCTCCTTGGCGGTGGGCAAACTCAACTGAGGTTAAATTGCATCTATAACACCAATGTTAGAGCGATTACGCTTTTTAGGAAGCACCATTCCGTCGAACGGAATTTCTATATATATGGTGTACTGCGGAATTGTACTACTCCCCTCCCCTGCAATTGTTGGTTACGTTGACGTTGTTTTCTTGGCTGGCAAGCTTTTTTTCGCATTGTATTTTCTTAATAAAAATTTTACAAGTAAGTCTAAACCTGTCTGAATCCTATCGTCTTTGTCTTTCCCTGTATATTCAATAAATTCTATGCGTAATTTTTTGCTTTTTTGTTCTTTACTTGAATTTTTCATTTTATCTCCTATGTTAAAAGTCAATTTTTTCTACTCATTTTTTGGGGATATATTTGATTATCTATATAGTTACTTGTTTTTGTCAAGACTCTTTCCTGCCTAACTTATTAAAAAATTAGGATTAAAGAATACAAAATCCTTTACCAAATAAGGGAAACTATACCTTTGCTATTCCTTTCTCTAACTCAAACTCAATCAATGTCAAATTGCATCTATAACACCAACATCTTGTGTTCGCAGTATAACTTCCCTTTTTCCCTCAAGAGATAATTTCTTTTAAAACTTGAACTCAAGTTCATTTTTAGAGGGAAACTTGTTGTCTTGAATCAGAATCTACTTTTTTGTTTTGAATTTTTGTTGACACAAATCATTTTTATAATAAGAATAGAACACAATATGGGGAAAATTCGACAAAGAGGCAATATGTGGTATGTAGATTATTACCATAAAGGTAAGAGGCGTACAAGAGCTATCAGCAAAAGTAAAAGGATAGCCGAATTAGTGTTAAAAGATATAGAAGTGAAAATAGCGAAGGAAGAACATTTAGGAATTCAAGAAACAGGTAAAACACTATTTTCTTCCTTTGCAGAGAAATATTTAGATTATTCAAAGGCAAATAAAATGCCTCTTTCCTCAAGAAGGGATATTATAAACCTTAAACATCTTACCGATTATTTCAAAAACTATTATTTACATGAACTTAAACCGGAGATAATAGAAAAATACAAAGCTGAAAGATTGGAGAAAGTAGAACCTGCTTCTGTCAATAGAGAACTTGCAACTTTAAAGCATCTGTACACAAAAGCTATTGAATGGGGATATAATATAGAAAATCCTGCCAAGAGAGTGAAATTATTGAGGGAACCGTCCGGGCGAATAAGGTATTTAGAAAAAGATGAAATCAAGAGGCTTTTGGATACTTGTGCTTCACACATTAAGCCAATTGTAGTAGTTGCTCTAAATACAGGAATGAGACGGGGAGAAATTCTAAACTTAAAATGGCAAGATATAAGCCTAAAGAATAGAACTATTGCCATCCGTAATAGTAAGAGTCATGAGGCGAGAACCCTTCCTATGAATGATGATGTTTTTGACGCATTAAAAAAAATACCTAAAAATGGAGAGTTTGTATTCATGTGGAATGGAAATAAAATTGCAGATATTAAAAATGCATTCAATAATGCAGTCAAACGGGCTAACATTAAAAACTTTCACTTTCATGACCTAAGACATACATTTGCTTCATACTTGGCAATGGACGGATTTAATTTAATGACAATTCAGAAACTTTTAGGTCATAAAGATATAAAAATGACTATGCGATATTCTCATCTTTCCGAATCCAACCTAAAAGATGCCGTGCAAAGGTTGGTGACAATTTGGTAGCAATGAAAATTTGAAAGCTTGTAAAACCTTATGCCCTCGTAGCTCAACTGGATAGAGCAACGGATTTCTAATCCGTAGGTTGTGAGTTCAAGTCTCACCGAGGGTAGTGAATTTCCTGCCAGACTAAAAACGGGTAAGTAAGAGGAGATGAAATATGAATTTTTTAGCGCAAAATTTTGGTAAAAGAGACGTTTACAAGGGAGATATTCTTGATTATATAGAAAATAACAAAATAAAAATTCTTAATTTTTGCTATACGGGCAGCGACAGCAAGCTTAAACAACTTAGTTTCCCTGCAACGGATATGTCCTATATAGATTCAGTATTGTCTTTAGGAGAACGGACAGCCGGAGTTTTCCCGGGGGCGAAAGAAGAATCTGCCGATTTATATATTATCCCACGTTATCGTGATGCTTTCCCGGATCCTTTTACTACTATTCCTGCTCTTAATATTTTATGCTCTTTTTTTGATAAAGATGGAAACTCGCTTGATATTATGCCGGAAAATATATTAAAAAATGCAATATCAAGATTTGAAAAAGAAACCGGTCTAACACTCAGAGCCGCAGGAGAATTAGAATACTTTGTAATATACCCGAATACTTATGACTTATTTAATACACACAAAAAGCACTATCATGATTCTTCTCCATTTGCGGTATGGGAAGATATGAGGAACGAAATATTAGATACATTAGCGTTCTTAAAAATACCCGTTAAATATGCTCATACGGAAAGTGGCAAAATAAAATACAATGATAATTTTTCTGCCGAACAGCATGAAATTGAATTTCTTCCCGTTCCGATTTGTGAGGCAGCGGAAAATGTGATTATTTCAAAATGGGTAGTTTGCAGTATAGCAAAAAAGTACGGAGTGAGTACGACATTTGCTCCTGTTGCTAAATATGGTGAAACAGGGACAGGATTGCATTTTCATCTTGAATTACTGCAGGGAAAGAAAAATATTGTATTTGATGCTAATGGACAGCTTTCTATTGAAAGCCAAAAGATGATAGGCGGGATGTTGAAATTTGCGCCTTCATTAGCCGCTTTTGGAAACCCGATTCCGATTTCTTATCTTCGTTTTATGAGTAAAAAAGATGCTCCTTCCGCTATATGCTGGGGTGAGAGAAATAGAAAAGCGCTTGTCAGAATTCCATTAGGCTGGCAGGATACGGAAAATAAAATGATGAGTGTCGCAAATCCGGGAAGTGAAAACATTTTCTTGCCGGATGCAAGTCCAACAATAGAATTCAGGCCTGCAGACGGAACTGCCGCCGTGCAGTTACTACTTGCGGGGTTAGTTGTAGCCATAGAAAACGGATTCAAAGATGATTCCATTTTGGATATAACGAAAAAATTGTATGTTGCCGAAAAAGAAACTTTAAAAGAAGGATTGGAAATACTGCCGTTATCCTGCGAAGAATCGGCAGAAGCCTTAAAAAAGGATAGAACATATTACGAAAAAGACAGAATATTCCCTCCTGAACTAATAGATAATGTTATAAAAGATTTATTGGCTTTTAAGGAAGAAGATGCGATTATTCACGCCCCCGAGAAAAATAAAGAAAAAATTCCGCAGCTTGTAGAAAAATATCTGCATTACTAAAATGAAACCGCTTATCGTAATTACATACGGAGTTAATACAAAAGAAGAAAAATTAATCAACTACAAAAAAACAATTGAGCGTTTTGGTGGTAAATATGAGTATATTATTTCTATGTCTGAATTCAAGAAGAAAAAACTTGATGAGAAGATTAACGGTTTGTTGCTTCCCGGTGGGGGAGATGCAGACTCAAGTTCTTACTGCGAAAGAAATTTCGGTAAAGTAAAAAATATAGATACTCCCAGGGATAAGCTTGAAACGGAGCTTGTGAGGTATGCGATAAAAAATAGAATTCCGATGCTGGGTATATGCCGGGGGTGTCAAATGTTGAATATTGCAACCGGTGGGACACTAATGCAGGACATATACACGGAATGTAAAAACCCGCTGAGGCATTCTCCCGTAAATGAAAAATCACAATGTGACGAAATGCACCAGATGAAAATTAAAAAAGGGACTTTTATTTTCGGGCTTTTTAAGGATATTCTTGATAGCGATAATGAGGTAACGGTAAATTCTTATCATCATCAGGCTTTAAAAAAATTAGGAAAAGGGCTTGTAGTATCAGCAGTTGCGAGTGACGGAATTATTGAAGCAGTAGAGAGCAAAGATAAAAAACATTTTTGTATAGGCGTTCAATTTCATCCCGAAAGAATGCGCCAAACAAAATTACACGAGAAGTTATTTAAAGAATTTATTAAAATCTCTAGAAAGCCCTTTTCAGCTATGCTGGATTAGGGATTTCTATCTGGAGCGAAGCGAAAGGTTCTGCCCTTTTCAGCTATGCTGGATTAGGGATTTCTTAGTTGGAGTTTGTTTAGTTAGAAACATTACTCCAACTTATCCCGCTTCGCAGGATATCTGGTCCGCCGCAGGCGGAGAAGCGAAAGATTCTGCCCTTTTCATCGCTGTTAGAAACTCTTTGATGTAATACTTAGAGTTTGTAAGAAGCCCTTGAGCGTTAGCGACAACGGGGCTATCCGGTAAAATTAGTCTATTACTACCTTTATAGTTTTCAGAGAATTGTCTTCAGCACTGGTAAACTTCATACCTGCATTCATTCCGATTTTAATATAGTCAATAACTTCTCCGGAAATTTTTTCACCCGGTAATAGTAAAGGTATGCCCGGCGGGTAAGAAACGATTAACTCAGCCGAAATACCACCCACAGATCGGGCTAATGTTACGGCTTTTTGAGGACTAAAAAGAGCTTGATGGGGGATTAACAACTGCTGTGGCACATTATTTAAAGAACCTATTATGTTATGGTATTTTTTTGATATTTGTTGAATTTTCTGAACATTTCCTTTTTCTTTGGAAGCAAAATCTGCCAGAGAAGAGAGAAAATAATCAATTCTTTTCTCTGTATCACCTATGCTTACAATTGCTACAATGTTAAACAAATCTGCCATTTCTACTTTTATTTTGTATTTTTCTCTTAATATTTTTTCCATATCATAACCCGTATATCCAAGTTCTTTTGCAGTAATTATCAGACGGGTCGGGTCCATAGCATAGCATCCTTTTTTACCGACTAATTCTTTTCCGTGACAACGTAATCCCTGTATTTTGTTAATCCCGTTGCGCGCTTTTTCTGCCAGTCGTATAGCTTTTGTTAATAAACTTTTGCCTTCCGTAGCCATTTGCATTCGCGTGCAATCAAGGGAAGCTCTTAATAAACAAGATGGGCTTGTTGTCTGGATTAAAGTGATCATTGATTTGACTCTGTCCTTTTTTACCCTATTCCCTTGTATATGGAGCATAGAACTCTGGGTTAATCCCGAAAGCAATTTATGTGTGCTGTTGGTGCACATATCGGCTCCGGCATCCATAGCCGAAACAGGAAGGTCGGGATGAAACTTAAAATGAGCTCCCCATGCTTCATCAATTAAAATTATTTTTCCATAAGAATGGGCAATTCTGACTATCTCCGGGGTATCAGTTGATAGACCATAATAAGTAGGACTGGCTATGATTAACACTTTTGCTTTTGGATGTTCTTTTATGGTTCTTTCAACGTCTTCGGGTTCAACGTTAAAAGGAACGTGGAGTTCTTTATCAATCTGGTAAGGGATAAACACGGGAACTGCGCCTGCCATAATAATTCCTGACATAACCGATTTATGGGCATTACGGGGCACAATTATTTCATCTCCGTAATTGCAGGTCGCTAAAAGCATTGTATGGATTCCACCTGTGCTGCCGTTAACCAGGAAAAAGGAATTATCTGCACCGTAAGCTTTTGCTGTGAGTCTCTGGGCAGATTTTAATGCATTATCGTAATTCTCAATATCATCTATATCCAGGTCGAGTTTTAGAGCTTTTTCTCCGATGAGATCACGAAACTTTTTGACCGTTCCCCCGCCTTGTTTGTGACCGGGAGTATGAAAAGGAACCACCTTATCCTTTACATACTTAATCATCGCGTCAAAATAAGGGGTGTCTTTTTGCGTTAGCATTTAATGCTGGGGGGAACATATTCTTAAAAAATGTTTTGTCAAAACTTTTTTTTAATTTTTTTGTTAAAGTGCTCTTTCTGCTACGCACATACCAATTATTTCCCTTGACATTCATTGTAGAACAGATAAAAACTTTTAGATTATGATAAAGATTAAAATAAGGAGGAGAATATGAAAACATTGAGATTTGCTATATTGAGAAAAGTAGCATTGCTTTTAATAGGAACTGTTTTAGCCGTTACAACGATTGCAAATGATTCAATTGCCAAAGATATGTGGGTGATTGCATATCATCCTTGTTACCAGTGGGCTGATGTTCCTGCACAAAACGTGCCATGGGAACATATTACCCATTTAAGCCTTGGTTATTTATGGCCGGTAAAATCAGGAAACGTATATACTTTAGAGGTGGCCGATGGTTGGAGTAGCGGATGGACTGCATGGCGAAATACTGCAAAAGGTTATGTAGATACGGGGCATATTGAGAACCGCAAAGTTATGTGTATGCTTGGCGGAGCAGGTTCTAATCCTGATAGTATCTGGGACAAAGCTACATCAACGGCAAACATTGATAGTTTTGTTGCAAATATTAAGGCTGTACTACAACCGATTGGTTTTGATGGGTTAGACCTGGATTGGGAAGATGCCGTTGACTACTCCAAACTGGTGATACTTGCACAGAAACTCAGAGCAGCCTGGCCGGATGCAATTATTACTATCCCAACGGGCTGTCAGGGGCAAGATGCCGTTGATTTAGCGCCTGCCAAAAACGCAGTTGACGTATTTATGCCAATGACTTATCTGGACATAGCCCAGTGGGGAGGATGGCTCATTCCGATACCTTTGACTCCTCTATATTCTGCAGGTTCTAACCCGTATTCAATAGAGTATGTTCTTAATAGGTGGACGTCTGCAGGCGTCCCGGATTCAATGATTATGATGGGAGTTGGAGGTTTTGGTTCCGTATGGGGCGATATAAACAGTGATGGATATGCTCCTATAGCCCCATATTCCAACACTGACTTAAATGGAGGAGCAGCAGGTGAAACTTATAGTATTGCCAATGACAACGTTGTTACCTGGAGTTGGGTAAAACAGGTTCTTGCCGCTAATCCTGAAATGGTTGAAGCATGGGACGATACAGGCAAATGCTCGTATTGGCATACGCCGGCAACAAATGATTTGGTATCCGCACAAATATGGGGACAACCCCGTAATATAAGCCTTATATTCTACGAAACACCGCTTTCCATAACCGCAAAGAAAACATATTGTACAGACCATAATATGAAAGGTATGATGTTCTGGACGTTGTCGCAGATGATGGATGGCGATTCCTGTCCCATTTTAGAAACGGTAATTCCGGTAGAAGAAACGCAATCGCCAAAAAATCCTCAATTTAAGTTATGCCCAAATTATCCTAATCCGGTTACTTTCGGAACTTATGTTGAATACGCTTTGCCAAAAGATGCAATGGTTACACTTAAGATTTATGATATAACAGGTAGAACTATTAAAACATTAGCTGCCAATAATCAAAAATGTGGCACGTACAGAGTTTTCTGGAATGGGAAGGATAATGCCGGGCAGAAAGTCTCAAATGGTATTTATTTCTGTCGTATGGAAGCGGATAATTTCAAAGCAACAAAAAGTCTCATAGTATTGAAAAAAAAGTAGAGTGAAGGAAAGCGACCCTAAAGGGTCGCGCTACGAAGTTTGTGGTTTTTTAGGATTTTAGGTAGGGAACGCGGATATCTCTCCCCCAGAGGTGGACAGGTTTTACCTGCGAAGCATACCGGTTAGATAGAAAAGTACAAGGAACAAATACTTCTTAACTACGATTAATCCAAATTCCAGATTACATCTTTAGACTTAAAAATTCCGTAAGGCAGTTTCTTTGAGATGGTAGATTTGACGAATTCCGGCAAAACAAAGCAGGACTGGTGCAGTTCAGAATTATAATACTTGAAACTTAAGTTTCGTTCTTTTATTCTCTTATTTAGTTCCTCAATTTTTACTTCACCGGGAATAAGTTTTTTTGAGCCGACCGTGAAAGACCAATAAATCCCGGGATAAGTCGGTATGATTGCGGTATAAACTTTAACAACCGGGAATACTGCTTTCATATTATCAACTACCATTTGTAGCATAGTCGGTTGAAACACGGGAGAACCGCTTTGCGTAACTATCATCCCGTCATCGCTCATACGCGAATAAGCATTTCTATAAAACTCAGGTGTAAACAATTTTACTGCTTCTCCAACAGGGTCGGTTGAATCTACCAGCATTATATCATAAGTATCTTTGCTTTTTTCCAGAGTTATGCTTGCTTCCGCGCATATTATGTCTGCTCTTTTGTCTGAATAAACATTTTCTGCTATATTCATATATTTTTGGCATTCATCAACTACATCTTTATCCAGCTCCACCATAGTTGCTTTCTTTACGGGATGTCTCAAAACTTCCCGTAATATTCCGCAATCGCCTCCGCCTACGATATAGACAAATTTCGGGTCGGGATGCGTTAACATTGGGATATGAACCAACATCTCATGATAAACAAATTCATCTACCTCGGTTAACTGGACAATATCATCCAAAAGCAGCATTTTCCCAAACTGGCAGGATTCTACGATTTTTATATTCTGGAAAGGAGATTGTTTTTCGTGGATAAGATTTTTAATCTCATATTTTACCGTATAGTGTGGATAAATCTTTTCTTTAACCCAATTCTGGCAGTTTTTAGACAATTTTTTATTCATATTATTAATCCTCCCTTAACCTATTTTCTTTTTTTAGATATTCGTTTACTATTGAAATACTTGCTGAAGTGCCGATTCTTGACGCGCCCGCACTGATAAGTTCAATAGTTTGGGCAAGTGTTCTTATTCCTCCGGATGCTTTTACTCCGAAATTTGGACCGACAGTATTGCGAAGCAATTTTACATCTTCTGCAGTGGCCCCGCCATATCCAAATCCCGTGTTTGTTTTTACAAAACCTGCTCCCGATTCAAACACGATTTTTGTTGCCTTGATTTTTTCTTCCGTTGATAAAAGTCCTGCTTCAATAATTACTTTTACGATTTTGCCTTTTACTGCATTCACCACTTCTTTTATATCGTTTTCCACTTCTGTATATAAACCGGATTTTAAAAGACCTATATTCATTACCATATCAATTTCATCCGCCCCGTTGTTGACACATTTTTCTGCTTCTATTGCTTTTGTGATTGATGCTCCAAGAGGAAACCCTGCTATGGAACAGACTTTAATCCCGGTTCCTTTCAACTCATTTGCCGTAAACTTAACCCAGTATTGGTTGATACAGCAAGACCAGAATCCAAATTGAATTGTTTCGTCTATATGTTTCTGTATAGCCTGTTTATTAGCATCAGGTTTCAATAATGTATGGTCAATAAATTTGCAAAGGTCTTTGATTTTCATTTCTTTTTTCCTTTTAATTTTCCGTATAACCTTAAAAGCCAACTCTTTTTTGTTGTGATTGCATTTTCGGGACACATTTCATTACAACAGAAACATGAAATACACAAATTTTTGTTAATTATAGGATAAGGAGACAACTTTATTGCTTCAGCGGGGCAGCTTTCGGCGCATACGCCGCATTTTATGCATTTATCATTAATAACAAGAGGCTCTATTCTTCTTACTGTGTTGTAAATACCCATTAACATAGGAGGAATATTGCTTATCGTTATTGCCGATTTTTTGAAATTCACGCTTACGTCTTTTATAGTTTCTCCCAAAATGCGTATTTTGCTTAAATCTCCTTTACCGAGGCCTCTTTTATCCGCGATAGAATTTGTGTAAATATCCGCAGGATTAAAACCTATGATTTTTGAAGCTACGGTATCAAGAGCAACTGCATCATAAGAAGCAAGAACAAGTCCTGCAAATTTGGGAGAGCCATTATGTGGTCCCTCGCCTTCCATCCCTATAACGGCATCCATAATGTTTAAATGAGGTTTTACAGCCGAATAAATATCGATTATCGAATTACTGAATTTTTTGTAAGACCCAAGTTTATGAGCGATGTCCCTGGTTTTAGGCGCAATTACGCCAAACATATTTTTAACTGCGCCGGTATACAACGTATTTAAGTGAGTCTTTAATTTCGGGATAGAAATAATTACGTCTGCTTCCAATGCAAGTCTTGCTACATACATAGTTTTCAAGTGAACGGCATTCGGAACGTTTATTTTAACAAAAGAATTATTTACGCTTTCAAACTGAAGAGCTTCTATTCCGGCAGCATCCGCGATTTCTTTCATACCCGATTTAATAATGGCTTTATTGTTTTTGTTTGCCGAAAAAGAACCCGGGGAGTCTGCTATAATCGGTATCCCACCGACTTTTTTGACAAGTTCTATGATTGATTTTACGATTGCGGGATGGGTTGTTACTGCTTTTGATGGCTCTGTGCCATCCAGAAGATTTACTTTTAGAAGGACTTTATTTCCCGGTTTAATTATATCCTGTAAATTTCCAATAAGAGATAAAGCCTTTTGTACTGCCGTGTCTACATTTGACTGTTCGTAATCTTTACACCTGACGATTGAAACATTAGTCATATCTTAGACTTTTAAATATATTGTTTCAATGATTCTATTGTTTTGAATGGGTCTGTTTCTATTACACTACAGGCATAAAGTTCCATTGCTCCAATATCCGTAGTTTTGTTTTTCAGATTACCCCTGTCAACCAATCTTATGGTTACCGGGAGTTCAGACCAATCGGAATGATTTGCCAATTCAAAAGGTTTCATCATAATAACAAGATTAAATGCCCGTACTCCAATATTATAGTAGCATTTTAACAAACTTGCTAAAGTGGCACCGAGATTAGAATCTAAGTTTTGGGCGTTAATCAATAATTCTTTTTCTTTTACCGGGGTAAGATATGACATAACGTTTATGCCCGGTTTTGGCTGTATTCCAAGGCCTAAAACATTATGTATATAGAATAAATCCTGCCAATAATTCCTGTTATATTTTTTGAAATAGTTATTTGCATTGGTGTTAAGGGCTTCTATTTTAGGATAAGGAGTTTCCGACAAAAGCGTTTGCATATGCCCGTGAATAACGGAAGCGCCTGCTCTCCATGTGCAGTTCCACATAATAAAAGGGAATACAGCTTCGTTATAATTTTTATGAGCTTGTTTCAACCATTCTTGTGCCGTACTCAAATAATCATTAATTCTTTCTGCTTCAAATACAAAAGGATAATGTTCGTCAAAAATTACGAGTCCGTGTAACCCATCATATTTTGCGATGTTGCTTGCCGTTATACAATGTTTTCCTTTGACTCTTCCAAATGTATCTGCCGGTGTTAGTTTCAGCGGGTCACAGAACGCGCATCCTTTTGTTTCCTGTAATGTTTTTTCTTCGTTCTCGTCCGTTTTTGCTTCTATGGGCCTTTTAGAGCGTAAGTGATTAAAGAGTGCTCCTTCATGAGTTATATTGTTTACTACCTGTAAAATATCCTGTTTTTCTACTGTTGAAATCTCTCCGAATCGCGGTTTTATCCAATCGTGCATTTCCTGAGGGATAGCAAGTTCGCCGGTTCCTTTTGACATTTTGAAGATGTTATTGAACAACTTTTTGTCTTCGGAGGAAAGTTTTTCAAAAAGTTCATTTAATTTTAATATTTCCATTTTTCACCTCGCTGGTTAATTCTACAAGTGTTGCCGCGCTCCATGCCTGTGCAAGACACCCGCAGGGGTTTAATTTTTTTGCAGAAGATAATTCTGCGCAATGACCTATAAATCCATAAGATAACATTTCGGTTGTTGAAGCTTTCAATATATTTTTTATATAAGGATTAAAATGAACTTTGTCAATCCTATACATAGATATAGCTGCAAGATTATTAACAAAGAACCATGAATCGCCGTTGTGATAGCTTTTATCGTCCTGTCCCGTATATTCTTCACAATATAAAGGGTTATGTATGTCTATTGTAGATAATCCGCCCCATTCAAGCCATAATTTTTTAAGTGCTTCCGAAAACACTGATTTCCACTCGTTTTTAGTAAGCAATTCAGGATATAAATAACCGGCGATAAAAATATTTGGTCTTATTGTTGTGTCGAGATTGCCGGATTCATCTATGCCGTCATAAAGCATAGCATTTACAAAAAATTTGCTTTTAACTTCTTTTTTTAATTCCTGCTCCATTTTAGTATATTTTGACGTGTTGGTTTTTGTTAATGTGGATATATATTTTATGGCTTTAAGCATAGAGAGTTGCAGTGCCTGTATTTCTATCCTATAGCCTGCCCGGGGGATTGTATCCATCCATGTTTCCTTTTTATTGTTCCGAATTAAGCCATTTTGTCCATAATTACGATATATGTTGTCAACACTATTACATAATTTTTTTTCTATTGCAGTAAGTTCTTTTTTTGAGAAATGTTTATTCAAAGAATGCTTTGAGTTTAATGTTTTCAGGAGAAATAATAATCTTTGAAAAAGCCATCCGATAGCATCGGCGCTGCCGAGGGATGGGGGAGAAGGAGCATACCAATTTGATAATCTGCCGTCTTCAAGAATACTGTTAAGATAACGGGATAATATGGATTTAGCCAATTCATATTGTTTTGCCGCTATTAATCCACCGGTAGATATTAATTCGTCTCTTGCCCAGAACTGGAAAAACCATGGGAACCCTGCAAATATCCCTATCCCGGCGGGCGTATCCGTTACAAGCGACATTAACGCATTTGTTTCATTGCTCAAGCTAGAAGCTTGAGTTACTTTTGTATCACAAGCATCTTGCTTGTGGCTAGAACTTTCAAGCTGGAAGCTTGAACTACTGCTGCTCAAGCTGGAAGCTTGAGTTACTTCAAAACTAAATACTAGTTTTATGTTGTTTTGGACTTTAATTTTTAGTGCTTTATAAATGTAGAATTCAGATTTGCCGTTTCTTTCTCTATCATATGGATATTCTTTTTTTGTCCATTGCCCTATATTTATATATTCTTCTACTCCATTGATGGTCAAAGATTTTCCGTCTTTTTTGTATAATATTTTTAAGTTGTCATTTTCCCGTGTAATTTCATAAATTCTATTTGTATCATCAAAATCATATATTTCTCTGAAGTCTAAATCTATATTTATATAACCGGTATAGTTAGTAACTTCATAAATTATATCGTTATCTGTATAACAAAACTTTTCTTTAGTTTTGCCGTTTATTCTTTCTATGGAATCATAATTATTTATTATGTTTTCTGGGGGTAAATCAATACTTATATTTTCTATTGTTTTATATAGAGTCCATTTTTCGGGTAGGAAGTGAAATGCGCCTAAAAAATTAGAAAATTCGGGATTGCCAAGTGCAAGGTAATTACCTTTCTTATTTGTAAGTAAAAACAGTTTTTCTTCCATAGGCAGACGGGAAAATTATTTGCTTGCCATTATCTATCGGGTAATTTTAACTTATAATAGTTTATTTGGAACTATTGATACTAACTGTTTACTTAGACGTTTGAATTCCGGCTATTTCCTGTATATTCTTATTTCCCCAGCGCCATATTATGTGCCTGGATATAGTTACAGACAAGGATTTTCCATTCAACAAGCCCGGTTAATTCTTTCGCTATTATTTTTTGGTTTACCCTGTCTTCGTGTGATAGATGGAAAAAGTCAGACATAAGTTTATATAGTTGTTCAACAACGTCTTCGCGTTTTACGCCTAATCGTTTCAACAAGTATATACCTTTTTTAGCCCATGTTTTTTGTGATTCTATGAATTTCCCGAATCCGGCTAAATCCGTCGTTATTGCCGGGACACCTAAGGCTCCGGATTCCAGCGGAGTATATCCCCATGGTTCGTAATAGCTTGGGAATACGCCTAAATGAGCGCCTGCAATGGCATCGTAATAAAACAAATCGGATAATCCATCGTTTCCTGTAAGGTAGACAGGATAAACGATTACTTTTACTTTGCTTTCTTCGCTGTTATCAAGTCCGTGTGCCTTTAGTGCGGATATTACTGCATCAAATTCTTCATTTTCAATTTCATGAGTTACTATCGGGGGGTTCCCGCTTCTTTTGAAATGAAGAGTTTCTTTTCTTATATTTTGCATAAACTGATTAATAGCCTCGGATGATTTATCCGTCTCTTTTGCGGAGATAAACTCGTCCGTTATTTTCATGCTTAATTCATCTATGTGTTTATTTACATACTCTTTGATGCGGAAATAATAATTCCTATTTTCCAATAATGTGGATTTTATTCGTTTAACCGCCATAGGAACCCAGAAGAAAACGATAACATTATCTTTAGGCTGCTCATCCTGAAGTTCTTTGTCCAATTTGGCAAGCGCTTCAATAAGTACGTCAAGACCTTTATTTTTAAATTCATATCTACAGGAAGTATAGAAAATTAGATTTTTGCTGACATCCATTTTGTAGTACGGCAAAAAATAGTATTTCAGGAATTCTCTTATTTTATCACGGTTGAAAACGTGTTTGATAGAAGTTTCTTCTATAGTAGGGAAAGCAGTAGAGTTCATTCCGTTGAGTAATAAAATATCCGGTTTTCTACCGAGTATTTTTTCGGCTTCAACTGCAGTAACTTCTGAAACGGTTGTAAAAATATCACAAGTTTGGGCAGTTGCTCTTTCCACGGTGAATTTATCTTCGACATGTAATTTATAAGCAGCTTCTTCGGGATTTACGGATCCCAAATTTTCATAGAATGCTTCCCCACTACCTGCCAAACTTCTTCCCAACATTGTAGCGTGAGTTGTAAATATCGTTTTAATTTTTGATTTCAGTGCGTTCAGGTTCAATACTATAAAACCTGCAAGCCATTCGTGACAGTGAGCAACTATTTTGTCTTTAGCGTATAACTTGCCCAATCTATCAAGGATCATTGTTACTCCTTTTGACCATAACATTGGTTCTTCAAAATCCCATCCGCTTCTCAGTGAATCTACTTTATAATTTTCCCATAATTCTGCTTTTACGCTATTTTTCATTGAAAGAAGTTTATCAAACCCTATCAGTATTGCATTAGGTTCGCCCGGAATTAGCCATTTCCCATAATGACATTCTACTCCTGCAATTGCAAGGGATTTGAAAATCCCGGCCCATTCCTGTGGCGGCTTTTCTTCCCTGAATTCTTTGAGTGAATTATTCCCGAGGTATGGACCTACTGCAAAGTAATTTTTATAGCAATTTACCATAAAAGGAGCTTTTTCTCTAATTACCGTGTAAATTCCGCCTACTTTATTACACACTTCCCATGAAATCTCAAAAGCATAATCAGCTTGTGGTTTTAGTTCAGAAGCCATAGTTTCCCCCTCATTTCTTTCGGGATAACATCCTTACTTAAGGTTTTGCAATCCCTTCTTTTAGTAATTTAAAATTATAATTAAGGACAATTTAACTGATTTATATAATAAAGTCAATAAATTGTTTTTCTTTTTTGCAAAGAGACAATGTATTGTCTTTGCTCCTGCATTTATATATTTTTACCGTTAGAAATTTTTGTGCAGAGTAACTGTGCGATACAAAAATAAGGGCAAAATATAAAAGGCTATTTCAAAAAGACACATAATATATCGTTAATACTTGTCTAACGATATTTATGCACTCCATACAACAAAAATTTCTACCAAATTACTTTGAAAGGTAATTAGATATTGCTTTTTTTGTTTCGACTTGATTCCCTGCATTCGCAATTTTGACAGCGAGGTCTGGCAGTTTAAATACGTCTCTTACCCAATTTGCAAAATCATTCCTGTCAAGACTGACGTGGTGATAGAAGATTGAGTCATCCATTGTATCAAGGGTATCTTTAAGGTCTTTTAGTGTCCTTAAAATCCTGCCATCCTGTAAAAAGAAACTTTTTTCTACCGGCACTTCTTTTGTTTTTGTTTCTGGCAATTTAGCTGTAGATTTTGGCGATTGCTTTGAAACTATTTTTTTAGCCATTTCTTCCTCCTTTTTGGAAGTTAATATCCTTGTTCTCATATCGTTTAGAACATTCATAAAAGATATGAACCCTTCGTAAGGACTTTCGTAAGGGTTGAAATATTTATGCACATCACCGTCACTAAACCATTTTGTGCACATATAATAATAATGGTCAGAAGTAGTTAGTCGTCTCCAATCTTCTAATAATTGTTTATCTTTGGTTCTTTTTACCTGCATTTCCATTTTATATAGAGTCTCAGCCGCATTAATCTGCATACGATTCCCGAGCCAGGCGCTTAAATCCCTTTCCATATCTGCCCAGGAAATGAAATTTGGTATATTTAATTCTGAGATTGGGGGATATTTTTCCACAACCTCGCTAACCGTAAGAAAATTATTATCTTTGTTCTTTAATATACTTTCCGGCAATGCTTTTAGAAAATCAAAAATGCCTGTTGCCTGCCATTGATGTTCACCGAAAGTTTCATAATCCATAAATAGGTTTATTACCACGCCATTCCCATTCACTGCGGAAACCCAGTTGGTAAATTTATCTGCGGTTAAAGGGTATTCGTTCCAATCTTTGTTGCTGAACCTGAATGAAATGTCATCGCTTAAT
Organism: bacterium; assembly: GCA_028716385.1. Taxonomy (GTDB): domain Bacteria; phylum Hydrothermota; class UBA3073; order JACQXS01; family JAQTXJ01; genus JAQTXJ01. The sequence goes on along the minus strand of JAQUPX010000003.1, from coordinate 361,402 downwards.
TTATAGCTTCGCAAAAGTAACGCTACTTTAGTATTTGGCACATGATATACAAAATGCGGGGACCGCCAGTCAAGGATGCTATCCGCACCTTCAATCAGGACTGCTTTAAACCCCAGAGATTCAATGAATCTCGCTATCTCATCGCTAAATATTAACTCCGTATTCCTGAATACAACGGGTGTTTGTTTGAACAACTGTTCTATTTTTTTCCGATGCATAGTAATCTGTTCTTTGAATTCCGCTTTAGAGTAAAGATAAGATAACGAATGATAATAAGTTTCGTTTACGAACTCCACGCATCCCGTCTCTGCGAGCCTAACAAACGACTCTATAACTTCCGGCGCATACTTTTCGAATTGTTCAAGCGCTACTCCGGTTATGCTGTAGGAGACTCGGAATGCCCCTTTATGTTTTTTTATGAGGTCATAAATAACGGCGTTTGCGGCGAGGTAACATTTATCTGCCACTTTCCGTGTAATCTGGTAGTTTTTGGCATCATCAAAATAATCGGACCTATTGCCGATATCGAAGATGCTGTAATTCCTTAATCTATATGGTTGATGAACCTGAAAATAAAAACATACGCTAGGCATAATATTAAGCTTTTTTGCTCTTTTTGGTTTTGGTTTTTTTATCTGTTTTATCAGCCGGTTTATAATATTTATTATATATTTTTATGCATTCCATTGCAGGCCTGTCCCATGTGATGAGTTGAACTTCCTGGAACCCCTTTTCTTTGAGTTCTTCTTTTAACGGCGCATATGCAAGGACTTCCAGTATTTTCCCTGCCAGAGCGTTTATGTCCCAGAAATTTACTTTTAAACAGTGCTTGAGTATTTCCGAAACGCCCGTTTGTCTTGAAATTATCGTAGGGACTTTTTTGTATTGCGCTTCCAGCGGGGTAATGCCAAAAGGCTCGGAAACCGACGGCATAACGAAAACATCTGCCATTCCGAATAACCGCTCCGCATCTTTCCTGTCATAAAATCCGGTAAATATGAATTTATCTGCCATCCCGTAATCGGCTGCTTTTTCTATCATTCGGTTTAACATATCGCCTGTCCCTGCCATTACGAACAGGACGTTTTTATTCTTTTGCAGCACAAGTCTTGCCGCTTCAATGAAGTAGTCAGGTCCTTTCTGCAAAGTTACCCTTCCCGCGAATAACACTATTTTCGGCCTTCCTTCGACATCGGCCTTTCTGGCATGTTCGGTCGAAACCATCGGAGTAGAAGCGTTATGAATTACGACTATTTTCCCCCCGTCTATGTAATAATTATGTATGCATCTCTCTTTTACGGCGTTACTCACTGCGATTACGGTATCCGCTTCAACCATGCCTTCCCGTTCTATTTTATATATTTCCGGGTTGGCGTGCTGTCCTCCGGATTTGTCAAATTCGGTTATGTGTATGTGCACTACCAATGGTTTTCCGGTTAGTTTTTTCAATACTATGCCGGCAGGAAATGTAGTCCAGTCGTGAGCATGGATTACGTCAAAGTTCTCTTTTTCCCCGATTGAAATTGCTCTTATTGCAAATCTATAAACCTCTTCGATTAGATTTTTCCCGTACAACTCTCCGCCTTCTTCCCCCATAAATCCCATTTCTTTCCCCATAAATCTTTTTACTGCGCTGTATTTTTTTTGATATTCGTCAAACGTAATGTACGGGTTAAGTAATGATTCTATTGTTTTTATAGTTATGTTTAGTTTTATGCTTTTCGCTACGCTTTCATGAATCTCGGTAAATTCGTTGAAATCCTTATCCGCGATTAGAAATTTATTTAAATGTTTTGTGCCGGCTGTCGGTTGCAAAGGCCCCGAAGGCATTACAAAAATTATCTCTTCTCCTCTTCTAGCAAGCGCTTTGCTTAATTCACTACATACTACGCCGACCCCACCTGCAAAAAAAGGCGGAAATTCCCAGCCCAACATTAGAATTCTCATTAACTAGCGTCTCCTATTGAGGATTTTTCCCTCTCTCAAAAACACTGCTTAAAACGTGCGCAGAGTTAATTCTCCGGAACTTTTCTTTAAGCATTCCTTTCTCAAAAATTGTAAGTAATTCGGAAGAAATTTTATGTTCTCCGTCTTTTTTAATCGATTCTATCGCGTCTCTCAGACTACACGGCTCATCAGAAATCACTCCCAAAACAATTTTGGAAAAATTGGGGTCCTGCGAAAACGCATCCCGGTGAGCATCAAAAAAACACTCATCTTTCTTAACGGAATTTCCCGTATCGCTATGTGCCTGCTCTATGTTCGAAATTATGCGATAAAAAATCTTATGCAAAACTTCCGTAAGCGTTTTCTGAAAAAGATTGTCCTTGCTCTTAAAATAATAGTAAAGCAATGCCTTGTTTACCCCGGCTTTAGCGGCAATCTCCTCCATGCTCGCCCCGTGTTTCCCCTTCTGTGCAAAAACTTCAATCGCAGCAAGAATAATTTTTCCCTTGCTGTCGCTATTCTCTTTTCCCATAATATTTCATTCAATTTAACTGAAGCGTTAAGATAACTATGAAAAAGTTGAGTGTCAAGAGAAAAAAATGTTTATAAGCCACTATTAACAAGCTATTCAATATGTTGTATGTCGTTTTTATGTTTTACTACAGGTTGTATTGTTTGGTTGGACTTTTTGTTCGTAAGAACATTTAATCCAACTAATCAGTTTTTCTGACTTTTTTGAGAGTGGGGTATGAGGGTGGATAAAAAAAGGTGCAACTCGATAAAAAACAAGTTGGAAAAGTTTTTATGAAATTCTGCAGATGTTCAACTCTACTTCAGAAAATTCACAAGAGATAATTGCATTATGTTTGCTCCACTTTGCAATGCCGCCTGTAGCGCTAATTGATTCTTTTGCAGTTCTACAGATTCGTAAACCATATCCGTATCTTCTATCCTCGATAGCTCTGCTTGCCTGCTTATTTGCATCTCTTCGAGTTGGGGAACATGAGAATTTAATCTCTCTAATCTTGAACCGATTGTTTCTAAACCCGCTCTTACAGTTTGTCTCGAGTCATCCAGTTGCCCCATTGCGGTTTCTATGCCGGCAGTATCGTCGGCATACAATGCGTCTCTCAGGTTTATAAGCGCCTGGAATGCGTCTACGCCTCCGGTTGGTTTGAATATCTCGTTCCCGGTAATGTTTATGGTTATGGTTTCGGATTCCGAAATTTGTCGCAGGATGTTCCCGTCGATTCCCTGCGGGTTTCTGGTTATGCTTGATATCTGAGTGTTGTAGTCTATGAGATAATTGTTTGGTACTAACATTCCGCCGGTTGATAATATTGTTATCGTTCCCGTATCATAATCAACCGTGTAATCCGTTCCTTCCGTATAGGTTATTGTTCCTGTGGTATCCGTAACTAAAGTCGTCCCTTCCAGCATTCTTGCGGGAGGCGTTAAACTTATGGGCGTATCGTATGCTGCGCCGCTGATGTTCTGGTCGGTTACGCTTTCTTCCGTCTCGTACGGAGCATCAAGCGTCTGGAATCCTCCGAATAGGTATTTCCCTTTTACCTGCGCGTTTGCAGTGTCCACAAACTCTTCGATGAGTTGATTTACTTCGTTCGCTACAGCTTTGCGGGTGTCCGCACCTATGGTGTCGGTTGCGCCGTAAGTTGCAAAATCCGATGCGCTTGTCAATGAATCAAGCAGGTTGTTTGCGGAAACTTCCGTAGCATCCAGCCACGAAAGCGCGTTATTGCTGTTTTCTATGTATTGATTGTTGGCGTCAATGTTAACCCTCGTCTTCATCGCCGTGTCAGTCCCGATCGGATCGTCCGATGGTTTTTGTATCCTCTTCGTACTTGATATTCGCTGGTTGTTCCAGAATAATCTTTCCTGTCCCTGCTCAACTTGATCCATAAAATTTCTTGAAAATAAAGTAGTAGATATTCTCATTTTATGCCACTCCCACCATACCAAGTATAGTCGAAAACAGGCCGTCTGCCATCGTTACTATTTTTGCGGCAGCCTCATAGCCGTGCTGGTAATTTATCATATTTGTATACTCTTCGTCCAGCGATACACCGCTTACGGAGTCCTGGTAGTTCTCCAATTGCGATAGTAACGCGTTTTCATTGTCAAGCATTATTGCCGCCGTCTCCGATGTGGAACCTATTTCCGCTACCGTAGAACTGTAAAAGTCCGCAAATGTAGATTTCCCGTCGTTCATAGTTAAAGAACTTGCAAGCTTTGAAAGCTGTAATGCCGTGTTTCCGCTTCCCGGCGCTCCCGTTGATGATGCCGCAATTAACGATAAATCAGACATAATTGCGCTGCTTACGGAAATCGAAGATGCATCCGTGCCGCTGAAAAAACTCTTTGTCGTTGTGCCGTCTAAACCGTATCCGCTTCGGTGTATGTCGTTTACTCCGGTTATGATGGAATTTGCCAGCGTATCAAGTTTTTCTATGTATTCGGGAATCTGTTCGTCCCGCACATAAAGCGTCGCATGAAGTTCACCGCTTTGTGGTTCCAATTTCTCCCCGTTATACATTATGTCAAGCATTTTTACACCGGCTCGGTCCGTCATTTCCGTCGTTAATTCAACCGTGTTCGTTCTGTCCACTATTACTCTGTAATTTACGTATACCGCAAGCGAACCGTCATCCGATTCTACCGTCTGAATGTCCGCAAGACTCGATAACTCGTTTACGATAGTATCCCTTTTGTCCCGCAAGTCATTCGCTATCTGCCCGCCGGATTCGCTTTTAACTATTTGAGCGTTTAATTGCGCTATTTGCCCAGCTTTTGTATTGATGATGTCTGTTTTGTATTCTACTTCCTTGTTTATGTTGGTAATGCTTCCTTGTAATTGTTCTTTTAACCTGTGAAACGTTTCGGATAATGTTCCCGCTTTTGCTGCTAATACTCTTCTCGGACCTGTCTCTTCCGGACTATTTGATACGTCCGACCATGCGTTGAAAAAATCCGATATTATCTTGGATAATCCCGTATCCGTGGGCTCGTTTAAAATGCTCTCTATTTCCGTAAGTAGCATGCTGCTTTTATCCCATTCCCCAACCTGCGAAAGCTGGTCTTTTACCTGCGCATCTACTAACTGGTCTCTTATTCTCTCTATGTCCTCTATCTTAACGCCCGTCCCAACCGGCCCCGGAGTTATGTCCATAGGCATATCCGATTCAAATATCGGCCTCTGTCTTGAATACCCCGGCGTGTTCACGTTCGCTATGTTTTGCCCGGTAACGGAAAGCGCATATTGATGAGATGAAAGGCTTTTTTTGCCGATGTCTAATATTTGCGATAAGCTTATCATATTTTTTTGTTTATTATTGCGGGTTCTTTTGCTCTTTCTTTTAATCCTTTTGCCCCATAAGTATTACTCTTGGTTAAATTATAATTAAGTGCTTTAATCCTGTCTCCCATAAATCTCAGCGTCCTCGAAATTAAATACTGGTTGATTTTTGAAAATGTCATAAGTTCATTGAAAACCGAGGAAAGCCTCTTCTTTACGTTGTCTAACTCCCTTACTTTCATACTGTTGCAGGACTTCGCATTTTTTATTATCTCCGAAATCGTTAACTTCTCGCACGGTATGTTTAACGCTAAACTTATGTTCAGAATTATTCTCCTCCGCTCGTCTTCCATATCCATTATTTTTACCAGTAAATCCTCGGAACTATCTACGTTCGTTTTCAACTCGTTTAAGTCGGAATTCTTTATGCACTGCTTTTGCGCCTTCGATATCTTTAATAACTCCTCGCCTGCCTCAAGCTCGCTTTTTAGCACGACAAGTAATTCCGATACTTCTTTGTCTATCATATTAATTTATTTAGTTTACTATTAGTATTATCGTCAGTATTTAAGTAATTCTTTAACTTTAAAATATCCCTGAACCCAAAATTGAAGTCTTTGCATAAGGCATCGGATATTTCAGTCCTTAATACCGGCTCAAGCGTCTCGCCTATTCCGCTTCCATTTGAATCACTCCCTGATAAACCGATTCCCAAATTCGGAATGTGTAACTCCTTCAGCAATATCGATACGAACATTGATTCAAATTTCTCTCCTACTTGCTTCTGGTCTACCTTGTCGGTAAACGAGAAATTTTTAATGCCCGATATGTCCATTATTCAAACCCCTTGCGTAAGTCGTCCATAAATTCTTTTGTTACGGTCTCGGAAGAAACGTATAAATTCGCTGAAACAAATGTCGTATAAACAAGCGCGACGTTTACCTCGTATTTAGTGCATATACTAAAAGCCTTAGTAAGCGCCTGCGAAATTTCTTTTGTCCCGCTCCCTCTTATTATTATGCCGGTTAAGTCACTCAGGATAACGGTCTTGTCCCCACCCGTTTTTTTCCTTGCAGTGTTGATTCCAAAAACCGTCTTTTCTAAATTCTCATTGTTTATCATTATCAAAATATCTGATTTTTTCCCGTCCGGACTTGGCGTAGCATGAAAATATTCCGTGTCTACCCCTAACTCATACAAATCCCCCATTATTTCTGCCCCGACTCCCGGTTCGTTCTTTACGTTCTTTACTATCAAGAATGTCTGGTTAAATCTTATCGATACTTCCATTTCTCTCCTTTTAAAATAATTTTATATTATAATAACTTGTGCCCCTATGGCACCCGATGATTTCAAACTTCTTATTATGTCGAGAACTTCCGTCTCCGTTACCCCGCTCTTATACATCATATCTATGAATTCCCCTATCGGCGTGTCCTTCGTTATCTCAATCTTCATATCCTTGTAATTTAATCTTACCGGTAAAACCTTCACGTTTAACCCGCTTACTACTGTCCCGGTCGTTCCGTTTATGACTACTTTCTCGTCCGTGTCAATGACGATGTCTATCTTTTCTATTTCCGAAATAAATGTCAATACTTTCCCTTTATAAGAACTCGGTAGCTTGATTCTTATCCTGCTCCCGTCCATTGCTTTCGCTAATGTGCTGTCCTTGAATTGCTTGTTTAACGTGTCCTGCACGCTGACTGCCGAACTGAAATCCGGCGTATTTAATAAAACGTAGAACGTATCCCTGATTTCACTCTCTATCGGTATTTCTACGATTGCACCGTTCATTATGTACCCTGTGGTAAGTTCTTTGTCCGAAGCATTTATTGTCCCTTGCGCAGTTGCCCTGTCCTTCCCGTTTGAATCTCTCAAAGGAGTAAGCAATAAAGTCCCGTCCCTGATGCTTTTCGCGTCCCCGATAGACGATACTCTGATGTCTACTTTTGTCCCTTTCGGTTTTGAAGTGGGAAGTTCGCTTGTTACCATCACCGCGGCAACGTTCTTCGTTTTGTTGCGTTTGTTCTTGTCCTGCGTGAAAATACCGAAATGCTCAAGCATATTCTTTACCGACTGTTGCGTAACTAAAGAATTATAACTGTCCCCGCTTCCTTTTAATCCCACAACTAACCCGTAACCTACAAGTTGATACGATTGAATCCCCTCAATGGTCGAAATATCCTTAAGCCTTGCCGCCTGCGATATCCCTGCCATAAATATAAATATTATACTTAATGATATAATTTTCATTCTGTTTATATTTCTGCGTTTATTTGCGTTTATCTGCGGTTTCATTTTGTGTAATTTCTTGTTCTTGTTTTTAGTATTTTTTTCTTTCATTTCCCACTCTCTTTTTTTAATCTGTTCAATCCCCAATCTCTTCTGTTAATCTGTTCATTCCGCAATCCACAATCTATTACCAGTCCTTGAGTTATCTAGGACTGGTTATCCAGCTCTGCTGGAAAATCCAAAATCCCCAATCCCCAATCTCTTCTGTTAATCTGTTCATTCCCCAATCCACAATCTATTACCAGTCCTTGAGTTATCTAGGACTGGTTATCCAGCTCTGCTGGAAAATCCAAAATCTAGAATATCCAATCAAAAAGTTTCATAAGAAAACCTCTTTTCTGTCCAGACTCAACTGCGCCTTTTCCTTTGTATTCGATTTTGGCGTTTGCTAAACGGTTTGAGTTTATATAATTGTCCGTTTCTATGTCATCGGCTCTTACTACTCCGGACACCTTAATAATCTGCGCATCCTGGTTGAGATTGATTTTTTTCTCGCCTTCTATTTTTAAGTTCCCGTTAGGCATTACTTCCGTAACGGTTGCCGTTATATACGCAACTAATTTATCTTCCTTGATGCTTCTGCCCCTGCCGTTATGGTCGTTGTTTGTTGATACCCCTCCGGATAAACTTACCGGAATCGTCGCAGGCGCTAAGTTTTCCTGGGATACGCCAAAAGAAACGTTATCGCTTTTGTTCGTTACCGTTTCGGCTCTGTTCACCCCGTAAGAAGATTCACTAATCATTACCGTAACTAAGTCCCCAACTTTCATTGCTCTCGGTTCGGTGAATAAAGAAGAAAAACTAAAAAGCAAGATATATATACTAATCATAATTCCCCCCTGACGGTTTTCTTGTCGATTACTTGTGACTTGATTATTTTACCATTTATATCTATAAATATGGAATCGTTTAACCACCCATCCGATTTGGATATCCCGTAAGAACGAATGGCTACGTCGTTTTTATAAAATACGATTTCAACCCTGTCCCCTTTTTCAACAAGAGGCAGCGGTTCTATCATATCTTTTGTTACGAACTCGTCTTTTGCTATAAATCTCTTTGTTCGCATTCCTATTATATCTTCTATATCTTCTATCCCTGCTTCTTCGCTGAATTTAGTTTGTAAATCGTCTTTAGTTAATACTTTATGTTTATCTAACCTTTTTGCGGCAGCCGCAACCGGTACCCAGAGCCTTATTTTTAAGTTAATCGGGACTTTCTTGAAAAAATCCTCATTCTGTATCTTTATCCAGGAAAAATTCGTCCCTTTGTAAGTTATGTCTTTGGGTAATTCAAGTTCCAGTTTGTAATTAGCATCGGATATGGATACTTCAGGCGGTGTGTTAAGAGCCGTAACTTTCCATTTCCCGTTCTGCTGCGGAGGAGGTAACCTTTTATACATATCCGTTACGGCAAAATTTATCAGGCTTTCACTTGATATAATTACCGAAATAATAAAATTTAATATCATTTCTTTATTCTCTGTGTCCTCTAGTTAGTTAGAGTTCGTGCTCCGCCTGAGGCGGAAACGTTACTCTGACTTATCCGGCTCAGCTGGGTTTTTATCTCCATTCTGTTTTTTTGTTGCTATAGTCCCGAATCTTTTCCGGGATTTTTAACCCTATATTTTTTGTTCTCCGTGCTCTCTGTGGTTGCTTTTTCTGTTGATTCATAATTTCTCATTTTTTTTCTGTTAATCTGTTCAATCCCCAATCCAAAATCTAAAATTGTTTTTATCTTATCTTATTCGCAATCGCGTACATCTGGTCGCCGGTTGAAATGACTTTTGAATTCAATTCGTAAGCGCGTTGCACAAGAATCATTTGAACCATCTGGTCCATTACGTTTACGTTTGCCATTTCTAAGTACCCCTGGTCAATACTACCAAACCCGTCAAATCCTGCAACTCCGTCAATTGCTTCCCCTGAGTTTACCGTCGGCTTATAAAGATTTTCCCCGATGGACTCAAGTCCCGTCGGATTTATAAATTTGCTCAAAGTTATTTCGCCTACTTCTTCAGGTACTGTATCCCCGGTAACTGTTGCCGATACTTTACCGTCTTCGGATATTACGATGTTTGTAGTGTTTTCCGGTACCGTTATTTCGGGGTCTAATTTGTAACCGTGCGCATCAACGATTTCCCCTTCTCCTGTGAGCTTGAAGCTTCCGTTTCTCGTATAAGCATAACTTCCGTCCGGTAGTGTTAATTTGAAAAAACCGTCACCTTTTATCATAAGGTCTAAAGGAGCCTGTGTTTCCTGCACTTCTCCCTGGGTGAAACTTTTCGAAGTAGAAGACAGTTTCGTCCCGTGTCCTATTTGTATGGGAGCAGGTGGTTCTTCCGTGTCTTGTTTCTTATATGTTTCATAGAATAAATCTTCAAAAGAAGCTCGTTGTGACTTAAATGCGGTTGTATTAACGTTTGCAAGATTGTTTGCGATTATGGATAAACATTTTTCCTGCGCTTCCATTCCCGTCGCCGCTGCATATAATGCTCTTAACATTTTCTCCCTCCTCCTATATGTTTCTTATCTTCGGTAGGGGTGTCATTCCCGCTTGCCTGCCGATAGGCATGGCGAAAGTCGAAGACCCCGCTCTGGCGGTGGCGGAAATCCATCCAACACCACCGTCATTCCCGCGAAAGCGGGAATCCCTGCCTACCGCAGGCAGGCATCTTTCTGTTTAATGTTTTTAATTTTCTTGTCTTTTGCATTTTGATATTTGCATTTTGATTTTTTGTTGTTCTCTGTGATCTCTCTGTTGTTATCTCCATTCTGTTTTTTTTGTTGCTATAGTCCCGAATCTTTTCCGGGATTTTTAACCCTAAATATTTTTTGTCCTCTGTGTTCTCTGTGGTTGATTTTCTTTGTCTTTTCATTTTAGTTGCAATCTTCTTTTATACCTGCCTGCGAATTAACAATCGTTATCCAATTCAACTGGATTATTTTTAATGTTTGCGTCTCTTTTCTATTGCCTTCCTGATGCTTCTTTCCTGTTGCTTGTCTCTCATGTCTATTGCCTGTTGCCTGTATTTTTAGGTTTTGCATTCTGAGTTTTGACTCTATTTCCCGTATATCCTGTTTCTTGTCTAAATCTAGTGCTAACTTTGTAGTTATAATCTTCCCTTGCTTTGATTCTTTCCTCTTTATGTTTAAGTGTTGCATTTTATTTTCTTCTTCTACTGATCACTGTCTTTTTTTTTATATTTGATTTTTGCATTTTGATTTTTGATATTCTTTCTATCTTCTCCCTACCTGGTTTATAAGTAAATCCAGCGTCGCATCTTGTGTTGCCACGACTGCCTGGCAGTTTTCGTATGCCCTGAGTAATTCGGTAAGGTGAATGAGTTCTTTCATCGGGTTAAGATTGGATTTTTCTATATACCCTTGCAAAACAGAGAAGTCCAAATCGTCTTTCTCGTCACCTATGCCGGTGAATAAATTATTTCCGTCTTTTTCAAGTTTATCAAAACTTTTTATTATAAATTTATCTATAAGTTCGTTATCTACGGTTATTTCACCGCGCTTTGATACTGAGAGTTCGTTCCCTTTGATTGATATTTGCCCGCCTTCGCCGAGCACCGGATACCCCTGGCTGGTAACTAATGTGCCTTCATTATCCAGTGAAAAACTTCCCGCTCTTGTATATTTTGGGCCTTCGGGAGTGGTAACCTTAAAAAGCCCTTTCCCTTCTATGGCAAAATCAAGTTTCCCTGAAGTTGTTTCCAATTCTCCCTGTTCAAAATTAGTATATCCTTGTAGTGTAGGGACACTCGGGGTCTTTTTTAATGTCTGGACTCCTGCTAAAACTTTATCTACGTAGTTTTGTGTTTCTTTATAAGGTGGTATCCCTTTATATTTTTTTACAGTTCCCGGTCCTGCGTTATATGCTGCAAGCGCCAACTTCACGTCTCCAAACTGGTCAAGCAGCGACCTGAAATATTTTGCTCCGCCGAGAACGTTTTCTTCAGGGTCAAAAGAGTCGCTGACGCCCATCATAGAAGCTGTGGAATCCATCAACTGCATAAGTCCTTTTGCTCCTTTAGGAGAAACGGCGTTTGCATTACCGTTGGATTCGGTTTGGATTATTGAATCCAGTAAAGATGGGTCTAAATTATAGGTCTGTGCGGCTTTTGAGACTGCAGGCGAAAACGCCGTAAGTTCTTTATTAAGGAATGACTGGAAAGTAAATTCTTCCTTTTTGAACCCCGGTGTGTTGATGTTCGCTATGTTATTGGCGATTACATCAAGTTCTTGTGCACGGGCGGACATCGTACTCGACCCAACATATAAACCTTCGACCATATAAGAGCATTAATATAGCAAAATCTGTGTCAATTTTAGGGGAAAAATTAGAAGTACCTTTGTTGAGTGGGGAATAGGGGACAGGGTGTAAAAAATATCTGTTCTCACTCCCCCCCAGATAGGAATTTTCTGCCTAACAAAATGATAACTTTTACCTATTTAGTTTTACATATAATCTATTTCTCTAATCTTTTAATCTGATACTCTGATATGCCTTTTTTCCTATGTCCTCTGTGTCTATCTGTGGCTGAATTTCTTGTCTTCTGTTTTTCGTGCCTGCCCGCCGATCTGTTTGGAGGGTGCGTCCAAAATTCTCTATTTTTCTTTTTTCCCTTTCACGTTGGAACTTTTAATTTGACTAATTTGATTTTCCTATTAAATGTATTTTAACAAAAGGAGGACAAATGCAATTAGATGATATAAAAATTTCGGAAGCAATTATAGAAAGATATATGAAAAAGTTGATTGCCTCGCTTGACGTAGATGTTGCCATCGCAGGCGCTGGACCTTCCGGACTTACTGCTGCCTTTTATCTTGCCCAAAAACATAAAAAAGTAGCGCTTTTTGAACGTCATCTTTCGGTAGGCGGTGGAATGTGGGGCGGAGGTATGATGTTTAATGAAATTGTCGTCCAGGAAGAAGGCAGGAAAATACTGCAAGAATTTGATGTTGATACAAAAAAATGGAAACAAGGCTATTATACTGCAAGTTCTGTGGAAACTGTGAGTAGTTTGACACGCGCGGCAGTAAAAGCAGGAACACAAATATTCAATCTGATATCCGTAGAAGATGTTATGTTGCAAAAAGGCAGGGTTACAGGGCTTGTATTAAACTGGAGTGCGACACAAATTGCTAATTTGCATGTTGACCCTTTAACTATAAGGTCGAAATACGTAATTGAAGCAACCGGACATCCGACAGAGGTTTTAAAAGTTATAGAGAGAAAATCAGGGAAAAAACTATCAACTCCTTCCGGCGGAATAGAAGGTGAACGCTCAATGTGGGCAGATGTTGGAGAAAAATCTCTGATTAAGAATACGAAAGAAGTATTCCCGGGAGTATGGGTAACTGGTATGGCGGCAAATGCTGCTTACGGCTCACCACGAATGGGACCTATTTTCGGAGGGATGTTGTTGTCCGGAAAATACTGTGCAGAGCAGATACTCAAGAAATTGAAATAGCATTGTCTAATTATTAATTTTTTTCTCTTAAGGAACTTGTAAGTAAAAAATACTTTTTCGCGATAGTGGTTTATTTTTCTGTTTTCTCTTCCCTGCGTAGATCCCGGTCTGTTAATCCTGTCCCAATCTTTCTGTTTTTTCGTGCTAATTCGCGTCCATTCGTGGAAATAAATTTTTTTCTATTCTTTTTTTTACTCAAAGGTTTTCTGTTATTTGCGTCAATCTGTGTTTATCTGCGGTTAAACTATCTGTCCTCTGTTTTCCGTTATCCGTGAAAATCCGTGTTCGTTATCCGTGGCTAAAAATTCTTTTTGTTTTCCGTTTCTGTTTTCTGCGGAAATCCCGGTCCGTTCAATCCCAATTATGTTTGTTCTTTTACGTTTGTAACTCTAATTTTTTATTTTTTAATCCTGAAAGTCTGCGTTTATCTGCGTCCAAAAATTCTCTGTCTTTCGTTTTCTATTTGTTTTATCTCGTACCGGTCTCTTCAAGTCCCTGTTAAAAATTCTTTCCGTGTTTTCTTTTCTCTGCGTCTTTTTGTTCTGTGAATATTTCTGTTTTCTGTCCCTGATCTTCTGATCCTCTGATGTCCTGCCTTCTGATCTCCTGATTTGCTGATATACTTTCTTCACCACTCTACTTCATTACCACAAACTTCCTTGTTTCCTTGTATCCCCCGGCAGAAAGTTTTATAAAATAAATCCCTGCGGATATTTTTTTTACTTTGTCTGAAGCAGACCAGTTCAGGCTATAAGACCCTGCGGATTGGAATTTATTGACTATTTTATCTACTAATTTGCCTGTTATATCGTAAATATTAAGCTCAACATTGCTTTGAAAAGGAATAGTATAAGAAATGTTTGCAAGATTGGTAATTGGGTTTTTCCCTATTTTTAATTCCATATTCAACTTTCCGCAATCCGCATTCTCTTCAATAGCCGGCTTGCATAATTCAAATATTATAAGTCCCGAATCATCGGCTGCAACATATATATAATTTCCCAAAGCAAAGATACCCTCGATTGAAATGCTATCCTGGGTATAATAAGCTAAAATAGTTGGAGCGGAAGGTTTAGCAAAATTGACTACCTGTATAGTATTGTTATGGCAAATATATCCTAAAGTATCAACAATATATATAGATGGGTAACGGACCTTATAAGTAGATATTAAGGTAGGAGAAGAAGGAGTTGCAATATTAAAAATAGATACGCCGCTGTCATTTTCAACATAACAATACGATTTTGATATGTTAAGCGCTAGTGGTTCTCCCGGGGTTCCTATATGCGTCACATAAACAGGTTGATTGGGATCACTGATATCTACAACGTTCAATCCTGAAAATCGTTCCGTAACATATGCATATTTATCCTTGACTTTTACGTAATGTACCTGGCTTGCTATTGGTGCTAAATCCCAAAGCCCCTCACGAACAGGAGTTTGGGGAACAGATATATCAAGAATACATAATCCCGAATCATTCCACGCAACATAAGCATAAGAGCCCACTACTGCTACGCCATAAGCAGCCGTAGAGAAATTAGGCGTTGCCAGAACATTGTATTCGCATATAAGTTGCGGTGTAGTTGGTGATGCAACGTTTACTATTTGAAGTCCTCCAAAACAATCGCCTATATAGACTATGGTATCTTTAAGTTCCATATCGGAAATTCGGTCAGGGTTTGAGAGTTCTCCTAAAAGTTGAGGAGATGCAGGATTAGAGACGTCTACGCAACAAAGGTTATTATAAGCGCCCACATACGCTATTGTATCTTTAACAATAACGTTCCATACATGATTATCATGCCAGTGCCCTACGCTTTTGATATTCAACGAATCATTGCCGAAGGCATTAGTTGCTAATATTCCCCCTATTAATAAAACCATCAACTTTTTCATATTCCCTCCTCGAAAACTTTTGTCACGCTGACTTAGAAGTCACTATCCCTGGCGAAATCCCGGGGCTATTCCATTAAAATCAACTTCTTGGTTTGTTTAGTTTTCCCTGCTGTTAATGTCACAAAATATATCCCCGTTTTTAATCCTTTTGCATCTAAATCAGCACTATAACTTCCCGCCTCTTTCTCCCCATTCACTAATGTCTTCAAGGTTCTGCCACTTATATCGTGAATCGTTAATTGTATATTCGTATATTCGGGTAAAGAGTAACAGATAACCGTTGACTGAATAAGCGGATTTGGATATGTTGATATTTGATATTTAATATTTGATATTTGATTTTTTTCTTCCACCCCCGCTTCTTCTTTAGCCAACCTAATCAGATAAATGTCATCAGCGCCTGCCCCGAAAGATGTGGTCACTCCTACAATAATATATCCCCCGTCAAAAGTCTGTCGAACTGAATAACCCCAATCAATGTTATTTCCACCGACAAGTTTTGTCCATAAAGTATCGCCTAAAGAATCCGTCTTAATTAAATAAACATCCCTGTAACCCCAGGAATATGTCTCTCCCGCAATGATAAATCCCCCGTCAGAAGTTTCTTGAACTGAACGACCATAATCCTGGTCAGTTCCTCCATAAGTTCTTGTCCAAAGAGTATCACCGGAAGAATCTGTCTTGATAAGGTAGACATTAGTAGAACATGGGGCTAATCCACCTTTCTCCCCCGCAATGATAAAACCTCCGTCTTTAGTCTGTTGAACTGAATAGCCACAAGTATAACTACTGTCACCAAAAGTTCTTGTCCAAATGGTATCTCCGGAAGAATTTGTCCTGATTAGATAGCCATACTCCAAACCTGCTCCGAAAGAGTTTGTTCTACCTACAATAATGAATCCGTTGTCCGAAGTTTCCTGAACGGAGTACCCCTCATCACAACTATTTCCACCAAAAGTTTTTGTCCAGAGGGTACCTCCTAAAGAATTTGTCCTGATTAAGTAAACATCACGATAAATTGTGCCTCCTGGGGCGGAAGACGTATATCCTGCAATAATGAATCCTCCGTCTTGAGTTTGTTGAACTGAATAGGCATAATCTTGATTAACCCCACCCCAAAAGTTTGTCCAGAGAGTATTGCCTGAGGAATCAATTCGTATGAGATAGACATCCTCTAAACCTGCTCCGTAGGACTCTGTTACTCCTGCAATAATAAATCCTCCATCTGAAGTATGTTGAATTGAAAACCCCCATTCATCGTCAGCTCCGCCATAAGTTCTTGTCCAAAGAGTATCGCCGGAAGAATTCGTTCTGATTAGATAGACATCCTCAAAACCTGAAGAGCGTTTATCGCCTACAAGGATGAATCCGCTGTCAGGAGTTTCCAAAACCGCATAACCATCTTCACTGAGAATTCCGCCGAAAGTCCTTGTCCATAAAGTATCCGGCGCGTCTGCGGTTGCAAAATTAATAACTCCAAATATTCCCACAAAAATCCAAATTCCTAATTTCTTATGCATATTTTCTCCATGTTTTTACCTTATAATAGTAATTTTCTTTGTCGTTTTAAATGTGCCGGTAGTTAGTCTCAAAAAATATACTCCCGTTTTTAATTCTTTTGCATTTAGATTTACGTTATAATTTCCTGCTCCTTTTTCCTCATCCACGAGTGTTTTCAAAGTTCTTCCCGAAATATCGTTAATCGTTAATCGTATATTCTTATAATCGTTATTAGGAGGAACAAAGTAACTGATGATTGTTGATTTAACAAACGGATTTTCCCCTATTTCTAATTCCGCATTCCCCATTCCCAAATCCGAAATCAATGGTTCTTCCACTCCTATTGTTGCGGAATTCCAAACATCGCTATAAGGTGCGTTTCCCGAACATCCGCCCATTACCCACATTTTGCCGGTGAATATTACCGACGTAAAAGCGTTTCTTTTCGACCATCCCGCGGACATCATTGCCCGCGTCCAAGCTATCCCGTTCGCCGAATACCATACATCGTTATAATCATCCAGGTTGCAGTCTGTCCCGCCGCAAACCCACATTTTATTGTTTAACGCTACCGCCGGGAAACACTGCCTTGCATTCCATCCCGGCGCCGATGTTGCCTTTGTCCAGTTTGTCCCGTTATCCGAGTACCAGACATCGTCAAAGCTTTCGCCGCAATTCGTTCCGCCCATTACCCACATTTTGTTGTCAAAAACCGTTGACGAATGTCCGCACCTTTGTGACCATCCCGCGGAATCCGTTGCGCAAATCCAGGTTATCCCGTCCGTCGAATACCACACATCATTATAAACCTGCATAATGGAATCATTTAGCCCGCCAATTATCCACATTTTGTTGTCAAAGACAAGCGAGGTATGAATGGCTCTTTTCGACCACCCTGCCGAAGCTGTTGCACAAGTCCAATTTATCCCGTCCGTCGAATACCAAACATCTTTATAACAATTGGAAAATCCCAAATCATTGTACTTTTCCCCGCCCATTACCCACATTTTGTTGTCAAAAACTACTGACGAGTGCCCGTACCTTTTTGACCATCCCGCGGAAAACGTTGCCTGAGACCAGGAATCCCCGTCCGTCGAATACCAGACGTCATTAAAGTGCTCTTTGCTTGTAGTTACGAGCCCTCCGAGCACCCACATCGTATCATTGAAGACAACCGATGAATGTCCGGCCCTTGGAGTCCATTCCGCATAATCGGTTATTTGTGTCCAGTTCATTCCCGCAAAAAGAGAAGTAATTACAAAACAATTACAAATTAAAGCTGTGATGCTCATATCCTTTTTACTAATTGCCTTTCCCATAAAACCAATTACTTTCCTCATCTTTTTCCCCCTGCTTTATTCTTTCATCAACAAGTATCTTTATACTTAAATATTCTCAAAACCTATTTTTGTCAATCTTAAAAAACAAAAGCTCTTCTGGTTTTAGTAGAAGAGCTTCAATTTGTTATCTGTGTTAATCCGTGTTTCTTACTTCATCAACACCAACTTCTTCGTTTCTTTAAATGTGCCTGCGCTTAGCCTCACAAAATATATTCCCGCTTTTAATTCTTTTGCATCCAAATCGACAGTATAACTCCCCGCTTCTTTCTCCCCATCCACCAATGTATTCACGGTTCTGCCACTTATATCGCAAATCGTTAATTGTATATTCGTATAATCGTTATTAGGAGATTTGTTCCCCGAATAACCAATAACCGAATAACTAATAACGGTGTTTCCAATAAATGGATTTTGCCCTATTTTCAATTCCGCATTCCACAATCCCAAATCTAAATTTGTCTCTTCTTCCACTCCCGTAAGTCTTACCGCTGCATTATTTTGATAATTTAGATTCCCGCTGCTATCTACCAACCAGACAAACAAAGAATCTTCTTGATTTGTGGTAATGGTATCCGGTGGGTAATGCAATGTTCCGCTTTTATCAAAATCGGAAACGGGAGCTGAACCTAATTTATAATAATACTCTGAAATCCCGGATAAGTCTGTCGGGTTTGTCCAGTTTAGTACAAACACGGAATCATTGGCTTTTGCCCCGGTAGCCGTCAGGCTAAGAGGCGGAAGTGGAGCAATCGTATCATTAAAAGTATTACCAAGAAACGGCTGGTAAAAAACTATGCCGTAATACGAATCATCATAATGGTCAATTATTTTTGCGTTAATTGTATCTATATTCGTAGTGTTCCAATAGTTATATCTTGCATCTACATTATTGGTATCGCTGTTAAACAAAGCAAAAATACCGGGATAAATATTGTTTGTCCGCATTAAAGTATTGCTACCACTGCTGGAAATAATAGCGCTGGAAGCAGAATTATTATCAATTATCGTGTTGTATTTTATTTTAACCTCTCCTCCGCAATTAATTATACTGCCGGAGGCGCCCGTATTATTGGAAATGGTGTTATGTGCTATTATGGCATTGCCGTAAGTGCTATGATTTGAGATGGCTCCGGCACCTGCAGAGGAGTTGTTGGAAATAATATTGCCTATTATTATGGCTGAGCAATTTTGATTCATAATCCCGCCGCCATCTCCGGAATCAGCCGAGTTATTGGAAATATTGTTGTTAAATATGCTGGCCGTCCCTCCCCAATTACAGATACCTCCGCCGTGACCACCGCTGGGAGCCCAGTTATAAGTAATAGTGTTGTCCGATATCAGGACTGCTCCCTCATTATAAATACCTCCGCCGCTTCCTCTATTATGATAAATAATGTTATTTGTTATTGTAGCCGTACTGGTATTGCAGATGGCTCCGCCGACGTTGCAAGACGAATTATCGGAAAAAGTATTATTAGTTATTATGGCTGAACCAATAGGATTATAAATACCTCCGCCTGAGTTATTTGAAACGTTGCAATAACCTATATAAAGGTCACCTTCATTATAAATGGCCGCATGGTCCGGGCCTGCGCATTCAATTCTGCAGTATTTCAAACTGCATATTGATGTCGGGACAACCCGCAGGAAAAACCATCCTGAAGTCCCGTTTTTTGTTATTATTATGGAGTCTGTGTTTGTTCCGATTGCGCTTAAGATTCCGTATACTTCTATATATTTTGCCGAATCAAGTCTTACTTCAACTCCGGGTTGGATATCAAGTCTTACGCCGGCATCTATGCCTATATTATCTGTTACGATATATGGGCTTCCTGCATTATCCCATACTGTATTAGTGCTGATACTTCCGCTTACGTTAGTGGCATTTGCGACTGAAGAACTCCCTGCAATCAAAATAATAAATAAAATATATTTTCTCATAGTTTCTACTCCTCGATTTTTATCTTATAACTGTAATCTTCTTTGTTTCACTGTAGCTTACGGTCTCCATTCTCACAAAATATATCCCTACTTTTAGTTCTTTTGCATTCAGAATAACACTATAACTCCCCGCCTCTTTCTCTCCATCCACCAATGTCTTCACAGCTCTTCCTGAAATATCGTTAATCGTTAATCGTATATTCGTATAATCGTTATTAGTAGATTTGTTCCCCGAATAACCAATAACCGAATAACTAATAACGGTGTTTCCAATAAATGGATTTTGCCCTATTTTCAATTCCGCATTCCACAATCCCAAATCTAAATTCGTCTGTTCCTCAATTCCCTCTCCGGGCCCTATTGCATAAAGCTTTTTGTTTTGCGAGGCTATATATACAGTTCCATCCGGGCCTATTGCAGGCGAAGATTCTACGAAGCTTCCTGCTTGAAAAGACCATTTAACAGAACCATTGGGATTTATTGCATGAAATTTGTAGTCATGCGACCCGATATATATTGTGCCGTCCGAACCTATTGCCGATGATGAACCCCATATGTTGTTTCCTGTTAGATATGACCATTTAACTGAACCGTTCGGATTGAGAGCGTAAAGTTTGCCGTCTCCTGACCCGATATATATAGTCCCGTCTAAAGCTATTGAAGGTGAAGAAATTATCCACGCCCCTGTTGTATATGACCATTTAAGTGAACCGTTTGAATTAAACGCATAAATTCTGGAATCGCGCGATGGAATATATATTGTCCCGTCCGAACCTATTGAAGCAGAAGACATTATTATATCTTCCGTCGTATATGACCACTTGAGTGAACCGTCCGAAGTGAGCGCATAAACCTTGTAGTCGGAAGACCCGAAATATATGTCTCCGTTTGAATCTATTGCAGGGGAAGATAGTATAGATCCTCCTGTTTCATAAGACCATTTAAGTGAACCATTCGGGTTGAGTGCATAAAAACTTTTATCTCCTGACCCGAAATATATAGTCCCGTCTACGCCTATTGTAGGGGAAGTCTGTATCCAGTATCCTACTCCATATGACCATTTAACTGAACCATTCGGATTGAGCGCATAAAATGTATCATTATTTGCTCCCATATATATAGTTCCGTCAGAACCTATTGCAGGAGAAGACCCTACAAAACCACCTTCTGCCTTGTATGACCATTTAAGCGAAGCATTCGGTGTGAGCGCGCAAAAATAACCGTCAGACGACTGGAAATATATAGTCGTATCGGAACCTATTACCGGCGAACACTGCGCATTGTTTATCGTATATGACCATTTAAGCGTATTGGTTGAAGGGCCCTTGTATGGACTTCTTCCCGTATGCGCTAAATCGTGCTGGAACATAGGCCACGGGCTGGTCACAGCTTGTATATTCCCAATTAATAAACCAATACCTGCTATTACAAATAATACCCTCTTCATCTTTCCCTCCCTAATATTATCTGAAAAAACAGGACAGAGCTTCCCGTCTCTATTTTATAAAATAATATGCTTATTGTAAAAATACCAAAAGTCAACCCTAAATTATTTTTGTTTTTATTTACGTACATTCGTGTTAGGAGTTTACCCCGCTGTGTAGAATATCTCGCCATAGGCGGAGAGAATATCTCGCCGTAGGCGGAGCGGGGTGGCTAATATCTTTTCTGTTTTTGTTATCTCGTACCGGTCTCTTGCAAGTCCCTGTTAAAAATTCTTTCCGTGTTTTCTTTTCTCTGCGTCTTTTTGTTCTGTGAATATTTCTGTTTTCTGTCCCTGATCTTCTGATCCTCTGATGTCCTGCCTTCTGATCTTCGGATTTGCTGATATACTTTCTTCACCACTCTACTTCATCACCACAAACTTCTTCGTTTCTTTGTGTCCACCCGCGGAAAGACTTATGAAATACACGCCTGTCGACAACCCTTTTGCGTTTAGAATAACATTATAACTCCCTGCCTTCTTCTCCCCATCCACTAATGTCTTCACGCATCTCCCTGATAAATCGTGAATCGTTAATCGTATACTCGTATAATCGTTATTAGTAGATTTGTTCCCCGAATAACCAATAACCGAATAACTAATAACGGTGTTTCCAACAAACGGATTTTTATTTACCCTGAGCGTAGTCGAAGGGCTGACCACTGGCAACTGTTCTTCTTCTACTCCCGTTTCTTTCCCTAGTCTAATCAGATAAACGTCTTCCATTCCTGCTCCAAAAGAGGTCGTCCATCCGGCGATAATAAATCCGCCGTCTTGAGTCTGCTGAACGGAATATCCATAATCATCTTTAGTCCCTCCGACAGTTTTAGTCCATAGAGTATCGCCCGAGGAGTTCGTTCTAATAAGATAGATATTATCATAACCACCTGCTCCGAAAGAGCTTGTATGCCCTGTAATTATAAAACCGCTATCTTGTGTTTCAAAAATAGAATTACCACCATCGCCATTAGTCCCACCGAAAGTTCTTGTCCATAGAGTATCGCCGGAGGAGTTCGTTCTTATAAGATAGACATCATAACTACCTGCACCAAAAGAATGTGTTGTCCCGACAATAATAAACCCCTCGGTTTTTCCTGAAATGAATCGGACCGAATATCCATAATCATCATCAGCCCTACCAAAAGTTTTAGTCCATAGAGTATCACCGGAGGAGTTCGTTCTTATAAGATAAACATCATAATTACCTGCACCAAAAGAATATGTTGTCCCGGCAATAATAAACCCGCCGTCTGGAGTTTCAGAAACAGAATAACCTACATCCGATTGAACTCCACCATAGGTTTTTGTCCATAGGGTATTGCCGGAGGAATTCATTTTGATAAGATAAACATCATACCCACCTGCCCCGAAAGAGTTTGTATAACCTGTAATAATAAACCCTCCATCGGAAGTTTGTTGAACTGATTTGCCATTATCAACCGTAGCTCCACCAAAAGTTCTTGTCCATAGAGTATCTCCGGAGGAGTTCGTTTTGATAATATATACATCTTCACTGCCTGCTCCGGAAGAACGTGTATAACCTACAATGATAAATCCGTTATCGGAAGTTTGTTGAACTGAATATCCATAATCATCAAGAGTTCCTCCAAAATGTTTGGTCCATAGGGTATTGCCTGAAGAATTTATTTTAATAAGATAGACATCCGGAGCAATTGCCTCGGTACCTGCTGTAGACGTCATCCCTGCAATAATAAAGCCGCTGTCCTTAGTCTGTTGAACTGAATAAGCTTCATCGTAGTTGGTCCCACCAAAAGTCCTTGTCCATAAAGTATCCGGCGCACCTGCAAATGCATTGGTTGCAATTAGTATCCCTATAAATAATGTAAGATATCCCCTTAACCACCGCCCACCGTCACAGTGATATCTTTTACAAGGCGGGGTGTCGCTGACGCGCCAAATCCAAATTCCTAATTTCTTATGCATATTTTCTCCATGTTTTTACCTTATAATAGTAATTTTCTTTGTCGTTTTAAATGTGCCGGTAGTTAGTCTCACAAAATATACTCCCGCTTTTAATTCTTTTGCATCCAAATCGACAGTATAACTCCCTGCCTTCTTCTCCCCATCCACTAATGTCTTCACGCATCTCCCTGATAAATCATAAATCGTTAATCGTATACTCGTATAATCGTTATTAGGAGGAACAAAGTAACTGATGACTGTTGATTTAACAAACGGATTCTTTAGGATTTGGAGCATAGCGACATCCCGCCCTGGCGGTGATTTGATTTTTAATTTTTCCTCCACTCCTATCGTCGTATTTTCAAGTGTTACTAAACCATTGAGATAATCCGCAATGGCAATATCCGGCTTGTTATCGTTATTTATATCTCCGACAGCCAAACCTTCCGGTTTATAATGCGAAGCATAAGGAATCACAACGTTTATATAGGAACTCAAATTATTTGAGTCGTTTTGCAGATAAATACTTAGAGTGTTCCACCCGCCATTGGCTACTATTACATCGTTTAAGTTGTCATTATCCAAATCCGCAATTTCCACAGGTTCGGGACAATCATTGCAAGAATAACTTACCGGTGGATTCTGCAAAACACCTGAAGAATCTTGCAGCCAGACTGCAATATTGCTTGTTGGCTTGTTCCCGCCATAACTGGTCACAATGTCTTTTTTACCATCGTTATTAATATCTTTTACCGCTACTCCGTGAGTGTTTTCATCTCCTAAATCATAAGATACCGGTGATTTCAGGCTTCCTGTTGAATCCTGTGCAAACACCTCAAAGTTGTCGTTAGTTGATGACCCTCTCATATACACAACGTCTTCTAACCCGTCACCCGTTACATCGCCTATGTCTATTTCGTCGTATCCTGCGTTGGCAGTATGATATGCTACACTTGAATCAAAAATTCCATAAGGCTTTTGTATGAAAATTCTGATGGAGTCTTCGTTCCAGTGGCAAACGGCGATATCCAATAAAGTATCATTATTCAAGTTCCCGATTTTTACTCCGTTAACCGATGCGCCGGAATAATATGAAACCATAGGACAAATTCCCGAACTGTCCTGAAAAAATATCCCTACGGAATCGTCATGCCCGATTACTATATCCTGTAAACCATCGGCATTAAGGTCTCCTATGTCCATGGAAGTAATGTCCCCGCCATCGTATTTAACCGGCGATTTAAGGTTTCCCGCAGAATCCTGTATAAATACAAAAACCTTATAATCATTCAAAGAGTCAAAATAAAAAGACGTTCCCAGCACTACGTCATTTAACTCGTCATTATTAACGTCTCCGATTGCCACAACTTCAGGAGAAGAACCAACGCTGTGAGCAACGTATGAAGCAAAATTCAATGCCGAATATGCAGGAAGCGTAAGTATTTGAAGCATCCCGAACATAAGTATATATTTACATTTCATAAATCCCCCTTTTTTTATAAAATTATTTCACCAATAATTATTTAATGATATATTTATCGTGGAAATAACAAAAGTCAACCCAAAATATTTTTGTTTTTATTTGCGTACATTCGTATTTACCCTGAGCCTGCCCGCCGTTCAGAGTATTTATTGGAGTTACTTGATAGGAGGGCTTGTCGAAGGGTGTTTATTCGTGAATAAATTCTTTCTGTTTTTTGTTGTCCGTGTTAATCCGTGTTCGTTATCCGTGGCTAATTTTCTGTTATTTGTTTTTTTGTTGTAATCTGTTACAATAAGTTACTATCTATTACTACAAGTTACAGTTCTTATTATTTTCGTTTTTATTCGCGTACATTCGTGTTTATCCGTGAAAATCCGTGTCTTTTATCCGTGGCTAATATCTTTTCTGTTTTTGTTATCTCGTGCCGGTCTCTTACAAGTCCCTGTTAATTTATCTTTTTCTGTATTCTGTCTTTTTGTTTTAATCCTCTGCTTCACTAATTATAGGCGAAACCATAACTTCCCATTTTTTATCATCCCCGGAGAAGAGGATTAATAGTTTTTCTACTTTTAATTTTTCTGTTAAATCGGTCGTTAACCTGATCCCTAAATAATCAGATATACAATCACGCTCATCTCCGAACAACTTCAATGCTTGCGTAAAATATTTATCTTTTTCTCCACATTTATCGGTACCTATTTGGTACATCTTTTTGGTTGCCATATCATAAAAACATATTGCGCATGGGCATTTTATCCTCATACTACATTCAGGAAAACACGTTGTATCTTCGGCAATTATCATAAATAATTTTTTATTAAACCACTCTCTTTTTCCAAGAAGCCTTGTCAGCTCTAACGGCAATTTTATAAAAAGTTCATTTTCAATCATGCAAGCCTTCAAATATGTCTCCGTTTGTTTTTTTTCTTTTTCGTTGCTCTCTTTCACGCATCCCGACGAAATAAACATTACCAAAGACATTAATAACACAACAGTAAAGCTTTTGATAAATACGTTTTTATAATTTCTATCCATTTTACCCTATAATCCCATCTTATTTAACGATATATTTATCGTGGAACTTACAAAAGTCAACCCCAAATATTTTTACTGTCCGTTCTTTGCGCCTTGGCGACCCTGTCCAGAGTTTACCCCGCTCTGGCGGGGGAGGAGGGGCAATCTGCGTTCAATCCCTGCCCGCCGATCTTTTTGGAGGGCTTGCCCGCCGATCTTTTTGGAGGAAGATGGAGAAGTGTTACAATCAGTTACCATATGTTACCACGAATTACTATCTTTTCCGTTATCTGCGGTGAAAATTTTCTTTATCAGGTACAACAAATCCTGAGCTTGGGAAGGATTAAGTTTTGTTATCCGTTCTTTACTGTCATATTTTTGAATGAATCCCTGTATATTGCAAACAATGTCCCTTCTGTTGCAAATAAATACTGATTATATTGAAAAGGAACGTCTAACCCGTATGTTTTCATAAATAAGGGCGACATATTAATTGAAGCAAAAAAAGCAACCACTTCATCAATAGAATACGATTCGTCAATTATCTGTTGTAACCGGGGATAATGTTGTTTTATAAATTTTTGGTACCTGCCGTCAGGAATATTTAGATAAATAATAGTCCCTTCATTTGAATGGGATTTTATAACACCTAATAAGCTTTCGATTCTATCCCTGGGGATATGCTCAAAAACGTCCTCGATAATAATCATATTAAATATTTTATTAAGTTTTAATGTAGTAATGTCTTGCACAATATAATTAACATTTGTATCTGAAAAGTGTTCTTTAGCATATTGTATATTCTTTGGTGAAATATCAACCGCCGTTACGAATGCACCTTGTTCTGCCATAAATTTTGAAGTAATCCCAATCCCACACCCCAAATCTAATACACTTTTCCCTTTTAGTCCCATCGTCTTCATAAAAGATTTAAATTCTTTATGTCTTAGGTTTGGAGTATCTTTATCTTTAATTAAATGATTTAGGAAATTATCATAAAACTCCTGAACCTTTTCCCCTGTACCTTTCTCCTTATCTGTTTCTGTAATCTGATTTTCCGATTTTCTGGTACCCTGCCCACCGATCTCCTGATCTCCTGATATACTATCTTCTAAAATACATTTTATCTTGCCAATTTGTTTCTCCAGAGAACACTCACTCTCAATTAGTTTTCTATATTTAGCGCTATTGTAATCTTTGCTTTTGAAAATTTCAACCGCTTCATCAATAGAGTTAAAAAGAATTTCCTCCGGCCATTGCTCTTTTGCGCCATAATAATTGTGAATTGCCGGTTTTATACCGCTTGCCATAGCTTCCATTACACAATAAGGATGTCCTTCATGCACACTCGTTAACAATAAGTAATTTTTATCCTTAACCCATTCGCTTATATTGGCTTGCCACCCATAAAAAACAACGTTATTCTTTAATTTCATTTCTTCAATCATATGTTCAAAATATACTTTATATCTTGGTTCCTGGAAATCTCCGGCTATATGTAATTTATATCGTGAATCAATATCAACCAGTTTTTTAATTATCTGTAAAGCCATAGCAGGATTTTTCTTATAATTTATGTATCCGACATAAGCAATATTAAATCCCGGTTTCCTTGTTTTATATACAAACTTTTCTACATCTACGCCGTTATTTATAACCTCGATTTTTACTTTCTTTTCTATATCAGGGATTTTTCTTTTAAGTATCTCTTTTATATGGTTTGCAACAAAAACAAGCGTATTTACCACACTCCAGTTTATGCGAGGTGGAAAGTTTGCAAAAACTTCATAACTATGCAATCTTACAATCACTTTTTTCCCGATAATCCCCTGATAATTTGTTCCTATAACGGCAACATCATTCGCCCATTCAAACCATACGATATCCGCCCAATCAACAGCCATTTGTATTTCTTTTTCAACATCTTTCGTATTCCGGATTACAAATTTCTTCGTATTATATTCATTGGATACTGCTTTAATTATATCATCTATAAACCCATCCATCCCTTCCCCGCATATAATCGCCAATTTCGGCATTTCTCGCCCCTTCTTTCTATCTGTTTCTGTAATCTGATATTCTGATTTTCTGGTACCCTGCCCACTGATGCCCTGATCTTCTGGTATGCTACTTTCTGTTCCCGATTTTCCGATTACACGACTATACGAATGCACAATTTGCCCTTCTCCGTTTTCCGTACCCCGCCCTAGCAAAGTATCTATTTCACATCCAAGGGTATAGATTTCCTCAACATCCGGATATAGTTCAATAAGTGCTTCTATCCTGATTGCAGCTTCACTTAATCTTTTATCGAGAATTAACTGTTTTATTTTGCTTATTTCCGCAATTGTTTTTTCTTTCATAGGTAGTTAATTATTCTATCTTACATTTTTTTACTGTTATTTCTTTTTTAATGCAATCACTCTTTCCAGATGCAACGATAAGCTACTACTCGGTTCAATTTCTATTGCTTTTTGTAAATATTCGATTGCGTTATCAATCTCACTTTTTTCTTCATACAATTTAACTAATTTAAGATATGGAGTAAGGTAATCCGGAGTAACTTCAATCGCTTTTTTATAATAAAAAATAGCTTTTTCAATAATTCCAAGGCACTCATAATTTCCACCCGTCATTTCATATATTACGGATGGGGATACTTCCATATTAAATAACGAACCCGCATTTACTTTATCTAACTTTTTCATTCCGTTTCTTAATTCTCTAATGCTTTCTAAATATTCTTTTTTCAAATTATAAGATTGGGATGCCATAATATGCAACATAAAATCATCAGGATATACTTTTAATGTCTTTCTAAACCATTTAAGAGCCTCTTCCGGCAGTCCTTTTTTATTATAAATATCAATTATGTGAAGCATCCCTGGCAAGAAAATGGCGGATATCTTTGAGGCAACCGCTTTCTTAAAATGCTCAATTGCGCTATCGTAACTGCTCATAGATTCATATTTTTCGCCCAGGTAAAAATTAATAAGAGGATCCGTTGGTGTTTTGTTATAGCATTCTTTTAGTATGTTAAGCCTGCCACTGTCTCCTTTGTCTTTTGCTAAATATCCCGTATGGTATATAAAAATATTTGTAGTTCCTATCTCCATACCTAATTCTTTAATTGAAGGCTCTATCTGGTTATGTATTTTTCCGTTATAAGAAATACCGGGAATATTTTTATAAAGTCTTGTTAAACTATTAATTGCAAATATAGGGCTATGAGGAGCAAGAAAATTTTTAATATTAATACTGTAAGCATTGCAAACCGGATTTTTAAGAATTTGTCTGATTTTATCCTTATTCCCCAAATCTATATATTCATCCGCATCTATACTAAGTATCCATTCTTTTGTTGCATATTTTAACGACTCGTTTCTTGCCGCCGAAAAATCATCACACCATTTGAAATAATATGTTTTCGCCCCGTAACTTTTTGCAACTTCTACCGTCTTATCGCTTGAACCCGTATCTACTATTATTATCTCATCCACTAAATCCTTAAAACTATCCAGACACCTGGATAAATTTCTCTCCTCATTCTTCACTATCATACATAACGATACGCTTTGTTTCATAACCATTAATAATCCAACATAAGGAAACAAATTACATTAAAACTTAAATTTATGTTTATCTTACTTGCCTAACATTAGGTAAGTAAGAGTTAGAACACTTGAAACAAATATATTAATCGCCAAGACACCCAGATTTAATAATTTTTGACAAAACAAAAATCTAGGCAAGTTGTGATTTTTCGTGCAATTTAGTGTTTTAGTGATTTTGTGGCACTTTTCTATTTTCCCAATTCTTTGTTAACTATTTTAAGGTTTTCTTTAGCTGTTTTATTATCCGGTTCAACTTCCAAAACTTTTTCATACCCTACTTTAGCTGATTCGTATTTACCCATCTTAAAATAGCAATTAGCAAGCGCTATTAATGACTCTGCTTCGGGATGTTTTAATAAGCCCGCCTCATAAAGAGGAATCGCCTGTTCATACTTCCCAAGCTCAAAATACATATCCGCAAGGTTTTTCTTTGCACAAGCATTATCTCCATCCATAGCAATTGCAGAATGAAAAGATCTTTCAGCTTTTTGCTTGTCGCCCTGTATAAAATATAAAGCCCCAAGATTACTATACACCTCTGATAAAGGTTCAATTTCAAGCGCTTTTTGATAAAATTCAATTGCCTTTTTAGAATCCTTTTTTATTGAATATATATTACCAAGCCCTATATAAGGTTGGACAATGTCAGGATATTCCTTACTTATTTCTTTGAATTTTTTTTCTGCCTCATCAATTTTTCCCGTTTTTAAAAGTTTTACGGCTTGTTCAATTATTTTATCAGGTTTCTCGCAACTTGCGCCCGGTATTTTTTTCTTCGAAGATTTGCTCTTTTTCGTATCCATTCTACCTCCTTCACTTCATTAGGGAATCTACAAAATGTCTAATCCTTTCCGCTATCTATTTTAGAAATTCCCTTCTTAGAACCATTGCTATACTTCTTGCTATTTCATCTATTTCAGATGCTTTATACAAATCAATTACCGGCTTGTTAGGAACCGTTTTGCATCCTTTTATTACTGAATGTCCTTTACTCTTTTTGCTTTTCTTATTTCTATTCATAAAGCCTCCATAGCTAATCCTTTATAGTATAGCAAATTCCGTGTCAAATTAAAAACTCCATAATCAATCTGCCTTTTCGGCAATATGCGCAATATAAGATAGGGACATTTTCTCCTATTAAAGCTATTTTCTGCCCATTGCTTATTGTGTTTTTTCCGCATTTCTTCTGTTAATCTTTAATTCCAAATTCTGTTGATTCTTCCGTTTCTTTCAATCCTAAATCCGAAATCTAAAATCTGTTGACTCTTCCGTTTCTTTCAATCCAAATTCCGAAATCTAAAATCCAAAATCTAAAATCCCCGCTCTCATCTTTTCTTTACCTCTCTATTCAATCTCTCGGACTCCTGAGCAAATCTAACCGATTTGTCTTTTTCTCCCGTTATTCTATAGCAAGTGCTTAAAATTTTATATGCAATTACTTTTTTAAATGCTTCTGTAAGCCTTCCTTCCGATATTAACTTCTCAAGTATCTTAATCGGTTTATTAAAGTTCTTTTGCCGCATAAAAACCATAGCAAGTTGGAAATAATAATACGCTTCTTCTTCTTGAGGTAAGATAATTACTTCCGGATAAGGTGCGTTTATTCTTTCAATTCCATTCTTAAAAGAAGCTTCCGCACCTTCATAATTTTCAAGTTTTAAATAATATTCTCCAAGAAAATAGTAAGGTAAAGGCGAATTAGGTATAAGTTTATTCGCAGAAAGTACATTTTCAATAGCCTTTTCAAAACCTATTTCTCCTGCACTAACAGAACTTTCAATAAGATATTTTAATGCATCGTTTTCTTTGTTTATTTTTTCCGCTTTCATCTCTTTTTCCTCAATAAACGCTTTTATCCAGTCTTTCCCTTCATACCATCCAATAACTCCATCAATTCCTTTCGCATAATAATAATTTAAAATAAGAGCATAACAGGTCTCTAAAAGCGGGTCCCTGCTGAATTTATATTTCTCTAAGTCTTTTTTTGATAATTGTTCCAGCTCGAATACAAGATTCTCAGTATATTTTACCAACTCTTCCCTGTTATAAAAATCGCATAAACACCTTCTTTTCGATTCTTCCAGACTCCACATATCGGTATGCGGACATTTATAAGATAAAATACCAAAGCTTTCTCCTACCTTTACCTGCCGCTGAATATAACTTTTTAACTCCTGCCTATGATAATGATAAACAATAGCATCGGCATTATAAACTATCCTGTATTTATTTAGAGTTAATCTTAATCCTAATTCCGAATCTTGCCATCCATATTTTAGACTTTCATCAAACAAACCTGCCTCCTCAAAAGCTTTTCTTCTTAAAGATACATTCGGGGCATAAAAATATCTAAATTCAACATTGTCGGGAGATTCAATACTCTCATAAGCAAACTGAATATCCCTATTTTCTATATAGTTTATAAAATGCGATTCCTCTATTTCAGAAGGCCTTTGAATATAACCTAATGCCACGGTATTACCATTCCCTTGTTGATGAGTACTTAAATGTTGCTTTATTAAATCTTTCTTTGCAATTACATCCTGACACGAAAGCAAAATATATTTTCCTTTAGCTTCCCGTATTCCCTTATTTGTAGCAGCAGATTGACCTTTATGGGATTGTACATAATACTTGAACTCGCATGACGCTTTTAGTCCTTTAATGGCATCAATCGTCCCATCCGTGGAACCATCGTCAACCACGATAATCTCCAAATTATCAGGATTAATGCCTTCCTGATTGGCAAACGAATCAATACATTTAAGTAAAATTTCCTTGTTATTATAAGAAGGAATGACTACCGATAAAAGTTTTTCCTCGGGATACTTAAATTCAACTTTAATCTTATCTGTTAAATCAGGTCTTATATGCCATACGGCAGTATCTTTAGCTTCTATAATTTTATATCCTCTATTTATTATGCCTAATATAATTTCTTGTAAATTTTTGCATCCACCGGGGATAAACTCCTTCTTAATAAGCATACAGGGGACATTTATATTTTGAACTACGGTTTTTTCATTCCTGTATTGCTTATAATTTTCCCATACATCATTTTCAAACTCGTATATAAAATTATACTTAAAAGGCAAACTCTTAGGAATAACTATCCCCGCATCTTTTTTTCTATCTAAATGACTTATTAAATGTTTATCCCATTGTGATGCCACAACAACACTACTATCCAGTATCGCAATATACTTACCCGAAGAATTCTGCACTATATAATTTGTAATATCATCCAGTTCTTGCTCGTTTTCATACTTAATATAAAACTTAAAATTCCTCTCTAACTCTCTGGCAATTTTATTGCTTTTTGTTGCAATTAGTATGTCTGATGATTTATCATCCGAGTTAATCAATAAATTTTCTATGGAAACTTTTGATACCTCATTATCCTCCGTTACAATAAAAATTATAGTAAGTTCATTTAATAAATGAGATAATAGGGAAGACCCGTAAGAAACTTTAAACCTTTCCGGGTACTTTTCTTTCGCTTCAGGCAATGTATTTCCAAGCTGAACTAATCTTTTCTCTACCATCTCGACACTATAATTATCTTTAATAAGCGCTTTCCCATTACAGGATAATTTCTTCCACATTTCTTTATCGTCATATAATTTAATTACCCCCTCAGCAAAACCCTGTGGCGTATCTGCAATTAACGCATGCTTGCCATTTTCTATTCCAATCCCTTCGGCTCCAATTGACGTAGCAACCACCGGAATACCGTTCGCAAGCGCTTCCGTAACTTTTCCTTTCATCCCTGCACCATAAGTTAAAGGCGCAACCGAAATACAACAGGAATCAAGATATATCTTGGTATCGGGCACATACCCGGTTACGATAATATTTTCGGATTCAAGCGCTCTAACCTCAGGAGGAGGCGCATTCCCTACTATAAAAAACTTTATATCAGGTAACTTCTTCTTAATTAACGGAAATATCTCTTTGCAAAAATATAACACTGCATCTACATTCGGAGTATGCAAAAAACCTCCTACAAACAAAATATCCTTCCTGTTTTCCCTGCCGGGAACATCTTCTGCAATTGTATGCGTATTGGGTAAAATTCGTATATCCAAATTGGGAGATTCTTTTAAAAGTGCTTCCCTATCAGTTTCACAAACGGTTGTAACTACATCCATTTTTTCATAAGTCGCCAACTCTTTAATTTTATTATATGTCGCCTTTCTAAAAAGGCTTGGCACTCCTGAAATTTCTGCTTTCCGGAGTTCTCTCATAAAATGCACGTCGTGACTATCCAGTATTGTAACACTTTGTGGAGAAAATTTTCTGATACAATCTATCCATCTGTCGGCAATATTATAAA
This sequence comes from bacterium, assembly GCA_028716385.1. GTDB lineage: Bacteria > Hydrothermota > UBA3073 > JACQXS01 > JAQTXJ01 > JAQTXJ01. The sequence continues at coordinate 327,829 of JAQUPX010000003.1, read as the reverse complement.
ATTCAAGAAAAACTAACTTAAACTTATTAAAAGTGAGCAATGCTTCAATATCTTCAGGAAAAAGAGGGTCATAAATTCCACTTACGTGCCGCTTTAAATCGCAATGAAAAACTGCCACATCTAATTCTTCCAATTTATCTACATACTTTTCATACCCGAGTAAATCTTCCACTATAAATACAACATCATAATATTTCTTTAATATATTTATTTTTTGATACAATCTCAATCCACCCGATGATGCGTCATACCAGGGTGGATATTCGGCGATTATTAATATTTGTTCTTTTTCGGATGGAACTTTATAAAGAGCACTTTTATAATTGATTAAAACTTTTTCCCATTTAGTAATAAACTTTTCCCTGTTAACTTCCTGGTGTTTTTTCATCCCGGATTTCACGTCCGTTCCTGCTGTTCCACCTTCTATATGAGTAACCAGGCTTTTAGGTTGATACATTACCCTAAGTCCCGCTTCTCTGCTTCTAAAACATAAATCAACATCCTCGAAATAACAGGGGCAAAATAACTCGTCAAATTCACCCGTTTTGTCTAAAGTGCTTCGTTTAATGTACATACAAGCGCCCGAAGAATAATCAATCTCTCTCTGATGATTATATTTTGGTTTATCAGGATTATCTCCTCTGCCGATATTTCGTGTTGCCCCATATCTAAAAATATTTCCTCCTCCCGCCTCATTTATAACGCCGGTAGGATAAATAAACTTAGGAGCTACAATACCAATATCTTCGGAACTATAAGCGCATTCAATCAATCCTTCAAGCCACCCGTTATGAACTAACGTATCATTATTCAATAACAATATGTCATTCTTCGCATAAGTTCTCATAACCTGATTCATAGATAGAACAAAACCTATATTCTCAGGACTATTAATTACATCAACTTTATTTCCTAAACTTTCCAAATATTCTTTAGTCCCATCAGTGCTCGCCTGGTCAAATACGCATATTCTATAATAAGGAGTTTTGGTATTCTCAAAAATACTTTCAATACAATTCTTTAGTAAATCAGCTCTATTCCACGTAGGAATAGTGATTACAACCGGCCTGTTTTTATCTGGTTTCATATAATTCTGCCCCTTTTATTAAGCCACAGAAATCACAGAAGGGCACAGAAAACTCCCCTTGCTTATTTCTGTGAATTTCTATCTTCCGCATCTTTCAATACACCATCCTCTTTACTTCACACTTTTTCTCTCCAAAATTTAACAGAAGTCCTACTTTTACGTTTGTAGCTTTAAGATAATTTAACAGTTGAGATTCGTTTTTGGAATTATACTCTTTGTCTACTTTGAGTTCCACCAATACTTTCTCCTCGACATAAATGTCACAAGCAAAATCGCCAACGGGTTCTCCTTTATAATGAACGCTTATGGAGAATTCACTTTTGGCTTCTATTCCTATTAATCTAAGTTCTATAAGCAATGCATTTTTATATACCTTTTCTAAAAAGCCATATCCTAAGTTTTTATAAACCTCAAAAGCAGCCCCAATTATCTTCTCTGTTAACTCTTTATATAAAAATTCCTCTGATTTCTGTGTCATTCTGTAGTTATATTTTTTATTTGCATTTAATCTGTTTTAGTTTATTCATTATTGTTTTCTCTGTTAACTCTTTGTATAAAAAATTCTGTGTTTTCTGTGTCATTCTGTGGCTATGTCTTTAATCTGTATTCTGTCTTTCTTCTGTGGTTTTTTTCATACACATCTCAAAAATTTTCTCCGGCAAAATAATTGACATACAATCCTTCTCGCATTTACTTTTATAACAGCCCAAACAATCCAATTCAGGTTCAATAATCTCTCCAAGCCCATATAATTCAAACTCATTTCTGTTGAAAATATTATTCAGAAGTATTATTTTCTTTTCAAATCCTATCGCTATATGTAAAGCCATAGTGACTTGCGTAACAACAACTTCGCACACGTTTACAACCCAAAGAAAATCCTTTAAACTGAAAGTCCCCCAGTATTCTGCTCCGCTTTTTGTTTTTATTCTTTTATTTTTTTCATCCTCCTGCGGTCCTCCCAAAAGAAGCGGAATAAAACCGGCGATTTTTAATTTTTTAGCTAATGTTACCCAATTTTCTTCGCTCCAGTTACGAGTTTCCCACCTGCCTCCACATCCCGTATTTAATCCTACTATTTTGCCTTTTAATTTCGGGAGTTCCGGAGACTTGCCTTTAAGTTCAAGAATATATTTCTCTCCTGAAAAACTAAATCCGCAAACTTCAAATATTTCCTCGACATAATGTTTTTTATTCGCTTTTTCTAAATCATCCCACAATCCCGTTAAAAACTTATGTTCGGCATCTTTATCAATAGGACTGCATTTTCCATCTTTAAGAATAAACCCTTTTTTTATATCCGCAGAAATAAGCCTTGCAAGAGAACAGGTTTCCTTGTCTTTATCAAGATTGTAAAGTATATCGAACTTATCTCCTAAAAGAGATACCACATTTGAAAACTCAAATTTCAAAGGATAATCTACGATAGAAGGCAAAAGTTCCGGGAATATGCTTAACCATGTAATTTCGCAGTCAGGATATATCTCTTTAAGTTTCCTTAGAATTGGAGTTGTTCTTATAACATCTCCTGCCGCGCCAAATTTTATTATGAGAATTCTTTTTGATACCTCTTTATAATATTCACAGTTATCACAATGAACTCCCTTTTCTTTATGAATTTTACAAGGAATATCTCCTTTGTAAAACCTGCAATTAGTTTTAATTTTCATTGCCCCTTCCTTTTAGAAATGCCTCTCCTATTTGTGGCATAATGGTACATAAAAGCCAGCAATGGCATTTCCCGCTGTTCATAAAATCCCTAATCTTAGTTGCTTTGGACGATTCCCATAGTTTATCAAAAGGAGTATCTTTAACGTTGCCGACTAACATCTGTTTATTCATCGGACAGAAAAAGAGGTCGCCTTGCGGATTAAACATCGCAAAATGCACTCCTGCCAGGCACTTCTTAAAAACTCTGGTAGGATGTAATTGATATTCAACTAAATTCGACCAGAAATATAATTGTGCAAGTAACCCTATGTCGCTTGTAATTGATGTCGTTCTTTTTGCATCAATCATTTTCTTAAGTATTATTTCAATTATGCCTTGAACTTCCAACAACTTTTCCTTGCTCCATTTCGGGTCCGGAGGCAAAACAAATTGAGCAGAAAACATACAATTAAGCTTATCCGTAAATTCATAAACAGGTAATAGTTCCCTATAGTTTTCAGGCGTAACCGTAAAATTAATATTGTAATGGATATCTTCAAACTCTTTCTGCACCTGAGTTATTGTTCGGACTAAATTGTTAAATGCATCCTTTCTGCCTCTGATTTCATTATGTTTTTCAAATAAACCGTCAAGAGAAGACCCCAGCCAGATAGATTTTGGCTCATACTTCCCTTTTACCTCCATAAGTTTTTTCATCGTTAAATTAGCATCCATACTATTCGTCAGAATTCCAATACTCGCTTCCGGCAAATGTTCTGTTAAACAACCGCATATTTCTACAAAATCTTTTCTCAAAAAAGGTTCTCCACCGGAAAGGACTATAGATTTAACATTCTTAAGATATTTGGAATCTCCGATAAATTTCTGAATTTCTTCAAGCGTTAATTGCTTTTTTTCTAACTCGGGAAACTTGTTATATTTATCCCATAAATCACAAAAAGCACATTTACAATTACACCTGTAAGTTAATTCCATATGGAGTTCTTCAGGCCCTTTTCCTAAACTTATTGCATTATCTATTTTTGGAATTCCTTTTTGAATAGTGTTGTTAATGCTGTCTAAAAGATACTTAAATGGATATCCCTTAATATTATGCTTTTTATACAAGTCCTCTATTTCATAATACAGGTTTATTAGAGAAGGGTCTATCTCTTGCGCTTTACGCAGATATGCAATTGCTTCATCTATCTTGCCTTGCATTTTGTATAAGTATCCCATATTAACGTATGCATCAATATAGTCCGGTTTAATTGAAATGGATTTTTTGAAACAACTTTCCCCGTCCTGGAACTTACCAACAGAAACCATTGATACGCCAGTAATATCCCAGATTTCATAATCATCCGGCACGCAAGATAACAATTTTACAAATAATAAACAAGCTTCCTCTAATTGTTGGTTAGCAGCCCATTTTTTCCCGAGTTCAATTACCCATTTTTTCAAATCAGGTTCAATACTTAATGCTTTTTCAAGTAACTCTTTAGGAAAATCTAATTTTCCGGTATTAAAATATAATTTACATAAAATAGAATAAACTTTTGTCGCTTCCGGATGTGTAGACAAAATACTTTCCAATTTTAAAATCGCATTTTTATAATCACCTGAATTTATAAAACCTTCTGCCTCGCTTATCTCCTTATTGATTCCTGTCATAGGCAAAGCTTTTTCGTTACTTCTTGTATTTTTCTTAGTCCCCCATTCCTTAATTTCTTTCACGCATTCTTCATATAAATCCTGTAATCCAATTTTTTGATAACAAGATGCAAGGTTTTGAATAATAGAAATATCTCGAGATTCTTTTTCTATGGAGTTAATAAAATATGGAACTGCTTTTTCCGGTTCTCCCGTATTAAAATAATAATTACCGATAACTTCATTTCTGTTCAATAATTTCGGGGAAGGATAAACACTTGGTATTTTCAAATCCCACGCAAGTTGGCAGAACTCTTCAAATCTTCTTAAACGCACTAAATAAGTATTAGAGCCGTCTTTTGATTCCCAATAAGTTCCACCCTTTTTCAAATCTATGTCAAACTCCTCCGGATGCTCATACGCATAGGTTCCGGGAGCAAAACTGCAAAATGCAGGGCAGGGATTAACCGTCCCAATATAGTCTTTATTCCTCCTTAAAAATTTAAGCGTCTCTCTGAAATCCTCTTCTGTTTCCCCGGGCAATCCAAACATAAAGTTGACAGCACAGCTAACACCTGCTTTATATCCATCCCTTACTATTTTCTCCGGTTCTATATCTTTTGCTAATAATTTTCCTGCTTTTAACATCAAGGGGACTGAAGCCGTTTCCATCCCATACCCTAACGCTATACAGCCGGATTTCTTTAATTTAAGTAAAAGTTCATAAGTCATATCCTTTCTCATAATTGCCTGACCGCTCCACTGGATTTTCAGCCCATCTTTTACTATTAAATCGGCAAGTTTTTCTAACTCCTTAACACTTCCATTGACTAAACTATCCTGAAAATCAAAGAAACTTCCTTTTGGATGTTTTTTCAATTGATACAACATCTCTTTATACATATTTTCTGCTGTTCTGAATCGAAATCTTTTCCAGAAAGGACGTTCATTACAGTAAACGCATTTGTTACAACATCCCCTGCTTGAGATAATTGGAATTTTAAATGGTTCTTTATAATCATTAAAATCATAATCTGAAAAATCCGGTATTGGCAAAGAATTAACGTCTTTAATTAACTCTCTATCCCCGCAATCAACCACTTCTCCATTTTTGCAGATAAGTGTCCCTTCACAAAAATCTACTTTCGGATTTTTAACAATTTCTTCTAAAGTAACTTCTCCTTCTCCCTGGACTATAAAATCTACGTTTTTATCTTTAATGATTGTCTGTCCCGCTAAATCCCTGCTTACATGGGGGCCACCAAATACAATAATTATTTTATTGTTTTTCTTTTTAATCTGTTCTGCCAGGTAAAGACTAATATATAAAGAAGAAAAATATATTGAAAATCCAACGACTTTTGCTCCACTGCCTAGTATTATATCTATTTGGTCATCTAAATAATTTTTATAATATTCTGCGAATTCCTTTATCAAAGAGGGGTTATTCCAGAATACAAGTGATTTCTCCAACTCCCATATATCATTATATTTACCTGTTCTCAATTTATAAAGCTCTATATTTAAATCTAAATTAAGAACTTTATACCCCCGGTGTCTCATATAAGCAGTCAGACTGGCTAATGCCAGAGGTGGCGTGCTTATTCCCCATGCAGGAGCTTGAACAAGTACAACATCTGAATTCGTAATTTTATTTTTAATGTTTGCATCCGATAAAGACGGAAAATGTTTTTTCATAATATTTATTGCCTCCAATTTCTGATTATTGTCTTTGATTTTACCGTTTTTTTCAAGTTTAATGTATTTATCTATAATTTTGTTTTTTTGGTTAAGTTCTGCATACAGAGCAGAAAGTTTATCAAATACTTCAGTATCAAACGTTTCTTTAACTAAAGATATTTCATAACATTTAGCCGCCTCTTGATATTTCTTTTCATAAACATAATAGTCGCCTATGAGCTTATTCTCGTTAGGCAATTGTTTGAAACCTAATCCTATACCTAACGACTCCAAATGATTAGTAAATTTTTGAAATCTATTTAAACGAATCACATAATTGTTTTTCCCGTCTTTACTTTTCCAGTAAACGGCATTATCGCTTACTTCTATATTAAATTCTTCCGGGTGAGAATATGCATAACAACCGGTCGTAAAGCCACAAAATCCGGCACTTGGATTAACAGAACAATACGGTCTCAGATAATCAGTGTTACGTGTAAAGAAATCCAAATCTGCTTGAAAGTCTTCTTCTGTATCTCCCGGGAAGCCAAACATCCAATTCAATCCTATTCCCAATTGTGCTTTATAACAATCTTTGATAAAACTATCAAAATCGGCATTTTTACACAATATCTTTCCCATTTTAAGTAATTGTTTCTTTGAGGAATGTTCCATACCAAAACAAAGATGAAAACATCCTGAATTATGAATTTTATTCAATAATTCAAACGTCATTTCCGGGCGAACTGTCGCTTGTCCCATCCATTCAATACCAAGATTGCTTTCTATCGTAAGGTCACAAAACTTTTCGAGGGCTTTAACATTACCATTTACTAAAGAATCAGTGAATTCAATTCTTTTTATGTTATATTTAGAAACCTGGTATTTTACTTCTTCAAAGATTTTCTCCCCTGTTCTACTTCTAAATTTATACCAAAACACTTTTTCATCACAGTAAACACAATTATTTGGACACCCTCTTGAAGTTGTGGCCGGCAACATTACAGGTTCTTTATATAATTCGAATGGAAAATCAGAGAAATCGGCATAAGGCAAAGAATTAAGGTCTGCGATTAACGGTCTGTCTCCACCATAATAAACTTTTCCATTCTTAGAAAACAGTACGCCTTTTATTGGTTCAAATGCTTCTCCTTTTTCAACAGCTTTGACCAATTCATATAAAGTTTCTTCCCCTTCCCCATGAACGACAAAATCCACCTCATCTCTTAAAACAAATTCTTCCCCCCTTACACCTCTTGATGCCTGGGGACCGCCAAAAACGATAATCCTGCTCGGGTCTTTCTTTTTAATTTCGGACGCTAAAACCAAACTCATTTGTTCCGTAGACCATAGTATTGTAAAACCAATTACTTTAGAACCGGATTCTAAAATATCATCTACATATCTATCTATTAATTTCTTATGAGTTTTTACGAAATTGCTTACTAATTGCACATCTCCCCAGAAGCCTTCGTTCAATGTCCACGTATCTGCATATTTAGTATCCTTAAATTCATTATACAATTCAATATTAATATCCCTTTTATAAACTTCATAACCATATGATTTCAAATAAGCAGATAAACAAGCTATGGCAAAAGGAGGACTCTGTCTTCCCCACGCGGGCGTCTGGATTAACGCTATTTTCATATTTTCTTTGCAATCGCAATTATTTCAAATCCTATATTAATGTTAAGTTTATCTAAATATTCTATAACTTGCAAAGCAATTTTTTTATCCTCTATGAATAATCTCTCTTGAATAAGCTTAATGTAAGTTTCAAGGGACCCTCCTGTGCTTCTGGCATACAATTTCAGAATTTTGAAACCCGTTTTCTCAAGATATTTTCGCATAGTCTCCAGAGTAAAATAATATAAATGATTAGGCCACGCTTTCCATTCCCATCTTATCCCCTGCGCCTTTGCCATAAAAGAATCAAAGTTAGGAGTGCTAATCCATAACAAACCATTAGATTTGATAGCTTTGTGCACTTCTTTTAATGTTGACAATGGGTTTTTCAGGTGTTCAATCACATGTTGCATAGTAATTACGTCAAATTCATTAGCAGAAAACCCCGCATCAACAAGATTACTTCCAATAACTACATCCAATCCAAGTTTTTCAATGGCATAATTTGCAGTTTCAGGACAGGTTTCAAATCCTTTCGCTTTCCAACCTTCTTCCTGGGCAGCTTTTAAAAACTCACCGTTTGCGCATCCTATATCTAAAATTTTTCCTTTACTAGTTATATATTCTTCAATTTCTTTCAATTCTCTCTTTCGGGATAAAATTCTGGGTAAAATATTACTATCTATATTAGATATACTCTCATCATGAAAAATGTTATAGTAATTTTTTAGGTCAGCCTCAGAGGGTTGAGGGTTAAAAGATACAAGCCCGCAAGATTTACATTTCACCACATTAGAAGGATTTTCCTGATATACTATTTTGTAATTGTTTTCTCCACAAAAGTCACAATTACTATATTCAACGTTTTGGGAATGTGGTTCTTCTGTACATTCAATGTCTGGGTGTTGGCTCATTTCGTTAAGCCATTTTTCAAAATCCTTATCAACTTTCGTTGCTCTCAGTATCCATTCCGGCGGGACATCTACTTTACCAACTTTAATATAAAGCTTACATAACATAGGATATACCTCATCAATCTCAGGATGTATTTCTATTAAACTTTCTAACCTAAGTATTGCTTCTGCCAAATTCCCATTCTTAATTAATTGGCGGATATGACTTGTTTTATCAGAAAATGTCATTGCAATACTCCTTTTCATTTCTTGTTCTTAAGCTCTTCTTCTAATAGTTTTATTTGCTTTTCATATAATTCTTTTAACCTTTTGATATATGATTGAAATTTCGCAGTAGTATCAAATTCGTTCTGTATAGTTTCCCTTCCCTTTATTTTAAGTTCTTCAATAAGCTTATCTTTTTCCTTAATAACACTTTCTTTCGCTTGAATAATGTTTTCTTTTTCCTGAATAATTCTATCTTTCCCTTGGAAAGATTCATTTCTAAGTTTTTTTTCATTATTGTTTTTTTCTTCTAAATACTTTATTGGAAAACCATATATCAAATGATTCTTTGAAACATTTTTTTCTTCAATTTTTCCACATACAGCAATAATATAAATAAATTTTTCAAATGCCTGCAATTTGTCAAACGAACCTTTCCATGTAGGTTGTGTATGCATTGGAAGAACCTTGAAGTCTGTTGTTTGTTCTCCCTTGCTTTTTTCTAAAAACTGTTTTTCTATAATCATACCTTCAAAGTAGTCCTGCCCCCAAAAAGTTATTTCGGTAAAATATTTTTTTAGAAAAGCATCGAATTCTTCAATATAGTACTCATGAATATGAAAAGGATTTTTCCAGTCTTCAACGGCATCCGTATAAATTTTCTTATTAGGAGTAGAAATTATTAATATCCCATCCGTTTTTAATACTCTTTTTATTTCTGATAAATACATTTCAGGGTTTTCTAAATGTTCTACTACCTCAAAAGATACGACAACATCAAATATTTTGTCAGGGAAAGATAATTTTTCTGCATTCATTACCTTAAATTCCAAATTTTCATTTTCATAATGAGATTTACAATACTCTATTGTTTCTTCGGAAATATCAATTCCTGTAACCTTCTTCGCACCACTCTTCAAAAGATGATGAGAACCATATCCACACCCGCAACCTGCATCAAAAACTACTTTATCTTTCACATATTGACTGGCAAACATATACCTTGTAATATGCTCAAGAAATAAACTTTCTCTCTCCGGTTTATCCGGAACTAATCTTTCTCCTGTAGATTCCATTGTGGTTTATTTTGTTTGTAAAACAATTCCCCCTTTTTCATTTTTTATTTTTTCTTATTTCTTCTTCTAATAATTTTATTTGTTTTTCATATAATTCTTTTAATCTACTGATATATGCCTGAAATTTCGCTATAGTATCTAACTCTCGCTGTATTATCTTTCTTCCATCTGCTCTCAATTCTTCAATAGCTTTATCTTTTTCCTGAATAATATTCTCGCTAACATGCACTTTTTCGAATTTTAGCATTTTTTTATTCAAATCCGTTATTATATACCTCATCTCAATAATTTCTCTTTTCATTTGCAAGTTATCTAATGTTCGTTGTTGCGACATGCCGGCCTTTTGTTTTCTTTTCACTATGAGCCTCTTATATGTTTTCTCTAACCTCTCAATGTCTTCCCGTAATACTCTAACCGGTTTTATGTTTTTCTTGAACTTGGATATTAATAAAGGAGCTTCTATTATTTGAATAATTTTTGAACGAAGGTTTTCTATATTTCCGGGTTCAAAAATCAAACCATTTACTCCATCTTTTACTATCTCGGGAACTCCAGCTATTTTTGAAGCTATCACAGGCACTTTTGCGTGAAACGATTCTCTTATTACTGTTGGATAATTCTCTCCCACTGATGGTGCGATTACAACATCACTCTGTGAAAATATATCCGGCAAATCATCAGTTACATATGAACCTTTATAGGATACGTTATTCAGTTTCGAAATTTTTTCCATCATTCTTGCCGAGTATTCTGTATCTGCCGGTATTCCATATATGTTCAACTCTGAATTAATGTTTTTAATTGATTCCCATGCTTCCAATAATATATGACAACCTTTTCTTGGTATAAGACTGCCAAGATAAGAAAAAACAATTCTTTTATCTTTCCTCGGTATACCATTAATTGGTGTGAAATCCTTTAATATGCCTATACGAGCTACCGATATCTTTTTGTTTATGTCATATTCCCGAAATTTAGATTTACAGAATTTAGAAACTGCCATAACTAAATCCGGATATTTTATCATTCTGATTAAACAATCCTTTCTATAAGCAAAATAATTTCTTAATCTATTAATTTCTTCCTGCTCCATAATTTCAGTATTCCCATAACAACATTTTATGCATTTATCTATAGTATCCGGGCCTGAGCAAGCACTCCCGTCAGAATTACAAAGTAAATCCTGCTCGCATATAAACCAGAAACCATGAAGCGTAAGAATAGTGGGAGCCACAGCACTTGCAGTTTCTAACAACGATGAGCTTAAAGCTTTTTCAATATGTTGAAAATGAATAATGTCAAAATTATGTCTTTTAATGTAGTTTCTAAATATTTCCTTTGATGTTTCATTGTTTACATTTTCAATTAAGTTTTGAGGTTTAATATTTACTTCTGCCAATTTTAATCCACGGTATTCTTTTTCCTCTATACTATACATTTGTTTATCCGGAGAGTAATGAGGATAGAATACATATACATCATGCCCTTTGTTTTTTAAACCTTGCGCTAAATACATTGTATATAGCTCTGTCCCGCCACAACTATATGGAAGGAAATTATGAGCTATTTGTAAGATTTTTAATTTTTCTTTTTCCCGCACAACTTTTTTCCCTGTAATACTTATCGGTTGTTTTTTCTTAGAATATACCTCATTCATAAATTCATCAGCTTTTTGAAGGATACGTTCGGATGCTTTGCCATCTAATTTGTATAGAAATCTATAAAGGGGGCTCTCAAAATCTTCTTTTGTCAAATGAGTATTAGTAATCCTTTCTATTGCACTTTTCATTTTTATTCCCATATCATTCCCGACACTTATTATACTGAAATAAGTATGGTCGTTACTCAATGCGTTGAATGAATATCCCATTTCGAGAGTTCGTATGCTTATTACCGGGGTCCGAAGCATTAAAGCTTCTAAACCAACCGTAGATTCATGCGTAATTACATATTTTGCCGATGCAAGAAGTTCATAAAGAGATATATCTTTATCATAGATTATTCTGGCATCAATTCCAGTATCTTTTATTGCTTTTTCATAATATTTGACCGTATTATAATTAAATTCTTCGGGATGAGGTTTTATAATCAACTTTATTGGGGAATTTAACATAACCACATTGAAAATGGACTTTAGTATGTTTACTATTTTATCTTCTCTTATTTTATAGAATTCTTTCAACCCATGATTCTCCCCGGCAAATAAACAGAAATCTTCGTCTCTTTTTAGCTTCAAAATCTCTTTTATTCTATATCCATACTTATCCCAATTACCTTTGATTACATTATCAAATTTTGGATTCCCCGCAATAAATCCTTTTTCAGGAGTAATTTTTCCCGTAGTAGTATACTCTTCCAAAAACCATTCTCCCCATAATGCCATTTTATCAGAAGTAATCACATATTCGGGTGGACTCACTGCCCAGTGTCTGATAACGCCACCATGTTGCATCACTATGGTTGGAATCCCCTTCTCTTTGGCTTTAATTACACAATTTCTACCAATTACGTGATGATTACCTACATCATCTGCTGCCGTAAGTAATAACCTTGGCGAATTCAAATATAGAAATTTTTCAAATAAATCAAACTCCTCACTATAGCGTATACCTTCTTTTGCTATCTTATTCACAGCCTCTTTATATTTTACGGTAACTGTTAGACTGTAAAGTGGATTTCCCATAATCTTTTGCATAACGGGTAATAGCATAGGAAGGCATACATGCGTATGAATTACTATATGTATTGTTTTTTTATCGGAGTCCATTGACTTTTTCCTTTGTAACCACTACTACTAGCGATGTTGGTATAGTAACTGTATTTGTAACACAGGGATGCTTTGATATGTACCCCGTTTCGTCTTGATAATAAAAGTCTAAAAGAATTGAGCGAGGAAAATTATTGAAATACTGTGCAATTACATATTCTGTAAATCCAAAAAAATTATGCCATTTCCATGATCCTTCCGGCTGATTATAAGGGACAGAAAATATAAGGTGTTTTTTGCAAAGGGATACAAGATGTCGAAGTCCTTCTTGCCAATTTTTTGTGTGCTCAATAACTTCAAAAGCAATAATGACATCGGCTTTCTTTTTTAAATCCTCCATACTTTTAACCTCAAATCTTATACCAGGATTTAGAATTCGAGCAAGAGCAATAGCGTCAGGGGAAATGTCACAGCCAAGAATGTTAGCTGTCCATTTCGAAAGTAATATTTCACTATATCCACATCCACAGCCCACATCAATAACAGAAATGTTCTTATCAATATAACTTTTACAGAACAGGTATTTTGTAATATGAATGTCGAACTCATATGGGGAACAGTTCAAGGGGTTCATCCGTTCTCCATCAAAGTTCCATGCCACATATTCCTTTATTTCCGGTCTAAGCGCTAACTCTTTATAGTAAGAACTAATCTCTTCCAAAAGTTTTGTTTCATCTTTTGAAAACAGAGATTTTCTATTTTTATCGGTTATAGGGAACTTCTTTCTCGCTTCCTGAAGCCATTTCTCAATTTCAGGCTCAATTTGTATGGCTATTTCAACCCACTCTACCGGGATATCGGTCATTCCGGCTTGAATATAAAGTTTACATATTATAGGATATAATTCTTTAATATCGGGAGAAGTTTCTAAAATTGCTTCTATTCTTATTCTTGCTTCATTTAGCTTTTTATTTTCAATCAACTTTAAAACTTGTTGGATTTTATCTTTTATTAAAGTCTCTTTCATAAATTCTCTCTATATAAATAACAACTTTCCTTAATATTTTTATTATCGTCAATTTTTTCTTAAAACTTTAATTTTCAACTTTTTCCACGTCCCCTTGTTCCAGAATCTTTTTATATTCATTCCTTGTTCCAATTTTTCATACTTTCTATTATACTGCTTGCGCGATGGACATAAGTATGTTCCTGTAAAACTCTTTGTCTTGCTTTCTTTGCAATTCTTTTTCTTTCAGTTGAATGCTGAAGATAAAAATCAACCAGTTCTTTTAATTCTTCCTTATCCTTAAAAGTTATCACTTCTTCTTTCGGAATAAACAAATCCGTTAGAGTCTTCCGTTCGTCCGTAATGAGAAAACCGCCCGCCGCCGGCACATCAAAAACTCTTTGATTGCATCCTTCCGGCATTTGAAAACTTGTAATATTTAAGTTTATTCCACTCCCGTTATAAACTAAAGGTAATTGTGTATAATAGTTTACCGAAGAAGATAATGTTACATTCTTAAAAAGTTTATGCCAACCCGTATCCCCATATATCCTTAATCCACAAGATAAAACATTCTCTAAAACTTCTTGCCTTTTGTTAAAAGTAGCTTTTAATGCAATATAAGACTCAAGTTCGGTTAATTTCCCCTCATCAATAGGCAACTCTATTCTAAGGCTGTCAGATATTTTTTTTAATACTTTGCCAGCTAAAATTCCACTTTCATCAAATAATAACTTTAAGGTTTCAAACGATAGTTTTTCCCACTCTTTAATATTTACTACTTTCTTTTTCCATTTATCAACCGCCTCTATCATAGAATCCCCAACAAAACTCATATCCGTTATATATTTATCCGGTACATTTTCTATTGGTTTAAATACTTCAGGGTCAGTTCCTAAGGGTAAATACTTAACTTTCTTAAACCCGGATTCTTGAAGTTCGGAAATATATAAAGGGTCCCAAACAAATACATTTGCATAAGGAGAAATATTTTCTTTGTCATAACCTTCAAGAATATATCTTGGAGAATCTACATACCATATTGCATAAGGAATCTTTAACTCGGTTAACAGCCCCGTAATTTTACCTTCACAGTCAAACCCTTCATGGTTTACGGTAAATATAAAATCCGGTTGAAATTCACATAATGCAAGCAAAAGTTCTTTTAAAAAGTGGGACATTCCTCCTGCCTGCCTGCCCGCCGTTATTTTGGAGGGTCCGCCGGAGGAGGAGCGAAGACTGTCTTTTTTGTTAACGGTTATTTTACGAACTTCACAACCAAGTCTTTCAAATGCAGTTGCGCATTCTTTGACAATATAATAATCCCATTCAAATATAACTACCCTTGTCTTATTTCTTTTGAATTTTTCATAGGATGTTGCCGCTTTAATCTTTTGCATAAAACTTAACCCTTTTTATTAAGCCACAGAATTCACAGAAGGGCACAGAAAACTACTCTTGCTTATTTCTGTGAATTTCTATCTTCCGCATCTCTCAATACACCATCCTCTTTACTTCACACTTTTTCTCTCCAAAATTTAACAGAAGTCCTACTTTTACGTTTGTAGCTTTAAGATAATTTAACAGTTGAGATTCGTTTTTGGAATTATACTCTTTGTCTACTTTGAGTTCCACCAATACTTTCTCCTCGACATAAATGTCACAAGCAAAATCGCCAACGGGTTCTCCTTTATAATGAACGCTTATGGAGAATTCACTTTTGGCTTCTATTCCTATTAATCTAAGTTCTATAAGCAATGCATTTTTATATACCTTTTCTAAAAATCCATATCCTAAGTTTTTGTAAACTTCAAAAGCAGCGCCGATTATCTTCTCTGTTAACTCTTTATATAAAAATTCCTCTGATTTCTGTGTCATTCTGTAACTATAAGTTTTATTGGTTTTTTATTTGTTTGACTTTATTCATTATTATCTTCTCTATTAACTTTTTGTATAAGACATTTCTGTGTTTTCTGTGTCATTCTGTGGCTATCTTTCTAATCTGCGTGCTTTCTTTTTGTTCTGTGGTTATAATTTGTATCCTGCATTTTCCCGCATATTTTCAGACTTTGCAGGAGATCCCGACCTTACTTATTACAGCTCTCAGTTTTTGAAATTCTTTCTTGGGATTGAAATGTGTTTTTATATAAATCTTACCATCTTCTACTAATTCTTTTCTTAAGTTTTCGTCGTTTAAAACTCTTTTTATCTCTTTCACCCATTTGTCCGGATTCAAAAAATCATCTATTAATATGGCTCCCGGTCCCGCAGCTTCAGGAATTCCACCAATTCTACCCGCAACAACAGGTATTCCGTTAAGCAAGGCTTCTACGATTATCATACCAAAAGTTTCTCCTATTACCGAAGGGACAACCAATAATTTAGTAGTGGAATAAAAATATTTTGGAGGAGTATACCCCATATACCTTACGTTTGGTAGTTTAAGTTTTACCCCCTGTCCTACGGTCAAAAACTGTTCTTCCGGCATTAACCTGGCGATTTCAAAAAGAGTTAAAATACCCTTGCGAACTTCAGGCTGATACATAGTAATATACTTTTGAGGTACAAATATCTCTTCACATATAATTTCATCATAATTTATAAACGGATAAATCACTTCCGATTCCATATTTGTAAATTCTTTTAGCACCTGCCTTGTATATTCGGAATTTGATATAATTGCATCCGCCTGTTGAAGCATCTCACGATTTCTTACCAACGTAGGCTCATACAAATTGTAATAATTACAGTTTTTGCAGTTTCTATCGCATATTTCTGCATATAACGGGACATGACAAAAATAATCCATACCATGGACAAAAAGAACCACCGGAATATTTAATCTTTTAGCTACACTCACTGCAAAAGGAGCAAAATCAAACTGCGTAAAAATCATATCCGGTAATAAAGTCTCTATGCTTTTCGTAAGACTTAACAATTCACTAAAAGTGCTTATTGTTACTCCATTCCTTTCTACTTTTCTGCTTCTGTCTTTTTCAATACAAAAGGCATAGGTATCAAATCCTTCCTCGCTTAAGTGCTCAAGCAACGTTAAACTACTCTTTTCTGCACCTCTTAAAGGAGGATACAAGTCGTGTGCTATAAATAGTATTTTCTTCATAATACGTATTATTTTTAGCAAGTTCTGTGCCATTTGTTAAAATATTCTGTATTTACCTTATAATATAAATATCTAAAAGTTTTGTTACAAATATGAGAACATCTTGTATGGGGAAAATTTTTCCTACCAAATAGGCAAAGAAATGATGATTTTATTTGTAAATATCTATTTAGAGGTTTAATTTTTACACACTAAATTGAGAGGCAACAAGTTAAAAAACTATAAGCACTATTCCTTAATACTTCTAATCAACAGAAATGCTTCAACGAGTTTTTTACCTACAACAATTCCCCACCGTCTCGCAATAATTTCTAAAGCTTTCGTTGACCTCGGATGAGGATATTCACGCAATTCGCTTTTATATGCTTTCATTGCTTCTATTTTTTTGTTAAATGTATTAGAAATATCTATAAAAACATTCGGATTAAAAAAGTGGCTATCATCTGAAGCACTCCACTCGGTAGATGAAGGGATTTCAAAAGAATATATTTCCTTAACGGTTTCTCCATAAATTGGACGGCAAGCTGTAAGTACTGCCTTAAAAGTAATTTGATGGTCAATATTTAAATCTCCTTGATGGTGGGTATAAATAACTTCCGGGTTAACTTTATTTGTTACCTCTTCTATCGCTTTTACAATATCCAACACAGCAACCGTATCAAAACGATTATCCGGGAAGTTAAAAGTAAATACTTTTTTTATTCCAAGAATTTTAGATGCTTCTTTTGTATATATTTTTAAAGAGTTCAATTCGGTTACTCTTTTTTGGGGATTTCTAACTTTATCTCTCGAAGTAATACCCTCTCCAAGAATAAGTAAACTTATTTCATTCCCGAGCTTATTATACTTTGCTATAGTTCCTCCACATCCTAAAACCTCATCGTCAGGATGAGCTACTACTACTAATATCTTTTTTTCCATTAACATCTCCTGTTTTTAAAAAGTTTCATACTCTACTCTTGGATATAATCTTAATATTTTAGAATAATTCTTCTTATATTTTTTTAGTGAATGAATAAGACTATTTTGCAAGCTTTTACCGGTAGAAGCAATAATGATATCTACTTTTTCCTTCTTTAAGATCTCAGGAGAAAACACCTGTAAATTATAACCTAAAAGGAACTTGTTATTTTTCAATGGGTCATTATCAATAACGAAAGATATATTATTTTCAATATCAAACAATGATATTAAAAATTGTGAGTGAGAACCTGCTCCAGCCATTATTATTTTTTGTTTTGTCTTTTTCCACTCTGCTAAAAAATTATAAAATTTCTTCTTAAATTCTTGTAAGTTCTCCTCGTATTTCAAGATAAATTCTCTTGTTTCATTTAAACAACTTTGATTGGGATATATACCTCCTTTTTTCCCATTAGAAGTATTATCTTTTACACTTGCCAATATAAAATTTCTTTTGCTTTTCCCTAATTTACTATATAGTATAGTATATTTTCTGGCAGATATTATATTTTGCAGTTGTTGGGAAGTAAAATAATACAATACGTCATGTCTGAGAGCAAAGGTTTCAAAATCCATCCACATATCAATATTAGGATTCTCAATAGCAATGATTCCATTTTTTTTCAAAAGTTTTCGACATTCCATCAACAATTGTGAAGGATCTGGCACACACACGAGTAAGTTTCTAAGTATTATTAAATCAAATGATGATTTTTCATAATCCTTTGGAGAAAACATTGATTTGTTGATTTTAATGGAATATTTCTCTCGGGCTATATCAGAAGCAGGACTTGGTTCACAACCGTAAACATCCCATCTCTTTTTAGATAACAGTGATAAGAAATAGCCATCATGACAACCGATTTCCAATGCTCTTC
This sequence comes from bacterium, assembly GCA_028716385.1. Classification (GTDB taxonomy): domain Bacteria; phylum Hydrothermota; class UBA3073; order JACQXS01; family JAQTXJ01; genus JAQTXJ01. Next base: position 309,264 of record JAQUPX010000003.1, on the reverse strand, counting down.
CTGCCTTATGTACATACGACAATATAAAATCAAAAAATTCTTTCGCGTCATCTTTTTTTTCCACAGAAAAAGTAGTTGGGTGAGAAAAATACTTGTAAAACACATTCCAAGATAAGCCATTTTGGGGGAATCTATTAAAAAGTAAACCACATTTTTGACAATACGCAACCGTCAAATCCTGACGAAGGTTAGGAATTTTGTTATGCATCTCAACTGTACCACATCCCACTAAAACAGGTATGGAGGGAAAAGAAATTACTTTTTTGAAATTTCTAGAACCACATACAATACATTTATTCATATCAAAACATTTCTATACTTAAAGAAATTACGAGATAGTTATTTTCAGTCATTATATTTATCCTCCAAAAAAACTGTTGAATTCTTTTCTATATAACCTCAATTCTTTTTCACTCATCCACGGCATTTTATTAAATTTTTCTTGTGGTTTTAAAAGGCTCCACTTTTCTAATCCGGTTGTCTTTTCATAACCTAATTCCAATGCCTTTTGATATAATTCTGTTCCGGGATATGGTTGATAAAAGCAAGTTTGCACCTGCACATTTTTATTTTCATTTTTTAAGGCTTTTATTTGTCGGATAGTCAATTTTAGGTCTTCAATGGTCTCCCCAGGTACACCAAATATATACGACAAATGAAGGGCAACATTGAAGTTTTTTATAGCACCATTAGTTCTCATGATATCCTCGGTTTTTGTTCCTTTATTCATTGTATCAAGCATTCGTTGGGAAGCAGATTCCACACCGATAAATAGAGTTGCAAGCCCGGATCTAACTAAAATCCCTGTTTCTTTTTTAGTTAACTTATATATAACATCAGTTCTCGCATTTGCCCACCATTCCAGACTATGTCCTGATTTGATTAAGTTTTGGGCAATTTGCAATACTCGCGCAGGATTAATGAAAAAATTATCATCTTGAAAATGTATTTTTTTAAAACTATATCGGTTGACAAAATAACTTATATCTTCCATTACCTTTTTTACGGGATAAGGTAAATATTTTTTTGTCATAAAATGACGAGAGCAAAAAGCACATTTGAATACGCATCCATACCCAGAAAAGTATCCCAGCGCCATAGTTTTAGGATTTATATATGACTGGATATTAATATACTTACTGTATTGTTGCGCATCATCCTGTATGTCGGTAGGATTCTTATATCCTGTGAAAACAACATTTCTACCACTCTTATAGGCTATCCCCTTTATATTCTTTATACTTCTTTTACGTTTTATAGCATCTGCTATTTCAACAATAGTTTTTTCCCCATTTCCGGCAACTACAATGTCTACAAAAGGATTATTAACTGTTTCTTCAGGCAATATTGTTGGATGCCATCCTCCCCAAATTATAGGAATATTAGGGTTAATTTTTCGAACATTTTTTGCTATTCTCAATCCACCTGCAATCTGATATCCTGACATTGAACTAATACCAACCCAAATAGCATCTTTTAAATGTTTTATTAATTTTTGATAAGCATTTTTTTCCACACGATAATCAAGAACTACTGGATGATAACCACAATTTGAAAGAGCTTGAGCAATAGGAAGGACAGAGAATGGGAACCAATGATAAGGTCTTTCCGAACGATATCTATTTATTGATGGATAACAGAGAATAATTTTTTTATTGTCCATTTTTCTCTTCTATTAAAAACAGTTTTGTTTGTCTTAAAAAAACAACTCATTCCAATACCTAATCATTTGAGTTTCCTTAAAGTTAATATTTTTTGAGAAGTCTTTTTTTAACGCTAATTTAACGCCCATAGTCAAAATATCAATTCCGGCAGCTTTATTGGCTACTACCGCAGCAGATATTCTTGGATTTATCTCATAAACAAAAGGGTTTGCCTTTGTCCCACTCCTGTATGCAACTTCAACATTTACATAATAATCAAACTTGAAACTTTCTACTACCTGTTTTACAAGAGTTTCAACTTTTTTATTTTTTCTAATATGCCCTACACGTACAGGACCATGCTTTGGCAACATTCTTTCATTTGGTATTGTATAAATCGGTTTTCCTTTCCATGATAGCACATCTACATTAAAATCATCTCCAGGTAAATACTCCATTGCCAGAATATCCGGGAACTTATTATTATCTTTTAAAGATTCTAATAACCACTCTAATGTGATTTCTTGGCGATCACGATCTTCAAGTATCATGCGACGCTTATGAAGATTAGCATTCAATATCCAGAATCCCCTTGCCCCTCTTGATTTTCTGGGTTTAAATACTACTTTTTTATTTGGATAACCAAGAGATTTAATGTCTCTTTCTAACTCTTTAAGGTTACTAGGTATACGATACTCCGGGCAAGGTAATCCTTCTTTTTCTAAATATTGTAACATGAAAGCTTTATCCATAGCTGTTTTAACAATATTATATTCCGAACAAGCAACCTGAATTCCTTCTCTTTCAAATTTAGATTTATCTTTTGCAAGAGCAAGAAGTTCTTCATCTGAGAGTGGAAGAATAACATCTATTGACTCTTTTTTTGAGATACTTAATAATTTTTCCGTATACCCATTCTCATTTCCTTTTGAAACAATATAGTTTTTATCTGTAAAATGAAATCCAACTGCATTAGAATTAATATCTACCCCTATTATATATATGTTATTGTGAAATGCTTCTCTTAAAGACTTTATCATATTAGGGACAACTAACCCTCCCACACTGGTAAAAAGAACCCTTGGTTTATACATCTTTCACCTTTTTCATAGCTATTCTTATATAAACTTTGCTATCCTTTAATTTAACATAAGCACTTTCATAAGGTGGAAATGTTCTTGCTCTTAATATGTTTATTAAATCCTTGGCTTTATAGCTTTTGTTCAAATCAATAATATCTATTTTTTTCACATCAGCGGTTTTATGATAAGTTCCTCCTTTTTGTTGTTTGAATCGCTTATTTTTCCCAGTCTTTAAGATATTCCAATTTTTCTTAAACAATTCAATACTTGCCTTTTCTAATTTTAAATACAGGGTCTCGCCAGTATCCTCAAACTCTACATTTACTTTCTTACGAGCAATAATATCTCCTGTGTCTATCTTTTTATCCATATAATGCATAGTAACTCCCGCAGGCGTTCCTTCAATAATACTCCACACATTTGGAAATTGCCCTTTATTAAATGGTAAATATCCCGGATGCAAATTCACACATCCTCTGGGCGGGATATTCAAAATACCTTCTCCTAAAATATAATTAAAAAATACTGATAAAATAATATCCGGTTTTAGTTTTTTAAACGCATTTATACAAACCTTTTCATTAAGTTTATTCCCCAAGAAAATATTTTCTTTTTTTACACCGGATACTTTTATCATATCTTTTGTATATTTTTCATTTTCCTTCGGATGTATTACTAAACCAACAATATTTTCTTTTTTATCGCTTAACCATCTTATAATTTCATAGCCTACATAATTATTCCCCATATATAAAATTTTCATGATAGCATATCCCATAAAATAATGGTATCTTCTTCGATATTCTTTTTCGAAGTTCTACCAATAATTTTATTTATATATTTAGGCTCAATCCCATATCCAGGACGCTTTAGGGTAAGCATTTCTCGAGATATTCGAGTTCTACTTGGAATTTTTATTTTAGCAACAATGCTACGTCGTCCCATTTTTGCCATCTCTTTTTCCTCCGGCAATTGTTGTTTAATGCCCGAACCTAAAAGAGTCTCTGTATTTCTTATGGCTTTTACCATTTCTTTTAACTCTTGTGGTTCCAAAGCAAATGGATGGTCAGGACCTTTGAGATTTCTGTCTAATGTTATATGTTTTTCAATAATACATGCCCCTAATGCCACCGCTGCAGTAGGAACTAATACAGGATCAAGTGTGTGGTCGGAATATCCAATTGGTACATCAAAATTCTTCATCAAGGTAAGCATTGCTCGCAAATTTACTTTGTCTATCGGGGTAGGGTACAAAGAAGTACAGTGAAGTAAAATAACATCCTTATTTCCTGTAGAATAAATAGTATCTAAAGCTTCTTTAATTTCTTTCATCCTGGAAGCACCGGTTGATAACATAATAGGCTTTTTTCTTTTAGCTGCATATTCTATGGTTGGTAAATCTGTTATCTGCACTGAACCAAATTTAATAGCAGGAATCCCTATTGCCATTAGCTTGTCAATATCTTCCTTATGAGACGGAGTTGAAAAACATATTACCCCCTTGTTTTTAGCATATTGTTTAAATTTTTCATACATTGTATAAGAAAGCTCACATTTCTTCAGTTCCTTTTTAATATCCACACCTGACGGTAACGTTGGGAATGATTTCATGCTTTTTGAAATCCAATTTTTAACAGTAAATGATTGAAATTTTATGGCATCAACTCCGGCCTCACAAGAGACATCTATAAGTTCTTTCCCTATTTCTATATCCTGGTTATGATTAGCCCCTATTTCAGCAATAATAAAACAGGGATTTCCCTCGCCTACCCATTTATTGCCAATTTTTATTTTTTTCATTGTAATTTCTATATTTCTTTTAAAATTTCTTTAATAATCCTTTTTGCACCTTTTCCATCAACACATTTTTTTGCTATCTTAGATTTAGTTCTTCTTATTTTCATACTTTCTAAATATTGTATAGAATCATTTAATTTCCCTATCAAATTAGCTTTGTTATACCACCCAATATATTCTAAAAATCCGGCTTTTTCACATCCTTTTAAATTACCTAACTGATTTTCTGCCATACAAATTCCTATTGTAGGCACTCCTATTCTTGCAAGCTCATATAAAGTTTGCCCACCGGCAGAGATTGCGATGTCAGATTTCAACATTACTTTTTTCATTTTCTCTGCACCGGGATGATATAGAAGTTCTGTAGTTTTATCCCTTACCCTTTCTATTTTCTCTACATTTTTAAAACTTTTTCCAATTACGACATTTTTAACTATTTTAGGATAGTTTTTATTCAGCAGTTTTAATATTTTAATAGTCATATTCTCTGAGTCCTCTCCGCCAAAGGTAATCATTATGCTTTCTATTTTTTCTCGTATTTTCTTTTCAGAGGCATCCCAAAATTCTTTTCTTAAAGGCGTATACTTATTACCTAAAAGATATGTTACCCCATCTTTTTTAGGATACTTAATTTTTTCAGCATATATAGCGCCATTCACCACAATTCCGCTTTTATACTCAATTCTTTTGTTGTCATCTATGAAAACAAGAGTTTTTACTAATTTAGATATATCTTCATAGAATTTCGCGCTTGTTAAATATGAATCAACTATAACTATGGAAACATTTTTAGTCAAATCAAATAATTTCTTTGTTTCTTTAAGCCAATTAAATATTTTGTATCTTTTGCCTTTCAATAAGTCTCCAATACTATTATTACTATTTATTATCAATTCCGGAACTATTCCATTTTCCTCAAAAGCTTGATAAAAAGAAAGACATCTTGTTATATGTCCTAATCCTATACTTAAACCACCTTCTGTAATTATAACTACTTTCATTTTTCTAAATATTTTCTCAAAAGAGTGCTTGCTTTTTTTAAATCCTGTAATTCTAAAACTTTTACAGCTTCTTTAATTTCTTCTTTTAGGGAATAACATATTTTCTTTTGAACTATTTTTTCATTTATCCGTTTTAACCATGGTTTCTTTTTAAAGAGATTTACTATATCATACGCATTAAAATATTCATTCTTGGGATATAAATAATCATATACTGCGCAAAGCAAAGCATAATCTTCTTCGGTATCAAGAGTTATTCTGATATCGGGATAATAATATTTTTTTGGAGCATCTTTTATAACTACTTTAAATTTATTAGGATTGGAATGTATATATGGAGTTACATGCTCTCTTTCAAAAGGAGTTGAAGCTTCAATAAACGCTTTTTCTATGGCTTTAAAAGAGAGTACCTCTACATTTGTTCCCACCGGATAAAATTTTGTCTCTGTATAATCATTATTTCCTTTTATATGAAGTTTTAGTATCAAATCGATTAATGTATAATCAATACATGGATTATCCCCTGTTAACCTTACAATAATATCCAGATTATTTTCTTTTGCCGCATAAAAAAATCTTGATAACACATCAGATTCATTTCCTCTAAAACATTTGATACCCAATTTATTTGAAAGGGATTCTATAATATTATCTGCTTTTTTATTTGTAGTTGCTATTACTACTTCTTTTATTATTTTACTTTTTTTTATCCTTTTTATTATCTGTTCAAGCACGGATATATTGGAATTATAAGGCAACGGCAATAAAACCTTATTGGGAAATCTTGTAGAACCAACCCTGGCTTGAATTATCGCACCTATTTTCATTGATGTTTTATTTTTCAACAAAGAGTCCAACCTCCATCTACAATAATATTTTGACCTGTAACATAAGAAGAAGCATCTGAAGAAAGAAACACAATAACCCCTTTTAAATCATCCGGATTGCCTATTCTACCCATAGGAATCTTTTTTGACAGCTTCTCTATGAAACCTTTACTTTTTTGCACTTCAATGGATGGGAATGCCCCCGGAGAGATACAATTGACCCTAATATTATATTTCGCAAGATAAACTGCATAATATTTTGTAAATTGAATCACTCCTGCTTTAGCTACACCATAATTGGGTGCGTTAAAATACTCCGGGTTATTTTCGTAAATCTTAAAATCGGGAGATACAACTCCATACATTGATGCGATATTGATTATATTTCCTTTTTTGGCTTTTCTCATATAAGGCAGAACTTCCTTTACGCATCTAAATACGCTATTTAACGTTCCGTCAATTCCATAATTCCACTCTTCATTTGTTATTTTTTCAGGAAAGTTTCCTTTTGAATAAAAAGCATTGTTAATAAGCACGTCTATTTTCCCGTACTTTTTTTGTATTTTTTCATACGCATTTTTTATAGAAACAGGGGAAGAAACATTCAATTCTATAACGGAAATATTTGAATATTTTTGTTCGCCGAAAACCCGGTAATATTTATCAGGATCTTTTTGTCCAACTATAACTATCGCACCTGCCTCAGCCAATCCTTTACTAATACTTTTTCCTAAGTGACCACATCCCCCGGTAATAAGAACAACCTTTTTGTCTAACTTAAAACAAAATAATATGCTCATTTTATTACTCCTTCCATTTTCCAGGATTGACTAAAATAGGATTATTTATTCTAATCTCCTCAAAATCAGTTGTTTTAGTTATAGATTTAAAATACTCTAGTTTTTTCAATATATCCATATTTCTCTCTAGTTGCATAATATTATCGATACCAATAACAACCCTGTCAATATAGCTATTAGAATAAACGAACAATAAAGCGATTTCTTCTTTAGATAATTTTATTTTGTGCCCGAGTTGTTCAAGTTTTTTTATATGTACGGCAATATCTTTAATCTGATTCGGGATATTTTCTTTCTCTAAAAATATTACTCCCTGCAGAAAAATAGACCTTGCATAAATTTCTTTCCCTTTTTCTTTTAACATTTTTATCGTAGAATCTTGTAACAATCTCTGGTCAAAAATACTAAAAGGCAACTGAATAATATCAAATTCAAAGTTTCTCAAAACAAAATCTATTTCTTTTTTATCATATACTGAAACCCCTATTTTTTCTATTAATTTTTCTTTTTTTAAGTCTTCAAATGTTTTTGATATGAAATTGGCTTTGTCATTCAAAATATCAGCAACATCATGCACCATATAACAAAATATATTTTTCTGTTTCAATCTATTTAAAGAAGTGCGGAAAAAATTATATATCTTTTCTTTTGAGTACTCATCACCTATTGAGGGAAGTTTGGTTATAATTTTTATATTCGCTTTATTTTCTAGTAAAAACTTCCCTATTGCATCTTCACTTGTTCCATAAACATACGCAGTATCAAGAACATCTATTTCAAAATCTATGGCTTTTGTTAAAATTTCAAATACCTCTTTTGGGGGAATTTTACCTCTTTTATTGCTAATACCATAATTCATGCCCAATTGTGCAGTTCCTAATGCAATTTTATTCATAAGTTAACTTCTTCAAATACTTTAAATAGTTTTTCTATTACAAAACTTATATTTTCTGTTGTCATTGATGGATAAATAGGAATGCTTATTTCTCTCTGATAAAAATCTTCAGCTATTGGGCATATTCCTTTTTTAAATCCCAGAGTTTGATAATATGGCTGTAAATAAACAGGGATATAATGAACTTGAACTCCTAACCCTTTTTTTCTCATTTCTGAAAAAATATCTTTTTTTCTATTCTTATATTTATCTTTTAACCATATAGAGTAAAGATGATACGATGAATAAGCGTAACCTTTTTCTACGGGTATATCAAAATACGAGTTATTTTTAAATGCTTTTTCATAAGCTTTTACTATTTCCCTTCTCTTTTTCACAAATCTATTCAATTTTTTCAACTGTGATATTCCAAGTGCCGCCTGTATATCCGTCATTCGATAGTTATGCCCTAAAAACTGCATTTCATAATACCATTCTCCTGCACTTTTATTTATAAAATTCTCTTTTGTAATACCATGATTTCTAAACATTTTTAATTTTTCAAAATACTTTTTACTGTTTGTCAAAACTGCCCCGCCTTCTCCTGTTGTGATATGTTTGACAGGGTGAAAACTTAAAACAGCCATATCCGAATATTTACAACTTCCAACTTTTTCTCCCTTATATTTTGCACCCAATGAATGACAGGCATCTTCTATTACATAAAGTTTATATTTTTGGGCTATCTGATAAATTTTTTCCATATCAACAGGATGCCCTGCATAATGGATAGGGACGATTAGTTTTGTCTTTCTGGTAATATTTCGCTCTATTTTAGACACATCAATATTACCGGTATCTTTTTCTATATCCACAAAAATGGGATTAAGCCCGACATCAATCCCGGCGTTAGATGTAGCAACAAAAGTATTAGGTGATGTAATAAATTCACATCCTTTTTTTAATTCCAAAGAAAAATATGCTCCTTGTAAAGCAGAAGTCCCGGAATTAAAAACAACAGCGTATTTACAATTGCAATACCCGGCTATATTTTTTTCAAATTCTTCTATCTTTGGGCCCTGGGTCAAGAAATCTGACTTTAAAACTTTTACAACTTCTTCTATGTCATCCTTTTCTATAAGCTGTCTTCCGTATGAAATCACTGTTCCACCTCTATACGTTTCATCATTTTTTTCAATTCTCCGGCAGATAACCATTTATCATTAATATTGCTTCTATAGATAAAATTCTCCGGAACTTTTGGTATTCCTTTATAATACAACCGACTTTCTATTTCAAACTCAAATTGGAATAATATTATAAAATATTTTCCCATATCGATAGTACTGCGTCCTTCGTCCTCATTTATAAGAGTTTCATGTATTTTTTCCCCCGGTCTTATCCCTATTATTTTATATAAATTATTGCCAGAAATTGCTTTTACAAGGTCTACTATTCGCATACTTGGAATTTTAGGTACAAATATTTCCCCTCCCTTAGAATCCTTTAAGATATCAATGACCCAGTCCACACCTTGTTCTAAAGTAATCCAAAATCTTGTCATCCTTTCATCAGTCAAAGGAAGTTTTTTAACGCCTTGTTTTGCAAGATTTAGAAAGAAAGGAATAACGCTTCCCCTGCTCCCAACAACATTTCCATATCTAACGACACAAAACTTAATGTTTTTAGCTCCGGCATAAGAACTTGCGGTAATGAATATCTTTTCCATAGCAAGTTTTGTAGCGCCATAAAGATTAATTGGATTTACGGCTTTGTCAGTAGAAAGAGCCACCACTTTTTTCACATTCGTTTCTATTGCAGCTTCAACGATATTTTGTGCCCCTAATATATTTGTTTTCACCGCTTCAAAAGGATTATATTCTAATGCGGGAACCTGTTTCAAAGCCGCCGCATGAATTACATAATCCACACCTTCAAAAGCCCGCACAAGTCTATCTTTATCTCGTATGTCTCCTATAAAAAAACGAATTGGGTATTTATCTTTTGGAAAAATTTTCGCCATTTCGTATTGTTTAAACTCATCCCTACTGAAAATAATCACCTTTTTAGGTTTATACTTTTTAAGGATAATCTCTGTAAATTTTCTTCCGAAAGAACCTGTTCCTCCGGTAATTAATACGGTTTTATCTGAAAAATTCATTATTCCTCCATTAAAGACATAAATATTATATTAATCCCATACACTTTTATAATATTTTAATTTTAGTCTATTTAATAATTACTTTCTTAAAATTTTTTGTCAATTCTTTTATGGCTTGGCGTCATATTTTCAATTTTATTATAACTTTTTTCAGTTAATGCCTTGTACCAATAAGTTCAATAACAAAATACTCCACTTTGACCAAGATAATAGGCAAAGAACTAACTATTTTTCAATCGCAAGAACGGATTATAAAAATCCTTGACTTTTTAAATATTAAGATTAATTATTTTATTAGAATGGCAATTATCAAGAGAGATGAAATTATAATTGAGGGCGAACAAGACATCGGGTTATCCCAAAACACTTCTAATGAAAAAACAAACGAATCGGGGCTACAAGAACCTGGAATCACTATAAACAAAGCAAATGGTATAGTTCACAGTATAGATATAATATGCACATGCGGGCGTAAAATTCATATAGTTTGTGAATATGAGGAAAAACCCAAAACATAATTATAAAATGGGACATCTCCGCCTCATACAGATAGCGGTGATAAAAACTTAGACAAATTTTTTATGAATAATAATTATAAAGTTCTTGTTTATGATTCCTCTGACGAAGGATGCGACAGTATAAGAAACATCCTGAAAGATTTCAATTTTGAAATAACAGAATGCACAAATGTAAAAGATTTTTTCAAGTTTCTTGAAAGTATATTTTTTAATATTGCCTTTTTTGATACGGAAAATAAAGATAAAATTGAAATAGATATTTTTCAGAAATTTAAGGCGGCAATGAATCCCGAGATAAATATTATTTTAACATCTACAACTCCGAAAGTTGAAATTGCGATTCGTGGCATTAAGTTCGGGGTTTTAGATTATTTAACAAAACCTCTCAATAAAAAAGAAGTGTTAGAAAGTGTGAATAAAGTAGTAACTAAAGAACAGCCTTTTGAAAGGACCGGACTTGGTTTGTTAATAGGAGTTTCTCCCAAAATGCAACAACTCTATTCGGAAATTTTAAATGTGGCGCCAACAAATTCCACAGTGTGTATTCAAGGAGAAAACGGTACCGGCAAAGAATTAATAGCGCGAACCATTCATAATCTTTCCCTCCGTAAAGATGCAAAATTTATACCTGTAAATTGCAGTGCTATTCCGGAAAATCTATTTGAGACAGAACTATTTGGTCATGTAAAGGGCGCTTATTCCGGCGCATCTCGAGATAATCCCGGTATCTTTAGGGCAGCCGAAAAAGGAACCATATTCCTTGATGAAATAGCGGAAATTCCTCACAGTATTCAGATAAAACTCTTAAGAGTTCTTGAAGAAAAAGAAGTCAGGTCTATCGGAAGCGCTCAAAATTATAAAATTGATTGTCGTATTATTACGGCTACAAACAAAGATCTTGAAAGAGCAGTTTTACAAGGAAAAATAAGAGAAGATTTTTTTCATAGACTATTTGTCGTTTCTATAATAGCCGTTCCACTGAGAGAAAAAAGAGAAGACATTCCTCTCCTAATAGAACATTTTTTGAATTTAACTAAAGGACAAAACAAAAAACAGATTTCAGATGAAGTCCTTGAGGCGCTATGTTCTTACGATTGGCCCGGAAACATCAGAGAATTAGAAAATGTAATAGAGAGCGCCTGCGTTACAAGCAGCAATAACAGTTTAATTAAATTAACAGATATCCCTCTAAAAATAAGAGGAAGCAAAGGATTTATGCCAAACCGAAAATCCGTTTTATGGGATGATACACAAAAAAGTCTCATCCAGAGAACACTCGCCCAAACGGGTAACAACAAACTCAAAACAGCAAAATTACTCGGCATAGACCGCAAAACATTATACAGGAAACTTAAAAGATACAAAATAATATCCCAATTATCCCAAACGCAAAACGTAACACAATAAAATCCCGCCTAATACAAAAGCCAAAAACAACACCCCACCCCTAAAATACATTCAACACAACACCACTACAACACAATTAATTACAATAATGTGGCACAAAGCTACACCCAAAGATCGACATTTATCGCCACAAAACAGCATAGTTCCAAATTGCCACACTGTACTGTGACTAATTGCCACACTGTAGCGAAGTGACATATAGGAACAAATGCCCCACTGCAATACGAGACAAAAAGCCACAGTTGGAGAGTATTTATTATAAAGCAAAAGCGATCTAGTCCCAAAATGCTACACTGTACTGTGACTAAATGCTACACTGTAGCAAAGTGACATATAGGAACAAATGCCCCACTGTAATACGAGACAAAAAGCCACAGCTCAAGGTTATTTGTTGTTAGGTTAAAGCAGCTCAGAGGCAAAATGCTACACCTAACTGTGTCAATTTGCCCCTGTGTCTATTTGGAACGCGGTTATTTGTGTAGTGGTGTGAATGCTTGCTGGATAGTGGTTTTGGGGTGTTGGGTTGGGTGATTTTATATATTGGCACATTTGTTGCTATTATAATATCTGTCTATGGCTAAACTGACAGAATTATTTTCGGAATTCAATGTTGCTGCAGAACGTTTAGAGGGTGCGTATAAGGTTTTGCAGGAAAAGGTTGAACGTGCGAACCTGTCTTATGGATTTGGTCCGCTTGTTGGTAGAACGGATGGAATGAAAGAAATCTACGAAATAATTCGTGCAGTTGCGAAGAGCAGGGCTTCTGTTTTAGTATATGGGGAATCAGGAACAGGGAAAGAACTTGTATCAAGGGCAATACATTACGAGAGTAATTGTAAAGATAAGCCTTTTATTTCCATAAATTGTGCGGCTATTTCCGAAGGGTTGTTGGAAAGTGAGCTTTTTGGTCATGAAAAAGGAGCCTTTACCGGGGCATTAGAAAAAAGAAAAGGAAAATTTGAACTTGCTAATGGGGGAACTCTGCTTCTTGACGAAATTTCAGAGATGGGGCTTATGCTCCAGGCAAAATTACTTCGTGTATTACAGGAATTTAGGTTTTTTAGAGTAGGTGGTTCCGAAGAAATAAAAGTAGATGTGAGGATAATTGCCACAACAAACCTTAATCCAAAAGAAGCCATTGAAAAACAAAAACTCAGGGAAGACCTTTTTTACAGGTTAAATGTAGTAAGCGTTAACATTCCACCATTGAGGGAAAGAAAAGAGGATATTCCCGTTCTTGCAGCTTATTTTTTAAGAAAATACTCTACTTTTTACAATAAACAGGTAAATTCCATTTCAACAGATGCATTAAAAATTCTTTTGAATTATAATTGGCCGGGCAATGTAAGAGAACTTGAAAATGTAATAGAGAGGGCAGTGATTCTTAATTCTTCTCCCTCTGTTCTCACTTCACATCTCAATCTTTCCAATAACTCAAGTGAGGTACAATTAAACGGACTTATCGGATTATCATTAGAGGAAATAGAAAAGAAAGTTATTATTGAGACATTAAAAAAGAATAATGGGAACCGGACAAATACAGCAAAAATGTTAAAAGTAAGTATCCGGACAATAAGAGAAAAAATCAGGCAATATAAAAAAGATGGGGAAATAATTGACTAACGGGTGGAATTTTTTGCCTATTATAAAAAAATTGGGTTTTAAAGAAATTATTATTTTATATACCTATTATAGGTAATGTTAAATTTGGCACGAAATTTGCTATTAATAATATATTACTATGAATAGTATTTTTAACGATATGGGTTTTGGTGCTTCAAAAAAAGGGTTGGATGTTAGTGCTTTGAGAAACAAGGTAATTGCCCAGAATATTTCTAACGTCTCCACCCCGGGATATTCTTCATCAAAAGTAAAGTTTGAAGAACTTCTTGACGAAAAACTCGGGTTCAAATTATCCGGTGCACGTACAAATCAAAATCATTTACCCGTTGGCAGGGCTAACAACGACATTAACAACGTAAATCCCGTGGTTGAAACATCAACTGATCCGATTCCGGCAGGGAAGGTCAACAATATAGAAATAGATAAAGAAATAGTTTCGCTTGCAAAAAATTCTTTAGATTGGGATACGTATGTTAACTTAATTTCTTTCAAATACAGGCTTTTAACGCTAAGTATAAGAAGACAATAACAAAAATAAAATGGGGGTTATTATATGGGATGGTTTCCGGGAATTGACATAAGCGCATCCGGACTTTATGCGCAGCGTGTCAAACTAAATCAAGTAGCAAACAATATTGCAAATATAAATACGACCCGTAGTTTTTCAGGCGGACCTTATCGCAGACACGAGGTTTTATTGAAATCGGAGGATAATTTTTCACAGCATCTTAGTGGACTGGAAGCTACCAAAACGCCTCTTTCTTTGACACATCCTCATCATATGCCATCGCTTGATGCTTTGGAATCAGAATCCACACTGCAAAGACAGGGGGTAGAGGTAGACGAAGTAATTGAAGACACGGTTACTCCATTTAAGACAGTATATAATCCTTCTCACCCGGATGCAGATAAGGATGGGTATGTAAAATTACCTAATGTAGATATAACTAAAGAACTTACGGATATGATAATAGCCAAAAGGGCTTATGAAGCAAACGTTGCATCAATTAATGCAAGTAAATCAATGGCAAGAACAGCGCTTGACATAGGGAGATAAAAAGAAATGCGGATTTTAGATTTTAGACTTTGCTTGCCTGCCGGTAGGCAGGAATTTGGGATAAGTACGTTACCGGTATCCGCTTTAGGAAGGGATAGGAGGTTTTATGGATAAAATCAGTAGAATTCAATTCGAAGCTCTTGCAAAATTAGAAGCGGCAAAATCGAATAAATCTGTTGATTTTAAATCTGTTTTAGAGAATTTTGTTAAAGAGGTTAATGACCTACAAAAGGAAGCAGACAATTCTATAGAGAAATTTACTTCCGGGAAAGAAGTAGACATTCATAAGGTAATGATAGCAACTCAAGAGGCACAAATAAGTTTCCAACTTATGCTTGAACTTCGGAATAGATTACAGACAGCTTACGAAGAAGTGATGCGCACACAGATATAATATTTAAAGTGTAACAATATGAACAAGATAATAACGAGGGGAATATTTTATTCCTGCCTGACGGTAGGCAGGTAAAATAAAACTATGAAATTCTGGAGCAAACTTGGGGTATTACAAAAAGTTCTTTTTATTGGAATAATTATAACAGCTATAGCATCTTTTATGGTTGTTCCAACAATGAAAACTAAAAATGAAAAATTTGTCACTCTTTATTCGGAACTCAGTTTGAAAGAAGCAGGCGAGATAACAAAAAATCTTAAAGAGCTTCGCATTCCTTACAAAATAATGGATGGGGGCACAAAAATTCTTGTTCCTGAACTTCAGGTTTATGAATCCAGGCTAAATTTAGCATCAAAAGGGATTCCCAAAGGCGGAACGGTAGGTTATGAAATATTTGACAAAAACAATCTTGGGACAACCGCATTTGTAGAAGAAATAAATTATAAACGCGCGCTTGAAGGAGAGCTTGTACGAACTATTCAGAGTATAGAAGAAGTCAGCAGTGTAAGAGTTCATCTTGTTACACCAAAGGAACGATTATTTAAAGAAGACCAGAAATCGCCAAGCGCATCAGTCGTGTTACGATTGAAAAGTCCTCTCTCCGAATCACAGATAAAGGGCATTGCTCATCTTATTGCTTCATCCGTGGAAGGTTTAGAAGCGCAAAATGTAACCATACTTGATTATTCGGGGGATCTTTTACACGGCGGAACTAGCAGTGATGCGGACAACATTGCCATTTTATCAAGTACTCAATTAGAGACAAAGCGCGATGTAGAGCGTTATCTTGCACAAAAAGCTCAAGCTTTACTTGAAAAAGCCGTAGGCTACAGCAATGTAATTGTGAAAGTAAATGCAGACATTAATTTTACCAATATAGTAGAGACTAACGAAAAATATGACCCGGAAGGACAGGTAGTAAGAAGCGAGGAAAAACGTTCCGGCGGAGCTAATGGAGAAAAAAGTTCCGTAACAAATTATGAAATAACAAAAAGTGTTCAGCAGGTAATCAATCGTGCCGGAACCATAAACAGGCTTTCCGTTTCGGCTTTAATCAATGGGACATATGAACTTGTAGAAGAAAACGGGAAAAAATCTTACAAATATACCCCTCGTAGTGAAATCGATTTAATGAAGTTCCAATCTCTTGTAAAAAATGCAGTAGGGTATACATTAACAAGAGGAGATTCTATAGAAGTTACTTCCGTTCCATTTGGAGCGCCTGTTATTGAATTACCCAAAAAGGATGAAGGAATACCTATTTTAGTTATTATACAACCACTTATAACGCCTATAGTAACCGGAATAGTAATCATTGTAGTTCTTATGTTTTTAATCCGGTTATTGGGTTCTATGCCGGCAATTAGTCGTCCTAGTACCAGTCGACCTGTTGCTAACGGGAAAACGGCTGCAAGAAATCAGACGGCTGAAAACATGGCAACAGAAGGGCCCCAGGGAGAGAAAACAGATTTCAACAAACTAAAAGAAGATTTTACGAAGACCGTAACTGAGAACCCCAATATGCTTGCGGGGGTAATAAAAAGATTATTGAAATAAATAATATATGGCAGAAGAACTAACAGGGCCACAAAAAGCAGCAGTTATTATTGCATGGCTTGATGATAGTGTTGCAGTTGAAGTTTTGAAACAATTATCTCCGGAAGAAATAAAATCAGTAGCAAAAGAAATAGCCCAGCTTGGAAATGTTTCGCCAAGAGACGTAAAAAATGTATTATCCGAATTCAATGAATTAATGACGGAACAACCTATTATGGGCAACCAGACCAGGGCAAGTGCGCTTCTAAACCAGGTATTAGGTAATATGGAATATTCCGAAATAGTAGGAGATTACGGTGGAGAAAGCGACAAGAAGGCATTAGAAATCCTTCAGAATGCAGATCCTTTCGCCCTTCTTGATGCAATAAAAAATGACCAACCACAAACGATAGCAATAACTTTGAGGACTATTCCTCCGGCAAAAGCATCAATGATTTTGAGAGACTTGCCTCCCGAAACAATGGAGGCAGTCATAAACAAAATGACCAAGCTCGACAATGTTTCCCCGGAGGTAGTTAATGTAATAGCACAGAGCTTAAGGATTAAGTTAAGATTAGCAACATCGAAAGAAGAGATTCGTCGTTCAAGTGGAATTGGTATTGCATCTACAATTGTATCTTATATTGGTGGAGCGGAAGCTCAAAATATATTAAGGTCCATAGGGGAAAAAGATTCCGACATGGCAAACAGGATGAAAGATTTAATATTTACATTTGATGACATTGCAGATATGGAAGATAAAGCGCTTCAACAAATTATTCGTGAGATAGACAGGCATACTCTTGTTGTGGCATTAAAAGGAGCCAATGATAAGATAAAAAATAAGATTTTAGCTAATGTATCGGAAAGGGCAAAAGAAGAACTGATGGAAGAATTTGAAACGCTTGGCGCTTTAAGATTAGCAGAAATAGAAGAATCTCAAAGAAAAGTTGTAGAAATAATACGAAGGCTTGATGAAGAAGGTAAAGTTACGTTATCAAAGAAATAATAATAACTTATGGAATATACAATAAAAACAGATATGCCACTAAAAAACATATCTTTTAATGGCAGCAGGCCAAATGCGTCTAAAAATCTAGATTTTTGGAACAAAGTTTACGAGGAAGGTTTTAAAGATGGGATCATAAAAGGCACAGAGAAAGGGTTAACAATGGCTAAAAATGAATTACAAAACACTAAAGAAAAATTAGAATTTTTAGTTCATTCTTTTTTAGAGGAAAAAGAGAAGCTTTTAAAATCATCGGAAATAACCGTATTTAAATTAGTAAAAGAGATAGCTAAAAAAGTTATAGAGATAGAGATAAGTGAAAATTCTAAAGTAATTGTTGATACTGTAAGCGATGCGATAAAGCGGATAAGAGAAGAAGAGAGGGTTATAATTAAAGTTAATCCCGTAGATTTTGACATTATAAAATCAAAAGAGAGCGAATGGCTGGCTTCGCTTCCTTATGTTTCAAAATTTCAAATAATAGCAGACGAAAACATATCCCGGGGAGGTTGTTTAATAGAAACTAGTGTCGGGAAAATAGATGCAACTATTGAATCCAAACTCAAAAAATTAGAGGAATTATAATAAGCATATTGTTTTCAAGCTATCTGTCTGAAGGTAAACAGGAAAGCTTGAGTTGGAATGTAATAATATATGACTGAACTTTTATTGGATAAATATTTAACGAAAATAGAAAATACGGATTTTATATCTCATAGTGGTAAAGTCACCGGAGTGACAGGTCTTATAATTGAAGCACGCGGACTTCATGCAGCAATTGGCGAAGTTTGTAATCTAATAAATAATAACAATGCTCACGAAAGCATAAAAACCGAAGTAGTTGGTTTCAAGGGAGATAATACACTTCTTATGCCACTTGGCTCAATGGATGGCATCTCTCCCGATACTGAAGTTATTACAACAGGCAAACCATTAGAAATACCTGTTGGCAATAACCTTCTTGGAAGAGTATTAGACGGGCTTGGCAATCCAATAGATGATAAAGGTCCCCTTCTAAGTTCAGAGAACAGGTGTGTTTATAATGTAGCTCCGCATCCTTTAAAGCGTTCAAGAGTAAAAGAAGTATTGCCTACCGGGATAAAAGCAATAGATGGCTTTTTAACATGTGGAAAAGGGCAAAGGGTAGGAATATTTTCCGGCAGCGGCATAGGAAAAAGCACATTACTGGGTATGATTGCGAGGTATTGTAAAGCTGATATAAACATAATTGGGCTTACAGGAGAAAGAGGCAGGGAAGTTAAGGATTTTATTGAAAAAGATTTAAAAGAAGGGCTTAGCAAATCGGTAGTAGTTGTTTCTACTTCCGAACAGCCGGCTCTTATAAGATTAAAAGGAGCATTTACAGCTACTACGATAGCAGAATATTTCAGAGATAAGGGTTATAACGTATTATTATTATTGGATTCTATAACTCGTATAGCAATAGCACAAAGAGAAATAGGATTATCCATTGGTGAGCCTCCAACAACGAAAGGCTTTACTCCTTCGGTTTTTGCACTTTTGCCAAAACTTCTTGAACGTTCAGGGATGTCTGATACTGGCAGTATTACGGGCTTTTACACGGTTCTTGTTGAGCAGGGAGATATGGATGAGCCGATATCGGATGCCGTAAGGGCAATTCTTGATGGACATATCGTTCTTTCAAGAAAACTTGCTCATGCAAATCATTATCCGGCTATAGACATTCTTTCCAGCATTTCAAGACTAATGATAGACATTGTTCCCAAAGAACACAATAATGCGGCAAAATCAACAAGGGACATTCTTGCATTACATAAAGAAACTGAAGACCTTATAAATATTGGGGCTTATGTCAGACATTCCAATCCTAAAATAGACCATGCAATAGATATGATTGACAAAATTAATGATTTTGCAGAACAAGAAATTGATTCAAAAACAGAATATAAACAAACCGTCCAACAATTAATTGAGCTTAGTAAATCCGCCTGAGGCGGAACTGATAAATAATGAAAAGATTTGAATTTAGACTTGATAAAGTTATGAGTTATAAAAAAAATATAGAAGAGATGAAGAAACAGGAGCTTGCACAAGCTATGCGGTTGCTCCTTGAGGCTCAAATAAAAGCTTCCCGGTTGAAAAAATATAAACTTTGCCAACTTGAAGAGATGGCTGAACTTCAGGAGGAGGACGTATATACAAGGTTATTATATGATAAGTATATAGTAGCTTTAAATTTCCACATAAAAAATGCTGAAAAATTAATTGAGGAAAGGATACTTTCAAGCGAACAAAAAAGGATTGAACTCGTTGAAGCATCTAAAGCCCGGCGTATTTTTGAAAAATTAAAAGAGAAAAAAATAGAAGAATTTGATTATGAGCGAAATAAGTGGGAACAAGCGATTGAAGATGAATGTGCTAAATACGTTCATAACAATCAGAACTTAAGAAGATAATCCGCCAAAGCGGAACTAAGGAATATAATTATGGCTGACGAAGAACAAAAGCAAGAGGTAACAAACTCTGAATCTGCTGCCCCGGATAGCACTAAAAAAGAGGCAGGGAAAAAAACAAAGTCTAAAAAAGGTGGTTTTTCCATTAAATTCCCTAAAAAAGCCCCGGGCGGTAAAAAAAATAAATCCAGAGACGAAAGAGATGAGAGAGAAAAAGAAAAGAAAACAGATGGGAAAGATGCTAGCGGGAAAAAACCTCCTAAAAAAATGTTATTATTAATTATTATAGGTGCTGTAGTTATCATTGCCGCGGCGGCAGGATTTTTTATATTAAAACCAAAACTTATGTCAAAAAAAACCGTAACCAAACAAGTAGACTCTTCCAAAGTTGCTTTGGCTGATACATTCAAGACCGATTCTTTGCTCACGGATACATCCACGTCTACTCTTTCAAAAGCAGATACCAACCAATTAAAAGCCGATTCTAATCTTACTCAATCCGATAACACGGAAGCTTCGCAAAATGAAGCACCTCAAAATGCTAATTCATCACAACTTGATATCGCCATAAAACAAGCGGAAGACAAGGCAATGCTTGAAAAACAATTATTAGAAACAAAGCGCGTAAATGACAGTATTGTCAAAGAATCCGAACGTAAACTTACCAAAACTCTGGAAGCTATGGAACCCGAGGGAATGAGTGCAATTATGGATAGCCTAGACGATAATACCGTTATTGATTTATTATCAAAAATGAAACCGAAAAAGGTCTCTGAGATATTAGGTGTTATGAACCCGGGCAGAGCAGCTAAACTTATAAAAAACCTTAATTCTAAAAAAATCAATGAATAATAATACCAATATAATTTCTCAAAACTGTCTGCCTGTTTTAAAAGGAAAGGCAAAGACAAATTTACTTAAAAACATCCACTTTAAGTCTATTGATAATATAAAAAGCGAAAAACATCAGGACAATAAGATAAGCTTTAATGATGAATTGTTTAAGCTTTTAACTGTCCCGGGTGCGCCTTCCCTTACAGGTTCTTCAATAAAAATATCTACAGCAAATAATGATATTTCTGCTCAGTTAAATACGAATTCGCATTCTGTTTCTGTCTCGTTAAACAATACAACAAAAACTCCACTTGCTTCTAAAAAACTTTTACTTGCGGAATCTCTAACAGGGCATCAAAAAACTGACAAAAGCATATCAACTACGCTTTTCTCCAAGGAGACAAGTTCTATGACTACCGTTCCGCCCCGGGCGGATTTCGTTCACAAGTTCACTCAACAAAAAGCGGGGTCTGCAACATCAGGAGTTGAATCCTCCATTTCCACCCCGAAAGTCTTCAAGGCAAACAAATTAAATGCTACAAATCAGCGACAAGACGGAATATTTCATTTGTCATCTAATGGGAATTCTTCTCGGGTCAAGCTTGATAAATTATCAGTTTCTCCTTACGGTATCTCCGAAACTCCTGTTAATCTTTCCGAATCAAATAAACAAACACCTTTACTATTCTCTACAAAAAACACTGCAAGCAAAATTCAATCACAGTTCCGTCCCGACTTAACGGGCAAAATATCGGAAAAGACAAGCGAGCAAACTCAATCGGCAGGAAATAAAACAATCTCTGAATCCGCCTTAAACGGACTTTCCGTTAAGCAACGTTCAGAGGAAACGTCTATTAAGCAAACTGACAGCAAAATATCTTCTTCCACTGCAAAAACGGGACTAAATATGCGACATCCTATCCTGACGGAGAAAACTGATAATGAAACGGGTAAAAAAATTAACACTGACAACAATTTATCTAAAAATATATCTATTAAAGAGTCAGTCGGTCAACTATATTCTGAGACTCATTCGGATGCGCGCAGGGCAAATGACAAACATACGGATAATCTTAGCAATCCGGAGCAAAGCGCAGGGGAAAAGCAATTCCAACCCACCGCCAAAACGGGGTCTCTGAAATCCGTTTCTAACGGTTCGGAACCATTGCCAACTGATATTTTTCAGTCAAAAGTTACTACATCTACTGTTGATATTACACCTAAAAATTTCATTACAGGTTCTCCCACGACTCAAGCAGCATTTCAATCTAATTTTCCATTTATCTCAAATTATATAAAAACCTTTTTAACAACAAGCAAAACAGGGGATTTGGTAACAACTACTTTCAATCTCAAACCGGAACATTTAGGTAAATTAAAAGTAAGTTTAATTTCGCACAATAATTCTAATCAAGACAAAACTTCTATATCAGAGCTTAAACTTTTTGTTGATAATATTACGACCAAACAATTGTTAGAGTCGAACATTTCGCAACTCAAGTCTGCGCTTCTTTCCGAAGGCATTACTATTCAAGAATTTAATATTTCTCTTAATCAAGATGCTTCTAATAATACCCATCAACCTTTGTCCGGGAATAATCATTCTAGATTATCTACACCATCTTCTCTTAAAGACGAATCTGATTTTGATAGAAATATAGTTCCATCAGGTATTAACTTAGCTTATGAACAAGGAAAAATTGATTTATTTATTTAAGCCCGGGTTCCGGGTTCCCGAACATTTTCGGGTAAACAAAGGAGGTGATTAAAATGATGACAGACATATCAAGCCTTATTTCTACAGGCGCCGGCACGACGACAGCTGTTGCTTCCACTGATGCTACAGGGAGAGATGAATTTTTAAAGCTTCTCACAACTCAACTTAAATATCAAGACCCTACCAATCCCCTTGACGATAAAGCATTTCTTGCTCAACTCGCTCAGTTCTCAAGTTTGGAGCAGCTGCAAAACATTAATAGCACTCTTCAGGCTAACTATCTTGCGCTTGCGTCTTTGAATAACTCGTCCGCTACCGATTTCATCGGGAAAAGCATTAAAGCAACGGGCAATTCCATTTCTCTTACCGAAAACACATCGGTTCCTATTAATTATTCGCTTTCCGGGGCTGCTGAAGCAACTGTAAGCATTTACGATTCTGACGGGAATTTAGTTCGAACATTGGATTCAAAATGGCAAGGTTCCGGGGACAATCAAATGCTGTGGGATGGGAAAGATTCATCGGGCAATGCTTTAGCTGCTGGGGAATATACTTTTTCAGTTTCTGCTGTGGATACAGAGGGAAGTTCGGTAACGGCTGCTCCATTTATCAGCGGCAAAGTAACGGGAGTAAAATTTGTCAATGGAAATCCCGTGCTTCTTATAAATGGCATAGAAGTTTCTTTTAGCACTATTTATGAAATATCTGAATAAGGGTGTAAAGAGGTAAAAGGAGGTGATGAGATGGTAGATAAATTAACGGTAACTAATTCTGTTAACACAAAGAGACAAATTACACCCGTATCGGGCGGAGCGTCTGATGGTAAGTCAGGGCAGATACAAGGGACAGGTTCAACAAGTTTTGCCGAACTATTAAAGGAGAAAGGGATTCAACTTTCAAACCATGCCAATACGAGAATACAATCCAGAAATATTCCAACCAGCACGGAGAATGTTTCGAGGCTGCAATCTGCAATAGATAAAGCCAGCGCCAAGGGGGCAAAAGAATGTCTTGTTCTTATGGACAACACCGCATATCTGGTCGCTCTAAAAAATCTACCTGACGGGAAAGCAAGTCAGACAGTAGTTACTGTTATAAGTAAAGATGAGCTTCAACAGCGCATTTTTACTTCCATTGATTCGGTTGTAATTGCTTGAGGCCGGACCTCGCTATAGTGGCGAGGAAGCCTCTTTATGCCGTTGAATGACTGATACGGCATTTAGTTTGCTCTGTTAAAACGGAGCATAAGGAGGAGGAAAAATATGATTGGAGCATTATATACGGGAGCAAGCGGACTTAGAGCCCATCTCCTGAAACTTGATGTGATTAGCAATAATCTTGCTAATGTAAATACGATAGGATTTAAAGCAGGAAGAACTACTTTTGAAGAAGCTTTATCTCGTTTTATATCTTCTGCACGTAGAGCTGATGATGATATGGGAGGAATAAACCCGTCTCAAATCGGCACAGGTGTCAACGTTTCTTCTATTGATAACATCTTTACGCAAGGCTCGTTGTCATCTACTGGTGTATCTACTGACCTTGCCATACAGGGAAACGGATTTTTTACGGTACGTGATACTTCCGGAGCAACTTATTATACAAGGAACGGTGCATTTAGTCTCGATTCCATAGGTCATATGGTAACAGCGGACGGACTTTTACTTCAGGGGAAAATGGCAGATAGCGACGGGAATATAACATCCGGGACAAGCATAGAGAACATAGTACTTCCTCTCGGTGTAAAAGACCCGGCGAAGGCCACAACAGAAGCTAAATTCACCTGCAACCTTAACATGGAAGAAAATCCATTAGGAACTATTTTAAATTCTGAAATAATGTTAGGAGATGCATTATCTACGGATGCGGTTAATGGCCTTTCCAATGGCACAGGCTCGAAGATGGCATTAGATTCAAATGATACCGTAACATTCACGGTAAACGGAACGTCAAAGACATTATCTTATGATATCAGTAGTGATGGGACGGCTTCAGACAACAGATTTCATAGTTTATCCGGGCTTGCAGCAGAATTGCAAAGCTTTGTAACAGGGCTAGCAGGACATGCAGCAGACACGGTAACGGTTGTCCCGGGAACAGGAGCAGGTGCAGACACCTCGCTTAGATGGACGACTGCCGCAGTAGCAACAACGGCCACGTTTGATTCTACGGATGACATATTGAAAAATATGTTTTCTTCTTATAATGGAACGTTAGCCGCAGGAAATATGGATTCGGACAACTTTTTACATACGGCAACCGGCACGGATACTCTTGAGGACTTATATTCGTTAGCAGGAACCAATTTAGGATTAGCTGCCGGTGATACTTTGATATTCTCAGGAACAAATGGAGCAAGCTCGGTAAATACGACACATGGAGTACTTGCAGCGACCACGCTAAACACTTTATGCGGCTGGGTAGAGACAGATTTTGGAATAACAACCGGGAATGCAAGCATAGACACTAATGGGCAACTTGTAATAGAAGGGGATAAAGGGACAGACGATGCATTGACGGCATCAATCACTGAAGCAGGGAATACGGTATTTAACAGTGCAATGGGACTTTCTCAATCCCAAGCAGCAACGGACATAACCCATACGACATCTTTTGCGGTATATGATTCTCTCGGTGGGTCTCACACCGTAACAGTGGAATTTCAAAAAGACGAAATCACATCGAATTTATGGCATTGGACTGCAAGTATTGATAACGGGACAATATTGAGTGGCGGAGCAGGGAATGTTGGTTTTAACAGCAATGGTAGCTTAGCATCCTTTGGATATACAGGGGGAGCAACTGCTTTCTCTTTTGACCCTGAAAATGGAGCTACGAATCCCGTAACCATAAATTTCAACGCAGGAACCGTTGGCGCACTTGACGGTATTACTCAATTTGAAAGCCCGACTACGACCATAATGTCTCATCAAAATGGATATACAATGGGAAGATTGTCGACCATAGCCGTAAACGGTAATGGTGAGATAATCGGTAGTTTTACCAATGGTATAACGAGAACGTTGGCTGAAGTCTCTCTTGCAAATTTCACCAATCCCGCAGGATTAAAGAAAGCGGGTAATTCTCTATGGCAGGAAGATGTCAACTCCGGTGCAGCAGTTCTTGGAAAAGCAGGAGTAACTTTGCCTGATACAAGTATATCTGCAGGGTATCTGGAACAATCCAATGTAGATATGGCAAACGAATTCATAGAAATGATAATCGCACAGAGAGGTTTTGAAGCAAATTCCAAAACAATATCACTGGGCGATACAATGTTAAGTGAATTAGTAAACTTGAAACGAACATAGTAGTTAGTTGGGAATTATAGAGTGTAGCATAATGGGTAGATAGGAGCATGTGCTCCTATCTACCCTATGGTAAGGTTTGGAAAGGAAAAAGAAGAATAAAATATGGATATAACAACGATTGCAGGAGTAGCGATAGGATTTTTTCTATTGTTCACTGCCATATTACAGGATGGCTCAGCCAGAATTTTCGTTGATATCCCTTCGATAATGATTACCGGCGGTGGGACACTTGCAGCCGTGCTTATTAATTACCAATTCACGGATGTCATCCGAATACTCAAAGTTACGGCTAAAGCTTTTATACATAAGCCCATTGCGCCCATAAAAACAATCAATCTGTTATTAGAAATGAGCAAAAAAGCTCGTAGGGACGGGTTCATTGCGCTTGAAGACGACCTGAAAAAAGTTGAAGACAAATTTCTCAAAATTGCTCTCAGGTGTGTAGTTGATGGAAGTCCCCTTGACAGGACTCAAAAATTATTGGAAACAGAAGTAGAAAATTTAGAGTTAAGGCACAGCAAAGGAATCGGAATATTTAAAGCCGGGGGAAAATTTGCACCGGCTTTTGGAATACTTGGCACACTAATCGGACTAATTCAAATAGGGCGTTCTGCAAGCGATTCATCAGTGATTGGCTCGAGCATAGCAGTAGCGTTTGTATCAACTTTTTATGGGGTAATACTTGCGAATTTAATTTTTCTTCCGATAGCGGGGAAATTGGAAGGGTTAACGCAGGAGGAAACGTTAGAGAAGAGATTGATAATAAAAGGAATTCTAGCAATACAGTCCGGGGAACCGACACTTGTGATAGAAGACCAACTAAGCGCATTCTTGCCTCCGGATGTAAGAGAAAGAAGAAAAAGAATGAAAGAGGAAGAATAAATAGGAAAAGAAACTAATGGAAGAAAGAATATTGTCGCAGGAAGAAATTTCCACTTTGTTAAAAACTGTTCCTAAAAGTAAGACAGATACTCCTACTAAAGAGAAAAAGATAGAAGAATACGATATCAAAAGATATCTGGGTATTACAAGAGACCACTTTCCTATATTTAAAGAAATCAATGAATATTTTGATTTTCTTTTTGAACAATCAATTTCTACGAGAACCGGAAACTTCGTCAATATGATAACTTCCGAGCCGGAAGTCAGCACACTTGGTGAGTTTATCTCTTCGGCATCTAATCCTACTTACATTCTTATGTTCAAACTTGACCCTGCGGTTGGGGATGTATTTATGGAAATATCCCCCTCGTTTGTCCACACGCTCGTAGATATGGAATTTGGAGGAAACGGAAGAATCGCAAAAAATCCACCTGACATAACCATTATTGAACGCGCAGCTATGCCTAAAATTGCCAGAACATTACTTACTGACCTTGAAAAAGCATGGGGAAAATATGTTGCAGTATCTGCAAAAGTAGTATCTCAGCAAACCAACCCATTAACTATCGCCCCTCCGGAATCTACCGCTCCCATTCTTAGTGTCTCTTTTTCCTTAACACTTGACGATATTACTATGTCTCTGCGGCTTGCATATTCTACAGAAGTTGCAAGGGCTCTCATTGCCGATGTTATAACTCACGATCGTGCAACGAGAAAAACCGTCAATGTTGAACTCCAGGAAAAAATCAAACAAATATTAATGCATGTAAGAGTCAATGTTTTTGTAGAACTTGGACGGTCAAGCATCCACGTTTCTGATTTATTGGAATTGAAAGCAGGGGATATAATACCGTTAAACCTTCATACAGACAGTGAAATAGTTGTTTATGTAGAAGATAAAAAGAAATGGTTTGGTAAACCGGGAGTTTATAAAATGAGAATGGCATCTAAAATTACGAATCCATATAAAAGGAGGTAAGAAAATGTGTCCAAAAGAAGATAACGTTCCGGAAGAGAAGATTGCTACATCGCCAGAGAAAAAAGTAACTGCGAAAAAAGCGAAATTTGAAGAAGTTGCTCCGGAAGAAGGTATGCCACCCAAAGTATCTAATATTGAGGGCATTTTAGATGTTCCGATGGAAGTTTCCGTCAGACTTGGGAAAACGAGTATGTCCATACAGGAACTTTTAAATACCGGTCCAGGTTCAATCGTAGAACTGGATAGTATCGCGGGTGGGACAGTAGATATTTTAATTAACAACAGAATATTTGCCAGGGGCGAAATCATAGTTATTGAAGAAAGATTTGGAGTTCGCATAACAGCTCTTATAAACCCGGAAGAAAGAATTCAACAACTGGGGAAATAAGTATGGCAATTAGAATGAGACATCCCGCTTCGGCGGCAAGAGAGAGAAAAAAATGAATAATTTAATATTTTTTATATTAAACCAGTCCGCCTCAGGGGGGGCTACCGGCAGACAGATTATAAGTGATTCCTCTGTTGCGCCCGTATATAAAACTTTAATTGTTCCGACCAATGGTATAGTTTCATTTTCCGGGATGATTTTCAGAGCTATTGGGAGTCTCATTATTGTAATCGGTATAATGTTCATAATTATATGGCTTATGCGCAAATTTTCCAGCAA
The DNA here is from genome assembly GCA_028716385.1 of bacterium. Classification (GTDB taxonomy): domain Bacteria; phylum Hydrothermota; class UBA3073; order JACQXS01; family JAQTXJ01; genus JAQTXJ01. The sequence continues at coordinate 280,710 of JAQUPX010000003.1, read as the reverse complement.
AAACGGATTATTTGGAAAAACCGGGGACGAAAAAATTATTAATGTAATCGCGAAATCCGCACTGAACTCAAAACAAGCTATTTATGTAGTTGAGGTTCCTGAGCGGATACTTATATTAGGGGTAAGCGGAGACAACATAAACATATTATCAGAAATAAAAGAACCATCCACAATAAAATCCCTTAAAGAAGGCTCAAAAGAAGGGATATTTGCCCAATACTTAAAGGGATTTACTTTAAGAGGCAAGTCCACTTCCAGCGTGAAAAAAGACACATCAGGGGGGACTCCACCTGAGGCGGAAAAGAAGGGGTCCGGATTATTAGGATAAAAATGAAAAAATTAACTTGCCTGACGGCAGTCAGGTTATTAAAATGGAACGTCTCACCATGGCGGTGGATGCAAAACAAGATTCTTTCTTATCCTCATTATTCGTCTATATTAGCACCTGTTTTATTTATTTTTTTACTGTTCATAGCGCAACCACTTTTAGCAGCAAAAGCAGTTAGTTTTGATGATTTCACTCCACCGATACAAATTGCGATAGCGTTGACGCTTATTCCGTTGATTCCTTTTTTACTTTTAACGCTTACTTCCTTCACCCGTATAATAATTGTTTTTTCAATGCTACGAAACGCCTTAACGACCCGATCAGTACCTCCGAACCAGGTATTGATAGCGCTTGCATTATTTATGACTTTTTACATAATGAAACCTACTTTTGAAACGATGTATAACGATGCAATTACTCCTTATATAAACAAAGATATTTCTTCAAAAGAAGCTATAGATAGAGGCATTGCTCCACTCCGCACTTTTATGTTAAAGCAAGTAAGGGAAGAAGATTTAGCATTATTCGTTCATTTTGCGGAGGGAAAAAAGCCAACAACCGTAGCGGAAATTCCATTTACTACAATTATGCCGGCGTTTATTACTTCCGAATTAAGAATTTCATTTGAGATGGGTTTTTTAATATACTTGCCTTTTTTAATCATAGATTTAGTTTTAGCATCCATATTGCTATCTATGGGGATGTTTATGGTGCCACCTATGATGATTTCAGCGCCTTTAAAATTATTATTATTCATTCTTGTTAATGGTTGGGATTTAATCGTAAAATCTTTAATTACAAGTTTTAGATAACTTAAGATAACTATGGATCAAGGAATGGCAATTGCTATTTTCAAGGATACTTTAATTACAACGCTTGTTTTATCTTTACCTATGTTACTTGCAGGATTAGTGATAGGAGTTCTTATATCTATTTTTCAAGCGGTTACTGCAATAAAAGAAATGACATTATCGTTCGTGCCTAAAATACTGGCAGTAGGCGCTGTAATGTATTTTACTATGCCATGGATGTTAACAAAGCTGGTAGAATTTACAGCAAGGATGTTCGCCCAGATGGACCATCTAATTAAATAATTATGATATTAGAGATAACTCTTATGAAAGGTATTTTTATATTTTTCAGAACGCTTGGCGTTATTATCACTTCTCCTATTCTTGGGGACAGGGGTTTCCCTGCCACCGGAAAGATAACGCTTGCCTTATGTATTGCCTTTTTACTTACGCCTGTTTTAAATATAGAAGTACCAAATCCGGATTCTATTATTACATTAATTCTTATTATCTCAAGAGAAATATTAATAGGTGTAGCTATTGGTTCGGTAGTACTTTTCATTTTTATGGGTGTGCAATTAGCAGGTTCCATTATGGGATTTCAAATGGGGATGTGGTTAGCAGAAATGGTTGACCCTACTTTTGGAATAGAAATACCCGTTATCGCTCAATTTAACTATTTATTTGCTATGATGCTTTTCCTTTGTGTAAACGGGCATCTTATCGTTCTAAATGCGGTAAGGCAAACTTTCAAATTACTACCTCTCGGGACTTTTTCGATAAGCAATTCTTTTATGGAACAATTTATTGCTACAGGCAGCAGTATTTTCAGGGTAGGATTTGAAATAGGTGCACCCATTATAGGTATTTTATTGCTAATTTCGATTTCTCTTGGGCTTATTGCGCGGGCTATTCCTGAATTTGATATTCTTATGGCTTCAATTCCACTTAGTATTGCTGTCGGGCTATGGCTTATGGCAGTATCGTTACCTTACATAGCTATAACAATTACAAAGATGATTTATAAATTAGAACCAACTATATACAATTTATTCAGGTCTTAAAAAATGAGAAACAGACAAAGGTAATAAATTATGGACGAAGACAGAACACTACCGGCGACCGGTATGCGTCGCGGCAAAGAGAGGCAAAAAGGTAATGTGCCAAGAAGCACGGAAACGAGTACCGTTTTGCTTCTAATTGTTAGTTTATTTTTATTTCCTATTATTGGAGGAAAACTTGCAGGAGGGATTGCAAACATAACAAAATATTTTTTCGGCAGTGGAATGCTTATGTCTCTCAATGAAAAGACTACTTTATCTATAATCACTTTTTCTATGAAAAATTTATTACCTTTCTTTATTCCTTTTTTTGCGGTTCTTATTCTCGTTGATATCATTGGTTCGCTCATTCTTGGTGGATGGGTATATGCACCTGAAGCGCTTGCCGTTAAGTGGGGAGCAATAAATCCGGCTCAGGGTGCCAAGAACTTATTTAGCCCCAATGCTTATTTTACTTTACTTAAGTCTTTATTGAAATTATTCCTCATTGGAATCGTCATTTTCCTTGGTATAAAAGGAATCATCGCTCCAATATTATCGCTTACCAATTCTTCTGCCGAAGCCCAGTCAAGTTTTTTAGCTGCAACGCTGTTCAAACTAATTCTTAATACAATTCTTGTATTTTTAGTCATAGCGGTATCGGACTATATTTTCCAGAAATGGAATTATGAAAAAAGCATAAGGATGACATCCCAGGAAGTAAAAGAAGAGATGAGGCAAATGGAAGGGCCTCCTGAAATCAAGAGCAGGATTAGGGCAAAACAACGAGAACTAGCAAGACAGAGAATGATGCAGGAAGTTCCTAAGGCAACCGTTATTATAACAAACCCGACAAAAATAGCCATTGCGATACGATATGACCAGCCTAAAGATTCGGCACCGGTTGTAGTTGCAAAAGGTGGCGGCGACGTAGCCAAGAAAATCAGAGAGATTGCGAACAAACACGATATTCCTATTATTGAAAACAAGCCGCTTGCGAGGTTGTTATTTACTACTTGCGATATAGGTGACCAAATTCCGGTTAAATTATACCAGGCAGTTGCAGAAATTATAGCGTATGTCTATAAATTAAAAAATGTAACATCACGCCATGACGGAGATAAAATTAGTGCGTCTTAAATGGATAAATATGAAGAGAACCGCCTGAGGCGGATTGAGTTATAATTAAATTATGAATAATCTTTTTACGGAAAGGCTTGCGAAACAAGGCACTATTGTTGTTGCAATCGGTGTTCTTACTATTATAGCCATTCTTATCGTCCCGCTTCCCACTTTTATTATTGATATTTTCATAATTTTCAACATTGCTTTTTCTCTTTTGCTTATCGTATCGACTATGTATATCCATAAACCGCTGGATATCGCTTCTTTTCCTTCTATTTTGCTTCTCACCACACTTTTAAGGCTTGGATTGAATGTGGCAGTTACTCGTTCCATTCTTTTGAATGCAGATGGAGGGAAAGTTATATACGCTTTCGGAAATTTTGTTGTAGGAGGAAATTATATTGTCGGGGTAGTAATTTTTATCATCATAATAATAATTCAATTTGTCGTAATTACGCAAGGTGCGACAAGAATTGCTGAAGTTGCGGCAAGATTCACATTGGACGGTATGCCCGGGAAGCAAATGGCCATAGATGCAGACCTTAACACCGGCTTAATTACCGAAACAGAAGCAAAAGAGAGAAGGATTGAGATTCGCAGAGAAACCGACTTTTACGGAGCTATGGACGGAGCATCTAAATTTATCAGAGGAGATGCTGTTGCCGGCTTACTTATTACGGCTATTAACATTGTCGGTGGTTTATGTATAGGAATATTTCAAAGACATATGCCGGCTCAATCTGCCGTTGGCATTTATACTATTCTTACTATCGGAGACGGACTTGTTGCTCAAATACCTGCTATCATAATCGCTACTGCATCCGGTATTCTTGTTACAAGGATGGCATCGGAGTCTGACCTTGGCAGAGATATAATTTCTCAAATGCTTGTTAACTCTAAGGTTTTATTTATTGTGTCGGGTGCGTTATTTGTTTGTGCGATAGTGCCCGGTTTTCCTTTTTTCCCATTCTTTTTTCTTTCCGCGCTTATTGGCGGCATTGGTTATTTAATTCAAAAAAGTACGACTACAGAGGTATCGAATAAGCCGACGCTATCTACCGGTAAGGCAGAAGAAGTAGAAGACTGGAACAAAACATTACGAATTGACCCGATTGAAATAGAGCTTGGCTACGGCAATATCAATTTAGTGGATAAAGAAAAGGGAGGCGATTTGCTTGACAGGATCGGCTTTTTGCGGAAAAGAATTGCCTCTGAATTGGGGTTTGTTGTCCCTCCTGTGCGTATTAGAGACAATCTTGAACTTCAACCTGAAGAATATGTTATTAAAGTCAAAGGGACTGAAATTGCAAAAGGTAAAGTATTTTTGCAAGGGTTACTTGCTATGAACCCGGGTTCTGCCAAACAGAAATTAGATGAGGAAGAAACGACAGAGCCGGTATTTAATTTACCTGCTTACTGGATTACAAGGAAGGAACGAAACAGAGCCGAAGCGCTTGGATATACGATAGTTGAGCCTTCGGTTGTTGTTACGACGCATCTCCAGGAGACCATAAAATCATATGCTAACGAGCTTCTCGGCAGACAAGAAGCTCAAGTAATTATTGATAGGGCAAAAGAAACCCATCCGGCAGTTGTGAACGAACTTATTCCAAACATAATGAAAATCGGCGACATCCAGAAAGTCTTCCAAAACCTACTTGCGGAAAGGATATCTATCCGAGACACCGTTACCATTCTTGAGGCACTTGCAGATTATGCTCCGGTAACTAAAGACATTGACCAGCTTACCGAATTTACCCGTCAGGCGCTTAAGCGTAATATTTCTCAACAATATAAAGATTCCAATGGTAAAATCAATTGTGTTTCAATAGAGCCCAGATTCGAACAACTTATTTTAGATTCAATCGAGAAGAATCATACAGATTCAGGTTTTTCTATTGAGCCAAAGCTTGCCCAATCATTATTTATTGAAATATCAAAATGGATAGAAAAACTTGCTTTACAGAACTACCAACCAATCATTATATCTTCGCCGAGATTACGAAATTATTTAAGGAAACTTATAACGCCTATTTTTCCCAATTTAGTAGTTTTATCTTTTTCGGAACTTGATTCAAGAGTACCAATAAATTCATTAGGAGAAATTAATCCCGCTATAGCGGGACCTGCCTAACGGCAGGGAGGTGACAGCTTGAACATAAAGAAATATAGAGCAAAAAGTATTAAAGAAGGAATCGAAATGGTCAAACAAGACCTTGGTCCGGATGCAGTTATACTTGCTACAAATAGAATAGAAGACACGGAAGAAATAGAAATGCTTGCAGCCACAGATTTACCCGGAGTAAAAGCAGATACGAATGTCTCCCTGCCTAACGAGCAAGCAGGAGGGAAAAACATCTCTGTCAATGGACAAGATAATTCTAATGGGACATCCCGTTCCATGCCTAACGGCAGGCAAGCCGGTGGCGATTACGCATTTAATACGGACACTCCTTCAAAATTTGCAGGTTTTTCGCCTGACTCTCGTCAAAATGGGAAAAACGTACCCGACAGCGGGCAGTTATCTAATGTTGAATCCCAATTATCCGAACTTAAGAATCAAATCCATTCGTTTGGGAAGCAAGTATCCGACCTGTCTTCTCTTATTCAATGTTCTGAGGCAGTAAATTTTCCACCACTCTTTAATAAATTAGTTGCTTCAGGTATTCAAGCAGACACCGCCTCAATTATTACTAATTTAATTAATAGCAAGCTAAATTTATTACCTTCTATGGACAAATCGACCGGGACTTCTTCCTCCGAAGAGAGTATTAAATCTTTACTTTCCTCTCTAATTTCTAGTTCTCCTATATCTCTAAAACCTATTTTAGATTACCTGTCTGTCGAGCCCGCATCAGGTAAATCTAATGGCAAGTCCGCATCAGGCGGAGAGAAAACATCTTCACCATCACAATCAGTTACAAAGCGGAATGTTCCGTATTTAATAGCCTTTATTGGCCCAACCGGGACAGGGAAGACAACAACAATAGCAAAAATTGCAAGTAATTTTACCATATACGATAAGCTAAAAGTGGCTTTAATTACGATTGATACATATAGGCTTGCGGCGGTTGAGCAACTTAATACTTTTGCTAAAATAGTAGACATTCCTATAGAGGTAGTTTTTTCGGCTATGGATTTTCCTAATTCTTTAGAAAAGTTTAAAGATATGGACGTTATTTTCATAGACACCGCCGGAAGCAGTCAAAAGAACGAAAAATACATATCCGAACTTTGCACATTTTTCAATCTTATAAAACCCGATGAGATACATCTTGTTATCTCGCTTACTACGAAAACTAAAGACATTGCAGACATTATAAAAAACTACGATGTTTTATGTCCGGGAAAATTAGTTTTCACAAAATTGGATGAGACTTCGTCTTTCGGCACATTATTAGAATCGCCTTTTTTATCCAAAAAACCAATTTCATATCTAACAACGGGACAATCCATACCAGATGATATAGAACGAGCAAACAGTTCAAAGATAATATCTCATATCTGGGAGTTAAAAGAAAGGTGGGAAAAATAAAATGACGGATCAGGCAAGCAAACTGAGGGAAATTGTAAACGGACCTAAAATCATTGGTTTTACGTCAGGTAAAGGTGGCGTAGGCAAAACAAATATTGCAGTAAATATAGCAGTTTGTCTTGCCAACGAAGGACTTAACATATTATTACTTGATGCCGACCTATCTCTTGCAAATGTAGATTTATTATTTGGAATATCCCCGGATTTCAACATAAAAGACGTAATTTTAGGGAATAAAGAATTAAAAGATATAATAGTAAACGGGCCATGTAATTTAAAAATAATACCTGCAGCAAGTGGTATAGAGGAGCTTGCAGATTTAGACAGTGAAAAAAGCAATAAATTTATAAAAGCATTTACGGAATTAGAAAACGAATTTGATTTTATATTCATAGACACAGCTGCCGGGATATCAAAAAATGTAAGAGATTTTCTTTTAGTTTCGGATGAGGTCGTGATCATAACGACCCCTGAATTAACTTCCCTTGCAGATGCTTATGCAACGATAAAAGTTGTAACTATGAACAAAAACTCACCCAGCATAAAAATAATCGTAAACAGGGTAAAAAGTGAAAAGCAGGCGACCGATACGGTGGAACGAATAGGATTATTAACATCTAAATTTCTGAAACTTGAAATAGAAAATTTTGGGTTTGTATATGAAGACCCTGCAGTCGGCGAAGCAGTGGAATCCCAGAGACCATTTATAACAGCTAAACCATATTCCAGAGCATCCGTGTGTATCAAAAAGATTGCAAACGGGATAAAGGCATTAAAAAGCAGACAAGAAGGAGCGAAAAGTTTATTTGAAAGAATAACGGAAGTTTCTGCCCTGCCTATCGAGCAGTCCATCTCAGGTGTATTACCTGCCGAGCAGGAAGATAAGCCAACCACGAAGTCATCAGTACAGACAAAAAAAACCAGCAAAAAAGAGCTTGCCTCTACAATATCCTCTTCTCTTGAAGTGTCTAAAAAAAAAAGTATTGAGATAACAGAAAAAATCCTCTTGACTATTACAGATACTCTTGGTAAGGATGAAGAAGTTAGAATACAGGGATTTGGTCTATTTAGGAATAAAATAAGAAAAGGAAGAAAGTATTATATACCGGGATTACAGGATTCTATGGAAATAAAAGAAAATAAGATTCCCCAATTTCGCCCTTCCAATATTCTTATAAATAAAATCCAAAATGACGAACCTGTTGAGGTAGATTGACGCAAATGCCGAAACATAATAATGCTATTTCACAATACAAGGCGGCACAAACTCCTAAAGCAAAAGAAGAAGAAATAAAGAAATGGATTCCTTTTGTTCGTTGGGTAGCAAATAGATTCGCCTTGTATCTACCAACTGCCATAGATATAGAAGACGTAATATCCCAGGGAATAATAGGCTTAATTAAAGCGATCGATAGTTACGACCCAACAAAAGGAGTTAAATTCAAAACTTATGCGTTCTATCGTATAAGAGGAACAATACTTGACGGCTTCAGAGCTTTGGACTGGAAATCTGCAGGTACAGAGGAAAAAATCAGGACTCTTGAAACAACATATTCGAAATTATCCGAAAAACTGCACAGAATGCCGACAGAAGAAGAAGTGATAAATGAACTGGGCACAACAAAAGAAAAATTTCATAAACTATTAGAAGAGACGAGAACACCGCAATTGATTAGTTTTGATTTATCCCAGGATGAAGACGGGATAAGCAATGAAGACTCCATTGCAAGTAAAGAACCGGGATTACTTTCCGTTGTTCAGGATGAAGAAAGAAAGGAAAATCTTCTCAAAATGCTAAATGGGTTGCCGGAGAAATCGAGATTATTGATAACTCTCTATTATTATGAAGATTTAACTTACAAAGAAATAGCGAAAACGCTGGATTTATCGGAGTCAAGAGTATGTCAACTACATACAGAAATTATTTTATACTTAAAAAAAGTATTAAAGAAAAATTCTTAAGGGAACGAAAATAAATATATGGTACAACCGATAACCGATGTGAGCATGGTTCCTGCTGCAACTACGCCGGATGCTCATAAAGTAAAAAAAGCAGAAGACGAAAACAAATTTGCCCACCAATTAGAGCATCTTGTAGTAAAGGAAGAAAAGGAATCCGACAAAGCAAAAAAAGTAAGTGAAGACGATAAACAAGAAGCAGAGGCAAAGAAGAAGAAAAAAGGAAACCAAAACCAATCTAACGAGAACCAAAATCTATCTACCAATAATCAAGAAGGAGAGGAAGAAAATGAAAAAGGAAAAATCATTGATATTAGCGCATAAAATTATTAATCCTGCTTTGTATTTTTATATATTAATCGCAATTTTATTGTCTATGGTATCTACTGTCACAGCAGAGGCACCTAAACCCAATCAGAAATTAGATACATTAATTATAGAGAAACAAATTATAGAAACGCGGTTAAAAAGATATGTAATTGATACCACAAGGGGCATAGGACGGGAAGTTCAAAACATAACAAACAAAGTAAACAAAATAGAGAATCAATTTAGTCTTTACAACTCCGAGTTAAAAGAATTCAAGGAAATAAAAGCTTTATCGCCTTTTAGTAGTTCCGGGAAAGATACTTTGGATAGAGTTTATGTGGGAAATATGGAAGAAAAAATAGACAGCATTGCAATGCAGACAGAAATGTTGAACCAGAAGGTGAATGATATGGGAACACGGATAGAAAGGAAAGAAAACATTGCATTAAGAAATTCAGCTAATTATAATTCGACAAGAATGCTACTTGTTGTTATTGCAATTTTTTTATTTATTATCATTGTTTTGCTTGCCTCGCAGATAGGAAGACACTCTAATACTCCAAAGCTAACAAAGCCGGTAGCAACACCACAAGTATTGTCACCGGGGCAGGATGTTCCATCGTATAAAAAAACTGAGCCTCCACAGACTGTGGAAAGGCAAAACCCGTCTCCAGAAAGACAATTTCGCGTACAGGAACAAACGGCCCAGGATACTTTAGTCAAAGCTATGAGTAAGATAGAAAACACGCTTGCCTCTCTTTCCAAAGATATCAAAGGTAAAAAAATATCTCAGCCCGACCCCAGGGATTTTCATAAAAGTATTTATGAATTGAGGGATGCAGGGAATACACAGGAAGAAATAGCTAAAAAACTCAACATAGGGAAAGGCGAAGTAGAACTTGTTCTTAACCTGAGAAAGAAAGGGTATACAGCTCAGCAAGAAGTAGAGAGTAAACAGTAGAAAGGGAACAGAGAATTTTTGGACGCAGATAAACCGCAGATAAACAAAAAAATTGTCTTTCACTTCCTTCAGGATAACCTGCAAGCTGGATAAGAAAATCTAAAGGCTATTTCCAAAGAGCTTTCTACCACGGATAACGAATATGGATTAACAAGAATAGAAAAGAATAGTAATTTAGAGTTTGACATCTCTCCCATTGAATAGTTTGCCGACACTGGATTTTTAATTCATAAAGAGATTGACAAATATAGATTCTGAGGGCATCAATTAGTTGTTTAGTATAGTATATAGGATTTTGCTACCCTGCACAATGAATATGCAGGGTAACTTGGAGTAATCCTTCTGCCTCAGGCGGATCAGAGACTCCAAGTAAGGGGGAAAGATGAAAAATTTCAATATTTTAATTGCAGGAATGTTAATGTTTGCCTTTTGTGGCAATGCATCTGCTACTGACGTAACCGGGAATGAATCCGGAGTATGGAGCCTGTCAGGCAGTCCTTACATAGTAAAGGGGAACATAACCGTTCCTGAAGATTCCATATTAACAGTAGAACCCGGGGTAGAAGTAAGATTTGACGGCTGGTGCAATATAAGTATTTTAGGGACTTTTATAGCTGACGGAAATTCATCAGCCAATATTTTATTTACATCAAATCGAGTATCTCCGGACAGCGGGGACTGGCAGTGCATTTTTTTCAGGGACACAACTCATTCAATAATGGATTATTGTATAGTTGAATACGGCGGGAGTTGGGGAGATGCAAGCGTTTTAGTCGGAAATTATTTTAATAGTATAACGGGTTTTTGTGAAATTACTAATTGTATTATACGGAAAAGTTCAGCGCACGGGATTGGTGTAGAATGGTATTCATCCCCGATTATCTCCAATAATACGATTACGGACAATACCTCATATGGGATTAATATTTATAACTCCTGCGAACCAACTATCACTAATAACAGCATTACTAACAACGGCAGTTTTGCAATTAATATGGATATGAGCTGTATTCCGACTATTTCGGGGAATACTGCTTCCGGCAATATGTATGATGGAATTGGAATCCAAGGCGGGACTATGACAAAAAGCGGGACATGGGGGAAGAATTTACCATTCTTTATTAGAACTACTACGGATGTCGTAGATACAGGCGCTACTTTAACTATAGAACCCGGGACAACAGTAAACTTTATTGCTGATGGCTACTCCGGTATAGAAGTGACAGGAGCTATTATTGCAGAGGGAACTATTAACGACAGCATTATTTTCACTTCAGCCGGTTCTTCGCCTCAAGCAGGAGATTGGCAAAGCATTAAGATTGACTATAGTAGAAAGACCTCAGTGTTTGATTATTGTAGGATTGAATATGGATATTGTGGTATATATTTGGGATATAATACTGATACTTGCAAAATTACTAACTCAATTATAAGACATACTTCTTATGGAATTGATATATATAAATCCCCGGCGTTAATTATGAATAACATAATCACAAATAACGGTTCCGGGATTTATTGTTCAGATTCGGCTACTCCGATTATAAATTATAATACGATTATGGATAATACTGATGACGGAGTTTATAATGCTTATTCTTTAGTAACCGTCAATGCCGAAAACAACTGGTGGGGTGATTCTACCGGACCTTCCGGGGTAGGACCAGGGACCGGAGATGCAGTATCTAATTATGTCGATTATAGTCCGTGGACGGGAATGATTGGGATTAGTGAAGCTTCTACCTGCCTGACCTTTAATTTAGGCCTTTCCTCCGGTATTGTTACTTCTTTTAGTTCAGGGATAGACATTTATTATGGTTTGCCTTATGCTTCGAATTTAAAGTTGAAAATATATGACTGCACCGGTGGATTAATAAAGACACTAGTTGATATGAAAAGAGATGCCGGAAATTATAAGACAAGATGGGATTTTAAAAATGTCTCAGGAAATAAGGTATCTTCCGGGATTTATTTTGTGAAAATCCAGACGGAGAACTTTATATCTTCAAGGAAAATCCTTATACTAAGGTAAAAACTTTAGGCGTTATTCCGGATATTGTTTTTTATTCAAAACCCTTATCAACGAACAAAAACCTGCGGGCACTTATACCACAGCCCTCAATGCAAAAGAACTAAAAGCAGGAGTTTATTTTCTGACTCTAAATGCAAACGGAACAAAAACTACCAAAAAACTTACAGTTATAAGGTAAATAATTTTCAGTTCTCTACTTCTATTCTATTTCAAAATAGCAAATTTCCCTTTATATTCCGAATCTTTACATTTGATAGAATAGAAATAAATTCCGCTTTTTACTTTTTTGCCGTCATTATTTATTCCATCCCAGATAGCAGTAAAACTCCCTTTTGAATCGGATCCCCCTTGCTTAGAAGAAATTAACAACTTCTTAACTAGCCTTCCCGTTAAGTCATATATTTGCAAGCTAACAGCCTGTTCTCCGCTGCCCCCTAATAACTTAAAATTAACACCCGTTTGTGTAGTAGCAGGATTGGGATATATTTGTAACCCCATTACCTTTAATCCCGGATTCCCCTCTTCTTTTCCTGCACTGCAGTTCCAATCCCATTTACAAGGAATCCCGTTTACTATTGACCATAACCTGTAATATCCCGATACCGTTGGTAATCCTACGACATTTGTATGTGCGCTGTCCCAGGATGTACTATGCGGCATAAGCATTATTTCTCCTCCGCCGTTTCCCTGCCAGTTTCCTCCTCCTGCGCGTACAAGCGATATAATCGGATGGTCATTAGATGCGACATGACAGTAGTTTCCTCCGTCTGCTTCGGATACTCCGCGTAATAGCGTTCCTGACATATTCATAGTAGACGATATTTGTGTAACCGATTTATAATTTGTTATTGTTGACTGCCATATACTCTGGTAACCAAGCCCTATATCATATTGCTCAACAGAACTTAGCGCCCCTCCTCCGTTAGATCCACCTATTGTATAAACATAAGGTTTCAGGTACGGCACAAGAATTGACGAATGATATGCTCTTCCCGTTCCTAGATTAGCAGATACTTTCCAACCGTGTTTTCCCGTTGCCCTGTCCAACTCTGCTGCCGGGTCCCATAATTCGGATGATGCAAAATAATTCGTCCCATCCGTTCCACCAGTAACTAACACAATCCCCGAATAAAGAAAAATCGTATTATGTCCGTATCTTGCGGTATTCAAATTTGTCTCCGCAGTCCACGTATTTAGATCCGGGTCATATATTTCACAACTGTTTAATGCCGTTCCGCCTGCTCCTCTTCCTCCGACTACCAATACTTTGCCCGATTGTAATAATGTTGCCGTATGTAAACTTCGTGCCGTAGACATTGATGCTGCCGGTACCGTTGTCCAGTCTGTACCATTCCAGATTTCACAGGTAGCTGTCGGTACGCCTCCCGTTGTTTCTCCACCGATTACCATTATATTTCCATTAAGTAATATTATCGCATTGTGTCTTGCTCTTGCCGTTGTCATTGTTCCTGCCGATGACCATGCTCCACTGTTAAATACCTCGCAAGTATTTAAATAACCTGCTCCTTCTCCTCCCGTTACCAAAACTCTTCCGTCTCCGAGTAACGTTGCGCTATGGTCAAATCTTGCCGCTGCCATTGCGCCCGTTGAATTCCACACTTGTGTTGTCTGGTCGAATATTTCACAGGAACTTAAAGCAACCGTATTTTTGCCTCCTGCGGCAAGGACTTCTCCCGTTGTTGATGCAAGCAAGACAGTTGTATGATGAGTTCTGGCAGTATTGAGGGAGCCTGTAACTGCTATTATTCCATTTTTATAATTATACAATTCGCAAGAACTAAGCGCTGTACCGCCTGTATTTTCACCACCGCTTATAAGAACGTTTGTCGAACAGTTAGCCGTATGTTTTATGGGTAAAATCGTAGTTGTGGCATACTGACGGGCAGTGTTAAGTGTTTCTGCCTTTGTTTGCCAGAATCCATTGGAGGGATCGTATATTTCGCATTGTGTGGGGTAGCCGGACGTTTGACTTCCCATTGCCAATATTTTTCCCGTATATAATATTGATAAAGAGAAATGGTCTCTTGCGATGTTCATAAGGTCTACGGTAGTCCATTGTTCCGCGTCCGGGTCAAAGAGCCTGCAAGTTTTCAAGTCGGATCCTCCTGCTACCAAAGCTTTTCCGTTTGGCAATAATGCCAGCGCTTCTATGGTTGCCTCCGGTTCTTCCATAGTATCCGTCGAGCTCCATGTTTCTGACATCAGATCATATAGTTCGGTTGGCTCGTGTTTCCCGGTCATTAACACTTTATCCCAGGGGGGCGGAAGAAGAACGCCTACATGTGTTGTTCTGTTAAATTTCATAGGATCCGTGAGGCTCCATAAGCCCAATGCCGGATCATATAGTTCGCATGTTTTAATACCTACTGCCTGTCCACCCGATAGAAGGACCTTTCCGTTTGGCAGGAGGACTTCCACTGCCGTGCCGTGTATTACGCTGGTTGATCCGGTCGCACTCACAGTATTAGAGCTATAATCATAGAGTTGGCAATTCTGTCCATTATAAATGATAAGCACCCGTCCATCTTTTAACATTGTATAGCAATTCCAACTGCTCCAGCTTGGGAGACTTACGCCTGCGCTGCGCCAATTATTGCTATCCGGCTGGAAAAACCAGAAATTCGATCCGGATAAATACAACATTTTACCATTATAAAGTAAAATAGCCATGTCATGACTAGAGCTTGCAGGTAGAGCCGTTCTTGTCCATTTTCCTGTTGCAGGGATGAAGGTTTGGTAATAACCGCTTTCGTTTAATCCGCCCATTATCATTACTCTTCCGTCAGGCAATCCGGCACACTCAAACCCTGAGTTTCCTACGATAAGGTCGTTTGTATAGCTCCATCTGCTTCCATAGACTGCAGAAACAGACAATGCAAAAACGATTAACATACATTTATAGTTATTCATTTTGCCTCCTTACTATTTCATTTTTTTATTTAGAATGAATATTATCCTAAATTTCTCTATATATAGCAATATGTCAAGTTTTTTATCCTCTAAGAAAGAAGATGGAACGCTATTGTAGTCCTTTCCGACCTACAGCGGAATTCTTGCAGAGAAAGAGAGAAGGGAAATTCACCCCAGAGAAAAAAGACACAAAAGAGGAATTGTAGCCACGGATAACGGACACGGATTCACACGGATAAAAAAACAGACTTTAAACTACAAAGATTATAGTATCGCAAAACTGGATAATCTCGCTTGGTTGAGATGTCGCTAACGCTTCCCTCTAGAGCAGCAGGCAAGGAACTAATAAATCCGTAATCCGGTTGAGCTGGATAACTTAGAGTCCCTCAGGATAGGCATCTCTAAAAACTAAAGTTCTAAGAGCTTCCTATAATGCTCCTATGTCGCAAACTCTAAGTAAAAAAAATTGACAAAGCGTATTTATATTATCATACTTGAACGATAAGAACGACTCTATGTTTAAGAAATTCTTTAATTAAATGAATATTTGGGCATTATGTTCTCTTATTACGGGGCTAATTAATCTTACTCTGGGGTTATATGTGTATTGTAAAAATCCCCGGCATCCATTAAACAGAATTTTTGCACTATTTGCACTTTCCCTTGCAATATGGGGAATAAGTGAATTTGGGCACAGAATTGCCAATACCCCGGAAACAGCTCTTTTATGGATAAAAGCAGGCGGGTTCGGTTGGTGCTTTATGGTAGGTTTTTACATCCACTTTGCATTATTATTTGCACGAAAAACTAATTATTTAAAGAAGGTTTCCGCTTACATAATTTTATATGCGCCCTGTCTTTTATTCTTACATTTATTTTTAAGCACCGACTTAATCTATATAAATGAAGCGACAAAAATGTACTGGGGATATACAAGTCTCCCGGGAAAATTCATCTGGGTATATACCGCTTATTATACGATTTCCTACTTTTGGGGAATCTATTTATTCATTCAAGTATTAAAGTATGGCACTACTATTGAAAAAAAACAGGTAATACCTATGCTTTGGGGATATACAGCTACATTAATAATCGGGACACTGTCAAACGTTATCTTTCCTTGGCATGGCATTCTTATTCCTGAACTTGGAACAATTATTGCTCTAACCACAGCAACGGGAGCTTTTTATTCTATTTTAAAGTATAAATTATTTATTATCCCGGTAAAAGAGGACGAAACATCTATCCCTTTAATATTTAATTTAGAAAAAGGAACTGTTTATTTCACAAAAGGAGAAAATTCCAACAGGGCTTATAAAGTATTTATAGACCAGGTTTCGCACGGAATACCCGGTTTATGTTTTAGTAAATTCCCGGCTAAAAAAATAAGAGAGGAGTACAAAATATTATACACTCCTATAATCCATGTAACTTTCAAGGGAAGAGAAAAAGATACGATTGGGTATAAAGACATTGAATTTATAAGTTCCACGATTTTAGATTTCATAGAGAAAACAAAAACGGCCGTGATACTTGTGGATTGTCTTAATGAAATTATAATGATTAACGGGTGGGAAAAAACATTATGCTGGTTAGAAAGATTAAAAGAAAAGTGTACAAACAGTGTATTATTATTTTCAATAAATACCGAATTACTGGATAAAAAGCAAAGATTATACCTGAAAGAGAATTTGAGGTTTTTCGCGGGATAAGCACGATTTTAGAGTACTGAGCGGACAGAAAGGTTGATATTATTTAATTAAATGAATATTTGGGCATTATGTTCTCTTGTTGCGGGACTTCTTAATCTTATACTTGGATTATATGTATGTTGCAAAAGCCCGAAAAAACTATTAAATAAACTTTTTGCGCTAACGGCTTTTTCTTTTGCAATATGGGGAATAAGTGAATTCGGACACAGAATTTCCGATACGCAGGAAACAGCTTTTTTATGGATAAAATTCGGAGGTCCCGGTTGGTGTTTTATGATGAGTTTTTATCTTCATTTTGCAATAATTTTTGCAAGAAAGGAAAAATACCTGAAAAATATTTTTACATACTTATTTTTGTATTTGCCGCCACTTTTGTTTTTATATTTGTTTTTATTCACAGACTCAATCTATATAAACGAAGCGGTAAAAATGTACTGGGGGTATACAAGTCTCCCGGGAAAATTTGCATGGACGTATAGCAGTTATTATACAATTCTATATCTTTTTGCGGTTTCTTTATTCCTTTATATATTAAGAAAAGGAACTCCGCCAGAGAAAAAACAGGTCAGACCTATACTTTTGGGATACACAACCGCATGGTTAATAGGGACATTATCCAATGTTGTTTTTCCTTTATATGGTATTCTCCTACCTGAACTTGGAACGGGAATTACCATAGTATGGGCGGGCAGCACTTTCTATTCTATTTTTAGGTATAAATTATTTATTAGTCCCGTAAAAGAAAACGATACGTCTGCTCCTTTAATGTTTAAATTAGAAAAAGGGACTATTTATTTCACAAAAGAAGAAAATTCCAACAGGGCTTATAAAGTATTTATAGATCAGATTTCACACGGAATACCCGGCTTATGTTTTAGTAAATTCCCGGCTGAAAAAATAAGAGAGGAATATAAAATATTATATACCCCTATAATCCATATAACTTTTAAGGGAAGCGAAAAAGATACAATTGGGTATAAAGATATTGAATTTATGAGTTCCACGATTTTAGATTTCATAAAGAAAACAAAAACGGCTGTAATACTTGTGGATTGTCTTAATGAAATTATAATGGTTAACGGGTGGAAGAAAACAGCAAGTTGGTTAGAAAAATTAAGAGAAAAGTGTACAAACAGCGTGTTAGTATTTTCAATAAACACCGAATTACTTGACAGCAAACAGAAATTATACCTGAAAGAGAATTTAAAGCTTTTTGCGGGATAATCCTAGACGGTACAAACCGAACAGAGAAGTAACTCCGAGAGATTAAAAAACAGTAACAGACTAAGGGCACGAATAAACTTGAAGAACAAAAAAGTTTTAGGGTTAAGGGATAAACAGATGAAAAAAATTATAAAATTAAATATTTCGGAAAAACATTTTGCCTCTTGACTTTTTCTATTTCCATTTTAAATATATTGTAAGCTGATAATAATTAATAAAAACGATGACAAAAACAGTTGCTGTTTTAAATTTCGTCGGAGGTAAGATGAAAAAAGGGTTTATGTTTTTCTGTGTATTGTTTTTTGCTTCTCAATTGCAAGCTAACTGGGGAAGTCCGGATACGTTGTGGTCTTATGACAGTTGGGCAATAACACTTTCCAGCCCGGCTATTGCGGATGTAAGCGGCGACAGTCTTTGCGAAATTATGTTTACGGATAATATAGGAAAAATTTATTCTCTAAACAGCACCGGAACTTTGAGATGGTCATATTTTATGGGAAGCCCTTCTTATATGAATTTTTGTTCGCCTGCAGTGGCTATAATAGACAACAGTGATACGGCATCGGTTGTAGTTGCGAATGAAGGGATAAAACTTTACTGTTTAAATGCTGCCACCGGCAGTTTAAAATGGAGTTTTCCTATGGGGTCGGCTTCACGTTATGGAGGCTCACCTGCCATAGCAAATGTAGATACTACGGGAGACCCTGAAATATTATTTGGAAGTCCTCGCGGAATTCTATTTTGTCTTAACAGTAACGGCAGTATAAAATGGACATATTTTGTTGGAGATACTCTGGCAGGCGTTACAACTCCCGTTATTGAAAGAATAGATACTACGCTTGCGCCTGCAATTCTCACAACGAGCAAGGGCAGGATTTTCTGTTTAAATGGGACTGACGGCAGTTTGCGTTGGGAATCCGATAGTGTTGGCGTAGGCGGTGAAATAAGCATTGCAGATTTGAATAGCGATTGTGAGCCGGAGATTGTTTCTTCAGGGGGAGACAGCATATTTTGCTTTGAAAAAGACGGCAGTCTAAAATGGGGTGCGCGAGTGACACCGATTGGATATGGCGTGCGGTCTGCCATAGCAATTGCAGACCTTGATTTTCTTCCTGATTCTCTGCCGGAAATGCTTATGTTTTCTTATGCAAAAGGTTTGACAGATACGTCTACGCAAAGATTGTATTGTGTTCGGGAGAATGTAGCCAGAACAGGGATAGATATGGTATGGCAAGAACCGGCGTATGACAACATATGGGGTGGTTCCGCGGAAGGAGCGTTTATCTGGGAGATAGAGGATAATCTCAGAGTGGCGGCATGGTGTGGAAATTTTCTTGAAGTATTCAATGGGGCTGATGGTAAACATCCTGACGGCAGCGGAAATCCTTTTTATCGTAATACTCAATTTTCTTCGCGCACGGCGTATGAATTTCCGGGCGTAGCGGATATAAACAATGACGGGCACAGCGAATTAGTCGCTATTTATGGAGTTTATGGATTCGGAGCATTGAGTTCCACAGGATGGAAAGATTTAAGAAACCTAATGAATGAATATAACTATCACATTACCAACATTAACGACGACCTTACCGTTCCGAGAAAAGAACTTCCCAGTTGGATTTGGCACAATACATGGCTTGCTCAAGTGCCATTGAAACATACATTTTGTCCGTCAAGCGTGGAAGAAACGGCAAATGATTTAACAAATAACAAATTAATCGTTAAGACTTATGCTAAACCTTATTCACAAATTGTTACGATAGAATTTGCTTTGCCTATAGAGATGAGTGTAAAGTTAGAGATATATGACATTGCCGGGAAGAAAATAAATACTTTAGTAAATGCGGTAGAAACTGTGGGAAATAAGAAGATTCAATGGAACACTAAATCACAAAGCGCGGGTATTTATCTTTACCGTTTAAAAGCAGACAATTTTACCAAGACAGGAAAAATTGTATTAGTGAAGTAATAAAGAAAAGTTTGGACACACCTGCCAAACATAATCTACAAAGAAGACTAGGAGTCCGGCAGGGAAAAAATTGACAAAGCGTATTTATATTAGCATACTTACTTTCCTGTGAAAACAGAAAGAAAAATATAGCAAAGCTGGACAAAAAATGAATATTAACGCTACTAATTTGTCTCTTCTAAAAATTCTATCTGCTGTAGGAGGGCAAAAAACCATCTCCATTCCTGCATTAAAAGCAGATAGTATCATATATGCAACAGTTACAAAAATACTCGGGAATAATAAAGTAGCCATAAAATTACTTGATAACGACTTAATCGCCGAAACTTCTTTAAAATTCAAACAAGGCGAAAAACTAAAACTATGGGTTAAAAGCCGTGAGAACACTATACCGCTCATACTGGAAATACTGGAAAAACCCATAGACAAAAACATAGAAAAATCAACCTCCACGAAAGAAAACATTCCCGCGCAAGACAATAACCCGGACTGGGAAGAGAAGTTTGCCATTCCAATCAACATAGCCGATAATAGTTATATAATAAGATTCGGGAACAAAAAAACAAAACCGGGCGGGGGAAAGTCGGAAGAATTTTATTTTTCCACGGAAACGGAAAACCTCGGAGTCGTGGAAACCATGTTGTATACGAATAAAGAATCGGACAAAAAGAAAGTAAACATCGTTATGTGCGCAGAAACGCCGGAAGCAAGTTCTCACATAAAATCGGACATTCGTAAACTGGAACAGGCTATCAAGGATATTGACTGGAGTCCTGCAATTTCGGTGCAAACAAAGACAAAACAGATGAATAAAGAGACACTAAGCCGAACAGGATGGGAGGCGCTCGCTTAATGAAAGATAAGCCTTTAAATAAAGCCGTTGCATTAAAATACGAACACTCTCAAGACAGGGCACCGTTAGTAGTAGCAAAAGGAAGCGGGATACTTGCCGAAAAAATCATTGAAATCGCAAAGGAGCAAGGCATTACGATATATGAGGATAAGGAATTGATTTCTATGTTGATGAAACTCGACATCGGGGATTACATCCCGGAAGAGTTATACCCGGTAGTAGCACAGATACTGGCGTTTATATATTCGTTGGATAGGACATTAGGCAATAAGACATAAATAACCTGCAAGAAGATCTGCCACAAAAGCACGAAACCACTAAACAGAAAGATTAACCACAGAGAACTCAGAGAACAAACAAATAAACAGATTAAAGAAATTTTAACCGCAGATGGACGCACCTGCCTGACGGCAGGCAGGGACTTTCGAAGATAACAAAAAAACATAGAAGATATTAGCCAAAGATTAGCACGAAAAATAGAAATTTTATTTTTATTATTGGGTATAATGAGTAATTGAACAGAATAGAGGTTATCTTTTAATCATAGCATTTCTCTTGGGACCAACGGATATCCATTTCACGGGGATTTCTATTAATTTTTCAATATTTTCTACATAAGTTTTTGCATTTTTAGGTAGTTCCTCAAATGAACGAACACCTGAAATATCAGTTTTCCACCCGGGCATTTTTTTAAGAACAGGTTTTGCTTTATCAAGTTGTACGGATAAAGGGAAATCCCCGGTAATACTGCCATTTATATCATAACTCATGCAAATAGGAATTTCATCAAGATAACTCAGGACATCCAGCAAACTCAAGGCGATTTCCGTTGCTCCCTGCATAAGACAGCCGTATCGGGTGGCGACTACATCAAACCATCCGACTCTTCGAGGGCGGCCGGTTGTCGCACCATATTCGCCGGAGGAGCCTCCTCTTTCACGAAGTTCATTCGCTGACTCATCGAAAATTTCTGAAACAAACGGTCCCGCACCAACACAACTAGAGTAAGCTTTTACCACAGCAATAATTCTGGTAATTGAATAAGGAGGAACGCCTGCTCCTATTGAACCAAATCCGGCGAGTGGAGATGAAGACGTAGAATATGGATAAATACCGTGGTCCGGGTCACGCAGTGTGCCAAGTTGGCCTTCCAGAAGAATTTTTTTATTTTCTTTTAATGCATTCTGCAATAAAGATACCGTATCGCATACGTAAGGTTTAATACGTTCTCCATCTTTTAGTAAAACGGGAAGCAGTTCATCAATAGAAATTTTAGGTTTATTATATAGATGTTCGAAAAGAATATTCTTAATGACTAATGATTTTTCAAGTCTGTTTCTAAGATACTTTTCATTAAATAAATCCGCTACCTGTATGCCGACTTTCAAGTATTTATCAGAATAAAAAGGAGCAATGCCGCATTTTGTAGAACCGAATTGTTGGTCAGCAAGCCTTTCCTCTTCATATTCATCCAAAGATATATGATATGGAAGAATTACCTGAGCACGGTTTGATATTCGTATAGAAGGAGCAGGAACTCCACGAGCAACTAAATTGCTTAACTCTTCCAGGAAAAAGGGTATATTTAATGCAACCCCGGGTCCAAGGATATTGGTAATATGTGAATAAAACACCCCTGATGGGAGCAGGTGAAGCGCAAACTTCCCGTAATCGTTAATTATTGTATGTCCGGCATTATTGCCACCCTGGAAACGTACAACAATATCCGACTGTTCTGCCAGATAATCCGTAATCTTGCCTTTGCCTTCATCGCCCCAGTTAGCACCTACAATTGCCGTTACTCCCATAATGTAATATATTTTCTAATGCTATTTTAAGAAAAGTCAATAAAAATATTCGCACTAAATAAGCGGGACAAACTCCGGGCATAGAGGATAAAAGCAGAGAGCACAGATAACAAAGAATTTTTGAACACACTTGCCTGCCGACAGGCAGGGATTTTCGTAGAAAAGAAAAACAAAAGAACAGAATACAGAAAAATTCAACAGGGATTTGAACCCCGCTTTGCGGGATAACTTGGACTAATGCTCTTGCGATGCAAAGTCCAAGTAAGAGACTGGACGAGATAAAACAAACAGAAAAACAGCTAAAAAATGAAATTAAGACCTACCAAACAAACCTGTAGGCAAGCAGGATTTACAGGATTAATACAGAGAAAAAATTTAACTGCAGATAGACGTAAATGACATATGTATACACACCATACGTAGCAAGTTACAAGGAAACATCAAGTTAAAACGTAAGTTCAAAATTTAAAATTCAAACCTAACAACATCTGGATGCTTAATAAAAAAGTCCTATGGAATTTTCCTTCTTCGCTAAAAAAAGAAGGAATTAATTGAACTTTTAATTCGGGGCTGAGAAAAACTTTATTTTTAGGATTAATATCTGCGCCTACGGAAATATCTCCGCCAACACCTACAATACATAAGTCCTCGTATGTTTTAAGTTCTTCTATACTTGCAAAAAACTCTCCCACCCACACAGGTAAACCCACAGATACCCAGAAAGGCATCCTCATCCCTTTCCATTTATAATAAGTATTTGTCTTCATACCGTAATATCCATATTCAGCGTTAACATACCCGAGTATGTTTCCTGTTGCAGAATTATAAACAGTGACTATTACATTATTTGATGTGAAATAATATCCCACATCGGACCCCCATCCCATTCTACGCTCATTTAGTTTTTCAAAACTAATAATTCCACCCACCCCATAAGCCCATGGCAAAGGATTTCCACATTGCATAAAAACTTCTTTTTCCATAGGGGTATATATTTTAAATCCAATATATTTTTCCTTTTTCTTGTAAGCCGTATCATTTTTAAGTATATTTTGGGCAGAGAAAGTACTTTTTAAAGAATCTCTTTTCTCTTCCGACCTTAGTAATACTCCACATACCTGACAATAAATATTTTTACTTTTATTCTTATAATCGCAGACAGGACATTTTATTAATGCCTCGGAGGCAGAATCCTGCAAAATCATTGTAGAGTCTTTTTGAGAAAATACATTTACCGGGACAACTAAAAAAACAAAGAGCAATGGAATTATTAAAAAGTTTTTCATTTAACTAAAAATTTTTCAAGCAATTTATTTACAGAAATGTCGGCTGTTTCTACCAATTTTTTTCGTAATTCAACACCTCCATCGGCTATTAATTTATCGTATTCGCAAGAATTATCCAATATCGTATAAACATTTGTCGTCCATAAAATTTTACTATCCTTAATACGAACCAATCTGGCAGTAACTTTAAGTTTAATTTTTATGTTCGGAGTTACTTTTATTTTATCTATTTCATAACGGACTGTTCTTTCTAATTCATATGAATTAATAATAGTCTCCAGCACACAATCAAATTTTTCTTTTAGAAAAGGAGTATAAACATTTCCTTTTTGGAACGGGTAATTATAAACAGTTTCCTCCGTCGGAGATGACTTAATTTTTTTTATCCAGGACAGGGTATCCGTACTATCGGGAGGGACCAATGACAAATGAGCTTCTGTAGAAAACGACTCATACATTTTAAAGGAAAATAATTTATCCATATTAAAATTATCCAGTAATTTACTTATTTCTTTTTTAGTATCATTGGTACCTGCAAAAGTTGACGGGGCGTTTATTAAATCGCTTCCTAATACACTAACGGGAGTGTTAACAGTGCAGGAGATTTTTGGTTCTTTAAGTATATTAACACAAGCGCATTTCTTGATGGAATCAAAATCTTTTTGTTTCAATGAACTATGTGAAGAGACACATCCACAAAAGAAAAAAATAAAAACTATATAGATAAGATTCCTCATTTTTAGTTATTAAAGCTATTTATAATTCTGTTCTCTCCAAAATCCACACTCTATTACCAGCCCTTGAATCTTCTAGGGCTGGTTATCCAGCTCTGCTGGAAAATCTAAAATCGTATATGTTTATTTTATGTGTGTGAATTCTTTGAATTGTTTATACCGAGCTTGAATTTCTTTGTCGGTCAGCTTTTTCAGTCTTTCGAGAGAAAAACTTTCAACATTAAAAGATGCCATTACGCTTCCGTAAACTATGGCTTTTCTCAAATCGTGTTCGGTGTGTGTTTTATTCAGTTTGGCAAGATATCCGATAAAGCCACCGGCAAAAGTGTCTCCGGCACCGGTCGGATCAAAAATGTCTTCAATCGGATACGCAGGAGCAGAAAAGAAACCGTTCTTTGAAAAAAGAAGACACCCATGTTCGCCTTTTTTTACAACGACGTGTTTTGGACCGTAACCAAGAATCATTCTTCCTGCTTTAATCAGGCTGGGCTGTTTCGTAAACAAGCGCGCCTCGCCCTCATTGATAATAAATATATCTATTTTTTTCAGCAGTTTCATTAAGGAAGGTTTCTTTGTGTTTATCCAAAGGTTCATTGAATCTGCAGCGATGAGTTTCGGTTTCTTTACCTGCGATAAAACATTAAGCTGGAGGTCGGGGTCAATGTTTGCAAGGAGAACATATTCGCTGTTTTTATAACGTTCGGGAATTTGAGGGTTGAACGTTTCGAAAACATTGAGATCGGTAGAATGGGTAGTGGCTTCGTTCATATCATACTTATAAGAACCGCTCCAACGAAAAGTCTTGCCATTTTTTATCACTTTTAACCCGTCAAGGTTGATTCCGCGGGATTTCAGAAGCCCGATGTGTTTTTTGGGGAAATCGTCACCGATAACGGCGACAAGGTTTACACCGGTAAAAAAGCTTGCGCTGTAAGAGAAATAAGTTGCAGACCCGCCGAGTATGTCTTTACGTTTGCCGAAAGGCGTTTCGATAGTATCAAGGGCTACCGAACCAATAACTAAAATAGACATTTTGACTCCTTTTTATTGATAAAGTTTAGATATTTTTTGCCATTATTATAATGCGATAAGGTAGTATAGCATAAGTAAGTTGTCAATAATAAAAGAAAATAGTAACCAGTAGTAATTGATAGAGATTTATAGTAACTTGTTGTAACGGAATACAAACAACAGAAAGAATTTATCACGAAAGTACGAAAATACAAAGAAAAACACGAAATTGAAACCACGAGATTATACAGATTTTCACAAGATTAAAATAAAAATACAAAAAATAAGAATAGGATTAATACAAGATTAACACGAGAAAAAAACAGCTAATAGAAAAGAATTTTTAAACGCAGATTTTCGCAGATAACAAAAAAATAATTTGGGGTTGACTTTTGTTATTCCTACGATAAATATATCATTAGATAAAATGGAATTATGGGGATAAATATGAATATTTTTGATTGTGATTTGATTAAAAAATCCGAACATAAGTTTTTAGAGCAGGCGTTGGGTTTTCATAAGAAACTTGGAAATGACTCCGTAGCACTGCTTGTGGGGAGCAGAGCTGCAGGATATATGGATAGTTGGTCTGACCTTGACATCTGGATTATCGGGAAAAAAGAAAAACTTAATGCCAAAGACAAAGATATATACAGAAAGACCGGACAGATATTTGTTGATAGGGGAGATGCGGAAGCACACTTTACTTTCAAAGATATTGGAGACTTGAGAAAGAACGTAGAAAACTGGAAAGACCCGATAATCTGGCTTATTAAGGAAAGCAAGATTCTTGTCGGGCAATATAAAGATTTTTCCGTTCTAAAAAATAAATGCAAAAAGTATCCGAGAAAAGTTGCCGAGCAGAAACTCAAACCGGAAATCGGAAGGTACATTCTTTCAAAGGCAGGAAGCCTGGTAATGGCACCAAGAAATGGCGATACGTACACATCAATAATATCTATCGGCAAAGTATTGGAAAGCGTATTCAAAATATCCTGCTATGCCGAACAACTTCCCGTTCCTTATACAAAATGGCTTTTCAGGGTTGCTCAAGACACAACCATTACAAAGAAAATACTACCTCTTGTTTCCGGAGCGGTATCGAACATAGAGGAAATAATCAGAATACCTGAAGGGAAATATTTTAGGGAATTGGTGCCGGTGAAAAATCTAAGGGGTATTAAGAGCATATTGGTTGAAGGTCTGCAAGAATTGGGGTGGAAAGGAAGTTGGGTGAAGAATCTTGACGATTGTATGGAATATGCCTTTTAAATTTAGAAAGAAAGAACAATCTCACCACAAAGGACAAATATACATAGGGATACTGAGAAAACATTTTAACTTGGAATTTCTCGCCCCTCCGGGGTGTGGGTTATTAATTCTTAGATTAGAGATTTTGGATTAAAAATTTTTATCCACGAAGTGTTATTAATAAACATAAGAATTGACCGACTCCCCAAAAAAAATCAATGGAAGGATTATTCATTTCGCTATACTCCGTTCAGAAGTATAAACAGATAGAATTGTGTATGGAAAATAATTTTTATACTTTACAATGTCATATTTTAATTTATCATACATAAAATGAGTATTAAAAACGAATCAGGGAAGCCAAGAATTGCTTTTATTGCTGATTCCGGGGAATCTTGTTTCGTAGAACCAATTATCAAGATTTTATCTGAAAAGTATGAAACAAAAGTGTTTTCCGGGAAGACAGTGGAAGAATTATACGATATTATGGAATGGAGTGATGTTTCCTGGTTTGAGTGGTGTAAACCTATTTTAGCGTATGTAACCCAGAGACCTAAAGTATGTAAAGTTATTTGCAGATTGCATAGTTATGAAGCTTATGTCGGGACGCCTTCAAAAGTAAGATGGGGAGGAGTTGATAGGTTGATTTTTGTTGCAGACCATATAAGGGAAAGGACAAAAACATTAGTGCCTTTTCTTGAAGAAAGAGTTGAAACGGCAGTTATTCCCAACGGGGTAGATATGGATAAATTTGTTTTTAAGAATAGAAAACAGGGATACAATATTGCATTTATAGGCAGTTCCCGTCCCGTGAAGAATATTCCTTTATTATTACAATGTTTTAAAGAGATAATAAATAAAGAGCCAAAATATAACTTGCATATTGCCGGGGATTTTGACGATGGCACTCCTCTTACGCTTGAAATAAAAGATTATATTAAACATATTATTAAATTGTGGAATTTAGAAAAGAAAGTAACTTTTTATGGGGTTATAAAAGATGTAAATGACTGGTTGGAAGATAAAAACTTTATTATTTCCACGAGTATCAGGGAAAGCCAGGGGATGGGAATAATGGAAGCTATGGCAAGGGGAATAAAACCCATTATTCATTATTTCCCGGGAGCGAATGAGATTTATCCCGAGAAGTATTTATTCGAGACGCCCGAAGAATGCAGAAAGTTGGTGTTTTCTAAAGATTATAAATCAGTAGAATATAGAGAATTTATTGATAAACATTATTCATCGGAAAAACAGTTAAAAGTTGTTAATAAACTTGTAGAAGATTTAATAAGAGAATAAAATAGCAAAAATACTGGATTCCCGCTTACGCGGGAATGACAAATGAGGAGTATAAGTGGGTATTTAAAGAATAATAAGTAAGGGGAATTTATATGGAAAGACAAAGTGTATCATTATGTATGATAGTGAAGAATGAGGAGAAAAATTTACCAAGGTGTCTGGATAGTTTTAAGGATTTAGCGGATGAGATAATAATAGTAGATACGGGTTCGAGCGATAAAACGGTAGAAGTTGCAAAAAGTTACGGGGCGAAAACATATTATTTCAAATGGTGCGATGATTTTTCGGCGGCGCGAAACGAATCATTAAAATATGCAACAAAAGAATGGATACTTATTATAGATGCGGATGAATATATAGATGAAGACAATAGAAATAAAATAAAGGCATTGCTAGAGAAACCCGAATACGATGCATATACGATTAGCACAAGAAATTTTTTCATAGCCAATTCCCCGGCTTTTGACGTAAACATATTAATAAGACTTTTTAAGAACGTTCCCGGGATTTGTTATAGTGGGATAATTCATAATGACATAGAAGAATCCATTCGTAAGCATAATTTTAAGGTAAAAATCACGGATATCTTTATATATCATGTTGGGTATCTTTCAGGAGAATTAAAAAAGAAAAGAGGGCGCATAAAGATACTAAGGGAATGGCATAAAAGAGAACCTGATTCGCCGGTTGTTAATTTCTATCTTGCTTCAAAATATCATGCAATGGGATACGAGAGTTCGGCGATTAAGCATTTTCGTAAAGTTATTAATTCGGATATCCCGTATCCGCATTTTAGGTTATTTGCACATATATACATTATAGATGCTTATAATGGGAAAAAAGAACCGGATAAGGCGCTTGAATGGTGTAACAAATCAATGAAATTATATCCCAAAGAATGTATGTTTAACGTTCATGCTGCCCATTCTTATGCATTAAAAGGAGAATATGATGATGCGGTAAGGGAATTAAAAATTGCGTTAAAGAAATGTCAGCTTATCCAACGCAGGTTGTTTTATATGGAAATGACACCGCAGGTAATATATGAAATGCTCGGGGAAGTTTATGAATCTGCGGGATTAAAGGATAAAGCGATGTTCTATTATAAAAAGACAATAGAGACGGATAAAAATTATGTTGTGCCGTATCTAAAATTAAGCAGGATTTATACCCAGCAGAACGAATTAGAAAAAGCAATGGAATCTTATAGAGGTGCAATAAGTATTCAACCTGATAATCCGGTTTTATATGTTTTATTGGGAGACTTGTTATTGAAAACTCTAAATGTTGATGAGACATGTGATTGTTTTGAAAAAGCAATTCTGTTGGGGCAAAAGACTTGTGATGTTTATAATAAACTTGGATTTGGGCATATGTTAAAAGGGGCTTATGATAAAGCTATATATCAGTTTGAGAGAGCTCTTGAATTGAATTCCGAATTTGTTCCGGCATTAAAAAACCTTGCCATTTGTTACCAGAAGTCCGGGAATGAAAATAAGGCGGTGGAGGTATTTACGAAAGTGAAGAGGATAGAGAAACGGATTCGTTAATCGTATATTTGTTAATCGGAAAATCGGTAACAGAGAGTATATCAGAATATCCGGAAAGAAAAAAGAAGAGTATCTAAGAAATTAACACGGATAACAGAATTGCCTATGTAAAGCCGCTAAGTTTATAAAACTGCTCATATTCCCTTAAATCAACTCTATATATATGTTTTCGGTTGTTTGTCCCCGTGCATAAAAAAATAAATTAAGAATTTTTAATTTTTTTCTAAAGTTTTGGAGAAAGTAGGCGATAATCAATTCAGGAGGTGATGGAAATATAAATGCCATACGGAGACTTAGCAAGAATTCGCACCAATATAGGCGCGATGAATGCAGCAAATGCACTGAATAACGTTAACCGAGAACTGGGTATTCACCAACTCAGACTTGCCACAGGCAAGCGGTTAAACTCAGTGGGAGAAGGACCGGCGGAATATTCCATTGCAAAGGAATTAGAGGGGACAGCAGCAAGATGGAATCGTGCATTAAAAAATGTGCAGGATACATCAAATCTTTTTTCTACTGCGGAAACAGGAGCAGTAGCTATTAAAGACACGCTCGTACAGATGTCAACTCTTTGCGAACAAGCAGCATCGGATTTATTATCAGCAGATGATAGAGCCAATGTGCTACTTGAACTCAAGGGCCTTGCAAGGGAAATAGACCAGACGGTAGAACAGACTCAGTATAGAGGTTTGCATCTTTTGAAGGGTAGTTACTCAGCCAATAGATCGGTTTGGGTTGGCCCGACAAGCGATGCAGGCACAAGCAAACTCTCATTTACGGTTCACGGCTTGGCAAGTGGATTAACTTTCAAGCAGTTAACGGGAGTTGCGTCTATTACTACAATGAGTGTTTCTACTATAACGGCAGCAGCTTCATTACTTGCTTCACTTATAACCGCTGTAGCAAAAGTAGATAAGTCCGCTGTTAATATCATCGGAACTTATGAAGAGCGGCTTTCAATAAAAGAAGCGAGAATTGCAGAGCATGAAACCGATGTTTGGGCGACATACTCGAGAATAATGAACGCTGACGAGGCCGAAGAACAGTTAGCAATAACGAAATACACGATATTACAGCAAGCGGCAGTAGCCGGACTTGCACAGGCGAATACAGCGCCTTCATTCGTACTCGGATTACTAGGACAGTAATGAAAAACAATAAAACAATTGCTACAGGTGTTGAAGGTTTCTTCTTCCCCTGTAGCATTGTTTTTTTGATCAACGGAGAGAAATAAAGGAGATAAAATGAGAGAAATGCCAAGTGTCGCGTCAAATACTTTTGTTAAAGAAGAAATTTTGGGGTTATCAAAAGAAGAATTAATAGTAAAATTATATGATATAGGAGTATCGGCATGTATAGCCAAAGATAAAGGAAGAGTTTTGGAAGTAATAGCGGAACTCATAGATTCGTTAAATTTTGACCATGGAGAAATACCGGCAAGACTTTTCAGACTTTATCAATATGCTATGATGGAAGCAAGAAAAGGACATTTTGGCGAACCAATGCATATATTGCAAGGACTTAAAGAGTCATGGGTCAAAGCTTTTAATCTTCAGAAATTTAGCGAAGGACTTTAAAAAATTGACATAATGAAAAAATTGGGATAAAAGAAAAAAATGGCAACAACATCAAGTAGTTCGATTTCAAGTTCTCTAAGTGCGATGATTCAAACTTACAGGACAAAGCTCGAAGAACCTCTCACGCTATTAAGGGCTAAAAAATCAATAATCCAGTCTACAAATTCGGTTTTATCAACTTTACTTTCTAAATTAAATACATTAAAAAGTCAGGCAGCGAACATTAAAAATACAACGACAACAACCAATTTTTTCAATAGTAAATCGGCAACTTCTTCAGATGATACGGTTCTTACCGCATCTGTTGATAGTAGTGCCGCATTGGGAAAATATAATACGACTATTTCCCAATTAGCTAAAAATTCAATCCAGATATCAGATAAATTTACAAACACAACAACAGATATATGGGGAAATTTAAGTTTAGGTGCGGGGACATATAAATTTAATGTGCTTACGGAAGGTGTTGCAAGCCCTAATATTGCAGTAAGTGTTTCCGCGAGTGATACAAACGAAACAATTCTAACAAATATGGCAACTGCCATAAATACAGCCCAGAGTTCAACTCAGGCATCAGATAGATTTACAAGTACGGAGACGGATATATGGGAAGATTTGGATTTAGATGGCGACGAAGCGTATGGAGAAGCGACTGAGGATGCCGGGACATATAAATTTAAAGTGTTGGTGGAAGGTGTTGCAAGTAGTGATATTTCTGTAGCTGTTTCTGCGAGTGATACAAACGATACAATTATGGATAATATGGTAGCGGCTATAAATGCGGCAGATTCTAGAGTTACTGCGACGGTGACTCATCCAACTTCAAGTACATCAAGAATTACGGTTATGAGTAAAGAAACGGGTAATGATTATACCGTTACTCTTGAGGATGTGACAGGAAATCTTGTCGGGAATAGTTCGCATAACACTACCGGTCTTAACAAAACAACACAAAAGACGGATACAGCAGGTGGTTCCGGGTATACAGATTCGGGAGTTACTGCAACCGTGATTCATCCTACTTCTGATACATCAAGGCTTACAATTATGAGTGAAGAAACGGGCAATGATTATACTGTTACTCTCCAGGATGTAACGGGAAACCTTATTGGTGATGGTGCACCTAATACTACAGGTCTTAATAGAATAACTCTAAAATCAGATACGGAAGGCGGATATGTTTATGCCGAATCAGAACTTAATTCCAAGTTTACCATTAATACGGAATCTATGGAAAGGCAATCAAATACGGTTGCGGATGCAGTTACAGGCGTAACATTGAATTTGATAAAAGTTCAGGCTACGCCGACAGTAACGATTACGGTTGGTTCCGATACGGAATCGGTAAAATCAGAAGTGCAAACATTTCTTAGCGCATATAATGATGTAATTAGTTATCTGGATGACGTAACAAAGACTCGTAAATTGGTGGGTGAAGGAGAAGATGGGGAAAATGCAGAATACGACAAAGGGCCACTTTCTTCTTATTCTGTTTATAGAACATTATATTCCAATTTGAGAAGATATATGTCACAAATAGTATCGGGCGTAGCTAATACCGGTTATGAACAACTTCCTCAAATAGGTATAACCGCTGATTCAAGTGGTAATTATTCGATTTCTGATGTTAATAAATTTGATAATGCTCTTGCAAATAAATCTTCAAACGTATCAGAATTATTTCAATTGGCTAATAATGGTAAGGCAGTAAAAATATATGATTATATTGATAATTATGTAAAGAGCGGTGGCTATGTGGAAAAGAGTAAAACAAGCGAAACAAATAAAGATAAGTATCTTGATGACAGGATTACATCGCTGCAGTCAAGGATAGATAAACGAGTAGCAGCGTATACAAACCAACTTGCACAAATGCAGCAAATGATGTCTAAGTATCAGAGCCAGTATTTATCTATGCAGTCATTTTTAAGCTCTCAATAAGTTTAATCTGTTTAAATAAGAATGAAATAAGGAGGATAGGAAAATGGAAATAAATACTTCTCCTACTTTTTATGTGGTTGTTCCTGGAATACACTCAAATGGGAGAGAGATTCCGGTTTATAAGATTACGGATCCTAAGACTCACGAAACAATTAGACAAATTCCATCGGAAGAGGATATTATTAGAAAGGAAAGACTTGCTAATAGTATGAAAAAGATGTTTCCCGTGGATGCATAACATAAAAAAGTATTAAAATCTTAAAGTGAAAAATATAGATAAGTTTTTGATATTTTATAAAGTGGAAATGTGGGGTAATCCGTCTTCTGATATAAGTATGCAAGGATGCGGGACTAAAGCTCACGGAGTTTATAAAGGGGAGGCATAAAATGGAAATAAACACTTCTCCTACTTTTTATGTAGTTGTTCCGGGAATACACTCAAATGGGAGGGAAATTCCGGTTTATAAGGTTGAAGACCCCAAGACGCATGAAGTAATTAGGCAAATTCCATCGGAAGAGGATATTATGAGAAAGGAAAGACTTGCCAATAGTATGAAAAAGATGTTTCCCGTAGATGCATAACATAATAGCATTGTATTCTTTAGAACATTAAAATTTAGTGCCGCGAGAGTTGAAAGCAGGGATTTATCTTTCTCGATATTAAAAATACAAAACGAGCTTTATTAAAGAATATTTAATAATAAGTTGAAATTCTTGTTGACAAAATAGTAAGTATAAGATAGTAAACGACAATATGATTAGAATAATGGGAAAGAAAGTCGGGATGACTCAGATTTTTGAAGAAGATGGTGCTGTTGTCCCTGTAAGTGTTGTTGAAATGATGCCTAATACGGTAATTTATCGCAAGACAGTGCAGAAAGAAGGCTATAATGCGTGTGTATTAGGGTATGGAGAAAAGAAACATCCTAACAAACCTTATGCAGGAGAGTTCAAAGCTCTTAATATTAAACCTACGCAAGTCCTTTATGAAGTCAGGAATGCACCTGAAGATTGGACAGTAGGTAGCCAGCTTGGCGTAAAGGTTTTTTCGGGTACTCAAAAAGTGAATGTTTCGGGATGTTCAATCGGAAAAGGTTTTGCGGGTGGTATGAAACGATATGGATGGAAAGGCGGACCTGATGGTCATGGTTCTAAGTTTCATCGCAGACCCGGGTCAGTAGGAACGGCAGAACCTGGAGAGACGGTGAAGGGGCATCCATTACCGGGAAGAATGGGGAATGACAATCAAACTACTGCTAATCTGAAACTTGTGAAAATTGACGAATCTAAAAATTTACTTTTTATTCGTGGTGCAATACCCGGAGCTAAAAATTCTTATGTGCTTGTAATTCCTCGAAAGAATAAGATAATTCCGCCAAAGCAAGATGTTGCCAAAGCTCCACAATCTTCTCCTGCCCGTCGAAAATAGAGTCTACTACATAAAAAAGTTCCTCTTTACTTAATTTTAATTAGAGAAACGGGGAGGATATTATGTTATTGCAGGAGTTAACGGGTATTGAATTCATAAATTGTAAATTACAGCAAAAAGAGAAATCCAAAGTAATAAAAGAACTCACAGATACTCTTGTAAAAACCGGGTTTTTAACGAATCCGGAAGATTTTATCAAAGCTATTGAAACCCGGGAACAACTAGAAACAACGGGTATTGGTGATGGCATAGCCATTCCCCATGCAAGAATTACGGGCGTAAAAGTATTAAAAGTTGCAATTGGAATATCCCCGGAAGGAATAGATTACGGCTCATTGGACGATAAACCTGTGCACATAATTTTTATGATTGCGGCACCGGAAGATGTCGGAAAGACTTATCTGCAAGCCGTGGCAAAGGTATCAAGGCTATTAAAATCAAATACTATCCGGCAGGCATTAATAAAAGCAAACAGTCCGGAAAAGATTATGGATATAATAAGAGAATTTGATAATATATTACCGGAAACACTGGAAGTGCAAACTCAAGGGGGAAAAGTAGTTTATAATAAGTAAAAATGTGGTTATTAATTATAATTCTACATAAAGAACAGTGGCTTGACGATTTGCTTTCGTGCCTTGTAGAAGTTGGGGTTGAGTCTGCTTTTGTAGGGGATATAAAGCAAATGAAGGATGTTCTTGCTCAAGAAGTTCCGATATTTGCAATGTTTAAGATGGGCGGGAAAGACAAACCGGGTTCAAAAATGATTTATGCCTTAACGGATATTCCTGATGTTGCAAAAGAAATAACAGGGATTTTAAGGGCAGTGGGGCTGGATTTTGAAAAAAAAGGAATAGGAAAAATAATCACATTAAAAGTTGATTCAGTGGTAGGAGCAGTAGAAGAAGATTAAATATAATGCAAATTTTTTATAAATTAGTTGACAGTAAGATTATTTGTGTAAAAATGGATTTTGATTTAGATCCCTGCTTTCGCAGGAATGACAAATAGGGGGGAAAAATGGAAAAAGAGAGTTTAGATTTTTTAAGGAGTTTTATAAATTCGGTCAGCCCTTCAGGTTTTGAAGGGGAAGCTCGAAAAATATGGAAAGACAGAACTAAGAAATTTACGGATGAAGTATTTACGGATGTTCATGGAAATGCGATGGGAGTACTGAACAAAACCGGGAAACCAAGAATAATGCTTGCCGGGCATATGGATGAAATCGGATATATGGTAAAATATATAAACAAAGATGGATTCATATATTTCTCTTTAATAGGTGGATTTGACCTTCATTTATTACCTGGCGAAAGAGTATGGATTAATACAAGCAAAGGCAAAATACTTGGTGTAATCGGGAGACCACCTATTCATTTATTAAAAGAAGAGCAAAGAAAGAAAATAGCCGATATTGGAGATTTGTTTATAGATATAGGAGTAAAAACAAAAGCAGAAGCAGAAAAATTGGTTAGTATCGGTGATCCGGCAGTTCCGGCAGTGGAGTTTGAAGTATTAAATAAAGATAGAGTTGTCGCAAGAGGTTTTGACGATAAGGGTGGAGCATTTATAGTATCAGAGGTTTTAAGAAATCTTTCAAAAAAGAAAATAAAATCAAGTGTTTTTGGGGTTGCAACCGTCCAGGAAGAGATTGGTTTAAGGGGCGCTACGACTTCCGCTTTCCGTGTATCACCGGATGTAGGTATAGCAATAGACGTTACATTTGCTTCTGATTATCCCGGAACAGAAGAGAAAAATGGGGATATAAAAATCGGGAAAGGTCCTGTTATATCACGTGGTCCAAATATAAACCATAAAGTTTTTGAAATACTTGTTGATGTTGCTAAGAAAGAAAAAATACCATACCAGATAGACGCAGCGCCAAGAGGCACAGGGACAGATGCAAATGCAATCCAATTGACAAAAGAAGGCGTGGCAGCGGGACTCGTTTCCATACCAAACAGATATATGCACAGCCCGGTAGAACTTGTATCTCTTAATGATATTGAAAACATAGTTAAATTGTTAACCGGTTTTATAATGCGGATAGACGAGAAAACGAATTTTATACCGTAAGTAAAATATATTTAGTAATATAGTATTTTAAGGAGAAATATGGGAAGAAGTGTTTTATTGGTTATAGGAATAGTAGTTTCTTTTTTAGGATGTTCTTCTAAATTATCACAGGAAAGAACTCATAAAAAAACTTATGACAATAGCGTTTATAAAGTGAGAGCTGCTCTTTACAGGTGTCCTTATAAAGAGGTCCGGAATGCCGTTTATTCTATAGTTGCGGAACAGTTTTCCATTACGAAGGAGACGGAAGGACATATAGAAGCCGATTATAAACCTGTAAATATACAGCAAAGAGTTAGGGTTATCGTAGAAATTTTAGGTGACAGTCTTTATCGTGTGGCGATTCGGTGTCCATGCCAGAAAGAGTCGAAAATAATGGAAAAAGTGCCGGATACTACTAAAACAAGTTTTCATCTTGAATATAAAGCGTGGAAAGATACGGAAGATGATACTGAACTTGCGGATAAATTTTATTATTCGCTTTATGACAGGTTGAAAGAATATGAGGTGAAATAGGGGGAAAGATGAAAAGATTTATATGGGTATCATGCATTGCATTTATAATAGGAATAGGTGGAAGTTTCGTCGGGGCGGAGGAGCTAATTAAGAAACCACTTTTAGAAAATAACGACTTGAGTGTAACTACTGTAAGAGTAGGGAAAGGAGTGTCTTTGGATACTCTTGCTGTTGAAAAAGTGAAAATTACAGCTAAATTGAGGAAAGCAATACTTGATACTCTGAAAGTAGATGGTTCGGAAATAGCTACTATTACTATGGGGAATGGGGACAAGATTTATATGAAATTTTTTCCTGAAGATGCGCCCAATACGGTAAAGAATTTTATTATGCTTGCAAATCTTAAATTTTATGATGGGTTAACGTTTCATCGTGTTGAACCGGGATTTCTAGTGCAAGGTGGAGACCCTGCAGGCAATGGAACTGGCGGAGCAGGTTATAATATTAAAGCCGAATTTAATTCACAACGGCATATTTTGGGAACGGTAGCTATGGCAAGAGCAGAGAGCCCGAATTCCGCTTCATCACAATTTTATGTTTGCTTGCAAGCAATACCATCATTGGATGCCCCCGGAAATAGATATACGGTTTTCGGACAGATAATCAGGGGAATGGATGAAGTAAAGGCAATTCAGGTTGGAGATAAAATTAGAAGCATAAGAGTTGAACCTAAAAGTTTGGCTGAATTACAGGTTATATGTAAAGGTGACCCAATATGTGCTATATATACTGCACCAACGGTTAAAAGTATAACATTACCTGATTATCCTGCTTCGGAATCAAGCTTAAAAGGAACGGAAGGTAAAATAAATTTAAGGCTTCATATAAATAAAAAAGGAGAAGTGGAGAATGTAAAATTTTTACCTTCGGATATGACATATGATGAAACTCACGTAAAGGCTTTAGTTAAAAACTGGGTATTCACTCCTGCTAAGATAGGGGAGACCGTAATAGATGACCATATTAATTTACCGATAGAGTTTAAGGTTATAAACGAAAAACAATGTGAAATAAGGTGCGCAAATGAACAAAAACTTATTAATCTCTAATAGAGGAAGTGTTATACCGGCTTCTCCTATAAGAAAACTTATCCCTTGTGCAGATGAGGCAAAATCAAGGGGAATAGAAGTTTACCATTTGAATATTGGACAGCCCGATATACAAACCCCTTCGTATTTTTGGAGAGCTATACAGGGATATGGAGAAAAAGTCCTTGCTTATGGCCCGTCTAATGGTTTATTGGCATTACGAAAAGCAATTGCAACTTACTATAATTCGTTTGGGGCGAAAAATATAACGGCAGCAAATGTTTCTATAACTACAGGCGGCTCTGAAGCAATATTGTTTGTTTATATAATTCTCGCAGATAAAGGAGATGAGTTTCTTATCCCTGACCCTTGTTATGCGAATTATATATCCCTTGCAGCAATAGCAGAAGTGAAATTAGTCCCCATACTTACGAAAGTAGAAGGGGGATTCCATTTGCCGGAAGAAGAAGAAATTGAAAAACTTATAACACCAAAGACAAAAGGAATTATAATTTGCACGCCTAATAATCCCACTGGAACGATATATTCAAAAGATGAAATGATGCGTGTGGCGAGAATAGCGGAAAAACATAATATTTATTTAATATCGGATGAAGTTTACCGGGAGTTTTTGTTTGATGGTAGAAAGCATACAAGCGTATTTAATTTGCCGGGGGCAGATGAATATAAAATTGTAATTGATTCTGTTTCAAAGCGTTTTAGCGCTTGCGGAGCAAGAATTGGTTGCGTAGTTTCTACTAACGAAGATGTTTTAAAAGGTGTTATGAGATGCAGTATGTCGAGACTTTGCCCTCCGACGATTGAACAAGTGGGAATGGTTGAATTGTACGGAAGAATGGATGATATTATACCGGAGATGATGAAAGAGTATGAGTTGCGTCGAAATGTTGTTTATGAAGAAATACAGAAAATTCCGGGTGCGTTCGCTACTTTGCCTGAAGGTGCATTTTATATGACTTGCAGGTTGCCGGTAGAAGATGCGGAGAAATTTACGCAATGGATGCTCACGGATTTTAGTGTGGATGGGAAAACTACTATGATTGCCCCGGGCGAAGGGTTTTATGTTACGCCGGGCAGGGGTAGAAATGAGGCAAGAATAGCGTATGTTTTGAAAGAAAAAGAGTTGCGGGATGCGATGCGAATTCTACGGGAAGGC
This sequence comes from bacterium, assembly GCA_028716385.1. Lineage (GTDB taxonomy): Bacteria > Hydrothermota > UBA3073 > JACQXS01 > JAQTXJ01 > JAQTXJ01. Next base: position 241,252 of record JAQUPX010000003.1, on the reverse strand, counting down.
ATTAAAAAATATCAGGAAGAAAATAAGTAGGTAGTTGAAACAAGAGTAAAACGATATATTCCAAAATGAGCTTAAAACTTTTTAATACGTTAACCCGACAAAAGGACGAATTTAAACCTATAGTTGCGGGAAAAGTTGGGTATTATTCCTGTGGATTGACCGTTTATAATTATGCTCATATCGGGAATTTAAGAACTTATATTTTCACGGATACTTTACGCAGGGTTTTAGAATATAATGGTTATGAAGTTAACCATATAATGAATATTACGGATGTCGGGCATCTGGCTTCTGATGAAGACGAAGGAGAAGATAAAATAGATATGGAAGCCCAGAAAACTAAAAAAACTCCCTATGAAATCGCAGAGTTCTATACACAGGCGTTTTTCAAGGATATGGAAGAATTGAATATTCAAAAACCGACTTTAATGTGCAAAGCTACTGAACATATATCCGATATGATTGCATTAATAGAAAAACTTGTAAATAAAGGTTATGCATATGTTACTAAAAATGCCGTTTACTATGATACTTCAAAATTCAAGGATTACGGGAAACTTGCACGATTGAATCTTGATGGTCAAAACTCTGGCGCAAGAGTAGAAGTTGATTCGGAGAAAAAAAATCCGTTTGATTTTGCTTTATGGAAAATCAACCAGCCCAATCATATTATGCAGTGGGATAGTCCTTGGGGAAGAGGATTCCCGGGATGGCATATTGAGTGTTCGGCTATGTCTATGAAATATCTCGGGGAAACATTTGATATTCATTCCGGCGGGATAGACCATATTCCGGTTCATCACACCAATGAAATAGCTCAATCTGAAGGCGCTACCGGGAAAAAGTTTGTTAATTACTGGGTTCACGCAAATTTCTTACAGATTAAAGATACTAAAATGAGCAAAAGTCTGGCTAATTTCTATACACTACGGGATTTAAAGAATATGGGATTTGAACCGATGGTTTTTAAAATGTTTGTTTTGATGGCTAAATACAGGGCAGAGTTGAGTTTTACGGATGAAGCTTTAACGGCTGCAAAAACGGCATTAGAATATGTTTATAATTTTGTTACTCAAATAAGTGAGGAATATATAAAAGGAAAAGAAGATTGGATTAAGGTATATGAAGAAAAATTTCTTGAAGCTGTAAATGACGATTTAAATACTCCGCAGGCAGTAGCTGTAGTTCTGGAGATTATTCAGGAAGCCTATAAACGAAAGCAGTTTAGAATTTATGACACATTGTTAGATTTTGATAAAGTTTTAGGTATAAGAATAAAAGAAAAAAGAGAATCTCTAAAAGAAGAATTACCGGATGAGATTAAAACGTTGATTACTGAAAGGGAAAACGCAAGAAAGAGTAAAGACTGGGCAAAGTCGGATGCGTTAAGAAAACAAATTGAAAGTTCTGGTTATATCCTCGAAGATACCCCGGAAGGAATGCGCTGTAAGAAAAAAGAATAAACCCCAAAATATGAAACCTCTTAAAGAGTAAAAATAAAAAATATGAAAGAACGTATTGCCATGATTTTTATAACCTTTTTGTTTGTTTTATTTGGCGGAATTACGAATGCAAATCAACTGGACGTGCTGCATCGGGGAATTGAACAATATGCTTCCAAAACTATCGGATTAAAAGCGCCTGAGACAAAATTAAATATGCCTGTTCATACGAGTCCTTTCGCTTTTATTAAACAGATGGCATTAAACAGTAAGGACTTAGCCGGACTCAAATTTAAAAAAGGCGATTGGGTGATTAATTCATCTTTTTTAATCACGCACGATACTACAATTAATAACGATATTTTTTTAATCGGGAATGGACAGCTTATCGTTCGCGGTTGTTCTCTTTGTGTAAAAGGTTGTATATATTCGACACAAAATTCTTTATTCTCTATAGACAGTTGCACGCTAATAATGCCCCAGGAATATGTATACCAGTTTGGTTTCCTCTCTATAGACTCTTCAAAAATAGAGATAAAACATTCAACGTTAAATTCATCTAACTTACCGTTAGGTGCCGGTATAGGTGGAAGTTTAGATAAGACCTTAACTGGCGGTTCTCTGGTATTTGACAGTGTGCATATGGACAATTCGTTTGTTTCTTTCGGCATAATGGGACATAATAGTAAAATTAATGTGAGACATACAAATAGAGCGGGAGAATTTGTTATTATGGGAGATTCTGCTAGCGTTCATATTTCGCATTCAGATAGTATAATCGTATGGGTTGGATTTCCGCGGGGTTCTTCGGGAAAACTTTACGGAGATTCTTTGAATGCGAATAAATGGATTAACCATTTTGCTTATCCTGATACTACCTGCAAGAGAATAAACTATTCTTTTGTGCTGGACAGTCTTACCGGGCTCAGGCTTGGCACTATGACAATGGACAGTACCAACGTGGATTTGTACAATATTGATGGAATTTTTGCCGGAAACATTTTTGAAATCCCGCTAAACGATACAATAACAGGACTTGTAGATTACTCGAAATACAGTGATTTTACGGCACCGCTTCCCGGAAGAACATATCACCTTGTAAATTCATCGGTTAATGCATGGAATTTATATTTTAATGCCGGAACCCAACTCTCAATCAAGGGGTCAATTTTTGGAGAATGTATTTTAAGCGATTCAGCAAAATCTACGTTTACAAATGTGACCTGTGATGGTGCTGCGGGACATATCGGGACATCGTCAGATTCTTTGCTTGTCTGTTTTCTGACCACTCTTTACACGGATGCCGTTATGGACGGAAGCTCTATGTCTATGATGGTTTTAACTTCGATGAGCGGGAATGGGCATTTAATCGCAAGAAATATGGCAACCGTAGTTTTGTATAATACTATTCTTGCTAATCCGATAATGATTTATGATTCGGCAACGGTATTGGTATCTGCTTTATATCCTTCTTCACCGGCTTATACAAATGATAGCATTTCCATACGCGGGAGCGCAAATATGGTTAAGGGACCATCCTCCCACTTTAATTTTGAAGGGTATAGGATTGAATATGCATCTGCAAATAACACTTCAACGTTTTTCCCGATAACCGGTAAAATAACGATTCCTGTAGACAATGGCGAGCTCTGCAAATTTTCAACTTACGGGTTAAATTCCGGAACTTATGTAATCAGACTATGGTATTTCTTTTCAACTTTTGGAACTAATGACAGTTTTAAGTTCGATAATTCGATTTATTTAAACCGGCAAAATGTGGCTGAAAATACAAAGCGTAAAAGATTATTGTTTTTTGTTTCGCCCGGCGTATTCAATAAAGAAATTAGTATAAATTATGTTATCCCAAACCCGGTAAAAATAGATTTATCCGTATATAACATATCCGGAGAAAAAGTAGCGACAATTGACAAGGGCATGAAAAACGCAGGTGAATATACGGTTAAATGGAACGGCAAAAAGTTTGCTAACGGGACTTATTTCTGCGAGTTAAAAGCAGGAGACAAAATCTTGCCTGTAAGAAAAATGGTGTTGTTGAAATAGAAGTTCTTTTTCAGCGACGGAAAGATCTTTTTTGTCCGCATAAAATTAGTATAACATACTTTCAAGATTGACTCCAAAAAAATAACTTTAAGATTATATTATTGTTATTTTTATCGGAGTCCCGATAAAACCAAACTCTTTCCTGAATTGAATTTCAAGCGTTTTTCTTGTTTTGTAGTTTGTGAGCTTTTTGTTCTTGGATATTATCCTGATGGCAAATGTAGGCGGTGAAATATCTACCTGGGATACTTTTATTAACTTTAATGCAAGAGTAAATGCTCTCAATTGTTTACGGGTAAGTTTTAAACGGCAATTTTCTGCAACTGTGAATGCTGTCTTAAGAGGCTCATATAAAGCAGTTTTGGTTAAAGCGGATAGGTAAGTAATGGGAATAAATTTTGTATACTCGATAGTGTGTTCCCTGAATTCAACACCAAGGTCCGTTTTATTTGCGGCTATTACAAGCCCTTTCCCGTATTCGAGAACGGTATTAATAATTCTTTTATCCTGGTGGGAAATTTGGTCGCTTGCATCAATGAAAAGTATGGCGACATCACATTTAAGTATGGAAGCATCGGTTCTGACGGATGAGTAGTATTCAATTTGCGAGTCAAATTTTGTTCTCCTTCTTAGTCCGGGCGTATCAACAAGTATAAATTCTTTGCCTTCATACTTCATAGTTACATCTATTGTATCAACGGTAGTCCCGGGGTGTTCGTCTACGATAACTCTTTTTTCGTCTAAAAGGGCATTGATGTAAGTAGACTTTCCAACGTTAGGCTTGCCGATAATGGCAAAAGTGGGTAATCGGGTATTATCGGACGAGGGTGTTTTATCTATATATTCGGTTATTTTTTCCGTAAGCCCGGATACGCCTGTCCCCTGAATTGCACATATTTCTATGGAAGATTTGAATCCGAGTTTATGAAATTCTGCGACTTCCGGTATTCGTTTATTATTATCGACTTTATTTATAACGAGTAATACTTTTTTATTTAGTTTTCGAAGGTATGCTGTTATTTCTAAATCTATCGAAGTTATGCCTGTTTTTGCATCTACTACGAAAAGTATAAGAGTAGAGGAGTTGATGGCGAGTTCTACCTGCTCTTTTACTTTATTTTTAATGGTATTAGGGTCATTTGGGAGATACCCGCCTGTATCTACTAACAAGAAATGAAAGTCATCTATTTCAACTTTTCTAGCATTTCTATCTCTTGTAGTTCCCGGAGTAGAATCCATAATGGCGATTCTTCCGCCAACAATGCGGTTAAACAGAGTAGATTTTCCTACATTTTCTTTGCCGACTATAGTTATTATGGGAAGCATAATATTTTCTTAAAAGTTTGAAATTGGTATTATAATTTGTATCCTATATTTCTGAGGAATTGTTTTCTTGTTTTGACTGCATCTTCGTCTTCTATCCCTGCGGGAGATTCGCCATCTACTACTCCGATTATTGCGTGTCCCTGGGGCGTTTCCGCAATAATAACCTGTACGGGGTTAGCTGTAGCGCAGAATATCGTGCAGATTTCCGGGATAGATTTTATTGCAGGAAGGACATTTATGGGGTAAGCATTCTGTAGAAATATTATAAAAGAATGCCCTGCTCCTATATTCATTGCGTTAGTTTTGGCTAATTCAATTAAGTTTTTATCGTTTCCGGAAATTCTAACAAGTTTTGGCCCCGATGCTTCACAGAATGCGATACCGAATTTTATATCCGGTGTGCTGGATACCAATGTTTCGTGAAGGTCTTCTACTGTTTTAATGAAATGAGATTGCCCGAGTATGAAATTAATATCTGTGGGTTTATCTATGTTTACGAGTTTGAATTCCATTTTATTTCTGCTTATCGTCAGGCAAGTTGCGTTCCCATGGACCATCGTATTCTGCATCAACTGTGCAAATTGGACGCATTGGCTTTTCGCGGGTTTGTTCTTCATAGACTTGAGCGACAAGTCCGGCTACTCTGCCGAGGAGAAAAAAAGCTTTCCCGAGCTTCCAGTCAAAACCCATATCCGATACAATGGCGGCAATGGCACCATCAACGTTTATGGGTAAGGTCTTTTTTAGCCCTTTGTCACCGCCAGTGCGGGATGTTCCAGTTATTTCGGTTTCGATTGCTTTCATAAGAGCGATATGTTTGCCTGCTATTTTGAGTTCATTGGCGAGAGCGAACAATTTTTGTGTTCGTGGGTCGCAAGTATGAATACGATGTCCTACACCGGGCATTCGTTTTCCTTTGGACTTAAGAAATTCAAGAAGTTCTATTGCAATTTTTTCAGGTTTGCCTTTTGGAGCCCATTCTTGAAGTAATTTGGCGCTGTTTTCAATTGCTCCACCGTGAACATCACCGACTGCGAGGATTCCGGCAGCAACCGCCGTTGGTAAAGGAACGCCTGCAGATGCGACAATTCTTGAAGCGAGAGCTGTCGGTGGCGTTACTCCGTGGTCAATACTGGAAGTAAGTATCGCATCAATCATTTTGCCTTCAGGTACGCTTGGGAGTTTGCCTTTCAATAAAAGAAATACCACATTGGAGAAAGACACATTCCCGATTAAATCTTCTTGTTTGTACCCACGCGTAACAAGATGATTAGGCTCTACTTTTGTAATTCCTGTTTTCCACATAGTTGATAAACTAACCGTTAAATGTGAATATGTCAAGAAAAAGTGTTAATTGTGAAAAGTACTGCTAAAGAAACATTTTAATTGACAGTTAAGGGAAAAGAAGGTAATTTTAGCTAATTAAAAAGCAAGGGGGGAAAATGGTTAATAAAAAAGTATGTTTGATTATCAGTGTGGGGTTGATAATATCTTCCATTAGTAGTTTGGCAACTGCCCAACAGTTGAATTCTGTTATGACATGGGGTTCAAATCAATATGGACAACTTGGGAATGAATCATCGCTTAGTAGGGAATATGCTGATACCGTAGAAGGAATGGCAGGGGCCGTTTCAATTGCAGGCGGTGGAAAGCACTGTCTTGTTGTTTTGTCAAATGGGAGTATAAGAGCTTGGGGAACTAATTCATCAGGACAATTAGGCAATGGAACGACTGATGATGCGTTGTCTCCGGATTCAGTATTGGGGATAAACAATGCAGTAAAAGTATATGCCGGTTATATGCATAGTATTGCTTTATTGTCGGACAGTACAATAATGGCTTGGGGAAGTAATAATTCAGGACAATTGGGAAATGGAACAACTGTTGATACATCAATACCTATTTTAGTAAATGGTTTAAATAACGTTGTGGCAATTGCAGTAGGTGAATTACATAGTCTGGCTTTATTGGCAGATGGGACAATAAAAGCGTGGGGTGATAATACCTATGGACAACTTGGACAGGGAACGATAGATAGCGCCGGAATAGATACTCTGGTTACGGTATTAGGAATAAGTAATGCAATTGCTATTGCTACCGGAGATAGACATAGTCTTGCTCTATTAGCAGATAGTACAGTAAAATCGTGGGGATGGAATGGAGATGGACAGTTAGGAATCGGGACTACTAAAGATACAAGTTTGCCGGTTACAGTAACAGGAATAACAAATGCAGTAAAAATTGCTGCTGGTGGAACGCATAGTTTTGCTATTTTAGCAGATGAAACAATAAAAGCATGGGGAGATAATACTTATGGGCAACTTGGAATTGGGACTGCATATCTAAATAGCGATACTGCGGTAAGCGTAGTGGGTATAAGTAATGCGTTAGAAGTTGATGGTGGTTGGCATCATAGCATTGCTTTGTTATCAGATGGAACAATGAAAGCTTGGGGTAATAATGATTTTGGACAACTTGGAGATGATGGACTTGTCAGCAGAGATACTCCTGTTGTTGTTCTTAGAGTGGAAAATGCAATAGCCATTGCTGCCGGAGATGAGCATAATATGGCAATTGGATTGATGAACGGTATAGAAGAGAAGAATGTAGCTTATAAAGGAAAATGGGTATCTCTTACGAATTCTATATTTAATAATAGTATAGAACTTTTAACGACTACGGAGCAAAAATTGGATTATAAAGTTTATGATGTGTGCGGAAGAGTTATGTTGAGCGGGGATAATATGACGGTAAAAGGGAAATTAAGCATAAAAGCATCTCAATTAAAACAAGGAATTTATTTTATTAGTGTTAAGACGCTAATAGGAAATATACAGTTTAAGCTGGTAAAGGTTTTATAGAGGAGATTGTTAAGTAATAATTATAGTAAAATGTTGGATAAATTGGGATGCCAGGTATTGTTTGATTTTGCGGATATTCTTGAGGCTGTTGAGTTTGTTAGAGAAAAAGGGTTTAGATGCATAGAAATCAATCAAACAAACCCTGCATTTTTCCCTGAAAAGTATTCTCCAGGTCAGAGAAAAAAACTTAAGGATAGTAACTTCCCGATTCTCTTTCATGCCCCGGAATCATTATCTTTATTCAATTTACATAAAAATGTTTTGAATGAGATATTGGCAAGAATTTATGAAGTTATAGATTTTGCAGGAGAAATAGGTGCTAAAGGAGTTACTTTGCATCTTGGAGCGGCTTTTACCATTAGTATAGATGGAAAGGCTGTCCCTATACAGGATATATTAACTTGTGAATACAAAAATACGTTGGAGTATGCATTAAAGCAGTTAATAGAATATGCGAAAGGGAAAGTTAAGTTATGTATTGAAAATACGGTAAGCTTCAGGTATGATATTTCACAACAATTATTAAAAGAATTGTTATCTGAAAACTTATGGTTAACATGGGATATTGGGCATACGAATAGGGTGGGAAATAAGGCTATAGATGAAAAATTCTTTAAGGAGTTTATAGATAAGGTAAATACGGTTCATATTCATGATAATAACGGGATAGAAGATGAACATAAAGTTCCGGGAACGGGGATATTAGATTTTGAGCGTTATTTCAAGATATTGAAGCCTGTAAAACCTTATCTTATATTAGAAGTAAGGCCAATAAATAAAGCGTTGGAAGCATTAGAGTATATAATTCCTATATTAAAGAAAGTTTAAAATATATAAAAAAAGGGTTGACAAAATTGAGTTTTGATAACACTAAGTTAAATAGAAATATAGAAATACATATATAAGTAAGGGGGAAAAAATGTTAATTTTATTATTGATATTAAGTACGCAGTTACATGAACAGACAGATTGGATGGGTGGTTCCGGATTAAAAGGGCCTGTGAATGATTGGGGAACGCGGTATTATACCGGTGATAGTATTACTACGGCAACAGAAGGACAAGCATCACTTGTTGCGGATAGCTGGGACTATACAAGTGCCGGTTGGATAAGGCATAATTTAGACACTAATTACCAAATAGCACAGCATACGCAGGGATTTATGCCGGGAAATATAAATGGAGATAATCTTATTGACCTTGTTGCGTATGTAGTAGATTCAGTATGGTGGTATCAGAATAATGGCAATTGGAGTTATACAAAACATTTAGTTGGAAAAGCATCTGCAGGAAGTTCGGATGCCCCATGTACTTATGTTGCGGATATGGATAACGATAAAGACGACGACATACTTGTAGCTACAGCTTCTGTTGGACTTGAATGGTTTGAGAATACAAATAATGGGAGTACGTGGGTACTTCATTCTATCTTTAGTGGTGCTTATCATAGGGTTTGTGTGGCGGATGTTGACCGTGATGATGATATGGATGTAATTGCGGTGGATAATGCTCGTAGCGTACAGAGAGGAAATATATACTTGTTCCGTAGAACCGGTGCAACAACATTTTCTAAAGAAACGATAAAAACATTTGGGCTTTGGGACCCTGACCAAGCGTGGCGTGTATATACTGCGGATTTTAATAACGATAAATACCCCGATATTTATGCCGTTGGAGGGCATGCATATATATTCTTGAATAAAGGAACAAGTGGCCCCGGGCAATTTGTTACTCCGTTTACTTACTGGTGCCCGGATATGGGTGGAAATGTAAATGTTGACTGGGATGGAGCATGGGCAGTGGATATAAATATGGATGGCTGGATGGATTTGGTAACTGCTAACCAACAGGATAGTTTATCGGCGACTCATCCTTATGGATTTTATGGGCATATAAATAATGGAACAGGTGGAGGATATACGGTTAAGTTGTTAACTTCAACTCCGGGAGGAGAATATACGGATGGTTCTATAGCAAGAGATTTAGACTTAAATGGTTTGCCTGATGTAGTAGGAGCCCTCCATAAAGTTGGATGGTTCAGCCAGGGACCGACAGATGTATTTCAGGAATATTTAATAGATGCCGTTATGCAACAGAGATGGGCTCATTGGGCTTATACTGCAGAGCTAGACCAAGAGTGTGTTCCGGATGTAGATTTATTGATTACGGATAAAGGGGCGCATATAATTTATGAAAATAATATGCTTAAAGGCTTTGCGGATAATGGACGTCTTGAATCTTCCATATTAAAACTTGGAACAGTAGGTTCGCCTTATACAAAATTACTGTATTTCGGATGGGAGGCATGTGTCCCGGATTCTACTACGCTTAAATTATACTGGAGAACTACTACTGATACTATAGGCGATAACATAGTTTCGGAGGCATGGAAAGGTCCATATTATACGGTGAGTAGCGCTGAAAGTATTTCATTGCCGGAAGTTCCGTGTCCAAAATTTTTCCAGTATAAAGTTGAATTTGCGCCAACGACAAATGATTCTGAAATTGCTGCTTTATACAGGGTATGGATGAGAGATACGATTTGTGTTAATGCGATAGAAGAGCAACAAATTACAGGAAACAAGACTGCGATAAGAATTAATGGTGAAAATAAAATTCTACTTTCTGTTGCTAAGAAAATGGATACCGCAGAATTATCTATTTATAATAGTGCAGGTCAAAAGGTTAGTGTGTTGTATAAAGGGATGATGGATGTTAGGGAATATAATTTTATGCCTAAACTTAAAGCTAAAGGAGTGTATCTTATCGTTTTATCAAACAAAGATAATTACAAGCAACAGGTAATTGCAACTGCAAAACTGGTTAAATACAACTAATAAGGATTGAACTAATTTTGGATCTTAGGAGTTTTAACATAAGCGGTAAGAGCTAGTCCTATTAGTGTCCAGAAAAGTAATCCTAGTGGGAAAAAGTGTATTATAGTTTCCGTAATCCCGTGTAATAGCATTCCGATAACTGCAAATGTATATGCAAAAGTTTCACTATTGATTTTTAATAGAGGAATAGTAATTCGTAAAAATATCCCTATAAACAATAAAAATGTTATTATCCCTAATATTCCACATTCGCACAAGTAATTAATATATAGATTATGTAGATGAGGATGAACTGTTTTATTGCCTTCTCCATATTTATCGGTTATTTCTTTTGAAGTTGCAAGTCCATAACCAGTTAAAGGATAAGATTTCATTATTTGGGGAACAATTTTACCCCATGTATATGCTCTAATATGTAAACTATTTGGTGTAGTAAAAGATTTGTTAGCAAAAGTGCTGAAATCTTTCTTTATAAATCCCATAAAAACAATTGCTATAAATAAAAATGGCAAGCCGAATTTCCAATTTTTTATTATAAGGATAATGGGTATAAGTATTATGATTATTATAATGCCTGCTAAGCATTTAGATAGCATCAAACAAATAATGCCTGCTATTGTAGATATGCCTATGAATAACTTCATTTTGATAGGTATTTTTGATAATAGGAAAGCAAAAGATAATAAGATAATAGGAATAAGATATTCTGCTAATCTATTGGGATTATCAAAAGTTGATCCAATTCCCCATTCATCCGTATGTATTGTGAAACTGAACCAGGATGTTTTTATATGAAAATTTAGTTTTGTAAAGTATTGAATAATACCAAAGATAGAAACGATTAACATAGATAAAACGAGCATTTGTAAAATCTTATTTCTATTTTCTTTTTGATGAGTCATAAGGATAAAAGTCAGAATATAAAATGAAAATAAGAGGTATCCCGCAAGACTTTGTGGTTTGTCGTGTGAAAAAATAACAGATAATAGTACTGCAAAAGCAAAACTCAGTAAGGGAATTTTTATAACACGAGACGTAAGTATATTTTTGAATTTTGTTTTAATTGCCCATGAAATCAGAGCAGTAAGCAAAGCGAGGTACGCTATGACATTAATAACCGGGAGGAATAAGAGGAACATAAATATTCCCCATTTTATTATATTATTGAGTTTATTATTCATAATTTAGCAGATACCGTTTTCTCTATTATATAATTGCTATAGTGTTATAATGTCAACTAATTTAAATTATAAGCTATTCACATCAGGGGAACAAGTATATAGTTGACAATTTGAAATATTTTTAGCAATATCTATATATGAAATTTTTGATGATATTTATACTAAGTTTACTTGTTAATGCTATTATATTTACTCTTATAGTGAAAAAATGTGAGTTCAGATTAAGAATTAGTATTATAATAATTATATTTAGTAGTATATTAACCGGGACGAGCGTAAGTTTAGTTTTACCCATTGGCATTGTTAAAACAATTTTATTTGAGTTTTTATTTGCTTGTATATTTATCGGTTTGATAGCTGTATATAGATTTTACAGGGATCCCGAGAGAACAATCCCTGATGTACAAAATGCAATACTTTCACCTGCGGATGGTTTTGTAAGGTATATAAAATATAATGAGAAGGAGACAATTATCGGAATTACGTTAACTTATCTCGATGTTCATATAAACAGGAGTCCGATTTCAGGTGCAATAAAAGATGTAAAACAAATTGGTGAAGGGTTTTTGTCTTTAAAATATGAAAAAGGCATAAAAGAAAATAGACAGGTGAAAATGACAATAGATAATGGAATATTTAAAATAGGTCTTACTTTGGTTGCTTCAAGACTGGTAAGAAAAATTCTTGTGTGGGTAAAAGAAGGTCAGAAAGTGAAGCAAGGTGATAGGATAGGTAAGATTGTCTTTGGCAGTCAGACAGATATTGTAGTACCAAATTTGCCGGGGCTAAAAATAAAAGTAAAAGAGAAAGAACAGGTATATGCGGGGCTAACTATGTTGGCAGAGTATGCAAAGATTGAGAATATGGAAAAAGTGTAGTTGTAATAATGAAAACATTAGTTTTAGATATTGAGAATTTAGGCGAAAAAGTAATAGAAGTTTTATATAATTCTGTCTTTCCCACTGTATATTACCTGTTTATCAATAAATGAATTTTTTTCTACACCAACAAAATAAAAAAGTGTTGTATTATTGACAAATTTGTAAGTATAATATAAAGTATATTTTATGGTAAATACTGTATTGCATTTTGTTAAAAAGTACTTGCAGCTTTCAGAGACTTTTATATATGACGAGTTGATGAGCTTGAAAAATGTTAATTCCATCTTGTTAACAAAAAATTTAATTAATGAAAATATTTTTCCTTTCAAGCCTATATTAATTATGGATAGAGATACTATTTCTAATCTGAGAAAAGAACAGTTGAAACTTATTCATGCAAGATTTGCATGGAGCGGGATGACTATGTTGCCAATAGCCAGAAAACTTGGTGTTCCAATGATAACTTCATTTTACGGGGTAGACATATCCCGGTATCCAAGGCATTTTACTTATCGTCATAAATTAAAGCAATTATTTAAGGGAAGTCCGATGTTCTTAGCACAATCCAATGATATGAAAAAAGATATGATGAAATTAGGCTGCGAATCTTCTAAAATAGAGGTTTTTTATAACGGAATTAATGTTGAAAAATTTAAATTCAAAGATTATTCAAAAGATACAAATATAGTTAATATATTGATGTGTGGCAGATTTGTGGAAAAGAAAGGTATGGAATATGGTATAAGGGCTTTTGCAAACTTAAAGAATAAAAATGCTGTACTTTCGATTATAGGTGATGGAGAGAATGCAGATAAATTGAAATTGCTTGTAAAATCATTAAATATTGAGCAAAATGTGACTTTTTATGGATTTTGCCTTCATCCCAAAATCATAGAAATATTAAGCACTGCAGATATATTTCTTGCTCCACACATCGCTGCGCAGAATGGGGATAAAGAAGGAATGCCCAATACAATAAAAGAAGCGATGGCAACCGGTCTGCCTGTTGTGGCGACTAATCATGCAGGAATACCCGAACTAGTTGCCGACGGAGAAAATGGATTTCTTGTGCCTGAAAAAGATGTTCAAAGCTTGCAGGAAAAACTTGACTGGCTAATTGAACACCGTGAAACATGGAAGCTATTTGGGGAAAAAGGTAGGGCTATTGTAGAAGAAAAATTTAATTTTGTAAAACAATCAGGAAAATTAGAAAAACTCTACCAGAAATTTAACTAACAACAAAACCGACAGATTTTAACCCGTTCGGATATGCTTAGTCCCTTACGAAAATATTGACGTATTGGAAAAATTGAATTTTTTGTTGACTAGAAACAGATTTCAGGGTAAACAGTATAAGTTAAGATAATTATTATGATAAATTTTATTGCAGGTCTTGTAACGGGTGTCGTGATTGTTTTTATAATTAACTGGTTATATAAAAAGGATGCAAAGAAGATAGCTAATGAGCTTATTTCATCAAATGAATTACAAAATAAACAGGATATAGAAACTATAATAAGTAGGATTAAAGACTCTTTTGGAGAACTTTCATTCCAGGCTTTATCAAAGAGTACTAGTGAATTTTTGAAGCTTGCGAATGAAACGCTTTCAAAACAAACACAGAGCGGTGAAAAAACGCTTGAGGGTAAAAAAGAACTAATAGACCAGAATTTAAAGAATATGAAAGATACTTTACAAAAAGTTCAAGACATGATAACTAATTTTGAAAAAGACAGGGAACAAAAGTTTGGCGAACTTTCCAATCAGTTGAAACTTACTGCTGAACAAACCGGGAAGTTACAAGAAACAACTCATCAATTACGAAGCGCATTGGCAAGTACAAAAACACGTGGACAATGGGGAGAACGGATGGCCGAAGACGTGTTGAGACTGTTTGGATTTATTGAAGGTATTAATTACCTGAAACAAAAAGCATTGGAAACAGTAAGTAAACGGCCTGACTATACTTTTTTGTTACCCCAGGGACTGAAAGTAAATATGGATGTTAAATTCCCTCTGGATAATTACCTGCATTACCTTGAGGTAGAAGGTGAAACGGATAAAGAAAGATATAAGAGTCAGTTTCTGAGAGATGTTAAAAACAGGGTTAAAGAAGTTACAACAAGAGATTATATAAATCCGGCAGAGAATACGGTTGATTATGTAATAGTATTTATTCCCAATGAACAGGTTTATGCCTTTATAAATCAAAATGATAGTTCTATTCTGGATGAAGCTCTAAGAAATAAAGTAATTCTCTGCTCGCCCGTTACGTTATACGCAATACTTGCAGTAATTAGACAGGCAGTAGATAATTTTAATTTAGAAAAGACGTCGGCTCAAATTCTTTCATTGTTGGGTGCGTTTTATAAGCAATGGAATGCTTTTTTAGAATCATTGGAAAAAATGGGCAAAAGGATTGAAGAAGCACAAAAAGAATTTAATAATTTGACTACAACTCGTAAGAATCAACTGGAAAAGCCACTTAGACAGATTGAAGATATCAGAAGACAGAAAGGGATTACCGAAACTCCGATACTTGAAGTTAATGTTGAAAGTATAGAAGAGGTTGTTTCCCCAAAAGTACAAAATCAATTATTTAACTAATTATGAAACCACAAGAATTAAGAAAAAGTTTTATTTCTTTCTTTGAAGAAAGAGAACATAAGATTGTTTCCTCTTCTTCGCTTTTACCGGGAGATGATCCGACTTTACTTTTTACTGCTGCGGGTATGGTGCAGTTCAAAAAACTATGGAGCGGTGAGGTGGCACTTCCTTACACACGAGCTGTTAGCATACAGAAATGTTTAAGAACAAGCGATTTGGAAAAAGTAGGAAAATATCCCAGATATACTACATTTTTTGAGATGCTTGGAAATTTTTCATTTGGAGACTATTTTAAGCAAGAGGCGATAAAATGGGCATGGGAATTTCTTACGGAAATTGTAAAACTTCCTAAAGATAAACTTTATGTGAGCGTATTTAAAGGAGATGACGGACTTAAAGAAGATACGGAAGCTTCTGATATATGGAAAAATGAAATAGGTCTGGATAAATCAAGAATATATAAATTGGGCAAAGAAGATAATTTCTGGACTCCGGTTGGCGGAAGAGGAGCCTGCGGGCCTTGTTCCGAAATTTATTATGATACAGGAGAAGAAATTGGGTGCGGAAAACCAACTTGTGGTCCGGGATGTTCCTGTAACAGATTTATGGAAATATGGAATCTTGTTTTTCCACAATATGATTCCCAGGCGGACGGTTCTTTAAAACCACTTAAAAACAGGGGAATAGATACGGGGATGGGATTTGAAAGATTACTGCTTGTTATGGAAGGGAAAAAATCAATATTTGAACTCGATACTTTTACTCCTATTATTGAAGAGGCGTCAAAAATTTGTAATGTAAAAT
This sequence comes from bacterium, assembly GCA_028716385.1. Taxonomy (GTDB): domain Bacteria; phylum Hydrothermota; class UBA3073; order JACQXS01; family JAQTXJ01; genus JAQTXJ01. Next base: position 225,253 of record JAQUPX010000003.1, on the reverse strand, counting down.
ATGAACAAAACAAAACTGCGTTTAATATAATTGCTGACCATATAAGAACATTAACTTTCGCTATAGTAGAAGGAATTTATCCTTCTAATATAGGACGCGGATATGTTTTAAGACATGTCTTGCGTCGCGCACAGGGACGTGCTTACGAAATGGGTATAAAACAGGCGTTTATGTATAAACTTGTGCCTGCAGTCGCAGATTTGATGAAAGAACAATACCCGGAATTAGTTGCAAGACGAGAAATTATAGCTTTAATAGTTAAGTCCGAGGAAGAAAGCTTTTTGAAAACCCTGGAACAGGGAACAATAGTATTTAATAATATTGTTAAAGAACTTAAAACGGATGAAATACCGGGAGATGCGATATTTAAACTGTATGATACTTATGGTTTTCCACCGGATTTAACTTACGAACTTTCCGAAAGGGAAGGGAAAAAAGTCGATAAAGAAGGATTTCAAAAAATTATGGAATCTTCCAAGGAAAAGGCAAGAGCTGTTTCAAAATTTGAAAATGTTAAAGGAACAATAGAATCTTTTTCGATTGGAGAAATTGATAAAAAGAGTGAATTTATTGGATATAATAATACTGAAACTGATGCAAAGATTATATTTGAAAAAGGGAAAAAATGGATTCTACTCGATAAAACTCCGTTCTATGCTGAAAGTGGGGGACAAGTTGGTGATAAAGGGAAAATATTTAATAAGGATTTTGAATTTGATGTGGAGGATACACAAATTATAGAAGGGAAAAGAGTTCATATCGGAAAATTTAAGAAAGAAACGGATAAAACAATAACCAATGAAAAAGTTAAATGCGAAGTAAATAAACAATGGCGGAAAGCATTAGAGTGTAATCACACGGCAACACATCTTCTTCACAGTTCGTTACGAAAGGTTTTGGGGGACTGGGTTCATCAGGAAGGAAGTCTTGTGGAAGCAGAGCGATTAAGGTTTGATTTTACTCATTTCAGTCATCTTGAAACATCAGAAATTGAAAAAATAGAAGATATAGTAAATAACTGGATTGAAGAGAATATAAAGGTTGAGATTTCGGAAGTTTCTATGGAAGAAGCTATAAAAAAAGGAGCAATGGCGATTTTTACGGAGAAATATGGTAATATTGTAAGGATGGTAAAAATAGGAGATGTATCTAATGAACTTTGTGGCGGGACGCATCTTAGAAATACCGGTGAAATGAGAGCTTTTAAGATTATTTCAGAAGGAAGTATTCATACGGGAGTAAGGAGAATAGAGGCAATTACCGGAAAATATGCTATGGAATGGTTTAATAAGTGTGATAGGGAAATAAAAGGACTTTCTGCAGAACTTGGAGTTAATATTGAACAGGTGAAACCTAAAGTAATAGAATTAATGGCTGTAGAAAAGGAATTAAAGAGTAAATTGGCTCAAATTGAACGTAACGGGATATTATCTCTTGTTCCTGAAATTCTTGAAAACAAAAAGACAATAAATAATATAGGAATGATAGTTTATAGTGTCCCTACTGCGGAAGTTAATGTATTGCGTGATTTGGCCGATAAATTAAGATGTCATAAAAATACTGCAGGAGTTATTGGTGCGATAGTCAGCGAAAAGCCATTTTTTGTGAGTTTTGTATCGGATGATTTATCTGCAAAGTTAAGTGCCGGTAAGATTTCTGTTGAGATAGGTAAATTAGCCGGTGGTGGGGGAGGGGGCAAGAACACAATTGCTCAATCCGGTGGTAAAGCAGGAGTAAACCTAGAAGAGATTCTTAATAAAGTTCCGGAAATAGTTCAGAGATTGTTATCTTAAAACATATAGCCGATATTAAAGTACAATTTCCCTTTATCATTTTCCGAGTCTAACAATTTTCTTCCATAATCTATTCGGATGGGGCCAATTGGTGTGCGGTACCTTAATCCTATGCCCAATCCAAATTTTATGTTTGTTATAGATACGTTTTTACTCTCCTGCCATACATTACCTATATCCATAAAGTAAGCGATTTCAAAATTTTTTATTGTGGGTATTCTATATTCCAAATCTAATAATCCCAGCCAATTTTCGCCATATTTAGTATCTATTATGTTTTGATATCCACGGATTCCGTCAGTTCCACCTAATAAGAATTTGGATTCTTCGGGCGAGACACCAGTTATGCCACCAAATTTTATTCTACTAACTACTGTTGTTGCATGAAACGGTGCATAATAAGTAAAATCAACCAAAAACTTTTGGAATGAAAAATCTCCGCCTAAGAATTCACCGGCATATTCGTAAGATACTGCACTTAAAACTCCGTGTCTCGGGTAGAACACATCTGACCTACTATCCCAGCTTAGCGATAGAGTTAAAGAATTTGCAAGATTTTTGTCTTCTATGATAGTTCCTTCTTCGTGTATTATTTCGTAATTATAAATAATAAATGATTGTAGAAATCTACCGATATATTTTCCCAATCTTCCCTGAATTCCGATGTAATAATTAGAAGTACTGTCCTCCCTGTTGACATCAAACTCATAATAAGGAGCAGCTTGAGCTTTAAAGGAACTATTAATAAAATATGGCTCGGAGTAAAGAATGTCCAGTCTGCCACGCTGGAGTTCATTCAAATTAATAGGGTTAATTTCGTAATTGAATTTGGTTTCTAGTTTTTGTCCATTTCCCCATAGGTTCATATGTCCCCATCCTAATTCAAACCATGTTCGTATTGAGGGGTCATTATACAACCCCCCGCCACTGCTTACCCATCGTCGTTTTTTTTCTTCCAGAATAAAAACTACATTGAGTGTATCGGGGGTTTTACCTGTTTGGTGAGCTTCTTCAAGGGCGGGTAAATCAAATTTAACGGATTCAAATAATTCGGTGCCATAAATTTTTGCTTGTGATTCATATAATTTATTAGGAGAATAGAGATCTCCTTTTTTAAATGTAAGTTCACGTTCAATTATTTGTCTACGGGTTTTTCTTTTACCTTGGAATGTTAAGTCTCCGAATCTTGCGATGTTGTATTCTTTGATGTTAAAACATACTATAACATTAAAAGAATCGGAGGGTATAAGGGAGTCATTTATTTCTGCGTAAGCATAACCTTTTTTAGAATAGAAATCTGCAAGAGTGTATTTTGCTAAAATAACAGCCTCTTCATTCATAAGGGTGTTTGCTCGTAGTTTGGAAAGGTTTTTTAATTGTTCAGTAGTAAAGTTTTTATTTCCTTCAAATATAATATCTTTAATAGTAGTTCCTTTGCCTTCATCTAGATATATTTTGCAGTTTATCTGTTTCTTTTTTATATTTATGTTAGTTTCAAACTTTTTGATTTTTATTTGTTTGAATCCTTTACTTTTGTAAAAATTGATGAGCCGTTTTTCATCCATTTTTGCTTGAAATTCATCATAGGGTTTGCCTATAGAAGTGTGCATAACGGCTCTTAATTTTTTAGAGGGGATTGATCTTAATCCATCAAATTTTATACTTTTTACTATAAATTCCGGTGGTGTTGCCAACAACAAAATAATTAAGCACAGCATTTTAATATATTTTTTCTATTTTTATTCCTGAATAGTAATGTTTAAGTATGCTTTTATAATCAAATCCTTGTTTTGACATGCCGACAGCTCCATACTGGCATAAACCGATACCGTGTCCGTAACCTTTTCCACTAATTGTTATTTTATCTCCGTTGTCTTTTATTTCAAAAAAAGTGCTTTTAAGTCCTAATTTTGCTCTTATCTGTTCTCCTTTTAGAGTGCAATCGGCATCAGGTATTTGAAGTTCTATCACTCTGCCGGATTTGTCTTTTTTAGTTATTGAAAAAGAGTTACCGGCTGCTCCTAATTTTTCGAAGAACGATGCTCGTGAAAAAGAGCATTCCCATCTATAGTTTGGGTATGATTTACAAAATTGGCAGGGCGTGCTTTTTAAGTAAAGCGCTTTTCCATTGGCTGTTCTGCCTCCACAATTAGAAGAATATTGGGTTTCGATTGTTTGCCCATTATAAGTGCATACGATACCCTTTGTTTCTTCAATTGCTTTATCTATAAAATCTACTTCCGCTTCTACGCCTTTATATACCTGAGCTTCTACGCCGGATGTTAAATCGTAATACTCTGTTTCCGGTTTGATTAGATGGAGTGCAAAACTGCGACTTGCTATGATTTGTGCTTTTAATGCTTCCATCTCGGTAGTTTTTAATTCGCAGGGAACAACTCCTTTCAGATAATTTTCCATATCTACTTTGTTTACTACCAAGAAATTTGATTGTTTATTATATATAAGTAAACTTCCCCTGAATTTTTTACCATTAAATTCCAATATGTCGTTGTCGGCTATCACTTCAAAAGGTGGTTGAATTTTATTTACGGCTTTGCCGTCAAGTTGTATAGAGGATGTAGTTATTTTCAGGGAATTGCCTTTAGCTGTGGTATTATCATTTTTTATTAAAATATTGTTTCCTTTAATTTCTATTTTTTCCAATCTTCCTAATGATATTTTGATGGTTGGAATACCTTTGAGTTTGGAAGTTTTTGTTGGTATTTGATAAACAGGCGCGCATCCTACCATAAAAAGTATCAATACAAGACAAAATAAGTTTTTTTTCATATTATTTTATGAGTGATTATTTTACTTTTGAATTGCTTTGTGCGTTTCGTTATATTAGAAGAATCGAATAAATCCCCTGCTACACATATGCCATCAGCTTTTATAGATAAGACTTGAGAAAGATTGCTTAATGTAATCCCGCCTATTCCTAATACCGGGATGTGAACAGCAGATTTGATTTTAGCGAGTATATTTAAGGAGGTGATAGGCTTTGATGCCGTTTTAGAAGGGAACAGACATCCAACTCCTAAATAATCAGCTCCCATTTTTTCAGCAGTTTTAGCTTTTTCTACTGTATTTACAGAACTTCCGATTATTTTACCGGGGAATAATTTTTTTGCATATTGTATTGGCATATCCGTTTCTCCTAAATGAACTCCATCTGCATTTACAGCAAGTGCAATATCAAGTCTATCGTTAATTATGAAAGGAATGTTGAATTCCTGTGTAATTTTTCTTATCAATAAGGCATCTTCAAGAAAAGATTTAGCTTCTGTTGATTTTTCGCGCAATTGAACAATAGTGATCCCATTTTTGCATAAATCCGTTACAATATTTGTTAGATAAGAAGAATCATTTCTTTTGATATATTTTTTATCGAGTATTACATAAAAGCTAAAGTCTATCTTGTTTTTTGCGGATAGGCATTTAGAAAGCTTAATATTCGTCGTTTTTTCTATGTCATAAATTTTAAAGCGTATTTCTTTAATATCAGAAGATAGAGGAGTATCAAGTAATTTAGTAAATTCTTCTATAACACGGCATCCTTCTTGTGCTCGTTTGAAGTTTCTGTTTGTCAGTTCAAGTATATTTTTATAAGAATAAGTGTCAAAATCTTTGTTTTTGCCTAAATCTTTAGGAGTATCCCTGCATTCAAGGGTTTCTATTTTTTTGCTTAATTTTCTAACTTTATGACGTTCGGTTTTTATTTGTTTTGTCAATTGTGCATCTTTGATTATAAATCTTACGATTTCTTCTACGACCCTCAATCCTTCTGTTATACGGTTGATGTTTGCATCGATTATCTGAAGCGTTTTAGTATTCATTAAATTCTAAAAGTAAGCGAATCCTTGCTTATTGTCAATTTTTTATTGACTTTTGGCCAGATAAATATAGTTTATATTCATTAATATTCAAGAAATGAGAAAGATGCAAGGATAAAACAAATAATAGTAATTTAAGGGGAGTTAGTTTTTAGTTAGGGGGAAAAATGGAAGAATTTTTTTTATTGAGTTTGGTAATGGGTATTAGTATTATAGGACTTATTACTGCTTACTTTCTTGCCAGATGGGTTCTTAAAAAAGGTGTTGGTGATGAAGCAATGCAGAAGATTTCGAATGCCATAAAAGAAGGAGCAGAGGCCTTTTTGCGGCGTCAATTTAAGACTATTATTATACTTACCATTATATTTGCTGTAATATTGTTTGTTGGGTATGGTTTTATACGGGTACACAGGGATTTTGACCCGGTTGGAACTTCAATCGGACTTGCTTTCTGGATAACGTTTTCTTTTGTTCTCGGCGCTATATGTTCTTTAGTTTCCGGATATATAGGAATGTGGATAAGTATAAGAAGCAATATTCGTTCTGCGGCAGGAGCTGTAAAAGGTGTTAACGAGGCATTACAAATCGCATTAAGGGGTGGAGCAGTATCGGGATTGATGGTTGTTGCTATGAGTTTGCTTGGCGTCAGCGGGCTTTATGCGCTTGTGCAATATGTGGGAGGAGTTGAGCCTACAAAAATTCCGTTTGTTATAGTTGGGTTTGCTTTTGGAGCTTCATTTGTTGCTCTATTTGCCCAACTTGGCGGTGGAATTTATACGAAAGCGGCTGATGTTGGCGCTGACCTTGTAGGAAAAGTTGAAGCCGGTATTCCTGAAGATGACCCAAGGAATCCTGCGGTTATAGCTGACCTTGTGGGTGATAATGTAGGCGATTGTGCCGGTAGAGGTGCGGATTTATTTGAATCTACTGCGGCTGAAAACATTGGGGCGATGATACTTGGTGCAGCGATGGCGTTAAAAGTGCCGGGAGCTTCTCCTGTATGGATTCTGGGAGTTATGATGTTTCCTCTTGTTGCGCGTGCGTTTGGAATTATAGCGTCAATAATAGGAATACTTTCGGTTAAAGTCAAAAATAATGAAGACCCTATGAAATCATTGAACAGGGGATATTATTTTGCGGTTGTTCTTGCTATGATAGGTTTTGGTATTGCAACCAGGTGGTTGTTGAATAGTGATACTGCGCCGAATGCATGGTTGCATTTCTTTGCCTGCGGAATTATAGGAGTCGTAACTTCAATATTTTTTGTATATATTACACAATATTATACGGAATATAAATATAGGCCTACTTTATCAATAGCGAAAGCTAGCCAGACGGGGCCTGCAACAAATATAATCGCGGGATTAGGTGTGGCTTTTGAATGTGCTACTTTGCCTGTGATTGTTATTTCTGCGGCAATACTCGGATCGTATTATCTTGGAAAAACTTCAGGACTTGTAGATGCTGGATTATTTGGAACTGCGGTTGCTACTATGGGTATGCTTGCAACTGCAGCATATATACTTGCTATGGATACTTTTGGCCCTATCGTTGATAATGCAGGTGGTATAGTAGAAATGAGTCAACAACCAAAAGAAATAAGGGAAAAAATAGATAGACTTGATGCAATGGGAAATACTACAAAAGCTCTTACTAAAGGATATGCAATAGGTTCAGCGGCTCTCGCTGCATTTCTTTTGTTTAGCGCATACCTTGATGAAGTGAAAAATTATGGACTTAATCTTATAAGTGTTGATATAGCGAAACCGGAGGTATTTGTTGGGGCGCTTTTGGGGGCGATGCTTGTATTCTTGTTCGCAAGTTTTGCAATTAAAGCAGTCGGTAAAGCTGCGTATTATGTTATAAATGATGTTAGAGCGCAATTCAAAGAGAAACCGGGTATTTTAGCAGGGACAGAAAAACCGGATTACGGCAGGACTGTTGATATAGTAACAAAAGGCGCATTAAAAGAAATGATAGTTCCGGGTTTGTTGCCAATACTCTTTCCTATTGCGGTTGGCGTTATATTTAAACTGTTTGGTGTTGGAGCTGAAACCGTTGCAGCATTTCTTATGGTAGGAACTATTGTCGGAATAATTTTGGCGTTATTTCTAAATAATGGTGGTGGCGCGTGGGATAATGCGAAAAAATATATAGAACTTGGAAATTTTGGTGGCAAAGGCTCGGATGCTCATAAAGCCGCGGTTGTTGGTGATACGGTAGGTGACCCTTGTAAAGACACTGCGGGACCTTCTTTACATGTGCTTATAAAATTGCTTGCAACGATTACGCTTGTGCTGGCACCGTTGTTTATATAATACCAAGTTGCTAACTGTTGTTTGGTTAGCTTACTTGGGATTATACTAGTAATTGCATATAATTCTACCTCAGAGGGATTATTTTAACTAGCGTTTTAGTATAAATTAGTACCAATTTAAATTATATAAACTGTTTACTAAAAGCAAGTAAGTAAAGTGGGGTACTAAAATTGACCTGTTACTTTGAGTGACCAGTTTTGTGTTGAGGCAGTATTGGTTTTAAAAGTGGTTTCATAATTAAACCGGATTAAGAGAAACTTGAAAAGCGTTAAGTTAGTTCCACAACCGGGAGTAAGAGCATAAGAAGAACCGGGTGTACTATAACTATTTTCTTTAAGTCCGCCGAGATATATATCAAAATAATTAATCCCAAACCTTAAAACATTATCGTAATTTAATTTTATTTCTGAGTAAGGAATGACGGATTCGTTATATTTATTTTCAGAAGTGGTGTAATTGAACGTTAATTTAGTCCTATATATCGGGTTCCACGGGTGATTCCATTCAGAATAAAAAACATAGGCTTTATTAATAGGGTAAGTCTTAATAATATCTTTTCTCCCTGAAAGTATAAGTAGTCCTATTTTTTTAGTGTTCCATTCTGCTCTTAGCTCATCGGTTGTTGATGTTTTTAAATTGGGCAAGCTATAATAAGATAATCCACTTGTATTTACAGTATGTTTTCCCCATAACAATAGTTCAACAGTTGGCGTAAATTGTGGAGTAATAGAATAGCTGGTTACTTCCGTTATTCTTGAAATTTGTAAGTCTGAAACAGGAGATAATGTTAATAAAGGAATGTTATAATTAGCAGAAGTATTTTCTATATATTCCAAAAGACTTTTCCCACTATTAAAAGAGCAATTAAAAATACTTAATGGTGAATACCAGATTCCGGGAGCTATGTTTAAGTTATTATAAAAATTCTGGGTCCAGGATATATCTTTTGTCTCTATAAACATATAATTAAGTCTTTCATTATTATAGTTCCCGGTATAATATATTCCGGGTATAACATCAATATTAAAGGCTGTCCGAATTTCATTCCCTTTTTTATCATTTCTCCCATTAGTATAATAGTTGTTGAATTTTAATAAGAGGTCGTTATTTATTTTGAAAGGGAAAGAGAGTGTGGTATTTACCATATATTCATTGAAAGTTTTTTCCGAGTCTGCATTTAGTTCTATAATCCCGTTATTAAGTGTTGTATTTAACTTAACTTTTGAGCTGAACTTTTCAAATTCATAATTGCTACCTGCCTTTAATAAAAGTTCGTTAATATCCGGTAAGTTTCCTTTGCTGAGAGATATGTAAGTCTGGGGCATAACAGGATTGGTATAAGATAGCTTGCCTGACATATTTTCAGATATGCTGGTGTTTTCCAAGGAATCTATCTGGTTCTCTTTTTTTGCATCAACATCCAGGTGTAAAAAATGAATAGGTTCTATATTCCCTGCTATACTGTAACTTTCTTTTAACTTCCCGTAAAGCCTTTCTGCTTTTCCAAAATCATTAAAGTCTCTGGAGTATATAGTATAATTGGCATTTATCCCGAGCATATTATAAGCTGCGATCATATCGTAAGAGCAAGCATAATCCATATTTTTTACGGCAACTTGGGGGACTACTTTTATTCTTTTTTTCTCTCCACCTTTGGATTGAATTAATCCTGACAATGAAAAAATGTTTTCGTTGTTAAAAGACATTACTGCGGGCGTTATTTCTGAATTTTCCCCGAAATTTATGGATGGTTGAACGGAATAAAACATGTCTTCTTTTTCTCTTTCAACGGAAGAATATTGAACCTGTATTTTGCTGAAATCAGAAATAACGCCTTCTTTAAGGAACAGCAAAGTTCCGGAGGTGTAGTCAACGATATAATCGGTGCCTCTAGTTTGAGGGGTGTTGTCAACGTATATATGTTCACTCCCGATTACTATTGGCTTGTAAGATAGATAATAGAAATTGGAATTAGAAGAAAAGTTTATAGCCATACTATAAGTGTGAACCCCGTTGGTATATGTTTCATCAGGGAAAGGTCTTTTTTGTGGAAATATAAGGAAGCCAAGGTCAAGATTTATAAACTCAGGATCTATTTTATTATCATTATCCCTATCTATACCGAAGGAATGCAGAGAATAACTGTTCCCTGTCGTATCTGTAATTTCTAAAGTCAGTGAATTAGGTATTATATTAGGTCCCAGAAAATAAACATTTTCCATCATATGATTTTTTATGCTATCCGATTGTATTGTAATTTCCTTGGTACCCAGGAGAATAACGATGTTGTCGGTAGTATTTTTGGAAGCTATGAAGTGAATAATACCTTTTTTATAATCAATAAAATAGTCAATATTATTTATTAAAGGGTCGAAATTCCCTGTAATTCCACCTATTGTGAAATTTTTTCTTGTTTTAGTTACATCGTTAAAAGAATTATGGTCATCAACAAATATAGTGTCAAAACTTTTGGTTACGGGTAAAAGTATGGTATCTATGGAATAGAAAGTATTTTTTAAATAAAAGTTATCGTTCAGGATAAGCTTTTTTTGAACTGATCTACCCGTAAAGAAATCGTTTCTAAAACTTGATTTTATCTGTCCCGCCTGTATATCCATATAGATGGAAGAAGGACGAGTTTTTATGCTTCCCCCGTAAGTTGAAAATTGTGGGAGTAGATTAAATTCATTATACTCTGTTTTCAGGAATCCAAGGTCTGTTTTATAAAGGATATCCCGGTTTGTTCCTCTGTATCCGAATCCATAAATTACTTGAGACTTATCGGTATTGTTGTAATAAAGAGAAAGACTACGGTTGTTTTTGTCCTGGGCAATAATCTGCATATCAATGTTTGTATCCTGGCTAGATGAGCCTGTTGTATAATAAGCCATTCCCTGAAGTTTTGTATCAAGGTTTTTTATCATTTTCAAGTGTCCACCGGCTTCATCAACGTAAAAAAGCTTTTCTCTTGATTTACGTGGAGGAATTAGTTCCTTTACCTGCCATTCCTGTTTATCGATATTTAAAAATTCAATACTATGGGAAGTAACTGCAAAAATAAATTTATCTTTCTGATAGCAGTCAATAATGGAGTCTGTTAAAAGTCCATTCATATGGTTATAAAAGGTTTTTTGCTTTTTAATTATATCATAAATAACCAATCCTTTGTTTGTAGCAAGTAAAAGTGTTCCCCCGCCAATGCATATGCCGTTAATTTTGTCGTAGATTTCAATGTCTCTGAATTCAGCCCAGTTGTCGGAATGAGGATCATATAAATAAATTTTATTGTTATTTGTTAAAGCAAATACGGAATCGTTTATATTATCATAATCCAGAATTTGAAAGGAGGTATAGTTAGACCACTTTTCAATTTCTTTTGTATAAGAAACGAAAGATTTATCAGAAATAAACCATGTTTTACTTGGAGTGTTGATTATAAAACTATAATTATACTTTGAATTTAGGGGAATTTCTTCTGTTTTTTCAAATTTAAGATTATATTTCAGAATTCCATTGGGGGTAGCAAGCCAGATATAATTATCCTGCATTAGCATGTCGTTTATTTTTAAGCTTAACACGGGTTCTATTTTTTCCTTGTATTTGTTGAATTTTTGGAGCCCCGAGTCACTGCCTAGCCATACGTATTCCTCGTCAAAATCTATAGTTTTAATTTTTGAAAGTGTGTCATAAGTACGCCAATCGTTTATTTTAATATCTGCAGAAGCTATACCATTTTCGGTAGCTACCCATAAAATTCCCTCATCATAGCCGATTACTTTAATCCTGTTGTCCGGTATACCGCTTGAACTATTGATGTTCCCCCATGTTTCTGCGTTCTGGTCAAAAGTATAGATTCCATATGGTGTAGATATGAACAGAAAGTTAGATATAGATGCTTCTTGGCTGCCGTCAAAGAATATTGGGTGCCCGCAAATCGTTTTGCCTGTCAAATTAAAAATTAATAAAATTAAAATAGCGTTCAAGGTTATTGTGTTATAAATCCTGAAGGAATATTTTCAGGACTATTTTCAAAAGTATTTTCCGGCCTTTTTAGTAAAAGCTTTTCTTTTGTAATATAAGAACCATATTTTTTTCTTTCTTCTCCCGTTGAGAATACTTGGATTGCAGACTCTCCTTTAACAGGGCATCTTGATTCACAAATTCCGCAGCCTATGCAAATGTCTTCTCTTACTGTTGGTCTAAGCAGGGAAACGTTATTAATTGTTCTTGCAACGGAATCTATTGCGTTATAAGAGCATGCTTCATCACAGATAAGACAGGTTTTTTGTTCTGCCCATGCAATACACCTTTTCTCATTAATTATTGCAGTTCCTATCTTTGCGTAGGTCTTTTCCTCTAAAGAAAGGTTTCTTATCGCAGATGTGGGGCATATCTTTCCACAACTGGTGCAGTTTTTTTCACAGCCGCCTATTCTTGAAACAAGCATTGGAGTAAATATTCCATTAATACCTGCTTCTATTAAGGTTGGTTGAAGCCCTTTAGTTGGGCATATCTTCATACATTTTGCACATCGGATACAGGTTTTTAGAAAATCCGACTCGGGAATCGCCCCGGGAGGTCTTATAAGTCTTGTAGATATTTTGGGAGAAATATATTTAAGAAGAGGAATAGTAATTATGCTTGCGCCTACGGATGTCATAAAAGCTCTCCTTTCAAAGTTGAACGAAGAAGAAAATAAGCTTTTTTTGTATTTAATAAGACCTGGGCTACATTCGTTCTGGCATTGGAAACAAGAAATGCATTCTCCCGCATCAATTGATGAATTTTCAGTATCTATGGCGCCTGTAGGACATACATTTTTACAGATTTTACATTTTTGGCAGCCTTTTATAAAAGAAAACTTGAATAATGAGAATTTTGATAAAAGAGCAAACAACCCACCAAGCGGACAAAAATTACGGCACCAGAATCTTGTGCCTATGAAAGATAATGCTAAAACTATGATGAAGGATACTAAACCAATAAATATATCATTAGGGTTGTGAAGAGGATAGAGTGCCAGATTAAAAAAACGTTCGGTAATTACAATAGGATCAAACAAGTAAATGAGTGAAATTCCGAATATACTGTTAAGGATAAGAAAAAGAAAAATAAAATATTTAGTATTTTTCAATAAATTGCCGAAAGATTTGTTTTTTTTACGTATAATAAGGTCGAAAATATCTATAAAAGTGCCAAGAGGGCAGATATATCCACAAAAAATTCTTCCGAATAACAAGGAAATGATAATAAAAGAAACTGAAAATAAAAGAGAAATCAATAAAGTGCGAGAGACTATGCTCGTAATAATAAAGACCAACGGGTCATATTTAAGGAATATGTTCTGGACGTTTTGTGTTGAGCTATATTTGGTTTGAAGAAAACACAATATAAATATAAAAAGGAAAAAAAGTTGAATACCCCATCTGGGTATTCTTTTATTTTTAATAAGTTTTCTAAACAATTTTTATTTTGAAAATATGACTTTCCGGTTTTTAATAGATAGGAAAATAGATTTATTCGACGTCTATTTTCCTTATGTTCATTTTGTCAGTTTCAATTTCACCAAACCCGAGTTTAGATGCTTCAACGATGTATTTTACATCTTTACCTCTGAAAGACTTGTCGTACCATGGAGTTATTCCTACCGTATAAGAATCAACCGCTACAGGATCAATCCCGGCAATTACAGTATTGAGAAGTACTGTTTTCCCGGGACCTCCTGGCCCTCCGCTTGTAAGCGCCCGTGTAGCATCAACTATGGTAAGATCAGGTTTAATGACTTTTAGAAGTTCAGCAACTGCGAGATGAATATTGACGTTATGAAAATATGCTCTGTCCCACACCAATCCCATAAGGTTTTTAATCCCAAGGCTTACGCCGGTTGCAGAATGTGATTTAGCGGTTGGAATATTTATTAGTTTATCTACTTTTTGGAGTTCGCGTGAGATTTTTACTTTCTTTAGTTCTTGCCCATTCGGAACATTAACTTCAACAAATTGTCTTTCTTTATCCGGGGTAAGGACGGAAACTTTTTTATCAATTTGTGCGTCCATTATGAAAGTATTTTTTGTGCAAAGTTCCGCGTTCTGAATGGTATAATCAAGTATTATTATTTTTGAAGCACCTGCGGAAAGACATAATTCTGTAATCTGTTTTATAATATTAACGCTTGTAGTTGCACCCCATTCGCTGTTTGAAGCAAAAGAAATATTAGGTTTCAATAGTACGCGGTCTCCTTGTTTAATAAAAGCCCCAATTCCACCAATTAAATCTAATGCGGGTTTAACGAGTTTTGTTTTATTGCCGGTAGCCACGGCAATAACTGGCCCTGTTTTTTCGTCCTTTTCTTCGCCGGATATAAACTTGGGGACTAACGAAACTGCTAACATTCCTGCGCTTAATTTTAGAAATTCTCTTCGTGTAATTTTGTTCATAAATCGTATTATTGGATTGCAGAAGATATGTTTTGGGCGAAAAACTTAGCCACATCAAGAGCAGATTGTGTTTTTGCGTAAATGGTTATGGAGACAAAAAATTTATCCTGCCTAAAATCTATACGGTAATCAAATAGCAAAGTTTCATCAATCCTTGCTTCAGTACCTGCAGGATTAGTTGTCCATGGCGTTCCTGTTCCACTTGCCCCATGATATACGTTTTTTGCTCCTGTTGAATCTGTTTGGTCATATATTCTGACTTCAAGACTATCCGAGCTTTTATACCTCTGGAATGCGCATTTAACGAAACCATTGTCAGTATATGTTGGAGCAGCCCCATCAATAAGGGCACATAATTGTGTTTCATTTTCCGCTATGCTCATTGTGCCGTTTCTTGCCCAGTTGCTAATCTCATTATCTGTGGGCATAATATCAACAACATCTTTGCTTGTAGTAGTATTTTGGTCCTTCTTCCTGCATCCGGATGAAAAAAGTAATAGAAATGTTATTGTGAAAATAAAATATTTCATAAACCCCCCTAATTCTTTCCAAATATAATGAAAATATTATATTAAAATTAGTTTTTTAGTTATAATGCAATTGTTAGTAATGAATTTAGCGAAATAAACTCCGGAAGATAGATATTTAGTGTTTAGAACCACATTGTAGGCTCCTGCCTCTTTTTCTTCATTTACAATTGCTTTTACAGCCCTACCAGTGAGGTCGTAAATCTCTAATGAAACTTTAGTTTTGGCAGGGATAGAGTAACAAATAGTTGTAGAACTAATAGATGGATTAAGGGAAAACTTAATGTTTTGCGGGTTTAGTAGTTGAGTTTTTTCTTCTAGACCTATTACTGCTGCTGTTGATATGTTAAGAGCGAATAGTTTAAGTGTATCAAGGTCTGGTTGTGTTTTGTTATGAGTGGTTATGGAAACAAAAAACTTGTCCTGTCTGAAATCTACACGGTAGTCAAACAGCAAAGTTTCGTTAATTCTTGCTTCGGTGCCTGCATGGTTGCTTGTCCATGGCGTTCCTGTTCCACTTGCCGTATTATTGTATACATTTTTTGCTCCCGTTGAATCTGTTTGGTCATATATTCTGACTTCAAGGCTATCTGTGGAGCTTTTATAATTTTGGAATGCGCATTTAACGAAACCATTGCTGGTATATAGCGGAGCGGCGCCGTCAATGAGGGCTTCCAGCTGTGTTTCATTTTCTGCCGTGCTCATTATTCCACTCTTTGTCCAGTTCCCGATTTCGTTATTCTCAGGCAAAAGATTAACTACATCTTGAGATGCGAATATAATACTACCTTTCCCAGGTAAAAGCAAGAATATAAAGGCTATTGATAGAATCAGAAATCTCATACTAATGTAAAATACTTATTTTTTGAGTAAACATTTTTTCTTGAGTGTAGAGACTTAAGAAATAAGTTCCGGAAGGCAAATTTTTGTTTAAGTTACAGTTTATTTTGTGAATACCCTCATTAAGATAGCCATGATAAAGGCTTGTTTCAAACTTACCAGAGGAGTTGTATATATCAAGGTGTATAAAAGAAGGCGAGCGTAAATTCAGTTTTATGTTTGCGCTTTTGCGTAAAGGATTGGGTGATACGGTAAAAATATCGTTTTTGGCCGGTAATAGTTGAGCTTCTTCAATGCCGATATTGGTTACCTGAATAAGATTAACACTTGTAGTGCCTAAATTATAAGGTGCCTGTGCGGCATTAGTAATGGAATCCGCACTAATCGTGCTGTACCCCAATTTAGTTCGTTCCTCATTGATTATGTTTTGCCCCTGGGTATCGCAGGCAACCGGGTCAAAACTCATTATTATTTTTTTAGGGTTACAATTGGGTGACCCCCCGGGCCCCCAATTTACTACACCGAATATAGCATCAATTATGAATATTTTCTGAATGTTATTCGGTACAAGAACGTCCCGTATCTGTTGATTAAGAGCAGGAATACCGTGTCCACAATGACCGTCAGGGTCATGACTGATTGTATCGGTAGAACCAAAATTATTTTTCATACATAAGGTAGTCGTAGCAAAACTATGGTCTTTCAAAACTGCGGCATTTATAATATAGTCACACATCTGACTGAGAATTTTGCTTGGGTGCTGGGTACTGCCGTAAACATTAAAAGAAACACTGCTGTCAGACCCTACTCCGGACTGATTTGTCCCGAAACATCTTACTGTATTTGCATCTGTTCCGGTATATCTCGTATATCCTGCGCTTGTTAACTCCCCGTTTGTCCTGTCCCATATAATTACGTTATTTTTGATAAAATTAGTTCCCCCGAGATTCATTTGTATAAGTCCGTTTACAATGCAATTCACGACAGTTGGATGAGTTGATAATGCGCTGTTTATGCAATTTACTTTGATTCCGATAACGCTACTTGAGTTTATTCCCGGGAAAATGGATTTCCACGCATCTCCGACCGTAGATTGACCCGTCAAAGCTTTTATGGAAGCATTCATCATAAGTTGAACGGTTGACTGGTTAATAGTACTTCCTGTATTTGTATCTGCACTATAACACTGGACTACATCACTTGCCTTGTTCCCTTTTGTTCCAAAAGAAAGTATTGGTTTAGCTACTAATCCTGCAGTTCCTATTCCTGCTAACTTTAAGAATTTTCTTCTTGTAATTTTTTTCATTTTCCCTCCAAGTTTGTGCAACTAATAATAGTATACTTTTAATATTCTAAATATAAAAAGTCAAGATAATTAGTAAATTGCTCTATCCTGAGGAGAATAAGGCAGTGAAGAACTAAACAAAGCGTGTTTTTATCGCAGAATAGTTATTTTTTGTGTGTATAGAGTATCTTGCAAGTGTAAGCTTAAAAAGTAAGTTCCGGAAGGCAATTTTTCCTCTAAGTTACAGCTTATTTTGTGAATACCCTCATTAAGATATCCCTGATAAAGGCTTGTTTCAAACTTACCGGAGGAGTTATATATATCAAGGTGTATAAAAGAAGGCGAGTGTAAATTCAGTTTTATGTTTGCGTTTTTGCGTAAAGGATTGGGCGATACGGTAAAAATGTCGTTTTGGGCGGGTAATAGTTGAGCTTCTTCAATTCCGATATTAGTTACCTGAATAAGGTTGACATTTGTAGTCCCAAGATTATAAGGTGCATTTGCAGCATTAGAAATAGAGACTGCGCTAATTGAGTCTTCTCCAATTTTAGTCCGTTCCTCGTTGATTATGTTTTGGCCCTGGGTATCGCAGGCAACCGGGTCTAAACTCATTATTATTTTTTTAGGGTTACAATTGGGCGAACCATCCGGCCCCCAGTTTATTCTTCCGAATATAGCGTCAA
Organism: bacterium; assembly: GCA_028716385.1. GTDB lineage: Bacteria > Hydrothermota > UBA3073 > JACQXS01 > JAQTXJ01 > JAQTXJ01. Next base: position 207,537 of record JAQUPX010000003.1, on the reverse strand, counting down.
TGATAAAGATTTTTTGGATATTGTGTGGAGTAATGACATCACGGATTTGTTGATTGAGCGAAGGAATAGCGTTGTCACAATCGTGATTTAGAGGATCAACCGAACCGAAATGGTTTTTCATACACAAAGTAGTAGTAGCCCCGTTGTGATCTTTCAGAACTGCAGCATTTATAAGGTAATCACACATCTGGCTTAAAATTTTGCTTGGATGTTCAGTATCACCGGAAACGTTAAACGAAATACTGCTATCGTAGTCAATACCTGATTCATCAGTTCCAAAACAGCGTGCAGTACCGGAATTTGTCCCCGTATATTTTGTATAACCGGCACTTGTTAATTCCCAGTTGGTTCTATCCCAGATAATTACGTTGTTTTTAATGAAATTAGTTCCCCCGATATTCATTTGTATAAGTCCGTTTACTATACAATTTACAAAAACAGGATGAGTTGATAATGCGCTATTTATACAGTTTACTTTTATACCTATAACGCTGGTAGATGTTATTCCCGGGAAAATGGATTTCCATGCATCACCCACTGTAGATTGGCCTGTCAAAGCTTTTATGGAAGCATTCATCATAAGTTGAACGGTTGATTGGTTAATAGTGCTTCCTGTATTCGCATTTGCGCTATAACATTGGACTACATCACTTGCTTTAGGGGATTTATTGTCTTTTGATCCAAAAGAAAGTATTGGCTGAGTGGCTATTCCAGCTGCTCCTATACCTGCTAACTTTAAGAATTTTCTCCTTGTAATTTTTTTCATTTTTCCTCCAAGTTTGTGCAACTAATAATAGTATACTTTTAATATTCTAAATATAAAAAGTCAAGATAATTATCCTGTATTTGCTTTACAGGGTGAGAACTTATAGCTTGTCTCAGTAGAAGAAATTAAATCATAAAATTCATAAGATTACAACCTATGGAAATAACATAACAAAAGCTCTATTTAATTACAATCAGAAAGAAAATCAGTGAAAGTAAGAACTCTCGAGTTCGTAAATAGTAATATTTTTGATTTTTTACATAAAATTTGACAATAAGAGGTTTCATATTAGAATAAAAAATAATGTTTGATATTGGATTTTCGGAATTAGTAGTTATCTTTATTATAGCATTGTTTGTGTTTGGTCCACAAAAATTGCCGCAGATTGCAAGGTTTATCGCAAAAGCTATAAATAAACTGAAATACGAAACGGATAATGTTAAAAAAGTTATAGAAAAGGAAGTTATGGAAGATAATTTAGTTAAAACAAATAAAGACCATAATCCGGATTTTAATGTTTATGAAAGATTAAATAAAGGCAAAAACGTAAAAAAAGAAAGCAATAGAAAAAAGAAAAAAAGAGAACAGAAAAAGAAAAAATTAAAGGTTGATAACACTTCTAAAACTACTACAAACAAATCCGGGAAAAAGTTAAATAGAAAGGAAATAAAAGAATAAAGAGTAGAAGAGTAAGAGACAGAAGAAATGGCAAAAAAAGATAAATCTGTGAGTTTTTTTTCACACCTTGAAGAACTTCGAAAGAGACTAATTTTTTGTGTGATAACAATTATAATTACTTCTGTTGTGTCGTATAACCAGACGACAAATATATTAAAGCATCTATCCCAGCCTTTAGGTAATTTGTATTTTCTATCTCCGGTAGAGGCATTTATTGCAAGGATGAAGATAACGCTGTTTTGCGGACTTTACATTGCTTTACCTGTTATGTTTTATCAGATATGGAGATTTGTAGAAACGGGACTGCATAATAATGAAAGGCGAAATATATTTTCGCTTGTGGTATTTTCTTTCTTGTTATTTACTTTAGGGGGAGTATTTGCATATTTTGTGATGTTGCCAATAGGGTTGAAATTCTTATTAAGCTGTGGGACTACAACATTACAGCCAATAATATCGGTAGAGAAGTATATAACTTTTGTAGTTAGTTTAGTTCTGAGTTTTGGTTTAGTTTTTCAATTACCAATAGTTATATTTTTTTTAACTCAAATAGGTATTGTGAGTCCTAAGGTTTTATTTAAACAGCAAAAATACGCGATTCTGATAATATTTATAGTTGCGGCAATACTAACACCACCGGATGTATTCAGTCAATGTTTAATGGCAATACCATTATTAATTTTGTATGAGATTAGTATTTTAATATCGGTGTTTGCGGGTAAAAAAGAAAATAGGAGGAAAAATGGGTAAAATAGGCATAGGGGAGTTATTAATAATACTTGTAATTGTGCTTCTTTTGTTCGGAGCTAACAAGATACCACAGATAGCAAAATCTTTAGGACAGGGAATAAAAGAATTTAAGAAAGCGAATAAAGAGACAGAGGAGGATGTTAAGAATAAGAAAAAGAAGTAGAGCAAAATTAAATAACAAATTAAAAAAAATAATACATAGTGTAAATTAAAAAACTATGGAGTGTATAGAAACTAGGAAAATTAATAAAAAGTAAGCGGTACATTTACAAAGTGTCGAAAATTGTTGTTATAACATGGGAAATGTGTAATTATTCCAGTAGGTTTTAGAAAATATAAATTGTATTCCCAAATGTTTTGAAATGGAATGCTTTTGTCAAAGAGATTATCGTAGTTTTAAAAACAATATTATTTGAAAGAAGAGTTACATATTATCATTGCTTGCTCTATACTCTCTTTTATGAAGGTGTCTACGGTTTGAATAATTGTGGGGGCTATTTCGTTTAATGCCTTTAGTTCGGTTTTTGAGAATCTGGATAGCACAAAATCGGCAGCGTCATACTTTTTAGGGCCTATCCCAATTCTAAGACGTGGGAAATCGTCAGTTTCCAAATGATAGATAATAGATTCCAACCCTTTATGTCCACCGCTTGACCCTTTGCGTTTTAATCTTGCTGTTCCGAAAGGTATTTCAAAATCATCCACTATTACAAGAAAATCGGAATGGGGAATGGTATATTTTTGTATGATTTGTTTTGCGATTATGCCGCTTTCATTGACATAGGATAGGGGTTTCACGAGAAAACATTCTGTGGTTTCACCGATGAGCCAGTTGTTTTTTAATTTTAATTTAATATTGTAATATTCGGATAATTTGTCTATGAACGAGGAACCTATATTATGTCTTGTGGATGTATATTCTTTTCCGGGGTTACCTATACCAAAGACAACTTTAGTCTTCAATCTTAAATCTGACAAATCTTTTTATCAGAATGTTTTCACGAAATTTGGAGATATTTTCTTTGATAAAATCTTCTACGGTTATTTCAGCGTTTTTTAGGAAAGGTTGTTCCAGTAAGCAATTATCTTTGTAAAATTTCTCCAGCTTCCCTTCAGCTATTTTATCCAGAATTTTTTCAGGTTTTCCTGATTGTTTGGCTTCCTCTTTATAGATTTCTATTTCGTGTGCAATTTCCTCTTTAGGAACTTCGTTTCTTGAAACCCAACGTGGTTCTGTTGCTGCGATTTGCATGGCTATGTCATGGGCAAGTTGTTTGAATTCCGGGGTTCGGGAAGTAAAATCAGTTTCACTTCTTACTTCAACAAGGACACCGAGTCTTGAACCAAAATGTATGTAAGATTCAATAAGCCCTTCTCCAGTATCTCTCCCCATTTTAGATTCAGCTTTAGCTATTCCTTTTTTTCTGAGGAGGTCCGTTGCCTTAGCAATATCGTTACCACATTCCACAAGCGCATTTTTACAATCCATCATGCCTGCGCCTGTTTGGTTTTTTAAATCCTGAATTGAACTAATACTTGGTTTTTCCACTGTTTTCTTTTATTGCTCTTCCTTCCAGAACGGCGTCTGCAAGGATTTGAGTTATTAATGTGACAGATCTTACTGCATCATCATTTGCTGGTATAGGATAATTTATCGGATCAGGATTAACATTTGTATCCACGATAGCTACAACCGGAATATTAAGTATCAGAGCTTCCTGAAGAGCTATTTTATCAAATTTTGGATCTGCAATAAATATAATAGACGGTAATCTATTCATATCAAGGACACCGTCCAAGAATTTATGCATTTTTTCCATTTTTCTTTCCATATCAAGAATTTCTTTTTTCTTGAATTTAGTCCATAGGTCGGCAGCCTTATCTGCTTCAAGTTTTTTTAATTTATCAACACTTTTTCGTATGGTAACGAAATTCGTGAGTGTGCCACCTAACCATCTTTGAGTGCAGAAAAGAGATTTACATCTCAAAGCTTCTTCTTTTATGACATCGGCTACTTGAGATTTAGTGCCTACAAACATAATCAAAGAGTCAACAGAAGCTACATCTTTAATTACATCATAAGCTTTGTTCAAAAGTTCCAGAGTTTTATCCGGGTCAATTATATGAATACCTTTTCTTTCGCCAAAAATATAAGGCTTCATCTTTGGGTCCCAGTGAGCTGTCCTGTGCCCAAGATGCATACCAGCTTCAAGAATATCTTTAACGGTTAACGTTTTGTCCATTGGAATGCCTTCCTTGCTTTAGCTAATCCATACTTGCGACGCTCTTTTTCACGAGCATCACAGGTCAGGAAGCCATAAGGTTTTAATACTTTTCTTAGTTCGGGGTAGGATTTTATTATTGCTCTTGCAATAGCGAGTTTTAGAGCATCTGCTTGTCCTCTAACTCCGCCACCCCTGACATAAGCAATTATATCAAACTGTTTGTCTTTTATTTGTTGTAAAGGAGCCAAAATTGTTTTTATTAAATCTTCACGACAAAAGTATTCTTTAAGTTCTTTGTTATTAACTTTTATTTCCCCTTTACCGTTAGCTAATTTAACAAGAGCGCTGGCTTCTTTTCTTCTACCGGCAGCTTTAGAATATTCCATAGATTATACCTCCAACTTGACAGGTTTCTGAGTCTTGTGAGGATGTTCCGGACCTGTATAAACTTTTAATCTTTTCAATCTTTTTGCATTCAGTTTGTTTTTAGGCATCATCCCGTGTACAGCGTGAAAAATTACGCGTTCGGGATGTAATTCCATTTCTTTCGCATAAAGTGTTTGTGTGAGTCCGCCTCTCCAACCCGAATAACGGGTATATATTTTCTTGTTTTCCTTGCCTCCGGTAACTCTTATTTTGTCTATATTAACACATATAACAAAATCACCTTCGTCTTTGTGAGGTTCGTAAGTGGGTCTATGTTTGCCCATCAAAATATTAGCTATTTTTGTTGCAAACCTGCCTAAAACCTTACCTTCAACATCTACTATCCACCATTTTCTGTCCATAATGGAAGCTAACATAAATAAATAAACTCTTTTTGTCAAGACTTTTTATCTAAATGCCAAAATGTTTCGAAATAGTGGAGAGGAGATACTAAAAGTTATTAACATTCTTGAATCTAGGGGTATCAGTTATTTTTACAAGCAATGTGTCGGCTATTAATTTGCTGCCACTTTCGTTCCAATGGGTATCTACTTTTATAAAATATTTATCAATAGTTGCCGTATGATTAGTATCGTTAATAAAGGTGGGAAAGAAATTTATAAAATCAAGATTTCTTTTTAGAGAAAATGTTTCCCAGAATGCGACCTGTATGGATTTCAAACTGTCATTAAGTATTTGTTCGGGGCAGGGATAAACAACGATATTAAAGTTTATCCATATTTTCTTCTCCTAATTTTAACCCTTTTGCACCCCATTTGTCAAAAATTGTTTTGTCATAAGTTCATCTACCCCGATAATATAACCATTTATAGGTTAAATAGGTTAAGTCTTGCAAATCCGCAGACTAAATTTTTTTTAAAAAGAATCCATCCTTGTTAATTGAAAAAGCAGGGGGTACAAGTTTATTGTAAATAACTTCATCCTTAATATCCGAGATACGAGATATCTATAATAAATTAAAATTGAATAAAGATATATATATCATAATGTATATATCATCTCTTCTCTTCTCTTTATCTCTTCTATAATATATATATCATCATTAAATTTGGAAGTTTACTTTTTCTATGATAAGTATCTTCTATTAAGTAAGTTCTAAGTTTTTTGTTATTTTAAGTATTCTTCTACTTCTAATTAAAATAAATATTATTTTTTAAGTAAAACAAAAAGTAATATAACTTAATGTGAATAACTTCGCGCCCCTGCATTTATATTTCAAATCTTGAATTATCTAATTTATTATCCAATAATCCTATAAAAGTTTTTTCGTAAGGCAGTCCAATAAGAATTTATGCGGATATAGTAAGTCATATCTCCTCATTTATTTTTCATCATCTTTTTTTATCATGGTGATGGCAAGGAGAATAAATTCCCGAGATATGTCTATTTAATAAGAATTTCTGGAAATATCTAATATAATAACAAATAATAAAAAAAACGATTGTTTTACAGGATGCTTTCGAAAATATTATTTTTATACAAAATAATTATTAACTATTGTCAATAGCAATAAGCTTGTTGGTAGGTTAAAAAGAGTGCTAGCAACCGAAACATATACGCAATAGGCTTTACTGTTTGCGTTAAGCTGGCAGGGAGTGTTATGAAAAAATTATTTGGGCGGACTTAGGCAGATATAATTGTACTAATTTTTTATAGGAATGACTTGTCGAGTAAAAACGGAAGAGTGCGTTTTATTTACCTACTTTAACAAAAAATTAACATTTTATCTAATATAATATAAGGGTAACATTTTGAAATAGTAGTCACAAAAATAAAAAACTTGTTGACAAATATTGATTTATTATTTACCCTCACAGACTATATGGGAATGACTGATCCGATTGGCGATATGTTAACTCGCATAAGAAATGCTATTAATGCAAAGCAGAGCGAGGTAATTATGCCTTCTTCAATAATGAAACTCGGTGTTGCAGATGTTCTTAAAAGGGAAGGGTATATAAAGGATTATAATTTTGAAGCGTCAAAACCTAAAAATTTTATACATATATATCTTAAGAATGTCCCTGTTATTCAAGAAATAAAAAGAGTAAGCAAACCAGGGTGCAGGATGTATAGTTCGGCCGAAAAGTTGCCTCGTGTAAGGGATGGGTTAGGGATTGCAATACTTTCTACATCACGAGGAATATTATCTTCTCGCGAAGCTAAAAACTTGAAAATCGGTGGCGAAGTTCTGGCTTATATTTGGTAATATAAAAATGTCAAGAATAGGTAAACTTCCAATTTTAATTCCAGAGAGCGTAAAAGTTCAGATGGATAGTAATAAAATGAAAATTGAAGGCAGTAAAGGGAAATTTGAATACAATGTGCCATCAAGTATAAAAGTAAATATAGAAAATAATTATGTAAAACTTAGTTTAATTGAAAAAAATAAACTTTATGAACCTATTTTTGGGACTACGCGAGCTCTTCTTAATAATATGTTCATAGGGGTAAGTAAGGGGTATCAAAAAGCATTGGTAATTGTTGGACAGGGGTATCGTGCAAAAATGGATGGAGAAAAATTAGTTTTACAGATGGGATTTGCTAATCCTATTGAATATATACCTACTGAAGGTATAAAAATAACTGTCCCTGACCCACAGAAGATTATTATTACCGGTATAGATAAGGAATTAGTAGGTAATATAGCAGCAACTATAAAAGCGTATAAACCACCTGATCATTATAAAGGTCAGGGTATAATTTACGAGGGCGAATATGTTCGGAAAAAGCCCGGAAAGAAAGCAGCAGGTTCAGGAGCTTATGGAAGCACGAAATCGTAGACATAAAAGATTAAGATATAAACTAGTGGGCACGCCGGAACGCCCAAGATTGTCAGTTTATAGAAGCTCAAAATATATTTATGGGCAAATAATAGATGATACTGCAGGACATACGTTGGCTTATATAAGCTCTGCGGTTTTAAAAGAAGGAACTAAAAAGATTAAAAGTAAAGAGTGTGGTAAACTTATTGCTCAACTTGCACTTTCTAAAGGAATTAAAAAAGTTGTTTTTGACAGAGGTGGGTATCAATTTCATGGTAGAATAAGTGAATTTGCCGTAGGCGCAAGAGAAGGTGGATTAGAATTTTAGTGGGAGAAATATGAAAGATACAAGGAATAATGATACTTCAGGATTAGAAAAACGTACAATAAGCATAAAAAGAGTTACAAAAACTACAAAAGGTGGGAAAAGACTTAGATTTCAGTCTTGCTGTGCGGTTGGAGATTGTCAATCTCGTGTTGGCGTTGGACTTGGAAAAGCTCAAGAGGTAGCAAGTGCAGTTAATAAAGCTGAAATTAGAGGCGAAAAAAATATGATAGAAGTCAAACAACGGGAAGGCACTATTCCACATAGCGTCTATGGAAAATGTGGAGCTTCTAAAATTTTTATGAGACCTGCTTCACCCGGGACCGGTATTATTGCATGTGGTTCTGCTCGAGCTATACTTGAATTAGGTGGGATAAGAAATGTTCTTACGAAAGCATTCGGCTCACATAATTCAGTAAATCTTGCCAAAGCTACCATTGATGCGCTTTTAAAATTAAGAACTTCTGAAGAAGTAGCTACTTTAAGGGGAATATGGAAAAAACAATAAATATAAAAATTACTCAGATAAAAAGTGTAATAGGTAGCACTAAACGAAAAAAGGGAACAGTTAAAGCCCTTGGATTGAGACGAATAAGACATTCAGTGATTCATAAACTTACTCCTGAAATTGAAGGTATGGTAAATCACGTAAAAGAATTAGTAAGCGTGGAATTAGTCAAATGAACTAATTGAGGACGGGTAGGTTGAAAAATTACAACCTATTTCTAAAAGAAATTGCTGAAAAAGAAGGAATTACACTTTTTGGTGTCTGTAAAATTGAAGAACTGAAAGATTTATTCCATCAGGAGATAAAAGAAAATTTGTCATCTCTTTCGTATGCTATTTCTGTAGGGTATAAATTATCTAGTGGGGTCCTTGCAACTATAAAAGATGCTCCAAGTTTGCTTTATAAACATCATTATAAGAGTATAAATTGGTTACTTGACCAAGCTGTGGAAAAAATTGCAAGCGCGATTCAAAACGAAGGAAGAATTGCTGTTGCCATTCCTGCCTCACAGATAGTTGATTGGGAAAAACAAACCGGACATTTATCTCATATACTTATTGGACAAAAATGTGGAATGGGATGGATTGGGCGTTCCGGGACACTTGTAAATTCAAAATATGGGGCACAGGTAAGATATGCGACTGTTTTAACTGATATGCAATTAGAAATAGATAGCCCTTCGGATGGGAATTGTGGAGATTGTAGAAAATGTATAGAAGCTTGTCCTGCGGGTGCAATTAGTGAAAAAGGATATGATAAGAAAAAATGTATGGAGAAAATAAAAGAATTTACTCGTATTAAAGGAATTGGAGTTGGTATATGTGGTATATGTATTAAAGCTTGTGTTCCAGGTTAAGGGTTCTAATCCAGCAGAGCTGGATAACAAACTCTAAGCAAGCTAAGAGTTTGTTAGAGGAATAATTATGTTTGATAGATTTGCAAGTAGAGGATTAGGTATAGATTTAGGGACTGCTACCACATTGGTATTTATTCCCGGTAAAGGAATAGTTCTTAATGAACCTACGGTAGTAGCTTTTGACGTAAAATCAAAACATGTTATTGCAGTTGGAAAAGAAGCCAAACAAATGCTTGGTAGAACACCTGATACTATAAGAGCCATAAGACCTATGAGGGATGGAGTAATTGCTAATTTTGAAGCAGTAGAAGAACTTTTGAAACAATTCATTATGAGAGTTAAAGTAAGTGGTCTTTTTGCTAAACCTCGAGTGATTGTTGCCGTTCCCTCCGGGACGACTGACGTTGAAAGACGGGCAGTACGAGATTCGGTAGAACATGCAGGCGCATCTGAAGCTTGGTTGATTCTAGAACCCATTGCATCTGCTATAGGTGCCGGGTTGGAGATTGATTCCTCATTTGGTAACATGATAATTGATATAGGGGGCGGAACTACAGAAATAGCTGTAATTGCTCTCTCGAACATTGTATGTAATGAATCGATAAGAGTAGCAGGGGATGAAATGAATCTTGCCGTAGTAGACCATTTAAAAAAGAAATATAATTTGTTGATAGGAGAATCTACGGGGGAAGCTATAAAGATAGAAATAGGTTCTGCCGCATTATCAAAAGAAGAAAAAAGTATGGAAGTTAGGGGAAGAGATGCCATTGGTGGATTACCAAAAGCGATTAAGATTAATTCTAAAGAAATTCGTGAAGCATTGCAATCACCAATCACTGAAATTATCAGGGCGATTAAATTAGCATTGGAAAAAACACCACCGGAACTTTCTTCCGATATTATAGAACAGGGAATTACATTAACTGGAGGTGGGTCATTACTAAATGGCTTGGGTGGACTTATTTCCAAAGAAACCGGGCTTATAGTAAAAACCGTAGATAACCCGATTGAATGTGTCGTTAAAGGGACAGGGAAAGTGCTGGAAAAATTTGAGAAATATAGGGACATCTTAGTGTAATATTTAAGTAAAAACAAAATTCCATAAAAAAATGAAAAATAGGGTTGGTTTAATTATAGTAACTTTTGTTTCTATAATCTTAATTATAACGGGAAGAACTGAAAATGGGATACGATTACAATTAAAATTAAGTGGTATTTTTGCTCCAATGGAGTCATATACAGCTTTTTTTTTTAATACCTTCAGAATAAGACAAGAAAATAAAATCCTCAAACAAAAAGTAGTTGAGTTATCAACAGAAAATCAAATTCTTAATAGTTATAAATCTGAAAATGCTCAATTGAGAAAACTTCTTGATTTTAGTCAGCAAATCCCATATCTAGTAATCCCAGCAAATATAATAAATAGAGAGTTAGACCCTATATCTGAAGTTTGTGGAATCAATAAAGGTATTACGGATGGAGTGAAGATCGGATTATCTGTTATAACCGAAGATGGTATCTATGGTAAAATTGTAGAAGTTCAATCCAATAAAGCATTGGTTCAAACTTTGTTTAACTTTAATTTCCGGGTAAGTGGAATGGATATAAGAAGTGGAGTCCAGGGAATTGTAAGGTGGGAAAAGGGAATAGGTTGTATAATGGAACATGTGCCGGTGAATTTTGACGTGCAAACAGGCGATGAAATTATTACTTCCGGTCTCGGTAGTATATTCCCAAAAGGGTTAAATATAGGAAAAATTAAAGAAGTAACTACAGATCCAAGTAAGCTCTTTTATTATATCACATTAGAACCTGCATGTAAATTTGCTAAAGTTACTAATGTTTTTGTTCTGAAAGAAACAGCTTTGACTGCAAATGTTTCCGATGATTCTTTGTTAGTTAATACTTTAGGTTGGAAAGTTGTAAGGACAGTATCGGACAGTATGTATAATAAATCTCCGGATAGTATATATAATAAGCCGGAGAACAGTGATAAAAGGTCTTTAGATAATACAGATAGCAGTGTTAGTCAAGAATATGAAGAACAAATAGAATAGTCATTGGCAAACCAGAATGATAAAATTAACTTTATTCGCTTTTTTGTTTTTTATATTACAAATTACTATAGTTAATAATATTGCTATATTCCACATTACGCCGGATATTGTTTTGATTATTATTCTTTATATTGCATTGTTTTATGGTGAAGTGGGAATGTGGATAGGATTTGGAATGGGTATTTGTTTAGACCTTTATAATTTTTCACTGGGATGCAATGCGTTAATGCTTTCTTTGATTGGTTATGGTGCTAAGGAATTATCCGGTAGAATTTATCGGGATGCCCCTTTATTGTGGGGTATACTAATTATTAGTAGTTCCGTAATAAAAAATGTAATTATATTTATATTGCAAAAAGAATTATCATTTCAACTTATAATGACATATATTTTACCTGAAGCAATATATACTACAATAGTGGGAATAATTATATTTTACATATTTAAAAACTATTTATTTATAAAAAATACCTATAATAGATAGGATTTAAAAAGATTTGACAAAGTCAATATGGCAGATAAAAATGTATATTGTAATTTAAGGGGGTGATATAAGAAGATAAAATCGGTTTTTGGGTAAATATTGAAAAAGTAGATTTTTTTAGGAGGAGAAAATGAGAAAATGTTTTATTTCTTTAATTGTGTTGATTTTTGGAGTAAGTGTATTTGCAAAACAATCAGAGTTGGGATTACAAAAGACAGCAATTAAAACCACGAATTATAATTATACTGCATGCTCATCAACCCCAATACCTTTTAGTGCTTTTTCGGAAGACTTTGAAAGCGGGGCAGCAGGTTGGAAAACAGGTTTTATCGGGGATCTTGTACCTACAACATGGCATACGGATACTTTTCAGGCTTATGGTGGGACTGGAAAGTCTTGGTGGATGGGAGGTACTCCTTCTATAAAAGGATATGATAATTTCTGGTATCAAGCATTAACTTCACCGAAAATAATATTGCCGGATACAGGTCTTACTCTTAGATTTAAGATGAATAGGCATGTAGAAGGTATAACAGGTGCAACAGCACCATATAATGGGTGGGATGGCTGTAATGTTCGTATTTCAATAGATAATGGAGCTACATGGATAGTATTGACAAATCCAACTCCTGCTTATAATTCTACAAGTATGTATAGTTTTGGTGGTGCACATGGAGAGGGATCCAATGTTCCGGGTTGGGGTGGTTCGTCAAATGGCTGGAAAGATGTAAGTTTTGCTCTTTCTTCTTATGCTAATGATACTGTTATGATTCGTTGGGTGTTCGCTTCAGACCCTGGACTTTGTACTGTGGATAGTGTAGGTTTGTTTGGTTGGCAAATAGATAGTATTAATGTCGCAGGTGTATTTATAAATGACGGCGAAGATACTACAGGATTCTCTTATGCAAGCGGAACCCATTTAATAGATGATAGATGGGTGCTGACAGATAGTTTTTCTCATAGCTCCACGCACAGTTATCATTGTGTTCAGGATTCTAACGCAATGCATGTGCTTTTATCTCCTTCTATAAGTATCCCGGATACTGGGCAATCAATTCTTTCTTATTACGTTTGGTGCGATATGCCTGATTATGATGGTAATGCTAACGATACATTGGAAGATTATTACTGGATGAATGTTTCTACAGATGGGGGCATAAAATGGAATGATTTTGCTTATGATTTTGCTACTGAAGGTTCAGATAGTGGATGGGTATTGAGAAATATGGGCCTTTATGGAAATGGTGGAATATATTTAGATCTTAGCCAATATGCAGGGCAAACAATCAAACTTAGATGGGTCGTTTTTACGGATAATAATGATGATGGTGGAAAAGGGACAGGTTTGTATATTGATGATATTAACATTGATACGCTTGGCGTAGAAGAAAGCAACAAGCCCACAATATCAATATATGGCTTATCTAGTTGCTCTCCCAACCCGTTTACAAGAAATACGGAAATTAAATATTCTATTCCGGCTACAGGCCATATTACAGTCAAAATATTTAATCTCTCAGGGCAGGAAGTAGCTAATCTTGTAAATAAAGAGCAAAATTCAGGTTCATATACTATTAACTGGAATGGAAAAGATAAAAATGGTAAATTAGTGCCGACAGGTATGTATTTATACCAGTTAAAATCGGGTAATTTCTCCGAAACAAAGAAGATGGTATTAATGAAATAGTACTAGAAAACGACTAAGATTATTTAAAATGAGGGCGTCAAAAAACGCCCTCATTTTTTTCTTGACTTTTTAAAAAAAAATACTAGATACAACCATACTATGGAAATAAAAGAAATTAACGAAAAAGTTCAGCAGGAAAGTGTCTTTTTAAGCACACTTTATGCTGAAATTGGTAAAGTAATAGTTGGCCAAAAATATTTTATTGATAGGTTATTAATTGCGCTTCTTGGAGATGGGCATATTTTAGTTGAAGGCGTGCCGGGACTTGCTAAAACTCTTTCTGTATCCACGCTTTGTGATTGTATTCAAACTAAATTTCAACGTATTCAATTTACTCCTGATTTACTACCAGCTGATTTAATTGGAACTCTTGTATATAACCCTCGGGAAACAAATTTTTCAGTTAAAAAAGGCCCTATTTTTAGCAATCTTATTCTTGCAGATGAAATAAACAGGGCGCCTGCCAAAGTTCAATCTGCTCTTCTTGAATCTATGCAGGAAAGACAGGTTACAATTAGTGAAAACACCTATAAATTAGAACAACCTTTTATGGTTCTTGCGACACAAAATCCAATAGAACAGGAAGGTACTTATCCTTTACCTGAAGCTCAGTTAGATAGATTTATGTTAAAAGTCAAAATAGGATATCCTACGAAAGAAGAAGAATTGGAAATAATGGAAAGAATGACAAGTAAAGAAAAACCCAAAGCGAATAAAGTTATAGGTATAAAAGAAATATTTCACGCAAGGGAAGTAATGCAAGAAATATACGTTGATAAAAAAGTAAAGGAATATATTGTTAATTTAATATTTGCAACTAGAGAACCGGATAAATATGGCGCAAAAGACCTTAAAGGCCTAATAGCTTATGGAGCATCTCCTCGCGCATCTATTTATCTTACGATTGCTTCAAAAGCTAATGCGTTCCTGCATGGGAGAGGCTATATCACACCCGAAGACGTTAAAGCTGTTGGATATGATGTGCTGAGGCATAGAATTATTTTTACTTACGAAGCAGAAGCAGAGAACATAACAACGGATGATATAGTAAAAAGATTATTTGAAGAAGTAGAAGTTCCATAGTTTCTATTTCCTCTCCGTCGGAGGACGGGTAAGTCCGGCTTAAACGGACTGAAGTTTTAATATTCAAAATGCTTTCAGAAGAAGTAATCAGAAAGATCAGGAAAATAGAAATCCGCTCAAGACGAACAGTTACCGATGTATTTGCAGGTGAGTACAAAAGTGTTTTTAAAGGCAAGGGAATGGAGTTCCTTGAAGTCCGCGAATATTTCCCCGGAGACGACATCAGAACAATTGACTGGAATGTTACTGCGAGAACCGGAACGCCTTATGTGAAAAAATTTGCAGAGGAAAGGGAACTTACCCTGATGATACTTCTTGATGCCTCAGCTTCTTTTGATTTCGGGACAAAAAGCAGGATAAAAAGAGAATTGGCAGCAGAAATAGGAGGCGTACTTGCTTTCTGCAGCCTTAGAAATAATGATAAGCTTAGCCTTGCCGTTTTTACGGATAAAATAGAAAAATTTATTCCTCCTGCTAAAGGAACTTCCCACGTATTAACTACGATAAAAGAAATCTTATATTTTAAACCGGAGAATAAAAAAACAGATATGAAGTTGGCTCTTGAATATATTTCTCGGGTTATGGCAAAAAGATTTATTCTCTTTATTATCTCTGATTTTTTGACACCGGGATATGAACAAGCGCTTAAAATAGTAAGTAAAAAACAGGATGTAGTCCCAATAAGAATATTGGATCCTTTAGAAATTGAACTGCCTTCTGCAGGGGTAATAGAACTTGAAGACCCGGAATCTATGCAAACCACTGTTGTAGATACCTCTGATTCTCAATTCAGAAAAAATTTTATTCTTAAAAGAAAAGAGAAATACGAAGAAGTAAGGTCTTTTTTTAAAAATTCGGGTATTGATTGTATTGATATAAGAACAAATGAAGATTATATAAAACCCCTTATCAAGTTTTTTGCAATGAGAGCAAGAAGAATGAGATGAAATTTGCCGAACCGGGATTGTTTGTTTTGTTGTTTTTACCGCTAATTATTTTCTTTACTTATCTTTTTTATATAAAAAGACGGAAACAAATTAAATCCAAATTAGGAGATATTGAATTAGTAGAAAAAATGTGTTCGTCTGTAAATTATAAAATACAATCTTTAAAGATATTCTTTATAATTTTAAGTTGTGTTTTATTAGTTTTTGCCGTGTGCAGACCACAATGGGGGACGAAATTGCAGGAAATTAAAAGGAAAGGTCTTGATATTATGTTTATTTTGGACTTATCTAAATCTATGTTGGCTCAAGATATTCCACCATCGAGATTAGAATATGCGAAATTAGAAGTTTCAAATTTTATAGATAAATTAAAAGGAGACAGGGTGGGGATATGTGGATTTGCAGGGCAAGCATTTGTTTATTGTCCGTTAACGCTTGATTATTCGGTTGTAAAACTTTTTCTTGATATGCTTAATCCGGATGCCATTCCTACTCCCGGTACTAAAATTGGAGATGCGGTCATAAAAGTAAAAGAATCTTTTACAAATGACAATACATCTAATTCTAAGTATAAAATAGCTATTCTTATTACGGATGGCGAAGATATTGATTCAGACTGGCACTCTGCCGTTCAGGAAGCAGTTAAATCAGGGTTTAGAATCTATACTGTTGGAATAGGAACTCCCGAGGGGGAGCCCATTCCAATTAAAGATGAAAATGGGAATATAACCGGTTATAAAAAAGACCCTGATGGGAAAGTTGTAATGAGTAAACTTAATGAACCCATACTGGAAAACATTGCTATACTAACCGGAGCCGGTTATTCAAGAGGTGGACTGGATAAAGTTTATCAAGCATTATCGCATCTTGAAAGAAGGGAACTTACCGATAAATTTGAGACACAATATCAGGATAAATTTCAATGGTTCCTATTGCCGGCAATAGTTCTACTTATTGCGGGATTCGTAATCCCTGAGAGGAAGAAGAATGTTTAATTTATTGTTATTTGTCGTTCCTATGCTTTTTGGCTCTCCAAGAGACCTAAATGAGCACGGGAATAAACTATACAATAAAAAAGACTATGGTGGAGCACTGGAAAAATATAAATCCGCTCAGGTAAAAGATCCAAGGCTTATGGTAATAGACTACAATATGGGTTGCGCAAGATATAAGGTAGATTCTTTGGAATATGCTATGACGTTATTTACAAAAATTATGGCTTCGCTTGAAAGTAAGGGACTGAAAGAAAAAGCTTGTTATAATATGGGGAATACTTTATTTAAATCGGGGAATTTGGAACTGGCAATAGAGTCTTATAAACAAGCTTTAAGAATGGATCCTGATGACAAAGACGCAAAAATAAATCTGGAATTTGCACAAAAGATGCTAGAACAACAGAAACAGCAACAAAAGGATAAAAAAGATCAGGATAAGCAAAATCAAGATAAAAAGCAAAATCAACAGCAGAAAGAGCAACAAAACAAGCAAGATAAACAGCAACAACAGGATAAACAAAACCAGGAACAACAAAAACAAAATGCTCAAAATATTCTTAAAAGTTTAGAACAAGACGAAAAAGATGCTAAACAAAAGAGTCAACAGAAAAATGCTAAGGTTGGGCAAATTAAAATCTTTAAAGATTGGTAAAAATGGTTAAAAAAACGGTAAATTCTAAAACTATTTTTTGTTCTATTGCAATATTTTTATTGCCTTTGATTCTAAGTGCTCAGAATATAGATTTTACTGCTTCCTGTGATAGAACACAGGTTGAACTAGGGGAAACTTTTACTCTTGAAGTTAAAGTCGGTGGAAATATATCTAATGCTCCTGAGCCTAAATTGCCACAAATGAGTGATTTTGATATTGTTTCTACGGGTAGAATGGAAAATGTATCCATTGTTAACGGCAAAGTATCTTCGGCTATATCTTTTAACTATACTCTTTCCCCAAGAAAAATCGGAAAATTTACTATACCCCCATGCACTATGACGTATAAAGGGAAAAGTATACAAACCCAACCCATTGACATTGAAGTAACAAAATCAGCTGCTCCTACGCAATCTTCTTCCCAATCCACGAATACTCCAAATCTTCCTAAAAAAGGGACAGGACAAAAAGATGTTTTTGCTACTCTTACTATTAGCGGGAATAAAGCTTATGCAAACGAACAGTTAATTTTAAGTATGAAGTTTTATCAGGGCGTAAATCTTTCTTCATCCCCATCTTATAATCCACCGTCTTTAACCGGTTTTTTGACGGAAAATCTGGGACAAACTCAAAACTATGAAGTGGTCAGCGGAAGGCGGTATCTTGTAAATGAAATAAAATATGCCATATTTCCAATGTCGGCGGGCGTATATAAGATAGGTTCTGCTTCTATAAGATACGAAGTAGAAGATTTTTTCAGCTTTCCATTTGGTGGAGAAACAAGGGTTGCAACAACCAATCCATTGGAAATTACGGTTACGAATCTTCCATCAAAAGGCAAACCAACCGATTTTTCCGGTGCCGTCGGAAAATTTGAAATGTCATCTAAATTAGATAATGCACAGGTAAAACAATGGGAACCTGCCAGCTTATCCATTACAATTAACGGGGAAGGAAATATAAAATCCATAGAAACTCCTAAATTGCCGGAATTGCCTGATTTTAAGGTTTATTGCTCTGGTTCGGATGTAAAATCGAATACGAGTAAAAATAAAATTGCAGGACAAAAAGTTTTTAAAATTATCCTTGTCCCTCAAAGAGAAGGTAAATTTGAAATACCTCCTGTAAATTTTTCTTATTTTGACCCGTCTATTGGAGGATATAAAACACTGACCACGGGCAATCTATCTCTTAGCGTAAGTGCCGGAACAAAATCACAGGCTTATGTTGCATCACCGGATGGACAACCCGTTGAAGTAGTAGGACAAGATATTCAATATATAAAAACGGAATTGAACCTTAATAAAGAGGATAATTATTTTTATAAGAATAAAATATTTCTTTTTATTCAGATTCTTCCCTTGCTTGCTCTTTTAATTGCTTTTGTGTCTGCAAAACGGAAAGAAAGGCTTTTGACGGATAAAGCTTATGCTCGTGCTGTAGGTGCAGATAAAACAAGGAAAAAAGGGCTTGCTAAATGTCAAAAGGCGTTAACAAAAGGAATATCTAAAGAATTCTACGATGAGGTTCATAGAATTTTAATCGGGTACATAAGCGGTAAGTTAAATATACCGGCGCCTGCTCTTACAACGGATGTGGCTATGAATAGATTGAAAGAAAAAAATATTGACGAAGAATTACTGAAAAGATTCCATAATCTACTTTCTACCTGTGAACTTGCAAAATTTGGACTTGGGGAATTGAAAAACGAAGAAATGAATAAAAATTATAAAGAGTTAACTGAACTATTAACAGAATTTTCAAAAAAACTATAATTATGAAAATATTGTTTTTGCTGTGGTTGTCTGTCAATTCGAATACCGGCATTCTTACAGAAGCCAATAATTTTTATAATGCAGGGCAATACGAAGCTTCTATAGAAAGATACGAGACCTTAATTACTAAAGGCATAATAAATCATACGATATATTATAATCTTGGAAATTGTTATTTTAAGCTTGGTAAAACCGGGAATGCTATCTATTTTTATAAAAAGGCGAAAAGACTTGCTTCGGATGACCGGGATATTAATTTTAATCTTAATTTTGTACGTTCAAGGCGTGCGGATAACATGAAAATATCCCAATATCCTAAATTTATTATTTCTCTCGTAGATTTTTTTACATCTTTGAACGTTAATTTTCTTTCACTACTTGCTTCTATATTATATTTCCTGCTTGTAATTATGATTATTATGTCTTTATTTAAGACTCGTTTTCCGGTTAAAAATTATATATTGGGATTATCTGTCGTTTTATTTGTTGTTCTGGTTGTTTTTATTATAAATTTCAAAACAGTAAATTCACGTGAGGTTGTCCTTATAGATAGTATTGCAGAAGTAAGAAGCGGTCCTTCGGAAGACTATACATTGATATTTACTATCCATGAAGGAATGGAAATGAAAATATTGGACGAACAAATCCGCCAAACAACAGGTGGACAGGAAAGCTGGTTAAAAATAACTTTGCCTGATGGGCTTGAAGGGTGGATACTCGCAGATAAGGTTAAAAAATTATGATAACACTCCTTTTTATACTAATTTCTTCGGTTAACTTTAATACAACTGTAGATAAGAATGAAATATTTGTTGGGGACCGTATTAAATACCAGATAGATATACAGAAAGCACAATCAATAAAACTTGATACTACTGGATTACCTAAAATAGGATATCCGATTAAAGTTACAATCTGTTCTGTTGACACGGATAGTTTCTCTACAAAGATAATAAGCAGTAATTTTGAAATAATAGACAGGAAAATATCTGAAGATAAAAAATCGGTTAAAATTGTTTTTACTCTTACGAACTTTAAAGCAGGGAATGATACCATACCTGAATTAACTATAAAATATAAAGATAATACGGGGAAAGGGTCCGAATTTGTTACTAAAGCAATACCCGTTAACATTAAAAGCGTATTGCCTGCTAATATTCAGGATATAAAAGATATTAAACCGCCGGAATCCATACCAAGAAATTGGGGAATGTTACTTCTAATCTTATTGATTATAGCCATTTTGGGGACTGCAGGATGGGTACTATATAAGAAAAGACGCAGGAAAACAGAAATGGCTGAAATATTAGTAAGACCGCCTTATGATGTAGCCATAGAGCGTCTTAACTCCTTAAAATTAGACAAAAATAATATAAAAAAGTATTATATCGAACTTTCGGATATTATAAGACAATATATTGAAGGAATATATTCTATTTCTGCGCCTACCGAGACTACTTTTGAGCTTTATAGAGAATTAAGAAAAATAAAAATAAAATATGAAATCAGTGAATATATAAAAAGTTTTTTAGATAACTGTGATATGGTAAAATTTGCTAAATATGTGCCTTCTCCGGAAATGATAGAAAAAAATTATCTGGATGCAAAGGAAATTTTGAGCAGGACTAAACCTGAGGAAAAGATTGTTATATCAGAAAATGCAGGTAAAAGCGGAGGTCAATAAATGTTTCATTTCGCATCTCCATATTGGTTATTAGGATTACTCTCTCTTCCTTTAATATTCTGGTGGCACCTTAAGAAAAAGCATTCAACTATGAGATTTACTTCCGTTGATTCTTTTGCAGGAATAAAAGAATCTTTCAGAATAAAACTTTATAAAATCTTGCCATTTATTGAGGTTTTTACAATTGGCGTATTATTAATAGGTCTTGCGCGCCCTCAAATCGGAAAAACTTATGAAGAAATCGTTACAAAAGGCATAGATATAATTCTCGTATTGGATATTTCTTCTACGATGAATACTATTGACTTTCCACCTGATTATAGTGTGGATAAAATTGAAGGGACGTTAAGAAGTGGGCATCAGGAATCGTTACCTATCCGTTTACAAATTGCTAAAAATGCGGCTAAAGACTTTATTAATGGTAGAAAAGGGGATAGAATCGGTCTGGTTTTATTTTCTCAACAAGCATTTACACAATGTCCTTTAACTCTTGATTATAACATACTTCTAAAGCTTTTGGATGAAGCTAAAATTGGGATGATTGAAGATGGGACTGCAGTAGGAATGGGTATTGCAACAGCAGTAAACAGAATAAAAGATTCTGATGGGAAAAGTAAAATTATTATTCTTTTAACGGATGGGATAAATAATGCCGGTAAAATAGACCCGATGACCGCGTCGCAACTTGCGAAAACTATGAACATAAAGATATATACTATAGGCGTGGGAAATAAAGGAATAAGCGTATATCCGGTCCAAACAGGTCTTGGTGTAAGGTTTGCGGAGGTAAAAGAACAGTTAGACGAAGAACAATTACAAAAAATCGCTGACGTTACCAGTGGGTTATATTTTCGTGCAGATTCTCCCGATGCTCTTAAAGGTATTTATAAAACTATAGATAAATTGGAAAAAGTAGATATAAAAACAAAAAGATATACTCTTTATAGGGAAATATATAAATACTTTGTATACATTGGGTTATTGAGTTTGTTATTGTATATTTCCCTAATTCTTGTAATAATAGCCAAGATTCCTTAAATAAAAAGGGAGTAGAAACTTTAAATATCCATAGAAGTTATTAATTGACAAAAATAAAACTGCAAGTATTAATTGAAAAATTTAAAAATCATAAATTAATGTAGTTATGGAGAAAGGAGGAAGATATGAGGAAAAGGAGATTTAATGTAGCAAAAGCTACATTAGCAGGATTCGTGAGTTTGTTTTTCATTGGCAGACTTTTTGCGGCCAATGACATTACAAGACCGGATGGAAGTACGGATATAAGTAAATTAAATACTTTTCTTAAACAGAAAGGTGCAGGATGGGTTGCAGGAGAAAATCAATTTTCTAAAATGACTTCCGAAGAAAGGAAATCTTATCTTGGAACTTTGATTTCTAACGAACAAATTCCCGAAAAAGAAGTAAAACAGGTTAAAACATTACCTGCTTATTTTAATTGGAAAAATAAGGATGGAGTTAACTGGATAAGTCCTATAAAAGATCAGAAAAGTTGTGGAAGTTGCTGGGCATTTTCGGCTGTTGGTGTGGTAGAAGCATTGATAAATATAGGAGAAAATAACCCTACGCTTAATTATGATTTATCAGAACAGACATTAGTTACATGTTCAGGCGCCGGAAGTTGTGGCGGAGGGTATGTTGATAAAGCGCTTAGTTTTATCCAGAGCACAGGTCTTCCTCTGGAGAGTTGTGATCCTTATTCAGCTGCTGATGATGGATGTAGCAGATGTGCCGATTGGGCATCTCAGGTAAAGAAAATTAGTGGTTACAAAAGCGTTTCGGGAGCAAATATAAAAACTGTTTTATTGGAAAACCCGCTTTCCGTTACTATGCAAGTCTATGAAGATTTTTGGTATTATTCCGGTGGAATATACTCATACCAATATGGTGGTGCTGCAGGTCAACATGCGGTTGTGCTTATTGGATGGGATGATGCTAATTCTTGCTGGATAGCAAAAAATTCATGGGGCACAGGTTGGGGAGAAGGTGGTTATTTTAGAATAGCATATGCTAATGATGCAGCGTTCCCGGGTTCGCCTCTTGATGCGGATTATGCTCTTATTGCACTTACCGCACCTAATGGCGGAGAAACTATTGTAAAAGGCAATACCTATACTATAAAATGGTTTAATGTTACCGGTGATGTAAAAATAGATTTATATAAAGGTGGGGTATTAAACAGTACTATAGTAAGTAGTGTATCAAATACCGGAATTTATAGTTGGGTTGTTCCTACGAGCTTAACTACCGGAGCTGATTATAAAATAAGAGTAAGTCGTGTATCTAATGCTTCAGTTTATGATGAAAGTGATAATTATTTTACTATTACTGTTCCAAACGTTGTAGTTACTACTCCTAATGGTGGTGAAAGCTGGGTAGCGGGAAGTCCGTATACTATAAAATGGACAAGTGTTGGAGTGAGTAGTGTGAATATAGGCCTATACAAAGGTGGAGTTTTGAATAGTACTATAGCGAGCAATGTTGGAAGTACCGGTTCATACTATTGGAATATTCCTGCAGCTCAGACTTTAGGAGCGGATTACAAAATAAGAATAACGAGTACTACCAATTCTTCTATTTTAGATGAAAGTAATAACTGTTTTTCGGTTACGGGACCGGCTCTTACGGTTACTGCTCCAAATGGTGGAGAAAATTGGGCAACAGGCAGCACTTGTGCTGTAAAATGGTCAACTGCCGGAGTAAGTGGTAATGTAAAGATAGATCTATATAAAGCCGGAGTTCTGAATAAAACCATAATAAGCAGTACTTCTAATTCCGGGACATACAGCTGGGCTATTCCTACGACACAGACACTGGGAACGGATTATAAAGTACGAGTAACAAGCGTGTCTAATACTTCTATCTGGGATGAAAGTAATAGTAATTTTACTATTAGCGTTCCGAACATTACCGTTATTACACCAAATGGTGGAGAAAACTGGACACAGGGATCCGTTAATGCCATAAAATGGTCAACGGTTGGAGTGACCGGCAATATAAAGATAGAGTTGTATAAAGCCGGAGTATTTAAACTTTCAATAACAGGCAGTACCGGAAATACCGGAACATACAATTGGACGATACCTACAGCTCAAGCAATAGGGGCAGATTATAAGATAAAAATAACAAGCGTATCCAATACGGCTATTTCAGACCAAAGTAATAACAATTTTTCGATTTCAGCTCCGACAATAACTGTTACGGCTCCTAATGGTGGAGAAAGTTGGGCAAGAGGAACTGTTAACGCTATAAAGTGGACAAGCGTTGGTTTAAGCGGTTATGTGAAGATAGATTTATACAAAGGTGGGGTATTTAAAAACACTATAATAAGTAGTGTTTCTAATACCGGAACATATAACTGGACTATACCTACGGCTCAAGTGGTAGGAACAGATTACAAGGTAAAGATAACAAGTTCTTCCAATACTACTGTTTCCGACCAGAGCAATAACAACTTCAGTATTGTTGTAGCGACCAAGTCAAATGCACCGAGAGTTATAAGTGAATACAAACTTTATCAATCTTCTCCAAATCCGGCTAAAGGGCAGGTTTTGATTAGTTATCAAGTGCCTGTAAAGACTAATGTAAGTTTAAAAATCTATGATAGGATCGGGAGACTGGTAAAGACGCTTATAAATGAAGAAAAAGAGACGGGATACTATGAAATAGATTGGAATAGAAAAGATGATGCAGGTAATGTATTGCCTCAAGGAGTTTATCTTTATAGACTTGAAACAAAAGGATTCAGAGCAACAAAAGAATTAATCTTGTAAAAATTCAAAAATCAGGTTCAGATTGTATCTAATTCGTATCGATCTGAACCTGATTTTTATTTTGGGGATAGGCTTTAGAAACATATATAAATATTTAAAACAGAAGTTTTTATTTTTTATAATCTCAAATTGGGATAGAATAAATTTTTTACTTGCAAAACAATAATTTTTAGAGCACAATTCTATTTTATGCGCCTGTAGCTCAACTGGATAGAGTGGTGGACTTCGAATCCAAAGGTTGGGGGTTCAAATCCCTCCAGGCGCGGGAGATTTATACACAAAATGAAACTATTTGCTCCTTATCTGGCTAATTACAAAACCAAACTCTTTATATGTTTTACGTTTATGATGCTTTTTGCACTTGTATCAGGGTTTTCTCTCTCTTTATTATCTCCCTTCCTGAATGCAATTTTTTATAATAAACCTGCACTGCCGGATACTCATTATGATTTATTAATCAAATTTAACAATTGGGTTCTAGGAGAATCTAAACTTTCTGCCCTTATAAAGATACAGGTAATGCTGGTTTTAGTTTTCTTGTCCAAAGGGATTTTTAGTTATATTAATAGGTATTTAGGAGTATCAGTGGAAGAAAACATAACCAAGGATATAAGAAATAAAACTTATTCTCATTTAGAAAAGCTTTCTCTTGATTATTTTCACGGGACAAATACAGGTATAATAATTTCAAGATTAACAAACGATATATCAAAAATTCGTGATTCAATTAAAGATGGGATGCTTGCGTATTTAAGACTATTATTACTTGTTTTTGTTTGTCTTTGTTTTGCGGCATATATATCCTGGCGTCTTATGTTGATAAGTGTCATAATCCTTCCTTTATTTGGATATATTCTGAATAAACTTGCCAAAAAATTAAGGGAAAAAAGCAATAAGGTTCAGGAAGATATGGGCAAAATTATAACTTTACTTGGTGAAATTGTAGGTGGAATCAAAATAGTAAAAGCTTTTTTAGCTGAACCTATTGAAAAAGCCAAATTCTTCAAATCTACTCAAAATTATCTCAAGTCTGCTCTAAAATTTGAAAGAGTTAGTTTAATCGGAAACCCATTAGCTGAACTTGTCACAGCTATTGGTTCTTGTTTAATAATAGGTTATGGGAGTTATGAAATTCTTATTGCTAAAAGCCTTACACCTGACAGATTTCTTGTTTTTCTTGCCTGTACGTTATCAATTATGGAAGCGTTACGGCAATTGCCTATGGCAAATGTTAAGCTGCAGGAAGGAACTCAGGCTATAATAAGGATAAATAGAATTCTGGACATTAAACCCAGTATTACGGAAATATCTAATCCTACGCATCTTGCTTTTAACAAACAAATCAAGTTTCAGGAAGTGCAATTTAGTTATGAAACTTCTCAAACCGTATTGAGCAATATATCGTTAAAAATAAATAAAGGCGAAAATGTTGCTCTTGTTGGACCATCCGGAGCAGGAAAATCTACGCTTACCGAATTATTGCTTAGGTTTTATGATCCGACAGAAGGTGTTATTACAATTGACGATATTGATATTAAAAGGGTATATATTAAAGAACTACGGGGTATTATTGGGCTTGTTACCCAGGACCCTATTCTCTTTAATGATACTGTGTCAAATAATATTGCGTATGGTTTTTCTACAATAGACCAGGATAGAGTATTTTCTTCAGCCAAACTTGCAAATGCAGATGAGTTTATTAACAAGATGCCACTAAAATACGATACTGTAATAGGGGAGAGGGGGGTAAAATTATCAGGAGGGGAGAGGCAAAGACTGGCAATTGCCCGTGTACTTTATAAAAACCCACCGATTCTTATATTTGATGAAGCAACTTCTCACCTGGATAATGTAACGGAGTCTAAGTTGCAAGAAGCCATACAAAAATTACTTGAGAATAGGACTGCAATCGTTATAGCGCACAGACTGTCAACTGTCCAGAATATGCATCGTATAATTGTTATGAATGAAGGCAAAATAGTAGAAGAAGGAACTCATGAAGAACTTATAAAAGCAGGGAATTTATACCAGAAGCTTGCACAAACAGAGTTAAAGTAACCCCATCCTTTTTTTAGCCAATTTTTCTACTTTTACGCTTTTCAGATTACACTCTCGCCCTTTTATCAAATCAATTCTCTTGGAATTGCATTTTTTACATCTCAAATCCGGCAATAGAAAATGATATACAGGGTCAGCGGAAAATTTCACATTTCCGCTGTAACCACACTTATTACAATGTACAACAGGTTTTATTCTTTTTATAGCAATTTTGAGTTTGGTTTTATGGGAGTCTTTTAATAATTCTTTTATCCAGAACTTAATTTGTTCTTCGTTTGCAAATGTAAATTCGCCAAGTTCAATATTTAGGCCAATTATTTTTAGGCGGTCCTGTTGTTTTTTAAATTCATTTAAATGCATAACGATTTCTTTTGCAATTGTGAATTCGTGCATTTTGTATGTGTGATTAAAGAAGTTTTTATTTTAATAACTTACTAATGAAAGTGGCGAGAAGTTCAACTCCTATGTTTTTTCGTGCACTGGTTTCAAAAACTTTTATACCGGGTTTTATTTTTTTCATAGCAGATTGTAATTTCTTAGGTTCTACGCCCATTACATCTTTCAATTCTATTTTATTAATTACTCCTACATCAGCTTCCATAAAAATATAAGGATGTTTTACGACCATAAAAGGTCCTTCTGTCACGGAAACGACTACCATTCTTTTGTGTGTTCCGAGTACAAATTCTCCCGGACATATAAGATTTCCTACATTTTCAATAATTAATAAATCAAGCTTATTTAGAGGAAGCGCTTTTATTGCTTTTCTTACAAGATTGGCATCTAAATGACATTCTTTTCCTGTATTTATCTGAATTACTTCTGCTCCTGCAGATTTAATAATATCTGCATCCAGAGTTGTTGTTAAATCTCCGCACAAAACGGCAATTTTATATTTTTTACTTAAAATGCTTACTATCTTTGTTATTAATGTGGTTTTACCTGCTCCTATTGCTCCCATAATATCAATTCCTAAAATATTATGTTTTTCTAATAATTTTTTATTTTCTTTGGCTATTTCTTTGTTCTTTTTAAGAAGGTCTTCGGACAGCTCAATATCAAAAATTTCCCCATCAATACTTTCTATCACCCTCACAGCGGGATGTTTCGTGATTTTAGTTTTTCTTTGCATTCCGTCCTTTTGTTTATTTATGTTTTTTTATTGCATCTTCTACTATTTTTATTGCGCAGTAATCACCGCACATAGTACATACTTCTGACATTTTTGGTTTTCTTTCCGAGCGAAACTTTTTCAGTATTTCGGGGTCTATTGCTAATTTTGTCTGTCTATCCCAGTCTAATTTTTTTCTTGCTTTTGAAAGCTCGTTGTCTCTTTCTTTTGCACCTTTTATTCCCTTTACAATGTCTCCTGCGTGTGCTGCAATTTTTGATGCGATTATTCCTCTTCTTACTTCATCTATATTGGGTAATCCACCGTGTTCTGCAGGAGTAACATAGCATAAAAAATCTGCTCCCGCGGAAGCTGCGATTGCTCCCCCTATGGCGCTTGTTATTTCATCATATCCGGGGGCAATATCTGTAACTATTGGACCTAACACATAAAATGGTGCACCCTGACATATTTTTTTCTCCAATTGTATGTTCATTGCTACTTCATTCAGAGGAACATGCCCGGGACCTTCTATCATTACCTGCACTCCTCTTTTATTTGCTCTTTCTTTAAGTTCTCCAAGTATAAGAAGTTCCTGGATTTGGGCTCTGTCTGTTGCATCACCAATTGCTCCCGGTCTGAATCCATCGCCAAGAGATAAAATAACATCGTATTTATATGCAATATCAAGCAAACGGTCAAAATGTTCGTATAAAGGATTTTCTTTTTTATTTGCTAACATCCATGTGATTAAAAATGCGGCTCCTCTTGAAACGATATCCATAATTCTTTTTTGAGCGCATAACCTATCGAAAACTTCTCTAGTAACTCCGCAGTGTACGGTTATAAAATCTACTCCATCTTTAGCCTGTTCTTCTATGACTTTGAAAATATCATTAGAAGTCATAAAAACGATACCGCCTTTTGATTTAACTGTTTCTGTAGCTATCTGGTATATAGGGACTGTTCCAATTGGGCCGGCAAAGGTCTCCTGAATAACTTTTCTGAATTTTCTTAAATCTCCGCCTGTGGATAAATCCATAATCGTATCTGCTCCTGCTTCTCTAGCAACTTGAGCTTTCTTTTTCTCCAATTTAATATCACAGCAGTCTGTAGAAGAACCAATATTAGCATTTATCTTAGTTCTCAAACCTTTGCCAATTCCACAAGGATGTTTTAAGCTGTATTTTGAGTTGCAGGTAATAACGATTTCACCGTTTGCTACTCCTTTAGCTATAATTTCAGGTGATAATCCTTCTTGTTTTGCAACAGCCCTCATTTCCGGGGTAATTTCCCCTTTACGTGCATAACTAATCTGTGTCATATTTTAATCTAAATCACCAGCGCCTACTGTTGATTTTTCCCGTGTTCCCTTAAAGAATGGAGGTTTTGATTGCATTTCCCTATCGCTCATAGAACAATTACCATCAAACATAACTCCCTCTTCTATAATAAGTTGCTTGCATTTTATATCACCTTTAAGTCTTGAACCTGTTCCGAATTCTGCTCTTCCGCTTATAAATATATTTCCGTCTATGCTGCCGGCAAGCATAAATTCTTTTGCATGAATATCTCCTCTTACTTTACCTGTTTTGCCAATAATGATAGCTTCCGTAACATCAAGATTACCTTCTACGGTTCCATCAACTCGTATACTTCCTTCTACTTTAAGTCTTCCGTTGACTATTGTTCCAACACCAATGATATTAGTAATGGTAGCTCTTGGTTCTTTCATTGCACACCTCCTTTACTTCAAAATGTCTCTTGCAATAACAAGTTTTTGTATCTCAGAAGTTCCTTCATATATCTCTAAAATCTTAGCGTCTCTGTAAAAACGCTCAATTGGATAGTCTTTTGTATACCCATAACCGCCATGGATTTGCAACGCTTTTCTTGATACGTTAACTGCCGTTTCTGAGGCGAAAAATTTTGCCATTGCGGAATATCTTGAGAATTTAGGTATTCCACTATCTTTACAATAAGCCGCATAATAAACAAGCCACCTTGCCGCCTCTATTTGTGTTGCCATTTCTGTAATCATTGCCTGAATCAACTGGAATTCAGCGATTGGTTTATCAAATACTTTTCTTTCTTTTGCATATTTTAGTGCTGTATCAAAAGCGCCTTCCGCAACACCTAATGCTTGTGCACCAATATCAATTCTTGATACATCAAGCAAATGCATACAAATCTTGAATCCATCTCCTTCTTTGCCGAGAAGATTAGTTTTGGGTATTTTTACGTTCTCAAACATTAACTCGGAATTAGAAGTTCCTCTCATTCCCATTAAATCCTCATGTTTTCCTATCGTAAATCCGGGGGTGTCTCGTTCTACTACAAAAGCACTTATCCCTTTATGTTTTAATTCTTTATTAGTGTAAGCAAAAACAATGAAAACGCCTGCTTCCCCGGCATTAGTAATAAATCTTTTTGTCCCGTTAAGTATATAATTATCTCCATCTGATACGGCGATTGATTCCATTCCTGCCACATCTGACCCTGCATTGGGTTCAGTAATTCCTATTGCGCCTATTTTTTCTCCTTTACAAAGGAATGGCAGCCATTTTTTCTTCTGTTCTTCGGTTCCAAAATTGTAAATGGAATAGCAGATAAGAGCATTATGGACGGCAACAATAACCCCGGTAGAGGGACAAACTTTGGAGAGTTCTTCTACTACAATAGCAAGTGAGAAAAAATCAAATCCGGCGCCGCCATACGTTTCAGGCACTACAACTCCCATTAGCCCTAACTTTCCCAACTTTTTTATATTTTCTTTTGGAAATTTAGCATCTCTATCTATCTCTGCCGCCATAGGCTCTATTTCTGCCTTAGCGAATTTACGAATCATTTCCTGTAACATTTTTTGGTCTGCATTTAATTCAAAATCCATAGATCCCCCTAATTTTTAGCCTATCTGAGAATCATAAGTTTATAAACTTTTGATATTTCTTCTCTTGTAGACCCTTCCGATACCGCATTAATTTTATATATGTATATCCCATTAGCTACTCTATTCCCAAGTTTATCTCTTGTGTCCCAATAAATTTTATTTGCTCCCGGTAATAAAGATGCGGATTCTATAGTTTGGATAAGTCTTCCGGAGACAGTGTAAATTTTTATAGTTGCGCTTGCTTGTTTTGATAAAAAGAAATTAAATTCTGTATGTTCTCCTCGTACAGGGTTTGGGTAATTCATAACCTTTGTAAGGGTTAGTTCGCTTGCAGGTTCAATTCTTAAGATAGCAGTGGCTACACTTCTGTTGCCTAAGTTGTCGGATGCCTGAAACTCCAGGGTATCTTCTTTTTCACTTAAATCCAGTTGATATGAAAGCCTGCCGCGAGTACAGCTGCCGACATCGTATTGAAAATAATCTGCAAGTTGCACATTTAAATCTAATAATTTGCCACTTTTTACTCTAAGTGTAAGGGCAAGATTATATGGCGTTATTTTGTTAAATGTATTTATTCCGGATTCATCTTCTAATAGAACTGAAAATGTGAATTGCCCGGGCACCATAAAGAAAGTATCCGGTTCACCGAGCTTAATTAATTTGCCATTTGCAGTCATTGTAATTTTAGGGCCTGTTATATCCTGGATATTACCTTTTCCCCATTTAACGGGTATATCTTTATATGTATTGCCGCATAAATTACCATTCCATGCAAAAACACTGATTTTAGCTTGGTCCCCACAAATTAAAGTATCCTGGATAGAGTCAAGTATAGGTATAAAAAATTCTTGTTCCCATACGCCATTTTTTACTTCGGTAACACCTTCAAAAAGTATATCATCGGTTAGTTGATTGTCTATCATTCTTCCCCGCATCTTATATTTAGTGCTGCCTGTAATGCCGGGATAAGAAATGCTGTTATAGTTGTAGGTATAATTATATTCGGAACTTCTGACAGTAATAAAAGCGAATTTAGCTCCGGGCGCCTTGCCTTTAACAACCAATTTTTCGCCGCCTCTGATTATATTTGAGAAGGAATCTATTTCTACTGGAATAACTCTTTCCGGTAATCTTGTTGCCGGGTCTGCAAATAAATTCTCGTTTGTTTGTAGATCTTTTGCAAGATTCCGACCATATATTCCCTGTCCTACGGTATTTAAATTTTGCTTAAGCAAAAGACTAATCAATAAAGTATCCATCCCTGAAGAACCGCCTGTAGTTCTGGTCGAAGCTACAGAAGCAATAGATCCTTTGTTATATATTTTTTGCAAATAATCTGCCATACAATCATCATCCATCCGGTCAAAACATCCTACCCCGCAGGACCAGAATTGCCATATGGGATTCTTTACGCTATTATTTAGTGCTTCAATGTCCTGGGGATTATAAAAAAGAACCTCATGACAGAAAAGATAAAGATTGCCATGCCCGGAAGCAAGCGTCAGGTACATTCCTTTGTCGGTATTCCTTATAATATCATTCCTTGCCGTAGGCTTTTTACTGCCATCTAATGGATAGTTCATAGAATAAACCTTAAATACGTCATATTCTTTTGGAACCATATTCGCACATCGCTCCATGTTCCCTACGAACATATCCCTATCCGGAAATTCATCATCGGATATTAATAATACTCTGTTCTGCCATACTCCCTGGCTTGCCTCGTATTTAATAAGTTTGTCCACGGCATTACTGGCTTCTTCTTTGTTCTTTGCCGTAACTCTTCCTATGGCAAAACCCCTCTCGGTAAACCAATCGTCCCAACAGTAATTGCTTTGAGGTGGATAACCGTATTCTCCGACTTTATATCCTACTTCTCTTGCAGGAATACGATTCTTTGGCACATCCGATTTGTATGCAAATGTCCCCGCACCAAGTAATAAACAATATCCCGGTTCACCCCAGTTATCATAAGCATAAGTTAAAAAGTTTTTTATTGCGTAAGGCGAACTGGATAATCCCCATGAAAAATTGTTGTAAATATCAGTCACAGAAACTACTTCCGTTGCCATACCGTAGCTGTTTCTGTAGTCTTTAAGCCTTATGGCATAATCCATAAAATCCGGAGGCGAAATTATTATATTTTTTACAACTGCGGATTTATTTCTTAAATTATACGGACTTTCGCTCTTTATACTGTTAATGGATTTGTATTTACAACTTGCGTAATAATCTCCTTCAGCTCCGTAAAACTCTGCTATCCCATTAGCAAAGTTTATCCCATAAACTCTGACGGGGTGTAGCGGATCAGAGGTATTGAATATTATTGGACTTTCCTGGAAATCCGTGACTGTGAATTTATCTTTGCCTGTGAACTTTATTTCTCCATTATCAGCCCTGTAGCTTTTATAATAATTTACTTCAAACCAATCAAAGAATAAAATATCTTTAGTCGTTGATGACTCATCTTTGACAACCTCAAATTTTAATGTATTTTGCCCTTCTTTTAGAGCCGGAGACACGCTCTCAAATATTTTGTGTGGAAATTCTTGTCCACCGGTCCATTTCCAGTCTCCATCTATTAGTTCTGTCTCATTTAAATAAACTTTTATCCTGTGTATCATAGCGTCTGAAAGGGGTTTCTCTTCGGTCCTGTCTGTAAACCATCCGTAAACCGCAACTTTAACATTACAGGAAGTGCTGTAAACCCCGGATGCGTTAAATGTATAATTCTTTGTTACGCTGTAAGTTCCGGATTCCCTTTCAATTTTTTCCCAAATCCATGCTAATCCACATTTTGCAGGGCAGTCATTATCCTGTTCGATATGTAATGTGTCCCCAAAATACGCTACTGCCGTTCCGCTCCCGCTGCTTACTATACTATCTCTTTCCCCTTGCGCTCCTCCATAAGTTAACCAATATACGTTTGTGTTTGTGAATGGATTAAAATATTCTGTTTCGTTTTTCCCGTAACCTGCTAATGAAGTAGCATAGAAGATAATACTAGTATCCGGTAATACGTATATTGGGATTTCAATCAAACTATCACCGGGGTTTGTAATCATCTTACTGCCGCCATTATAAACTTTTATAGTAGTCGGGTCAATACTGCCGACGCCAACGGAATTAAGCTGGCTCTTGTCTATTTTGTATATTCCTTCTGCGGAAAGTTCTATCTTGTACCACGAACCGGTAGAATATTTACGAGAAGATTTCAATGGGGGAGATGCTCTCCAGTTTTTTGCCTGCTCATAGTTAAGTAAAACGGCTTTGAATGTATTTTCAAATATCTTGTCTTGTCTGTAAGTTCCACTGCCTCCGGAAAATTTTAAATGCACTTTCAAACTCCTGTTTATTGCCATAGTTTTTTTGACAGGATTGTATCTGATTGGATTTATTCTTAATTTTATTATTTCTTGCCCTCTGTAAATGCTTCTTTCTGCTATTTCTACTACTTTTTCAGGCCATAATATGTCCTGCGAATAAAGCGCCTTGTCTTTTTCTTTAGATGTGAAATTCTGAGCAGGAGGCACTTCTTTGTTTTTTGTCTCTTCGCCTTTTAATTCGTCAAACTGGAGGTCAACTTTAGCGCCAATCGGAATACCTATTGTTACATATGCTACAGGCAATGCCGGCTTTCCTGCTTCAGGTTGAACGTCTGCGTTTAGTATGTAAGGTGAAGTCTCATATATCTCTCCGGTGTTGTATACGAAATCTATCCCGCTTTGCGAAGAATTTAATACTTCAATTGAACGTGGAGAACTGCTTACAACATCTTGTTTGGAGGATTTTATCGAACTTTGCTGGCTTACAATCCTTTGAGTTGGCGTTATCTGATTCTGCTGAGCTACAATGTCTTGAGTCTGTTTAGTGGAAGTTGTCTGACTTTGCTGTGCTACGGCTCCTTGAGTTTGTTTAGTTTGCTGGATTTTGGTTGGAACAGAGTTTACTCCCCCCTGATTCCCTGCTAATATTAAAAGAAATAGCCACATTTTATCTCCTTGTTTTATTGTACGATTTATGTGTTATTATTAAATTCCTAATTTAACTTATATCTATATATCTACTTCTTTACTTTGCAACAAAAAAAACTTTAATTTATATAAATAGTTCTTTTAGGTATTTTGGTCCGTCTCAGGCGGATTAGATATTTTGGACTGTTAATCTGTTAACTAATCTTCTCTGCTTCATCTATCAGCATTATGGGAATATCATCTTCAATCCTGTATCCTAATTTGCATTTATGACATAAAAGCTTGTTATTTTTTTTGTCATACTCTAAATCTCCCTTGCATTTGGGACACGCAAGTATTTCTAATAATTTATCATCTAACATTTCCCCTCCCTATCACTGTTTATTGTTTTTTGTCTCCGTGTTCCCGTGTCTATATCCATACTCCTCCGTGTTTAGTTACCTCATCTTCACTATCTTAAATGTTTTAATCCCGCAATTATCTCTGGGCTTTGCGAAATAAACTCCATGCTTTAAGTTATTCCCAAAAGTAGTCCATTCGTTTGTTATGTTTGCGGTTTCCACTTTCCTACCCGAAACGTCATAAATTTGTAATTCCCCCGTATAACCCGTTACTCTTGCAAATCCAATAAAAGGATTGGATATTATCTTGAAAATGCTTGTGTCCGGGAATGCATAAATTTCGGTATTTGCGAACATTCCGTACAAATCATAATCCTGTGTGTTTTTTGTATTAAATACTGTAAGATACCCAAATTTATCGGCGCAGATATCCGTCCAGTATACCGGTTCGTTTTGTAAGAAACATTGATTTTTGATAACTTCTCCTGTTCGTGCAATCATTACAATATTAAATTCGTCTATTGTTGATGCACTGACAATATACATCTCTCCATTAAAACTTAAAGCCGGAAAATAAGAATCTTTATCGTCAATTAGGGTAATCGTCGAATCTCCTAATTGACTGTTTGGATAAACTATTCTTCCTTTTATCTGGTAGTCTCCTTCCCAAATTACAAACCAATTTGTGCCATCCGAACTTACTTTCGGGGAAGATTCATCTAATGTATCCATAACTATCCAATCTTCATAAGATATGCAAAAATCGTTAGGCAGGGGAGTTCCCTCTTTTGATAACAATTGAGCATAAATATCATAAATCCCTGCCCGGCGGTCATCACTCCATACTACTAAATATTGGTTACCGTTAAAAGCAACGCTTATATCCTTTGGAATGTATAACTCATCAATTGTAATTAAACTGTCGTCTATAGCTTCCCCGTTTTCCGAGAAAAACTTTCCTAAAAGCTTATGTTTGTTTGCCCCGTAAGTGCAGTAGAAAACCATAAAATATTTATCCCCGTCAAAACACATTGCTTCGGGATGCATTCCATCCTCCGACATCCATACGTTGGTACTATCTATACTTTGAACGTTTTCGGGAACAAAAAATCCTTTATTCCAGCCAAAATTGGTTACTAGAAATTTATTATTTGTTGGGTTGAAAGTAATAATAGGCTTTGAAACGCTGGGAGTGGAAGTTATTAAAAAATCTATCCCGGGTAGTACGCCTCGATGTTCCGCTATTATTTTCCCGTAAACTCTATCCGTATTTATCCCTGCGCGATTATCTACCCAGCAAACTAAATATGATGATTTTCCTTTGCAAACTGTAGGTAATATCTGGTCTCCGGTAGTATTTGAAATGGTAATTTTTGTCTGTGCCGATAATATACCGGCAATAAAAATGCTTACAATTATTCCTTTCAAACTTTTATTCCTCATTTTTTCTCTCTGCCTTATGCCCAGCTTTTTCATCTGCCTTTTGTTTGGCGGAAATTGAGCGTTTTCCGAGTTTTAGTTGTCTCTCTCTATATATATTCCACATTTAACTTATATCTATATATCTACTTCTTTACTTTGCAACAAAAAAACTTTAATTTGTATAAATACTAATATTAATATTAATTATCTATTGCTTTCTCTTCTTTTCTGTTCTACGTTTTTCTTTTAATCTTTTCTTTTTCTATCTCTTCCAATTCCGCCTGAGGCGGGTTAATCTTGTCTTGTTTTCCGTATTCTGTTGTCTGTTCTTTGTTATTTTTAACTCTCAAATTCTCTGTTTTATCCTGTTTATCTGCGTTCATCCCTGCCCGCCGATCTGTTTGGAGGGTGCGTCCAAATTATTTTCTATTTGTACGTCGCCAGTTTCTGTATCCGTTTCAGCATATTCGGATGCGTGCTGAAAATTTCCATCGTTTTCGCTCCAAACCCTATCTTTATGCTTCCCCTTCTCAACTTTTCCATTTCGCTTTCATCAATAGTCCCGCTTTTATCCAAATCCAGTTGCTTGAGCTCGTTAAACTCTTCAAATGCGCGTGACGGGTCATTTGCGAAAAACGCTTTCAACCCTTCTACTTCTTTGATTCCCTCTTTTGGAGTGCGCGCGCTCCCGTATACTAATTTGTATAAAGCAGAAGCTAAAGCGCTAGGGCGGTTTCCAAGCTTGACGGAGCCGTAATCCGCAAAATATTCACGAATCCTTGAAGCATAAAGCACAAGCAAATTAGTAATTAAATAAAACAAAAACGATATAAATCCGACAATTGCAATCGCTCCCCCGTTACTGTTTTCGCTCCGTCTTCCCCCGCCAAAAAACATTGTATGCCAGGCGATGCGATATAATATTATAGGAATAACCGATAATAATGTAATCGTTAAAACGTCTCTGTTCTTAAGATGCGATATTTCATGTGCAAGAACTGCGCGAAGTTCGTCCTTATTGAGTAAATTCATTATTCCCTGTGTAACGCATACTCTGCCGTCGCTCGTCCATCTTCCGAATGCAAAAGCGTTTGGAAGGGCTATTTGGGCTATGCCGACTCTCGGTTTGGGAATTCCTGCTCTATTTGAAAGTTCGGTTATCATACTGTGCAATTCAGGCGCTTCCTGCGGAGTTACGTATTTCACTCGCATCCCCCATTCTACAAGCTTCGGGCTTATGAGGTATTGAATAAGCATAAACACTGCGGACATCATAAGATAGAAATAAAAAGAAGTTATTCCCATCGTGTATGACACTAATGAGACAATGCCAAAAACAATACTGAATAAAATAATTACCAACAACCCCATCTTAAATTGCATTCCTGCCATTTTCCCCTCCTCCTAAAATTATGTTTCTTTTATCCGCTTTTCGCCTGTCTGTCATTCTGAACGAAGTGAAGAATCTCTCTCTTCTCTTCTAAAATATGTTACAATAAATTACTACTAATTACCACTTGTTATCAGAAGCTCTTGCCTGCCTGCCGCAGGCAGGGACGGAGTCCTTAGAGATTCCTATCCAGCTCTGCTGGACAATTAATTTCGGTGTTTTCACCTCATCAAAACCAATTTTTTAGTTTCCTTATATCCGCCTGCTTCTATCTGATAAAAGTAAATCCCGTTTTCTACCGTTTCTCTTTTATCATTCAAACCATCCCAATAAGCTGATTTACAACCCGCTTCTTGTTTTCCGTTTACTAATGTTTTTATCTTTTGTCCCGAGATATCATATATATTGATACATACATTTGTTTCCTTTGGAAGGGTATATTTAATTTCTGTCGTTTTATTGAATGGATTGGGTAAACTTTGGGATAATGAACTTTTTCCGTATGAATTTATATACTTTTCTTCCACTGCTTGCCCGGTTAACTCTACATCATCAAAATATACTTCCTGTATGGAATCTCCTTGTGCTGAATCTCCTTCTCCTGAAACGGCACATCCTAAAAATATTTCCGTAGTGGTCGACATAGTTGTAAAACTTGTATCATACAATGTGTACCCGGACGTGGGAAACAACCCTTCCCCTATCGTCATAATTGTATCTGTTGCACTTATTTCAGAGACCATAAGAAATCCGACAGAAATACTGCTGCAATCGTAATAAAAGCTAAGATTATAACTTGTTCCTCCAACGACATTTACTATTGTGTACAACCCTCCGAAATAACCTTCACCGGGGGATTTTTCTACCTTTGCAGCATAACTGCCCGTATGCGAATGAGTAGATTTTATTACTCGTGTTAGCATTGAATCTGGGTCCATCATAATTTCCGCTGTAATCCAGCTGTTTGGAACTGAAAATCCAAGAGTATCATGCCATTGCTCAAAACTTGAGTTTTGAATTATATTTGCCCCATAACACATACTTGAAGATAGACCGAAAATTATAAAAACTAATAATTTTTTCATTTTCCTCTCCTTCTTAAATCTTTTTTTAGCACGCAGATTCCGCAGATTATCAAGATTTTTAAGTATTAATTCTCCACTCTTTACTCTATTTTTTTATCCCTTTAAGTTAGTTCTCTTTCCATCCCTGTTAAATTTGTCTGTTATTTTCTATATTTTTTAATCTGTGTGAATCTTGTAATAATCCTGCCTGCCCACCGTAGGCGGGTAAATCCTGTCTATATTATCCGTTTGTATTTCTAATCTTTTAATTTTTAAATCCTGTTTATCTGCGCAAATCTGCGTCCTAAAACTCTTTCCGTTGTCTATTATTTACTTCCTTATCAGCACTATCTCCTGTTTCCCGTACTGTTCCACATCTGTCATAACCTGCTTCAGCTCTTTATATTTCTCTACGGGAATGAAAGGCTCTAATATGCAAAACTCCGAAGTGTCTATCAACTTTCCACCGCTTACTTTTTCCGTGAATTTAATTCTTAAATATTTGCTCTCAAAATTAAATCCCTTTCGCGGTTTTTTTACCTTATAACCTTGCGGGATAGTAATAGTCTGCGTTCCGTTCCCCATTATCGGAACACGAAAATCTATCGGGTATTTTCTTTGTTCAAGTCCCCACGGTGAACCTATTCCCGATAAATCTCCCCCAATAGAAGTTGCCGCTCCGGCATTTACGATATACAAATCGTTCCCTTTTTTCAAAGCATATTCCGGGATGCTATAAAGTAATTTTATTTTTATCGGAGTGGATAAATCTTCGGCTTCCGATATGTCAAAACTATCTAACTGCGCCTGCGTAGAATAAGCTTTTATCATCTGTTCGAATACCTGTTTTACCTGCTCTTTCGGTATGAAACGCAATCCCCTTAAAGCCATATCCATAAAACCCCTGGCAGATATTGTTATCTGTGCTTTGAGAGTCCCGTCTTTATCCAGTGTTCCTGTTAAATCCGTAATCATTTTATTATTTTCTAAATTCTCATAAGGCGCAAACCCTAAGTCTTTACCAATGGAATCGCACACCAATACTTCCCTGTTTTGTTCCATTATCGGGAAATAATCCATTGTGTATTCTACTGTCGGGTCTAAATAATAATATTTCCCGTCTTTCGGTATTGCCACGATTGCGTGTTCAAATAAATATGTCGGGATTTCTTTTGCCGTATGGTAAGTTAAATTCAAAAGGACAATGTTCGATTCAACGCCAATCTCTTTCAACATCGCTACCAGTAAAGCCGCTTTGTCCCTGCATACGCCCCATTTTCTTTCAAACGTAAGCGTCGCTAAAGCAGGCTCAAAGCCTTTGTCCATACTTACGGCTTCAGTTCGTAAATAACGGATTTTTGTCGAAACAAAATCAAATAATGCGTGTATTTTTAAGTCCCGGGTTTTCAGCGTATCCGTAAGTTCTTTTACTTTTGACTTTATTTCGTCGTTTACCCCGAGTGATGGAACGGATAAGTTATAATACCATTTTGAAACCTTGTCCCACGAAGGGATATTTGAAATTATAAGTGTTGTTGATACCTGTGATAAATCCGGCATAAGCGGTTCCGGAAGTATTCTTGCAATGTCTTTTTGAGACCAGTTATAGATTATGGAGTTTTTGCTGAATTCCTGGTAACCATTAAGTTTCCCGTTCTTTACAACATATTTCATCTTTAGTTCATTCGGACATTCAATCCTGTATGTTTTATCCAGAACGGGTTCATCTCCGTTAAAATAGACGACATCCGTGAATCTGTCTTTCATAAACGGTTTCTTTATGGTTATCTTAAATTTATATTCTACGGTTACGCCGATATCTATTTGCGGGAAAATAATCTTTACCATCCTGATATCGGACAAAAACATCTTTGACCCTGAACCTTCAGAATCCATAGGTACAAACGGAACGTCTTTTATCTCGGAGGCGGAAACGTTGATTACTTTGCCTTCTTTGTTGATTAAACGGGCAAATTCTATCTTTACATCCATAAATTTGGGAACATAGCCGAATTCGAATTCCCCGAATTTCTTTTTCCCGTATGTAGATAGAATTTTAACCATTTTATGGTAATTGTAAACGGCTTTGCCGGTTGCGTCTAATTTTACGTCCGTGCTGTCAAATATAACTACACCGTTTGCTTCGCTGTATTTGTCCTGCGTAACGCCTTGAATTAGGGTTGACGGTATATTTGTTTTCCCCGCGCAACCCAAAAATAAACTGATACATACTAAAGAATAAAGCTTTTTCATAATATTATCCCCCTATATATTAAAGTGAAATATGCTATAAAAAAACGCAATTGTCAACCAAATTGTTACGTGTCGTATATGTATCTTTCTGTTATTTTTCTCTGCGAACTCTGCGTTGAAAATCTCTTTTTTTCGTGTTTGGATTTTACCCCGCTTTGGCGGGGTGGTTGCTTTTCTCTTTCTGCCCGCTGTTTTAATCTCTTTCAATCCCTGTTAATTTTTGTTTCCTTTATTTTTCTTTGCGACGTAGAAGCATTTCCGCCTCAGGCGGACTAAGTTATCCGGCTCCGCCGGGCTTTTCGTGAGAAACTCTTTTTTCTGTGCTATTCTGTGGCTAAAAAATTCTTTCTGTTTTCTGTTGTAGTTTTCCTAAATCTTTCTGTCTGTTTTTCAATCTGTGTAAATCCGTCTTAATCTGTGGAAATCCCTGTCTACCATTTTGTTTGGTAGATGCGTGCAAATTCTTTCTGTTTAGGCAGGCTACCACTTCGTCTCGAGAAGTATCTTTACCATACTGAAAAAATCCTTTCTTATCAGGTTTTTCTTCGCGAAATTCAGCATATACCCGGGCCTGAAATAAAACTCCCTGTAAAACCTGTTAAAATATTTTTCTACGATATCCCAACTCACCGTGGGATGTTGATAGACATCTCTTGCCGGGACATATAAATTATACTTTGACCAGTCGTAAGTCTTGATGAATCCGCCTTTATCTAATTCCTTAAATAACGCAGTCCCCGGTAATGGCACCGTAATTGACATTTTTGCCATATCAAGCGGAAGTGATTTTGCAAACGCTATAGTTTTTTTTATTGAATCTTCCGTCTCCCCGGGCAATGCTGCCATAAAAAAACCAAACACCTCAAGTCCTGTGTTTTTTGACATTTCAACGACTTCCCTTATTTTATTTAAACTTATGCCTTTCTTTATTTTATTAAGGATTGTCTGGTCTCCCGATTCTATTCCAAAATAAACACGGTAGCATCCTGCTTTATACATCAATTCCAGTAATTCTTTATCTACGCGGTCTATTCTTATCCCCGTGACCGTAGCCCATGGAAATTTAAGATTGCGGCGCAAAATTTCCTCGCAAATTTGTTTTGCCCGCGCCGTATCCATTGTAAAATTATCGTCTGCAATGTGAAGCTCTTTGAATCCCAATTTTAACATATGTTCTATTTCTTCTATTACTCTATTAACCGACTTAAATCGGAATTTTGTGCCGAAAATGTTTTTTGTGCAGTACCCGCAGGTATAAGGACATCCCCTGCTTGTCTCAATCCAACCTGCCGGACTGGCGCGCGATAAAAGAGGAGTCGTTTTGTATTGGGATATGTTTATTAAATCCCACGCCGGCAATGGCAAACTATCTAAGTCTTCAATATAATCCCCACAGGGATTAATTTTTATTTCCCCATCTTTTTTACAAGTGATGCCGGGAATGGTGTCAGTATTCTCCCCGTTAATAATTTTCAAAAGTGAGAAATCTCCTTCCCCGATTACTGCAATATCTATGTCTAATTCTTTTAATGTTTCCGTTGGGAGTGCAGTAGAATGAGCCCCGCCGCTTATTATTATGATATCTTTGGAATACGATTTGATCATCCGGCAAATCCGGCGGGCTTCTTCAAATAATAGTGTGGTAAAAGTGATACCGACAAAATCCGGCGAAAAAGTCTTTAAAACAGAGTCGAGGTCGGGTTCTTTATTTAAATCTAATATTCTTACGTTGTGTCCTGCTTTGACCAGTGGAGCTGCAAGAACCGCAAGTGTCAGTGAGGGCGAGTAAATTGCCCCGCCTTTAATTTTTACGTTAGTATACGACTGAAACTGCGAAGGATTTATTAATAATACTTTTTTATTCATTCGTGCTTAAATTAATTTTACCTGCCTTTCCTTTTTTTTGTGCACCTTTTTTTGTGTTCACCCGTTTGTCATTCCTGTTTACCTACCGTAGGTATGGCGAAAGTCGTAGATCCTGTCCGCCAGTTTTCTTGGCGGAAGGCGGATTCCCCCGCATGTTTTGCGGGGAGTGAAAAATTTTATTGTCTGCTTTTGTTCTTTATCTTTTTTTATTTTCAGTGTAATTCTGTGTCAATCTGTGGCTAATTTTCTTGCTCCGTTCATATTCTCAATATCAGCCACCACATTCTAAACCCGGTTTTTAATCCGCGCCACATATTCCCACCTACTCCTTTGCTTTCGCCTATTCGTTTCCTAAAAGTTATAGGTATTTCAATTATTTTTAACTTATTTTTTAACGCTATAAGTATCATTTCGCAGGAAAAATGGTTACTCGTAACTTTTAGTTGTCCTATGATTTTATCTAAAGCTTCTTTTCTTATAATTCTGTAAGTGCACCCGATATCCGTAAGCCTTGTGTCAAAATATACTAACTGTATTAATTTTGCCATAAATATATTCCCGTATTGTATAAACCAGCTCATCTGGCAGTCGGCGCTGCTTAACTCCCGTGTAGTTCTTGTTCCGACTACCATATCCGCATTTTCAAGGTAACTGACGAATTTATTTAAATCGCGAGCCGAAAAAGTCCCGTCTCCTTCTACTAAAACAATTATATCTCCTCTCTTACTTGCTTCTTTTAATCCGCGCATACAAGCCGCGCCGTATCCCTGCACCTCTTCTACTACTATATTTGCCCCTTCTTTTTTGGCAAACTCAATCGTTCTGTCCTTGCAGTTATTATCTACTACTATTACTTCATTGACAAATGGAATTTGACGGAAATCTTTTACTGCTCCACCGATAGAAAGCTCATCGTTATAAGCAGTAACGGCTACGCATATTTTCTCGTCCTTTAGGGGCTTAACCATTATTGCTCTTTTGTATCGGAACATCAAAGAAAAAATAAAATTTAGCAATACAAGTACAACCCCGGAATAAAAAAGAATCGAACATATATTTATAATCTTGAGTGTAAAAACAATGTCAATTATTCTTAATGCGAATGCAATAGCGATAAAATGCATCCCGTATAATAAAAGTTTTCCCATATCTTATCCTCTCTACTTTCCTCTGCTAGTTAGACTTTGTTCCATAAGGAACATTAGTCTAACTTGTCCAGCTCAGCTGGGTTTGTCATTCCCTCGTCCGCTATGGCGAAAGTCCTTAGACCCCGCTATGGCGGTGGCGGGAATCCACTATTTTTGTTATTTTGCTATTTTTTTCATTTTAACTATCTTTAGTGGTTTGTAATCGTTTACCTTAACAAAATATATTCCCGGTTTCAGGTTTTTGCCTATGGAACATCCCGCCTTGGCGGTGATAATATTGCTTTTTGTTTCTTCTACCAGTTTCCCACTTATATCATAAACCTGTATTTTTATTTCTTTATCTTTTTCTTGTTGAGCAGAGCGAAATCCGCCTGAGGCGGAATAACTGACTACTGTTGACTGAACAAACGGATTCGGTTTCGCCTCTATATTTAATTTTTGATTTTTAATATTTAATTTTTCTTCTATCCCTTGAAACGGTCCATAATATAAGATTGTTCCGTTGTCTCCGACTGCCCATCCGTGAGAACTATCAATAAACTGGACTTTTCGTAAATTCTCTATCGTAGGACTTGATTCAGCATCCCAGTGGTTGCCGCCGTCTCTTGTTCTTAAAATACATCCTCCTGTCCCGACTATCCAGCCATTTAGAGAATCAATAAAATCTACACAAGCGAGCGTATCATTCACTCCGCTTGTTTGAGTATTCCATACTTTACCGCCATCTTCGCTATGTAAAATAACGCCTGAATTTTTAACAGCCCATCCGTTAAGTGTGTCAGAAAAATCAAAATCATTGGCATAAAAAGAAGAATCTATTACTTTCAAGCTATCAAGCCCCATATT
This sequence comes from bacterium, assembly GCA_028716385.1. Lineage (GTDB taxonomy): Bacteria > Hydrothermota > UBA3073 > JACQXS01 > JAQTXJ01 > JAQTXJ01. The sequence goes on along the minus strand of JAQUPX010000003.1, from coordinate 162,699 downwards.
TGTGTAATAAAGTAAAAATGTGTCGTCGCTAATAATTACCGATGATATATGAACCTCTGCATACCATCCGTGCAAAGAATCGAGAAAACAAGTTTTGTATCCATCAGACCCATCATCAAAATGTTTGGTTTGTCCATGAATGCCAAATAGGGGAAGTATCCATGAGTCGTAATCTGAGCCAACTCCGCTGCCCCATCGATATCCTATTGCGACTCCACAAGTTGAATTATAGATATTAATGTCGTGAATGGAATAAAGTTGCATTTTTTCTTTTTTGGCGGAACCCCAGTGATTACCTTCATCTGTGGTGTGGTAAAGGAGAGTTCCTTCTGAATATACCATACTCCCGCCTGCCCAACCCTCTAAACTATCCTTAAAACCTATACAATTCCCACCACAATATGGACTATCAACAGGGACTTGTGCTCCCCAGTGTCTTCCCCCGTCAGAAGTATGGTATGCAGGCCATCCACCAATTACCCATCCATTAAGCGTATCAACAAAGGACATATCCGAAAAATTTGATGTAACTCCACTGTTTTGTTTATACCATTGGTTTTGGGCAGAAATACAATTAATACATACAAAAATCAAAACTCCCGCAATATATATTTTCCTCATTTTTCTCCCCTACTTCTCTCCGTTTGTCATTCTGAACGAAGTGAAGAATCTCATTTTTCCCTGTCTTCTTGCTTACTATTGTTACTTTATTTTTTTCATTTTAACTATCTTTAGTGGTTTGTAATCGTTTACCTTAACAAAATAAATACCCGGTTTCAGGTTTTTGCCTATGGAACATCCCGCCTTGGCGGTGATAATGTTGTTTTTTGTTTCTTCTATAAGTTTCCCACTTATATCATAAATCCGTATTTTACTTTTCTCTGATCCGCCTGAGGTGAAACCACTAACCACTGTTTTTTCAACGAATGGATTTTGAGATATTTGGAGCGTAGCGACACCCCGCCTTGGCGGTGGTGATTTTTTTTCTATCCCTTGAAACGGTCCATAATACAAGATTGTTCCGCTGTCCCCGGCTGCCCATCCGTGAGAACTATCAATAAACTGGACTTTTCTTAAATTCTCTATCGTAGGACTTGATTCCGTATCCCAGTGTTTGCCTCCGTCTCTTGTTCTTAAAATACATCCTCCTGTCCCGACTATCCAGCCATTTAGAGAATCAATAAAATCTACACAAGTGAGCGTATCATTCACTCCGCTTGTTTGAGTATTCCATATTTTCCCGCCATCTTCGCTATGTAAAATAACGCCTGAATTTTTAACCGCCCATCCGTTAAGAGTATCGGAAAAATAAAAACTGTTGACATCAAAAGAAGAATCTATCATTTTTAGACCGTTAGGTCCCGTATTTGTGTAATAGAGGTGAGCGCTATTATAATACCCCATAACCCATCCATGTAATGAATCTACGAAATGAATTTCGTGACCTCCAAATTCAGGAAGGGAAAATGCATTCATATTGGTTCCAAATAAAGGAGATATCCATGAGTACCAAGTAGAGCACCAATCAGTATGTTCTCCTAATACAAAACCTACTGTAGAGTCACGGATATCAATATCATCTACCCAATCTACTTGTATAGTCTTTCCCTTTTTGCCTTCCCAATGTTTACCCCCATCTGTAGTATGATAAAGAAGTGTTCCACTACCATTTGTTACATCTCCGCCCCCTACCCAACCTTCTAAACTATCCTTAAAACCTATACACTCTCCGCCACCGTATGGACTGTCAACAGGGAATTGTGCTTCCCAGTGTCTTCCCCCGTCAGAAGTATGGTATGCAGGCCATCCACCGATTACCCACCCATTAAGCGTATCCACAAAAGACATATCCAAAAAGTTTGATGTAACTCCACTGTTTTGTTTATACCATTGGTTTTGGGCAGAAATACAATTAATACATACAAAAATCAAAACTCCCGCAATATATACTTTTTTCATTTTTTTCATCATTTTTCTCCCTTGTTTTCCCGTTTGTCATTCCCGCGAAAGCGGGAATCCATGTATTTCCTATTTACTCTGAATTCTTTCTTATCTACTCCCTTATCCTATGTTTTATATTTTGTGCTTCCTTTTCGTGCTTTAGTGCTTTCGTGGCAGATTATTCCTTCTTCTCACAATAATACACTTTAATCCCAAAAAAATCCTTTTCCGTCTTGATACAAAACTTCCCATTCAGCCATTCTTCAAATCCCAATTTAGGATTATTGTAAGCACTCTTAAAAAACCAGATATTTTGCATATTGTCAATTCTATTTTTTATGCTGTCCGTAATTATGGTTCCCTGAGCCATAGGAAATGCAAATGGAAGGCATTCTGCAGGAAGGCTACCATTATAATAGTATTCAAACGCTGTTGAACCTCCCGTAATAACAATTCCATCGGCTTTCAGTTCGCTCGTTTCCACAAACTTAACGCTTTCACGCCACTGTTCTTTTTGTATTGTAGTATAATAAGAAAAAAGAATATACCCGCTTATTCCCGTTATAACCAATAAACTTAACGATTGAGCAACTTTATTCTTTAACCAAAATATTCCCCTTGCAACCAGTAAATAATATGCGGGCACTACAAAAAATACATATCTTGCATCTAAAAATGGCCTGATTAAATAAGATAAAGTATATGCAATAACTATCGGCGTTAATATCCATAGAAGTAAAAGCAAAACATTTGAACGGTTGTGTTCTTTGAATTCTCTGATAACACCAAACATAGCAAGCGTTCCGAAAGCTAAAACCAATAATTTATATTCCGATGATAATTTCCAGATAATATAATAAATACCCGATAACCCGCCTACTCTCCCAATCCAACTGCCTGCTCCCATTGGAATTTGAGTCTTTAGAACTATAATCCACGGAATATAACAAATAATTATGATAATCCCTGATATAATGAAATCTTTTAACTTCTCTCTTTTCGCAGCTAAAATATAAATCCCCTCAAATAATATAAAAAACAACCCGTATAAATGGGTATAAGAAATCAGAATATTCACAAAAGTAAGTAAGAATAATGTTTTTTTACTGTTTGTTGTGCAAAATTTTATAAATAATATACTTGAAGCAAGCACTAAAAATATGAATAACGGATACATTCTTGCTTCCTGCGATGCCCATATCGGCGGTTTGGATATGGCAAATATGAATGCTCCGACCAATGCTTCTTTTCTGCTGAAAAGGAGTTTCCCTAACTTATACATCAATAAAATTGACGTTATTCCCAAAATTGCGGATAATAAACGCACTGCAATCTCGCTCCTGCCAAAAAGTTTTATCCATCCCCATAACAAAGTGAAATACAATGGGGGAGAGATGTCATTGGAAATAACGTTTCGTATCATAGCTGTAAATGAGGTGTAGACGTTTTGTATGCCTACGGATTCATCAAGCCATATGCTTTCGGTTCCCAATTGGTATAACCTTAAAATACTTCCTATCAGCACAATTATAACAAGTATAACCCAATTATTTATTTTAATTTTATCTCTCATTTTTCTTTCCTGTTCTTTTATTCCTATTAATTACCATTAGTTACTACTAGTTACCATACCACATTCTCTTTTAGCATAAATATAACCGATAGACGATTTCCCATCCCAATCTAAGCGTACAACAAACCCTATTTTTTTTAACAAGTCCAGAATCTCATCGTGTTTAAGCGATGACCGTGTATCGTGAAATTCCATCACTATTTTTTTAATTCTTAAAAGATAATCCTCCGGAGTGGATGACAATATTAAACCTTCTGCTCCCTCGCAATCCAGTTTTAAAAAATCAATTTGTTTAAATCTTTTATCTATAATGTTATCTATAATATATTGTAAAGAGATGCTGGAAACATTTTTATAAAGTTTTTTATTTTCATAATTATTAAAAATAAAATGTCCTTCGCTGCTTTCGGAAAGAAATAATTTTTCTGTCCCGGTTTTATCAGTGATTGCCTTATTATAAGTAACAACATTATGCAATTTATTTGTATGAATATTGTTATTTAGAAACTCAAAATTTTCATTAAATGGTTCGAAAGCGTAAACCATATTTTTTGTTTTCCTCGCCGCAAATAATGTAAATACGCCAATATGAGCGCCTATGTCTACAATAATATCATTGTTTCCAATAGAAAACCCGGAAGGAGTATAGATATTATTAAAAAATATTTTTTCTATTATTCCCCTGAAATAGAAAGTATTCTTTGGAGTGCTAATTCTAATTCCATCTCTGAATATGATTTCATTGCAATCCTTTTCTTTTTCTATATCTTGAATAATATTTTTCCAGTTTTTATATTTTAAAAAAATATATATAAAACTATTTATCCTTCTAAATTTTCCCATTAATAACGTTTTTAATATATTCTTAGTCCCCTTATGTCATTCTAATCCCGATTTATCGGGAGAACTTGTCTGCCGATCTGTTTGGAGGAGAATCTCATTGTCTCCATCCGTCATTCCCGCGAAAGCGGGAATCCATTGTTTTTGTTATTATATTCCTGCGTCTTCATCTTTTTCTGTTACTTTCTTCTTTTTTATGTTAATCCGTGATAATCCGTGTTCATCCGTGGCTAATATCATATTTTTTTTCTTCTCTAAAATCCAAAATCTATTACCAGCCCTTGAGTCATTTAGGGCTGGTTATCCAGCTCAGCTGGAAAATCCCCAATCTCCCCATCTCCGTATCTCCCTCTCTGTTCTTTTTCAGTTTTTCTTTTTTTAGTTTCTTGTAATTACGCAATCCGCATTCCGCACTCCAAAATCCCCAATCTAAAATCTAAAATCCGCATTCCGCAATGTAATCGTTCCCGTTGTTATTTTCTTAACTTTTCCACCTGTCATTTCAACCATCAACGCTCCGTTCTCGTCAATATCTTTTACTTTTCCTTCTATCAACTCCCCATTAGTATTTATTTTTATCTGTTTGCCTATGATTTTTGCATATTTTTTCCATTCTTCAAGTAATTTCCCTTTTCTCTTTTTTAATAGGGAATATTTTTTATCCAATTGTTTTATAAGTATATTAATGACTTTTTGTTTGTTGAAAGTTTTGTTTTTTTCTATCATAGCAGAAGTGGCAACGGATTTCAGTTCTTCCGGGAATTCGGAAACATTTAAGTTTATTCCTATCCCGACTATGGCATTATTTTTTCCGTGAGCTTCGGTTAATATCCCGGAAATCTTTTTGGAATTTACCATAACGTCGTTGGGCCATTTTATCCATACGGGTAGTTTCAGGGATTTCAGTGTCTCATAGACTGCGACGCTTGCCATCAAAGAAATACAGGAAGCGCTCTTGGGTTTCAGGATTACGGACAACCAGATTCCGCCTTCAGGGGAAAACCATGTTTTTCCGGGTGTTCCCTTTCCTTTAGATTGGTAATCGGCGATTACTATAGTTCCCTCAATAGACTCTTTCGCAATTTTACTTGCGTAGTCATTGGTGGAATCAAGCCGTTCAAACTTATATATTTTTTTCCCAATCACACACTTTTTGCGTATTTATTGTTTTGTTCTGCTTACTGTGCCGCTATTGCCTCAATTTCTATTAATACGTCTTTCGGCAGTCTTGACACTTGAACCGTAGCCCGCGCCGGAGGTTCTGTTTTAAAGTATCCTTGATATATTTCATTCATATCAGTAAAAGTCGTCATATCCGTCAAATAGACAGTAGTCTTTACCACGGCATTAAGTGTTAAATTTTCTGCCGCAAGCACTGCTTTTATATTTTCAAGAACCTGTCGTGTCTGGTCTTTTATTCCAATACCGGCAATTTTTCCCGTAGCATAATCAACCGGAATCTGTCCCGAAATGAACATAAAACCATTTGCCAATACGCCTTGGCTATACGGACCTATAGCTTGTGGAGCTTTGTCCGTAGATATAATTTTTTTCATTTATCCCCTTCCTTAGTTAGAGTTTTCCCGCCTTGGCGGGATTACTCTAACTTATCCAGCTTTGCTGGGTTTTTGTATTTGTTTATCAGCAAACAATTGTATTGCTTCCGAGTATATCTGGTGCTCGACACGTAGAATCCTTTCGCTAAGGGTTTCTTCAGTATCATCACTCTTTATTTCAACAGTCCTTTGAAGTATTATTCTTCCCGTGTCCATTCCTTCATCTACAAAATGCACCGTAGCTCCCGTTACTTTAACCCCATAATCATACGCTTGTTTCTGTGCGTGTAATCCGGGGAATGCAGGTAATAATGCAGGATGGATATTGATTATTCTGTTTTTGAATGCGTTAAGAAGAGTAGGTTTGATTATTCTCATAAATCCTGCAAGGCATACTAATTCTACGTTATGCTTGTTGAGGCATTCAATGTATTCTACTTCGCATTGAGGCATAAGAATATTTTTGTAAGGAATATGGTATGCAGGAATTTGAGCCTTTTTTGCCCGCTCAAGCGCAAATGCATCGGCGTTATCAGAGATTACGCACCCTATTTTGGCATTTAATTTCCCGGAAGCTATATTATCTATAATAGCTTGTAAATTACTTCCTTTTCCACTTGCCAGAACGCCTATTATTAACATTGCTAATTTTTACATTATTTATCTTGCATTGTCAATTATTTTCTATTGAAAATTCCTACTTTCTGTAGTAAAAATCTTCCGTTATCTGTTTTCTATTTTTTCCTCCGTGTCCTCTATGGTTTTGATTTGTTTTTCTTTACCTGCGCTTATCGTTTCTGTTTTATCTTTCTCTGATGTTTATTTTTTTTGTCTTTTGTCCAGACACGCTGGGGATCCGGTTTTGATGGGTATCATCTATACTGTTTGCTCTGTTTGTTTTCTTTTTCCTGCAAATCTGCGTTTATCCCTGCCTGCCGGCAGGCAGGTGCGTCCCAAAATTCTTTTTCCTATCTGTTTTATCTGTTGATTTTGATTTTTGATATGCCTTATTCTGTGGTTAATCTTTTTGTTTTATGTTTGTTTAGTAATTTTTGCTTGCAAAAAGTAAAAAACGATGTATAAAAGCAAAATGTATCAAATTATTGTCCTTGTAAAACAAGTTCCGGATACCAGAAACATTACTACTAAGACAATGAAAGAAGACGGGACTGTCAACAGAACCGCTCTTCCTGCTATTTTTAATCCCGAAGACTTAAATGCTTTGGAATCTGCTCTTCTAATCAAAGAAAAATACGGAGCAATAGTTACGGTAATTACAATGGGGCCTCCTTCTGCTGCGGAAATCTTAAGAGAATCCCTTTATAGAGGCGCAGATAAAGTAATACTGTTAACCGACAGAAGATTCGCCGGCTCCGATACTCTGGCTACAAGTTATATCTTATCAACGGCTATTAAAAGAATAGAAAAATTTGATATTATATTTGCCGGCAGGCAGGCAATTGATGGGGATACTGCCCAGGTTGGGCCTCAGGTTGCAGAAAAATTGAACATACCGCAAATCACTTATATGCAGGAAGTTTTACACTTAAATAAAAACGAAATTAAAGTTAAAAGACTCATTGACAACGGGATAGAAGTCTTGAAATCAAAACTCCCCGTCCTTATCACAGTTAATAACACTTCCAATACTCCGAGGTTCCCTTCCATAAAACAAATGGCAAAGTTTAAAAAAGCCATATCAAACAGTGAACTCACTAAAGTTTCGAATACCTTAAAATACTTATCTCCTGAACTTTATTCCGAAGAAACTCTTATCCAAAACAGGCTCTTGATAAACGAATGGAACCTGGAAGATATAAATGCAGACCCTTCCTTGTGTGGGATTTCAGGCTCTCCTACAAAAGTTTTTAAAATTAATTACGTTACTCTTGAAGCGCAGGAAACAAAAGAAATACTTCCGAATGAAAAAGGAATACAAGCGTTAATGCAAGAATTGATAAAAGAACATATTGTTTAAATGAATAAAAAGCAAATATGGGTTTATATAGAAAATACTAACAAAGGTATTGCGGATGTTAGTAAGGAATTACTCTCTAAAGGCAGGGAATTAGCCGGGAGATTATCTTCTTATAACCAGAAAACGGAATTATGCGCAATATGGTTAGGCTCTAATATCAAAAAAAACGTTCAAATGCTTTTTGATATGAGATGCGATAAAATATATCTCGTAGACCACCCGGAATTAAAAGATTTCAAAGTATTGTCCTACACCACAAACCTTGTAGAAAACATAAAAAAATATAACCCTTATATTGTACTTTTTGGAGCTACTTCAATCGGGCGGGAGTTGGCACCGAGAATAGCTTCAGCAGTTAGATGCGGGCTTACGGCGGATTGCACCGACTTACAAATAGGCGATATTGAATTTAAAACCAATAAAAAAGCATATAAAGACTTGCTTTTACAAATCCGACCGGCTTTCGGAGGGAATATAATCGCGACTATTATTAACCCCGAAATGCATCCTCAAATGGCAACCGTAAGGCCGGGAGTTATGAAAACCTTGGAACTATTGCCGACAGGCACAGGAAAAGGTGAAGTTATTGCATTGGAAGCAAAAATAAGACCGGAAGATTTTATCGTTGAAATTATACAAAAAATTCAGGAAGAGAAAAAGGTAGACCTAATTGGCGCGCAAATTATAGTATCCGGAGGAATAGGCGTAGGCAATAAAGAAAACTTTAAGTTAATAAAAGAATTAGCGCAGACTTTAGGCGCTGAAATCGGAGCTACACGCGCCGCAGTTGATAGCGGTTGGATTCATAAAGACCATCAGGTTGGACAAACGGGCGTTACCGTGAGACCTAGACTTTATATCGCTTGCGGGATATCGGGTTCCATTCAACATCTTGCAGGAATGCAGGAATCAAAACAAATTATAGCTATTAATAAAGACCCGGATGCGCCTATTATGAAAATCGCTCATTATAAGATTAACGGTGATCTGAATAGGATAATTCCTATGATGATAAAAGCTTATAAGGAAAAGGAGTGAAAATGACAAATTTTTTTACGGAAAATTCCGATAGATTGTTTCATTTCAACTCCCTTGATATAAAGAAAATAGTCGAAAGCCTTGAAGATAGTTTCAACGAACATAAAAGATTTGATTATGCCCCGGAAAATTATGAAGATGCGATGGATAATTATAAAAGAATATTGGAACTCGTGGGGCAGATTTCCGCCGAATGTATTGCTCCTCTTGCTAAATCCGTTGATGAACAGGGCGCTTCTTATAAAGACGGCGAAGTAGAATATGCAGAGGGAACCAAGCAAGCTTTTGAAACCCTCAGAAAAGCGGACTTGATAGGCGGGACTTTGCCAAGAAAATACGGTGGTCTAAACCTTCCTAATGTAATTAATAACATTATCATAGAAATGGTATCCGAAGCGGATGCAAGTTTTATGAACATATACGGGCTACAGGATATTGCGGTTACGATTAATAAATTTGCATCGGAAGAACAGAAAGCAAAAATTCTTCCATTGTTTTGTAAAGGGGAAGTAACGGGTTCTATGGATTTAACCGAACCCGAGGCAGGCTCTGATTTGCAGGCCGTTCAAACAAAAGCAACTTTTGATGAAAAAGAAAACTGCTGGAAACTCAATGGCGTCAAAAGATTTATTACGAATGGGGGCGCAAAAGTTCATCTAGTTCTTGCGAGAAGCGAAGAAGGAACCCAGGATGCGCGCGGATTATCTATGTTTCTTTACTTAAAAGATGGAGGTATGAAAATCCGAAGGATAGAACATAAATTAGGAATTCATGGTTCGCCTACGACGGAATTGGATTTTAATGATGCTAAATGTGAACTTATAGGAAAAAGACGATTCGGACTTATTAAATACGTAATGCATTTGATGAACGGGGCAAGGTTAGGTGTTGCAATACAGGCATTAGGCATAGCCCAGGCGGCTTATAACAAAGCTCTTAAATATGCTCTTGAACGAAAACAATTTGGCAAAAAAATCATTGAACTCCCCGCAGTATATGATATGCTTACTAATGACAGGATGGACATTGAAGCGACCCGTTCCCTTATTTATCATACGGGTTTAATCGTTGATGAATTGGAAAGTATCGAAAAAGCACTGGAAGAAACACAGGAAAATCTTTTCAGGGAAAAATCGGCTAACCAGAGAGAAAAAGCCAAGAAACTTAACGAAAAAATAGAATTATTTACTCCTCTTTCAAAATATTATTCAACGGAAGCTGCAAACAGGATTTGCTATAATGCCATTCAAATTCACGGTGGAACGGGATATATGCAAGACTTTGACGTGGAAAGGCATTACAGGGATGCAAGAATTACAAGCATATATGAAGGGACTACCCAGTTTCAGGTAGTTGCGGCAATTGGTGGAATTTTGACTAAACAAATGGACTCCGAGTTTGAAAAATTCAGGAAATCCGCGCAGGGACACGAAGGAGAATTTAAAGACGTTTATAATGTTCTTTTTAGATATGAAAAAATGTTTAATAAAGCAATTGATAAAGTTCGTGAACTTAAAAACAAAGATTTCCGTGACTATATCGCAAGAACGCTTATTGATATGGCGCTTTTGCTATATATGGCATACAGCTTTTTGGACGAAGCTAAAAAGAACCCCAAGAAAGCGCTCTTTGCAAGAAAATTTGCAATGGAACGATTACCCGGGTTTGAATCAAATTACCACAAAGTAATGGAAGTCGACGAAACTACGATAAGAAATTACGAACAACTTCTGGAAATTAAAATCTAATACCAAGCCGCTTTGTGCGAAGCTTCCTGTTACATAAATTCCCAAAATCCTTTTTCGTTCTGTAGGTATTTTTTCCAGCCTCTTTCAAAATCTTTAATTGTTTTACCGGTTATTTTAATCACGTTACCGTCGTCACAATTAATAACAATATTGAGTATCATCTTCTGTCCGTACAAGTGTTCGATATATTTTACAATAGTCCAACCCCACCGGTAGGCAAGTTTTACACTTTTTTGAATTTCTTTTATTGTCGGGATGTTCTTATTTCTAATTCCTTCTATAACGGGCGGAATGAATTCATCTTCATATTTCCATTGTTCTGAGATATAAACCGCAAGACCTTCTCCCCACCATCTGGGCGATGTTTCCATATTTGGTGAAAGATATTCTTCAAACATATGAGTTGCTTCATGGACGAGAAGTCTTTTGTATTCCCTGGCAGAGTACTTATAAATTGAATCCGTTGAATATGCGAAAGGAGCAAGAAGCACCAAGTCTGTGCGTTGGGGCTGGGCGATTCTACTTGGGTCTGAAGGTTGTTCTATGTCAACTTTAAGCAGTCCTTTAACAAGACGGTCATATTCCTTTCTATTTGGCACCAATACTGCTCTGACAGGCGGAAAAATCTTTTTCAGTAGAAAATATTTTGACAAAAGTTTGATTGCTTTTTTTAACCCGGCAGATGTCTCTTTAGCGAATTTTCTATCTTTCTCCGTAAACGCTACTTTTATATTCCCGTCATTAACCCATAAATAATTTTTTAACATTTTTATTGTCCCTTCGAGTTTTATAGCAATTACTTTGGAATGTCTTCTTTCTCTTCGGATGCCGGGTGTTTATGTCTATGATGGGTATCCGGCAAATGCGGATGGGTGTGGACTATTTCGTTGTGAGTATGTTGATGCGTGTGTTGTCCTGAAATCGTTTCAGGATGTTTATGTAAATGATGTTCATCCGTATGAGTATGTGAATGTGTGTGTATTGTTGATTTATGCGTATGCAAATGCAAGTGTTTTTCGCTGCTTATGAGCCATATCCCGATTATCATAAATACTATTGCAGGGAACATTACCCATCCAATCCATTCTTTGAGTATAACAAGTGACACTATTGCTCCGATAAAAGGAGCGAAACTAAAAAACAAACCCGTTCTGGAAGCGCCTAATCCTTTTAGTGCGTAGATAAACAGCACTAAACTGATTCCGTAACTTAATGCCCCAAGTAACAACGCAAATAAAATTCCGGAATTAAAAGACATTCTCCAACCAAGAGCCGTTCCAAGCGACAAGGATACTATCCCGGCAACAAAACCTTTAATTATCGCAATTTGTATGGGGTCTTTATCGGATATATTGCGGGTTAAGTTGTTATCAATTCCCCAGCATATCATTGCAAAGACGATTAACAGTGGGCCTGCTATATTAAAATTTCCAAGAGTAGGCTGCCAGCTTATAAATACTCCTGCGATAGTCATACATATCAACGCCAGCCACAAGCGTTTTCCTGCGTTTTCTCCGAAAAAGAAAACGGCAATTATGGCGGTAGCAAGTCCTTCGAGGTTAAGTAACAGCGATGCAGAGAATCCCGAAATAAAAGTTAATCCTGTCATCATACTTATCGGAGCCATTATTCCGCCTGCAAGCGTTGCCCCGGCTAACCAGATGAAATCTTTTTTTTCTAACGGGGCTTCTTTTTTATAAGAGTTATTTGTTATTAATTTTCTTACGAGAAAATATATGGATAACCCAATAAATGTTCCGAGGTAAAGGAGTCCTGCCAAAGCAACGGGAGGAATATTTCGAACAAGTATTTTTGAGATAGGTGCGCTGATGCCAAATAAAGACGCAGATACTAGTATGGCGGTTAAAAACTTTTTATCCATTTATATTCACAAATATATAGTAGGGTGGGGTGACGTCACCCTACCTACCCAAAATACATTCTATTTTGTAATTAAAAAAATAATCTAATTACCCTATATTGAATTGTCAATAATTATCCTTTCTTCATGGCAGGTGTAATCTTGTATTTTTTGTGCTTTCGTGCTGGAGTTTACCCCGAAGAAGGCGGGGTGGCTAACGCTTTTCTGTGGTAGTTTATTTCAAACTCTAAATCTTTCTGTTGTCCGTGTAAATCCGTCTTAATCTGTGGAATTCCGTGTGCAAAACTCCTTTCTGTTTTGTGTTTTTTGGGCAGGTCTTTGTTTCTTCTTCCGTGCTATTCTGTGTATATCTGTGGCAAAAAATCTTTTCGTTCTTTGTTTTTTTCTCTTAAAAGTCTTAGCAAACCCTTAGAGCTTTAGCTCTTACTTAGAACCCCTTACTTGCCTGTAAGGCAATTAGGGATTGTTTGTCCGGAATCTTTTGCCGGAGAGATTCTTATCCTGAGGTTGAGAAGGGTAAAATGAATCTGTTTTCTGTTGTTAATCTTTTTGTTATCTGCGTTTACTTAGAGTTTGCGTCATAGGAGCATTACTCTAAGTTATCCAGCTCAGCTGGGCCAAAAATTTTCCATTTTCCATGTTTACAAATTAAAAAATTGACATATTTCATAATAACATATAAATTCCTATATTGTCTTAAACAAGATTGGGGGGTCGTCCAACGGCAGGACACAGGCCTCTGGAGCCTGGTATCGTGGTTCGAATCCATGCCCCCCAGTTAATAACGGAGGGAAATGAAAAAGAATATATTTCTGCTATGTGTGATTCTACTTGTAGGTTGTAAACAAGGCGGCGCAAAGACTAATCAAAAAAGCAATGATTCTGCGGAAGCTAAAATCGCGGATGTCTCAAGACTTACTCCGCCGGATTTTACATTATATAGTCTTGACAGCACCGAGTATACTCTCAGCAAACAAACCGGCAAAGTAGTTTTTGTCAATTTCTGGGCGCCCTGGTGTCCCCCTTGCAGAGCTGAAATCCCGACACTTATAGAACTTTATAAAAAATATAAAAGCAAAGGATTTCTGATACTTGGTATAGGGATGGATAAAGAAAATGCATTAAAAGATTATGCTCAAAAAAATGGAATAAAACATCCTGTTCTAATAGGAAATGAAGAAGTAGCCAAAAATTATAGTGTACGGGGTATCCCGACAACTTATATTATTGATAAACAAGGAAAAATCGTAACCCAGCATACGGGGTTTGGTAAAGAAACCGCAGAACAACTCGAAACCGAACTTATTGAACTTCTGAAAGAATAATCCCAAAAATATTTTTCTCAAAGGCGACCCAACGGGTCTCCCCTACAAAAAAAGCACAAATTGAATTTGTGCCTACAAAAGCTTTTCATTTGTCATTCCTGCGAAAGCAGGAATCCATTGTTTTGGTTGCGATACTACACTGCCTTTCCTGCTTGTCTGAAAGAGTAATTCCAAAAATATTTTTTTCAAAGGCGACCCAACGGGTCGCCCCTACAAAAGAAGCACAAATTGAATTTGTGCCTACAAAAACTTATACTGAAAGAGTAAACCCAACTCGCTAGTTTTTTGTTTTATGTGCCCTATTTATTTTTCTTGTCAGATATTTTATCCGTGGAAATCTGTGTTTATCCGTGGCTAAATTTCATTTTTGGATTTGGGTGTTTTCTATCTGCTGCCTACCGACTCTTTACTACAAAAAAAGCACAAATTGAATTTGTGCCTACAAAAGCTTATACTGAAAGAGTAAACCCCAACTCGCTAGTCCCTAATTAGCATAATTAACATAATAAAATGGGGCAGTTGCCCCATTCCTACCCTATAACTTACATCATACAAAAAAGCACAAATTGAATTTGTGCCTACAAAGACTTTTCATTTGTCATTCCTGCGAAAGCAGGAATCCATTGTTTTGGTTGCGATACTACACTGCCTTTCCTGCTTGTCTGAAAGAGTAATCCTAACTTTGTTAATTTAATAGAGACTCCCGATTAGGGACAAACTTACATCATACAAAAAAAGCACAAATTGAATTTGTGCCTACAAAGACTTTTCATTTGTCTTGAATTTGTGCCTACAAAAACTACAGCAAAATAAATATTCTAAATCACAGGGAGTTTTGAAAAATTAAAATTGAGGTTACAACTCTTTACTCTTCCTTAATTCCTTCTTTGACAAGCCATTTCTTTGCGTATTCGGTCAATCTTTCCTCGCGGTAGTTTTGCCACTGTTTTCGTATTTCGGGGTTCTTAAATACTATTTCTTTGAATCGTTTAAATGGTGCGGTTTGGGGCAATATTTCAGCTAATATAGCTTTCACTTTGTCATCTTTTACGAAAGGAACAAACTCTTCCATTAACTTGAATCCGTCTCTTGAACTCATAGTTGGTATTACCACACAATTTTCAGGCTTAATTCCGGCAACCTGGGTTCTTAAATCACGTTTACTTGAGTCGCTCATATATTCCGATACTATAATAATTTCGCCTGTTTTCTTATTGAATATATAAATGCGTGATTGAGAATAATCTCCAACTGCTTCACAAAGTGCTTCCCAGTTTATTTTCATAAAAATCTATAAAGTCCTTTTCCTTTTGCAAATTCTAATACGCTATTAAATTCGGAAGAGGTTATTTTTTTTGCAAGTGATGGAAATCCTTCTATATTGCCATAAGGTCTATATTGGTCCATTATATTTACATAAGTATCCGTTGAAATTGAAGAGAAAAAATTTACTATCTCTTTTGTATTCTCCATATCATCCGGCAATAAAAGGTGTCGTGCTATTAAACCCCTTTCAGCTAAACCGTTTTCATCTAACACAAGGTCGCCTACCTGGCGGTGCATTTCTTTTATTGAGTTCTGTGCAATCAAAGGATAGTTTTCGGTTCCTGCAAATTGTGTAGCCATTGTAGAATCCCAGAACTTGAAATCGGGCATATAAATATCAACTACCCCATCCAATAATTCCAAAACTTCTTTGTTATCGTAAGCGCTACTATTATAAATAAGCGGTAAATTTAATCCCTGTTCAATCGCAAAAGGCAAAGCTTCAAGGATTTGCGGCACTATATGTGTAGGCGTTACGATATTTATATTATGGCATTTAATATTCTGTAATTTCAACATAATTTGTGCTAATTGTGTTGCTTCTACTTCTTCTCCATACATAACATGAGATATTTCATAATTCTGGCAGAATATACATTTTAGATTACATCCTCCGACAAATATAGTTCCTGACCCGTTTTTGCCGACAAGAGGAATTTCTTCTCCCATATGTGGCCCGTAGCTGGCTAATAATGCAAACCTACCTGCGCCACAAAATCCTCTTTCATCATTCAGGCGATTTACTTTGCATTTTCGCGGGCATAATTCGCAGGATTCAAGCATCTCAAGGGACTTTTTAATTCTTTTCTTCAATTCCCCGCTTTTATGCAAATCAATGTATCTTCTTTTTTCCATAATCATAATCACTATTTCTCTTTTATAACTTTGTCAATCATATTTTTTATTAATACCAACTTTGTCCGTTCCCCACTTCGTATTTTTTCTCTTCTTTTAATTCCGCAATCCGAAATCTAAAATCCAAAATCTCTACTTTAGTGTTACTGTCGTATCAATCTGTGCTCTCTGGAGTTTTGCAGAGTAATCAATATAAACTGTCTGGGTTTCGTTGAATACTTCATAAACCGTCCATCCGCCTTCTCTGTGTCCGTTACCCGTATTTTTTACTCCTCCGAATGGCAAATGACATTCGGCGCCAATTGTCGGTGCATTTATATAAGTTATACCTGCTTCTATTTCTGCAACGGCTTTCATTGCGTTATTAACGTCTTTTATGTATACTGAAGATGAAAGTCCGTATTCTGTGTCGTTTATGACTTTAATTGCTTCGTCTAAGTCGTTTACTTTCAGAACGGACAACACCGGCCCGAATATTTCTTCTTTTGCTATTCTCATATCCGGAGTTACTCCCGTGAATATTGTCGGTCTGTAGAAAAATCCGTTTTTGCAGTTGCCTTCGGTATAAGGTTCTCCGCCGCAAGCAAGTTTCGCACCTTCTTTTTTGCCTATGTCCACGTATTTTGCGACTATATCACGTTGTTTTTCAGAAACGCAGGGTCCCATTTCCATTGATTCGTCCAATCCGTAACCTATTTTTATTTTATTTGCTCTTTTGACAAGCATATCCACGAATTTATCATGAATAGCTTTATGCAAGATTACTCTTGAAGTTGCCGTGCATCTTTGTCCTGTAGTTCCGAACGCTCCCCATAATGCGCCTTCAAGGGCAAGTTCAAGGTCTGCATCGTCCATTACTATTTGTCCGTTTTTCCCGCCAAGTTCAAGGCTTATTCTTTTAAGGCTTTTGCCGGAAATTTCTGCCAATCTTTTACCTACCGGTACTGAGCCTGTAAAGCTTATTACGCTTATGTCGGGATGGGTAGCGATAGCTTCGCCTACGTTTGTTCCGGCTCCGTGAATAATATTTACTACACCTTCAGGAATGCCTGCTTCAATAAGCAATTCTACGAGTTTTGCAGCGGTTGCAGGAGCTTCACGGGATGGTTTAAAAACTACCGTATTTCCTGAAAGTAACGCAGGTATCATTTTCCAGCAAGGTATTGCCGCGGGAAAGTTCCATGGTGATATTAATCCTGCAACTCCAATCGGGCGGTGGAAAGTCATACATATTTTATCAGGTAATTCGGAAGGAACGGTTTTACCGAAAAATCTTCTTGCTTCGCCGAAAGCGTAGTATGCCGTATCTATGCCTTCCTGGACGTCGCCGCGTGTTTCTTTTAAAACTTTACCCATATCCTGTGTTTCTATGCGGGCAAGTTCTTCTTTATTTTTCAGCATAAGGTTACCCAGTTTTAACATTATATCGCCTCTTGTAGGAAGCGGAGTTCTGCTCCAGCCCTTAAAAGCTTTTTTTGCGCTTGCAACTGCATCATTAACGTCTTCCGGTTCGGATAAAGGAAATTTTCCGACTTCTTCACCTGTTGCGGGATTTAGTTTTGTAAAAGTCTTGCCACATTTGGCATCTTGCCATTTACCGTTTATGTAATTCTTGTACATTCCAACCTCCTGTGTGTATGATTTTTAATTTATAATAGCTTGCACTTTAATTATAAATGATAAAAAAGTCAAGCATTGAATTTTGGATTTTCCAGCAGAGCAGGATAACCAGCCCTAGATAGCTCAAGGGCTGGTTATAGATTTTGGATTTAGAATTTGGAATTGGAGCTTTGTTCTTTGGACTTTTGTCGTATCCGTGTAAATCCCTGTCTGACGGCAGACAGGCATTTTTGTCTGACAATCTTTTTGAAGTCGGGTAGATAGGAGTTTGTTTATTGGAAAATCTATTGTAATTTTGTGGTTCTATTCTATGTTTTTATTTTTTAGACTTTAAAAATTTGACAATTTAGAAACAGCATTTACCATAGAAAAATGCCGATTTATAAATTTAAAAACTTTTCAGAGCAACGAAAGTTTGAAATAAAAAACAGAGTCGAAAAAGAGTTTGATTTGGAAAGAGTGGAAGCGCTTTTGTCGTGGTCACTAAAAACACCATTTTCCCCCGGGATTTATAAGTTTAAAAACATAGAAGAAAAAAATAAGATGGAAATGGAGATGAGAATAAAGAATAAAGTAGAGATAATATGAAACTTGAACAACTGGCAGAAATATCTTCAACAAAATAAATAGCTGTTAGTCCTAAAATTAAACGAGAACAATTGTTTTTTCACATAAAGCGCAGGACTAGTTCTCTCAATGAATTACAATTTATCTTTAATCTTTGCCAGTGTTTTATCCCAACTTTTATTTGCGCCGCTTATATATTGTTCATCTGGGATTATTGGTTTTTCCAGTTTTTGGATAGTCTCGTCAGAGAGTTTTAAATTTTCAACTATTTCTTTGCCGGCTTTGTGCAAACATTTTTTATAGTTGTGGATAAAGGGGGTAAGGAGTAACATTTTATTTCCAAGGATTGGGCCTCCTCCTCTATATATTTCTCCGATAACTTCGGATTGCATATTTTTTGCAATTCTTCTGAATAACAGTTGTAGCACCTGAAAATGGCTTTGTTCGGGGAACCCTGAATTTGAAATTACCACAATTTTAGGAGATTTGTTGTATCTATTTGTATGACGGCACTCACCGTTTTCATCTTTTTTAAAATACGGGTCCAGAACTGGTATTAATCTATCCATAAAGTTTTTCATAATTCCGCTTACATTATCTACATAGAGGGGAGTTGCGAAAACGACAATATCCGTTTCTATAAATTTTGATAATAACTCTTTCATATCATCTTTGATTATGCATTCGCCGGGAGTTTGTATCCAGCAGTTATAACATCCGAGACAATGTTTTATGTTATTTTTTACCAGAAAGATATTTTCGGTTTCAGCTCCGGCTTCTTTTGCGCCGGATAGAAATTCTTCCACCATAATGTGTGTATTCCCTTTTTCAGCGCGTGGACTTCCGTTAAACACAGTTATTTTCATTTCATCCCTCCATTTTTATATGTCATTACCTGCTTTCCTTTCTACTTCCCATTTGTCATTCCCGCGAAAGCGGGAATCCACTGTTTTTACTTTTGTTTTTTTACTATCTAATCTATCTTTTTTGTCTTCTGTTTGTCCGTGTTCATCCGTGGCTATAATCTGTTTTTTTGTCTGTTTGTTGGAAAATCTCGTGTGAATCTGTGTAATCTCGTGGTTCCAATTTTTTATGTTTTTGAATTTACTTGTTTATTCTATTCTATATAAATCCTTACTTTTTCATTATCGGAATCCACATTAACAAGGTCTTCCCCCATAGCTTCAAGTTCATCTATATGTCCCAGAATGGTGTTTAAATCTATCCCTTGAGCTTCCATTGTTCTTTGCTGTTCCTTTGGAATAAAACCGGCTACCAATTTGGCAAGAGATAGTGGAATACTTATGTTTACGTTTTCTTTGCCACCTTCGGATTCTACTCTTACTTTCAACTTTTTGCCACTGCCTTTTGTGAGTATAATTTTCTTAGGTTTATCCTGCGTTTCCATTTTTTTATCAATGCTTTGTAAAAGTTTTTCTGCTTCCTCTGCATTTATTTTGCCGTTTTCAAGCATTTTCAAAATTCTTGTTCTCTCTTCCATATTTTCCTCCTTTTAAATGTGAATACTTACGATTCCGTCATTGTTTTCTACGTCAACATCTACGCCTAAACTTATAGCGTTAGTAATGCCCGGAAGCAATGAACGGAATTTACGATTTGTTGATATTATCAAAACAACGAAATAGGTTAAAAACTTTGGAAACACTAAATTTATCAAAACGTCTTCGTTTTTTACAAAAATCCAGGAATAAAAACGTTTTATGAATTTGCTTGGTTTGAACTTGTCGGATTTTAAGTATACCTCGTAATGTTCCCATATTATATAAGGGATTAATTCCAATATAGTAAGGATGAAGAAAATTATCTCAGAAAATGCAAAATAACAGAGTAAAACGGAGAGTCCCAAAAGCACTACAATTATTGCCCTAAAAAACTGTTGACGGATATGAATGCCGCATAGGATGGAATATATGGAAATAACGATAAACCATAATATACCTAAGAATATGTGCAAGAATATCATATTATAATGCGTCAATCAGTTCTCTTGCTTGTTCCGCATTTACTTTGCCGTCTTCCAGCATTTTTAATATCCGGGAAATATGTTCCGTTCTGGAAGGTTCTTCGTTTTCAACGATTTCTACTCCCCGTGGAGCCCTTTTTACTGCTTCATCTATTGTCCTGTGAACGCCATTATGAATCATCCTGTCAAATATTCCGTGTCCTGCCCTGTGAAAAGAATCTCTTGCTTTTACGGTAGTCGCATAAACGTTTTTGCAGTCGTCTCCTAATTCTACGTTTATATCTCCGGAAACGGTTATTAAGGATAAATGCTTGTACCCATTTTTATCTTCTTTTGAAACGCTGTAATCTCCTTCTATTTCGATGTCACCGCTAAGTGTTTTGGATTCAATAAGTAAATTTTCCGCATTTGAGATATCAAGTTCAATATCCCCGGAAACGCTTTTTATAAAACAATCTTTTTCAAGCAGGAGTTTCCCGCAGAAGCTTATATCACCGGATGTTGTGGCAATATCCAGAGAATGTATAGTCCCGTCGTTAATTTCTATGTCGCCGCTCATAGAATGAACATTTGCGTTACCTTCGATGTCATTCAACTCAATATCTCCGGAAGTAGTTCCTATTTCTATGTCTCCTTTAAGTGATTCTATGGCGATATCCCCGGATGCCGATTTGATTATTCCGTTATAGAAGACGTTTTTTATTTCTACATCTCCGCTTGCAACCTTACATCCCCCGGAATATTGTTTTTTAAGGGGCAAACGTAAAACCAATTCTCCCTCGTACCTGCCAAACGAAATTCCCGAATTTTCCGTTATTCTTAATTCTTTTCCTTCCATTGAAATAGTGAGTCTTTTATCGGCGGTTTCTTTATCGTCTGTTTCTATAATAACCTCATTCCCTTCGCATCCTTCTATTGACAAGTCATAACTCGCAAGGGCTATGGAAATGGACAAAGAGTCTTTTTTTACGGGATATTTTTTATATTCTTCCATATATTCCTCCTTAAAGATTACCTAATAAATCTTTTGCTTCTTCCACGGTTATTTCTCCGGTTTCCAGCATATCAAGCACTTCTTTTCTCTTATTTTTTTTGATTGCTCCCGTTTCCTCTTCTTTCTTTTCTTTGTATTCATATCCTAAAGCCTGGACTAATTCTTTCAGCATACTTTTTACTTTAGGGTATGAACAACCGAGCGTTTCTTCTACGCCTTTTATGTTACCCTCGTTCAGCAAAAAAACTTCTGCAAACTTCAAGAGTTCAGGCGAAAGGTTTGAAAACTTATCCCGTTGGAACTCGCCGACTATTTTAGTTTTGCAGCTCTTACACTCAAACTCTTTTACAAAAATCTCGCCTTTACAAAAAGGGCAGTTATTGATATTTGTTGTTTTATTCATAATGAGATGACATTATAGTATGAAAATTATCTTGTCAATAAAAAAATTAACATTTCTATTAAAATATATTAATTTTATTAACATTGCTTATAATAAAATCAACTTTTGCTCTTGGTTTTTGTAATATTTTTGTTTTTGCTGTATGATTTGTCTTTTTTATTTTGTGTTGTGATTTGTTTTGGCTCAAAGACTTTCTGTTTGTTTTTGAAATCCGTGAAAATCCCTGTTTACCTGCCGTAGGCATGGCCTGTCGGCAGGCAGGCGTGTTTGGAATTTACCCCGCTTTGGCGGGGTGGCTAATAATTTTTTCTATTTGGTGTAATTTCGTGTTTTAGTGCTTTCGTGGCAAAGTTGGTTCGGGTGTTTCTTAAAACTATTTTCTACTATTCCCAGATATATGTTGACTTTCTGAAATAACTCCCTACAATAAATTAAACACAAAGGGGTGTTGTATAAAACTATTGGGAAGTCTTGTCCACTGAGACCATGGAGGCAACTGAAATGACAAAATTTCAAATAGGCAAGGAATACGAGAAGATTAACCACGAAGTTTTTGTAAACACTCCATTTCTCCCGGAAGCAGCTCAGCAAAGGGAATTATTACTTGAGGCGCAGGGGTATTTAGGGAACATCTTAACTGCAAAAGCGAGAAACGATAAGGTAGAGGAAGCGCAGTTGGAGTTTATTTATTTAGGGACTATGCAGGACTATTACCACTGGAACGATAAGAAGTAACAGAATACGGAATATTCTCGCGCAAAGTCGCAAAGGCGCTAAGTTTTAAAGATTATTAACCATTCTGTGGATACCATCTTTTATTAAATTTTCACCAAAGTTTATCAATAAACCTAATTTTTTATTGCTTAATTTCAAGTATGTCAATAGTTGTTTTTTATGAACAGGAGCAATTGTTTCTATGGATTTTAATTCAATAATAACAAGGTTATTAACAACTATGTCGGCTTTGAATCCATTGTCAATTTCATATTCGTTATATTTTATTGGAATAGGTTTTTGGCATTCTATTGTTAATCCTGCTTTTTCTAACTCTTTAGATAAAATGATTTCGTAAACACTTTCTAATAAACCGGGTCCCATATCTTTATGTATCTGAAATGCTTTATCTACTATAATTTTTGCTAATTCATTCTCATTCATATATGTCTTCTCCTTTGCGGCTTTGCGACTTTGCGCGAGGAACTTTTTTGTCTCTTCATCTTTTTCTCTTTATTTATCGTATCTTTAATTAAGTATTACTATTGCAAGTAAAATCCAATCTCTTTTCTTTGCTTTTATCATATTTTCCATATTAAATTTCTCTCCCTCAAAAGTCAATTTATTTTTTACCCCTCAAATTGTCGGGGTAGACCGGAACATTTGCTCCTACCATTTGTCATTCTAATCCATCTCTGGCGGAGCGAAAGCGGGAATCCATTTTATTCGTCCGTAATGAATTTTCTTTCCCGTTTAACTAATATAGGAAGCCCTTGAAGCTTTAGCAATTAGGGATTCCTATCCAGAAGCGTAGCGCAGGACACGATTAACTATTTTCTAATCTCCTATATTGGTTTTCTTAAAAACCATTTGACAAGATTTCTTTTGCAGAGTATTTTAAGAAGATAGATTAATTAAGACCTGTCAGAAATAAGGGCTAGTTTAAGAGGAAAATTATAATGTCTTTTAAACCGAAATTCACCATAACATCAAAAATTAATAAGGGACTTGTTGAAATAGAGCGTGTAAGAGGTTTTCTTGATGCAATAAAACTTAAAGACGAATGGTTTACGGATATACAAAAAGAAGCGCTTATACTGGAAACGCATTATTCCACGCATATCGAAGGGACAGAGTTAAACTTAGAGCAAGCAAGAAATATCATAGAGGGGAAATATATAAAAGGTATTCGATTAGATGACAGAAAAGAACTTTTGAACTATAAAGAAGCAATGAATTTTATTTCCGGATATCTGGGCAAAGAAAACTATGTCACAGAAGCATTTATTCAAAGGCTGCATAAGATTTTAGTAAAAGGTGTTCGCGGTAATCAGGCAAGTCCGGGAAATTATCGCAAGGTACAGAATTATGTTGTTAATTCCTTGACCCGTCAGGTTATTTATACTCCACCTCTACCTTCAAAAGTTTCGGATTTAATGCGGGAATTTATAGATTGGGTAAATAAAGCGGAGGATATATCGCCTATTCTTGTTGCCGGCATTTCTCAATTTCAGTTTGTGCATATTCATCCGTTTCTTGATGGGAATGGAAGGACTGCCCGACTTTTATCAACGCTTATTCTCTACAAAACCGGTTATGATTTCAAACGGCTTTTTACGATTTCTGAGTATTATGATAAGAACAGACCGGCTTATTATCAAGCCATCCAGTCTGTAAGAAATAATAATATGGATATGACTCTATGGCTAAGTTATTTTGTTGAAGGGCTTCGCTCGCAAATGAAAGAGATTAAGGAAAAAGGGGAGCAACTGATAAAGCAAGAAGTTGCTTCGCAGAAAACTACCCAGAAAACTACCCAGAAAACTACCCAGAAAACTACCCAGAAAATCCTTGTTCTGATAAAAGAAAACTCAGAGATTACCAGAAAGGAACTTGCTAAAAGAATAGGAAACATTACTGAAGACGGAGTAAAATACCATCTAACAAGATTAATAAAACTCGGAAAAATAAAGCGCGTTGGTCCGGACAAGGGTGGGCACTGGGAGATAAGAAGTAAAGGATATTAGTTATTAGGGTATTAGTGTAATAGTTATTAGGATATTAAGTAATTATTTGTCATTCTGATCCGCCTCAGGCGGAGAAGAATCTCTCTGTTTTCTGTCTTTTCCTTGACACTGTTTTATTTCACATTATAATTTGTTTTACTATAAATTATGCCAACAAATAAACGCATATTTATTATTGCCGGAGCTAATGGCACAGGAAAAACAACTATCAGCAAAGATTTATTAAAAGATTTTGACTTGAAATTCCTTAATGCTGATGAAATAGCAAAATCCATTAGTTCTGATAATGTTGACCTATCAAGCACAAGACTTAAAGCAGGAAAAATATTTCTTTCGGAATTGCATAACTATATAAAACAAGGTGTATCTATTGCCCTAGAAACAACGTTAGCCGGTAAATACTTAGTAAACATAATACCTACAGCCAAACAAAACGGGTATAAAATTTCTATTATTTACTTTTTTGTTGATAGCCCGGAAGTCTCTATTGACAGGATACAAATTCGGGTTAAGAACGGGGGGCACTCGGTACCGGAAAAAGAAGTTATTCGTAGGTTTTATAGAAGCAAAGAAAACTTTTGGGATTTTTATCGAAAAATTGTAGACGATTGGACAATATTCTATAATGGCGGCAAAAAACCTATTCTTACTGCCACAGGGAAAAACGAAAATTACAAAATACTCAGCGAACAGTTTTTTTCTATTTTTAAAAAAGATTTGAATTCTTAAAAATATTTGACAAAGGGGTCAAAAGTGTATAGAATAACACTTTATATAATTAAATGAAAAAAGAGCTTTTATGTAAGATAGAAAGGATTGCTGCCCGGGCAGTAAAGAAAGCGCAACAGGAGAATCATCGCAAAGGTTTGCCAATTGTCTACGCCAAAAACGGCAAAATTTATTTTGAACTATCAGATGGTTCTGTTACAACAGTTAATCCTTTTTCTGTTTGAAGTTTTCCCCTCTCGGATATCCCAGCTATGCTGGATAATCCGCCTCAGGCGGAGAAAAACCTCAATCAGTTACAATGTATTACTCCTTAATTACAATGAATTACTAGTATTTGCCAAAATCTATTGACTTTTTAAAATGTAGAAATAGAATAGCGAAAGATATATGAATATATGGCGTCTAAATGTCCGGTCAACTCAAATTACCGAATGTATTAACAGTTGGAAATTTGCTCTTGATTCAAAACCGCGAAATCCGGAAATTCAAAAAGGTGATGTCCTTCTTCTTCAGTTAGTAGCTTCAGATGCCGACAAATTTGATAAAAGAAATTCGAGAATAGAATTTGCCCTGTATTTTGACCATTACGAACAAGACTATGACGGAGCGATTAGTAAATATTATTGGCCTAATGCCGGAAAAACCTGGCATTGGATTCTGCACTGCAATGGAATGACTTCTACTATTCCCTTTTCTTTGGAAAAATTGAATCTTATTAATAACTACAGCGGACAAACAAACCCTATGATAATAAAATCTGAAGACGTAAATAAGGTTATGTTTTATCTTATAGGGATTCCCTTGAAAGGAGAAAGTATCGGAGATAAAATACATACAGCTCTTAGGGACTCTGCTATTGATAAGGAATATGCCCTTTTGGCAGCAATTAAAAATAATGATAGAATAGTTGAAAGCAATCCGAATCAAATTAACTGGACTACTGTTCCTGCACACAAGGAAATTAAGCGTAATGCAGAATTACCTTGTCTGCTTAAGGAATTTTATAGTTTTAAATGTCAAATATGTGGACATGATTTTCTCGAAGAAGGTTACGAACACCCTTATTCTGAAACTCATCATATACTTTGGATTTTAAGGGGAGGAATGGACCATAGCAACAATTTAATAGTTGTTTGCCCTAATCATCATAGAATAATTCATCGAGAGGATCCTATTTTTGATAGAAATAAACTTGTATTTGTCTACAAAAATGGACTTAATGAACATCTTGAAAATGAAGGGCATCTAAACGATCCTGTATTGTTACAGAAAGTAGAACAATGGGCTATTGAAAGAGAAGAACAAATTAAAAAAGAAAAGATTATACTTGCAAACTAATTTCTAATAAAACAGTAAAGTATTATGAAAAAACAAACCAACCGACGAATGGGAAAATCCTCTCGGAAGATTACAACGGAATTTCCCAAAAACGCTGATGGAAAATTCATTTGTCCAGAATGTGATCAACCGATGAACAAGATTTCACAAAGACTATTGGGTATGGTTTATTGGAAATGGGACAAAAAAAAGAAGATGTATAGTAGAGAGGAAGAACTTGTTGCCGATGCAGATAAACCAATATGTGAAGAATGTGAAAACCGTATTGACTGGGAATATGTGCTGTTATTGAATAGTAAAAAAAATACTAATAAGACAAAGAAATGACAAAACAACAAATAGATAGAGAATATAAGAAGAATTACTATGAGATTCATGAAAACAAACCAGTATTTGATGGCCCATACCCACCTGAAATAGTTAAAAGAAGAGAGTTTTTACTTTTTGCACAGGTACATTTAGGTAATATTTTGGGTGCTAAATTAAAAAAAGATAAATGGGAGGAATGCTTTGAAACAGAAATGTATAATAAAGTAATGGGAATCTATTATAATTGGGAGAACAATGCTTGACAGAAAAGTAGTTAAAGATTTTTTAGAAGAAGAATTAGAAGGGATTGAAATACCGAAAGATATTCCTATGAAAGCGCTTGTTGAGACTTTCTGTAAATACACAGAAGACGATTATTACGAATGGTTAAAAGATAATTTCAAAAGCTTCTTTGGTAATGGACCAGTGGATTGGGACGGCATAAAAGAAAAAATTGCTAAATATTCAACTGATTGACAATAGAAGGAAAGTAATAAGTACGCACTTTTTTGTCAAAAACTTGACTTTTCCCATTTCTTACTTTAATAATACTACATATCGCTAATAATATTTTAGGGGGTTATAAATGCCATCCGATCAATATCAAAGGTTTAAAAGAGAGGTTGAAAATATCTTGTCTATTCATCCAACAGAAACACAAGATATATATACAGCAATAAAGAGACGATATCCTGAAGATTGCGACGATACTATACCTTGTGCCCATGGGAGGGGAACAGAATGGGAACATACCGTTAGAAATACTCAGCAAACTTTAAAAAGAGAAGGCAAGATAAAACTAAATCGTGCCACAAAAAAATGGGAACTTGTTAGAAATAGGTAGGCAAACCATTAGTTACTTATCTACCGTAAATAAATTTTTCTAATCTTAATTGTAGATATTTCAATTTTTTCTTGCAATTTTCATAATATTGTAATACTATAAATAAAGCATGGCGAATACTTTTCTAGTATTAGATCAGTATAGAGAAAGTTCAGAGTATAATGATTTTACAGGTAAATTTTACCACTTTCCTAAAAAATATTTAAACTTTCTATCAAAACCCAATATTGAATTTGTCTATTATGAACCTCGCAAAAACGGCAAAGGAGAATATTACGGATATGGAAAAATAAAAAAAGCCCCTTTTGAAGACAAAAGAGAACCGGATTTCTATTTTGTTGAGATAATTGATTTTAAGCCATTTTCTGTCCCTGTCCCTTTTGAGAATGAGAACGAACCTCGCGAAAAACCACCGTTTTATAATCCACAAAATGCTGTCAGACAAATATCAAAAGAAACATTGGAAGAAATATGTTTAGACGGCGGTATTCAATTAAATTTTAAAGCAGATGCACACCTAATAAAGGTTTTAGGAGAACAATTAATTGCTTCCGAGAAAGTTGGGATATTAGAGTTAATTAAGAACTCCTATGATGCAGGAGCAACTTATTGTAAAGTTATAATTGAAAAAGTTGACACTCTCCCTAAAATAGATGCTTCTCTCTTCCAATTTAAAGAATATGCCGGGCCAGTTATAGTAATTGAAGATGACGGGATAGGAATGACAAAAGAGGCAATAGAAAATGGATGGTTAAGACCAGCATCCACATTGAAAACCAATATAAAAGAAAGATTAAAAAAGGAGAAATTAAAAGCAATTGAAGCAGATACATTAGGAACATATAAGAGCTTTGCCGAGGAATTAAAAAAAGAATATAAAGGGCGTATTCCATTGGGGGAAAAAGGTGTTGGAAGATTTGCAACCAACAGATTAGGTAGGAATTTAATTATTAAAACAAAAGTAAAAGATTTAGATTATGAATATGTATTGAAAATCAATTGGGATATTTTTGATAATATCTCAAGCGATAAGATAGATTTAGATTCTATTGGAGTTAATATTACTCGACAAAAACCTTCAAGGAATTATGGGAAAACAAATTCCGGCACACAAATGATTGTATATGGAAGTAGGGAAGAATTTTGTTGGGATAGGAATACTATAGAAGAATTAAATTTATCTATAATTCGTCTCAATTCACCAAGTCCAAATCCTAATTCCTTGCAAGATAAAAAAAGTCAGTTTAAAGCATTTCTCGAGTGTCCTCAACTTCCTGATTTGAAAGATGAAAGTCTTGCAAATAAAATTCCTTCGGCTTTTAGTTTTGATGGGTTGGTAAATGAAAACGGGATTTTAGATTATACTTTAATTTTTACTCCTTCTCCGAATATGCCAATGGTAGTTGAAAAATTTAGTGATGAAAGTTATGATTTAAAAAAAGGACAAATAAGTTATTGGAAAAAAGATGACGATTTCAGAAAACCGGAATGCGGAGAATTTTATATACATTTAGATGTATGGTATCGCAGCGAGCCTTGGATTGACGGTCCCAACAAAAAAAATTTTACTGGTTATTTAGATAACTTTGGGGGAATTTCTATATACAGGGATGGAATAAATATTTTCCCTGCCGAATGGGGAGCAGAAATAGATTGGTTAAAATTGAAAACAAGGCACATAAAACAAGGTTTTAGAATTTCTTATTACAATATGATAGGAAACCTCGAGATTGATCAAATTAACAATTTAGATTTAATAGATAAAACGGATAGGGAAGGATTAATAAAGAATAAAGCATATAATGATTTAGTTAATTTGATTCGTCCTATAATAACAACTATCATAGAAAATGAATTTAGAGGCAAAAGAGATAAGTATGACAAATTGACGGGAGATATAATCAAAGATCCCAAAGTTTTAAAAAATTTCTCTAAACAAAGTGAAAAAATTGTGAGCAACATTAGAGAAAAATATCCTATAATTGAAGACACTTTTTCAATTCTTAGTGAACTTGGGACTCCAGACCAAAGAGAAGGGAAACTTATTAATTTAGAAAGGTCCCTAAAGAATTTACAAGAAAGTCTTGATTTAATCATTAACCAAAAAGAGTTGCTGACGGAACAGGCAGGATTTGGGTTAGCAATTGCAGTTTCCGTGCATGAAATTGCAAAGATAACTTCTAATTTTTACTATGGAGTAAATGAAATATTAAAAAAGGGTAAAATAGATAAGAACAAACTGGAAGAATTGAAAGATGTTTCCAATTCTATTAAAACTGAACTTAGTCGTTTAAATCCCACAAGAGTTATTCGCAATGAGAGTAAAATAGAATTTAATATTGCAAAATCTATTAATTTTGTTTTTGAAGTGTTTAAAAACAAATTTAACATATTGAATATTACCTTTGAACTTGATAGCGAGCAAGATTTTCAAGTTTTTGCAAGATACGGCGCTACAATCCAAATTTTCTCCAATTTATTTGAAAATAGTTGTTATTGGCTGAATTATGGTACAGCAACTAATAGGAAAATAAAGATACATTTGGATTCTAAATATAGAACTATTATTGTTGCAGATAATGCGCAGAATATTGGCAAGTCAATTCTTCCTTATTTATTTCAGCCGGGTTATAGCTTAAAAGACCCTCCAAGTGGTTTAGGTTTATATATTTGTAAATACTATATGCAATCCATGGAGGGAGATATATACTTAACCAATAGTAGAGAACGTTTATCGGATATGCCGGGTGCACAATTTAGTTTGGATTTCGGAAAAATTCCTTCAAATAAAGAGGAAATCTAAAAATGGCTTATTCTATTTGCTTAATTGATGACGCAATACCTGTACAAATTCCTACTATTAACGCCGAAAAACGACTAAATTCTTCAAATTTAAGCCTGTTATTATCACGAACAGAGATAATTTGGAACGAACTACCAGTTAAAGACCTAATAGAACAATTGGTAAACGACTCAAGTAATTGGAATGTATCCGCTTTTATTGCTCCTAACTGTTATTTTGATTATCGTAACGAGGAGATATACTGTCCAGAGATTATAATACTTGATTGGCGTTTCTCAGGCATTGAAAATAGCGATATGATAACTCACCTTGATAACCTATTAAAAAATAGTTTTTCATTAATACGTATTTTTACAAGTGTGGACAATCAACATGAAGTTACTGAATTGCTTGGCACATCACAATTTACACCATATAAAGAAAGAATAGGAATAATGCACAAAGGAGATGTAAATTCAGTAACAACATTGCTTGCAGAAGTGCGATTATTTTACGACAACAATTTTTCATTAAAATTCGGTGGGAACTTAAGAAAACAGAATTTAAATTCTCTTGAAAAAATCCTTGTTGAATTGGGAAAAACAGATATAAAAGATATCGTTTGGCTTTTGGGAGAACAAAGAAATGACAAAAGAGAATTATATCCTACCGAACTTGTAGAGATTATTGTGGAAAAACTAAGAAATGATCTTATTATAGATAATTTTCCGGTTTTAGCTCCAGTTCCTCTTTCTCCGAGAAGAACCCCATCGCTCGAGATCATTAATAAATTATGGGCATATAGATTATATTATAGTCCTATCGATGAAATGGTAAGGCAGGGAGATATAATCAAAAAAGGAACAGATAGTGAAACTTTATATTTAGTAATTTCTTCCGATTGTCATTTAAAACAATTTTGGGAAAAAAACATGGGAATTCTGACTGTAGTTCCTCTTCATCAAATTGCTCAAAACAAACCTTATTTGAATGAAAAATCGAAATTATGTAAGAAATTATGTAAGATAGATACGGGCATAGAACCTCAATCTATAGCAAACACAAGCAATTTAGAAGGACCGATTTTTTTACCTTGTATAGGAATTGATTCCCATTATTTTAATTATATATTATGTCCCAAAGAAATACAAAGTATTGCTATAAACCTACCAACTACACCAACTACACCAACTACACCAACTACACCAACTACACAAACTACACCAACTACACAAACTACACAAACTACACAAACTACACAAACTACACAAACTACACAAACTACACAAACTACACAAACTACACAAACTACACAAACTACACAAACTACACTACCACCTCCATCAATTCCGCCTGATTCTCCTCTAAAATATGACCACTTCAGGCAATACAATGGAAATAATAGGATATGTTTATCGGAACCTTTTTTAACTCCTTTAATTCAACATATTTTATATAATATAACTGGTTATGGAGCTCCGGATTACCCCAAAGAATTACAAAAAATCATTAAAGACAGTATTAGAAGTAATGTACCGCAAGCGTAATACATAATGGAATATCTTAGTGTAGACATCTTCTCAGGATGTGGTGGCTTGTCTGAGGGTATGTCTCAAGCAGGATTCAAAGTAATATTTGCAATTGATAATAACAAAGATGCGGTTACTACCTATAAAATGAATCATCCGACAACTAAGGTTATTGAGAAAGATATCCGTAAGGTCAATACAGCCGAAATAACGGATATCCTAAACGGTAGAACTTTACATTTTCTCGCAGGATGTCCACCTTGTCAGGGGTTTTCTTCTGTTCGCAGATTGAATAAGAAAGAGAATGTTGATGATAATAGAAACGACTTAATTTTACAATATTTAAGATTGGTTAACGAATTAAAGCCCTTAACAATAATGATGGAAAATGTACCTGGTCTAACAAATTATTATCTTTTCAATGACATGATGAAAAAACTTAAAAAGTTAGAATATAATCCAAAGGCTAGGGTTATTGATGTAAAAGATTATGGTGTTCCCCAGAGAAGAAAAAGATTGGTCATGGTTGGTTCTCTGTTGGGAGAACTAAATGTTGCTGAAGGTATATGGGAAAACGTTACCGTCAGAGATAGCATAGGTAATTTGGAACCGGTTGACTTAACCAATGACCCGATTCATAAAATGACAGTAAGGCATACACAAAAAATTTTAAAAATGATTACGTTAATTCCCAAAAACGGCGGAAGCAGAACAGATTTACCTAAAAAATATATATTAGAATGCCATAAAAAGGACAATGTCGGATTTAATGATATTTACGGAAGGCTTAAATGGGATAATGTTGCATCTACAATTACAGGGGGATGTTTGAATCCTTCAAAAGGTAGATTTTTACACCCGGAAGCCGACAGATGTATAACCCCAAGAGAAGCTGCTTTGTTACAATCATTTCCTGAAAATTATAAATTCCCGACAGATATATCAAAAACTTCTTTAGCTTCATTGATAGGCAATGCGCTACCTCCTAAATTCAGTTATATTCAATCAAAAAATATAAAAGAACACTTAGATAAATATCTTGGCTGATATTTTTACAAAACACAAAAGGTCCGAAATAATGAGTAAAATTGGGCCTAAAAATTCTAAACAAGAGATTTTTGTCCGCAAACTGGTTTATTCTCTCGGCTATAGATTTCGCCTTCATAAAAAAGATTTACCCGGAAAACCGGATTTGGTTTTCTCCAAATATAAAAAAGTAATCTTTGTAAATGGTTGTTTTTGGCATGGACACAGTAATTGCAAAAGAGCAAAATTGCCTACTACCAATCGTAAATTTTGGAAAAATAAAATTTGTAAAAATGTAAAAAAAGATAAAACTAACTACCATGACTTAAAGAAACTGGGATGGAAATATTTAGTAATTTGGCAATGTAATATTAACTCAAAAAATATTACTTCGCTTGAAAACAAGATTCTAAAATTCTTAAAATAAAAAAATTGAATTATTGAACAGTTTTACGGACTACTACTTTTCTGCCTGTTTTTCTTCTTTCAATTTATAATTAGCATTCGGCATTTCTTTATACAATCTTCGATGCTCTAATTCCTCAGAAAATTACTTTCCCCTTGACGCAGTGAAATAATACCTGTATAAAATACAAAAGAATTTTTTAAGGAGGAGACAATGGCTGATAAGAAAAAGGAAGAAAAGACTTTTATTGAAGAGATAGAAATTAATGCGGCTGAACTTGTTGAACAGGTGAAAAAACTGATTGCCGAAGGGAATGTTCGTAGACTAATAATCAAAAAAGCTAACGATGATTTGTTGCTTGAAATTCCTCTTAATACCGGGGTTGCCGTTGGAAGCGTTCTAACCCTCCTTGCTCCTGTGATTACTGTGTTGGGAGGAATGGCTGCTCTGCTCGCGAAGGTGAAAATCCAAATCGTGCGGATAGAAAAATAGGACAAAAACAGAAAACCCAAAAACTTGCCACAAAAGCACTAAAGCACTAAATTACACTAAACAGAAAACTGAAAAGTTAGCCACCCCGCTCACCGCCACAGCGGGATCTTCGACTCCTGCGGGGTAAACTCCTGGACACGAATGAACACGAAAAACAGAAAGATTTAGAGTTTAAAAAATAACAAAATACAGAAAAAAACAGATGAATTTGGACGCAGATAATCGCAGATAACAGAAAGATTAGAAGATTACATTTCTGTCGGCTTCATTAAATTAAAATAATATTCTTTTTTATCCGTGATAATCTGTGAAAATCCGTGGCTAAACTTTTTTCTCCTAAGTTCTCTTCAAATCACTGTTAATGGTATTAAATAAATTTTCGTTGGACAAATTAAGAAATTGTATCTATTAATACAAATAATTGTACGAAAATATACAATTAATTGTATGAAAAGTATTCTCGCAAGGCTAATCCGCCTCAGGCGGACTTGCCCTACACATTAAAATAATTATGGATAAGATGAGCGCGGTTGTGATTGGCGGAGATTACCAGGGACTCGGTATAATACGAAGCCTTGCCCGGGAAAATATTCCCGTGTACCTGCTGGATTTTGAACCCTGTATCGCTACCTCTTCCCTGTACGTTCATAAGTTCTCTAAATGCCCACCACCTGAAGACGAAAAAGCTTTTATAGATTTTTTAATCCGGTTTGCAGAAGAGGAAAAACTCTCCAATTGCTTAATATACCCCACAACAGACGAAATGGTGCGATTGCTCTCCGTTAACAGAGAATCGCTTCTTCCATATTATAAAATTTCATCCCCAAAATGGCAAATAACCGAACTTCTATATAATAAAAAACTTACATATAACCTTGCACAAAAAGTCGGTGTCCCAATCCCACAAACCTTTTACCCCTCTTCCATTGAAGAACTTAAAAAATTGAATCCGGAGTTTCCCGTTATCATAAAACCCGCAGTTAAAGAATTATTCGTCAAAACGACAAAAAAGAAAGCTATCCCGGCGAATAACCTGAATGAACTTGTATCCGCATACGAAACGACAAGCGCTATAATTAAAAAAGAAGAAATAATGGTCCAGGAAATTATTCCCGATGGTCCCCGTAACCTATACTCTTTCTGCTCTATGTTCAAAAATAAAACTGCACTTGCTACACTTGTTGCAAAACGCATAAGACAACACCCGATGGTTTTCGGGCGGGCGACAACTTACGCTGAAACCGTAGACATCCCTGAGTTAGAAGAATTGGGGACAAAAATCCTCTCCGAAGCGGATTATTACGGATTGTCCGAAGTGGAATTTATTTGGGATGCAAGAGATAAAAAATATAAATTATTAGATATAAACGCAAGAACCTGGGGATGGCATACACTCGGAAACGTTGTCGGAATTAATTTCCCGCTCGTCCTATACAACGATATGATGGGACTGACACAAAAATCAAATAAGAAAATGATTGACGGTAAATGGATGCGGTTGTTGACGGATTTGCCCGTGGCAATGGGGGAGATGATAAAAGGAAATCTTAGTTCGGAAGATTATGTCAATTCGTTGACAGGCACAAAAGATGCCGTCTGGGACGATAATGACCCAATGCCGTTCCTTAAAGAGATTTTTTTGCTGCCGTATTTGTTGAAAAAACGGGGGTTCTGAGTTTTGGACGCAGATTTCCGCAGATAAACAGGATAAAAAACGAAGAGTAAGAATAAACTACAACAGACAACAGAAAGAATTTCATCCACGAATGGACACGAATTAACACGAATAACAGAAAGGGATTGAGTTAAAAAATAAACTACAACAGAAAACGGAAAGGAATTTTTGCCACGGATAACGGACACGGATTTTCACGGATTAAAAAATAGAAAGCAACCACGGAAAACAGAAAGATTTAGGGTTTAAAAAATAACAAAATACAGAAAAAAGAAAGTTTTCACCGCAGAGTCGCAGAGTTCGCAAAGAACAGAAAGAACTTTAGAGTTTAAAATAAACTACAACAGAAAAGCGTTAACCACGAAAACACAAAGAAAAAAGGAAGAAAGTCACGAAAAAACAGATAACAGGGAACAACCACGAAAAACAGAAAAAGTTGGAAAGTTGAAAAAGAAATAGAAAAATTTTGAGTTAAAAGAAAGGACAGAATACAGAAGAAAGAATGGATTCCCGCTTTCGCGGGAATGACAAAAGGAGAAAAATCCAAATACTCCCAAGTCAAGCCCAAAGCCTAAAAGTCCAAAAATTCTCTGAGCTCTCCTTTTTTCTTTTCTCTGTGTCCTCTGATTTCTATCTCCATTTTGTTATCTGTTACAATGTATTACTACTTGTTACTATATATTACTTTTATTACTGTATTTTTTGTTCTCCGTGTGCTCTGTGGTTGATTTTCCTGTATTCTGTTTTAATTGTGTACTAATCGTGTGAAATCTCGCCTGCCTATTGATTTCCTTGGTACGTCAACCCACTTACCCACTAATCCACTAATCATAGAAAATAAAAACGTTTTATAAGTTTTTCTTGCAAAAAAGAATTTTTGATTTATGTTCAATATTTAATATGGCTAATTATGATTTAGTAGTTGTGGGAGCGGGGCCTGCGGGTTCAATGGCGGCTATTACTGCGGCTAAAGCAGGTATTAAAACTCTCTTGATAGAAGAACACCCCGAAGTCGGAACTCCCCTTAATTGCGGGGAAGGCATATCCAAAGAATGGATAACCAAATTCGTAGATATGAAACCTTCCTGGATTGCCTCAAATATTGACGGCGTAACCTTTACTTCTCCTTCCCGTAGACAATTAACAGTCTATTACCCGGGTGTCGGGTATATCCTTGAAAGAAAGATTTTTGACCGCGACCTTGCCGGACTTGCAGCGGAAGCCGGGGCTGAAGTAAGAGTCAAAACAAGAGCAACCGGCTTGACTAAAACCGGCATAGATACAAATAAAGGTAAAATAGATGCGAAAATAATTATCGGCGCGGATGGAGGACTTTCACGAGTCTCCAGATGGGCGGGTATTGATACTAAACTTGAGAAAAAAGATTTCTGGACGACCTGCGAGTATTTGCTTGCGGCTGAAGTAACCGAAAATATAGTCGAACTTATCGCCGGAAGAGAAACTGTGCCCGGCGGATATATCTGGATATTCCCGAAATCAAAATATCTTGCTAATGTCGGAGCCGGAGTTTGCCCTGCAATTACAAGGGAATCTCCCAAAACGGTGCTCGATAACTTTTTAAAGTGGAGATTTAAGAAATATAGCATAATCTCGGAAGGTATGAGTATGGTACCTTCCAAGGGCGTAAAAACTCTCGTCAAAAATAACGTGTGTTTGGTCGGGGATGCAGGCAGACTGATTGACCCGATTTCCGGCGGCGGTATCGGGAATGCTCTCCTGACAGGACAATTAGCAGGTAAAGCCGCAGCCGACGCCATAAAAAAAGACGATATCAAAAGACTTAAGCTATACGAAAAAGATTGGGAAAAATGGGAAGGCAGGAATTTCAAGATTAAACTTCAGGCTCGCAAAATAGCTATGAAACTCAAGGATTCGGACATTGAGTTGCTGTTTGATTTCTGTAAAGAAAACTTTGCCGGTCATAATTTGACTAAAATGCCAAACGAAATAGACGTAATTAAAAGCATACTTAAATTCAGTCCGCGATTCTTAAAAATGGGCTTTAATTTGCTCAAAAGCTAAATACAAAACACGGCAACAGACATTAAACAACAAGTGTAAGATTCAAAATGATAAAATCCAAAACCAGAAAGAGAATACGAAACGGAGGTAGAGTAAAGTTTGCAGCAACAAAAGGCAGAGTTTCGTATGTCATATAATTGAAAATAATGCGTCGTCAACGATATAGTATTGTGGATGGACGTTGTGGGTTGTTTTGGGCTAAAGCCCGAGAGAGTTTTTTAGTATTTTTAGACCCCCGCCCTAAAGGGCAGGGTAATTTAAAAAAGGAATTTGAGTCAGCAGTTTTATTATCCGTCCTAAAGGGCAGGGTAATTCATACCTGCCTGACGGTAGGTATACGAATCTTTGGACACATATATTATAAAATCATTAATGTTCCATATGTTTGAATTAGTATAAGATATTATATATGATACATTTTCTTGATTATATATTTTTGATGCGTCCAACGCTTCTTGTCCCCGGTTGGACTTTCTTTCTAATTGGCTTTTATAGAACAGGCATATCCCAACGTATACCCGTGTTGGCTTTTGTTTCTGCGACTCTTATGATGGGCGGGATTTACGTCATAAACCAGATTATGGATATCGAATCGGACAGGATAAACAAAAAACTTTATCTTTTGCCGGAGGGGTATATTTCCGTAAAACAAGCCTGGATAGAAGCTATTCTCTTGTTTGCGCTTGCTTTTGTATGCGCTATTCCTTATCCTTTACGATTCAAAGTGCTTCTGTTCGTATCCTTTATCGGCGGAATTTTATATTCCGTGCCGCCGTTCCAGTTTAAGGGACGACCGATTCTTGACCTTTTCTCAAATTCTTTCGGGTATGGATTGGTTGCCTTTTCGCTTGGCTGGGCTGCAGTGAGACACGTTTCATTTGATACCATTTTGTATGCGTTGCCTTATTTGTTTGCGGTTGGAGCGGTGTTCATAAATACTACCATCCCGGATATGGAAGGGGATAGAAAATCAGGGAAAATAACTACCGGTGTGTTGATGGGGAATAACGCATATTTGTTTTCGACTATACTGGTTATAGTTTCATTCATACTTTGTGTTTACCTGAAAGACTGGTTATGCGGGATTACTTCTATTATAGCGATTCCCTTGTTTTTGCTTGCGTATATAAAGCGTAATTTGACTTATTGTTTTCTTTCTATAAGGATAAGCGCACCGATTCTTGTCCTTTTGACGGCTGTGAAATTTTTATGGTTTGCTCTGGTATTGGTTATTATATTCCTTGGAATGAGAATGTATTACAAATACAGGTTTAATATAATATACCCAAAAATAAATGGTTGACAACAGGGAATTTATATATATCTAATATAAGATAAATGATGATATTATTTTGTTTACTTCTTGGGCTCGGGGATACCTATTTGAACGATTTTATGGGGCTGGGAGTTGGCGCAAGAGCACTTGGTATGGGGAATGCGTTTGTTGGCATTGCGGATGATGCTACGGCAGTCTATTGGAATTCTTCAGGATTGGCAAAAGCTAAGAAAAAAGAATTATTTTTAATGCATTCGGGAGATTTTGATGATGCGATAACAATAAATAGCGGTATGCTCGCATATCCTTTGAAAAATTGCACTATTGGAGCAGGTTTTTATATTCTTTCTGCGCCGGGTATTCCTTTAACTGATACGGTTACGACAGATATAGTTATAGATACGGGTACAATTAACGCAACGGATTATATTTCTTATGCTGCTTTTGCCGTTCCGTTTGGTTCATTAAATTTGGGGTTGACTCTAAAATATATATACAGAAGCTGGGTTGTTGCTAACACGGAAGGTGTTACCGTAGATTTCGGAATGAATTCAAAATTTAATGGCATTAGTTATGGCGCGAGTATAGAGAATTTAGTAAGCACTCCTTTTTATTGGTCAGATACGCTTGCTACGAATGATGAATTGCCTGTTATGTTAAAATATGGTTTAGGTTTAGAGCATAATATGGCTAATGCTAACTCTAAAATAAATATCTGTCTGGGATTTGACACCTCATTAAAGGATAGAATTGCAGAATTTACTTCTTTAAATACCGATGCCTATTTGGGAATGGAATACTGGTGGAAACAACAACTTGCTTTAAGAATTGGTGAAGACAGAGGCAATCTTACTTTAGGTTGCGGGATAATTTATCAAAATCTTAAAGTAGATTATGCTTTTAAGTTCCATCCCGATCTTGGACTCGTGAAAAGACTTTCGGGTTCGCTTTGCTTCTAACTCTTCCGAAGTATTTTAGGATGCAGATAAACCCTTCTATAGCGGACAGATACTAAAACACAAAAAACACAAAACGGAAAGGATTTTTGCCACAGATTAACACAGAATAGCACAGAAAGAAGAAACAAAGACCTGCCAACACAAAAAACAGAAAGGAGTTTGCACACGGAATTCCACAGATTAAGACGGAATAACACAGAAAACAGAAAGATTTAGAGTTTAAAACAAACTACAACAGAAAATGGAAAAGAAGTTTAGCCACAGAATAACACAGAATAGCACAGAAAGAAATTCCACAAAAAAAACAAAACAGAAAGGATTTTGCACACGGAATCCCACAGATTAAGACGGAATAACACAGAAAACAGAAAGATTTAGAGTTTAAAAAATAACAAAATATAGAAAAAAGAGTTTCTCACGCAAAGCCGCAAAGTCGCAAAGAACAGAAAGAACTTTAGAGTTTAAAAACAAACTACAACAGAAAACGGAAAGAATTTCATCCACGAATGGACACGAATTAACGCGAAAAACAGAAGGGGACAAACTAGAACAGAAAAGAGTTAACCATGAAAGCACAAAGGGAAACGTTATTAGCGGGTTGACGTTTAGATAAGGGGACTAAAAATTCTTTATAATCAGTTCTATAATTTTATCTTCAGCCTGTTTTATTTTTGGGGTATCAAGAACGTAATTATCCATCATAATTGAAAATATAATCAGGTTCTTGTTTTGTGTGTATGCATAGCCTGCAAGAGAACTGACGGAAAGCATTGTTCCAGTTTTTGCGCGCACGTTCCCTTTGCATTCGCTTGTGCGTAATCTGTGTTTTAATGTCCCATCTACGCCTGCAATTGGCAGGGAACTTATGAACTCATTTCTTATACCCCATTCCGATATTGCAGAAGCAAGGACTTTTACGAGTCCGTGAGGGGAAATTAAATTATATCTTGATAATCCTGAACCATCAAATATTCTGATTTCATCTTTTGATAATCCGATACCTTTTAATAGTTTATATACTTCGTTTGTCCCTTTTTCAAATGAACCCGGTGGCGTCCCGCCTTTAGCCCCTACGGCTTTTAAAATATGTTCCGCATAAAAATTATCGCTGTTCTTGTTCATATAGTATATAAGATATAAGAGTGGATTTGACGAGTGGGTGCAGATATTTTTGCAGCTGTCTTTAACTATACCTCTGGTGACTTTTCCCGTTATCGTAATTCCTTTTTTCTCTAACATTTCTTTTAATATTGTCGTCATATAAGCGGCAGGATTGTCTACATTTCTTGTGAATTCCCCGGAAGCGCTCGAATCACCTTTTATTATGATATAATTTTTATCATCCGTAGATTTCAGATTGATTGTTAATCCCATTTCGTCTGCTTTTGTGGAATCAAGAACGGTAAAATAATTTGTTTTAGGATATAAAGATATTTTTTTGCCGAGCTTGCCCTGTTTTATCAGTATTGAAATATGATTTTTATTTAAAGATATCGCAGATACTCTAGGCGCAACCAGAGATGCTCTCGGTTCATTTACCCAGCCTTTTCCGCATTCTTCTTCGTTGAAATAGGAGTTGTCGTAAACAATGTCATTTATTGCAATTATCCCGTAATCCGCTATAATATCCGTAAGTTCTATGATATCCGAAAGCTTAAGGTCGGGGTTTCCATAGCCTTTGATAAAAAGGTTTGTATCATCGTAAAAAATTTCCGTATTAAACGTATAATCTGCGCCTAATACCGTTAATGCGGTTAAGGAAGTAAGAATCTTAACATTGGAAGCGGGCATAAAAAGAGCTTCAGAGTTTCTGGAGTATATTATTGTCTGGCTGTCTATGTTCATTACTTCAAGTCCGAAATTTACTTTTTGCAGCCCGTTTTTTACGATGATATCGTTGAAATCAGACTCAAAGTCGGCATAAACATTTGTCGGAAGGCAAGATAAGAATAGGGGAGAAGCAAAAATTCCTATAATTAAAAAGTATATAAATAGTTTTCTTTTTTTTAACATATTTACCTGATTAAGCAAGGAAGAGATTAATCGTTCGGTACACAGCAAAGGAACCTAAGAGAAGTATTGCCGGTATTTCTGAACTGGTGCATTTTGTCTCCGGGAACGAATATGCAATAATCTTTTCTGAAACTATGTTCTTTCCCTTCACATACAAAAATGCCGGTTCCTTCCAGGATGTATACTTCGTGTTCAAATGCGTGAGTGTGGAGAGGTGTATTGCCGCCTGCTTTTATTTCAAATAACCTCATTGCAAAATTTGGCGCGCCGTCGGTTTTAGCGATGAGCCATTTCATATATGCATCTTTGGCGCCTTCCATTTTTACTTCTGCCAGTTGGACATCCGCGCAGTTTAGTAATTTCATTTTGCCCCCTTATTTTATAAGTTAATGATAATAGTTTTTACTGTAAGTAAGTTAGAGTATATTTTTTATAAGTCAATTGTTTTTTAATGTATTGAATGATTTATTTTGTAGTTGCTTACTATGATTGAATATTAATTAACGAGGGTAAAAAAATTAATCGCAACTGTAAATTAGTAAATGATCCCGTCCTGAAGGGTGAAGCATTATAAAGACAACAAAAACACTGGATTCCCGCTTTCGCGGGAATGACAAATGGAGAAACAAAAAGAAGGCATTCTGCCTAATTCTCGGTAAAGTTTTTTATTTACAAACAACGACGACTTTATGTTTCACTTCCCTTGAAAGGGGAGTTTCTTACTGCTGGTCTAACGTGAAGTTCTTGACAGATAGAACGACTGATTTGTAATCAGAAGAATATCCGTGTTTGATTTCAAAGTTTTTAGTTTGGCCAGCCGGAACGCTTTCCGAACAATTCGCAGAATCCGTGCTTAGAGTTTTCTTTTTTCCGTCCTGGTATTTTGCTAAAATTGTGAAAGATGTTATTGT
Organism: bacterium; assembly: GCA_028716385.1. Lineage (GTDB taxonomy): Bacteria > Hydrothermota > UBA3073 > JACQXS01 > JAQTXJ01 > JAQTXJ01. The sequence goes on along the minus strand of JAQUPX010000003.1, from coordinate 119,996 downwards.
TTTATCGCCAGTATTAACGATTTTTCCATGAATAGAAGTATACTTGCTGTTCTTTTCATCGGCTTTCCATTCCCAGTCATCAGGAATCTTAATTTTATCCGTATATGCTTCTAATGCTATTTCGTCTTCTTTCACTTTTATAGGTGCTAACAATTCTTTTGCTTTGTCCGTATCTTTGTAGTATTTAACGATTAATTCCTTGGCTTCGTCATATTTTTCTGCCCTCATTTTTGAAACGATTTCTGCCTGTTGAGCCGTTTCCCTAGCATTTTTTGTAACAGAATTAAATACTTTAAATCCCACTATAACAATTACTAAAATTACAACTCCCCAAATAAATCCTTTCATTTTCGCCCCCTTGCGCAAATTCTATTTGTCAGATTATTAAAAAGATTATGTTTGTCAAGTTTTTTTGAGTTATATACTAGTTATATTATTAATTTAGATTATTTATTATTCAAAAGGATATGAGATAAAATCTTTTTTTTCTTGACTTTTGAGTTTAAGTTTTTAAGTTATAGGGTATTTTATTTTAAGAAATATTTTTAATTTTACAAGGAGGTAAAATGAAAAAAGTATACCTAATGACGCCAGGGCCAACTCCTGTGCCAAGTGAAGTGAGGTTAGCAGAAGCACGAGAAATTATTCATCATCGCACAAAAGAGTTTTCAGATACTATAAAAATAGTTTCGGAAGGTCTTAAACCTATTTTTAAGACAAAAAACTCCGTATTTACTTTTGCAGCTTCAGGAACCGGGGCAATGGAAGGAGCAGTTTGTAATTTATTATCAAAAGGCGACAAAGCATTGGTAATTAAAGGTGGTAAATTTGGAGAAAGATGGGCAAACCTTTGCAAAGCTTATGGAGTAGAAGCAATAAGCGTAGAAGTTGAATGGGGCGACGTAGCAGATCCTGCAGTTGTTAAAAAACATTTAGACGATAATCCGGATATTAAAGTTGTATTTGCTACACTTTGTGAAACAAGTACTGCTACCGAATATCCTATAAGAGAATATGGTGAAGTTATAAAATCAAGGCCAAATACTTTACTTGTAGTTGATGCAATATCAGGGCTTGCAGCTTGTGATCTTCAGGTTGACAACTGGGGCGTAGACGTTTGCGTATCAGGTTCACAGAAATCACTTATGTTACCACCCGGATTGGCATTTGCATCGATAAGCGACAAAGCATGGCCATTTATGGATAAATCTAATTTACCGAAATTTTATTTTGATTTCAAAAAAGCTCGCAAAGCACTTGAAAAATCAGATACCCCATTTACACCGGCTGTTTCTTTGATTATGGGATTAAAACAAGCATTGGAAATGATAAATGCAGATGGCGGAATAGATAAGATTCTTGAAAGAGTTACGGTAATGGGAGATGCGACACAGGCAGCAATGAAAGCGCTCGGATTAAAGCTTATTTCAAAACATCCTGCAAAAGCTCTTACGGGAATTTTTGCGCCGGATGGAGTAGATGGCAAAGAACTTAAGAAGACTCTTGAGAAAAAATATGGTGTTATGGTAGCAGGCGGACAGGACCAATTTGAAGGGAAAGTAATAAGACTTACGCATCTTGGTTATATCTGCCAGTTTGATATTATTACGGCAATAGCGGCAATTGAATTATCACTTCACGATTTGAAACATCCCGTTGAACTTGGTAAAGGCTTAAAAGCAGCTCAGGAAGTATTTGCTAAAGCTTCTATATAATTGATTTATAACGGATGTAAAAGGGGGAATAATGAGAATACTTATAGCTGATGGTCTTGATGCCCAGGGGATTAAAGGGTTACAAGCAATGGGGCACCAGGTGGAAGATTTGTCTGCATTACCTAAAGAGGAACTGGTAACTAAGGTAGCGGATTTTGACGTTTTGGTTGTTCGCAGTGCTACTAAAGTTCGCAAGGAAATGATAGACAATATGAAGAGTATGAAAATGATAATAAGAGGCGGAGTTGGAATGGATAACATAGATGCGGATTATGCAAAATCAAAGGGAATAAAAGTTGTGAATACTCCCGGAGCATCGTCTGCTTCCGTTGCGGAATTAGCGCTTGCCCATATGTTTGCATTATCCAGGGGAATAGCTAAGGCTACAAAATCCATCCAGGGCGGACAGTGGGAGAAAAAAGCATTTAAAGGCACTGAAATATCGGGGAAAACGCTTGGAATAATAGGGATAGGAAGAATCGGCCAGGAACTTGCAAAACGTGCAAATGCGCTCGGAATGACAGTTTTAGGATATGACCCGAATGTTAAAGGTACCGGAAGTATAAAGAATGCAACTTTTGACGAATTGTTACAAAGTTCGGATTATATATCCATACATACGCCATTGACAGCAGAAACCAAACATTTTATCGGAAAAACGGAATTTGATAAGATGAAAAAAGGCGCAATTGTCGTAAATTGTGCTCGTGGTGGAACGGTTGATGAATCCGCATTATTAGAAGCTTTGAAAAGCGGTAAATTAGCAGGCGCCGGGTTAGACGTATTCGAAACAGAACCTCCTGCAGCAAGCGAATTGTTGAGTTTCCCGAATGTTACACTTACCCCGCATATCGGAGCTCAGACCGGGGAAGCGCAGACAAGAATAGGCGAAGAAGTAGTGAAAATCATTAAACAAGCTTAGTCTTTTGAAAATTATAATAAATGGGCGGGGTTTATATCTCGCCCATTTTTTATAGTTTTTTTATTTATAGGAATAGAAAGTAGGGAGGAGATAGAATGAAAAGTGTTTACCTTATAGTAGTATCAGGATTATTTTTTTGGGGTTGTGTAAGAGAACCAATAAAAACAGAAGTTATCGTTCCGATGACTGATAAAGGTGGTAACACCTATAAAACGATAAAGATAGACAAGCAGGAATGGATGGCAGAAAACCTGAACGTAAGTTGTTATCGTAATGGAGACTCTATACCGCAAGTGCAAGACGCGGAGAAATGGAAAAACTTAACCACAGGTGCATGGTGTTATTACAAAAACAATGCGGAGCATGAAAAAACTTACGGCAAGTTATATAATTGGTATGCGGTAAACGACCCACGTGGTTTGGCTCCCGAAGGATGGCATATACCTTCTGATAGCGGGTGGGCGATTCTTGCTGACTGTTTGGGTGGGAAAGACATAGCAGGTGGAAAACTGAAAGAATCCGATACAACCCATTGGACAAGTCCTAATGTCGGTGCAACCAACGAAACTGGTTTTTCGGCGCTTCCGGGTAGTGCTCGCAGTCCTGATGGTTCGTTCGGCTGTATGGGGCACAGCGGAGGATGGTGGTCGACTACGGAGTTTGATACTACAAGTGCGTGGTGTCATCCTATGAGCTATCATGACACTAGTGTGCACCGTAATAGCTACGACAAAAGGTGTGCTCTTAGTATACGCTGTGTCAGGGATTGACAACGGTTCTTATTTTGTTATATCAAGGCCGCTATCCGGGGAACTATTTTTATATTCTTTAAGTAATTTATTTGTTTGCTTTATGTTTTCAATTTCATTTGAGGTGTTTTCTATAAGCTGTTGAAATAGTTTCAGGTTATCTTCTTCTATTAGTAATATTTTTTTGGACATTTCTGTCGAAGGTTTGCTTGTTTGCAATAATTTTTTTATCAACTCTTCTCTTTTGTCTAATATTTCCTGTAGCTCGTCAAGGTTTTCAAAGTTTTCACAGGCTTTTTTAAGGGCGGTGTTTAAAGATTGCGTTATTTCCAACATTTGTGTATGAATGGCAAGGTTTATCATATTTAGTTTTTAAAGTTTCTCATTTCTCTTTCAAGTTCACGGTTTTTAATTGTTTCTCTTTTTTCGTATTGTCTTTTCCCTTTACATAAAGCTATACAGAGTTTTGCTTTCCCGCGTTTATTAAAGTACAAGCTTAATGGTATGAGCGCAAATCCTTTTTCGCTGACTTTACCCGTCAGGGAATTTATTTCCCTTTTATGTAAAAGTAATTTACGTGTTCGTTTTGAGTCCAACATAGTTCTTGCTTTATCGTAGTGTGTGATATGCATTCCCATAACAAAGACTTCATCTTTTATAATCCTGCAAAAACTATCTGCAAGAGATGCCTGTCCTATCCTTATGGATTTAACTTCCTGCCCTTCCAACGAAATACCTGCTTCGTATTTTTCAAGAACGGTGTATTCAAAAAAAGCTTTTTTATTGTCTACTTTCATATTATTTCGTTATTGCCAAACTTGCATATCCTACGACATATCCTGCTTTTACACCTGTAACGTCCCCGGAATTCGTTAAATTCAACAGAGTTATTTTGTTGTTTTGCAATTTCTTTTCTACAAGCATAGTAGTTACAATTGGAGCACCTCCGCAGGCAGCGCTATTCTTATAAAAGTGATTATAAAATTCTTCTATATTATTTGAAGCAATAAGGTTTGCTGATTCGGTTGTGCTTTGTTTGCATTCTTCATAGCTATGTCCGTGATAAAAATCGGAAGATGCGATAATCAGGACTTTATTAGTATGTCCGATAGCATTAAGTATTGCGTCTGCGAGTTTGTTGCAGGTTGAGAAGTCGTAGCTTCCCATACATACCGGCACAATTTTGAAATTATCAAGGGCTACCTGTAAGAAAGGAAGCATAACTTCTATTGAATGTTCCTCGATATGGGGTTCTGTGGCATCAATGATGCGTGAATCGAAAGAAATAATTTTATCCGTTAGGTTTTTATCTATTTCGATATTGCCTAAAGGGGTTTTAAACTTGCCTTCAGGGTATACGGAAATTCCGTCAAAAACTGCGCTGTGAGACGGGCCAATTATTATAACGGAATCGTATTGTTTGTTCTGGATTTGTTTAAAAGCATAAGCGGCGGTTTTACCTGAATAAGTATATCCTGCGTGAGGAACGATAAGAGCGTGAACATTTTCTTTTATATCTGGAATGTTTTTATCTTTAAAGAAAGAAAGTATCATATCTTTCAACAGGGAAGGATTCCCGGGGTAAAACTGGTTTGCGACTACAGGTTCTCTTATATTCATATTATTCTCCAAATACTTGTGTTTTATAGACAAGGAATTTAGCGCCTTGTTTCCATGCATCTACCGGTAACCCGGCTTTTTGCGAAAGATAATAAAAAGTTTCTTCTTTTGTCCATTTTTGTTCTGTCGGGACTTCAGGCAAGAACGTAGATGCCCTGCCGTTTTTTTCCATAATAATACCGTGAACTCCGAGTTCGTATTCGCTCGTATCTTTTATTTCATAAACATTAGTAAGGTAGACGGATATTTTGATTTTTATGTTATTAAGTTCTTTTTCCGTTAGCGGTTGGAACCTAAAATCCTGGAATGCGGATGCGAGTGCCATTTCCGGGACTAATTCATAGAGCGGGGTATCTGATTCGTGATGACCGATACATCCGCGGAGGTCGTCATCTTTAGTGAGCAAGGTAACAAATACGCCTCGTTTTTCACTTAAAATAGGAAAAGCGGGTTTGAATTTTAATATTTCTTTCTTTTTTGCATAACTTTCTATCGTGTTTCTTGCCATTTTGAGTAATTCTGTTTGTGCTTGCGCATCAAGCGGTTTAAATTCCGTTTTAGTGTTTTTTGTAAAAGCAAAACTGCTGTATCCCACAATCCACCCCCCTTTTTGACCTGTTACATCTCCCGAATTTGTTTTACATAAAGGAATAACATTTGTTGCGTTCAATTCTTTGCATACAAGCATTAATGTAGTTATCGGTGCGCCTCCGCAGGCTATATTTTTGTTTATGAAAGCGGAATAAAAGTTATTAATATCGTATTTGGAAATCAAACTGCAAGCTTCGTTTACGCTTGTTTTGCATTCTTCATAGTCATAGCCATGATAAAGGTCAGAGGAGGCTACGATAAGAATATTTTTCCCTTTAGTTGTCTTAATAATAGCATCTGCGAGGATTTTGCAAGTTTCGTAAGAATGGTCGGTCATAATTATAGGCACGATTTTAAGGTTATTGCCAAACACTACTTGTAGAAAAGGTATTTCAGCTTCTACCGAATGTTCATCCGTGCCTGTTTCGGGAATGGGGTGAAAAATTTCATTGCAGGCAATAAGTTCTTTTGCCATAGAAGTATTTATATCTGTAGTTTCAACAGGTGTTTTGTATGCGTTTGCGCAATCAACGTAAATTCCTTTTTCCGTTAAATCAGGGATGGTGTTACTTTTCGGCGGATGTTTTGGGCCTATAATTATTACTGTTTCATAAGTTTTTCCGATAAGTTGTTTGAATGCATAAGCTGCAGTTTGACCGGAAAAAGCATATCCTGCGTGGGGTGCAATAATCGCGCATATGTTATCTTTATTGGTTTGTTCAGCCGGTACATTATTAAGGAATGTTTGGATTGTATTTTGTAATTCCGTTTTATCTGCCGGGTACCACATTCCTGCGACTGCAGGCGTTCTGATTAGTTTTTTTGGGGTATTTGTAGTGCATCCGGATACTATTAAAACACCTAGTAATATGAAACTTGATATCATCCGTGTCAATTTTTTGTTAAAATTCAATTTTATCTTTAATAAAGCACTCATAAAACTATGGAGATTCTTTATTTTGTCAATACATTTCAATGAAATTCATTAACTTGCGCAGATGTTAAAAAACATTAGTTGACAGGAAAAAAATCTTGATTATTATGGTAGCCTATTTGTGTAAATATGGAAATTTTTTGCTTTATAAAACCTAAAATTGAAAATAGTAAAAATATTATAAATAAATGTACGACTTAGAAGGAGGGGAGGCTAAATGGCTACGTTAAAGGAAAGATTGAAGGAACAAATCCCTGCAATGAAAGAGGACATCAAGGCAATGGTTAAGGCTCACGGGGATAAAGTTGTATCACAGGTGACTCTTGCCCAGGTTTACGGAGGGATGAGAGGAGTAAAAGGTTTAATATGTGATACTTCGGATGTGCCACCAGAAAAAGGATTAATAATAAGAGGGCATCCGGTAGCAGAATTAGGAAGCAAATTGTCAGAAGAGGCTTTTTATTTATTATGCACGGGTGAATTACCCGATAAAGCTGCTATAGAAGATATGAAAGCAGAATTCCAAAAACGCGCAAAAGTTCCGGCTTATGTATGGGCCGTTTTAGAAGCATTACCTAAAGATGCACATCCTATGGCAATGTTCAATACTGCAGTTCTGGCGATGGAAAAAGAATCAATATTCAGAGACAAATATACCAAAGGAATGAGAAAAGAAGAATATTGGGATGCAACACTTGAAGATTGTTTGGATTTATTAGCTAAATTACCCGAAATTGCAGCGGGAATATACAGAATGAAATTTGGAAAAGGCAAAAAGATTCCATCGGATCCTAAATTAGACTGGGCTGCAAATTATGCTCATATGATGGGAATAGATAGCCCGGATTTTGCAGATTTAATGCGTCTTTATATGGTTTTGCATTCTGACCATGAAGGTGGAAACGTAAGCGCGCACACCTGTCATTGCGTAAGTTCCGCATTGTCAGATCCTTATTATGCAATATCCGCAGGATTAAATGGATTAGCAGGACCTTTACACGGATTAGCAAATCAGGAATGTCTTGGATGGATTCTTATGGTAAAAGATAAATTCGGTGGAGTACCAAGCGATGAACAATTACGTCAATTTGCATGGGATACTCTTAATTCAGGTAAAGTTGTCCCGGGTTATGGACATGCAGTATTAAGAATTACAGACCCGAGATATGCAGCTTTCAAAGCTTTTGGTAAGAAAGCCTGCCCGAATGACCCGATATTCCAGATAGTAGAAAAAGTATATGAAATCGTTCCGAAGGTATTGACGGAACACGGCAAAGCAAAAGATCCATGGCCAAACGTCGATGCAGCATCCGGAAGCTTGTTATATTTCTTCGGAGTCAAGGAATTTGAGTATTATACGGTATTGTTCGGAGTATCGAGAGCGCTCGGAATGTGTGCACAGCTTGTTATGAGCAGAGCATGGGGCGAATCAATAGAGAGACCGAAATCAGTTACCACGAAGTGGATGAAAGATAATATAGCAAAATAAGTTGTTTAAAAATAAAAACGAGTCCGCCTTAGGCGGACTCGTTTTTTTTATTGCAAGTTTTTATATCATTTTAATCCGCCTGAGGCGGAAGAAGACACAAATCCCAAAAAATAGATTCTCCCTACGCTACGCTTCTGGATAACAAAACCCTAAATAAATTAAGGGTTTGTAATCACTTCGTTCAGAATGACAGAGTACGGGCTAGGTAAGAGCCTCCACTTTCAGTAGATTGAAGCGAGGGCTTCAATCTACCCATTTATGACATTTCAACCTAGAAGAGAGTTACCCAGCTTTGCTGAGATAAAGCGCTTGAGCGATTGCTGCTTGTCCGAGCGATATTCCGCCATCATTCGGAGGGACAATTGAATGTGTGTAAACTTCAAAGCCTTCTTCTTTTAATAATTTAACGGCACTCTCAGTCAAAACTTTATTTTGAAATACGCCGCCGGATAATGCTACTCTACTTATAGCATATTTATTTCGTATGTTTATACACCCGTCTTTTACTATGTGAGCGATTGTGGAGTGGAACTTTGCAGATATTTCTGCAGGAGTTGATTTGTTGACTTCAGACATTATTTCAGTAATGGTAGGGGAAATGTCTATTGTATCACAAGCATCTCCGCCTTTTGCGGAGTCCGCTGTGGCGTTGACTTGCTTGTGGTTAGAAGTTTCAAGCTGGAAGCTTGAGTTACTTTTATTCCTCAAGCCATGCCTATCGGCAGGCAAGCTGGATCCGCCTGAGGCGGATTGAGTTACTATTTTATAAGTATACGGTTCGGGGACATAGCACGCTATGTCCCTACGGTTCATATATTCCTCTGCCAATTTTTCAAGTTTCATCGCGGATTCACCTTCACAAGTATTTAATTGACATACGTCCGTTATAGCCGCTACCGCATCAAATATTCTGCCTACGCTTGAACTTAGCGGGCAGTTAAAGTTATTTTCAAGCATTTTGTAAATTAAGTCGGAATTTTTCCATTTAGAGATTAGTTTTTGGGATTTTTCTCGTCGGGATGTTCCATACATATCAAACAAGTAGCTCATTGCCATTCGTCCGGTTTCAACGGAAGCAATATCTCCTCCGGGGAGTCCCGTATACTTAAAATGCATTATTCGTTCAAAATTCGTGTATGTGCATAGTAAAAATTCCCCGCCCCATATATTTCCGTCCGTTCCATATCCTGTCCCGTCAAATGCTACGCCAATCACCTGCGAATCAATATTGTTTTCTGCCATACAACTTGCAATATGCGCCCAATGATGTTGAATGCCTATTTTAGTGAGGTCTTTCCCCGATAACTCCAATGCATATTTTGTTGATAGATATTCGGGATGCAAATCATAAGCGATTATATCCGGGGTTATCTTGAAAAGTTTTTTGAAATGTTCAATTGTGGATTTGAAAACTTCATAATTTTCGTAGTTTTTCAAGTCTCCTATATGCTGGGATAAAAACGCAAAGTTTTCTCTTGTAATGCAAAAAGCGTTTTTCAATTCTGCTCCAACGGCAAGTATGGATGGAGAAGTAGAAAGAAGTTTTACAGGTAAAGGCGCATAACCTCTTGCCCTCCGGAATAAAACAGGTTTGTTTGATATAAATTTCACCACGGAATCATCGCATCTTACTTCAATCGGGCGATTATGAAGCAAAAAGTTTTTGGTGAATTTGGATAATTTATTTTTAGCTTCGGCGTTATCTTTGATTAAAGGCTCATCCGTTGTGTTTCCGCTTGTGGCTACGATACATAGAAATTTATCGGCAATCAAGTAATGCAGGGGAGTATAAGCTAACATAACGCCGATATAATTATTATCGGGAGCTATTGATTTGGCTATTTTACTGCTACTTTTTTTCTTTAACAGCACTATGGGTGCTTTATTTGAAGTTAATAACTCTTCTTCCGATTTTGAGACTTCTGCGAATTGTTTTATTTTATCTATACTTGAGCACATTACTGCAAAAGGCTTGAAAGGTCTGGATTTTAGTTTCCGCAGTTTGTTAACGGCAGATTCATTAGTAGCATCGCATACAAGATGAAATCCGCCAATCCCTTTAAGCGCTATGATTTCGCCTTTTGTTAATAAGTTGATTGTTTCCGTCAGCGCTTTATTCCCTGATTTTTTGGATATTTCTACGTCAGGACCGCATACGTAACAGGCATTGGGTTGAGCGTGGTATCTGCGATTTTTTATGTTATTATATTCGTTTGCGCAGTTGGGGCACATAGTGAATTTCTGCATAGTAGTATTTTTGCGGTCATACGGGATATTTTTGATGATAGTAAAGCGGGGCCCGCAATTTATGCAATTTATAAAAGGATAATTATGTCTTCTGTCTTTAGTGCTTTGTAACTCTTTAAGGCATTCGTCGCAAATAGCTATGTCCGGTGGAATGAGAACAAAATCGGTTCCGATTTCATCGCTAGTTTCTATTTTGAATTCCTTGAAGGATTTTGGTGTTTTGAAGAATAGTTCTTTTTCGAGTATATTAGCAAGGGCCGGGGAATCTTTCCCGTCTAAGGTATCAAAGAATAGTAATACATCAATTAAGTTCCCTTCTACCCATAATTTCACTCCGCCGGGAAAGTTTTTTGCCCTGCCTTTTAGTGAGAATTTATTTGATAACTTGTGCAAGTAGGGTCTCATTCCGACTCCCTGAACTAATCCTTTTAATGTTATTTCTGCGCCTATTTTGTTGGAAGACAGTAACTTTATGGATTCTTTAACTTCACGGCTTATGGGGTCTCCGAAGTTGGTGCTTTTTGCTTGAATTCCTATTACGAACACCTGTGTTTTAATCTCGGTTTTAATCCAGTTTATAATGTAATCCAGTGAAAGACTGTGTGTGGAAATGGAATTGGTATCTATATTATTTAGATTGAGAAGTTTGATAGTTCCGGGGGGAGCATTAAAAATCCCCGCATCAACGAATATAAGTACATCGGGAGATTCTTTTATTATTTTCCCGAGATAATTTTCAGGAACAGTCCCGCAGTCCCACAATAGTAATTTTGGATTTTGCCTGCCTGACCGGTAGGCAGGGATTGTGGATTGTGGATTTGGGGATTTTTTAATTTTTGATATGATTTCCGGCCCTGCGCCATCATCGCCTTTAAGAGGATTGCCTATGCCAATAAAAGCGATTTTCATTTGTTTGATCTATAGATGTAAAAATCAATACCCAAAGTAAGGAAATTACTTAAGTATAAATATTTTATTTTTAGTGCAAAATTTTATTTACACAACTTCTCTTGGGTCACTGATTTCGCCTCGTAATGCCGAATAAGCTACTGTCGCCGGTGAAGCCAGATAAACGAAAGCGTCCGGGTTGCCCATTCTGCCCTTGAAATTACGATTTGCAGTTGAGAGACAACTTTCATTATCCCCGAGAATTCCTTCGTGAACGCCTACACATGGTCCACAGCCCGGTCCCATTACTATTCCGCCCGCTTCGACGAAAGTCTCCAATAGTCCTTCTCTTATGGCGGATAAATACCCTTCTCTCGATGCCGGAACTATGATAAGTCTTTTGTACGGTGCGATATGTTTGCCTTTTAAGATTTTTGCTGCTATATGCAAATCTTCCATCCTGCCGTTGGTGCAGGTTCCGATGACGAACTGGTCTATTTTTGTCCCTTTGGCTTCATCGATTGTTTTTGTGTTATCAACTGTGTGCGGGAATGCTATTTGTGGAACGAGGGTTTTCGCATCTATTTTAATTACTCTTTCGTATTTTGCGTCTTTGTCGGCTTTGATTTCGCGGTATTTGTCTTCCCTACCGTATAATTTAAGCCACGCTTTTGTTTTTTCATCCGATTCGCATAATCCTACTTTTGCGCCTGCTTCTACTGCCATATTTGACAAAACAAACCTTGAATCCATACTCATATCTTCTATCGCAGAACCGCAGAACTCAAGCGCTTTGTAAGTTGCGCCGTCTGCCCCAATCAATCCTATAAGATAAAGTATAACGTCTTTTGAATAAACGCCTTTCTGGAATTTACCGGTTACTTCTATTTTAAAGGTTTCCGGGACTTTAAACCATGTTCTTCCAAGCGCCATTCCCAAACCTACGTCCGTTGAACCCATCCCCGTTGCAAAAGCGCAGAGAGCGCCCGATGTGCAGGTATGTGAATCCGAACCGATTACTACGTCTCCCGGGTTAACGAATGATTCTATGAGTCTTTGATGAATTACGCCATCGCCTACGTCTGAGAGTGTTGCGCCCATATTTTTGCAGAACTCTCTAATCACGATATGGTCATTTGAGAGCTCTTTTCTTGGTGACGGTGCGGCGTGGTCTATAAAAAGGATTGCGCGGTCAGCTAATAACTTTTTCAATCCCATACTTTGAATTTTTTTAATGGCAAGTGGACCTGTGCCATCCTGGAAAGCGGCAACGTCAACTTTGGATATGACGAGGTTACCTGCTTTTGCGTCGGTACCGCTTTTTTCGGATAATAATTTTTCTGCTAATGTTTTACCCATCTCTCCTCCTTATTATTTTATTACAATTACCTTTTTTCTTTCTATATAATTTGTTTTAAGTATACAAAAATAAGAACCGTGCGGGACAGGTTTGCCATATTCGTCGCAAGCATCCCAGGTTGTAGTATGTTGTCCGCAAGTTAATGTTCCATCAAAAAGTGTTCGTATAACTCTACCAAGTTGGTCATAAATTCTCAAACTTACCGGTAATTTAATCTCTTTTGGAATATTATATTCAATATTAAATTGATGTGATGCAATTGTAGGCATTATATTGAGATAGCTCATAGTATTCGATGGCTCAAGCTCAACTGCCGTTGGCCCGTTTGCTAAGGCAAGTGAATGCATAGCTCCTGTGGAAATTGCAGAAACATTAGTCAGGATATTTGTCCGGACAGGCTGAATGCGCGTAGTAGTAGTGCTATCTCCAAGTTCGCCTGCATAGTTATATCCCCAAGCCCATACAGTACTATCAGATTTTAAGGCAAGCGAATGGGCATACCCTGTTGAGATTGCAATAATATTATTCAGGATGTTTGTCCTGACCGGTTGCCAGCGGTCAGTAGTGGTACTATCTCCAAGTTCTCCGAAGGCGTTCCATCCCCAAGCCCACACGGTGCTATCAGATTTTAAGGCAAGTGAATGTAACATTCCTGCTGCGATTGCAGAAACATTAGTCAGGATGGTTATCTGAACAGGCTGCCAGCGGTCAGTAGTATCTCCAATTCCAAGTTGTCCGTAGCCGTTATATCCCCAAGCCCAGACAGTTCCGTCAGACTTTAAGGCAAGCGAATGTCCATACCCTGTTGTTGCTCCTCCTGCTGCGATTGCAATAACATTGGTTAGGATGTTTGTTTGGACGGGCTGATCGCGGTCAGTAGTAGAATTATCTCCAAGTTCTCCACAACCATTATTTCCCCAAGCCCAGACAGTGTCATCGGACTTTAAAGCAAGTGAATACTGCATTCCTGCTGCGATTGCAATAACATTAGTCAGGAGGTTTGTCCGGACAGGCTGGTCGCGTTTGTTACCATTAGTATTGTCTCCAATCTCTCCGTAGCTGTTATCTCCCCAAGCCCATACAGTGCTATCAGATTTTAAGGCAAGAGAATGCATAGTTCCTGCGGAAATTGCAATAATATTAGTTAGGTTAAGAGTTTGGACAGGTGTGGAGTGGGGGGTAAAATCACTACTTCCAATGCCAAGTTCTCCTTCACTGTTTGTTCCCCAAGCCCATACAGTGCTGTCAGACTTTAAGGCAAGGGAATGTCCATCTCCTGCTGAAATTGCGGTAATATTAGTCAGGAGGTTTATCTGGGTAGGCTGCCAGCGGGCAGTAGTATCTCCCATTCCAAGCTGCCCATCCGCGTTAGCTCCCCATGCCCATACTTTAGTATCAGCTTTTATATCGGTTATAAATAAAAACGATGTTATAAAAATTGCAATAAATTTCATCTTTCTTTTTTTATTTTAAAGACTTTTGTGTTACCTTAGCAATTAAACAACTATCTGGCAAGGGAAATTTTATATTTAATGATGTTTCTTTACTGCATTTTATTTCTAACTCCTTGCCCCACGTCTGTGGAACGAATCCAACGACCTCTTTATCACATAATATTGCTATCTTAGTCGTTTCAGGCAAATTAGTATTGAATTTAAGTTTAATGCCTGTCTGCCCATCACTTTTACCTTCGGAATCCAGTTCAGTACCTGTTAGTTTAGTTTCTATCTTATTTTTTAATAAAATAGGTTTAGTGGGGTCATTATTTACAAAACAAATATCTTTTTCCTCGGAAGAGGACAATTCATAAATGGATTGCTTCGGGTATTCTGCAATATAAAGCTCTGTTTTTCCCGATTGAAATAACTTTCCCGTTAATTCGTTTTCGGAATAAAGTTGGAAGATTATGCTTTTGTCGGTTGTCTGGCTGTTTAGTGTTTCAACTCCATATAAGTTTAGTCTTTTTTTCAAAATATTAATTACCTCTTTTGGTTTATTTGTATTTATTATTAAACTCCACAACTTAGTTTTCGGACTGCGAATATAAAACTTTTTTCCCATATTTTTTACTGTCATACTCCACGATGCGGTTTCTGTTTTTGCAATTACTTTAACAGGCATTAGAGTTTTATTATCTATATAAATAAATCCCTGTGTCGTTTCAGGTTTATCCATAGAGGCAGGGTCCATAAACAATAAATTTGGTGTAAAACTATACACAAAGAATCCATTTTTTTGTTCTGTTAGTTTAAAATCTTTCTGTCCGCATATAGTTTTAAGTAATTCAATTGGCTGTGTATCAAAGGTTCTTGTGTCTGTTTGCCATTTTCCTTTTACCTGACTGTATTCCGTTTCATCTATGCCGATAAGTTTGTTTTTTTCTTTTTCTGCACCGAGTTTACGTGTTATATTAACCTGAGTTTTATTGTTTAAGCTAATTCCTTTTGAAGTTCCGGCGACATTCGGATTTTTGAATTCTATTTTGAACTCAAATCCTATTTGGGAAAGAGAATCTATTGTTTTCATTACGGCATCCGGGGATATCGGTTTTTCTGCCGGTTTGATTTGGTCTTTAGGCATACAGCCGGAAAGTCCCAATATCAATATTGTTATAAAAGCTATACAATATTTCATATTTTATCCATTAAATTTCTTTTTAGGACGCAGATAAACGCAGATTATCATGATTTTTAAAATCCTTTTTTCTGCAATTATCATTTTTGTTTTATCCTTTTTAGGAAGCTCTTGGACGAAATCCTTAGAGATACCTATCCAGCTCTGCTGGGTTAATCTTTCCGTATTTTGTTATCCGTTTTTTTAAACTCTCAATTTTTCTTTTTTTATCCTGCCCATCTGCGTTCATCTGCGTCCAATTTCTCTTATTTGTTTATTTCTTTGTTTCTTTCCCTATCCACTCAAGATAAGTTTTATTTCCTGCAATTATAGGAGTCGCGATTATTTCAGGAACGGTATAAGTATGAAGTTTTTTAATTTCCGCTTCAAGTTGCGTATAAAGGGATTTTTTTGTCTTCATAATACATAACCATTCTTTAGATGTAGTAAGTTTATTTTTCCACCGGTAGTTACTAATTATTGGACCTACAATCTGGGCGCAGGCGCATAGTCTTTTTGATACAACGGTTTTAGTAATTTCCATTGCCTTTTTTTTATTGTCAATAGTGGTAACTACCTGAATATATTTTTCTATCATTTAAAGGGTTGAATAACCTAACTTTATAATAAAGTCAAATAAAAAAGTTAGTTAACCGAAGAAGAAAAATTTAATTTCTGATATCCTTCAGTAGCTCTTCGTAAGTTACAGGAACCGTTCCGAATTTACTTACTTCTATTCCTGCGACGATATTACCGATTCCGGCGGATTCTATCAGGCTTGCATTCGTTGCCAATGCAATAGTCGTTCCTGCGATAGCTGCATCTCCTGCGGCTGTCTCATCATAAACTTCACGGACTTTTGCAGGAATTTTATATGCTCCGGCAGAATCTACCAATAACATCCCTTCTTTCCCCATCGTAAGTAATACCGCCTTGCAGTTCAATTGTTTCCGGACTTTTTTACATATGGATTCTATATTATTTGGATTGATTTTCTCGCCTATGGCACGCTCAAGTTCATACTTGTTGGGTTTGAATAGAGTTACGCCTTCATAGGCAAAGAAGTTATCAAACTTAGGGTCAACGGTTATGATTTTATTCTTAAAAATGTTGAGAAGCTTCTTGATTAAGTTAGTTTGAAGCATTCCTTTATCATAGTCTTCAAATAGTATAGCATCAAACTTTGTAGCACAGGAAGACACGAATTCAATTATTTTCTTTTGTAATTTGTCATTTATAAGATGGCGTGATTCGTAATCTATTCTTATAAGTTGTTGGGTTCTTTTTTCGGCAACAAAACGAATTTTGGTTATAGTCGGGCGGGTATCATCGACAAAAATACCGGAAGTATCTACGCCTTTGTCTTTCAGAGAAGATTTTAATTTTTCCCCTGCTTCATCATTTCCTATTATTCCAACCATAACGGAAGTTCCTTTTAAAGATTTAATATTGCAGGCTACGTTAGCAGCTCCTCCCGGAACATATACTTCGCGTGATACGGTTAGTACGGGAACGGGAGCTTCGGGTGAAATACGTTCTACACTGCCCCACACGTATTTGTCCAGCATTATATCTCCGATTACAAGAATACGTTTTCCCTGGAACTTTTTAATAATTTCTTCTTTTTTAGTGATTTCTTCTCTTTTAATGTTTCCTTTTTGAATGATTTCTTCTTTTTTCATCTTCTCTCCATTAGTTACTAATAGTTACTATGAATTATTACTAATTACTGTGTCACGATTATACAAAATATCATCTTTCGCTAAGTAGTCAAGAACATAATGAAGCCCTCTGGACTCTTTTCGCATAATAGCGCACTTTGTAATAAGCAGAGCCGTATTTACGACATTACGAAGTTCTACAAGCGCATATGAGATTGCGTGTTTCTCGTATAAAGCGTCTATTTCTATTTTATATTGAGATATTTTAGATAATGCATCTTCTAAATCTTTTGTATTCCTGACTATACCAACTTTTTCCCACATTATGAAACGAATATCGGACAGGTATTCGCTAATTATATTATTGTCACAAATTGAGGAATTAAGGTTATTCTTTATAGATGTTGACGTAGAATTTTCCAGGTGAATTTTCTTGATTTCTCCTATTGCAGATTTTGCTGCGCGAAAACCAAAAACAATAGACTCAAGAAGAGAGTTTGACGCTAGTCTGTTTGCCCCGTGAACACCTGTGCAAGCGGATTCTCCTGCTACATACAGATTTGGAATATTTGTTTTCCCATCAAGGTCGGTAAGAATGCCTCCGCATAGGTAATGTGCCGCCGGAACAACGGGGATAGGTTCTTTTAACGGGTCTAACCCGAGAGAGAGACACGAATTATATATATTCGGAAATTTGTTAACGAATTTTTCGCCGAGATGGGTTACATCAAGTAACACATAATCGGTATCGGTATTTTTAAGTTCAAAATGTATGGCGCGAGCTACTATATCCCGGCAAGCCAATTCTTTTCTGGCATCATATTTTTCCATAAAAGTATTACCTTTAGAAGTTTTTAGTATTCCGCCTTCGCCTCGTATAGCTTCGGATAACAGTAAGGCTCTTTCTCCTATTTTCTTTCCGTAAAAAGTTGTAGGATGAAACTGCACGAATTCCATATTTGCGATTGTTGCGCCTGCTCTATATCCCATTGAAATTCCGTCTCCCGTGGCGATTGAAGGATTAGTCGTGTGCAAGTATACGCTTCCTGCGCCGCCGGTCGCTATTAAAATTATTTTCGAGAATATGGAAAATATTTTGTTGTTTTTTTCGTCTAATGCCCAAACGCCTATACATTTTCCATCTTTTAATATAAGGTCAATTGCAATCCAATCTTCAAGCAAAGTTATGCCTTCGGAACTTGTATTATGAAGCAGTGAGTTTTCGATTTGTGCGCCTGTTGCATCTTTTGTGTGGACGATGCGGCGCATAGAGTGTCCGCCTTCCATACCCAAATCTAATTTGCCGTTTTTTGCTTTAGTAAAATCCACGCCTAATTCACAAAGTCTTTTAATTATGGAAGGCGCCTCAGTTACCATTATCCTGACTGCTTTTTCGTTACAAAGCCCTGCTCCGGTATTCAGAGTGTCTTTTATATGATATTCTATAGAGTCATTTGAGTCAATAGCGGCGGCTATGCCACCCTGTGCGTAGTTAGTATTTGCTTCGCTGCGACCTTTCTTGGTAATTATTGTTACTTTGCCGTAAGCTGCGGATTCAACGGCAAAAGCAAGTCCCGCAATTCCACTTCCGATAACTAAAAAATCCGTTTCCATATCCGCATAAAAGACATCCAAAAACTTATATTGTCAATAAGTTTGTTTATTTGTCATTCTGAGACGAAGGCGAAGAATCTCTTTGTTAATTACCTATTAACGAATACCCTAATATCCGAATAACGAATTTTGTAGTGTCCCCAAAAACAACCACAATATTCTGAATCTTTTTAAGATTTCGTACATCTAAATAATTAATAAAGGGGGAAATTCCCATTTGAGGAAAAAAGGATGCGCGATATGGGAAAAAATCAATGGGGAGTAAAAAAAGATAATGGCTGGGGTGTTAGAGGTGAATGACCCTTGTCCGAGGCTACAAAACATTAGTATTTAGAATGACATATAAAGGAGGAAAAATGGAAAACACAATTTATGTCGGTAAATATAAAATCCCTAAAACCGGTGTAATAAAATTACCAAATTCAAAAGTAAAAATACTAAGCAAATATCTCAGCAATAAGAAAACAGGACAAATGAAATATGCCGGGGAAAAGAGAGCAGACGGCAGCAAACTTTTCGAGGATGATAGGCTTACAATAGTATTAGAAGAAGACGCTTTTTGGCCTTTTATAAGCAAGATGACTTTGAAAGAAGCAGAGCAATTCAGGAACAATTTAACTAAAGTTATAGAATATAAGAAAAAGGGTGGGAAAAAACAGATACTTCTGCCGAAATAAAGAATCAAAAATTAAGTAAAAAGGAAAGCAAGGCTATTCTTTCTATGTCCTTCCTCTTCTCCTATTAACTAATATACTAATACCCTAATATACGATTTTCTATCTGGAGCGAAGCGACCCTTGGCGGTGGCAGAGGTGAAGCGTAGGACACTAATAACGATTTTCTATTTTCTAAAAACTTAACTTTTCCAAAACTTCTCTTTTTATCTTATCAGGTAAATTTTATTTATCTTTTTATAATACGGTGTATCAAATTTACAGAAATAAATTCCGCTTGCCAAATATTTGCCACTTTGGTCTTTCCCGTCCCATTTCTTAACGTAGCAGCCTGCTTTTATGAAACCGTTCTCAAGGTTTATTACTTTTTGTCCTGACAAATTATAAATACTAATATCTACGTTAGCGTCTCCCGGTAATCCATATTTTATATCGGTTGATAACTTAAACGGATTGGGATAGTTCTGTGCAAAAAATATCGTTGGTATGGTTATTTTCTCTTCCGCGCCTACAGCAATATAGAAATTGTTATCCGAAGTGTCCCAGACAGAATCAACGCTTGTATACGCTATTACTTTTACCCTTAGGGAATCAGAAGCTATATTTGGAGTTGTCAAATCATAAGTAGAATCCGTTGCCGCAATATTTTCTGCAATAAGGTAAGGATATGTAGCTCCACCATCCGTAGAGTAAATTAGTTTATAAGTGCTTACTGCTTCCCCGCCGACCATACGCCATTTTATCGTATAAACAGTATTCCCTACCCAACTCTCGCCACCGTTCGGGTAAACAAGTTTAGCAGAAAGCATAATTGCAAAACTGCTGTCGTTCATATCCCAGTCTATCACACTGTCCAAGCTGTCCAACATTTCCAATCTTAACCAATTGACAGGAGAGTTAATGGGAGGAACTTTCCAATCGCAAGACACGGATGTGCCGGGTATATTATTATCTATAGTATCAATATCAGCGAGTATGCAGCTTATGGAATCTATATAAAAACCATATTTTTGAACAGTACCGTCAGTTTTTAATCTTATCTTTGCTCTGTCTCCCGGAATTTCAGGTGTCCATATGTTGCCGTGAGCCCCAGTATATTGCGTAATTGGGTTGTTGTTTTTATCGTATACATATATATAATCACATCCCGATTCCGTATTAATGGTATCAAAATGAACTTTTATTTTAGGAGTGCCGGGCTGTGAAATTTCCCATGTAGAATCAAAATTGGCAGAGTAAGGATGCTGGGAAGAAAAAGCGTATGGAACATTATTCCAGTTTCCGAAAAGAAGCCTGAAGGACTTATGTCCTGTGCCAACCGTAGTCCATGTAACACAATGACTTGATCCTGCCGCCCATATTTCCCCTCCATTAGGCGATGTTAAAATCGGATAATTAGTCCCACTATTTTTGGATAACAATATTCTATGATTGTCAAATCCCTTTGCACCCAATAGTTCACAATATGTTACCTCCCGACAAAAAAATAAAAATAAAACCCCCATAAGAAATCTTATCTTATTTCTCATTCTCCCCCTTACAAATACAAATCTCTAATCGATTCAACTAAGTTTTAAATACAACACTCCTTAATCCTTAATGGTATTGTAATGCTTCAAATATTAGGTCTTGTCAAGTCAAAAAAGAGAATAGTTAATAGGGGAAGGGAACAAATAGTATATCAGAGAATCAGAACACCAGTTGGCAGGATATCAGGATACCAGAATATCAGATAGGGGGAATCGTTAACCCAGCTGAGCTGGATAATCCCGCCAAGGCGGGACTTATTGCATTTCAGGGTAAAAGACTCTGCCGCTTACAAATAAGATTCGGTGGGGTGCCTAGCAGAGCTGGATAAGTTAGACTAATCCTCCTGTGTCGGAAAGTTTAACTAAACGTCACCTTACCTACCCAGACTAATCACCAATTTTCGTTCGGGATAGTTTGCGCAACCTAAAGGTTGCGACTACCAACACAAATTACACTTTTCATATATCGGGATAGTTTGCGCAACCTAAAGGTTGCGGCTACCAACACAAATTACACTTTTCATATATCGGGATAGTTTGCGCAACCTAAAGGTTGCGGCTACCAACACAACACATATCGGGGCAGTTGCCCCGACCTACCCGTATTTGTTAATTATCAAGTAGAATATAATATCCTAGTAACGATTCCCCTAATAACGATTTTTCGTCTACCGAAGCGTTTTTGCGAGGTCGAAATCAATAAAATCGGAGTGGTTAATAATAATTGCTTCTCTTGAGCGTTCAAGAGTATCTCCTTCGTGGGAATGCGCAAGTATTATGTGAGCGACTTCATTTGGCAGTTTAACTTCAAGCGCAAGAGCGTATCCTGATGCGGGATGTCTTGCTTTATTGCCAAGAAAAGATTTGACGATTTTGCCATCTTTACGTTCGTATTCGATAAGTTTTCCTACATCGTGAGTTAATCCACCTGCTATAAGAATATCCATATCTATTTTAATTGCAGGATTGTCTTTTAATACGGTATTAGCAATATTTACTGCAAGTTCCGTAACTTTATTGGTGTGTTCAATCAGTGAAGTTTTTGCAGGGATTAGCAAAGTAAAAGGTATGTCGTCTATTTTTTCCCAGTTCCCTCTTTTAACGCCTAAAAGCCATCCATCTACAACTCCCTGTTTCAATGCAGGATTTTTTATAAGTTCCAACTTTGGAAAAGTTTTTTTTATATATTCTACGTTTATCATTTTATACCACCTTTTTTAATTTTTTTTCTGCCCTCTGTGTCCTCTCTGTTTTGTTGTCTGTCCTTTTTCTAACCCTCAAGATTTTTGTTTTCTATGCCTGTATTTTTTCGTGTTTTCTTTTTGTGTTTTCGTGCTTTCGTGGCAATGTATTTTTGATATTTAATTTCTCTGTGTTCTCTGTGGTTTCATTCGTTTTTTATCAAAAATTTAAGCAATCCGCCTGCGTTAATGATTTCAAGTTCAAGATTTGCAAGAGGATTTGCCCGGTAAATTTCTTTTCCCGTATCGGAATCTATGATTTTTCCTGTTTCGGGATAAACGGATATAATAGTTCCTTCTTTAATTGAGGATATATTTTTGCATTCTAATAATGGTAACCCAATATTTATCGAGTTCCTGTAGTATATTCCTGCAAATGATTCTGCGATAACAAGAGATACTCCGAGCCCTTTTATTGCAACGCCGGCATGTTCTCTTGATGACCCGCAGCCAAAGTTTTTACCTACGACCATTATATCACCCGGTTTTACTTCTTTTATGAATTTTTCTGCGCCCGGGACGCCTTCCATCGCGTGTCTTGCCATTTCCTGTTTATCTGTTAACGGTAGGTATTTTCCGGGATATATCTGGTCAGTATCGATATCATCACCAAATTTCCAAATTCTTCCTTTTAGCATAGTTATTCAGGTACTGCAATTTTTCCCGTTACAGCCGTAGCTGCAGCCGTAGCAGGTGAAGCTAAATATACTTCCCCGCCTTTACCTAATTTACCTATAAAATTACGATTTGAAGTTGAAACCATTGTTTCGCCGTTTGCGAGAATACCGGGATGTCCTGTCGTGCATAATGCGCAGCCCGGGTTTACGACTACCGCTCCCGCAGAAAGGAATATTTCATAAAGACCTTTTTTTAATGCTTCTTTTGCCACGTTCATTGTTGCCGGAACTATTATCAATTTTATCTTTGCCGTTTTACCTTTTAATATGTCTGCGGCGGCTTTTAAGTCTTCATATTTACCATTCGTGCAGCTGCCTATGAAAACCTGGTCAATCGGTGTGCCTGCGACTTCTTTGACGGATTTTACCAGGTCCGGCGAATGTGGACAGGCAATTTGCGGTTCAAGTTTTGAAACGTCAAACTCATATTTGCTTTCATAAATTGCATCTTTATCTGCCGTAAAAATAGAGTCTTTAGATTCTACAAACCCGATTTCCCCGGACATTTCGGTTACCATACTTGTCAGCGTGATTCGTTCTGCCGTATTCATAGATTTGACGGTATTCCCGGTGAACTCGACGGATTTATTTATGGCGCCGTCCGTTTTTAGGTTTTTAAGAACGTATAATATAACATCTTTTGCGCAAACAGGTTTTTTAATTTTTCCGTTTATTTCGATTCTTATTGTAGGTGGAATACGATACCAGAGTTTTCCATACCGCATTGCACCGGTTATATCGGTTGTTCCTACGCCCATTGCAAGGGCTTCAAATGCTCCAAGCAAGTTCATATGAGAATCAGTTCCGATTATGACGTCACCCGGGTGGACAAGATTATGTTCAAAGAGAATATGTTGTCCGATACCTTCATTTACGTCAAATAATTTACATCCTGTTTTTTTAACGAAATCCCGACAGATTTTATGATTGTTTGCTACTTTTTCGTCTCTTGGAGGAATGTGTAAGTCAAAAGTTATGGCTACTTTATCTTTGTCGAATAGGGGAGAGTCTTTGAAGTTTTCTTTGTATTCCAAAATCACGTTTGGACCGCCAAAATCCCGCATAGCAACGAGGTCAGTAGGTAACCATACGCGGTCGCCTATGTGTGTGTCTTTCCCTAACTTCTTAGACAATATTTTCTCAATAACGGTTTTGCCTGCCATAGCTTTAATGGTGGAATGTTAGTATATAAGTTATAATCTGTCAAGTAGATAGTGTATTAGAATAAAATTGACAAATTATCGCATAAATAATAAATTAATTAATAAATATAAATTTTGTTGGAACTTTTTAGCAATATAACGTATCTAAAGGATTGAAATGCAATTCGAAGAGGTAGTAACTATGTATTCGGACAAGTTATTTAATATGGCATTCGGATTTACCGGCAATTATGATGATGCGTCTGATATAACACAGGAAGCGTTGTTCCTTGCTTACAAAAGTTTTAGTAAGTTCAGAGGGGACTCAAATGTATACACGTGGTTATACAGGATTGCCAAAAATGAGTGTTACAAGCATTTCAATAAAAATAAAACGTCTTTACTGCCGTTAAACGCGGAAATGATAAAAGAAGCAGTCCCGGATGTTGAAAATAAACTTAGGATACAAAAACTAATTTCAACTTTACCTGTAGAATATCGTGAACCAATAGTTTTGAAATATTATAATGATATGCCTTACGAAGAAATAGCGAACACAATAGGTGTCCCGATTGGGACTGTCAGGTCGAGACTTGCAAGAGGCAAGGAAATGTTAGAAAAGAAATTAAATTTGCGTGGCGGTCAGCCATCTTTATCGGATTAAGGGGGAATTTATGAAAAATTGTGATAATATTAAATTACTTATTCAGGCTTTTGTGGACAACGAGTTGTCTGCGGAAGAGCAAAACATTCTTGAAACTCATATAAATGAGTGTAAAGATTGTCGGGCTGAACTTGAGAATGCGAAAAAATTCAATAAACTTCTCAAGGAGAATGTTACGAAGGTAGACCTGCCGCCATATTTTGAAGCTAAATTATGGGCGAGGATTGAACGGGAAAAATCTAAAAGATTCTCATTTGCTAAATTAATTCCCATAACGGTAGGTGCAATGTGTGTAATATTTGTTGCCGTATTCTCTTTCCAGCATTTAAAAACGGGTAAACCTGATATCTATATTGTGTCTCCGGAAGTCAATTCCATAGTTCCCGACAATGATGTGACAATAAGCGCTGCGTTTTATAATAAACCTAAATCACAGGAAGCGCAAATACTAATCAATGATGAAGTCGTTGCCCGCGAAAAAGAATCCGACCAGATAATATACACATCGGACAAGAATATGAAAGAAGGATATTATAAAATGAAAATTCAGATAATAGATAAAAATAATAAAGTAGTAAAACAAAAAGAACAGATGTTTTATGTTGTTCCTGATGGGAAAAGTAGTGAATTGTAAATTTTCTGGGAACTTTTTTGATAGAATTTATATCTAATTTAGCAAAGGAGGTAAAAAACTAATGGAAGAAATACAAAGAAATAAAAACTTCTCTGAATTTAGTAAGAGAACAAATGTTTTAGAAGGAAGGGGGTATAATATGAAACGCTTTTTCGGAATAGTTGCTCTTGTTTTGCCAATGGCATTACAAGCGGCAATAACGGTTAAAGTGCTTCCCAATCCTGCTATAATACATCCAAAAGATGTAGTTCAGTTCAAGGCAGAAGTAACTGATTCTATGGGGAATCCGGTGGAAGCAAAAATAAAATGGGATGTAAAACCAAATCAGTTAGGAAAAATTGGTCCAAATGGTTTATTTTTTGCAGGTGGTAAAGAAGGGAAGGGTATAGTTCGCGCATTAGTAGAAACAGCAGCCGGAAAAGGCATAGGGCATTCACTTATAAAAATTAGTCGAGAAAATGAAAGACGGGAGTTGAAAGTTAGAGTAATTCCTACCCGTACTTTTGCGAAAATAGGCGATCCTGTGCAATTTAAAGTAGAAGTATTGGATAATGATGGAAAAACGGTGGAAGTATTTAAGACTCTATGGAAATTAGCCCCGCCGCATATGGGGAAACTCTCACAAGATGGAATATTTACAGGGGATGAGAATGGAAAAGCTAAAATTATAGCTCTTGTAAAAGCAGGCGATCTTGAAGGTATTGGAGAAGCCACTGTAATGGTGGGCGAACCCGGTAAATATTTGCCGGTTAAAATAAAACCACCTCATGCGATACTTAAACCGCAGGAAACAATGAAATTTGAATATGAAATAATGGGGCCGCATAATGATTCAATTACTGCGAAAGCATTATGGAAAGTTATACCGGAAAATCTCGGCACTATTACATCGGATGGAGTGTTTACTGCAGGAGAAAAGAAAGGCAAAGGATTTATTGCCGTTGTGGTGAAAGCAGGGGATATGACAGGTGGTGACCGCGCAGGAATTATTATCGGTAAGCCGGAAAAAGTAAAAGTTAAAATATATCCTAAATTCAGCTCAATAGAACCAATGGGAACTATTCAATTCAATGCCGAAGTTTATGATATAAATGGTAATTTAGTACAAGTCCCTATAAAATGGGAAGTTAGACCGGAAAAAGCAGGGACTATAAATTCGGACGGATTATTTACGGCAGGGCCTGAAATTGGAAAATGTGAAGTTTTGGCTATAGTTCCGCCTGAATTTGGTATGGGATTAGACCGTGCAGGTGTTCTTATTGCAAAAGATATGCAATTCAATGTAAAAATAGAACCTCGTAATGTTAATGTAAAACCGGGAGAACAAATTCAATTCAAAGCTGTAGTGACAGATCTGAAAGGGAATATTCAAAATATTCCTTTAATATGGGAAGTCGGACCGAATACTCTTGGAACGATTACGAAAGACGGATTATTTACGGCAGGTAAGTTGCCCGGTAGAGGAATAGTAGCGGCGATTATTCCTCCTAATTTTGGAAAAGGTAAAGATGTTGCTGAAATTACGGTTGCTTCATATATTGTTAAAATAGACCCTAAACTTGTAAAAGTTAAGGTCGGTGCTACTCAACAGTTTGATGCAAAAGTGGTTGATGCCAATAATAACGCAGTGCCGAATATTCCTTTAATGTGGAAAGTATTCCCGGAAAAAGCGGGGACTGTAACACAGAATGGTTTATTTACTGCAGGCAATGTCCCATGTAAATGTGCAGTACTGGTTGATATAAAACCAGGCTATGGTTTTGGACGTACCGGGGCAGATGTAGATATTATTCAATAGAGTAAGATTTTAATTTTAGGGCATTGTCCGTTTAGTGTGGACAGTGCCCTTTTTATTTGTGGAGTATTTTAGACTTGACGGAAGAGATATTTAAGATAAATTTCTCTTTCTTATGTATATACTATTGTTTCAATTAGTAGGAGTCCAAATTACGCATACCCCGCCAAATAATATTTTTATTGATGCTCCCTTGCAAATTTATGCAGATGTTTCTGAAGAAGTCGCAATGGCATATATTTTAATAGATGAGAAGACGGTATATATGCAAAAAGAACAAACTCGTCTATCTGCTACTATTCCTGATGAATTGATTGAATCACCGTCAATAAAATATTGCATAGTCGTTAAAACTAAAGATAATAAAATTATCAAATCCCCGGAATACAAAGTTTCTGTCATAACAAGAGATAATTTGATTGAGCTTGTAAGCCCTGAACCATATGGCTCGGTTACTACCAAAAAACCGGATATTGTTATTGTATTTAGCAACGAGGTTAATCCTAAAAATATAACAGTGTTCCTTGACAGCATTGACATTACTTCACATTGCGAAAATACTTCTTTCTCTATATATTACACCCCCAGGGCTAACTTAGGTATGGGAGAACATCAATTGAAAGTAAAAATAAAAGATATAACCGAAACTACTTTTTCTTTTAACATAATTTCTAAAATATCTGCTCATGGATATGCATCAGCAGGGGCAAGATATACAACAAGTAAAGATTCCGTAACCTCCTCTTTACCTTATGAACCCGGAACACATCCTTTATTTGATACTTATATAAATGGCTCACTTTATTTCCCTTTTTCTTTCTGGTTTAATATGGACGAAAGTTATAATTTTAATTTTGAGATGGAATACCCCATTGGCAAATTATCAGTAGGGGATATTTATACTACTTCGTCAATGCTTACGTTATATGGAATATTGCCACGCGGGCTTAATTTAACCACAACCTCTAAATTTATGAATATTGATTTACTTTGTGCACAGGTGGAAAAATCGGATACAAATTATCTTACTTATGCAAGATATATATTGGGCGGGAAAATAAGCAGGAAAATCTTAAACGCCGATTTTGGGCTGAGTTATTACTATGGGTTGGATGACTCAACTGTTTTGACAACTCTATCGGACACTTCTTTAAATAGGCTAATGTATGAACCACCCTTAAAAAACGACTTTTTTACCGGAGAAGTTAAATATCCATTTTTAGAACAATTAATCGGGATAATTGAATTTAGCAAAAGTAGTTCTCAATATCCGGATTCAGCATTAAAAGAGGGATATGCTTATAACGCCGGAATAGAATTAACGACAGGGTATATTGATAATAAATTAACTTACAATAACATAGATACATCTTATTTTATAATTGGAAATCCTTATCTTGATGCCGGTAAAAATGGTGTTCTTGACGAATTTTCTATCCAGTATAAAAACCTTTACTTGAATGGTAATTATGAAATATACAAAATAAGCGATTCGACGGAATATATGCTTTATAATTATCTAAATTATACTCTTGGGAAATTCACTCCGTATATTATTTATTCAAATACTTTTGGAATGTCGGCTACCAGTGGCGGGATAAGATTTGGAGTTGCAAAAGGCTATGTCTCAAGTAGTTATGGAATAACAAGCAGTGGTAATTCATTCAGGGCTGATGCAGAATATGAACTTATTAAAAACAAGTTTTCTCTCAAAACAGGCTATGGGAACAACAACTCTTCAACTTCATTTAATTGGACAGCGGATATGAGAATAGAATTGTATAAGTTTATTATACTGGAATATAAGATTATGAATAATGCTAATGAGTATGATAGTACATATAGCTATAATGAGAATATTATAACTTTGAGATTGAAAAAACAATTTTAATTAAAGGGGGAATAATGAAGACACTTTTTGTGATAAATCCCGGATCTACGTCTACGGTATGTTCTTTGTTCGAAGATGAAAAGGAAGTGAAGAGAGAAAAATTATCTCATTCCCAGGAAGAACTTAAACAATACAAAAATTCTTTAGAACAACTGGGGTTTAGATTTAAAATAATAGAAGACCTTCTTAATAAATGGGATGTAAAGAAAATAGATGCAGCTGTCGGAAGAGGAGGTCCGTTTAAACCAATTGTAAGCGGAACATATACCGTAAATGAGACTATGTTAAATGATGTCAAAGAAGGCAGAGTTCTAGCCGAACATATATCAAATATAGGACCGTTATTAGCTTCGGAAGTAGCTAATAAATTTAATGTTCCTGCATTTACCGTTGACCCTGTTTCAGTAGACGAATTTGAACCTCTTGCAAGAGTTGCGGGCATTCCTGAAATTACAAGGGTTGCTTTACAACACACATTAAACATAAAAGCAATGGCAAGAAAAGCTGCTTCACAATTGGGGAAATCCCTGAATGATATTAATCTTATAGTAGCGCATTTGGGCGGAGGAATATCTATATGTCCATTAAAATCGGGAAAAATAATAGATGCTAACAATGCAAATGAGGGAGGGCCATTTTCGCCGGAACGTAGTGGCAGTTTACCCGTAACACAGCTAGTTAAACTTTGTTTTTCGGGGAAATATGACGAGAAGTGGCTTAAAAAAAGACTTGTAGGAAATGGCGGGATTACTGCTCATCTGGGGACAAATAGTATAGAAGAGGTGAGAGATAGAATAGCTAATGGCGATGAAAAGGCGAAATTTTATATTGAGGCAATGGCTTATCAAATAGCAAAGGAAATAGGTGCAATGGCGACAGTGTTGAAGGGAAAAGTTGATGGTATAGTTCTTACGGGTTCTGCTGCAAATTATAAGTTACTCGTTGATTTGATAAAAGAACGAACAGAATTTATAGCTCCTGCGCTTGTTCTTCCGGGTGAGAATGAAATGCTTGCGCTTGCTCAAGGTGCGCTAAGGGTTCTAAACGGAGAGGAATTAGCAAAAACATATCTCTAAAAACATATTACCGGTTTTTAAAGTAATATATAGAAAATTACGGGAGTAAGGATTTATTTGATATATGTAATTTTCTTTGTTTGTGTATGGTTATCCCCTGTCTTTAGTGTTACGAAATATATCCCGGCAGATTTTTTATTGGTATTCCATAAGGTTTCGTAAATTCCGGGTTGACAATTGTTTTTCTCGAGAAGCACATCTTTAATACTGCCTGTAACATCCCTTATTTCCAATCTAATATTTGTTTCATTTTTTATATGTAATGTTAGTTTTGCAAAGTTTCCTTTAACAATGGATGGGGATTTTAGATAATTTTCATTTTCAAAATTACTTTCTTCTATACTGTGTCCGGAATCGGAGCAAGGGTTAAGATAGGCAAAAACATATCCACTGGAAGATGATTCTGTAAGTACTATATCAGGACAGCTGTCCCCGTCTAAATAAGATACATAAGGAAGGTCAAATAATTGGTATTGCGTATCAATATCATGTTTTGTAAAGTTACCGCTCCCATCATTTTCATACCATCTAAACCAATAACTTCGTCCTGCTACTACTATATCCATATCACCATCCGGTTCAAAATCTCCCACATCAATTCCATCAATAGCAGGGCAATTTGTATCTATTGTATATTTTGTGAAAGTATTTCCGCCATTGTTTTTATACCAGTAAAAAACTCCTGTTGATGAATTTCCTGAAGCTATATCTATTAGTCCATCCTTGTCGAAATCTGCGCACCTTATTCCTGCTCCACCGCTACTCGATGCCCCGCTGGGTGGCCCGAGAGTATTGTCTATTACATACGGACTAAAACTTTCACTTCCATTGTTTTTATATAAAATCAATTTGCAGTTTGCCGTTATATCAAGGTTCCCATGATAGCATTCAGTAACTACTATATCAAGATGCCCATCTTTTGGCATATCATTGTCAAAACAATCTATTTTCCATGCATTACAGAATCCTACAAAATGAGGCGTGAAATTCAAATTTCCTGTATTTTCATACCAGTATACGCCAACACCTGTCTGAGTAGTATAAAATCTGTTAGTGTTGACTGTCACGATTATATCTATGTCTCCGTCTCCTTCCATGTCTCCAAATCTCATTTGCCTGAATAACCCACTAATACCGCTGCTGTTAATATCCGTTGTTGTAAAAGTCCCTCCCCCGCTATTTGTGTGAAGTAAAAGATATGATAAACCTGTAGCGCTCACATCGTCATCTGTTGACACGGCATCTATAATTCCATTTTTATTAAGGTCAGTGCCTGCTATTTCATAATTATAATAAGGATTATTCCATATAAGGTTACTTGCCGACCAAGTTTTCCCCTTATTAGTATTTGCATACCAAACTGCCGTCTTACTCCCGGCAACTGTTGCGAAAATATCAAGTTCATATTTAGGGCTTGTGCCATCTATGTTGCCGGTCCAGTCACCATGAGGAGTATTCAATCCACTGCCTACCGTTACCCTTGTGAATGTTACTACTCTTGCATTGGTTATTGTGGATGCTGACGAGAAAAAGACTAATAAAAATAATGTATACTTGTATAATTTCACTTTTACCTCCTAAAACTTCAATATCTTATCTTTATACATACTACTTAACATATATTATATGTTTTAAAATTATGAGTTTGTCAAGGGGAAAAGATGATATTGTCCCTTATATATAGCCTTCAAGGACCATATTATCATCAAATGTTCGGAATCTGATATAGTTCAAGTGTATACTGTCTTTAATCTGTTTTATTCCGAGATTTCCTATAACCTGTAATCCATTCCCAATAAGTTTTGGCGCAATTATAAAATATACTTTATCTACTATTTTACCGGATAATGCCTGGGTAAATACTTCTTGCCCGCCTTCTATAAGTATACTCTGGATATTATTTTCGGCTGATTTTTGCAATAAAGTGAGCAAATCTACTTTATTCCCTGAAAATCTCCATATTTCTGTACCCGGGATAGATTTGTTTTTATTTGTGGTAGCTATTATACAGTTATCTCCTAATATTTTTGCATTTCGTGGTATAGACAAGTTAGAAGAGAGAATAATTTTTTTGGGGTTCTTCCCTTTGACCAATCTTACGGTGAGTTCCGGGTTATCATAATTTACAGTAGTACTGCCTACTAAAATAGCATCTACACGGGCTCTTAATTGATGGACAAATGCTCTTGTTTTAGGATTACTTATCCACTCTTTGGTTTTTGTATCCCCTGCGATTTTACCATCCAGAGTTATTGCGGCTTTCATTATAACGAAGGGCAATCCCGTTCGCATATATTTCAAGTAAGTTTCGTTTAATTTTTCTGCTTCTTTTGCACATTCACCGATAAGTACTTTTATTCCTGCCTGTTTCAGTTCACGAACTCCTTTTCCGTTTACCCATTTAGCGGGGTCAATTATGGAGGTATGAACCTCTTTAATTCCTGCTTCTATTATAGCTTTTGTACAAGGCGGGGTGGTTCCCCAGTGACAGCAGGGTTCTAAATTTACATATAATATAGCTCCCTTAACGCTTGATTTTACATTCTGAATAGCAACTACTTCCGCGTGGGGAGTTCCCTTCCCTTTATGATACCCCTTTCCGATTATTTTACCATTTTTTACTATCACAGCGCCTACCATAGGGTTAGGGGAAGTTTTTCCTCCAAGTTTTGCAAGTTTGATTGTTTCTTGGATATAATTTATAGGCATTGTTTTCGGTAAGAGTTTTTATAGATAAGTTAAAAACAAGTATAATGTATTAGTTTATCCTACGAGTAATGCTTTCAGCAGTGCCATTCTAAGATATAGCCCGTTTTGTGCCTGTCTAAAATATGCGGCGCGTGGGTCGGAATCTACTTCTTTTCTTATTTCGCCTGCTCTTGGAAGCGGATGCATAATTATAGAATTTGATTTCATAATATCCAGAATGGAGTTATCAATTATGTATTTTCCATGAGCTTCCTCGTATTCTTCAAGATTTTCTTTTTCTACAAACCTTTCTCTTTGTATTCTTGTCTGGTATATTACATCAACTTTCGGTGCTACTACTTTCAATGAATCTTCTTCTATAAATTCTATTTTATGTTTCTTAAGATAAAGTTTTATGTCCTGATTCATTTTTACACTTTTAGGAGCAACAAAATAAATTTTAATTCCCTTGTATTTTGCTAAAAGATATGCGAGTGAACGAACGGTTCTTCCGTGCGCAAGGTCGCCTACCATAGCGATAGATATCCCATTTATTTTGCCAAGTTCTTTTTGTATTGTGTATAAGTCAAGTAAGGCCTGAGTCGGATGTTGTCCCGTGCCATCACCGGCATTTATAAAAGGGATAGTAGTTGTTTGCGCTGCTCTTTCTGCAGAGCCTTCACGATAATGCCTCATTACGATTACGTCTACATATCCTTCCATTACTCTGATTGTATCTTCAACCGTTTCGCCTTTAGTTGCGGATGAAAACTCCTTAGCATTTTCCGTTGATATTACATTCCCGCCAAGTTTTAACATTGCCGATTCAAAAGACATTCTTGTTCTGGTGCTTGGTTCATAAAATAACGTTCCCATTATTTTACCTGTCAATAGATTGCTGCCATTCTTGGCTATTATTTCCATTTCCCTTGCCATAGCAAACAATTCATCCAGTGTTTTAATATCAAATTGCTGCGAGTGAACTACATTTTGTAATTTCATTTTACCCCTCCAACTTTAAATAATTCTGTTTGTGAATCTGATTTATTTAAGAGTTCACAAATATCTTTAATCCAAATATCTTGTTGTAAAGATACATAATATCCGCCTCTTGTTCCCCATTTTTCAGTCGCAATCATCTGCCTTAGTAGCTTTTGTAAATCAGGTTTCGCGGAATCAAATTCAGCATCAGTAAACTTTATGTCTTTAGCTTTTATATATGTTTGAAATTCTGTTAAAGCGGCATCATCAATTCTAAAGTCTTCTGTAAGTTTTGGATGTGATTTAGTATATTTTAAGGCAAATTGCTGGAAAATTAAGTTTTCTTTATATATTTTTATAGTAAGTGACGCAATAGTAGGTTGTTTTTTTAACACTAAATCAGGGATTATTGCTCCCGATGATGTTAATTCTCTTGCAAGTGAACCTAAGGTAGTATATTTTTTACCAAGGGTAGGATTTCGTATAATAAATTCCGAAGTATCTGCCATATCAATACATTTTCCACAAGGGGTATAATATCTTGCAGTAGTTAATTTTATGGCACCGGAATCTACGGGAACAACTGTCTGAACCGAACCTTTCCCAAAAGTCGTATCCCCGGCGATAAGTCCTGCGTCCTGGTCCTGTATGGCACCTGCTACAATTTCTGATGCAGAAGCAGAACCTTTATCTACAAGAATAACCAACGGGCGTCCCGTGATTTTGGATGGCTTCGTACTATAATAATCACGGTTCATTTGAGGATTTCTTCCTTTAGTGGATACAATAAGTTTTCCTTGAGGTAAGAAATTCTCAGATACTTTTACTGCTTCATCAAGAAGTCCGCCCGGATTAAGTCTTAAATCCATGATAAATTTCTTAGCTCCAACTGAGACTAAGGAATCAATAGCTTTTCTTACATCTTCTCCTACATTTTCAGAAAAACTTAATAGACGTATGTATCCTATATCAGTTCCAATAAGTCCGGCATAAGGAATATTTTTTATCTTTATAAAATCTCTTGTAATTGTTAGGTCAAAAGGAGCGCCTGCATTTTCTCTTGCTATCGTGAGAGTTACTTTTGTTCCCGGTTTCCCGCGCATTTTGCTCATTGACTCCTCGTCTCCCATACCCTTAGTGGAAATACCATCTATTTTTGTTATTACATCCCCTGCTTGTAATCCTGCTCTATATGCCGGTGTCCCCTCCATTGGGGAAATAATCGTCGGATGGTTTTTTATTATGCCGAACTGAAATCCCAATCCTCCGTATTTACCTTCAGAATGAATTTTCAATTCCTTATAAAGTTTTGGATCTAAGTAATTAGAATGCGGGTCTAATTTTGATAACATCCCTTTAATTGCATTTTGAAATAGGTCATCAGTTTTTACTTGCTGAACGTAGTTTTCTTCTATTAATTTTAAGACTTGAGTAAAAGTTCTTAACATTTGCAACAGATTTCCGGTTTGTGGCAATGCCCATAAGGAAAAAGCTCCTAACGTTCCGCTGATTATTAATGCAATGAATAGTTTTTTCTTCATTTTTTTCTCCTACCTGCCTGCCGGTAGACAGGTTTTAGATTGTATGAATTTTCTTATTTCCAATTCTATTTCTTCTATTTTTAAGTCTCCGTTTATAATTTTTACTCTTCCCGGTTCCTTTTTGGCAATATTAATATAAACTCCCCTGACTTTTTTATAAAATTTTATTTTTTCAAGTTCCATCCTGTCTTTGTTTTTTATTCGTGCAAGTCCTTTTTCGGGCGCTATGTCAAGAAGTATGGTTATATTTGGCGTAATTCCTTTAGTTACAAACTGATTAAGAGTTTTGATCGTCTCCATTGAAATTTCCCGCCCGCCACCCTGGTATGCAATAGTAGAATCTACAGACCTATCCGTAATTACTATTTTATTACTTTTAAGTGCCGGTAATATAACTTCTTCCGTATGTTGCGACCTATCTGCGAGATAAAGAAAAAGTTCCGCAACAGGTGTCAACTTTTTATTACTCGTATCAAGTAAGATTTCTCGTATTTTTTTTGAAATTCCGGTCCCGCCAGGTTCCTGTGTGAGGATGCATTTATAACCTTGGTTTACTAGATATTTAAAAAGTCTTTTCGCCTGAGTGGTTTTTCCGCAACCTTCTATACCTTCAAAAGATATGAATAAGCCTTTTTTCACTTACTTTTTTCTTTTTTGCTGTTCTTTTTTATGAATTCTTCCACTTTTTGTTTTGCCATATCATCAGGGAATTGAACCGGCGGTGATTTCATAAAGTAACTTGACGGTTCTACGATTTCACCTGCAAGCCCTGCATCTAAAGCAATTTTACATGCTCTTAATGCATCTATTACCACACCTGCCGAATTAGGCGAATCCCACACTTCCATTTTTAATTCTATATTTAATGGTACATCGCCAAAGGTTCTGCCCTCTAATCTTATAAAGGCAAATTTTCTGTCTTTAAGCCAGGGCACATAATCTGATGGCCCTACGTGGACATTTTCTTCGTCTATTTTATAAGGTATTTGTGAAGTAACTGCCTGTGTTTTACTAATCTTTTTTGATTCTAACCTGTCTCTTTCAAGCATATTTAAGAAATCCGTATTCCCGCCTACATTCAATTGGTATGTTCTTAATAGTTCTACGGCTCGGTCGTTGAATAAATTAGTGAGAACTCTATGAACTATAGTTGAGCCGACTTGAGATTTTATATCGTCTCCTACTATGGGACAACCGGCTTTTCTGAATCTTTCCTGCCAGTATTTTGAACTTGCAATGAATACCGGGATACAGTTTATGAAACCTATTTTTCCTGATTGTAAAACCTGTTCTACATACCACTTTGTAGCTTCTTCCGAACCTACGGGCAGGTAGTTTATTACTATATCCGTTTTAGTTTCTTTGAATGCTCTTATAATGTCTGCTGTTGCGCCGGGCGCTTTTTTTACTATAGGTGCAAGATACCTTCCAATACCGTCATGCGCCATTCCTCTTAAAACGGGAACTCCAAGTTTCGGAACGTCACAGAATCTGAAAGTATTATTTGGAGTCGCATAAATTGCTTCCCCTAAGTCTTTGCCTACTTTATTTCTATCTATATCTATTGCGCAGGAAAATTCTATATCTTCTATTGAGTAAGGTCCAAATTTCAGGTGCATAATGCCTGGAATACGACCTGTTTTTTTATTTTTATAAAAATGAACACCCTGGACTAAACTTGATGCGCAATTACCAACGCCTATTATCCCCACTCTTATTTTTCCCATAAATTCCTCCCAATATTAAAATTATTTACCATAGTAGATTTATTTGTCATTTTGTCAACATAAATTACTTCAATAATAGAGTATAGTTTGTTGTTGTTAGAATAGAGTTAATAATTTTATTATATTTTTTATTTTACGAGATTTTTAAATAGTAATTACAAATTGTAGAAATACTTGACAATTATACAATAAGTTAATATTTTACTAAAATGCGAGTTTTGGTTACAGGCGGAGCCGGATTTATTGGAAGTAATGTTGCCAATAGGTTAATCAGCAATGGCAATGAGGTAATTGTATTTGATAACTTGTCAAGGCGTGGCTCGGAACTAAATTTGAAATGGTTAAAAGAAAATGGAAAATTTACCTTTATTAAGGGTGATACCAGAGATAAAAAAGCAGTAAATAATGTATTCCAAAAGTATTCCCATATAGATGTCGTATTCCACTTTGCGGCACAAACAGCAGTAACAACATCCGTAATTAATCCTGCAGAAGATTTTGAGATAAATGCAATGGGAACATTTAATTTGCTTGAAGCTTGTAGAAAAGAGGAAAATAAACCATTGGTTATTTTTTCATCTACGAACAAAGTATATGGTAAATTAGAAAATACTCAGTTGGTAGAAAAATCAAAACGATATGAAGCTAAAAACTTGAAAGATGGTATAAATGAATCTATGGGATTGGATTTCTATTCACCTTATGGATGTTCCAAGGGATGTGCAGACCAATACGTCCGGGATTATTCAAGAATGTATGACTTGCCAACGATAGTATTCAGAATGTCCTGTATATATGGGGAGAGGCAATTTGGGGTGGAAGACCAGGGTTGGGTTGCATGGTTTATCATAACAGCGATAAGAAATAGACAATTAACAATTTATGGCAATGGCAAGCAAATAAGAGATATCCTTTTTATTGAGGATTATGTTAATTTATGTATGTCTGCAGTGAAAAACAAGGATAAAATAAAGGGGAAAGTCTATAATATCGGTGGCGGTAGGGAGAATACAATATCCCTTTTAGAGTTAATAGATATGATAGAAGACAAGTTAGGCAGGAAGATAAAATGCAAATTTAGTGAATCCAGACCGGGCGACCAGTTGTTTTATGTCTCTGATACTACTAAAGCAAAACAAGATATGAAGTGGAAGCCGAATGTTAATGTTACTAGAGGAGTTCAACGACTTTACCAATGGCTAATAGAACATAAAAAGGAAATAGAAAGTGTTTTACCTTAAGAAATGCAAATTTTATTTGTTATCCCGGTATATACAGATAAAATTGGGGGTAGAGAAAGGTATTTGTATAAGATTTCCGAAGAATTGTCCAAAGAGTATGATGTGGAAGTAGTAACGAGATTTGATAGCCCTGTTGATTATTTTGCTTCAAGCAATAGGTTTTTGGCGAGTTCAAAAAACAAAACTTATTTCAACGATAAAATTAAAGTTAATGTTATAGGAATAAGTTTTTTTGAAAAAATATGGCTTTTGCCTGTATATAAATTACATTTTAACTTAAATACTCAAAAGCTTGCACAATGGATGTATAACAAAGTGTGGGTAAAAAAAATAACGCCATTTATAAAATTGGCAGATATTGTTGAATATCATGGAACAGGACTTGAACTTTTAAGTTTTAGCGTGTTAAAAACTTGCAAAATGCTTAACAAACCGTTTCTAGTTTTGCCACATTGTCATCCCGGGAACTGGGGTGATGGGGACATTGATATTGAGCTGTATAAGTCTGCAGACAGGGTGATAGTTAAAAGCGAGTATGAGAAACAATTTATGATGTCAAAAGGTGTAAATGAGGGAAAAATAAAGGTTATTTACAGCGCGCCGATTATCACGAATGAATGTGATGCAGAGTGGTTCAGGGAGAAATATAATATTAAAGGAAATATGGTCTTGTTTATTGGCAGGAAAACAAAGGGGAAGGGGTATAATACAGTGATTGATTCTATGAAACTAATATGGCAAGATGAACCGGAAACCTTCTTTGTATTTATTGGTAACGGGGAATCTGCATATCCTGTAAAAGACAGAAAAGTTATTGAGTTGCCGTGGTGTGATGGTTTTGAAAAATCGAGTGCTTATGCGGCTTGCGACATATTTTGTATGCCTTCTTATGAAGAAGCTTTTGGAATTGTATATGCTGAAGCATGGAAGTTTAGCAAACCGGTAATTGGTGGCGATATCCCGGCATTAAGGGAAATAATATCCGATGAAAATGATGGGTTACTTGTAAAACAAGATTCGAAGGTTTTGGCAGGAGCCGTATTGAAATTATTAAAAGATAAAGCATTAAGGATTAAGATGGGAATGACCGGGAAAAGAAAAGTAGAAGAAATTTTTAACTGGGATAAGGTTATTGGCGATACAAAAAATTTATATAACAGTTTTAATTAAATACAATGTACGATTTAAGCTTAATAATTGCGTGTTATAATGAAGAGCCGATACTTATAAAAAATATATCTAAGGTTATGGAAGTTTTGGATAAAACAAATTTGAGTTATGAAATTATATTTGTTGATGATTGTAGTAAAGATAGGACAAGAGAAAAAATAGAAGAAATAATGTTAATGTATAAGGATAAAAACTTACAAAAAATATTTCATAAGGAAAATATAGGACGAGGCGGTTCAGTTAAGGATGGAATTAAAATAGCTAAGGGGAAAGTAACAGGCTATATAGATATTGACTTAGAAGTAGGGGCGGAATATATTCCCGAGTTTGTGGATGCAATAAAAAGTGGGTATGATATAGCTGTAGCCCATAGAACTTACAAATTGCAAATCAAATCAATAGATAGGTGGATATTAACGAAAGGATATCATTTATTAGTAGAAATTATTTTAGGACTTCCATACGAGGATACTGAAGCCGGGTATAAGTTTTTTGATACTAATAAAGTATTATCTATGATTGACGAAATAGAAGATATGCGGTGGTTTTGGGATACGGAATTTATGGCAAGAGCGTATTTACATAACTATAAAGTAAAAGAAATTCTTTGTATATTCATCAGAAGATATGAAAGGCGCTCAACGGTTAAAACTTTTCCTGATTCATTTAATTATTTCATAAGGTTACTTCAATTTAAATAAGCCTGACTGTTCTACCTAAGGAGGATAGGCAAATTATGAGAGCTTTAGAAGAAATAGGCATTGGAAAGGGAATAAAGTATATTTTTACTACTATTGCATTATGCATCTTTAAGTTAATGATTTTTTCTCCTTGCAGGGTGTTTTTCTTAAGGTTATTAGGCGTTAAGATTGGCAAACATTGTGTTATTAACTCGGTTAAATTTATTAATTGTTATAGAAAGGGATTTAGAGGACTAACTATTGGGGATGAATGTTTTATTGGGGATGAGGCTATGATTGATTTGGCGGATAAAGTGGATATAGGAAACAAAGTAACTATTTCTGCGAGAGTAACAATACTGACTCATACTAATGTAGGATATAAAGATCATCCTTTACAGAAATTTTTTCCAAGTTTTTCTAATCCTGTTGTAATAAAACCGGGTTCATTTATTGGTATTAATTCAACGATTCTTTCCGGTGTAGAAATTGGAGAGTGTTCTTTCATAGGGGCTTGTAGTCTGGTAAATAAAAAAGTTGAATCTTATACTATGGTTGCCGGGGTACCGGCAAAAACAATCCGGCATCTTTCCAATTAATAAAAATATAGTTATTAGTTAGCAATGTATTCTATATATGATAAATTATAGAAAACAACATTGGGAGTTTTTTTTCTTAATATTGATTCTTGTTAGCGCTTTTATTTTGAGAGTATGGAGTGTAAATTGTGGTTTCCCAAGTTTGTTTTATGGCGATGAATCTACCTATGTTTATAACGTGTTTTATTCATTAACTCACAAAGGGCATATTGTTACATATTTTTGCGGAAACTTAATCTTTTATTTATTAAGTGGTATTTATGGAATATATTATATAATCTTAAAAATAGGTAATATAGTTCAAACTCCGTATGATTTTCTTGTTCTTTTTATGAAAAACCCCACAAATGTATATTTAATTGGAAGAATGTTATTTGTTTGCGCAAGCACATTATCTGTTTGGGTTTTATACTTATTAGGGAGTAGACTTTATAATAGAAAGATTGGTTTGATATCTGCAACTTTTCTTGCATTTAACTTTCTTTCTATACACCATGCAAAATTTATAAAAAATGATAGTCTTGCTTCTTTATTTCTTTTAATATCGTTATATTTTCTTACTTATATTGAGCAGTATCCAATATCAAAGAAATATATCTTTTCCGGTATTTTTATGGGATTTGCAATAGCAACAAGATTTTATTTGTCGATAGCTTTTCTTTCTATAATATGCTTATATCTTATTTTACCGGACAGGCATAATTTATTAATAAGGATTAAAAAAAGCTATATATTTATTGTTATTACGGTTGTTGTGTTTTTGATGAGTACCCCTTCAATAATCTTCGAGTTTTCTGATTTTACACATAGTTTAAGTTCAGAAATGAAAAATCAATTATTTCATATTACTCCATGGGTTAATTCCGGCAATCAACCTATATGGTTATTTTATTTGACAGAGCATATACACAAAGGAATGGGTTTACAGCTTGAGATACTTGCTATAATGGGGATTTTGTATTCACTTTATAGATATATCAAATTATACTTAAAAAATAGTATTAATTACAATGAACGTTTAATTATAGGAATTATTGCCTTTTTAATTTTGTTTTTTGCTTTTATATTAAATAATTCAGCTAATACCGGAAGATATGCTGTTTCTGTAATCCCATTTTTTATATTATTTGCATCTAAGTTTATATATGAAATTGTCTTAAAGTTAACAATATCTAATTTTTTTAAAAAGGCACTTGTTTGTTTTGTAAGCGCTTGGTGTATATTTCCGAACATTGATAACGCCATAAAGTATAATTATTTAATATCGTGTGATGATACGAGAAAGACTGCCAAAGCGTTTATAGAAAAAAATATTCCTGCCGGGACAAATATTGTAAATTTAGGAGGCGAACTTTATGAACAAATTTCAGCATACGGAGTACAACTTCATAAGGACAAAGAACAATTAAAGGAACTATTAGAAGTCGCAAGGGCACAAAATATATCGGGCAAGTATTTACTTGCTATGATTGAAGGACAACCGGAGCCGACGTATAAATTAAAAAATATTTGGTTTTTAGAAAAACCGGATACTAATATGGTGGATATTTATTTGAAGACAGGGGTAGAGTATTTAATTGTATCTGTATGGGCAACTGAACTTCCCGGATTGTCGGAAAGTTTTTTAAATTCACTTAAAAAAGAATATACTCTTGTAAAAGAATTTTCTCCTTATCCAATTTTTCAATATGAGTATTATTACACAGTGGATTATAAGAGTCTTTCAAAAGTATCTCTATTTGATAAAAATATTATAGGCGGGCCTTTTATTAGAATATATAAAAGAAATGGGTAAATTTAATAGGGGTAAAAATTTGATATACAGACAGGCTATTTTACCTTTGTTTTTTATATTTATAGGTGGTTTTGTTTTGAGACTATGGGGTATAAATTTTGGATTACCCGAGTTATTCCATGCAGATGAACGCTGGTTTATTTATGATATATTTTATGCAATGACTCATAAAGGGCATGTTTTACTTTACGGGTATGGTAATTTCATTCCTTATATATTTGGAAGTATATATGGAGTATATTATATAGTTTTAAAAATAGCCGGAGTTCTTAAAACTCCTTTTGATTTTCTTGTTTTTTATATAAAAGACCCATCAAGTATATATTTAATTGCCAGATTTATTTTTGTTATTATTGGCTCTGTATCTATTTTTGCAATATATTTATTAGGCAAAAAACTATATAATAAATGGATAGGATTAATAGCTGCCTTTTTTCTTGCATTTGCTTTTCTTCCTATTCACCAATCAAAATTTTTAAAAGGAGATACATTAGGAACCTTTTTACTTTTATTTGCATTTTATTTTTTCATAGTAGCTATAGAAAAGGTTGCTGTAAGAAAGTATATAATCGCCGGTATTTTCATGGGATTAGCAATAGCATCAAGATTTACTTTGTATGTTGTTCCGCTTATTTTTATAATTATCTTTTTTATCCCCCCAAAACTTACGAGAGATAACATATCAATGCCTCTCAAGCATTGTCTTATATTTATTATTACTACTGTAGTCGTATTTTTGATTACTACTCCATCTTTAATATTTGAATTCTCTAATTTTACAAGTGACCTTATGTGGCAGGTTCATAATCAAAAAGACCCCTGGGTAAAACCCGGCAATCAACCTGTATGGTTATTTTATATTACAGAACATCTCGGAAAAGGTATGGGATTGCCACTCCTAATAACCGGGATAATAGGAATATTAAGCTCAGTATGTAATTATGCGAAAAAATATATAAACAAAAAAAATATTGTTTTGAGTGAAAAAATGGAATTAGGGATTGTTATCTTTTTAGTTTTATTTTTTGCCGTGGTATTAAGCCATTCACAGAACTTTGAACGGTATGTTATCCCGGTAGTTCCTTTTATAATATTATTTTCTGCTAAATTTATATATCAACTTGTGTCAAAATTAAAAGTATCAACGTATATGAAAGTGGTACTTATGTGTTCTGTTTTGTTGTGGTGTGCAGTACCAAATATTTTAAATGCTATAAAGTATGATTATTTAATTTCAAATTGTGAGGATACAAGAAATATTGCAAAAGCTTTTGTAGAAAAAAATATTCCTTCCGGTACAAGGATTGTAAACGAAGGAATAGAAGGGTATGAACAAACATCCGTTCTGGGACCCCCGATTCACAAGAGTAAAACACAAATTTTGAAGCAACTTGAAAAAGTGCAATCCGAAGGACGGGGAGGAAAATTTCTGCAGGCTATACTGGAGGGGCAGTCAGGCACTACTTATGTATTAGAAAATGTACCTTTTTTAGAAAGGCCTAATTTTGAAACTAAGGCGAACAAATCTGTTGATAAATATGTAACTTCCGGGATAGAATATTTAATTACATCAAGCTGGAGAGGAGTAAGATTGCCACCGGAAGAGTTTTTGAATTCGCTTAATAAAGAATATATACTTATAAAAGAATTTACCCCTTACCCGGTTTTTGAATGGGACCATTCTTGTTTCAGGATAGATTACGATGCATTGCTAAAAGTGTCCATATTTGATAAAAAGGTTGTAGGTGGGCCAACTATAAAAATATATAAAAAACGATGAGCAAAAATATTAAAATCCATTATGTTTTATTGTTTTTGATATGTATTATTGCTTTTGTTCTGCGAGTATGGGGTGTTAATTTCGGATTACCCGGATTATTTTATATTGATGAGCGTTTTTTACCGTATAATGCTTTTTATGCATTAACTCATAAAGGACATATTCCAAAAGCTTTTTTCTATGGAAATTTAATACCGTATTTATTAAGTATACTTTATAGCATTTATTTTGTAGTTCTAAAAGTAATAGGGATAGTAAGGACTTCTTTTGATTTTCTTGTTCTTTATATGAAAGACCCTACAAACGTATATTTGATTGGAAGAATGTTATTTGTTTGCGCAAGCACATTATCTGTCTGGGCCTTATACTTATTTGGAAGCAAACTGTACAATAGAACTATTGGATTATTATCTGCTTTTTTTCTTGCATTCAGTTTTCTTCCTATTCATCAGTCAAAGTTTATGAAAGGAGACAGTCTCGGCACTTTATTCCTTTTGTTTTCTTTCTATTTCTGTAT
Source organism: bacterium (assembly GCA_028716385.1). Lineage (GTDB taxonomy): Bacteria > Hydrothermota > UBA3073 > JACQXS01 > JAQTXJ01 > JAQTXJ01. Next base: position 75,551 of record JAQUPX010000003.1, on the reverse strand, counting down.
TAAAGATGAAATCTATCATTTTGATATAAAGAAAACTATATTGGCAGGTGTATTTATGGGATTTGCGGTAGCATCAAGATTTACTCTATATCTGGCTCCGATTGTTCCCATAATAATATATTTTATTTCAAGAGATAGTTTTAGGCTTAAAAGAATAAGTATTTTCAGTATTACTACTGTTTTTATATTTTTTATTTCCACTCCTTCAATAATTTTTCAATTTTCTGATTTTACAAGCGAAATGTATAAAATATTGCCGACTTCAACTTCTTTGCCAGCAATTAATCTTGGCGCACAACCTATATGGTTATTTTATTTTACTGAACATTTATATAAAGGAATAGGTGGTACTCTGGAAATAACTGCGATACTTGGAATTATGTGTTCATTAATCAGCATGTTATTTCGTCCATTCACATATCGTAAAATACAAGAACTTAGTATAATTATTTTTTTGTTTTTATTCTTTATGCTTGTTTTAATTCATTCCCCGGGTTGGGAACGTTATATTATACCCGCTATTCCTTTTTTTATAATATTTGCGTCTAAATTTTTATATGAAGGCATAAAAAGAATTAAAGTTAGTCTGCCTATTAGGCAGGGAATTATGGGACTTTGTTGTATAATCCTTATGTATCCCTCTTTGATAAAAACCCTTAAATATAATTATTTAATATCTCAACCGGATACACGGAATTTAGCACAAAATTTTATAGAATGTACCATATCTTCAGGAACTAAAATAGTAAGTGATGGCGGGGAGTTAATAGACCAAAGTTCTGTCTTGGGTCCTCCTTTGCGTAAAAGTAAAAAACAATTACAAGATACATTAATATCAATAAATAAACAAAACATACCTGGAAAATTACTTTCTGCTATGATTGACGGGTACAAAGAACCTACTTATATATTAGAAAACGTTCCTAATATAGAAATTCCTCCTTATAAAGTGTCTAAATATGATACTACTGTGGAAGTTTACATAGAGCACGGGGTAGATTATTTAATAACAAGTGATTGGATGAGAGGATTAGGGACAGTAATGCCTGAACGTTTTTTGAATTCCCTTGAAAAAGAATATGAGTTGGTCAAAGAATTTAAGCCTAATCCCACATTGAAATGGGATTATTATAATAAACAGATAGACTATGAGTCGCTTGGAAAAGTGCATATATTTGATAAAAAAATTGTAGGGGGACCAGTTATAAAAATATATAAAAAACGATGAGCAAAAATATTAAAATCCATTATGTTTTATTGTTTTTGATATGCATTATTGCTTTTTTTCTGCGAGTATGGGGTGTTAATTTCGGATTGCCCGGATTATTTCATTTAGATGAAAGAATATTTCCGGTGGATGCATTTTATAGATTAGCTCATAAAGGACAAGTCCCTATTATCCATCATGCTTACCCTTATGGTGATTTAATTCCTAATATGCTTGCCGTATTTTATGGTATATATTATTTAATTTTAAAACTTATAAAAATAGTTCAGACTCCTTTTGATTTTTTGGTGTTTTATATGAGAGACCCATCAAGTGTATATTTAATCGGAAGAATGCTATTTGTTCTTTCATCAACCGCCTGTGTTGTTGTCCTATATTTAATAGGGAAGAGGCTTTACAATAGAACAACCGGTCTACTCTCTGCTTTTTTCTTTACTTTTAGTTTCTTGCCTACTCAACAGGCAAAGTTTATGAAAGGAGACACACTAGGGACTTTAATGATGTTATTGTCGGTTTATTTTTGCTTTTCTCAAAAGGGTGAGGATAATACGGATAATAAAAAAGTAAAACTTAAAAAGTATATTCTTGCCGGTATATTTGCCGGGCTTGCAATAGCTGCAAGATTCACTCTGGTTATTTATTTAATTACCCCTGCAATTGTTTTTCTTATGGATAGAAAAATGTTATTTACTAATAGGATTAAGAATTTTTTAGTTTTCATTCTGTGTAGTGTAACGGCGTTTTTGATATTAACTCCTTCTGTAATTTTCAAGTTTTCCATATTTACTCATAATATATTTGGCCTTGGCACACAACTTATGAGTACATCAAAAAGTGTAAGTCCTAACTTTAATTGGATAATTTGTTTGATGGAGCCTATAAGCAATGGAATCGGAGTACCATTAGAAATAATAGGAATTTTAGGAATATTATATTCGTTATATAAAAGAGAGAATATTAGTCTGATTGTATTTGTAATTCTTTTCTGGAGTGTTATTTTAAGTCACACTACTCCTTCGTGGCATGCTATTCCGATTATTCCTTTTATTGTTTTCTTTGCGGCTAAGTTTATTTATCAAATTAGTGTCATAATTTGTAAAAAGAAATCGAAATTAAAACCAATTTTTCTTGTTGTTATGAGTCTAATAGTTATAATTCCGGGTTTATTAAATACAATAAAGTATAATTATTTGATAAGCTGCCCGGATACAAGGAATTTAGCTAAAGAATTTATTGAAAAAACAATTTCCCCGGAGAGTAATATAGTATCTGAAGGATTAGAATATTTTGAACAGACTTCTATTCTGGGGGTCCCTATACATAAAAGTAAAAAACAATTACAGGAACAATTTGATAAGATAAAAGAAGAAGGTTTTGGAGGTGCTCTTGTTCTTGCTGGAATCAAAGGGCAAAAGGAACCGGGCTATATATTAGAGAATATTTGTGTTTTAGAAAAACCTCCTTACGAAAATGAAAGGTATGATACTACTGTTAAAATTTATTTAGAACATAATGTAGATTACTTTATTACAAGTAGTTGGTCAAGATGGTACTCTGCTGGTCGTATAATGTCAGAAGGTTTTTCAAAGTCATTAGAAAAGGAATATGAGCTTATAAAAGAATTTAAACCTAATCCGGTCTTTGGGTGGGATTATTACTGTTTCTCAAAAATAGATTACAATGCTTTGTCTGAAGTATCAATATTTGATAGAAAGGTTATTGGCGGTCCTATTATAAAAATATATAAAAAGAGAGAGAGCCTTGTCTTGACGGGAGATAGATAAATGATTTCTTACAAGGGGAAACAAAATATACTACTGTTTTCATTTATTATTTTAATTGCTTTTGTTTTAAGAATATGGGGAGTAAATTTTGGGCTGCCGAGTTTATTCCATTTTGATGAACGAGTAATTGCCTATAATGCTTTGTACACATTATCTCACAAAGGGATGATACATTTTGGATATTTCTATGGTAATCTAATCCCTTCCTTAGTAGGTATATTATATGGTATTTATTATGTAGTTTTAAAAATTTCAGGAATAATAAAAACTCCTTTTGGTTTTCTTGTTTTATATATGCAGGACCCAACAACTATATACTTAATTGGCAGAATATTTTTTGTTGTAATCGGTGTTTTGTGTGTAGTTGCATTGTACTTGCTGAGCAGGAAGCTTTATAACAATACTATAGCGGTAGCTTCCGGCATATTATTTAGTACATGTTTTTTAGCAATCCACCAATCGAAAATTATGAAGGGGGATACATTTGGAACATTATTCCTTTTGCTGTCCATTTATTTTTGCAGTAATCAAGGGCTAAAAATAAAAAAATATTTATTTGCAGGTATATTTATGGGGATTGCTATAGCAGCAAGGTTTTCTCTATTGATAGGCATAGTTTCTCCTATATTTATAATTTTAACTGAAAAAACGGTTACTCTCAAAGATAGACTTAAAAATTGTATTATATTAATAGGTATTTCTATGCTTATATTTTTTATATGTACCCCCTCTTTGATATTTGATTCCCGTAATTTCATTATAGAGAACTATGGAGTAATATTTACCATTGAACAATGGCCAAATGTAAATACCGGGACATTACCGGTATGGTTATTTTATTTAGTAGAATATTTTAGAAAGGGAATAGGTTTGCCTCTCGAAATAATGGGATTAATAGGCATTCTATATTCATTATATAGAAAAGAAGATATTTCTTTTATTATATTTTTAGCTTTATATTTTGGCATTGTTTTGAACCAGCCTTTGAGTTGTGAACGGTATCTTATACCCGTAATTCCATTTTTTATATTGTTTGCATCTAAATTTATATATGAAATAGTATCAAAACTGAAAATATCTTTTCTTGCCAGAAATATAATTATAGGGATAACGCTTATAGGACTTATGTTCCCAAATCTTTTAAATACAATAAAGTATAATTATCTAATAACCCGTCAGGATACAAGGAATATCGGACTTAAATTTGTTGAGTCAAACATATTACCCGGGAGTAAAATAGTTTGTGAAAATAGTGATGAAGGGTTTGAACAGACGGGGCATTTAGGGCTTCAATTACATAAGAGTAAAAAACAATTAGAAGAGCAACTTGTAAACGAGCAAAAAAATGGGAAATACAATAAATATTTAGAAGCTATGATTAAGGGGCAGCGTGAACCGACGTATGCATTAAAGAACGTCCTTGTTTTAGAAAAAGAAGACTATCGCAGAAAAGAATGTTATAAAAATGTGGATGAGTATGTTGAGCAGGGAATAGAATATCTCATTACTTCCAGTTGGGCAAAAAATCAGTATGTTGGTAATGACTTGCCAAAAAATTTCATTGATTCCTTAAACGACCGGTATGAACTTATTAAGGAATTCAAACCGTATCCTTTATCCAGGTGGGATTATTATAGTTGGCGTGTAGATTACGAGGCTCTTTCAAAGGTATCAATATTTGATAAAAATGTTACAGGTGGCCCGATTATTGGAATATACAAGAGAAAAGAATTGTAATATGAAAACGAAGACATTATTTGTTTTTTTATTTTTTCTTACAGTATTGATAGGGGGGGCTTTGTTGAAGGTTTTAAATTTCCCTATCAGATATTCTGTAATTTTAGCAGTTAGTGGAATAATATCATTGTTTTGGGCGCCAAAAGTTTTTCAAAAAGACATTAAAGATTCATTAAAATGGATTTATCTAATAGTTGGAATTTACATTGTAATTATGGGAAGCTTGTCTATTTTTATATATCGTTCATTATATTCGCCATTTTATGCCTATGGTTTTGATTTAGGTGTTTATGATCAGGAGATATGGGGATACAGTAAATTCCGACTTGTATATACATTAGTTTCTATAGTTGGCAAATATCCGTTTGGCGACCATTTTAGCCCAATACTATTTTTACTGGTTCCTTTTTATTGGATACATTCTTCCCCGGTAATTCTTCTACTAATTCAATCCGTGGCAATTGGATTGGGAGCAATTTTCGTATATTTTATAATAAAAGAGAATATAGGGAATTCCTTATTAGCTATGATTTTCCCTCTTGTTTACTTACTATATCCCTCGTTGCAATATCCCAATCTTTTTGATTTCCATTCCCTTGCTTTGGCACCTCTTTTTCTTTTAGCTACTTTTTATTATTCGCAAAAAAGGAATAAGCTACTTGCCTTTATATTTACGATACTTGCGTTAATGTGCAGGGAAGACGTATCAATAGTTATAGCAAGTATAGGTCTTTATAACTGGTTGGCGGAGAAAAACAAGACTATAGGAATTTTACAGTTTATTTTGGGCATAAGCTGGTTTATCCTAACAGTAGGATTTTTAGTGCCGGCTTTCAATCTTTTTCATGTTTATCCTCATTTTCGTCTTTTTCATAATTCCATAGAGGGGGCAAGTAATCATATTAATTCTCTGAAATATGTTTTCCCGAATATTATTGCTAAGGGAATAAAGATATTTAGTATTTCAAAGATTGAATGGCTTTTAGAATTGTTGGTGCCGGTTGGGTTTCTCTCTTTAATATCATGGAAAACTTTTCTAATAATCGTCCCGTATCTTATAATGCTTCTTCTGGGTGATAATCTGGCTTTTATATGGCGTCAAACAAATTTTCTTTTAATACCTTTTTTAGTGATTTCTGCAGCTTATGGAAGCAAAATAATATTAGACAAAGGAATAAATAAATCAAAACTGATGACTTACGTGATGCTTAACATGTTCTTAAGTTGTATAATTTTTGGTCCATTACGCGAATTTAAGTATTTTTTTCTTGGGTATAAAACGAATACCACTTACAGAGTAGAAATCAAAAAAATTATGGAGAAGATTCCTAAAAATAGTTCAGTGTCTACTCCAAATTGGTGTCTTATTCCTCATTTAAGTGAATATTTAAAGCAGAGAGATAATATCCATTTATTTCTTATTGACCAGGATAGTAATAAACAAATAAACTGGGGAGTAGACTATATTTTGTTAGATTATGGCAAAAAGGAAAAGATACCAATTGATTTTAGTAAATTTCTTCCTCAAATAATGGAGAGTAAGAAATATGAAATTATTGCAACATCCGGAGAAAAACTTATATTATTTAAAAAGAAAACGGGTTCAAATGAATTAATTAAATTACCGGGGGATAATTTTTGATATAATTATGAAAAGTCTTTCAATAGTTATGCCGGCATTTAATGAAGAAGAAAATATTGAAACCGTTACAGAATCAGCAATAAAAATTCTTTCTACTCTGACGAATAAATATGAAGTATTAATTGTAGACGATGGCAGTACAGACAAAACAGGAGTTATTGCCCGTAGACTTTCAGCCCAAAATACTCATATAAGGGTGATACATCATAAACAAAGGCTAGGAGTAGGGAATGCCATAAAAAGCTGTTTAAATGGGGCGAAAGGCGATTTTATTTTTTTTATGCCTGCAGATGGGCAGCAAGATACCTCCGAAATAAAGCTATTTCTTAGAGCAATTGATAAAGCAGATATTGTTATAGGTTGTCGTAGTAAGAGAAAGGATTATTTATACCGTGCAATTTTATCAAAAACATGGAATTTTTTTGTAAGACTGCTTTTCGGACTAAAAATAAAAGATATGAATTGGACAAAACTTTTTAAAAAAGAAGTAATTCAGAAAATTTGTATTCAGTCCACATCAGCGTTTATTGATGCAGAAATACTTATTAAAGCAAAGAAAAAAGGATTTAGATTCTCTGAAATAACTACTACGCACTATCCAAGACTAAGTGGTAAAACTAAATGTGTTAACTTAATTACGGTATCTAAAGGCATAAAAGATGCGATTAGATTATGGATACAATTGCATTGAGGTTTTATCTTAAAGAGCTTTAGCAGTTACGGGAATAGAATTACTTTCGCAGCAGTTTTGTTTATCATTTCGGAAAAACCCTTGTCAAATTCTTCAAGTTTGAGTTTATGTGTAATTACAGGTGAAATATCAAGTTTTTTGTATGCAAGCAGGTTTCTTACTTTGAACCATGTGTCAAACATTAATCTTCCGCTTATTCCGTAAATGGTAACTCCTTTGAATATGATACTGTTATAATCTATATTAATGGCTCCCGGTGTAATTCCGAATGCAGAGAATCTCCCGCCTCTACGGACTGCTTTGATTGCGAGCTCAATTGTTTTTGGTGAACCTGCCATATCAAGGACGACGTCTGCTCCTATACCTTTTGTTTCGTCTAATATTCTTTTTAAAGGGTCTTCATTCTTTGGATTAATGCAAATATCCGCTCCCATTTTTTTTGCAATGTCAAGCCTGAATTGTTCAACTTCTACGACGATGACTTGTGCTGCTCCGGCTACTTTTGCTACTCCCGTTGAAAATAAGCCCGTTGGTCCTGCGCCAAGAATAACAACGGTTTTTGCGGTAACAGGCTCAACGAGTGTGCAGTATACGGCATTGCCAATCGGTTCCTGCACTGACGCGAATTCCGGTGGTATGGATTTGTCGTTTTTCCATATTACACTTTCCGGGACTGCAATGTATTCCGCAAAACAACCGTCACAATCTACTCCAAGTATTTTGACGTTATGACATATGTGCATCTGTCCCGTCATACATTGGATACATCCTCCGCAAGGAATATGGGTTTCTGCGGATACATAATCTCCTACTTTTATATTTTTTACGCAAGAACCAACTTCTACTACTTCGCCTGCAAATTCATGTCCCATAGTTTGGGGGATATGTTTTATTCTGTTTTGGGCCCATTCGTTCCAGCTATAAATATGAACGTCTGTCCCGCATATGGAAGTAGCTTTTACTTTAACTAATACCTCGTACGAAGAGGGTTTAGGTGCTTCAATATCTACAAGTGTTGCCCCTAATTGGGGATTTATTTTACGGATTGCTTTCATTTTCATAAGGTGGAAATTAATACAATTCGCATAAATGTCAAGTCAGAAATGTTAAAAAATGTTTTACTCTTGACATAGCTTTGTTTTACAATAAAATCGTAACCTATATGAAAACATTCTGGCTTGTGGATGGGCATTCTATTGCTTATCGTTCTTATTTCGCTTTTATGCACAATCCTCTCAGGAATTCTAAAGGCGAAAATACTTCTGCAGTATTCGGGTTTATTAATTCGTTAGTTAAATTGCTAACCGAGAAAAAGCCCGAATATATGTTTGTTGCGTTTGATGCGCCGCATCCTACTTTCCGTCACGAGCAGTTTAAGGATTACAAAATCCAGAGACCTCCAACGCCGTCGGACTTATCTTCCCAGTTTCCGATAATAAAAAATGTCGTGGAAATAATGGGTGTTACACTTATTGAAAAACCCGGTGTGGAAGCAGATGACATTATCGGAACTGTTGCAATAGAGGCAAGAGATAAAGGTTTTGAGGTTACGATATTTGCGGATGATAAAGATTTTTTGCAATTGGAGTCGCAGGGGATAAAAATTTTAAGCGCGAGGACTTTTGAGTTTGTACACTGCGAAGAAAAATTAGGTATTCCTCCTGCTTTGGTGGCTGATTACCTTGCTCTTACAGGAGATTCAATAGATAATATTCCCGGTGTGTATGGAATAGGTCCGAAAAATGCACAAAAACTTATAACAGAAATAGGCGGGCTGGATAAAATATATGACAATATATCTGCTGTAAAAGGTGAAAAAATAAAAGAGTCGCTGGTCAAAAATAAAGACAATGCGTATATGTCAAAAATGCTTGCTACTATCAAGACGGATGTGGATATCGGGATTGATATCTCCGAGATGACGGTAAAAGAAACAAATAAAGAAAAATTGTTCAATATTTTGAGAGAATTGGAGTTTTATTCGCTCGTTAAGAAACTGATTCCCGATAGTTTTGAAGTTGCAAACAAAGATAATACCGTCAAAGGTAAAACAAAAGTTGCAACAAGTAAGGGAGAACAGTCAACATTGTCTATTTTTTCACAGATTCCGCAGAAACAGGAAGTTCCGGAGTCTGCTTTGGAAACGGACTGGGATAGTTTCTTAAAAGGTATCGGAGATAAAGTCAGTGTAGCTTTTAAGGACAAGGGTTTTGCGTTAGGAACGGATAAAGGGAAAATTGTTTTTTCGGATGGTTCCGACAAGAAAGAGAATCTCGAGAAGCTTAATTCTATTATCAATAATGAGGATATTGAAAAGATTACGGTTGACAGTAAGTATCTGTTTCATAATTTTCGTGTAAAAGGAAAAGTTTTTGACATAGGATTAGCGGGGTATTTGCTGGAACCCGGGGTAAAAGAGCCTTCGCTTGAAGCTATGAGTATTAAATGGCTCGGGAAAACGCTTGTAAGTTCGGACGCGGTAGATTATCTCGGTAAAAGTGTGGATGTCTGTACTAAAGCGTATCCGGTTTTGAAGGCTAAACTCGAAGAAGAAGGGTTAAACACTATATACAATGATATAGAACTCCCGTTAGCAAAAATTCTTGCCGGGATGGAGGAAAAAGGAGTTCTTATAAATAAAAAATATTTTACCGATGAATCCGAAAAGCTGGGTATAAGAATCAATAAAATAGAAGAATCAATATATGATGATGTAGGGGAGAGGTTTAATTTAAGGTCACCTTCGCAGTTGAGTAAAATTCTCTTTGAAAAGTTAAATCTGCCTAAATCAAAACATAAAAAGACGCATTATTCTACCGAACAGGATGTTCTGGATGAACTGGCAAAAATACATCCTTTGCCGAAAAAAATCTTAGATTACCGCGAGTTGTTCAAATTAAAATCTACATACATTGATACTTTGCCTGTATTGGCGGATGAAAACAACAGAGTACATACGATATGGCAGCAAACGGGTACTATAACGGGAAGATTGTCGTCAAAGGACCCTAACTTACAAAACATACCGGATATGGAGATAAAACAGGGATTCATTGCTCCGGAAGGGTATGTTATAATGGATGCGGATTATTCTCAAATAGAGTTGAGAATACTTGCAGGTGTTTCAAGAGACGATACTCTTTTAGAGGCATTTAATAATAATGAAGACATCCATAAAAAAACGGCAGGTTTGATATTTAATGTCCCGGAAGAGCAGGTTAGTCAGATACAGAGGAATATAGCGAAAGTAGTTAATTTTGGAATTGTTTATGGAATGGGACCTTTTGGATTGGCGCAGAGGTTGAACATTCTTCCTGAAGAGGCTTTAATTTTTATAACATCTTATTTTCTTACCTATCCCGGTGTAAAAAACTGGATAGATAAACAGATAGAAAATGCAAAGAAAAACGGTTATGTGGAAACTATTCTTGGGCGAAAAAGGTGGCTGCCGAATATAGGTTCGGAAAAAGGGAGAAGCAAAGAATTTGAAGAGCGGGTAGCCATAAATGCCCCGTTACAGGGAACAGCGGCAGATATGATAAAGATAGCAATGATAAAAATTCAACCACAATTAAAAGATTTTAGTGCAAATATAATAATGCAGGTTCACGACGAACTGGTATTGGAAGTGCCTGAAAATAAAATAGAAGAAGTGAAATCATTGGTAAAATATGAAATGGAAAATGCTTTGGACATAGGTGTGCCTGTGGTGGTAGGAATTGGTGTTGGTAAAGACTGGCATTCTGCGCACCCGTAATCAAATGAGATTAAAAATCAATCCGCCTGAGGCGGAGCAAAAATCAAATAGCTTAAGAAGAATGTTTCTTTATTCCATAATTTTGTTGTTACCCTCATCAATGTTGGCTCAACAGTCGGATGATTCAGTTTTAGTTAAAGGATATAACACTGTCAGTTTTTTTATCGGGATAAAACCAGCATCATATAATATTCCTTTAGCAAGCGATATTGAGCTTCCTATAAGTAACTGGGGAGGTGGTTTTTTAATAGGTGCTAAATATAATAAGATAATAATACAATGCGATATAGATATAATAAGACATTACTGGGAACAAATTCCCGATTCAATTTTTAGATCTAAATCAGTTCTTTTTTCTAGAGGAGGATTGAGTTTTAAATACTACTTTCCTATTAAAAAAGCATTTCAGCCATATTGTTTGGTAGGAATTGATAATTATTCTTTAAAGAATCAATTTTTGGGTGATACTACAATAACGTATGGAATTCATAGTACTTATAGTATAGGACACTTTGGGCTAGGATTTGATTTTCCTTTAAATAAATATTTTTTTATTGGATTAGAAAATACTGTAGCTTTAGTTAACTACTCTATTCAAGATATAGGCTCTGAAACATCTGTCGGGTATGAATATCTAAGGGAAATTCCTCTTGATAAAAATATTAGAGGGATTTATTATATTCCATCTATTGTAGTAACATACCAGTATGATTGGAAAATACAAAAAAAGTGAAAAGGATTATGAGTAGTATACAAAAAGAAAAAAATATTGTGGGAATGATGAGAAAACCGTTAATATTTTTAATATTTGATTTGAGGTAATATGATTATTGGCGTGACAGGTGATATAGGGACAGGAAAGTCCACAGTTGCTAAGTTTTTAAAAGAATTCAGCAAAGGTGAAATCATAAATGTAGATAAACTTGGCTGGGAAATCCTTGAAAAAAAGAAAGCAAAACTTATAGATACGTTTGGTGAAAAAATAATAACAAGAGGGAAGATAGACAGGAAAAAATTGGGAAAAATAGTTTTTAACGATAAAAACAAATTACAATTATTAAATTCTGTTATTCATCCTTTACTTATAAAAGAATTGAAAAATCGTATCCTGAAAATACCTGATGATATCCTTAAAATAGTAGATTGCGCATTGGTATATCAATGGGAAATAGAGGAGTGGTTTGATAGGCTTATTGTTGTAACGTCAAGTTATGAGAGCAGGCAAAAGAGGACAAAAAGATTAAAGTATAACAAAGAAATTATAGATAATATTATGAAGTCGCAGATAGTTAATTATGGTCAGGATAAGTGTGATAAACTCGTAGATATAATTATTGATAATGACTCAAGTTTAAGTGCTTTGAGAGCTAAGGTAAAAAAAGTATGGGGATCATTATTGTTAGCAATAGGGCAGTGACAAATTGAAATGATATCCTTGAAAATTAATTGACAAGTGTAAAAAAAGAGTTACTTAAAATGGAGTTTTATAACACATTATAAATTAATAAAGGGGGGAAGGATGTTGAAGTTCTTTTGTGCGGTTTCAGCCGTTTTGTTTGTGGCGGGATGTGCTTCTAACCTGCCTGATGTCCAGGTTAAAACTGTGGATAAAATGCAGGTATTATTTGTTGAGAAACAGGGAAATTTTTCCGATATAGGAAATGCGATGGGAATGCTCTTCCAGTATGCAGGAACAAATGGTATTCAAACTGCAGGAGCGCCTTTTGGAGTTTATTATGATGACCCCAAAAAGGTAGCGCCGGAAAAATGTCGATATGACGTGTGTGTTCCAATAACTCTAGTAGCAGATAGTATTGCAGAAAAAATTACAGGGGATGTAAAGATAAAAGAAATACCGGCGGTAGAAGTGGCTTTTCTTGTGCATAAAGGTGCGTATAGTAAAGTTGGTCCTTCATGGGGAGGACTATTCAAATGGATATTTAAGAATGGATATAAACCCGACGGTCCGGGAAGAGAATTTTATTTGAATTCTCCCCAGGAAGTTCCGGAAGATTCACTTTTAACAGAGATACAAATACCGGTAAAAAAATAAGACAAACGGTTATAATTTCTGTTCGTAGGGGCACGGTGTTACCGTGCCCTTTCTTTTTGCTCCCGATTTTGTCATTCCCGCTTGCCTGCCGATAGGCATGGCGTAAGTCGAAGATCCCGTTCGCCTCAGGCGGAGTGACAGTGGGAATTCCTGCCTACCGCAGGAAGATAATGTTTTTGTTGTTTTTTTATGCTCTGTCCTTAATTCTGTTTATCTGCGAAAATCCCAGCCTAACGAAGGCAGGTGTTTCCTAATTATATAAACATTATTGAAAAACAGGTTGACTTTTTGACAGTATAAGGTATTAAAGAAAATATAAATAGAGTATTCTATAATTGACTAAAACAATAACACGAGGAGGAACGATGTGTGAACTTACGGATTCCAATTTCAATGAAGGTATAAAGGATCCAAAACTTGCAGTATTGGTAGATTTTTGGGCGCCCTGGTGTGGCGCGTGCAGGATGATTGGGCCGATAGTAGAAAAAATTGCCCAGGAATACGAAGGGAAAATTAAAGTATGTAAAGCTAATGTAGATGATAGCCCTAATGTATCGGAGACTTATGGGATAAGAAGCATACCAACATTGATTATTTTTAAGGATGGAAAACTTGTAGAACAGATGATTGGAGCAATGCCGGCAGAAGATTTAAAAAAGAAAATAGAACCGTATTTAGTGAATTGTTAACAGTGTCCGGATAACGGAAAGATTAGAGAATATGAATATAAGTTTTTTTGAAGAGTTTCCTACGGATGAGAATCTTGAGAAAATCAAACTTATTCCCGAATCTTTTAATACAAAAATTTATATAGTATCCCATAGTTTAAGTGAGTTTCGTGATTTTGAGAAAAAGTTAAAAATACCTCTTGTTTACTGGCCTGTCCTGAAAAACGATGAAGGGTACTGGATTTCTCCATTTACAAAAAGGAGAGCATTACAAAGGGTGTTGAATGAAGTCAGAAATGAAAAGATTGAACTTATGTTGGATTTAGAAAACCCGACACATGCAAAACATCTTTATTTTACGGAATCATTGAACTTTTTTAGAAATAAGAGATTTATAAAAGAGTTTGTAGATACGAACGGCCATAAGCTTGTACTTATTGAATTACCGGGTATAGAAAAACGGTTGAAATTCTGGGGACTTACTTATGAGAGTGAAACGGCAACCGTTGCAAAAATGGTATATACGAGTCTCATAGGGAAATTGGATAGGAAGGGGATGGTTGAAAAGCTACGAAATTTCTGTGAAATTGGGATAAAAAAATACGGTAATAGGTTTAAGATGGGGTTAGGCTGCACGGCTATTGGGGTGGGCGGTTCGGAACCAATTCTTACTCCTGATGAACTTGAAGAAGATTTGAAAATAGTAAAAGAATTCGGAGTAAACGAGGTAATAATATTTAGGTTGGGTGGATTGAACGAAGAATATGTAAAAAGATGCAGGAAGGTAATTGAAAATTAAATTGCAGTTATTTGTTCGTAAGCGTACGTGGTATTTAGAAGTAGTTGTTCGCTGAATGGTTTCCCGATTAATTGGGCTCCTATAGGCAATCCATTATATTCTCCGCATTTGAAAGATATTGCCGGCAAACCTGCAAGATTTACGCTAACCGTAAAAATGTCACTTAAATACATTTGCAAAGGATCGGTTATTCGTTCCCCGATTTTGAATGGTAATGTTGGTGTTGAGGGAGTTAAGATAATATCAACTTTCTTAAAAGCAGTTTCAAAGTCGGATGCTATAAGATTTCTTACTTTACAGGCTTTATTGTAGTATTCGTCATAATATCCCGATTGTAAGCCAAAAGTTCCCAGCATTATTCGTCTTTTGACTTCTTTCCCAAAACCCTGTTCTTTTGTAAACTCGTACATTGTTTTTAAGTTTTCCGATTCCGGGATTCTATAACCATATTTTACGCCATCATATCTTGCAAGATTTGAAGAAGCTTCTGCCGTGGCGATTAGATAATAAATGGCAATAGCATATTCGGTATTGGGTAAGGAGATATCATATAATACGGCTCCCGACTGTTCCATAAGTTTGGCAGTAGAGAGAATTTTCTCTTTAATTTCAGGGGCAATTCCTTCAACAAAATATTCTTTTGGAATGCCGATTTTTAGATTTTTAATTTCAGGATTTAGTTTGTTGAAATATTGTCCTGTTTGTTTAGAATTACGACTGGTTGAGTCTTTTGGGTCTTCTCCCGCGATAGCGTCGAGAAGGATAGCAGAATCTTTTGCGCAATGAGTAATTGGGCCTATCTGGTCTAGAGAAGAGGCGAATGCGACAAGACCGTATCTTGATACGAGTCCATATGTTGGTTTCAATCCAACGACTCCGCAGAATGCAGCGGGTTGTCTGATTGAGCCGCCTGTATCCGAACCAAGAGCGCAAATTGATTCGTTTGCTTTTACAGTGGCAGCAGAGCCACCTGAAGAACCACCGGGAACAAGGTTTGGGTTATAAGGATTAAGAGTCGGGTTAAAAGCGGAATTTTCGGTAGAGGAACCCATTGCGAATTCATCAAGGTTCGTTTTGCCTACAAATATAGCATTAAGTGATTCCAATTTGTCTATTACGGTTGCGTTATAAGGAGGAATAAAATCTTTAAGTATTTTGGAACCGCAGGTTGTAGGAAAGTTACGAATACATATATTATCTTTTATTGCGATGGGAATTCCCGTTAAGAGATGGTTGAAATCAGAATTTTTATCAAGGGAAGAAGCTTTTTTGAGTGCGGATTCTTCCATAAGAGTGATATATGAATTTAGTTTACTTTTATGGATATTATTAAATGTCTCAGTAATAAGTTCTGTGCAGGTTATTTCGCGGGTTTTAAGTTTTTGGTTAAGTGTGGAAATATCAGTGTTTAGTAGCCTGTTCATATTGTTCCGGTTTTAGATTTGCTATTTATTGACCATTTTATCAATCGTCAGCATATAAGAGTTGAGCAGAAACTTAAATTGGGCAATAAATTCGGAATGTTCGTTTTTCAGTGAGGATATTTCAGATAGAATGGCTTGTTTTTCGGAATTAGCCATTTCAAGAATTGAATTAGCTTCTTCTTTTGCTTTATTGAGCATATCCTGTATTTCGGTAGATATGTTTTCCTGGTATTGAGCTTTTTGTTTATATTTTTTTAGTTCTTCAACAAGGTTATTTTTTTCAATTACAAGTTCTTCAAAAGCCTGGGCTACGGATTCAATGCAAGATGTAACTTCTTTCTGGTCAAAACCGTGCATTGTTTTTTTGAATTCAATATTTTTTAATTCTACGGGTGTAATTTTCATAGTTCCTCCAGTATCAAATTAAAAATCAAATATTAAAAATTAGAAATACAGATCAAATCTTCTTGTTTTGGACTATAGCAATACTATCAAATCCCATGTAAATTCAAAGTCAGAAGATGAAAGATTGGCAGGATTCCATAACAGTTTAGGGTTAATCTTTGATTTATTGGGTTTCATAATTAGGAGGTTCTTTAGTTATGATTATGTCATGAGGATGGGATTCTTTTAATCCTGCGGATGTAATTTTTATGAATTCTTTAGTTTTCCATAATGTTTTGATGTCTTTTGCTCCACAGTATCCCAGTCCTGCTTTCATTCCTCCTACAAGTTGATATATGATTTCGGAAACTTTCCCCCTGTAAGCGACTCTGCCTTCAACGCCTTCGGGGACGAATTTTTTGGCTTTTTCCTGGAAATATCTATCGCTTGAGCCTTTTTCCATAGCTCCTATTGAGCCCATTGCCCTGTATTGTTTATATCTTTTCCCTTCATATACGATTGTTTCTCCCGGGGCTTCATCAGTTCCGGCAAGAACATTTCCCATCATACAGGTTGATGCGCCAGAAGCAAGGGCTTTTACCATATCGCCTGACCATCTTATTCCGCCGTCTGCAATGATTGGGACATTAGAAGCGGCTGCGCAGTCAATGATTGCCGTGATTTGAGGAACGCCTATGCCTGCAATTACTCGTGTTGTGCATATAGAACCCGGTCCTATGCCTACTTTTATTGCATTTACGCCTATTTCGCAAAGTCTTTTTGTAGCTGCCGTTGTGGCGATATTGCCGACGATAAGTTGAATATCCGGGAATAAGTTTCTTATTTTTATTGCCGTATCAATAACGAATTTGGAATGTCCGTGTGCGGTATCAACGACTATAGCGTCGCATCCACATTCTACAAGTGCCCTTGCTCTGTCAAGGGTGTTTTGTGCCGTGCCAACAGCGGCGCCTACGCGAAGTCTTCCGGATTTGTCCGTTGTTGAGTAAGGGAAAATTTCTTTTTGAGTAATGTCTTTAAGTGTAATGAGTCCTTTTAATATCCTGTTTTTATCTATTACGGGTAATTTTTCAATTTTATATTGATTTAATAAATTTATCGCTTCTTTTATCGGAGTTCCATATTTTAGAGTTATGAGTTTTTCTTTGGTCATCATTTTACTTACGGATTTAGAAAGATTGGTTTCAAATCTTATGTCTCTTTTTGTGAGTATTCCGACAAGCCTGCCCTTATTATCAACTACCGGGAAGCCGGATATATGGTACTTTTCCATCAATTGCCTGACATCCTGGAGGTTATCGTGAGGATTGACTGTTATTGGGTCTTCGACGATTTCGCTTTCATGTCGTTTTACTTTTTCGACTTCTTTTGCTTGTTCATCAATACTGATATTTTTATGAATGATTCCAATCCCGCCGGCTTTTGCGAGAGCTATTGCCATTTTTGATTCGGTTACTGTGTCCATAGCGGCGGAAACGATAGGAATGGATAACTTGATTTTGGATGTAAATTGAGTAGTTAGAGATACGTCGGCAGGCAAAATATCGGATGCATTGGGAACAAGAAGAACATCATCAAAGGTAAGACCTTCTTTCATTGTAGTATATTTATATGAAAATTAAAAAAGTCAAGAAAAAAAGAATTGAGGGGGTGTAGATAGTGCAGATAGATAGCTGGCGAAAGGAATCGAACCTTCGACCTGCGGTTTACAAAACCGAAAAGAAGGAAAACCGTAAACATAAGTAGGACTTGAATTCTCCCCTAAATTCCTCTTATTTCTGTCTAAAATCCATTTGTTATATTTATTATGATTTTTATAATTTTAGAGGTTTTTAGTTTCATATGGCACAGATATGTCACAGAAATTTTATTCTCAAATTTTTGATTTACAGAAGGAATGAAAAAAGGTTTTAAAGATTGACAAAGATAGGTTTTGAGAATATTGAGTACTCGTCTTGTTAAAAGATAATTTTAACTAGGAGGGGAAATGGCAGCAAATGAAATAGGAACGGTTAAATCTGGCAGTGGTCATCCTTGGCAGGTTAAGTGGGATGCGGTTAGTCACGATGTTTATGTATATTCCCTGGGCTCTTTTGGTAGCTGGGGTGGTGGAACACATGTTGGAAAGGCATCCTCTGCAGGAGAAGCAATGCAAAAAGCAGAAGCATTTGTGTATAATAAGTAGTCAAAACTTAAAGCGTAGAATACATATATATACTGGCGGGAGGGGGAAGAAATGAATGACAAGGGAGCAAAAGTTGAAGAGATTGCACAAGAAATTGATAAGTTGATAGAAAAATATGAAGGGAAAGTTCTCATTGTAACATCTGATACAATTGGGGAAACCATTGATTTAATAAATAAGCTTTCATTTCATAAACAATACGATGCTGTAGATGATACAATAATATCAGAATGCGAATCACTTCTTTCTGAGGGAAGGCATGTTACGTTAGTGATGAATTGGAAGAAACAGAAAAATGGATTTTATGTAGATGGAATGATGTCTATTGATAGTGCTAAATATGAAATCTTTCTTATCCCAAATGAAAAATGTAAAGGAATTATGATACCTGAAACAATGGAAATTATATGTATGTGTATTCTTTCCTCCAGTCTTATTGCAGTGTTTATTTGCCTAGCTAAACATCAGTCTGGAATAGCAGGTATATTTGCAGGGGTATACTGGGCAGGTGTTCTCCTAACTATAATAACTTATGCTATTCTTTCTTCAACTGGAAAAAAAACTAGATGGGGAGTATTATGGGTAATTCTCTTTGCACCCATTTTCTGCATATTTTGGATTATCCAATTAATTAGAAAACGGTAACCCTAGTAAATAGAACTATATTTGGCACCAGATTTTATCCCCTCAATTTTTTGATTCACCGAATGAATGAAAAAAGTTGGCATTAAAGATTGACAAAGATAGGTTTTGAGAATATTAATTGTTAGTTGTATTGAAATATTATTTTAAGTTAGGAGGAAAGATGAATAGCTTAATTATTTTGATGTATATTATAAATTTCTTATCTTCTGCTAAAACTCTACCAGAACAAATGGTAGATCCTAAAATAATATATACTTTTCCAGATAAGGCAAGGGGGAGTCCTAAGATTTCTTTCAACGGAACAAATTATCTTGTGATTTGGCAGGATCAAAGGAGGGGGGTGCAATATATAAATAGCATATATGAACTTTATGGAACAAGAGTTACGCCTTCGGGGACAGTGCTTGATACATTGGGTCTCAAATTAAAGGTGGATGGAGAAAACTGTTCTCGTTATTCAGTTACTTCTGATAGCAACAATTTTTTTATTGCCTATGGAGTGCTCTATAATCCTGGGACTTCTAATACTTTTTGTGATATTTATGGATTAATAGTAGATAATAATGGAGTAATTAAAACGTCTACACCAATTCCTATAGAAGTAGATGCAAATATTAATTTTCAATATCCTCGTGATGTTTCTGCTATTTTTGACGGGAAAAATTATATAGTGATATGGCAAAATTCTCATGATTCTATTTTTTATAGCAGTCGAGTAAATAAAAATGGAATTTTAGTTGACTCTGCTCCTGTTCCTATTATTAAAATTAATTCTGGAAGTACAAATTTTTCAATAGCGTATGGAAACAAATCTTATCTTCTCGTAACTACCAAATTTGGAATAATGATGGATTCGTCCTTACAAGTCATTGATACAGTAAAAGAAATTCCCTATGGAGATGGTCTTTATAGTGCTGGTCTTTCTGTTGGGTTTAATGGAACAGATTATTTAGTTACAGGCTGTTATGCAAGCGATCCATACTACTTTGAAGGGCAACGCGTAAGTACCAATGGAACTGTTATTCAGTGTATTGACTTGGGGACAGGGGCAGGAAATTCGACAACACAAGTTGCTTCAAATGGACAAAATTGGCTTGTGTTAGCGGGGTTCTATGGGACAAGAGGTGTTATTGTTCAACCCTCCGGGAGTTTTGCTAACATTTCTTCTGACAAAATAGGATGGCTCAGTAATTATATTGCGACTTCTAATGGAAGTAATTACTTTATAGCGGGGTCACAAAATATTAAATCAGTAGGAGGATTAGAGGTCGGGATTTTTGGAAATAGAATAACTTCTACAGGAACAGCAATTGACACTAATAACTTTCCTTTATCATATGCTGTCCAGACTCAAAGTTCGCCCACAGGATGCTTTGATGGTGAAAAATATTTTATGATTTGGGAAGAAAATAGAACTAATACTAATGATATTTATGGATGCCATTTAGACACTTTGGGAAATGTTTTAGACACTAGCATTAATCTTACTGCTGGAGTGGATTCCTTTTTAGTGTCTTATTCCATTGCATTTGATGGTAATAATTATTTAGTTGCTTATGAAGAGAATCCTTCAGGCTATACTTATACAGATATTCATGGGATGCGGGTTAAAAAAGACGGGACTGTGTTAAACCCAAGTGGGTTCCCTATTTGTACAGAGGGAGGCTATCAAGATGCCAAGCAAATAGCTTATGGAAACGGAATCTATTTTTTAGTATGGAGAGATGGAAGATACCCATTAAGTGGGTACTGCATCCGTGGAATTAGAGTAGATACCTCTGGAGTTGTTGCTGATGATTCTTCTTTGATTATTACCTTGGGTAGCGACCAGAATCATGATGTGAGTTCCCCTGACATTGCATTTGACGGAACTAATTTCTTAGTTGTATACCAAAAAACAGGGAGCGGAATATTAGGTAAAAGAATTTCTCCAACAGGAACTATAATAGATGCTTCTCCATTTACTATAAACTCTATTGGTACATCTCCTTTTGTATTATTCAATGGGATAAATTATTTAGTCCTATATCAAGATGGTAGCGGTAATATATGTGGAAAACATGTTACTCCTCAGGGAAATACTCTTTCTTATTTTCTTGTTTGTAACTCCCAAAAAACGGCTTCAATCTGTGGGGTTTGGGATGGACAAAAATATATAATCACATGGAAAGACAAGAGAAACGACTCTTTAACTTATGATATTTACGGGGCTTTTGTTGATACTTCCGGAGAAGTAATAAAAGAATTTCCTATCTGTGACACCCTGTGTTCTCAAAAAGATGCCCCCTTTCCTATTGCAAGAAATGCTGATCGTTGTGAAGTCTTTTACTCAAGATTTACCGATAATCCTTACAGTGCATTTAGACTATACCGTACTCCAGTAATAAACGACTGTCTGCCAGATATAGCGGTAACCGAAGATACCTTAAGGTTTTTATGGGATTATAGTGGAAAAAAGAATCTTTCTTCTCCATTAAAAGAAACCTATAATGCCCCTGCATATAAAGTTAATGAAAGTAAAAAATCCGCTCCTTTAATGGTAGTTGAAAAAAATGAACAACCTGAATTGATTTTTGCATCCTTGTCTTCTAAAGATGCCCTTGACACGCTTATATATGATAGTGGAACGTTTACGGTGTCTTATTGGTGGGGTTCTGGGAAAAGGATGGCTTCTCGTATGAGTCCTACACAGGCTTGTAAGATAATGGCTATTCAGATATACTGTAGAAAAGCTCAGACATATAAGGTAGGGCTTTATAACTGGACTGGGAGTGCTCCTGGGAGTCAGTTGTTAGAAACGGGCAATGTGTCTTCAATTGGACAGGGGTGGAATACAACAGATGTTTCTTCTTATAATATACATGTGACTAGTGATTTTATTGCGGGATTTAATATGATAGATACTATTGCATCTATTGGGGCAACTGATATATCTAACAGTAGAGCATGGAATTATAATGGTTCTTCTTGGAGCACCACACTTAATAGAACTTATTTCATTCGTGCCATTGTGTCTTATGGGGGACCCCAGGACACCTCAAAAACAATGACGGTCAGAAACGATGGTTGGGCAAATTTGCATGTAAGTAATATTACTAAGAACCAAACATGGATTGCTTCGGTAGCTCCTACAAGTTTTACGGTTACGCCTGGTAGCTCTCAGAGTGTTACTGTAATAGTTAATCACGCCGGGCTTGGAAGTGGAACGCATCTTGGTTCTCTTACGATTTCTTCTGATGACCCTGATGAAGGCTCTTACGTTGAACCAGTTAAGTTTGTAATAGTAAGTGTAGGCACAGAAGCGAAATCTTTATTCCCTGATAAATTTGTATTATTCTCACCATCTCCAAATCCTTCTATGAAGAGTACTATAATTAAGTATGGCTTACCTGAAAAAGCGAATATTTCTTTGAAGATTTATGATGTATCCGGTAGATTGGTTAAAAACTTTTATTCGGATGTCAAAGAAAAGGGCTATTACACGGTTAATATAAAAGAGGGGGAGCTTCGTGAAGGAATTTATTTTATCAAATTCAAAGCAGGTGACTATAAGGAAACGAAGAAACTCATATTGATGAAGTAAAAAGATAACAACAACCGAAGCTCTTCTGCTAAACACAGAAGGGCTTTTGTACTTTCTTTTGATTGTACTAAAGAGAAATTGAAATAGATTGAACCCTCGGAATTAGTTGCCGGGAGGGTGGAAAATAGTTAGTTAGAAACGCAATCGAGCTTCCCCATCGTTCCCGGGGGAGCGTTTTTATTTCTACCGACAGGGGACAGAAACCCCTTGACAGGGAGATATTTTAATAGTAATAGATTATTTCATAGTCTTGATATTTAAGAAAAGGAGAAATATGGAGGAAATGCAAAAAAAAGATGAAGTAACTGTGTTAAAACCACAGGGAAAGGCTAATATAGTCCATCCAAAGGAAACTCTTGTTGAAGCAACTAAACTCTGTTTGCAAAACGCTAAACAGTTTATTGACGATGCCCGAATCCTTATTTCAAAAAAGAGTTATGGACACGGGTTTAGTCTTGCAGTGTTAGCATCAGAAGAAGTATCAAAAGCACTTATCTATTTTTACGAAATAATGGGAATGGAAATGTATATCAAAAAAAATGATATATACAATCATAATTTCAAACAGTTTATATCTGAAATTACTACTTTATTGGTGACAGCAATTTCTCCTTTTGCAGATATGATTAGTAAATTAAAAAATTCCGAAAAAAGCAATAAAGAAAAGAATAAAGTAATCCGGGAAAATAAGCGTAAGATGGAACTTATGGGACGATTAGGGACAAAAGGATACGGTAAAGTTGAAAAAGGTATGAATCATTTTAAGGGAATTGAAAAACGTAAACAACTGGGATTTTACGTGGAGATTAATAAAGAAGGAAAAATAATTTCTCCGAAAGATATATTATACACAGAGGCGAAATTTTGTATTGATTTGGTATATAAACAATATCAAGGCATATCATCATTTTTAAATATACTACTCAAAGATGAAAAACTACTTTTTAAAGTCTTGGAACTTAGTAAGAATAAAAATATGTCTGAAATTTTATCTGAACTTGAAAATGAGGAACAAAACATAAAATGAGTGTAAAAATAGGCAAAAATGATCCTTGCTCCTGTGGTATCGGGAAAAAATATATTGTCTGCAACTGTAACTAAAAGTTCTGTAACAAAACTACAAATAGATATAGATTGTTTGAAGGTTCAGTAGAAGATTGTTAGGAGAAGGCGGAAAAGAGTGGAGAAGGGGAAGTGGGAGAATTTGCAAGGGGAATAGATATGGATGAAAAAATAAAAAAAGAACAGCGAGACGGGAGAAAAAAATGTTTAGAGGATATTTTATCTTCAACGGCCAAGAAAAAAATTATTGTCTCTGGAGCAGGCACAGGGAAAACTTATACTTTCGGTGAATTATTAAAGCAAAATTATAAGGGTAATAATTTAGCTATGACTTTTATACGCAAGCTTGTTGAAGAATTAAATTTAAAACTAAGCAATTATGCAGAAGTTAAAACATTTCACGCTTATTGTAAAAAAATACTCCACGAAAGAAAAGGAAGAGTTGAATTATGTCCTTACCTCACAAAAATTATAGAAGAAGACTCTAAAATACTTAATAGAAATTTAAATAATTTTGATATTAAATTTAGAGAACTAAAAGAAACAAGTCCTGAAATAGAATTTTATTTAAATCGAGGGGATTACTATAAAGCAGTGGGTTTTAATGATTCTGTTTACAGGTTACTGCTAATATTACGAAAAAGACCAGATATTTTTTCTAATTTTAATCAAATAGTAATTGACGAATTTCAGGATTTTAATCCTTTAGAGGTCGCATTTATTGATGAACTTGAAAAAAAAGGAAACATATTAATTGTAGGGGATGACGATCAGGCTATATATGATGAGCGGTCCTCCTCACCCGAATATATTAGGGGGAAATATTATTCGGGGCAGTATGATAAATTTCCGCTACCTTTTTGTACACGTTGCACAAAAGTTATAGTAGATGCCGTAAATGAAATTACTATTAATGCCGAAAAATTAGGGAGTCTAAAAGGCAGAATACCTAAAAAATATGAGTGTTATTGGGATGACAAAGAAGAAGATAGTCTAAAGTATCCTCATATAATTGCAGTTCAAATTTCAACAGCTCAAGTGCTTGCCCAATATATACAAAAAGAAATAATGAATATTCCAGAGGAAGAAATCATTTTGTCAAACAGTAGTGAAAAAGGATATCCTACGGTTCTTATTACGGGACCGAAACAATATCTTGAAATAATCTACAAACTTATTTCAAAACAGTATAGTAGAGTCTCTTATTCTCCAAGTGAGGGGACAACTTATGGTCCCATTAATGCATATGAATTATTAATAGAAGATGAACAATCCAACCTAGGATGGAGAATATTAGTCGAATATTTTGATTCAGAGAAATTGAGAGATGTAATCACAAAATCTGAAGAAGGAACGCAGATTAAAGAATTGTTGAATAGCGACTTTATAGGCATACACCAAAAAATCATTGAATGTTTAAAAAAGGTAAAAGAAGGAATAAGTCCTTCTATGGAAGTTTTAGAGCATATTCAAAGAATATTAGGAAGTTCCTCCGAGGAAATTTTAAACTATTTTACTCCAAAAGAACAGAAAGAAACAGAAAGATGTTTA
Source organism: bacterium (assembly GCA_028716385.1). Taxonomy (GTDB): domain Bacteria; phylum Hydrothermota; class UBA3073; order JACQXS01; family JAQTXJ01; genus JAQTXJ01. The sequence goes on along the minus strand of JAQUPX010000003.1, from coordinate 50,337 downwards.
GATACAGAGCCAATAATTATTCTTACCTCCTATAAAGGATGTAAAGGGCTTTCAGCAGGATATGTGTTTATAGTGGGAATGAACAATGGAGATTTACCGAGGGATAAGGTAAATATTTCAGATGTAGAAATTTGTCAATTTGTTGTTTCGTTAACTAGGTCCAGAAAATGTTGTTACTTATTGTCAACTAAATGGCTTATTGCTCCAAAGGACAAAAAAGGAGAATGGATTCCGAAGAAGGAAAAGTCCGAGTTTATTTCTTGGATACCTAGTCATCTCATAGAATACAAAGGTAATATTAAAGCACAAGATTTATAAAAATTAAGGTTATTTGGTAATTATAACCAATTGAAGTTTATCTCAATAATTAATTTTTCCTCTTGCCAAATATTAGAACTAAACTTATCATCCCCCTTCAAGACATACAAAAAGGAACCCACGAAGAAAACAGGATGGTTATAATTTCATCTTCAGGAATCCGTAAATATATTATATAAAAGTTTAGAAATTGGCACAAAGTGATTTTGAACATCCCAAAAGGTAAGCCGGCGAAAGGAATCGAACCTTCGACCTGCGGTTTACGAAACCGCTGCTCTACCACTGAGCCACGCCGGCAGAGATAAATCAAAAATTAAATATTAAATATCAAATATTTCCCGCAACGGACTCGGGATTATAGTAGTAATATTTCTAAAGGCTTCTTATGAAAAATGCCAAGGGGCGGAATCGGACCGCCGACACCTAGATTTTCAGTCTAGTGCTCTACCGACTGAGCTACCTTGGCATAACCATAGTAAACTGTCAATTTAGTTTAATATAGTGTTTATGTCAAGAAAATATTGGGAAGAATAAATAATTGCCACAAAAACACTAAGGCACTAAAAAAATTGGGAATTGTAATAAATAGTAACATATAGTAACTTATAGTAATTTATAGTAAGAACTGTAACTCATAGTAAGAACTGTAATTTATAGTAACATATTGTTACTTCTAAAACAGAAGTATCAAATTCTACTAAACAAAGAACAAACAAGTCTCACCACCCCGCACAATACATATGCGGGGTAAACTCCAGACACGGATATACACGGATAAAAAAGGAAATCCGGGGGTAAAAAGAAAGAACAGAAAATCTCACGCAAAGCCGCAAAGAAAAGAAAAACATGAAACAGAAAAACAGGACAGGATTTACAGGATCAAGAAAATACGAAAAGCAAAAAACATGATAAATAGTTTGAATATAAAAGAAGGATGCATTTTTATAAAATAATTGACAATATGAATTTTAATTAGATATAGTAAAACTATAATGAAAGGGTTTCTTATTGCTGCTGCGTTGGGAGTGATAACTTTTTTATCCCTTAACGTGTTCCCGTATTTCCCAAATTGGTGGAGCCTTTGTTTTGGTTTGATAATTTGCCTGATAGGATGGAAGTTTATCAGGTTTGCCACAGTGCTTACTATGAGTGCGATTAGCATAACAATCGCTTATCATTCTATAGAACTTTTTTTATGCTATATAGTTGTTGCTCTCTGTTTCTTAATAATAACGATTTGGTTTTCTGATTTTCCCGAAATGTTTTTATTGGTGGCGGGGACATCGTTTTTAGCTACTTCTGTTTCGTTTAAAACTCATATTCCCCTTGAATTTTTAATCGTAATACTCGCACCTTTGCTGTTGAAAAATAAGGGTCCGGTAATAGCCGGAGTTGCATGTTTCTGGTGTTGTATTCTGGGGATAATTACACAGCAAGAAATTATGGGATATTTAGTTGTCGGGACGCCTGTTTATAAATTCTATTCCTTAAAGGAATTGCCACTTTTATTCTATAATTTCAGCTGGTTTCAAGTTAAAGCGAATAGTTTCTTCGTAGATGATTTTTATAAAATAATAACAAATTCGGGAAAGTTTCTTTTAGCTCAACCACTGATAATTTTTCAGGCAATTATCTGGGGAATGATAAGCTATTATATAGAATTATTTATAAGGGAAAAGAAATGGTGGCTTGATTTAACGGGCGTATTATCGGGAGCGGGATTAGTTGTTTTGTTAGATTTAATAGTAATGACGATTTACCCGGGAAAAGTAAATTTTGATTTAAGTACATTCTTATACGTAGGTGTGCCAATAATATTAGTGATTTTAGTATTATGGGAACTAATGACTTGGATAGCAGGTCGCGCAACTCCTCCGACAGAATATGACGGAGAAGAAGTTGCCGTTAGTGATAATGTGACTCCGCAATCTGTTGCAGGAGGAAATATACGCGTTGATAAATTATCTCTAGAAGAATCTTTGAAAATGCAAAACGTTTTGAGTGAGCATATACAAAAGAAGTTTATCCACGAAGTAACAGCTATGGATATAGATATTGTAGAAAGTACAGCGTTGAAACAGAATGAATTACAGGAGAACATTATTTTCTCTTTTACGGAGTTCTGGAAACTTGCAGACCTTATTATCCAGAATAACCAGGGGAGGCTGTTAAGTAGGGCAGGTGACGAAGCAATGTACTTGTTTGAAGACGTAAATAAAGCGATTGCCGGTGCTCAGCAATTATTAGATGGTTTGGACAAGTTCAATAAAACAACAAACTTTCTCAAATTGCCTTTTAACGTTCGTCTGGGGTTGAATACGGGAAAAATTGTTGAAGACCAGCAAAAGGGAGATAACGTAGTATTCAGTAAAATAACCGATATTGCGGGACATTTACAGAAAATGGCGCTTCCGGGGGAGATACTTATTTCCGGAAACACATACGATAAACTACAAAATAAAAAAGAATTTAAATCAGGGAAATATTCACAGAGAGATAAAATAGAAGTGTATACGTTAAAAGAAAAAAGTGTAGAAATAGATAGAAAGATATAAGAAGTAGGCAGTAGACAGTAGGAAGTAGGCAGTAGGTAGAGAACAGAGAAGAAAATAAGAGTAGAAAATTAAATCCAAATCCCAAACAAGATAAGAAACAGGAGAGGAAAAAGTTAAACTCAGGATAAAGAATAATCTTTTTTAATAAATTTTATAAAAGTTTCTAGGATATTGTTTTTTACGCTGTTTTTTAGGAATACAATATAAAAGTGACGTACAATATCAAGGTTTTCGACGGTAATTGTTTTTAATGACTTGTCTTTGATTGCCCATTCGGATATAAAAGCCGGACCTAATCCTGCCTTTACTCCTTCTTTTATTGCTTCGGTGCTTCCCAAATTTATGGAAGTGTTTAATTTAGTTATGCCTTTTGTTTTCAAAATGGATTCCAACGTTGCTTTGGTTCCCGAACCTTCTTCCCTCGAAAGGAAAGATTCTTTTTGAATGTCTTTTAGTTTAATGCTTGATATTTTTGCCCATTTATGATTTTGCGGGACAACAAGAACGATTCTGTCTTTTGCTATATTTATATATTCAAGACGGTTGTCGTTTAGCTTTTCTCCGACTACTCCTATTTCCAGCGTATGTTCAATTATTTTATTAATTATGTCTTTGCTGTTGGTGATTTGCATAGAGATATTGACTTCAGAATATTTTTTCTTAAAAACACTTAAAATTTCGGGTAATATATAAGTTCCGGGTATTGTGCTGGCACCGATGAGTAACTCGCCCTGTAGAGTCTGTTTTGATGAATTTATGGCATTCCTGGATTTCTCTACAAGTTCAATAATCTTTTTGGCGTATTCGTATAATATTTTCCCGTTCTCGGTGACTTTTATTTCTCTTGCTGAACGGTCAAACAGGGGGGTATTGTAAAATCTTTCCAGTGCCGATATTTGAGAACTTATTGTAGATTGGGTACGATGGACTATTTCCTGCGCTTTGGTGAAACTCTTTTTCTCTACTACCGTGCAAAAAGTTTTCAGTTGCTGTAAGTCTATCATTTTGTTTGTTTCCGAGTGTATAAGTTTTTAATTCGGATTATTAAGTATGTCAAGATTTATATCAGTGTTTAGTTTAGTAGAATATTTAAAAATTCAGATTGACAAATTTTATATATTGAATGAATATCAAAATATATGTTTATAAAATAGGGAGGGAAAAAGATGAAAACAAAGCTTCCGGATATTGGCAAGATATCGCCTGAGGTTTTTAACGAGCTGATATTTCCGCGTTTAGGCGCCGTTAATAAGAATATACTTGTAGGCCCACAGCATGGTGTAGACGTTGGAATCGTAGAAATCGGGACACAGGCGGTGGCGATAACGACTGACCCCGTATTTATAGTTCCTGCTTATGGTTGGGAGAGAGCGGCGTGGTTTGCTGCGCATATACTTATTTCCGATGTGGTAACAAGCGGGCTGCCTCCGGTTTATATGGCAATAGACCTTAACTTACCTATGGAAATAAACGAAGAAGAGATACAAATAATGTGGGAGACAATTCATAAAGAATGTAAAAAATTTGGAATAAGTGTAATTTGTGGACATACTGCGAGGTATGAAAACTGCAATTATCCGATGGTTGGTGGCGCTACGGTTTTGGCTATAGGGGATAAAGACAAATACGTAACTCCTAAAATGGCAAAAGAAAAGGATAAAATAATTATTACAAAAGGGCCTGCGATAGAAGCCTGCGGGATATTTGCGGCTATGTTTCCTAAACTGCTTGAAAAGGAATTTGGAAGTGAATTCTCCAAGCAATCGCAGGAGTTGTTTTATAAAATGTCCGTCGTAAAAGAGGCTATGGCTGCGGTAAAAGTAGGAGTCAGGGACGAAGGAATAAGTTCAATGCATGATGCTACGGAATGCGGAATCTGGGGCGGCTTATATGAACTTGCGCAAGCGAGCGGGTTGGGGATAAGGGTAGAGAAAGAACTTATCCCGGTAGAGAATAACGTAAAAGAGATATGCGATTATTTCAAGATTGACCCTTATAAGTCCATAAGTGAAGGGACTTTGATTGTCTCTTGCAGACCGCATAAAGCGCAAGAGGTAGTTAACGTATTATCCAAAGAAGGTATTAAATCGGCAATTGTTGGGGAATTAACGAATGCCAAAGAGAAAATAATATTAAGAGAAAATGGCAAGGATAGGGAATTGGAACATCCGAGGGTAGACCCATTTTGGCAGGCTTTTTATGATGCGATGAAGAAGCATTAGACTTCTGCAAAATGGAGATATTCTACATTAGGAAGAAAAGTTTTCAAGAAGAGTATTATAATGAATTTATGCAGGCATAGGGGTTTGACGAGTTTGTTTCGGGCTAAAGCCCAGAAAAATTTTTAGGTTTGGACTTACGCCCCCGTCCTAAAGGACGGGGTAATTAAATAGGTGAAACTGACAACTTTTATCTATTAGGGGTAGGAATTAAGAAAAATTAATAAATACGGAGGAATAATGAGTGACGACTTTAAATTGACACAATACAGCAAAGGCGGTGGCTGAGCGGCTAAATTAGGTCCAGGTGTACTGGATAAGGCGCTGTGTGGGTTGATTCAGAAAAAAGATAAGAATCTTATTGCCGGTTTTGAGAATGCAGAGGATGCCGGTGTTTATAAGTTAACGGATGATATTGCTATCGTGCAGACGGTAGATTTTTTTACTCCTATAGTTGACGACCCATATCTTTTTGGGCAGATTGCGGCGGCTAATGCTCTTTCGGATGTTTACGCTATGGGTGGAAAACCTATCGTGGCGATGAATATTGTAGGTTTCCCCGTGAGTAAATTAGACATATCCGTTCTTAAAAAGATATTAGAAGGTGGACTTGAAAAAATTAAAGAAGCTGAAGTGACGCTTGTTGGCGGACACAGTGTTGAGGATTCGGAATTGAAATACGGGCTTTCCGTTACGGGAACAATTCATCCCGATAAAGTAGTCAGAAATACGGGCGCGAAAGCAGGGGATAGTATAGTGCTTACGAAGCCATTGGGTACCGGAATAATCAGCACGGCGATTAAAGCTAATTTAGCGTCTAGTGAAAGTGTAAATGAAATAGTTAAGTCAATGACTGCGTTGAATAGGGTTGCTTCCGAAATTATGCAGGAAACGGGTGTAAACGCCTGCACTGACATAACGGGTTTTGGACTTATCGGGCATATTTGCGAGATGATTACCGGGGAAAAGAAGGTTGGTGTAGAACTATATGTTGATAAAATTCCTATTTTTAGTGGGGTTGAGGAACTTGTGAAAATGGGAATGGTTCCGGGAGGAGCTTATCGAAATAAGGATTTTAGAATAAAATTCGTAGAAATGTCTGATAAGATGCCGGATTGGATTAAGGATGTTTTGTTTGACCCGCAGACTTCGGGTGGGCTGTTAATATCTGTTCCGGCTAATAAAGCGAATGATATGGTTTCAAAAATGAATAAAGCAGGACTAAAAGATACTGCTGTTATCGGTAAAGTTGTGGATGAACCCAAAGGGAAAATAATAATAAAAAGGTAACGAAAACAGGGTTATATGCGTAAAAATATTTTTTTAAGAATTGCCTGTATTCTGGTGGCTCTGGTCAACGTAGCATCAGCTATGCAAAAAGTAGTGGTAATAGAAGAGTTTACCTCAACTACCTGAACGTACTGTCCAACGACAGCGAGGGCGCTGCATCAATTAGAACAGGAAGCAAATGATACAATAGCAGTTCTTTCTTTTCACTCCGGTACCGGTGACCCTTATAAAACAACGGAAACTTACGACAGGGCATATGCTTATTATGGTATTCCGGGAACTCCATCTGTAATATATGACGGGTGGAATTTTCAGGCAAGTCCGAGCTATGCCGACAGCAGAAATTATTTTGACCTTCGTAAAGTTTTTGCACCTAAAATGACAATAGAACTTACAGGTTCTTATAATTCATCAACAAGAAACGGGACCGTTGAAGCTCATGTTACCAACATAACGAGTGGTTCGTTAAATGGTGTTCTTCATATAATGATTGTTGAGACGAATATCCCTTATTCATGGGAAGGGGAAAGTATGTTGTATAACGTGGTAAGAGATATGCTGCCTTACGCCGGCACTTTTAAGACATTAGCAGCAGGAGCTTCTACTGATATAACACAGAGTTTTGCAATAGACTCAAGTTGGGATGTGAGTAATTGCAGTATAATTTCTTTTTTTCAGCAGTCTTCAACAAGCGTAGAGGTATGTCAGGGAGTTAAAAAATCTGTTTTAACCATAACAAAAGAAGAAAACCCGGATATTAAAAATCAATCCGTCTTGTTAAAAATCTCTGAAAATCCGGTCTATAAGAAAGCCGATATTTCTTATTCTTTACCTGATTATACAAATGTAAAATTAACGGTTTATGATATTTCCGGCAAGGCAGTAAGAATATTAGTCAATAAAATACAGTCGGCAGGGGATTACAAAGTAATTTTTGACAGCAACGAATTTTCTTCAGGGATTTATTTTGCAGAATTGCAAGCAGGAAATCAAAGAGAAACGAGAAAATTTCTTTTAGTAAAATAAGAAAACAGGACTAAAGGATGTTGCTATTACAGGTGAAGTCGTAAATGAACCGAAAGGGAAAAGAATAATAAATAACAGGTGTTTGTGGGGGGAATAATGGTTAAGAAAACAGCAAAGGCGGTGGCGGGCATATTTTTATATATGTTAATTGGGGCGATAGTTGGTTGTTCATATCTTAATCTTAATTTTAATAAAAAAGAGAAAGAAGAAAAGTTGCCACCAAAGAAAGAAGAGGACACGTCAATAAGAAGCATAGATCCCGTATGTGGGACGGAAGTATATAAGTCACACTCGCTAAAATTGAAATATGTTGATGAAAGTTATTATTTTTGTTCACAGGATTGTGAGAGCAAGTTTTTGAAATATCCTGTGAAATATATTTACAAGGAAGTAAAGAGAAAGACGGGGAGGGGGGAGTAGTAAAGACTTGTAATTGCGGATTTTGCCTGCCTGTCCGGTAGGCAGGGATTTTGGAATGAAGAGATTAGAAGATTAAATACCGTAGGATATCAGAGAATCAGAATATCAGTGTGAAGAATATCAGGTTATCAGAAAATCAGATTATATCTGTCGCGGGTAGGAATTCAAATAATCATTTCCATCAAACGTATCAGTCAAAATCTATTGACAGGCATTTGGAGTTATGCTATTAAGGGATTATGAGAATAAGACTGTCGGTTCTTTTTTTGTTGGGAACAATCGTGGTTACTCCTGCATACGCAACCATTCCGATTAACTATCCGGGATATCATACGAATAGAAAAACTCATAAAATATTAGACACGCTTTTTCTTTCTCAAAGATACAGTTATCCCGCAGAATTTGCACAAATCGCAGACTTTCTTACAAAATGGCAGGTGCAGAACCCTGCAGACACTAATTTTGGCGGTATGATTGAAGCCGAAGCGGGAGAACTTGCAAACGTTATACAGACGGATAATACGCTTGAAGCCATATGGGTTTGGGCAAGATACGGGCAACTTACCGGAGATACTGCAAAATACAGTGCTAATATCAGAAATGCAAAAACATATTGCGATAGATACCCGCCATGGAAAGAAGAAGGTGCCGTGGGGTATGATTATTACCGTGTTCACAACTCTGCGTGGGCGCTTACTGCTGCGGAAGTTTATTGTGAAACCTATGGCGATTCCTCATATTATGGATTTGCGGATTCCTGTGCCAATTATATTATGAGTCATCCATTGAATATTTATCATCCTTCATATAAATACATTAACTCATTCGTAACGGGATGGGCAGCCGGTAATCTTTATAAATACGGAATGTTAAGGAATAATAATAACTGGACGGATACTGCAACAACATACGGTGAGAGGCTTATGTATTGGATAACACTAAGTACACAACTGCGTTTATCCGAAGAAACGTGGGCTATGTCAAGCGGGACTATAGTTTGGGGAATATGCAATTCAACTTTTCGGGAGGATACGATACGCGGAAAAGCCTGGATTGATACTAACGGGAGTTATGTTGACACTTTTCAGGTATGGCGTAATTGCGGGGACGGGTATAACTGGGACAACGCATGGAATGTAGCGTATTGCAACGCGCACTACGCAATGTATGAAATATCAAGGGATACAAAATATAAAAACAGACACAAGTTTCTTACGGATGTTCTTTTGTCTTATGATACGGATTTTGACGGTGGAATAACTTCTACTACGCAAGACCCGGATACTGAAGATATGTGCTGGGTTAGCAGTTACCTTGCCAAGATGGGGGTTAATAACCTACTTGATGCACTGCCGGATACCGATGCGGGGATAACTAGATTTGTAAGTCCGCAAAACCAGGTTAAATACAAAACCGGAGATAGCCTGGAAATCATACTGGAAGTATCAAACTTTGGGCTTAAACCTCTTAGCGGGGTAAAAATAAAAGCTACGGGATGGTATGAAGACAGTGCCGTTGCCGACCTCAATTTCACGGAAACAAAAAATATTATTCTTACAAAAAGATGTTTACCACAAATGCCGGATACGCTTACGTTAACAGCCGTAACAACATATGCAGGGGATAACAATTTAAACAATGATACGACAATTGTTACTTTTTTTGTAGATGTGACGGCTATTTCAGAAATGACTAATGGATATAAAACAAGTATGAAAATTACCCCTAACCCGGTTATTTCTTACGCGACACTTTCATATCAATTACCTGCGAAGACCAAAGTTTCATTAAAGATTTACGACATAGGGGGGATGCTTGTAAAAACGTTGATGAACGAGGAAAAACAAGCCGGGAGTTATAATATAAGACTGGATACAAAAGGTTTGTCATCCGGGATATACTTTGCTACGCTTACCTCCGGTAGTAAAAGCTTCACACAAAAGATTACCCTGCTGAAATAAATCATTGTTAGGGTAGATAGAATTACGTCATTCCATCTGCCCCACATATTTATAAAAAAATTCTTGACAAATAACCAATAAAGTTACACAGTTATATTTAGTTAAGTGTTAAACAGTTTAGTACTTAACTATTGTTATATTGTATCAGATTATGAAAAAGAAACATCTTATATCTAAAACAACATTGCTTTCCAATGACGAAGCACTAAGAATAGATTCCCTTATAATGTGGATGGAAAAGCTTATATATAAAAGGTGGGAAGAAAAAACGGCAAAGCATAACCTTACACCTCCACAAAATAAAATACTCAGGCTCTTGCAAAAAGAAGATAATGTTCCGTTCTATAAATTGAAAGAGCACCTTTCTTGCACAAAAAGTAATCTTACCGGAATTGTTGACGGTATGGTAAAAAAAGGATTGGTCGGCAGGAAAGTGGACCCCAAAATCAGAAGAATCGTAAGGGTTCGACTTACGGATAAAGGAAGGGGGATACTGAAAAAATTACCTTCCTGGAATAGGATATACGGGAATTCGCCTGCTACACAACTGCCAGTGAAAGATGCAAAGAAGTTGCTTGCTCTTTTAGAGGAAATGTACAAAATAGCAAAAGAAAAATAATAATAGGAGGAAATATGAAAAAAGTAGTTGTATGTTTTGGAATAATCTTTTTGCAATTTAGTGGGGCATTAATCTTTGCTTCAGATTGGCCGCAGATGTATCACGATGCTGCGCATACTTCTTTTACAACTGATGCCGGTCCGGAAACGGGTACGCTTGGATGGAGCTATCAGATAGGAACTGCTTTGGGAACCAGCTGGGAATATATTCATATGTCATCACCGGCAGTAGTAAACGGAAAAGTTTATGTTGGTTCAACTAACCGTCGTGTATATTGTTTTGACCATAACGGGGGGGCTCCTATATGGACTAAACAGTTGAAAGATACAATATTTTCATCACCTGCAGTCGTGAATGGGAAATTATATGTTGGTACCTGGGGCGGGGATATGTATTGTCTTGATGCAAATACGGGAGATTCTATTTGGTTTTATCACAGTGGAGGTAAAATTGAAGCAGGACCTACTGTTTCGGATAATAGAGTTTTTTTTGGAGCTATGTACCAGAATTATATGTGGTGTTTGAACGCAAATACAGGTGCATTTATATGGGAGATAACTCCGTTTAATCCTAGTTTGATGTATGGACATGGGGTAGTCCCGGCAGTTAAAGACAGTCTTGTAATAGTGGGAGCTTCTATTTTTGCCGGAGACCAGCCCACGACATTTTATGCGTATAAGGAATTTTCTTCTACACCGGATCTTCAATGGGAATATACTGCTGCAAGTCATACAACACACCAGTCTGTGAGTATAGGAGACGGTAAAGTATATGGTTCAGTGGACGATGGGTGGTTGTATTGTATGGATGAGTTTCCTGCTTCGTCAAGCGGAGAACTTATATGGTCAGAGCGTTCAGCACCGGGATACAGCGGTGACCCATCCTGCGTATCTATTGAAGGTGATAAAATATATTATGGGCACGAAATCGGAAAAACTTACTGTAGAAACGCAACAAGCGGTGTGTTAAGCTGGACAAGTGGAGCATTAGGTGGGCATTGCGGAGTCGGTGCCGCTTCATTGAGCGGAAATGGAAAAATTTATGTGGGAACTGGATATGTAAATGGAAAGGATTTGTATTGTCTTGATAAAAGCACGGGTAATGTCTTATGGAGTTATACTACAGGGGGATATGTTACGTCTACTCCTGCTATTTCCAATGGAATGGTTTTTGTTACTTCTCAGGATGGATATATTTATGCTTTTGGGACATGGGTAGGGGAGGAAGAACATTCAAATTTAGATTTTAGATTTCGGAATGCGGAATTAAAAATAGGGCAAAATCCATTTATTAAGTCCACGATTATCAAATACCAAATACCTATAAAGGGTAAAATTTCATTAGCTCTTTATGACATTTCCGGCAGTTATGCTAAATCCCTTGTGAATGAAGAAAAATCGGCGGGTAGTTATAGTATTACTCTAAGCGTAAAAGAACTAAAAGCGGGAATGTATTTTCTAACTTTGAATGCAAATGGGGTAAAAACTACCCAAAAACTTACTCTGTTGAAATAAATCATTGTTAGGGTAGATGGGATGACGTCATCCCATCTACCCCACATATTTATATCAAAGCTCTTGACAAATAACCGATGGAACCTAAATTTTTAGATATGTTAACTACAAAACTTGCTAAGGGAATGGTATTTGTTTTCGGGTTATTCTATCTTATCTGCAGTAATGCAAATGCAGAAACACTAGAAACAAAAATAGTATTAGAAGATGGCAAAAGTACTTTTCTTCTGTCCGAACCCATATGGCTTACGTATATAGTTAAAAATACAGGAACAAAAAGGGAAACATTTCATCTTCCTTTATTAACCTCGCCACTGATATTATGCAATTCAAAAGGAGATACGTTAAAACCCAAAATAGAACCTGACCAAATATTTCCCATAAAACTAATATCTTCCCAAAGGACCAGAAGTTCTATTTTAGATATAACTACCGCTTATGAGTTGGAATCCGAAGGTGCATATACTGCGCAGGTTGTATATTATACAATGGGGACAAATAGTAAGAAAATATCTTCAAATAAAATAGATTTTAAGATTGTCAAACCAACGGGAGAGGAAGAAAAGGCGTATCAATTATTAAAAAAGGCATATACCCTTACGGACTCCCTTACCGATGGACAAAAATTTCTAAAACGTAAAGAGTTGGTTTATAAATATCCTAATTCCGGTTATTCCTTAAAAGCGCTTGAGGATATTCGTTTTTACTTATTGTCAAAAGCGGATAGTTTGAATGTTGAAATGAAAAATTTGAGTAAGTTGCGCAACAATACGAAAGTAGGAAACAAAGCAAAAGAAATTCTTTCCGAACTTAAAGAATATGATAAAATTGTTACATTTGAAAACGTTGAGAATAAACTTGAATTATTGTATCAGGGTTCACTTGAATACCCTGACCTTGCAAGAAAAAGCGAAATAGAAGGAACCGTTTATGTAAGGTATATCATTGATACTCTTGGAAATGTAATTGATGCAAAAGTAATAAAATCGACTCACCCGTTATTGGATTCCGCCGCATTAAAATGTGTAAGGCAATACAAATTTACACCTGCAGAACTCCATGGAAAAAAGGTGAAAACAATTATGGAGCAGCCTATCCGCTTTATCCTACCCCTTAAATAGTAATTTCATTTGTATCCCAAAATATAACTCTTTTATCAAATCATTGATTTTTTATATTATATACCAGTGTTATATCTAAACTTTCAATTTGACAAATCTATATATTAGATGAAGATGGGAATATGTTTAAGTAGTAACTTATGGTAACTAATAGTAACTATTAAGAAGGGGGAAGATATGAAATACGGAGCGAGAAATCAATTAATTGGAAAGGTAACAAAGGTTGTAAAAGACGGCATAATGTGTCAGGTTGATATTGATGTTTTGGATAAGTCAAAAATGAGTTCCGTTATGACAAAGGAGTCGCTTGAATCTCTTGGTTTGAAGAAGGGAGATAAAATTAAGGTTGTCGTTAAAGCCGTAAATGTTCTAATTGTAAAAGAATAACCCAGCTTTGCTGGATAACTTAGAGTCCTGCTCCTATGTCGCAAGCTCTAAGTAAAGGAGTAAATATGACAAATAAAATTGATGCTTGCGGGTTAGCATGTCCTCAGCCTGTAATTTTAACTAAAAAGGCATTGGAAGGGATGACCGATGGAGTCATAGAAGTTATTGTTGATAACAAACCTGCATCTGAAAACGTATCGCGGTTTGCAAAAAACTCGGGTTGTAAGGTTGAATTGACGGAAACGCAAGATATATATAATATTAAGATAACAAAGGGTGTGGACTCAAAAGTTTCCGGGGAAAAGATAGTTTGTAATAAGGAGGAGGAGAGTAAAACAGTGGTGTTTATTTCTTCGGATGCAGTAGGAAGAGGGGACGACGAACTTGGTAAAATCCTGATGAAAGCTTTTTTTCCTACGCTGAAGGAATTGTCTCCAAAACCTTATAGAATTATATTTATGAATAACGGAGTAAAGCTTGTTACTGATGGCTCTTCTCATTTAGAGAATTTGGCAGAACTTGAAAAAATGGGTATAGAAATGCTTGTATGCGGAACCTGTTTGGATTTCTTTCATCTCAAAGACAAGTTAAAGGTTGGGAGAGTATCAAATTTCTTTGAAATATCGGAAACGTTTTTAAGGGCGGATAAAGTGATTAGTTTATAAAGAAAAATTCTAATCCAGATGAGCTGGATAACAAACTCTAAGGGCTAAAGCCCAAGAGGTTTGTAAAGGAGGAAACATGAAAATCAGTGAAGAAATGCAGCAAGCAGTTACCAATATTACCAAAGTCCCGGGATACATTTGTCACGGATTGGTAAATTATCAGAAGGGAGTGTCTGCAGTCAATGAAGACTCAGACCCAAAGGCAGAATCTAATTACTTTCCTCAGCAGTGTACAGCCATTATGAAGACACTGGGTAATTCACTTACGAACCTAAATGGTGGTTCACCGAATAAATTAATAGTTGAAGCTTCTAAAATGACTATGATGATTTTTCCTGTTAATGATACTTATTTTTGCGGCGTGGGGCTCCAGCCGGGAATACCCTCAAGCTCTGCTGAAAAACAACTTGAAGATTTGAGAACTGCTTTTTTATCAGCACTTAATGCCTAATATAGTAGTCCATATTGGACTGAGGTTTTAGGATGGGGGCGAAGAATGAACAATGAAGGCAGTCTTAATAGAATAAAAAGTGTGGCAGAGGAATATTATCGTAACGGAGATTTTTACTGTTCTGAAGCAATTGTAAAGACTATAAAGGATGAGTTTGATTTGCCGATTACGGATGACGTAATTGCTATGGCATCCGGGTTTCCCGTGGGCATGGGATGCGCCGGTTGCACCTGTGGTGCAGTTTCAGGCGGGATTATGGCTGTAGGATTGGTTTTTGGTAGGACTGAACCACGGGATAACAAAGTAAATAAAGCAATGGCGCTTGCCAAAGAGCTACACGATACTTTTCAGAGTCGTCATAAAAGTTTGTGTTGTCGTGTTTTAACTAATGGAATGGAACTCGGTTCGCCGGAACAGATGGAACAGTGTATTGCTTTTACCGGTGAAGTTGCCGTAGAAGTAGCAAAACTTATATTAAGGGAAAAAGAATAATTTACATATAATTAATTAGTTTGTGAGGAGCTGGATAAGTCAGAGTAACGCGCCTTCGGCACGAACTCTATCTAAGTCAGAAACACTGATAAGTTAGACTAATGTTTCTAGCGAAACAAACTCTAACTAAGGGGGAGGAAATGGGGAAGATTAAGATTTCGTGGATGGTTTTTCTTACGGGGGGGGTATTGGGGATATTGTTTGCATCCCTTATAAGTTTAGGAAATCCCCCTAATATGGGAGTTTGCGGTATTTGTTTTATCAGGGACATTGCAGGCGCATTAGGATTGCATCATACGGAAAAACTTTCTTACATTCGCCCGGAGATATTAGGATTTATTTTGGGCGCTTTTATTATAGGAGTTTTCACCAAGGAGTTTAAGGTTATTGGCGGTTCTTCCCCGATTATTCGTTTCACGATTAGTTTCTTTGTAGCAATGGGAGCGCTTGTTTTTCTCGGATGCCCCATCAGGATGTTGGGCAGGTTAGCCGGCGGGGATTGGACGGCTTTAGCCGGACTTTTGGGATTTATCGTTGGAATATGGGTTGGCGCTTTATTTCTTAAGGGAGGGTTTACGCTTGGAAAAGCGCAGGAAGTTAGCAAAATAAACGGTTTTATAATTCCGATTGTTGCATTATGTTTATTTATATTACTTCTGGCAAAACCTTCTTTCATTGTTTTAACTCCTAAAGGGCATGCACCGATCGTAATTTCTATTATCGCAGGATTACTTATCGGTATTTTTGCGCAGAGGTCAAGGCTATGTTTTGCGGGTGGGATCAGGGATATTATTTTGATGAAAGATTTCCATTTGTTTAGTGGGATTCTTGGGTTTTTCCTTTTCTGTCTTCTGGGTAATTTATTGTTGGGACAATTTAAGCCGGGCGTATCTCCCGGAGTTCATACAAATTATATAGCAAGTTTTCTGGGAATGTTGCTTGTGGGCTGGGGGTCGGTTTTGATAGGCGGATGTCCTTTCAGGCAGACCATTCTTGCAGGGTACGGCAATACGGATTCAGGGATAAGTTTTCTTGGGATGATTGCCGGGGTGGCGGTTGCGCATAATTTTATGATTGCGGGTTCAGCTGCGGGCGTGTTGAGCAATGGCATTATAGCGATGATAATCGGGATAGGGGTGTTTTTTATTATTGGATTTACAAATAAAGTGAAGATTTAAAAATGCGGATTTTTGATTTTAGAGTGGGGATTGAAAAGAAACTAAAAAATAAGAGTAAACAGAAAGATTCTTTGCCACGCCTGCCTGCCGGCAGGCAGGGATTTACACGGATAGTCACGGATTAAACAGGAAGAGTTTTGCTCGGTAGTGGAATTTATATTTTCTCAAGGTTAAAATGTTATAAGTTGCTTTTTTGTCCTTGACTTTTAGTATTCTCAATTTAGTAATACAACATATCATAGATCATTTTAATCTTGAGTTGTGGGCTAAAGCCCGGAAAACTTTTTGGGTTTAGCCTTCTACCCCCGTCCTAAAGGACAGGGTAATTTAATATGAAAATAATTTTATTTAGATTTGAGAAAGAGAAAATCAATTTTTTAGAATGTGACATAAACGCCGGAAATTTAGTTGTAGGTGATAGGGGCAATGTATCTTTGGAATCCGTAGAAAACAGAGGGGAAAAGTATAATAAGGTTTTGGATGAATTATTAAGGATTCAAACAAAATATTCCGCAGGTTTATTTGTATATCAATCTCCTCAAAAATATATGGGAAAACTCAGGGATGAAGAAGGTTTTGCAAATTCGGCAATTCTCCACCTTTTTTGCCATAAAAATAATATGAGATTGTTGGAATTAACTCCCAAAATAGTTAGGGAAAAACTATCTGTTTCCAACGAAGAGTTCAAGAGCCTTTTAGAACAGGAAGGGGACACTATTCGTAAAAGTTATTCTGTTGCGAAATCGGATAAGATTTTTGACGGGTTAGTGTTTTTATCACTTTTGAAAAACATTATTTAAGAAATCCTAAGCGAACTAAAAGGGAACAGAGATGGAAAGACTTGCCACAAAAGCACTAAAGCACAAAAAAAGAGCACGAAATAAGAACAAAAGACAGATTACATCCACGAATAAACCCTCCTTCGGCGGGCAGGCGCGAATTAGCACGAAAAACAAAGAACAGATTTATTTTAACAGGGATTTGACCTAGCTGATCTGGATAAGTTAGAGTCTTTCTCTTTGCTCTAGATAGCAATCCCTAATCCTCCAAAGGCGGAAAGGGCTTTCTATAAGCCGCCCTTTTATCGGAAACTCCAACTAAGCACGAAAGACGGAAAACAGAAAGAATTTGCACGCATTTACCAAACAGATTGGCAGATAGGGATTGCCACAGATTAATACGGATTAGCACAGAAAAAAAGACAGGTCTCATAACAAACTTGGGACTGTAGTCCGCAGAGATAGATAACAAGTTCTAAGGATTATATCCAAGGGTTAATTAATAGTAATTTTTTGTAACTAAGGAGTTCTGCGGTAGTGGGATAATTTCTGGTTTGCCCTGCAAAGAAACAGATTCTTCGCTGTGCTCAGAATGACAAATAGAACAGGCGTTGCTTATTTTTTACAATAGATGAGATTGTGTACTCGTATCTAATCAAACAACAAACAAGAATGTCTCCTCCGAGAAGAATGGCGAATAAGTGACATTCCTACCACTACAAATAAATTAGAAAAAAAAGATGGATTCCTGCTTCCGCAGGAATGACAAACATTAGGTTATGCGCCAGAGCGGGATGTTTCTATAATAAACCCAAACAATCGTGTGCTATTTTGACGATTCGGTATTAATAAGTTTTACCGTTTTTGTGCAGGTATTTGATTTTAAGACTACAAGGTAGATTCCTTTTGTAGGCAGATTTGGAGAGAATTTATAAGTTTTAGCTTCAAGTTTGCCGTTGTAAATAGTCTGTACAAGTTCGCCTGCGATATTAAATACGGAAAGAGTTGCTTTTTCAATCGGTTTATTAACGGAGAGTAACACCTTGTTCCCGATTGTTTTGAGTTCTGTTTGAAGTGTAATCGGATTTTCCGCTATTCCACCGCCAAGACAGTTCGTATCGCTTAGCCATACTTTATACAAAACGGGAGCATCAACGACAGTTGCTTTCAAGAGTTGAGCCTTATACTGGAAAAACCTATAACAAGGGCTAGTAGGCAATGCGATGCTATCAATTTCCTGTGCTGCATAAAATGGTCCCTCCCATGCTTTAGAAGTTATATTGGATGCTACATTATCGCCTCTCCAGTAGAATGCAATTGTATTAGGTTGGGGGAGACAAGCTTCCCAGCCGAAAAACATAAAAGACCTTTGTTGAGAAGCAGTTTCAAGAACGGATGATTCTAACCATCCCGTAGCAAATCCAGATACCATATTATTTGCGTACCACATAAATGCACCCTGTCTGCAAACAACAATATCCCATCCACCACCAATGCATCCTGATTTAATCTTAATTGGAACTACCCAATGGGTACTTGAGGATATGGAGCTATAGTCGTCCAGGACGTAAGCAGTAAAATTATCAGGTCCGATTTGCCTGAACCATGCCAGTTTAGTAAATCCTGCGACCAAATCGTATTTGCCGTCCAGGTCCATATCTTCGGAGCAAGCGCCGTCAGCAAATTCAGCTGCGGAACCGGCGTATATAGTGTGCCGGGTATAAGTTGTTCCTGTGCCGTTATTTTCAAACCAGTACGCCCTATTAGAACAGGCGGTAATATCCTGGTCTCCATCGTTATCGAAATCCCGGCTTCCTAATCCGTCTATACTATCCACTCCATTGACCAGAGAAGTTACCTGATTGAATTTTCCCGTACCATTATTAAAATAAATCACGATTCCTCTGGGTGTCATTGGGTCGCCTACCATAAGGTCTTTATATCCATCTCCATTAAGGTCAACAAGTTTTGAGCGCCAGTAATTACCGGCAACGCTGTCAAAAAGAGAAAACGTTCCCGAACCGTTATTTTTATATATTCGCAGGAATTCTCCGGGTTGTCCTAACCAAGGATAGACCGTGCCGACGATTAAATCAACATCACCGTCGTTATCTATATCATCACACTGACAATCTATTCGCGCGTAGGATGTCGTTCCTGAGGATGGCTCGATAGAAATTGGCGTGAAATTAAAATTACCGTCGTTTCTATACCATTTTACTCCTTTTTGATGGGTAAAGGTATTACTAAATCCCGCGGGCACGACCACATCCTGTCTTCCGTCGCCATTAAAATCTGCTCCTGACAGGAATCCCCAGTCAGATGCTGCAACTGTAGCATAGGTATTCATTTTAGTAAAAACACCGTTATCGTTACGGTAAAAGGCAAGCTGGTTCGCCTTGCCTATCCATCCGGCGAGGTCGATGTCACCGTCACCGTCAAAGTCTGCGGGCCAGATGCTGTGACATCCGATATTGGCATTTGTCTCTATTGTATGGGAGACCCAGTTTGAATAATTTATCTGGCCTTTAAGAGGATGTATCTCTCCCTGAGTAGTGTAAGTTAAACTATCCGAAACATAATAAAAAGAAGTTCCCCAATTTGTTACGGGGCCTAATACGCTGCTCCCGCCTACCCAATCGTTTTGAGTATGAACTACTCTGAGCAACAAAAACGAAAATAATATCATCATATATCCTCCCTACCTAATCAAATTATTTATAAAATATAAAATAAAATTTATAATACCTGTTATAACCACACTAATATATTGATGCAGTGTATTAGATATTTTGTCAAGTCTTTTTTAACAGAAAGAATTTGGATGCAGATTAACAGGATAAACAGAAGGCTCAAATAGTAACAAAAAATAAATAAATAACAGATAGTCTCAGCGTGGTAACCCTACATAATAAAGCCGTAAACAGACTATCGAGCGAGCAGGCAAACAGATTGGAGGATGTCACAAACAACAGAATGGTCAGACGCCCCTACAAAAATATTTTGATTATTGGGATAATATTTTGCTGTCAGATAATTAAGGGGAGAAAAAACTTTTAATTTGACATAGGGGAAAAATAGAGTATTAAGTAACAAAAGCAAAGCAATGGAACTTTCAAATATCAGGAATTTTAGTATAATTGCCCATATTGATCACGGTAAGTCTACTCTAGCCGACAGACTCCTAGAGTACACGCATACCATTGAAATCAGGAAAATGCGCGACCAGGTTTTGGATACTATGGATTTGGAACGCGAACGTGGGATTACTATCAAAGCTCACCCTATAAGGATGGAATACAAGGCGTGGGATGGTAAGACCTATATATTAAATCTTATCGATACTCCGGGGCACGTTGATTTTACTTATGAAGTCTCCCGCAGTCTTGCCGCAACGGAAGGCGTAGTCCTTTTGATTGATGCCTCCCAGGGTGTGGAAGCGCAGACTTTGGCGCATACGTTATTAGCCAAAAGCCTTAATAAGATTATTATTCCGGTTATTAATAAAATAGATTTGCAAAATGTGGATATCCCTCTTGTTAAAAAACAAATAGAAGAAGTTTTACACTTAAACTCTAATAAGGCTGTTTTAGCAAGTGGAAAAGAAGGAATTGGTGTTGAAGAATTATTAGAAACTATCGTAGATGAAATTCCTCCTCCTGAAGGGGATCCCAATACGCCCTTAAAGGCTTTAATTTTTGATTCCTGGTTTGATGCTTATCGTGGAGTCGTTATATACGTTAGAATATTTGAAGGGCAAATAAAGCAAGGTATGGAGATTAAATTGATGTCTAATGATAATACGTATCCTGTTAGTGAAATTGGAATTATGAGAATGGGATTGATACCACAGGATGTTTTGCAGTCAGGCGAAGTAGGGTATATTATAACGGGAATAAAAAATCTTACGGATATTAAAATAGGAGATACTATTACTACGGTGAATTTCCCTGCTGAACAACCTCTTCAAGGGTATCGTGAGCTGAAACCGATGGTTTTTTGCAGTTTTTATCCCGGACCTGATACGGCATTCAAAGAATTGCAGGATGCAGTTGAAAAATTAAGATTGACGGATGCCTCATTGATATATGAACCTGAATCTTCGTTGGCGCTTGGACTCGGATACAGGTGTGGATTTTTAGGGTTATTGCATATGGAAATAATAAGCGAGAGATTTTATCGTGAATATGAATTGGATTTAATTTCGACTGCACCAAGCGTTTCGTACCATATTACCAAAAGAGATAGTGGAGAAATGATAATAGTAGACAATCCGCTAAGGTTCCCGAGTATCAATGAAATAGCCAAAAGCGAGGAACCCTACATTAAAGCTACGATATTAGTTCCCAATGAATATGTAGGCAGTGTATTAACGCTTTTGCAAGCCAGAAGAGGCATTCAGCAGTCTTTGAATTATCTTGAAGGGAATCGAAACATAATTATTTATGAATTACCGTTGTCGGAAGTTTTATTTGATTTTTATGATAAGTTGAAATCCGTAAGCAAGGGGTATGCATCTTTTGACTATGAGTATCTGGATTATCGGGAAGTAGATTTGGCAAAAGTGGATATTTTAGTTGCCGGTGAAGCGGTTGACGCCTTATCTTTTCTTGTGAATGCGGAAAAAGTACAGCAGCGTGCACGGGATTTAGTAATCAAATTAAAAGAAGTAATCCCGAGGCATCAATTCGCAGTAGCGCTTCAGGCGGCGATTGGAGGCAAAATCATTGCCAGAGAAACGATACCTACGTTCCGTAAGGATGTAACGGCAAGGTGTTCGGGTGGGGACATAACGAGGAAAAGGAAATTACGGGAAAAACAAAAAGAAGGGAAAAAGAGAATGAGAAATGAAGGCTCGGTGGACTTACCAAAAGAAGCTTTCCATGCCATTCTTAAAATTGATTAGGAGTTTGAGAAAGAGACCACGGAAGATTAACCCAGCAGAAGAAAAATAAAAAACCACAAAATTATTACAGAACAGAGAAGATTTTTAGCCACAGAATAACACAGAAAGGCACAGAAAAGAAAAAATAACAGAAAGAATTTGGACGCAGATTAACACAGATTAATACGGATTAGCACAGAACAGAGAAAATTTATAACTACAGAATAACACAGAAAAGAGGAGATAGTCGAGAGTTAAAAAGTAACAGATAAGAAAAACAGATATGATTGGGACGCAGATAAACCCTCCTATGGCTGGCAGGCGCAGGTTAACAGGATAAAGATATTTCAGAGTGAAGAGAAAAAGAGAACTTATAAAAACGAAAACAGAGAAAAGGGGGAGAAAAGAGAAAGGGGATGAGGAAAAAATAGAAAAAGTCAACTTAATTTAATGAATGCTCAATTCTATGTTCCAATAGCTAGGGTTAGAAATATCAGGGGATGTTTTAATCCATATTTCAATAGGGGATGCTCTAAAAGACACTCCCAAAGAAACGGGTGGTTCGTCAGACAGGAAAACGAAATTAGTGCAGGTTGAATGCCCTATATATTCCAGGAAATTACCAAATATTGAGAAATTTCCTAAAATCTTTTCTCCAGAAAGCCCTAATCTGAAAGTTGTCCTGTCATCAACCTTGCCTTCTTGATAATATACTGGAGATAAGGGATTATAGGCATAATAATTTTCTAACTGTCCAATAATATAAAATTTCGTGGTAGAAGTGGTTACTAATGCTTTACCCGTTCTATTAAAAAGAATAACGGTATGATGAGAAATAGTGTCTTTTGAAGGAGCATAGATAATAGAAAAATAATTATTAATTTTTCCTTCAAATTTCACACCTATATTGATGTTAGATGCATCTAAATTATAAGGTCCCTGATAAGAATATGTGTCTCTACGTTGGAATTGAAAAAAGTTTATTACCGTGCTTATAGAATTATTTAATATCATTCCTAAACTAAAATTATCTTTTATTTCAATAGAGCGTACCTCATCAGCAAATCCATATACCCCATAACTATGAAAATAGCCTATACCTAAACTTTTATTTCCTATTTTATGAGCGTAAGCGATTCCTATTCTTTTTTCGGGCAAATCATCAAATTTTTCTGCGGAAAAAGGTATTCTTATTCTCATATAACAACTAAGTCCTAAATTGGTTATTGCGATACCTCTTATATTGGAAAAAGAAGGGGGTTCACAAGGTTTTCCCTGACGCCCGAGATAGAATATATTTTGGGTTGTTTTAGAGGCATACGCAGGATTTAAGAATACATTTGTTACGGTATCAGATATAATTCCGGCAGAGAGTTCGCTTAGGAGTTCAGAGCGCACGGATAATTCCGGAATCCAAAAATAGTTACCTATTTGCAGTAACAATATAAATAAGTTAATTCCCATAAGAAAAACCGATTTCCCAGACGCTTGTATCAAAGGGTTTATTGTTTATATTTACTACGACTTTGAAAGAAGAAAATGGTTTATACATAAATCCCATAGAAATAGAGTTTTCTATATGTGTCATTCCGGCAACAGGATGAGTAATTTTCATAGTAGAGCCACCTTGCAGGTTCAATTGTTCCAATACTTTCAAGTCTAATACGAGAGGAATAAAGTATTTAAGTTCATCTTCCCGGTATTCAAATTTTATTGATTGTATAAATTTTCCCATATTAAGGTTAGTTATGTGATATGCACCGATGAAATTAACTTTTAGGTCAGGCAGAAAGCTTATCAAAGAAGTCAATCCGTATTTAGTTGAGGTATGGGAGAGGTAAGTTAGAAATTCATATTCGGAAGCAGTATTTTCTTTTGAAAGTATCATAGAGAGGGAGTTGTTTTTAGCGAACGTTACCCCCAATTTGCCGCCTAATACGGTATTCCAGCCGTCTACTCCGACGGTTGTATAGGAAGGTACATACCACCAATCTTTGCGGTCAATAAAGATTGAAACGCCATAACAACCATTGTATCCGAAAAAAAGTTCTCCTCTATTATGTTCGTGGAGGGTACGAAGCGGAGAATATAAGTTTTCTTCTGCCAGAAAAATAACTCCTCCGAGGGAAAATTTATTTTTATGCATTAAAGGGAACAAAGTTCTATGAGCACAAAAATTATCATATACATATTTTAGCCGAATGAAATCCAGTGAATATTGGTTGAGGTTAGAAATGAAAACGGGGTTCCAGAGTACGTCTACGTTTTTATCCGGGTAAACACCAAAAAGCGCATCGCTTGTGGAGAGTTGTTTCACGGATGGTATAGTAAAAATATGTTCAAAAGAAAGAATTAAACAAAGAAATATCATTTAGGGCTTATTGCTTTTCTACTTTAAAAAACTCTTTTATCAACCCCGTTCCTATAACGTTTGCGAACCCGGGATTTTCTATTATTTTGATACTATCGGTTACATTTTTATATATTTTGGGGTAACTTCTTGCAATTCCTATAAAATACCACATCCATTTTGAAAGAGTATCTTTTTCATTTTCCCTGACTAAAAAAACCGGACTTCCGCTATATCCGGGCTGTACGAAAGCATCTATCAGGAAATCTTCTTTGCCGGGGATTACCTGTGATACTATTCCGATTCTTGAAAGCGGGTAATTTCGCTGATAAGATAAACCCCATCCCGTGGGGTATCCCGAATATATTACGGTTTCGCCTTCTTTTATGTCACCGGGTTCTTTCCATATATTGGAAGGGACAAAAACGGCATCAAACAAGCTATCCGGCATATCAACCGGGCGATAAAACTGAAGGGCTGCCAAATCGGAATTTTCGTCTATTTTTTCTATTTCAGCCTGAAAGAAGAACGCCCTTTTTATTTTTAGGTTAAACGTTACTACTATATCTTCAGAATATTTGATTGTTTTACCTGCGCTATCTTTAAGGGCGACAACGTGTTCATTAGTTAGGATGTATGTTTTTTTGTTAATTGAGAGGAACACGCCTGTCCCTGCCTGGTTAATATCTCTTGCTAAAACGCCTACGATGGAGGGTTTAATATCTTTTATCAATTTTGGTATGGGGACCTGTTGTGCGCCAATTCCGTATATTGCGTTAAATAATAAGAGGTTGATGGAAAAAACATAACAAATCTTTTTCATATTTGGATTTATTTTACTAAATTGCTGGATTTTTCAGAAAAAGTCAAGGAAAAAGTGGGGAAAGGGGGATGCGGAGAAGTGGAGACAAGGAGACGCGGAGAGGCTTGAGTGCTATAAAGAATATATCAAGGTCGGGAGTCCGCCTTCCACCGAGAAGAATGGCGGACAAGCAGGCGGATTTTCCACAAGAGGAATCATTTTTATTTTGACAGAATAAGAAAAGGGGTTAGTATGTTTAAAATGAAAGTTTACCTGGATAATGCGGCGACTTCTTACCCGAAACCTGACTGTGTAATAAAGGCGATGAGCGATTATTTTAAGAATATCGGGGCTAATTGCGGGCGGTCTGCTTATAAGTCGGCACAGGAAACGAGCAGGTTGGTTTTTGAGACGAGAGAAAACATTGCGAAACTGATAGGCGCGAAAGATTCTTCAAGAGTCGTTTTTACGGCTAACGCTACGGAGGGACTAAATACGGCAATTCTCGGTAGTGTTAAAGAAGGGGACGAAGTCATTACCACAAGTATGGAACATAACTCGGTTATGCGACCGCTGCGGTTTTTAGAAAAAGAAGGAAAGATAAGGTTAGAAGTCGTTAAATGTTCAGAAAAAGGTGAATTAGACCCTGATGACATAAAAAAGAAAATTACTAAAAAGACGAAATTAGTTGTTTGTACATCTGCGTCGAATGTAGTTGGGACGATAATGCCCATTCGCGAGGTAGGGAAGATTGCAAAAGAGCGGGGCGTGTTGTTTCTTGTGGATGCTGCGCAGACGATTGGAAACCTGCCGATAGACGTAAAAAAAGACAACATTGATATGCTTGCTTTTTCCGGGCATAAGGGACTTATGGGACCCCAGGGAACAGGGTGTTTGTATGTAGGGGAAGGAGAAAATCCGATACCGTTAAAGTTTGGTGGCACCGGGAGCAAGTCCGAATGTGAATTTCTTCCGGAGTTTTTGCCGGATAAATACGAGAGCGGGACATTAAATACTATAGGTATAATCGGGTTGGGAGCGGGAGTGGATTTTGTATTGAAGGAAGGAGTGGAAGCGATAAAGGAGAAGAATCAGAAATTAACAAAATATTTACTTGATGAGTTGAAAAAAATAGATAATGTAACTATTTACGGAGTAAGAGATTGTAGGAAACAGACTGCGGTTGTTTCTTTTAATGTTAAGGGGAAGAGACCGTCAGAAGTAGGAGAGATGCTGGACAAAAATTATAATATAGCGGTAAGGTGCGGATTGCATTGTTCACCGATTGCGCATAAGACTATGGGGACATTCCCGGAAGGGACGATAAGGGTGAGTACGGGGTGGTTTAACACGAGGAAAGAGGTAGAGTATTTTGGATTGCGGATTTTCCAGCAGAGCTGGATAACCATCCCTAGATAAATCAAGGGTTGGTAATAGATTTTGGAATTAAAAGAAATTAAAAAAAGACAACAAAAAATAAGAAACAGATAACAGAAAAATTCACCGCAGAGGCGCAAAGTACGCAGAGAGAAAAAAACGGGAAGGGAGACAGGATTAAAAAATAGAATAAAACAGGGATATAATAAAAAGAAAAAATAACAGAGAGTTTGGAGTAAAAGAAAAAAGAGGAAAATGTTTAAGAGAGAGAAAAAAGGTGTTACGAAGAGGCAGAAGAAGTATTCGATTGTTATAATTCCTGATGACGGGAGCAAGATAAAGAAGTATGCTTTTTCGCAGAGGGGAGTAAATGCGTTAAAAGTGGTTTTTATTTGCATTATTATTGGTGTTTTAGGACTTGTTCTTGAGTACGGGAATATGATAGAAAAGAACTTAAAGATAAAAGAGTTAGAAGAACATAATAAGGAGCTTGTTGAGCGGTATGGAAAGCTCCAGAGTTTTGAAGAAGAGTTTGCCCAGTTCAAGGAGCGTGTTTTTAAGTTGGCAAATATGTTGGGAGTGGAGTCAAAAACATTGAGTTCAGCTGAAAATATTTCCGTGAACCAAGAGGGGAATGTGAGTGGGTTATCTGAAAATGTTTCTGAAAAACCTTCAGGGTTGCCATTTTTAAAGGGGACGAAAAATTGGGTAAGTCGTTCGTTTTCGGATTATCATTCGGGGATGGATTTCTCCGCTTCCCTTGGGACGACCGTGATTAGCACTATAGATGGGGTAGTAAAATTTGCAGGTTGGAACGATACTCTTGGAAATGTAGTGAATATTGACAACGAGGAAACGGGTTATGGTACGGTTTACGGGCATTTAACGAAATACAGCGTAACGAACGGAGAAAAGGTTTCCAAAGGGAATGTGATTGGGTATGTGGGTTCTACGGGGAACAGTACGGCACCGCATCTTCATTATGAGGTGTGGTTGGACGGGGAATCCAAGGATCCGAGACTGTATGTGGGGGAGTAGGGATTTTGGAATTTGGATTGGGGATTTTGGAATGAAAGAAACTAAAGGAAGAAAATACGGATTGGGGATTTTGGAATTACAGATTAGAAGATTGAAAACATAAATAATTTACCACCCCGCCTTAGCGGGATAAACTCCAACACTAAAGCACAAAATTGCACTAAACGGAAAGAAGAGATTTTAGCCACACCTACCAAACAGAACGGCAGGCAGGGATTAACACGGAATTACACGGAAAACAGAAAGAAAATTTCAACTTTTCCAATTAAATATTCGGGAGTCATTTTGTCCTTGACTTTTACCATTTTCACGATAAATATGCTGTAAGTTAATGTATATTGAGGGGGAAGATGAGAAAAAATAATTTATTATTTTTTACGGTTTTTGTTTTTAGTGTGATTGCTGGGAATTGCTTTGCGCAATATGCGGGGTGGACGAATTATACCAATGCAAAATATGCTCAGGCTATTGCTGATAGCGGCAATGAACTGTGGATTGGCACTTATACGAGTGGAATTATAAAAATGAACAAAACTACAGGAGAAATGACGTTTTATAACCACGCGAATTCAGGTTTGCCTGATAATGAGGTTTGGGCGCTTGTAATAGAAGGTACGACTGGCGATATCTGGATTGGTACTTATAGTGGGCTTGCAAAGTTTGACGGTACAAACTGGACTGTGTTTAACACCTCAAATTCAGGGTTGCCGCATAATGAAGTCCGAGCTCTTGCAATAGAAGGAAATAATATCTGGATTGGCACTTATGGTGGTGGTCTTGCAAAGTTTGACGGAACTAACTGGACTGTGTTCAATTCCTCAAATTACGGTTTGCCTTCTAACGGTGTTTCTGCTCTTTAAATAGAAGATAGCAGTATCTGGGTTGGTGTTTGGGGGGCTGGTCTTGCAAAGTTTGACGGTACAAACTGGACTGTGTTTACGACTTTAAATTCCGGTTTGCCTTCTACAGGTGTCTATGCCCTTGGGGTAGAAGACAGTAATATTTGGGTTGGCACTTGGTCTGGGGGGCTTGCAAAGTTTAACGGAACTAACTGGACTGTTTTTAAAACCTCAAATTCCGGGTTGCCTTTTAATTTTATCTCGGCTATTGAGATAGAAGGGACGACTGGCGATATCTGGATTGGAACTGGTGATGGTGATATTACGAAGTTTAACGGCACAAGCTGGACTGCCTTTCCTACCTCAAATTCCGGGTTGCCTAGTAACTATGTCCATACACTTACAATAGAAGGAAGTAATAAATGGATTGGCACTAATGGTGGTCTTGCGAAGTTTGATGGCACTAATTGGACTGTATACGTCTTAAATTCTGGTCCCTATGTAAATGCTCTTGGAATAGAAGGAAGTAATATCTGGATTGGTACTGATGGGAATGGTCTTTCAAAGTTTGATGGCACTAACTGGACCAAGTATCAAAAATCAAATTCCGGGTTGCCTTCTGACAGTGTCAATGCCCTTGAGATAGAAGAAACGACTGGCGATATCTGGATTGGAACTTTGGATGGACTTGCGAAATTTGATGGCACGAACTGGACTGTATATGATACCTCAAATTCTGGGTTGCCTTCTAACTGGGTAAATGTTCTTGGTATAGAAGGAACGACTGGCGATAAATGGATTGGAACTTTGAATGGCCTTGCGAAGTTTGACGGTACTAACTGGAATGTGTTCAATGTCTCAAATTCCGATTTACCTTATAACTACGTTACTGCCATTGGGATAGAAGGGACGACTGGCGATATATGGATTGGTACTTATGATATTTATGGTACTGGTTTTGGTGGACTTGCAAAGTACGACGGTACAAGTTGGGCAGTGTATGACACCTCAAATTCTGGTTTGCCTTGTAACAATGTTACTGCTCTTGCAGTAGAAGGAAGTAATATCTGGATTGGAACTTATGGTGGCGGTGTTGCAAAGTTTGACGGTACTAACTGGACTGTGTTCAATGAGTCAAATTCCGGTTTGCCTGACAACTCCATCAAAGCTCTTGGGATAGAAGGAAGTAATATCTGGATTGGAACTGATGGTGGTGGGCTTGCGGTGTATAATACGACAGGGGTGGAAGAACAGACAATTGCGGATTTTGGATTGGGGATTGCGGATTTAAGAATAGGAAAAAACCCGTTTTGCACAAGCACGATTATTCATTATAACATACCTGCAAATTCCGATTCCCGATTAACAAATACACAATTAACGATTTACGATATTTCGGGGAGGACTGTGAAGACTTTAGTTGATGGGGAGAAGGATGCGGGGAGGTATAGTATTAAATTGGATGGGAAAGAGTTGAAGACGGGGGTTTATTTTGTGAGGTTGAGTGCCGGGACATTTAAGACAACTAAAAAGATTACAGTTATAAAATAATACAAAAAGAGAAAAACAAACAACTTGCCACAAAAACACTAAAACACGAAATTACACTAAATAGAAAGAAGAGATTTTAGCCACAGATTAACACGGAATTACACTGAAAAAAGCACAGAGAAAAAACATAAAATAGTGCAAATTAGAAACCTTTGGTTTTTGAGTTAACAGAAAATAAGAAAAAGATTGACATTTTAGCGGCTATAATTTATGTTAGTTAATTAATTCTGTAAGAAGGGGGAAAATTATGGCAAAAAGTAGCAGTAAAAAAGAAAAAATGGGTAATACGGGTAACGTATACTTTTTTGGCGGCGGTGAAGCAGACGGTGATGCCGGGATGAAGAATTTGTTGGGCGGCAAGGGCGCGAATTTGCATGAGATGACTAAGATAGGTATTTCTGTGCCTGCCGGGTTTACTATTTCTACGGAAGTATGCAATTATTATTATAAGAATAATCAAAAATATCCCGATGGACTTGAGAATGAAGTAAAAGAAAAATTACAAAAAGTTGAAAAAGTAATGAACAAGAAGTTTGGTGACAAGAATAATCCTTTATTGGTGTCCGTGCGTTCGGGAGCAAGAGCGTCTATGCCCGGGATGATGGATACGGTTCTTAATATAGGATTAAACGATGATTCGCTTGAGACTTTAATTGCTGAAACAGGCGACGTTCGTTTTGTTTATGACTGTTACCGCAGATTAATACAGATGTATGGAGACGTGGTTCTTGGAGTTCCCAAGACTGAGTTTGATAAGTTAGATGCGAGTAAATTTTCAAGAGAAGCGCTTATCGTCGAATATAAAAAGATAATAAAAGAACATACCAAAAAAGATTTCCCGCAAGACCCATTTGACCAATTATGGGGAGCTGTCGGAGCGGTGTTTGAATCCTGGAATAGTGAAAGAGCAAAAACATACAGAGAACTTAATAAGATACCGTCTGAGTGGGGAACGGCAGTAAACGTCCAGTCAATGGTATTTGGAAATATGGGTGACACTTCCGGAACCGGGGTTGCATTTACGCGTCATCCGGCTACGGGAGAAAATGTTTTCTTTGGAGAATGGCTGCCAAATGCGCAAGGGGAAGATGTGGTTGCAGGTATAAGAACTCCGTATCCCATAAACATAGCACAGAATTCCAAAGAAAAGGCAAACAGTTTAGAGCAAAAGATGCCGGAAAGTTATAAAGAATTAATTAAGATTCGTTCCAATCTCGAAAAACATTATAAAGATATGCAGGATATAGAATTCACGATAGAGAAAGGTAAATTATGGATGTTACAGACTAGAAATGCGAAAAGAACACCGGTTGCGGCCGTAAAGGTTGCAGTAGATATGGTAAAAGAAAAGATGATTTCAAAAGAAGAAGCGATAATGCGTTTATCACCATCGGACATAGACTTAATGTTACATCCGATGCTTGACCATACTGCGAAACTTGAAGTTCTTGCGGTTGGTTTGCCTGCTTCGCCGGGTGCAGTATCGGGAGAAGTAGTGTTTACGCCTGAAGAAGCGGTAGCATTAAAAGCGAAAGGTCGTCCTTCGATTCTTGTAAGGTTTGAGACTTCACCGGAAGACATAGCAGGTATGGCTTCGGCGGAGGGAGTTTTGACGCAGAGAGGCGGTATGACATCACATGCGGCAGTAGTTGCGCGTGGAATGGGGAAGGCTTGTATCGTCGGTTGTGAAACGATATCAATTAATTATGATAAAAACGAATTTACTGCAGGAAAGAATACAATTAAAGCCGGTGAAATAATTACGATTGATGGTGGTTCGGGGAAAGTTATCAGGGGAGAGGCTCCGAGAGTTCGCGCATCATTGAAAGGTGAATTCGGAGAATTTCTTGAATATGCGGATGGCATAAGAAGACTTGGTATCCGAACGAATGCGGATAATCCCGAGAGCGCGAAAGTGGCTCGTGAATTCAAAGCAGAAGGTATTGGTTTATGCAGGACAGAACATATGTTTTTTGGAAAAGACAGGATTAAAGCCGTGCGTGAGATGATTCTTGCGGATAGTGAGGTGCATCGTAGAAAAGCTCTTGATAAGTTATTGCCGATGCAGAAAGAGGATTTCATTGGAATATTTAAAGAAATGGCAGGATTCCCGGTTATAATCAGAACGTTGGACCCACCATTGCATGAATTTTTACCGCACAAAGCATTGCAAATTAAAGAATTATCAGAAGAAATGGGAATAACGGAAGATAAGTTGAGAGACAAAATATCATCGTTGTCAGAGTTGAATCCTATGTTAGGACACAGGGGATGTAGACTTGGGATTTCATATCCCGAGATAACGGAAATGCAAGCACGTGCAGTTTTTGAAGCGGCTTGTGAAGTAAAACTAAAAGGGATTGAAGTTATACCTGAAATTATGATACCGGTTGTCTCCGAGGCCCGAGAATTTCTTAATCAACGTGAAATCGTGGACAGAGTGGCAAAAGAAGTTATGGCGAAATACGGCATAACCATTAAGTATATGGTAGGAACGATGATAGAAATACCGCGCGCGGCATTGACAGCGGAGAAGATTGCCGATAAAGCGGATTTCTTCTCTTTCGGCACGAATGACTTAACGCAGACCACTTTTGGTTTCTCGAGGGATGATGTAGGAAAAATTTTACCTGATTATATTGCTAAAGGAATATTAAAGAATGACCCGTTCCAGCAGTTAGATGTAATTGGAGTCGGGGAACTTGTTCGTATGGGTGCGGAGCGAGGGAGAAAGGCTAATCCCAAATTGGAAGTAGGTATATGCGGGGAGCATGGCGGAGACCCTCATTCGATAGAATTTTGTCATAAAGTAGGACTTAATTATGTAAGTTGTTCGCCGTATAGAGTTCCAATAGCAAGACTTGCGGCGGCACAAGCGGTATTAAAAGAAAAAGGAGGGGAGTCTTATGGGACTGCTTAAAATAGCTGCATTTATTTTGTTGCCATTGACTTTAATGGCAGAGACGCAAGATTGGGTTAGAAAGTATAATGCTTCGGGGGATTATAGGGATTGTGTTTATGCAATGGCAGCGGATAGTTATGGTAACGTGTATATAACCGGTCAGGGTTTTGGCGACAAGACGCTTTGTGATATTACAACTATAAAATATAGTCCTTCCGGAGAAGAAGTATGGAAACAGATTTATAATGGTCCGGGTAATGGTCCGGATAAACCGTATGATTTGAAATTGGACAGTGAAGGAAATGTGGTTGTGACGGGTATAAGTTGGGGCGGAGACGAGACTTTTGAGGATTTCGTAACGTTAAAATATTCTGCGGATGGACAGTTGATATGGGAAAGAAGATATGACGGGGCTGCGCATGATTATGATGGCCCTATGAAAATGGCTATAGATAAGCACAATAATGTATACGTGACGGGTATAAGTTGGGGTGGCGAAGAGACTTGGGAAGATATTGCTACGATTAAATACTCTCCCAGCGGTGAAGAAGTATGGATACAAAGATATAATGGGGAAGATAATGATATGGATATTCCGCATACTATAGCTGTTGATGACAATTTTGATGTTTATGTAGGCGGTAGAAGTATTGCTCTTGATACGGATGAGGATTTTATTACAATTAAGTATTCACAATCGGATGAAGCACAAAAAGAACAGGAAATACAAAGAGCTAAATTTGTAGCGGATTCTATAGCGACAGAAAAAGCGAAACCCAAGAGTAAATGGAAGACCTTTTTCAAAAAAAGAAACAAGAATTAAAATAAGAATTGGGTTTGAAAACAATGTTAAATAAAAAATGCTTTTTAATGGCGTTGTTTGTAAGTATTATTATTCCTTTTTATATGTATGCTGAGGAAACTTCCAATAGAGAATATCGTGAAACACCAACGATTCCTTATGGCGGTCCGCAGTATTATGTATATCTTGGCGCAAACAGAGAATTACAAATAGATGTTCAAGTATGGGGAAAAATTGTCAAACCCGGACTTTATTCGGTCCCTAAGACAACAGATATTATTGGATTGATATCTTTTGCCGGTGGGCCAGCGGATGGCGCAGATCTTAAAAAGGTTAAGATAGTAAGGAATAATCCTACAGCTCAGATAATTAAAGTGGATTTGAAAAAGTATCTAAGTAATGGGGATATATCTAAATTGCCTTTGCTTAAACCGGGAGATATGATTGTTATTCCAGAATCTCCTTCTTATACTTTTTTCCCAAAATTTTTACAATTTTTTGCGTTAGCTGCACAAACAGCGTCTATAATAACTGCATATGTTAGTATGTATTATTTAATTTCTAGAAAGTAAATAATAAAATAATATATACTCTAAAAAAATATAAAATAAATAATAATTAAATGGATGTAAAAGAATCTACTTTACAAGAGTATATTTATATCTTACTTACAAAAAAATGGGTAATGATAAGTATATTTGCGGTAACTGTTTTAACTGCAATTTCGTACCTTATAGTTACTCCTAAAGTTTACGAATCGATCGCTACAATAATGATCGAACCCCCAAAACTTTCTGGTTCAGCTACAATGTATCCGGGAAATTACCTTACTAATAGTAGAAATTATTGTGAAATACTAAAAAGTGAAACGGTGATGCAACATGCTGTTGATAAGTTATTGAATTCAGGGCTAAAACTTAAATTTCTTAATTCATCTTTCCCTGCAGATATGTTATCACAAAGAGTTTCAATTAGACCTATTGTGGATAGTGATATTATAAAAGTCTATGGTAGGGGTAGTACTATTGAAGAGGCAATGGCTATTACAGATGCAGTTGTAGATGGATTTATAGAAGAACAACTTTTAGTTGCAAGGAAAGAATTTTCCGAACAGAGAAAGTTTATAGAAAAACAAATTCCCGAAGTAGAAAGAGGATTAGTAGAAGCCGAAGAAGATATAAAGGAGTTTAAGGAAACTAATAAAATACTCGGACTTTCGGAAGAGGCAAAAGAATTAGTGCGTAAATTAGCGGACATTGATGTGCTTTATGTGCAAAGCGAAGCATCTTGCAATGCTATAAATACGCAATTAAGCTCAATCAAACAACAATTAGATAAACATAAAGGTTCGCTTCTGGAAGACATAACAAGGGTATCAACGCCATATATATTACAACTTAGAAAAGAATTATTATCACTTGAAACAAACTTTTCCTTATATATAGTGCAGGGATTATTAGAAACAGATCCAAAACTTATGGATATAAAAAATAGTATTGAAAAAACAAAGGAACAATTAATGAATGAAACGCGGAAAATTATTGATAAAAATGTTTCTTCTAAAGATCCTTTGTCTGTTTCCGAAGAATTAATAGATAATATTCTTAAGTTAGAACTAGAATTATCTATTGAGACAGCAAAAAAAAATTCTTTCTATAGTATTTTAACATCCTATGAGAAATATCTATATTCATTTCCTACAAAGGAATTTAAATTACTACAACTTGAAAGGAAGAGAAACTTAAATAATAACACTTATACTATTTTAATGGAAAATTTTGAAACAACAAAGCTTTCGGAAGCCGGAAAATTATCAAATATAAGAATAGTAGACAGGGCAGATACTCCTAAAATACCTGTAAAACCTAAAATAAAACTTGTTTTGATGTTAAGTATATTTATTGGTTTATCATTGGGAATAGGAAGTGCTTTTGTAATAGAATATGTTGGAAGCACAGTTAAAACATCTAAGGATGTCAGATTGCATTTCAATATGTCAGTTATAGGGAATATTCCTAAGGTTAAGCCAGTAAAATCCGGTAATGGAAATGGATTACTTACTCATTATCCAATTAATTCGCC
This sequence comes from bacterium, assembly GCA_028716385.1. Taxonomy (GTDB): domain Bacteria; phylum Hydrothermota; class UBA3073; order JACQXS01; family JAQTXJ01; genus JAQTXJ01. The sequence goes on along the minus strand of JAQUPX010000003.1, from coordinate 14,714 downwards.
TGTATATGAAGCATATAGGGCATTAAGAACGAATATCAGTTTTATAAGTCCTGATTTATCTATAAAAACAATTCTTTTAACTTCTGCATTACCTGGAGAAGGAAAAACTACTGTAGCTTCTAATTTAGGCATTGTTATGTCGCAATTAGAAAAAAAGGTTTTACTTGTGGATACAGACTTAAGAAAAATGAGTCTTACAAGGTGTTTTGGAATAAAATCAGAATTTGGATTAACGGATGTTTTATTTGACGGTAAAGTTATGAGAAAAGCAATAGTAGAAACAGAGATTGAAAACTTGAGTATACTTCCGGGAGGGAAAGTTCCGCCTAATCCTGCAGAACTAATTGCATCTAAACGTATGTGTGAATTAATCGAAGAATTAAAAGAAGAATTTCAGTGTATAATATTTGACAGCCCGCCTATCCTTTCTGTTACGGACTCTACTATTTTAGCTTCTAAATTAGATAGTACAATTCTGGTAATTCAAGCAAGTAAAACAAATAGATTGGCGATTGCAAGAGCTAAAGAAACGCTTGAGCATACTAATGCCAAACTTCTTAATATTGTCCTTAATATGATACCCATTAACTTTCCTATGTATGGGTATCCCTATTATTACTCGTATTATTCTACTTCTCAGGAGACTAAACCCCATAAAAATAAATCAGTTTAGATTTAATGTATGGCAAAAGTAGTGGTTACCGGTGCGGCAGGGTTTATGGGGTCATGGCTTGTAGATTCTCTTATAAACGAGGGGCATACGGTTTATGGGGTAGATGATCTTTCCGGGGGATATACAAGAAATATAAATCCACAATCTAAATTTTTTAAAATAGATTTAAGAAATAAAACTGCTACTAAAGATTTAATAGAAGAAATTTCTCCTGAAATTCTTTATCATTTGGCAGCAGATGCGACCGAAGGACGAAGCCAATTTACTCCTATCAATTGTACTGAACGAGGAATTGTGGCGTATCTAAATGTTTTAATTCCAAGTATAAAGAAAGGAGTAAAAAGAGTAGTTTTAACGTCTTCAATGAGCGTATATGGTAGTCAAAATACGCCATTTGATGAATCTATGGAGACTAAACCTGACGATGTCTATGGCGTAAACAAAGCATCTATGGAAGAAATTACAAAAATACTTGCGGATGTATATCGTTTTGAATATGTAATTTTTAGACCTCATAATGTTTATGGAGAACGTCAAAATCTTGCAGACCCTTATCGTAATGTTATAGGCATCTGGATAAACGCTTTGCTTAGAGATAAACCTATATACATATATGGGGATGGTGAACAGCAGAGAGCCTTTAGTTACATACATGATGCAATAGTATGTATTAGTAAAGCAGGCTTTGAAAAAAAATGTTGCAATGAAATAATAAATATAGGGGGAAAAGAACCAATAACATTAAATGAAATGGCAAAGATTATAATGCAAGAATTTGGTAAAACTGTAAAAGTAATATATTTAGCTCCAAGACCTAAAGAAGTTAAATATGCATATTCTACCTATAAAAAATCAGAAGAGTTATTAGATTATAAAGAAAAATTTTCATTAATAGAAAATATAAAAAGAATGATAATATGGGCTAAAGAATTAGGTCCTCAAAATCCTTCTTATTTAGAAAATCTTGAGTTAGAGACAGAACAAGTGCCTAAAACATGGAAAGAAAAACTAATATAAACTTTTATCAAATAGAAAATTAAGATATTTATAAATTTTAGGTGAATATATGTGATTGGGGAATTTTTGAAAAACTATATAATTTGAAAATAATTTTTAGAGAATATATAGAAAAATTTGAACCAAAAGTGTTTTATTCAGGAAAATTATATACGGGATAAAAACTGTCTGAAACAGTAAAAAAATAGTAATATTATTAGTCCGAATATTCAGTAATCATTTTAAGATTTTAAGAAAATTGAATCGTAATTACTGTGATAATATACAAAATAATAGATGATTTTTGCCGTAGTTGATTAGGATATGGAAAATAAACCTTACAATGCTAAAAAATACTGGGAAAGTATATTAGAATCTGATTTTAAGTGTTTTAGTGTTGGATTTGTGTGTTTCGGTAAGAAATATAATGATTATTTGTATAAAATGAAGGAAAGAAGTTTGAAACGGGTAATTTCAAGATATAAAATTAAAAATTTGAACGAAAAAAATATATTGGATATTGGTTGTGGAACTGGATTTTATGTAAATATATGGGATAAGTTAAATGTAAAGCATTTAACAGGTATTGATATAACAAGTATTAGTGCTAAACGTCTAACTATTCAATATCCAGATTATTTTTTCTATGAGGCAGATATTGGTTCTCAAAATTTGTTTGATGAGGTTCCACTTGTAAAAAACAATTTTGATATTATAACTGCATTTGATGTATTATTCCATATTATTGATGATGATAAATTTGAACAGGCAATCAAGAATCTTCACTGTCTATGTGCTAATGGGGGAATGGTCTTAATAACTGACTTATTTCTTCATAAAACTCCTTATATACTTTATTTTCAAAAATGTCGTATTTTGAGTGAATATATGCAATTATTAACAAAAAATGGTTTTGAAATAGTAGGTAGACATCCCGTACATTTTTTAGCTGCTGCTCCATTAGATATATCCAATTTTTTATTGAGGAGAGTTTTATTGCGTAGTTGGTGGAAGGCGATTGCAATATTTGAACGGAAAACTCATTTTTTAGGTCCTATATTATTTATATTAGATTTAATGCTGACTAAATTATTTAAAGAAAGTCCAACAGTGGAGATGCTTGTTTGTAAACGAAGCTAATCATCCGTGGAATATCGGGGATATATAATTTCAGTAAGGGGATAAGAAACTCAGTAAGAGGGTAGACATTCAATGGTACCGAGTCCCTAATGATAATGATATATAAATTTAAGGGAAGTTAAAAATTGTTGGTATAAAAGTAATGAATAGTTTCGTACAGAAAATATGGAAAAGGACGGCCTTTCTCTTTATCAATGTATTGTTAGATATTGAAGATAGTCTAGGATTGAAAAATAAATATTTAGATTTAACACAGAAAACAGCTGTATAAAAATCCACTTTTTGAAGCGCATAATAAATTAAAATTTTATATTTTAACAAGATGAAAATTTGTTTTATTGGAGATACGAATAGTATTCATTTTGTAAGATGGGTTAGATTCTTTGTAGATAGGCAACATAATGTTTCAGTTATTTCTTTTAATAATTCTCCTGGAATAAAAGGTGCTAAAACGTATTATATTAAACTATATCGATTTAACCGTCTATCTATTCCTTTACAAAACATTTTAAGCTGGCGGGTTGTTGTAAAAATTGCTAGATTAGTATATTTTAAAATAAAACCCGATATCCTTCATGCTCATTATGTTACAGATTTCGGCTTTTATGCATCAGCTACGGGGTTTCATCCATTAGTAATTAGTGCATGGGGAGGGGATGTTTTGCTTGACCCTGAAGTTTCTTCTATCTATAGATCTGAAGCTAAATATGCATTAAAAAGAGCTAATTTAATTACTGTAGATTGTGAATACATAAAAGAAAAAATTTTGTTTATGAGTAAAACAAGAAGAAATAGTATCTATAATATACAATGGGGGATGGATTTTGAAAATTATGGTAACGTATCGGAATATAATAATAATTTAAAAAAAGAGTTGGGGTTAAGAGAAAACACTCCTGTAATTCTTTGTGCAAGAGGATTCCAAGAAAGATGTAATACGGATATAATTATAAAATCTGTGTCGGATGTAATAAAAGAAGTCCCAGACGCAAGATTTGTTTTGTTAGGCGGATGGGGGCAATGGAGAAAAGAAGACTATGAAAAACTTGCAAAAGAGCAAGGAGTTGATAAATACATATTATTTCCAGGATTCATAGAATACAAAAATCTTTTTTCATTCTATAATATTTCTAAAATAATGTTATCTGTGACAAGTCTTGACGGGACGCCTGCTTCACTGCTTGAGGGAATGGCATGTGGTTGTATTCCTATTGTGTCTGATATACCACCTCATTGCGAGTGGATAGAGAATGGTGTAAATGGGGCGGTTGTAAAATTAAGAGATAGTAAAGATTTAAGTAAGAGTATTATAGAAATGTTAAAACTATCAGAAAAAGAATGTGAACAAATAAAAAACTATAACTATCAACTTGTTCAAGAAAAAGGGAATCATAAAAACAATATGTTATATATGGAAAAATTATATCTTAATTTGATATCCGATAAGTAATTTTGGGGCTTTAAAGCGAAAATAATAATCTATGTATAAATATGAAAACTAAGAAAATTATAGTGAAAAAAATTAGAAGCATAAAAACCCGGATAGATATCTTTTTAAGATATAAAAATTGGAAAGATATTACTCAAAATAGAAAAAAAGGTAAGGATTGTAGCGAAATCATATTTAGAAACAGAGTTAGAGTTTGTGCTCCCGAAAATACTTTCTATTTCAGAAGTTTAGTAGAAAACGTGTTTTTCAACAACATATATACGCCTCCCGGGTTTTCTATTGAGAATAACGATATTGTTGTAGATATAGGTGCGCATGTTGGTTCTTTTACATTGTTTGCAGCAAGTAAAACCAAAAATATGGTTTATGCTTTTGAGCCATTTACAACAAACTTTGAGTTTCTAAATAAAAATATCTATATAAATAAATTGCATAATATTATTACTTATAACAATATAGTTAGCAATAAAATTGGTGTAGAAAAATTATTCCTTTTTGAAAATAGCAGAGAATATCTTATTTTTAATAGGCATGAAGATAAAAAAGCTTATATAGATGTACCTAGTATTACTTTACAATATATTATAGATAATATTATAGGCAAGAAAGTCAAACAAATTGATTTCCTGAAATTAAATTGTGAAGGAGCTGAAGGATTAATATTCTTATCTACTCCTATTGATTACTTTTTAAACATCAGGAAAATAGCAATGGAATTCCATGACACACTATCGCCCCTTAAACATAATGAAATTCAAAAAGCATTAAGGAAAATGGGTTTTGTTACAAAATTAAATTGGGATGGAAAATCACCGAGTGGCTATATTTATGCTAAAAGATACGTTAAAAATGAAGCGAAGAAATAATTTATTCTTCTATAGAAGAATATTTAATTTTGATAAAATTAGTTATTATTAGTATAGTTCTAGAGTATAACTGTGGAATTTTGATTCAAAGGACTTATAAATAGCTTATTATAATTAAATATGTATCGTAAACTAATAAGAGATTCATCTGCTATTTTAGTTTCACAAATTGTTTCTTTTATTACATCACTAGCTATGGGAGTAGTTATTGCCCGTGTATTAGGACCTGAAGGAAAAGGAACTTTAAAATTGCTTACATTAGTTCCTATGATGATAGCTGGTTTTGCTACAATGGGGATTGATGTTGCGAATGTATACTTTATTGGTAAAAAGAAATATGACATTCAATCGATTGTAAGTAATTCCATTTTTATTGCATTGTGTATAAGTTTAATAATTTTACTTATATACCCATTACTGATACCTAAGTTTTTCAGTCTTTTAAAAGTTGATGTTGCCTATTGGTTAAAATTGGTTACTTATTTTTTTATTCCGTTATACTTATTAGGAACATATTTTTCTTCTTTTTTGGTGGGATTACAAAAAATTATAATACGAAGCGTAATAGATATAATAAGAGCGGTATTATTATTAGTTTTAATTATAGTATTTTTGTTTTTATTGCACTTTAATGGACTTTATTCAGTAGTTATAATTAATATCCTTATAGTATTTCTTACAGTTTGCTTATCCGGACTATCATTAAGAAATATTATTAACTTTAAGCCAATTTACAATAGAGAAGTTTTCAAAACTACTACTTCTTATGGTGTTAAAGCTTATGTGGGCAGTATTGCTCATTATTTTAATATAAGATTAGATTTTTTCTTTGTTGCTTTTTTTCTAAGTCCTAAGGAAGTAGGTTTTTATTCAGTAGCAGTTAGTATGGCCGAACTTATATGGTATGTTCCGGTAGCTATTTCTACAGTATTGGTCCCTGCAATTGCAGGTTCTAGCAAAGAAACAAGCAAAATTCTTGCCTATAATACATTTCGTAAAATGTTGATACCTTTTATAATAATGAGCTTAATTTTATTATGCTCCGGAAAATTTCTTATTCGTTTTTTATACGGAGCACAATTTCTTCCTGCTTTTATGCCTCTGGTTTTATTGCTACCGGGTGTATTCCTTATGGCAGCTTCCGGCCCATTTGAAGATTATATTGCAGGTAGGGGGAAAATAGAATATAATTCGCTTACTGCAATATATTCATTTGCGGTAACAATTGTATTAGATATTCTTTTAATCCCTAAATTAGGAATATCCGGAGCTGCAATAGCTTCTAGCTGTGCTTATAGTATAACTACTTTAATTAGTATTTATTATTATTTAAAATTCTAAATAAGTTTTTTGGCGGATAACTTGACTGTAAAGGTTTTATTTGGTGTTTGGAGAGAAGTTATAAATTTCGCCTTGAAATCTCCTTGAATATATATTGCACACAAAGTATTTGAAACATAATATAGATTTCCTCTTTTTTCTTTAGGGCAACCATCTAAAATGCCTGCTAAAACAGACCATTTGATTTTTTCTACAGCATTTATAAAATAATCATGCCAGACTATTATAGAATCAGAGTTTTTTAAGACTTTAAATGCATTTTGAGTGTCTTTTTTTATGCTTTCATAAGAATGGTCGCCATCTATAAAAATCAAGTCGAATTTTTCCTTAAAAACTGAAAAATCAAGTTTTTGGGAATCTTTTTTAATATAAGATATATTTGGAAGCGATTTAGAAAAAAAATCACAAAGATTAATAAAAGTTGTTGAGTAACCTTTTTCTTTCATTTCATCTTTTGAAAGGTCAATAGAAATGCATTTTTCTGCAATATTTGCAATATTTACTATACTTTCACCGCGCCATGTTCCTATTTCAAGATATCTGCAACGGAGATATCTTTTTGCCAGTGCTTTTAATAAACCTAAATCAGTAACAATAGAAGTTCCTTCTAAAAAACTATAGGGGGCTATAGTTTCTTCAAATTCCGGGAACAAATCTAATAAGTCTATACAGGGAAGGCCATATTTATAGGAATATTTTTTTATTACATAATTTCTCTTGTCTTTTTCCTCATCCGAGCTTATTATCGTGTATAAACATTTTGGGTTTCGGATAACTGTAATCAATATTTTTAATAATATCTTTATTTTATTCATATTTATTTGCTTTTTTAAAATATTTGTTGCAAATATCTTATAACTCTGGTATTTAAAAATGTAAAAGTCAAGAATAAATCGGAAAATTTTTTTTATAACTGAATTAGCGATAATGAAAAATTGTGATATATGTGGAAAAAATACTTGGGCGTCTCTTTTTAATACTGTAGATAGAGTATATCCAATTAATAGGGGTTTTCGTGTAATTCAATGTAAAAGATGTGAAAGCTTGTTCTTAATCCCCCAACTTTCTGTAAAAGAACTTAAAGAACACTATCCACAAGTGTATTATGAATTTATAGCACCTATTGATTTTGGGACTAAAAACTCTTTTTTGGCATCAATAAAATATAAATTAAAAGAGAAGGTACTGTTTTATTATTATAATTATCCGTTTTCAATTAAAAATAAATCAATTTTGATTGAAAAATTATTACTTTTTCCGTTGAAATTCTATTTTTCGAGACCCGGAAATATATTTATTCCCCCTGATGGAAAAGGGAAAATGCTAGACATTGGTTGTGGAATGGGAGGCACTCTTGATAGATTTAAAAAGTTAGGATGGGAGACTTATGGGGTAGAACCAGATAAATATGCGGCAGAACATGTAAAAAGAGCAAATCATAATATTACCTGTGGAACGCTTTTAGATACAGATTTTCCTTCTGATTTTTTTGATATTGTTTTACTTAGACAAGTATTAGAACATTTGAACAATCCAGTGGAAATTTTTAAAGAAATAAAAAGAATTGTTAAACCAAAGGGAAAAATATATCTTTCAGTACCTATAAGTAATAATTTATTTTTTAAGATATTTAAAAGTAGGTGGTATTCTTTAGATTCTCCTCGTCATTTATGGATACCATCAACAAAAGCAATTAAAATATTATGTTATAAAACAGGTATGAAAGTTAATAAATTAAACTATAAAAGTGGTGGCGAAATTCTCGGAAGTATACAATATCTTGTTAATGATTTAATGCAAGAAAGAATTTATCTAATAGATGATAAGAAAAATAAAATTTATAGAAATAAATTTCTAATGAAAGGAATAAGCCCATTTGAATTTATTCTTGAAAAATTTAATTTAACGGGTACTGTGGAATTAGAAATTACGAAAGAATGAAAATACTCTATTTGGGACAAGTTACACCACACAATTTTCATGAACAAAATACCATATTTATGTTTCTAAAGTATGGACATAAGGTTTGTATAGTTAATACGCATCCAAGTTATTTCACCGATGAAATTACTGGCATTGGGAAACTTTCTATCTGTAACCTTTATGAATATGGAAACCCTTATGCGGGTAAGTTTGGTTCCCTTCGTATGATTCTTAACAATTTTGGTATTCTGAAATGCTTTAAGCAGGAACGTAAAAAACTCAGGAAATTTGTCGAATTGATGACCCCTGACGTTATCTATTGTTTTTTTGGTGTAGGCATATTAACCGAAATGAAAATGTTAATTGATATGAATCTTGGTATTCCGTTAATTCATGATATAGTTTGTTATCCTGGTAGTTTAACGGGTAGATAATATGAGAATTATTCCTAAACATTATCTTAGGTGGCTTTTATATAAATCAGATAATATAGCTTATCGTAGTGTAATTAACAGACTTTCTCTTCGTATTCATTCCTCAAGTACAATGCGTAAATATATAAAAAAAATCTTTCATCCTTCCTCCGGCAAGGATATTATATTTATGGAATACTTTAGTGAAAATTATTTTTTCAAAAAAAGACTTCCTTTGCTTTCTTCTCAGGACAAAGAACCCCATTTAATATTTCTTGGTAGCACTGATTTTTTTTCTGACCCTGTAATTGATGTAAGACTCCAGTTGTTAGAGATAACCAAACGTAGGATTCATGTTCACTTACGCAAACCCGCCTTAGGTCTTGTTAATGTGCCATACATTCATATTTTTGAAGGATTTGATAGTTTTTCAACATTTCAGGGGGAACTTTCTACCTTTATGACTCAGTTTGATGCTTGTTTAGTTTTATATAATATTTATCCGGGTGTGTTGCCTTACAGATTTCATAACACTTTGCCAAGCCGATTTCTCTTTGCTCTTACATCCGGCATTCCTATCGTAATGCCAAAAGATATATTTACTGCTTGTGAAGAGTTAATCAGTCATTATGACATAGGATTTGCTTACCGGACAGATGATGAATTAAGTAAATATTTATATGACGAATGTTTTATGTCCAAGTTTCGAGAAAATGCCTTTAATTGTAGTCCAAAATTTACCTATGAAAATAATTGGGAACGATTAAACTATTTTCTTAATAATTTATCAAGCGGCAAGGATTGTTAATGACTATGGGGTTTAATAAATATTTCCGTTTTTTGAAAACACAAAGACTAACCTCAAAGAAATTATTAAATTTACTTTTATACAAGAACAAGTATCGTTATCACAGCCAACTTCTTTCAATGCCATTTTACTTAACTATAGAGACCGGTAATATTTGCAATTTAAAGTGCCCTTTATGCCCAACGGGACAAGGCCATTCTGGAATGAGGCAGGGGTTTTTATCATTTGACAATTTTAGAAGTATTATAGATCAAATTGGGAATTATTTACTTCATATTGATCTTTTCAACTGGGGGGAACCATTTTTAAATAAGAATATAATTCCTATGATAAAATATGCAAACAGCAAATATATTAATACTGCTCTAAGCACTAATCTTAATATTTTAGATAAGGAATTTGCTAAAGAATTATTATGTTCGGGGCTCGATACTTTAATAATCTCATGTCATGGAGCAACTTCTGAATCATATTTGAAATATCATATTGGTGGAGACTTTGACAGAGTAATAAATAATATGAAATTGTTAATTCAAGAAAAAAAACATCTTAATATAAAATCGCCCCTCTTGAAATGGCAATTTCTGGTGTTTCGCTATAATCAATCAGAAATTCAATTAGCTAAAGATATGGCTAATAAACTTGGTATAATCTTAAACATAAAAAAAATGCGTACAGATATGGGTAAAGAAATACTATATGAATCATCGATTTCAATCAAGAGAGATAAATTGTGGATTCCAACTGTACCTCAATATAGCAGATATAATATAGCAGAGGATAGAATTTTTAGGAAGACTACAACTTGTTTGAATCCTTGGCGTACCTCCACTATTAATTGGAATGGAGATGTTTTCCCTTGCTGTATGGTAGCTTTTGATAAGTTCTCTTTTGGAAACATGTTTCGAACTTCATTTAAAAATGTCTGGAATAACGATAAATATGTTTCTGCCCGTGATATTCTTCTTGGTAGGGAAAATAACAATATTCAGACAATATGTCATCTTTGCAAGGAAAATGGTTTCTTTCATGCAGACTAATCCCAGCGGTCTTAATCGGAAAGTTTTGATAATAAGTTATTACTTTCCTCCAATTCATTCTTCAGGGGGAATTAGAATTCTCAAATTCGCCAAGTATTTACCTAACTTTGGTTGGGATCCTGTGATTGTTACCGTTAAAGTATCTCCGGGTAATTCTGCTGAGAATACTCTTTTTAATGAGTTAAGTGATAGAGTTCAGATTTTTCGCGCTCGTTCTTTTGAAAAATTTGGCGTAGAAAAAAAGATTTACAACAAAGTATCTCAAAATTTAACTTTTAAATCTGTGATATTTTTGGGGCTACTTAAAATTTGGCGGAGTATAAAAAATATTTTTTCCCTTTTTTTCTTGATTCCCGACCAGTATGTCGGATGGGTTCCTTTTGCCTATAAAGCATGTATGCATATTATAAAGACTCAGAAAATAGATGTTATTTATACTTCTTCTGTCCCTGTTTCTACTCATTTAATTGGCTATCTCTTGCATAGTAAAACTAAAATTCCTTGGGGAATGGAGTTTCGCGATTTATGGTTCAATCACATTATTTTCTCTCCTAAACATCGTTGGCGTGTTTTTTTGGAGAAAAAACTTGAAAACAAATTTATTAAGAATGCTTGTTCAATTGTCTCGGCAACTTTCCCCATAACCAAGTATTTTATTTCTTGCTATCCAAATCAAAAAGATAAATTCATAACTATTACAAATGGCTATGATGGAGAGAATTTTGACTCTATTCAACAGAATAGTTATGAAGCTAATAAAAAATTTACTATTGTTTATACAGGAAATTTATTTAACTACCAGACGCCTATTTACTTTTTCAAAGCTTTAGAAGAATTAGTAAAGGAAAATCCAAATATTTTGCCTAACATCGAAGTTCTTTTTGCGGGTGGAATGGGGGACTCTTATAAGAACAAATTTAAGTCTCCACCTCTATCTAATATGATAAAATTTCTTGGTTTTATTCCGTATCCTGAAGCCGTTAATTTAATGTGTATTGCGGATGTTCTACTTCTTATAATTTATGGAGAAATTGGAGGGGAGAGTATTTTAACAGGTAAATTATTTGATTATATAGGAGCACGTAAACCTATACTTGCTCTTGTGCCTTCTGGCGGTGTAGCAGATAGTTTTATTAGAACTGAAAGACTTGGGGTAACGGTTCCTCCTAAAGACGTAGGTTCTATAAAGATGGCTCTTCTTGAATTTTATGAACAATGGAAAGAAAAAAAACTTTATACGGAAGCAAATTATAGCATGCTTGCCAAAAGATTTGACAGAAAACAATTGACTTATGAATTAAGCAAGGTATTAAATGAAGTAATAAGTCACAAAAAATAGTATGAATAATATAGATAATATAAAGATATTTATGAATAAATTTAAAGCTATAAAACTAAGATATATTTTGATGTTTTTGGGAATTATTATACTTACGTTTTTTATACAAAAATTATTTGGCATAATATTTGCTTTAGTATTTATGGTAGTTGCTTTCGGGGCTTATTTTCTTTTAATTTTTCGTGAACGTATTAATTGGGGTTCTTCTCAAATTTATGAATGGATAACAATAGTTGTTATGGGGATAATAGCATATTTTATGGGTAGTGCAATTGCAAAGGAAGATTTTTGGCCGGTATACATTATAATTGCGTATATTTATATAATTCTTCTCTTTAAAAAACCTGAGTATGTCTTTTTAATTGCTGTTATTTTAATTACAAATATGTTTTATCTTATTAATCCTGATTTTTTTAGTATAAGGGGGATATTTAAACTTAGAGATTTATTATTAATAGTCCCTTTTTTACCTCTTATGACAAAAGAATTTGTTAATAGGAAAAACATACCCTTTATTTTTGGTTCTATTACTGCTAAAGCAATATTTGGTATATGTTTTATTATTTCTTTATTTATTGTAACTACTGCTTTACGCTATTCATATCCTATTGCTTTAAGTTTCAAAATAGCAAGAGATTATTTTTATTTTCTATTCTTTTTTGCCGTTCTTTATTCTATAAAGAGCAGAGAACAATTGAATTTTGTTATTAAAGCAATGATTGTTATTTCTATTGTGTTTGCGATATTATATACTATTCATGCTATCTCGGGTGGAAAAATAAATCCTTTCCCTTCTTATGGTGGGGCGGCAGGATTAATCTGGGGAGTTTCATTGGCTAGAGGATATATCTCATTTGGCTTTGAAGGAATTGTACTTTTTGCATTAATCGGAATAGTTGGGTTTATAGATTCTAATAGAATAAAATTAAGATTCTGGCTTATGATTATTGTAGTATTTCTTGCAACGGCATATTTTTTAAGTTTAGGCAGAAGCGGTTGGTATTGTGGTATCCTTGCTGTTATTTTTAATTGGATTTTATTACCGGCTGAACGTAAAAATATGTTTGCAAGATGGATGATAAAAACAAGTTCAGTGTTCCTTTTCGTTATGTTTTTAATAGGAAGTATAAGATATAATTCACCTACTGTATTAATTATGGGGGGGATGAATAGGTTCCGTAGTGGTTTTACTGAAATGAAAACACGCTCGGGAACATTTGGGGCAAGAGCAAAAGTATTTGAAGGATTTGCAGATAGTGGAATAAGAGAAAATCTTTTGTTTGGAATAGGATTTCTATACCCGGATGAAGGTTTTAGTAAGACATTGCCCTATAAGACGGTTATTTATGGGGATAGTGGGTTCGTAACGCTGTTGAATACTATGGGAATAGTAGGTTGTTTATTATATATATGGTTAAATATTGTTTTTATCTGGCGAGGTTTTTATATTTTTCATAGATTGAAAACGCCTGTTTATAAAGGTTTTTTAATAAGTTTCCTAGCAGGGTATATAATTAGTTGGGTGACTATGTTTACATATGCAGGATTGACTAACTATTTTGAGATTATTCTTACTGCAGTGTCTGTAGGGTTGAATGAGATAATGTATAAAATAGATGTTATAGATACCAAAAATCAAAATGGAACTCTCAATAATAATTTTGAATTATAACGGTAAACATTGGCTTAAAGGCTGTTTGCAATCTATTTTTAAGAATACTAGAAAAATTAATTTTGAAGTTATTGTAGTAGATAATGCTTCTACAGATGGGAGTATTGAATATGTTAAAAAAGAATTTCCCTCAGTAAAAATTATTAGTAATGAAACAAATGTGGGATTTACCCGTGGAAATAATATAGGGCTAAAAGAGGCAGGAGGAGAATATATATGTATATTAAACAATGATACTATTATTCTTCCAGATGCAATTGCGAATCTTTTAGGTTTTGTTAAATCACACCCTTTAAAAATCCTTGCTGCAGGTAAATTATTAGGGTTTGATGAGAATATTCAAATAAACTATAGTAAGTATCCAGGGTTTCTGCAAGAATATTTTAATTTTACAATTTTCAAGCTTAAAGCATCTAAATTTCTTATTAGAAAAAGAGCATATATTCCTAAGAAAAATAGTAAATATGTAGATAGAATCTGCAAAGTGGATGTAGTTACAGGGACATTTTTTATAATCAAGAGAGAAGATATGTTGGAACTATCTGGTTTTGATGAAAATATCTTTATATTTTATGAAGATGCAGATTTATGCTTTAGGTTTAGAAAAACCGGTGGACATATCTTTTATTATCCGGATGCTGTTATAAAGCATTACATGGGAGGGTATTATAAATCCCATAAGTTAGATGGAATAGAAAAAAGTTATCAAAGCATTTTATATTATTTTAGAAAACATTACGGTAAAGTATATTGTTTCTTGTTTGTTTTTCTTGTTAAAAAAACAATTTTTATTATATTGCTTTGTTTGATGAGTCTATTGCCTATATCTAATGAAAATCTTAATTATAGAAAGAAAATAGAGGAAAAAATAAAAATGTTCCATTACATATTAAAAATATAGTTACTTAATATATTACAATATTAAAATAAAAAATTAAATATGAGTAATCTTACAATTTTAAATCTTGCACTATATAGCCCTGATTTTCCAAGTAATTTTGGGGAAAGTTTATTAAGACTTGGGAAAGAACTTAAACTTTATAAAGGCAGGCT
>JAQUPX010000002.1:168755-521848 GCA_028716385.1 bacterium | reverse complement strand
AAAATTTTGCCAGATATACCAAAAATAATCTATCAAAAAGAAAAGAAGACAGATGGCAGACAGGGATTAACACAGAATTACACGGAAAAAAATTAAGACAGATAAAAGAATACAAAAATATTGGCACACAGATTTACACAGATTAACACGGAAGTACACAGATATAAAATATAGATAGTAAAAGAAATAAAAGACAAAAAAAGAAAGCCACAGAAAGAATTTTTGGACGTACCCTCCAAACAGAATCTACCAAGAAGACTGGCAGACAAGTGGCGGGCAGGGATAAACGCAGATGAGCAAGAAAAAGAAAAACAGAAAACAGAGATTTAAACAGGGATTTGATCCAGCTGGATAACTTGGACTAAGCTCCTACGGCGCAAAGTCCAAGTAAAGAGACTATAAGAGATAAACAAAAAGAAAACAGATAAAGATAATCTCGCGCCCCGCTCCTCCTATGGCGGATCACCGCCAAGGCGGGATGTTCCATCTTCGACACAGCGGGGTAAACTCCGTTGCTAAGTCGCAAAGTCTAACTAACAAAAAGTCGCTGAGAACGCAGAGAAAAAAAGGAGCAGAAAGATTGCGGGTTAAAAAATAATAGGATACAGAAAATTAAATTGAAAAACGGAGGGGAGGGAGAGGATTAGGCGGGGGAGAGGGAGGCAGCTTTTTTATATTCTGCCAATAGGCTGTCGATTAGTTCTTTTACGGAGATAATTTTATCTACGCGATATGCGTTTGCGCCTGCAAAACAGAATCCTTCTTTATTGTTTCCAAGTTTAGCTTTAGTCAGAGCGAGAGCAATACAGTAAGGCGCTTTTCTAAAGTTGCAAGTTCTTAAACATTTCCATGGGCAGATAAGAGGTTTATTCATTTTTTGAGAAACATTTTCTAAAAATTGATTTATTATTGCTCTTCCCGGTAGTCCTACAGGACTATCAATTATACCGATATCTTTTTTTTCACATTTTACATATTTTTGTTTAAACGCCGGAGAAGCATCACACTCGTGAGTCGCAACAAATCTTGTTGCCATCTGGACTCCGTCTGCGCCTAATTTCATAATTTTATAAATATCCGTTCCCGTGTAAATACCACCAGCGGCTATTACCGGGATATTTTTATTGAATTGTTTTTCAAAAGGTTTTATTGCAGAAATAACTTCAGGGATTAACTGTTCCAGCGCATAAATAGGATTATCAATGTTTTCTCTTTTAAATCCGAGATGTCCGCCGGCGAGAGGGCCTTCTACGACTACGGCATTAGGAACGGATTTGTAATGTTCTGCCCAGTATTGAAATATAATATGTGCGCTTCTTGCAGAAGATACTATAGGAATAATTTTGGCTAAGGCTTTTGACAATCTATCCGGGGGCATATTTTTTGGGTTTTTCAAGGGAAGCCCGGCGCCAAGAAAAATCAAATCTACGTCTTCATCTATTGCGGCGAGTACAAGTTCATCACAATCCGAAAGAGCTACGAGTATATTTACGCCAATAATTCCTTTTGTCAGTTTTTTTGCTTTTCGGATTTCGTTTTGTAAAGCCCTTTTGTTAGCTGCGCTAACATTTTTGACAAAATCCGGTTCAAGCATTCCGATACCGGCGCTTCCAATAACTCCGATACCGCCTTCATTTGCGACAGCAGATGCCAAACCCGAGAGAGAAATCCCGATGCTCATACCGCCTTGAATTATGGGTATTTTAGATTCAAATTCGCCTATTTTTAATTTCGGGATCATAGGTTAATGTATGTAAAAAAGGGTCAAGGGGCAAGTGTTATATGCAAATAAAAAAGTATTTAGTCCCATAAAGTTAATAAAAAACAACGGATAAGGATATGGAAACGTGTAGAATTTGTCAAGTTTTAATTGTATTAGTAGAGTAAAGTTAGAACTAAGAAAAACAAAAAACTAAAAAAGGATTCGCCACAAAAACACTAAACCACGAAAAAAGACCACAAAAGCAGAAAATATTTTAGCCACAGAATTACACAGAAAAGCACAGAATTAAGAAAAACAGATAGTAACTTGTAGTAACTTATTGTAACTAAGTGGTAATTTATTGTAACAGATAGATAAAGACATACAAGAAAGAATAGAATAAAATAAAATAAAAATTGGAATCACATACCCCTCTTGCGGCGAGCAGGAAAACAAAACGGCAGAAAGGGAATTGCACAGAAAAAGAAAAACAGATAGTAACTTGTAGTAACTAAAGAGTAATTAATTGTAATACATTGTAGGGAATAACGGAAAACAGAAATTTCAACAGGGACTGAAAGCCCCGCTTTGCGGGATAGCAATCCCTAATCCAGTAAAACTGGAAAGGGCTTGCTAAGACTTGTAAGAGATTGAAACTAATGAACAGAAAGAATTTTTAGCCACGGATTAACACGGATACAAAAAGAGACACGGAGAAGGGGAGATGGGGGAGAAATGGGAGAAGAGTAAAGGGCTAAAGCCCGAAAACCCTCCACTAAAGTGGGGTAGAAAGACACGGGGAGAGAGGGGAGACGGGGAAAAAGAACAGAGAATTTTGGGACGCACCCTCCAAACAGAACGGCGGGCAGGGATACGCAGATTAACAGGAAACAAAACAGGGAGGATCACAGATGAGGACACGGAGAAAACATTAAAATAGGATCAACAGATAAGGATTGCCGCAGAAAACAGAACACAAAAAATTTGACAGTGATTTGACCCAGCTGGATAACTTGGACTAAGCTCCTACGGCGCAAAGTCCAAGTAAAGAGACTATAAGAGATAGAAAAAGAGATTCCACGAAAGCACGAAAAGACAAAGAAATTAACGCGGATTTAAACGGATTAAGAGAAAATTTAGATTCTTCACTACGTTCAGAATGACAGAAACACTGGCAGAAAAGTTATTTACTTTATGATTGTTAGTTTCTTGGTAACTTTAGAAGTGCCGGTGGAAAGGGTTAGGAAATAGACGCCGGTTTTTAATGTGTTTGCAGTGAGGGTAGTGGTGTAAGTGCCGGCGGGTTTGGATTCGTTGAGAAGGGTTTTTATGCAACGACCAGATAAATCGTTAATCGTCAATAGTGTATTAGTATAATAGGGAACAGAATAACAAATAGAGGTTGAACTAATAAAAGGGTTTTGTCCTGTTTTTATATTTAATTTTTGATTTTTAATATTTAATTTTTCCTCGACTCCGGTTGTATTATATACTGCAACGCCTCCACCTAAAGTTCCAATCCAGATATTACTTTCTTGTATTGCAAGAGCCTGGACATAATCAGCAGTCAAACCTGAATTTGACATATCATAAGATGTCCAATTAGTACCATCAAACTTTGCAACGCCACTCAAAGTGCCGATCCATTTATTATTTCCTTCTATTGCAAGGGCAAAGATATAGTCATCGGGCAAACCTGAATTTGAGGTATCATAGATAGTCCAGTTGGTTCCGTCAAACTTTGCAAGACCGCCACCCAAAGTTCCAATCCAGATATTACTTCCTTCTAGTGCAAGAGCGCGGACATAGTCATGAGGCAAACTTGAATTTGAGGTATCATAGATAGTCCAGTTAGTTCCGTCAAACTTTACAAGACCGCCATAAGTGCCAAGCCATTTATTAGTTCCTTCTATTGCAATAGCGCGGACATAGTTATGGGGCAAACTTGAATTTGAGGTATTGAAAACAGTCCAGTTAGTTCCGTCAAATTTCGTAAGACCGGCGGTGCCAATCCATAGATTACTTCCTTCTAGTGCAAGAGCCTGGACATAGTTAGCAGGCAAACCTGAATTCGAGGAGTTATAGATAGTCCAGTTGGTTCCATCGAACTTTGCAAGACCACCATTATAAGTACCAATCCAGATATTACTTCCTTGTGTTTTAATGGTCTGGACATAATTATTAGGCAAACTTGAATTTGAGGTATTGAAAACAGTCCAGTTAGTGCTGTCAAACTTTACAAGCCCAGCATATTCAGTGCCAATCCATTTATTGTTTCCTTCCATTGCAAGAGCATAGATACGATTATCAGACAAACCTGAGTTTGAGGTATCATATACAGTCCAACCCGGGTAAGCAGAGCATTTAGAGGTAGTTGCGGTAAAAATAAATAAAGCGGAAAATAAAATCAAGCATTTTTTCATCTTTCCTCCCGTTATACAAAAATATTAAACTATTAAAATAAAATTAAGAAAGAATTAGAAATCAAAAATTACAAATGTCAAATTAAAAATTAAATAGCAGAAAAAGCAACTACTGCGTCTGAGGCTACCAGACAGGGGGATGCGGGGAAAGGGGGACGGGGAAAAAGAACAGAGAATTTGGGGACGCACCCTCCAAACAGAACGGCGGGCAGGGATACGCAGATTAACAGGAAACAAAACACGGAGTAGCACAGATGAGGACACGGAGAAAACATTAAAATAGGATCAACAGATAAGGATTGCCGCAGAAAAAACAGAAAAAATTATTAGCCACGGATTTACACGGATACAAAAAGAGATACGGGGAAGGGGAGATGGATAAATCAAATATCAAAAATCAAAAATCAAATATAAAGGAAGAGGAAAAAATAGGACAGATAGGACGAATAGGGAACAGACAGGGAGATGCGGAGATGGGGGGATAGATAAATCAAAAATCAAATATCAAAAATTAAATATAGAGGAAGAGGAAAAAACAGGAGAGATAGGACGAATAAGGAACAGACAGGGGGATGCGGAGATGGGGGGATGGATAAATCAAATATCAAAAATCAAAAATCAAATATAAAGGAAGAGGAAAAAACAGGAGAGATAGGACGAATAAGGAACAGACAGGGAGATGCGGAGATGGGGGGATGCGGGAGATGGATAAATCAAAAATCAAATATAAAGGAAGGGGAATAGGGAACAGACAGATAGATACGGAGACGGGGGGATGCGGAGAAGGGGGGAAGGAGAAGAGTAAAGGGCTAAAGCCCGAAAACCCTCCACTAAAGTGGGGTAGAAATAAGAGAGAGAATGGGGAAATACAAACATACAATAAATAGGGGGAATTTTGGGAAGGACAACAATATATAGTAGTTATAAAAAATAAACAAAAAAAGTGTAAAAAAAGGTTGACAAGAGTTTTTTATTTGTATACGCTAATAACCTTTCTGTTTAAAAACTAACCTAAATATAAGGGGGTATTATCGGGCTAAAGAGGTTTGAATATATTCCCAATTGTCTTTCATTCCAGAGCTCTCCGGAATTTTTTTATTATTTTCCCATACCCGTCTATCGACAAATAGGCACTTTCTAATATTAAAATATTGGATTCCCGTTTTTGCGGGAATACCGTAATGAATAAAGAATATAATATTATAATAATGAAAAAAAACAACAATATAATTAGAAGGAGGTAGACCCCATGATAAAAAGGTTTACCAAAGTCAAGCAGTTAGCGTTACAAGCGAATCTAATTCAATTACAAATAGATTCGTACAATGAATTTTTACAACCCGGAACAGAGATAAGTGGCAGGGAAGAAAAAGGATTGCAGGCCGCTTTTATGGCGATATTCCCCATAGAAGATACGCATCAAAGGTATAGAGTAGAATTTGTTTCTTACGACATAGGGCCGACTGTATGTAAAGACAGCGAGGCAATAAGAGAAGGGCGGACATTTAGTTGTCCGTTGCATGCGAAGTTTAAATTGTATGCAAGAGAGCCCGAGGGGAACTTAAGAGAAGCCATAGAGCAGAACGTATATCTTGGGCAGCTTCCTGCAATTACGGAGAGAGGGACTTTTATAATAAACGGGGTAGAAAGAGTAGTAGTGAACCAGTTAAGGAGAGCCCCGGGCGCATATTTTTCGGAAGAGTTGCATGCTTCAGGAAAGCGTCTTTTCATGGGTGAAATAATACCTTACAGGGGGCCGTGGATAAGATATCACACTGATGTAAACGACATATTATGGATAAATCTTGACAAGGGCCATAAATTACTTGTTACGACACTTTTAAAAGTGCTTGGTTATGCGACACTTGAGGAGCAGTTGAAATTATTCAAGAAGGGTTCAAAAGAGGTTCCCTTTATGGAAGCGACGTGGGCTAAGGATAAAGTGCCTGACAGGGATACTGCATTATTGAAAATATATTTATTATTGCGAGGCGTAAAGATATCGGACGTAAAATTAGCGGAGAAGTTTTTCAAGGAATTATATTTTAGTGCAACGAGATTTAATTTAGCGAAAGTAGGGCGAAGAAAATTAAACGAGCGGTTTGGCACGAAATCAACTAATTTGAGTTTAACGCCTGAGGATTTTATTAATGTTATTCGTGGGTTAATGGCATTTTCGGAAGGCAACGAGAAAGAGGATGACCTTGACCATTTAGGGAACAAACAACTTTGCCGTGCAGGGGAGTTGCTTGAAGACCAGTTCAAGGTAGCGTTATCAAGGCTAACATGGGTAATGAAAGAAAGGATGTTATTAGAAGAGAAAGAGAGAGTAACGCCATCCGGAGTAATGGATCCGACAATTATCGAAAGAGTATTACAGAAATTTTTTGGTACATCGCAGTTATCGCAGTATGTAGAACAAACGAATCCGCTTGCAGAATTAACACACAAGCGTCGTATTTCAAGGTTAGGGCCAGGCGGGTTAACAAGGGAAACGGCAGGACTTGAAGTTCGAGACGTTCACCATTCGCATTATGGGAGAATATGTCCTATAGAGACGCCGGAAGGGCAGAACATAGGAATCATAACTTCGCTTGCGATATTTGCGAGAATAAACGTAGACGGTGAAATGGAAGCTCCTTATTATAAAGTGAAAAAGGGAGTAATAACGGATGAAATAGTATATTTGTCGTCAGATGATGAGGACAAATATTATATAGCGCATGCAAACGTACCAATTGACAAGGACGGAAAATTTAAGGAGCCTTTAATTTTGGTAAGGAGAGGCGTAGATTATCCGATTGTCAAGAGGGAAGAGATAGATTTTATAGATGTTTCGCCGCAGGAATTTATTTCAGTAAGCACAGCATTAATACCGTTTCTTGAGCATGACGACGCGAACAGAGCGTTGATGGGTTCAAACATGCAAAGGCAGGCGGTACCTCTTTTATTCCCTGAAGTTCCGTTAGTCGGGACGGATATGGAAAGTTATGTCGCCCGTGATTCGGGGAGTGTAGTAATAGCGAAGAACAGTGGCAAGATAGTAAGGGCGGATGCGGATGAGATAATAATAAAGAGGGATAAAGGGGATGATTTTGATTATTATAAATTAGTAAAATTTTACAGAACAAACCAGGATACATGTATCAACCAGAATGTTTCTATAAAGCCCGGAATGAGTGTAAAGAAGGGTGATATATTATCGGATGGTTGTGCAACTAAAGACGGGAAATTAGCGCTTGGGTGCAATATTTTTGTAGCATTCATGCCATGGTTAGGAAACAACTTTAATGATGCTATGGCAATTTCGGAGAACTTATTACGGGAAGACAAGTTCACATCGGTGAGCATACAGGAATTTGAATGTGAAGTCAGAGATACATTATTAGGGCCTGAAGAAATCACATGTGATATACCGAGTGTTCCGGAAGAGGCATTAGCATATCTGGATGAATTTGGGATTATAAAAGTAGGAGCAGAAGTAGATTACGATGATATTCTTGTAGGAAAAGTATCACCGAAAGGGGAACGAGAATTTACGCCTGAAGAGAGATTATTACAGGCAATATTCGGAGAGAAAGCAAGAGACGTAAAGGATACTTCTTTAAGAGTTCCGCCGGGTGGATACGGAAAAATCATAGACGTTCAGATATTGTCAAGAAAGGGAGAAGACAGTTTATACAAGAAGGAAATAGAGCGTCGAGCGGAAGAAATAAAAAACAGGATAGAAAGATTATCGAAATATGTAAAAGGATTAAATATAGATGCTAAAGTGAAAACGAAGCGTCTTCGCGAGTTGAAGAAGCAAGAAGAGGTAGAAATAGAGAGAATATCCCGTGGAGACGAGTTACCGCATGGGGTGTTAAAGAAAGTGAAAGTATATATTGCCCAGCGGAGAAATGCGATGATAGGGGATAAGCTTTCAGGAAGGCACGGGAACAAAGGGATAATTGCGAAGATAGTTGCAAGAGAGGATATGCCACATCTTGAGGACGGGACGCCTATAGACATAGTTTTGAATCCTTTAAGCGTGCCATCAAGAATGAACGTTGGTCAGATATTGGAAGCCAGTTTAGGGCTTGCAGCGAAGACATTAGGGTATGAAGCGATAAGTCCCGGATTTAACGGAGCTTCAATAGAAGATATCGTTAAAGAGTTGAAGAGTGCCGGTTTAGAAGGGGACGGAAAAGCGACATTAATAGATGGAAGGACGGGAGAGCCGTTTAAAGAGAAAGTAACAGTAGGATATGTGTATATGATAAAGTTGAATCACATGGTAGAAGACAAGATACATGCACGTTCGACCGGTTCGTATACATTAATAACGCAGCAACCATTAGGTGGAAAGGCGTATTTTGGAGGCCAGAGATTCGGAGAAATGGAAGTATGGGCTCTTGAAGCATACGGTGCGGCATATACGTTACAGGAAATGTTGACAATAAAGGCCGACGATGTTCCCGGAAGACGAGAATTATATGAGTCAATAATAAAGGGGCATAAGATGCCTGAGCCAAGAATTCCGGCTTCATTTAATGTTTTGGTAAAAGAATTAAATAGTCTTTGTCTTGAGACTCTGTTTTTAAAAGAATAAAAACTCCAGCGGAGCGGGGTAATGAGCTTTAAGTGTGAGCTTGTTCCCCCGCAGAAGCGGGATTAACAGGTGCTAATCCGCCAAAGGCGGGAAAGAACTTGTAAAAAGCTTTAAATGAAAAATAAAGAGCTTGTAACCCAGCGGAGCTGGATAACAGCTTCTAATCCGCCAAAGGCGGGAAAGAATCTGTAAAGGAGATAAAAAATGGATTTTAATACAATACAAATAAAATTAGCATCTCCCGATACTATTCGTAACTGGTCAAGAGGCGAGGTAACTAAAGCCGAAACAATAAACTACAGGACTCAGAAGCCTGAGCAGGATGGGTTGTTCTGTGAACGAATATTTGGACCTGTGCATGATTACGAATGTAGTTGCGGAAAATATAAAGGTATAAGGTATCGTGGAATATTGTGTGAACACTGCAAGGTAGAGGTTGGTCCGTCGAAGATGAGGAGAGACAGGATGGGGCATGTAAACCTTGCGGCAAAAGTAGTGCACATATGGTATTATAAAGTTCCGCCATCAAAAATTGGATTATTATTGGATTTATCGGTAAATGAACTTGAGAGAATAATATATTATGAATCTTATGTAGTAATAGACCCCGGAAACACTGACTATAAGAAGGGAGCAGTTATATCCGAAAAGGATTATCAGGATGTGAAAATGGGTCTTCTGAAGGCGGAAGCCGAAGATAAAGGTGAGAGTGAAGTTAAAATCGAAGTTAAAAGTGAAGTTAAAAGTAAAAAAGGTGAATCAAAACAAGATAAACATGATAAGCATGACAAACAGGAAAACAGGGAATTTTTAGCAGGAATGGGTGGAGATACAATTTATAATTTGTTAAAAGACCTTGACTTAGAGGAATTATCTACAGAATTAAGAACATTGATAAAGGTAGAAACTTCGGCAGAGAAGCGCAAAAAACTATTATCTCGTTTGGGTGTTGTTGAGGGTTTAAGGGAAGCGCATATTAAGCCTGAATGGGGAGTTCTGGAAGTGATACCCGTTATACCTGCAGATTTAAGGCCACTTGTTGGATTAGAGGGTGGAAGGTATGCGAATGCGGATTTGAATGACCTTTACAGAAGAGTAATTACAAGAAATAATCGTTTAAAAAATTTAAGAAACATAAAAGCTCCTGAAGTAATAATAAAGAACGAATGCAGGCTTTTACAAGAAGCGGTAGACGCTCTTTTCGATAATTTACGACGACAAGTTCCGGTAAAAGGGAAAGGGGACAGGCCGTTAAAATCGTTATCTGATGCGTTGAGAGGGAAGCAGGGGCGATTCCGTAAAAACTTATTAGGAAAAAGAGTAGATTATTCGGGAAGGTCAGTTATTGTGGTTGACCCCGAATTAAAGCTTTACGAATGTGGAGTTCCGAAAGCAATGGCAGTTGAGCTTTTCAAACCGTTTATCATAAGAGAATTAGAAAAAGAGGGATATGCGCAAACCGTAAAAGTGGCGAGGCGTTTATTAGAAGAGGGAGCAAAGGAAGTCTGGGAGATATTGGAGCGTATCATACAGAAACATCCTGTATTATTGAATCGTGCGCCGACTTTGCATCGTTTATCGGTGCAGGGATTTTTCCCTAAATTAGTAGAGGGAAAAGCTCTTCGTATTTCGCCATTAATTTGCGAACCGTTTAATGCCGACTTTGACGGAGATACGATGTCCATTCATGTGCCATTATCGGTTGAGGCGCAGATGGAATCTTTGATATTGATACTTTCCGCAAATAACATTTTATCGCCTTCTAACGGGAAACCGTTGTCCGTTCCTATACAGGATGCCATTATAGGATTATATTGGCTAACCAAGGAAAAAGTCGGTGAAGTTGGGGAAGGGAAAGTCTTTAACGATATAAATACAATAGAAGCTGCATTGAATTACAACGTTATTACATACCACACCAAGATAAAATATTTTATTCAAGAGAAGAAAGAGGATAAGGTCCATAAATACTTTCTTGACACTACTCCTGGGAGGGTTATTTTTAACCAGATAACACCGCAGGAATTAGGATTTATGAACAAGACTATGGACAGGAAGGGTGTAGGCAGGTTAATAAGCGATACTCATAAAAAGATAGGCAACAGCAGGACGGTAAAGTTATTAGACGACTTAAAAGATATGGGTTATGAATATGCAACAAAGGCGGGGCTTACGATAGGAATAGACGACATGGTAACTCTTCCACACAAAGCGACTATTGTCCAGGGTGCGTATCACGAAGTAGAAAGGGTGAATGATATTCATAAGCAGGGACAAATCACGGAAAGCGAGAGATACAATACAGTTATAGATATCTGGACAAAAGCAACTACACAAATAGAAAACGAGACTTTAAGTATGCTTAAAAAAGATAAAAACGGATTTAATCCTTTATTTATGATGGCGAATTCGGGAGCAAGAGGAAACATGGACCAGGTTCGTCAGATAGTGGGAAACAGGGGATTAATGACAAGACCGAAATTAGGCGGCAAAGTAGGAGAAATTATTGAAACGCCGATTAATTCTAATTTTAAAGAAGGCTTAAACGTGCTTGAATATTTCATTTCTACGCACGGAGCACGTAAGGGATTGTCGGATACGGCTTTAAAAACTGCACAGGCAGGGCATCTTACAAGGAAACTTGTAGACGTTGCACAGGATGTCATAATAACGGAAGAGGACTGTGGAACTATAATGGGAGTGCAGGTAAAAGCAATTAAAGAGGAAGAGAAAACGATAGAATCTCTTGCGGATAGGATAAAGGGGAGTTTTGCTCTTGAAGACATTATTAATCCAATAACTTCGCAAATAGTAGTATTTGCCGGAGAAGAAATTACGGATGAAAAAGCAAAACAGATAGAAGAATGTGGAATAGAGAGAGTAACAATAAGGTCAGTTCTTTCTTGTGAATCCAAGAATAGTATTTGTCGGAAATGTTATGGCAGGGATTTATCTGCAGGCAGGTTAGTGGAGATAGGTGAACCTGTAGGAGTAATTGCCGCGCAATCAATAGGAGAACCGGGAACACAGTTAACATTGAGAACCTTCCATATCGGAGGTATTGCTACGAGAATTGTAGAAGAATATGAAATGACGGCTTCTTTTGACGGGCAAATAAAATTTGAAACTTTAGTAACATCTAAAAAGAAAACAGGCGAGAATATAGTTATTCAGAAAGACGGGAAAATTATACTTACGAGTGAAAACAATAAATTGAGATACAAAGTTCCTTACGGAGCGATAGTTATTGTTGATGACGGAAGCAGTGTAACTAAAGATACGGTTCTATTTAAATGGGATCCGTATTCTATTGTAATACTTTCGGAAGTAGAAGGAGAAGTCAAGTATCATGAATTAAAAGAAAATTCGACATACAGATTGGAATATGATGAAAGAACAGGCAGGAAGCATCCTGTTGTAGTTATGCACAGGAAGATTCACCCGACATTGGAAATATGCGACACGAAGGGGAAAATGATAAAATCTTATCCAATGCCTGCAAAAGCGCACATACTTATTGCTGAAGGCAGCAAGGTAAATCCCGGAGATTTACTTGCTAAAATACCGAGAGACACTTCAAAGACAAGGGATATTACCGGAGGTTTACCCAGGGTTGTTGAATTATTTGAAGCGAGACATCCTAAAGAAAAAGCAATAGTTACAGAAATAGACGGAACCGTAGAATTTAAGCCACCTGAGCGTGGATATCGAATCGTAGAAATACATGGAACGCATGAATCAAGAAAATATCGTGTGCAGTACGGTAAACATCTACTTGTTTACAACGGAGAAGAGGTTATTGCCGGAGACAAGATTACAGAAGGACCGATTGACCCGCATGACATATTGTCAATAAAGGGAGTTCAGGAAACCCAGGAATTTCTTGTCAACCAGATACAGGAAGTATATAGACTGCAAGGGGTTGATATTTCCGATAAGCACATAGGAATAATAGTTCGGCAGATGTTATCGAGGATTCGTATTAAGGAGCCGGGAGATACGTCATTTGTAGAGAGTCAAATCGTAGATAAAGTAAAGCTAAAAGAAGAAAACGAAAAGCTTGAAAAGGTAGGCGGGAAGGGCGCTACGTTTGAACCTATACTTGTTGGAGTTACGCAAGCCATCTTGACGGTAGAGTCATTTATATCTGCTGCATCTTTCCAGGAAACTACCAGAGTATTAGCAGAGGCTGCATTCTGCGGTAAAAAAGACAGGCTCAGAGGAATAAAAGAAAACGTAATATTGGGAAGCTTAATACCGGCCGGGACAGGAATGAAGAAGTTAAGACCGGAACCAGCACCTGTGATACCAATTCCTGCAGTAGAAAAAGCTTCGAATATTTTTATTAAAGAAACTGCTTTAATGCCGGAAAAATAAAGGAGAAAAAATGCCAACAATAAATCAACTTGTAAGAAAGCCGCGACGAGTGGTTACAGTAAAATCCAAAGCTCCTGCTTTGAAAGGTGCGCCACAAAGAAGAGGAGTATGTGTAAAGGTGTATACGGTAACTCCTAAAAAGCCTAATTCTGCGTTGAGAAAGGTCGCAAAAGTCAGGCTTACGACGGGACAGGAAGTTATATGTTATATACCCGGTGAAGGACATTCGTTGCAGGAACACTCTATCGTATTGGTCCAGGGCGGAAGGGTAAAAGATTTGCCCGGAGTAAAATATCATATTATAAGGGGAACGAGGGATACTACGGGAGTAGAGGGCAGGAAACAATCACGTTCTCGTTATGGTGTGAAGAGACCGAAAAAGGCGTAGAGAGAGAACTAATCACAAGCAAGTCAACGCCACGGCGGACTCCGCAAAAGGTTGAGATGGCTTGTGTTACAGTTGTAAAGAAAACCCCAAGTCTTAAGCTTTTTGCTATTGACTGAAGTTTTGAAAGACAACCCGCAGATTTACACAGAAAAAGAAAAACATATCCCGTAACAGATGCGGACTAGCAACACCCCCAAACAGTCATTTGGACGCAGATGGACAGGAGAACAGAGAACATATCAGGAAAACAAAATACAGATTATGGCCACGGATTTACACGGATAAAAAAACAAACCTCAAAAGAGATAGTATCCACGAATGTACCCTCCTGCGGCGGGCCGTGCCTTCGGCAGGTAAACAGGCACGAATTAGCACGAATAAAAAGAGACAGAAAACGGAAAGAATTTTAGCTATGCCTGCCTGCCGGCAGGCAGGGATTAACACGGAAATACACGGAAAAAAGATAACAGAAGAACAGATATATTTAGACTTCACGCAAAGCCCAAAAACACGGATAAGTTGGATTAATGTTTCTTCATCACAAAGTCTAACTAACCGCTAGTTTAAAGAGTTAAGAGTGTGTCATATTTTTTTCAAGTATAGTTTTTCTATGTGTGTTTGTGCGTTAAGGAGTTTTTGTATATGGCAATAAAAAACTTGACAGGTATGTTATGGGATAGCATAATGATAAATAGTAACATTATAGAGATGATATAGTGGTGTAAAAAAGGGGGGAAGATGCGAAAAGTGATTGGTTTTATGAGAAAGGTAATTAGTAAGAAGATTGTGGGTATTACGGTATTGATTTGTAATTTTTTTATTAGTAGTTGTATTTTTGCGGGGATGAACTGGACACAAGCGACAGGTTCGGCAGGATGGGCAAAAAGAGGTGGACACGGGTCAGTTGTATTTGATAGTAAGATGTGGGTGTTTGGAGGAATGAATACTTCGTTTTATTTTTATAATGATGTCTGGTATTCCACAGATGGAATAAGCTGGACACAGGCGACAGCGTCAGCAGGATGGGTAAAAAGATATCTTTCCACATCCGTTGCTTTTAATGATAAAATATGGGTGTTTGGAGGAATGAATTTCTCTCCTATGGTTTCCTATAATGATGCATGGTATTCTACGGATGGGGTAAGTTGGACACAGGCAACAGCATCAGCGGGCTGGTCAGGAAGGTATGGGCATACATCAGTTGTATTTGATAATAAAATGTGGGTACTTGGAGGGGTGTATTTTAATGACACTTTGGAGGTTTATTATAATGATGTCTGGTGTTCCCCGGATGGTGTAAGCTGGACGCAGGTGACAGCATCGGCAGGTTGGGTAGGGAGAGGTGGACATAAATCAGTAGTTTATGATGGTAAAATGTGGGTATTTGGAGGAGGCGGGACAACCGAATATAATGACGTATGGTATTCTACGGATGGGGTAAACTGGACACAGGCAACAGCATCAGCAGGATGGGCGGAAAGAGATTGTTTCGCAGCAACCGTATTTGATAATAAGATGTGGGTATTTGGGGGAGAAAATTATTCGGATGATTTTTATAATGATGTCTGGTATTCTACAAATGGAGTGAATTGGACACAAGCAACAGCATCAGCGGGATGGACAGGAAGAACTGTTTTTGCGACAGCTGTATTTGGAAATAAGATGTGGGCAATTGGAGGAGGCGATTCTACTGATGTTTATAATGATGTTTGGTATTCAACGGGGCTTGGAATAGAGGAAAAATCAAATATTAAAAATCAAAAATCAAATATAAAAATAGGGCAAAACCCGTTTATTGGTATAACTACTATTTGTTATGATGTCCCGAAAGAAGGGAATGTTTCTTTAAAAATTTATGATATTACGGGGAAATGTGTAAAAACGTTAGTTGATGGGAATGTATCGTCGGGAAATTATAAGGAAACAATAGATTCTAAAGATTACGGGGAAGGAGTGTATTTTGTAAAACTGATTACTGGCGGTATAAACCTACCTACGGTAGGCAGGGAAACGAAAAAGATGGTAGTAATTAAGTAGGGAGAATTATGAAAAGGATAATTGGTTTTGCGGGGGTGTTTGTTCTATTATGTGGGTTAATCCCGATTCAGTCGAAAGCTGCGGGATTTAATGAAGTGCCGTGGGTGAAATATACAATTGTGGATACTATTGCGTATAATGATTCAGTAACGCCAAATTATTATAGCAAATATAATGTTTCTGTCAATTTGCCGGATAGCATGGCAAATTATTGCACTATGCATACTTATGCTTTTGAGTATTGGGAGGGTGGAATTAAAAAGGTTATACCAACAAAAAGCGATTTTACATCAATAGAAGCAGGGATAATAAAAACAAATTTTAGTGTTTCATCTCCTTTTATAGTTAAAATATTTGGGATTGGTGAGTCGAAATTATACCATGAATCCAGTGCTCAAGCTTACTTCAATAAGGGTTCTGCAACTATAAAAGCTTATATTTCACTTTGTATAAGTGGAGTATGGGATACAGTATTCCAGTATGTTCAAAACGACCCCTATAACCAATATTATCCTCAGGAGCATACTTATAATTATGGGGGATTTATATCTCCTTCAGTAAGCGGTACGATAACGGGGATAAAAATTAACTGCATATCTCGTGCAA
Organism: bacterium; assembly: GCA_028716385.1. Classification (GTDB taxonomy): domain Bacteria; phylum Hydrothermota; class UBA3073; order JACQXS01; family JAQTXJ01; genus JAQTXJ01. The sequence goes on along the minus strand of JAQUPX010000002.1, from coordinate 505,724 downwards.
GCACTGTTGGTGGAGCTTCATCCTGGGTCGAAGCATACGCTTATAATGATTTTACAATTGATAGTGTGTATATTGGACATATAGGAATAGAGGAAAAATCAAATATTAAAAATCAAAAATCAAATATAGAAATAACTCCGAATTTATTTACCGGGAAAGCGGTAATTAGTTATGAGTTGTTGAATGAGGGGAAAACACAATTAAAAATTTATGACATTGCGGGAAAATGTGTAAAAACGTTAGTTGATGGAAACGCATTGCCGGGAAGTTATAAGAAAACAATAGAATCGAAAGATTACGATAAGGGAGTATATTTTGTAAAAATTTCAACCGGTAGTTATAAAGAAACGAAAAAAATGGTAGTATTAAAATAATGAAAATAGGCTTTGAAAAAAAGTTAAAAAGTATGCACAGAGTTTTGACAATTTTAGTGACCGGTGTAATTGTGTTTTTCTGCACTAATGTTTTAGCACAGACGGATACTCTATGGACAAGGACTTATGGTGGAAGTGGAAATGATTATGGTTATTTAGTTCAGCAGACGAGTGATGGGGGCTATATAATAGTAGGTTATACAAACTCTTTTGGTGCCGGCAGCGATGATGTATATTTGATAAAGACGAATGCGAATGGCGATACATTATGGGCAAGGACTTATGGTGGGAGTAAAGAAGATTATGGGTATTCAGTTCAACAGACGAGCGACGGAGGATATATTATTACAGGCAGTTGTTCTTTTACTAGTTCTACTGATGTATATTTGATAAAGGTAGATGCAAACGGGAACCAACAGTGGAGCAGAATTTATGGTGGCGGGAGCACTGATGTGGGCAAATCGGTTCGGCAGGCGAGTGATGGAGGATATATAATAGTAGGCTTGATACCTGGTTCCGGGGATCCTCGTTCGGATTTGAGTGATGTATATTTAATTAAAGTGGATGCCAGTGGCAATCAAATGTGGGATAAGATTTTTGGTGGCGAATATAGGGATTATGGCTATTCGGTTCAGCAGACGAGTGATGGTGGGTATATAATAGCAGGCGCAACTTATTCTTTTCCCGGTAGTACATATCCACCCGATAGGAATGTATTATTGATAAAGACGAATGTCAGTGGCAATCTATCGTGGTATAAGACTTTTGGCGACAGTAGCTACAATGTCGGCAATTCAGTTCAGCAGACAAGTGATGGAGGATATATAATAACAGGTGAGACTAGTTCTTGGATTAGTAATTATAATGATTTATATTTAATCAAGACGGATGCCAGTGGAAATGCTATATGGAAAAAGACTTTTGGCGATAGTGGTTATGTTGCAGTAGGCAATTCAGTTAAGCAGACGAATGATAGTGGCTATATAATAGCAGGTAATACAAATTCTTTTGGTGCCGGCAGTAACGATGTATATTTGATGAAGACGAATGCGAGTGGAAATGCTTTATGGACAAGAACTTTTGGTGCCAGCGGTAGTGATGTCGGTAATTCGGTTCAGCAGACGAGCGACGGAGGGTATATTATTGCAGGTACGACAAATTCCTTTGGTGCCGGCGGGTATGATGTATATTTAGTAAAGACGCGAGTAATAGGTGTTGAGGAGAAAACGGCATCAATATCCGATAAATTATTTCTGAATAGTCAAAATCCATTCACAAGAAACACTGAGATAAAGTATGGGGTTGCGAAGAACTGTTACGTGAATATCAGTATTCATAATCTTTCGGGACAGAAGGTTGCAACTCTTGTAGGTGAGAGAAAGGAAGCAGGAGAGTATAAGACAAAATGGGATGGAAAAAATTGTGGTTTAGGCATCTATTTCGTTGTATTCAAAGCAGGCGGTTATGAGCAGACAAAGAAAATAGTGCTGATGAAATAGAAGGGGAATATGAGAAGAATAATTATTTTTGTGGGGATATTAGTTCAATTGTGTGTTTTTGGGGTTCAGGTGAAAGCTGCGGGATTTAATGAAGTGCCGTGGGAAAAATATACAATTGTAGATACTATTTCACCTTATTATGACTCTGTAAGCGGTCAAAGTGGTTATGCGGATTATAATATTTTTGTTGATTTGCCGGATAGCATGGCAAATTATTGTGCTATGCATACTTACGCTTACGAGTATCATGATGGTGGTAGTGGGAAACGGAAACCGCTTCCTTCTACAAAAATAGAAGCAGGTGTAATAAAAACAAACTTTATTGTTACCGCTCCTTTTACGGTTAAAATATTCTCGTATGGCAAAGCAGACTTGTATCATTGGACAAGTTCCCAAATGAATAAGGGGTCTGCAATAAGCGAAGCAAATGTTTTACTTTGTATAGATGGAGTATGGGACATACGATGGTTGGATTGGTATTTAGACCCTTGGAGTTCTTCTCATCCTACGCACTATTATGGAGGAAGTGCATCTTTGCCAATAGCAAGTGGCAATTTAACAGGGATGAAAATTAACTGTATATCTCATGTATGTACTGCCAGTTCAAGTTATTCTTTCTGCGAAGCAAGTGCTACAAATGATTTTAGAATTGATAGTGTAATTGTTGAAAATGTAGGTATAGAAGAAAAATTAAATATCAAAAATCAAAAATTAAATATAGAAATAAGACCAAACCCGTTTACACAGTCAACAGTGATTAGTTTTTCCGCTTTAGGCGCACCAGATAACAGCGAAACCGCAGAATTAACGATTTATGATATTGCAGGAAAGTTAGTTAAGTCTTTCCACTGTGCACTGACTATTGCCTTAAGATGGGATGGAAAAGATAACAGGGGACAGAAAGTAAAAAATGGTATCTACTTCATAAAAATGGAAGCAGGAGAATATAAAGTGACAAAAAAACTGACGATATTGAAATAAAAGAGAAAGTAAATTGAGACTTAATAAAGTGGAGAAGTCTTTAGTAACGTTCTTTTGGGGATAGACAGATTTATTTATAAAAACTTATATTTTTTGCTTGACAAATATGACTTATCGCATAAGTAATTAAGTCTATTTTTTATTTTAAACAGAAGTTCTTTGATACTTATATAGGAAAAGTAGTTTAAGAGTAAGGATAAGATAATAAGGGTATATGGTGGATGCCTAGGTACTGGCAACTGATGAAGGACGTGGTAAGCTGCGATAAGCCTCGGAAAGGTGCAAACAACCGTTAACCCGGGGATTTCCTAATGGGGAAACCTGTTCTGAATCAAATCAGAACACTTCCTGCTTTTGGCAGGAGGGATCAACTCGGCGAAGTGAAACATCTCAGTAGCCGGAGGAAAAGAAAACACCGTGATTCTCTTAGTAGTGGTGAGCGAAAAGGGAAGAGCCTAAACTCATTTGTATGTCAAGCCAGCATGTGTTATACAAAGAGGGTAGTGGGGTCTAGAGTGGACTTAATGCTGATAAGTCCGGCAAGTCAAAAAAATTACATTTAGTCAAAATCTTCTGGAAAGAAGATACCCAAGAAGGTGATAGTCCTGTAGACGAAAAATGTAGTTCTTGCTTTCTGGAAACCCGAGTACTGCGGAGCACGTGAAATTCTGCAGGAATCTGTGCCGACCACGGCATAAGGCTAAATACTAACCAGTAACCGATAGTGAACTAGTACCGCGAGGGAAAGGCGAAAAGAACCCCTAACGGGGAGTGAAATAGAACCTGAAACCATATACTTACAAGCTGTAGAAGTCTGACTTACGAGTATTTATACTTGTAAGAAGGATAACTGTGTACTTTTTGCAGCACGGACCGGCGAGTTATTTCTGATTAGCAAGTTTAATTCTAATACAAACATATTGGAAGTAGGCGTAGGGAAACCAAGTCCAACGAGGGCGATTTAGCTAGTCAGAATAGACCCGAAGCTAAGTGATCTATCCATGGTCAGAATGAATCTTGTGTAAAAACAAGAGGAGGTTCGAACTGGTGTGGCTTGAAAACCGCTCGGATGAACTGTGGATAGGAGTGAAAGGCTAATCAAACTTAGTGATAGCTGGTTCTACCCGAAATAGCTATAGGGCTAGCCTCAGAAGTTTAATAACGGGGGTAGAGCACTGGATGAATTTCCTTTTGGCAACAGAAGGAAACTTAACCAAACTCCGAATACCGTTATTCTATATTCTGGGAGTCAGGGATTGAGGAATAACCTCCAGTCCCAAAAGGGGAACAACCCAGACCATAAGCTAAGGTCCCCAAATAAAGGCTAAGTGGGAAAGGATGTGAAATTACTTAGACAGCCAGGATGTTGGCTTAGAGGCAGCCACCATTTAAAGAGTGCGTAACAGCTCACTGGTCAAGCGATTTTGCGCCTAAAATGATCGGGGCTCAAGCTTTTTACCGAAGCTATGGTTGTATTCCGCTTCGGCGGGATACGAGGTAGGGTAGCATTCCAATTGGAGCGAAGTTAGGACGCGAGTCATAATGGACCGATTGGAAGAGATAATGCCGGTATGCGTAACGATAATTCGGGTGAAAAACCCGAACACCGAAAACCTAAGGTTTCCTGGGGAAGGCTAATCCGCCCAGGGTAAGTCGGAACCTAAGCCAAGTCTCGTTAACGCGAGAGTAGGTGATGGAAGATCTGTTAAAATTCAGATACCATAAGGGGAGTGTTTGACCTTAGAGGGGACGCAGAAAACGCGACTGGTCCTGTGTAAGCTTACAGGATCAAAGCCTGCAGTCTTGTTCCGTTATGCGGGATGAGATGAGGGGTGATTGGGAACCCGCAAGGGATAAACCAGTCTTAAGATTCTGCCAAGAAAATCCTCTAAGTTAGCTCTTCAGATGTCCGTACCATAAACCGACACAGGTAGGTAGGAAGAATATTCTAAGGTGCTCGAGATAACTCTCGTCAAGGAACTCGGCAATCTAGCCCCGTAACTTAGGAAGAAGGGGTGCCCGGAGTAGATGAATCTGCACAAGAGGAGTTGAAACGGGCCGCAGTGAAAGGGCTTTAGCGACTGTTTATCAAAAACACAGGTCTCTGCTAACTCGCAAGAGGATGTATAGGGACTGACACCTGCCCGGTACTAGAAGGTTAACGCAAGGGGTGCAAGCTCTGAGCCGAAGCCCTAGTAAACGGCGGCCGTAACTATAACGGTCCTAAGGTAGCGAAATTCCTTGTCAGGTAAGTTCTGACCCGCACGAATGGTGTCACGACTTAAGCGCTGTCTCGACGAGAGACTCGGTGAGGTTGCAACAGGAGTGAAGATGCTCCTTACTCGCCACAGGACCGAAAGACCCCGTGAACCTTTACTGCAACTTGGTATTGGGTTTTAGTAAAGTATGTGTAGGATAGGTGGGAGACTATGAAGTCCCGGCGCTAGCTGGGGCAGAGTCAACGGTGAAATACCACTCTTATTTTGCTGGAATTCTAATTTCGATTGTAGAAATCGAAAGACAGTGCCTGGTGGGTAGTTTGACTGGGGCGGTTGCCTCCCAAAATGTAACGGAGGTGCCCAAAGGTTGGCTCAATTCCGTCGTCATGGAATGTAGAGTGTAAAGGCATAAGCCAGCTTAACTGTGACCCCGACAGGGGGAACAGGTGCGAAAGCAGGGCTTAATGATCCGGCAGTCCCGAGTGGAAGGGCTGTCGCTCATCGGATAAAAGGTACTCCGGGGATAACAGGCTAGTCTCGCCCAAGAGTTCATATCGACGGCGAGGTTCGGCACCTCGATGTCGGCTCATCGCATCCTGGGGCTGTAGAAGGTCCCAAGGGTTGGTCTGTTCGCCCATTAAAGCGGTTCGTGAGCTGGGTTCAGAACGTCGTGAGACAGTTCGGTCCCTCTCCGTGGTGAGCGCAGGAGATTTGAGGAGGGCTGTCCCTAGTACGAGAGGACTGGGATGGACGAACCTCTGGTCTATCAGCTGTAGTGCTAATTGCATGGCTGAGTAGCTATGTTCGGAAAAGATAACCCCTGAAAGCATCTAAGGGGGAAGCTTGCTCCAAGATAATATCTCCCTTTCAAGATGCAAGTCTTGAAACTAAAAGCTCCTTGTAGACTACAAGGTTGATAGGTTGCAGGTGGAAGCCTGGTAACAGGTTAAGCCGAGCAACACTAATAAGCTGTGCGTCTTATTTCTCTTAAACTACTTTTCCTATTTTTTTATCTATGTTTTTAATAAATGTTGTTCTTCTTTCCATTTTTATCAAATTCAAACAAAAAATTTACAGGGGGCAGTATGTTTAAAAAAGTTAGTATTATGTTGCTTCTTTTGTTAGCAGTTAATTCTTTTGCAGATTGGACTAAGTGGATAGGCAGACAGGAATCTCAATATGCAGCGGATGTTAAAGAATGTCCGGACGGAGGATTTATAGTTGCAGGAAAATTAGATAAAGACCCGGGTTCTCTTAAAGAGTATGATTTTTATCTTGTAAAAACGGATTCAGCCGGAGATACTGTATGGACAAAAAATTATGGTAGTGATGACAAAAGTGAAATGGCGAATTCCATTCAAATATGTGATGATAGCGGATTCATTGTTGTGGGAACCAGAGACCGTGGTATGTTTGGAGATATTTTCGCATTAAGAACTAAAGCTAACGGCGATACTCTATGGACAAGAATTTATAATTTAATGGATAAAAATTATGGAAATTATGTTTGCAAATGCAGCAGCGGTGGGTTTTTGATTGCAGGAAAAGTAAGTTCAAATACCTATGCTTGCCTTATCAGAATAGATGAAAATGGTGATACTCTTTGGACAAGAAAATATGGTCCGGGAAATGATGAGTGGGCTAGTTGTGTTCAGGAGTGTAAGGACGGTAATTTTATAGTTGCAGGGTATTCATTTATCGGGTCTTCTACCGGAGGCAGTGTATTGCTTATGAAAGTGGATTCAGTGGGTGATACTCTCTGGACAAGAACTTATGGCACAGCCGAACTTGATATGGGATATTCCGTCCAGGAATGTTCGGACGACGGATTTATAATTGCAGCGCAAACTTATCAACCCAGTTCAGATAAAGATAACGTTTATATTATTAAGACAAATTCTACCGGGGACAGCTTGTGGACAAGAATTTATGGTGGAGACCAAAGCGATTTCTGCACTTCTGTTTTGGAATGTTCAGAAGGCGGATACTTAGTCGCGGGAGAGACTTATTCTTTGGGTAGTAATGCTGATATATATCTTCTCAAACTAAATGCAAATGGCGATACCACATGGACAAAAACCTATGATGGTATGGGTTATAATGATGTCGGCGGGTATCTCGCAAAATGTGCAAGTGGGGGGTATATAATTGCAGGAACGGCAACGAGTTATATGTATCCCTATATATTGTTAATAAGACTTTCTTCTCTTGGTGTTGAGGAAAAAGGGATTACAAAGCCAACGACTACTCTTAACGCTTCTCCGAATCCATTCAACTCATTTGCTAACATCCAATATGCGTTGGCAAATACGGGATATGCTACGCTGAAAGTTTTTGACATTTCAGGTAAACCGGTAAGGACATTAATAAATAAAGTCCAGTCTTCCGGTACTTACAATGTGCAGTGGAATGGCAAATCAGAAGCAGGAAAACAATTACCAAACGGTTATTACTTCTATCAACTGAAGACGGCTACGGAAACAAGAACACAAAAAGCATTATTAGTTAGATAATTATAATCTCAATAGGGAATGGGGGGCGGGAATTTTCATTCCCGTCCCTTTTCTTTTATTTTCTCTGCGCCCTCTGCGACTCTGCGGTGAAAAAATTTCTCTTATTATAATATTCAAATCTTGGAGTTTTTCTTAATTTGCTTGACAATTCCAGAAAACTAAAGCATGTATAGTTACGTAAGTATGTATTCTGAGATTAAAAATATAAGGAGAAAAATGATAAAATTAAAACCAATAATGTTTTTATTCTTTGTTTTTGTTACAGCAACTGCTAATGCCCAATACCCGGGCTGGACCAATTATACTTGCGGACAACATGTCAAAGCTATTGCTGACAGCGGGAATGAACTATGGATTGGAACTTATGGTGGTGGACTCGTAAAAATGAACAAAACTACCGGAGAAATGACATTTTATAACCGTTCAAATTCCGGTTTGCCTGATAACAATGTTCGTGCTCTTACATACGATGGAAGTAATATCTGGATTGGCACTACTGGTGGTCTTGCGAAGTTTGATGGCATTAACTGGACGGTGTATAATACCTCAAATTCCGGTTTGCCTTATGATGAAGTTCGCTCTATTGAAATAGAAGATAGTAATATATGGATTGGTACTGATGATTTTTATGGTGATTTGGGTGGACTTGCGAAGTTTGACGGAAAAAATTGGATTGTGTATGATACCTCCAATTCTGGTTTACCTTGTAACCGTGTCTCCACTCTTGCAATAGAAGGAAATAATATCTGGATTGGTACTTGTGGTGGTGGTTTAGCGAAGTTTGACGGCACTAACTGGACTGTGTTTAACTCGTTGCCGTCTAACGAAGTTTCCGCTCTTGCAATAGAAGGAAATAATATCTGGGTTGGCACTCAAGATCGTGGACTTGCGAAATTTGACGGCACTAACTGGACTGTGTATAACACTTCAAATTCAGGGTTGCCTTCTAACCATCTCTTGTCCCTCGCAATAACAGAAAGTAATATCTGGATTGGCACTACTGGTGGACTTGCAAAGTTTGACGGAACAAACTGGACTGTGTGCGATACTTCAAATTCCGGTTTGCCTGATAACGATGTCACTGCACTTGCAATAGAAGAAAATAACATCTGGATTGGCACTTATTATGGTAGTGGTGGTAGTGGCCGTCTTGCTAAATTTGACGGGACGAACTGGACTGTGTTTAACCTCTCATTGCCTGGTAGCGTGGTCTATGCTCTTGGGATAGAAGAAAATAATAAATGGATTGGCACTTCTGTTGGTGGTCTTGGGAAGTTTAATGGCAAAAACTGGGCTGTGTATAATAGAACAAATTCCGGGTTGCCTGATAACTGGGTCAGGACTCTTGAGATAGAAGGAAGTAATATCTGGATTGGCACTTCTGTTTGTGGTCTTGCAAAGTTTGATGGTACAAACTGGACTGTGTTCAATACTTCAAATTCCGATTTGCCTGATAATGAGGTCAGGGCTCTGAAGATAGAAGGAAGTAATATCTGGATTGGCACTATGGATGGTCTTGCGAAATTTGACGGGACGAACTGGACTGTATATAATACCTCAAATTCCGGTTTGCCTTATGATGAAGTTCGCTCTATTGCAATAGAAGACAGTAATATCTGGATTGGCACTGGTGGGGGTGGTCTTGCGAAATTTGACGGGACTAACTGGACTGTATTCAACACTTCAAATTCTGGTTTGCCTGATAACTGTGTCTTTACTCTTGCAATAGAAGGAGGCAATAAATGGATTGGCACTGAGCATGGTGGACTTGCAAAGTTTGACGGGACGAACTGGACTGTGTTCAACGAGTCAAATTCCGGGTTGCCTAATAATTTTGTTTTTGCTCTTGCAATAAAAGGGAGTAATATCTGGATTGGCACTTTTGATGAATATGGTGCTGGCGCTAGTGGTCTTGCTAAATTTGACGGTACGAACTGGACTGTGTTCAAAACCTCAAATTCCGGTTTGCCGGATAACGATATCTATGCTCTTGGGATAGAAGGGAGTAGTCTTTGGATTGGTACTGGTGGTGGTCTTGCAGTATATAATATGGTAGGGGTAGAAGAATCGTCAATTTCGGTCTTGCCAGGGCGGGATGTCGCTACGCTCCAATTTCGGGGAAACCCGTTTATTAAATCAACGGTTATTAGTTATTCGCTCCCCGTTAAGACTAAAATATCATTAAAACTTTATGACATTTCCGGAAGTTGTGTAAAAACCTTGGTTAACGGCGAAAAACCCGCCGGCACTTATACTGTCACCTTCCCCTCCAAAGGACTTTCTACAGGCATCTATTTCGCAACGCTCACAACAGATGAGTTTAAACTGACAAAGAAACTAATCTTGATGAAGTAATAATCGTAGGGGAGATGCCCTTGCCCACTTTGTTTGAATGCTCTCTAGAATCTTTTAATCTCTTTACAGTCTCTTAAAATCCCTGTTGAAATTTTCTGTTCTCTATTTTTGTTCCTGATACTCTGATATTCTGGTATCCTGCCCACTGATCTTCTGATTCCCTGATATACTCCTCCTATCAGTGTTAATCCGTGGCTAAAATCTTTGTTTCCGTTTAGTGTAATTTTGTGATTTTGTGCTTTCGTGGCAAGTCTTATCTTTTGTTACAATAAGTTACTATGAATTACTATGAGTTTACTAAGGGGGATACTGTACTATGGATTTACTAGGGGTAAGCTTTACTTCTCGTCTACCATCTCGTTACACTGTTTGCAGACGCGTGCATTCTGTGTACCTTTCTTTTCTCTCTTGATTTTCGTAAGTTTACCGCATCTTGGGCACACGAGACGAAGATTATCTGCTCTAATCGGGCATTCTTTTTTTAGTCTTCCTGCAGCTTCTCCGGGGGCAGTTGGTTTCTGGTGTTTGATTCGCATATTGATACTTTCTACTATACAGGTATTTTTATCTTTACCGGCTTTATCCTTGCCATTAAACACCTTTAATATTTTCCCTTTTTTGCCTCTATAAGCGCCAATCATTACTTGCACAAGGTCATTCTTTTTTAATCTCATACTACCTCACTTGCCAGAGATGCAATTTTTGTAAACTCTTTGTCTCTGATTTCGCGCGCAATTGGTCCGAATACACGAGTTCCAAGAGGTTCTCTAGTTTCTTTACTAATAAGGACGCAGGCATTTTCATCAAATCTTACATAACTTCCATCAGCCCGGCGGCATTCTTTTTTTGTCCGAACTACCACTGCGGTCTGAATCGTATGATTTTTTATTGTTCCCTGACCTATTGCACTTTTTACGACGACAGTAATTACATCCCCGATGTGTGCGTATCTTCTAAAACTTGACCCCGGTATACCTATACACATTGCAGTTTTTGCACCGGTATTATCTGCAACTTCAAGCTTTGTAAAAGTCTGAATCATATTTTTTCCCTCTTAATTTACTATATAACTTTTACTATTCGCCAATTTTTAGTCTTAGACAGCGGTCTTGTTGCCTCTATGAGAACACGTGTTCCATTCTTCAAATTCTCTTCGGAATGGCAGGCAAACCTCTGGTGTTGACGAATATATTTTTTATATTTTGGGTGAGGGAAGCAGCGTTCAACTTCTACTATACGAGTTTTCTGCTGCTTATCACTTACTACTATTCCTTCTAGTCTCTTTCTCATGTATTATTGTTAAAGTACGAGCAATATCTCGCCTTATTATCCTTATTTTTAATGGATTTGCTAAGTTTTGTGTTCTTCTTTTAAATTTCATTGTAAATAACTCTTCTTCCAAAGTATGAAGAGTATTTTTCAACTCATCTATTTCTTTTTTATGCAAGTCTGCAGCTTTCATCTTTTTATTATTCTCGTGTGTATCGGTAATTTAGCGCCACCACGAGCAAGTGCTTTTTTTGCCATCTCCGGTTCCATACCTCCGAGTTCAAACATTATTCTACCCGGTTTTACTACGGCTACCCAATGGTCTGGTTCCCCTTTACCTTTACCCATACGAGTTTCTGCCGGTTTCTTTGTGTATGGCTTATCAGGGAAAATTCTAAGCCACATTTTTCCGCCTTTTTTCAAAAAATGTGTTAATGCGACACGGCAAGCCTCTATTTGTCTGTCAGTTATCCATGCAGGTTCAAGTGCCTGTAAACCAAAGTCGCCAAAATCTACTGTCGTAGCGCCTTTTGAAACACCTCTCATTCTTCCGCGGTGTTGTTTACGAAACTTTGTTCTGCTGGGGGCTAACATAAATTAGTTGTCTCCTTTATAAATCCAGACTTTTACTCCTATAGTTCCCGATACTGTGTGAGAAGTTGCTTCACCGTAATCAATTTTTGCTCTTAACGTATGAAGAGGAACTTTGCCCTCTTTATACTGTTCCTGTCGTGCAATTTCAGCACCTTGCAATCTGCCGGAACACATTATTTTTATACCTAATGCTCCGAGATTCATTGCGCTTGACATTGCTCTTTTCATTGCTCTGCGGAAAGATACGCGTTGTTCTAATCGGCGAGCTATGTTATTAGCGACGAGGACTGCATCTATTTCAGGATCCTTTATTTCCTGGACTGCTATTTCAATGTCTCTTCCGATTGCGAGGTTCAACTCGTTACGAAGCCTGTCAATTAATGCACCTTTTCTTCCGATAACCATACCCGGTCTTGCTGTATGGATTACGCATCGAACATGTTTCGGGGTGCGTTCTATTTCAGTCTTAGATATACCCGCTTCTTTCAATCGTTCACTTACGTATTCTCTTATTTGAAAATCTTCTTGTAGAAATTTTTTGAAATCACCGCTTTTGGCAAACCATTTTGACTGCCAATCAGTTGTTATTCCAAGCCTAAAACCATACGGATGTGTTTTTTGTCCCATTTTTTATATCTCCAAAATAAAAATAATCTTTTTTAAATAACTTAGATATAGCTTTTTGTCAACAATATTTTTTAATATTCCTTAAAATAAGTTTACTTAATTTGTAAAAATCAACCTTCTAAATCCGACTTTAATCTAAGTGTATAAGCCTTCTTTTGTCATTCTGATCCGCCTCAAGCGGAGAAGAATCTCTCTGCTCAGCTCTTGTCTTTTAAACCTGAAATCTTTTTTTTCTGTTCTTTGTATTCTTAGCGGTGGAGCTTATCCCGTTTTTGTGGGATGGTTCCTTTAATTTCTTCATTTTGCAAAACTCTTATCTGCCTTTACCTTTACCATCCCATAGAACGTTGCCCTTAGTCTTTTCTCATTTCATCAAGATAAGTTTCTTTGTCTCTTTATAATTTCCTGCGGAGAAATTCAGCAAATAGATACCTTTAGGTAGGAGCGATACATTAACCGTATGGCAACCTTTTTCCTGAGTGTCTGTGCAGAGGGATTTGATAATTCTTCCGGACAGGTCGTAGAAATTCAATTGTGTGTTTGCCTGCGCAGGTAAGGTATATTTTATCACAACTTTTCCAAAAGATGGATTGGGAGAAATTTCCATGTTAATCCCATTATGGCTGGATGTCGCTTCACTCCGGTTTTCTTCAATGCCGACGCTGCCAAGAGAATCTGTTTTTATTAGATAGATATCCCAACTGCCTGTCCCGAAAGACCTTGTATCGCCTGAAATAATAAACCCGCCATCTGTTGTCTGATGAACCGAATAACCCCAATCAGAGTTGCTTCCCCCGTAAGTTCTTGTCCATAAGGTATCTCCCGATGAGTTAGTTTTTATTAGATAGACATTTCCACCGACTATCCCGAAAGACTGTGTACACCCGGTAATAATAAACCCGCCATCCGTTGTCTGCTCAACCGAATAACCCCAATCATTGCCAGTCCCGCCGAAAGTTTTTGTCCAAAGGGTGTCGCCCAAATAATCCGTCTTAATCAAATAGACATCCTGATAACCTCCCCCCAAAGAATATGTCATACCAGTAATAATAAACCCGCCATCTGTTGTCTGCTGAACCGAATAACCCCAATCAGAGTTGCTTCCCCCGTAAGTTCTTGTCCATAAGGTATCTCCCGATGAGTTAGTTTTTATTAGATAGACACTTCCACCGACTGTCCCGAAAGAGTGTGTTAATCCAGTAATAATAAACCCGCCATCTGTTGTCTGCTCAACTGAATAGGCATAATCCTCGCTGCTTCCTCCGTAAGTTTTTGTCCATAACGTATCTCCAGATGAATTTGTTTTGATTAGATAGATATCACCGCCTGCTCCGAAAGATTGTGTGTAGCCTGCAATGATAAACCCGCTATCCGTTGTCTGCTCAACAGAATAGCCATAATCAACGTAATTTCCTCCGTAAGTTTTTGTCCATAACGTATCTCCAGATAAATTTGTTTTGATTAGATAGAAATCTTCTTCGCCTGACCCGAAAGACATTGTGTAGCCAGCAATAATAAACCCGCTATCTTGAGTTTGTTGAACTGACCATGCAAAATCATCGCTAGTCCCGCCAAAAGTTTTAGTCCAGAGGGTATCACCTAAAGAATCTATCTTGATGAGATAAAAATTAGAAGAAGAATCCGGTGTGCCTACACCGAAAGAGTATGTCCATCCTGCAATAATAAATCCGCCATCTGTTGTCTGCTCAACTGAAAAGCCATAATCATCACTACTCCCTCCATAAATTCTTGTCCATTGAGCCGTAGCAGTCCCCTGAAATAGCAATGCAAGACAGGAAAAATAGAAAAGTTTGAATAATTTATACATCATTTACCTCCATTTCTAATAACATATATTTGTCATAGTTTTAAAATGTGGTCATAAAATAACATGCCAAAACCTCTTTTCTTCCTATCTCCTGTCTACCGGCAGGTGAAGCAGACCATGTTTTTTGTGTTTATAATGAAATGGTTTCCTGCTTCTGTCAACTCTTTTTTCCCGTCTGATAAATGTGCTTCCCTATGTTATCTGTTTTTGTTTTCTCTTGTGAATCGTGTCTGTCCGATTCCATGCCCACCAGCCTGTCTACCGTCCTTTTGGGGCAGGTCTAAATGTTTATCTGTGTTTATTCGCGTTTATCTGCGGTTAACACTCTTTCTGCTCTCTGTTTAATCCTGCCCATCTGCGTCCTTACTTGGACTTTGTTCCGATAGAAACTTAGTCCAAGTTATCCAGTTCTACTGGGCAAAATTTTTCTGTTCTCTGTTTTTTCTATACGATAAAAAAAAGATTGACAAAAATGAGTTTTCGGGACATTAATGTCAAAAGATAGTCATAAAGATAAAGATAATAAAAGGAGAACTTATGAAAAGAAATTTTTTAAGCGCGAAATGTTTGGTGTTTGCAATGATGTCATTCTTTACTGCCAAAACAGTCTCGGCTACTGTAACCTTAGTTGACAGTATAGTTTTAGGAAATGGGTCATACCCGACTGCAATAGCTATAAATCCGGTGACAAATAGGGTCTATTTGACAAATAAGATAGGTAGTAGTAGTACTTATAATGTTTCGGTAATTGAAGAGAATAAGGCGGTGGTTGCTAAGATACCTGTTGGGTCGTATGCTTACGGTATCTGTGTAAACCCGACAACAAACAAAATTTATGCAACAAATTACTACAGTAACACTGTTTTAGTAATTGACGGAACGACTAATTCAGTAACTTCTACAGTATCTGTCGGGTCTTATCCTTATGGTATCTGTGTAAACCCGACAACAAATAAAATTTATGCAACGAATTACTATAGTAATACTGTCTCAGTAATTGACGGAACGACTAATTTGGTAACTGCTACAGTATCTGTCGGTTCTTATCCTGAAGGTATCTGCGTAAACCCGACAACAAATAAGATTTATGTGGCAAATTATAGCAGCAGCAGTGTTTCAGTAATTGATGGGGCGACTAATTCGGTAACTGCTACGGTATATGTTGGTTCTTCCCCTCAGGCTATCTGTGTAAACCCGACAACAAATAAAATTTATGTGGCAAATTATAGTAGTAGCAGTGTTTCGGTAATTGACGGGACAAGCAATTCGGTAACTGCTACAGTATCAGTTGGTTCTTCTCCCCGGGGGATTTGTGTAAACACGGAAACAAATAAGATTTATGTGGCAAATTATAATAGCAATTCAGTCTCCGTAATTGACGGGACAAGCAATTCGGTGACTTCTACGATATCCATGGGGTCTTCGTCTTCTCCCTGGGGGATATGTGTGAATCCGGTAGCAAATAGAGTTTATACGGCAAATTACTATAGTTACAGCGTTTCGATAATTAATGGAACTACTAATTTAGTTGTTGATGCTATAACTATCGGAGTTGCGCCTCTGGACGTCTGTATAAATCCGACAACAAATAAACTTTATGTAGGAAATTATTATAGTAATAATGTTTTAGTAGTTAATGAAAACAAAACAATTGCCGCTACGGTATCTGTCAGTTCTTATCCTTATGGTATGTGTGTAAACCCGACAACAAATAATATTTATGTGTCAAATTATAGCAATTATAGTGTCTCGGTAATTGATGGGACAACTAATTCAATAACTGCTACGGTATCTGTCGGGTCTTCTCCCCGGGGGATTTGTGTAAACCCGACAACAAATAAAATTTATGTGGTAAATTACAGCAGTAGCAGTGTTTCGGTAATTGATGGAACGACTAATTCCGTAACTTCTACGATATCTGTCGGGTCTTCTCCCCGGGGGATTTGTGTAAATCCGACAACAAATAAGATTTATGTGGCAAATTACTATAGTAATACTGTCTCAGTAATTGACGGGGCGAGTAATTCCGTAACTGCTACAGTATCTGTCGGGTCTTATCCTTATGGTATATGTGTAAACCCGACAACAAATAAGATTTATGTGGCAAATAATAGCAGTTATAGTGTCTCAGTAATTGATGGGACAACTAATTCCGTAACTTCTACGATATCTGTCGGGTCTTCTCCTCAGGGTATCTGTGTAAACCCGATAACAAATAAGATTTATGTGGCAAATTATAGCGGTTACAGTGTTTCAGTAATTGACGGGACAACTAATTCGGTAACGCAAACAGTGTCGATAGGGAAAGAACTGTCATATATTACGGTTAATCCAGAAAAGAATTTGGTGTATCTGAGTTGTCTTGACGACGGAGGAGTTTGGGTGCTTGAAGATAAAGTAGGCATAGAAGAAAATTCCACTCCCCTATCCCCATTCCAAAATCCAAAATTGGAAATAATAAAAGATAAAATTCATTTATCTGTTCCTAATAACGAATACACTAATATCCTATTAACTATCTACGACCTCTGTGGAAGAATGAAAGAGACTATTTATTCGGGAACTCTCAATAAAGGCAATTATACCTTCACTCCCAATATTCGCAACAACGGTATATATTTTGTGAGACTAACAGCAGTTTGTCATTCTGAATCCGCCTCCCTGTCCGCCTTTTGTTTGGAGGAAGGCGGGGAAGAATCTCATAAGATAAAGACAACAAAAAAGTTAATTTTGATGAAATAATATTTGGTTTTAATCTGTATATTTAATTTTTGATATTTGATATTTAATTTGATGATGGGAGAACTATGCATAAAAAATTAGTAGTTTGTATTCTTGTAGGAGTAATTGGAGTTGTTCATCTTGCTTTCGCCTCCGCACCTGTTACGCTGTGGACTAAAACTTATGGCGGGACTAATTACGATTTGGGGTATTCAGTCCAACAAACTCAAGACGGCGGGTTTATTATCGCAGGAAATACAGAATCTTTTGGTGCAGGTGGTAGCAATGCTTATCTGATTAAGACAAACTCTTCCGGTGATACCCTCTGGACTAAAACTTATGGCGGAACCGGAAATGATTATGCCTATTCAGTTCAATGCGTGGATAGTGGTTTTGTCATTGCAGGAGGAACAGTTAATAAAGTCTATCTCATCAGGACAAATTCTTCAGGGGATACTTTGTGGACTAAAATATATGGGGGAACTGCTTGTGATTGGGGATATTCAGTTCAATCCATTCCAGGCGGAACCGGCGGTTTTATCATTGCCGGATATTCAGAATCTACTACGGTAGCGGATCCCGATATATATCTCGTTAGGACGGATTCTTTAGGAGATACCCTCTGGACAAGAACTTTCGGCGGAACTTCCTATGATTATGGTTATTCTGTTCAGTCCGTTTCAGGCGGAACAGATGGTTTTATCATTGCCGGAGCTACGACTTCTTTCGGAGTAGGCTCCTATGATATATATTTGATTAGGACAAATTCTTCCGGAGATACGCTCTGGACTAAAACTTATGGAGGAATTTCCGACGATAGGGCTTATTCTATTCAACAAACTTCTGATTCCGGATTTATAATTGTCGGATGGACACACTCCTTCGAGACAGGCTATGATACATATCTCATTAAGATAAATTCTTCAGGCGATGCTCTCTGGACAAAAACTTATGGCGGCGTTGGCGATGATTATTGCTGCTCGGTTCAACAAACTCAGGACAGTGGATTTATTCTTGCAGGAACTACATACTCTTTTGGGGCAGGCTCTAAGGATGTCTACCTTATTCGGATAAATTCTTCCGGAGATACGCTCTGGACTAAAACCGTTGGTGGAACCAAATGGGATGAAGCCCGGTCGGTTCAACAGACTTCTGACGGCGGATTTATTGTTGCAGGCTCTACAGGCTCTTTCGGGGCAGGCTATGATGATGTTTATCTTATTAGATTGGATAAAGAATTTGGGGTCGAAGAAAAATCAAATATTAAAAATCAAAAATTAAATATAGAAATAGGACAAAACCCGTTTATTAGTTCAACCGTAATTAGTTATATTGTGGGAGGGGTTTCCCAACCCCGATATGTTTCTCTTAATATTTACGACATCGCTGGCACTTGCGTAAAGACCCTCATAAACGAATCCAAACCTGCCGGCACTTATACCACAACCCTTACCGCAAACGACCTTAAAACAGGCGTCTATTTTCTAACCCTTTCCGCCGGCACCTCCAAAGTCACAAAAAAACTTACAATTATAAGGTAAATAATTTTTTCCTCTCTATAATTGGTTATCTGTTATTTGTTTAACTCTCTCCCATCTTTTGTTTTCTGTGCCCGGTCCGCCTCCCTGTTCACCAGTTTTCTTGGCGTAAGGCGGATTACCCCGCAATTTGCGGGGTGGCAGGTCTTTTCTTTTGGTCTTTTTTGGTAAAAATCCTGTTAATCCTGTCTAAATTTATTTTAGTTCTTCTTTTTTTCGTGCTTAGTTGGAGTTTGTTTCGATAGAAACTTACTCCAACTTATCCAGCTCAGCAGGGTTTAGTGTTTTAGTGGCGAATCTTCTATAATATTAAAAAGAAATTGACAAAACACATATATCTATATAAAAGATTCAACTATGTGTCTAAGGAGGTGATAGGTAGTATATTATTATCAACTATAATATTAACAAGTAAATAATGGAGGGGAAAAATGAAAAAATGGGGTATTTGTTTAATCGCATTAGTTTTTGCAGTAAGCGCATTTGGTAGAAGTTTCAGTCTGAAGTCACAAACCATAAACAGCAATAATAAACCGCATAGCTATGTTAAATCTTCTTCAAACCCGCTAACTTTCGGCACTGATTATTCAGAAGACTTTGAAAGCGGCGCAACAGGTTGGACGTCTACGGTAAACATAGCTCTTGCAACTTGGCACTCCGATACTTTTCAGGCGTTTGGCGGAACCGGAAAATCATGGTGGATGGGTGGAGTTCCTTATATAGACGGGTATGATAATCTTTGGTATCAAACAATAACTTCTCCAAGCATAATATTGCCTGATTCGGCTCTTACACTGGCATTCAAAATGAATATAGCAGTAGAACCCACATCATCAGATAATGGATATGATGGATGGGATGGTTGTAACGTTCGTATTTCAACTGACGGCGGAGTTACCTGGACGGTATTGACAAGCCCTACACCGGCTTATGACGGCAGTCACTTTTTTTGTTTTGCTCAGCATGGAGAAGGAAATAATATGCCCGGTTGGGCAGGCACTTCAGGGAACTGGATGGATGCAAGCTTTGACCTTTCTGCTTATGCAAACGATACCGTTATGATTAGATGGGTTTTTGCATCAGACCCTTTAGGTTGCACTACTGATGATGCTGCTTTATTTGGATGGCAAATAGACAGTATTAATGTAGCAGGCGTATTCACGAATGATGGTGAAGATACCACCGGGTTCACTTTTGCCGGTTCTCCCCAGCAATGTGTTGACAGATGGGTTCTGATAGACAGCGTTTCTCATAGCCCTACACACAGTTATCAATGTGTTAAAGATACTAATTTAATGGATGCTCTTATATCTCCGGAAATAGTAATACCGAATAATGATAACCCAATACTTTCATATTATGTTTATTGCGATATGCCTGATTGGGATGGAAATGCTGATTCCACACTGGAAGATTTTTATACTATTGGTGTTTCTACAAATGACGGTAAGACATGGAATTCGTTTGCTTATGACCATGCCGGTAACGGTTCAGAATCAGGTTGGGTTCAAAGAGATAGTGGTATTTTAGTAGCAGATAACCAATTTGATGCGTTAGCCCTTAACGCTTATAAAGGAGACACAGTCAGGTTCAGATGGCTTGTTATGACGGATAACAATGATGATGGTGGAGTAGGAACGGGTCTATACATTGATGATATAAATATTACTTCAGTAGGAATCGAAGATAACAAAAAAGAAGTTTCAACGTATAGCTTATCAAATTGTTCGCCAAATCCATTTATAAGAAATACAGAAATTAAATATTCTATCCCGGGTAACACACATTCTTCCGTCAGAATATTTAATATCTCCGGGCAGGAAATAGTAACTCTTGTAGATAAGGAACAGAAAGCCGGTTCGTATACGGTTGGCTGGAACGGTAAAGACAAAACCGGTAAACTTGTGCCGACAGGTATGTACCTGTATCAACTGAAATCCGGAAACTTCTGCGAGACGAAGAAAGTCGTGTTAATGAGATAATAAAAAACAACTAAGTTTTAACGAAAAAGGGTGCCGTAAAAAGCACCCTTTTTCGTTGTTTCAAAAACTCTTAAATAATCTTTACGTCTTTTGTTTCTCTGTTACTATTTTGCTAATCCTGTAAATCCTGTCTTTCTTATTTTTCTGTATTCTGTTTTTTATTCTAATCTCGTGCAATCTCTTATAAATCACTGTTGAAAATGAATCTGTTGTCTGTTTCTTTAATGTTTTAATCCGTGCAAATCCGTGTCCTCATCTGTGTTTTGTATCCTGTTCATCTGTGTCCAAATTATGTCTGTTTTTTCTTTTTATCTCCTTTGCGTGAGACTCTTTTTTTCTCTTCCGTGTCAATCTGTATTAATCTGTGTGATTCTGTGTGCAAAATTCTTTCTGTGCTTTTTGTGGTCTCTTTTTTCTGTTTCTATCTTGTCCAGTGCCTTAATTATGCTCTCCGCTATTATCTTATGCGCTTTTGGATTAGGATGATACGGGTCTTTTAGAATCGAATCGCGGCCGTCAAAATACCAGTTCTTATATTCTTTGTTGTAATCATCAGGAGACTTTAACCTGCGAAATAAAAGCGAATCTGCTTCCGCAAAAATAACCCCGCTGTCAGGGAATGTTAAATTATGCGAATTGCTTGTATATTTTATATCTCCCAGGTTAAGAATAATCATTGTAGCATTGCTCTCTTTACATATTTGATAAATATTACTATACACGAATTGTTCTACGTCTTTTATATCTTTATTAGGTGACGGAATTAGTCCCAAAACTCTTTTGACGGTTGTTATTCCTGTATAATACCCGTTGTATAAATATAAAGGCATTCCTATCTCAAACAAAAAACAAATATAATCTTTTATTCCGCTTTTTGTGTTCCTGTATTTATCCATATTTACTTCAAAAGTTTTGGAATTAAAAATGCGTGGTGCTACTAAATTTTCCCCATTCTTGTTTTTGGAAATATAAGGAGTTGGTATTCTTGAAAGAAACGACGGAGCGTCCATATTTATTGATCTTTGAACTAACCACGGTGAATATTGGACTATCACAAAATCAGGCTTATAGCAAGGTATCAACTCTTTAGATAATAAAAGCATTTGGGAAATCCCGTACCCGCAGGTCCCTGCATTTATTGAGCGCTTTCCTGTCTCCTGCGAAACTAAATATGGAAAACTTTCCTCTGCTAAACATGCCGACCCGAAAGTGAACGAACATCCCAGACATAAAAACGAAACTTTTTTTGTTTCTGTCGTATCGTTATAAGATAAAGGAACTCTGAATCCTTTTTTATCAAACCGTATCGGGACATTTTC
Source organism: bacterium (assembly GCA_028716385.1). Classification (GTDB taxonomy): domain Bacteria; phylum Hydrothermota; class UBA3073; order JACQXS01; family JAQTXJ01; genus JAQTXJ01. The sequence continues at coordinate 483,905 of JAQUPX010000002.1, read as the reverse complement.
GCCTACCGGAAAAGTATCAAACCCTTTTGCATCAGGTATTGACTTGTACCCCAAAACCGTGTCTGACTGGTAAAGTTTGCCTTTCCAACTATAGGATGAGTTTTTCGTATAGCGATATAATTTATTTGTCCTGTCCAATATTAACAAAGCAAAACTAATCCCTACAAAAAGAACGATTACTGTTAAAATCCAGACAACCAGAGAGTTTGTTCTTTTGAAAGTTTTTTTATCCCAGATGCTTTTATAAGTAATTCCTAATAACCATAACATTATTAAAACTGCTCTGGAAAGAGCGATTAGTCCGGCAACTATTTTGTTACCTATATGTGAAGTCGCCAATTCTATTAATTTAGGTTCAATCAAATTGCCTAAAAGATATAAAGCAACTATGATAATCGTAAATATTATAAAATTAAACACTATTTTCATTTCTCTCTATCTCTCTTTCTTTCTTCTTGTCTCTTTTTGTATCCGTGAAAATCTGTGTATATCCGTGGCTGAAAATCTTTTCTCTTCTCTGCGTTCTCAGCGACTTTTTGTTTTGTGCTAATCTCTTCATTCCGCAATCCCCAATCCGTAATTTCTTTCTTTACTTTCTGTTAATTCCCAAATCCAAAATCTCTTCTGTTAATCTGTTCAATCCCCAATCCGCATTCCAAAATCCAAAATCTTTTTATCCAACTTCCACGTCATACTCACCCTTCACCTTCTTTACTTCTCCCATAAAAACATCCCCGGGGTTTAATTTCCCCGAACAATAACACTTCCCATCTATTTCCGGACACTGGAATTCACTATGCCCGATACTATGTCCTTTTTCTTTAGTATCAATCAACACTAAAAATTGCTCATTTTTGCGCTCAATATTCTTTTTATGCGTAATTCCTTTCTGTAACTCAAAAACCTTCGCTACCCTCTCCTTTTTTGTCTTAAAAGGAACTTGGTCGGTTAGTCTGGCTGCAGGTGTATCAGTTTCGCAGGAGTAAGTAAATGCGCCTGCCCAGTCAAACTCAAATTCTTCTATATCCGAGAGTAGTTTATTGAAATGTTCTTCTTTTTCGCCCGGGAATCCCACGAGAAAAGTCGTGCGAATGGTTATTCCCGCTTTTTGTAACTTCTTTATAAGCGGTTTCGTTTGTTCCCACGACGGTCTGTTCATCCGTTTTAGAATGTCCGAATGGGTATGTTGGAGGGGCAAATCTATGTATTTACAGATTTGCGGACTGTTTTCTATTATTGAAATAAGTTTATCGTCAAAATGCGCGGGATGTGTGTAAAGCAACCGAATCCAGAGAAACTCTTTTGTTTTTGTCAGTTCTTTCAACAGTTTATGAAGAGTCCGTTCCCCTTTATCTATGCCGAAGTTAGTGGTATCCTGTGCGATTAAAATAAGTTCTTTATACCCCATTTCTGCGATATTATGCGCTTCATTGAGTATATCTTTTATTTCCCTGCTTCTGTATTCTCCTCTTAACTGGGGAATTTTACAGTAAGAACAATGGTTACTGCAACCTTCTGCGATTTTTAAGTAGGCATAAGAAGGAGGAGTAGATATAAGGCGGGGGAGATGTGAATTATAAATGAAATCCGGTGTCCTGATTTCTGTTATTTTTTTCTTATTCTTTTTTAATTTCAATATTATATCGGGCAACTTATGGAAATCGGACGACCCGACAATCCCGTCTATTTGTGGAAATTCGTCTAACAAACTACTGCCGGTCAGTTGTGGCAGACATCCGCAAACGAGGATTAATAAAGATTTCTTTTTTTCTTTAAGTTTTACGACTTGTTTTATTATTTTTCTGGATTCATCTCTGGCGGATTCAATAAAAGCGCAGGTGTTTATTATGACTACATCCGCATCTTCGGGGAACTGGGTTATTTCGTAACCTGATACGCCGAACTCCCCGATAATTACTTCAGAGTCTATCCTGTTTTTCGGACATCCAAGTGATATCAAACTTATCTTCATTGTTTTTCTCTCCGTTCTCTTGCTTATGTTTAGTTGGAGTTTGTTCCGTCAGGAACATTACTCCAACTTATCCAGCATAGCTGGACATTCTGAGCGTAGCGAAGAATCTATTTCCTCGTTTGTCATTCCCGTGAAAACGGGAATCCATCTTATTTGTTCTCTGTAATTTGTTAATCTTCTAATCTTTTTATTCCGCAATTGGAGCGAAAGGACATCCCGCTGTGGCGGGACCGCAATCTGTAATCCTCATTTTCTTCCTTTAGTTTCTTTTCAATCCGCAATCTAAAATCCAAAATCCGCAATCTCTACTCCCCAAGTTCTTCCAGCCATTTCTTGATTTCCTCTTCCCATTTATCCGGTAAAAACTTTTTCCTTTTCAGCGCTTCATTCCACCAGAATCCGGCTTTCTCTTTATCTTCTTTTTCCTTGTATGCCATTCCAATATTTATCATTACTGTTATATCATTAGGCTTAATAATAATAACTTTTTCATAATCTTCGATTGCTTTATCCAATTCTCCTCTTTTATAATACGTAAAACCCCGATTATTAAAGGCGTCTCCAAGATTAGGATTAAGGCTAATGGCTTTGTTGCAATCTTCTATCGCTTTATCTAAATCTCCTTTCTTAACATAAGCAAACCCACGATTACTAAAAGCTTCTGCATAATTAGGATTAATATTAATGGCTTTTTCAAAATCTTCTATTGCCTTTGCTAAGTCCCCTTTTTGAGCATAAGCAATCCCACGATTATTAAAAGCTTCTATAAGATTAGGGTCACTGATAACGGCTTTGTCATAATCCTGTATTGCCTTGTCTAAAGATCCTTTCCTGTAATATATACTTCCCCGATTATTAAAAGCTTCTGCAAGTTCAGGATTAATACTAATAGCTTTGTCAAAATCTTCTATCGCCTTTGTTAATGTCCCTTTTTGAGTATAAGCAAGCCCGCGGGTATTAAAAGCTTCTGAAAGATTAGGGTTGAGGGTAATAGCTTTGTTGCAGTCTTCGATTGCCTTGTCTGAATCTCCTTTCTTAAGATAAGCAAGTCCGCGATTGCTAAAAGCCTCTGCAAGATTAGGGTTAAGGGCAATAGCTGTATCGCAATCTTCTATTGTCTTTGCTAAGTTTCCTCTTTTAACATAGGCAAATCCACGATTATTCCAGGCTTCTGCAAGATTAGGGTTAAGGCTAATAGCTTTGTCAAAATTTCCTATTGCTTTATCCAACTCTCTTTTTTTAATATACACAAGTCCAAGATTATTAAAAGCTGTTGCGTAATTAGGGTTAATGCTAGCGGCTTTGCCGCAATCTTCTATTGCCTTATCTAAGTTTTCTTTTTTATAATACGTAAATCCACGATTATTCCAAGCTTCTGCAAAATTGGGATTACTATTAATGGCTTTATCAAAATCTTCGATAGCTTTATCCAATTCTCCTTTTTCATAATAAGCAATCCCACGATTATGAAAATCCGTTGCATTGTTAGGTTCAATGCTAATAGTCTCGTCTTCTTTTAATTTTGTTTCACAGTATTTACAAGATGTAGAACTCTCTTCTATTTCTTTCCCGCAATTTTTACAAAACATTTTTACACGCCCCTTAATATATTTGTTATCGAGTAATACTTTCTCAAATCATTCCCCAAGTTTCTCCAGCCATTTTCTGATTTCCGCTTCCACTTTATCCGGCAGAAACTCTTTCTTTTTCAATGCCTCATTCAACCAGAATTTTGCTTTCTCTTTGTCGCCTTTCTCCTTATATGCCATTCCCATACCTACTATTGCATCTAAATAATCAGGGGCAATACTAATGGTTTTACTAAAATCTTCTATTGCTTTTTCAAAGTTGCCTTTTTGAATATAAGTAAATCCACGATTAATAAAAGCTTCTGCATAATTAGGATGAATGCTAATGGCTTTGTCAAAATCCTGTATTGCCTTGTCTAAGTCTCCCTTTTTAGTATATACAATTCCACGAAAATAAAAAACGGTTGCATTCTTAGGATTAATGCTAATAGATTTGTCCCAATCCTGTATTGCTTTATCTAAGTCTCCTTTTTTATTGTAAGCATATCCACGACAAGTAAAAGCTTCTGCAAGATTAGGATTAATACTAATGGCTTTATCATAATCCTCTATTGCTTTATCATATTCTTCCCGATTAGCATAATTAAGTCCGCGATCATTAAAATCTTTTGCAAGATTAATCACATCCGATGCAAAAGCAGAGTTCATGGTAATAGCTTTGTCAAAGTCGTGTATTGCTTTACTTATCTCTCCTGCTTTAGCATATGCAATTCCACGATTATAAAAACCCTCTGCATTTTTAGGAATTATCTTAATGACTTTGTTGTAATTTTGTATTGCCTTATCTAACTCTTCCTTATCCTCATAAGCAAATCCACGGCGGTTAAGTGCATCTGCATAATTAGGGTTAAGAATAATTGCTTTGTCCCAATCTTGTATTGCTTTGTCTAGCTCTCCTTCGGAATAATAAGCCTTCCCACGATTATCAAAAGCTTTTGCAACAGGATACTTAATAATAATACCTATAAGGATTATTAGCCCTACTATTTCTAGAATTCTCCATATAATAGGTATTTTTTTACCGCTTTTGACAACTTTTATATCATTCATTTCATTTCTAAAATAGTTTCAAACAAATACTTTGTCAATTTCTTTGTACCTCGGTTGACAATAAAATTAAATAAAGGTTGACAATAAGTTGACAATTGTTTAACGCTTCTTGCACTAAATTGTTCTCTTTGCCGGTCGGAAATTATTTATTTTTCGTGTAAATTCTTGATTGAAAATCTATTTGTTTTTATCTCATACAAGTCTCTTCCAATCCCTGTTAATTTTTCGTGCTCTTCCTTTGTTTTTATTTGTTTTTCGTGGTATGTCTTGTTTTTTGTTCTACCTATACTGTCTAAACTATCTAAACTGTCTATTCCAGCTCAGCTGGGTTTCCTGCGGGGTGGCTAAATTTCTGTTCTTTTCTCTGCGGTGAATATATCCCTCTCCTTATCTCATTTTAACAAACTTTACTGTCTTTGTATTCCCGTCGTATTTGCACACTACAAGGTAAACGCCTTTCCTTTTTAGTTCAGGTGTAAAAATATATGTTTTTGCTTCCAGTTCTCCTTTATAGAGTGTTTGCACAAATTCTCCCGCAGTATTATATATGCAAAGTTCTGCATTATTTAACCTATTTCCCGGGGATAACATAATTTTATTTCCGATTATCTCTAATGATAATTTTGTAGCTGCTTTTGTTTCTTCTACGTATCCGCCCCCACAAGTATCATAGCTTAACGATATTTCGTATAAAACTGCAATATCTATCGGCGTATCCTGTGGCGCAAACTCTACTTTATACTGGAAATAATTAACACACGGAGCGGCTGCAAGCGCGATACTATCAATATTTTTTGTCGCATAATAAGGCCCAACCCATACCTGACTGTTTATTCTGGCACCCGAAGTATCTGCCCTGCACCAGAAAGCAAGAGTTGAATTTCCGGGCACACAAGCTTTCCATCCGAAATATTTAAGTTGTTTAAGTGTATCTGATAACTCAAGTATTGATGAAGTAAAACCTCCCGATTTTGCAAAGCTCTTAATCATTTTGTTCTCATAAACTATATGTTCTCCTCCCTGTGTTACCAGAATGTCTATACTGGGAGTACATTTATTCCCCAGGGGTGCTGCATACATCCAGTGAGAGTAATCTGTAAGATTATCTATATTATAAGGAGTAAATGTCAAAGCTCCTGTTTGCCGAAACCAACCTACCTTATAAAAAGTTCCTAATATATCCGGCAAGCTGTCTAAATCTAAATCAACTGCTAGTGCTCCGTCCATATAATCCGAAAAACTACCGAAAGTCAAAGCTTGCCGTGTAAAGTTCGAGCCTGTGCCGTCACCCAAAAGCGCATGAAAATTGTGGTCAGAACCATAACCACCACATACTAAGTCCATATTTCCGTCCATATTAATATCTGATGGCCAGCCGCCATCAAAATCCGAGTTGCCTGACCAATAATCAGCAAAAAAAGATTTAGTAAAATGCCCGGGATTACTTGTCCCGTCATTAAGATATACATAGGTATTCCAATAAACAGAATAGATGTCCTGATAACCATCTTTATTAAAATCTACGGGATAAACACGCCATCCTTCATACCCTGATTCATCTATACTTTGAACCGGACTACCAAAATTCTGACTCCCATTATTCTTAAAAATTTGAACGGTTCCACCATAGCCATAATCGCTGTTATTAACCGCAATCACATCTATATCTCCATCTAAATCTATGTCTGTGGCGGATACTCTATGATAACTACCGGTTGCTATCTGATGGTATATCCAGGGAGGGGTATTGTTGATGTCGTTTTCAAACCACCCCAATCCACTTCCTGCGGTACTTACCAAAACATCTATATCATTATCCTTATCCAAGTCGTATGGAAATACGCATGGATTATTCGACCCTACAGCGCTGGCAGAACCAATTGGTTGCTTTGTAAACACATAATTCCCTACATTTTTATACCAGAACACGGAGTCATTGCTATGAGCAACCAAATCCTGTGTCCCGTCATTACCTATGTCTGCAGGCATAAACCCCTGTACTCCTGAGCCAATCCCTAAATTACTTTCTATAATGTGTTTTACCCATCCACTGCTTGTATAATCCCGGCTTGTAGCTATTAGTGATGCCTGTCCTTCTGTTGCAACGGTAACACTGTCACTTTCATAATATCGTGTACTCCAATTAGTTACAGGTCCGGGAACTCCCGCCCCGCCCATCCAATCAGTTTGTATTTGTTTTTCCCATACGCAAAAAATAATTAATAGATATATCATTTTTTTCTCCTATTACTTATAAGTATCGATCAGTTCCTAAATGCTTTCATATTTCATAAAGTAAATTTAAAAGTTTGTCAATTTTTTGTTTTATTTTTACTCTCGTGAAAGTCTCTTAAAGTCCCTGTTGCTCTGTTTTTATTTCTGATATACTCTATGTTTTCTCTTTGTTCATTTTTTTTCTTGCTTTTATATTTTTTGAAAATATATTGTTTGAGTTAACTAAAACAAAAGGAGGAAAGATGAAAAAGTATTTATTTAGTAGTATCGCTCTCTTCTTGTTTGCAGGAGGTCTATATGCAAGCACAAAATATTATAGCGTTTCTTGTGTGGCTTTCCAGCCTACAGACAGAACCGAAGCTTTTGCAAGATGGGCGGATGACCTTCATCCTACTGAATTAGCCGGAACTCATATATATTTCGCGCCCGTATACCTTCCGGATAGCGCGAAACTATTAGAAGTTAAAGTATGGGTCTGTGATTCGAATGCCACAAATGATGTATCACTTATGTTCGCTAATTCATCACTTAGTACTACTCCGGCTGGTGGAACTATTGCAAATATATCCAGTAGTGGGTCTACCGGATACCAATGTCTTACGGACACTTCAATAAACCCGGATATTATTGATAACTCTTCGTTCAGCTATTGGTTATATGTAAGTTTTGGTACGTATGGCTCTTCACTCAAGTTATGTAATGTAAGAATTAAATACGAACTGCCAACCGCCGGGAAAGAAGAAACTAAAACCAATACCAATACTTATGGGAGTCTTAGTATTTCACAAAATAAACCTAATCCAAGCAAGGGAATTACTCATATTACATACCAGCTTCCAAAGAAAAGCAATGTCTCCCTTAAAATCTATGACAGTACCGGTCGCGTTGTAAAGACTTTAGTTCAGGAGGAACAAGATGCCGGACCTTATACTTTGATGTGGAATGGTACGGATAATCGCTCAAATAAAGTTACAAACGGGACTTATTTCTACATACTGGAATCTGCAGGAGAAATACTAACAAGAAAAGTGATAGTATTGAAATAAATCTTTTAGTTGTTTTTATATTATTCTAGTTCCAGATCTTTTGCGGGATCTGTTTTTATCCCGGATGTTCTGCCTGCCCGCCGAAAGAGGAATACTCTGGTATATTCTCTGCTTTCTGTTCTCGTGTAAATCGTGTGATTAGTTGGACTTTCCCACCTTGGTGGGATTAGACCAACTTATCCTGCTCTGCTGGAAATCTTGTGGTTTCTATTTTGTTAATCCGTGCAAATCCCTGTCTGCCGACTTGCCTACCGATCTTTTTGGCAGGTCTGTTTGGTAGATGCGTCCAAAAATTCTCTGTTTCGTACTTTAGTGGCTTATTATTCACGGACTGATTATTTCATACCCGACAATCCATTCAAACCCGAATTGACCGGGTTTTGTAGCAATTACCAATTCTGAACTGTCAGCGACCAGTTTTTTATATTCGTATTTATGAACTTCTATTTTTTCTTTGGAACGGTCATCTCTCCACGATTCAACTATGGCGTAGTAACTTTTGCTGTGTTCTTCACTGGAAGTATATTTGTCTACTACCGAAACTTTATGGGGTATAGCCGTGGATTTATCAAGATACCCGTTCAAACATATAAAAATTCCCCCACCGGCAATCAAGGTAGCGGAAAAATATAACAAATATACGCTAATATATTCCGAATAAGAAGAAAGCTTGTCTTTTAATAACATTATAATTAACCAGAGAAGTATAATTACGGAAGGAATACTTACTTTAAAAGAGGCTAATATTGCGTTTCCTGTATCCAACGGAGAGAATTCTGCACCTCCGCCCCCGGCAAGAAAAATAGCTATAAAGTTCACTAATATAGCTATAACAAATACCATTCGATGTTGAATTTTCCGGTTGTTCCCGGCCGGTGGGAAAGAGGACGAAACTGCCGAAATCCCCTTAACCAGATTTGAAAGTTCGGAAACTATCTCCATTATAGTTGCTATTTCAATAAATCTAGTAGTTTTTATAGTGGTTATCGTATTATTATCGTTATTTATCGTATTAAATCCTTGTGAAAAAATATTTGTAACCGCACGTCGGTTTGCAGAGGAAGTTAACAATACTCTGGCGAATTCACGGTTGGAAGAGTATACAAAAAGTTTATCATCAAAAGCAACGTCACCTGTGGATATGTTGGAAAAAGCTCCTATTTTCTTTAAAAAATCATCAAATTTTGATTTACGAGTTACGCGGAAAACATAAGAAGAGGAGCTTTTTATTTTAACTATCAGGGAAGAGGAGACATCCTCAGGATCCTTAGAATATTTATATGAGTACTCGACTCCGTTGTATGTTCCTGTCACTTCCTTCCCAAGCTTCAATTTTGAAGAAGTAGTTTTAATAGGAATAAAATTTATCATCTGAATAAAATTATATTAACTTTAAATAAAGTCAAGCAACATTTCTTTCCTGCCTGTCTATTTTTTCGTATATAAATCGTGTGTAAATCTGTGGAATCTTGTGGTTTAATGTTATTTAAACTTTTTGCTCTCTGTGGTCTCTTTTCTTTGCGTCTTAGCGGCTTTGCGTGAGATTCTTCTGTTTAGTGTGGTTTTGGTGCTGGTCCGCCTCAGGCGGAGTATCCCGCCGGGACATTATGGTTTTTGTTCTCTTTTCTTTATTTCTGATCTTCGGATGCCCTGATATCCTGCACTCTGATGTTCTGATCTTCTGATATACTTTCTGTTCTTTTCTCTGCGAGCTCAGCGGTTACTTAGACTTTGCGCCGTAGGAGCTTAGTCTAAGTTATCCAGCTCAGCTGGGCTCTGCGGTGAAGATTCCTCTCAATTTTTAATCATCATCAAAGAACACTTTTTTGTTCTCCACTCTTCCACGTGTTCTCAAACGGATATTTTTTGGCGTAACTTCTACCAACTCATCATCCTCGATGAATCCCAGCGCTTGTTCCAATGTCAATTTGATGGGAGCTGTCAACTGGATGGCGTCGTCCGAGCCTGCTGCGCGAACGTTGCTTTGTTTTTTCTCTTTACAGGGGTTGACAATCATATTCTGTTTACGCGCATTTTCCCCGACAATCATCCCTTTATAAATTTCAACTCCCGGTCCGATGAAAAGATGTGACCTGTCCTGGAGGTTTCCCAGCGCATAAGAAGCTGATTTTCCTGTTGTCCCGGAAATCAATACTCCGTTATTACGGGTGGCAATTTCTCCCTTGAATCTTTCATAACGAGCAAAAGAATGGTAAAGTATTCCTTCGCCTCTGGTTGCCATTATAAATTCCGCACGGAATCCCAACAGTCCACGTGTTGGAACGATGTAAACAAGAGTTGTCGTTCCGTTTTTGGAACTCATCTCTTCTATTATTCCCTTTCTTTTTCCGAGATTTTCGATTGCCGTTCCGGCAAACCTGTCGGGGATGCTTATTATTGCTTGTTCCATCGGTTCCATTGTTTCCCCGTGAATCGTTTTCAAAATTACTTTTGGTTGTGATACCTGTACTTCATATCCTTCACGACGCATTTGTTCCAGTAAGATGGAAAGATGCAATTCTCCCCTGCCCGAAATCCTGAATCCTTCAACTCCGCCGATAGGGTCAACTTTTAAGCCTACGTTTGTCCGAAGTTCTCGTTCCAGCCGTTCCCGTAGGTGGCTGTTTGTAACGAACTTTCCATCGCGTCCCGCAAACGGGGAATCGTTAACCAGAAAGTCCATAGTCAAAGTCGGCTCGTCTATTTGGAGCGGGGTCATTGGCAACGGGTTTAGTGCCGAACAGATTGTTTCTCCAATCGTAATGTCGGGCATTCCCGCAACCGCAACGATGTCTCCGCATTGCGCCGTATCTGCTTCTATTTGTTTTAACCCTTCAAATAGGGATAACTTAACAATCTTGCCCGGTTGAACTGATTTATCAAGTTTACAAACTACGACATCCATATTCTTTACCAGTTGTCCGCTTGTTACGCGTCCAACCGCTATTCTTCCTACATAATCGTCATACTTGAGGTTTGCTGCTTGCAGTTGTAATGGCATTTCGCTTTTGTCAGGGTATGGCGGTATATGTTTAAGAATTGTTTGGAAAAGTGGTTTCAAGTCAGTGCTCTGGTCGTTGATATTGTATTTTGCAACTCCTTCCCTGGAAATACAGTATACAACGGGAAAATCAAGTTGTGCATCGGTTGCATCAAGCTTGACAAAAAGGTCGAAAATCATATCTATTACTTTCTGGGCTCGTTTTCCTTCTTTATCAATCTTGTCAATTTTGTTAATGACTACGATAGGGCGGAGGCCGAGTTGAAGCGCTTTTGAAAGAACGAATTTTGTCTGGGGCATTGGGCCTTCTTTGACGTCTACCAGCAGAAGAACGCTATCAACCATTTTCAATACGCGTTCTACTTCCGAACCGAAATCCGCGTGCCCCGGTGTGTCAACGATGTTTATTTTGTAGTCCTCGTAGTAGATAGAACAGTTTTTGGAAAAAATAGTTATCCCGCGTTCGCGTTCCAGTTCATTTGAATCCATAACCAAATCAGGGACTTCGTCCCCTTCACCAAAAGCTCCTCCCTGCCGCAGCAGGTGGTCGGTTAAGGTTGTTTTTCCATGGTCAACGTGCGAAATGATTGCAATATTTATTATCTTATACATTTTTTTATCTCACTTTCTTTCTGTTTCTCCATTTGTCATTCCCGCGAAAGCGGGAATCCAGTGTTTTTGTTGTCTTTATAATGCATCGCTCTTCACGACGTGGTTATTTAGCTAATCTGCCTAATATGTATGTCTTTTATTTGTGGTAGGTCGGACGCTTGTTCGCCTTCTGTCATTCTGAGTCGAAGACGAAGAATCTCATTCTTGTTGCAGGTTTGAGAAAGAATATTTTGTGGTGATGGTAGGTCAGACATTTGGAACATCCCGCCATGGCGGTGACTTGTCTGACGTTTTGCCACGTTCTGTACCTGTTTACAAATAATTTTTATATTAAGCATTTCTTTAGCTATTTGCTCCTTATCTGTATTTTTAGCCTACAAACTCAGTTTTGTCAACAAAAAACAAACCCGGTCCTTACGCTTTCCTATTATTATCTTTTCTGTATAATCCTGTAAATCCTGTCTATGTTTATCTTATCCGGTAACCCTAAAATTAGTGTCTTTATCCGTGAAAATCCTTGTCTGTCATCCGTGATATCCTATTCTTTTTCTCTGTATTATGTCTTTTCTATGTTTATCTGCGCTCATCTGCGTCCTAAAACTCTTTTTTTTCTATTTTCCGCTCTCTTTTTGTCTCTCGAAAAAACGCTTGACATTAATATGGGAATATATATCATAAAGACACATACTGTATAAATTATTTAAACTTTAGGAGGATATATGAGAAAAAAATATACTTTATTTTCTATCTTTTCCTTACTTACCGCAGTTGCTTCTAACAGTTTTGCTCAATACTCTGGCTGGACTGCTTATACCAGCGGACAACGGGTTATGGCAATTGCTGATAACGGTAATGATATATGGATTGGCACTAATGGTGGTCTCGTAAAAATGAACAAAACTACTACGGAAAAGACATTTTATAACACTTCAAATTCCGGGTTGCCTGGCAACTGGATATATGCTCTGGCAGTACAGGGAAGTAATATATGGATTGGTACTTCCGGTAGCGGTCTTGCAAAATACGACGGTACTAACTGGACTGTATTCAATAAATTAAATTCTGGTTTGCCTTACGATGAAATCAATGCTTTAGCAGTACAAGGAAGTAATCTCTGGATTGGCACAGAAAGGGGGCTTGTAAAGTACGATGGTACTAATTGGACTGTTTACAAAACCTCAAATTCCGGTGTGCCTTCTGATACTGTCAATACTATTGCAGTAGAAGGAAGTAATATATGGACTGGTTCTGAAGATGGTGGTCTTGCAAAGTACGATGGTGCTAACTGGACTGTCTATGACACATTAAATTCAGGTCTGCCCGATAATTATGTACTTGCTATTACGATAGAAGGAAGTAATAAATGGATTGGTACATGGGGCAGTGGCACTGCAAAGTTTGACGGTACTAACTGGACTGTCTTCAATACTTCAAATTCCGGATTGCCAAGTAATTATATCCTTGCTCTTGCATACGATGGGAGTAATCTCTGGGTTGGCACTGAGTATAAGGGGCTTGCGAAATACGATGGCACAAACTGGACTGTTTATAAAACTTCAAATTCTGATTTACCTGATGACAGAGTTAATGCTCTTGTATACGATGGTAGTAATAAATGGATTGGTACTGATGATGGTCTGGCAAAGTACAACGGCACGAACTGGACTGTATTCCGCACCTCAAATTCCGGCTTGCCGGATAACTATATCTGTGCTGTTGCAATAGAAGGCACGACTGGCGCAAAATGGATTGGGACTGGGGTCGCTCTTATTAAGTTTGATAACACAAACTGGACTATCTATGACACTTCAAATTCCGGTTTGCCTGATAGCTATGGTATGGCTATTGCAATAGAAGAAACGACGGGCGATAAATGGATTGGTACATTTGGTGGTGGGCTTGCGAAGTTTGATAACACAAACTGGACCGTGTTCAATACTTCAAATTCAGGTTTGCTTGATGACTGGATACATGCTCTTGCAATAGAAGGAAGTAATAAATGGATTGGTTCTGGAGCAGGTCTTACGAAGTTTGATGGAACTAATTGGATTGTCTACGACACCTCAAATTCAGGGTTGCCTCATAACTATGCTTTCGTTCTTGCAATACAAGGAAATAATAAATGGATAGGTACTGTAGATTCCGGTCTTGTTAAGTTTGACGGGACTAACTGGACTATCTATAATACCTCAAATTCAGGGTTGCCCAATAATCATGTCTATGCCCTTGCCTGCGAGGGAAGTAATGTCTGGATTGGCACTAATGGTGGTGGTCTTGCGAAGTTTGATGGTACGAATTGGACTGTCTATGATACCTTAAATTCCGGCATACCTCGTAACTATGTTCGTGCTCTTGCAATACAAGGGAGTAATGTTTGGATTGGCACTGATGGTGATGGACTTGCGAAGTTTGACGGTACTAACTGGACTGTCTTCAATGCTTCAAATTCCGGCTTGATTGGTAATCTTGTCTATGCTATTGCAATAGAAGGAAATAATATATGGATCGGTACTAATTGTGGCCTTTCAGTATATAATACGACAGGAATTGAAGAATCGTCAATTTCGGTCCCGCCAGGGCGGGATGTCGCTACGCTCCAATTTCGGGAAAACCCTTTTATCAAATCAACAGTAATCACTTATTTTCTCCCTCCTAATAACGAATATGGAACATCCCGCTCAGGCGGTGATACTAATACACGATTAACTATTTACGACCTTTCCGGCCGTTGTGTAAAAACACTTATCAATGAATCAAAACCTGCAGGTACTTACAATCTAACCCTTAATGCAAACGAACTAAAACTAAAAACAGGAGTCTATTTCTTAACCCTTTCTAACGGTATTTCTAAAGTAACAAAAAAGTTAATTCTAATGAAATAATAATTGTAAGAGCGAACTGGAGTTTATCCTGACTTAGCGGAGTGTTCGCTCGTTTGTCATTCCCGTGTAAACGGGAATCCATTGTTTTTATTTTTATCTTTCTTTTACGATATCTTCTGTTCTCTTAAAATCCCTGTCGAAATTTTTCTGTTCTTCTGCTTTTGCCTTTTCATTTAAAGGTATAATACTGATAATCTTATCTTGATTTTCTATATCCTGTTTTCAGTACTCTGTTTGTAGTTTATTTTTTAATTCTCAAACTTTTTGTTCATCTGCGTTAATCTGCGTCCAAAAAATTCTTTCCTTTGCTTTTAAGTTCATATTTTGTGATAAGTACGAGAAACAGAAGAAGCCCTTCGGAGATCTTCCGAAGGGCTTCTTCTTATCAAAACACTCTTACTCCATAACAACACACTTTGCAGTCGCAGTCCCGATATTGCATATGAGTTTCACAAGGTAAATTCCCGCCGGAAAATCAAATTCAAGTGTATGATTGCCTGCATTTTTGTTTCCTGCATCTATTACACTTACAACTCTTCCGGTTATGTCGTATATTCTAAAAGAAACATCGCTCTCTTTTGCAAGTGTATAGGCTATCTTCTTTTCGGCTATACTATAAGAACAGGCTAGCGCTTTTTTCTGTTCGGTTTCCGTTATCCCGCTGGGGGATTCTTCGTATTCAACCCATATTGTATCCACGATTGCCACTCCCCCGGCATTTCCGAACCAGTCGTCCATTTCCACGCGATACTGAAAGTATCTCCCCGCAGGAAGTATCCCTTTCAGGCTATCACCGGAATAACTTATTGGCGCACTCCAGTTAGAGGCTTCAACATCTGCTATAGTTAATCCGCATCTAACCCTGTAAGTCATAGTATAACCGTCAGGCACGCAATCATGCCACCCGAATCTAAGCCATGCGACTTTTTTGGAAACATCAAGTATTGACGATTCAAGCCATGCGTGGTCTTCGTAACCCTTTACCATCAGATTTTTCCAGAATGCAAATTTGCCCTTGTCCGTATAAAGAATATCCATAGCAATGTCAGATACTTCACCACAAGGGCCTTTTCCCATATTACACCCGTATACCCAATGACAATCCGTTGCATTCCCCAGAAAATGTTCCTTGAATCCACCGCCGGTATTTTGCTCAAACCAGCCAATCGCATGATATCCTCCAATGATATCTACCTTGTCGCTCATATCTATATCTACTGCCATTCCACCGTCTCCGTATTTTGTTGTTCCGCTCGTGATGGGATGAAAGATGAAATTGTTTCCCAGCCCGTTATTCTCAAGCCAGAAAAAATCACCACTCTGGGCGCTGACACTTATATCCATAAATCCATCCGCGTTTACATCGTTTGGCCAACTTCCGTCAAGCTGTTTACCGTTGCCATACCTGAAAACAAGATTGAAATTTCCTGCTTTATCATTCAGGTATACTCTTACGCTTCTGGCGTTATACGCAGATGTCTGGATATCAAGAAACCCGTCGTTATTGAAGTCTGCAAAGTTCGTTCTCCAGGTGGTGTCGGCTTTGGAAAGTTTGGTGCTTGTGAAATTCATACTGCCGTCATTTTTGAAAATATAAACCGTCCCTTCCCATTTGTTTCCGGCGATGGCGCTGTCAAATTTTTGCGCCACTATGTCAATATCTCCATCATTGTCAATATCGGCAGTTCTTGCAAAAAACCATCCTACGGAAGATACTATCTGATGTCGGGTAAATACGGTGTTGTTGTTTTCAAACCAGAAGAATCCCTTATCTCCGGACGCTACAATGTCGCTGTCACCGTCCCTGTCCAAATCATAAGGCCATATCGTTCCGTTAGTTCCAAGAATAAAAGTCGAATCTATTATATGTTTAGTAAAAGTGAATGAAGACCCCTGTTCGTACCAGACGACAAATTTTGAAAAAGCTCCAACTAAATCGTAGTGTCCGTCTAAATCTATATCTGCAGGCACGATTAAATTGTGTCCACCGATTGAGGCGTTTGCCTCTATCGTATACAACTTCCAATTATTCGTATCAATCCCATAGGGTTTAAGAGAAATTTGATTCGGAAGACTAAAAACAATATTGGAACAAGTGTCAAAATTGCTTCCCCATTTTACAAGAGAATTATGGTTCCCGGGACCGGTATACCAATTCGTCTGTGTTTCCAAAACAGTCCCAAGAAGCAGAAGAATATATATGTTTGTCATGTTAGCCTCCTTCCTTTTTCACTTTAAGTATATAGCAATATCTATGTCATTAATTCTTTATGTTTCAAAACCATTGTTTGATAGGAGATTTGCCTTTCAGGGGAAAATTCAATAGTGTGAAAAAACGGGGTGTATTTACCTCATCTCAGATGTTTTTATAATGATTTCCCAAGCACAGATATGTGGTGTTTTGTATTTACAGTGGTGGTGTTCATATCTATTTTTTGACTTGTGTAAGTTGCGGTATTTTTACCTCATAAGTATTCCGTTTCGGAATTGTTTTTTGGGATTGTAGTACATTCCCTTTTTCTGTTTCCTCTCTGCTGTCTACTTCCTACTTCCTACTGCCTGCTTCTTTCCCCACTTCTCCCTTGACAATCTTAAATTTGTATGTTAAAAATATCACTTTACCGGATAAACTTAAGACAATAAAAAAAGGAGGTGCTTATAAAGCTTTACAGGGAGAGGAAAAACTTCTTCCAAAATTTGGAAATTTATAAACCGATAATAGCAAAAAGGAGCGAAAAATGAAAAGATGTCTATTTTTTGCATTGCTTTGTGTGGGAACTTCCTTGTTGGCGATTCCTTCGCAAAACAACTTGTCCGGGCAACAAACTCTTAAAAACTCTGTCTGGAGTAGTTTGAACAATATGTCTCTTCAGGAAAAACAAAATTCTTGTATTAGTCTGGTTCTTGAAAAAAATGCATCTCAGGAAGCATTGCAGATGGCAAAAGAAATTGAAAACCTATGGAATAATGGAAATTTTGATGCCGCTACCTCAATGTTTTTAAAACTTGCTAAAATAACTAATCCTAATGAAATCAATTTAGGTAATAAATGGAGAATTCCGGTCTCAACAAAAGAAAGAACAAAATGGGGACAGAGCGTAAGAATCGGGAATAGGGATTCCATCATTATTACTGCTTTTGATGTTGACCGCTCATCAGGAAATTTGTTCGCAGTAGTTCTATTTCAAACAGGTACACAATATTTTTGGGCTGTTAATTTCTCGGATGATGGTGGACTAACCTGGACTGAAACTTATCACTGGAACGCAATTTATAAAATGAAGAGTTTGAGTGCTGCGGTGGTAAACGGTTATTGTTATATAGCTTTCGGCAGAGATACTGCTCAAGCTGAAGCTTTCTTATATAGAGTTAAAACTGTAGATGGAGTACAGGATACTTTCCCGAACGGCTCTAGTTATATGAATCTCTTTACAACTACTTCCCCGGACTCAATAAAAGAGGTTGCTTTGGTTTCTAATCAGGATGGTTATAATAATACGCTCTACTATCAAGCGATTATAAATGATGGAGCTCTTAAGTGTTTTTGGGCTACTGCATCGATATTAACTTGGACTGAGTTCACAACGGGTATTACTGATGCTGACCGTGGTATGGATGCTACTTGTAATGAAAAATTTGCTGAGTATTTCTTGTTTACTTCTTTCTTTGATAAAAATGACAGCTTGAAGATATATGGAAAAGACGTCGCTACCTTTATTCAACAATGTAGCAAATATTATGGCACAGGCACTTCTCACACGGCTATTAGTGCTTATGACGACACTATATTCTGTATCGCTGATTATAATGGCTCAAACCTTTGGTGCAGATATCAGATAAGTTATAATGCAGGATCCGACTGGGCGTGGGGCTCGGTAGATTCTACAACAACAACTCAGGAATCACCGGATGTTACCCTCAGAAAAGGTGGCGGTATCGGAGTTATATATAGATTCTATACTTTACCAAGAGAAGCTCGCTTTACACATAGAACTTATGCCTTAGGTTCATGGGAAACACCTGTAGCTTATTCGGAATACCAACCTTTTTGGAATAAACCTTGTATAGAGTATCTTGGAAGTGATAATTATGGTATTGTATACTTGACTAACAGTACACCAACTATTAGAGGTGCTTACTTTAATTCAAGCACTTGGATAGGGATAGAAGAAAAAGCTTTAACTCCAACTCTTGCTAAACCTATCTTATCCATATATCCTAACCCTTCAAAAGAAAATACAACACTTCAGCTTAGTCTTACAAAACCGGGAAATGTGGATATATCTGTGTACAATACTGCCGGTATGGTAGTAAAGAAACTGACCGGAACATACCAGATGGGAACTCATAACGTTAATCTTGATACCCGTATCCTTAGTTCGGGAATCTACTTCGTTAACGTTAAAACGGCTGATTTTACAAAAACAACGAGAATGACAATTATTAAATAATACGGAACTTTTCCAGGAAAGGGGACAGGTATTCCTGTCCCCTTTCTTTTGTAATGCTTGCCTACCATTTTTTCTGTTCATTTACGTCCTAAAAACTCCCTCTATGAGCTCAGCTTCCCTGCCTGCTTCAGAAGAATCTGCGGTGAAAACGTTTCTCTGTGCTCAGTCTGCCTAAGGCGGATTATCAAACTTTGGCGGGGTGGCTAATTTTTTTGTAGTTTCTCTAAAGAGGAACAGCTTGATATAAAACTTTACGAATTATCTACTCAATCCATGCAATTTTAACTGTTATGACACCTTTGGTTTCCGATAATGTTTTTTCCCATTTCCATTTATCCTTGAACCATTTTGCTACACTATTATCCCAGTCCGGATCACTTGTTTTTGATAATATTACCGGTTGACCAATCACATTTCCTTCTGTATCTACATTTATTTCCATTGAAAGAGATACTGATATACCCTGTTTTTTTACTTTATCAGGATATGGTAATGGCGGGTATGCAAGTGTTTTTCTATCAGCAAGTGAACCACTAATCTCTATTTTTAGAGGCATAGTAAGCTCAGTTTTTGGCTCTTTTAAAAGTAAAAGTATAGAGTCCCTTGTTTCTTTGCTTTTTTCGGGGTCAACTAATAGTGAGCTTTTATATTTTTTAGAAGTATCTTCCATAGCCATACTTATATCTTTCGCTTCTTTGGACTGTGCCAATTCTACATTTTCTCCTGTGAGTTTTACCATCATTGTTCCTAATTCAAAAACTCTTTTTTCATTAAAGAAATTAATCATTTGTTGCATTTCCTCTTGTTCAAGTGTTTTTACAAAATTACACGCTCCTTTTGTTCCAATGGAATACACCTTTCCGTTTTTGCGAATACCTAATATATCATTCCGTTCCCATACGCAAAGAATATTCTTATGCTGTATCAATACGCTTTTCCACAATTCTTTTTCTTTCTTTTTAATCGCATCCGTCAATTCGTTTAATTCGGGAATAATATTCAAAAACACCTGCGAAAGAGTATCTTTTGACGAAGTATAAAAAGTCTTTTTCTTAAATGTTAATTTATATCTAATAATTCCATTCCCTGAGTCAGGACAAGCCCATTTTTCATAACTATCCCCTTCACCTTCTTTCCATATGTTTTTCTTAAATGTTTCAATTATTCTTGATAAATACTTTTGTTTGAGTTTGCTTCCTAAGGAACTTTCTCCGTAATTAAAATTCAACTGTCCATCCTGGCAAATCTCTAAATGGCTATACTTTACTGCTCCATCAATTTTTTCGTATACGATTAATGGCGTATTAAATCTCTGGTCTTTATATTTAACTGCCCCGATAGCATTGTCATATTCGTTTTCTTTGGTATTTTCGGCTTTGGCAACCCCTCTAATATTAATAACCGTTACAACTATTAAAAGGTATAACCCAATCCGCATATTAATTTTCATCTTCTTATATATTATGATTACGATGCAATATGGTTCTCTTTATAAACTTTGTCAAATTATTTTTTATTATTTATACAAAATTTTTATTATCCTTATGAAAAACAGCTGAATTATGTGATACTAAACCGCTTTTGAAAAAGAATAAAGTTATTAAAAAAGTGTTACCTATGTCTCCGGTCGTACAAGTCGCACAAGGACTTTACCCCGCAGGATGCGGGGCGATCCTGCCTGCCGTTCTGTTTGGTAGCTCTGTGATGAAATATTTTCTGTTGTGTAATCTTCCAATTTGTATGCCAATTTGCTTGACAAACACTCATTATTAAAATATTTTATTTACATAATGCTGCCTTTACTAATCTTCTTTCTTATCCAGCAAAACCCTACCTATGCTTTAGGGACATGGACTAAATACGGCGCAACTCTCGAAAATACGCATTTACAATATATGAAAGGGGCAATGTTTAGCGCACCTGATGTAAAATGGTCGTATTGGGCAGGGGGTATGATAGAATCCTATGGGGCTACGGTGGCAGATATAAACAAAGATGATACGATGGAAGTAGTAATTGGAAGTACTGATAATAAGGTTTATTGTTTTAATGGAATAACCGGAGGAATAAAATGGAGTTATACAATCGGAAATGTATACACTTCTCCGGCAATAGTAGATGTTGATAAAGATGATACGATGGAAGTAACTGTAGGAAGCTATGATAACGTTGTTTATTGTCTAAACGGAATAACCGGAGGAATAAAATGGAGTTATGTAACCGGAGGGCATATAGTATCTTCCCCGGCAATAGTAGATGTTGATAAAGATGATACGATGGAAGTAGTAATTGGAAGTCTTGATAGTAAGGTTTATTGTTTTAATGGAGTAACGGGAGGAATAAAGTGGAGTTGTTTAACCGGGGACCAGGTAATATCTTCGCCGGCAATTGCAGATGTTGATAAAGATGATACTATGGAAGTAACTGTAGGAAGCTGTGATAACATTGTTTATTGTCTAAACGGAATTACAGGAAAAACAAAATGGAGTTATATAACCGGAGAGGCTATATTCTCTTCGCCGGCAATTGCAGATGTTGATAAAGATGATACTATGGAAGTAGTTATTGGAAGTCTTGATAAAAAGGTTTATTGTTTTAATGGAGCAACGGGAGGAATAAAATGGAGTTATGCAACCGGAGAGACCATATTATCTTCGCCGGCAATTGCAGATGTTGATAAAGATGATACTATGGAAGTAGTTATTGGCAGTGATGATAATAAAGTTTATTGTTTTAATGGGATAACGGGGGGAATAAAATGGAGTTATCAAACATTCGGAGATATTCATAGGGGCGTTTCTATTGCTGATGTTGATATGGATAATAAATTCGAGATTTTAGTTCCTAATTACGATACCTATTCTTTGTTTTGTCTTAATGGGGAAGATGGATCGCTTTTATGGAAAAAACAATTAGCTCCTGATGTTCACGACATAACCATTGCAGACATTGATAATGATGGATGTGTAGAACTGGTAACCGGTACAAGGGATTATAATGCTATCTGGGCGCTTGATGATATCAGTAATTCCACTAACTGCGGGTGTATGGCTGTAGACGAAAAATGGAACGAAGCGACATCCCGCCTTGGCGGTGATCAAATATCAAAAATAGAAATAATAAAAAATAAAATCTATCTGTCCGTTCCGAATAACGATTACACGAATATACGATTAACGATTTATGACCTATGCGGAAGATTAAAAGAGGTTGTTTATTCGGGTGTTTTGAGCAAAGGGAATTATACATTTACGCCTAATATCCGCAATAACGGGATTTATTTTGTAAATCTCTCCTTAGGTACCCATAAGCAAACTCAAAAACTCATTATCCTTAAATAATCTTTCTGTCATTCTGAGCCGAAGGCGAAGAATCTCTCTGTTATCCGTGTAAATCCCTGCCTACCGGCAGACAGGCGTGGCTAATATTCTTTATGTTTTTATTTTTTCTTTCGGTTCTTTGCGACTTAGCGGTTAGTTGGACTTTGTGACGAAGAAGCATTAGTCCAACTTATCCGGTTTTTTGGGGCTTTGCGTGAAAAATTCTTTTCTGTAGTTTCCCTCCTGTTTATCTGTGTCCAAATTATATCTGTTCTTCTCTTCTCTGCGTTCTCAGCGTCGGAGTTTACCCCGCAAAATGCGGGGCGGTGAAAATGGTATCCCTTTGAAAATATCTTTTGAAAACAAAAAACTTGACAAGTTTAATTTATTTATTAAGTTGACTGTTCGGTCATAAAAATACTGACTGGTCAGAATGTGAAAAAGTATACAGGAAATAATAAATGAAAACAACAAGAAAAGAAAGAGAAAAACAGGGACGAAGGGAAGAAATTTTTAATGCGGCTAAAGTAATATTTGCTAAAAAGGGCTTTGAAAAAGCTACGATGGAAGAAATTGCCGAAAAAGCCGAACTTTCAAAAGGCGCAATATATCTCCACTTCAAAAGTAAAGACGAATTATTTATTAGTCTCATAGAAAATTATCTTGATAAACTTACGGCTCTGATTAAAAATATCGTTGAAAGCAAAAAACCGCCATTTGAAAAAATCAATGAAATAGTTATGCAAATAATATCTTATCTCTATGCAAATAAGGAATTCGTTTCCATTTTCTCTCCTGAACGAGGAGAATTTCTGCATAAGATGCAAGTAAAAAGTGCAAGGGAAAAAATTCTTTTAAAATTACAAAATCAAACTATACTCATTGCGCGAGTTATAAAAGAAGGTACAGAATCAGGCGTGTTTAAAGATGTAGACCCTCACGCATCCGCTTATATTCTTTTTGGTATGATACATAACACAATTGCCGGATTAATCATTTACGAGAAAAAAACTTTTAAGAAAGATGCCCTCTTAATAATAGATATGTTTTTAAACGGAGTTAAAAAAGAAGTGGGCAGAAAACAAATTAAATAAAATGGGGAGTAAAGAAATGAAGAATAAAATAAGAATAATTACGGGATTGATGTTTTGCTTTTTGTGTTTTAATAGTATATACGCAGAAGACTCTTTAACGTTTTCCCTGGATGATGCTGTAAATTATGCATTAAAACATAATGAAAGTATGAAAATAGAGCAAGCAGGCGTAAAATCTGCCGATGCCGGCACTATGATTGCAGGAGCAGGGTTTTTACCTAAAGTAAGCGCAAGCGCAAGTTATACAAGACTCGCAGAAACTTCTTCTCTTGAAATGGCTAACCCTGAAGTTCAGGTTATTCCTGACTCAACAAGTCCAACGGGGGTATGGTTTAAAACTATTGGTTATACGATCAGTTCGTTTGAAATGGGGCAATTGGAAAATTATGTTACCCAATTAACCGTTCAACAGCCTATATTCACTTGGGGGAAAATCATTAGTGGATACCAGATATCTAAATTAAACCTGGATGCAACAAAAGAAGACTATAAGAAAAATAAAAACGAATTAATACTTAACGTTACGAAAGCTTTTTACGGGATTATTGTCCTTGAAGAATTTGTGAAAATTACCGAAGATGCTTACAAACAAATGCAAAGTCATGCAGGGGTTATAGAAAAAAGATATAATGAAGGGCTTGCTTCAAAGTTTGATTTATTAAGGACTAAAGTTCAACTGACAAATATGGAACCTCAGTTGATTAAAGCAAAAGACGGGTTGGAACTTGCAAAAAACGGGTTCAAACTACTACTCGGACTTAAACAGAATGAAAACATTAAACTGGAAGGAGCATTGAACTACGAGCCAATCACAATAGAATTAGAAAAGTCAACAAAAGCCGCTCAAGTTAACAGACCTGAAATTAAGTCAATGAATATGCGAAAAGAAATGGCGAAAAAGGCGTTATTTATTAACAGAACATCAAATTTACCCAATATTGTTGCTATCGGTAACTATTACTATGAAAAACCTCTCTATTTCAGTAATGAATGGGGAACTACATGGAACGTAACGCTTGCGGCGCAGATGCAGATTTTCAGCGGGTTCGAAAATCTGGGAAGAGTGCGACAGGCAAGTTATCAACTATCCCAGGCAGAACACGGACTTAATCTTATAAAAGAAGGAATAAAGATGGAAGTCCAGTCAACGTATTTACAACTTGAACAAGCAAAAAAACTTGTAACGTCACAAAAAGAAAATATTTCTCAGGCAGAAGAAGCGCTGAAAATAGTTGAACAAAGATATAATAATGGGTTAGCAACCAGTTTGGAAGTAATGGATACACAGCTTGCTTTAATGCAGGCAAAAACAAATCGGTTACAAGCATTATCGGATTATGTAATAGCAAAATGTGCCTTTGAAAAAGCAGTAGGGGGGAAATAATGAAAAAATTAGTAATCTGGATTATAATAATTGCACTTGTTGGACTTGTTGGGTTTCGTATCTCAGAAAAGTTTAAGAAAGTAAAAGAAAAACCTGCAGAAGTTGCCGAACCTACGGAAGTAACCGTAGAAATCGCTTCTTATGGTTCCATTGCAAAAACTCTTCCTTACATAGGAAATATAGTTGGCAGTGAACAGGCTTATGTCTTTCCCGTTGAAGAAACCGGAAAACTTATAAAATATATTGCAAAAGAGGGAAGTATAGTTTCCAAAGGTGACACAATTGCTCTTATAGACCGTAATATAAAAGGTATGGATTTCAAACCTGCCGTTATTAATGCTCCTATATCCGGGATTGTAGGAAATTTAAATTTAGACCCCGGCTCTATGGTTGCTCCCGGAGTTCCCGTAGCTATGGTTGCAAATATAAATGCGGTAAAAGTCGAAATAAATATTCCGGAAAATGATATCTCTTACGTAAAAACAGGGAATAAAGCGAATATTAAAGTTTCTTCATATCCGAATGATATTTTTAACGGGCAACTAACGAAAATAAGTCCTGTTCTGAATCCTATGAACAGAACTTCACAAGCAAGTATTTCAATTGTTAATCCGGGACATAAACTAAGACCCGGTATGTTTGCAAATGTAGATTTGATAATAGAAGAACATACTAATGTTATAGTGGTCCCTCAAAAAGCAGTTATTGACAATGAGAATAAAAAAGTTGTGTTCGTCTTAAATGGTGAAACGGCTGAAATGAAAGAGGTGTCAATTGGGCTTGAAAATAATGATTTTGTTGAAATATTAGCAGGTATAAATTTAGGGGAACAAATAATTACTCTTGGAAATTATGGTTTAACGAACGGTGCAAAAGTGAAAATTATAAAGTAAAAAAATACAAAAATAAAAAAATATGCCACGAAATCTAAAAACACAAAATTGTATCATAATTTAGTGTGTTAGTGTTTTTGTGGCCGGAGCAATAAATGAATATCGCAAAATTTTCAGTAAATAAAAGAGTGACTGTAACTATGATGATTCTTATCATAGTGTTGTTTGGTTTTATGTCGTTTAGTAAGTTGGGATTGGATTTACTTCCGGATATTGAATACCCGACTGTTTATGTAATAACTAATTACTCCGGTGTGTCTTCGCGTGAAATAGAGGAACAAATAAGTAAACCTATAGAAGAAGTCGTTTTAACGATAAAAGGCGTGAAATCGATAAAATCAACTTCGGAAGAAGGCTCTTCTATGGTAACAGTAGAATTTGAATGGGGAACCAATCTTGATTTTGCCGCTCAGGATGTTAGGGATATGATTGGACAGATAGAGAACTATCTCCCTGAAGAAGCAGGCGCTCCGTTAGTTTTTAAGTTCAGCACGTCTATGATGCCGGCGGCATTTTATGGAATTACCGGTGATTGTGACTTGAAAGAACTATACAATACAGTTAAAGATAAGGTAAAAGACAGATTGGAAAGATTGGACGGAGTTGCTTCTTGTGCTCTGACAGGAGGATTGGATAGGGAAATAAGCGTTTTTATTGACGAAACAAGGCTTGTTTCATACGGACTTGGGCTTACCCAAATTCTCCCGATGCTCCAGGCTTCCAATATGAATTTTAGCGCAGGATACCTTAATCGTGGATATAAAGAATATTCAATACGAGTTGAAGGAGAATATAAAACACTTGAAGATGTTAAGAATACGGTAATTGGAAATAAAAATGGAGTTCCCATAAAGATAAAGGATGTCGGGGAAGTTATAGATGGGAACAAAGACATCAGAGGATACGGAAGAACACAGGGCAAAGAAAGTGTCGTTATGGTAGTAACCAAACAGGGTGGAGCCAATACCGTAACGGTTTCGGATAAAATTAATAAAGAAATGGAAAAAATTAAAGAGACTATCCCTTACAATATCAAATTTCACACAATATTTGACCAAGGGGATATGATAAAGGACATAACGAAAAATACCAGTACAAGCGCACTTGAGGGATGTATCCTTGCCATTTTATTTGTTTTCCTTTTCCTGACTAACTGGAGACCGACTTTAACCATAGCATTAGCCATTCCTTTTTCAATTATTGCTACATTTATCGCTATGTATGCTGCCGGTTATACGCTTAACGTTATGACTCTTGCAGGTATAGCTCTTGCGTCGGGTATGTTGGTGGATGATGCTGTAGTTGTAATTGAAAGTATATATAGAAAAGTAGAGGAAGGAAACGACCGTAAGAGTGCGGCAGTTCACGGTACTAATGAAGTTTTGATGGCGGTAACCGCCTCAACACTTACGACTATTGCGGTATTTGTCCCTCTTGCATTCGCTACCGGAGTAGCAGGTAAAATGTCCAGAGCTTTTGCGCTTACTATATCGTTTGCTCTTCTTGCATCTCTTCTTATAGCTTTTACAGTAGTCCCTATGCTTGCTTCTATATTATTCAAAAAGAAAGATAGTCAAATCGCATGGGAGAGAAAATTTAATGATTTTAGAGAATGGTATGGGAGAATTTTACAATACTCTCTCAATCACAAGAAAAAAGTTCTTTCAATTGTGGGTATAATATTTGTTGCCACGATGTTTTTAATTCCTTTCATTGGAAAAGAATTTATGTCTTCTTTCGACATACCTTTCATTCAGGCAGGACTTACAATGCCTGTGGGAACGTCACTCGAAGAAACGGATAGAGTTGCTCTACAAATTGAAAATGCTTTTAAATCCATTCCCGAAATGGAAACCGTAACTTCATTCGTTGGAACCAGTGGTTCGGAACATGCTGCTATGGAAGGTGCAGCAATACACAAAGCATCAATAATGGGAAGATTGGTGGATAAAAAGAAACGTAAAAGAGGCGCTGCGGATGTTACGGTTGAACTCAGGAAAAAATTACCTAAAATAGAAGGAGCAAAAATAGATTTTTCCGATGTAAGCAGTGGAATGTTCGGCAATACAGGCGCTCCAATAGATATAAAAATATTCGGTAAAGATTTTCCCACACTTCAGGATATTTCCTCGCGAATTGCCAACCAAATAAAAGATGTAAGAGGAGTAAAAGAGGTAGATATCTCTATGAAAGAAGGAAAACCCGAATTACAAATAAAAATCGATAAAGAAAAAGCTTCTTTGTTTGGATTAACGACATACCAGATAGGTCAGGAAGTCAGAACGGCCGTTTATGGGACTATAGCTTCAAGGTTTAGGGACAAAGGTGAAGATATAAACATAAACATAAAACTTAATAAAATTGATGTAAAAGAGGTTAAAGATATTGAAAATATCCCCATTGCAACACCTTTTGGAACTACAATTCTTTTGAAACAGGTAGCAACCATAATTTATACCGAAGGCCCTGTTAAAATAGAAAGAGAGGAACAAACCAGAAAGGTTTCGGTTACTGCTAATATTGAAAAAAGAGATGTAGGTGGGGTTGCTAAAGACATTACGAAAAAGATTGCCACAATAAGAAAAAATATTCCTGCGGGTTATTTTATAGAATTCGGCGGTGAATTCCAGAAGATGAACGAAGCATTTTTAACATTGGGCATAGCTTTTATATTTGCTATATTACTTGTATATATGATAATGGCAGCATTATTTGAATCACTTACACATCCTTTTGTAATAATGTTTACGGTGCCGTTAGGAATTATAGGAATGATATGGGGATTGCTTCTTACGCATAAATCCCTTTCAATGACATCTGTTATGGGGTTGATAATTCTTGTAGGTATTGTGGTAAAGAACGGTATTATATTTATAGATTATGCAAACCAGTTGAGAGCAAGAGGAATGGACATTATAGAAGCTCTTATTTCCGCGGGTAAAATAAGGCTAAGACCAATTTTGATAACTGCATTGGCAACTATGTCGGGTATGATACCAATGGCATTTAGAAAGGGTATGGGCGCAGAAATGATGGCACCAATGGCCGTTGTAGTCATTTTTGGACTTTTAATTTCTACTGCTCTAACACTTATTGTTATTCCTATTATTTATACAATATTTGACGGCTTCGCAAAAAGAACCGGTGTAAGAGCAAGAAAAACTATGTACGGGAGTAAGTAAATCTTGCCCAGAAAGTTTTTTATTTCATTAATATTAATTTCTTACTTACATTAATATTTCCTGTATTTAGGATAGCAAAGTAAATACCGGATACCAACCCTTTTGCATTAAAATTCACTTCATAATTTCCTGTTTCTTTTTTGCCGTTCACAATAGTTCTTACCGTTCTTCCGGAAATATCACAAATCTTCAATGAAACATCTGCCTTTTCAGACAATGTATAGTAAATAACCGTTGACTGAATAAACGGGTTTTGACTTGCCCTGAGCGTAGTCGAAGGGGTTTTAATATTTGACTTTTCCTCTATCCCTTGCCCTGTATAACTTGTCAAACCACCACCATTTAACGTCCCAATCCATTTGGTAGTTCCTTCTATTGCAATAGCTGAAATATAATCATTATTAGGCAATCCTGAATTACTTTTGTTATAAACTGTCCAGTTTGTTCCGGTAAATTTTGCCAATCCATAACCTGTCGCAATCCACTTTGTTGGTCCTTCTATTGCTATTGAAGTAACTCCATTATTCGGTAAACCGGAATTACTTGTGTTATAAACTGTCCAGTTTGTCCCGTTAAGTTTTGCTAACCCGTAACTCGTCCCAATCCATTTTATGTTCCCCTCTACTGCTACGGAGAAAATAGAATTACCCGGCAATCCTGAATTACTCGTATTATACACAGTCCAATTTGTCCCGTCAAATTTTGCTAATCCGGAGGATGTCCCAACCCACTTTGTTGTTCCTTCTATTGCTATGGCACGTATAAGATTATCCGGTAAACCTGAATTACTTGTATCATAAACCGTCCAGCTTGCTCCATCATATTTTACTAATCCGCTATAAGTTCCGACCCATACCGTTGTTCCTTCTGTTACAAGAGTTATAATCCGGTTATCAGGCAATCCGGAATTATCCATATCATACAAAGTCCAACTTGTTCCGTCATACTTTGCTACTCCATACATATCCGTTCCAATCCATTTGGTGTTCCCGTTTATTGCTATAGCATGGATATCTATTGCAAAATAAGGTAAACTTGAATTACTTTCGTCATATAATGTCCAGTTCGTGCCGTCATAACTTGTTAAGCCGGAACCCGTTCCGATCCATTTGGTAGTTCCTTCTATTGCTATGGAATAAACAAAATCACAGGGCAATCCTGAATTTCCTGTCTTATAAATAGTCCAGCTTGCGCCATCAAACTTAAAAACAACCCCCATTGCATAATTAGCCATATTACGCTGGTCATAAAGAAGACTCCCAATCCATTTGGTAGTCCCGCTTATTGCAACTATAAAGAATTCCGGGTCAACGGCACTATTATTAGGCAAACAAGGAATATTGTCATAGTCATAGGTAGTCCAATTTGTACCGTCAAACGCTGCTAATGCATAGTTTGTCCCAATCCATTTCACATTTCCTTCTATTGCTATTGAAGTAACGTTATTATGTGGCATTCCGGAATTTCCCGTAAAATACGTTGTCCAGTTTGTTCCGTCAAACGATGCTAATCCTTCATAGTATGTCCCGATCCATTTGGTGCTTCCTTCTATTGCTATTGCATTAATATCGTCATAAGGCAAACCTGAATTGCTTGAATTATATACAGTCCAGTTTGTTCCGTCAAACTTTACTAATCCACCGGCATCCGTTCCAATCCATTTTACACTGCCTTCTATTGCTATTGCCTGGATAAGATTATCCGGCAAGCCTGAATTAGTCTTATTGTACGTAGTCCAGTTTGTCCCGTCAAACTTCACCAAACCTTTACCCCAGGTTCCAAGCCATTTTACGTTTCCTTCTATTGCTATTGAAAAAACATAATCCTGTGGTATACTTGAATTTGCAGTAGTATATACAGTCCAGTTAGTCCCGTCAAACTTAACTAATCCGGATGGCGTTCCAAGCCATTTTACGCTTCCTTCGATTCCTATTGCAAAAACATGATTATCCGGCATACCTGAATTTGCATGGTTATAAAATTCCATACTTCCCGTAGTTGCGTCTATAGATACTAACCCGCTGGAAGTTCCAACCCATATTGTATTCCCTTCGCTGGCAACGGCATTAATGTCCATCCCGCTTGTATAATTCGTCCACCCCGGGTATTTCGCATTTGCAGTATTATAAACAACGCCAAGTATCAAAATAACCCTGCTTAATCGGCAGGCAGGCATTCCCAAAAACTTTTTATTCCTCATATTCTTCTCCCATTTTGTCATTCCCGCGGAAGCGGGAATCCATTTTTCTGCTTCCCTAGGTAATTTTTTTTTTGTTTTTAAGAAGTATTTTATTTCATCAAAATCAATTTCTTACTTATGCTGGTGTTTCCTGCGCTTAATTTAGAAAAGTAAATTCCCGATGCCAACCCTTTTGTATCAAAACTCATTTCATAACTCCCTGCTTCTTTTTTGCCGTTTATAAGAGTTCTTACCGTTCTTCCCGAAATATCACAAATCTTCAATGAAACATTTGCTTTTTCCGGCAATGCATAACTGATAATTGTTGACTTAATAAACGGATTTTTATTTATTTTTAATTCCAAATTCCGAAATCCAAAACCCAAATTCGATTGTTCTTCTATTCCTGTATAACGAAGCATAACCGATGTTCTGTTTTTATAATTTACATTGCCGCTGCTATCAACAAGCCAGATATATAAAGAATCTTCCTGATACACAGTAATAGTATCAGGTGAGTAATGTAACGTGCCGTTTGTATCAAAATCAGAAGTTGGTGCGGAATCTAATTTATAATAATATTCAGAAATACTACTAACATCAACGGGGTTTGTCCACTCGATTTCAAATGTGGAATCAATAAATCCTATGCTAGTAAGGTTAAACGGTGCGGAAGGTGCAACCGTATCGCTAAATAGGGCGCTGAGAAATGGCGAATAAAAGACTTTGCCTTTTGTAGAATTGTCATAAAAATCCCTTATTTCAGTATTAATTGCAGTAGAATCCGTTGTATTCCAATAGTTATATCTTGCATCGATATTATTGCCGGTATTATTATACACGGCATAGCCGGTGGCAGAAATGTTGTTTGTGCGGATAATGAAAGTATTAAGATCGGAGTTGAGATATATCGCAGAAGAAGTAGTATCGGTTATTGTGTTATAACGAATTGTGGCGGAACTACTACTAATATTAAAAATACTGCCACCACCATATTGCCCACCGTAATTATTAGAAATAATATTGTTAGTTATTGTGGCTGAAGCATAATTACAGATACCACCACCACCGTATTGCCCACCGGAATTGTTAGAAATAATGTTGTTAGTTATTGTGGCTGTCCCTTCATTACAGATGCCTCCTCCCACACTACAAGTCAAGTTATTAGAAATAGTGTTGCCGGTTATTGTAGCGGTATAAGAATTATAGATGCCACCGCCAGCAGTATAAGAAGCGGAGTTATTAGAAATAATATTGTTAGTTATTGTGGCTGTCGAACCTTCATTACTGATACCTCCACCACGAAGAGCCGAATTATTAGTAATAGTATTGTTAGTTATTGTGGCCGAACTATAATTATAATTATAGATGCCACCGCCATCAACAGCTGAGTTATTAGAAATAGTGCAGTACCCTATAAAGGTAGACTTGCCTTCGTTATATATAGCTGAACTATCTGCATATTCAATCCTGCAATATTTAAGACTGCATATTGCTGCCGATTTAAGCCATATTCTATTCCACTCTGCAGTTCCATTCTTTGTTATTATAATTGAATCACTTGCTGTTCCAATTGCATTTAAAATTCCCTTTACCATTATACATTTTGCAGAATCAATCCTTACTTCTACTCCCGGCTGAATTGTTAATCTTACCAAGGTATCTACCAGAATATTTCCCGTAACAATATAGGGATTGCCTGTCGTATTCCATACCGTATTTGTGCTGATGATCCCGCTTACATTAGTGGCATTTATGATTGAAGACATAATAAATTGCATCCCTAAAATCAAACTAAAAAATTTTCTCATCTTTTCCCCCTTTTATTTTGACAACAAGTATCGCTCTAATTGATAATATTCTTGGAATCTATATTTGTCAATGTTTAATACTACCTTTGTCGTTCCTCTGAGAATCAAGAAATTACTGTTTTGGAAAACTACAAAATAGGGGAGATGCTATAAAAATATTCGATCAGTTAGAATTAGATACTAAAAACTCTTAATTACCGAATAATTACTGTTCCCAAAGCAATTGTAGCGTTATCAGGGCAACTAGTTAAGTTACTTTATTACAATAATTTTTTTCGTCAATTTGTTATTGCCTGCGTTCAATACCAGAAAATACGCTCCGGTGTTCAAACCTCTGCTATCCAAATTAAATTCGTAACTTCTCGCTTTCTGTACCTCATCAACAAGCGTTCTTACTGTTCTTCCGCTTAAATCGTAAATCGTTAATAGTACATTCGTATATTCGGGAACACTATAACTAATAACCGTTGACTTAATAAACGGATTTTTATTTGTTTTTAATTCCAAATTCCGAAATCCAAAATCCAAATTCGACTGTTCTTCTATTCCCACAATATAAACACCCGCCCTGTTATTGTAATCTAAGTTCCCGCTGCTGTCTACTAACCAGACGAATAAAGATTCACCGGGAGTAACAGTAATTGTATCCGGCAAAGAATAAAATGCGCCGCTTGTATCAAAATTCGACATAGGTGACCAGGAAAGGTGATAATAATATTCTGAAATTCCACTCGCATCAACAGGGTTCGTCCAATTAATTTCAAATGTAGAATCAACAATCTTTGTAGCAGTAAGGTTAATCGGAGCCGAAGGCGCAATTGTATCGCTGAAAGGAGCATTTAAAAATATTTGATAATGAACTATACCTTTATTAAAATCGTCAAAATAATCAAAAATCTTCGCATTGATTGTATCAGTGTTGGTAATATTCCAATAGTTATACCGTGCATCTAAATCAGCCCCCCCCGTATTATACACAACATAACCCGTAGCAGAAATGTTATTTGTTCGTATAAAACCCTCTCCTTGATTATATATAGCAGAAGGGCTGGTATCTATTATTGTGTTATAATAAATTGGGCTTGGTGTGCCACTACAAGTATAGATAGCGCCTCCCCCGGAATCAGCCATATTATAAGTTATTGTGTTATGACGAATCATAGCTGCTCCGCTCCAAATAGCACCTCCTTGATAAGCAAAATTGTTAGATAAAGTGTTGTTAGTTACTGTAACATTCGACCCATTGATAAGGATTCCTCCTCCACCACTGGTAGCCGAGTTATAAGTTATCGTGTTGCTATCTATTTTTACGGAGCTACCGTTGCTGGATGTCCATATACACATCCCTCCGCCAAGCATCGCAGAGTTATTAGTTATAGTGTTTTTAGTTATAGTAATTGAACCATCGGAAGCAAGCCCATAAATAGAGATACCTCCACCATAACCACCGTTCGAATTGTTAGATATAATGTTCTGTGTTATTACGGCCGAAGTGCCTCCGCCAATAGTAATGCCTGCGGCTAAACCACTTATAGGAAAGCTATTATCAGTTATAGTGTTATTGGTTATAACGGATATTCCACCATTAATATGAATAGCTCCGCCTATATTATTAGAAATAGTGCAGTGGTCCATATAAATGGAATCTCCAATGTCAGTATAGAGGGCAAAATTATTTGTATATCCAATCCTGCAATATTTAAGACTGCATATCACTGCCGGTTTAAGCCATATCCTGCTCCATTCTGCAGTTCCATTTTTTGTGATTATAATTGAATCGCTTGCCGTTCCAAGCGCATTCAAAAATCCCTTTACCATTATACATTTTGCCGAATCAAGTCGTACCTCTACACCGGGCTGAATATCAAGTCTTACTAAAGTATCTACTAATATGTTTCCTGTAACAATGTATGGACTGCCTGCCGTATTCCATACTGTATTTGTACTGATAACACCGCTTACATTAGTTGCATTTACCAGAGAGGACACAATAAATTGCGTCCCTACAAGCAAACCAATAAATCTCTTCATTTTTTCCTCCTGTTTCAATTTTTTACGTTTAATTATTTTATAAAAATAATTTTTTTCGTCAATTTCTTTTCACCTGCATTTAAGACCAGAAAATACGCTCCGGTGCTTAAGCCTTTGCTCTCAAAACTCATTTCATAACTCCCTGCTTTCTGTACCCCATCCACAAGTTTTCGTACTTCTCTTCCGGAAATATCGTGAATAGTTAATAGTATCCTCGCTAGGGCGGGATGTTCCATATTAGTATAATAGGGAATGCTATAACTAATAACCGTTGATTTAATAAACGGGTTTTGACTTGCGGTTAAGTTAATCCCGCCAAGGCGGGATGTCGCTTCGCTCCATTTCTCTTCCGTCCCTATCGCGGGATAAAACTTGCTTATGAAAATATCATCACTACTGCCTACTGAAGTAATGTTAAATGTTCCGGCACCCGGGTCAAAGTTGGCTGTGCCGATAAAACAACCGGAACTATAAAGATTTCCGCTGTCGTCAATTGCAAGGGAATACCCGCCGTCATCTCCCGTTCCTCCCATTCGTTTTACCCAGAGAAAATTTCCGGAAGCATCTAATTTAGCTATAAAAATATCATTGCTGCCTCTTGAGGTAATCGTATCATCTAAGGTGTTCCAGTCAAAATTGGCTTTCCCGGAAAACAAACCTATCATATAAATATTCCCGTTCTTATCAAGCACATTAAAACCACCTCTTTCATCACTTGTTCCACCCATTGGCTTTGCCCAGATAAGATTCCCGGAAGAATCTATTTTACTTAGAAAAGCATCGTAACCGCCTGCCGAAATGATAGTATCTGCGGGTGTAGACCACTGATTAAAATCAACAGTGTCCTGATAATATCCTCCCACAAAAGCATTTCCGGCTTCATCTACGGTAACGTGTCCTCCGCAGTCATTGCCATTTCCGCCCCATGTTCTTGCCCAGTAGAAATGCCCGCTCGTATCGAACTTACTCAGGAATACGTCAATTTGTCCGCCATTACACGAATGTATGTCGGCAGGCCCCGTACTATCCGGATTCAGGTTAACGCCTACTGATTCAAACATTCCTGCCCAATATAAAGTTCCTGACCTGTTTACATTAATTGCGCATCCATCATCATAGTCTGCCCCGCCCCATGTTTTTGCCCATACGAAATTCCCATTAGAATTATATTTGACCATCCATGCATCAAAAAACCCGTTACAGCAATGGTTGTCAACACCGGTATCCGGGTCAAAATCAACTGCAACGCCGGCCGGGTTGGAGAAATCTCCTCCCCCGTAAATATTTCCTGTCGGGTCTACCGTAACGCTATATCCTTCGGCGCCCCAGATTCCGCCCCATGTCTTTGCCCATAGGAAGTTTCCGTTTGAGTCAAATTTGGAAATGTATGGGTTATTCTGGTGGCTAAGACCGTTTGATATGTGAGTGTCTGCTCCTGCCGGATTGAAGTTAACTGTATCCTGGAATCGTCCTATTACGACTATATTGCCGAAACTATCTACGGCAATGCCATTTCCGGTGTCACCCTTATGTCCGCCCCAGCTTTTTCCCAAAATGAAATTTCCGTTTGCATCAAGTTTACAAAGGAATGCATCTCTCTCTCCATTAGAAGTATGGCTATCAACACCAATTCCCGGGTTTAAGTCAATTGTGCCGTCAAAATATCCCGTAACGTATATATTGCCTATGTTATCTACGGTCATTGAACCACTAAAGTCATCTCCTGTCCCGCCAATTTGTTTTGCCCAAAAGCCTGTTTGAGCACTTGTGCTCGATACTGCAAAAAATAAAGAAAGAATAAAAAGTTTTGTTTTCATAGTACCATCCTGTTATGTACTGAATTTAATACTTTAAAAATTACCTGTCAATAATTAAAAGGATTATAAAAATAGGGGAGATGTTAAATTCTCGATTCTCTTTATAATGAAAAGGGCAGGAAACATTAAGTCCCCTGCCCTTTATTCCTCCTATCTTTCGTCTTATAATTTAATTAATTTTTTGTTTATCTTACTGCCTGCATTTAAATTCAAATAGTATATACCTGTTGGAACATTTTTCCCATTGTCGGATAAGCCATCCCATTTTAATTTGTATTGTCCCGAAGTTTGCATTGCATTGACAAGAGTTTTTACCTTGCGTCCATCGGCACTATATACCGTAAGTGTTACGTTAGTTTGATTCGGAATATAATAGGAAATTTCAGACGTGGAGTTGAACGGCATTGGATATACTTGTAGAGATAAAGACTTTTCAATGCTTATCTTTTCCTCTGTAGCTTGCGATTTCAATGTAGCAGTGTTTGTGATAACCAGACAATGATACTGCCCACCGCAGATTGATTGCACATTAGTTACTCCCAGTACCGTTACGGGTGTGTATTTTGTCTTTATCGTCCCGTCTCCTAATTGTCCATAATCTCCATAACCCCAAATTTTAACCGTTTTATCCGCTAATATTGCCGCATGCCAGTCTACTCCGCCGCGAGCTATAGCTATGGCATTCGTTATCCCGGTTACTTTTACGGGCGTTACCTTAGCAATTGTTGTTCCGTCACCTAATTGTCCGTGGTTGTTACATCCCCATGTTCTTAATGTTCCGTCTGCTAATAAAGCTATACTGCTCGGGTTGCCGGAATCAAAATAACTTCCTGCTATTGCCGTTGCGTTCGTTATTCCAAGTACTTTTACGGGTTTAAGTCTAGTAGTTTTTGTTCCGTCCCCTAATTGCCCCTTGGAGTTGTTTCCCCATGCTCTTATTGTTCCATCGGCTAAAAGAGCAAGCCCGTAGTAAGCGCAAGCCGCTATTGCCGTTGCGTTTGTTATTCCGTATACCGTTACCGGAGTATACCTGTTAATAATTGTCCCGTCTCCTAACATTCCTTGCCCGTATGAGTATGAAAAATTATTTCTTCCCCATGATTTTATTGTCCCATTTGATAATAATGCGTATGCAAAATCTCCACCGCAGGCTATTGCTGTCACATTCGTCAGTCCGGATACCATTACAGGAGTAGACCTGTTAATAATAGTCCCGTCTCCTAATTGTCCGTAAGTGTTTCCACCCCAGGTCTTTACGGTTCCATCAGCCAATAAAGCCATACCAAAAACCGAACTATTTTTCCCGCCTGAACCGCCTGCTGCTATTGCTATTGCATTAGTTATTCCCAATACCTGTACAGGAAGAGGTTTACTGATTGTTGTACCGTCACCTAATTGTCCGAAAGAGTTATTTCCCCATGACCAAACTGTCCCATCCGAAAGTAAAGCCAAACTGAAGTCGGTTGCCCATTGGTGTGCTCCTCCACCGGCTACTGATATGGGTGTCCCGGGTAATCCGGTTACCGTAACTGCAAGTAATTTATTATTCCCTGTTGTCCCATCTCCAACCTGCCCAACATCGTTGTGTCCCCATGCTTTTATAACTTGTTGTCCGTTAGCTTGTGAATAGAATCCAAACACACAGGATATAATCAGAAGGAAGCTCGACAATCTTATGTTTTTCATTGTCCCCCCCCTTTCTATTATGTCTCTTTTGAAAATTAACTTCAAAAACTTTTCTTCTCAACCTTCCCTCCTTCCAATAAATTAAAAATTTATTTATTCAATAACTTAGGTGTGTCCATTTGCAATATCTGTCAAGTGCTTTTTTCTAATGTATAAAATTTCGTTACTATATCAATGAAAAATTGATTTTTTATATGAAAGGATTAATATCTAGGGGAGCTAAAGTCTGCTATAAATAGAACCAATTAACCCGCAACGTCTATTTCTTTATTTTAGAGTAAACCTAATAGGAATTTCCATACAAACTTTAATTGGTTTATCCCGTTGCATAGCAGGTGTGAATTTCCATTTTCTTACCTGCTGTACAGCCGTAGAATCCAATAATTCCTGTAAAGGTTTGATAACTCTTGCTCTTGCGACATTTCCAATCTCATCAATTATAATAGACACCCCTACAATACCTTCCACTTCAGCATCCCTTGCTAATGTGGGATATTCGGGCGGAGGCGTGCTTATGGCTGTAGGTTTTATTTCTACTGCCGCAAAAGGAATTATTTCTGTTTCTAATCCGGACCCCAATCCTCCTATGCCCGTTCCCGTCCCGGTTCCCAAACCAACGTTTTCGTTTTGCTGTTGATTTGTCATTGCCACACTAACAACTTTTTCTAATAAAATACTTCTGGTGTCGCTTTTCGTATGGTCTAAAATATCGTCTGAGATTTCCGGTTTTTTAGGTGCACCACCGCTGCCCCCACTATCATATTCTACGGATATTAATTTGTTTTTTGCTTCCTCTTTTATCTTCTGACTTATAAATAATGAAGTAAGAAGCAAAGAATGAAGTAAAATTGAGATTAGCAAGCAGATAACCAATCTCTTATTTGAAGTGTTACAGAAAGTTTTTAATTTTTTACTGCGAGATTGCTTTTTTATGAAAAGAGGTGCGATAACATTTTCCTTTGTTATTTCCGGGAAACAGGTTTCTTTTTTCTGATTTATTGTGGCGGTGTTATTTAGCTCTTTTAATGGCTGCCCTTCTCTTAAAAAACTCAAACCGGGAAATATACTTAATTCGGTAAAAGAAGATTGTCCGTGAGAACTAATTCTCCATTTTTCTTTGTCTACATTGCCATTCAATAATAAGGCAATGAAAATAAAGATTAAAACTGAACTTACGCTCAAAAACAGTTTTAATCTTCTCTCGATTCCGGCTTTTCTCCTTTTCATTTCCCCCCCTTTTTTTTATTTGTTTGTTATAAGTTTTTACAATTTTATCCGTATTTGTGGCATTAGATATTCCGTTATGCTAAATCTTCTTCCGGATATTTTATTCTTCCGGCGTTTTCATTTCCCAAAAATAAAGCCATACCAAAACTTAAAGGGCCTATCCTGCCGATAAACATTGTAATTATGATTATTATTTTCTCTATGTGATTCAGTCCCGGGGTTATTCCCGTACTTAGTCCTACTGTCCCTAATGCGGATGCTACTTCAAAAATGACTTGTTGAATATTGAATCTATTCGTTTGTAATAAAATGAAGAATGTACTTAGAAACAGTGCTAACAAATAAAAACATAAAGTGGAAACGGCTAACCATAAACGTTCATTAGGTATTGTGCGGTTTAAAAACTTAACATCCTTTTCTCCTGCCAGTGAACTTTTCATTACTCCTAATAGAGCAGTAAAAGTCGTTGTTTTGATTCCACCTCCGGTCCCCGAAGGTGATGCCCCTACAATCATCAATATGGTTATTATAAAATATGACAATACGGAGAGCGTAGATATAGGTATTGTGTTAAATCCTGAAGTCGTTAATGCTGTCATACTCTGGAAAAAAGATGTTAGCAGACGTTCGACAAATGATTTTCCTACGATACTTGGTTCAAAGAAGAATAATACAATAGCTCCTGACATTATTAATATAAACGTAGACCATAATATTATTTTTGATGTTAAAGATATTCGTTTTTTTGATTTTATACGGTTATTCCATATATCATATACTATTACAAACCCAATAGCCCCTAAAATACATAATGTTGCAATTGTAATATTTACGCCAATATTCCGTGAAAATGATTCAAAACTGTTGTTATATAGGCTAAACCCTGAAGTACAAAAAGCCGATACACTATGAAAAACTGCATTCCAGAGAGAATTCGGTAAATGTTCCATCTTGAAAAATATATACAATAATAATGCGCCTATAAGTTCAACTACAAATGAATAATAAACAAGTATGCGAATAAATTTGGTTATAGTTATATGGTCAGGCAAACAAAAAACATATTTTTGTATTTTCTCTCTTGAAAGACTTAACCTGCCGCCAAGTGACAGGATAATGAACGAACCTAACGTCATATATCCTAACCCGCCAAGCTGAATTAATATAATGAGTATCATCTGTCCAAAGAAGTTGTAATTATCAGCTATGCTTATTGTAGTTAATCCTGTGGTAGAGACAGCAGATGTAGCAATAAAAAAATTATCTAAAAAACCAATGGACGGCACTTTCTTAAAAAAGGGTAAACACAGAAGAAATGTACCTATTAATATATACGAAAGGTATCCTAATAGAATAATCCTATTATGGTTTTTGCTTTTAAGAAATTTTTCAACAACGTTGACGCTTTTCATTCCCTATCCTCCTTTTTTACAATTTTATCCGTATCGGCAAAATAACATTTGATATGCCTTTCCACTGCAATCTCCGCTGGATTGCAAACGCAGTTTCATTATGTAACATTTTATGATAAAAGTTTTCGGTTTCAAATACAAGCTGTCCTGTAAATACTGTAGACCTCCTGAACTCGCTGGAAACTTCTTCGCACAGTTTTGACGCAATATCCACTACATCCGTTCCCACTCCTATCCTGTATTCTGCGGGAAACCCAAATTTTCTTGCAAGTTCAACATATTTTTCAAGCGATTGTGTTACTTTGTTTTTTAAGTCTTCTATTTTCGCCTCGTGTTTAAATAAATCCTGGTCAACTACCGCAATGGACACAAATACAAAATTCTTATACAATCCCGGGAATGAACGCGCTATGGATAAAAAGCTGTGTACTCCAAAACCATTATAACCGGTTACAAGCTGTATTGCCGTCATATCTCTTTTATCCGTTGGCGCATTATTGATATTAATTTCACTGGGCATATCTGCTATGCCTGAGAGAAGAACGTCCAATTTCTTTACTCCACCGGATACTCTTGAATAATGATTTCTGATTAGATAGCACAAAACGATAAGAAGCGAGGTTATTAGTAATGTTACCCATCCGCCTTCGCGAAATTTTTCGAAAACCGTTATCCCAAGAATGGTAATACATAGTATAAACGCAACGACACAAATACCAAGATTCTGTTTCCATTTGGCTTCCTTATTGCGATTTTTGATGAAAAGTTTTGACATTGCAAAGTGTGAGATAGAAAAAGTTAAAAATACATTTATAGAATACATAAGGACAAGCGTTGTTATTGAACCTTGTGTGTATATAAGCAAGGCAATCGCAGCTCCTCCTATTATTAAAACCCCGTTTTGCATCGTAAGCCGCTCCGAGAACGATGCAAACCTGTGTGGAAACCACGAGTCTAATGACATATTTGCCATAACACGCGGAGCATCTATAAATCCTGCTTGAGCTGCCACTATAAGCAGAGCGCCCTCGGAAAAAATGGTTATTAATGCAAGCAAATGTCCAAATTGCCATTGTCCAAAAAGGTTATCCGCCAGAATTGCATTCAAAGTTTTTCCCTCGCAGGGGATTACTTTTAAGAAAAGATAACAGATAAAAATTCCTCCTGCGGTTATGGCGAGCGAGGTTGCCATATATAACATAGTTTTTTTGCCTGTTTCTGCCCTTGGCTCACGCATAATTTGTAAACCATTTGAAACTGCCTCAATCCCGGTATATGTTCCTCCGCCTAAAGAATAAGCTCTTATAAAAATAAGAAAAACGCCTAACCCGCCTATCGCGGAAATGTCTCCCCTGAAATTTGAATGCACTTGCTGGGCAATAGGTTTTATTGCCCATATATTGCTGAATACTCCATATCCTATAAGAATAATGTGTGTTACCACAAATACTATAAATATAGGTGCAAGAAAGGTTATTGACTCTTTAACTCCCCTGATATTTAAAATAATAAGCATAACAATCAAACAACCCGAAAATAATAACTTGAACTTATGGAATTCCATCGGCAAATAACTGAAAAGCGCATCCGAACAAGAAGCTATGGATACGGAGATTGTCAGTATATAATCAATAATTAATGCGCATCCCGAAACGACTCCCGTCTTTTTCCCGAGTATTTGAGTTGCGACTACATAACCACCGCCACCGTTGGGAAAATGTTCAATAATTCTCATATATGCAAATGAGATTATAAAAACGGTTATTGCAGTGGCAAGTGCAAGAAAAAGCGCTAAATAAGTATGACTACCGATTGCCCTGAAAGCTGCTTCAGGTCCGTATGATGAGGAGGATAACCCGTCTGCGCCTAGTCCAATCCATGCTAACAAAGGTATAAGCGCTAATTTGTGGAATATACCCGGGTCACGGATATCGCGTGGCGCGCCGATTATTTTCCTGCGAAGTTTTGTTAAAAAAGTTAGTTCACTTTCCGAACCGTCTTTATCCAATTTACATTTTTTCTAAAGGCATAGTGGATTTGGCTGTCGAAGAACCCCTTTCTTGTTTATGGATTGCCTGATAGTTAAGTATTGCCGGCAATAGAATACTCTCAGCTTTGAATTGGGGTAGGGCAATTGCCCCGGTTACAAAATTTAATTTTTCTCCCATATGCCTACGAGGTTAGCTGACGGGCTCGGAGTTGGAAGTCTCCTATCTCTTTAAAGAATACGCCCCTACAACCTGCATCCCCCGCATCTATATTATTTTATATAGATTTAGACCTCTCCTGAGTGGCACCTTATATCAATGTTGAAAAAAGTCAATAAAATAATGATATTTTTGTGTTTTGTAATTATAGCTTTCCCTATGTTGTTTGTCATTCCTGCGAAAGCAGGAATCCAGATGCCAAATTACTTAATGACCTATTTTCACAATTAAAACTACAGTTCCGAGTTTGTTGTAGGATTCGTTACAATGAGTTACTATCTGTTTTTCTATCTCTTCGAATCTCTTAAAATCCCTGTTAAAATTTTCTGTGTAATTCTGTGGCTAAAATTTCTCTAATTTTGTGGTTTTTCGTGTTTTAGTGTTTTCGTGGCAGATTATTTACCCTACTTTTTCAACAACTTTCCTCTTGTCCATACGATTCTATAAATTGCCGTCCAGATTGTCGTAATCATCAAGAACCACAGGAAATAAATAAATATTGCCGGTCCGAAGAAACTGCCGATTATAATTATCGGGATTCTGATACCTCTATCGGCTAGTCCACCTTTGCACTCCTGTCCAAGACTTTCTGCTCTTGCCCTTGCATAAGGCACTACAGAGGAACTTCCAATGGTTAAGATTGTTATGATGCATGTTGATATATCATTCCCTTTCATATACCACAAGAACATACCGAATAAGATTACGAAGTCCGATACCCTGTCAAGACAGGAATCAAGGAATGCGCCGGCTTTGGAGACTTTGTTTGTGATTCGAGCCACTTCACCGTCAAGCATATCAAATATCCCGCCTACAAGTAGAATAATACCTGCTAACCAGAAAGTTCCGTTGCTGTAATAAACGCCTGCAATGCAGGTTATGATGAAACCGAGGATTGTTAGAAAATCAGGTGTTAACCATGATAATCCTTTTGCAACGGGAGATAAAAGTTTTCGTGTTTTTAACTTTATTGAATCCATTATTTTTTCTTCTCTCTGCTTGTCATTCCCGCGAAAGCGGGAATCCATTTTAAGTATCTTATTTTTAACCATATCAGAAAGTAATTTAAAAGCAAGTAAAAATATAGAAAAACAGATTTCACCGCAGAGACGCTGAGAACGCAGAGAAGAAAATAGACTTCAAATTACAAGGAGATATTATTGGACAGGCAGGCATGGCTAAAATTCTTTTTGTTATCTGTTTTTTTATCTAGTAGAGTCTCTTAAAATCCCTGTTAAAAATAAATTTGTTTCTATACTCTCTCTATTTTAACTCTGTGGACTCTGCGTCCCTGCCTGTGGTAGACAGGTTTTCGTTTTGTAATAGTTTTATGTTTTTGCTATAATGAATTACTCTCGGTTGAGTGTTAATCTGTTGCAAAAACGCTTGACTTTTTAAGTT
This sequence comes from bacterium, assembly GCA_028716385.1. Classification (GTDB taxonomy): domain Bacteria; phylum Hydrothermota; class UBA3073; order JACQXS01; family JAQTXJ01; genus JAQTXJ01. The sequence goes on along the minus strand of JAQUPX010000002.1, from coordinate 439,423 downwards.
TCTTTATTAAACCATAACCATTATGGAAAAACTAATATTCGGTATTTCGGGAGTAAGAGGAATCTTTGGCTCTTCTCTTACTGAAGAAGTAGGGGAGAGACTCGGAAAAGCTTTTGGAAACTTCGTTAAAAACGAAAAAGGTCAGAGGATTGTTGTCGGAAGGGACTTGAGGAAAAGCGGAGAACTAGTCAAATCCTCTTTTATAAAAGGGATAATAAGCACAGGTTGCGATGTGATTGACCTTGGTTGCTGTGCTACGCCTACTTTGTTGTTTAATATCCAGGCGCTTAAAGTAGATGGCGGGGCAGTTATAACGGCTTCTCATAATCCTGAAGAATGGAACGGAGTCAAGTTTGCCGGCTTAAACGGTTGTTTCCTTAATGCGGAAAATGTGGAAAAAGTTTATAATTTCTATAATAAAGACATATCCGACAGTTCACAAACAGGAAAAATTATTACCGATAACGAAGGCACAAAAAGACATAGTTCTGCAGTAATTAGTAAAATAGATAAAGATAATATAAGTAAAAAACATTTTAATATTGTTTTTGACGGGTGCAGGGGAGTTTTGAAAGAAGAAGGAAAACTTTTTCTTGAATCGCTCGGGTGTAACGTTATAGAAGAAAACCCCGAAAGGAAACTTGAACCTCTGGCTGAAAACCTGACAGGATTGGCAGAAAGAGTAAAAAAAGAATCTGCGGATGCAGGTTTTGCCGTTGACCCTGACGGAGACAGGTTATCTATTGTTAATGAAAAAGGAAAAGCAATAGGCGAAGAGTATACGTTGGCGCTTGTAGGGAACTGGTTGCTTAAAAAAAGAAAAGGAATCGTAGTGACGAATCTCTCTACTTCAAAAATGATAGAAGATATTGCCATCCGGAACGGGAATACTCTTTTGCGGACAAAAGTAGGCGAGATTAATGTCGTTGAAGGGATGAAAAAAATCGGGGCGATTCTTGGCGGAGAAGGAAACGGCGGTATCATAGACCCTGAGATTCAATATACAAGAGATGCGATAGTCGGGATGGGAAGGATATTAGAGTGTCTTGCATCTACGGGAGAAAAACTAAGCGCTCTTGCAGAAAAAATTCCCGAATATTATATGAAAAAAGATAAAATAATTATAGACGATAAAACTTCCATAGCTCAGCTTTTGTCGTCCCTTCCGTTTCCTAAAGAAAAGGAAAACACAGAAGACGGAATACGAATTGATTTTAAAGATGGATGGGCTCATATAAGAAAATCCAATACCGAACCCATAGTCAGAATTATATACGAAGGGAAAAATAAAGATATAATGCATAAATTAGACGAATGGGTCGCTGTTTTAAAATCTGCGAATATATAACAGGGACAACTATGCATAAAAAATTAGGAGTTTGGATTCTTGTAGGAGTATTTGGAGTTATTAATCTTGCAACTGCATCCGCACCTGATACCTTGTGGACAAGAACTTTTGGCGGGAATAAAAGCGATTACGGCTATTCAGTTCAGCAAACTTTTGATAGTGGTTTTATCATTACAGGGTATACAAACTCTTTTGGGGTAGGTACACCAAGCTATTCCAATGTCTATCTCATTAAGACAAATGCCTCGGGCGATACATTATGGACAAAAACTTTCGGTGGAACTAACTCTGATGGGGGTTTATCGGTTCAACAGACTTCTGATAGCGGGTTTATCATTACAGGCTTTACATACTCTTTTGGAACGGGCACTCCTAATTGTTCTAATGTCTATTTGATAAAGACGAATTCTTCAGGCAATACACTCTGGACAAAAACTTTCGGCGGAAGTAACACAGATGAGGGACATTCGGTTCAACAGACTGAAGACAACGGATTTATTATTGCAGGATTGACAAACTCTTTCATTTATTACAATTATTATGATGTCTACCTCATTAAGACAAATTTTTCAGGAGATACAATCTGGACAAAAACTTTTGGCGATACTGGTGGGGATTATGGCTCTTCGGTTCAACAGACTCAAGATGGCGGTTTTATTATTGCAGGAATGACATTCTCTTTCGGGGCAGGCATACCAGATTTTCAAAATGTCTATCTCATTAAAACAAATTCTTCAGGCGATCCACTATGGACTAAAATTTTCGGCGGCACTAACTTTGATGAAGGCAATTCCGTTCAACAGACTCAAGATGGCGGGTTTATTGTTGCAGGAGAGACAGGCTCTTTCGGTGCAGGTAATAGGGATGTCTATCTCATAAAAACCAACTCCTCTGGTGACTCTCTCTGGGCTAGAACTTTCGGTGGAACTAACTATGAAGGGGGCTATTCAGTTCAACAGACTCAAGATAGCGGTTTTATTGTCGCAGGAACGACATGCCCTTTTGGGGATGGTGGTGATATCTATATAGTTAGGACAAACTCTTCAGGTGATACCCTGTGGACAAAAACTTTCGGTGGAATGGGTACTGATTGGGGCTATTCCGTTCAACAGACTCAAGATGGCGGATTTATCATTGCAGGAACTACAAAGTCTTTCGGGGCAGGCAATGAAGATGTCTATCTGATTAGATTGGGGAAAGAAACAGCCGTAGAGGAAAACAGACCCGTATGGACAGATTACAATCTGTCCATTCTTCAAAACCCAATAACCAATTTCGTAACCATTTCTTATACTCTCCCTTCTCAATCCAACATCACACTTAACCTTTATGACATAACAGGTAAATTAGTGGAAAAAATAGTAAATAAATTTCAGTCCACAGGTCCTTATACACTAAACTGGTCATCGAAAAAGATACCCGCAGGAGTCTATTTTATTAAATTTTCTACTGAAAATTCTAAAGAAACGAAGAAATTTGTATTAGTTAAATAAGGTAACTTGATTTCAAACAAACACTGATAAATTTATGTCTTATAGAGAACTAAGATGATAATATATCCGCAAGATGAAGAATCTATAAATAGAAAAATATTAAGTATTTTAGAAAATGCTACAAGAAAAAGCAAAGCAAAACGATACAAATGTTTTATCCCCGATTGTAATGAAGGAGCTATAAATTCGCATTCACAGTCAAAGAATTCTTTAAAAAACATATCCGAAAACGGTCATATAATTACTTCTATCTCTAAATCATTCTATCAATATATTCGGAACCCTTTTCACGAGATTGGAATAAATGATGCCTCATGTTTTAAGGGGTTTTGTCCACAGCATGATAGAGAGTATTTTAATAAAGCAGATAACATTGATGTAAATTCTTTAAACGGAAAGGTTTTAGATGAATTAGCATTTAGAACTTTTGCCTATGAAATAAGAACTAAGGAATACATATTAGAAGAATGTCGGGTAGTGAAAAAGCAAGTTGATAGAAAATTAGGTAATAGCAGATTAATAAGAGAAAAGCTTGAATGGTATTTTGCCAATGGAGTGGGGGTAAAAAATTTTCTTGCTGTAACGTATCCATTTTATATGAAAAAGTGGGAACCTTTCTATAAAAATAAAAATTGTGGGATAGTCAAACATATAGTTTTTTCCTTTGATAAAAATATAGGCTTATCCACCTCTACTTCAATTGATCTGAACCCTATTATCGAGGAAGAGAGCATAGAATTACAAAATCTTATGTGCCCAAGACCTTTTGCATTCCTTAATATTGTACCAAGAGAAGATTTAACAATTGCTGCGCTTTCGTATTTCCCGGAACAAGAAAAACTTGTAAACGAATTAATTAAAAAAAGTAAATCGTTAGTTCAGATTATTTTTAATTATTGTGAGGAGATTTTATTCAAACCTTCTTTTTTCGATTCTTTTCCCGAAGATATGAAAAAGGAAATTAAAAGAGGTTTATCTGGATGGGCATTTTGGAAAGAAATAGATTTTTCTACTTTCTCAGAATTATCAAGTTTCGTTTTAACATCTCCTCAGTATATTAATTAAGAATACATAAAATCTCTTTTAACTTTGCGTCTTAGCGGCGGAGTTTACCACACTTTGGCGGGACGTGAGAATCTCTTTTATCTTTTTTCTCTTTGAATCTCTTCCAATCCCTGTTAATTTTCTATTTTGTAACTCTGTTTTTATCCGTGTTCATCCGTGTCCGTTATCCGTGGCTAAAATTCTTTTTGTTGTCTGTTTTTCTTCCCACTACTTGCTTATGGAAATCAGCATTATTAAGATATATAAAAAGTTTTATAGAAAAAAGTTGACTGAAGTAACTTTATAATTAATATACCACCAATGTTAATGCTTTTTATGTTTCTTTCAACTGCTTTGCCTTCTTATGAAGAGCTTGTTTATAGTGTTAAGTATGGGGTAATGACCGCAGGGGAGTTAAGACTTGAATATAAACAGGATTCTTTGAAGGGTAATTATGTAAGATGCGAGGAAAGAACGAACGGAGTTATGGCATTTATATTTAGTATTGAAGACTGGTATGAGTCCTTTTCGGATAGTAATTTTACGACCCAAAGATTTGAAAAAGATATTAAAGAAGGAAATTATAAAAAACACCTTTCCGTGGTTATAGAAAACGGACAAGCGACATACCAGGATGGTAAAGTCGTTCCCGTAATTGAATGCGCAAAAGATATTATAAATATATGGTATTGGCTCAGAACACAAGAACTTGTTCCCGGTGACACTATTATTGTCCCGTTACATGCTGACAAGAAAAATCACGAAGTGAAAACCGTTATAAGGGAAGAAAAAGTAAATGGCAGAAACTGTATAGCGGTAGTTCCGAATCTAACGGGAATAAAAACATTCGGTTCAAAAGGCGGAATTGTTATGTATTATGATGAAGATAAAACCCCTGTTAAATTTACGGTTAAATTTAAATGGGGTGATCTGGAAGTCGAGCTTAAAAGAAGAAATGCAAACTAAGGGGGAAAAATGAAATACTTACATAAACCTGTTTATGCAACTGCCGGATATAATACAATTGCTTTTGGCTCAGGAAGAAAAGAATTTAATCCTAAAGCTGCAAGACCCGGACTTGAACAGTATATTATGGAAGCCGGGAAAGGAACAATAGCCCAGATAAACGACCCTTCTAATATTGATGAAGGTGTTATTTCAAATTTTATGATGGCTCGTTTTAACCACCAGAGCAACCGTCCCGGATTTTTCCCTATGATTCACCCGTCATTAAAATATAAACCTGCAACCGGCGTTGAAGGTGCTTGCGGTTCCGGTGGCCTTGGACTTACGTTAGCTGCAAAAGCTGTATTAGCAGGAGTTTCAGATGTAGTTATGGCGCTTGGAGTTGAAGTCCAGAATACGGTTAAGGCTGTTTATGGAGCGGATTTCTTAGCAGGCGCAGCTCATTATAATTCCGAAAGAAAAGAGGGACATGCGTTCTTCTTCCCTGCGCAATTTTCTAACCGCGCAGGTAAATACTTTGACAAATTTGGCAAAGAAAAATCACGGGAAGCTATGGCTTTATGGTATGAGCAGGCGATTGAAAATGCCCGTAAAAACCCTAAAGCTCAGGAACACCATAATGCTATAAAAGATTTATTTAAAGCCGGTATGACTCCACCGAACCCGGTTGCTTTTTGTGAACATATAAATATATTTGATTGCTCAAAAGTTTCTGACGGTGCATCTTCTATTATCTTTGCAAGTGAAGAAGGATTGAAAAAATTGGGTGTATCAAAAAAAGATGCAGTAGAAGTTATGGGATGGGGACAATGTGAAGATGATATAACTACGCCTCCCCCGGACCTTACAAAATTCAATACTACTGAGCAGGCAGCAAATCTGGCATATAAAAGAGCGGGAATTTCCGTTAAAGAATTAGGACTTTTGGAAGTTCACGATTGCTTTACGATTAGTGGATTAATATCTATGGAAGCTGTCGGAGCTGCTAAATATGGAGAAAGTGCCGATTTTGTAAAAGCAGGAAAAACTCGTATAAACGGAGAGTTACCTACAAATACTACGGGTGGACTTATTGGATACGGACATCCTGTAGGTGCTTCCGGTGTGAGACAGGCCGTTGATATACTTCATCAATTAACGGGTAAAGCCGGTGATTGTCAGGTGAAGTTTAATCCTGCCCGCCCTTATGGATTAATGGTGTCTATGGGTGGAAATGATAAAACGGTAATTGCAATGGTATTCAAAAGAGCAGATTGAAAAATTGTTTTTTACTTGACACTAGAGAGTTTTATAATAATATAGACATACTTTTAGTAATACTAAACTGTTATCAATTATGATAAAAATAATCCGCTTGAGGCGGAAATTATATGTGCTGGGATATGGTTTATAGTAAGAAGCTTTGTCCCTGCCTACCGGCAGGCAGGCAAGAGCTTCTTATAAGGAGCTTACAATGAATTTGTTATTTTATGTAATTTTAAGTACCCAACTTTATACTTCTCCTTTACAAACTAAAGTTTCCAAAGGATTTTCCGAATGGTTATCTACTAAATCTCAGGATAGTAAAGTAAAAGTATGGGTTTTCTATACGGATAAAGGTATAAAAGAAGAAACGGAATATAAAAAAGCTATTTCAAAGATTGAAACATCGCTTTCGCCAAGAGTAAAGAAAAATAGACTTTCAGTCAAAAAACCTGATGCGCTATGTGATTTTACGGATATCCCTGTTTATAAACCTTATATGGATGAATTGGAAACAATGGGTGGTAACGTAAGAGTTACTTCTAAATGGTTGAATGCTTCTACTATTATAATTCCTGTAAAACTAGTTTCCGAATTAGCTAAAAAATCTTATGTTTATAAAATAGAGCCTGTTCGGACATTGCAAGGTAGCACAGAAACCTATGTTTCAGTTAAAAGTGGCACCGGGATAGATTACGGAAGTTCAATACGACAACTTGAACAATTGAATTTGATAAAAGCTCATAATTCAGGATATACGGGAGATGGAGTTATTTTAGGAATACTTGATACGGGCTTTGAATGGCGTAAAAATAAAATACTTGAAGGTATTAATATAATAGCAGAACGCGATTTTATAGGTAAAGATGATAACACCTCTTACCAGGAAAATCAGATAGATAGCGTGTGGGATGGAGTAACTACTATTATTCATCGTGAGGAAAGTTCATATGGTCAGAACCAGATATCGCATGGAACTGCGATGTTATCTTTGCTTGGAGGAAGAGCTTCAAATAGATGTATCGGTGCAGCTTTTGGTGCATCTTTTGCTCTTGCCAAAACAGAACTTGTATGGACAACTCAGACAGGTTTTGATTATATAGCGGAAGAAGATTGGTGGATAGCAGGAGCAGAATGGCTGGCGGATAGCATAGGTGTAAGTATTATATCCAGTTCTCTCGGATATAAAAAGTGGATGAACCCCGGGCAGTCGCCTGCGTATGCTTTTGATTCTCTTGATGGAAAACATTATCCCCTTGATATCTGTGCAAGTCAGTTATGGAGTAAAGGAGTTTTATTGGTAACGGCTATGGGAAATTATCCTTTCTCGGAAGAAACAGCGGATACTTCTGTTGTATCACCTGCTACTGCGGATTCTATTCTTGCAGTAGGAGGAGTTGATACACTTGGAAATTGGGTTCATATGGATAACGCTACAAACCCGGTTACGGGGTCAAGTATAGGTCCAAGATGTGATGGCGTTATGAAACCTGAAATATGTGGTCCGTGGTTGGGAAGCTATGCGATGCCTGATCCTTCTTCCTATTCTACTAACTATGATTCTATAGTTGATTATATAGGACATGGGACATCGGATGCTACTGCTCTTGTTGCAGGTGTTTGTGCTTGTGTTAAACAGGCGCATCCTACTTGGGGACCGATGCAAATAAGAAATGTAATTATGAAAACTGCAAGCAAAGCTGCTTCACCAAATGATACTTTGGGATATGGTATAGCAAATGCTTATGATGCGATTAATTACGAACCTCCCGTTTCACCACAGACAGCTTATAATAAAAATAGAATTCTAATGTTTACTCCTGCTCCGTATAAAGTGTCTACGGGAGAAAAACTTCTTATTCATTATCAGATAATTAATACTTCTTGTCCGCATATCTGGATATATACGGTGTCCGGCAAGCTTGTATGGGATAAAAGTTTAGGCCAAAAAGTAATGGGGAAACATTTTGAGGAATGGAATGGGAAAACTAATAACGGAGATAGGGTAAGCAGTGGAGTATATGTCTGTATTTTAACAACTACTGATGTTGAAGATAAAGATGTAAAGAAATTTGTCGTGATTAAATAATGATTCCCCGATAGCTCAATCGGCAGAGTCCGCCTCAGGCGGATTAACCAGGGGATGAAAGAAATATGGCTTTTTATGTTTATGTTTTGAAATCAGAATTAACAGAAAAAATTTATATAGGAGAAACGTCTGATTTAAATAATAGAATAAAACAACATAATGACCCTGAATGTTGGTTTACGGAATTTACTAAGAAAAATGCTGGGCCATGGAGATTAGTGTATAAAGAGGAGTACCCTACAAGAAAAGATGCGATGAGACGAGAGAAAGAATTGAAATCTGGACAGGGCAGAGAATGGTTGCATAAAAATATATTAATAGATAACCTCAATGATTCCCCGATAGCTCAATCGGCAGAGCGGCTGGCTGTTAACCAGTAGGTTGTAGGTTCGAGTCCTACTCGGGGAGCCACTTGTTGAACTCCACAGCGACAGTACTTTTTGAACTGTCGGAGATGGCATATTTATCTATATATTCTTTGCAAGTAGGTCTATCATAAAGAGCATACTTTATTTCGTTAGGGCTGTAAATTAACTTATGGATGATTAATTGCATTAGAATTTTCTTTTCTTCGGCGGTGGCAAGGTCAAATAAATCCGAGAATTTTACAAGACTATTTTGCATTGTTTCTATATTGATTTTTTTCTCTTTAATTTCTCTTATTTTGAGATTAAGCTCATCTATTTGATTCTCTAATTCTTTCTTCTGTTGGGAAGAGTCAGACATTTTCCGGATAATCATATCCAAGATACCTTCTTTTTTTGCTGTCCCATTCCCAATTAATTCTAACCAATTGTCAATGTTTGTATCTATAGCCGTTAATTTACTTTGTAATGTTCTTCTTTGCATCTGTAAAATATTAATTTCTTCTATATATGCGTTAACATTATCTTCAGCTATTTCTTTAATTAGGTTTTCATTTTTGCCAAGTTCTCTAATTCTTTCACACATAAGTTGCTCTATTACTTCGGCAGGTACATACGGCATTTTGCACCCTTCTTTTCCGCTATGACTGTTAGTTGTACACTGATAGTAGTAATAAAGCTTTTTATTGCGTCCTCCGCAATACATAGGAGTCATGTGAGCTCCGCACCATCCACAATATAACAAACCTTCAAAAAGAAATACATGTTTTCGTTTTCTTGATGCACCTCTTCTTTTTGGAGCGCGAATTCTAATGAGTTGTTGTACTTCATCCCAAATAGACTGTGGAACAATTGGTTCTTGTTTCCCCTGATAAAATTGCCCATTATACATGATATTTCCCGTATATAGTGGATTCCTTAAGATTCTTGATATTTCAGTGTCAATAAATTTCCTTCCTCCGTGTGTTTCTCCTCGTCTTGATGTATAACATTTAGTCCTATAGCCTTTTGTATTAATGGATTCGGCAGTTTTAAGAAACGAACCTACTTCCGAATATGTTTGATAAATAAGATTAACTAATTTTACTTCTTCTTCATTCTTGAGCAGCTTCCCTTTATTTTCAGGATCGCAGGTATACCCTAAAACTTGCCCTCCATTCCAAAATCCCTGTTCTGCCCGCCATTGCATTTTTTCTATAGTTCTTTTTGCAGTTTGTTCTCTTTCTAATTCCGCGAATACTAATGTTATTTTAAGCATAGCCCTGCCATTAGGGGTAGACGAATCAAAGTTTTCTTCCAGAGTAACAAAATCTACATTATGTTCTTCAAAAATTTTCCAAAGCTTGTAAAAATCCAATAATGAACGGGTTATTCTATCAATTTTAGTACATAATACTGTATTTATTTTTCCCGTCTTAATATCTGCTAACATTCTTTGTAATTCAGCTCTCTCTATATTTTTCCCGGATTTCCCTTCTTCCCTGTAAATATCAACGACTTCCCAAGGGTCTTCTTCTTTATTTCGTATTTTGGCGTAGTTTCGCATTCTATCGGCTTGAGTATCTAATGACCCCGACTGAATGTCTGCCTGCCTTTGGCTGCTTACACGTGTGTATATCCCTATTTTTTTCATTGTTTGGCCGGTACTATATTATGACTTTCTTGTGTGTCAAGGAAAGTTTTTTCTTTCCCAAGAATATCCTTCTGAGGTAAAGTCCTTTCAAGTATTTTTCGACACACAGAGATAATTTTTGCGTGTCGTTCAGAAGGAGATAATTTATCATATGGATTGCATAGATTGGGAATATTGTCAGAAGGTATCTGACTTACTCTGATGCTTGTAGCTTTCCCCCCTTTATTATAAACTTTTTTCATTCGGACAAGCAGGAGTCGAACCTGTTATGTTCCCCAACTTAGAACTTGCCCTGTAATCAACTTCCTATATCATAAAAACCTCCTTTAAACCCGAATATTTTTTACTTTTTTTATTCTACCTATCATATCCGATTCCTTACATCTATCGCCGGAACAACCTCGTTCCAATCAAGTATGATTTCCAACACCTTCTCCTTGGGTAAATGTTTTAGCAGGATTTCTGTAAAGAATTCCGTGGATTCTTTAAGCATGTTCATAACTCTTTCATTCCATGGTGTTTCTCCGCTTGCTGACGCGATCTCTTTTCTTAACTCTACAATGTTTTTGACTAAAGTTGTAAACGCCATATAATATCCGGGGGCAGCCTTGGCTTCCGGGGTTACAGCCTCAAGTCGCTTAAGGGCGTCAAGCATTTTATCTAACATGTCTGCGTACAAAGGGATCATCTCGGGGATATATTTTTTTAATACTTCCGGGGGTAGCCGATCATAAAAGCGTTTGATTTGATATCCCTTGGCCACAATATCAGCCTTTGCTTTCAGTTCAGTTGCTATTTTTTCCCAAGTCTTACCATACCTGTTTACCAGTTCAATAATTACTGTTTCGTGAGGCGTTAACTCTCTTACTTTCTTTATCTTTTCCATGTTTCCTCCTTTTTTGCTATTTATAAGATATCTGACAGCTTTGTAACAAATTCCATAGCTATCCCACCTCCCATCTATTTAAACATTTTACAAGCATTTTAACTGTCCCGGCGACAAACACAGAAGATCCTATAATTCCTTTATTTATAGAGTTTTTATGGCATTCTCTCTTACCATAGGGGGGTGTATATGACCTTTTAGCTATCATTTTCCCCTTTTTAAGCGATTTAACGATTTTAGTCATAGCTATGATGGGTTGCCTTGCTTCCCATCCACCTTTAATTCTCTATCCGCTTCTTTTAACTTTTTTTGGAGTATTGGGTCGTCCTCATAGATGCCAAATTCCAATATGTGTAACTTTATTTTTGTAAGGGTATTTATTATATCCTTATAAATCTGTTGCCCCGTCTTCGCGCTCAAGTTCATGTTTTCCCTCCTTTTTCTAACCTGTATTGGTTAGACTTGGTTACACTTGGGTTACAGTTGTTTTTGTAGTGTAACCAATCAAAACCCCATTCATTGTTGAATCTAAAGGGCTATGGTTAAAGTGGATAGAGTAAAAGCCCATAAATCTCCTTGTATTACATGTCTCTATTATATATATATTATTTTTTTTAAACACTTTTAGTAGATGTACTCTATCCAATGTAACCAATTACCTCTAAACCTTTGACAATAGGTCTTTTTGTATGGTTACAGTTGTGGTTACACTTGGTTACAGTGGATAGACTATTAACTGATTTTGTGAATTTAAGTTTCATTTTTGTTCCTTTGGAAAAAATGTGTAGGTAGTTTTGTTACCATGTTCCCGGTGTGTTGTTATCTTAAAGAAGTTCTCTAAATTGCTGCGAATATGTTTTATTTTTATTCCAAAGGACTGTGAACTTTTGTAATAAAAGTCTATCTTTTCGCGTTCGGCAATTGCTTTAAGTTCTTTATATAAATCCCCTGTTGTAGTACTTTTACCTTCGTTTCCATGTTCTATCCACATAGTCAAAGTTTGAAAAATAGGTTCTTCATCAAGGGTAAATTCCGCCTGTTCTTTTTCCATCTTATCCAAAATTTCCTGAATACACTCTTGTTGCCCTGTCATCCTGAAAAGCAGCACAGCCCAATCTGCCATCCGAAACCCAGATGTATATTGGGTGACAGATGTTTCCTTTAATTTTTTAATGATTTTTTGCAACTTTTGTATAATTTCTGTCCAAATCAAATTTCTATTTTGCAAAATATTAGTCAATAGCTCATTCTCAGAGATAAAATCCTCAATCTTATCTACCTTAAGTATTAGGAGTCTGTCGGCAACATCGTCCCTCTTAAACTTAGGTGTCCGGGAAGTAATCGCCGTAAAAACCCTTGGATAAAACTTTATTTCTTCATTAGGGGTATAAAGTTTGCGATATGAGATTGCCTGCCCTGTGGCAGTACTTGCTAAGACATCATTTAACCATTCTATTTTGCTGTCTACATTATCAATTGCTACAAAGTAATTCGAACTTATAGCACTTATAAAGTCCCGTTTATCGTTAGAAAGGCTTATCAAATCAAATCTTTTTCCGAAAAGTAATTTTCCTAAAGCTCTAAGTGTAAATGACTTGCCGCTACCTTTTATTCCAACAAATAGCAAAATTGGTTTGGTGGGCAAAAGAGATTCAAAAAACAAAGACATTAGATAATTAAAAAAGAGATAAATTTGATTGGCTGGTTTTATATTAACCCCCTCACCGCTTACAAAATTTATTTTTCCTATGAGGTGCTCCATTAACATTGAAAGGTATTCGTTCGGTTTAGTATTTTGGATAAACTCAAATTTTTCAAATCCAAATGTTTTGAGGAACAGAATACCGTCAGTTCCATTGTCTACTAACTCTATACTATTCTCTGTTATTTTATAAATCTGAGACTCAAAATTAAATATATATAAAATAAAGGTGTTTTTATCAAAGTATGAAAACTTATAAATTTCCGTCTTTTGACCTGTTGTCTGGATTTCTGCTTTAATATCTTCTATTACAAAGTTGTGTTCTTTTTCAGCTTTGTTGATACCATATTGTACATTTAATAAGGTTGTGAAATCCGGGCTTTCAATATTTATTAAGTTTTTGGAAGTTTTATCAAAATAAAATCGTTCGTATTCGGTAGTATAAAAAACCCCAATATTTTTCAAATCTGTTTTAACTAATTCAGAGATTTCTTGAAGTCTTTCAATTTGTTTGAGCCTTGGAGTAATCCTGCATCCCTGAATTTTTTGTTTTATATCTTGATTTGTTTCACTTGGTACATTGTATCCCATTCTCTCTTTCCTTGCTTTATTTATTGTATGAATAAGGTATTGTGAAGTTGCTTCTTTGCCTTTGCCACTTGGGCTTTTTAACATAATAGCAGCTATTTCCTCATTAGAAAAATCATATGTAACCAGAATATCGGCTAATGCCATGTCAAAGCCTGACCTACTTTTATCTTGAATATCATCTCTTGTGCCATTCCATGTCGCTTTTAGCTTTTCATTCTTATTTAATAAGCTCTCGAACCGTTTTGGAATTTCAGTCGGAATATTTTTAATATCCCCTAAATTGACTTGAGATAGATTATTGGGGTTAATGTTAAATTTTGATATTTCTTCCAAGACTGTAGAATAAGGTTGTATGGGTTCAGTTACAATTTTGGCAGTGCGGTGAGGTCTATCGGGGGTATCTTCTCCTTTAATCGAAAGAGTCCCGGGAAGTTTTACTAACCTTCCAATATCATATGTCGCATCAAGTTTTAATTGTTTGTTCTCTTCTACTATAGGTCTTATTGCCTGTTCCCATATCCGAGTCTTCTCTTTTATTTCATTGTGATTACTATCAAGTTTGAATGGCTCTATGGGCAAAACCACTAATCCGCCATTCCCGCTGTCAACTGCAAATGCACCCGGATACTTTTGTGCAACTTCTATGGTTTTGTTAATTGCCGTAGAATGTTCTTCGTTTGTAGAGGCGGTGTTCTTTTGTCTAATTGGGTCGATATCCAAGGAAAAACATGTTATAAATCCTACATCAATGGATTTTCCACCTGTTGTTTGCATGGGGTTTATCTTATTATAAGCACCGGGGTATTCGTCTTTGAAGCTGAAAGGGCGAGGATTTCTACCAACATAAATGTTAGACTGTCCATTCCACTGTTCACATTCTTTTATTAGTTCTTGTGGATTATCAAAAAAACCAATCCCCTTGATTTTTCGATTAGAATCGTCATTCGGATTGATTATTCGGACTTCAGTAAGCCCTATATTTTTGTGTCCAAGAAGGCTAATAAATTTAGCAACTTCTCCCTGATTGAATTTTATGTTGTTCATTCAACTCACTCCTCAATTCATTTAATTTACTTGCTACAGCTTCATTTATTTTATCTGCAAATTCTTTAGAGATGGGATTAAAATAAAAATACTCTATTCCGCCTGGAGTCTTTTTTAGCGGGTAAGATAGAAGCAGTTTGCCTTCCTGCGTTCGTTTTACAGCAATATCATTTAATCGGAGATGATTACCAAGAACTACTTCGCAAAAGGCTATAATACCGTTCTTCCCATATAGTGAAAGCCTTACTTCAGTTATTCTTAATTCATTCATAATATTTTTATTCATTCAAATTACATTTTCCTATCTATATAATCTCCCTGACACACTTTTGTTTAAAATAAGGAATTAATGGTTTTGGGGGACTATATTATATATATATATATATGTAGGTATATTCTTTATTCCCTTCCATTTTTGTTCTTAAAATTAAATAATCTTTCACTTTTTTTGCAAACAAGGTAGACATGGTTTCATCATTTTATAGTATTTCAAGAGCAGAAGGATATTAGCCTTCTCTCGCATTAATGCATCGGGATTTAAGATTGGTCCGCCTTCTCTCCCATTAACGCATCGGGATTCAAGATTGGTTCGCCTTCTGAATTGGTAAAAAATTCCCTAATGGAAGCACTTAATGCTTTATATTCATCGGGAGAGTCTAATCCACCTTTTAGCATTATTTCTAATACTTTATTTTGGTCCACCCCTGACAAACTATTATAAAATTCCCTGTCCATACCATATTGCGCTTCTAAGTCATTATGAAATTGTTCTGTATCATGTTGTTCGCTTGCATAATCACTAAACTCATCAGCAGTCATTTTTCTTGTTATTGTATCTCGGCATCTCCAATCCTCTACCTCCTCCTCTGCTAATTCTCGCAGTTTGTCATCAGGGGTAAGTTCGCCCGGATAGGTTTCACCACCACCTTTATAAAAACCATTTCTATCCAATATACCTTCACTATAAGCTTGTTTCAAAAGATTGTCCCAACTATATCCACCCCTTCTTATAAATGGTTGCACAACTTTCGGCAAACATAATCCTCTTGTCTCACCCGACAAACTTGTCGGGGATATTCCACGCTCATGTAACATATGCAATACAGGAAAATTATCACAAGGGAACAACCTCTCAGATAAGGACTTTCTGTGGATTGGTCTCCTTCTAAAAATCTGTTCAGTGTTTTTATGTTTTTGTATTCTTTTCATTTTATTCCTCCTTTTATTCAAATGTTAATTTCCCATTTTCTAATTTTGTTATAACTAATGTGGCTCCGCAGTCCTTATCTTCGCATTTTATCATTCTTTTTTCGCCTACTTCCATTTCATTCGGAATTGGCATGCGCCCATTGCAAAATCCACAAACTAAATACCTCTTTTTTTGTTTCGGTTTTCTCATATTACCGCCTTCCCCGCAATAGCGAGGATGTTTGTCGAAACCCTGCAGCTCCTGATGGAGTCGCAGTACAAATTCACTAACTGCTGCATATATCCCCCTTCCTTCCAAGTTTGCTTCCTTTATTGTTTGCCATTAAATTTTTTTTCATTTTTCTATTCTGCTACTACTCGAAAGTCTTTCAAAAGCTTAACAACCGCTTCCACTATTTTTTCATTATCACCTATTGGAAGACCTTTAATTATGAGCCGAGTTACAAATTTTTTAGTTTCAGTAACGAGACTTTCGTCAGTCATAGGGTCTTTTTTAGTTTCATCAGGTTTATCAGACTTTTCTTTATCTTTTGCCAACCGCTCTGAAAGGGTTGATTGGGAAACTCCAAGCTTCTTAGCAATACTTTCTTGAGTTTCACCATTTTTTAGTAGTTCGTAGGCAGTTGCCATATCTTTATCATTTAACGTTTGTCTTTTATCGGCATTATCGGTTTTGATATTACCGATAATTGCGCTAACGGTACTCTGTGCAATTCCAATAATTTCGGAGATTTGCTCTTGGGTTTTGCGGTCCTTTATATACAAATCTTCGATTAATTTATTCCGTTCCTCTTTGCTGTATGGAACCCCGTGTGCCGCATTGCATCGATATATTTCTGCTCTAATATCTGAATTTGAAACATCTATTTCCTCAACATCTACTTTCTCAATTCCACGCCTTATCAATGCAGAATTACGATGAAAACCATCAATGATTCTATTCGTCCCTTTTTGTATGAGGAGGGGCTTGGTTTTGCCGCTTGTATATAACTCTTCATATCGCGAAATTGCATCTCCATTATAGCCTTCTCTACCCCAATATTCTTTATCCTCATATAAGTCGATGCGGTTTATTTGTTTACTCATGATTTCCTCCTGTCTCGAAAATTCTGATACTCTTATGAGTATCATTCCAACTATCCATCAACTGTTCGTCCGCAGTTGTTATGCCGATTCTTGCTTCATGCGCCTTACTCCCTCCTTTCAAGCTTTTAATCATATACTCTACTAAGTAGCCCATATGTGCCAATTTATCCAAAAACAGGAATATGAAATTCTGAAAACCTATGGTATATAAGGGATTAAATTGTTAAAATAATTTTATATATGTAAAAATTGGGGGATAACTAATGTGTAGAGAGGGGATGAATGCCTAAAATGAACACTTGAAATGAACACACAATCAACATGTAACTACTCGGGAGGTCTAATTAATTTGGGTTTTAGGTAAAAGTGCTCAGGAAGTGTTAACAGGTACTCATATGAATACTCATTAAAAATTGTTGGGGGTTATGGTTTTTTATCGCCTTTTTGATTTTTGGGGAATCCCAAACTTCTTCATCCTGTTATAGATACTGTTTGTACTGTGAAAGCCCAGTTCTTTAGCGGTTTCTGTTATATTCCAACCTGTCTTTTGCAATATCTGTTCAAGATATTGCTTGTCAATATCTCGTTTGCTAATATTTGGGATTTTTGGTTTTTGCACAAAGAAATCGGGAGCACATTTCAAAAGCTTTTTCTTCGTAATGTTTTCTCCGGGTTCGGTACCGTTAATAATTTTTTCAACGGTCCCTTTTAGAGCTCTTATATTTCCATTATAGTCCAATTCTTGTAGTGCTTCGATTGCTTCGAGCGTAAAAGTTCTGGGCTCTTGTTGAGATTTTTTTCTGTACTCTTCCAAGAAATGATTTATTAGGAGAGGAATATCTTCTCTCCTCTCTCTCAAAGGGGGAGTTCTTATTATGATAGTTTTTAATCTATCATATAAATCATCTTTAAATCTACCTTCTGCTATTTCCTGTTCAATGTTTTTGTTTGTAGCTGTTATAAGCCTGAAATCACTTTTTTTAGCATCGGACATTTTACCACCTAATCGTCTAAACTTTCCGCTCTCAACCACTTTTAATAACATTGCTTGAACTTCGGGAGGAGCATCACAGATTTCATCTATAAATAATGTGCTTCCATTGGCTTCCTCTATCAGTCCTTCTTTACTCTTATTTGCACCAGTGTATGCTTCGGGTTCGTGCCCAAACAGTTCGCCGGCAGCTAATTCTTGGGGGAATTCTCTACAACTAAATTCTATAAGTTCTTTTACACCTCTCGCACTGTATTTATGAATAGCTTGAGCAACTAATTCTTTTCCTGTACCGCGTTCTCCTAATATCAAAACTGTAAAATCGTTTTTAGTGCAATTTTCTATCTCTTTTCTTACTTCACGTATAGCAAGACTCTTACCTATTATACCATATATATCTTCATCAATTGTTGCTTGGAACTTATCAAAACTTTCAGATACTTTTAAAAATTCACTAACTTTTTTGTGTGATTGACTTTTCTCTATTGCATCTTCTAAAATCTTTATTGCCTCTTTATCTCCTTTGAAATTCCAACGAGCAAGTCCTAAAGTATATTTTAGCATGATGTCATCTTTATCCAGTTTAATGGCTCTTTCTGTAAATTCCATTGCACTTTCCCAATATGAGAGTTCACAATAAATTTTTCCCAGTATTTTTAATGCACTTAAGTTATCAGGTTCTATTTCCAAAGCCTTTTTCAAAAACTTTATCGCTTCTTGATGTTGGTCAACAATCCATTTTAATTCTCCAATTGCAATTAAACTATTAGCTTCCTTAATAGGTGTAACGGTTATCTTTTTTAAAGCTTTTGCCAGAAATTGCCTTGTCTGCACCCAAGATTTCCAACAAATCTCTACTTTGCCAGAATAGTTCTTTTTATAATGCCTCTCAAAGTCTTTTATAACATCGTTTTTCACAATTTCATGAGTTATAGCTACAAAATATGTTTTAATTTCAGGCTTTTTTGCATTTTCCTCTAATAGTCTATAACAAGCTTTTCGTCCATAACTATAGCCGTGCCAGAATATAGGGAAAACACCTGAAATACTACAAAACATTTTCTCTCCCTTAATTTGAATTGTAGGTATACCATGACGCACAGGTTCATTTAGGATTTGTATTTTCTCCTTTTCAGATTCTGGAATTGAGATTCCCCAGAAAGTTAATAAGTCTGCTAAAATAGATTTATCCGTAGCTAACAATCCAGTTAAAATTTTCAATATAATATCATCCGGAATCTTAGATACATATTCCATACCCATGCTTTTTCTAATATTATCTGTGCTCATTTTTAGTTTCAAAAACTAAACCTAATTAAGTTTATAAATAATCAGAGAATAAGTTTTGTCAAGAATTACAAAACATAAAAAGGTATTAACTCTAATACATTTTTTGATATGGCAATTCATTGTTTTGTTCTCTATCTCTAATTTTTAATCTTTCTCTCTTCTCTCATGTACTGGCAGGTTATTTATGCTCCTGTATTTCGCAACCGTTCTGCGTGCAGTTGGCAATCCTTTTTCTTCCAACATACTCTTGATTTGATCGTCTGTAAACGGATTTTTCTTGTCCTCCCCTGCTACTATTTCGTCTATACCCTTTATTCTTTCCTTCGCAGATCCTTCAGTTTTTGGTTTAAAGAAAAACTTTTCTAACTTGAAGACCCCATGTGGTGTCTGTATCAACTTATCTCTTATTGCTTTTGAAACTGTTGTCCGGTCCATACCGATAGTGTTTGCCACTTCTTTCTCCTTAAGGTTAAATGGCGCTACTGTCTTATTATCAAGCCAACCCGTTATAGAATTCGTAACAATTTCAGCTATCTTGTTTATTGTTTCATGCCGTTGTTTTATGCCTTCATTAAACGATTTCGCTTTCTCTTTAGATTTAAGTAAATACGCCTTTGTTTCTTCATCTATATTTTCCTCATCGGAAAGCATTTTCTGATATCTGTTAAGTAATCTGAGTTTGAGTGTCCTCTCTTGGTGTGCCCTCCATGCCAACTGCCCATTAATATCTATTTTTTTAAGTGTTACATCTGGTAACGCATACCTTATTTCTCCCCCCATACCGAAACCGGGTTTAAGATTGCATTGTTTTATCTGATTGATTGCATCATCCAGTTCATTTTGTGGTATATTCATACTTTGTAATATCTTTTCGTATTTACTATGCACAAAATCATCAAAATGTTTTTCTATTATTCCAACTGCTATTTTAGAAACATCCTCTCTTAAACGCAACTGTAAAAGTAAACATTCTCTTGTGTCCCGTGAACCATTACCAACAGGGTCAAATTTTTGTATTTCTTCTAAAACAGACAACACCGTTGCTTCATCTGCATTCAATTTTTCTGCTATTTTCTTGGTGGAAGAAGTAAAAAAGCCATCTTTATTTAACTCATAAATTATACATTCGCTTATTTCAAGGAGTCGTTCTTCCACGAATTTAAGTCTCGCCTGAGAAAGTAATAATCCTTGGAGTGTAAAAGACAGAGCAGGTTTTTCTGCTGCCTCATCCGGCGACAACCCTTTATTATAAGAACTGTCATAAGGATCGTTAGAATCTTCTGGCAGTGCTAATCTTTCGTCGTTTTCATCTTTTTTATCTCCTTCGATTAGTTGTTGGTTGCCCTCCTCCTTTTTTTCGCTTGCTTCGGCAGATAGATGCTCTATCGTCTCTTCACTTTCCTCGGTTTCCTCGTCCTTATTTTCGCTGTTTTCTTCAAGTTCAAGTAGCGGATATTCCTTTATTATCTCTTTTACTCGGTCTATCAATTCGTTCAGCGGGCACATTAATAATTCCAGATTCTGTAGCTGTTTTTGTGGTAAAGCATATGCCATTTTGGGCTTATGTTGTAAGTTGGGTTGTATTTTTTGTCCCAGTTTCATGACTTAAAATTCTCTCTTAAATGTTTATATTAAGACTTAACTAATACTCCGGCTTGTAAGATTGCCATCTCTTACCTCTTGCATTTTCAATTACAATTACTCTATTTTTCTTTTAGTCAAGAAAAAGTGCCCCCTTTTCTTTTTAGTTGATTATAGAATCTAATTTTTGAGTAAAAATAAAGTAATTAAGCCCTCTTGAGCAATCGGGAGGGCTTTTTTATTGTCTGTTTAAATAATCCATCAAATTACTCAATACATTGAGCAAATTGTAAGTTAGTATGTAAATTTGTGAAATAGTAAGGTATTAGGTTTTTTATCCCCGAATTGAAAACCCTTTATTTTTGTGGTAAATTTAAGAATTAAAAGAAAAACCCGGCGGATCTCCCCCCCAAAACGATCTAGTATGTAGGAGGTCAAGGAAATGGGAAGAACTTTACATTGGAATATACTGCCAAAAGGCAAACAATTATTCGATATACAGGATTTAAAGATTATGTATGCAATAGATAAAACCGCTGATACAGCTTGTGAATGGACCTGCGAAACATTTGATTTAAGTGTTGGGATTTATCCAAACTGGGAAACCAAGAGTAGTTGGGACAAAGTAAATGCCCGATATGAGGAGTTGCAGAAAGAAGGAATGCACCCTGTTGACATTAATTTTCAGTTAGTTAAAGAAAAATTGGTATCACTGCATAACCCCCAATGGCAGAAAGAATTAGGTGGATTCTGTAAAGTCGGGGGGAATGAATTGAATGCAGCGATAATTACGGGTGCGCTTGCTGAGGTTAGCAAAAAAGTTAGTTGCTTGATAGATTTAAGGGATGAAGGAGAGTATTTAATCTGTCCTATCATTATAGAACAAGGGCATGCCCGACCAAATCAGGATAAGATTGCGAGAGATATCGGATGGTGGATGACAAGGAAATGGGACCCGGCTTATAATACAGATACTGAATTGTTAGCTAAATTAGAATCTTCCGCCAAAGAGTACTATGAAATAAGTCAAAAATATAAGAGTAAGTATTACCCACCCCGGTGTCTTTGGTCTGTCAGTGAATTCTGCCGGGCAATTAAACCCGAGGACTTTAAAAACCACCCGGAATACGGAGCAAGTCAAATTATGGCAGGGTTTGATGGGGAATACTATGGTTTAAGCAAGAAAGACCCTGAAGCCGAGAGCTATAAAGCTTGTGCAAATATCCAGAAGATGATTGAAACGATATTCGGTGAAAAGGCAAAGAATATGGAGTTAGTGATAGGTAAAGAAATCGGGAAGCAGGATAAGAAAAAGAACGAAGGAGATAACGGGCACTCTCGCCGGAGTCCTGTAGGAGATAAGAATGAATAAGCATTGCTCGGCTGTGAGGGTACAATCTCATGGTCATCACGTTACGGAAGTTTATAAGGCGGAAATTTACAAGGGCAAAATCCGGGGCTTCGGCGGGAGTTGGCTCAGTGGACTGGGATTTCTGTTAATAGAAGATAGTGATACCCATACTATTGAATCAGTCCCCTGTGAGAACAGCTCCACGGTAAGAGCCTTGGAGTCTGCCTTCGGCAATGTTATAACAGAAGGTCATACTGCTAATGGCAATGGTTATAAAGGGCAAGAAATATTCTGGAGCTATGATGAAGCGGGTATTGTATTGGGTGGGTTTACTCCTGTAGGTGAGGCATCGGACGAATTAGTTCTAATGCACAAAAACCCAAAAGCGGGGGCAGTATGAAAGATGCCAAGTGGATTGTTTTTAAGAATCAACATGAAGTAGAACGGGCAAGAATTAGTGTGGACGGGTATATGCAAGGCGAAATTAATGCGACCAAAGAACTGATAGAATATGAGTACCACGGAGATAAAATAACAGCTACAGTTGAATAACAAAGGAGGCGAATAAAATGTGGTGTTTGCCCAGCATAGAACGATTAAATAATGAGGCTATAGCGAGGAGAAAATCCGAAAAGAAAAAGACCGCTAAGCAGATATTGAGAGGAAAAGTTTGTGAATTCTGCGGGACGAGGAAAGCGACGACATTTGTTGATTACTTCGATGTGTTTTCAAATGTTCCGAAGGGTAAGATTTTTATTTGTAAAAAATGCGATGAAGAAGGGAAAATCCATGACAACGATGATAGTTATTTTTACTGCGATAGCTGTAACCGGTGGATGATAACGAATTATACATGGGAGCGATATGATACTTGGGATGAAGAGAATGGTCATTTGTGCTTGAATTGTGCTCTTAAGCGAGCAATCGCCAATCCCGGCAATTGGTTAAAAAAGGAAGATATAGAAAAATTAACAGTTGAACAAATCCAACGCTGTAAACACCTTATCCCGGTTGAAGGTACTTATTACAAGCAAGAACTCGAGTACATAAACAATGTTGAATTGGATAATTTCTGTGGTGGGAGATTGATAGACAGCTCGACCTGTGGTACTCCCAATAGTGGGTTACAAGAAATAAAAAAGATATGTCTTGAGACTCTAAAAGAACACGATGAAGTAATGTTACTTATTGACGGGGCATATCAGTTTTCTAAAAGCATTGGGATATATGTACGCAAGCAAAGTCCTATAAAAAACAAAACTTCCGGGCTTTGTCTGGCAGGGGCAAAGGAGGAAAATGGAATCTAAGCATTTTTACAAAGAGGGGGACAAAGGGCATCAGACGTGGGCGCTTTTCAACGATTTCAAGAAGATTGAATTCAGAGAACCGCAATCAAGCAAATTAAGGGCTTTAGTAAAAAGGCTGGAAGAGGAACTAAAAGAGATTGAAACGTTGGAAAAGATAGAATACTGGATTACCGAGTTAGACGCAAGCGAGCCAGTCTATTATATTGTCCATACTGTGCTATCTATGCCGACTTTTATTCGCATAGCTGAGGATTTTGTTGTTTCACGGGAATACGATATGTTAGATATTGTTCAAGAAATAAGACCTGAACTGGAAGCTAAAGTATCAAAGATAATACAAAGTTGTAAAAATTCTCAAAGGCGAAGAAATGGTTAGGAATGATGAAACTCGGCTAAAATTAAAATGAGCAATATGATATTTGACTTATTTGATATGCTTCATATTAGTAACGCACAACCTGCATGGATACCGTACTGGCAAGAAGATTTGGACAAATTAACAAATCTTGAACGGGGTAGCGATTTGGCAAGTGACTTCTTCGGTAAAATAGACAGAACTAAATGTACTCCAAAAATTCCCCGCCCCCATATAATACAGGTTTTGGGCAAAATTTATTCAACAAGATTTCTTAGTCCGTCAGATTATGCACTTGCAAGAGAATTGGCTATTAAATATGAAGCTGAGCTTTTTGTTCTTAAAATTAATCCTGATAAATATAAATGCTTTGACACTTCTACTGAAAAAATATTAGCCGAGTGGAACTATTGGGATAAATTTGTCGTTGGGTATAATAACGAACAAAGGAAATACGATTTTTTAGCGGGAGTACGGGGACAGGAAAAAGGAATTGAAAGAATAATTGCGGCTACTCAAAAAAATATGGAATTAGCTATAAGCAAGAACGAATCTCCGGAACGCATTTTACAGTATAAAAAAACTATTGAGGGATATAAAAAGAAGATAATGAAACTCTATAAATCCCTGCCAACAAATGAGGACGAAATAGTTAGGGCTATTTTTCGGTTTAGATAAAGTATCACTAAAGATAAGGAGATAATAAATGTCTGTGAAAATTGTGTTTTTGGGTGCTACACTGACTGATACTGCTTGGTCTGCCCGGGCGGATAATTTACAAAAAGTGATGAGATTGATAGATTCTAATAATATTCAAAACCTAACCACACAGGAAGCAAGAAAAACCATAGAAAGAGCGGTATTTGATATACAGGGCTATATAGATTTTTTGAACTCAGTAATTCGGCAGCGTTACACCCAGATAAACTATCCAAAAGAGACCGAAGTTTTTGAAGCAGTTATCTCTGAACTTGAGTCGCTGGAAAGAGTTTTGAGCGACTGTTTTATCTCCGGAGGGGGTGGGAAGTTTAGAAATAAAATAGTAAAAAGATATTTCACAGACAAAACATTAAACAGATTGGTGGCTAATATTCCTGAGTCTCTCGGACGCATGGATAAGGTAATTAGAAAAACAGAGATAGCCTGGGCGAAAGAAACAATGGAGGATAAATGAAAGATGAAATGATAGCGCGTTATTGGATTGCACCTGATTCAAAAATATTTTTTGTCCCGGATATGGATACGCATCAAGATTGGATTAGCTCAAACGGGAGAATTTTAGATAAATACAAAGTAAAAGATAAGCTAAAGACGAGAGAGGGGCTAATGAGAGCTGGATGGATCCGCATCCGATATGGAGGGAAGCATAAAAATTGGGATTACCTGGAAGTACAATTTAATTTCAATAATGACAATAGTTGGTTTATTTCTAATAATTATATATTACAAAATATTCAGCTGGAAGTTCTTATAGCAAACTACAATGGAAGGCTTTTGACTCGCAATGTATTTGAAAAAGCAAAAAAGTTGTTATCTAAAGAAACAGTATTAAAATTAGAAATTTTTTTAACAAGATATAAAAAGGCGATAGAAAACCAGATAAGGTAACTGAGAATGGACAACAATAACATTGATTGGGAAAGAAAATATGGGGAACGGATAAAAGAACATGTAAAAGTAGCAGAAAATTATAGGGAAAAACTATTTTCTGTTCTCGCAGAGGTTTTGGAAATGTTAGGGGGGGAAAGGGATGGAGAAAAAATACTTTTCGGAGAATTTATCTTTAAAGAAAAAGAGTATGTCATTCGGAGAAGAGACGAGTAAGACTTTTGAAGCATACTTAGAAGAATTTTGCTCTTTTCTTGAAATAATGACTCATTCAATCAACAAATTTGAACCGAGTATATTTAACCAACATTTAACAAGGTTTAAGGGAAAGTACTTCGAATATAAGCGAGCATTAGGGAGATTACAATTCCTTACAGAGTTAATGTGGGAATGCAAAGAAGATTTATCAATTCGGTATCAGGAGCAGATGCCATACTTAAAAAAATACTATAACTGGGTAAATAAGCAGTTGTTGCCTCTTCCCCCTGGATTAAAAGACATGGGAAAAATGTCTCAAAGGGATGAACTTATAAAAATGACACTATATCTATTACTTAAATTTTTATATAGAACCGCTTATTGCAATGAGAAAGCGGTTTATTTAGGTGGAAAGGTTGTTTGGTTTTGTAACTCTTAAAGGGGGTAAAAATGGCAAACAATAAACGAGAAGAAACCGAAGAAGAGCTATGGTTACAAATCTGCGGGCTTTTAGAAATTGATAAATGTAGATTTAATGAACTACGGCATCGGCCTTTAGTTGAGCTACTCAAAGAAGTCCGGGATAAAACTTTTGAAAACCTTATGGGGGGAGCAGGTTATCGTAATCTTGAAGAAGCAATAAAATACAATCCTTGGGTTAGAGAGTATGTCAGGGAGCGGCCTGAATTTATTGTAAATGAACTTGCCTGTAATCCTAAGTTTTTTGAGTCTGACCCTGAATTTAAAGAATACCTTGCAACTCATCCTGAAATAATAAAAGAAAGTACTATTATGATTAAAATTGGCGATAGGTATAAATTGTTGGGGACATTAGTAGATGGAGATAAGGAATTCCCGCCACAAAGTGTTTTAACTGTTATTGCTGTTAAAGACGGATATATTGAATTAGAAAGCGACAAAGGAATTAAAACATCGGTGCCCAATAGGTATATTGATAAGATGCACTGGGTGCAAATAGTCGAAAACTAAAATGAATGAACCAATCAAAGCTGTAGGATATATAAGAGTTTCCACGGCGGAGCAAGAAAAAGAAGGACTCTCTCTCGATGCCCAGAGGGACCAAATAGAAACCTATGCAAAATTAAAAAACCTTCGGTCCCTTACGATTTTATCAGATTCAGTGTCTGGTAAAAATATGAAAAGAGAAGGATTGCAAGCTTTACTAAATCACTGCGACAATGGGGTAAAACATGTTATTGTCTATAAACTGGATAGACTATCAAGGTCGACAAGGGATCTGCTTGCTTTAATTGAACTATTTCGCGAACGAGATATAACTTTTCATTCGATAACCGAGAGTATCGATACCACAACAGCGCAGGGGCGATTTTTCTTTACGCTGATGGGCGCTCTTTCAGCTTTGGAGAGGGAATTAATAGGAGAACGGACAAAAGAAGCATTAAGATATAAGAAAGAAAAAGGTGAATGGATGGGCAAACCTGGTCTCGGGTACGATGTTACGAATGGTATAATTGTTAAAAACAATAGTTTCCCTGTATTAGAAAAAATCAGGAGACTTAGGCGGAGCGGCAAGTATTCTTATTCTCAAATTGCAGAAGTATTAAACCATGAAGGTTATAAGTCCCCCGGAGGTAAATCCTTTTATGCCTCAACCGTACACTATATCCTAAAGGAACGGCATGGAGCATACAATTAACATCTCTTTCCCAAAATTGTTAAAACATTTTCCAATTATAAGCTTGGTTTTGTTTCCAATTGACACAGGATTTTATCCCCTCAATTTTTTGATTCACAGGCGGGAATGAAAAAAGTTGGCATTAAAGATTGACAAAGATAGGTTTTGAGAATATTTAAGTATTAAGATACTTGTTGATGAAATAAATAGGGGGAAAGATGCTTAATAAATGTTTTCTCTGTTTTTTTGTAATGTTTTCTCTTTTTGTTCAGAATCTTAATGCGCAGGATTTTGCGATTTCCGTTGCGGACAGCGACCAGCTTTATCCTGATGTTGCGTTTGACGGAACTAATTTCTGGACCGTCTGGGCAGATAAAAGAAGCGGAACTTTTCAAATTTACGGGGCAAGAATAACCCCAAACGGAGTGCTCTTGGATACGAATGGAATACTACTCGCAAGCCTGCCGGACACTGGTTATACAATGCCTTCAGTGGCGTTCGGAGATAGTGCAGGGTGTGTAGCTTTTAATATTGATATAGATATAGATACAATAAAACCATCAGGCAGTGCATTTAAAAATGCCGGTGTTTTGAGATTTTACAAGAATGGAAATATAATGGATAGCATACCTAAATTTGTATCTGGCTATAAACTTGGCAACTTCGACTATCTTAATTGTATAGGCGTTCCAACCGTTATATATGGAAAAAATCATTTCTTTTTATTTATTAACAGCGAATGGCAGTATATCTTTGAGGGTGGCTATGACGGAAGTATATTAGCGTTAACCGATAGCGCTTTTAGTACTCAATTTGCTGATAAAGCTTTTTTTGGAATTAACTCCATGAACATAGGAAACGCTTTAACCGGTATCTGGAATGGAGAAAAAATGTTGGGAGTATGGGATTGCGGATATTCTTCTGTAGTAGGACGTTTTTTTGAAGATAGTCTATATTATGACACCACGGGATTAGATACGTTTAAGATTAACGATATGAGTAGTTACGGATATTCTGATAAACCAAGAGAATTGGCGTTTTCGGGTAGCCGTTATTTGCTTATTTCGGAAAAGTATAATGAAATTTGGTATACCATTCTTTCCGATTCGGGAAAACCAATTGACTCTTTACCTACAATAATAAATAATGGGGGCTCTGCTCAGAGTTGGCCTGCCTGCACATATTCGGATGGTAAATTCATAGCAGTATGGCAAGGTACTAACTTATACGGAGCGATAATTGATACGTTTGGAGCAATAATTGATTCGGGATATATAAATTGTTCTTCCGTCTCTAAAATTACTCCCTCCCTTGCAACGGGCGCAGGCAAAACTCTTCTTGTCTGGGCGGATCACAGAACGGGAGACTTTAATATTTACGGCAGTTTTATGTCCCCGGATAGCATAGGAATAGAGGAAAGCTCAAACATCAAAACTCAAAATGCAAATATACAAATCTCCCAAAACCCATTCATTAAATCAACAGTTATCAAGTATTGCATACCCGTTAGAACTCAAGTGATATTAAGTGTTTACGATATTTCTGGCAGTTGTATAAAAACACTCGTAAATGAAGAAAAACCGGCTGGGAGCCATAATATTACCCTGAATGCAAACGAACTAAAAACAGGAATATATTTTGTGAGACTGACGGCGGGCACATTTAAAACAACTAAGAAGTTAATTTTAATGAAATAGGGAAAACTATGCAAAAATATTTGCTTGTATTAATTATCCTTACAGGAACAAACTTATTTGCATCCGCACCCGATACTCTTTGGACAAAAACTTATGGGGGCAATAGTAATGATTATGGCAATTCCGTTCAACAGACTTCTGATAGCGGTTTTATCATTACAGGATGGACATACTCTTTCGGGGCGGGCGATTTGGATGTCTATCTGGTTAAGACAAATTCTTCAGGTGATACCCTCTGGACAAGAACTTTCGGCGGAACTAATGGTGATTGGGGGCTTTCAGTTCAACAGACCTTTGACGGTGGTTTTATCATTACAGGCTCTACGTGCTCTTTTGGAGTAAACACACCTAATTTTTCTAATGTTTATCTGGTTAGGACAGATTCTTCGGGTGACACTCTCTGGACAAGAACTTTTGGCGAAACTTTTGATGATTATGGCAATTCAGTTCAACAAACTCAAGACAGCGGGTTTATCATTGCAGAAGTGACACTATCTGGAGTAGGCTATAATGATGCCTATCTGATTAAAACAAACTCTTCAGGCGCTCTGCTCTGGACTAACAGTTATGGGGGAACTTTTGATGATTATGGTTATTCGGTTAAACAGGCTTCAGATGGCGGTTTTATTATTACAGGTTATACATCCTCTACCGGGGGAGATGTCTATCTGATTAGAACAGACTCTTCAGGCGGTATGCTGTGGGCAAGAACTTTCGGCGGAACTAAAGGTGATTGTGGTAATTCCGTTCAACAGACTAAAGATGGCGGTTTTATCGTTGCAGGCGCTACAACCTCTTTCGGGACAGGGAATGATGATGTCTATCTCATTAAAACAAATTCTTCCGGAGATACCATTTGGACAAGAACTTACAGCAGAGGAGTTTGTAATTATGGTAATTCAGTTCAACAGACTTGCGATAGCGGATTTATTATTGCAGGAACTACGAACTCTTTCGCGGCAGGCATATCAGATTCTTGTGATGTCTATCTCGTCAGGACAAATTCTTTAGGTGATACTTTGTGGACTAAAACTCTCGGTGGAACTAAGTATGATGATGGATGCTCAGTTCAACAGACTTCTGATGGTGGTTTTATCGTTGTAGGCATTACAACCTCCTTCGGGGCAGGCGGCTCTGATGTCTATCTGATTCGGCTGGGGAAAGAAACAGCGGTTGAAGAAAACTCAAATATTAAAACTCAAAATACAAAATTAGAAATCTCACAAAACCCTTTTATTAAATCAACAATTATCAAGTATTGCATACCCGTTAGAACTCAAGTGATATTAAGTGTTTACGACATTTCCGGTAGTTGTGTTAAGACACTTATAAATGGAGAGAAAGAGGCGGGGAGTTACAGTATTAATCTGAAAGACCTAAAAACAGGGGTGTATTTTGTTAGACTGACCGCAGGCACATTTAAAGAAACAAAGAAGTTGGTGTTGATGAAGTAAAGGAGGGGTATTATGAGAAAGTTAATATTTGGATTACTTGCAATTTTCATATCAACAATCGGCTCTGCCCAGATTGAAATTATAGACACTATACGTATTGCGCCAAAAGCAGGAAATGGAATACGACCTACGGCAGTTGCTTTAAATCCTAATACCAACAAAGCATATATAGTGAATTACGAAACTAACAATGTGTCTGTTATTGATGTCCTCTCCAATTCGGTTATCAGTGTAATACCGAATATATGGGAAGGTTACAGCATTGCAATTAATAATAGTAATAACCGTATTTATGTTTTAGGCAATGATGGAGTTTCCATAATTGACGGCAATTCCGATACGCTACTAACAACGATATCACTTCCCGATCCCGAGCAAGTCATTGAAGACTGGCGAAGCATTGCAGTGAATCCAAATACCAATCGTATCTATTTAACAGATGGGTATGGCTCCGTTTGTGTAATTGATGGTATTACTAACTCGTTCATAAAAAAGATATCAACCGGAGATGAGGAAGATGCAATAGAAGGTATTGTTGTAGATTTAAAAGTTAATAAAATTTATGTAACAAGTTGCAATACTAATGAGGTTTTTGTAATAGATGCCTTGACCGATTCGCTTATGGATACTATTAACGTGGGCAAAAGACCTATAGGAGTTACAGTAAGCCCTTCTACCGGTTATGTCTATGTGTCAAATTATGATACCACTACTATTTCCGTAATAAATGACAGCACTGATTCAGTTGTAGCCACCATAGAAATTGATTCTACGCTTTCTGCCCTAACAGCCGATTCGGATTATATTTATGTGACAAGTCTATCTAATAATAAGGTTTATGTAATTGATGGAACTACCAACTCCGTTGTTGATACAATAGGTGTTGAGTATTTTCCCTGTGGAATTTGCGCTACCCCGGCAATTAACTATGTTTATGTGGTAAATAGAGAGAACAACAGCGTTTCTGTAATAAATAGAAATACCTGCTCTGTTGACACCTCAATAGTAGTTGGCTGCAAAATATGGGGAGATATAGGGATAAATTCCAATACTAATCGTATTTATGTTGGAGATGGATACGGTAGAAATCTTTTTGTAATTGATGGAACAACCAATAAAATATTGAAGAGAATATCCACCGATATGGGCATCAACGATATAAGCGTTGACTCAATCAGGAATAAGATTTACGTTGATTGCGGTGACGGAATAGACATAATAGATGGCGCAACCGATAGTATTACCGGTATTATGGATAATATCCCATCAGTGATTTGTGTTAATTCCATTACCGGTCGTGCATATATTGCTACGGTCAGTAATATAAAGGTAATGGATACGGGTAGCGATTCAATTATTGCCGTAATACCGGTGAAGGGTCCCATAGCTATAGCATTGGATATAAATACTGTTACTAACCGTCTTTATGCTTTATATAATGATAGCATTTTTATAATTGATGGAGCAACAAATTGTGTAATAGATACGACAGTACTTAAATATGGTGGATATGACATTTCAATAAACCCCGTTACTAATTACATTTATGCAGGCTGTATTGACCCCGGTTATATTTCCGTAATTGATGGTGTAGGCAATAATATCGTAGATACTATACAAGTAGGAGTCTTTCTTCATACAATAACAGTAAATCCTTCCCTTAATAGAATATACGCCGGGAAGTTTAATGTAAATGCTGATATTTATGCAATAAATGGCGCTACCAATAGTATTATGGGACAAATAACTGTCGGTGACTGCATAAAAGCGATAGCGCTAAATACCGCGAATAACTATCTTTATGCAGGTTCTTTCTATGATGGAGCAGTATGGGTACTTAATGATGCGTTAGGAGTAGAGGAATCCCCCAATTCCACTTCCACTTCGACTTCGCTCAGGATAAGTCAAAACCCATTCTCCAAATCTACAATTATTAATTACTATCTACCCGCAAATGTAGGGCAAGGCTTTAGCCTTGCGATTTACGATTTAACAGGTAGACTTATAAAGACATTGGCTAAAGGCGAAAAACCCGCCGGCCCTTACTCCATCTCCCTCTCCGCAAACGAACTAAAAACAGGAATTTATTTTGTACGACTGACCGCCGGCATCTCTAAAACAACAAAGAAAATTACAATTATAAAATAAGGAGATTAAAATGTTGAACGAAGTGATTAAAAGCTCTTTGGCGACAGCCATTAGAGATTTTTATCCGAAATTAGTTGGTCGGAAATCCGCCTCAGGCGGAAGAAATATGTTTAAGTTATGTTTTTGTGTATCCGTATTTTTATTCGGTAGTCTATTGCGGGCTGAAGGATATCAAATAGCTTGGCTTGATACGATTGATAACGGAAATGAAGATGTCGCAAACGGAGTGGCTATTGATAAAAATAATAACATATTAGTTACGGGGTATTCTAAAATCAATGGGGAATATGACTTTTTTACGGTAAAGTATGATTCCGGAGGCAATGTTTTATGGAGAGATACGATAAATAATGGTGGAGAAGATAAAGCTTCGGGAATAGCAATAGACAGGTCAGGGAATATAATAATTGTCGGCACTTCATACATCAACGGGAGTCTTGATTATTTTATTGTTAAATACGATTCTGCAAGAAATGTTTTATGGAAAGATACCGTTAATAAAGGGGATACGTGTTATGCTACGGCAGTAGCTGTTGACAAGTGGAATAATATAGTAGTTACCGGGTACTCTTACGCTAATTGGAAAACCGGTTGTCTGACGGTAAAATATGATTCAGCGGGTAATATTTTGTGGGCAGATACAATTAGTGATAGTACAAATAACAGAGCTTATGGCGTAGCAATTGACAATTCCGGAAATATAGTGATTACAGGTTCAATTTATGGCGGTTCCATTAATACGGCTCACTTTTTTACAATGAAATATTCACAGAATGGGAATGTTTTGTGGGATAATATATACCCGGTTAATGATAATCCCGGAAGTGATTGTAGTGCTTGCGGAATAGCAATTGATAGCACACAAAACATCATAATTACCGGTTCATATGTTCCCGGGACATCTATGTATTGGGATTGGGTTACTATTAAATATGATTCATTGGGTAATCTTTTGTGGACAGATACTTTAAATAGTGGGCTTGCAGATATAGCACAAAGTGTAGCAATAGATGATAATGACAATATAATAATTACGGGGTTTTGCGCTCCTACCTATGATGTTGTATATGATGTTTTAACAATAAAATACGACTCTTCCGGAAATATCTTATGGGGAGATACCATTGCTATTAAACGTTTTGATTATGGGAATGCTGTAGTAATAGATAAGTCGGGAAATATTATAATTGCTGGTTCAACCTGTAATAATGAATGGGACCCGGATTACCTTATATTTAAATATGCTTCTTTCCAAGGAGTCGAATCCCCCTCCAATCCGCAATCCGCATTCCAAAATCCAAACTTGTCCGTCTCCCAAAACCCATTCTCTAAATCAACAATTATTTCCTTCTCCGTAGGGAACAGTCGGGACTGTTCCTTGCAGATTTACGATTTATCGGGTAGACTTGTAAAGACATTAATTAACGAACAAAAACCCGCCGGCACTTATTCCACAACTCTCTCCGCAAATGACCTAAAAACTGGAATATATTTTGTAAGACTAACCGCTGGCAACACTAAACTAACAAAAAAATTAATATTGATGAAATAGGGGATTAAAATGTTGAGTGAAACGATTAAAATCTCTTTCCGCCAAAGGCGGATTAGAAGATTATTTAGAAACTCTTTGGCAATGCCATTAGAGTTTCTTATCCAGCTTGCAGGGTATCCAAAATTAGTTGGTTGGAAATCCGCCTCCCTGTCCGCCCGTTGTTTGGCGGAAGGCGAAAAAAAATTAAAAGTAATAATATTTGCTGCCTTTCTCACAGCAACACTAAATGCCCAATACCCGGGATGGACTAGTTATACCAATGGACAACAAGTTAATACTATTGCTGATAGCGGTAATGAATTATGGATTGGAACTCAAGGTGGTGGACTCGTAAAAATGAACAAAACTACCGGGAAAATGACATTTTATAACCATACAAATTCGGGTTTGCCTTATAATTATAACAGGGTCGTTGCTCTTGCAATAGAAGGTAGCACTGTCTGGATTGGCGCGTATGGTCTTACAAAGTTTGATGGTACAAACTGGACCGAGTATGCGTATCAAACCGGGACCGTCTATGCTATTGCAGTACAAGATAGTAATATCTGGGTTGGCACTGATGATCGTGGTCTTGTGAAGTTTGACGGGACAAACTGGACTGTATATAACACGGGAAATTCAGGCTTGCCTTATAATGCAGTCAATGCTCTTGCAATAGAAGACAGTAGTATCTGGATTGGAACTTGTAATGGGCTTGCAAAGTTTGACGGAACTAATTGGACTGTTTACAAAACCTCAAATTCAGGGTTGCCCGATAACTATGTCAGGACTATTGCAATAGAGGAAAGTAATATCTGGATTGGCACTCATGGTGGTCTTGCAAAGTTTGATGGAACCAACTGGACTGTGTTTAACACCTCAAATTCTGATTTGCCTTCTAACAGTGTTCAAGCTCTTGCAATAGAAGGGAGTACTGTCTGGATTGGCGCGAATGGTCTTTCGAAGTTTGACGGGACAAACTGGACTGTTTATGATACCTTAAATTCCGGTTTGTCGCATAACCGGGTTTATTCAATCGTAATAGACGACAGCATAAAATGGGTTGGAACTTATAATGGCTTAGCAAAGTTTGATGGTGTTAACTGGACGGCTTTCAACACGTCCAATTCCGGGTTGCCGGATAACCATATTTCTGAACTTGCAATAGAAGAAAACAATGTCTGGATTGGCACTAATGGTCTTGTTAATTTTGATGGTACAAACTGGACAATTTATGATACGAGCAATTCGGGCTTGCTTTATAATGGAATCCATGCTCTTGCAATAGAAGGGAATAATATCTGGGTTGGCACTTGGGTTGGTGGGCTTGCGAAGTTTGACGGCACAAACTGGACTGTGTATGACACCTCAAATTCTGATTTGCCTTCTAACTATGTTCAAGCTCTTGCAATAGAAGGAAGTACTGTCTGGGTTGGCGCGAATGGTCTTTCGAAGTTTAACGGCACAAATTGGACTGTGTATGACACCTTAAATTCCGGTTTACCCGATAATGATGTCCATGCCATTGCAATAGAAGGAAGTAATATCTGGATTGCCACGTGGGGTTATCTTTTTTATGGTGGTGGCTTGGTAAAGTTTGACGGCGTTAACTGGACTGTGTATGACACCTCAAATTCTGGTTTGCCTTCTAACTATGTCAAGGCTATTGCAATAGAGGGAAGTAATGTCTGGATTGCCACTAATGGTCTTGTGAAATTTGACGGGACGAACTGGACTGTTTATAATACTTCAAATTCAGGTTTGCCTGATAACGGTGTCAATGCCATTGCAATAGAAGGAAACAATAAATGGGTCGGAACTTCTGGTGGTGGTATAGCAAAGTTTGACGGCACAACATGGACTGTTTTCAATACCTCAAATTCAGGTTTGTCTTCTAACTGTGTCTCTGCTCTTGCAATAGAAGGAAGTAATGTATGGGTTGGTACTGATGGACAGGGGATCTCAGTGTATAGTTTTGTAGGCATTGAAGAATCCTCCAATCCAAAATCCCCACTCCAAAATTCAAAATTAGAAATAGGACAAAATCCATTTATTAAATCAACAATTATCAAGTATTTTATACCCGTTAGAACTCGAGTGATATTAAGTGTTTACGATATTTCCGGCAGTTGTGCGAAGACATTAATTAATGAAGAGAAACCTGCAGGTGTTTATAATATAACCCTCACCGCAAATGACCTAAAAACAGGAATATATTTTGTGAGACTGACCACTGGAACATTTAAAACAACAAAGAAAATTACAATTATAAAATAATATTTGATTTTTGATATTTAATATTTGATTTAATAACTGGAGGCAAGATGAAAAAAATATTATTAATTAGTGCTGGAATATTAGGATTGCTTTCCGGAATGTTGCTCCAAGCAGATACTACTTATGTCAGCGGAAATATCACTACAAATATTGTCTGGGATACGACAGGCAGTCCGTACGTCGTAACAAGTGCTCTTACAGTTGATACCCTTGTAACTTTAAAAATTGACCCCGGTGTCACAGTTATAAGCAGCGCAGATATAACAATAAACGGGACTTTAAACGCAATAGGAACAGTAAATGACTCAATCATTATTACCGGAAACACAACAAACTACGGTTGGGGCGTAATAACGATTAGCCCGGCCGCAAAATGCAGTTTGAAATACTGCAGGATTGAACATGCAAAAACGGCAGTTTATAATCAAAGCGATGACTCCGTTTATGTGGGGTATTGTGCTATACAAGACAATCTAGGACAAACCAGCCTTCTCAGCGGTATTAAGAACTCGGGAACAATTATTATTACAAACAAT
Organism: bacterium; assembly: GCA_028716385.1. Classification (GTDB taxonomy): domain Bacteria; phylum Hydrothermota; class UBA3073; order JACQXS01; family JAQTXJ01; genus JAQTXJ01. Next base: position 402,744 of record JAQUPX010000002.1, on the reverse strand, counting down.
AGTGTTTGTGATAATTGGACATCCTATGCCGGGATTGTTAACGCCGGTCATGCGTTCATAACAAATAATATTATATCTGGCAATGCTGACCACTTTGAAGCTGGCGGAGGGATTTGGAATTGGGATATGGGAGAAGCTATAATAACAGGCAATACAATGTCCAATAATGGTTGCGGTATACACAATGTGGGCAAAGCTACTATAATGAACAACAACATAACATCGGATGGTGGAAACGGTAGTGGGGGGATAATTAATGGTGGACCGGCTACTATCATAGGAAATAATGTTTCACATAACTATGGCGGCGGGATATGTAATTCTCACGATTCCGTCGTTATCGCCCATAACTTTATCTCTTATAATGATTGTAATATGTGGCACAAGGGAAATAATATTGAAAATACCGGTTCCCGGGTAACAATTAAAAACAACACAATAATTGATGACGGGTTGTCTTATGATACTACCCACCCTTCCATCTACAATTCAGGATATGATGTCGTTATTTGCAGTACCAATATTTATGCTAAATATTGTGCCATTTATAATGACAGCACGGACAGCGTGGACGCCCGTTATAACTACTGGGGAACAAATGATACTAATATCATTGATGCAAAAATCCGGGACTTCTATGATGACTCTTCAAAAGGAATAGTTTACTATAAACCCTTCATTTCCGACTCATTAATCGCTATCGAAGAACCTTCCTCTCAAAATTGGAGCGAAGCGACATCTCGCCTTGGCGGACCAAAATTATCCATTTCCCAAAACCCCTTCTCTAAATCTACAGTTATTAGTTATACTGTGGGAGAGGTTTCCCAACCTCGATATGTCTCTCTTGCAATTTATGATTTAACCGGTAGACTCATAAAGACATTGGCTAACGGCGAGAAACCCGCCGGCACTTATTCCACAACCCTGAACGCAAAAGACCTAAAAACAGGAATATATTTTGTGAGACTGACAGCAGGAACATTCAAAGAGACGAGGAAATTGGTTTTGATGAAATAAAAAAATTCTTACTGGATAAAACCGGCTGTTCTCAAAAACAAAAAGCAATGAAAATATTTATAAAAACATTTCTTATAATTTCAGGACTTTTAATAAATAACCTCTTATATGCACTAGAACTGCATAATTTAGAATTGGTAGCGGAGCTATCGGCACCGGATACTAATATGTCGGGGGTTTTTGGACTTGCAATTGCAAGTGGAGACATAAACGGGGATGGATATAGTGATATTGTTGTAGGAGGAGGACTTTTAGGGGAAGATACATCATGCTGTGTGGCGATTTATTATGGAGGATTATCACTTCATAAAACTCCTGATTTAATTATTAAAGAACAGATAGAAGATAGATATGGATGGCGTTTTGGAGAGAATATAGAAATAGGAGACATAAACGGGGATGGATTTGATGATATAATAGTAATGGGAGGAGCGCATACAAGAATATACTACGGAAGTACTATAATGGATACTATTGCTGATTTAAGCGTAGAATCCGGAAGTAGTTGTGATGCAAGCGGAAGATGTGGAGATTTAAATGGAGATGGATATGATGATTGGGTAATTCCAGATTATACATGGAATAGCGGGGGCGGGAAAGTAGATATTTTTTTCGGTGGACCCACACCGGATGCAATCCCGGACATTACTTTGCACTGCGAAGAAATAGGAAGAGGTAATTTTGGAGGCTTTGTAAAAGGTGGCTATGATGTAAACGATGATGGGTATGATGATTTGCTTATATCTGCAGTAGGATATTCTGGTAATGGTGGGACATGGGCATATCAAGGCAAGACTTACATTTACTATGGTGAAAATTTGATGGATACAATTCCTGATGTTGAAATGCTTGGTAAATCAGCAGGGGATTTTTTTGGAGCAGCAATTGCGTTGACTCCGGACTTAAACGATGATGGTTATGATGATGCATTTGTAGGAGACCCGCTTGATAATGTTCACGATATGGTTTATGGGTATTGGGGTGGAAATCCGATGAATGGCGGAGAAGATATGATTTTTAGTGGTGAGTACTATGCAAATAGGTCAAGATACGGAGAGGCGGTTGCAGGATTGGAAAAAGCGAATCTGTCTGGTGCAAAAATATTGGTTATTGGCGCAGACAGTTATCCTTACCCGTTTGGTGCTTTGTTGAAAGGGAAAGTTTATATTTATCTGGGGGGGAATTCTTTTGACACTACAGCAGAGGCTTATGCAATAGGTTCAGATAGTCTGCAAACAATAGGAATGCAAGTGGCAGATGCCGGAGATGTCAACGGGGATGGGTGTAATGAAATTATGTTTTCAAATTATGCCAGTCCTAAAACACTTAAAGTCTGGGTCTGTAAATATACGGGACCAGGGATAGAAGAAAATTCGGATTCAGGTCGAAGATCCTCCTCAGGTGGAAATGCGGATTTGAAGATTATAAAAGATAAGATTTATCTCTCCGTCCCTAATAACGAGTGTACTAATGCACTATTAACTATCTACGACTTATGCGGGAGAATGAAAGAGATTGTTTATACTGGTGTATTAAACAAAGGTAATTATACCTTCACTCCCAATATTCGCAAGAGCGGCATTTATTTTGTGAGACTTACAGCAGGAACATTCAAAGAGACGAAGAAATTGATATTGATAAAATAGATAAATAAGTCCTTCTCATCGTTTTGGAAAGAGTTTTTTTGTTGGCAGAAGTTTGAACAGATGTTCAGAATCTCATTGCTCCTCCAAAACTCGAACTCTTAAACCTATCCTAAAAGGATGCTTTCGATTGATACACCTTGAAAAGCAGTCCAACTTCATACAGAAAAGGAACGGTTTCTGTATGAAATAGAGGTATTAATCTTATCTTTTTTTATACAGGGATTATTTTACTGCGTTACGGGGAAAATGTTTTGCGTTTATCTTTCTGTTCTTGTCTACGATTTCTTGCTAAAGGGACAACAGAGAAGGTTGAAAACTTCTTGTAGATTAAAGATATATATGAGAAAAAAGAAAAGATTTGTAGCTTGTTAAATAGTTAGAAAACAGTAAGCTGTACATCATTGATACCAATACTGCTCATGTCAAGATACCCATACTGAGTGTCAAAATATTCACGTTTATCATCTAGCAAAAACTTTCGTTTAATTGCCCTTGCTGAACCGTTACACATTTGGTAACAGAGCGTTAAGACGCCGTTTTTATCAATTTTTAATTTTGTAGCATGACAATCTTCTTTATACTCTAAAGTTATCAACTTATTTGGTTTTTTCTTCTTAGTTTTCGAAGAAGCGGAAACATCATACTTGACTGTAGGTCGGGCAAATTCCTGAATAACATCAACCAGTGTCAAAAGTGAAGATAAAGGATCTTTATCAAAGCTTAATCTTAAAAACGGATTCTCGGGTATTGTTGAAATTTTTTGTCCCCAATATATTTTACGCATATCGTGCATCATAATAGCAACTGCCGTCCATTCAACACACAGTAAATTTAATGGAGATTGTGTAGTAGGGGGATAGCGTCTAACGCAATCATTCAGATAGAGAAAACCCAGAGCACCAGGCAAACCATGTGTCTTTGAAAGTGCCACATCTGTTATTTGAATTAGCTTTTCTTGCCAAGTTGACGGACATGCGGCATCTACTTTTTTATAACCATTCATTGCATGAAATAATAGCCGATGACTGAACATATCTATAACTTGCTTGGCACTTTGATTCTGTTTAATAGCAGGGGTATTTAACTTGTCGAGATTCCCTTGTATACGTTCAGCATATTGCCATGGATATCCTATATCATGAAAAATTGCTGCTATATATGCAGCTTCTCGAAAAAAGGTGCGCCAGACTATACGAGCAAAATCTTTTTTCTTCAATAAGTCATCATCTTCATTCATTCCACAATCAATAAGAAAATCCCGGATATATGCTGTGCCTTGCCAATTCAGAATTTGCTCCACGCATCTGTCGAGAAGTAACTTCCCATCAGGCAATGTCAGATTGTCTAGCAGTTTCAGAACAACATATCCGCAAAGTGATTGATGAAGAGTATGGTCACGTTGGTATTTATCCCAATCTACTATGGCGAGCCAATCCTCTTTAATTACTTCAGGCAAAATGAAACGATACGAAGGAAAAGCCTTCGCAGAGTAATCAAGAGTTCTTGCCTGAAGTGGATAGGTCTCGCTGAAATAACTTTCTCCCGTACGTTTATGTAATTCGCGCCATGCTTTAGATAGTTTAACTTTTATTTTATTTGTGGTTTCGTAATTTCTGTATACAACGGGGTCTATTTCATAATAAGGACATCGTAATTTCGGTGGAGCATAATGTCTTTTTTTTATTCCATATTTATAGTTTCGCAGGGAAAAATTGAGACTATTCATCAACGCTCTCCCATTTTTTCAAAACCCCTTTTAATGCCGCATTAAATTCTTTAAAATATTCTGCTGCTTGAAACGCTTTTGCTATTCTGTTTTGTTCTTCCTCATGACTTACCGACTTGTTTACAATAACATCTTCCGCGATACCTTTAACAAATGGGAATAACACGCTTTCTCCCTTTTCTTTTCCCTTTTCATTATATGTTATCATGCCGTGAAACAACCGTAGTAAAAATATAGAATCTTCCCTGAAATCAATTAATCTTGCTTGTGTAGAAGTACAGACTTTATAAAAATCTACAAAACTTACATTTTCTTCTCTCATTCTATAGTGTCTTAAAAAGCGATATTCCCCTAACATATCCATTTCTTTTTCAGAAATAGATTCCTGAGCCAGAAAACGCGCTATATTAAATTTTTCAGTATATTTCTCTTCCCTTTTTACCCAGTGTTTTATCTCAAAAATAATAACAGCAGTGAATAACTCAAACAATTCTTTTTGAAAAGGAGAATGCCATAAATGCATCGGCAGTGACAGAAATACAATATTTGATAATAGATTTATAAATTTATCTGCTATTTGTTTATTCTCTATTTCTACCTCTGGAATGTGATGTAGATGTTTACGAAAATCTTCTCTAAATATATGTGTTTGATAATTATTCCAATCGGTAGCAGAACTGTCGAAATAAGGGAACTCGCTTTCTCGCAACATATCTTCTAAAGCACGTCGAAATTTTGGGACAATACTAGTAGGCAACCATTCATCATGAATAAGATTAGACAGATACTTTAACCCAGCATTATCAAATTCAGTAAGGGCATGGATTATAATATTATTCGTTGTTGCAAGTTGCTTAAAGTATCCATAATGTTCAATATCTATCTCAAATGGACTTGTTAATTTATTCTCGTTTCTGTAAACTTTTCGCAATTCCCTCTCAGATGTTTCAAAAGTATCAATAAGTTTATGGAAACGCCCGTTACTTATTCTTCGTTTTTGTTGTAAATACTGCGAAAAAAACTGGTGCTCAAGATATTCATCATAAAAAATCATCTTTTCACGATTAACTTGTTCGTTTTCCCCCTCAAAAAGAAGTTGTGCAAGAATACTCTTATTATATGCAAGGTCTCCGGTTTTAATAGCTCTCGGAACACGATTAATAATTGTTGATATATATTGAGAAGGATGCTCACAGAATATTTGACCTTTTGTGTTCTGCCTTAAGGAATCCTCATAAAAAGGTAACGAATCAAAATTTGTTGCCAACCTCATAAAAAAAGCTTCTTGTCTTTTATTTTTGATAATAATGCTATTCTTTCCCTTGCCTTTACTTTTATTGCTCATATTAATAAATATAGACCTTGTATCCCATTTTTCCTGATACAACTTATGAATTGATTTAGTTGCTTCTCCACATGCATGTAAGTCTTGGGGGTCAAGAGAAGTTACGAATAAAAATTTACTATAATCAGGACCACAATCTGTCAGCCATTCCTGAATAGCCGGAGAAATACCAACATAGCCGGGAGAATTATCTAAAATAATTGCCACCTTCTTAAATTTTGAAATATTCACAAAATTTTTTATGATTCGTTTAATAAACTCTAACAACCAAAAAGAATATAAATCATCAAAGAGTATTCCCGGATGCTCAATAGAAATATCGGTTTTACTGTTTATTTTGTATATTTGGGAGCCTATTATGTTGACTTTTGTAGGATCAATTTGCAAGTCCTCACAAGACTTTTCCATTGTAAATGGGGGAATAGGTTTGCCACTCATAAATGTATTGTCAAATAATTCAATGAGATTGACTGGTTGACTTGTTTTTTGTTTAGTAGGTTCTTGAATAATGAAGATATTTTCTTTCCAAAATAACGATGATTCAAAATCTGCTGCATTAGTGCCCGTTATATCAAGATCTAAGAAAAGTACTTTATAATTATTTTGTAGTAATAATCGTGCCATGCATAGTGCAGCGGTTGTTTTGCCAACACCCCCTTTACGTGATTCGACACTAATAACAATCTCTTTATTCTTCTGTTTATTATTTTTCATAAATTCTCCTCATCAAAATGATTTATATATGGAACGATATTTTGTCAAGATTTAATCGAGAGATTTGCACCACCATTATTTTTCACGAAGTGAATAAAAACAAAGGTGTAACATTACTAATTACACCCTTGTTATATCTTTTATTATTCTGATAAATTCATCTACAACAGGTTGCCATTTTTCAATTGAAATGCCAGGCCATTTATCAGCATAATCTTTTGGGATTTCAATCCCTTTAAGTTTTGATAATTCCGTAGCATACTTGTCCTGAAGTTCTTTAGCATGCCATCCAAAATTAATTGCAAGTGTACCATCAGAATAAACAGTATATAATGAACATTTACTAATATTAGAGAATTTCGGATTAAAAGAACCTCTATTAATACCTGTTCCCCAGCTTATTTCTGTTGCCTGCCCCTTTGAGAAATTATATAATTTGTTTACTGCTTCTAATTGTGTCGTATCTAATTTGTTTTTAGCATCTTTGAAGAAACTTTCTTTATCCCATTTTAGTCTATTCCCGGTCCCGGAAGCAATTTCTTTTTTTACTTCTGCGCCATATAATTTGGGAATCATAATTTCATAACTTTCATATTTGTAATACTGCATTTCTACTGCAAAAATACTAAAGTTAGCTTTCCGGTTCATAAAGTTAATTAAATCCTTTAATCGACCTGAAAGCTTATCCATCAAGACTACAAACTTAAAATTTCCATCGTTTAAATTGCTTTTTATATTCTTTATAAGTTCTCCCGTTTCTTCATCATTAATATTAAAAAAGTCTTTTAATTTTTGATTAAGATTTATACTAAATTTTTTATTAATATGGTTATCTATAACTCTTATAAAATCATCAAAATCTTTAACATTATAGCATAAAGACGCTCCATAATCCAGAACTTGAGCGACTACAAGCCTCTTGTCGGGATTTTTATAGAGTTTTGTTTCTATTAGGTATATCTCTCCTTCCTTGTCAATTCCCAATGCATCAATTGGTCCGGTATCCGTTGGAAATTCTCTTGCTACAATCAGCAATCTAATGTCTTCTTCAATCTCATAGAGAGGAAGAGTTTCCGGATTGTTGTGAATATATTCCTGCAAATAATCTTCTTTGTCAAAGCTTGACTCGTCTATTTTTTTCGCATCTTTACCGTTTTTTGAAATTATGATCGCCATATTCCCTCCAATGAGAGCAAGAACTCTCAACTATCCAATTATTATAAAAAAGCCGAATACAGTTGGTCAATAGTTAACCTTCTATCCACCATTTATCAGGATAAGGCAAGGTTTTATTTTTATCAAGTGTATCTATTATTGTTTTTTTCTCTAAAACAGATATTATTATTTGTTTTACCCAATCAAAACTAAAGTATATTCTATGAATCTTTTTACCACTTTTTGTAACAAGTTGATTAGTGTAACTTACCGGCACTTCTCTTGTAGACATAGGATAATCATCAGCCAATCCGTTAAGATTATATTCATGAAAATATCCGCATCTTACTTGAGTGTAAAAAAGACAAGCATAGCTATATTTTCTAATGTCTTTTAATAAAAGACTTGGAAGTATAGCTTTAATATCCGTATCAGCTTTGTCAATATCCTGTCCTGCTAAAATTCTACTAAAGTATTCATTAGAATTAAGTAATGGAAAATAATTTAATAATAAATCAGCGGAATCAAAATCTCCATTATCAATCTTATCCTGATATAATATGCGTAAACTAATAAAATTAGCGTTCAAGGTGGCATCAGAATATTTAACAAGTAATTCTATAAAACGTTTTTTATCTACCTGCTTGTGTTCTTCACTATTCGGCCATAAATTAGAAGAAATAGCATTTATGATACTACATAAGATAATTATTCCCTCGGGATACCCTCCATTACATTCGCCACTATTAAGTTGTTCTGCTATCTTAATTTTCGACACAATCCAATCTAAATTCATTTTTATTTTACCTAATTCTTATATCCGAACATATCTACCAAATAAACTTCTTGCCTAATATCTCCAAGAGCAGAGACTCTCAGTTGTTTGGATTTTCTAGATAATATCGAGTACAAAAGCTTACTAATGTTAATATCAGGCATTTATATGTTTCTATAAATAAAGAACCCGCCATAGCAGAAGGCATTTTAATGTTATGACTAACAAAATTACGGGTAAGATGCGTAATAAGCAAGTGATACCTACATAAAGGGTTTGAATCAGTAAAGAAGTCTTTTCTACTAAAAATATCCTTAATTTTGCTAATAAATTCTTCAGGGGTATTGACTTTACTGTTGTATTCATTTTTCCATTTTTTATATTCTGGAAATGCTTTTTTAATCGCATCACTCAAGTACCAATCTTTTTTTCTCTTTTCTTCTTCAGGAAGAGGAGGAAATAGTTGCTTGGCAATATCTTCTATACCAATTACAAAAGAACGAAGGTGTGCCCAAAATGTGCCTTCCCAATAAGATGTGCGATTAAACCATAAATCTTCAATTTCATGGAGATGAGTCAGCAATAGAATATTTTCTGGTCCAATAATTTCAGATACTATTTGTTTATGAAAATCCTCTGGTAGTTTTTGAGTTAACCCTTCGTTTATCTCTTTAATATAGGAATGTACTATACGAAGTGCCTTTTCTTTTACTTGTTTTTCCTCTATAGGGAAAATTCTTTCTAATCCTTTAGTGTAAAAAACTGTTCCAGTTCCATATATATTGGGACTAGCGTATTCAACGCATAGTGTTTTAAACTCTATCCCCCTTGCTATTATAATCATATTAACAGTATCACTAAGAAATATTTTTAGTTCTTGCAAAAGCTTATTTTTATCAAGCTTTTCGTAATGATCATATAATTCAACTAATTTACGAATGAAGTTTATCCAGTTTTCTTTAGACTGTTTGCTATATTCAATTTTTGCAAATTCTTTTATTCTTTCAGAATAATTCTTATCCCTTTCGTCTTCACTTATATGTTCATTTGCTTTTTCCTCTGTAACTCCCCATATAACTTGTTGAAGCATACGAAAGTTTGAAACTGCTTGAAAACAATCCGAATATTTGAGAAGTTTTGAATTTCTAATATTTCCAGTAAAAACATATGTGCTTCCTCTTTTTTCATTACTTAGGCAATTTTTTGTATATATATATAATTCATTTAACTCCTCTACTAAAAATATTTGCCAAGAAGCATAATAATGCTCCGCAAAATTTTCTTCACTGCCCTCTATTACAATTTCATAGTCTTTCCATGGACGAAACCCTTTTTTATCAGGAACTTTTAGACATGGATTCTGTTTCTGAAATTCAATATCTAAAGGGTGTCCGTCTTTTATAACATCTTCGAGATTTTTACCTATCATTATATTGGATTTACTCCTTGCGTTAATTAGTGATTCTACCTGTTTCCACTTAGAGTTACTACTTTCTTCAAGGGCACTTAATTCATCTTTTTCATGTTTTGCCTTTTCAACCTTGCTATTGTGCTCTTTTATAAGCTTTATTATTTCCTCTTGATAACTGGAGTTTTTTTCACATTCATATCTTTCCTTAATATATTCTTCAGGAAATATCAAGCGATAAAGAGGCATCAAAAGACCATATTTTTCATAAGTTTCCAATGTATCATCAGAAATATCAACTCTATTTGCCTTACAATAGTTAATAAAATCATCGGTAGAGAGATATTTTATAATTGGATTATTTGTTCCTCTGTCATTCATTTTAAAATAAACTATCCGGTAGGTTTATACTTCCGGGAATTTAAGCTTCTTTCTATAGTTATTGAGTAATTCTATTTGTTTGGTAGTCATTTTTTGCCGATGATGTGGCCACAATTGAGAATGTTTCTCCGGCATATTAAATAAAGAACTTTCTCTTGCTATAGAATCCAATATTCTCTCTATGTCAGTTCTATTGTCTCCTTTAGGATGTTGAACTTTATCACTGTAGGAAATTGGTAAAAACAAACGGTCAACATTAAAAGACAATGCTTCTAAAAGAGAATTCAACTTATCCCTAAGTTTTTTCAATTCTTCAAAAGTTACTTGATACCCCAACATTCCTTGCATATTAAGTTCTGCCTTCCCTTGCTCTACATGTGCAATCCTCTTGTTACGTAAGGGTTTAGCTCTTTTTAATATATCCTCAATTTCAATTTCAGTATCAACCCCTGCTTTTTTTAGTCGGTCTTGAAAACTCTGTTTATATTCTGGTTTTATAAAATCTTTAATACTATCTCTAAAACGAATAATATTATACGTTTTTTTGTCAGAATCCGTAACCAATCTTGTAACAATCAAGAGACTCATATCAAAAAAGTTTTTCACAACAAAGGGTAAAAAGATTGAATCGTAAGAATCTCCAATAAATAACTTGTGTGGAAAGTTAAAAATTTGCTCAAGTATATAGATATTTATATTCAAAAAAGTCAATTCTGAGTGAAAAAATTGCATACTCTTTTCATATTTGTAAAGAAAATTCTTTTTAATTATGGCGTCGGAATTCAATGAATCTATATCTTTATCTTTTATGGAACACATTAATTTTCTCCTATATTTTCTATTATTTTCTTTTCGTTGCCGGTTAGGTTATAAAGTTTATAGGCTGGGGTGTTAATTTTGTTGTCGGTTTGGAGTTTTTTGTCAGCGTAATTGATGAATTTATCAAGTTTGAATAAGCGGTGTTTTGCATAGTAATCTATAAATTAATTTCAAGTTTTGCTAATTCATTTTTTATCCATTTTTCGGCTTCACTTTCACTTTGCTCAATTGCAAGCTCAACTCCACGTTTGGCAATGTCGAGAAGCTTTTGGGATACCCTTTTAGCATTATACATTTCTGTAATTTTTGATTTTATTTCATCTTGAACCTTTGATACATTAGGTAAAACAATTTTTAAAAATTCATCTTTAGAAATTGCTGTAAGAATTGTACCAGAACATCCTTTTTTTAACTGCAGTTGCCCAACTATAGACTTAAATAGTACAAGCACTGTTTCGCTATTTATCACATCGGAATTGATAACGAAAAATCCAGTCGAACATAACGCATTGTCAAGATTGTCGGCTATTAATGCAATGCTGGACAGAGACCCCTCTATAGAGGAAACAATAATATCACCTGTATTTACTTTTTGTCTTGCTCTTGTCGGTAAGTCTTTCCCTAATGCTTCTGTAAAACCAGTGATATTTCCATTTGTAGAAATATTTGCAAGTTCAATGTATTTATAAATCATATTGCTTTTAGGTAGAAAGTTTTTGCCCTTAATTTTTATAAGTTCGCCTAAGAGTTTATAACCGTTTTTATATTGTTTTATGTGCTTTACTGTCTCCTCGTACATAGGTTGAAAGTATTCGGCGTCTATACGGTCAGCAGATTTTGTCTCTGAAAATTTCTTAGCAAACGAAAGTCGATGCTTTGGTTTCCAATCCAAAAGCTCAAGTTCAGAAAGAAGTATTTGCTCTGCTTGCCGATAAAGTTTTTTTGATAACTCAATTTGATTTATTGCTTTTTCAAATATTTTTTTCACTATTTCTTGAAAGTTCTTCTCATAAATTGGAATTTCAATGTTTTTACTGTCAGTTAGGTTTAGGTGCATTTGAATATTACCAGTAAACCATCTTTTCATTTGCAAGAAACCGTATTTTGAATTTAAAAATAAAACCAAAAAATGGCTATTGATTTTTGAATTATTTTTTAGTTTTATGGCAATCGTATCTTGAGAAGTATTACAATGTCCCAAATTTACAAATGAAGCAGCTGGATATGCAGTTTTTGAAAGAATAATGTCTCCTCTTTTTAAATATGTTTTTTTGTTTTTATTGTTTTCTTCTTCGGGTATATTTATAATATCATTCTCAGAAATGAGCATGTCTTTTAAGTTGCCAATTCTAACAAAAGGCACGCCTCCTTTTTCCAAATAACACTCTGCTTTTATATCAAAAATTCCTTTTACAAATAAAGAGGATTCGTTTTTTAAAGTAGTGCAAGTATGTCTTCTTACGTGTCTTTCAATGTCAAAGAACAAAGGGAGATAAGCTTCCGCGTCAAGTCTTAAATCGCCTACTAATGCGCTTTTATTTACAACTGAAATTTGCATGTCTTATTTCCAAAAACTTAATTTTTCTTTTTCCGCCCAGTTGATAAATGCTTCGGCAATACCGTCAGAAAGTTCTCCGTTATGATTATGCAAGTCGTGGTCAATAATAAAATGTCCGTATTTGTCCAACTTATTTTTGCCATCACTGTTCGAGACATAGCGACACTCCCCTGAATTATCTTTTCCTGATTTCTCGGATACGGCAAAAAAGATAGGATAATCGTCTTTTTGGGGGCATACTTTATCGTCCCATTTCTGAAGAAACAAGACGCTTGTTTTTGTGCCAGTATGGGGTTTGAAGGTGTTATTATGCAATCCCACGACTGCCAATATTCTTGCTTTATCTGCTATATATTCTCGAATATCTTTATCCGAGGTATTATTAAATCTTCCTTGCGGTAAGACAATTGCCATTCTCCCACCAGGTTTGATAAAATCAAGATTGCGTTCAATAAAGAGAATATCCCGTCCAACCTTAGGCTTGGGTTTGTTCTTTTCATTATAGCCAAGCTCGTATTTATGGATTATGCGAGATTCTTTTATATCACCGGCAAAAGGTGGATTTGCCATTAAAATATCAAATTTAAATTCTTTATTGCCATCTTTATCTTTTCTAAGTTTTTCAAACCTCTTAAAGCCATTGCCATAGATAGAATACCAGCCTTTGTTTTCTATTGTTTCATTCCAACGGTCATAGTCAAGAGTATTAAGGTGTAAAACATTTGTTTCGCCGTCTCCAGCAATCAAATTAAGCGTACGGGCAACACGAACAACTTTTTCATCAAAATCAATACCAAAGATCTTAAGGACATCCTCTTTTTCTTGTTTTGAAATTTCTGTATTTTCAAAGAGATGCCCGGTAATCTGAAAGATGGTATGAACTGTAAACCCGCAGGATCCGGAGGCAGTATCAATCATATATTCCCCTTTTTGGGGATTAAGCATTTTAACGCACATATCTATTACATGGCGTGGTGTGAAATATTGTCCTTTTTCGCCTTTTGATGTCTTACCTACAAGATATTCAAACGCTTCGTCAATAACCTGTAAATTAGAATTAAATAATTTTACATTCTGAAGGCTTGAGATACATATAGAAAGGTGAGAGGGCGAAAGGTCAATTTTGCTTTCATCTGGGAATATGCCTTGCCATTTTCCTTTAGCATCGTCGAAGAGTTTTTGTATTTTTTTCTTTAAGTCGCCTTCGGACTGTCCGGTATTTCTGAATTCAAGTATCCTAAAATCTTTATCGTCAATACCTTGTAATACTTTTTTTAAACACTCAAAATCGCCAATTTCAGAAGGTTTCAGTTCACGATTTACGATTCTATCCATAACGGTTTTATCAGTTTTACTTTCAGTTTCATCGTATAACTTAGTAAAGATAAGCTTAAAGACTTCTTCAAATACATCAACTCCGGCATTGGCAAGGACTTCGTCTTCCATTTCGGTAATAATTGTCTTAAGCGATTTTCCTTCATTAGGAATTTTATCTTTGATGACAAGGTCTCGCCACGTGAATCGTTCTTTTATAATATCTTCAAGTGTCTGGTTGACCTTTGGAATATCAGTAATATCCTCAAAGTAATTAGGGTCTTTGCGGTTATAATGAGAAATCTGTCCACCATTTGTCCATACTCCAATAGGAGTGCCGGTGGCATTGCAATAGCTTTTTAGTTGCTCTTTTCCATCTTTGAGTTTTGGCTTTTTAACCTCAACAATAATATATTCAACAGTTGGTCGGTCTTTATCAAAAACAACAATATCGGCTAACTTTGTCTGTCTGCCAAACTGTACTGCATGTTCAAACTTAATGCGTGATTTAGGATAGCTATAATAGTTAATCAATCTTACTGTATAAAGTTGACGAACAACTTCTTCAGGTTTTAACTGAACCTCTTTATCCCGAATAATACACTTGATATAAGGCTTGCCTTCTCTCTCAGAAATTTTTTCTTCCAGTAGTGCAATTTCTTTGGGTGTAAAAAGAGAAAGATTGTATTGAGAATCTTTTAAAATGGAAATTAATGTTATTTTATTTGGCATAATTAGACCTCTCTTTGAAATGTTGTTGTATTATTAAAACGGGAATAGGAAAAGTCAAATGGTTTTAAAAAGTAATAAAAAAATACTAAAGTCCATACCCCTTTACACAATCTTCTCTCCCCCCAGCACCTCTTTAATTTTCTTTATATCCGTATTCTTCAGTTTCGTCTCCACCTTGCAACCCGGACACTTATGTAGAGAATAGTGCCCCGGGTCTCGTATGCAATCTTTCACCCAGTCTATGTTATTGCCGATTTTCTGGTCTTTACAGTTTCTGCACTGGATTATGACCATCCTGTTTTCTTCGTGTGTTCCTTTCTGGATATCTTGGAGGGTGATGAAGTTAATAAACATAAGAGAATTTTAGAGTTATTTTTGATACTTGGCAAGAGGAAAAAATTAAAAGGTCAATTAATCCTTAACGCAGCGGACGCTAAAACCATACTCCTTTAAGTCGTAGTAACGGTGCACATCAACGTCATGATAGCCCAGGTAACGGTCCCATGCGTTTGGACCGCACTCCACAGCCGACCACCAATAACCGTAGAGTCCCATATCGTAGGACACACCATCGTAACAGCTACGAGAACCACCCGGAAGCGCCGAAAATCCACTTCCATTGGTTGCACCGGTGTTAGTGCCTGCCCAAAGTGTTGTACAATTTTCTTTCATTCTCCCGCCTGCTGCAGCCTCCCCATCCAAATAGTCAGTAAGAATTGTCCATTCATTATCAGAAGGTACATGCCAGCCAACAGGACATATATGACGAATGTC
Source organism: bacterium (assembly GCA_028716385.1). GTDB lineage: Bacteria > Hydrothermota > UBA3073 > JACQXS01 > JAQTXJ01 > JAQTXJ01. The sequence goes on along the minus strand of JAQUPX010000002.1, from coordinate 387,380 downwards.
TGCTACTGCATACCAATTATACAAATGACCATAAGTATCGCATTCAGCCGGAATGTTATTATAATTACAATATGCTCCGGTTGTTAAACTACCCCACTGAGCGCCGTCAGTGACATTGGGTATGCTTGTGCCGTTGCGATATTTAGTAGTTTTAAGGTTTTCTGCCATCCATACTTGTGTGCCTATTTGCACTACCGCATAATGATTACTATCTGCATCCGTACAGTCAATAAAATTAAAAGTTACTGTTTGAGTTTGGGTTGGAACAAGCATAAAGATGGTGCGGTAAATTCCCGATTTCCCCGTTATCTTCAATCTGTCGCCTGTTGTATATTGCATATTAATTACTGATTTGTCACTTTTTCTGCTTTTCGTCTTTATTGTATTTGAAGCTGTGTTTTGTTTATTTATGCCCGGTGTTACCCCAACATATCTTATTTCAGTCCGCCTCAGACAGATTAAATTATTGCTTACTATTTTCGCCATATAGTAATAGTTCTCCGACTTTATTTTCAAAAGATATACGCCGCTACTAAGTCCGCTCAGACTGTAAGTATGGTGTCCTTTTGATAATAATTCCTGCGTTTGCAAAATTCTTTTTCCTGTTATGTCATACAGTTTAAGAGTTGTTTTGCCCGGGACAATGGCCTCAAAATCTATGGAACAATTGCCTGTCATCGGGTTCGGATAGATGTTTATATGATTATCTTTAAGAGGATTCAATTCCGATTCGGCTATTCCTATGTTTGTGAGGTGCAATGTATCGCTTCCGCTAAGGATTGTATCTGTGCATTGTGTCAGGTTTTCTACTTTTACCGAATCAACACTCGTGCTTGAGCCTGTTCCTGCAAAACTGATTTGATAATTCTGCGCATAGGTTTGTGTTGTCGCAAAAACCAACAAAAAAAATACTGTAATTATTTTCATTTTTCTCCCTACTTCATTAAAATCAACTTTTTTGTTTCTTTATAATTTCCGGCTATAAACTTTAAAAAATAAATTCCAGTCCTTAACTCTTTTGCATTTAGACTTATGCTATAATTTCCTTTCCCATTTTTTTCATTTACTAATGTCTCCAAACATCGCCCGGATAAATCATAAATTCCCAATGAAACTTTAGTCTCAAAAGGGAGTGAATAAACTATAGTAGTTGAACTGCTAAACAAATTCTTTAGTATTTTTAATTCCGCAACCCGCAATCCACCACCATCCGCATTTTCTTCTATCTCTATCCCATCATCACTAAACACCAAAACTTTACCGGTAGCACGACAACTCACATACACCAAATTGTTCTGCGGATTAACTGCAATTCCTTCCGGGTGCCCTTCTTTCATCGGCACTGTTTGTTTTACTGTATTATTTGCTCCATCAATTACATAAATATTATTACTATCGACATCTGTCACATAGATTTTACTTGTTACTAGATTTATACATATTGCTTTATTCCAAAACCCAACGGATATTGTAGCAAGTACTGAATTATTTGTCCCATCTATTACCGAAACATTCTTGCTATGCTCATTTGCCACATAAAGTTTATTTGTGCCCGGGTTTACACATATCCCATAAGGGGAAAACCCGACATCTCCGGTAGGCATAACCGAATTGTTTGTCCCATTAATTACTGAAAGAATGCCCATGCCCCCATTTGTCACATAGATTTTATTTGTGCTCGGATTTACACATATCCCATAAGGGCGAGAACCGACCGTTACTGTATCAAATACTGTGTTATTTGTTCCATCAATTACTGAAACCGTACCAGAAAACGGATCATAATTTGTCACATAAATCTTATTTGTTATTGGATTTGTACATATAGCCCAAGGATCAACTCCTACAGGGACTACGGCAACAACTGAATCATTTGTCCCGTCAATTACCGAAACGGTATTATCACTACGATTTGGCACATAGATTTTATTTGTTGTCGGATTTACACAAACATCAAAAGGCCAAACCCCAACGGCTACTGTAACGACTACCGAATCATTTGTCCCGTCAATTACCGAAACAGTATTACTACCACTATTTGCTACATAAATTTTATTTGTGGTCGGGTTTACACAGATGCCACGAGGAGAACTACCGACAGTTATGGTATCAATTACTGACACTAAACCACTTGCTCGGTCAGTTCCAATGCCCAATGCCACCACCATCATAATTATTATACCTTTTTTCATCATTTTTCTCCTACTTTATTTCCTCAACAAGTATCTTTGTACTTAAATATTCTCAAAACCTATCTTTGTCAATCTTTAATGCCAACTTTTTTCATTAACTCGGTGAATCAAAAAATTGAGGATATAAAATCTTGTGTCAACTTTGTTCCAACTTCAGATTAAAAAACTATAAAACTATGAGGAATTCAAGTCCTATTTATGTTTACGGTTTTTGGGCTTTTTGGATTAGAAATCGTGTAAATATTTCTTAACTCTCATGTTTCATTGTTGTATGCTAATTTATGAACTTTGAATTATAATTTTTGTGAAATGTTTCACGAATAAATTATTGACAAAGAAAGGATTATTTTTATCATATAAAAGATTCTTGAAGCCATATATAAATATGAAAGAGAAAAAAGAGAAAATATTAGTCGTAGATGATGATTCCAATATACTTACTCTGTTGCAGTTTCATCTGGAGAAAACTGGTTACCTCGTTAAGTTAGCAAAAGATGGTAAACAAGCATTAAGTATAATGAAAAAAGATAAAATCGACCTAGTAATTTCCGATATGATGATGCCGGCAATGGATGGCTTGGAATTATGCAAGCGGGTAAAAAGTGAACCTTTGTGGAAATCTTGTCCCGTAATAATGCTTACTGCAAGAACTCAGCCTTCGGATAGGGAAAAAGGGAAAGAGGCGGGAGTTGACAAGTATATTGCTAAACCTTTTCAGGTGAAAGAATTGCTTAATTCGGTAAAAAATAATCTGAAACTATATTCAAATAAAAAGCAATAAAATGAAATAAGAAAAAAGATTTTTTTATAGAGCACAACAGATTATGTCCGGGTGAAGATAGAATACTTTAATGTGGAAATAGTAAATAATTTAAGAGGATTACAGTAAAAAATTAGGTTGTTGTAAATTAGCAACTGAACGGACACAGGTCCATAAGCGCGGTCCGGGAAATGTTAAGGTTGAGCCTCAAAATGTCTCCATTAACTTTTACCCCATTTTTTCCAATTGTCGCTGACTGTTAACACTATAATTCCCTGCCGGGAATTTATTTATTCTCCTGACTTCTCATTCGGTACACATCGGCTCTAACGGAATCCCAATCCTTAATATCAGCCATGTTATATATTTTTTTAGTAACGGGAGGAAGTAAGTATATCACGCTGTCTATATTTTTTCCATTAGTCCTTTCTACAAGAAAACCCCACAAATCAGGTATCATCGCAAAAAGTTTTTTAGATACTATTCTTTCGTTTGAAGATAACGAATCACGCATTATAGAATCCGCTTTTATAGAGTCCAATCTAGCTAAATAAGAATCTATAGGCTCATAGAAGTAGCTTATTCTATTTTCTCTATGCAAATCTGCTAAAAAAGAACCGAGTAATACCAACGTATCTTTAAATGTTACGGGAATAAGATAACTATCCAAATTTTTGTCAACCGGACAATAAAGAAGAATGGGCTGTAATATTTTGCCGTATTTTAATATGCTCTCAGGAAACTTATTAATAGAATCCCGGGGTTCAAGTTCGCTATATGTTCCTCCACCATTATCTTTTTTTACATGAGAACGCTGAATCCAGAAAAAATGGTGAAAAGATTCCAATACGGGTTTCAGGATATCTACTACTTTTTTAGGATAATGTTTTTCCCAACGTTTTCCATTATACTTAACAAAAATATCCCTTATAACACTATCCATATTTATAATGGGAAAGAGCTGTCTCGGAGGTTCTTTCAGTCTCATGGTTATCAGAATTTTCAAACTGTCTAAAGCTTCTTCTTTGGGCAGATTAGCCAATCCCTCCGAAAACTTCTCTTTACTCCCCATGCTCATAGCAGCACATAAAAACAAAGTGGCAAAAATAAACATCCCTCTCATTAATCAGTCCTCCGACTATTTCTTAATTTACCTCATCAACACCAACTTCTTTGTTTCTTTATCCCCACCAGCTGCCAGTCTCACAAAATATATTCCTGTTTTTAGGTCGGTTGCGGTAAGAGTTGTGGTATAGGTACCGGCGGACTTTTCTTCATTAATTAAAGTCTTTACACAACTGCCGGAAATATCATAAATGGCTAACGAAACTTTACTTGTGGCAGGTATTTGATACTTTATAATTGTTGATTTAATGAATGGGTTTCGAGATATGGTTAATTTTGGAATTTGGATTGCAGGATTCGGGATTGTGGATTCTTCGATGGCGACCTGTGTATAACTTGCTAATCCATCCCCGGTCCCAATCCATTTCGTTCCATCTTCTATTGCTATAGCATTAACATTGTCGTACGGCAACCCTGAATTACCCCTATTATAAATAGTCCAACTTGCGTTGTCGAATTTTGCCAATCCGCTGCCATAAGTTCCAATCCATTTTATAGAGTCATCTATAGTTATCTCAATCACATAATTACCGGGCAACCCCGAATTGCTTGTATTGTAAACGGTCCAATTAGTCCCATCAAATTTTGCTAATCCGCCATAACTTGTTCCAACCCACTTTATGGTTTCTTCTATTGCTATCGCACACACGTAATTATAAGGCAAACCCGAATTGCTCGTATTATAATTCGTCCAGTTCGTCCCGTCAAACTTTGCCAATCCACCCCAGGTTGCTCCAACCCATATTATTGTATCCTCTACTGCAATGGCAAGGACGCTGTCATCCGGCAATCCTGAATTATCCACAGTATACACTGTCCAGTTTGTGCCGTCAAACCTTGCTAATCCACCTCCACTTGTTCCAATCCACTTAATTGAATCTTCTGTTGCAATACATGTAATTTCATTGTAAGGTAATCCTGAATTACTACTATTATAAACAGTCCAGTTAGCGCCATCGTATTTTGCAACTCCACCCCAACTTGTTCCCACCCATTTTGTTGAACCTTCCATAGCAAGAGCAGTAATCCAATCATTCGGCAATCCCGAATTACCCGTATTGTAAACAGTCCAGTTTGTCCCATCAAACTTTGTTAACCCGCCACCGGTTCCGATCCATTTCGTTCCCCCTTCTAATGCAATATCATAAACACCATTATTAGGCATTCCCGAATTACTCGTATTACATGCTGTCCAGTTAGTACCGTCAAATTTTCCTAAGCCTTCATTATATAACACTCCAATCCATAAACTGTTTCCTCCTATTGCCATTTTCCCAATATTATTAGAAGGCAATACCGAATTACTCGTATCATAAACAGTCCAGTTTGTGCCGTCAAATTTTCCTAAGCCGCTGTTTGTTCCAACCCATATTGTAGAGCCATTTATTGCAAGGTCACGGATAATATTCGCAGGTATCCCCGAATTACTTGTATTATATACAGTCCAGTTTGTTCCATCAAATTTCGCAAGACCATAATTAGCCCCTCCAATCCATTTTGTTGACCCTTCTATTGAAATACACGTAACATTATTATCCGGCAATCCGGAATTATTTGTCCTATATATAACCCAATTAGTCCCGTCAAACTTTGCTAATCCGCCACTGGTTTCAATCCATTTTGTTGTTCCTTCTATTGCTATCAAAGAAACTCTATTATCGGGTAAACCGGAATTACCTGTATTATAAACAGTCCAGTTTGTACCATCATATTTTGCTAACCCCTCATTCTGTATTCCGATCCATATTGTGTCCCCTTCCACTGCAAGAGCAGTAATATAATTAGAGGGTATTGTAGAATTACTTGTGGTATATGTAGCCCAGTTAGCCCCATCAAATTTTGTTAATCCGGAATAATATGTTACAATCCATATTGTGTTTCCTTGCGCTGCAAGAGCAGTAATATTGTTAATAGGCAAACCTGAATTTGCATGGTTGTAAAATTCTGCACCTCCTGTGGTCGTATCTATATATACTAACCCGCCATTTGTTCCAACCCATATTTTATTCCCTTGTCTGATAACAGCGTTAACACCATTTCCATTCGTATAGTTTTTCCAGTCCGGGTATTGCGCAAAACTGTTAGAGACAATTGCGGTAAAAACAAAAACAGTAAAAAATAACTTTATATATTTTTTCATCTTGCCTCCTACTTTATTTCATCAACAAGTATCTTTATACTCAATATTCTCAAAACCTATCTTTGTTTATACTTTTTGCTCTATTACTTAATTATCACTGCTTTGCTGTATCTATTGGCTCTATTCTTTCTGTCAGTTATGAAGTATACTCCAGTTTCCACATCCTTTACCGAAAGTCTGACCATGTCTTTGCTCCTATTCAGCCTATCTAATTGAAATTCTTTTACTTTCCTGCCAGCAATGTCTACAAGACTCAAGCTCAAATTATCGGAATTCTCCATCTGTAGCCTGATATCTATGTATCCACAGTGCACAGGATTGTTCATAATGCTTATTCTTTCCACGTTCTTCTTTTCTGTTTCTTCAACTCCTAACAAGTTTGAGAAAATATGCAGTCCTGCGCTGTCCGCAAGATAAATGTATTGTCCCGATACAGTTATGTCATTAGTATATCCAATCTGCTCGTTTTCGTAATAGCCTGCCTCCGTCGGATTTAGAGGATCTGATACATCCACCATATGCAGTCCATTAGAAGTAGCAATGTAGGCATAGTCACTTGAGACTGCTATTGCTCTTCCCCAATCTCCCGAAGTAGTGCAAGAACTTATCAGAGTTGGATTGGATGCGTCAGCCACGTTTATTATTTTTAATATGTTCCCGGTTGTAGCATAAGCAATGGTATCTAACACTGCCACATCTCCGGTATTTTCAGGATAAAGACCTGTTTCAGCCGGATTAGCCGGAGTGGAAATATCTATGATTCTAAGCCCGTTTCCGCAAGTATATGCATAAGAACCGGACATCGTCATTCTCCAAATAATACCAATCGTATCTATAAACCCAGCTTCAAAAGGATTTGACGGTGTTGATATGTCTATTATCCTTAATCCCGAATCTCCGTCCGCTACATAAGCATAAGAACCTGCAATTTCCACTTTGAAAGCTTCACCGGGTGTATTACAAGAACTTATTTTGGTTGGAGTTGATGGCGTTGAAATATCTATTATTGTTAGTCCCGAGTCATTACTAACAACATAGGCGTAAGAACCTACAACTGCCACTCCCTGCATCAAACTATAAGTACCATATGTATAAGAACCGACGGAATCCGGGTTTGATGGCGTTGAAATATCCATTATATAAAAGCCTTTATAGCTTGCAATATAAGCATAAGGGTCTAAAACCTTCACATCGCACGAAATCCAGGGTTTGTCGGAATATCCTACCAAATGGATGTTGAGGGAATCGGCAGCCCCGAGCAAGCAGGGGCAAACTAACGTTAAAAAACCAAACATAAATTTATGCATAATTCCTCCTTTCCGGCATTTTACCGGATAAAATTCAACTGTCTTCTCGCTGGATTCAACCAGCAAGTGCAAAACTCTTTCCTTTTTCAAAAACCCCAATAATTATATTCCAACTAACACGGACAATTAATATTCTCAAAACCTATCTTTGTCAATCTTTAATGCCAACTTTTTTCATTCCTTCGGTGAATCAAAAAATTGGGGGTGAAATTTTATACTAAACGGGGGATAAAAACTACCAAATAGGGGAGACTACACCATTACTATATCTTTCTCTACCTCAAATTCAATATAGGGTGAATTGCATCTCCAACACCAACGATAAAAATTATCCGGACAAGCGATCCCGAAAAGGGCTTATTATTAGTATTTGTTAATCTATTTGAGTATTATAAATTTGCCTTTCTGGCTAATCCCGTCTCCACGCACATTGTAAAAATACATTCCTGTGCTTACTTTCTTTCCGTTCGCGTCTTTTCCATCCCATACCAATGTATTCATTCCCTTATTTTCGGGTACATTCAAACTCTTTACAGTTCTTCCACTTAAATCATATATATCTATGCTTACATTGGATGCGTTATTGTTAAAAGCAAAATTTATTTCCTTAGTTCCAGGATTCGGATATATCTTTATTTCCGACGATTTATACGTCTTGTCTTCGTCTATACTTTGAAGCGGGGGATGCCACTTACAAGGTATTCCGTTTACTATGGACCATAATCTATAATAGCCTTGTATATCAGCAATCACTGGGTGCACTGTCGTATGCATCGTATCCCACTCAGAACTCATTGGCATAGTTAATATTTCTCCGCCACCATTCCCCTGCCAGTTTCCACCGCCTACTCTTACTAACGATATGATTGGATGGTCGTTTGACGCAACGTGACAATGATTTCCGCCGTCTGCCTGAGATATGCCTCTGAATAATGAACCGGTTATATTCATCGAGTCACTTATTGCGGTTACCGATGGATAATTTGTTATTCTTGATTGCCAGCTTGGTAAATACCCTAACCCTATGTCAAATCTTTCGATGGCATTCAAATAACCTGCATTTTTTCCACCTATTGAAAGTATATATGGCTTGTCTATCGGTATAAGAACGGACGCCTGATAAGCTTTTGTATTGGCAAGTGTTCCGGGAACCGTCTTCCATGCATGTAATCCCGTTGTTGGGCTGCATACTGCAGGATCCCATAGTTCACAAGAGTTAAAATAACTTGTTCCATCCGTTCCACCGGATACTAATATTAATCCTGAATATAATATACTTGTATTATGTGCATAACGGGCTACGGATAAAGGCGTTTCTGCTGTCCACGTATTTGTTGTCGGATCATATATTTCACAACTGCTTAATGCCGTTCCGCCTGCTCCCATTCCTCCCGCTACAAGCACTTTACCCGATTGTAATAATGTTGCCGTATTTAAACTTCGTGCAGTTGCCATTGATGCTGCCGGTACGGTTGTCCAATTGGTTCCATTCCAGATTTCACAGGTAGCCGTCGGAGTCCCTGCTGATGTTTCTCCTCCGATTACCATTATGTTTCCATTAAGCAATAAAACTGCGCTGTGTCTTGCTCTTGCCGTTGTCATTGTTCCTGCCGATGACCATGTCCCGGCTCCGGTATTATACGCTTCGCAACTGTTTAAATAACTTCCCCCTTCTCCACCCGTTACCAATACTCTGCCATCTCCTAATAACGTTGCGCTGTGGTCAAACCTTGCAGTACTCATTGCTCCTGAAGTATAAGACCATGTTCCTGTTGTCATACTATAAATTTCAGAAGTATTAATTGCTGCGCCATTTCTACCGCCTGCAACAAGAACTTGCTGTAATGCAGGAGCTAGTAAATTTGCTGTATGATGAGTTCTTGCAGTATTAAGAGCTCCTGTGTAGGCAACGCTGTTAAGATTGCTATAATTATATAATTCACAGGAACTAAGTGCTCCAGTTCCATCTTCTCCGCCCGTTATAAGAACATTTGTTGAACAGTTGGCTGGTAACATAGTTACCGTTGCTGCGCAGCGAGCAGTATTTAAAGACTTTCTGGTTTGCCATTGCCCGTTTGTCGGGTCGTATATTTCAGGGATACGGCTTCCTATAGAGTCGTCAAATGAACCAATAGTAATAACCTTCCCTGTCGGTAAAATTACTGACGAATTATGGCTTCTTTGATATTTCATTGTATCAGTAATACTCCATAACTGGGTTGTAGGATCATACAATTCACATTTGTTTCCATCAGTAATTCCCTGTGTTCCAATTATTAATGCTTTACCTTCTGGTAATAATGCCATTGTCGAAACTGCTCTCCCATAAGTTAAACTACTTGTTGATGCCCATGAATTAGCTACTTCATTATAACGTTCACTTGTTATTCCACCCCCACCACCCACTGCCAATACTCTATTAGGAGCATATTCGGGTGGAAGATATATAGCATTAAGTTTATATCTGACATCTTGCATATTGGCTACTTGTGTCCATGTATGTATAACGTGGTTATAAAGGTCACATCTCACACCAGTTTCACTTCCTGTGGATAAACCATGCCCACATATAAGTACATCGCCAGATGAAAGTAATACCTCTGCTGCATTTTTATGGTCCTGACCACAATCAGGTAGGAGAGTTCTTGTATCATTGTCGTTATAAAGTAACGTACAACTATGATCATAAAATGCAACCACATCGCCAGAATAAAGTAAAGTATAACAGCGTAAAGTCGACCAACCGGGGTCAATAGCAGATGTATCCCAGTCGTTGGTTCTTGGTCTGTAATGCCACCATCCTACCGGAGAAGTAGCGTATAATACTCTACCATCATAAAGCAAAAGTCCTAAACTATGACCACCAGGACTTGATTTTGGTAATAACTGTGGTGCAGACCACGTTCCGGTGGCAGGATTAAAAATCTCATAATTGTCATGCGCCGGAGGATACCCCCCTAATACTATTATTTTACCGTCTGTGAGTAATACGGCATTATGACCTTTTCTTGCGTTTATAAGACTTCCCGTCTCGCTCCACTCGTGTCCACTCACAGAAACAATATTTTCAAACAACAGTACTGTAATAAACAATTTAAAATATTTATTCATTTTTCCCCCTTCTTACTTCATCAACACCAACTTCTTCGTCTCTTTATCCCCGCCTGCTGTCAGTCTCACAAAATATATGCCCGCTTTTAGTTCTTTTGCATTGAGACCAATACTATAAGTTCCCGTTTCTTTCTCCCCATTCACTAATGTCTTCACACAACTTCCGGAAATGTCGTAAACACTTAATATCACTCGAGTTCTAATGGGTATGAAATACTTAATGACTGTTGATTGAGAGAAGGGGTTTTTGGAGATTTCTAATGCGGTCCCGCCAAGGCGAAATGTAGCTTTGCTCCAATTTTGAGAGGAGGATTCTTCGATAGCAATGCCGAGAGAATCTGTTTTAATTAGATAGACATCCCTATAGCCTGCCCCGAAAGAGTCCGTCCATCCTGTAATGATAAATCCGCCATCTTTAGTTTGCTGGACTGAATTGCTGCAATCAGGACCAGTTCCACCGAAAGTTTTAGTCCAGAGTGTATCTCCTGAAGAATTTGTCCTAATTAGATAGACATCTTCATCACCTGCCCCGAAAGAGTATGTCCATCCTGTAATGATAAATCCGCCATCTTTAGTTTGCTGGACTGAATTGCTGCAATCAGGACCAGTTCCACCGAAAGTTTTAGTCCAGAGTGTATTTCCTGAAGAATTTGTCCTAATCAGATAGACATCTTCATCACCTGCTCCGAAAGAGTATGTATATCCTACAATGATAAAACCACTATCATAGGTCTGTTGAACAAAATAACCTTCATCATTGGAAGTCCCACCAAAAGTTCTTGTCCAGAGTGTATTTCCTGAAGAAGTTGTCTTAATCAGATAGACATTAGAAGAATCTGGTGTGCCTGCCCCGAAAGAGTATGTCGTTCCGGCAATGATAAATCCTCCATCAGAAGTCTGTTGAACTGAATAGCTCCAATCAGCGTCAGTTCCGCCGAAAGTTTTTGTCCACACAGTATCTCCTGAAGAATTTGTCTTAATCAGATAGGCATCGACGTAGCCTGCTATTCCGTAAGAGAATGTAGAACCTGCAATGATAAATCCGCCATCTGAACATTGGGCAACCGAACAGCCATAATCATCATAAGTTCCACCGAAAGTTTTAGTCCAGAGTGTATTTCCTGAAGAATTTGCCCGGATGAGATAGACATCTTCGTTACCTGCTCCGAAAGAGTGTGTACATCCTGCAATGATAAAACCACTGTCTTGAGTCTGTTGAACTAAAGAGCCTACATCCCAAGAAGTTCCACCGAAAGTTTTTGTCCACACAGTATCGCCAGAAGAATTTGTCCTAATTAGATAGACATCATTTCTGCCTGTCCCGAAAGATTTCGTCTCTCCTGCAATGATAAATCCGCCATCTTTAGTTTGCTGGACTGAATTGCCATAGTCATCACCTGTTCCACCATAAGTCTTTGCCCATGTGTCTGCATTTAGTTGTGTGCAAAATACGAAAATTATGGTAAAAGCAACTAACATAAGATATTTTTTCATTTCTCCTCCAAATTAATTTCATCAACAAATATCTTTACACTTAAATATTCTCGAAACCAATCTTTGTCAATATTTTAATGTTACTATAATAAGGGGGGATAAGATTGTATTTTTTATTTATGTTGTAAATTGTGCAGTAGTTCTTGGAATTTACTACTTTGTAGTTTTTTATCTTTTATTTGGGTGAGTGCCCGTAGTTTTTTCTCTGTAATGTTCAGGTTATTTTGAGTCAAGATATATTGTTGGATTTCAGGTGCCAGTTTCAATAGATTTAATATCTGTGTTATACGAGTTCGGGATACGCCGAACTTCTTAGCAAGTTTTGTTTGGGAATCCATCTGTTCATCCGTAATGCATTTTTTGTACTCTAATGCCAGTTGCATTGGGTTAAGATAAAGATTTTTTTTGAAGTCTTCAAGAGGTGGAAATCCTACCCGTAATATTTTTTTTCCTTGCATATATTCAAATCGGATGTAATCTTTGAACCATAGATATGAATTTTCGCTCGTTATTCTGCTGTTGGGGAGTTTTAAATTCGGGAAGATATTTTTTCTTCATAAAAAATAATTTTAAAATTGAAACGCTATGACACTAGAGCAACTCTTATTGGAACTCGGAATTAACTTATCTTCATCCGTTATTTACGATGTAGTTAAAGGCTTTTTCACTAAAGAAAAGACAGCATATACTAAAGAAGAATTAACAACAGAAATATCTTCGCGTCTTAATATTGAAAATGCATCTATAAAAGCTAATAACATTATTGATTTCTTGGCACAAAATGGAGATATAAATATTTCTGGATCGCAAATTTATGCTTCAGAATCAATAACAATAAATAGTTCACAGGGTACTAAATTCACATTAAAAAATAATAGTACAAGCAAAACTAATAAAAGTTCTATTGAGACTGGACATGTCGGACAAATAATAGGACAAGATGGTGCGAAGATAGAACAGGATAGAGATGGGAATATTAAATTGTCTACTTAATCTTTACGAAAAACATTTACATTGTTCTAACTAAAAAGAAATAAAAAATTATCATAATAAATGGAGGGCGATATGAAAAATATTAAATTGAATAACGGACTAAAATTGATAATAAGTATAATCGTTTGTCAACTTGCAGGTATTATTGGCGCAATTTTTACGACTCCCTCAATATCAACATGGTATAAAACTCTGGAAAAACCATCGTTTAGTCCGCCAAACTGGGTTTTCGCTCCGGTATGGACAACGCTTTTCTTGCTTATGGGAATATCTGCATTCCTTATATGGCGTGAAGGAATAAAAAAATCACAGGTCAGAATTGCGCTTGGCATTTTCCTTATACAACTACTTCTAAATATTCTATGGTCTTTTCTATTTTTTGGACTGAAACTTCCAATCGCAGGGTTCTTTGAAATCATATTCTTGTGGATTGCAATTTTGCTGACAATACTGAATTTTTTCAAGATATCAATTCCGGCAGGGATACTTCTAATACCCTATATTCTGTGGGTTAGTCTTGCTTCAGTTCTGAATTTTGCACTCTGGAAACTTAACTCTTAAAAGAAATCTTTTGATACTTGCAGGACAATTACTTTGATAAATTGGCTTTCATAATATACTCACACATTTTTCCAAAATAGTTGCTGACTTTAGGAATTTCTTAGAAACTCTTATCTTTGTTTAGAACTTCTTATCCAGTTTGCAGGGCTCTGCGGTGAAAAGGACTCACATCTTCGCTCTCAATACGCTTCCCCTTGGCGTTCCAAGATAAACATAACCTTTATGCACTGCAAGACACGATACTCCCACTTCTTTCGGGAATTCTAAAATAGTTTTGAAATCTTTTAAGTCCTTTGTGCTTACTATCGCCCGATTTTCTTCCTTATTCAGTAAAAGATAAAGAGTCCCATCCGCTATGAACATATCGTCAATCATCAACTCTTCGCCGTCGAATACTTTTACTGCTTTTCCTTTTCCGGTATACGCATATAATTTTGAAATTCTCTGTGGCGGAATATCGTAAAACCCGACATTCATTATAAGCTGGTTATTAAAAACTTCCGCTCCCGTAACCATTATCACGCCCGGTTCGGCAATTATGTTTTCTTTTGACCAATTTTTACCGTCGTACACCATTGCTTCTTTCTCTCCAAAAGCATCGGGGACGAATACCTGCTCTCCAAATTTAGGAACAAAAAATGAAAACCCGAAAGCATATACTTTGCCGTTAAATTCCTTCATAGAGTTTGCACGGACTGTTTTGTCTTTCAGCGGTTCTAAATTGTATACCGGTTTCCAGCTTGCGCAGTTGTCTTTGCTTTCATAAATACATCCTAAATTTTGAGACCAGTCTTCATTTGCTGTTCCTGCGGTGCAGAAGAATTTATCGTTTAATTTTGCAACGTCCTGTACGTTCAAAGTTCTTGGAATGCTGTGATATTTGACAAAACTACCGTTCTTAAACAACCTGAAAATACTTCCGAATTCAAAATTGCGGTTGAAATTTCTGCTTGTAAACCCTTCCCAGGGTTTTCCTCCCATAATATATAGTTCATCCCCGATTTGACGGAAATTTACTATTGCGTGTTCCTGAGCCATAAAATGATAGTTCCATTTCCCTTTATCCGGCTGGAAGGACATAATTGCAACAGGCCCCATATTATTTACTCCGTCCCCGTAACCCAAATAAATTTCATCATTGAATACCTGTAAATTAAGCACACGAGCTGCCGTCATTGGAACCGTATCACCGGGAACGCCGACAACTTCAAACTCTTTTCCCCCGATTTTTGTCTTTTCGCCCGGGTTTCTCCAGAAAGCGCGTTTCTTTTCGGAGGCTTTTATTTTATTAAGCAGCGTATCCATAAGCGCCTTAAACTCAGGTTCTTCACGGAGACTATTTAAATCCGTATCTTTATTTATATGGTCATAATTATCCCAACCCGTCCCGATAACGCTTTTTAATGTTTCAATGGCTTTTTTCTTTTGTCCTGCCAGCGCGTATGAGCACGTTGCATCGTATAACTCTCCGGGCTCGTCTTTTATGTATTTAGCGGCATCGTCAAAGTATTTAGCGGACATTACGTAATTTTCCATTGTGTACCAGTCGTGAGCGGCTTTCAGTGTTGAATATACCTGTTCCTTTGTTAACTCTTTAACTTCTGTTTTAGCGACAACTTTTTCTTTCGCCTGTGTCGAAGTTATAGCAAATATTGATAATAATATGGATAAATATGTTCTCATCTTTCCCTCCTTATCTTCCAATCTGCTCTACTGATTTTCTGATATTCTGCCAACTGATACTCTGGTCTTCTGATATACTGTTTTAAAACCCTTCCCCCTTTTCCAAAAAAGACAATATATGAGTTAAAACACAAGTGTCAATAAAAAACCTCCTGTTTTTCTTTTATTCTCGTACCAGTCTCTTCAAGTCCCTGTTAAATTTTATCCTTTTTTTCTGTTTCTGTGTAAATCGTGTGGGAATCTCGTGGTTTAATGTTGTTTTCTATTCTTTGTGTACTCTATCTGTTTTTCTGTTATTTTTTTCCCCCCCGAAAACTTTCTCTTTTTCGTGTGGTTTTACTTTGTGTTTTAGTGCTTTTGTGGCAGGTTGTTGGTTTTTCTCCTAATATTAAATATTGACAATCGTAGTTTCTTCTTATAAGTATTTTTTTATAAAATATGAACATACTCTTAATTTTAAGTTTCTTTATAAACGTTCCCGATAGTTTGCACAGGATTGTCGGTCCCCTCGGATTATGGGGTGTATACAACGACTCCGTTTTCAGCGCTCCGGGTGTTCCTGAAAAAACTCCTTTTCAGGATGCTTTCAAGTTTGGCGAGTATTTGTTTTTGAATGTGCCGACGGAAGGAAAATTATCTTTTAAGGAATGGCTCGATAATGCCTGCGAAAAATGGAATGTAGAAAAAGTTGTAGCGATTATAAGACCTCCGTATATGAGTGGCGTTCTTAATTTACCTTTGGATACACAACTTTTGACACCTAATTGGCCCCCCGGTATTACGCAGGGAGCCGCAAGAATGTCAAGATTATCAAAAATTTACGGTCAGATATACGGCATAGATATTGACGATTTTTCCGACAGGGGTGGTTTTGATACGGCAAGCGTCCGGGATATCCGCGACGCCTTAAAAGGGAAATACATAGATTCCGCCGGTGTAGTTCATCACGACACACCCGAAACTACTCCCGACCTCAAGTTTTTTACCGTTTTATATCCGGGCAGATTTGGAATTGCGTCCGAATATGTTCCTTATGTGGATGGTTTTAACTTATGGATATATAACCAGAATGCTTATTATGAATATATAGACAAAGCCATAGACAAATACCGTTCGAAATACCCCGGCAAAGAAATTACCTGTGGAATTTATCTTATAAACAACGATTACGGCTGGCAAAGTCCTCAAAGCGTCAGGTATATGTATACGCATCTTTTCGATAGGTATGACGACGGTGATATTAACGGAATAATTCTTTTTGCAGGGTATTGGATAGGTATGCCGCATACTCCTCGGGAAAAATGGGACAACAATCATATTATAGCTTTATTGGATACGATATATTACCCTTACCTTGGTGAGGGAGAGGGCAAAGTTCATAACCAGTCCAACCAACCTCTGGACAGCGTTTTCATTTCCTGCTTTTCCATAGGAAGAGTCTCAAAAGATACGCTTATACGAAGCAAGAAACGTACCAACTCCGAAGGAGCGTATAAGTTAGGTCTGTGGGCAGGGAACAGAAAAACTGATTCTACTTTGTATTATATAGTCGCTCGAAAAGAAGGTTACATCCCCGATACTGTCTCCGCCTGGGTCCCCCGACAAAAACTATCCACTTTTCCAAATATTATTCTTAAATCTAAATAATACTTCTTAATGGATGTCAGATGTTAAGGTAATTTATGTCTATATTTAGCGGTTTTGGAAAAAAGAAATCCGGTAATTCCAATATTAATCCTTACGAAGAAGAAATCCGTTATTCTGATGAGGCAATTAAGACAAACCCGAAAGATTCCAGGGCTTGGTATAACAAAGGTACTGCTCTAGGAAATCTTGGCCGTATTGAAGAAGCTATTTGCTGCTTCGATGAGGCAATTAAAATAAACCCGCAATATGCCACTGCCTGGGGAAACAAAGGTGTTTCTTTAGGAAGGCTTGGACGTAACGAAGAAGAACTTCATTGCTATGATGAGGTAATCAAAATAAACCCGAAAGATGCTCTGGCTTGGTATAACAAAGGTACTGTTTTAGGAAAGCTTGGCCGCACAAAAGAAGAAATTTCTTGTTACGACGAGGCAATAAAGATGAATCCGGGATATGCGATTGCATGGTATAATAAAGGCACTGCTTTAGGAAAACTTGGGCGTTACGAAGAAGAAATTTGTTGTTACGATGAGGCAATAAAGATAATCCCGGGATATGCCAGTGCCTGGTACAACAAAGGCATTGCTTTAGCAAAACTCGGACGTTATGAAGAAGCGATTCCTTGTTATGATAAGGCAATCAAGATAAACCCGAAAGATGTGTATGCTTTGCAGAACAGAGATATTGCTTTAAAAATTCTCGGTCGTAATAAATAGATTTTGTACCGCGTTTCCTTCTCTGTATTCGGAGTTTGCTGCAATCTTAACACTACGGCTTATATGTTAAACCAACCGAAAGAGCCAATGTTTTTAACCAGTTGTTAGTATAACCTCCTCCCGGCCGATTAGGATTATTCTCATTCCCTTTAGCTCCGCCGCCTATATATCGTGTGTTCAAAAAGGTTTGCAGGTGTTTATTCAGGTTAACTCCCGATTGTATTGAACAGTCAAGAATGGCTCCTTCAAAATCGTTCTTGCTTCCGGTTATATATTTCCCGGATGCATAGAATCCATCTAACTCAGCGCCTAACCAGTATATATTTTTGAAAGGTATCTTTCCCCTGAATTTTAATATTGGAACAGGCCCGATATTACTATTCCTTTTAAATAAAGATTTGTCTTCTGAACTGAAAACAATGTCGGCATTTCTTATCTGAAATGACAATCCTAACGCAAATTCTTTGTCTCCATTCTTAAAATCATACAAATAACTGATACGATAAAAAGTAAAACCATACTTAAAATCTACTATCGTGCCTTTCGGAAATAACATAGAATCAATCGTAATGTCTCTTCTTAAGATTTCTGTCGTTAAAAGGTCAAAAGGTTGGGCTAAAAGTATGAGCGAATGTTTTTTCTTGAAATTGATTTCCGCCGTGTAACGCTCATAAGGCAATAATACATCCTGTCCTGCTTCTTTTACGTAATTAATCTCGCTCCCATCTATACCAAACTGAATTGTATGGCCTAATACGCCGATAAATCCTTTTTCATATGTAAAACTAATATCGGGATTGTTCGATTTTATAAGTTCATCATCAGCAAAAACATTTGTAGAAAATACCCCCAAAAGAAACAATGCTCCTATCAATCTATTCATAATCTTCCCCCTTTTGTATTTTAATTGTGGAATAATAGCCTCTTAAAACAATTTTGCAACTTATTTTTATAAAAAGGAATAAATCTGATTTCTAATCCGTATAGATTCTATCTGTTCTAAATTTTTATAAATAGACCCTTAGTCCGCTTTAGGCGAACTAAGGGTTGGACTTACAATTCTTATTTTATTCTCTCCGCTCTCTGCGTTCGGTCCGCTTCAGGCGGATTACCCCGCATTTTGCGGGGCGGTGAGATTTTCCCTTTCACTATTTCAGAATCACCGTTTTCCGCGTGAAAGTTTTCTTATTGCTTTGTAACCTTATGAAATATACTCCGCTCGATAGTTTCCTGTCATAATCGTTATCCGCATTCCATTGCACGGTATAATACCCGGGTTTATATTCGCCGTTAACTATTGTTTTTACTAACTTGCCGGATATGTCATATACTTTTAAACTTATTTTTTCCGTTGATGGAACGGAAAACTTTATAAAAGTCGAATTGTATGCCGGGTTTGGATAGTTCTGATTCAAGTAAAGAACAACAGGAACTAGAGGTTTCTCTTCTACGGCTATTACCGTAAAGACTTTCGATGCGATATTGTTTGACGTATTACTTTCAGACGGACTAACCCCGGAAACTTTAACCCATATCGTATCATTTCCCATTGCCTGTGGTGCCCACATTGCGCTTAATATTGCAGACTTGTTTGCTTCTATAAATATGCTATTGCTATTAAGTAAATGCAACGAATCCAACCCATTTAGATATATTGATACAATACAGTTTGCATCTCTTAAAGTGTTTTTCACTGTGCAGTTAATCCAGCAGGTGTCATTTAGTATGGGAGACTCGCTTGTCGTTATGTCGTTACCTGTTAAATAAACATCCGTAAGCGTATCCGATACTACGAACAATGTAATGGCATCACTGCTTACAAGTCCTCCGCTGTCTTTTGCGCTAAAAGATATGTTATGCGTTCCAACGGATAATGTCTTATTTATTGAATTTCCGAATCCGATTGTGTCATCTATATTTGAAACCCACACAAGCGAAGATTCCGGTAGAGTCTTTTCTTCCGGGTCGATTGCGCTGCCCGATAATGCGACTATCTGGTTGTGCGAAAAGTTTAAACTGTCGGAAGGTACGCTTATAAATACAAAAGGTGCTTTATTTTGTACGCTGGAAGATGAACCTGAAGAATCCGATGCGCTGTTAATACCGTCCGTTGCAGTTACTTTGAACTTTGCAGTGCTTCCGAGTAAATGTGCATCTACCATATACGAAGTGTCTTCTATGTTAAATGCAATAGGCGCCCAGTCATTGTCGCTTCCCTTTGAAAATAATGCATATAACAAATTATCCCCATCAAGGTCGCTTCCGCTCCATATAACCTTTACGCTGTCTCCTATGGACCCTCCGTTTGGAGAAATAAGGTCTACCGAAGGAGGATTAGTGCTGATGGTGCTTTGAAATATAATGTTGGAGTTGTTTTTTAAGACTATTTTCTTTGTCCCTGCAGGATATTCAAGAACAACACAATTGGAAAAGACTTCAACCCCTGCCGTAGTATCCATTTCCCAGAAAGGAGCAGAGAATTTAACGCTGGATAGCGTCGTATTGCTTACATTCAAACACTCAAGGCTATAATTTCCAACTGTGCCCGTATCTGTTGCGCCGTTTCCAATCTCATAAAAGGGCAAAGCGAATACCGAATCGTTTTTGTATATGGAAAGATTTACAAGTAATCTGTTGGTTGCCGATTTTTCTTTTTTAGCTGCTAAAATCGCAGTATATAAAGCATTGTAATCGCATCTTGGTATCCAGTGCTTTATCGGGAGAGTGTTTCCCATAAAACTATATACATTGTTGAACTTGCTGGCAGTATCATTAGGATAAACATTATATATGCACCCGTCTTTTTTCTTGTTTACCCACCATCCGTTTGTTGCCATATGCCCGTCAGGTTTACGGACACAATCCCAGTTAGGATTTCCATCCGGTGGGGGAGGAGTTTTCTCGTAATATTCATCTGCGAGATCAAAACTATGTCCCAACTCGTGTGCAGTTCCCCATGAATCGTCCTGGAAATCGGTTCTGTAACCGATGAGCGCAGTATAGTGATAAAGTCCCACGGAAGTATAAGCCATAGTGCCAACGCTGCCATTTAAAAAATCTCTCGGTACGATTCCAATGGCAAAAGCATTGCCCGACGTAAGGGCGAGGTAAGTTTTAAGATAGGATATTGCTCCTGTTTGCGTAAAGGCAAGCCAGCGAACCGAATACCCGCGGAATGTAGATTCGAATTTTATTGGAAATACCCCTTCAAGAAAATCTTCATTATCCGCAGCAAATTTTTCTATCACCGATGATGCCGGACCGGAACCATCTGACCACCAATCGCCTACACGTAATGCGGTATAGTAAATTCTCCATTTGGGCGCAGGGGCTTTAAAACCTACTTTAACAGTATCCTCGTTGTTTTCCGTATCGTCCCTTTCATCACCCAAAGCCGGTGTTATTTTAACCGTTACATCTGAACTACAGGCTGTGGCGGGCAGTCCGTTTATATCACTGATAAAACAATTAACCGAGTTTAAGCCCTTTCTGACTTCTTTTATTTTATCCCAGCATCCTTTGTATTTTACCGAATCAGGCTTAGGGTCGGGCACACAGGGATACCCTCCCAGCCAGACTTGTATTCCAAATGATGGAAAATCTACGCTTTTGCTTTGCCCGGGTGAAACAAATACCCTTACTACCGTTGGTCTGGCTGCAAAAAGGTCGGCGCTGTCGATTATTTGTGTTACTATTACCGTGTCTACTCTGAAGTCGGGGAGAGGCAGTGTCGATAAATCGTAAGGACAAGTTTTGAACCCCTGGAAAT
Organism: bacterium; assembly: GCA_028716385.1. GTDB lineage: Bacteria > Hydrothermota > UBA3073 > JACQXS01 > JAQTXJ01 > JAQTXJ01. The sequence continues at coordinate 365,885 of JAQUPX010000002.1, read as the reverse complement.
CAACGTCTCCCGATAACTTCTCGCCTTCTCCTTTTGGATTGCTGTTGGCTTTCGGCCCGCTTGGATATCCCCACCAGGAATCTTTGGCGGATAGCTTTGCAGGAGAAGTATTTGCTATAGCGTAGCTTTTATTTCCACAAAAATTACTGCCGGTTATAACAGGAGAAGCATCCTCCATAGCAAAGATTCCGCAAGTATTATATGCAAATTCGCTCGAAGATATCTGTGGTGAAAAGCTTCCCATACAGTACATTCCGTAATCACAATCTCCGATAAATCCATTTGAAAAAGATAAAGAGGTGTTTCCATATTGACTGTAAATCCCAACAGAATCATTCCAGAACCAGGAGTTGCTAATGGTAACCGTATTATTTCTCCCAAAGAATAATCCTTTGTTTGCATCGTTTAGTTGCACCCAATTGAAATTTATACGGGAAGTGTCCGCCGTTATTCCTGCCCAGTCACCCATTTTCCCGTCTCCTTCGAATATAATCATATCATTTTGCGTCCCGGTAGCAGTAAACACACTTCCGAACATTCCTATGGAATAATCTTTATCAAAGTGAACCTTAACACCGGCTTCTATTCTTAAAGTGCATCCGGGTTGTATTTGAATCCCTTTCAACTGAGGATACCAGGAGATACTGCCACTTACAAGGAAAGGGCTTGCTGATTTTTTCCATACTGTGGTTTTTCTGATAACTCCGCTTGCCTGTCCGGGGTGAGCAGTAACCTGATCAGTTGCTGCATCAAGGGAGTCAGTGCCCGGCCAGTACATTTTTACCTGGTAAGTACAAGTACCGGGAGATGCGGTTGTATCCCTATATGCCCAATCGCCACCGGAATCTCTAAGAAAATAGTCGATTCTTACCCCATCACGCAGGATTTCATAATCCATAGGCCATAAATAAATAACCCCTAGAGTTATGTCTACCTCGCTGTTACCTTGATAAACCACGTCAATAGGATAATCACCTTTTGGTCTTTCACCTTTCTTTTCTACAACGTGAACCGGTGGTAACTTACTTTGTGTATGAAAACTATTTGTTACCCCTAATAAAAGATATATTATTAAACCCACCATTTTTCCCCCTTCCCGCTTTTGCGGGAAAATTCAATAAAAGAGAATTGAATCCTACTCTGTGTCCTCTTCTGTAAAAACTCTTTTCTTTATTAAAGTCCCGAATCTTCTTCGGAATTTATGTTTATTCGTGATTCGCGTTTATTCGTGTCCATTCGTTGATATAATTTTTGTTCTTTTTTTTCTGTGTTTTCTATCCGTTACAATTAATTACTCCTTAATTACCATTAATTACTATGAGTTACAGTTTTTCCCTCACCTCAATAATACCGTTTTTCTTGTTGTAATATCGCCTATACCTTTTACGCGAATAAAGTATATACCGGAGGGAACCTTTTCCCCGTTTTGGTTTTTCCCTGTCCAATTAACGGAATGAAACCCCGGTTTTACTTTTTCATCCAATAAAGTTTTTATATTCTGTCCGGCAAGATTAAATACGTTTATTTTAACTGCTGTTACTTTTGGGACTGAAAACGAAAGTAAAGTAGTTCCTTTAAATGGATTTGGTAAAGGTTTACCAACCCATGGCGCTAACGAAGGTGGCTGCTCTTCCACGCCTACAGGCATCTTAAAGTCGTAACATCCCGTATGCCTTACATCGTGCTTATATGTAGGCCAGTCACTGAGTTGTGGATTGCCCCCTCTTGTATTAAATGCAAAAGTATAATATTTACTGCACCATATTACATCCATATGCCCGTCCTTATTCAGGTCAGCAAAAGTTCCTGCAGGACTTTCTACTCCATCCCAAACTTGAGTTAATATCCCGCGCGGATACCCCGTGACAAATGTTCCATCCGTATTATATGCATAAAGTATTCCCGAAACAGTATTTACTATAATTTCCTGCTCGGCATCCCCATCCATATCTCCGATAATTGGAGACGTTGCCAGATTCATATAAATTGTATCAGGCCAACCCGGAACAAAAGTCCCGTCCTGGTTAAATACGGAAATAATTGAGCCTTCACCACAGAAAGTTGTAATAACAACTTCAAGAAGAGAATCGCTATCTAAGTTTCCTAATGTGGGCGATTGGAATACTCCCGGTTTGAACCCAATTTCTATGGGTATAGGAGTCCAGCCTGTGAAGACGGTCCCATCTTTTTTTAGAACGTATAGTTTTTCTGATGTGGCAACGACTATTTCAAGTTCCCCGTCTTTGTCTATATCGCCAAGAGTAGGTGTCAGAACCTTGCCGTCTAAAGTAACAGGCCAACCGGGAAGCGAAGACCCGTCACCGTTTACTGTCCATATCTTACCCGTACTGTCTCCAAATACTATTTCCATTAAAGAATCCGAATCTAAATTTCCAACCGCAGCAGTAAGAATCCCGGGAGCGTACTTTGGCCATCCCGAAAGGGTTTGTGTGCTGCCGGATATTGCATATATACTGTCATTTGAAGAACAATGAATTATTTCCAGACATTCCGTAGTGTCTATTTGTGCAAGTACCGGAGGACTATTTTTTATGCCTGGTATCGGTAAAGGGAAACCTATAACGGGCTTCCATTTACCCAACATTCCTGATATATAATGTATTGCAAAAAGAGAATCGCTACTTGCCATGACAAATTCGTCAAAACCCTCATAATAATTAGCAATGTTTCCTATGGAAGGTTCGGTAAGCATACACGTATCTGGACCTGCGCACCATTCGGTAGCCCCGCCGGAACCAAAAACCCAGTATCCGTTCGAAACGGTAACAAAAACCTCCAAATCGTTATCTACCCTATCAATGTCATATACTACCGGGGAATTACATCCTCCGTGATACTGTATGGGCCATCCCGTGAGAAAAAATTGTTGAAACCTTACCTGGATTTGGTCTGATCCTTCTGACCCTACGTATAATCTAAGTGTATAAGTCGTGTCAGGTATCATATTGGCAGGATTTAACGTTCCAAGCATTCCTCTCCTGACCGGGAGAGTACCGCCGCTATCTAATATAATTCCTGACGTATCCCAGCTTGTAGGCGCAGTGCCTAATCCGTATTTGATATTGTAATATGTGAAATTTGGGTGTGCTGCATTTCCCATAATATATACAGGGTGATCCATTCTGAGAACGTCTCCATTCTTTGGCGTCATAAGGAGACAATTATCAACGAGAAGGTTACCGGTCTGTGCATAAAAAGTATCTGTTCCGTTTACGGTTAATCTGACAGTATATGTCCCGGTATTAAATCCGTCAAGGTTCCATAAGGCAAGAGTATCCCATAAGACTTCACTTGTCCCGCCATTTTTAAAATGCATCATTCCTACGGTATCCCATCCTCCCGTACCTTTTGATTCAACTACATAGCTGGTAAAGTTTTTCCCGGCGGCACAGCCCAATACCAGTATTGTATCTCCTTCGGCGCATGTTTTTACGTAAATTAGAGCTACTTCACAATTTTTAGCCTGGAAATATACTCTTGAGTTTGTTGTCCTGCCCGTTGAATCTTTAACAACAAGTTTTATGGTGACGGTAGAATCTTCGGGTAATATTCTTGTATCAATATAACAAAGAGTATCATCCGTTACGGGCGTATAAAACGTATCCGATATGGGAACCCATACGGAAGGATTTGTCCCAAGTCCATATTCTATGTGGTAATTAAGAAAAGTTGCTCCCGCCATATCTCCTGCTTTGGCAGTTCCTATTATTCCTGTAGTGCCATAGTTCTTTGGAATTGAAGATATGTTTGCAATCGGAGCGCTATATTCGATTATAATAGGTGTCTCCGGGTCGCCTAAAAAGTTAAGCTCAAAATAACACCACCTCATAGTTCCTGTAGCCGATATTGAAGATGATAAATCTTCTTTCGCATCCTGTAATGCGTTTCCTAAGTTAGTTATCTTTTCCGTGAATAAGGCATCAATAAATTCCCTGTCAAATTTTTCCCCGGGGCCTTCGTTACTACCTACTCCATACCATCCGTATCTTGAATCTCCTATGTATGCGAATGCGCCGTGCTCAGCAAATATAAAGTTTTCAGAAAATGCGCCTCCACTCCCGGAGGTAGCATTATCAAAAGCATTAGTGTAACACCCCTGTGAATACAATAGGAAATATTCAGTATTTGTTAATGAATGTACGCCTCCCCATCCACCAAACATTATATTCCAGTTGGCATGTCCCAGATGGTTTACGATATAAGGATTTGCATTCAGACGGGATTCAATACTGTCGAGCACTATGCCTGTTCCCATTTCCGGTTCATATAATCGTGTTATGTTGCATTGCGGCATAAGATAAGCTACCCCATCTTTTTTCATTCCCCCCGTGGTAGAGGCATCTAACTGCTCTCCTACAAAAAGAGCCTGGTTGAGATAATTTGCGTCAGGTGTACTTTCGCAATGGAGTAGTTTGTTTATATAATTATGTGCTTCTTCGGGATTATCTACTGTAATTCTTCCGACTGCAATTTCGGAAAGCAAATCTGCTTCCTCGCCTGCCGTTCCCGTTCCTCCGCCTGATATGTCTCCTTCTCCATAAACGCCGTCACCGTCGGTATCCCAGTTTCCGTCAAGTCCCGAATAATAAAGGTCGCAGGGCATAGTAGAATCTAAAAATGCAATTGTGCCATCGGTGGACCACCCAAAACATCCCCTGATGGGAATAACATCCTCATCCCCGCCAAGAACTACCCATTTTAGCGGATGCGCTGTTGCACTCCACGTTGTATAACAGTCTTTTATGAAATTTCTGATTTTTTCCTGGTTGTCTACTCCGGTAAAATTTGCATATATTGAGTCCGTAGTAAATACGTGCGCTTCTAAACCTCTTGAAATCTTCCAGTTTACAATCCTTTGAAAACTGTCTTTCAAAGCCGCATTGGTTATAATTATGTAATCATAGGGCTGGGATGTTTTTGAATTGAAAATCCCAAATCCGTAAGAATATGATGATAAAATATTTTTGTTGTCTACCATATTTTTCACTCTGGTAAGGGTTTGATTGTTTGAAAGAAGCATTTTCCTCTGCTCGTCTGCGATTGTGAAGTTATCTGATAAGGTTACTTCTATGCGTATATTCTTATAATAAAATAATTTCCCTTCGTTAGGAATATATTGAGCAGGATATAATCTGCAAATCAATACGTCATACCCTGAAAGCCTTTGAACGATGTAAGGTGACGATATTTTCTCAGGATAGGGAAATGATTGGGAATAAATTTTATAATCTTTTACGGTATTTATTTTTATATTGCTTGAAAAAGTAGGAGCTATCGGACTGCCGGGCTCGACATTATAGTATCCATTGATTGTTTCTGCTTCCTGGGGGATAAACTTAATACCCATAACTTTCTTGCCATAAGGGACAAGAATATTTACCGATTTGAATGGTAAAACGGGTTTGCCCGGTTCTGACCACTCTTTCAGATCTTGCATTGAAATACGGGCGCTTTCTCCGACGGATTTGCCTTTTTCTACTTTAGGCTTTTGGAAAACGTAATCAAACTTTATAACTTCTGCTCCTGCGCTTATGCAGAAGAAAAACGCTGCTAAAAAAATTATCTTTTTCATATAATCTCCTCCATCCTTCTCTGTTTGTCATTCCCGCGAAAGCGGGAATCCAATGTTTTCGTTGTTTTTATTCCCCGTTTTTTAGACGGATTTCGTTGCTTTTAAAGTCCAAAAAATCAACTTTTTCTCTCTAAAGGCAACATATAATTTAAAATACAAGTGTCAATAAAAAAAGGGTTTTAACCAAAACAAATATTGACAATCAAGATTTCATATTATAAACAATCTTTAATAGTGGGTTAAGAAAATATGAATATATTTTTTGTCTTATTTTGTGTAAATGCTTTGCAAAAACCTGTTGGCCCTCTTGGAATATGGTGCTCAAGTAACGGCGTTGTTTTTAATGCGCCTGGTATTCCGGAAAGTACTTATGTGCAGGATGCTTTCAAGTTTGGGGATTTCTGGAATGTAAATAGACCCGGTGACGGTGGATTGACCTTTAAAAACTGGATTGACAGTGCTTGTGAGAAATGGAATATAGAAAGATATACCGGAGTTATACTGCCCCCGAGTGAAAACGGGGTGATTAATGTCCCGTCGGATACTAATGTTTTTATGCCTAAATCGCCTCCCGGTATGATTCAGGGAGCTGCAAGATTTTCAAGATTGTCAAAAATATACGGTCAGATATATGGGGTAAATATTGATGACTTTGAGGGGCTTGATACATCGGTTGTTCACGACATCAGAGACGCTCTTAGAGGAAAATACGTTGATTCTGCGGGTGTCGTTTATCACAATACGCCTGAAACTACGCCTGAACTTAAAATGTTTGTCGTTATATATCCCGGTAGAAAAAAGCTTTCAACTAAATTCGCCCCTTATATAGATGGTATTAATTTGTGGATATATAACCAGAATGCTTATTCAAAATATACTGACCAGTCCATAGATAAATTTCATTCTAAATTCCCGGGAAAAGAAATCAATTTCGGTGTTTATATATTAAACAATGATTATGGATGGACATCCCCGGGTTGTTTGAATTATATGTATAAAACTCTTCTCAATAGATACGACAATGGAGATATTAACGGGATAATTCTTTTTGCGGGTCCCTGGGTAGTTACTTCTAATACACCAAGGGATAAGTGGGATAATAACCATATTACGGCTTTGCTGGATACGATATATTATCCTTATCTCGGTGAAGGCGAAGGCAAAGTGTATAACCAATCCCATCAACCTCTGGACAGTGTTTTTATTTCTTGTTTTGGCATAGGGAGAGTATCAAAAGATACGCTTATACGAAGCAAGAAACGAACTAATAGGGAAGGAGTTTATCACTGCGGTTTGTGGGCAGGAAACAGAAAAACGGATTCTACTTTTTATTATATAGTTGCGCGAAAAGAAGGATACATCCCCGATACCGTTTCCGCATGGATATGTAGACAAAAACTAACCACTTTCCCCGATATTCGCCTTAAATCCAAATAGTCTTTCACAGATCTTGGCATTTGCTTTTTTAGAAAACAATTAAAAAAAGTTGGGTAGGTAGTCCGCCTCAGGCGGATGCTCCTACAATTTGTCAAAATATTAGATATCGTAGGGAACAGTTATGCCTGTTCTATGTTAGGCAGAAAAGAAGAAATTTCGTCATATCGTAGATCTCGCCTAAGGCAGATTTAATGTCTTACCGGCAATCTTCTTCTTCCCATAAACTTCTTGACAACTATCACTTTTATCTTAAAAATAAATAACTATGGCTGCATTAAAATTATTATTGCTCCTCTCTATTTCAAGCATAGAAGGCAAATATTATTTTACTCCTTTATCAGTTGATTTAAGTCCTGATTTCTTCGATATTCATTGTTTTAGCTTCGGAATAGGGACAAAACATTTACTTGTCGGTACAAGCAGTGTAGAATTAAAAAAATTTCCCGGAATACCTTCGGAAGGTCCGTTAACTGGTGGGAAATATAGTATGGAACTTTTTCCAATAAATACATATTTGCTTTTAAATACTAATAAAAAATTTAATTTGTATGGGTATTTTTGTGTAAATAAATGGGCAATAGAACCCTTTTCTAGGTACGATTGGTGTATAATCAACCTTTCTTCTTATTCTTATTTTCGTACAGGAATAGGGATTACAGCTTTTTCTTTTTTTAGGGCTTCTATGGGATATTTCAATGGCAGCTTTGAAGGAAGCACTATTTATTCCGATACCGTTCTTTTGACTAAGTTCCCTTCTAAGTCTTTATATTTAACCGTAGGATTTAGTTTGCCGGACATGTGGAAAGATTTTAAATTTGAATCTCGTACGACAAACTCTTCTTTTACAGATATAGTTTTGCAGTTCGGCGGAGCAGGTGTAGGTGGTATCTTAGGGCTTTGTGGAGGAGCTTTTATAACCTCGTCGGCAATATTTTTGACTGAAATACTTGGTGCCAACCCGGATGAGGGATCATTTCCCACAGCGACAAGCTTTGGAGTATTATGCGGAGGACTTACAGGAATGGTTATAGGCTTTCCAGTAGGCTTTCAGCTGACAGGGAAATTCCTTCACATAAACTCCCAAAAATCTGATTCTCAAGATAATTAAGTTTTTATTTTTGTTACAGTAAAAAAAGAAGTGCGGAATTTTATCTTCCGCACTTCTTTTGATTTTGTATTCGGTTGAATTATTTGCTTTTCTGCAGTTTTTCCAATTCTCTTACCGTATTTATGTTTACACCTTTTACCGGGTTTGCCAAATCCTGGTCTATGCTTGGTTCGTTAAATGCCTTGGCTAAAGCGTCCCAGAGATTACAGCGAGTAACATCATATGCGCAAAAGACTACAAGTCCTTTTCCACCGCCATCGCGCACGGCTTTTATTGTGCTTGTCAATATTTCTTCAGGATAAAACCCTTTTGGCGCATTTGTTAACAGAATCGCAACTTTGGCATCCAAACTGTCGATTATCTGATTGAGTTTTATCGTATCTTTTTCCGCTAAATTCTTTATACCTATGCTTATTTCTTTATCCAATGCAGGTGCTACTTTGACTAAGTTTTTATGGATTTCTTTAAAGTTTTTTTGTATCGCTTCCATTTCATCGGTTTTCTTTTCTTTCATATTCTTTAAGCTTTTTCTTATATCGTATATGGGTTTGCCTATGTCACCGTAAATATAAGCGATATCAATTCCCATAGATATATTCGTTACGCCTTCACACCATTTGTTGCTGTATCTTGTATATTCCCCTAAAAACTTCTGGAATGTCGGCAAATCTCCTGCAAAGTGACTCTTATAAGCCATAGGCATAACGATATCAACGTATGGCGCAAAATCCGTCCATCTTTGTCCTATGTTTCTTCCGCTGAGAGCAGGATTCTTGAAAACGGCTGCCGAAAATTGTATGTTCGGTTTTATTTTGTGCGCTGCTTCCCATGCTTCACGGGCAAATTTCGTAATCTGGTCGCATCTGTATTCATAATAGAAATAATTCAAATCCGCCGGACCACCCTTCATTGAGCTTCCTTTGAAAATGAAATCTACTTTTTCGGCTCTGGTCATTTTATTCCAGTTGGCAGGTTTAATCGTGTTGTCCTGTGACCAGTTTGATATCCAGATAGGTAATTTCTGGACGGCCTCAATCTGCGTATCGGGTTTGCATTCATAATAAAGATGATTATATTTTAAGAAATTCTCAAGACAGTAATCACAAAAACAATAACCGTCAGGCGAAACGTCCCCTGGGTATCTTATGTAATCGTGGTGGATTCCGTCAACGTCGTAATTAGTTACTATTTCTTCTATCATAGGAATTAACCACTGGTCAGTATATCCTTTTCTTTGTGCCGGACACATCCATAAGATAAAATATGGTGTATTATTAGTTAGAAATTCCGATGTGGTAGGTTTCCCGTCTTTATTAAGCATTGCCCATTCCGGGTGTTCTTTGTATGCAGGCAAATTTGCTTCATCCGTAAAATCGCATAACCATGCGTGGACACGAATACCGTTTTTGTGGGATTCTGCTATTAGTTCTTTTAATGGGTCAAAACCCTGTTCGAATTTCTTTTTGAAATCATCGGGAATAGCTCCTGAAAATTTTTTGCTATCCCATAAAACCTTTCCATAAAGCTTCATACACGGAATTATTAAATTTATATTTGCTTTTTTACAATTAGCAACAAGACTTTTTACGGATTCCATATCCTGTAAATCGGCTGTTGGGTGTATCCAGATTGCCCTGCCTTCAACCTTTGGTGTTTTAGGTGTTTGTGAAAAAATATTCTTAGGCGATAAAGCAACCATAAGAATTAAAAACAAAAAAAGCCCTTTCTTCATCTTCCCCCCTTAGTTAGAGTTTGTTTCTTCATAAACATTACTCTACTCTATGTTATCCCGCTTTGCGGGGTTTTTCTGTTAGTATACCTGTTTCCTATAAGCAATTAAAGTGGCATCTTAATTCAAAAAAAAAATAATGTCAATCTTTTTGAATTGACAGAGTTTGTTTTTATGTTAAGTTTTATTTAATTATGTTTAAAATCGGAGTTTCTAAAATAGATATCACTCCTCCCGTTGGATTAGATTTACAGGGGTTTGTCGCAAGAGAGGGATGTTCGGTCGGAGTGCATAGTAAGCTTTTTGCCAAGGCATTGGTAATTGACTATAAAGGGAAAATCAATCTTATTGTTAATTGCGACCTGTTGGCAGTAAACGAAAAACTGGCATTAGACATTAAGAGTAAAATAGAAAAAGAATGCGGCATTAAAAAAGAAAATATCATAATCTTTGCTACACATACCCACTCAGGTCCTGCTACCGTATTCTTAAGGAAATGCGGAGAACCTGATCCCAAATATATAAATTCATTAAAAGAGAAAATCGCAACCTGTGTATCTTCGGCAGATAAAAAGAAAAAAGAAGCCGTTATCGGTATTGGCAAAGGGAAAGTACAGATAGGAATCAACAGGCGGGAAAAGAAAGGCAAAGAAATGATTATTGGAGAAAATCCCACCGGTCCGATAGATACGGAATTAAGCGTTATAAAAATTGATACTACTGCGGGAAAACCTATTGCTTTAATTGTAAATTATTCCTGTCATCCCGTTATTCTTGGTCCCGAAAATCGGCATATATCAGGAGATTATCCTGCTTTTGCAACGGATTTTATAGAAAAAAACACCGGTGTGCCTGCATTGTTTATAACGGGAGCTTCCGCAAATATAAACCCGATTTCCGGAGTTACTAATTCTTTTAAGGAAGTTGAAAGATTAGGTAAGAAAATTGCATTAGAAACATTAAGAATTAAAGATAAAATTAAAACTCGTCCTGTTAATTATTTTAAAACTGCAAACTATGTACTTCAGCTTTCTGCAGGCTTCTTATCTAGTAAGGAAATAGAAAAAGAAAAGAAAGCATTTGCAAAAGAGAAAACACTTGAAACAAAAGCCAAGTCAGAATGGGCGAAACTGGCGCATAAAGAAATATCCGGGAAAAAGAACCCGCCTAAAATAAACCTTGAACTTAATGCACTTGCTGTCAATGATATTGTGTTTTCAACGTTTCCTGTTGAATTATTTGTAGAAGTGGGGCTTAACATCAAGAAAAAATCCAAATTCCCTAATACTATTATAGGGTGTTATGCGAATGGATGTGTCGGGTATGTTCCTACAAAAAAGGAATACCTAAAGAAAGGTTATGAAATAGAAGATTCGTATAAGTATTTTGGAATTTATCCCCTTGCCCCGGGAACAGGTGAACTCCTGCAAAAAATCGCCCTCAAACTAATAAATAATCTGAAGTAAAATTCAATCCAATCTTGCTGGGCAATCATAAGGTAAGTAATTCTTCTTTCTTTATTCTGTGTTTTCTATTTTAATTCGTGTTCATTCGAGTTTATTCGCGGATAAAAATTTTTTTTGTCTTTCTCTGTGCCCTCTCTTTTTTATCTGTTCCGTTATTTGGTGTTTTCGTAATTCTAAATTCTTTTTCCCCTCTGTGTTCTCTGTGGTTAATGTTTTGTCTCTTTTGTTTTAATCGTGTGCTAATCTGTGAAATCTCGCCTGTCCGCCAATCTTTTTGGAGGATGGTTACTATTTTTTTAAATACAAGGGGCAGATGAAACATATCATTTCATCTGCCCTTCAATTTGGCTAAAGTCCTTTAAATACGCCTTTCTTTCTCCATCTGTTTATAAACAATATTATTGCAACTGTGGAAACTAAGGTTGAAACTCCTAATAATACCCAGTGTTTCCCGAATAAACTTGTCATAATAACCGTAGCTCCTCCACAAAGCAAAATACCAAGGAAGCAATCAATAAGGTCATTTGAAGTTTCTGTTTTTATTCTTTTTCTTTCGTCTACGGAAAATTCCTTAGTAATCGGTCCCCATAAACCCGGTGGCTGGCAGCGTTTGTAGAAATTAATTAACGTTTCCTTTTTCTCAGGTTTAGTGAGAAGAGTAACAATTAATATAACCAACCATCCTGCTACGAATAGCAACAAAAATCCCTGCCAGAATGGTTTTTCGGAAAATCCCCACGGGAACCATATTAAGTACCCAAGCGGGATACCCGCGATTATAGCCGATGCTTCGCCGTAAATATTCAGTCTCCACCAGAAAAATCTCATCCAGGCTAAAGGAAGAATAAACGCTACCATAACTGAGTTTATGAACAAGAACCATGCCATCATTCCTTTTACCAGATAATGAGCAACTAATAAAGAGAGGATAAGCATAATTACCGTGCAAATTTTACTTGCGATTACGTAATGTCTTTCCGAGGCATCCTTCTTTATAAATCTTCTATACATATCGTTTATCATATACGATGCGCCCCAGTTCATTTCCGTAGATATCGTTGACATATACGCTGATAATTCTGCTACGACAATCAAACCCGTTAACCCGACAAACGAATATTTCGAAACTAATAACCCCCATATTAGAGCAGGATCTACGGTGCCAGGCGCATAAAGTGCCGCTCCGATTATACCGAGAAACAAAAATGGGACAACCCTTATGACTAAAGATAAGACCGCATTAAAGATTTGCCCTAACTGCGCGTGGAATTCATTCTTCGCCGCCATAAACCTTTGTGCGGTAAACCCTTCTCCGCCTGAAGGCGAAGCCGCAAAGAAAAGTCCCTGTATGACTAACGCAACTAAAGTCATCCCTACAAGATCGCCGCCGGGAGGCATTGCCTGGAAAAATCCCGGTCCCCGCAAAGCAAGCACTTTGTCATAAACTGCATTAAACCCGCCGGCATCGTGTAAAATAATCGGGATAAGAACTATATTCCCTACCATAAAAATCCCGAATTGCACGACATCAGTGTATGCAACGCCTAATAATCCGCCAACGGTTGTATAAATCAATACTATTATTCCCGAAAATATTATTAACTGGAGTTCAGTGCATCCGATAATGGGACATACGGCTTTCCCTAACCAGCCTGTTACATATCCCATAAGGACGATTGCCCAGCCAAAACTCATAAATACTCCATAAATGCCTCTGAAAACGCTTGCCGTTTTCCCGCTGTATCTGACTTCAATAAGCTCGGCAGTAGTAACGACATTAAGTCTTCTCCAGAATTTCGACCAGAACACGGCTACAATAGGCATCCAGATTACCCACGGTAACCACCACCACCAATTACCCAACAACCCACTATTATAAACAAGCATCGTAAAAGCAGGTGCCGCTCCCGCGCAGCTGTATGTCGCTACGGCAGAAAACGCAAGAACCCACCATGAAAGGCTTCTGTCAGCAGTGAAATAACTTTCCATACTTTTGCTGGAACGCTTGCTGAAATAGTATCCCAACCACAACATTCCGATAGAATATACTACTACAATCCCCCAATCTATGAACGCCATCTTACCTCCTTATTGGTTTCTAACGATTCTTTTGCTTTTAATACAAGTTCTAATGCAAATTTAGCATCTTCCGGTGTTACGATTTTTGGTTCTTTATTCTTTAATATACAATTTATAAAATATTCTATCTCGGCTATATATCCATCTTTTTTAGGCAATTTAGGATATGTGCATTTTTTACCCGGTTTTTGAACCGTCAAAGTATGTTTTGCTTTATTATTAATTTCAATGAATCCCTTTTTGCATACTGCTTTTACATAGTTTCCAAGTTCGTATCCCTTAGGCATAAGGAAATTAGATTCTACATACGCAAGTTTTTTGGGATACTTTAAAGTCGTGGATACCTGAGTATAAAAATCGTTATTAGTTCTTATCCCCGTAGAATAAACGGAAACAGGTTTTCCTATAAGAAAATTGGTAAAATCAATATCGTGAATGTGTAAATCAGTTACTACTCCGCCGCTTTGAGAATTGTCTAGAAGCCAGTTCTTGTCAGACCATACGGGAAGAGCTATATCACGGTTCATCGTAATAAATACGAGTTCACCGAGTTCTCCGCTGTCTATGATGTTTTTCAGGGTAATATATTCAGGCCAGAATCGTACTACCTGCGCAACCATAAATTTGACTTTTGCTTTTTTTGCTGCCTGTATCATCTGCTCCGCATCTTTAAGATTTAAGGATATTGGTTTTTCGCATAGAATATGTTTGCCTTTTTTTGCAGCTTCAATAGTGAATTTTGGATGTAATTTCGTTGGTAAACATATATCAATCATATCTACTTCATCAATAAGTTTATGCGGGTCAGTATATACTTTTTTTATATTGAATTTACGGGCTAATTTGTTTGCCACTTCTTTACGGTAATCACATATGCCATATAAAGAAATCTCGGTAGGACAGACATTCTTGTCTGTCTTGTCTGGGGTGCCTTTAAATAAAGTATTATAGCATCTTGAATGTTCTTCTCCCATCGCTCCTGCTCCCAGAATTCCAATTTTTAACATATTAAGCTTTATATGTGCTTTTGAATCTTTTTAATTGCTTCTACGATATCTTCTACGTCTTTTTTATCTCCAAGTAGAACATAATGCGGCAACCAGACTGCTTCTTTACAAGCTTGCTCACACGCGGGTAAATGGATTTGAGAATAACGCAGACTAAAGTCTGCGGTCTCCCCAATTTTGGAGTTGAATGCAGGTTGACGGGTAAGGGGCATTATATAACCGCCTGATGCAGGAATGCCTTCCTCATTTAATGCTTTTATAAATTTATCTCTGGGTATACCATTAAAATACTTTGATTTATACTTAAATATATATAGATGATAGGAATTAGTAGTTACGTTTTTATCTCTCTCGAGAGGCTCGATTCCCTTGATTTGTTTCAGTTTTTCCGTAAGTAGTTTGGCATTTTTTTCTCTTATCTCATTGTGTTTTTTGACACGTGTAAGTTGTGCTAATAATATGGCAGCCTGGAATTCCGTTAACCTGCTGTTCCCACCTAAAGTATAATGCATATACCATGGCTCGCCTTCTTTCCTGCCACAGTTTACAAGAGATTTACATTTTTTTGCGAGAGTTTCATTGTTAGTTAGAATTATTCCGCCTTCCCCACAGGTCATATTTTTACTGGACTGGAAACTAAAAATACTTATGTCTCCGATTGTCCCCACTTTTTTGCCTTTATACTCTGAACCATGTGCTTGAGCAGCATCTTCTAGAATAAATAAATTATGTTTTTTTGCAATTTTAAGAATACTATCCATATCTGCCGGCATTCCACCAAAGTAAACGGGAATAATCGCTTTTGTTTTTTTTGTAATTGCTTTTTCTATTTCAATAGGGGAGATGTTATAGGAATTGTTGTCAATATCAACGAAAACCGGTGTAGCCCCTACTTCTGCTACTGCATAAGCTGTGGCTATAAAAGTATATGCAGGAACGATTACTTCATCTCCAGACTTAATTCCTAATGCTTTTAGTGCAATTTCGAGCGCTTTTGTCCCGCTGTTTACGCATATTCCAAATTTTGCGTTATGAAAATTTGCGAACTTCTTTTCAAATTCGCTTACTTTGTTTCCGTCAATACAGCCCCATTTATTGCTTTTGAGCGTATTCTCAAGAGCTTTTTGTTCAAGTTTGTCATACACAGGCCAGACAGGAAAAGGTTTTGTCCTGACGGGACGCTTGAGGCCGACTAATTTTTTCATTGGTATTCCTGTAGGGAACGATCGCGACCGTTCCCTACGATATTTATTCTATTCTGTTGGTAATAAAGATAAAGCGCTGAAATCAAAAGCTTTAATGTTTATTGTATTATTACTCAGTTCTTTTCCTGTACCGGTTTTAATGACCTTACCGTTTCTCATATTTACAAGTTTGTATTTTTTATCAGCTTGCATTGTTAAAGGAAGCAATGTCATTTCTACCGGTTTATTGGTATGATTAATCATTGCTACTCTTGATTCATTAGGTAAAGTGGCCATTGCAAAATCCATATCTTTATTACCTCCTAATATATCAAAAGGTCGTACATTACCGTTTTGTTTCAATGCATAATCAAAAATATCTCTTACTAAATCCGGCATCACTTCTGCAGCTTGAGTGAGACTCAATGGTATAGTAAGTACTTTACCTTTCCCAAAGTTGTTAAGCATAACCGCAGAACTTCCGTCTTCAAAAACGGCTATCGGTTTAGCAGTTGTCGGCGTCCAGGACGGGGAATTTAGAATTTCAGAAGTGATAGTTGACAACACGGAATCCCCATTTTTAAGAGTTACGATAGCTTTTGAAGATGATGAAAATAATAAAGACGGGTCAAGCTCATTTTCTCCCGCTTTTATCCTGTTAGCCAATGTTTCTTTCATAATTATGTCTGAATGGTTGGTTGCTTTATTTTCGTTTCCTCCGCAAAGGTCTTTTCGGGCAAACCTGTCTCCATAAGGGATGTTATGACCGAATAATATTACTATACCGCCTTCTTCAATAAATCTTTTTAGTAAAATGCTGTCCGTTTCCTGCATTCCAGAAACATCCGGAAGCACAACTACGAATTTGTTTTTCAAAAGGTAATCTAATTGTAATGTATTCAAGTTCATTGGATAGAAGGGAGGAATTTCTTCGCCCACAGGTGGAATAAAAGGTATAATGTCAAAAGGAATACCGAGAGAACGAAGAGCCCCAAATGCCGGTAAAAATGCTTCTCTCCAGTAATGAACGCAAAAATCCGTATAAGGATAATAAAAGACGATAGGATTCTGTTTGATGTTTGCTATTTTAGAGAAAATCAGGTCAAAATCTTTATATCCTTGGGCCGTAACTTTTATATCTTCCTTTGCCTCTTTTAATCCGTCTTTCATATAATTAAACAAATCGTGATAAGTGAATATGGTAATTCCGTCTGTTCCGTAAATGGTAGCAGCGCTCCAGATTTGGGTTATTATGTCTTCTTTGGGTGCAAGATATTTACCTGCTACTGCTTTTTCCGCGGGACCAAATATTTCAAAATGGCAAAGTGTAATCTTATTTTTTATTAAATTTGCACCGTTTGCAAGGCAAGTGTTATCCCTTGTTCGGTTGATAGGAAAACAAAGCCTGTTGTCCGTTCGGTAAGATGCCATTACCTGCCCCTGATAAATAACGATGTCAAGGTTGTCTATTGCCGCAAGGTATCCTGCAAGAACCGCATCATTTACATAAGGAGCGCAACCCGTTAATAAAGTAGGTTCAACGGATTTTACGTAATCACAAAATTGTCTCACAAGTAGTGCTAAATCAAGTCCTGAACCTTCCTGCAAGCAATAGAATCCGGCAAAAGACGGATGTTTTGCGTAGAGTACCCAGAGTTCGGATATGATTTTCTGCATATTAGCAAACATTTCGGAATAAGGCATTGGACGGCTAAAATCCCAGGATATTGAGATTAAAACGGGATAACCTTCCTTATCGCATAAATCAAGAAACATCCCGAGGTAGTCTTCTTTGGAAGATAATTTGCAGACTTTGGAAGGATACATAGCTTGTTTTCCGTTAATTATATAGTGGGCAACCATAAAATTCCCGCCTATACTTGAAAATCCGTTCAGGTATTCGCTCATATAAGCTTTGGTGTTTTTCTCGGGAACACTGCCTCCTACGATAAAGAAATCTCCTACAATATATCCCGTTATAAAGTGAGCTTTACCTAATAATTTTTTGTCACCGGAAGAATAAACCGTTACATTCCATAATCCCTTACTACTTTCACTTGTCTGTATGGATGCTTCGTATCCTCCCGTTGATTTAGAAAATTCTATCCTTTTTACTCCGTATCCCGGTTCCAGTACGTCTGCATAAACCTGGGTGCCTTCAGTAAACTCTCCTTTTACGTCTACTTTTACTTTTTCTCCCGGTTTCGGACGTAATTTATCTACGGATATACTAACAGAAGCAAAACTGTTGCTGATACAAAAGAAAAACAACGCGCTGATAAAGAAAGCTTTTCTCATTTCTCCTCCTATATTTTTTATCTAACGACTGTAATATTAAAATCAAAAGTGTCAAATGTTTTTTATGGTAGGAAAAATCAATGCCAAAAATGAAAAGTGCTGCGTCTCCTTTTTATTTATATTAGTTGTGTTTATTGTCCAAGCGAATTTGTACTATTGACAAATTATTAATTTCACTTTATGAATAAAAATAATAATATTTTAACGTTAGATTAAATTAAGGAGGGTGTTATGAAAAAAATTATATTTCTTCTTATGATGCTGCCGATTTCGGTATTTGCTACATTTCCGGAAGGACATGAAATTATGGGGGTGGGACCTGAAAATACATATCCCATAGTTCCGACAGTCAACGGTGGAAATACTTTTTATTTTACTGAAGATGCAGATATGATGAAAGGATATATTGCGTGGATAAAATCGTTAGGTGTCAAATACTGTGGTGCTCAGGAACCAATGCGTTTGGATGAAGACCCTCCTTATTTTGCAAAAGGAGTATACGAAAGATTGCCTTCACTTGGGGATTCCGGAACGGAAATAGACATTGACAATAAGAAAATATCTTATGGACCCGGGAGTTATGCAGATACAATATGGTCGCATTGTTGTTACAGACCTGTGTGGAGAAACTTCCTTATTAATTGTATGAAAAGAGCTATAGATGCTGGTTCCGAAGTCGGAGTCTATGATATTGCTCTATTAACTGCTAGTGCTCCTCAATGTTTTTGCCCCCAGCACAATACCGGATTTAAAAACTGGCTTGATAGTAAATATGATTCACTTGAACTTGCAGGTATGGGAATTCCTAACATAAATACTTTTGACTATGCAGATGCTCTCAGGGACAGTGGCTGGACTGCAAATAGTTTTAAGAATGAAATTACGAACAACGGCGGAGAAGGTATATGGTTATGGGACGAATGGCAACCATTCAATTATTCCACGATTCAGGACTTCTGGAATACCCTTTCAAGTTCATTAAAAAATTATTCTGACAGTGCATACGGAAGGACTTTTTATATTACCGGCAACGCGTGGGTACAGGATGCCCGTATGTGTCTTATAGACTCTTATATGGATTATGTGTCTTATGAATTTTTCTTCGAGTCCGATTATCCTGTTGAAGCCAATGCGGCGTGGACTTATAAAACTACTCTCAGCAGGGGAAAAAGAGGTGATATCTGGAATAAGCCGACTAATAATGATAATACCGATTTTGCTCCATTATTTATGGCCGAAGCTTATGCTAACGGCGGATTCTATACTGCAGGAGATAATCCTAACCAGAGACATATAGCTACAAAATTAGAACCCATTTTGCAAATGGTAGCTTCCCAACCTTCACTCTTTGATGTTGATGAATATGGTGATTTTGGACTAATATATTCTTTGTCATCATGGAGGCATACGGGGGCGGATTCAAAAGTTTCTTACGGGGGTGCGCATCGTTTGTTGCAGGATGCTCATATACCTTATGATGTAGTATTCGGGGGAGATAATGATTGGGTAGTTGATAGTTTTGCGCAGGGAAAACTGAATAAATACAGGGCTGTTGTACTTCCAAGGACGGAATGTTTGAGTAATGCCCAGATAAATATGTTACTTGCATATTGTAATTCGGGCGGGATTCTCGTAGGTATAGGCAATGTTGGGACAAAAAATGAAAATGGGACCTCCGTTACAAGAACTTCGTGGCAAAACTTATTCAATGGCAAGATTGTTAATTACGGCTCGGGAAAAGTTATATCCTGGAAAAGTGATATTACTTATGGTTATGAGACGGATACAACTGGCAGAGGTGCGGTATGTAATGATTTTATTGTAAGAACTGATTCCCTGATGGAAAAACTGGTGCGTACTAATTATTCATCTTTAGTGCATTTAACAAGATTGGTGAAATCAACGGATTCTTCACAGATAATACATCTTTTAAATTATAATTACAATACGAGTGATAGCAGTATTATTGCCCGGACGAATGATACTCTTGATATTAAGATTCCTTCTTCTATGAAAAAAGATTCGCTATATGTTTTATTTTACACACCGGGGTTAAATGCTCCGACCGAACAATCGCTTAGTTATACGAAAAGCAGTGGAAGAGTGAAGTTTTGTATTCCAAGACTTGATATATGGGGAATAGTAAAAATAGGTCGTCTTTCAAGTTATGAAAACTGGGTTGGCGTGCCTACACTTTTACAGCCGTCGGATTCATCCGGGGTTGCTTCGAATACGGTCACTCTTTATTGGTCAAAAACCGCCGGTGTTAGCGGAAGTTATAAATTGCTTCTTTCAAGATATAGTGATATGAGCGATACGATTTTTATTGATACTCTTTCGGATACTACTTCACAGGTAGTTGTGCCGCGTGACGGAATGTATTACTGGAAAGTGGAGGCAACGAACAGTCAGGGGCGTAAAAGCGGATTGCAGGCGCATCCGTATTATTTCGTCTCACATACAAGTTCGGATGATATATGGGGAGAGGTAAAGGGGCACTGGACAAAAAATAAAGGGGATTATATCGTAGTTGGGGATATATGGTTAAATAGACTGGACAGCCTTTATATTGACCCGGGCGTTACGATAAAATTTGATGGAAATTATAAGTTTAAAATAAAAGGATACCTTGATGCTGTTGGCACGGAAGATGATAGAATTGTATTTACCAGAAACAGGACTTCCGAAGATTCAAGATGGGGTGGGCTCAGGTTTGACGCAACAGAGGTTGCAGGACATCCAAGGGTAAAATATTGTACAATAGAATACGGAAGAGCAAGAGGAAGTTCTCCCGACAGAAATGGTGGCGGTGTATATATGTATGGCTCACCCGTATGGTTCGAAAATAACATAATAAGATATAATAAGGCAGAAGGTGACGGCGGCGGAATATGTTTTGCTTCAAGTTATCCAAATTCGTTCCTAAAAAATCAGGTATATGGTAATGAAGCGGGCGGATACGGCGGAGGTGTTTATTGTTCACAGGGGGGCCCTTACGATATTTATAATTCTACAATAGCAAATAACAAAGCGGGATTATATGGAGGAGTATACTCTTACGGGTATAGCATAAGCGCAAAGAATACGATTATTTATTACAATACCCCGGGGTCTTTTTACTCGTCTTATCCGGATTCATTTACTTATTCCTGTGTCCAGGGAGGACTTACCGGGACGGGCAATATAGACCAGTCGCCTTTGTTTGCAGATACTGCAGCAGGAGATTTTTCGCTTGCGGCAACATCCCCGTGTATAAATACCGGCGACCCTGATTTTTATCTTATAGACCCGGATGGCAGTAGAATAGATATGGGTGCGGTTCCTTTTAATTGGGGGAAATCTACTTTTTTACCAACACTTTTGTCTCCTGCGGATTCTTGCCCGGCAAAAAATAATGTAAAATTTATATGGTCTTCTACTGTGAGTTCAAAAGGGAAATATACTTTTGAAATTGCGACCGATTCCCTTTTCGCAACAGGCATTACGTATGTAGCCATTAAAGATACTACTTTTACTCTTGCTATTCCAACTAGTGGGCTTTCTTACTGGAGAATTGAGGCTTTTGACTCTATTGATAATAAATGGGAAGTGCGTT
Source organism: bacterium (assembly GCA_028716385.1). Lineage (GTDB taxonomy): Bacteria > Hydrothermota > UBA3073 > JACQXS01 > JAQTXJ01 > JAQTXJ01. The sequence goes on along the minus strand of JAQUPX010000002.1, from coordinate 344,389 downwards.
CAGGTTATCAAGACCATCCTTTTAAGACATTCATAGATACGATAAAACCGGCTATCCCGGCTTTAATGCAGCCTGCTAATAGACTTTTTACGAAAGATACTACCCCGACTTTTGTATGGAGAAAAGTAAATAAGAAAAAATCAGTATCGGATAAGGGTTTCTCGTCTCCTGAAGAAGAGACTTCTTGTTCAAACGATATTTCGCCGGTATCTTTATTTTCTAATGGAACTTCTGTTCAGGTATCCAGAATCCCTGTTTGTCATTCTCGATCCGCATTAGGTGGAGAAGAATCTCATCAAGGCAAGTTCAATAAAAAAACTATTGCTGCAATTCCTCTTAGACAATCGAGAACATTTGTGACGCCACTTCAAAACCCGGTATTACCTTTAATTCAAAGCAAGGGCACTACATATAAACTTGAAATATCCTCTGACAGTTTCTTTGCTCTAAATGTTAAAAGATATACGATAAGCGGGGATACAAACTTTACGATTCCCGACACTTCAGCACTTAGAGATTCTTTATATTTCTGGCGAGTAGAAGGAATTGACGGGGCAGGGAACCATTCCGGGTTCCAGTTATCGCCTTTCAGATTTACTGTTGATACAAAATTACCTATAGTTACGATAACATTCCCGGATTCGGGAAATAATCTTTTTCCTAATGACACTGCGAGAATAAGATGGACTGCAACGGATATTAATGGGATAGATTCTATTTCTATTTTGTTTTCCAAAGATAATAAAATAACTTTTGATACTCTTGTAAGAGGAATTAAGGACTCTTCTTCTTTCAAATGGACAACTCCGAACATAACTTCGGATAGCTGTTATATAGTTGTGAAGGCTTATGACCGGGCACTTAACGTTGGAGAAGATACGGGAGGAAGATTTAGAATTGGTCTAATAGGAACGGATGGAACGGATATTCCAATTGTCCTTTATTTGAATTCCCCTGTCCCTAACCCGTCTTGTAAATATGCGGATATTTCTTTTGGTATACCAGCGACATCTGCAAATAAGCTTGTGAGTTTAAAAATATATAATATCTCCGGTGCTCTGGAAAAAGTAATCGTAAATAATAATCTGAAACCCGGGAAATATTTGATAAATTGGAATAGAAAAGGAAAAACCAATACTCTTGTTGGTAATGGGATATATTTCATAGAAATGAAAGTAGAAGGTTTCAGAAAAGTAAGAAAATTAGTCTTAATCGGGAAATAGAGTATTTGTAACTCTAATTCTTGTGCCTTAGGGGATTATTTTTTATTGGACTTTTGCATTTATTTTTAAAAGTAGTATCTGAATTTATATATAACTTTTGTTCGCCGATTATTCCTTTAGCATTTAGGTAAACAAGATACGCGCCTTCTGCAAGTGCTCCTCCAAGAAAAAAAGATAATTGTGCTCCTTCTTGACGTATTAGATGCTTAATTGGAATTAATATAGAATCCTTTTTTATTATACTGTCCTCAGGATATAAAAATAAATTTCCTATATAGTTAGAACAATTTTCATCTATAGTTATTAGTATTTCGGGATAATGGACTCCACAGTCAATGTTTTTATTTTTATCTATGAATGAAATTTCACTTATTGAGTAAGTTCCTGCCGGGATACAAAAACCAAAGTCTTTATTTGGGTTTAACAAAAGACTTATTGTTTTTAATTTCGGATTTACAGTTGATTTTAGGGATATTGCAATAGAAAGAGTTTGTGAATACTCGTTAGGAATTGCTCCACTTATTACTTTTCCTGTCTCGTCAATAAATGTTTCTATTTCATTAAAAAGATAGTAATGAGGCTTGGGATCATAGAATGCTCCTTCTTTATCCGGGTCAAAGTTTACGCCTTTTTCATCGTATGAAATTACCTTGCCTTTGATTATTATGAAGTTTCCATTTTCCCATAAAATTAATGCAGGCTTTTCTCCTATCCATTTATCTTTGCAGGAATAATAGCCTTCAATGCTGGTTAAGCAGTCTTGTTTTTTAGAAAGAGGAATAACTTGAGACTTAGTGCAACTTAAAAACAAAGATGTAAATAGAAAAATTATACATACAGGTTTAATAGTTTTGACCACAGTTACTCTTCTTTTCATTGAATTTAATATCAAATTAATAGAAAAAAATTACAAAGAAGTCAAGTTTATTTTTTGCTTCTAATAATATGTATAGCTAAAGATTGATGTTTCCGGTGATTTTGTTTTTCAAATAAAATATTTTTTAATCTTGAATATTAAAACTGTTTGGAGACAACCCGAATTTCTTCAAATCAATACAATTCTTTTTATCAAAAACTATTCCTTCTTTTTTCAATAATTTCATCTGAAGTTCGTATCCTTTTTTGGGTTTTAGGGATATGTTTCCTTTGCTGTTTACGACTCTATGCCAGGGAAGAGCATATTTTTCGGTAGATGAATGCAGTATATAAGACACCTGTCGTGCAGCGCGGGGATTTCCGGCTACTAAAGCCACTTGCCCGTAGGTAGCTACTTTCCCTTTTGGAATGTCCTGTATCGCTCTTATTACCCTTTGATAAAAAGACTTTTCTTCTGTTTCGAACAATTCACTTAAATTTCGAATCATAATATTTAGTATAAGGCTTTAGTTAGAGTTCGTGATGAAAGGAGCATTACTCTAACTTATCCAGCTCTGCCGGACATCCCAGCCTACCCCTATTTGTTAAACTATCAAATAGAATTTTATATAAAAAATTTGTTTATAATTCTTTTATGATTTGTCAATGCTTTTCTGCTTATTTCAATAGTGGTACTCTTTTTGCCCTTGACTTTTCGTATAACATAATGTAATTGTAGTAATAACTATTAAGTTTTTATAAATAAAAGCGACCCTGAAGGGTTCGTAATAAAATATATCAGAAATCCTATATATGGTATCTCGTAGCGCGAAGCTTTAGCTTCGCCGTTTTAACTTAAGTGGCAACGTAGATAAAATATGTCAGAAGTTTTATATATGCTATTTTATAGCACGAAGCTTTAGAAGGAATGCAATGGGAAAAAATATAAAGATTATACAAAAAACAAAGGATAGTAAATGTTCAAAAAGAGTACGATTAAAATCTTTTGAATATAAAGGATTCTATCAATATTATATAACAATATGTGCTTTTCAGAAAAATAGATATTTTACAGATAGTAATATTGTGAATAATCTTTTAAAAATATTAAAAAATACTGCTTGCCAATGTCAGTTTAGTGTATTGGTTTATTGTTTTATGCCAGACCATTTACATTTGTTAATAGAAGGGAAAGATGAATCTTCTGATATGCTAGCATTTATTAAGCTTTTCAAACAATATTCAGGATATCAATTTAAAAAAGACACGGGTAAAAAATTGTGGCAGGAAAATTATTATGAACATGTAGTAAGAAAAGATGAGGATATGAAAGGAATAATAAATTATATTTTAGAGAATCCTGTTAGAAAAGGATTAATAGAAGATTATATAAAATATCCATATTCAGGATCGTTTATGTTTGATTTAAAGGAACTTTAGACCAGAAAATAAAAGCGACCCTGAAGGGTCGCGCTACGTAAATAAAATATATAAGAAATCCTATATACGGTATCTCGTAGCGCGAAGCTTTAGCTTCGCCGTTTTGTAAGGACAAATCTTTATGCAACTTGCCCAATTAAATAAGCATTTTTATTGACTAATTGTAATCACAGAGTAGGTAGTAGGCAGTAGAAAGGGAACAGAAAAAACAGGTTTGTATTATGAAAGAGCAAAGCAATTACATTAGTCTTATGAATCGGGCAATCAGAGGAGTTTTTAATAATGCATTAAGAGTTTCCCTGAAAAATCCTTCTATGTTTTATTTTGTTTTGCAAACTATTATACGGCAAAGGAAAGCAGTAAAATTAAGATTATCTTGGGAAAACAAAGGGTTTCATATACCTCCTGCTATTATTGCCAGTATTACGGGTAGATGTAACTTAAAATGTAAAGGATGTTACGCAAAAATTAATTGTAAACCTTCTACCAAAGAGATGTCAACCGAACAGTGGGGAAAAATAGTTGAACAGGCAAAAGAACTTGGAATATCAATTATACTATTAGCCGGGGGTGAGCCTTTTATTAAAAAAGAAATATTAAACATTACAAAACGTTTCCCTGAAATCATTTTTCCGGTATTTACCAATGGTCTTTTACTGAATGAAGAAATCATAATGGAATTAAAAAAACAAAAAAACGTAATTCCCGTTATAAGTATGGAAGGATTCGAAGAAAACACTGATGAGCGTAGGGGAGAGGGTGTTTACGAAAACATACAAGAAACAATAAAAGAAGTAAACAATAAAGGTATATTTTTTGGCGTTTCTTTGACAATTACAAGAAATAATTTTGATATGATAACGAATGAGAACTTTATAAAAAAGCTAATAAAGAATGGCTGTAAATTAGTTTTCTTTGTTGAGTATGTTCCTATAGAACAGGAAACCGAAAATATGGTTCTTTCTAATGTTCAGAAACAAGAATTGGAAAAGATAATAAAGAAGTTTAATACTCAATTCAAAGGTATATTTATTGCTTTCCCCGGTGATGAAATAGAGTATGGCGGATGCCTTGCCGCAGGACGTGGTTTTATTCATATCAGTCCGGAAGGCAATCTTGAACCCTGTCCATTTGCTCCATATTCGGATACGAATTTGAGTAATATATCATTAAAAGAAGCTTTGCAATCTGATTTTTTAAAAAAGGTACGGGAGAATTCCGAATATTTAGTCGAAGGGAAAGGTGGGTGTGCTCTTTGGAACAACCGTGATTTGGTTAAATCTTTGATGAAATAATTGGAGTAAAAACAAGAATTGCAATTATTTTAGGAAATTTTTAAAGTGAGACGAGAAATCGTTTGACTTTTCTTGTTTTACAACTTATTTTAAATAAAAAATTAACATAGGAGCAAAATGAAAAAATCTATCAAATTATTTCATTGGTTGCCACGGATTATTTGTATTCTGGCTATTCTTTTTGTTAGTCTGTTTGCTTTGGATTCTTTTTCTCCGGACCTTACAATCTGGCAGCAACTTTTAGCATTCTTTATGCATCTTATCCCAACTTATGTTTTAATTATTTTTCTTATTGTTGCATGGAAAAGAGAATTAATTGGCGGGATTATTCTTACTTTGATAGGCATTGGGTTTAGTCCATTTTTATTTAATTTGAACTATAAAAGGAATCACTTCTCTGTTTTTCAGAGTCTTGGCATTGTTATGACAATTGCTTTACCATTTATCATTGTTGGTATTCTATTCATTGTAAGTTATATTATGAAGAAAAATAATCTTCCGCCAGAGAATAGAAAATCCAATTAAAAAATGAATTACGTTATTTTGTTCAACAGTGTTCACTTTGTTATGAAAGCGGAAAAGGCAATAAAAGAAAAAAATATTAGTGTTCAACTGATTCCTGTCCCGCGTCAATTTTCTTCGGATTGCGGTATGGCAATAAAAATAAAAGAAGAAAATATCGATATCGTGAGACAATTACTTGAAAAAGGAAAATACAAGGTGGAAGGTATTCATAAAATATCTGAATAACCATTAGTATTTCTGTTCTCCCGACTATATTATAGGAACCTTTATGTTGCCACTTATTAAATTATTAATTGTTGTTTTCATTTTTATATTCCTCGTATCCAGAAAATTAAATATCGGATTAATAATGCTTTTTAGTTCATTATTAATGGGAATATTTTTCCTTATGTCTCCTATGAATATTCTTAAAAGTTTTGCCACCGGAACTTTCAATCTCGATACGTTAAAATTACTTGCTACCGTTTATTTTACTTTAACATTTGGACATTTTCTAAAAGAGTTTGGTTATTTTAATAAAATGAAAGTTTCACTTGAGGGCTTAATTCATAATAGAAATATTACAATTGCAATTCCCCCAATTATTGTGGGATTTATCCCTATGCCTGCCGGTGCAATGTTATCCGCTCCGATGGTTGAAGAAGCCGGCAAGGGAATGAATTTATCTCCGGAACTAAAAACATATATAAGTTATTGGTTCAGGCATCCGTGGGAGTATTGCTGGCCTGTTTATCTTGGAATGATTCTTGCTTCAAGTGTTCTTAGTATGCCGGTTCGTACTCTCAGTTTAAATCAATATCCGTTATCAATTGCTATTATAGTTGTGGGTATTGTCGTATGCTATATAATGTTTCCCAAAGAAACAGATACTAAACACGGAGAAAAACAGATGGGGACAAAGATTTACACGGACACTAAAACAAAAAAGAGTAGAAATTTGGGAATATTTTTTCTTAGTATTTTACCGATTCTTTTGGTTTTTGTATTTGTCGTTGTTGCAAAATTGGATGTTATTATAGCGCTTGCAATTACTGTAATAATGATAATTTTTCTACAAAAACCTTTCCCCAAAAATATCTTACCGGGATTAAAATCGGGTCTATCTTTGGATATAAGTTTATTGCTTGTTGCCGTGATGATATTTAAAAAAGTCCTGGAAAATTCGGGAGCCCTTACTTCCATTACTCAATTTTTGGGAAGTTCCAATGCTTCATCTTTAGTTTTGCTTGCTTTTATACCCTTTATTGTGGGATTTTTAACCGGAGTAACTACCGCATTTGTGGGAATTGCGTTCCCTATGTTAATGCCGTTATTACACAATAACCCGACTTACGTTATGTTTGCCTATGCATTTGGATTTGCCGGAGTCTTGCTCTCACCTGTCCATCTTTGCCTTGCAATAACAAAAGAATATTTCAAGGCAAATTTATGGGGAGTGTATAAAATGCTTATCCCTTCAACTGCCTTCGTAATGTTTGTCGCGATTGTTATGATGATGATAAAATCGGGATAATTTAAATTTTTTCTAAAGTAGTAAGATAAAATTGACAAAAAATTTTAATAAAGTAAGATGAAAATTATGAAATTTTGTATATTTCGCTTTTTCTTCTTCGTTTTTCTGATATTGAATTTTATCCCTTCCGCATATTCTCAATATTGGGAATTTGGAAAGAACAAAGTTCAATATAAAGGATTTGATTGGAAAGTTGTAGATACGGATAAATTCAGTTTAGTTTATTATCCGGGAGGAGAAGAACTTGAAAAGTTTGCACATAGTGTAATAACGGAAAATTATGAGAGATATTGTAAAGCTTTAAATCATATTCCTAAGGGACGAGTTCCTATTATATTATATAATTCACATAACGATTTTGAACAAACGAACGTTACCACCGAAGTAGATGAAAGCGTAGGCGGTTTTACCGAAATCTTCAAAAGCAGGGTTGTTGTCCCATTTGATGGTTCTTACGAGGCTTTTCGGCATGTGCTCTCGCATGAACTTGTGCATGCATTCCAATTTAGTGTGTTGAAAGGAGATGGATTTACTCAAGTTCTTGCATTGAAAATGTCTCAAATTCCATTATGGTATATGGAAGGTATGGCAGAATATTTTTCACTAGGGTGGAATGCGGAAGCGGATATGGTAATAAGGGATGCTTTATATTGGGATAAGATAAGACCTGTAGAGAGATTATATGAAATACAGGGATCGTATTTAATGTATAAAGAGGGACAATCAATATTAAATTTTATCGTAAATAGATATGGAGAAAATAAAGTAGGAGAAATATTAAAAAAACAGGGTATAATAGGAAATTTTGAAGGTTCGCTGGAATCGGTCCTCGGAATAGATGAAAAAGAATTAAATCGTTTATGGATGCAGGAATTAAAAACTAAATATTGGAAAGAATGTGCCGGCAAATTACCTGTTCCTGAAAACACCAGGCAACTTACGGATAGAGATGGCAAATATGCATTTAACACAAGTCCCGTAATATCTCCGGATGGAAGTGAAATAGCATTTTTTTCCGATAGGGATGATTATGAAAGTCTTTATTTGATGTCCGCAATAAACGGTGACGTAAAAGCTAAATTAATAGGAGGCGGTAAAACAGAGGCATTTGAATCGTTTCATATTATGCAAGGCGGAATAGGTTGGTCTCCTGATAATCAGAAAATAGTTATGGTTGCAAAAAACGCAGGTAAAGATGTTTTATATATTATGAATCCACATAGTCGTAAAATAACAAAGAAAATTATACCTGAGTTAGATAGGGTCTTTTCCCCGGCATTTTCCCCTGATGGTAAAAAAATAGCCATACGAGGAGTGAAAGAAGGCTCTGCCGATATATATGTTATTGACTTAAAAAGTGGTGATATGGAACAAATTACGGAAGATATGTATGATGATATGACACCTTCGTGGTCATTAGACGGAAAATATATACTGTTCTCGTCCGATAGACCTTATGAAGATAGTGTATGGAGATATGGTTATTATTCGGTATTTCGTGCAGGAGCTTTTGATAATGTAGTAGAAAAAATGCCTATAAATATGCCACGAGCGAGTTGTGTAGTATCGCCTATGCAAGTAATCGGAGATTCAACGGGAGATACTTGTATTTTATTTGTATCGAATTATACGGGTGCGAATAATTTATTTGTATTCCATAGTTTGGACAAAAGATTATTACAGCTTACGGATGTTATCGGAGGCGTTTTTACTCCATCTGTGACAAGAGATGGCAAATATCTTGCATTTTCATTGTATTGTAAAAGTGGATGGGATATATATGCCATAAAGAATCCCACAAGTAAAGGATTTACATCTGATTCTGAAAAAGTTTTCTCGTTAAAATATAATATAATTAATAAGGATACGACTCCGGACTCGGGGAAAAAGCTTGGTTTAAGACTTACTCCGGATTGGGCAAGCGGGGGATTAGCTTATTCTTCAAGTGGAAGTTCCATATATGCAGAGTTTTTGATGTCTGATTGGGCCGGTAACCATCAGCTTTATCTGCAATCAAATAGTCCCGATAATTTATTGGGTAACTTTTATGTGAGTTATTTGTACCGTCCACATCGTTGGGATTATGGGTTTGCTCTTGCAAGAGAAGAATACGGGTATTATACCTATTCTTATTATGAGTGGGAAAAACATAGTGAAACAGGGGGGGCGTTTCTAGCTCAATATCCGTTGGATAAATTCAGAAGAATAGAATTAGACTGGCAAGGATTTCTTACAGAGGAAGAAGACTTTTATACGGATGGAATTACGGACAGTAGTTTGGGAGTTTCCTGGTATTATATTACAGGTCCTAGCATTTCTTTTGTTCTGGATAATTCAATATGGAATCAAACTGGTCCGTATAATGGCGAAAGAATGAAAATTTCGTTAAATAGTAAATTACCATTGGAAGATATGCCGGGGGGGAGATATAGCCGTGCATACAATCTTTATTCAATAGATTTAAGAAAATACTTGAGGATAACGAATAATTTTTCTTTTGCTACGAGATTGATGAACATTGGAATATGGGGAAGAGATGAAATATCTACACATATTACTGATGCAGATTATTTGAGAACGGGATGGGGCGTAGATTGGGTAGAAGGCCGGAATCTTGGACTTTTTAGTATGGAGTTCAGGTATCCTTTTATAGATGAAATAAAAATAGCTTTTCCGTTGCCCCTTGTATTAGGTGGAATAAGAGGTGGAAGCTTTGTGGATTTTGGTTATGGGAAAGATGATTTCAATTTCAGTAAAATGAAAATTATGCAGGATGGTGAGTTAAAAGATTTGAAAATGAGCTTCGGAACAGGCATAAGAATGAATTTGTATCAATTCTACTTAAAGATTGATTGCGCCTGGAGCACGGATTTAACACATAGCATTTCAAGACCGTGTTATTATATTTCGCTTTCTCCTGAGTTTTAAGCGAATCCCAATCAGGATGCTTGAGTTACAAGTTTAAACAAAACATAAGCGTTGTAGAAAAAACTATCCCCTAAAAATTACGAACCTAATTTTTTCCCAATTTAGAAAATTGAAAAACATTGACGTCTTGAAAGTTGTTATTATACTAAAGTCTTAAAAAGATGGCAAATACTTATACAGGCGAATTTGCGGCATTAGCTACTGCTTTGTGCTGGACTTTTACATCCACTGCTTTTACGATAGCTTCAAGATATGTTGGCGCCGGAGTCGTAAACAGGACACGTTTAGCCGTAGCAGTTTTTTATCTTTTAATTGCTCATTTTTTTATAGAGGGACACTTTTTCCCAATTCATATTGAATTATCTCAACTGGGATGGCTTGGTTTGTCAGGTATAATCGGGCTTGTTCTGGGGGACGCTTTTCTTTTTCAGTCTTTTGTTCTTATCGGGACTCAATTATCTATGTTGATTATGTCTCTTGTTCCCATTATAAGCGCATTGATAGCATGGGTATTTTTAAAAGAAACATTAAAACCTATTGAAATATTTGCCATATTTTTAACCATAAGCGGTATAATTATAGTGCTTATGCAAAAACAGAATTTTTTATCAGGCATATCTGACCGTAAAAAATACCTTGCCGCCTTAAAACAACTTAAAATAGGGCTTCTATGTGCTATTGGAGGAGCTTTTGGACAGGCAATAGGTCTTGTAGTTGCCAAAAAAGGTATGGGAGAATTATCAGGCTTATCGGTAACTCTAATAAGAGTATTAACAGGGGCAATTGTTATATGGGGATGGACTCTTCTTAGCGGGAACGTTAAACAAACATTTCAAAAATTAAATAATAAGAAAGCCAATTTGTTTATTGCCGGAGCTGCATTCGGGGGACCATTTTTAGGAATATGGATGTCAATGGTTGCGATTAAATGGACAAGTATTGGTATAGCTTCAACACTTATGGCATTGCCTCCTATTATGTTATTACCGGTAGCATACTGGGTTTTTAAGGAAAAGGTTACTTTTCGGGCAGTAATCGGAACTCTTATTGCAGTTGCGGGTTCTGCCATTATTTTTCTGACATAGAATATATGAAAGAAGCTTTTTCAAGGGCATTAAAAGATTCATTAAAAGTCTCATGGATGTTAATACAGGTATATATTCCGTTATCCCTGTTAACTATTTTTCTTAAAAAAATAGGATTTATTGATTTTATTGCTCCATTTTTTGCCCCAATGATGAAATTGATAGGACTTCCGGGAGAAACGGCTATTACTCTGATTGCTGGATTTACAAATAACATATATGCGGCGCTTGGAACAATGGCTGCATTTGATTTGACTCCAAGACAGGTTACAATTCTTGGAATTGTAATAGGAATATCTCACAATTTAATCGTAGAAACCGGAGTTCTTATAAAATTAAAAATGGCAAATTTTAGAATTGCTTTTTATAGAATAACCGTCGGGCTAATAACAGGGATTCTGATAAATCTTATACTACCTCAAAACATAAAAGGCATAAGATTAAGTCCATATTATAAAGCAACCGATTTTTCATGGCTTAAAAGTTTTCAAAAGATAGGAATTACCTGCCTTCAGATAGTAGTTATTATATTTCTAATAATGTTAATGTATGAATTGGTAATGTTGTGGAAGCACAAGAGCGTTATAAAGCAAAAATTTAAAGTAGTCACTAAAATAATCGGTTTCAGTGATTCTGCATTTGTGCCTTGGATTATAGCTTTTCTTGTTGGAATCGCATACAGCGCGGGGATACTTTTCCAACTTACAAAAAATCAAAAACTTAATCATAGGGATGTATGTTTAATAACTACTTTTTTGTGTATAGCGCATGCGGCTGTGGAAGATACGATGCTTTTCGGACTTTTAGGTGGCAACCTCATATGGATTATAGTAACTAAAGCCGTGGTAGCTTTTACAATAACCAGAATATTCGCTACACACGATATTTATAAGAAATTTTTATGGATAGGGCTACGAAAAGAGTAAAAAGTTGAAAATATAAGGGGAGGGATATATGGCAAAAGTTTTAATCATTTATTATTCAAGAACCGGGAATACAGAAAAAATGGCTCAACTCGTAAAACAAGGAGTTGAAAATAAAGGAGTTGATGTTGTATGTAAAAAAGTTCAAGATGTTAAAGTCGTTGAATTATTGGATTTTCAAGGCATAATAGTGGGGTCTCCCGTGTATTATGGTTCTATGTCAGCGGAAATAAAAAAGCTGTTTGATGATAGCGTAACGTTGCACGGAAAGCTAGAAAACAAGATTGGTGGCGCATTTGCTTCTTCTTACAATATAGGTGGTGGAAACGAAACTACAATAATGGATATACTAAAATGCATGCTGATTCACGGTATGATAATAAAAGGAACATCCGAAGGCGACCATTATGGACCTGTCGCTATTCAAAGTCCTGATGAACGAAGCAGTAAACAATGCATAAAACTCGGAGAACGAATAGCCGAATTAGTGCAAAAACAGTAAAAATATCTGATTCTACTTTAGAAAGAGCCGTTCAGGTATGATTCTTAATTTGAAATCATTTTAATTCTAAAATTCTTCTTGACAAAGTATTATTTTAATTTAATTTCACAAATACTATGAAATATATTATTAAAGATTTGAAGATAAAGGGGATAACTTTGACTCCCCAAAGAATGGCGATAATAGAGTTTTTGAAGAATAATCTTAATCATCCCACTGCAGAAGATGTTTATAAGGCGCTTGAAGAAAAATATCCTTCTATGTCTATCGCTACCGTATATTCTACGTTAGAATTATTGAAAGCAAATGGATATATTCAGGAACTTTCAATAAGAAAAAGGGGAAAAGCTTGTTTTGATTTTACTTCCAAGAATCATCATCATTTTTTGTGTTTGAAATGTGATAGTATAATTGATATTGAATCCGAATGTATAAATACCTGTCCAATAGTGAAAGCCGGACAACTCGAAGGGTGCAAAGTCGGAGAAATTCAGGCGTATTTATACGGAGTATGTTCAGGTTGTAATAAAAAAACTATAAAGAAAAGTAACAAAAAATAGCAGCTAAAGGGGAGACGATGGAAAAAACTGACTGCCGACAGAAAAGTATAGATATGTTTTGTTATCAGTGTTCACAGACTGCAAACGGAACGGGATGTACCGTAAGGGGTGTATGTGGAAAAGTTCCTACGGTAGCAAAATTACTTGATAATTTAATATTTATAATTAAGGGAATATCTGCTTATTTATATCATGCAAGAGAGCTTGGATTTACCGATCCCGAGATAGATGGTTTTTTGGAAAAAGCATTTTATTCTACGTTTACGAACGTAAATTTTGATGCCGGAAGTTATGTTCAATTGGCAGTTGAAGCAGGACAAATGAATATACGGGCAATGAAACTCCTGAAAAAAGCATACATTGATACTTACGGGGAACCTATTCCGGTTAAAGTTCAAACGGGAATATTTAAAGGCCGTGGAATTATAGTTACGGGGCACGGGTTAAAAGCGCTTGAACATTTACTAAAGCAAACGGAAGGTATGGGAATAAACGTTTATACCCATTCTGAAATGTTGCCTGCTCATGGTTATCCCGGATTAAAAAAATACAAACATCTTGTTGGTAATATTGGAAAAGCGTGGTTTGACCAGAAAAAAATATTTTCACAGTATCCAATGGCTATTCTTGCAACGTCAAATTGCGCTCTTATACCAAAAGACGATTATAAAGATAGAATGTTTACAACCGGTCCCGTAAGATTGCCCGATGTAAAACATATAGATAATTATGATTTTGCGCCTGTTATAGAAAAAGCAAAATCTTTGCCCGAGCTTGAAGAAAGCAAGGGAGATGTGGTATTTACAACAGGATTTTCCAAATCGGTTATTATGTCTCTTGCGGGAAAAATAAAAGAACTGGTAACGAGCGGAAAAATCCGTCATTTCTTCCTTATAGGTGGATGTGATTCTCCGATTGGGAAAGGCGAATATTATAGGGAATTTGCACAAAAACTACCCAAAGATACGATTATTCTTACTCTTGCCTGTGGAAAATACAGGATAAACGATTTGGATTTAGGCGATATTGAAGGTATCCCAAGATTGATAGACTTAGGTCAGTGTAACGATTCAATAGTGGCGATTGAAATTGCTGCTGCGCTTTCCGAGTTGTTTGGAGTGGAAATTAATAAATTGCCGTTGACTCTTGTATTGAGCTGGACAGAACAAAAAGCAGTAGCTATTTTATGGAGTCTTTTGTCGCTTGGGATAAAAGGAATATATCTTGGCCCAATATTGCCGGCGTGGGTAAATGAAGATATATTAAAAGTTCTTCAGGATAATTATGATATAAAACTTATAAGTGAACCGGAAAAGGATATAAAAGAAATATTGCCTTAAGATTGGAGGTAAAATGGAATGCGATAAGAAACAATTATGTTCGGAATGTTTATCACTAAAGCCACATAAGTTAGCTGATTTTGTAGAATATCAAAAGGATTCCGTTGTAAGTAAAACTATTATAGATAAAAAAATAGGAACGGTAACGGTATTCTCTTTTGACAAGGGACAAGGATTAAGCGAACATACTGCTTCTTTTGATGCTATGGTTTGTATCATTGATGGGGAAGCGGAAATTACCATATCCGGGAAACCTTCAATAGTAAAAGCGGGGGAGATGATGATAATGCCGGCTAATCAGCCGCACGCTTTAAAAGCAATAACGCAATATAAAATGATGTTAGTAATGATAAGAGCTTAATAAAATGAAAGTGAGGTTAAAATGAATCCGAGAGAATTGAAGCCAAATGTTTACTGGGTTGGAGCTGTTGATTGGGATAGACGATTATTTGATGAACTTATACCTTTGCCAAACGGAACAAGTTATAATTCTTATTTAATTAAAGGTAGTGATAAAACGGCATTGGTAGATACAGTTGACCCGTCTAAAACATATATCCTTATAGATAGGTTGAATCAGTTAGGCGTAAAAAAAATAGATTATGTTATAATAAATCATGCCGAACAAGACCATTCCGGTAGTTTGCCCGATATTTTAAAAATATATCCGGAAGCCAAAGTAATAACTACTTCCAAATGCAAAACTATGCTTATTAATTTATTGGAAGTGTCTGAAGATAAAATTATATGTGTAGAAGATAAAGAAACGTTGTCATTAGGTGATAAAACACTTGAATTTATACATTTCCCCTGGGTTCACTGGCCTGAAACAATGATAACGTATTTAAGAGAAGACAAAATTTTATTTTCGTGTGACCTTTTTGGCGCTCATTTGGCAACAAGTGATTTATTTGTAAAAGATGAAACAAAGATTTATGAATCTGCTAAAAGGTATTACGCAGAGATTATGATGCCTTTTAGAACGATAATACAGAAGAATTTGGAAAAAGTAGAGAATATAAAGATAGATATTATATCTCCAAGTCACGGACCTATGCACAATAAACCTACTTTTATAATTGATGCTTATAAACACTGGATATTTGATGCACCGCAAAACATAGTTGTAATTCCTTATGTTAGTATGCATAACAGCACAAGAAAAATGGTAGAGTATTTTGCAGAATCTTTGATTGCAAAAGGGGTAACCGTCAAGCAGTTTAACCTTGCAGACAGTGACATAGGAGAATTGGCAATGTCTTTAGTAGATGCTGCTACCGTTGTAATAGGTGTGCCTACCGTATTAGCCGGAGCGCATCCGCTTGCCGTTTATGCGACTTATCTTGTGAAAATATTAAGACCTAAATTAAAATTTGTTTCTTTAATTGGTTCTTATGGTTGGGGTGGAAAGACGGTTGAACAGCTTGCAAGTATTATTTCAGGATTGGAAGTAAAAATATTGGATGCCGTATTATGTAAAGGTTTACCCAAGAAAGAAGATTTTGATGCGTTGGATAGATTGGCAGATAGTGTTTTAGAAAACCATAAAGGGATATAAGATACTGATGGCGAGAAAAGAAAATAGGAAATAAAAAGGGCTAAAGCCCAAGAACCCTCGACTAAAGTCGGGTAGAAAGGAGAGAAAATGGATAAATATATATGCAAAGTTTGTGGGTATATTTATGACCCTGACGCAGGTGATCCTGATTCCGGAGTAACGCCCGGGACACCTTTTGAAGAAATACCGGATAATTGGGTATGCCCGTTATGCGGAGTTGGTAAAGACCAGTTTGATAAAATGGAATAGGATTGGAAGGTAAAATTATGATTAAAAAGAAAATGGAAAAAGCATTAAATAAGCAAATAAATTGGGAACTATATTCTTCTTATTTTTATCTATCTATGTCTACTTATTTTGAGTCTATTAATCTTAGCGGGTTTGCTAACTGGATGAAAATTCAAGCGCGGGAAGAATCAGAGCATGCGATGAAGATGTTTAATTATCTGGTTGAACAAAAAAATAGAGTAATACTTTCAGGTATTGCTTCTCCACCTTCAGACTGGAAATCTCCGCTAGATGTGTTTGAAGATACTTATGGCCATGAGAAAAGGGTGACAGGATTAATAAATAAACTTGTTGAACTTGCCGTAAGGGAAAAAGATTCTGAAACAAAAGCTTTTTTGCAGTGGTTTGTAAAAGAACAGGTTGAGGAAGAAGAAAATGCAAGTAAGATTGTTAAAAGACTTAAACTTATAGGCAATTCTAAAAGTAAGTTAGCGGTATTTGATAAAGAGCTATCGAGGAGAAAGTAGAAATGTCAAATATTACTGCGGACGCCGAATTAGATTGTATCGGGCTTTACTGCCCTATGCCTATTGCTATGACAAAAGAAGAAATAGAAAAGCTTGATATAGGAAAGATATTAAAAGTAACAACGGATGACCCTGCAGCGGAAGAAGATATAAAAAGATGGGCGAAAAGAATGGGACAGGAGATTGTTGAATTCAAAAAAGAAGAAACGATATTGACTTTTTTTATAAAAAAGCTTAACTAATATAAGGAGAACTATGAGCAAGATACTTTATGTACAAACCAGTGGAGTAGATACGCCTGAACGTTTATATGCTCCTTTTGTGCTCTCAATTGCAGCTGCTTCTATGAATGTGGAGGCATCCATATTTTTTCTTATAAAAGGAGTAACGGTTGTTAAAAAAGGTGAGGCAGAAAAAATTAAAATAGGAAATATGCCTCCGGTTAAGAAGTTTATAGACCAGACAATAGCTGCCGGAGTTAAGTTGTTTGTGTGTGAACAGAGCACACAACTTTTCGGAATGGCAAGGGGAGATTTTATTCCCGAAGCAAAAATTTCCGGGGCGGCAACACTTAATGATTTAGCTCTTGAAGCGGATAGAGTTATTAGTTTTTAATCAAATGAAAAACATATATCTTGATAATGCTTCTGCAAGGCCTGTTGAACCGAGAGTATCCGAATTTATAAGGGAATGCCTTAAAGATACTTTTGGTAATCCCTCATCTCTGCATTCTGCAGGATTAGAAGCTAAAAAAATTATTGAAGAAGCAAGAGTAAAAGTTGCGGAACTTATTAATGCGGAAAATGAAAATTGTATCATATTTACCAGTGGAGCGACAGAAACCAATAATTTAGCCATTAAAGGAGTGGCGTTTAGAAATAAAGAAAAGAAGAAAAGAGTTGTTTCCAGTGATATAGAGCACATTTCGGTTCTTAATTCTATGAAAGAACTTCTGAAAAATGGGATTGAGTTTAATACCGTTCCCGTAAACTCGGAAGGCATTGTAGATATTGAGAAGTTAAGTAATATTCTGAACAGCGATGTTGTAATAACTTCCGTAATGTATGCAAACAGTGAAATAGGGACTATAGAACCCGTAAAAGAAATAAGCGAAACGGTTCATAAAATGGGCGGCTATTTTCACAGTGATGCAACTGCGGCAGCAGGACATATCCCGATAGATGTGCAAAAAGACGGGATAGATTTGTTGACGTTATCGTCTAATGATATGTATGGTCCACAGGGAGCAGGTGCTTTATATATAAAACCGGGGATAAAAATTCAACCGGTGATTTTGGGTGGAGGGCAGGAGAAGGGGATACGTTCGGGAACCGAAAATATACTTGCGATTGCCGGTATGGGAGAAGCTTCAAAAATAGCAAAAAAAGAAATGGATGAAGAAGCAAAAAGGCTTATAAAAATGAGAGACGAACTTATTGATGGAGTATTAAAAATAGAAAATTCTTATCTTACGGGACATCCTACCCGGAGATTACCCTATCAGGCAAGTTTCAGGTTTAATCGCATAGAAGGCGAAAGTATTTTATTGAATATGGATATGTATGGCATTCAAATAGCAACAGGTTCAGCATGTTCTTCAAAAACATTGGAACCGTCGCATACTTTACTGGCAATAGGTTTAAAACACGAAGAAGCTCATGGTTCAATGGTCCTTACGCTTGGACGTGCAAATAATACGGAAGAAATACCTGTTGTGGTAAAAGCGGTAAGAGAAACGGTGGAAAGATTGAGAAAATTATCACCATTATAGAAAGGGGGGATTTGTATGGCACAAATAGGCTATACCGGAAAAGTTATGGATCATTTCCAGAATCCAAGGAATGTAGGCGTTATAGAAAATGCCGATGGATATGGGAAAGTTGGAAACCCGGTTTGCGGGGATTTAATGGAAATATACATCAAAGTAGAAAATGATATTATAACGGATATAAAGTTCAGGACTTTTGGATGTGGTTCCGCGATAGCTACCAGCAGTATGGTAACGGAAATGGCTAAAGGGAAACACATTGATGAGGCTATGAAAATAACCCGTAACGATGTGGCTAATGAACTTGAAGGTTTGCCTCCCCAGAAGATGCATTGTTCTAATCTTGCGGCTGATGCTCTTCACGAGGCGATTAAAGATTATCAAACAAAGTCCGGCAAAGCTGGATCCGATACTGATGGTAAGGGGGCAAAATGATAGAAAGACTTCAGACATATAAATGCAGTGTTTGTGGAAATATTGTAGAAGTATTGCATGTTGGTGGTGGAATTCTTGTTTGCTGCGGGAAACCAATGGAGTTATTGAAAGAAAAGACAGAAGATGTTGGAAAGGAAAAACATATTCCCGTAGTAGAAAAATCCGGAAATACAATAAAGGTTAAAGTTGGTTCGATTCCTCATCCTATGGAAGAAAAACATTATATAGAATGGGTAGAGCTGGTTACCGGAGAAGGCACTCTTCTAAAGTTTTTGAAACCCGGAGACAAACCTGAAGTGGAATTTAATACGAACTCTGATAGTATATTGGCAAGAGTTTATTGTAATGTGCACGGATTTTGGAAATCTGTGTGATAGAAATCCATTAGGAATATAATTGAATTTTGTCCCTATTATTTAAAATCCTAATTTATATAGAACTTTGAGGATGTTTATATGGTTCTATATACAAGAAAAAAGTTAACAATTGACAAGAAGAAAAAAATAATTTAATGTAATAGTTGATTTTTTATATGAATACAAATGGCGGCGTAGCTCAGTTGGTCAGAGCAGAGGAATCATAATCCTTGTGTCGGGGGTCCGAATCCCTCCGTCGCCATAAAAAACAAACAACAGCTAAAAGAAATTCTCACCGCAGAGTTGAAAACCGAGAGAGAACAAAAAATAAGATGCCTGTTTAAAATTAATTATTTTCTATCATCGTTACGCCTAATCCTGATTTTTCAGTTACCTTATTTTCACCGTTTTCCGTAAAAACTCCACCTTCAACTACATCTTTTCGTAACATTAAATGTCCGTCAAGGTCAGCGTATTTGATGTTTTTTGTGGCAAGCGCTAAGTGCGTTGCAGCTGCGATGCCAATTTTTGTCTCTACCATACATCCTATCATACATGGAATTCCTGCGCTTTCTGCAATTGCTGCAATTTTTGCTCCTGCTTTTATTCCACCGGCTTTCATTAGTTTGATATTGAATAAATCACAGGCTTCTTCATGGATTAAGTTTATTGCGTCATAAATAGAATGTATGCTTTCATCTGCCATAACAGGGATATCAGTATTATTTTTTACGAATTTTAATCCTTTTATATCCCAGTAAGCAACAGGTTGTTCTACGAATTCAATTTCATATTTTTCAAGTTGCCGTAACACTTTTACTGCGGTGCGTGGTTCGTATCCTTGATTAGCATCAATTCGTATAGCTATCTTGTAACCAAGTTCTTCACGGAGTAGTCTTATTTTTTCTATATCTTCTTCGGGTGTTAGTCCAATTTTCACTTTTATTACTTTTGCTCCGTTTGTTACAAAGCTTTTTCCTTCTTCTATAGTTTCCGGTATAGACTTTATACCTATAGTAATAGAAGTTGTTATAGATTCTCTAAATCCCCCAAGTATGGTTTTTAATGGCATACCAAGGTATTTTCCGAGTATATCGTGTAATGCAATATCAACTGCACATTTTACGCTTGGATTAAATATAATTCTCGCGTTGACTTTATCCATTAGTTTTTCTATGAATAAAGGATTTTCGTCCATAATTTGTGGTATTATGTCGGTTTGCATTATACTGATTGAAGCTCCTACTGTTTCACCCGTAATTCTATGAGAAGGTGAAATTTCTCCAATGCCGGTTAAACCATTGTCGGTTTCTATTTCTACAACTACGCCTTCGTATTCAACATCTTCTCCAAGAGCAATCTTAAATGGAACTTTTAAGGGTAAAAGTATAGGTTTTACGTTTACTTTTGTAATCTTCATTTTGTTCAACCTCCTGATAAGGGGAATTATTTACTTGCAATTTTATTTTTTAACCACTCTACTGCTTTTTCTCCGTGATATAGGTTTTTTAATTCTTCGTCTATGTTTGAAGTTCTAACAATTATTATCCAACCACTACCGTAAGGTTCTTTATTGATGACACTAAGATTATCTTCCAATTCTTGATTTACTGTAATAACTGTGCCAGAAACGGGAGCTATAAGTTTGTCGAATTGAATTCGACCACAGGGGTCTCCCTGGATTAGTTCATCGTTTTCAAAGGGGAAATCAAGGTAAGTTATTTTTCCTGCTAATTTCTGATAAAAGTCCGTTACCCCTATTCTTACATTTTCTCCTTGTAATTTTACCCATGTTCCATTTTCGTGATAATAAAGATTATCGGGTAAATTATATCCTTCTACTATTGCCATTTTTTTATGGAGTTTTATACTTAATAATAATTAAAAAGTCAAGGGAAAATTCTCACTTTGTATAAATATACTTGATATTATCGTATAATTATTAATTTATTTCTATATTTAACCTCATTTTCATCCTGATGTTGAGAATCCTCCGCCTTAGATATAAAATGTATAAAATAGACTCCCGTTGATACTTTATTCCCGTGTAAATTAGTCCCATCCCATAATGTACTGTGTAATCCCGGAAGTACGCCTTTAAATAAGAAATTTTTTGTAATTCTTCCGGTTATATCATAAATTATGATTTTTACTTCTGATATTTTGGGTACAGAATATATTATAAAAGCTTTGTTTTTTGTCGGATTTGGCATACAGGGATATAGTTTATAGATCAATGGTGTATTTTTTTCTTTATCCTCTATGCCGATAATTACTCCTGCCATATCGCTATTGTATTTTAAGTCTGCGATGCTGTCCCCTCCAATAATTGCAAATGATATTGTTGTGTCTTTCCCTGCATCCAGATTAAAGGGTCCTGCCGAAGCAAGTATTCCCCAATCATCTGCTGTGTCAAGAATGGTAGACGTTAAACTTCCATTAAGAAATTTAATTTTAGTACTGTCTTGAATAAACCATTCCGGGTACATATACGTTACGCTATTGACACCACTCAAATTTGTAGGGGTAATTGGGCTTATTAACTTTATACCGGTACATTTAGAATTTGCCTTTGTGTATTGATATATCAGATGTCTGGAGTTATCTATCCCGACTTTATCTTTTAGTGAATTTAATGTATCTACGTCAAAGTCCATATATTGTCCTGCATAAAGATTATTGACTGTTGCAGTTCCATTATTTGTTATTTTATATTTAATAACCACAAAATCATTATAAGGAGAGGTAGACCAAGCTGATGATAATTGAGTTACGGTTATGTTTTTTGGAGTAGGGTGATTTGCATCATTATAAATGGCAATTCCATCCTGGTTGGAGAATTTGTTCCCACCAATCCGTAATTTTCCATCCGGGGTTGAGGTTTCTTTCCAATCTCCTGTTCCTTCCGCATTGAAATCTCTATTTACCACATAATTAGGGGAATTTCCAACCCACAATGAGCCTATCCATAAAAGATTATGCCCGTTAGGTGGGTATTTTAATCCATTTCCTTCCCCGTTTTGTTTTGTAAATCCACATATACCATTACAAGTAACGGTATATTGGATGTTTCCTACATTGTGGTCGGCATACATTACTCCGGGAATACCAATTTTTAAAATAATCGTGTCTGAATTTAAGTATTGCATTATACCGTTCCATCCTATTGTTTGTATTGCAAAGACTATGCTGTCTCCGACATTAATGCTTGAAGTTGTTTTAACCTTAAAAGGTGTTCCGTTTTTGGTTTCAGTGTTAGGCATTTTGCCAAAAGTTGATACGGAATCCATAATTGTTGCATAGGGACTTATTGTTCTTAAAACTGCTTTTACAGAATCCAGATTGCCGGTCCCTGTATTTTTGACACGGGGTGTAATTTTTGCTTCTTCGTCCGGGTCTAAATATCCATTAGGAGTGCTACCGTCTGAGTCATTAAGCAAGTAGGACTGGTAAACAGGTTTTGGTGTAGCAACCTGAATATTTAAACTATCATACCAGGTATTTGATGAATTGTCAGTGATTTTTATACCAATTTTTATGGTATGCATATCAGGGGTATTGGGTGAAATTGAGATTTTATATGTTCCTGAACTTATACTACTATCTTTTGATAAAATGTTCCCATAGTTTTGAATTGTATCGGATATGCTAGAAACAAGAGTATCGTTTATTGTAATTATTCCATTAACACTTGAGGCTGTTGTACTTCCCGGGTTCCATAATGTAAGGTATAAATCTATTGTTTCTCCCGGATTAGCGGTACTGTCTCTATTCCCTATGTTATCTATAATGTTATGATTTTTATAACTAACATACGGTCCCTGTCCCACCACAGTAGATGTCCCTTCGTAAGGATAAAAATTATGGGCAGTTGCCGTTACATACATATTACCCGGTATTGTAGGAGAAATATTAAATATCACATTGCCTGCCGAATTTGTATATCCTGTTTTATAGATTTCAGTTCCTTTCATAAGGCATACGAATATGCTTTCCTTAGGGCTGCTATTGTGCGAGCAATGTACATTAAAATTTTGTGAACCCGTCCCGATAGTAGATAGATAACTAACCGCCAGATTTTCCGGATCTTTTGTCCAGATTGGTAATTCCGGGTCTCCAAATAATGTTAATTCATAAATAGAATATCTCCAGAAGGTATCTGTTTGAGCTATACCGCAGTATGGGTTTTTAGAAAGGGCATGAGCAATACCGAGGTGATAAGTTTCCGAGTTAAATAATTGGTTATAAAATTCAACGTCCAACAACTCAGCCATACCCATTGTCGGAGGAGTTCCCCAACCATATCGTGTATTCATAATGGAGGCTACGCCTCCGCCGTTGGGGTTATTTACTATATGTTCTGCAAGACAATCATAATTATACTCAGTACTGTTCACTTCATCTAATGCTCCTGTAAAGCAGGAAATTGCATTGTGAATACCAAATTTATTAATATTGTTAAGAATATCTACATAAGGGATTGAGAAACTTTCGCCTGCGACTCTCATTACGGGAGGACCGCCATGTGCCGCATAATGGATAAGTCCAAATCCGGCATTAACAGAGTCAACAATTGCATCCCGTGATAAATTACCGTCTTTGTAATATAATTTGCCTTTTGACCAGTCTGATGGGGTAATAAATATTATTGAGTCACTAACTATATCTCCGTTATAATTATTCGATGGCCATAATTCTGCGCCTACAAGTAATATCTTTTTTGCATATCCTTTAAGTGGATTTTTTTCGTATGCAAGGACTTTATCTACAAATATCTTTGCCTGATTTATATCTTTTGCAGGAGCTCTGCCAACATATACATCCGAATAAAGGTCTATACTGTCGTCCATTTCTCCGTATGTGCCATTCCCGTTTTTATCCCATGTCCCATCTAAATCAGAGTAGTAAAGGTCAGAGGGCAAGGTGTCTCCATCTACATAAGGACTTATTCCTGTATTAATACAAAAAGCATCTCTTCGTGGGACAATTTCTTCATTGTTCTCGAAATCACACTGTCCTCCTAATAAAAAGTACTGAGTTCCCCAGTTGGTATAAGCGTATTTTATAAATTCACGAATTTTAGCCTGTCTGTCCGTTCCGGAAAAAGTGCTGTAAATAGAATCTACAATCATAACTTTAGAATTAACTCCTTTACGGGTTTTCCAGTCTGCAAGCCGTTGAAATTCGACGGATAAGGCATTATTAGTTATTATACAATATGGAATTTCATTCTGTTTGCTTGCTGTATAAGGTGCATACAGTTCTATATTTTCAGGATTTAATACTGTATTTTTAATTTCCTGTTTAATTATATTCTTTTGAAATGGGGTCAAAAGGTTAGTTTGGGAGTTGTGATTGTAGGTTAGTTTTATTTTTATGGAGGAATAAAATATAACTTGTTTTTCCAATGGAATGTATTGGATAGGATAAATTAAGATGCTTGCAATTTTATATCCTCCTTTGTTTCCTGTCCCTACAAGCTTTGCTAGATTACCGGGATAGTGTATAGATGACTTGTAAATTGCGGGATTGGGAGAAATAAATTTAGGAGCGGGAATATTATAAATTAGTGGTTGGGGACGTTGAGAAGGGAATAAAAGATATTTATCCGGTAGTTTTTCATTGTTGGTAGAAGTTACTTCTAAAGAGTTTACAGTAGCATCTTGTGGAATTAGTATATGAATTTCATAAAAAGGTAACATCGGCGAACCTGCTTCTGTAGTATGTAATATTGCACCAGGAGTTAGTTTATCCGGTTTTAAAGATAATAATTGGTATCCATTAATTTCTTTGCCGGATAAAGAAGATTTATTGAATCGTATTTCTTTTGTTATTTCTTCAGCGAATAGAGTATGGGGGTATAACAAGAAGAATAGGAATAATGTGTATAAAAGTTTAAGTAAATATTTTTTAAGATATAAATGATTCATTTCTATTATAGTATAGTAAGCATCTATTATCTATATATGTGTATCTATTTAGCGAAAAAGTCAACTTTTTATTTATGGTTGATAAAGGTAGAAAGGTAGCTATCCTTTAATCTGAAGGTTGAAGGTTTTTCTGCTTGAGACAAACTTAAGTGTTGTGTTCCCAGAATTAACAAATTGAAAGCATATATTCCTTGACTTTTGAGGGATGATTAATAAATTAAAAAGTAATAGTGTTAAAATGATAAAGAAAAGACGAAAAATGAAAGCCGATTTTATTGCTATTCCCATTGGGCTTATTGAAGCTGCTCAGAAAAGTTTTATTTGTTTCGTATTTTGTATTTTTTTTGGATGCGTTAACAGAACTTTAGAACCTTCAATACCTTCGATATCATTAGATCAAATGAATTACTTGCGGATAGAGAATTCCAACTTAAAACCTGATGTTATCTATGCTTTTCTTCCTGATAGCCAAAAGTACCGTGATATAATTGCAGATGAACTTAAAGGAATGTTAGACCGTAACGAAACTTTTCTTCTGGTAGATGTTAGAACACCAAAAGAGTATGCAAAGGGGTGTATAGGAAAAGCTATTAACATTCCCTATATTGAAATGAAGGATAAAGTTACTGAGGTGAAAAATAAAGCTCGTGCTCTTGGCTGACACTGCAAATCAATAGTAATATACTCTGGGACAGGGTATGAAAGTGCAATTTTTGCTCAGGAAGTTGGAAAATCCGGATATACAAATGTTATGAATTTATGGGGCGGATTGAATGCATGGAAAATACTAAAAGGGCAACTTATAAAACCGGTCTTACCGGATACTGCAAAAACAAAACCTGTTACATCGGATACTACAAAAAACAAGAAGGAACTCCTGTAAGGACGATTTGTTTAGTTAGAGTTTGTGACGAAAACTTATCCGGTTTTTTATGGATTTAGTTGGATTATTAGTTTCTTCCGTTTAACTCATCTCTTTTAGTTTTTTTATCAGTTTTGGACAGTATCGTTGTCCCTGATTTTATAATCAGTGCTTTTGGGGCTACCCAAAAAGTTTTGTTTGTTGTTCTTGTTGATTGCTTTTTAGGGTATAGTAATTTTTTTGTCCTTTTTTTACTGTCTGAATTGTTTCCATTTTCTGTAAATAAATTGTCAATTCTTTTGTCGTCAAATCCAATTTTAATTTTTCAAGAATCTCTTTTGCAGAAAGTGTTTTCCCGTTAAATACTTTTAGAATCCTGTCTTCAATAGTGTCCATAGATGGTTTATTTACAATTGATGTTGTTGCCATTTGTTCAGAATTTGGATTTTCTACTCCATTGAAGTCAACCGGAATAGCACCTTTTTGAATAAGAAGATTGTTTGCATTTTTTTCGTTTGGTTCAGGTTGTCTCACGTAAATTTTACGTCCTTTTCTAAGTCCGTCAACTACACCTGACCATGTTCCACCTTTCTGGCTTGACTCTGCTACAAATATTTCGTCAGCAAGTCCATAAATAACAGGATTGCGAGCCATTGCCAAACCGGCTGACCAAACTGCTTTTGGATGAAATACGCTTAATACTAAAATATTACCGTCAACAATTTGTCTGTAATATTTCTTGAAGCCTGAACTAAAAGTTGTTATACCTTGAGGAAGTACAATTATACTTTGTCCTGTGTATTTTATTGCAGAATCTAAAGCCTGTTTGTCAACGCCTTTTGCAAAACCGCTAACGATTACTTTAAAATCCTTACTTGCTAATTTGGCAATATTGTCGGTAAATTCCAATGAATTTTTTCCTGCATCTCTTGAACCAACAATAGCGATAGACTTTTCATAAAGTATTTTTTTGTTGCCCTTAATATACAACAAAGCAGGAGAATGAGCTGCTTTTAAGTTTTGCTTTAAGGTTTTTGAATATTCGGGAGAAGTAATAGGAATTAATTCAAACCCCTGACTTGAAAGATTTTCTGCAAAAAAAGCGTTGTTAGGCAATTCAGATTTTGCCTTTTGTAAATCAGAGATATCTTGTGGGGTAAGTTGATATTTATCGCTCCATATTGATTCAGGTAAGTTAAAAAAATCCTCTATCGAGATTTTTTCTTCATGAAAAAACTTGATGATTAGGTTATTAATTTTCAAATAACCCCATTTTGGCAAATGTGCCAACGCTATCCAATATGTTGCTTCTTTTGTCATTTTACAATTAAGTCTCCTCCTACAGTTCTTGCAATTACAACAGGAACGATTTTAACTGCTCCACAGGTAGTAAATAGTTTGCCGAGTTCTTTTACAGTAGCACCACTGTCAAAAATGTCGTCAACAAGCAGAATACTCTTACCAACTAATAGATTCGGTTGATTGAATGAAAATGCACCACTGACATTATCTGATTTTAAGTAGTAGTTTTCAAATACTTTTTGTTCGCGGGTTTCTCTAACTTTAACTAAGTCGTGCGTTATAGGGAATTTAAGAACTTGTGAAAGTTTGGCAGCAAAGTTTTTTACTAAATCCCCTGATACTGTTGGAGGAACATAAGCAATAAAGTCAAATATTTCTTGTCCGAATTTTTTTCTGAACGCCTTCAATGTAAGTTTGAGCAAAAAGTCCGGGAAATCCTCCTTTGTTTCGTATTTACTTCTATGTAAAGCAGCGCCAACATTTGAAACCCCATAATAGCTTGCTGCAACTCCATTCACTATATTTGAATTTCTACCTTCAACTTCTAATATTGGGAAATAATCTTCTCTAAAATCTTGAAGTTTCTGTTTCCATTCTTCTGTAACAGTAACGGTGATTTTTTTTAGTCCTGTATTGTCGCAATTTGTGAAATTATGAGTTGTAACATCTCCTAAGAAGTCACATAGAAACTTCATTCTTGATTGAGAAGTTTCAACATACTCAATCATTTTGTCTAAGTCTGCTTTTTTAGTATTTCGCAATTCTTCAAAAATTTTTGTATTAAGCGCAGGTGCGTTTGTGATGTATTCAAATTTTTTACTTTTTCCAACAGTCACTTCTCTTATGATTCCTTGTTCGATTAAGTCCGATTTTATAACGTTTAATGGAGTTTGTTTAAGATTCGTTTTTCTCATTAATCCCCTCTCGCCCAAAAGTTCATTTTTTATGGCATCGATAACTTTTTCATATTTTGGAATTGAAGGTCTGCCACCTTCTATAAAAGACTCCGGCAATTCTTTGTCTTCGGGATTGTAGAACAGTATAATATAAGCAGTTTGCCCGTCTCTTCCAGCTCTACCAATTTCTTGATAATAATGAATTGGGCTTTGCGGTATTTGTGTGTGAATAATGAATCTAATATCAGACTTGTCTATTCCCATTCCTAAAGCATTCGTAGAGATGACGCATTTCCACTTATTGCTCATTAATCCATTTTCAATCGCAACTCTTGAATCACTATCTAAACCTGCATTATATCCTATGGCTGATAATTTAAGATGTTCACACCATTTAGAATAAATTTCTGTATCCACTCTTGTTCCTGTATATAAAATCCCTGTTCCCGGTAATTTATCCAGATTTTTTCCAAGCCAAATAAGTTTCTCATCTTCTGATGAAACTTTAACAACAAATAATTTGAAATTATCTCTCAATAAATTTCCTCGCAAAACTGAAATGTTACCACCAATTTGAGAAGCAACATCCATTTCTACTCTTTTAGTAGCAGTTGCCGTTGTTGCTAAAACAGGAAGTCCTGACGGCAGCAAATTCACTAATTTTATGATTCGTCTGAACGATGGTCTAAAATCGTGTCCCCAAACTGAAATACAATGGGCTTCATCAATAACGACCATCGAAAGATTCATTTGTCTGGCAGCTTCAAGCCATTCACTATTTTCTTGCCTTTCAGGAGCTATATAAAGAATTTTAACTTTTCCTTGTTTGGCTTCTGATATAATTTGAGAGTTTTCCTCCTGTGTCTGTCCGCTATTAATACATTTTGCAGAGATGCCTAAATTGTTTAAATTTCTTACCTGGTCACGCATTAATGCAATTAGTGGCGAAAAAACTATAGTTGTCCCATTGAAAATTGTCGCAGGAAATTGAAAACACAATGATTTTCCAAAGCCTGTTTTTTCAATTAGTAAAACTCTTTCTCCTTTTAAAATTCGGTCAATAGTCTCCCATTGGTCGTCATAAAACCTGTCAAGCTTAAAAGTCTGTTTAAGTTTATGTTCTAATTCGTTTCTTGTCATTATAGTTAGTTTACGATACGTTTAAGGTAGAAATGGAAAAAGTCAAGAGTAAAAGTAGTACCTGAAGGGTATATGCAAAATAAAAATGAGCAAGTAAATATGCTCTAACTCATCTCTTTTAGTTTTTTTAGCATTAATAAAGCATCTACGGGAGTTATTTTGTCGGGGTCTATGTTTGTGAGGGTTTCTAATATTTTAGATTTGGGTTTGTCCGGTTCTTGTTTAGCATTGGTTGTAAAAAAGTCTATTTGTTTTGATTTGGAGCGGAGTTTACTTGATTTTAATTCTTTGATTTCCAGAGACTCTAACACTTCTTGCGCCCGTTTTATTACTTTTGCCGGTATTCCTCCCAATTTTGCGACTTCTATTCCATAGGAATCATCGCATTGTCCCGGTCTTAACTGGCGTAAAAAGATTATTTTATCCTCATACCGCTTAACCGCGATGTGATAATTTTTTATTTCCGAAAAGATTGTGGCAAGTTCGGATAATTCGTGATAATGGGTTGCAAAAAGTGTTTTAGCCCCGATTTTTTGCAACAGGTATTCGGCAACTGCCCATGCAATTGACATCCCATCATAAGTGCTTGTTCCCCTTCCTATTTCATCAAGCAAAACAAGACTCCTATTTGTTGCATTATTCAATATGTTTGCAGTTTCGTTCATTTCGGCAAGGAAAGTGGACACGCCCCGTGAAAGGTCATCACTTGCTCCGATTCTCGTAAATATGCGGTCTCTTACTCCTATCCTGGCATAAGATGCAGGAACATAAGAACCAAGTTGAGCCATAAGAGTTATTAGCCCGACCTGTCTTAAATATGTTGATTTCCCTGCCATATTGGGTCCCGTAATTATATAAACCTGTTGCTCGTCATCTAATATAGTTGGGTTCGGGATGAATTCGTCTTTTGAAATCAGTTTATCTACAACGGGATGTCTCCCATCTTTAATGATAATGGAATTTTCTTCAGTTATTTCAGGTTTTACATAGTTGTTTTGGGTTGCCACAAAAGCGAATGATGCAAAAACATCCAGTTCTGCAAGTTTTCTGGCAGTATCCTGGATTTTATGGACTTCTGAAGCAACTTTTTTTCGTACTTCGGAAAATATCTCGTATTCCATCCGTTTTATGCGTTCTTCTGCAGAAAGTATTTTATACTCATATTGTTTGAGTTCTTCCGTAATAAATCTTTCGGAGTTTACCGTAGTCTGTTTTCTTATATAGTCTTGAGGAACAAGTTTAAGATGTGACCTTGTAATTTCTATATAATACCCAAAAGTATTGTTAAATCCGACTTTCAGGGATTGTATTTTTGTCCTGCTTCGTTCACGCGCTTCAAAATCCGAGACCCATTTTTTACCGGAATAAGAAAGTTCCCGTATTTCATCAAGTTCTTTATTAAACCCCTGTTTTATAACTCCGCCGTCTTCTATGGTTGGAGGTGGATTAGCGACGATAGCCTTTTCAATGTATTGAGCAATATCTTTTAAGTCAGGCATTTTATAGCTTTCAAACTCTTTAGGAAGTATGGCGTTTATCCCGGGCAAAATTTTTAAGGTATTTGAGATAGCCGTAATGTCTCTCGGGGTAGCCCTTTCCATAGAAACTCTTGTGGCGAGTCTTTCAAGGTCTGATACGCAGGCATTGGATGAAATTATGTCTGTAAATTGCTCTAAAAAAGATGGGGTTTTGACGAAGTATTCTACTTTATCAAGCCTATTATTTATTTCTTTTACGTCAATAAGAGGAAAAAGAATAAAATTTCTAAGCAGCCTTATTCCCATCGGAGTATATGTATGGTTCAATACCCATAGAAGTGTCCCTTCGCCTTCGGTATTATTAATTTTCTGTATAAGTTCAAGGTTTTTTCTTGTTGGTTCGTCAAGGAGAAGATATTTAGATAAAAAGTATGGTTTGGGTGGATTGATGTGGGGGAGGGACGATTTTTTTACTGCTTTAAGGTAAGATAAAGCAGCTCCTGCAGCCGAGACGGCAAAGGACAAGTCTTTACATCCGAAACCGTCTAAAGAGGCTACATTAAAATGTTCAACAAGTTCTTGTTTTGCAATATCGTAATTAAATTTATAAGCATCTATTTTGGAAGTTTGTATAAAATCAAATTCTACGGAGGTAATAATTTCTCCCGGGGATAATCTTTTCAGTTCATCTATTAGTTCTTCTTTATTAAGTTCGGTGACTCTGAATTCTCCTGTAGATAAGTCTATCAGGGCAAGCCCGTAATTTGTATCATTCTGATAAATCGATGCCAGATAATTATTTTTTGTTGCTTCGAGTAATGCATCTTCGACTAGAGTTCCCTGGGTAATTACTTCTATTACATCTCTTTTAACGAGTTTCCCGGGTTGAGGCGGTTCAAGCTGTTCGCATATCGCCACCTTATAATTTGCTTTAACAAGTTTGGCAATATATGGAGTTGCTGCGTGATGTGGAATTCCGGCAAGTGGAACCCCGGATTGTCTCTGTGTTAAAGTTATTCCCAGAATTTTTGATGCCAAAACAGCATCTTCATAAAATGTTTCATAGAAATCACCCAGACGGAAGAGTATTATGGCATCCGGGTATTGTTTTTTTATCTTATGCCATTGTTCTAAAAGCGGGGTAGAGGTTTCCATAATTATTTGCGTTTCATAACAAATCCGTTTATTTTGCTTCTTAATAAAAATTCGCTTGCTTCCAGTTCAGAATTAAAGGGACCTATTTTAACTTTGTAAAGATTGACTTCCTGATTAATTTGAACAGAAAGTTCATTACCTGAAAGACTATCAGAAGATAAAATGGGTGTGATTTCTTGTTGAAGTTTTATAGCATTTTCTTTAGATGAAAAAGCTCCTACCTGAATGTATATTAAAGTAGAAAAGATTTTTAACTGTTCATAAGCATATTTACTATATATATTAGAAGGATATTTGTTTATAAGGTCATTATAAAATTTAATTGCCGAATTATAATCTTCCACAGCGTAATAATATTGGGCAATATTGTATAATGCTTCGGGGACAAAATTACTTTCCGGATATAAAGATACAAGTTTCGTGTAATACTCCATTGCTTTATCGGGATTGGATTTCAATTTTGCCGTCCAGAACATAGCTTCGGGAGCAAGTACATTATCAGGATAATTAACCAAGAGACGTTCAAATCTTTTGCCTGCGAGTTCAAAATCTCCGGATTTATAAGCTTTATGTGCTTCTTTATAGAGTTCCGAAGGTAATAATAAAAAAAGTATTAGTATAATCATTGCATTTTAAAAGGGACAGGGACGAAAGTTAAAACAAATATTGCCAGAGCTACGATTCCGACAATTTTATGTTTTGTATCTAACTGGCTTATATTATTTAACGGTGCAGGATGTCTTAATTTTATTACCAAGAGAACGAAAAGCACCCAGAAAAACCATCCTTGCCAATAAAACCCAAGTACTGATATAATTCCTATTATTGCCCATGCTACAAATTTATTTTTTTCACCAATAAGAGCGTAAATTATATGTCCGCCATCTAATTGTCCGACAGGCAATAGATTAAGTGCCGTAATAAATCCACCTACCCAACCGGCGAAAGCTATTGGATGTAATACGACATCATAACCAAAAGGAATAGTTGGGGCAAATAATTTCGTTAAAATGGAAAAAAGCAAAGAGTTGCCCATAAAAGTTTGGTTTCCAAGACCGATTAATGTTATTTTAGACAACTTTAAACCTATTATGGCAATGGGAATGGTAAGTATAAAACCGGCGATAGGTCCTGCGGCGCCAACTTCAATTAAACCGTTTCTGTCTTGTATAGGGGATTTTATTTTTATTATAGCTCCTAATGTTCCGAATAGCGAAAATGGAGCAGGAATAAAATAAGGAAGCGTGGCAGAAATTCCTCTCCTTTTACAGGCAAAATAATGTCCAAGTTCGTGAGTTCCAAGTATTATAAGCATAGAGCAGGCAAATAAAACACCATAAATTATGAGTTGGGTCGTTTGATAAGTTTGACCTAGGGTTTTGAAAAAACCTATTGTAAGAAGAATACCTGCTCCTATTGTGCTGAGAAAAGTAAGAATTAAAAGTAAAAGATTAATCCATCGTTTTTCCATTTTAATTACAGGGGCAGGAATAAGTTTAATAATAGTCTGAAAATCATCTTTTTGTGAGAACAATGGTAATAGATTATAAGGTGTTAAGCGTTTACTAATAGTGTCTAATGCGAATGTTTTATCTCCGATTATAGTGCCACGAATTATTGTGACATCGTCTTCAATGGAGATTTCTTGTATATTTATGCAATCGTAAAGGATTCCGGATAATTCATCGGGTGTAGGATTCATTTTTTTTTAAAGTGAAAAATCAGGCTTAAAACCACAGATAATAATATACAGGTAACGATAGGAAAATAGAACGTAAAATTATTATGTTGAATCTTAATGTCGCCCGGTAATTTTTCTAATCCAAATTTGGTAAATATAAACAATAAAGTACCGCAGATAATAAAAATACTTCCAAGAAGAATAAATATTTTACTTATACTTAACATTTGATATAAGTTTTGAGGATAAAATCATTTACGAATAAATACTAATCATATGTTTAACCTGAGCGATTGTATTTTTCATATCACCGTAGTCTAAATATTGTTTAAGTATTCTCAACCCTTCACTTATTTCTTCAGGAGAAAGATTATTTTTTGTTTCCAATACAAGTATTTTTTCATCAGGAGTCATTTTAACTTTTTCACCTCTTCCGATAAGTTCTTCATCGAGTTTTTCCCCGGGTCTTAAACCTACGAATGAAAATTTAATATCTTCTTTATTCAGGCCGGATAAGGTGATAAGGTCATTTACAAGGTCAACTATTTTTACCGGTTCTCCCATTCTAAGAATAAATATTTCTCCGCCTTTCCCCATTGTTCCTGCTTGTATGATAAGTTGGGAAGCTTCGGGGATGGTCATAAAATATCTTCTCATATCGGGATGTGTAATGGTAATAGGCTCGCCTGCCATTAATTGGTTTTTAAAAATGGGGATACAACTTCCCTGGGAACCAAGGACATTTCCAAATCTGACGGAAACGAATTTAGTTTTTGAGTTTTTGGCTAACGATTGGACATAAATTTCATCCAGTCTTTTAGAAAGTCCCATAGTGTTTATGGGATTTACCGCTTTGTCCGTAGAAACCATAACAAATTCTTCTATTTCATATTCTTTGGCGATATCGGCAAGATTTTTTGTGCCAAATATATTATTTTTTATTGCGGCGCTCCAGTTTCTTTCTAACAGGGGAACGTGTTTATAAGCAGCGGCATGATAAATTATATCAGGCTTTAGTTGTATTACCTGTTCTACCTGATATTTGTCTTTTATATCAATAAGAAAAGGTGTTATGGTTAGGCCCGGGAAGTTTTTTCTTAATGAACGTTCTATGTGAAAAAGAGGAGTTTCTGCCATATCTACTAAAATAAGTTCTTCGGGGTTGAATTTTCCTATTTGGCGACACAATTCGCTTCCGATTGACCCTGCTGCGCCTGTTACCATAATTTTCTTGCCCGATATGTGTAAAGATACGAGACTTGTATCTAATTTTATAGGTAATCTTCTAAGTAAATCTTCAACATCTACTTCTTTAAGTTGGGAAAGTGATACGGTATCGGTAATTACTTCGCTGAGAGATGGAACGGTTTTGAACGTTACTTTTGCCTTTTTGCATTCCATAACGATATTTCGTAATTCATTGCCGGGGGCGGATGGTATGGCAATTATAACTTCTCCGATTTTATATCTACGGACAAAATGTTGAATATCGTATCTTGTCCCTATTACAGGAACTCCTTGTATTGTTCTCCCTTGTTTAGCTTTTTCGTCATCTATAAAACCTATTACTTTGTAAGGTAAAGCCGAATTATTTTTTATTTCTCTTAGTATCATCGTTCCTGCATCTCCAGCGCCTACAATCAAAATTCTTTTTAAGGAGGGGGAAGAAACTTTAACGAATTCACTATATACTCTTGGAATAATCTTGAAGCCACCTACCATTACAATCGTAAGACACCAATCAATCATTGGTATTGACCTTGGATATCCCGGGAAAACTGTGAACATTACAATAGTTATAGCTATTGTGCTAAAAGATGTTGCCTTAAATATGCTTACTAAATCTTCAATGGAGATATATTTTGAAATTCCTCTGTTGACTTCAAAAAAGCTAAATATAACAAATTTTATCAATACTACAATTAGCAAAGTTTGTAAAAATAAGGTGAACTGATGTCCTAATGAAAATGTTGAAAATCTTAATACAAATGCAAGGTAATATGCAACTACACCAATACCGGTATCTACCAAAGTCATCCAGTTTAACCCTTTTGTTGCTATTTTCATTCTCGTTTTCATTGTTATTTAACGTATAAGCAAGTTTCTCATTTTTACTAAAATTTTATATCAAATATTGTTTCGGAACATAACAAAGTTTGTGGTATCTGTCAAGGAAATTAAACTTTTGGCTTGAGTTAGGTAGTAATGCTATAAATTCTTTTTCTTGACTTTTATGATTATAAATATATAAAAAAGTTAAGATGCTTGTAATATTATTTATCTTAAATGTTGCCTCTACCTACGGGGATTGGCATAAATATGGTGGAACACTTGAAAACACACATTTTCAGCGGATGAAAGGTGCTATGATGGGGCTGCCGGATATTAAATGGTCATATGTGACAGGAAACTGGGTTGAAAGTAGTGGGCCCGCAGTTGCAGATGTAGACGGGGATGGGAACGTAGAAGTGCTTGTAGGAAGTTATGACAGAAAAGTTTATTGTCTTGATGGCTCAACCGGTACCCGGGAATGGAGTTATGTGACAGGGAATGTAGTAAATTCTTCTCCGGCCATAGGTGATGTAGATGGAGATGGAAGTGTAGAAGTAGTTCTGGGAAGCGAAAAAGTTTATTGCCTTAATGGTTCAACTGGTGCTCTGGAATGGAGTTATACAACAGGAGGTGGGGTCTCTTCGCCGGCCTTATGTGATATAGATGTAGATGGAAATGTAGAAGTGATTGTGGGGAGTGATGATGCTGCTGTTTATTGTCTTAATGGCTCAACTGGTGCTCTAGAATGGAGTTATACAACAGGAGGTATGATACAGTCTTCGCCGGCTATAGGTGATATAGATGGTGATTTGGATCTAGAAGTGGTTGTTGGAAGTTATGATTCTACAGCTTATTGTCTTAATGGCTCAACGGGTGTCCTTAAATGGAGTTATGTAACAGGGGGTGTGGTGTGCTCTTCACCAGCAATAGCAGATGTGGATGGAGATTTAAGTATGGAATTGGTTATGGGAAGTTGTGACAAAAAAGTTTATTGTTTTGGTGGTTCAACCGGTACTCCTAAATGGAGTTATGTAACAGGAGGACAGATCTCATCTTCATCGGCCCTAGGTGATGTAGATGGGGATGGAAGTGTAGAAGTGGTTGTAGGAGGCGGTGATCAAAAGGTTTATTGTCTTAGTGGTTCAAACGGTACCCAGAAATGGAGTTATACTAATGCTACCTCGGGTGGAGTTCATCGTGGTGTATCAATTGCAGATATTGATAGTGATAATAAAATTGAAGTACTTTTACCAAATGCAGGAGGAATGACAAATTTCTTTCTTATTGCCTTAAATGGGGAAGATGGTTCGTTCTTATGGGGAAAGACATTGGATTTTGACATTCATGACATAACGATTGCTGATGTAGATGGTGATGAATGTGTGGAATTAGTGGTTGGAACACAGGGAAGTGATAAAGTATGGGTATTAGATGATATGGCAAATTCAACTGGTTGTGGTCCATTCGCTGTAGAGGAACCAAGTTCGCATGAGTCTCATAAATTAGAAGTTAAAGTCATAAGTAATAAGATTTACCTTTCGCTTCAAAACTCAGCTTCTGTCAAACTGAGTTTATACGATATTACCGGTCGATTATTAAATGTAATTTATAATGGTAGTTTATCTTCCGGCAGCTACACATTTACCCCGACAATCAAGCAATCCGGTATATACTTCGTAATACTAAAAGCAGACGGACTTACCTACCCTCTGAAGATAATAAAATTTTAATTCTTCTTTCTCTATTCTGTTTTTATCTCATCCCAGTCTCTTGCGATCCCTGTTGAAAATGAATCTGTTGTCTGTTTTTCTTTTCTTGGGGAAATCGTGTCTGCCTGCCGTTAGGGATGGGATACTACTTCTTTGTAGTTTTAAGTCTATTTTTTCTCCTGTTCTCCCCGTCTCCCTTTCTTAGCATCTCTTTTTTTATCCGTGTCCATCCGTGTAAATCTGTGGTAGAAAGCTCTTTGGCGATAGCCATTAGAAATTTCTATCCAGCTCTGCGGGACTAAATATCCTATTCTTTATAGTTGACAAGTTTGATTAATATAGTTAAAGTAACTCTTAAATAATATGGAAAAAATGCTAAGCACGACTATTTTGGGATTGAGATATAAAAACAAGGTAGCAATGGGGAGTGACGGACAGGTTACCCTTGAAAACACAATAGTAAAAAGTGGCGCCTGTAAAATTCGTAAATTGTACAACAATAAAGTACTTGTTGGATTTGCAGGTGGAGCAGCGGATGCGCTTACTTTGTTTGAGCGATTTGAAGCAAAACTTGAAGAATATCACGGGAATCTTGAACGTGCCGTGGTCGAACTGGTGAAAGAATGGCGGACGGATAGAGTTTTACGCAGACTTGAAGCTATGATAGGCATACTTGACGAAAAACATTCTTATATAGTTTCCGGCAACGGAGACATTATTGATGTAGACGACGGCATAATAGCGCTTGGGTCCGGCGGACCGTATGCTTTAGCTTGTGCAAAAGCGCTAATTAAACATTCGGACTTAAATGCAAAAGAAATAGTCGAAGAATCCATTCGTATAGCTGCTTCAATATGCATATATACGAATACACATATAACGGTGCAGGAACTATGAAATCAAACGAATTAACTCCCTCACAAATAGTAAAAGAGTTAGACAGGTATATAATCGGGCAAACAAAAGCCAAACGTGCGGTTGCGATAGCTTTAAGAAATCGCTGGCGCAGGCAAAGAGTGCAAGGGGCTATAAAAGAAGAAATAATGCCCAATAATATAATCCTGATTGGGCCTACGGGTGTAGGAAAAACCGAGATAGCCCGCCGATTGGCAGGACTTTCCGATGCTCCGTTTGTAAAAGTTGAGGCATCAAAGTTTACCGAAGTCGGATATGTAGGAAGGGATGTCGATTCTATAATCAGGGATTTGATGAATGTTGCCGTAAACCAGACACGCGCAAAAGAACTTGCTTTGATAAAAGAAAGAGCGGAGTTGGTTACGGAAGAAAAAATACTTGACCTTTTGTTGCCGGGGTCCGAAAAAAGTGGTAATTCCAAGGAAACAAGGGAAAAATTAAGAACAATGCTTAGAGCGGGGAAATTAAATGATAGACAGGTAGACATTACGATTGATGTGCAGGCGTTTCCTTTTGTGGAAGTTATGTCTCCTATGGGAATTGAAGAATTAGATTCATCCGTCCACGATATGATTAGTTCTATAATGCCAAAACAGCGCAAGAAAAGGAAAATGTCCGTAGAAGACGCGAAACGGATTTTACTCCAACAGGAAGCGCAAAAACTTATTGATATGGATGAGATAATCAGGGAAGCAAAAGTCAATACGGAAAATTCGGGAATAGTTTTTCTTGATGAAATAGACAAAATCGTCGGGAAAGAAAGCGCTTCGGGACCGGATGTCTCAAGAGCAGGCGTTCAAAGAGATTTGTTGCCTATCGTTGAAGGAAGTTCTGTCTCGACAAAATACGGGATAGTAAAAACGGACCATATTCTGTTTATTGCTGCAGGCGCTTTTACATCTTCAAAACCTTCAGACCTTATTCCTGAACTACAGGGAAGATTTCCGATAAGAGTCGAACTGTCCAACTTGAACAACGAAGATTTCAGGAGAATCCTTACTGAACCTGAAAATGCCTTATTAAAGCAATATATAGCTTTGATTGATACCGAAAAAGTAGAACTGGAATTTAATGAAAAGGCTATAAATAAAATAGCATATTACGCATCGCTTGTGAACGAAACTACGGAGAATATCGGCGCAAGACGTTTGCATACCATAATGACAACGGTATTGGAAGATTATCTTTTCAATTTGCCGGGAAAGACTAAAAACAAAATAACAATTACAGAAAAGTATGTAGAAGAAAAATTGAAGAATATAGTAAAAGATAAAGATTTATCAAGATACGTACTATAAGAAGATTTAAATAAAACGGGGAGGAAAAATGAAAGTAGGAATAAACGGATTTGGTCGAATTGGACGGCTTGCATATCGTATAGCGATGAAAAGCCCTGAAATTGACATTGTCGCTATAAATGATATAACCGATGCCAAGACACTTGCTCATTTGCTCAAATATGATTCTACTTATGGAATCCTTGATGCAGATGTCAGCGCAACCGAAGATGCGATAATCGTTAATGGTAAAAGACATCAGATATTAGCGGTAAAATCTCCGGAAGAATTGCCGTGGGCGAAACTCGGTGTTGAATATGTTATAGAAGCAACGGGTAAATTTACGTCTAAAGAGAAAATAGAAGGGCATTTCAAAGCGGGAGCCAAAAAAGTCATACTTACTGCGCCTGCAAAAGGTGAAATAGACGTTACGGTTGTTCTCGGAGTAAACGAGGGAGATTATGATCCTAAAAAACATAATATAATTTCCAATGCTTCCTGTACTACGAACTGTCTTGCTCCTGTCGTAAAAGTCTTGAACGATAATTTTGGCATTGAAAGCGGTTTTATGACTACCATTCACTCTTATACGGGCGACCAGCGTCTTCTTGATGCTCCACATAGTGATTTAAGAAGAGCAAGGTCGGCAGCAGTATCTATGATTCCGACTTCCACGGGTGCGGCAAAAGCAATAGGACTTGTTATTCCCGAGCTTAAAGGCAAACTTGACGGCATTGCAGTAAGAGTGCCTACGATTGACGTGTCGGTAGTTGATTTGGTTTGCACGGTAAAAAAAGCAACAACGGCGGAAGAAGTCAACAAGGTAATGAAAGAAGCCGCTGATGGTAAAATGAAAGGTTATCTCCAGTATTGCACCATTCCTCTTGTTTCCTGTGATTTCATTGGCAATCAGTATTCTTCAATATTTGATGCCGAAGAAACCAAGGTTAAGGGGACTCTTGTTAAGATATTGGCCTGGTATGACAACGAATACGGTTACGCATCCAGAATAGTTGACCTTTTGAAGTATGTAGCGAAGAAATAAATTTAAGATAAAAAAAAAGGGGAGAAGATAATTTCAAATTATCTTCTCCCCTTTTTGTTATATTCTTAAAAAACTATTTTGTCAGTATCAATTTCTGTGTCGTCTTATAGCTTTGAGTCTGAAGCGTAACAAAATATATACCTGAAGGCATAGTGTTTGTAGTCAACTCGGTTGTGTGAAGTCCTGATGTCCGGTATTCGTTTGTCAGAGTTTGCACTGCTTTTCCTGTTATGTCGTAGAGTTTAAGAGAAACGTTTTCATTTTTTCCCAGCATATACTCTATAGTTGCTTTATTTGAGACAAGATTCGGAGTAAGCTTCAGGAAAGGTTTATTTGCGGTTTGTGATTTTTCTTCTACTGCTACTGAGAAGTAGAAATCAATCCCCGTAATATTACCTGTAACTAGAAGTTCAGTATCTCCTTCCATATGGTACCCAGGAAACTCAAACCATGTTCCGATGTCAAAAAGAACTCCCGAAGTCCCAAAATTTATCGTATAATTGCCAAGAGAATCGGTAAGAGATGCCCAACTTTCCAAAGGAGGGGACTTTTTAAAAGCTCCAATCATCATATTTTTTAGGACATTATTCGGAGGAGTAACTCCTTGAACTGTTACTGTGCCTGAAACTGTTGCTAATGGTGATGGTATAGGGGTGACTGTAAGATAGTCCTGGGCGCTGGAGCTGTCTTCATCAACAGCTTTTACGCAGTAATTTCCGGGTGCAGTGCCATCACGGTTGCCCGGGCAAATAATCATTCCGTCAGGAGTTGGGTTTACGTCATATGACCCCATTTTGGGAACGGAGTCTCCATCTCTTGTATACCAGCTAGCTAAAAACATATCGGTTGTATCTATGGTATGATTTACGTTAAGGTCAAGATAATACTCAAATCTAACGGAATCACCGATACCACAATTGCATAACCATCCAAGAGTATCTCCCTGGACTTCCGTAGTAGCAGAAGTGTCGTTATTGACTATAAACTTAAAAAAGGTAGTAGTAGCATTTGCATTTGTACCCCATATTACAAGTGCCGCGCCAACTACCGATACCAAACTTCTAACAAATTTGTGCATACGCACCTCCTTTTATTCTGTAATTAAGCTAATATATAAGGGATTTTTTGTCAAATAAAAACTTACACTGGAACGTTTATACTTTTTATTTGTGGTAGGGCAGACATTCTTGTCTGACAGCGTTTTGGAGGATTTTTGTCTGTCTATAGATGTTTTTGAGCAGTTCGATACTTCACCTTAGGCGGATTTGTCACAGGGAGTATTCATTGAGTTTGGTGCCGGGGACTTCTTGGGTGGAATTTATGTTCCCGTAGATGGAATACCATCATTATATCTGCAAAAGATGTCTAACCTCACTTAAATCAATATCAGGATATCTCTTTTCAATAAGACCTAAGGTTTCATTCCATAACTGAAAAAACTCTTTTACTTTCTCCTGATGGGTTGAAAAAGAAAATTCCGTATTAACAATATGAACTAATCTTGAATAAAAATCTTTGGGTTTAATCTTCATTCGCGAATCGGTTTGTTTCATCCACTTCGGAAAAACCAGGAATAACCCATTTAATGCAAAAATGACATTGCATAAAGCATACATTCCTTCTACCAGATAAAAGTATATACTAATCAAATCTTTTGAATCTATGCCTTTCTTCAGAGAAAAATTCCACCATTTTGTGTCACTCAAGTAAACATTAATACGATTAATGACTGTATCGGGAGAAACATTTTCTAATGTATGTTTCCATTTAAGTACCCTGTCATTAGAATCAAAACAAATAATACCTGATTGCACGGCTTCTAATTCGTCATCATCGCTCCAGTAAAATTTTGGAAATCTGGAGAGTATTTCATCTATTTTCCGAGATTCCACAAAGTTAATATGAAGGTAGTGACCTTCTA
Source organism: bacterium (assembly GCA_028716385.1). Lineage (GTDB taxonomy): Bacteria > Hydrothermota > UBA3073 > JACQXS01 > JAQTXJ01 > JAQTXJ01. Next base: position 301,965 of record JAQUPX010000002.1, on the reverse strand, counting down.
CCCAAAACATATCTTCCTCATCAGATTGTTTAAAGTCTTTAACTTCGGGAATTATACTCTTTATCGTCTCCATTCTCATATCTTTAGAAGGAATAGAATCACAATATACCCGCATATCAGCATCTGAATCACTATCAGGTTGCCCCATTGCAAATGAACCATATATAATAATTGACCATGATTTATTATCTTCGTGAAGCCCGTGGATAATTTTATCCGCAATATAACGAAGATTATCAATATTTTGGGATGAATTATTTGTTAATTTCTGCGCACTTTGTTCCAACAAATATTCACATTCTTTACTTAATTCAGGGTAATTATTGACTATAAGGGCAATGATATCTTTTATGAGCACAAGAATTTGTTCTATCTCGTCTTTAAGTTCAACATTACGAATACTTGCTTTTAACCGCTCAATAGTATTCTGTGGTTTAACGGACAGCATATTTAAGTCTTTTTCAAACTCGTATCCATAGCCTTTTTTTATGGATAATCCATTAATAGCAAAGAGGGTATCTACTATTTGACCTATTTGAAAATACTTGCTAATAGCAAGACGGATAAAATCCTCCCGCCGAAGTTGGCTGAATACAGGCAAAAGAAGCCAACCTGAGAATTGTCCATCAATAGCCCGATGCAAAATAATTTTAATACAATCTTCTCTTTTCTCTTGTTGGAATTTATTATTTAACATTTTAATTTTGCTTTAATTTCCTCTGCAACGCTATCTAATTCAGAACGTTCCGGATGAGTAAAGTTCTTTACCTTATCATACTTAAACCCAAATCCGTCACTTTCAAACCTTGGATAAACGTGAAAATGGAAATGGAAAACCTCTTGTCCGGCAGATTCCCCGTCAGCTAAAAACCAGTTTATACCTTCACACTTGTACTTTGATTTCCTGATGGCTTCCGTAACTTTCCTTGCAATTTTAATGACGTGTAAAACAATCTCTTCATCAAGTCCGGCTAAATAAGAAGCGTGTTTTTTCGGAACAATTAACATATGTCCCTTATTTACGGGACTGGTCGTCGGAAACACTAAGACTTTATCATCTTCGTAAACAATGCTTACAGGAGCTTTCCCTTCTATGATTTTACAGAATATACAATTTGATTTTTCTTCTTTCATATTCACCCCAGTTTTATTTTTCCTTCGCTGATTTTCTGCAAAGTTTCCACAAAAAACTCGTGTTCTCTTTCTAAAACTCTTGCACTCAAGGTATCTACCGTATCATTTTCATGTACCGGCATCTGGCATTGATTTACAATATGCCCGCTATCATATTCTTCATTTACTATATGAACTGTTACACCTGTAATATTCTCGCCTGCTGCCAACACTGCTTCGTGAACGTATTTGCCATACATTCCTTTCCCGCCAAATTTTGGCAATAAAGCAGGATGAATGTTTAGTATTTTTCCTTTATACGCTTCTAGAGTTTTGATTCCTAGCTTTTTCATATACCCGGCTAATATAACAAGATTAACATTGTGCTTCTTTAATACATCCAGTATTACCCTGTCTAATTCCGTAAAATCAGGATGAGTCTTTGAGCTTAAGTGATAGAATGGGATACCTTCTTTTTCTGCCCGTTGAAGCGCTATTGAATCTGAATTATTGCTTATTACGACACAAGGTTTTGCATTGAGTTGTCCTTTTTTACAGGCATCAATTATTGCCTGCATATTAGTTCCACCGTGTGAAGCAAAGAACCCTAAATTTAATGTTGTCATAATTTTTATCCTTGTTTTTTCTTCACTTCATAGCATACATACCAGAAACACTTTCCAAAATATATATCAACAATACTTACGTTTTTTCCTAAAATATCTACGATTTGTTTTTCAGAATAATAATTTTTCAATATTTTATATTCTTTGTTATCTTCAAGAGTTCTTATCTTGTAGGTATTATTGTCGCCTTTCCCGCCGTTAATCAGTTTACCGCCAACGCCTTCGTTAAATATATTATCACACATAAAAACTATAGCTTTATCTTTAAGCACTCTGTGGAAATTATTTAAGAAAGACTTTATCTTGCTCTTTGGAATATGGGAAAACCAGAAATTCGCAAGCCCGCCGTCGAACTCTCCTTCCGTAAAGGGTAATTTATACGCATTCCCCTTCCGAAAAGTTATCTTGCATTTGTAGGTTTTTGACTTCGCAGATGTTAAAACCGCCTCACTGCTGTCGATAGCCACGATACTTTTCGCCACTTCAGATAAAAAAGTCGTCCAGTACCCTGTTCCGCAGGCAACTTCAAGAACCTTCCTTCCGGAAAAGTTTTTCTTTATTGCCTTTGTAATGTCTCTTTGCTCGCCTTGTCTTACAGGCTCATCCCTGTGATAAATAGATTCGTAATAATTTTCCATCTCTTTAACACGTTTGGAATAGTATTCAGTTAGTTTGTCCATTATATTTTATGCGCAATTGTTAGTCCTTCTGCTTTGCTTCCCGTCCGGTTTTTACTCTTTCCTCTACCATCTGGCGACAGCCAATAGCACACCAACTGCCTGTCGGTCGTTTGGAATCTAAACCCTGTTGCCGCTCCGGTATAAGCTGAATGTCTAAAAGGCTCTCATATCCCTTCAATACTCTCTCATCATTTCCAAATCCAAGACAAACTAATGTCCTGAGAGCAAATGCCGTTTGGATTAAAGGAAGACTCATAAAGCATCCATGTTTTGGATCCTCTTCAGGCATCTCTTTTAATGCGCTGCGAAACTCTGCTCTACAATCTTCACTGGTGAACAGGTTCTTGACAGATATTTTCCAAGAAACATGCGGCCTTTGACGTTCAACAGATTCACGAAATTGGTTTAAGAGCCAGTTTACTCCTTTTACTATATGTGAGTTATCCGCACTGAGCCCAAGTTCCAATAGTTTTTCTATTTGTATGGAGGTAGAAATTACTGTCCCTTCCCATGAGCCATCATCCATCTGACTTTGTGTAACTTGAGAAATAAATTGACGTTGTAAAACCGCGTCGTCGGGTAGGGGAGAGCCAATAAAATCACGTCGCACGAGAAATCCATAGAAATTCTTACTTTTATAAAAACTCTTGTAGGGGTCATAGCGTAAAGTCCCATTAGTAATCAGGTTTTGTAACATTCCCGTATGTTTAAGGGCTTTAAGTATATCGTATGACTTTTTCTCAGCAAACTTCTTGCCCCATAACCCCGTGGATAAATGTTTACGAGTAATATCAGGTAAACATTGATTAAGAGTGCTTTTGGCAGCATTTACCGGTAAATAACGAGCAAATGTCCAGTAATTATCAAGAACAAACTGGATGCCGGTTTGAATAAAATCTTCTCTCCTACAATATTTTGGATGTGCCAAAAAAGCTGCTATAATTGTATCAGTGCATCTCATTTCTCTCCTATTGTTACATAGAAAAAATTCCCTCCTGCAGCATACAAACTCTCTTCTTTTAACATACGAATTACTTCTCCGGATTCCTTACCCAATTTTTTCTCCTGGTTTTTTATATAACTTTCAAATCCCTCTTCACTTCCTCCGCCTGCTAAATAAAACTGCTTTCCTTCTAAAAGATTTTTTCTTCTCTTACTTTTTGTGGATTTTAAGAAATCTTCTAAACTTTTTAGATGTTCGTTACTCCTTTTCTTGCGTTCAGGAGTGTTATAAGGCGGGATAATTGCGTGAACCTTCTCGTTCATCCGCACCTCAATATTCTTAAGCCCGTATTTCTTAAAAAGATACGGCATCTTTTCTCCTATACGCCAATCCCCGAATCCAAGTTTTTCTAAACCCTTGTATATCCGATAATTATGCTCTACCCTTTCAAGTAACTCTTCAAGGGGAGTTTCCTTTAAATTATTCCATCCCGAACAAACACCGCCAAAATTATTGGGTTCAAACGCGATTACTTTGCCGTGTTTTTTCGTAATACGAATCATCTCTTTTATCGCAATTTCAGGTTCTTTTAAGTGTAGCAGCAAAGTATGGCACATCGCAAAATCAACGGACTCATCTCTTAAAGGAATTTTCTCTGCACCACTCCTTATGAACTTAAAACTCTTATTTGCCTTACTGCCCATAATTAAAAGCTTTTCGTTTTTGTCAACCCCAATGTATTTCCCGCCCGGAGTTATGAATTTACCGTATGTATGACCGAGATAACCAAGCCCACACCCAATGTCTGCAATGATATTTCCCGGTTTTAAACCGATAAGTTTTGCTAATAAATCAATATAATCCTCGTTCCATAGGAATTTCCGCTGCTCGACAAGAGTTCTGACGTGTTCCCGGTCACTCCAGTTAATTGGTTTTTCAGTTTTTTTCATCTTTCACCTCTTACTAGAACTATCCGACCCTTTTTTTATTCATCGTCTAATTATCTAAAATATTCTTTCCTTAAATGTAAACATACAGGTATGGGGATATGCCATTTTTTGCACCACGCAGGCCATACAGCTCCAAGTCGTGTATCCCCTATATGACTAACAAATTGATAAGCATCCTGAATACTTATGTTTTTATTCTCTGAAAGTAAATCAGCCATAGAGTAAGTAGCATCCATAACTGACTCTTTAAAGTCATGCCCAATTCCTACAGTAATAAACTTGTCCGGTGTCTCTATAAGGATAGTTTTCAAATTCCGGTACTTTGATTTTTCAATACGAATTTGTCCTAATAAAGAAACCTCTAAAGAAAAACCATTGATTTCGCCTTCTCCTTGTATGGCATGTCCATCTCCACAGCCCCAGAAAGCGCCATCTCGCTCACAACGAAGATGAATAATGTTGCCGGCGCTAATATCAGGAATATCCATATTTCCACCATGTTTCCACGGGTCGGTATATATTTGAAGTGGAACAACCCCAAAACACCCAAACATAGGACGAATTGGAATGTTGATACCTCCCGGGAAATGTGCTATTCCATTTGATATTGAAATAAAATTTTCTTGATTTTTTAGGAATTCAGGAGGCAATAGTGAGTTCTCATTAATTTTTATGAAACAATTGTCTGTAACTCGTATATCTTCAATAAAAACTGACATAACGTCTCCGGCTTTTATTCCTTCAACATAGACAGGGCCTGTCCATGGATTTCCGGCCATAGGTCCCTGAGGCTTAGAGATATCCGATTTTGATAGAATATTCCTGTGTTCCGTATCTATAGTTTCAATGAGAAAAGATTCATTTCGGGATACTCGTAAAGGTGGAATCTTGGGAAGTGTCGATAAATCCCCTCTATTCCAAAATAAATTTTCTTTAGTTAATTTTTGCATATAAAGTTAGTAATAGTGTCTTATAAATTACTATTTAGTACATACTAAAACATCCATCTCCATTTTTGCAACTTATTTTTCCAGAGGAATATCATTATTTAATAATCTTTCATTCAATTCCCAGAGAGCCGTTTTATCATCTTCCCAATGCAAAAGCTTTGCTGCAGTTTTATAGGGAACCCACTTGTATTCCGAATGTTCGTCAGATAAAACGATTTTAGTGTCAGAACCGTTTATAGCATAGTAATAGCCCGGTATTACGTATAAGTCTTTTGGCCAATACTTTTGAGCAGCAAAATGATATACAGGTATGGAAGATTTTGTTTTTAATAAAAAAAACTTTATATCCTTCTTAATGCCTGTTTCTTCTAATGTTTCTCGTTTTGCTGCCTGAAGATGAGATTCTCCTTCTTCGCCTCCGCCGGCAACTACCTGCCAATACCCGGCATATTCTTCGGTATCGCTCCTTTTAAATATAGCATATTCAAAACTTCCTTTTTTGGTTTTTCGAAAAAGTATAATCGCTACTTCAAATGGTGCTCTTTTCATAATATCCCTTTATTTTTCGCAAGCCAAATTGAAAATTCTTCAATGGTTCTTACATTGTCCTTAATTACTGCATTGTAAATATCTATGCTTACGAATTTTTTTCGATACTCGGGATGTTTGTAGTAATGGTTTTTGATTGTCAATATTTTAATGCGATTCTCTTTATTGACTTTTGATTTCAAATCCTCAAATTGCTTTTTGTAAACTTTCATCTTATGTGAATCCATAGCCCAGACATCAATTTTCCATGTATTCTGTGAGAGAATTTTTGTATATATCCCCCAGTAAAACCCCATCGGAAATTCAATATCCTTCATTATAAGCTCATTCCTGTAATGCATCCTGTCAGGTTTTAGTTTTGACATTATCTCCTTTCCCAGTTCAAAAAAATTGTGTTCGTTAAACTTTTTCAATTGTATGTATATATCCAAGTCTCGCCATGTCATTAGTTTCAACACATAACTTCCGGTTATAATGGGAGTCCCGTATTTAGATAATGTTTTCAATAGTCCGAAGTCTTTTAATAATCTATCCGCTTCCCTGACAAGCTTTGTGTTTAATCTCTCTAACTCATTCATTTTCTATTATCCTCGTGGGGCTACACCCCAAATTTTATCACCAGTTCCTTCCCTTGACCATACTTTTCACCGTGATACCCGCCATATTTTTCCTGAATCTCAAACCCTGCATTTACTATTATTGATTCAAATTCCTCAGGATAATAATATTTCATAACAATGTCCTGTCTTACTTCATTTATCAGTTTGTCCCCATCATACACCCTGTATATCATTGTAGGATATAAAACCTGATTTCCAGGGTCTATTTTTTGTCTTTCGTCAAAATGTATTATTTTATGTCCTGTTTTAGAGTCAATTTTTTCCCAGCAGAATGTTTCTCCTTCTTTTCGCCACGATTTCCCCATTTCTTCTTTTGAAAGGGAAGGATTGAAAACGTTTAATATACAAAACCCTCCCGCAGATAGATGTTTTTTAATACAATTCAAACAGTTGTGAAGTTCTGCAATAGTTTCAAGCGCTTGTATAACACGGAAAGAAGCAATAATCATATCAAAAGTTTTATCCAATTTAAAATCACAAATATTTCCCATAATAGCATTTGCTTTTCCGGTTAATTCTTGTTTTTTAATTTTCCGTAAGCACTCCGTAATCATTGCCGGGGAGTAATCAATTCCCGTTATGTTTACTCCTTTTTTTGCTAATGGAATAAGTACTCTTCCTGTCCCACATCCTAATTCCAGGATATTATGAACCTTTTTGTCAATTTGCGACAGATAGAATTCAATATCATCAACTGCATTATTTAAATCATATAAATGGGGAGAATATTCCCGACGGTCTTTAATAATTTTCATTTCTTCCCTTTGGAATAAAAATCTTACTTGTCATTTTCTACCCTTTTGTACCATAATAATTGAATTTCATCAGGAAATTCCTTGTAAACGCCATAATGTATTCCTTCCAAACAGCATCCTTGTTTACTATAAAACTCACATGCGTCTACATTGTTATTTTGTGTTTCTATTTTAATGATTTTACAATTTTTTTCTTTTGTATACTCTACTGCTTTATTAAACAATAATTTCCCTATCCCTTTTCCTCTATATTCGGGTTGAACTCTAATATCCCATAAAACTGTTAAATCTTTTCTACCTTCAAGCATATGTATTTCAGGAGTGTCATATGCAATAACAACTCCACCTATCGTTTCATTTGTATCATTTTGGGCGACAAATAATCCCCAGTTTTCAAGATTCCATTTATCTTTCCATTCTGTTGGCTTTTCGTATTTATCATAATCTTTAATAAAAGGATTAGCTATGTTTTCTTCATAAATTTTTATTCCATTTAATCCATTTTCCAAATGATTAATTCTTAAAACAGCAGAAACTTTAAAAGCACCGGATATCTTTGAATATTCGTTTAATTGACCCGGTTGTATCGGTATTATTTTTATCATTGTTTTCTCTTCGTAAAAATTATTTTTGCATCTTACGTAGTTCCTCAAGCATACGCATACAGTCTTTATCTCTGACACCCCGATATTCCGGACGATTTACTGTCTCTGTAAAGTGATTGATTGTCTTTGAAGAAACAATGTGATGAAACCCATAAGTATTCATCATATGTGTCATATGTCCAAAAGTATCGTAAAATCTTGATTTATCTACACCATAAATAAATATTGGACTTAACCCAAACGTTTCAACAACTTTATGAAATATGGGAAGATTTTTCATAAGAGAGCATACCGGACTACATCGGAACGGGACAACTGTAGGGAAAGATAGCGTTTCTTCATTGGAAATTACCATTTTTGTCTCAAAAATATAGTTTTTATTAACATCGTTTCCATCAACGTAACCATCCCTACCTTCAATTACTCGTTTGGCGTAAAAACCAAATATTTTAGCTTGAACGGCAAAACACTTTAAATCTTTATTTAACTCAAACAGCATTGTTGAAATGGTATCCTTCTCAATAAACCACATATCTGAATCAAGAAAAAGGTAATGGGTACAATTTCGATTCTTCAGGACAAAATTAGACAGTGCTTCCCCATGTTTTGCCGGCGTTGGTCTTTTACCTATATCAAATCCGGTCTGAACAAAAGCAATATTTCGCTCTTCCATGAAGAGTTTCAATGCAGATATATGTTCATCATGGGAATTATTATCCAGCACTGTTATATGCAAATCAAAAGCACTGATATCATTATATTGAAACAATGACCGCAACATCAGTTCAACAAACATTGATGTGTTATGATTCACAGTTACTGCTTCAATTTTTATTTTTTTCTTCATTTCGTTTGCTTTTCCCTTTCCGTATTCGCAATTTTTCTTGTGATTGCCTAGCTTCATCTATAATTTTTTCAATAAAATCAGCTTTCAATTTGGTATACTCTTTGCGGTTATTAGAGAATCTTTTTGCTAATTTCTTTTTCAGTTTTGAATACTCTATGTAGGAATCTTTGTTACTTATTAAATAATCGCGGAAAAGAATGTAATTTTTCCAATTTAAACTATTTATTCCTACGATATGTATATAGTGAGTACGATTATCTTCATCCCCCTTAACAAAGAGATAATTTTTTCTACCTTCTTTGTCCCCTAAGTATTGATACCCATTATTTTCTAATTTTTTTATACACTCTTCCAATATATTTATATTTGAGATTGCTATTGCAATGTCAAGTATCGGCTTTGCAACCAGTCCCGGTATAGAAGTGCTGCCAATATGTTGTATGTCTAAAAATTTTCCTTTTAATATATTTGAAAGCACTTTTTTTTCTTTTTCAAATGCAGTATGCCATTTAGTAGAATAAGGAACTATTTTTACTGTGCCCCTTTTTAAACCAATAGTCTTTATCATCTCTTTTTATTAATATGCTTCTATCCTTATCTTTGCAAGTTATTTTTGGGGATAGTAAGAAACCGCTTAATTTCTGAATTCATAAAGCTTTTGATATGTTTTATAAACTTAGAATTTAGTTCTACGCCAAAATATTTTGCTTTTTCTTCGGATAGAGTTATAAACAGGTCAATACTTCTCTGAAAACTTAAAACTATATCCAATTTTGCATTTAGCGGATATATTTTGCCTAATAAGAGTCTTTCCGAATTATTTAATTCACTATATAATTTTTTTTGTTCCATAATATCCAATTCTTTTTTCGATATTTCCTGCCAACCAAAATGTTTTTCATAGAGTAATGCCAAAACAGCTTTGAATACACCAATCCATCTATTATACATATCAAAATCTTTTCTAAATAGACATTTTGTAAACCTTGGGATTGAAAAAAGAATATCGCATAATTTATATTCTACATCTTTTTTTATTTTAATCTCTTTTAATCTTGTTTTACTATGTGTTGGTTTGTGTTTGTCTTCATAAACAGCTAAAAATGGACCTAAGTAGTTTTTTGTATTTATGTTTTCTACAATAGACAAATCAACTTTTTGATAAGGACTGTAATTTTTGAACATTACTATCTCTGAAAACGTATTTTTTGAGCTTTCAAATAATAAAGTTTCCATAACAGGGGAAATAGAGTTTAGTATAGTAGCATAATCCTTTTTTGTTTTTAATAAGTCATTAGAACACACTATGATATCAATGTCTGAAAATTTATCAACTTTACCGTTTACTTCCCCACCCAGAAAAAAGATTTGATATATTTCTTCTCGTTCAGAGAAAGCTTTTATAAGTTTATTTTTTAGTTTGTTACGAGTATTTTTGCGAATTATCATAATATCTATACCCTTTTGTCTTATCCTTGCAATTTTTCATATTTCACGGAAGGATAATTTGCCTTTGAGACCTGCTATAATAAGCTGATTGTACTTTTGATATATCATTTTGGCTTCATTAAACCCTGCTTTTTTAAGTTTAGCAATATGGCATTCAGCCGAATAATATTTCACGACTTTCAGTATGTCTTTTCCATTAACTTTCTCAACCCATTCTTTACGGGAAGTAAACTCACGCCAGGGTTTAGTTGAATTGTCTTTTGTTTTGGTATCGTTTATCATATCTCCGACCATTAACAATTTACTGGTTCGTCTTATGGGTAAGGCATCCTCTCCTATGAGTATTACTCCATTTTTTTTCAAAACGTTATAAAAATTGAGATATAACTTAGAATAATCTACAAAAGACAATCTCATTGCATCAGTAGTATAAATTGCGTCGTATTTCCCTGAAAATGAACAATCAGAATTATCTTTTTTCAAAAAACGTATTCTATCCCCGAATCTTTCTGTTTTTTCCCTTACTACCTTTAGGGTTTCTTTAGAAATATCGGTAACATCAATTGAAATATCATCTAATTCTTTCAAGAGCATTTCCGCCAATATCCCGGTTCCACAAGATACTTCTAATATATGAGATTTCGGAGGTAATACTACCTTGAAAATATCAACAATATAGTTCAATAAGTCCAAATAAAAAGGTTGTCCTAATAGAAAATTATCCCGTATTTTATATTGCTTGGAAATCAGGTCGCTTGCAATTTCCATGTTTCTTTTGTAATACTCAATATTCTTTTTCATTTTTATTTATATAATTATTTTTTCTGTGCCAGAACCCAGAAGTGATATTCTTTATCTCCCTGTTTACCTTCAAACGTTGCTTCTAAAATTTTAAATCCTGTTTCATCAAGCAACTTTTTGTACATCTCAGGCTTGTATGTGCTCCATACCATTTTGGCTCCGCACCAATTTTCTTCTTCTCCGTAACTTCCACTTGTTCCAAGTGTGATTAGAATTTTACCTTCTTTTTTGAGAAGGTCAGCCATATTCAAGAACAATTCTTTATGTTCTTCTCTAGGGATATGAAAAATTGCGTAAAAGGATATTATTGCATCAAAAGTTTCTTGAAAATCAGTTTTAGAAAAATCCCCTTTGATAAATTTCGCATTATGAACATTTTTCTTTGCTTCGTTAATGTGTTTTTGAGAAATATCAATTCCTGTAACTTTGCAACCATGGTCATCAAGATATTTATCAAAAGGAACACCAATACCACAGCCAAAATCAAGAATATGAGGATTTTTCGGCAATAGTTTAATAAGTTTTTTTAAGAAACCTTCTTCCATTTCATTTGGTTTATCAGAAATACGAAAAGTGCCTGCATAATCTCCTTTTTCATATCCTTCTTCTACAATTTTTCGCATATTCTTATCCTTAATGTCCATATTATTTAGTTAAAACCATATATCCTGCTATTAATTCCGGCAATTCAGGATAGTCTTTTTTTGTAAATGAACATTCTCTGAATCCGGCTTTTTTGGCTATTTCCTGAAATTCATCGGGAGATACTGCACCGCCAGCCCTGTAAAACCATTCCTCAGGCTTATTAACGAAACCAATTTTGCTTGGCATAAAAGAATCCCCAATAACAATCTGCCCATCAGGTTTTAGAACTCGTTTTAATTCAACCAGAGATTTTAATTTGTCTTTAACTAAATGGAACGAATAGTTCATTGTTATTATATCAAAGAAATTATCTTCAAACGGCAGTGGGTCAGAATTGCCTATCTTAAACTCTACATTACTAATTTTATATTTATCTTTAAGAAAGTTTGCTCGTTCAATAAGTATCTCGGTTGGGTCAATTCCTATTACCAGACCTTTTGTGCCAACAGTTTTTGAAGCCAGAAAACAATCTACTCCTGCACCACAACCAACATCAAGAATAAAACTACCTTCTTTTATTTTAGTTAAAGATAAAGGATTCAATATACTCATTGATAAATCCTCAATTTCTTTTGGAAGAACATTTTTGGGAAAATTAGGGTTTAAGCACATCTTTTGTTTGTCTGCCAGATATAACCCACGCCGATAATGTTCTTTCATTGCAATAATGAAATCAAAGTTATGTTCCCTGACAAATCTATCAAAATCAGAAAATCCTCCTTCTTTTAACCATTCTTTAATTCTATTCATTTTTATCTCCTTTACACCTTATTGGATTGTTTCAATAATATTTGCGCTCTTTTAAAAGCTTCATTCAAAAACTCTTGTGGTTCTTGAAAAGCTGACCTTCGCATTTCTACCTCGAGAAGAAAAATTCCCTTAAACCCTATTTTGTGAAAGACCTTAGTAAATTCATCCCACTTAAATGTCCCTTCAAAAGGCAGAATGTGGTCATCTTTTTCGCCTCTGTTGTCGGAAATATGAGTAGTAAATAACCTGTTCCCGTATTTGCCCAAAATTGCAAGAGGGTTGGATAAAAGATTATCATGGGACGAATCATAACATAAGCCGTATTTAGGGTTATCTATTTTATCCAGCGAGAAAAAAACTAAATCGTTTATCAGTTCGGATGGCAGGTTTTCAATGGCTAATTGTATGTCTTTTTTCCCTATATATTCAAGCAAAGAATAAATTTGTTTAAGAAGAATTTCTTTTCTATCTTCAATAGAATCAACCCTTGAAATAGAAACAGGATGGAATATAATCGTTTTTGCACCCAAAAACAAAGCAGAATCTATGCACCTTTTAAGTAAATCCAGAGCATTTAATGAAATACTATTCTCGGGAGAAGAAACATCAACATCCTTGAACGGAGCATGAATAGAGCAAATTTTGAGTTCCGAATCCTGTGTTATTTCTTTAAGATTCATTTGCCCAGTTATGTTTAGATACCCGGAATGTTCAAGTTTGCCGCCCAAAGAAATATGCGTAAATCCGGCTGTCTTTATCATAGGCAATTGTGTTTTTAATGGAATATCGTAATTTAAAGTAGTCCCTATAGATAAAGCATCTTTTTTCACACATCCTCCTTTATATTAGATAATTTTATAATTCAAATATAATTCTTAATAAAATCGTAGCTTTCCTGTCTAATTTCTTTTGGAAATTCGTGTACACCATCGAATATCCTTGTTTGAATGGAGTTCTCATCCACTCCATTCAGTTTACAAATATACTTTCCATAATTAAAAGCCCATTGTTGTACGGCAAGGTCTTGTTCTCGAGTCTGAAACCCGCCTTGAAATCCTTCTTTTTCTCCTCTTGTTGCAAATAAAGCTCTTGGCGCAATTAATTCCAACAACTCATGAAACCAAATATTTTTGACATCAGGTTTTTGAGGATACAGGGATGCCCAACCCCTACTATCCATTCCTCCTAAATAATGACAACTGGTTACTGCAACTTTAACTCGTTCATCAAGAGCTGCAGTCCAAAAGGTCGTCCCCGCACCTAAAGAATGTCCAATCATACCAATTTTATCAGGGATAACTAAGTCTTTAAAGCTAACCAAACAATCAATTGCTGCTATGGAGTCATAGGTATGTTTCGCATAAAAGTGCTTTGTATTTAATCGTAGGAGGTCATTCCAACAATGTTTATTTTTCCATTCTTCAGTATGTACGGCATCTCCTTCTTCTCTGAGACCATCTATAAATCTCTCACCACAATTTTTAGAATCGGGCGCTAAAACAACAAACCCTTTTTTAACAAGTTCCAATCCGTATACCTGGTCAGGGCGGTCTGTTACTTTCCCAACCACAGCCTCTTTTCCTAAATCACAGTCAATAAAACATTGATGATGAGCTACAATTCCGGGGAATGGGGGATTCCCATTTCTGGGTACAAGAAGATATGCGTAAACAATGTCATTTGGCTCAACCTGATAAGTAAGCTTAATCTCGGTATGTTCTGAAAAACGGCGTCTATATAACTCTTTTATTTGAAGTTTCCCTTTTTTCGGAAAAGCGCCTAAAATTTCGTAGTATTTCTTAAGTAATAATTCTCTCCTTTGTTTAACTTCTTCGATGTTGTCAGGTAATTCGATTTCAACGTGTCCAGGTAACAACAACTTCCCTTTATCTAAAATACTCTCTTTATTTATTAGCATATTTTAATTCAATTTGAGAAACTGTTTCCTCTTAACGCTTTATTTTGCTGTTTATCCATCCGGAAATTTTAAGAATAGTATCCTGAACAGGAATATCGGAATTATCCAAAACATCTACGGAGTATTGTTTTTTATAAAAATCGTTCAAGAATGACTGATTCCAATCAAGATGAATTTGTATTTGCCTATCCCTTTCCTCGGGAAAGCGCCAGAGCTCTCTTTTATACAACCTATCTTTAAGCTCTTCATTCCTACATACCAACGCCAAATAATGTATTTCAGAAAAATATTTTCTATTAGGACATTTTTCAAACTCTCCCGGACTGATACTTAGAAATAATGCTACAGGCAGTTTATTTTGTGAAATATGAGAACAAACTAATAACCATACATTCCGATACTCCGGAATCCCACCTTCTGCATCCGCAAAACCTTTTCGCCATAAAAGGTCGCCCTCCAACATAATGGCATTCGGTTTCTTATCCGAATATAAAAGTTCCTTGTAAGCTGAAGATTTACCCGTTCCACTTGCACCGGTTATAACGAGTAAAGGCATTCTGAGAAATTTCTGCCTGTAATTACAGAAAGGACATATAAGAAATGCCCCGTCAGGAGTAACTTCCTTGTCTTCACTATATTTTCCACAATTAGGACAAATTCCAAACATAGTTTCACCTCTCTTAAATTATCCCTGCATCCCCATTTTTGCGGAGAGTAGTTTTACTCAATCTTTTACGGCTACCAGAGTAACAAACGCAAAGCGTGATTCAGGATTCTGTTCTCCCTGAAACCTTATGATACGCAAATTACATTTTTCAACTTCTTTCCAAATTTCTCGTGGGTCTACGGAGTAATTTGGCACCAAAGTCTTCGCATTAACATCTCCCTTGCAAGGATGGTAAAGTTTTACCTCCACGCCTTTTTCTTTCATAAGGTTCCATTCTTGCTTCTTTTTTAGATTTTCTATACGCTTTGGTTCCCATTTGGGTCTTTTAAGATTTATATTTGGATGTGTTCTATCCGCTCCTTGCATCATAACAACACCACCCGGTTTCAAAACTCGAAAGCATTCTTTAAATACTGTTTTTCTGATGTCACGTGATGGCAAATACGTTAGAAAGTTAGCTAACATAGATACCGCATCACACGTACCATCTCTAACAGGCCATTGAAAGTCATTCACCAATTCAAACCTTGCACTGTTTTTGAACCCCTTTTTATTAGCCTGTTTCCGTGCAGCTTCTATAAATTCAGGAACGATATCAACACCTGTCACCTGATAGCCTGCCCTGAGAAAAACAAAAGATTCTTGCCCCCCGGCGCAGCCAATAACAAGAATATGCCCGTTTTCCTGAATATATTCCTTACAAAGTGATAACTCCCAAGCACAAAGCCCTTTTCTGTTAATATTTCTGTCCGGGTTGGAAAAATGTGCCAGAATATCAGGTTCTTGATACAGAGTTCTGGCTCTTTCTATCATTATCCTGTCAAATGTTTTAGTTTGCTTGTTCATAAAAACTCTCCTTTATTAAAGCTATTCTTTTCCTAATATATTTTTAAATTTCATCTTGGCAAGTTATTTTTTAAGAACTCGCACTTGTATATTTAATAGTATTTACAGCCATTTGATAATTGGAAATCTTACAGAATCCCAATTCCCCTCAAAAATATGTTTTTTCCCCAGAAATTTTTCTAACTCTTCTTTGAGTCTCCAGTGACTGTTATCTGCCTCAATTATTATGCGTTTTACTGCTTTCTTATCTTTAATATCTACCTTATGAAGTTTTACAAGCGTTCTTTTTATGTTTTTTCTAAAACAATGCCAGTCATATTTTGGAGTACAAGGAACAAAATTATCTACTAAAAGAGTTACGTCAAGTACCCGTTCATATGCTTTTCTCGATGCCCATAAGGCAGCAGGTAAATCATTCTTTTCGAGAAACAACAAAGCGCTGGACTTTATTGATAGTGTCTCCATCCACAGATGCCAAATAATTTTTTTCCTTTGCTCAATATCCCATTTGGCGTATTTAGCTTTTAACTCCGGCAGTAAATTATTTGGGTCGTAAAGAGCGATAGAACCCGCTAACCAATGAGGAGTGTTTTTCTTCCATTCGGTTTTCAATTTCTTGATATCAGAGAGACTAAAACATCCTAAGTCTATATCGCTTCTTTCGCAAACTACGGAACCATATTGTTTATCTCCGCTTAATTCCCTGCCAACGGAGCCGTGGAGTATTATTAATTTTATATCCTTGTGTTTGCATAATATCTCTTTGGCGCGTTCTTCGGCTATTTTACGTAAGTTTTTAAGCACTTCTTTATGATTCTTTGCGTCTTTAAAAGCTTTCTTTAAGATTTTAGCTTCAGCCTTTAAGGTTTTATCAATGTCCATTTTCTCTCCTTATTTAATATATCCACCTTTTTGCATATTCCAGAGTCTCTTATAAGAACCTTCTTCTTTTATCAATTCCGTATGAGTGCCTTTCTGGACTACTTTGCCTTTTTCTATTACGATTATTTGATCCGCGCTCATAATCGTGGATAACCTGTGGGCGATAACGACAGAAGTTCTCCCTTTCAATAAGTTCTTCAAATCTTTTTGTATTTCATACTCCGTCTCCGAGTCAAGAGATGAAGTCGCTTCGTCGAGAATTAGTATTTTCTTATCCGCAAGAATAGCGCGGGCTATAGAAACTCTCTGCTTTTCCCCGCCTGATAGTTTAACTCCACGTTCACCGACTATCGTATCTTCCTTTTTAGGAAAGCCTTTTATAATCTTGTCTAACTGCGCGAAATCTATTGCCCTCATTACTTCTTCCCTGGTTGCATCCGGTTTGGAAAACTTTATGTTATTGTAAATCGTATCGTTAAAAAGAACGCATTCCTGCGGAACAATGCTCATCTCATCACGCAGGGATTCTTGTTTGACTCCTTTTATGTTCTTGTCGTCAATGGTTATTTCTCCCGAGTTTATGTCGTATAGCCTGTAAAGTAGTTTTATTACGGTTGTTTTACCTGCACCGGAATGTCCTACCAATGCAATTTTCTTTTTCTTTGGTACTTTCAAGTTAAAGTCTTTTAAGATAGTTCTGTCTCCATATTTGAAATTAACGTTTTTGAATTCGATTTCACCCTTCTTTATTTCAAGTTCTTTTGCGCCGGGAGCATCTTTTATTGCGTTTTCAAATTTTCCGAGTCTGAAAAGAGATTCAAAGTCTGCCATTGACCTGTAAAAGTTTCGTATTCCCCATACAAAACTAAAAAGATTGCCAAACAAAGAACTGAATACGGAATAAACAAAAACCAGCGTTCCCATGGTGCACTTACCTGCAATAAAATCGGTTATCGTAAAATAAATTAAGAAAAACGTGCCTAACCCGAGTATCAAGGTTTGTATTGAATCAAGAAACCTGAAATAATTCCAGAATCTCAGTGTTTTTTCTTTTGTATTCTCGCTTATTTCGACATATTTGTTTTTTACGAAACTTTCTTTGCCAAAACATTTGACGGATTCTATATTGGTAAATACATCGGAAATGTTTGCCCGTTCACTATCTTCTGCCAGGTTTGATGCTACGTTTGCTTTTTCCTGTATCCTTTGAATGAAAAGGCTGTAAGCGATGAACACTGTCATAGTTATGAAAGTAACGACTCCTGATATCCAGTTGAAATATACTAATGAGAGTATTGAAATCGTAAGTTGAAGAAACAGGGGCGTAAAATTAAAAGTAATTGAGTCGGTCATTCCTTCAACTGCGCTGCCTATTCTTGTAAGTTTTGAAATCAGGCTTCCCGTCCTGTTAGTCGTGTGAAAATTATAATCCAGATGGACGAGATGATTGAAAAACTTTCTTTTTACGTCTGCAATCATCCTGGCTTCAAGCTTGTTTATAAAGCCTAAATGTGTTATTTTGGCGAATACTTTGAACAGGGTAATTCCTATATAACATATTGCAATAAGGATTAAGGTTTGAGTAAATCCCGGCAAATCAAGGGTATGCGCCAGAAATTCCGTACCGTTGTCTATCAACGCTTTAAACAAAAACTTATCTACCAGAGATGCGGATTCTATCAATAATGTAAGTACCAATATGCTTGCGAAAAGCAGTTTTTGTTTCTTTACGAAACTCCAGTACAACTTAAAGTTATACTTAAAATCAATTTTTTCTTTCTCTTCCATTTTTGCCATAAGTTTAAAATAAAAAAGCCATCCGGCACTCCCCTGGAGAGTGTGGATGGCAAGTAGTAGCCATTAATGTCTACCTAAACATAGACACTCTCCTTTATAGGAAGTTTATTTAATATAACCATTTGCTCTACATTTTAATCAAATATTTTTACCTCGCTGAAACTTTATTTATATCTGAAAGATTTGTCAAGAAAATAATCGGGATATTCATATAAAGAAAGGGGCATTAAAAAATGCCCCTTTCCTTTTATCACTCTAACTATCTGATGAAAACAATTTTTTTAACTGATTTGAATTCTCCTGCCTTTATTTATTAACCGTATTACTCTCTCTCTCGATTATAGAAGTATCTATCCAGTCTTTGATTGTTGTTTCGTTGTATCCTTCCATCCTGTTATATACTTTGCCGTCCGGTTTAATTACATAATTTAAGGGGACTTCTCCAGTCATTATATAAGCCATCTAATTATTAAACAAACACTACATTCTACCTTCTTATTAAAAGTCTTGTCTTTTTAAAGTTTTATTAATTTTAAACTTTTTCTGATTGTTGGCACTTGTAAAACCACAAAATAAACACCCTTCCCTTTTATATTCGGAGTAAAGGTATAATTCCCTTCGCTTAAAGTCCCATTATAAATTATATCTTTTTCTCTACCGCATAAGTCATATATTTTTATATTTGCTTCAACTGTTCCCGGAGTATAAAAATAAATTTTATCTTCTATTGACTTAAATTCTATTCCATTTCCCTTTCTCTTTTCATTTTTTTCTTCCACACTACCCATATTTCCACAATTATGCGTATTCGCCGGGTCATCCAATACCCATAACTTCTCTCCGATCATTGTTCCAACTACTAATTCCACACAGCTATCATCATCTACATCAGCAATCGTTATGTCATGAACATCAGTTGCCAATCCCTTTGTCCATAAGATTGAACCATCCTCACCATTTAGAGAAATAAGCGAAGTGCCCTGGTTTGGTACAAGCACTTCAATTTTATTATCATCATCAATATCCGCAATTGATATGCTACGATGAACGTAACCAGGGGTAGCATAACTCCATTTCGGGGTGCCTGTTGCACCGGCAAGACAATAAACTTTATTGTCCCAACTCCCGACAGCCACTTCTACACTCCCATCTTTGTCTATATCACCTATAGCTGGCGAAGAACATACCGCTCCCCCTGTTGTATAGCTCCATTCCAAAGTGCCTGTTGTGCCGGAAAGACAATAAACTTTATTGTCCCAACTTCCGATAACTACTTCTACGTCTCCATCTCCATCTACATTTGCTACCGCCGGCGAAGAATACACCAAACCTCCTGTTGCATAACTCCATTTCGGAGTGCCTGTTGCACCGGCAAGGCAATAAACTTTATTGTCCTGACTTCCCACAACCACTTCTACGCTTCCATCCCCATCTACATCTGCTGTCGCCGGTGAAGAAGACACCTCACTTCCCGTTGCATAACTCCATTTCGGAGTGCCTGTTGCGCCATCAAGGCAATAAACTTTATAGTCACTACTTCCCACAACCACTTCTGCACCCATAACTCCATCTATATCAGCTATAGCTGGCGAAGACCCTACCATACCTCCTGTTGCATAACTCCATTTCATGACACCTGTTGAGCCGGTAAGGCAATAAACTTTATAGTCGCTACTTCCCACAACCACTTCTACGCTTCCATCCCCATCTGCATCAGCTAATGCTGCCGAAGACTCCATCACATCTCCTGTTGTATAACTCCATTTCGGGGCACCTGTTGAGCCGGTAAAACAATAAACTTTATCGTCACAACTCCCTACAACCACTTCTGCACTCCCATCCCCATCTACATCAGCAACTGTGGGACCATTACTTTCAACAAAGTTTCCTGTCACATAAGACCACTTAACATCAGGTGTGCTACTTATAGCGCCTTTCATTGACTGAAAATGTGTGTTTTCAAATGTCGCTCCATACATAGGCCACGTACCATCAGCAAATGTTTGCTGCACAAAAAACAGTACTAATAAATTTATCATCTCCCCCTCCCTTATTTTTATAAAATTTTTTCTATAATATTTTTATATTTTTCAACTTCTTTTTTATCAATACCTGTAATTTGAGAAATCTTGGTAATCGCCCATCCTTTTATAAATAGCCTTTTTACTTCCTCATATCTACTTACAAACACACAAAAATCACCCTGTTTACCAACAGACAAAATCTGATTACAGTTTTTATCTTTACCCCTTTCTTCTTTCATTTTTTACCTTGGTATATTTTGAAGAGCAAATTGTATGTCAAAATCACTACAAACTCTCTGATTTGTTTTGTGGTTGAGGTTTTGGAAGATTTTTTTGCAGATGAAAAATATTTATCTAATTAAAAGTGTTACATTTTGTAACAGTTAAGACAAATTAAGTCTTATGTGAGTAATAATAAGAAGGGGTTAGAGAATGTGTTGCTTTTTGTAGCACTTATCGAATTTAAATGTCGTTTTCAATATCCTTAAGTTTTCTGTGCAAGGTTAACCGGTTTATCCCTAAATCTTTGGCAGTCTTAAGTTTGTTGCCTTTGTTTAATTTTAAGGCTTTTATTATATAGTTGGTTTCTAGTTTGGCAAGAGGTATTATATTTTGTGTAGTTTCTTTTTTAAGTAATTCTCTTGCAGAAATCATGCCTGCGGTTATAATGTCTTCTTTACCTATAAGAGCAACTATTTTTTCTATTTCATGTTCAAGTTCTCGAACATTTCCGGGCCAGTCATAGGCGGTTAGTAAAACTATTGATTCTTGGGAGAATCCTTTAATTTTCTTTCCCATAGACTTGCAGTATGTATTAAGAAAATGATTCGCAAGAACCGGGATATCTTCTCTATGATCACGAAGAGGCGGTATTTTTATAATAATTACATTTAACCTATAATATAGGTCTTCACGAAACCTTCCTTCTTTGACTTCTTTTTCTAAATCCCTATTTGTCGCTGCAAGAATTCTCACATTCACATGTCTCTCTTTTGTATCCCCTACCATTCTTATTTCGCCACTATCCAATACCCTTAATAACTTTGCTTGTATTCCGGGACTCAAATTTGTCACATCATCAAGGAAGAGAGTTCCTCCTTCTGCTTCTTCAAATAGCCCTTTTTTATCCTCTGTTGCCCCTGTAAACGCTCCTTTCTTATGTCCAAATAGTTCGCTTTCTAACAATTGCTCAGGTAATGCTCCACAGGGTATGGGAATAAACTTTTTATTTTTCAGGTTTCCGCTATAATGGATTGCTCTTGCTACCATCTCCTTACCCACACCGGTTTCGCCTATAATCAAAACCGTTGAACTTACATTTGAAACACTGTCTATCATCTCATATATTTTGTGCATTTTGGTACTATTCCCTACTAAATTAGCATACTTATATTTCTTTTCTACTTCACCTCTTAAGTACTCTACATCTTCAAGTAATTTATCTTTTAACCTCGCATTTTCTATAGTTAAAGACACTTGGTTTGCAAATGCCATAAGAAAATTTAAATCTTCTCCGGTGAATAAGTCGCTTATATTCTTGGTATCTATATAAACAGTTCCTATAATATTATTTTTTATTCGCAAAGGCACACACATTATCGACTTTATTTGATTCAAAACTACACTCCGCTTTGCCTTAAAATCAGGATCAACTAATGCATCTTTAGTAAATACCGGTTCTCCTTTTCCTGCCACACCTCTAATAATACTGGTTGAGATTGAAGTTGCATCCTGAATTGTTTGCTTGTCCATATTGCGAGCTGTTTTAACTTCAAGTTCACCTGTATTTTTATCAACAAGAACTATAAGTCCTCGTTCTGCATTCATCATTCCTATTACAATATCTATTGTTTTTTCAAGTATTTCATCAAGATTGAGCGCAGAATTTACTGTTTGTATTATTTCGTAAATCCTGACAAGACGCTGTTGAGATAACTGTTCAACTCCTGCCTGACCGCCGGTAGGTAATTTTTGCATTGTTTTTTTTATCTCTTCCATTTTATTTATAACTTCTTTTTTACGGGAGTCGTTCATATAGCTTTTTTTAAAATCTTTTCCCCCTATATTCTTACAAACCTCTTCAAATATATTTATGCATTTATCATAGTACGTAATACTCTTTTTTAAGTTGCCGGATTCTTTATAATAATTAGCAATCCCTTCATATATCTGCCATAATAATTCTACTACTCCGGTATCTTTTATAATTTTTTCTGCACTCAATAAGTACTCAATAACCTTTTGTTTGTCAAGCTTGCTTTTCAGGTAAAGTGCTTCTCCTGATAAGATTTTAGAACCCAGATTCTCTGCTATTTGCAGAACTTCAGTACAGAATTCATTTGCTTTTCTAAATTCATTTTTTTCTATATGAAGTTTGGTAAGTACAAGTAACGTGAGAGCCTTAATATCTTTTTCGCCTATATCTAGTGAGAGAGTCAAAGCTTTATCAAGATAGTTTGTTGCCTCTTTCCACCTTTTTTGAAGCATTTTGCATTTAGCAAGACAATAGTATGCCAGAACTTCTTCTCTTTTAATTCCTAATTTTGTAGTTATCTTCAGAGCATGTTTGAGTAAAACTTCTGCTTTATCTAATTTTAGAAGCCCAATATATAACTCACTTAGAGTAATATATGAATGAACTTGAGAACGGGGATTTTTAATTTTTTCACTAATTCTTAGACTATCCATTGCATATCTGATTCCTTCAGAAAATCTACCTATAGAGAGATTATAACTTGCAAGGTTTATTAATGAAAGGGATTTAGATTCCCCGTCCTCTGTTTTTTTCTGAAATGTCAAAGCTTCCCGAGTGTAACTAATCGCTTTTAGGTAGTCCCCATTTTTCCTCTCAAATAGTGTCCCAAGGTTTATTAAACAGAATACTATAAGTCTATTATTTCCAATTCTACGTGCTATTTGTAACCCCTTCTCCAGATATTTTTTTGATAGGGAATAGTTTCCTATACCAAGATATATTCCACCAAGATTGGCAAGCAAACCTCCTGTACTGTTTATACATCCTGTTTCCCATGCAAGTCGGAAAGCTTTTTTGTAATATTTTATAGCCATAGCGTGATTTCTTTGGAGCATATATATAACGGTTAAATCATTAAAACTTACGATTTTTGCACTTATGTTTTTTGCCTTCCGGGCAAATTTTAAAGCATGGTAAGCGTTTTTCTCTGCCAAAGAATGTTCGTGTTTTGACCTATAAACCAGAGTCAGTATGTGATAAAGTTCCCATTTTTCCTTGTAATCTCTTTCTTTTAACATTTTTAAACCATCTTTAGAATACTTAATTGCTTCATCATACTTCCCCTTTAATCTTGAGAGTAGTGCAAGACTTGCAAATATCGAAGAAAGTTCTTTTCCTTTTTTTGTATTTAATATTCTGAGTGTTTTATTTAAATATTCTTCTGACTTTTTATATTTCCCAATGTTTTGATAACACTTCTCTATTTTCATATATATTCGTGCCATATCATTTTTATTTAGGACATCCTGCTGTGCACTCTTTTTTAGTTGTCTACCCGACTCCGACAGAACAGAGACGGCAGACAGGTAATTATCTATTGTCTTTTTATAATCCCCTATGTAAGAATATGCTTTTGCTATTTTTTCTAATATCTCTGCACGATTTCTGTCTGGAATTAATCCATCGGAAATGGATAAAACGCCCTGATATAAAGAAATAGCTTCTGTATTTGCATACTTAGAAACCGCTTTCTCAGCCGCCTCAAGCCCATATCTCATTCCTTTTACTTTGTCCCCGCTGTTAATAAAATGATAGGCTAATGCACCTATATCTTTAATGTTAGACTTCTCAAGTAACACCCCTATCTTTTGATGTAGTAATTTCTTATCATTGACACTTATTCTTTCATATAATACCTGCCTGAATTTATTGTTAACAAACTCATAAACAATCCCCTGTTTCTCCTTTATTATACTCAACTGCTTTAATTTATTTATATCTTCCGGAATATTTGCTTTCAAAATTCTTTCTAATAATTCTATACTAAACTCCTCACCAATAATTGAGGCACATTTAAGAAGTTCTATGCTCTTCTTATCCAACACACCTAACTTTTTATTAATCACATCTTTTATTGTCTCGGGCATATCTGAACTTTTGAATTCTTTAACTTTCCATCCTGCCTGCTCGACAGACGAGTTTTCTCCTGCCCTATAAATTACTCCGGTACGTGCCAGCATCTTAAGGGTTTCTTCCAAAAATAGAGGATTCCCTTTTGTCTCTGAATAAACAATATCTGCTAATTCCGTTATACCTATCGATTTTCCAAACATTGAGTTTATAAGAGAACTTGTTTCCTTTTTATTAAGATTGATTAGAGTAATTTCCTTTACGTCAGAAACGTATCCATCTTTAAAATAATTTTCCTCTTGTAACTTCCTTATGGCGTTATAAAGAGATGTTGATTGGTGAAGTTCTTCACTCCCGAATGTCCCAAATATAAGGATAGAAGTATCAAGTATATTCCGTGAAAGATATTCCAATAACTCTATCGTCTCTTTATCCGCATACTGAAGGTCTTCTATAATCAGTATAGCCGGGTATTGAATAATAAAACTTGTTAGATTATCAAGTAATCTTAATTTCTCCTGCTCCGGAGGCAATTCCGGTAAATTCTCGGCTTTCGGAAACCTTTCTGGAAATAATTTCGCAAGATAAGGAATGTATTGTTTTAATTCCTTTGGTTCCACATAATGTATCATTTCACTTAGTATATTTATAAATCCTTCGTAGGGTAGCCTGCCGTATTCACAACATTTTCCTGATAATACCACTATGCGTTCTATCTGTACCCAACTTTTGAATTCTTGTAATAATCTGCTCTTTCCTACCCCTGTTTCCCCACTAATTAGAATTATATGTGGGCTTCCTTTTTGTGTCCGATTAGCAAAAATAGTCTTTAATGTCTTCAATTCATTCGTTCTGCCTACAAACTTACCTGATAACACATAAGTTTCTTTTGTTTCTTTAGTTTCAAGTTCATATTTTTTAGAACTTGTTTTATTTATCTCCATTATCACTTCATTTGCACTCTGATACCTTTCAGATGGCTCCTTTTCAAGCAACTTCAATATTATTGTTCTTAATGTAGAGGGTATATCGTCTACAAGTTTAGGAATTTTTTCAAGATGTTGCTTTAGTATAGAAACAAAACTACTTGTGGTGAATGAAGTTGAACCATCTCCTTCAAACGGCACTTTTCGTGTAACTATTTCATACAATACACATCCAAGGGAATATAAGTCTGCCCTCCCGTCAATCGTTATCCCTTTTACTATCTCGGGGGCAATATATGTAGGAGTTCCCCTTATCACTAAACCGGGTCTCGCTGTGATTTCTTTTGCAAGACCGAAGTCAAGAAGCTTTACCGTGCTGTCTTTTTTTACAAGAATATTACCCGGTTTTATATCGTAATGGATTAAACCTTTTGAATGAATGTATTCAAGAACCCTGCAAACCTGTACAATTAAGTTATACAGAGGCTCGTATTGTTTATTTTTGATTAGCCTATCCGTAACATTAAATATATTTATTCCATCCACATATTCCATACTAAAAAAGTTTTGGGTCTCGGGGGTATTGGTTACCCCAAAATCATAAACAGTGGAGATATTAGGATGTTGTAATCTCTTTATCAGACTAAATTCATGTTTAAATCTCTGGATGGCAAGTTTCTTCGCAACTTCAGAGAATAGTTTGATTGCTACGATTTTATGAGTGGGCAAGTCTTCACATTTATATACAGTTCCTATCGCTCCTTGGCCTAACTTCTCAAGTATCTTATACCTGTTGTTAATTATGGGATATTCCATACTAACTAAATGTAATTCTCAAGTTTTGTTTTTGCAACTAAAATTTTTGGAAATAGGGGAGAGGGTATGATTGTAAACTAAAATATGAATTCTGTAATTTAATGAAAGGCTTTCTGTTTGTTTGTTTTCTTTAGTCGGGGCAGTTGCCCAGCAGAGCTGGATTAAAACCCCGACCTACCCATCGGAGCGACCCTATTGAGGGTAGACAAAAAGAAGCGACCTTAAAAGGTCGCGCTACGGTTACTTAACCTCTCTGTTTCTATGGAAAGGTAGGGGAGATGCTTGTTAAAATCTGAATTCTATATCGGGAGTATTCTATATCAATCAACTAATTCATTAATGTTTTCGATTACGTAATCGGCGTTAACTTTTATGGAATCAATTCTATCCGCCCATAGTTCTTTCATAATTCCGGTTATCATAATAGTCGATAACCCGACCTGTTTTGCACCGTATAATTCGTTCGACCCGCCGTCTCCTACAAAAACTGATTCTTCAGGTGTTATATTTAATTCCTTAAAAGCATACTCATATATTTCTTTCTCAGGTTTTACAAACCCGACATCGCAGGAAAATATTACTTTATCAAAATAAGGAACTATTGGTGATTTGTTCCATCCCGATATTTCGGATACGTCTGCATTGCTTACTAAACCGATTATTTTATTCATTTCTTTTAACTTTTTTAATGTGTATTTTGTATTATCCGGAATATTAATTAAAGCGGTTTCAAACCTTTTTAGTCTGTTGTTTGTGGCTTTTTGAATTAAATCCAAAGAAATACCGGGATTAACGGAATGAGCCATTTTTTTTATCATAGCGAAAGGGTCTTTTTCTTTCCCGGAAAGTCTATAGCGGGATTTTTCCATTAATTGTCGAGTCCATACTTCTCTATCAATGCCTAAAAAGTCAGAAGTATATTGTCCCCATTTTGACTCAAGGGAAGTCAATGTATGGAAAAGGTCAAAAAGAACCGCTCTTTTTGATGAAACGAAATCTTTAACTGTTTTGTTCATTGGTCTTTTTTATACAGGTTTCATCGCTTTTTAGGTCGCGCAATAATGCGGATATGGTCTTTTTTAATACGGGATGTATAAAACCGGGATTGAGTTCATTCATCGGGACAAGAACAAACTTTCTGAGATGCAATAAAGGATGAGGAATTACAAGATTAGGAAAGATGAGTGATTCATCATTATAAAATAAAATGTCCATATCTATAGTGCGAGGCCCGAATTTTTCTTTTTTTTGGTCTTTTTTTAAAAGTTTCTCAATGGATTGAAGTTTTTCTAATAATTCCAACGGCGTCAGGGGTGTTTTTCCGTAAACCACACAATTAAGGAAATCAGGTTGTTTTTTATAGCCCCAGGGGGAAGTATCATATATGGAAGAAGATTTTTCTATTTCTATAAAAGAAGTTAGTTCGCTAATTGCGGTTTTGATGTTGGCGAGCCTATCGCCAAGGTTTGAACCGATTCCTAAGTATACTTTATTTAGCATTTATTAGAAGCTCTTACTTTGTGATAGAGATTTTTATCCTGTAGGGAAAAGCGATTTTATTGTTAAAGGGATAGCTTTTATTATATCACTTGCAAGAACGGAATATTTAGTAGATTTCTTACTCACTATTTCTGCAGCATTAGCGTGAACCCATACTCCGACTTTTGCCGCATTTACGGGACTGAGTTTTTGAGCCAACAAACCTGCAATTATGCCGGTTAATACGTCACCTGTTCCTGCTTTGGCAAGTGCAGAATTATATACGGGATTTAAGTACGTTTCTTTTTTATAAGCTATTACAGTCGGCGCTCCTTTAAGAACTAAAGTGATATTGGAATCCTTGACTACCGTAGAAGCAATATCAATTCGTTTTGCCTGAATCTCAGAAATCGGTAAATTAATAAGTCTTGATAATTCTCCCGGGTGAGGTGTTATAATTACGGGACAGGTAAGTTTTTTTATGTCAGATAAAGACAAATTATTTAACCCGTCGGCATCTATTATAAGGGGAACGTGAATCTTCGGTAATATGGATAGAAGCAATTCTTTAATTTCTTTAGAAACGGATAATCCCGGGCCTATTACTACTACCGTTGCGTTAGAAATTTCTTTTAATATTTTATCTTTTGCTTTGATTGAGAATTTGCCTTCGGATGTATCGGGTAAAGATACGGTTATTACTTCTTTGGCGAGATATTTTATGATATCGTTTAATGATTCCGGAATGCCGAGTCTTACAAGTCCTGCGCCTATTTTTAACGCACTAAGAGATGTGAGTGTGGGCGCGCCTGTCATACCTTTTGAACCTGCGAGAACGAATACTTTCCCAAAACTGCCTTTGTTTGAGTTGTCCGAACGAACAGGAAATATTTTTTTAATATCGTCGGGTTCAATTATGTTCGTGTCAATGTCGGTTAATAATTTCGATGGAACTCCGATATCAATTATATAAACATCTCCCGTATAATCTTTTCCGGGATATAAAACTAACCCGCGTTTTGGAAGACACATTGTTGCCGTGAACGAAGCTTTTACGCAGACTCCCTGAACGCTGCCGTCGTTTGCATTTAATCCTGAAGGAACGTCTACCGAAAATATGGGGATGTCCGAGTTATTCATAGTGGTAATGATTTTTTCTGCTGTGCCGGTTATTTTTCCGGTAAATCCGGTTCCGAATATTGCATCAACGAGTAAGTCGTAGTTTTTTAATGAGGGTATCTTTTTCTCATTAGTTATTTCTGTAACTTTATGTCCTGACTTTAGAAGTATCTCAAGATTGATTTTAGCATCGCCTTTTACTTCATTGGAAGTGCCAAGCAAGAACACATTGGTGGATATGTTATTATTCAGAAGGTGTCTGGCAAGAACGAAGCCGTCTCCGCCGTTATTACCTTTTCCGCAGATTATGGCTATACGCGGGTGTTTTGTGTGATGAAACTCTTCGTGAATGATTTCGAATAATTTGATCCCTGCATTTTCCATAAGGACCGTTCCCGGGATGCCGATTTTTTCAATGGCTTTTTTGTCTATATTACGCATTTGTTCCGATGTAAGGAGTTTCATTTTAATTTGCCTCCATTATTAAATTCAAACCACGGATAACGGAAATATCCACCGCCCCGCAAAATGCGGGGTAAACTCCGACGCAGAGTACGCAAAGAAGAACAGAAAACGAAAAGGATGGTAAGAGTTGAGAGTAAAAGGCAGAGAACAGAATACAGATTATAGCCACGGATTTCCACGGATTTTCACGGATAAAAGAAAAAGGAAAGTAGCGAGATTCTTCGCTCCGCTCCGCTTCTGGATAACAAAGCCCTAAATAAATTAAGGGCTTGTAATCGTTACACTCAGAATGACAGATGGGAAAGGTTTTACTCCATGATGCGGGCAGAAAAGAAAGTTTTTTCTCTGTGACCTCCGTGTTTAATATCTCCATTATGTTATCTGTTAGTTCTAAAAATTTTGTTTTGTATTAATCTTGTGACAATCTGTGAAATCGTGTGGTTTAATGTTGTTTTCTTTTCTTTTCTTTGCATATCTGTTCCTCTGTGAACTCTGTGGTTTATTTTCTTCATAGTTTATAAAAATCTTTTTTTAGTAGTTGATTGGGGTCTTTCTTTTGCCAATAATTCCGAATTGATTTCTCTCATATCAGTAGCTGAAAGGGATGGCTTTGAAGTACCTTTAGGTTTATGTACCGTTTTAGGCGCAAAGAAATCTTCTACTCCTATATAAGCGGCATCCAACGTTTTTGCGCGGAGTTGTAATTCCCTGTCATCGGTTACAAGAGTTATCATTTTTGGAGTAGGCGATTTTTCTATTAGTTTTATAATATAATCGTCTGCGCTGATTTTGTTTGCGAATTTTACTTCAATCCCTGAAGGTATTGGGTAATCGGTTATGAGTTGGGAAGAATCAAATACAATGGTTACGGGGTTCCTATGACTGCCCTGCGGACTTTTTGTTCGGATGTAATGGATAAGTTTAACTCTGCTGTTTCTGATGTTAGGGCTGTTGAATAAAGAGGACAGTTTGAAGATTATGTTGTATCCATCGAGTATGAAATGCATTTGTATGGATTGTAAATACTAAATTATAAATGTCAAGAACAGAAAGGGGAGAGATAAGATTTTGGAATGTGGATTTCGGATTTTGGAATTGAAGAGAGAAAAAAGGAGAGAAGAGAGAGCCACGAAAGGATGAAGACACAAAATAACACAAAACAGAAGGAATTTTAGCCCAGCTGAGCTGGATAGAAATCTCTAATGGCTATCGCCAAAGAGCTTTCTACCACGGATAACGGACACGGATTTACACGGATTAAAAAAAAAAGACAGAAAACAGACAAGTCTAACTAAAGAGAACACAGAGTAACGAAAATCTGCGTCCAAAAAATAAAGAAAAGGGGCAGCTCCGCCTCAGGCGAGACGGGCTACCCCTTTGAAGAGTCTATTCTATTTTACTTATTTGAATAAGGATAGAACCAATCATCACAGTCATAAGCATATTCGGTGTCGTGTATGGTGTTGACATTGATAAGGTCAAACACTGCATGTCTTACGGATGGTATCGTCTGTATACACCATTTCTGCGCATTGGTATAACTTCCGTCCCCGTTATTTTTCATAAGTATTCTGCAATGATACGGGAAAATCGGTTCGAAGACGTGAAGGTATGCTTCTCCAGTGTTTGTATTCGTGTATAATGTTACGGTTACGCTTTCACTTGCGGAAAACTTCATAACTCTATCCATTTTAAGAACTGCTGTTGAAGGGTCTTTTAAGATTGTATCCGGATAAGTTGCACACTGTATTCTTATACTGTCTATTCTTACTGTATGCGTGGGTTGTGAATAACCATATATTTTTGATATTTGCTTCAATTCCCAGCCCTTGTTTCTATTGTTTCTGTCGCCTGTTCTTAAGAAAATTGCGTTTCTTGTTAATACTTCTTCTAAAGGTTTTGCTCCTGCCCACCAGTTACTACCGTTTTTCTTGCCTATAATGTTGAATTTTCCATCATTAGTAAGTGTCCAGCTAACAAAAGCAGAGTCTCCTGATACCTGTACGTTAACAGTATAATGCCTGCCGGTATCGGGAACGCTTCTCCACCAAAATAAAGTATCTCCAAGTGTATCTCCTTTCCCTTTGCTCTGGTTAGTTGCCGAAGAGTCGTTTTCCTGATATGATGTGCACTGAAACCATTCCGAAGAACGAACGATGGTCTCAACAGCTTCTTCGTCGGTTACTTTGTTTCTTCCACAACCTACGACTGTTAGGACAGCGGCTAATAAGTAAAAATAAAAGCCTACGCCTAAACTTGTTTGTAAGATTCTTTTCATCTTACCCTCCTTTTCCTCTTTTATCTCTTTCGAGATTTTTATGGTTGATAGTTTTTTCATTTTCTTTTTCCTCCTGCAAAAGGTATATAGCAAACACCGTGACATTTTGTATTTGATTGACGGAATTCCTTTTTGTATAAAGGGAAAAGAAGAGATTATGTTTTGATAAATCGTTAGAGAGGGAGAGTGTTTTGTATCATATTTGATACAGGAGGTTTGTCATTTTTGAGTGATGGAAAAGTGCAACCACAGAGAACAAAATTTTTTGGACGCAGATGAACGCAGATAAATAGGATTAAAAAAGGAAAAAATGGAGGGGGAAAAAGTGAACAGCAAACAGAAAAGAGTTTATCACGAAAGTATAAAAGCGTAAAAAAGAAAGCACGAAAAACAAATTATTAACATGGAATTGTGCAGAAGAGAATTTAAGAGGGTTATTTGCCAGCCATTAAATTAGAGGGTTTTGCGTACCGGATGATTTTCCTTGCAATATCATCGCGGGTTTTTCTTGATTTGGAACCAAGTATAATTACCATTATTTTGCGGTCTCCACAAAGAGATGTCGCTACTATATTCCATCCGGCGTTAGGATAAAAGCCTGTTTTCAGTCCATCAACAATATCGCAGTTTCTCATCAAAGTGTTTGTTGAGCGTTTCATCTTTGCATCTTTGCGGAAAGAAAACGATTTCGTACACATCCATTCTCTTATGTAGGGATATTTTAATAGTTGTAAAGAAACGGTTGCCAGATCCATACAGTTGGAAATGTTCGCTTCGTATTTATGTTTTTTGGGAGGAAGCCCGGTCATATTCCAGTATTTAGTATGTGACATTCCAAGTTCAAGCGCTCTTTTGTTCATCATATTGATGAATTTCTCTTGCGATCCACCGCCGATGTAATAACCTGCGAGATGGGATGCGTCATTTGCCGAGAAAACAAGAGCAGCTCTTAAGAGGGATTCAAGAGGAAAAATTTCCCCTTTCTTTAAACATACCCGTGTTCCCCTTATACAACTTGCTTCTTGTGTGACGGCAACCATATCTTCGAGATTTACGGCTTTTGCTTCCAATTTTTCCATTGCCAGGAGTTCTACCATAATCTTAGTTAACGAAGCAATTTCGCATTCTTTTTTACTGTTATATTCCCAGAATATTTCGCCTGTTGTGATGTCAAAAGCTAATCCGGCTTTAATAGAATGTTCCATTGATTGAACTGCACGTTCACAATCGGGGTCTATTTTTTTTGTGAGGTGGGTATATGTTGGAATTTCTACGACACCGGGTTCCTTTACGGGTAGATTTCCTGAGAAAGAAAAGACTTTAGGGGTAATAAAAGTAACACTCATTAATATACAAATATTGAGTTTACTTTTAAGCATACAAAAAATATGTTAAAATAATTATTTTAATATGTCAATTTATCTTTCTATTATTATCGTAGAAAAAATAGAAAACTTTAATGTTTTTTTTATTTATTTTTAGCCACTAAAACTCGAAACTAATAAAATCAAACCACAGAGTGCACAGAGACCAGAATACAGAGAAACATAAAAGGATAATAGGAAAATAAATTGAGACCACAGAGCGAGTAGAGGACACAGAGAATTTTTAACCGCAGATTGACAGGATAAAAAAAAGAAAGTTTGAGAGTTGAAAAATTAACTACAAACAGAATGAAAAAAATAATATCTCACGCAAAGTCGCTAAGACGCAAAGAACAAAGAAAAAGATTAAACCACAAGATTTCACAGATTGACACGAGAGTTTTGCAGATTAAAAAAGGAAGACAAGAAGTATACAGATAAAAAGGAAATAAATTTCTGACACGAGATTATTACGGATTAACACGGATTAGAAACAGAAAAATTATTTTATGACTGTAAGCTTTTTAGTAGTTTTATAATTTCCAGTGGAGAGGGTTAGAAAGTAAACACCTGTTTTCAGGTTGTTTGCGGAGAGGGTTGTGGTGTAATTTCCTGCGGGTTTCTGTTCGTTGATTAATGTTTTAACACAACGACCGGAAAGATCGTAAATAGTTAATCGTGTATTAGTATATTTGTTATTAGGAGGGAGAAAATAAGTGATAACTGTTGACTGTACAAAAGGGTTCTGTCCTATTTTCAATTCCGCTCCGCCTGAGGCGGACCAAAAATCCGAAATTGACGATTCTTCAATTCCTGTGGTATTATATACTGCAAGACCACTACCGTCAGTTCCAATCCAAATATTACTTCCTTCTGTTGCAAGAGCAGTAACATCGTTATTAGGCAAACCGGAATTTGAGCGATTGAAAAGAGTCCAGTTTATGCCGTCAAACTTTGTAATACCGGCTCCACCAATCCAGATATTACTCCCATCGTATGCAAGGTCAGAAATACGGTTAGTAGGCAATCCTGAATTTGAAGTGTTGAACACATTCCATGTAGTGCCGTTAAACTTTGCAAGACCACCACCATAAGTTCCAATCCATATATTATTTTCTTCTATTGCAAGAGTATTGACATAATTATCAGGTAAATCGGAATTGGAAGTGTCATATACTGTCCATGTGGTCTCGTCAAATTTCACAATACCACTACCCCAAGTACCAATCCATTTGTTACTCCCTTCTATCCCAAGAGCAAAGACGGTGTTAGAAGGCAACCCTGAGTTTGAGGTGTTATATATAGTCCAGTTAGTGCCGTCAAACTTCGCAAGACCATTCCCAGTACCAATCCAGATATTACTTCCTTCTATTGCAAGAGCATGGACATAACTGTCGGGCAAACCGGAATTTGACGTTTGATATTTGTTCCAGTTAGTGCCATCAAACTTTGCAAGACCAGCCCCAGTACCAATCCATTTATTATTTCCTTCTGTTGTAAGAACAGTGACATAGTTAAAGTATAATCCAGAATTTGACGTATCATACACAGTCCAGTTAATGTTATCAAACTTTGCCAGACCACTATAAGCAGTTCCAATCCATTTATCGCCAGTCGTTCCTTCTATTCCAAGAACAGTGACATTGTTATCAGGCAAACCTGAATTTGAAGGGTTGAACACAGTCCAGTTAGTGCCATCAAACTTTGCAAGCTTAGCATACCAAGTTCCAATCCATATATTATTTTCTTCTATTGCAATAACATAGGAATAGTTATCTGGCAAACCGGAATTTAAGGTATCATACACAGTCCAGTTAGTACCGTCAAACTTTACAAGACCATCAAAAGTGCCACACCAGATATTGCTCCCTTCTATTGCAAGAGCATTGACACAGTTATCAGGCAACCCTGAATTTAAGGTGTCATATACAGTCCAGTTTGTTCCGTCAAACTTTGCAAGACCACCATTACCAGTACCAATCCAAATGTCGCTGCCTTCTATTCCTATTGATTGAATGTTATTACATGGCAAGTCTGAATTACTTGTGTCATAAACAGTCCAGTTTGTGCCGTCAAACTTCGCAAGACCATCAAAAGTGCCAATCCATATATTACTTCCTTGTATTGCAAGAGTTTGAATATCATTAGAAGGTAAGCCTGAATTTGAGGTGTTGAATACAGTCCAGTTTGTTCCATCAAACTTTGTAAGCCCACCACTATAATAAGTCCCAATCCACATATTACTCCCATCGTATGCAAGGTCAGAAATGCGGTTAGTAGGCAATCCTGAATTTGAAGTATTGAACACTGTCCAACTTGTGCCATCAAATTTTGTAAGTCCATAATAATCAGCGCCAATCCATATATTACTTCCATCGTGTACAAGAGCAGTGATTCTATTATAAGGCAAACCGGAATTTGCGTGGTTATAAAATGTAATTTCCGCGGTAGTTTTATTCATTTTTACAAGTCCACCCCAAGTGCCAATCCATAGTTCATTGCCGCTGTCAGCAAGAGCCGTGATGCGTTGTCCGTTGGTATAATTCGTCCAGTTGGGATATTGAGCAAAGGAATTGGAGGAGATTAGGGAAAGGGAAAAGGCAGAAAATAAAATTATCCTTACTATAAGGGAATGTCTTATATTTTTTTTCATTTATACAAGAAAAACAATTTATATCATTTTAATCGTATGTTTCAAACGATGAGAGCGAGGGCTCTCAGCTACCCGGATTCTATCTACCCGTATTACGATTTAGTAAAAAGATATTACTTTACTTCTTCACATTTATTATCTGTTTTCTTGTAATTACGATTGCATTTATCGCAATGCGCTTTGCCGTCTTTGAATTCCAATTTGGCTCCGCATTCACACATCCATCCTATAATACGGGCAGGAGCTCCTACGACTATTGCGTAATCGGGGATGTCTTTCGTTACGACTGCACCTGAACCTACCATTGCGCATCTGCCAATCGTATTTCCGCAAACGACGGTTGAATTTGCGCCTAAAGATGCACCGTATTTAACAAGTGTAGGAACCCATTTCCCGCCTTTTGGATATCTGGAACGGGGATTTAAATCGTTTGTGAACACCATTGATGGTCCACAAAATACATAATCTTCAAGCGTTACTAACGCATATACCGATACGTTATTTTCTAATTTTACGCCGTTTCCCAATATTGCATTCGGAGCGATAAAACAGTTCTGACTTAATAAACAGTCTTTACCTATTTTGGCGCCTTTCATTACGTGTGAAAAATGCCATATTCTTGAGCCTTCTCCAATTTCTGCACCTTCATCTATGATTGCAGTTGGATGAACGAAGTAATTCATTGTGCCTCCCTTTTGTTATTTGTTTATATGTTCTTTATATCCGATTTCAATAAGTAAATAATATATATTTATGTAAAAAAGTCAAATCCTTTATTTATAGTATCCTAAAGCCAGAACTACCAATCCCATTAACATATTGAATTTGAGTATGTTACAGGCAGTCGGGACGAAGGAATTGTTTTTTAATAGTTTATAAATTAAAAAAAGAATCGGTAAATCAATAAATAATATTACGGTTATAAGGTAAGAGAAACCGTATAAATTCAAGAGAAAGGGGAGAGGCGTAAATAAAACAAGTATTGTTAGTATGGAGACGGTCAGACGAATGGATGGTTTTATTCCGTATTTTATAGGAAAGGAGACTGCGTTGCCGACTTTATCGCCGTTAATATCCTGTATATCTTTTAGTAATTCCCTTGCGAAATGCAGCAAAAAAGCAAATAAAAACGGCGGGATAGTTGCCGTCCAGTTGTTTTGTAACACTCCTCCATAAACAAAAGGCAACCCACCAAGAAAAGCTACGAGTAGGTTCCCGGAAATACCCGCTTTTTTAAAGTTGAAGTTGTACAGGAAAAGGAGTAAACAAGTCGAAATGGCAATAAGAAACATTGATGAAGATAGTTTAATACTCAGGGCAAGTCCGATTACAAATAATATTATGCTTATTCCCAATGCCTGATTAGGTTTTAATTTTCCGGATGCAATTAGGGTTTTAGGTTTGTTTATTTTATCTATTTCAATATCTGCGTAATCGTTCAGGACATTTCCAGCGCTTATTATGAAAAAACATACTAAACAGGCAAATAGGACTTGAATAGGGTTAAGTGGGGTATGAGTAAGGAATGCGCCTATAAAAACGGATATAGCTCCGATTAAGCCATTTAGGGGTCGGATTATGGTCATAGTAATGTGTTATTTTTAATGAAAATCCATATATGTCAATGAATTTTTTGTGGCAAACAAATCTGCCACTAAAACACAAAGGCACAAAAGAGCACAAAACAGAAGAAAGACAGAGAACAGAAAAGAATTTATAGCCACGGATAACAGACACGGATTTGCACGGACAAAAACAGAGAAGTCTAACCACAGAGAACACGGAGCAGAGTACAGAGAAATAGAAAAGGATAACATTGTAAAAAATTTTAACTTGGAATTCCCCGCCCCTTGGGACGCGGGATGAAATGTTTTGTGCGATTCGTCATTCCCGCGAAAGCGGGAATCCATTGTTTTTGTTGTTTTTTGATACCCCGTCCCTCTGGGGCGTGGGTTGTTCATTACCAAGGATTTTTGCTAAAGGAAGTAGAAAGGAAGAGAAAAAATAAAGAAGTTACATTTCTTCCCAGAGGAAGAGTTGTTTTTGTAGAAGTTTTCCTACTGCGCCTGCTTTGTCGGTGTATTTTGCTTCGAGTTCGGGGCTTTTTGTAGGAAAGAAATGATTCTCAAGCGTTATGAAGTTGCGGGCTTTTGATATAGGTGCTCCAAGTCGCTTAAGTGTATCCAGAGTAGTTATCTTATTTACCTGGCGAGCTTCTATGATTTTATCCGCGGATATTTTACCAAACCCGGGAACCCTTAAAAGTTCTTCAAAAGAAGCTTTATTAATTTCTATTGGGAACAGATCCAGATGTTGTTTTGCCCATGCCAATTTCGGGTCTTCATTAATAGGAAGAAGTCCTTTACTGTCAAACGGCAATTCTTCGGAAGTAAAATTATATTGTCTTATCAAAGAATCCGCCTGATAGAGTCGTAATTCTCTTTGAGGAAAACACGGAGACAAGTTTTCCAATGGTGTGTTTTCAATTGGCATAAATCCGCTGTAATAAACTCGTCTAAGTTTGAATTCTTTGTAAAGTTTGGACACGAGATTCATTATCGTCTTATCGGACTCGTCCGTTCCGCCCACCATAAATTGTGTGGTAACACCGGATTTGAGTTTCTTTTCTTCGGAAATTTTTGCTATGCTCTGTAATTGAGACAAAATGTTCGAGAATTTCTTGTGTTTTGATATTTTAGAGAGCCATTCATCTCCGGGGGCTTCAAGGTTTATGGAAAGTCTATCGCTGTATTTGGCGACTTCACGAATCATTTCTTCATCTACGCCCGGTAATATTTTCGTATGGATATAACCTTCATATTTGTATTTCTTTCGCAAAAGCTTGATAGTATCAAGAACGCTTTGCTGGGAAGCTTCTGCTCCTTTGTTAATTGCAGAGGAGATAAAGCATCCTTCTACCAGGTTTTCCTCGTAATAATACATAAACGTTTCTGCGAGTTCTTTCGGAGTAAAAGAAAGTCTTTCGAAGTTCCTGTCTTTCCTGTTTGCGCAGTAAGAACAGTTATGTTCACAGGCATTTGTCTGGAGGATTTTAAATAGTCTTGTGGAGTTTCCTTCGTTGCTTTCGCCTATTGAGTGGTATATAAAAGGAAAGCGTGGAGAAGTTTTATGAGTTACGAATGCCTGCGGGCTTCCACAGACATCAAATTGGGACAATTCCCCAAGTGCTTTTAATTTAGTATCTGCTCTCATTTTTCGATTTCCTTTAATACTGTGCTAAATATCTCTAAAGCTATATCAATTTCTTCTTTTGTTACGATTAAAGGCGGTATGAACCTGATTGTATTTTCACCGCAGCTAAGCAACATAAGTCCGTATTCAAAGCATTTTTCGAGAACTTTATCGGTTTCTTCAATTGCTTTTTCTTTTGTGGTTTTATCTCTTACCAATTCGCAAGCCAGCATTAAGCCTTTTCCGCGGACATCACCTATCATTCTGTGTTGTTTTTCAAGTTTTTTCAATTCGGACATAAAGTATTCGCCCATAACTTTTGCATTTTCAACAAGCGAATCTTCCATTAATTTCAGAGTAGCGATGGCAGCTGCGCAGGAAACCGGGTTGCCGCCGAATGTGGATGCATGTGAGCCTTTAGGCCAGTCCATAATTTCACGTTTTGAGATTGTTACGCCTATTGGCAATCCGGAAGCCAGAGCTTTGGCGCTGCAAATTATGTCAGGGATAATGCCCCAGTGTTCAATGGCAAACATTTTACCCGTTCTTCCTATACCTGCCTGAACTTCATCATCTACATATAATATGCCATGTTTTTCAAGTAATGCTTTTAATTTTTTGAGATAGCCATCAGGTGGAACGATGTATCCGCCTTCTCCCTGTATAGGTTCAACGAACATAGCTGCGACGTCGTGGGGAGGAGCTACTTTTTTCAACACTTCATTTTCGATATATTTTATGCAAGAAAAATCACATTCAGGATATTTCAAATTAAACATACATCTATAACAATAAGGATAATGAACATGAACTACACCGGGTACGAGTGGTCCAAAGCCTTCTCTTTGTGTTTTTTTGGATGAAGTAAGCGACATTGCACCGTAAGTTCTGCCGTGGAAAGAAGAATAAAAAGCAAGAAACATCTGGCGTTTTGTCGACCATCTTGCAAGTTTCATTGCCGCTTCTATACTTTCGGCTCCCGAATTAGAGAAGAAAACCCTTTTATCGAATTTTCCTGGTGTTATCTGGTTTAATTTTTTAGCGAGAGTTACGTTTATTGCGCAATAGAAATCGGTTTCCGAAATATGGAGTAAAGTTTCTGCCTGTTCTTCTATGGCTCTAACGACTTCGGGATGACAGTGTCCCGTGGAACAAACGGCTATACCGCTTGAGAAATCAAGAAGTTTATTGCCGTCTACGTCCCATACCCATACGCCTTTACCTTTTTCAATTACTGCTTTGTAGGAAGGTCGCCCGTAAGGGGAAATAAATTTTTCGTCGTCAAGCAAAACCTCTTTTGCTTTTGGTCCCGGAATGTTTAACTTTTTCATAAATTCCCCCTTCCTCAAAAAACAAAACTAATTATAAGACAAATATTAACGACAAAGTGATAAAATGTAACAAAGAGTTTTTAACATATACCATTTTTAATTTTTGTCAAGGAAGTAATTTCTAAGTAGAGCTTAGAAATTACTATTCTCAGCAAATTTGTTTGTTACGGTTAGAGTTTATTGATTACAAGCCCTGAAATGAGCTTAGGATAGAAGTCGGTAGATTTCTGCGGCATAGTTTCCTGTTTGTTTGCGATAAGGCTGACCTCTTTCATTTTTGTAGGATTCAGGATAAAGAACAACGAGTATTTTTTGTTATCAATACCCTTAATACCATCTTCCAAGCCTCTTAAGTATTCTATGTTTTCTTTTCTTGCCACAGCTTCTTTTGAAATACCAAGCATTTTTTCTATAATTAACGAATGTAAAACGGTTACGTCTAATTTCCTGTATTCGTCCGTTCTGTCTTTCTCAACAAACTTATCTATTATGCTTTCGTCTTTAAGTGTAAGAAAATAAAATTTGCCGTTATATAACCCGTAACTATGGGCTTTGGCTTTATCGAGTTCGGTCATCAGGTTTTCTTTATTGGCGCATTCTTTGACCGTAAAAAATTCTTTTGCATTTTCTATGAAGTTTTCCGCTTTTATTCCGTACATTGCTCTGTGAGTCGGGAGTATCAACAAACCGGGGTCTTCAATAGCGATGAAAGTTGCCATTATATATTTTGCATTCGGATTTTCTTTCATATAATTAAGGGAAGTTTCATAGCGATGATGTCCGTCTGCGATTAGCAAGGATTTCGGGTCCATAAGTTTTTGTATTTTTTCGATTACATCTTGATTATCTATCTTCCATACTTTATGTTCTACGTCTTTTTCGTAAGATTCGCAAACATCAATTAAAGGAGTGGTGTTTTTAATGCTTTCGTCAATCAGTTTCATTATGCTGTTTTCAGCATCGGGATAAAGTAAAAATATTTGTTCCATATTTGCTTCCGTTGCTCTGAGGAGTTTTAATCTGTCTTCTTTTGGACCGGATAGCGTTCTTTCGTGTGGCAGTACTATTTTAGTTGAGAAGTCTTCTAATTTAAGAAGAGCGATAAATCCTTTTCTTGTTTTGGTGCCGCCTTTTGGAGTTGTATATTCCTGGAAGTAAGGATAAATGCAAGGATTATTGTCTTGCGGGGTTAAAATATCATTTTGCAGCCATTCGGTTAAATGTTTTTTTGCATCGGTGTATGGGTCTTTTTCTTTATTTAGAATAAGTTTAACTACATTATAAGGATTTTTATTATAATAATCTGCCTGCATTGCAGGAGTTATTTTGTCGTAAGGTTGTGTAACTACGTCTGCGGGTTTTACTTTTTCTTTATTATATCGTATTCCTTTGAATGGTTTGATTTGAGCCATTTTTCCTCCTTAGTTTTAGTTTTTATGAATGTAAATAGATTGAAAAAATATCTTAAAAATTCTACCTGTCAAGTGTTTTGTTGAAGAATATGAAAGAGGTTGAAAACAATAGGTTTTATGGGATAAAACTTTAGAAAGTTATATATAAAATCAATATAATCCGTTTTTTTTCGACCGTATATCATATGAAGAACTTCCGAGTAAGGCTTTGAATGTGCCGAGCTTTTAATTAGGGATTAGTTTTGAAGGGTTCATTTAGTTCTTCCGTGCCTTTTAGAACAAATCGTCCATTTTTGATAATATCCAATTTATTTTTATTATTTACTATGGAGGTTATAAATTCGATATCATCAAATGGCAGAGTAATGTCAATGTGTTTATTTGTATATGCTTGATTAACATCTTTCTTTCGCAACACTGATTTTTCGTTTTCACGAGCTATCATTTCTTTTTTATCGGGATTAAACACAGGCATATCTTCTGTCCAGGAGAAGCAAGTGTCACCAATTGCAAAATGAGGTCCCATTTTTTCTATAATCAAAGGGGTTAAGATTTTGACAATATTGAATTTTTTTGCAAAAACATAAGCCAGAGTGTTAGTTCCGATTGCAAATTCGCCTATTGGCAAAGTTTTATGTGGAAAAAGCAAGTTTTCTTCAATAAATTTTTTATTTTTTGCCTCATCATCGTAATTTTTGCAAGAATATTCTGTAATATAGCCATCTTTGAATGTCAATTTTAATTCCTTATAATTATACCGCCCCAGATAAGCATCGCTGACGTGTAATACTCCGAATGTTCCGGCCAATTCCGGGCTTGTAAATACTTCACCTACCGGGATATTTACATCAGCAACACAATTCACAAAATTCGTTTCTTTTTTGGGTTTTTTTAACTCGTGCAATTTTATTTTTATATCCGTTAAATTACTTCCCTTTCCTTTAATATGTACATAATTCCCTTTGTCTAAAGCATCAATAATGTGTTGTTGAATCCTGCTGTATTTTGCATTATCAAGCATATTTATTTCGCAAGTTGCTTCAAAAATCTGTTCGAAATTATCTTTGATTTCAGGGGATGGGAATGCAATTATTGAGAAACTGGTTTCGCTGCGAGGCAAATATTTATCATACAATTGAGCCAATTTATTGTTATGTTCCCGGTATAATTTTGATTGTTCCTCTGAAAACTTTAGATTTTCTTTTTTGTCAACCGGTATAAATGGGATCTCCCCAAATTTATCGAAGAAGATAGAACCGGACAAATCGGATAAGATTTTTTTACATTCTTCGCATGATTTTTCTTGTTCTAAGACGGATTTTTCGATAAATTCTTTATCGAAATATAATGCCATATCAAATTTATGGTCGTATAGGTATTGTTTGTTAAAGGCAGTTGAAACGGCATAACTAATGAGAACTTTAAGATTCTTCCGTTCGAAATCCGATATCAATTGTCTGACAAGTCTTTCTTGTCCAACATTATAAGAAACTCTAACGGTTGATTTTTTTGATAAGTCTTTGTTGTCTCTGGTAAACCCATTTATATATGCCTCAACCATAAGTTTTGAGAGTTTTTTAATCTTGTCTTCCGGATAATTTGCAAAGAATTTTGCAGTTTTGATTTCATTTTCGCTAATATAGGCAGGGAATTTGAATAAATACCTGACATCATTAAAATCCGCATTTTCAATAATTTCAGAAAAATACCTAAATTCTGTGCTAAATTGTTCTTTTAATCTCAAGACATTTAAGGCAGTTTTATCTTCGCGTTCATAATCAGTGATACATTTTGATAACTTTTCATATTCCAGCGGTTGAACTTTCACGATTTCGAAAGCTTTTATGAACAAATTTATATGTTTGAAAAGGATGAATATTTGATGATAATAAGCAAGGCTCATCAATTGCCTGGTTTTTGAATAAAAATAAGATAACAATTGTCCCAATTTATCACCGAATACTTTCACACTAAATACAGTATTTGCATAACTTGTTTCATAATTTTCAGGGAGCATTTCAGTATAAAATTGATTGTTTTCAGATAAAAGCTGTTCCAAAGTCTTTGATGATAAATAATCGTTGCTGATTTTTTTCTCGAAGTCAGAGATTTCTAGAATAACATTCGCAGTATGATTAAAAAATTTAATAATTTCTTTATTTGGGGCTGTTTCGCCTGAATCCTCAGTTTCTTTTAAAATCCTCTTAACTTTGTTTAATGATAATTCGTATTCAGCCTGAACTTCGGCATTGAAGGATGCGTAAAAAGCTTTTGTGTCAAACATTTGACCTCCCTTTTTTGTAGTTAAATCATTATATTGTTAAAACTTTTAGTCAAGTTTTTTTAATTTTTGTAGAGGGGGCAAGTCATAAAATTCGACGACTTATGGTGAGATATAAACATAAAAGTTTTAAGGGGAAATAGTAATCTTTATAATTAAAAAATCATTAATTATAGATGTTTTCGAGAAAGAAAAATTTATTTTCTCAGTAATAGCTTTAATTTACAAGACTGTCCCTGTAAACATAGTCATAGATTAGAAATTAAAGGCTTGACAAAAATCATTTTTTAATTATTCTCCCTCGCATAATGCAAGCGGTAAAAATCCTCTCAACGGGTT
The DNA here is from genome assembly GCA_028716385.1 of bacterium. Classification (GTDB taxonomy): domain Bacteria; phylum Hydrothermota; class UBA3073; order JACQXS01; family JAQTXJ01; genus JAQTXJ01. The sequence goes on along the minus strand of JAQUPX010000002.1, from coordinate 257,788 downwards.
CTTATCTTCCACCAAAAGTCTTAACTAACTTCGACCTTGAGAAAATGGTCGATACGACAGATGAATGGATAAGAACAAGAACCGGAATTTCCGAACGTCATATTGTAGAGGAAGGAGTATTTACATCTGACCTTGCATTTGAGGCAGCTAAAATTGCTCTTGCTAATGCCGGTCTTAAAGCATCCGATATTGATATGATTATAGTGGCTACCGCTTCGCCGGATAATATGTATCCCTCAACTGCTTGCTGGGTTCAGAAAAAATTTAATATTCCCGGTATACCGGCGTTTGATATTTCTGCGGCTTGTTCGGGATTTGTTTATGGGTTATCAGTAGCCGCTTCTTTTATAGAATCCGGAAAGTATAAACATATTTTACTTTGCGGTGCGGAAGTTATGTCGAAAGTCGTGAACTGGAAAGACCGGGAAACCTGTATTCTATTTGGTGATGGTGCCGGTGCTTGTATAGTTACAAAATCTGAAGATGGTTCAAGCGGAATAATATCTTCTTATTTAGGGGCAGATGGAACGCTTGGTGATTTACTTATTCAACCTGCCGGCGGAACAAGAATGCCTGCTTCCCATGAGACAGTGGATAAAAACCTTCATTCCGTTCATATGGAAGGACAAGAAGTTTTTAAACATGCTGTGAGAACTATGGCTAGCACGGGGGAACGTGTTTTGAAAGAAGCAGGAATGACTGCAGATGATGTTGATATTTATATTCCCCACCAGGCTAATATGCGTATAGTTGAAGCTGCCTGCAAAAGAGTTAAAATTCCTATGTCGAAAACGTATAGTATAATACATAAATATGGTAATGTTCCTGCGGCGTCAATTCCGCTTACTATTGATGATGCTATTCGTGCGAATAAAATCAAGAGAGGGGATATAGTACTTATGACTGCTTTTGGTGCCGGGTTTACATGGGGTGGAATGGTATTAAAGTGGTAATAAAGGTATGAAAATAGAAATAACTATTGATGAATCTTTATGTAAGGCCTGTGCATATTGTATAGAAGCATGCCCTAAAAAGAATCTTGAATTTAGTTCAAATATTAATAAAAGTGGCTATCATCCTGTACGAGTTATAGATAAATCAAAATGTACGGGTTGTGGTATGTGTTATCAAGTATGTCCTGAGATAGCAATAACCGTTGAAAATGAATCCTGATATAATAAAATATAAAACAGGTGAAAAAATCCTGCTAAAAGGTAATGAGGCTTTTGCCGAAGGAACGGTAAGAGCCGGATGTCGTTTCTTTTCCGGGTATCCAATTACGCCTCAAAATGAAATTCCCGAATATTTGTCATGGAGACTTTTTGAAGTTGGGGGAACATTCATTCAAGCTGAATCCGAGGTGTCTGCCATAAATATGATATACGGTGCGGCAGCGTGTGGTGCAAGAGCATTAACTTCTTCATCCGGTCCAGGAATAAGCTTAAAACAGGAAGGTATTTCGTATATAGCAGCAGCGGAACTACCATTTTTATATGCGAATGTGATGAGAGGTGGCCCCGGTTTGGGAAATATTGCTCCGTGTCAAAGTGATTATTTTCAAGCTACCCGTGGTGGTGGGCATGGTGATTACAGGATAATCGTTCTTGCTCCCGATTCTGCTTATGAAATGGGGAATTTTCCTAAACTTGCCTATGATACTGCGGAAAAATATCGTAATCCATGTATGATTCTTGCGGATGGATTGATTGGACAAATGATGGAACCTCTGGAATTTAATTTTGATTTTGTGGATGTAGAAAAAATACCTACTAAAGATTATGTTGTGGGTAATTGCAAGGGAAGAGAAATGAGAGTTATAAACACCTTGCATATGTCTACTGATATACTTGAAAAACATAACTGGGATCTTTATAGAAAATATGAAAAAATAAAATCTGAATTTACATTATTTGAAGAGAAATATACTGATGATGCGGATATAGTTATAGTAGCCTATGGAACGGCAGCAAGAATTTCTATGGCTGCGATTATGAAAGGCCGTGAACAGGGAATTAAAATAGGGCTTCTAAGACCTATAACGTTGTGGCCTTTTCCTGAAAAGATTATAAGTCAATTAGCTCAAAAAACAGGCAAAGTATTAGCTGTAGAAATGAATACAGGGCAGCTTGTTGAGGACGTTCAAATGGCGGTTAATGGTAAAGCAGAAGTATATTTTTATGGCAGACCGGGTGGTAATATTCCGACAGGAGATGAAATTCTTGGAGTAGCAAAGGAAGCACTAAAAATGAAAAACGTAGAACCCGGTAGAATCAATGTTTTAAATAAAATATGAAAAGAGAATATAAAAGACCTGAGGGTTTAAGTAAAACAATAATGCGTTATTGCCCGGGGTGTGGGCATTCTATTGTTCATCGTATTATAGGGGAAACTATAGATGAACTTGGCATAAGAGAAAAAACAATAGCAATAGCGCCGGTAGGATGTTCGGTTTTCCTTTACGAGTATTTTAATTGTGATTCAGTCCAGGTAGCGCATGGCAGAGCGCCTGCTGTAGCTACCGGTATAAAAAGAGTAAATCCGGAACTCATTGTGTTTAGTTACCAGGGAGATGGTGATTTAGCAGCTATAGGGACAGCGGAATTAATACATTCTGCTACAAGAGGAGAAAACTTTACTGTTATATTTATAAATAATGCTATTTACGGTATGACAGGTGGACAGCAAGCTCCAACAACTATGCCGGGGCAAAAAACAACAACAAATCCTTTTGGTAGAGACCCGAAATTAGCCGGTTATCCTATAAGAGTATGTGAAATGCTTGCAACTCTTGATGGACCCGTATATTTAGAAAGAACAGCCGTAAATAAGGCAGTTAATGTTTTAAAAACTAAAAAGGCAATTAAAAAGGCTTTTCAACTTCAAGTTGAGAAAAAAGGATACTCACTTATTGAAGTTCTTGCACCTTGTCCCACAGGATGGGGAATTTCGCCATTAAAAGCCTGTGAATACGTAGATAAAGTAATGATTCCTTATTACCCACTTGGAGTATATAAGGATTTAACTCAGGTAAAATAATATGAAACAGGAAATAATACTTGCAGGTTTTGGTGGACAGGGAGTTATAAAAGCGGGTGTTTTATTGGCTTATGCTGCAATGAAAGAAAATAAGCGTTGCACGCATTTCCCGTCTTACGGGGCAGAAATGAGAGGGGGAACTGCTAATTGTTCCGTTATAATATCGGATTCGCTTATCTCATCTCCTGTGATTGGAGAAGCTGATACGGTTATTGCAATGAACGAACCATCCCTTATTAAATTTGAACCTCGTTTAAAAAAGGGTGGATTACTTATTTATAATTCATCTATTATTGCATCAAAACCTAAACGTTCGGATATAGAACTTTTGGCTGTTCCTGCAAATGAAATTGCAGAAAGTGTTGGTTCCGCAAAATCTGCTAATATGGTAGTAGTTGGAGCATATATAGCTAAAATAAAAGCAGTTTCTCCTGAATCCGTAAAATCCTCTATTCCAATAGTCTTTCCCGGCAAAGAAGCATTTTTAACTATAAATATAAATGCTATTGATAAGGGAATGGCGGTTGTGAAGTAAAGAGAATTTTAATCTACTATTTTCTTCTGGAATTTCCTGCGACGCTATCTTTTACTTTTTTGATAATGTATTTAACATCTTCGGAGGTAAGTCCGGGGTAAAGAGGTAAAGATATTGTTCGTTCATAAGCCCATTCTGCGTTAGGAAAATCTCCTTTTTTGAATCCAAAAGTTTGTTTGTAAAAAGGCATAAGATGCAATGGAATGAAATGAACCCCTGTTCCGATATTTTCAGCTCTCAAAAGTTCAATAAATTTAGTTCTATCTATTTTTAATAATTCCGGCACAATTTTTATAATATAAAGATGATAAGCATGTGTAGTGGAATAATCTTTTATAACCGGAATTTGTAATTCCTTTATTTTGGAGAATGCTTCATCGTAAGTATTTACTATTTTCTCTCGCATTTTTTGCATTTTTTCGAATTTCTTGAGTTGTTGTATACCTAAGGCAGAATGAATATCGCTAATATTATATTTATAGCCGGTAGTAAGTATTTCATAATACCATGATCCTTCTTTGCTATATCTTTTCCATGCATCTCTGCTCATACCGTGAAGCCTTAAAAGTTTTATTTTTTCTGCTATTTTTTTATTATTCGTAGTTATCATTCCGCCTTCACCGGTAGTTAGGTTTTTTGTTGCGTAAAAACTGAAACAGGTTGCGTCTCCTATAGTGCCTATTTTTTTGCTTTTGTAGTATGTTCCGAATGCGTGAGCAGCATCTTCAATAACTATTAAATTGTGTTTTTTTGCTATTTTCATTATTTCGTCCATTTCACAAGGATGTCCTGCGATATGCACGGGAACAATAGCTTTAGTTCTCTTTGTTATTGCTTTTTCTATCTTTGCAGGGTCAATATTAAGGGTATCTTTATGAATATCTACAAAAACCGGTTTTGCTCCCGTATAAAGAATAGATTCCGTAGTTGCTATAAAAGTATATGGGCTTGTGATTACTTCGTCCCCTTCTTTTATATCATAAGCACATAATGCGAGATGTAATGCAGCTGTGCAGGAACTAACTATCGCGGAATATTTTGTTCCTATATATTCCCTGAGTTTTTCTTCTAATTCAACGGATTTTGGACCTGTGCTTATCCATCCTGAACGTAGAGCTTCTATCACCTCATCAATTTCATCTTTTGTAATATAAGGAAGCCCAAAAGGAACAGATTTCTTCTCTGTCATATATTTCAAATTATATTATAATTGGGGTATAAACCCCAACTACCCATTATTTTCAACCTACCCCAATCAGATTATTAAGCTTTAGGCTTTTTAGCTGCAGGCTTTTCAGCAGTTTTATCACCCGGTTTTGCTGCAGTTTTATCTGTAGTAGCAGTTTTATCACCCGGTGTTTTTTCTGCTCCTGTTCCTGCTTCTGTTGTGGCCTCAGCGCCAGCTTCAGCGGCAGCTACCGGTGTTTCTTCTACTATAACCTTAGGTATTTTAACAGAAACGAGAAGAGTATCTTCTTTAGTTATAAATCTACCTACTAGTCCCTTCAAGTCTTTAACATAGAGAGATTCGCCTTCATTTAATTTTCCTGCATCTACCTTAAATGAATCAGGAATATCTTTTGGCAAACACTCTATTTCTACTTCATCGAAGCCTCGTTCCATTATCCATCCATGTTTTATAACTATATCTTCGCCTTCAATAATAACAGGAACTTTTACTCTAATCTTTTCTTTAGCTTTTAATTCCTGAAAATCTATATGTATTGTCCGCATAGCCATAGGGTCTACTTGTATTTCTTTAATTAAGGCATCATATTTTTCTCCACAATCAAGAGTTATATGTTCGCCCTCATGAAGTGCTTTTGTCTGTTTTTCATCCAATTGTAGGTAGATTGAACTTTTGCCTTTGCTGTAAAGCACAGCAGGAACTTTCTGTGTTCTTCTAAGTTTTTTTACTCCTGTTTTACCTACATCTTTCCTCAATTCAGTTTTTAATTCCATTTTTTCTCCTTTTTTAATAATTAGTAATCAATAAACAAAGAACTAACAGAGTCTTCACTATGTATCCTTGTTATTGCTTCTCCGAGTAAATTGGATATTGATAACACTTTAATTTTACTTGCCTTTCCATCAGGCAGGTTTGGTTGTTTTTTTATTGATATCGTATCTGTAACAAATAGTGCTTCTAATTCGGAATTTTCTATTTTGCTAATGGCTTCTCCCGCGAGAACAGGATGAGTACAAAAACAATACACTTTTTTTGCGCCTCTTTGTTTGAGAGCGGTTGCACCGTTTATAATTGTTGTTCCTGTTGATATTATATCGTCAAGTATAAGTGCATTTTTGCCTTCCACATTTCCTACTACGTTTGTAATATAAGCTTTATCCGGTGAAGGTCTTTGTTTATTAAGAATACAAAGTTCCAGGTTTCCCATTCTTTTTGCAATACCTGAAGCTCTTTTTGCTCCACCAACATCTGGCGCAACGATAACAAACTCTTTCAGGTCAAATTGTTTGAGATGTTCGATGATAATGGGAGTAGAATATAAGTTATCTACGGGAATGTCAAAGAATCCCTGGACTTGTGCAGCGTGCAAATCTATCGTTAAAACTCTATTAGCACCTGCTTTTGATAACAAATTAGCGATTAGTTTAGAAGATATTGGAACTCTTGGCTCATCTTTTTTATCCTGTCTTGAATATCCAAAATAAGGTATAACTGCAGTAATTCTCTTTGCTGAAGCCCTGCTTGCCGCGTCTATCATAAGTAATAATTCAAATAAATTGTCTGACGGCGGATTAGTGGATTGTATTATGAATATATCATTTCCTCTTACGCTTTCTCCCAATTTAACTTCAATTTCTCCGTCTAAAAATCTATCTACAGTTGCGCAAGATATAGGGGTTTTAAGATACTGACATATTTTTTCTGTTAATGAAATATTAGAATTTCCTGTAAAAATTTTTAATTTTTCCATATTTCTCCCTCGGGGGGATGGATTTGAACCACCATTGATGGCTCCAAAAGCCACTGTCCTGCCGGTTGAACGACCCCCGAAATGAACTAATTTTCTTCAATCTTCACTGTTTTGTTGTATTCACCCAGGACAGCTTTTTCTATCTTTTCTCTTGTTTCATTATTAAGGGGAAATGTGATATCTCTAAAACTACCATCAATCAACTTTTTTGCTGGCATAGAGACAAATAATCCATTAGGTCCCTCTATTACTTTCAAATCTCTTACTACAAAACACTCATCTATTGTGATTGAAGCGTAAGCTCTTAACTTACCATCATTTCTAACAATGATTTTTGCTTCCGTTACGTCCATCTTTTCTCCTTTCTTTTTGTTCTTGCGATATTTACATAACATTTCGGAAATAACTTAACAAATCTTGCCTTGCCAGTAGGCAGACTTGCCCCTTTATTCTTAAGGATTCCATACATACAGGAACCTGAACCTGATAATGAAACGCCTATTGCACCTTCTTTCAATAATTTCTCTCTTACCGTTAATAATTCAGGGTATTTTTTGAATACCACTTTCTCGAAATCATTATATAAACTCTTTGCTATACCTTCAATATCATTTTCAAAGAACTTTATTCTTATTTTATTAACATCGTTTTTCTTGTTTGTCAATTTTTTTTCAAATCTTATTTTATCAATTTCTTTATATGCCCATTTTGTTGAGATTTGAAAATCAGGGCAAATCAAGACTATTAGCATAGGTTTAGTGAGAAAAGGCAGTCTTTTTATGATTTCTCCCCTTCCTTTCACAATAGCAGGATATTGTTCAATAAAAAAAGGAACATCCGAGCCTAATTGAGAGGCAAGTTCATATAATTTGTTTCTTTTTAAGGGATAATCAAATATTTTATTCATACCTGTAAGTATACTTGCGGCATCCGAGCTGCCACCGCCAAGACCTGCTCCCTGCCATATATGTTTTTTTAAGTTTATAGAAATTCCTGTCTTAATACCGGTTGTTTCTAAAAATAATTTAGCTGCTTTAAAACACAGGTTTTCTTCTCCAAATGGGGGAGAATCAGAGACAAAATTAATACCGGTTTTTTGAGATTTAAGTTCTATTTCATCAAAAAAGTCGATATGCTGGATTAAAGTTTCTATATTATGATAACCGTCAGGTCTTTTATCCAGAACAGTAAGTCCCAGATTTATTTTTGCGTAAGCTTTGAGTTTCAAGTTTTTAGTTATTTAGAGTTTTTGCAAAATTCTGTTTCTACAAGTTCGCATATTATATGTCCGATAAGTATATGAGATTCCTGTATTCTTTGTGTGCTGGACGATGGAACTTTTATTCCAATGTTAACTTTTTTTGCGAAAGTATCTCCCTTTGCTCCCGTAAGTCCAATTGTATACATTCCTATCGATTTGGCGGATTCAACTGCTTTGAGTATATTAGGAGAGTTTCCTGAAGTTGTAATTGCTACCAAAACGTCGCCTTTTCTTCCAAGCCCTTCAATCTGGCGGGAGAAAATATCATCGAACGAAAAATCATTAGAAATTGCCGTTAAATGAGAAGTGTTTGTAGTAAGGGAAATTGCCGGGAGACTTCTTCTTTTTTTCGTCAGTTTTACGATAAATTCGCAGGCGAGGTGTTGTGAATCTGCCGCGGAGCCTCCGTTACCACAAAACAAAACTTTTCCTCCGTTGTGAAGACTTTTGATTATAGCATTTGCGGATTTAATAATCAAAGGTATTTCCGATTTTAGCAATTCTTTCACGGAAATACTTTCTTCTATCATTTTTTTAACTTCTGAATTTATTTTTTCCATTTTCACCTCGTTAGTTTACTTTTAGTTCTAATTTTTTTTGTTTTTGTTAGATTTTATGTATTCTTCTACTGCCGAATACCAAGAGGGGAGAGGTTTCTTAATTGTATTTTCCAGAAAGAATTTGGCGAGTCTCCAGTTTTTAGGTCGTTTTGCAGGGCGGGTAAGTTCGTCAGAACTTATCGGCTGGATTTCACATTGGATATTTGCAATATCAACAATTGATTTAGCGAATTCATACCAACTACAATAATCGGAATTGGTAATGTGATATATCCCGTATTCTTCCGTTTTAATTAGCTCTTTTATTGCGGTAGATAAGTGGTCTACATAAGTAGGCGACCCGAACTGGTCATTTACTACTTTAAGAAATTTTAATTCTTTTGCTTTAGTTATTATAGTATCAACAAAGTTTTTGCCTTCTTTTCCATATAATCCGGATGTTCTAACAATCCAGTATTTATTTAATAGTGTTTTTACCGATTTTTCGCCGTCTTCTTTAGTTTTTCCGTAAACATTTATGGGGTTTGTTTTGTCCCATTCATTATAAGGAGTTTGTTTTTGCCCGTCAAATACGTAATCAGTAGAAATATAAAGAAGAGGAATGTTAATTTTTTTACAGGCAAGCGCTACATTTTTTGTGCCTTCTGCATTTGTTTTTTGGGCTAGGTTAGTGTTCTTTTCACAGCCATCTACGTCAGTATAAGCTGCAAGATGAAGAACATAATCAGGAGATTTATTAATAATTAATTGGGCAGCATTTGATTTAGATATATCAAGATTTGGCAGGTCAGTTGGAATAAGGGTATACTCAGTAAGCTTATTTACCAGCGCTTTGCCCAGCATTCCTGAAGCACCAGTAATCAGGATTTTCTTTTTTTCTTTTTGCGACATAATTATTTACCTCAAGAAGCGTATCAACGGATACTCCTGCATCTCCCCACCAGCCTTTAAATATTTCATAAGTCAATTGTCCTTGTTTTGCATACCAGTCGTTTACGTCAGATATTTCAAGTTCACCTCTTGCAGAAGGTTTTAATGTTTTGACCATCTCAAATACATCAGGATTATACATATATACGCCTATAACTGCGTAGTTGCTTGGAGGATTCTTGGGCTTTTCTATTACTTCTTTAATTTTATTGCCTTCAATCACGGGCACACCATAATCCGAAGGGTTTTGGACTTCTTTCAGTATTATTTTCGCGCCTTTTTCTTTTTGAAAATCTTTTACTGCATTTTTTATACTTCCGTCAAGAATATTATCTCCGAGTATAACCACGCATTTTTCTTTCCCTATAAATTCCGAGCAAAGCATCATAGCTTGAGCGATACCGCCTTCTTTTTCCTGATAAGTATACGACAAGGTTTTAATGCCAAATTGTCTTCCGTCGCCCAATAATCTTAAGAATTCACCTGCCGAGTTGCCGCCGGTTACGAGTATAATTTCGTTAATTCCTGCTTCTACGAGAGTAAATATGGGGTAATATATCATAGGCATATCGTAGACAGGGAGTAAGTGTTTATTTGTGATTTTTGTCATCGGGTAAAGTCTTGTTCCAAGTCCTCCGCCAAGAATAATACCTTTCATAGTTCTCCTTTTATTTATGGATTGCGTCAGCAAATTTTTTAGTCAATTCGGGATTTCTTTGTATTACATTACCGATTACGACACAGGCTGCGCCGGCTTCTGCTTTTGCGTTTGCGTCTTCAGGAGTTTTTATGCCCCCGCCTATTATAATGGGTATGTCTATATAATTTTTGATTGCCGTTATCATTTCGTCCGGGACGGACTGTTTTGCGCCGCTGCCCGCGTCAAGATAGACGAATTTCATACCGAAATACTGTGCGGTAAGAGAATGGGATTTTGCGATGTCCAGCTTGGAACGAGGTATTGGAGAAGTATTGCTCATAAAAAGAACGCTGGTTGAAGAGCCTGATTCTATAAGTAAGTAACCCGTTGGAAGGACTTCCAATTTTAATCCTTTTATGATTGGGGCGGCTTTAACTTGTTCGCTGATAAGATATTCCGGATTTCGTCCTGAAAGCAAGGAAGTGAAAAGAATGGCATCTGCGTATTTGGATACCTGTGTGGCGCCACCGGGAAATATAATAACAGGAACGGTAGAATTGGATTTTATGGTTTTCATTCTTTCTATGAAATCAGAGTTCTCAATAAAACTGCCGCCGACGAGTATGGCATCAACTCCGTTTTTGCATATAGATTTAACTGAATTCCCGGTAATTTTATCTCCCGGGTCAAGCAGAGTGAAAAAAGCCGAGCCTTTTTGGCGGATAGTTTTGATAAGGTATTGATAAACCATATACTGGTATAAAAGCATAAAAGTTAATAAAGTCAACTTTAAAATATGAATGGTAGAGAATTATGCTAAACTGTTAAATAAATTTAATCAAATGCTCGGCTTCCCTTATATATTTAATTTGACAAATAAGTTTTTAGTTGGCATAGTAATATAAAGTAAATATTGAATAACATTTTGTAGATATAAGCAGCCCAGCTATGCTGGATAATCCGCCTGAGGCGAGACTAAAGGATTTCGCCTAAGGGCTTCTAAGGAGGAAAAATGGAAAAGATTAGTTTTATAAGGAAAGCAGTAGTAAGTATGTTTTGTAGTTTTGGAATTTGTAATTTGTTATTTGGAGGAATAAGCTGGGTAGAGACGACCGGTTCTGCAGGTTGGGCAGGAAGAGGTGCTCATACATCGGTTGTTTTTGATGGTAAAATGTGGGTATTGGGAGGAAATAATTTTGCCGGTTCAACTATTTGCCAGGATGTTTGGTCTTCCACTAATGGAGTGAACTGGACACAGGTAGCTGCTTCAACGGCATGGTCAAAAAAATGGGATCATACATCCGTAGTTTATGATAATAAAATGTGGATGATTGGGGGAATTTATAACAGTATTTTTTACAATGATGTATGGTATTCTACTGATGGGGCAGGATGGACACAGGCAACAAGTTCCGCGGTGTGGGTGGCAAGAGGTTCGCACGCATCCGTAGTTTTTGACAATAAAATGTGGATACTTGGAGGAGCCGCTGACCAAACAGGTTGTAACGATGTCTGGTATTCCACGGATGGTGCAAACTGGTCACAGGCAACTGCTGCTGCAGGATGGTCAAAAAGGTTTTCTCATTCGGCGCTTGTTTTTGACAATAAAATGTGGGTAATAGGAGGGTTTGCTTCCGTTGACGGAAATGATTGCAATGATGTATGGTATTCTACGGATGGTGCAAACTGGTATCAAGCAACCGCTGCAGCAGGATGGGCACCGAGAGACTTTTTTGGAGCAACCGTTTTTGACGATAAAATGTGGATATTCGGAGGGGAAGATACTCTAAATTATTTTAATGACGTGTGGTATTCCAGTGATGGTGCAAACTGGACACAGGCAACGGGAACGGTTGGATGGGCAGCAAAAGCCGCGCATACGGCTTTGTCATTTGATAATAAAATGTGGGTAATAGGTGGAGCTAATAATAGCGCTTCATATAGCGATGTGTGGTATTCTACGGGAACAGGAGTAGAGGAAAAATCAAATATAAAAAATCAAATATCAAAAATAGAAACGTATCCGAATCCGTTTGTTGAAAAAACCGTTATTAGTTATTCGGGGAACAAATCTACGAATAATCCGCCTCAGGCGGAAATAACTATATATGATATTACGGGTAAATTAGTAGAAGAGCCAAAAGATAATATCATAGGAAAAACACTAAAATCCGGGATTTACTTTGTTAAGGTTGCCGGATATAAACCGATAAAGATAACAAAGATGGGGGAGATAAAGTAGATAGTAGATAGTAGGCAGTAGGTAGGGGAAAAAATAAAAGAATGAGAGAACTCTCTATAATTAACATCTTGACAAAAGCAGAAGATTAGATTAGGTTAAATAATATATCGCGGGGTGGAGCAGTCTGGCAGCTCGTCAGGCCCATAACCTGAAGGTCGTAGGTTCAAATCCTACCCCCGCAACCATCTTAGAATTCCACTTAAAAAAATTAAAACACATACCAAACAAACCTGTCCCTCTAAAGGCATCGGGGTGGTTAGTTTTTCTATTTTTTATCTTCGTATAAATCTGCGTTAATCCCTGCCTACCGACAGGTAGGTGTGTCCTAAAATTGGATTTTTTGTTTTGGGTTTGATTTGATATTTGGATTTTGTCATTTGGTTTTTTATTGTTTTTCGTGTGTTTCTTTTGTATTTTCGTGCTTTCGTAGCTAATATTACTTCTGTTCTCTGTGGTTTAACGTTGTTATATCAGTAAAATATTGACAAGCCATTTAGATTATTTTAGGATTCGACAATGTCTATTTATTACTGTGACGGGAAACGTCTTAAATTTGCTGTATGCAGCGGTACCCACTGGTTGACACAGAATAAAGAAGTTGTGAATTCACTTAACGTATTCCCAATACCTGATGGAGACACGGGAACGAATATGTCACTTACACTTCAAAAAGTTACCGAAGCTCTGGAGAATACATCTAACGACTCACTGCCTTACATAGCACAAACTATAGCAAACAACTCCCTTCTTGGCGCAAGAGGCTCCTCAGGAGTTATTCTTTCACAAATACTCCAGGGACTTGCAGAAGGGATAGGAGATAAGTTACGCATAGATTCTATGGATTTGGCAAAATCACTTAAAATATCTTCTGAAAAAGCTTATTCATCTATTGATAAACCCGCTGAAGGAACGATTTTAACTTTGCTGAGGGAAACGGCAAACTCAGCAGTAAATTTGGCGCACGAAAACAAAGATATAATTACAATCTTAAGAGATATACTGGAAACGGGAGAAGAAGTTTTGATAAAAACTCAAAATTTGCTTCCCGAATTAAAAAAAGCGAATGTAGTTGATGCAGGCGGGCAGGGATTACTTTTTATTATAGAAGGTGTACTGAAAGCAATAGACGGGGATGACACATATCTTTCAAAAATCTATAACCCCGGGATATCCGGGAAACCCCATATTGAAAAGACAATTATAGAAGAAAAATATTGTCTTGATTTCCTGCTGATGGAAAAAGTAACCGAAGAGTTGAATGAAAAATTAAAAACGTTTGGCAGTGAAGTCATAATCGCAAGCTCAAATAATTTGCTCTCCTGTAACACAAATAAGCAAGACATATCAAAAATACACATTCATACGAACACTCCGGATAAAGTTATTGAAACCGTTAGACATTACGGAAAAGTAGAACAAATTAAGATTGAAGATATGGAAGCGCAGCATTCGGAATTTGTTGTCGATAAAGCTATTCTTGCCGTAGTTCCCGGGGACGGATTCGGGGATATATTTAAAAAATTAAATGTCCGTACTCTGGCAGGGGGACAGACAATGAACCCTTCTGTTGCCGAAATTAAATCAATAATTGATTCCATAAAAGCGAGTACGATTTTTCTTCTTCCAAATAACGGGAATATAATTGCAGCTGCAAAAAAAGCAGGTGAACACAGTAATAAAAAAATACACATTCTGTCAACGAAAACAATTCCCGAAGGAATATCGGCAGTTATGGCTTTCTCTCACGAAACTTCCGTTGAAGAAAACATAGAACGTATGGAATCGGCAATTAATCGGGTAAAGTCCGGTGAAATAACAAAAGCAGTCAGGGACTCAAAAATTAACGGTATGGAAATAAAAAAAGGAAATTATATTGGTATATACAACGATTCCATTGTTAATACGGGGAAAAAACGGGAGCAGGAACTTCTTAACCTACTGAAAACAATGATAACCGATGACGATACCATAATCTCCATATTTTACCAATCACAGGATGAAGATATTGAAAGTCTCTGCTCAAATGTCGGCAAAGCATTCCCGGAACTTGATATAGAAACTTATTACGGTGGACAACCACATTATGATTACATTATATCAGTAGAATGATAAAAATAGTTACGGACAGCACTGCAGATTTATCGCAGGATTTATGCAGAGAGTATAACATAGAAGTCATTCCTCTTTATATAACGTTTGGAGATAAAGTATATAAAGAAGGTATAGATATTTCCAAAGAAGAGTTCTACCAAAAATTACGGGAATATGAGCCTTATGGCTTACCAACAACTTCACAACCGACTCCAAAAGATTTTATAGATAAATATGCCGGGATACAAGAAGATACCGTAATATCAATTCACATATCAAGTAAGTTAAGTGGGACCTGTGAATCTGCAAACCTTGCAAGAAAATCAACTTCAAAAGATATAACCATAATAGATTCCGGATTGGTTTCCGTGGGACTGGGATTACTTGTTATGTATGCTGTAAAAGCGGTAAAGGCAGGCTGGGACAAAGAGCAAATAATTCAACTTGTTAACCAATTAAAGAATAAAATTATAATATATTTTACGGTTGAGAATTTAAGGCATCTTGAAAAAGGTGGCAGGATAGGTAAAGCGCAAAGTCTGCTTGGAAGTATTTTACACATAATTCCCATTCTCTCTTTTAAGGAAGGGATTATTGTTCCTGCTGAGAAAATACGTGGTTCAAAAAAGGTGCTCCCGAAATACAAAGAACTTATATCCGGAATTGTCGGTAAAAACTCTATAGATGCTATGTTAATAAATGCAGAGTGCGAGGAAAAGACTAAAGAACTGGAGAAGATGTTAATGGAAAATTTTGAATGTAAGACTGCCATTACCAGCATAATTGGTGGTGTGGTTGGAACCCACGCAGGTCCGGGGACATGGGGACTTGCTTTCTGTCCGTCACAATCTTTTAATAAGTAGATTTCAAAAACAAATCTTTTTTTCCCTTGCAAAAGAGAAGGATAGGAGTAACTCTAACGCAAGACTCAAGCCTTGCCCTACCTTTTTTAAGTTACTTTTTTCTTCTTTTGACCATCCGAACCCATCTCTTATACAAATTACATTTTATAATTGTTGCTTTATTTCAAACCCAAGCGATAGCCTACAATGCCGCCTATCAATGGCATCACAGGTAGCGATAAGAAAATAAAAACAGCTTCGTCTGAATAGAAGCTACTTTCGTGAAAATTTAATACACTAAAGAATAGGGCATCCGCTAATAACATTCCTGAGGCACTTCCTAATAAGGACACCTTAAATGCTTTCTGGATATTCTCTTTTTCTACATATTTTCCTACTAACGATATCCCCATGGGAATACCAACAGTGTATCCTATTTCAGCTCCCCAAAAACAGTATTCATCAGCTTCTTCGCTTACAAAATAATCTCCTCCCATATTTGATACGAGAAGATATCCTAGTCCTGCACCGGCACATATACCAGCTATTCCGCCTACAATGGCTCCAACTGGTTCAGTTATTACCCATGAGTATGAAGGTTTATCAATGTGAATGGCTTGAAACTTAGGAAGTGAGAGTTTCCTGCTTTTATATATCATTTCAACATCTCCTCTAACCTGCACAAAGTCTTTTAATAGTGGATAACTATGATATGATAATCCTACATTGACTAAGAAATCTTTATTTTCCCTTATGGTATATAAGCCTTCCGCATAATATCCCCAAAAATTAGATACACCCGTTAAGCTATAATTATTCAATTGCCAGTGAAAAGGCATTTCAAAGGAGGCTCCTCCGGATAGCATAATATTTCCTAAATATTTTTCTAATCCCAGATTTATCCCTGCGGATTTATATGAAAAATTATCGCTATTGCTTGAAACATTTTCTATATTTGCCGATAATGCACAATTTATACTCATTTCATATGGAATTTCAGTTTTAAAAATGAGTCCTCCGTTAATTCCCGGTCCTACCCATCCTTCCCATAAATTAAAAGAAGGGGCGAGAGTTATTCCCGGGTTAATTTTTATACCCAGAAAAATTATTTGTATTAATAATAACATTTTTTATCATAATTTTACATCTGTATCTATAATGTAGAATCCATCAGAACAATCCAGTATTGCATAAGCATAATGCCCTATTGTTGTCACTGAAGTTACTTCGTTGAATCCCGGTAATTTACAAACAGCTATTTCGCGCGGGGCTGATAAATTTGTAATATCTACTATGTTAAAAGTATAAACATCCGTAATGTATGCGTAATTACCTGATACTGCAATTCCATTAGGATATTCTCCTGTTTTACAAAACCCAATTTCTTTTGGGGCTGAAGGAGTTGAAACATCTATTATCCAAAGCCCTCCACTGACACTTCCTGCTTCCCCTGCCGAGTAGGTACCTGTTATGTATATATATGGGGAAGAGATTGTTATCCCCCGGATACAAGCATCGCTTGTAACACAACAACTATTTATTTTTTTAAGAGAAGATGGGGTGGAAGCATCAAAAGTTATAACTTCCGTAGAACTATTAACAATGTAAACATATCCATTGTTTACAGCAATTTTCGAATAATAAGGCCAATTATCATAACCTGTACTGTATCTTCCAACTTCACATGGAGTAGCAGGATTTGAAACATCAATAACGTATAATCCTGAATCTGATATCACATACGCGTAAGATCCTGATACTGCTATGTCATGAAAACAACTTGCTATATCACATTTTCCAATTTGCTGCGGGTTTGCAGGATTTGATACATTTAGTATTCTAATACCATATTCATCATCTGTTATGTATGCCAAAGAATCCAATATTGCTATATCATAAACAAATCCCGTAGTATAAAAATGTCCAACCCCATATGGATTTAACGGGTCAGAAACATCCATTATTTCTACCCCCCCGGTTGCTAAATAAGCATAAGAATTTGAAATTGCAATATGATAATTATATCCATCCATTCCAATATGTTTTGTTTCCTTTAGGATGATTTTCAATGGACTATTTAGGGCTTTAACTTCTTTTGGTCCAAAAGTAGAATTTTTAGAGCAACCCATAATAATAACTAAAATAATAATATATAGTCTATTTTTATACATTCGTATTCGGTTGCCCCTTATTATCAGATGCTATTGTCTTTATTTTACTTCTTTTGACCATCCAAAATTGCCTCTCATACGAACTATCAAAAGAGCACAGAGTATGGTAACAACATAAAGAAGAAATCCTACAGGTCTTCTGTAAAGTATATATCCTGTACCGAATAGCGCGCTATATACCATAACACAGCCAAGTATCCACGCAAAGAATGCGCTTCCGATATTCATATCGGGTTTTACTTCAGGAGCTTCTTTTGCTATCATTTTCCAGCCGGGGCCTGCAGGTTTTATAAACTTATAAAATGATAATAGCTTTTTCTTGTCT
Organism: bacterium; assembly: GCA_028716385.1. Taxonomy (GTDB): domain Bacteria; phylum Hydrothermota; class UBA3073; order JACQXS01; family JAQTXJ01; genus JAQTXJ01. The sequence continues at coordinate 240,216 of JAQUPX010000002.1, read as the reverse complement.
TCATCAGTCGGCTTAACGGCAAAAGTAGCAATTAACCAGACAATCGTTGTAATTACGATTGTAACCAAAAGAGCAATATGGTCTGCCATTTGTGGGTACCCAAGCACTTTGGTATGGATAAATTTAATATATATGGAAACAATAAAAGCCGAGAACATTGCCGTGATTTCGGTCCAGGCGTTTATTCTCCACCAGAACCAGCGAAGTATGTAAATAAGACCTGTTCCTGCGCCAATAGTCAGAAGTATTTGAAATGCCTGAAGCGCATTTTCCAGAAGAAGTGTTACAAGACCGGCGAGAAACATTAATCCTAAAGTTATCAATCTTGATACCATAATGTAATGTTTTTCCGATGCGTCTTTTTTCATAAAGCGTTTATACGTATCATTTACAAGATAAGATGCACCCCAGTTAAGATGTGTAGATATAGTTGACATATAAGCTGCGGCTAAGGAAACGACCATAATTCCAAGGAATCCGGCAGGTAAAAACCGTAACATTACGGAATATCCTAAATCCTGTTTTATGTTTTGAACTCCGCCTATTACCGATATCTGTTCCGGACTCAAAGCAGTTCTCAAATCAGGGAAAACTATTATTGAACAAAGCGCAACTATAATCCACGGCCATGAGCGCAAGGCATAGTGTGCAACATTAAACAAAAGCACTGAAAGTAATGACTGTTTTTCATCTCTTGATGCCAACATTCGCTGTGCAATATAACCACCGCCGCCGGGTTCTGCGCCGGGGTACCATGTTGACCACCATTGAATTGCCAGTGGAATAATAAATATCGGTAACATAACCGTCCAATTTGAGAAATCCGGTAACATAGAAAGTTTACTCATATCGATTTTTGACATCATTCCGGATAATCCGCCTACTTCAGGACGATGAAGCGCAAAATAAGCTGCTGCAATTGAACCTGTCATCGCCAAACAAAATTGAACTACGTCAGTTACGACAACTCCCCACATTCCGGAAAGCATTGAATAAAGGACAGTAACGGAACAACATACTATTATAACGGTTACTTTACTCCATCCAAAAAGTACCAATCCGATTTTTGTAGCTGCAAGCGTTACGCTAGCCATAATCATAATATTAAAAAAGAGCCCGAGATATATTGCCCTGAATCCTCTTAAGAAAGAAGCAGGTTTTCCGCTATACCTGAGTTCGTAGAATTCCATATCGGTTAAAAGGCCTGCGCGACGCCATAATCTTGCATAAAAGAATACGGTTAACATTCCCGTCAGCAAGAAAGCCCACCAAACCCAGTTTCCTGAAACCCCATTCTGACGAACGATATCCGTAACAAGATTCGGAGTATCAGTAGAAAAGGTAGTTGCGACCATTGATATTCCCAATGCCCACCACGGTAAAGAGTTTGAGGATATGAAGAAATCTTTTAAGCTTTTGCCTGCTATTTTAGTATGAATTACTCCTACATACAAAGAAAGGGCAAAATACGCTATAATAATTACCCAATCAATAAGCGCTAAATGTACCATAGTTCCCCCTTTTGAAGTAAAATCTAACTTTAACTAAGTTCTTTGAGCTTTTTAATTGTTTTCCTTTGAAATGTCAAGGATTATTTTGTTAACAGACAACTTAAAAAGATAGTAGAGTGAGTTGAGTAAGTAAAGTAAGTTAAGTGAGGAGAAAGTAGAAAGAGGACAGACAAATCTAACCACAGGACACAGAGGAGAAGAACAAAGAAAAGACTACCACGAAAGCACAAAAAAACAAAGAAAACACGAAAAACAGAATATTAACAGGGATTGAAAAAGATTGGTACGAGATTAACAGAGAATAAAAGGTCCCAGAGGGCACAGAGAAGAAAAATAATTTTGCCACGGATTTGCACGGATTAAATAAAAAAAAAGAAAGTTTAAGCGTTAAAAAACGAACAAATAATTAACCAACTCTTACGAAAAAAGATTGACGAGTTAAATTATCTTGTTAATTTATGCAAACTTATGGATGAAATAACCAAAGATATGAGTATTGAGGAAGTGCTGGATATTTCCGTTGATACCGTAGACGTATTCATAGAATACAAAATTCCCTGTATGGTAGACGGTGAACCTTTATGGGGAACGATTGAAGAAATTGCCAAGAAGTATAACATCGACCTCGATAAACTACTCGCCAGCCTGAATAGTGTTATCTCGAGAGAACTTGACGATTAAAAAGGAATCAACAAATTACAAAATTACCACGAAATCACGAAAGTAGAAAATGGAGTTACGAATTAAGACACGAAAAAGCAGAAAACAGAATACAGATATTAGCCACGGATAACTGACACGGATTTACACGGATAAAAATTCCACTCCAGAGAACAAAGTTGTAAGATTAAAAACGATGAAAAACAAATAGTAGAAAAATATGAAAGTAAAATAAACTTTTCATTGGATAAAATTATGCTTGAATACCAGACAACAAATAGGTTTTTTGCCCAGGTCTCCACAGGAATAGAAGAACTGGCTATCAAAGAGTTATCGGATTTTGGCGCGAAAGACATTGTGCCCGCTTACAGGGGGATTTATTTCGGAGCGGATAAAGCTACATTGTATAAGATAAATTATATGTCCCAGCTCGTTACAAGAGTTTTAGCTCCATTGACATCGTTTTTATGTCATAATACCCCATACCTTTATAGAAAAGCGAAAACAATAGAATGGGGTGAGTTTTTGAATGTGGATAACACTTTTGCAATATTTGCCAACGTATCCAATAGTAAAATTGGGCATTCTCATTATGCGGCACTTTGTTTGAAAGATGCCATTGCAGATTATTTCCGTGAAAAGTTTAATAAGAGACCGAATATCGATACGGAAAAACCTGACGTCTGGTTGAATTTGCATATTGAAAATAACAGGGCAACCATAAACTTTGATACATCAGGCGGGTCATTACATCGCAGGGGATATCGTAAAGAAGCAGTCGAAGCCCCTATGCAGGAAACACTGGCAGCGGCAATTATTAAGTTTACCGAGTGGAACGGGTCAAAACCTATTTATGATATAATGTGCGGGTCGGGGACACTGATTAGTGAAGCATTGATAAACTACTGCAAGGTTCCCGCGGGAATATTCAGAAAACGATTCGGGTTTGAGTTATTACCGGATTTTGATAAAGGTATATGGGAAGAAGTAAAAAATGAAGCTAAATCAAACTCCCGTGAACTGCCGGATGGGATGATTTCGGGATGTGATATTTCCGGGCAGGCAATAAAATACACAAGAAACAATATTCGTAATTTACCCTATAGCGACAAAATAAAGCTTAGTATATTGAGTTTTAAAAATATTAAAAGTCTGGAAAATTTTATTATAGTATGCAACCCGCCTTATGGGATTCGCACAGGCGAAAAAGATGAAGTTGCGGAATTATATAAGGACTTAGGCGATTTCTTAAAGCAGAAGTGTAAAGGTGCAGAAGCTTACATTTATTTCGGGGACAGGGAATTGATTTCGAAAATCGGATTAAAGCCTCGATGGAAAAAACCGCTAATGAATGGACCGCTGGATGGAAGATTGGTAAGATTTGATATGTATTAGGACGGATTAGTTATAAAAAAGTTGAGTGAGTTAAGTAAGTTGAGTCCAGTGATACTGGATAGGAATCTCTAAAGACTTTGTCCAAGAGCTTCTTATATGTTAAGTGAGGAAAAGAGAAACGGGACCCTAAAAATATAGATTATATCCACGAATTAAAACAAGTACAAAAAAGAATAGGATATTTAGCCACGGATAACTTACACGGATTTGCACGGATTGAAAATTTCACCTCAGAGAAGAAAAGAGAAAAGAAGAATGGGGATAATTTATTGACATTATAGCATATTAATATAATATCAAAAGATAAATATGGATTCTAAAAAATTAAAAATGGCAGGTTTGCTGATAGTAGTTGCCGGACTTTTCTGGGGATTTAGTTTCAAGAGCACTCAATTCCATAAAATAAAAATGGGAAATGCGGGTTTACAGGTAGAAATAGTAAACACACCTTCTACGATGGCACGGGGACTTATGTATCGCAAGAAATTACCGGAAAACAAGGGAATGCTTTTTGTTTTTGATGGATTGGATTATCACTCATTCTGGATGAAAAATACGTATATTCCTTTATCTATTGCTTTTATTACGGAAGGCAAAAAAATAGTCCAGATTGAAGATATGGCTCCGTTTGATACTATAAATTTTCATACGTCTATAATACCCGTTAAATATGCCATAGAAGTAAACCAGGGGTGGTTCAGAAGACATAAGGTGAAAGTAGGGGATAGGGTGAAGGGGATACGGTAGAAAATTAAATATTAAAAATCAAAAATTAAAAATATATAACAACGAAAAAGTAGTAACGTAATAGTAATTAAGTAGTAATTTATTGTAATTGAAGAATTTATTAGAGAAGAAAATACAGTACATCAGCAAATCAGATTATCAGTAGGAAGAGTATCAGGTTATCAGAAAATCAGATTACAGAAAGAAACATAAGATTTCCACCAAACGGACATATCGATCGAATTGGATAGAAGGGAGTAAAAATGAAAAGATTTTTAAAAACTACTTTTTGGGTAATAATATTGCTTGTTGCTATAATTTTGAGTTATTGTACAATTGTAGTAATAAAAGCTAGGATAGATACGCCTAAGATAATTAAAAAAGTGTTGAATGCGGATAATATGACTTTAAAAGTAAGCGACTTAAATCAATGGCAGATAGATGCGTTATTAACCATTGAAGACCCTAATTTTTACAAACATAACGGTATGGATTTGAAAACTCCAGGAGCAGGAATAACAACGATTACCCAGGGACTCGTAAAAATATACTATTTTAATCATTTCAAACCCGGTTTTGCCAAACTCAAACAAACTCTAATAGCAGTATTTGCATTAAATTCTCTAGTTTCAAAAGACGACCAGCTCCGGTTATTTATTAATAATATTTATCTCGGGAATGTAAATGGTAATCGGGTTATTGGTTTTAATAACGCAGCAAACGTTTATTATAATAAACCGCTAAATCAATTAACCGAAAGAGAATATCTTTCTATTGTTGCTATGATAATTGCGCCCCAAAACTTTAATATTTTAAATAGACCTGAAGCAAACTTAGAACGGACAGAAAGATTAATAAGCGTAATACTGGGAGAATATAAACCAAAAAGTTTAATGGATATTTATTACGGACAATTAGATAAAGAGACTCAGAAAGGATTAGCCCCCTCGTCTTATTTTCCTTCGATTTACGATAAAAAGTAACTAATTAGAGAAAAGAATTTTTTGCCACGCCTGCCTGCCGGTAGGCAGGGATTTTCACGGATAAAAAAATGCCCTCCCTCTACCTTACAGGTTAATCGGGCGACTCAACGAGTCGCCCCTAGTAAGATAATACTCATTTTGTCATCCAGAGGCTGATCTGCCTTTGGTGAAAAAGTGGTTTAATATCATTTAACAGAACATTTTTTAAGCTTGACAATAAGCGATTGAGTATATAACATAGACACTATGTTTGATTTTGAGTTTATAAGGAATAATTTTGAGCTTATAAAAAGGTCGGCAGAACTCAAGGGCGAATCCGTTGATGTTGATAAGTTTACGCTTCTTGATTTAAAGAGAAGAGACCTCGTAAAAAGAAGAGATGCTATCAGGGCGGAGCAAAAACAAATTTCCCTCAAAGTAGCAGAACTAAAAAAATCCGGGCAGGGAGATAAGGCAGAGGATTTGATAAAACAATCCCGCCAGTTATCTGAATCCGAATCTCAATTGACAGTAGAAATTACCGGTGTTGAAACCGAGCTTTATACGTTAATAAGCTGGATGCCAAATATTCCCGACCCATCAGTTCCTCTTAAAACCGTAACAACGATAAAAGAACATGGGACTCCTATTGCATTTGAGTTTACACCAAAAACTTCAGACGAGTTATGTGAATCGCTGGATATGGTTGATTTCAAGCGCAGTACTAAAGTAGTAGGTTCTAATTTTCCCTGCTATAAAGGATTAGGTGCAAGACTTGAAAGAGCGCTTATTAATTTTATGTTAGATTTGCATATTAAACAAGGCTATACCGAGATTTTACCGTCTTACCTGGTTAACCCGAAATCAATGTTCCATACAGGACAGTTACCAAAACTTGAAGAAGATATGTATTTTATAGGGAAAGATAATTTATTTCTTAATCCTACGGCTGAAGTTCCGGTAATAAATTTATTCCAGGAAGAAGTGTTGGACGCAAAAGATTTCCCAATTAAATACGTTGGATATACTGCATGTTTCAGAAGAGAAGCAGGTTCTTACGGTAAAATGACAAAAGGATTAAGACGATTACACCAGTTTAATAAAGTTGAACTTATAAAATTTGTCCATCCTGATTCTTCTTATCAGGAGTTGGAAATATTACTTGAAGAGGCAGAGGAAGTATTAAAGTTATTAGGATTAACTTACAGGGTAATCTTATTACCCGTAAATGATATGAGTTTTGCGTCTGCAAAGACCTATGACATAGAGTTATGGGCACCTGCGAGCAAGGAGTGGCTTGAAGTTTCTTCGTGCAGTAATTGCGAAGGATTCCAGGCAAGACGCGCAAAAATAAGGTTCAGGGATAAAGGTGAGATGAAGGCCGTTCATATATTAAATGGTTCCGGTGTAGCAACGCCAAGATTATTTATTACGTTAATTGAACAATACCAGACTGCGGATGGAGGAATAGTAATTCCGGAAGTCCTCAGACCATATATGGGTGGAATTGATAAAATCGCAGGGAGCAATAAATAATATTTATAATGTTAAAATACTTGAAGGTTGAAAGATTTTTTTTTGGGCTAAAGCCCAGAAAACCCTCAACTAAATTTGGGTAGAAGAGAAAGGGCTAAAGCCCATATACCCTCAGCTTCCACCAAAAAGACTGGCGGACAAGAAAGCTGGGTAGAAAATAAAATGGAAGATAGAAAAGGATGGAAGTGGTGGGTTGGAGTGTTGTTTTGGACTATTTTAATGTTAATGTTCTGTTTAGTATCACTACCCTCTTTGGACACTTTTATTAATAAATGGAGCTTTTTAGCTTCCAATAAAGAATATATTAGAATGGGTATTTGGGGTTGGATAGGAATTTCTTCTTTAAAAGAAACAATATTATTTTGGGAAAGAAGGGATAAGTTTCTTTATCTTTCTTTCCAAAGAATAATTTTCACAATATTCGCTTTTATTGTAGCTTTTACTCCCAAATATTATGATACCTTAGTGTATCTTCCAATATTTTTATCATGTATTTCCTTTTTTATAAATTATCTTGAGCGAAAGAAAAATCCGGAAAGAATGAGGAAATATGAATTAGCTATGAGTGGAGCTACACGAAGCGAAAGAAAAAATTCGGAATATTTGGATTTTGTTAACGAAAATCATGATATAGAGAAAATATGTCTTTATTGTGATTTTGGCAAAATTACTTTTAGTGGAAAAAGAATATGCCAAATTCATAAGATATCTAAGGAATTAAACAATACTTGTAACAGTTTTCAAATAAGGCATTGGAGCCGTATTGGGGTTATATAAAATAACTTAGGAGGGAAAAATGGGACCTTTGGATGAAATATATAAAAATATGAAGGAGAAAATGGCTCATACGATAGAGCTTTTCAAACATCAGCTTGGAACTACGAGGACAGGGCGCGCTTCTACTGCTTTAGTAGAAGGGTTAAAGGTAGATTCTTACGGGACATCTTTACCTATAAAGCAAGTAGCTTCCATAGCTTGTCCTGACCCAAAATTAATAGTAATAAAACCATGGGACCGCAATCTTATATCTGAAATTGAAAAAGCAATATTAAAATCCGGTATAGGCTTAACTCCTTCCAACGATGGAGCGGCGGTAAAGCTTCCGATTCCTTCATTAACGGAAGAAAGAAAGCAAGGCTTGATAAAACTTGTTAAGAAATTTGCAGAAGACTCAAGAGTTGCTTTAAGAAACATAAGAAGAGATGAAGTTATAAAAATAAAAGCCATCAAAGACCTTCCCGAAGATGATGGTCATAGGGGAGAAAAAGAAATTCAGCGTATTATGGAAGAACAGATAAAAATTATAGATGAGTTACTTTCCAAAAAAGAAAAAGAAATAATGGAAGGATAAAGAAATAGTAAAGGGCTGAAGCCCGGAGAACCCTCAGCTAAGCTGGGTAGAAAGGGAAAAAAGGATAGAACTATGAAAAATATAAACATAGAAGAGCACGGTTTAATAAAGAATAATCTTCCTATTCATGTTGCAGTTATTATGGATGGCAACGGAAGATGGGCAACACAACGGAAAAAACCTATAGTTGACGGACATACGCAAGGTATCGCTTCTGTCAGGGAAATGGTTGAATCCTGCGGGTCTTTGGGAATAAAATTTCTTACACTTTATACTTTTTCCGAAGAAAACTGGCAAAGGCCTCCTGCAGAAATAAAAGCGATATTAACTCTTCTGGAAAAACACCTGGAAAAGGAACTACCCGAACTAAATAGAAATAACGTAGCGGTTCAATTTATTGGCAGGTTGAGTAAATTTCCGCCTTCCATAAAACAGAGAATGGATAAGGCTCTTACCTCTACAAGTCATAATACAGGTTTACAATTAACGCTTGCGTTATCATATAGTGGACGGGCAGAAATAATAGATGCCATTCATAAGATTACGGGACCTACAAAGCGTATAACTGAAAATAGTTTTCGTAATTATCTTTACGCGCCCAAATTACCGGACCCTGACCTTTTAATAAGAACATCCGGGGAACAACGAGTTTCTAATTTTTTCCTTTACCAGCTTGCTTACACTGAGATATATACCACTCCTATTCTATGGCCTGATTTCAAAACTCCCGCTCTTATCGAGGCTCTACAATGGTATCAGCAAAGGAATCGGAGATTTGGCAGAAGGTAGAAAATTTTCCAGCAGAGCTGGATAACCATCCCTAGATAACTCAAGGGTTGGTAATAGATTTTGCCTGCCTGCCGGTAGGCAGGGAGTGCGGATTAAAAGAGATAAGATAGGAAAAAATGAGTTTTGTAACTGAATTCAAGGCAAGTGAAAAGTGAACTTTTTTATAGGGTAATAACCTCGGTTTTATTTATCCCGGTACTAATATTCGTTGCCTACACAGGCGGTATATATTATTTGTTATTTATTGAACTTGGCATTGCTTTAGGAGCTTATGAGTTTTATAAAATATTAGAGAAACGCGGACTCAAACCTTTTGTTTTTATAGGCGTGGTTGCAGCGTTAACACTTGGATGGGCTGCTTTTTATGCATCCCATATTTACACCGTTTTGACTCTTACGGCGCTTTTGATGTTTGTTTCTATTTCCGAATTATACAGAAGAAATATGGACCGCGCAATATACCATATTTCGGGAACGATGTTTGGAGTTTTGTATGTAGGGTGGCTTTTCAGTCATTTAATATTGCTAAGACAAATTCCGGTATTATTACATCACCACGAAGCATTCCAAAACATACATAATCTCAAGTTTTATATGTTTTATCCCAAAGTTATATTTGCGGGTGATTACAGTTTAGGCGCAGTATATACGCTTATACCTTTTATGCTTGCATGGTCAAACGATATTACCGCATATTTTGTAGGGAATAAGTTTGGTAAGCATAAGATTTTGAGACGTGTATCGCCGGGAAAATCATGGGAAGGTTGTATATCCGGTGGGCTTATGGGTATAATTTGTATGTTTGTATTAAGGGCGTTTGTTGCGCCCTGGCTAAATGTTCTGGATTGTTTAATACTTGGAGTACTCAGCGCTTTTTTGTCTCCGATGGGAGATTTGGTTGAATCGTTATTAAAAAGAGATGTCAGGATAAAAGATGCCTCCTCAACCATTCCCGGGCACGGCGGATTTCTGGACAGGTTTGATTCGGTTTTATTTGTAGCTCCTCTTGTTTATTATTATCTGACTTTGTTTGTTGTAGGAAGATAAGAAGACCTCTAGAAAATCAAATACTAAAAAACAAAGAAGATTATAGCCACGGATAACAAACACGGATTTGCACGGATAAAAACAGACAGACACAAACTTCACTATAATAAAAGTAAAAATATAATTTTATTGAAAAACGATAATTTTTTAGTTGCAGATTTTATATTCAACATTTAAGGTATAGAAGATAGATATTGGGTATTATTAAATATAAAAATAGGGGGAAAAATGGTATTAGAAACGAATTTGAAAGGCATTCCTTTGATTTCTCGCGGGAAAGTCAGAGACATATATGATTTAGGTTCAGAATTGCTTATCGTAGCTACGGACAGAATTTCTGCTTTTGATTTTATACTCCCCACGGGAATACCCGATAAAGGTAAAGTCCTTACAGAATTATCAAAATTCTGGTTTGAACTGACCAAAGATATTATTCCAAATCATTTAATCTCAACGGATGTGGATGAATTCCCGTCTAATTTAAGAGAATATAAGTCCATTTTAGAAGGACGGTCAATGCTCGTAAAAAAGACTTCCGTTGTTCCCGTGGAATGTGTCGTAAGAGGATGGCTTGCAGGGAGCGGGTGGGAGGAATACCAAAAAAGCGGGACGGTATGTGGAATCCAGTTGCCAAAAGGGTTGGTAGAGTCGTCAAAACTACTGACAGCAATATTTACGCCGACTACAAAGGCAACTGAGGGACATGATATGCCGATAAATTTTGAACAATGCAGAAAACTTGTGGGAGATGAAGTTGCAGATTCGCTAAGGAGAAAAAGTATAGCTTTATATACGTTTGCAGCTGAATACGCACGAAAAAAAGGAATAATAATAGCAGATACTAAGTTTGAGTTCGGGATATTGAATAACCAGATAATTTTAATAGATGAAGTTTTTACGCCGGATTCATCAAGATTCTGGTCGGTTTCGGATTACGTTGAGGGAGAATCGCAAAAGAGTTTTGACAAACAGTTTGTAAGGGATTATCTTTTAAGCATAAAATGGAATAAACAACCGCCGGTCCCTGAGTTGCCGGATGAAATAGTTAAAAAGACAATGGAAAAATATATGGATGCAGTACGTTTGATAACGACAGGAGAAAAAGAAAAACCTCTTTATGAGAAAGGGAAGTATTTTGTGAGTTAGAAAGGGAAAAATAGTTGAGTCCAGCGATGCTGGATAGGAATCTCTAAGGACTTCGTCCCTGCCTACCGGCAAGGCAGGCAAGAGCTTCTTATAAGGTAAGTGAGGAAAGTCCAGCCCTGCAAAGCTGGATAATCCGCCTGAGGCGCACTTTCAGCAAAGGGTCTTTAACAAAAACTGCTTGACAAATACAAGATAAATGTATACTTATATGTTAGTGTATTACAATATAATACACAGGGGGTGTTATGAGAAATCATTCGACTTTAATTTCACTGCGGATTCCTAACGAGATGCTTAAAATGCTTAACAGCATATCTGACAAGATGGAAAGACCGAGAACTTTTATCTTAAAGAAAGCTATTGAGAAGTATCTTGACGAGTATGTAGATTACCAAATTGCTCTTGACCGTCTCCAGGATAAGGACGATACCATAATTTCTTCAAAAGAAATGAGGAGACGAGTTGCAAAGTAAGATTTTTTATAAAAGTTCGGTTGAAAAAGACCTGAGAGGAATAAGTCCTCAGGGGAGAACCAGAATTCTCGAAGAAATAGAAGATTATTTATCAAAAAATTTGAAAGAAGGGAAAACATTGAAAGGAAAATTTAAGGAATTAAGAAGCTTGAGGGTAGGAGACTATAGGATTATTTATACTTTAATAAAAGAAGGAGTATTAATACTAAAAGTTGGACATAGAAGGGAAGTCTATAAGTAGAAATAAACCGCTTTATAAGAAAGGAAAAAATAGTTGAGTAAGGTAAGGATGAGAGGGCTAAAGCCCAACAAAACCTCAGTTAAAGCTGGGTAGAAGAAGTTTAATGTTTGTTTTCTACCGCACTTTAGTGCAGGGTTAAAAATAGCTTTAGCTAATAGTGAAATATTTTTTGAGAAAAGTTAATGAAAAGAAGAAGGGCTAAAGCCCAGAGAACCCTCAGCTAAAGCTGGGTAGAAGGAAGAAGGGCTAAAGCCCAGAGAACCCTCAGCTAAAGCTGGGTAGAAAAATGAGACCATATTGGCAAAACGAAAGTATTTATTTTCTTACTGGCTCTACATTTCTTCACTATCCTTATTTCAAAGAATATGAGCAAAAACAAATTGTACTAAATCAAATTAAAAAATTAAATGAATTTTTAAAAATAGATATATCTATTTACAGTATAGCTATTAATCACTATCATTTGAAATTCTATCTTCAAGATGGATTACTATTACCAAAAATTAAACAAATAATACACGGGGGAACATCTTTTGAATATGGGAAAAAATATAAAATGAATTATAAGAATATGTGGCAAGACTCTAAAACACTTATGGTTACTTCCGAAGAAATGGACTGGCAAGTAACAGGTTATATAATTGGTAATTTATTAAAACATAAGGAAGTAAGTACTTTTGAAGAATTAAAAGATACCCCTTTTTCAAGTTATAAACAAATAATGGAACAATATGGAGAAGAAGTTGCTCGCGAGTTAGTTTATAGTGTCATTGATGTAGATGAAAACAAAGATGGAATTTTAGATATTAAGGAATTAAATAAGAAAAAAATTATTCCTGTGGCAAATCACAAAGAATTATTAAGATAAAAAATATTGAAAAGATTTAAAAGGGCTAAAGCCCAGAGAACCCTCAGCTAAAGCTGGGTAGAAGAGAAAGGGCTAAAGCCCTCAACTAAAGTTGGGTAGAAAAAAAGGAGAAAAATGATAAAAGTTAGAATAGCGCCGTCACCGACAGGATACTTACACGTGGGCACGGCAAGAACTGCAATTTTCAACTGGTTATTGGCACGAAACCAGAAAGGAAAATTTGTCCTTAGAATTGAAGATACCGACATTAAACGTTCTTCACAAGAAATGACTCAATCCATAATAGACAGTCTGAAGTGGATGGGTTTAAACTGGGACGAAGGTCCCATATTGCAATGTGATAGACTGGAAAATTACAAAAAGAATGCAGAAGAGTTGATAAAAACCAAACTCTGTGATTTCTGTTACTGTACCGAGGAAGATTTAAAACCACGTAAACAGACTGCTCTTGCAGAGAAAAAATCGTGGAAATGCGACCGTCCCTGTCTTAAATTATCTCCGGACGAAAGACAAAAATGGATAGCGAGACCTTCGGCTGTGAGATTTTTCACGGAATCAGACGGGAAAGTAAGTTTTATGGATAAGTTACACGGCGAACTGACAAAAGACTTACACGACATAGAAGACTTTATTCTAATGAAATCGGACGGGACGCCTTCTTATAATTTTGCCTGCGTTGTGGATGACCACGAAATGGGAATTACACATATTTTAAGGGGAGAAGACCACATTTCAAATACGTTTAAACAGATTATAATATATAAAGCATTCGGGTGGGAACCGCCGGTATTTATTCATGTGCCAATGATTCTTGGGGCAGACCGTTCAAAACTATCAAAACGACACGGAGCAGTTTCAGTTTTGGAATATAGAGATAAAGGGATTTTACCTGAAACGCTTGTTAATTTTCTTGCCTTGCTTGGATGGTCACCGGGAGGAGATAGGGAAGTTTTGAGTATGGAAGAACTTATATCGGAATTCTCGCTTGATAAATTGGGTGTAACGGGTTCAATCTTTGACTACCAGAAACTGGAATGGATGAACGGGGAACATATAAACAGGTTGAGTGATGATGAATTGCTTAAAAAGATAAAGGACTGTATAGATGTCCCTAACACTCAACATTTTTCGGAATATCCTGTATCTGAAATCGACAATGAATTATCGAAAAAAAGAGAAATTTTGAAAAAATTTATAAGTGAAAATGAGGAGTATACTAAAAAAGTGATTGCGTTATTAAAGCCGAGAATGAAGACGTTATTGGATATGGAGAGTTATTTCTTTGTTGAGCCGACGGAGTATGATGAAAAGGGAGCGGGGAAATATCTCACACAGGAAGGGAAGCAGAGGTTGGAGTTATTAAAGACACGGCTATCCGAATTAACGGAATTCAGTGTTGAAAATATAGAGGCGGTTATAAGAAAAATAGCTGAAGAGCTGGGAATAGGAGCAGGGTTGTTAATTCATCCGTTGAGGCTTGCATTGACAGGGAAAACCGTAGGACCAAGCCTTTTCCATTTGGTTGAAGTGCTGGGAAAGGAAAGAGTAGTGCAGAGAATTGAGAAAACAATGGCGTGGATAAAGTAGTTAAGTAGGAACAACAAAAAACAGAAATATTTATTCCTGCGGGGTAATCCGCTTCTGAGACGGACCGAGCATAAAGAGAATAAAGTATAGAGCTTATAGCACGAAAAGAGAAAAATAGAGAGTAAAATGAAAAATATTGGAACAGATAATTTTTTACAAAAACTGTTTCTATGTCTATGTATATTTTTTTCAGGGTGTGGAGTCTCAAGAGTAGATATCAACCCATATCCTAAAGATCCAACAGGTATTAAGAAAATAGAGACGGATAAACGTTTTTCTATCCGGAATATTAATGATAAAAGAGAGATGAATTCTAGTTTAATTGGTTCGGTAAATACAGGGTTTTCTAATAAACCAACTTCTCTTTATTCTAAAAGAAGTGCTACAAAGCTTGTGAAAAATATTTTTGAAAACGTTTTAGAATTAACAGATGTAAAAGCAGAGAGTTTAAAAACACCTGATTATTTCATTGATATAGACATTAATAAACTTGAATTCTATGAAACAATGGGATTAACTGCTGAATATGGGCACGCAGATGCAGAAATAGAAATTACATTCGTAATTTCTAAAAATAATAAATCACTGGCGTCAGTTCAAATTGTTGAAGATAAAAAAACAAAAGGTATTGATGTAAGCGGCAGAGCAGAAGGTCTTTTAAGTAGTGTTCTGGAAACAGTTGGAAAAAAATTCAAAAAAGAGGTAAAAAAGATAGCAATCTTATCTCCTGATGAGATAAAGGACCTTTCCGTTAAGGAAGAGAATAAGGTTGTTTCTACAGATACTACGTTTCTTTCTTCTGCCTCTAATTTGAAAGTGAAGATATTAAATATTATTGAGGGTGTTCCCGACTCTATAGCTGTAGTTTCATGGGATATCCGCCCCGGGCCACGAGGAGTAGCAAAAATGTTATATAAGCTTGGTAGCATGGTCAACCCTCCTTTAGATGATTGGGATACAACCGGATCGATGAAAAACACTTCTCCCGATACAATATGTATTAATGAAGAAGGCAAACATATATTCTATTTATGGTTGGTTGACAACGCAGGAAAGACTAACTATCAGAATGCCATAAGCGTTCCGATTACATACTATAAACCTTTTAAGCCCAAACAAATTGTTAAGAGTACTGCTCTTTTTGGAATAGATGTTACATCTTTTCCTATACCAAGCTCTTTTGGAAATGATAAAAGTTTTTCGGTTCCCGGCGATGAAAAATATTTAGGTGGGGCGTTTATAGGTTATGGTCTCAATTTGGGTGTTCAACATTCACTAACGCCATATTGGACAATGGGATTAACAGGAGACGGGAAAACACTTGGGATGCTTGCAGAAGAGTCGGATTGGGAATATCCGAAATATGATACAGGACAAGAAAAATGTAAAGGGGTAGCGCTTTATTTTATAGATGCAGGTATAAATTTAAATGCACAAATTTTTACTTCAAATTACTTATGGAGTATTACTCCTACATTTGGATGGAGATATTTTGCAGAGCATGGAGAATTAAAATTCACAGATACTGTTTCAATGGAGAACAGGAGTGTAACAAAAGATAAGATTGAAACCGGCATATCTTTTGGTGGAGAATTGGCAAGGTATATATCAATTAAATCAGCTACTCCGTTTACCGTATTAGTCGGATACCATTTTTATCCCTTTTTTGATAATTTAAGCAAAATAAATGCAGGATTTACTTTTAATACACGTAATAAAAGTGGATGGAGGGGCATAAGCAAAAGTTCTATAGGCCCATTTTTTGAATTATATAGGAACAAAGATATTGTTTGCATAAGCGTTCTATTAAAAGCAGATATATATTTCTAAAGCAATAGCTTTTTTACGGATTATTTTATTTCTCTTTTATGAACAAGATAACTTCATTTTTGCCTAATTGTATTCGGGAATTGTCGGATAAAGGAATACTAAAAGTATCTGGGGGACTTCTCTTATCGGACATATCCGGGTTTACATCTATGAGTGAGAGTTTGGCAAAAGAAGGCAAAAAAGGCACGGAGGAGTTGACTCATATACTAAATGATTATTTTGGGATGATGCTAAAAATAATACAAAAATATAATGGGGACGTTATCAAATTCGGAGGAGATGCTCTTCTTGTTGGTTTTTATGATAATCCTAAAGAAAAGGATGTTAGAGCATGCGCTTCTGAAATGATGGCAGGAATGGAGAGATTCAAAGGGATAAAGACTTGTGCAGGAACATTTGACATATCAATGAAAATAGTCGGCAAAAGTGGGGAATGGAACGAGTTTATCCTTGGAAATGATAGAAGAAGAGGGCATTTTTTATGTGGCGATACAATAAGAGAGACAATGTTGCTGGAAGAACATGCAAACAAAGGGGACATCATAATTAAAAATCAATCCGCCTCAGGCGGATTAAAAATTAAATATCAAAATGACGGAGTAAAATTCAAAAACTATAAACTGGATTCGTATTTACCGGAAGGAGTCATCAAGCTGGTTGACAAGAAATCATTCAGTGAACATCGTTCGGTAAGCATAATATTCATAAATTTACAGGGTTATGATGAAAACAATCCGGAAGTTGAATTGCTACAAGACTTGTTTAGCAAGGTAATTTCGATTACGGAAAAGTATGACGGGACAATAAACGATATTATTCCACATTCTTCGGGAAACAATATTATGATATTGTTTGGCGCTCCCATATCGCATGAAAACGATGCCGAGCGAGCCGTATTGGCATCAATGGAAATATCCAAACTTAACATCCCGCCTTTAGTTCTGAAAGTAGGTGTTTGCACGGGATTTGTGTATGCAGGGATAGTCGGTTCCGATTGGCGGAAAGAATATACGGTAATGGGTGATGCAGTAAACACATCAGAAAGACTAATGGAGACGGCAAAAGCGGGAGAGGCAATAGTGTCGGAGTCCACATACCATTTGACCAATACTAAAATAGATTACCGAAAACTGGAAGACATAAAATTAAAAGGGAAAGAGGAAGTTCTTAAGAGGTTTAGCCTTATCAAAATAAGGGAAGAAAAGTATTTTAAGTTTGAGTTTGTAGGAAGAGAAAAAGAAATAAAAGATATACTCAAAACCATAGAGGTCGGCGGACAGACAATTCTCCTGAAAGGGGAAGCCGGGGCAGGAAAATCCAGGCTTCTATATGAAATAAAAAACAGGGTAGCATCTACGCATAAAGTATTAGAAGGTTGTATGGAGGAAATAAAGGGACCTTTACATATTTTCACATCTATGATTGCGAGAGATGCAAATATACAACCCGACGAGCCTGAGGCAGTAAGAAAAAAGAACTTGGGTAAATATATTAAGGAAATAGATAAAGGTGAATTGTATCGCAGGATATCTTTTATCGGGGCGATGCTTTTTGGGATTAATTATCCCGATTCAATGTATGAAAAAACGGATGCAAAACTTAGGTTTGAGAATCTATGTGATGCTTTGAGATATTATATAGAATACCAGACAAAACCGACAATTATTATTTTTGATGATATTCATTGGATAACCGAGGATGATATTAAAGTCATATCGTATATTACAAGGATATTGTTTACCATATCAAAAGAGGCAGGCAAGATAACGTTTATATTTGCCGGCAGACCTGACCCGGATATCATAGATAATCTTCCCATAGCAAAAGAAATAGAGGTGTTAAAGTTACAGCTTTTACCATTGACAGAAGAATCAGTCAATCAATTATCACTGGAGGTGTTAAAAAACAAACCTTTACCGAAAGACATAGCTGAAATCGTATTCAAGAGGGTAGGAGGAAATCCTTTTTATCTGGAGCAATTTTTATTAGACTTGATAGAAAAAGGGTTGATAAAAGAGAAAGAAGGCAGATGGGCAAAGACAATTAAGTTCAAGGAAGACGATATCCCCGAGAACGTATTTTCTGCAATAATGGCGCGTATAGACAGGCTTACGAAGGGTGCAAAGGAGACACTAACCGTTGGGAGTGTAATAGGAATGGAATTTAGCGAAGAAATAATCATAAACATCCTCAAGGAGTTAAAAGTTTCTTTCTATTTAGCTGAAACAGAAACGGAACATCTGACACATAGGAAAATGATAAAAGAGGTAAGATATATTTTCAGTCATGCAATGATAAAAGCCGTAATATATGATTCGATATTAAGAGCGCGGCGTAAATTATTACATAAGGCAGTGGGAGAAGCAATAGAAAGGTTATACGGGAATCAAATAGAAGGTTTTTACGGTATTCTTGCGTATCATTTTAACAATGCAAACGAATGGGAAAAGGCTTTGGATTATAATATTAAAGTAGGAGAGAAAGCAAAAAAAGAATATCACAATGAAGAGGCGATAAGATATTTTTTAAAAGCAGCAGAAATTGTCGAGAAAGAGTTGCCTTCAAAGAAAGACGCATTATATAATGCATACAAAGTTTTAGGGCATATATACAGTTCCATATCTTCGTATCCGATTGCAAGGGGATATTATCACAATGCAATTACGGCAATAGGGACGATTGACAAACAAAAAGTCGTAGATGCATTAAATGGAGTTGCACATACTTATTCCGAACAAGGTAACTATACGGGAGCATTGAAAATAGGAGAAGAGGCATTAAGTACTTCCACGAAGATTAGCTATAGGGAAGGAATTGCAATGAGCCTGGAAAACATAGGTCGTGTTCACCTTGGGCAAGGACGTTATGGGGAAGCGTTGAAGTGTTGTGAAGAATCTCTGGATATTCATAAGAAAACAGGGGATAAAAAAAATATCGCAAAAGGTCTTAACAACATAGGTATTGTCTATTTTAACCAAGGGGAATACAAGGAAGCGTTGAAGTGTTTTGAAGACTCGCTTAAAACTAAAGAGGATATAGGGGATAAATACGAAATCGCAGGAAGCATTAATAATATAGGCGTTGTTAATTTTCATCAAGGACAGTCCCGGTATCAGGAAGCATTAAAGTATTATGAAAAAGCTCTGGAGATTCATAAAGAGATGGGGGATAAACACGGAAGGGCAACAAGTCTTAACAATATGGGTATTCTTAATTTCAGGGAAGGGCGTTATGCAGAAGCGCTAAAATATTATGAAGAAGCGTTAAAGATTCACAAAGAAATAGGAAATAAATTTGGCCCGGTATCAATCTTTAATAACGTAGGCGCTATTTATTTAAATCAAGGGCAGTATTCGGAAGCACTAAAATTTTTCAAAGACGCTTTAGAGATTTGTAAGGAACTAGGTGCAAAGAAAAGCGTTGCAATAAGCTTTAACAGTATAGGTGTTGTTTATTTAAATCAAGGAGAATACTCGAAAGCCCTGAAGTATTTTAAAAAATCGTTTAAAATCAGAAAAAACATAGGGGATAAATCCGGTATGGCATCAAGCCTTAATAACATAAGTATTATTTATTTGAATCAAGGAGAATATGCAGAAGTACTGAATTATTGCGAGGAAGCTTTAAAGATTTCTAAGGAAATTGGGGATAGCAGCAATATTGCAAAGGCTATTAACAACACAGGCCTTTTTTATTGGAGTCAAGGGAAATATGCAGAGGCATTGACACATTGTGAAGAATCCCTTAAACTTATAAAAGACATTGGAGATAAATCCGCCACTACATCAAACCTTAATGATATAGGCCTTATTTATTTGGAACAGGGATGGTATGAAAAGACACTAAAGTATTATAGGGAATCATTAGAGATTAGAAAAGAAATAGGAGACAAATCCGGAATTCCAGTAAGCCTTAACAACACAGGTATTGCTTACTCAAATAAAGGACAATATACAGAAGCATTAAAGTATTCCGAAGAAGCTTTAAATATTTTCAATGGAACTCTTGATAAATCCGGTATTGCCAATAGTCTATATAGTATGGGAAACAGTTATATATCCATTGGATTATTTGAAAAAGGAATTAATAATCTAGAAAAAACATTAAGCATTTTTAAAGAAATTAAAGTAAAAGGCAATGATATACTTGGCGTTATTTCGAGTTTGATTAACGGATATATGGAAGTCAAAAACGTCAAAAGCGCCAAGAAACTTATTGAAAAAGCAAATAAAATAGAAAATAAGGCACCTCAAAGCAGGGCTATGGCATCTCTAAAACTCTCTATGTCAAGGTTTTATGAAGAAGAAGAGGATATAGCTATCAAACATATAAAAGAGACACTAAAGATTGCAAAAGATACGAAACAGTTGGGCACTGAAACAAATGCGTATATACGGTTCTGTGAATTACTATGGAAAACCTCTCCCGCAAAATCTCTTAAACAGATAGAAGAATATGCAGAAGAAGGATTAGTGATCGCCAAAAAGATGAACTTTACAACCTTGCTGTGGAAGTTATATTACTGGTTATATAAAGGGACGGGAGACAAGAAACATCTTACAAAGGCAAAAGATTGTCTGCAAGAGCAATTCAAGTATATCCCGTCAGAGTATTTAGAAAACTTCAAACAATACGTTAAAAAATACACTCAAGGGAAGCAAGTTAAGTTAGTTAAGTAGGGAGAGAAAGGCACGCACAAAAGAGATGAGAGCGAGGGCTCTCACCCACCCAACTAAATACCCACAAAAGATAAACAAGAGGCGACATCAAAAGGTTGCATTATTAAAAACGCCAACCGGCTGAGGGAACAGATACTCCAAACCAAAAAATTACTTTTTACTTGACAAGTAGTATTACTTTTTGTAAAAAAGTAATACTATGGAAAATATAATAAGGTTTGCGGTATCGTTGCCTGAGAAATTATTGGAATCTTTTGACAAGCTTATTGCGGAGAAGAATTCGCCCTCGCGTTCGGAAGCGATAAGGGATTTGATAAGAGCGCATCTTGTAGAGCAGGAATGGACAGAAGAGAACAAGGAAGTTGTCGGGACTATTACAATCGTATATGACCACGACACAAGAGAACTGCTAGATAAATTGATGGATTTTCAACACCATCATAATGATATTATAGTTTCTTCCACGCACATACATTTGGATAATCACAACTGTCTTGAGGTTATTATCGTAAAGGGAAAAGGAAAAGACATAAAAGATATGGCAGATAAATTAATAAGCATACGCGGAGTTAAACACGGGAAGCTTACTACAACAAGCACCGGCAAAAAACTATAAAAATATTACTGGATTCCCGTTTTCACGGGAATGACGGAAAGGAAGGAGAGAATGATGAGTCAAGAATTGATATTACTTGTTATCACCTCTGCTTCGATGGGATTCATTCATACTTTATTAGGACCGGACCATTATTTGCCATTCATTGTGATATCCCGCGCCCGCAAGTGGTCACTTATAAAAACAAGCTGGATAACTTTTTTGTGCGGGCTTGGACATATAGGGAGTTCCGTTTTGTTAGGAATTATAGGTATAATGTTTGGCATTGAGGTTTCAAAATTAAAAATGCTTGAGTCAGTTCGCGGGAATATTGCAGGATGGCTATTTATTGCTTTTGGGTTGGTTTATTTTGTTTGGGGTTTGCGAAGGGCTTTTAGAAACCAACCGCACGAACATTTACATTTTCATAACAGCGGGGACAATCATATCCACAAACATACCCATATTAAAGAGCATACCCATATACACAACGAAGAGGAAGCCGTAAACCTTACCCCATGGATACTTTTTACAATCTTTGTGTTTGGTCCCTGCGAGCCTTTAATCCCGTTAATAATGTATCCCGCAGCAAAAGGCAACTTCTGGGACGTAGCTTTAGTAACGGGAGTTTTTGGGGCGACAACGATTATAACAATGTTAAGTATCGTTATAATTATGTCTTTGGGTGTGAACCTTGTCCGGTTAAAAAAGATAGAAAGATATTCGCACGCTTTAGCAGGCGCTACGATATTCCTTTGCGGAGTGGCAATACAATTTCTTGGGCTGTAAACAAAGAAGGAATAAACAGAAAAGCCCAACCACAGAGAACACAGAGAACGGAAAACAGAGAGTTTCAACAGGGATCTAAAGAGACTTCAAGAGATTATCACAAAACAAAAAGTCCAGCTGAGCAGGATAACTTGGAGTAATATCCATGACGGAACAAACTCTAAGTAATCGCAGAGATCGCAGAGAACAAAAAATCGAAATCAAACCACGAGATTACACAGATTGACACAAGGAGAAGAAAAGAAAAAAACAGGCAACAAAAAGGAGTTTTAGCCACGGATTCACACGGATTAGTACAGAAAACAAACAACAGAATTTTGACAGGATTAACAAGACAACAGAAATAAAACAAGAACATAAAACCTAAAGAACGGAAACCTCAACCCGAAAACACAAACAAGACAAGCAAAAACAACATTTTTTCTTGACAAATAAGAATAGTGTATTAGTGTCCTAATACACTATTGAATAATATAATGGAAATAAAGATTGATATGGACGGCGGGGCGATATACCTGCAGATAATGGACAGGATAAAGAGGGCGATAGTTAGGGGAGATTGGAAAACGGGGGGGCAGGTTATATCGGTGAGGGATATGGCTATAAAGATCGGGGTAAATCCTAATACGGTTGCGAGGGCTTATGCCGAACTGGAAAGGGAAGGAATGCTTATATCAAAACGCGGTATGGGAACTTTTGTGACTGAAGATAAAAAAAGAATAGAAGAAGAGAAAGAGAAACTTGCCACGCAATATGCTGAAAGGTTTGGCAAAGAAATTAAAGAAATCGGTATTTCTATGAACGTAATGACAAAGTTGTTAAATAAGATTGTAAAAGAAAACGAGTCAACAAAATAGAAAATAAAATGAAAGAAATAAAGAAACTACAGAGGAAAATTCACCGCAGAGACGCAGAGGGCGCAAAGGTAAGAGAAGAAAAGATTGGGAAGTAAGGAGGGGGAACTATGTTAAATAATCAAGTTATGGCATTTGTTTTTTCCGTTCTGCCAAAGAGTGATCCAATACGTATTTATATAATTATTGCAGGGGTTCTGGTACTTACGCCGCTGATTTATTTAATTCTCTTTCCACTTTCATCACCTAAAAAGAAAGAAAATACCAAAAAAGACGATAAAATTCATTTTGTGATTTCTATGTTTTGTATGGCGTTTCTTTTATTCTGGATTATATTTAATATTATATATTCGGATAATAAACAACAAGCAATATTGTCAAATACATTAATGTCTTCCGGTATCATATTACTATTTTTAACAGTTTTTATTGGGAAAAAGAAAAATATTTCACCGCTAACGAGTTTCATTCTAAAACTTGTGTTTTGGGGAATGTTTTGTGTAGGGAATAGTTTGATGGGTAAACAATGGGGTGGAGGTGTTGTGTTTGGAATACTTTTTTCCACGCTTTTTATAAGAGAGTTTGTAGAAAAGGAGAGTGAAAGGAAAAACAAACCTATAAGAGAACTCTCCGTTAGTTTAAAAATTCTGATTTCAATAGCAGTTGCATTAATAACAATAGGAATAGCAACGATAGGATTTCATTAACACCAAACCGGCGGACAAGTATTAATATGATAAAAATAATCTGTTTGAGACGGAGTATTAGGTTGAGAAGTTTATTTCGGGCTAAAGCCCAAGAGGTATTTGTGTTTTTTGCGTATACCCCCCGCCCTAAAGGGCAGGGTAATTTAAAAAAAGAACTTAAGTGGATTTAGTTTATAAAGCAAGGAGGATAAAATGGGATTAGTATTGGACTTAAAAAACGTTACGAAGAAGTATCCCGGTGTTGACGCGCTCAAGGATTTCAGTCTTTCACTTGACCGCGGAAAAATCGTCGGGCTTCTGGGACCTAACGGCAGCGGGAAAACTACACTGATGAAGCTTATTATGGGTTTTATAAAGCCTCAAAAAGGTGAAGTAAAGGTTCTTGGTGTTTCGCCTAACCCTATGATTCGGGAAAAGATTGCTTATGTTTCGGAGTTGGACGTTCTTTACCCGTGGATGACGGTTCGAGAGATTCTTGATTTTACTTCTCATTTTTACAGGGACTGGGAAAAGGCAAAAGAGTCGGAGCTTCTTCAACTTTTAGCCATTGAGCAGGACAAAAAGATAGGAACATTTTCTTACGGTATGAGGACAAGGGTGCGGGTTATGCTTGCGCTTTGCCGCAAACCCGAACTCGTTTTGTTAGATGACCCGTTTTCCGGGATAGACCTTGTTTCGCGTGAAAAGGTTCAGGATGCATTACTTAAGACTTACCATTACAAAGAACAGAGCATTGTTTTAGCTACTCATATAATAGATGAAGCCGAACCTCTTTTTGACGAGGTAGTTTTCATAGAGAAAGGGAAAATTAATCTCCAGGGGAAGGCAGATGATTTAAGGGAAAAATACTCCAAAAACATAACAGATATTTACAAGGAGGTATTTAAATGAAATTCAATTTCCTGTTCCTGAAAGAATTAAAACAAGAGAAGACGTGGTTTATAATGGGATTACCGATATTTATAGGAATTGGAATTGCACTTCTTTTATTTGCCAAACGCTGGCCTACGCAATGTTTCTTTTTGAGTTGTATCCCAATCATAGCAATGCCAATAATCGTGTTACAAAATTTACTGGGTTCTTACACAAAAGAGTGGCGCGCGAACACGTTCCAATACTTATTTTCCCTGCCCGTAAGAGGCTGGCATATTGTCTTTGCAAAGCTCGCCGTGAATATTGTAATCCTTGTGGTGTTTTCTTTTATTGCTTCTTCGCTATTTTATACACTTGGTAAAAATATGGAAGTTGAATTTGTGGATATTGCGAGACTTCCTTATGCCGGATTCAAGAACTTCTGGTTTCTTTATATTTTACTGATTATTCCTGCGCTTCCTTTTCATTTGTTCCCTTATATGTTGACAAAATCTCTAACAAAAATTTCAAAACTCCGTGAGCTTATAATTATAGTCGTTTCCATAGGACTGTTAATAATATTGTTCAACTATTTTCTGCCATTTGGAACTAAAATGTTTAGCTTCTTGCCGGAAGCCACTATTTCAATGATTGGGGACAACGGAATACATACTTCAGGCTCGGCGAATTTTTTTCCGGGACTTGCTGCATGGACATTATGGGGAATTATTATGCTTATAGGTGATTGCATAATAGTTGATAAGCATATAGAAATATAGCGAAGAAAAGGAGGAACTATGGGGTATAAAGTTTTGGGATATATAATCATTGGAAACTTATTTATTACACCTGTTTATGCAAAAAGACAGTGCGAAATAGCAAAATTGGATATGAGGGGGATAAAGTTTGTAGGAAGAGATTCTCTTTCTAATAAACCGGATAAACCTTTTCTTTCTACTCTTTATACAACAAGTGCAACAAAAATATATGCAAACAAACAGTATGAAATATACACCCCGGGAAGAGAATGGGCGTACAAAACATTTTTTCTCAATACTAAAGGAGATACCGTTAAAACAGGAAACATAACACTAAAAACTCCTCCAAAAGCCAGTCATTATAGAAAAAAAGCTTTATGGTGTTATACGGATAAGACTCTTAACGAAGAGAGACCTATTGAAGAGGATGATTATGGAATCGTAGTATACCCGCCAACCAAACAGGATTTTCAATTTACAAAAATAGCAACGTTTCCACAATTCATATATTATATTTCCGGTCCATTTGTAGATACGATAGATGGTGAAGAATGGGTTGTAAGACAGCGAGGGATGAGTAGTGGTTTTTCCTATAAAAAAGGAGACAAGGAAATAATTTCCATAAAAGAGGGTACGCCCAGAATTGAGTATTACAAGCCTTCCGGGCAAAAAGATATTTCAACGCCTGCAGGAGAATTCAAGAACTGTTGGCAGATTGATACAAAAGGAAGGATTTCAACAGAAATATACAAAACTATTTATTATTTCCATCCGGAATACGGGTTTGTAAGATGGGAATATACGAAACCGGACAGCACACAGGTAATATTTGTGCTTGAGAAAGTTTCGGGATTTAATAAAAAGAAATAAAAGATGAAGAAAATTATTTTAATTGCGATTCTAACATTTGTCACATTTGGGGCTCTTATTTATTATCTGTCACTTAAGGAACGTAATGTTATCGGTGTTGATTATATGAATGTTACCGGGCGAATTATTTCCGGGCAAGTACGCAATTTCGGAGAAACGAATACAGAAGATGTTAAAATTACAGTCTGGATAAAAGACAAAGAAAGAAAAACTCATATAGTTGAAATTCCTATTAATAAGGAGATAGAAGTAGGGAAAAGCACTTTTTTTACTCAAACATTAGATTTTGAACCGGCACAAAACATTGAGAGCAAAAAGCTGGTATATCCTTTTTCCCTTCTTGTTTTGCAGTGGGTTGTTACAGGTGGATTTAAAGGCGATAATTTACAGGGATTAGAAAAAAAGAAATAACCTTGTCGAAATGGGGGAATATTAAAAGATAACAAGAAACAATGGATTCCCGCTTCCGCGGGAATGACAAATGAAGGTCGAGAATTCGGCCAAAGACGGGTTGATAATATAAGGAGGGGTTAAAATGAAATTCAATTTTCTATTTTTGAAGGAATTAAAGCAGGAGAAGGCATGGTTTATGTATGTTATACCGGGGTTTGTAATTCTGGAACTTTTGTTTTTGTTATTTTACAAGCGTTATTTATGGCAATGTTTTAGTTTGAGTGTGATTTTTATAATTGTAATATTTTTTACGGTTATCTTCAGCGCAAGTCATTCTCTTGTGAATGAGTGGAAACTAAAGACTTCGCAATTTTTATTTTCTCTTCCTGTTCGGAGCTGGCATATTCTTTTGGCGAAATTTGCCGTGCATAGTATTATTTTTATGGTTTTATCTTTTATTGCATTTTTTACGGTTTACCTTATTGCAAAGGGGCAGTGGCATACATATGTCTGGATTAATCCTGCAGACGTTGTAAAATTATGGTTAATTTATTTATCTATTGGAATTCCGAGTATGTGTATAGAGATATTCCCACGAATAACTGCCAATTGTTTTATAAGATTTAGAAAGCTTATTGCTTTTTTTACTGCAGTAGTTTTGTTTATCGGATTTTTCCGTTATATTCTTCCATTTGGGTTTAAAGCATTTAGTTTCTTACCTGAAGCAACTTTTAAGACATCCCTGCCGGGAATGGACGTACAGGTGGTTAATTCGGGGGATTTTTTCCCGGGGATAGTGACATTTATTATTTTTGCGGTTTTAATCTTTATCGGGGATTGTTTACTGCTTGAGAGGTGTGAAGAGGGGTAGAAATTTTGGATTTTGCCTGCCTGCCGGTAGGCAGGGATTTCAGATTGCGGAATTAATAAAAATTAAAAGAAACTAAAAAAGAAGTGGGGATTTTGGAATGAAAAACAGACAACAGAAATCTTCACCGCAGAGTCGCAGAGAACGCAAAGGGAAGAAACATAGAATATAGAAAATTAATTAAAACCACAGAGGACACTGAGAAAAAAGAGAATTTTGGGTTAAAAGAATAACAGAATGGAGACAAAAAAAGAGAGTGCACAGAGGACAGAAAGAGTTTTATCCATATACTTGAAAGTTAAAAAACGGGAGGGGAGATGGGAAGAGAAAGGATTTGGAGTTTTGTTTTGGCAGGAGTGTTGTTAGTTTCGATTGTGGAGAGCAGAGGATATTGTGAGTTGAGCACTACGAATACTCAAACTCAGGATTCGAGTTATGTGGCAGGTTCTAACTTAAAAGCGCAGGGCAGTAATAATATAAAGACAACAGGGACAGCAATGACAAATCGACTTTCAGTAGCAGGACCAAATTCACAATACAAATTACCGGGGGCAAAACCTGCGGGTTTTTGGGCAGGGTTATGGCATGGGATAATTATTGCTATAACGTATATTATCAGTTTGTTTAATTCTAATGTTCGGATATATGAGATTAATAATACCGGACGTGGGTATGACTTTGGGTTTATGATTGGAGTAAGCGGGATAATTGGCGGTGGAATTAAATGGTTTTTGAGAAGATAAATCCTAATAGAATGAAACCACAGCACATAGGACAGAAAATAGAGAAATTTTGGACGCAGATGAACGCAGATAAACAGGATTAGAAATTCTAGAGTTAAAATAAAAAAAATGGAACGTATCTACCCCTCCAAACAAACGGCGGGCAGGCAAAAAGTTGATAAAGAGGGATTTTTACAGATGAAGAAGATTAACAGGATAACAGAAATAAAAAGAGGACACAGAGTAAAATAATAGAATGTTTGAAAGTTAGAGAAAAAGAAAGGAGGGGAGATGGATAAACATAGTATTTGCAGTTTTACGTTGATAGGAATTTCGTTAGTTTTGCTTATGGGAGCAAGAGAGCAGTGTGAAGTTATAAACATAAACGTTAAAAACAAAGATTTTAAGCTTTTTTCAGATTTTAAAGAACGGGAATTCCCTCATCTTTACTCGCTTTCATTAGAAAAGTCTTTTAAGGTTGATAATCCGGAAACTTTTGGATTCGGCCTTCAAAATTCTGAAGGGAATATTACTGTAAAGGAAGAAGACATAAAAGAAATCAAAGTAAGTATCAAAGAAAATTTTTACGGGAACTTTAATAAGAAATTCCGTTCTTTAGAGAATTATCCTCAAACTATAAGTTATGAAGAAAGCGAGAGTGCCTTAAACATCAAAGTATTATCCCAGGAAGAATTAGCAAAAGTTTTTGGAGCAGATAAAATAGATTTTCACTTTGTAACTGATTTTATTGTTACCGTTCCGAAAGGGTTAAAAGATGTTTCAATAATGTCTACATCGGGGGAAGTAAAAGCGGATTTAACATCTAAACTTAATATTGCAACTACAAATGGGGATATTCGCGCAAAAGTTGAAGACAATGATGCAGAATTTTTAAGTACAAACGGTGATATAGGTTTTACGCACATAAGAGGCAGAATTTCTTTATCCAATACGAACGGAGACATAGTCGGAGATATTGACAGCAGTTTAATTAATTTTTCAGGAACAAACGGTGATATAAAAGTTGTATTAAAAAACCTGCAGGGTGGGGAAATAGCATTATCCAATGGTGACATAGAAACACATATACGTGATACAAAAAATTTAAGGATTAGCGCTTACACTTCCAGAGGGGACATTAAGACTGATTTAAAAAACGTAACGAAAAGCGATAACGGGAAAGAAATAAGCGCTGTTATAGGAAAACCTGATAAGGAATTGAAAATACAAAATAGTAATGGCGATATAAAGATAATAACTATTAAGAAGAAAAGTTAAAAATAACAGAGAACAGAAATTTTAGCCACAGATAGACACAGAATTGCACGGAAAAAAGAAAACTAAAAAAGTTTTGAGTTGAAAACAACAGATAACAGAAATTTTGCACACAGAATTTCCAGCAGAGCTGGATAAGTTGGACTAAGCTATTACAATAGCAAAGTCCAACTAAGCACAGATTAATACAGGTTGACACAGATTAACAGAGTTTTAACAGGGACTGGCATGAGAATTAAAGAGATTAAAAAACAAAAAAATAGATAATTTCTCACGCTAAGTCGCCAAGACGCAAAGAGCATGAAAGAAAAAACTTTTTGCTTATAGAGAGATAGTTGAAGCGAGGGCTTCAACCTACCCAACAAAATGGACTTGATGAATCAAGTCCCTACACAGAGAGGGAAGGATTAAAATTTTATTATTTTCAGGGGATAGGTAACATTGGCTGCTTTTAGTATTGCGAAGTATATGCCGGAGCGCTTGATGTCCGCCTGAGGCGGAGTAAATGTGTAACTACCGGAAGATAAACTACCGTCAAAAATTACATTTAATAACCGACCTGTAATATCATACAAACTCAATTTGACAGAAGCTGAGTTTTGAAGTGAAAGATAAATGTTATCTTTAATTATTTTTGCAGTTACCGGTAACTGTTTATTGTTCACTGTTGACTTTTCTTCCACAGCCAATGGGCCACAGCCGGTTGCATTTGCCATATCATCCAATACCCATACCTTATTCTCCCCATATGTTCCAAGCACTAATTCCACACACTCATCACCGTCTATATCAGCAATCGTTATGTCATGAACATCATAATCCAATACCTTTCCCCACAAGATTGAACCATCCTCACCATTTAAGGAAACAAGTGAATCAGTGGTGTTGTTTGGTACAAGCACTTCAATTTTAGAGTCACCATCAATATCTGCAATTGATATGCCACGAAGAACGTCACTTTGAGCATCATAACTCCATTTCGGGGTGCCTGTTGAGCCATTAAGACAATAAACTTTATTGTCCCAACTTCCAATAACCACTTCCACACTCCCGTCCGCGTCTATATCAGCTATTGCCGGCGAAGAATACACCGCACTCCCTGTTGCATAAGTCCATTTCGGGATACCTGTTGAGCCATTAAGACAATAAACCTTAGTGTCAAGACTGCCCACAAGCACTTCTACACTCAAATCCCCATCTACATCACATACGGCTGGCGAAGAAAACACCGAGCTTCCTATTGCATAGCTCCATTTTGGGGTACCTGTTAAGCCATTAAGACAATAAACCTTAGTGTCAAGACTGCCCACAAGCACTTCTACACTCCCATCCCCATCTACATCTACTATAGCCGGCGAAGAATACACTTGATTTCCTGTTACATAACTCCATTTCGGGATGCCAGTTGAGCCATCAAGACAATAAACTTTATTGTCCAGACTTCCCACAACTACTTCTAATTTTCCATCCCCATCTACATCTGCTACTGCCGGCGAAGCCCACACCTCATTCCCTGTTGCATAACTCCATTCCGGAGTGCCTGTTGAGCCATTAAGACAATAAACTTTATTGCCCAGACTTCCCACAACTACTTCTAATTTCCCATCCCCATCTACATCACCTATAGCTGGCGAAGACTCTACCTCATCTCCCGTTGCATAACTCCATTTAAGTGTGCCTGTTGAGCCATTAAGACAGTAAACTGTATCGTCCGTACTTCCCACAACCACTTCTACATTTCCATCCCCATCGACATCACCTACTGTGGGACCAAAACTTTCAACATTGTCTCCTGTCACATAAGACCACTTAACATCAGGCGTGCTACTCATAGCGCCTTTCATCCGCTGGAAGTGAGTATTCTCAAGTGTTCCGCCGTATTTAGACCAATTCCCGTAGGTAGAGGAGACACTTAAAATAAATAATATTACGAACATCATCATACAGAAATATTAAAAATTAAATATCAAAAATCAAATATACATTAAGTAGCATTATTAAAGAGGGAATGTGAAAAGTCAAGGGGAAAAAGTGGAGAATTATAAATGCTAAGTGCTGAATTATTAATGAAAGAAAAAAAATAGGACGGATAAGACGGAAAGGCCAGAGGGGAGAGGGGGGACACGGGGAAGGGGCGAAAAGGGGAAAAAGAGTTGAGAGTTAAGTAGGGTAAGTGAGTTGAGTCCCGCCAAAGGCGGATGGGATCTTCGACCGCCGCCATAGCGGGGTCTTCGACTTTCGCCGTGCCTCCGGCAGGCAGGCGGAAATGACAAACGAGGGGAGTAAAGAAAAAAGAAAATACGGTAGGTTAGTCTTTGTGCAGGTAGTTGGAGAATGTTTGGAACAGATATTTATCAAACGTTTTTAAGGGAGTATTGTCTATTTTGTCGGGAAGATAATTACCTTTAAGCTGGTCGTTTTCTATTATTTTCCGTATGTTATACCCGTTTTTGAAGATTGCAAAGTTATATAATCTCCCTGCAATTGCCTTATTCGGACAACTATACACACACCTGTAACAAGCGATACAATTCCATTTGAATTTAATATGATTATTCTTTATATATATATTATCGCGAGGGCAGAATTTGATACACTTCTGACAAAGGTTGCAGGATTTCAAGATTCTGAAATCTTTTCCAAGAGCCCACCACCACCATTTTTCAGAAATTACTATCCACCTGAATAAATTCGGGATAAAATTATCTTTTCTTGCATTTTCTTTATTCAGTTTAATGTCTTCTGCCATTTCTTTTGTTCTTAAGATAGCTGCATTATACAGCTGTTTAATAAAGTCGTCTTTGTATTGAATTGCAAAATTAGGCGCTATATAGAACTGTTTTTCATAAAATACATAATACCCTTTTTTAGTTAACTCTCGTTTCAAACAGTAAGAAGCAACCTCATTTATGTATGCGGAAGCAGCACAGGTGGAAAAGAGAAAAACCTTTTTTTTAGCGGATATATTTAACGAATTAACAAAATCGTATATAATCAAGGGAGCGTTAAAACCATAAATAGGATAACCGATTCCGATAATATCGTATTTTCCGGATTCGTATTTTAATTTTTGTTTGAGAATGTCTTCAACTTTGAAGACATCAACCGTATATGTCTTGCTTAAGTTTTGGGACAGAAGGTTCGCAACGACTTCGGTGTTCCCTGTGCCTGAAAAATATATAATTGATAGGGATGACATTTTACCTCGTTATATTAACTTTCGTTAACAATATAAACTTTGTGAGTTGTTTTGGGCTAAAGCCCGAAAGGGTGTTTGTAGTTCGGTCGTTTCCCCCCGTCCTAAAGGGCGGGGTAATTTCAAAAAGTATTATGGATGACATTTTTTACCTCGTTAACATAAGTTTTTGGGTTGATGTATAAGTTCCTGCCCGTAGTTTGACAAAATAGATACCTGAAGACAGGGTATGCGAGTTTAGGGCGACGGTATATAGACCGGGGTTTTGTTCTTGATTTACCAGAGGTTTTACCATTCTGCCGGTAAGGTCGTATAAGTTCAGAGATACTTTTTTTGTTTCGGGAATTGTGTATTTAATAACGGTATTTTTTGTAAAAGGGTTGGGGATAGGCGGGAACAGACTAAAGACCAGAGGTGTTTTTGTGCTATCTTCCAGATTAATAAAGTTGCCATTTATAAAAGCAAACCAGTTATCATATTGCTGGGGGAATTTCAAGAGTATGTAATCTAAGTTTATTGCATTTTGAGGCGCAGGATAATAAATTGCCAATCCGTGCGCACTGTCAAAATTTATGCTTGAATCAGTTATTTTGTGAGTGTGCCCTTTTCTTATGACTGCAGAATTTATTGCAGCCATAACCGAATCCGCCCAGTCCCGGGTCGGCGCAGATAACGAACTATTACTTACCTGACTTGCAAAATCAAATAAGTCTATATTTGTAGAATCGCTTACAACCGGATTAGGAGGAGTTCCCATAAATTCCAATGTATTCAAACGGATACTATCCATAATAGGATTTGTCCGCCCGCCTAACTCCAAAAGCCTTTTTGCAAACTCATCTATACAGTAGGAGAGGTGTGTAAACCTGTCATCCATTGCAATTGCAGAAAGTGTAGTAGCTCTTATATTTTCATAGGAAGTTTTATATTTATCCACGATTACCTGTGATAGTTGGACCGGTGTAAGATTTTTGTTTTTGTTCAGTGAATCGCATATTGTATTGTAAGGGAAGCCAGTACCGGGGATTGTATATTCCGAACCTATAAAATAATCCACAAAATCTTTTACTTCATAAGCAACTTCGTGCATTCCCATTAAGCAGGCATCGTTTGCAAGGATATCTATACTCCTGCCAAGAGAACTGCTTATAGTATCTATGGCGCTCCTGTATTCGCTGTTCGCTACTCCTAAATTATCGTTATCCGTGCTGTCAAAACTTATCCCCTTAAATATATCCTGTTCTCCTTTCTTTTTATACCAACCGTTCCCATGGTTCCAGATTACCAGCATATAATTATCCGCGGGATAATTTTTAATTCCCCATTTCGCAAAATCAATAAGAGTTGTGGGGTTACCCATATTCTGTTCAGTTAAATCTTCAACCAGTTCAGAGCGAATTGTATCGTCAGATAGCGTGTCCGGGGTTATGCAATACTTTCTTGTGTTAAACCAGTCACCATTAGAGTTGTCCCTGCCCGGACACCTGTCCAATTCTACTACTATATTGTAATCGGAAGTGCTGTCAATTCCCCGCTCCATTTCGTTTACATCCCCTATCGCAAATTCTTCCAAATCGTTATCTCCGTTAATAAACGCCATAATTGTCCATTTGTGACGTCCCATTTTTATAAGGCGAATATCCTTACCGCCTGCACCAAAAGACTGTGTCCATCCGACCATTACATACAAACTATCCGATGTCTGTTGGGCTGTCCATCCGCAGTCAAAATTGGCACCACCAAAAGTTTTTTTCCACGTCATATTTCCTTTTTCATCCGTTTTTACGAGCCACGCATCATAATCACCTGCGCCAAAAGAAGCTGTTCTGCCTGCAAGAATATACCCGCCGTCTGCAGTCTGCTGACCACCATCAAAACCGTCCCAGTTTGTGCCACCAAAAGTTTTGTTCCATTCTATATTTCCACTGGCATCAGTTTTTACAAGCCATCCATCCGTGCTTCCTGCCCCTATAGAAGCAGTTGTCCCAACAAGCATATACCCGCCGTCCGTTGTTTGTTCTGCTGAATACCCGAACTCATCATCGTTCCCGCCCAAAAGTTTAAACCACTCCTGGTGACCATTGGCATCCATTTTTAATAGCAACGCATCTCCTATGCCACCTAAATAAACGACCCCGGCAATAATATACCCTCCATCTGCCGTTTGTTTGACGGTAAAAGCTTCTTCATCGTAATTGAAGTCTCCAAAAGTCGTATCCCATTCAGCAATACCGTTGGCGTCCGTTTTTATGAGCCATATATCAGGTTTGCCGCAGTTATCCGTTATCCCGACAAGAATATACCCGCCATCTGTAGTTTGCTGGACTGAATAACCATACTCAAAACTGGTATCACCAAAAGTTTTGCTCCATTTCAAAACACCGGCAGTATCCGTTTTTATCAACCATATATCTGCATCACCTGCTCCGTAGGAATAAGTAGTGCCGACAAGGATATACCCACTATCTTTTGTCTGTCGGGCTGTCCATCCACCATCGTTATCAACTCCGCCAAAAGTTTTGCTCCACTTCTTATTACCATTTCCATCTGTCTTTATAAGCCATGCATCGTAATAGCCAGCACCATAAGAAGTCGTTCTCCCGGCAATTATGTACCCACCGTCATAGGTCTGCTGAATTCCAAAACCATATTCTTCGCCTGTGCCGCCGTAAGTTCGAGTCCAAAGGGTGTCCGGGGCGTTAGCAAATAGGTTGGTAGAGATAATTAAAGGGATAAGAGTAAAAAGAAACTTTTGCATAGAGTTTGGCTTCATTTTAAAACTCAACCACAGAGAACACAGAGAAAAGAAAATTATAGGGTGAGAAGATAACAAAAAACAGAATACAGATTGCCCCCATAGAGAACACAGAGAGAAGAACAGAGCCCCAGAGGCGGACAGGGAATTTTACCCTGTAGTCTCTTTCATATTTTTTCATACTTATAAAATGATATAATTGTAATATAATTTGTCATTTATAGGGGTTGTCAAGAAAAAACAGATAACAGAAAAAGTTTTTGGACGCAGATTTCGCAGATAAACAGGATTAACATAAAAACAGAAAATTTAGAGTTACAACGAAAAGAAAAGAATAGATATAATTTAGTTGATTAACGCAGATAACAGAACAGAGATTTGGGACACAGAGAAAAAGAGAGATGGGAACGAGGAGAAAATAAAAGATTAACAGAAAAAGTTTTTGGACGCAGATGAACGCCGATAAACAGGATAAAAGAAATTAGAAGAAACAGAAAAAACTTGGCTATAGAGAAAGAAACAGATAAAAAAAAGGCTTTCACATAAGATTACCGCAGATTAGAAGATTCAAAGACTGAACAGGGAAAAAAAGGACACGGGGAGGGGAAAAATATTGTATAGAATACTTGACAGGGGAGAGGAATAGGTTTAAGTTAGCACTTAATAAAGGGGGAAAGATGAAAAAAATATTAACTGTTGGTCCGGTTTTTTTAATGGTTTTGACAATGTCTTGCATTAGCTTTCCAGAAAGACAGAGGGTAAGGTATGCGCCAACTATTGACTTGAAACAATGTGAAATAGTAGGTATTATTGAGTTTACAAATGCCAATAAAGGGAATCTTGCCCCTTATATAACAAAAAGATTTATGCAGGATATCCGACGTGACCAGGGGATGGTCAGAATTATAGAGTTAGGGACTGAAAAAGACGTTTTAAAATCAGTAGGGCATGATAAACTTGGTCCGGAGGCATTAAAGGCTATAGGACAAAAATATAACGTAAAAACCATAATAAAAGGTAATTTAGTAGTATCCGATGTGCAACCGGACGTATCACTTTTCACGGGCGGGAGTTTTGCAAACGTATCGGCGAAAGTAATGTCGACGCTGGCTTGTGAGATGATTGAAAGCGCATCGGGGGCGTCGATATGGAGCAAGTCCGTAAGCGCAGTGAGTAAAGTTGGGGAAGTAAGCGTATTCGGGGGAAAAGAATTTGGTTTTGACGCAAAAGACCCGGACAAGGCTTATGGTGAACTAATGAATGCGCTTGTTATACAGGCAACACCTGAGTTTAAGGCAACATACGGATGGAAGGAAGTTAAGTAAGTTAAGTCCAGAAAAGCCCAGAGGCTGGAAAGGGCTTACTATAATTTGTTGTAATTTATCCCGTAACAGACTCGGGACTATGGGTAAATTCCAAGTTCCAAATCCATCTAAGATGGACAAATTTATATAAGTGAGTTGTTCTCAGATTAGATAAAATGGATTCCCGCTTTCGCCAAAGCGGGATCTTTGACTTTCGCCATACCTACGGCAGGTAAACAGGAATGACAAACAGGGGTGTCTACAAAAATACTGTTGAGCATTTTAATAGCAAGTATATATAAGGAATGGGAAATAATTGACAAATAAAGTTGTATGGATTAGAATAAAAAAATGAGAATTATCGGGATAGAGACATCTACAATGGGAATGGGGTTGGGAGTAGTTAATTTTGGATTTTGGATTGGGGATTGTGGAATTAAAGAAACAAAGAACAGAGAAGATTTTGGATTGGGGAATAAACTCAAAGATAGCATATCCATGCCTAACGGCAGGCAGGCAGGAAATCAGGTTATCAGTAGGAAGAGTATCAGAGTATCAGAAGATCAGATTACAGAAACAGAAAAGATGGATTCCCATTTACATGGGAATGACAAAAAGGGGACGAAAGAAGCAATGACAGAGTCATTGCACTCCATATTAAAGCAAAATATAACGGTGGAGTTTGATGTGGTGGTGGATTCTCCAATCCTATCCACAGGCAAGACAGAAAGCAAGAGTGATGATTTGGTTGAGTTAATGAGTTCTAATATTAAGTCACCGGAAACTCTTGACGGGATTGCCGTTAGTATAGGGCCGGGGTCGTTTACGGGGTTGAGAGTCGGATTGTCAGTTGCCAAAGGACTTGCTTTTGGTTTAAATAAACCAATTATTGGGGTTTGTACGTTGGAGTCGTTGGCGTATGGAGTGATGATTGGATTAGGAGATGAAAACATATGCCAACATAATATTAAAAATCAAATATCAAATATCAAAAATACAAATCAAAAATTAAAAAGTAAATCTTTGTCAGATGAAACAAATATAAAAAAGATGGACAGACACTTAGGTCTGCCCCTACGAACTGATATAGAAGGGTATAGGATTATTCCTATTCTGGATGCGAGATATAGAAATGTATATACGGCAAGTTATGAGATAGTAGAAGATAAAATTAAATATCAAAAATCAAATATCAAAAATACAGATAAAAATAGAACGCAAGAAACAGAAAAAAGGATAAAGAAGGTAGAAGATTACAGGATAATAACTATTGACAAATTATTGGAAGAGAATTATTCTACAAACACGATATTTACAGGAAATGGCGTGTTTGTACATCGCGATTTGATTGTCTCTCGTATGGGTACGAAAGCTCATTTTTCTGAACCTGTGGTTGGATTCCCTTGTGGTAGCTGGGTAGCGAGTGTCGGGGGAATGAAACTGATGGATGGGCAAAAGGATGATGTGGATAGTCTGGAGCCGATTTATTTGAGGAGAGAAATAGAGGAAACGAATTAGCCACTAAGACACAAAGGCACGAAATTTCCAGCTGAGCTGGATAACAAGCCCTAAATGGCTTAAGGGTTTGTAAACACAAAAAAAGAAAAGAGTTTTTGCACACAGAATTGCACAGATTAATACAGATTGACACAGAACAAAAAAGACGCAGAGAACAAAAAGAATGAAAGTTTTTGCCCAGTAGAACTGGATAACTTGGACTAAGTTTCTATCGGAACAAAGTCCAAGCAAGGACGCAGATAGTCGCAGATAACAATAGGATTAAAACGAAAAACAAAAAGTACAAAAAAAGGCAGTATTTTTGAGGTAAAAAAGAAGGCGGAGATTCTTCACTTCGTTCAGAATGACAAGAAAAACAGATTTGACAAGATGCCTGCCTGCGGTAGGCAGGGATTCCTGTCACCGCCAAGGAGGCGGGATCTACGACTTCCGCCATACCTACGGTAGGTAAACAGGAATGACAAATAGGGGTAGGAGGAGAAGATGATGATATTCTTATTGAGTTTAGTTTTTGCAGTACAAACAGGCGCAATTAACATAGCAAAGGTTGACGGTGTGATACATCCTGCTTCTGCAGGGTACCTCGTGCGAGCGATTCAACAGTCGGAATCCGACAAAGCGGAATGTTTGATTATTGAAATGGATACCCCGGGCGGGCTGGATGAGTCTATGCGGAACATAACCAAAGCCATCCTGAATGCAAAAATTCCCGTAGTCGTATACGTTCACCCTTCAGGCGCAAGATGCGCTTCCGCAGGAGTTTTTATCCTGCTTTCGGCTCCGATAACTGCAATGACTCCCGGGACAAACATTGGCGCGGCACATCCTGTCGGAGTTGGCGGAACTATGGCTGATGATTCAAGAACTAAAGCGGAAAACGATGCAGTTGCATACATAAAATCCATCGCCAATAAAAGAGGGAAAAACGAAGGATGGGCGGAAAATGCAGTTCGCAAGTCGGTAAGCATTACGGCTGAAGAGGCGTTAAAAGATACCGTGATTGATTATGTCGTGGCAAATGTAACTGAGCTTCTGGACAGCATTAACGGGAAAATAGTAAATTTGGAATCGGGGGAAGTAATTTTGAATACGAAAAATAAAGTTATAAAGGAAATAAAATGGGGTTTCAGCGAGAATTTTCTATCCCATATTGCGCATCCGAATTTTGCGTATATTCTTATGATGTTGGGAATCTGGGGATTGATACTGGAGTTTTCACATCCGGGAGCAGTATTGCCGGGAGTGCTCGGAGGAATTTCGTTAATAATGGCATTTTATGCATTTCAAATAATACCGATAAATTATGCCGGATTGGGGCTTATTTTGTTGGGGTTTGCACTGCTCATACTTGAGCTTTTTATCCCGACAAGCGGGCCATTAACAATAGGAGGGGTGATTTCTATGCTACTTGGTTCAATGATGCTTATAAAAGTGAAAACGAGTTTTTGGAGTATATCGTGGGTTTCGATTCTTGTGGTAATAGGCTCAATTACTGCGTTCTTTGTTTTTGTATTGAGCGCGGCAGTTCGGGCTATGAAAAAGAAACCTGTAACCGGAAAACATGGACTTATAGGACAAATAGGAAAGGTCAAGGAGAAAATTGTCCCGGGGAAAGAAGGGAAAGTGTTTATTGTTGGGGAATGGTGGAATGCGACGGCAGATGAGACGATAGAAGCGGGGGAGAGTGTGAAAATTTTGAACGTGGAAGGGTTGGTGTTGAAAGTGGGGAAGGAACATTAGGAAGGGAACGGAAACAGAAAGAGTTTAGCCACAGATTTTCACAGATTAACACGGAAAAGAGAAACAGAATACAGAGAAATAGAACATGTCGACAGGCAGGATTAAACAAAAGTTTGAATGTTAAAAAACGGAAAAGAAAATGAGAATAGGTAACTATGTCTTAAAACAATGGCAATTGATTTTTATAGTTCTTTTATTTACAGGTTGTTATAAAGGATATAAACCAATAATTTATAAAGAAAGTAATACCTATAAAACGATAAAGATAAGTAACCAGGGATGGATGGCAGAAAACCTGAACGTAAGTGTTTATCGTAATGGAGATTCTATCCCACAAGTGCAAGACGATAAAGAATGGGGAGATTTAAAAACAGGCGCATGGTGTTATTATAGAAATGATACTATGAATGGGAAAATTTACGGCCAGTTATATAACTGGTATGCAGTAAACGACCCACGTGGTTTAGCCCCAAAAGGTTGGCATATACCTGCTGATAGCGAGTGGACAATTCTTATAGACTATTTGGGTGGGGATAGTGTAGCAGGCGGGAAAATGAAAGAAACGGGTACAACACATTGGAAAAAAACTAATGTTTGTGCAAGCAACAAAAGTGAGTTTTCGGCACTTCCGGGTGGTTATCGCAGCAATCATAGTGGTGGGTTTATTGATGTAAGTCATTATGGTTATTGGTGGTCAGCGACGGATAGTAATGCGGCATTTGCATGGTACTGTTTTATAAAGGGAGATACCATTAATGTGACCCGTAGTTACGATTGCAAAGATTGTGGATTTAGTGTTCGCTGTGTTAGAAATTGATTAAGAAAAAAGTTTAGAGTAGAGAGTTGAAAAAGAAAACGGAGGGGAAAGATGAAAAGAAATATTTTTGGGTTTGTTGTTTTTGTTTTTAATATAATTGCGGGTAATTGTTTTGCACAACATCCGGGATGGACTGTATTCACCGCTTCAAATTCCGATTTGCCGGACGACAATATCACTGCACTTGGGATAGAAGGAAATAGTATTTGGATTGGCACTGTCTGGGGTGGTCTTGCGAAGTTTGACGACACTAACTGGACTATATATGATACTTTAAATTCAAGTTTGCCTTCTATTTATGTCAATGCGCTTGCAATAGAAGGAACGACCGGCACTAAATGGATTAGCACATGGGGTAAATTTGGTCATGGAAATGGTCTTTCAAAGTTTGACGGCACTAACTGGACTATGTATGACACCTCAAATTCAGGTTTGCCTTCTAACGATATTTATACTATTGAGACAGAAGGAAGTAATATCTGGATTGGAACTTATGGTGGTGGCCTTGCGAAGTTTGATGGAACTAATTGGACTGTGTATGACACCTCAAATTCAGGTGTGCCTTTGAACGCAGTCACTGCTATTGGGATAGAAGGAACGACCGGCAATATCTGGGTTGGAACTTATGGTTATGGTGGTGGACTTGCTAAGTTTGACGGGACTAACTGGACTGTATTTAATAGCTCGAATTCCGGGTTGCCTAATAACAATATCGGCGCTATTGAGATAGAAGGGAATAACATCTGGATTGGCACATGGCTTGGTGGACTTGCGAAATACGATGGCACAAATTGGACAGTGTATAACACTACAAATTCCGGGTTGCCTAATAACTATGTCTATGATATTGGGACAGAAGGGGGAAATGTCTGGCTTGGCACCGGTGGAGGTGGTCTTGCAAAATTTGATGGGACTGAATGGACCGTGTATGACACCTCAAATTCCGGTTTGCCTTTGAACACAATCCATACTCTTGAAATAGACGGGAATAATATCTGGATTGGCACTAGTAGTGGTGGTCTTGCAGTATATAATACGGTAGGGATAGAAGAATCATCAATTTCGGATTTTGGATTTCGGAATGCGGATTTAAGAATAGGAAAGAATCCATTTGTACAGTCAACTTTAATCAGTTACCAGATACCTGCAATGGGAAAAGTTTCGTTAGCCCTTTATGATATTTCAGGGTGCTGCGTGAAGACATTAGTGAATGGGGAGAAAGGAGCAGGGAGTTACAGTATTAATTTGAACGCGAAAGAACTAAAAGCGGGGATATATTTTGTGCAACTAACTACAGGGACATTTAAGACGACAAAGAAGATTGCAGTTATAAGATAAAAAAGGGTTGACAGGGATTGAAAGAGAATACAAGAGAGAAAAAAAACAGATAACAGAATGAGGTTTAGCCACAGATGGACACAGAATTACACAGAAAGAAGAAAAACAAAAGAGTTTCGAGTTAAAAATAAACTAAAACACAAAACAGAACTAATTTTAGCACACAGAATTGCACAGATTAATACAGATTAACACAGAACTAAAAGACGCAGAAAGAAAAATAGAAATTACCAAGAAAAAATGATAGGTGACAGGCCATGCCTTCGGCAGGTAAACAGGATAAAAAGGGTTAATGAAAGCCTAAAAAAGCAGAATGGATTAGGTAATTAGGGGAGGGGGAATGACTACACTAATTTTTTTGGTTATAATAATGATTATTTATATATTTGTGATAAGAAAGAATAAGAAAATGGCTTATACAGAAGAGGAAAAAAGAGAACATTGGAAAAAACTTAGTGCACAGGGAAAAAATAGATTTATATTAAAAACAGGATTGTCGTGGGGGCTTTCGATGGTGATATTTACAACTATACTGGATGCATTTTGGAAAAAGAATTTTTCTTTTTCGTATTTTACAAGTCACGATTTTTTAGGAGACTTCATAGTTTATTTTGTAGTATGGCTCCTTGGAGGGTACTTTTTCGGCTTGCATTTTTGGTTGCGAATGGAAAAGAAATATAGAAAAGGAAAAGACATAAAAAAATAGTGTATCAGAAGATTAGAATTAGAGAGAGAAGTGTTGACAAAAGGGAAAAGATATGGCTTAATAAGTAAGATTTAATGGAAAGTTTTGGTAAATTTGGAAGGAGGAAGAGATGAAAGGTTTATTTGTAGGAATTAGTATATGCATAGCTTTATCCGATAGTTTTGCCGATGCGCCAAGTACATTATGGGAAAAAACTTTTGGTGGGGCATCTACTGATATGGGTTATTCCGTTAAACAGACGATTGATGGCGGGTATGTTATGACAGGCAGTACAAATTCTTACGGTGCCGGTGGCAGTGATGTTTGGCTTATAAAAACGGATGCATTTGGAGATACATTATGGACAAAAACTTTTGGTGGCACTGGTAACGATGGGGGGTATGTAGTCCAACAGACTTTTGACAGAGGATATATTATAACAGGAAATACGAATTTTTGTGATACCGCTAATTTTTGGCTAGTAAAAACAGATTCCTTAGGAGATACTCTTTGGACAAGGAGTTGGGGAATGCAGGGTTACTGGGATTATGGTTTTTCAGGACAACAAACTTCAGACAGCGGGTATATCGTAACGGGATGTTGGCATGGAGCTTCAGACTATGATTTATATCTTGTAAAAACGGATGCATCAGGAGATACTTTATGGACAAGGACTTTTGGTGACACTGCACAAAACTGGGGCGAATCCGTTCAACAGACTTTTGACAACGGGTATATCATAGCAGGGCGTACAACTATTAACAATGAAGGCGTTATCTGGTTACTTAAAACAGATGCATCCGGCGATACCTTATGGACTAAAACTTTGAACAAAACTCCCTGGAGCAAGGGTCGGGCAGTCCAACAAACTTTTGACAGCGGGTATATTGTAATAGGTTATACTATTGCCGATACCGAAGATATTTGTCTTATAAAAACCGATTCAAACGGAGACACTTTGTGGACAAGAATCTTTGGCGGAGATTCTTCGGATATAAGTTATTCGGTTCAACAAACTTCAGACAGCGGGTATGTACTAGTTGGA
Source organism: bacterium (assembly GCA_028716385.1). Classification (GTDB taxonomy): domain Bacteria; phylum Hydrothermota; class UBA3073; order JACQXS01; family JAQTXJ01; genus JAQTXJ01. The sequence continues at coordinate 196,334 of JAQUPX010000002.1, read as the reverse complement.
TATACAAAATCTTACGGCGCAGGTAATTATGACGGATGGCTTATAAAAACGGATGCATCGGGTGACACGTTATGGACAAAGACTTTTGGCGGAAGCGCTCAGGATAGGGGATATTCAGTTCAAGAAACAGAAGACAGAGGATATATAGTAACAGGGTGGACAGCTTCTTCCGGTGCCGGTTCATATGATTTATGGTTAATAAGGATTTCAGGCTCAGGAATAGAAGAATCATCAATTTCGGTCCCGCCAGGGCGGGATGTCGCTACGCTCCAATTTCGGGGAAACCCGTTTGTAAAGTCAACGGTTATCAGCTATAAAATTCCGATTATGAGTAAGGTTTCGTTGGCGATTTATGATATTTCAGGAAGTTGTGTAAAGACATTATTGGATGAGGAGAAAGCGGCAGGGAGTTATAGTATTAATCTAAATGCAAAAGAACTAAAAGCGGGGATATATTTTGTGCAAATGAATACCGGCACATTTAAGACGACAAAGAAGATTACAGTTATAAAATAAAAGAGATAGACAATCCCGCCAAGGCGGGATGCTCAAATTTGTAATAAAATTTCGACATGAAATTTTGACAAATTTGGCAAGGAGGCGGAAATGTTTGGTATTGCACCTGCAGTAATGTTTGTTGTAGTTATTGCGATTATGATACTTGCGAACGCAATAAGAATATTGCCCGAATATGAAAGAGGCGTAGTATTCAGACTCGGTCGGTTTGTTGGAGTAAAAGGACCCGGATTTGTGCTTATAATTCCAGGTTTTGATAGGCTTACGAGAATTCCATTAAGAGTCGTTACGTTTGATATGCCACCACAGGACGTAATAACTCATGATAACGTTTCAATAAAAGTAAGCGCGGTTGTTTTTTATAGAGTCGTTGATCCCGGTAAAGCGCTTATAGCGGTTCAGGATTATCTTTATGCAACGTCACAGATTTCACAAACGACATTAAGAAGTATTTTAGGACAGGTAGATTTGGACGAATTACTTGCAAATAGAGATAAAATCAATAAAGAAATACAGGTAATCATAGATGAACAGACAGATCCGTGGGGTATAAAGATATCACTTGTAGAAATAAAACACGTTGATTTGTCGGACGAAATGAAACGCGCAATGGCAAAACAGGCAGAAGCTGAAAGAGAAAGAAGAGCCAAAGTCATACACGCGCTTGGTGAATTTGAAGCATCGGAAAAATTGAGAGAAGCTGCTGACGTATTGGCGAAATCCGGAGCGGCATTACAGTTGAGATATTTGCAGACATTGACAGAAATTGCAACAGAAAAGAACTCTACGATTATATTCCCATTGCCATTGGAACTTGTAAGACCGTTTTTAGAGAAAATACCTACGAATAAAGGGTAAACATAGCAGGTAGGAAAAGAAAATAGATAGGGAAATTAGAAAATTATCCGCCAAAGGCAGAGTTGTCTTTGGCGGTTGGTATTGTCCCATGACTTAAAGTGCAGGGGAATTCAAAAGGAGGAAAGATGATAAGGAATTTTGAAGCTTTATTAAAGGAAGCAAAAGCAAAAGGACCGAAAAATATTGTCGTGAGCGGTGGAGATGATGCCGTCGCTATAGAAGAACTTCAAGTTGCAAAAGGAATCGGGCTTATTAATAAAGTCTTTCTTGTCGGAGATAAAGAAAAGATAGAAAAGTTCCAGACTTCTTTTGAAATTATATCTGCAAGTGCCGAAGAGACTCCTTTGATTGCGGCACAAATCGCAGGTAGGGGAGAGGCTGATATTATTATGAAAGGCAAGGTATCAACTTCGGCATTTCTTAAAGGAGTTCTGGACAAATCTACAGGGCTTAGAATTGGCAGGACAATGTCTCATATTGCGGTTATGTCAACGAAGTTTTATGATAAACTGCTTTTCATAACAGATGGCGGAATGAATATTTATCCGAATCTTGAAGTCAAAGCAGATATTTTAATGAATGCTGTTGATTTTGCACATAAATTGGGGATAGAATGCCCTAAAGTGGCGATAGTCTGCGCAATAGAAGTCCCAAATCCGGATATGCCTGAAACTATGGATGCAGTTGAGCTTGTTAAAATGGCAGGAGAAAAGAAATTTGGAGTTTGCGAGGTGGCAGGACCTTTTGCGCTTGACCTTGCGGTATCGCCCAAAGCTTGTGAATTAAAGGGAATAAAGCATTCCGTATGCGGGGATGCGGACATTTTAATTATGCCTAACATAGCGGCAGGTAACATATCCGCAAAATCTATGATTTATCTTGGTGGAGCATCAATTGCCGGAGCGGTTATGGGCGCGAAATTGCCGTGTGTAATGTTGTCACGTTCGGACTCAAAAGATACTAAGCTGAATTCCATAGCGCTGGGAGTAGTGAGCTGTTAAGGGAAAAGACTATGATAGATTATCACATACATACGATTTTTTCGGATGGGAGCGGTACGCATGAAGAATATCTAAAAGCGGCTATAAAGAATGGAGTAACAGAAATCGGATTTTCAGACCATATATGTTTCAAAGAAGTTGAATGGACTATGAAAACTTCGGATATGCCTATTGTGATTGATAAAATTCAAAATATGAACAAAGAGTCGGCAATCCCGATTAAGTTTGGCATTGAATTGGACTTTCTTCCCGGATTTGAAAACGAAACAAAAGAGTTTATAAAAAGCTATCCTTTTGATTATGTAATCGGCTCGGTTCATCATCTAGACGATTGGTGTTTTGATAGCCCGAAACAAGTCAAAGGGTACGAAAAATGGGACATATATGAATTATACGTTTTGTATTTTGATTTAGTCAGAAAAGCTGCCAGGACAGGATTATTTGACATTATCGCACATCCCGATGTCATAAAAAAATTTGGACATAGACCTACAAAAAACATTGATGACTTGCTAGAAGAAACTGCCCGGGCGCTCAAAGAAGGTGACGTGTGCATAGATATTAATACAAGCGGATTAATAAAACCCTGTAAAGAGATTTACCCGGGTAAGCAATTATTAGAGATGTGTAATAACAAAGGAGTTCCTATTACTTTTGGCTCGGATTCCCATTTGCCGGCGAGAGTTGGTGCAGATTTTGATTATGCCGCAAAACTGGTTAAAGAAGCAGGTTATACAAAAAGTGCTAAATTTACCGGAAGGAAAAGAGAATTTGTGGAAATATAAGAGAATCAGGCACGACTAAAACCGCATTTAATAAACTACTCCGACAAGAAAAATTACTGTCTTGGTAAAGGAGTATCCTGGAGTAATTCCAATAAAGGCTCTAATTTCTTTCTTCTTTCTTTATATTTTAGTTTTTTGAGCGCCTTTTGTTCTATTTGTCTTATTCTTTCTCTTGTTACGTCAAAAATTAAGCCTATTTCTTCAAGAGTTTTGGGTTGATGTCCGTGTAGACCGAATCTCAGTTCTATTACTTTTTGTTCTTTTTTACTAAGGTCTTTTAATACTTCTTCCAATCTTTCTTTTAATAAAACTCTTGATATGGAATAAGTAGGAGATGCTTCGCTTCCGTCTGCAATAAAATCTCCGAGGAAAGAATCTCCGTCATCACCGATTGGTCGGTCAAGAGAAATAATGTCCTGTGCTATAAGGAAGACAGATTTTACTTTAGTGACCGGAATATCAAGTCTTGATGCAATTTCTTCCGGTGTAGGTTCTTTACCATATTCCTGCAATAAAAGACGTGTTTCTCTTAATACGCGGTGAATTATTTCCGTTATATGAATCGGAACCCTTATCGTTCTTGCCTGGTCGGCAATCGCTCTTGTAATAGCTTGTCTAATCCACCAACTCGCATAGGTAGAAAACTTGTATCCCTTTCTATAATCAAATTTAGTAACGGCTTTCATCAAACCTTCGTTCCCTTCCTGTATTAAATCGGTAAATTCAAGGCCTCTATTCATATAGCGTTTTGCTATTGAAATCACTAATCTGACGTTAGCGTAAGCAAGCTGTTGTTTGGCTCCCGTTAATATAACTTCATAATTTTCTATTTCTTTTAAAAGTTTATCGAAGTTCGATCTTTTCATACCGATTTCTTCTTCGCATTGTTTAATTAATTTTTTGAATATTAATTTCTTACCTGTACATTTAACTTTTTCTTCTTTGAGCTCTACTTTAGCCGCAAATATTTTAAGTCTCGAAAGAATTTCATCTATATAACCATACTGTAAATCAAGTTTTAGAAGGGCTTCTTTTATACCACGTTTTTTTTGCTTGATAATAACAGGATTTGCATTTTTTCTATTTAATAATGGGGCGATTTCGTTTCTTTTTTTCCTGACAAGGTTCATAGTATCGAGTATATGTCTTCTTTCCTTCTCTATGAATTCTGCAGATGGGGCAGGTATAGTTATTCTGATAAATTCTTCAGGAGGAATCTTTCGTTGTTCAACTTTCTTCTGATATTTCAATAACTCATTTATTGTAAACGTAGTTGAGAATACTGCCATTGCCAAAGTTCTGTACTTTTCTTCTATAGATTTTGCAAGTCTTACTTCCTCATCACGAGATAATAGCAAAACACTCCCTATTTCTTTAAAATAGGTTTTTGTAGGATTTTCAAACTTTTCTGTTTCAACAACTACTTTTTTCGGTATATTTTTTATATGTAATTCTTCTACAACTTTAATACCGACGGTTTCTAACTCGGCAATGATTTTCTCAAAGGCCTGAGGGGATATAACATCACTTGGAAGCAGGTCGTTTAGTTGTTTAAAAGTTACTTCGTTGTTCTCGTCCACAAGTTTAAGTATTTTTTCTATATATTGTATCATAGTTTACCTTTCCAATTAAACGAAAATTAAGAATTTATAAGTTGTTGATATTCTCTTAAAGTTTCTTCAGAAACTGTTCCTTTTTCTATTATTTTACGGATTTCATCCTTTCTTATATTCTTTTTTATTTTGTTTATACTATTAATATAACCTTCAACCATTTTTTCTAAATCTTCCATATTTTCTAATGAAAGTCCGGCGGTTACAACAATGTTTTTAATGTTTTCGTCTGTTATTTCATTTAATAAATCCGAACATTTTGCACCATTATAAACCATATCAAAAAAAGGTTTCAACTCAACTGTTGTAGGATTAAAGGAGTCTTTTATAAGCAATTCCGATACTTTAGGTGAAGATGATGCAAGTCCAAGCAATTCGGTTTCTAAAGTTTCCATATTTTTATGATTTACTGTCCTTTTTATTAGATGCAAATTTTGCTGAGAAGATTCTAATAAAAATTTTTTATTTATATTTAGTTTATGAGCAATTTCCGTAGCCCATAGTTCTCGCCTTATTTCATCGGGGATTTTGGCTAAAGTTTGCTGAAAATTTTTTATTAAAGCAGATTTTTCTTCAACGGTTGCGCAATTTTTAAATTTAAATTCCTCAAAACTTTGTGCTTTGGAAAAATCTATTTTGCCAAATTTTCTAATAAACGAATCCGGGTCTTCATTATCCGGGAGAATTAATACTTTAACTTCAAGAGAAGCGCTTAATAAAATATCTATAGCTCTTTCTGCAGCTTTAATGCCACTCTGGTCGCCATCATAAAGAATCGTTACTTTATCCGTATAAAGTTTTAATGTTTTTGCTTGTGTTTCCGTAAGAGAAGTCCCCATACTTGCTACTACATTATTTATCCCGGCCTGTTGTAGAGTAATCAAGTCCATATATCCTTCTACAAGAATGGCTTCTTCTTTTAAGAATTTACCTGTTTCGTATAATCCGTATAATATATTCCCTTTTTTGAATATGGCAGATTCCATAGAATTTATATATTTAGGTTCTGAATCATCCAGGACTCTTGTTCCAAAACCCAATACTTTATTCCACCTATTTCTAATCGGAAATATAATTTTATGCCTAAATGCAGGTCTTCCATTACTTAAAAGTCCAAGTTTTTCTAAATCTCTGGTATTTATTTTATTAGCTTTAGCTTTTTCTAGAATTATAGGTTCTACAGGCGCATATCCAAGCATAAATGTTTCAATTGTAGATTCTTTTATTTCACGGCTTTTAATCCAACTCCATGCAGGGCTTTGTTTGTTTCGTAGAAGCATCGAATGAAAGAATTCGGCAGCAAATTCATTTACCTTGTATAATTCCTCATTTTCGTTGTTTGATGCGGTGGTTTGTATTTTTATACCTGCCTTTTCGGCAAGAGTCCTTACTGCATCATTGAAGTTAAGGTTGTTGTATTCCATCATAAAAGTGAATACATTTCCGGATTTTCCACATCCGAAGCAATGATATATACCTTTTTCAGGAGATATCAGAAAAGAAGGCGTTTTTTCATTATGAAAAGGACATAATGCTTTAAAGTTCTTACCTGCCTTCTTTAAAGACAGATATGAGCCTAATACTACTTCAATTGGATTAGCTTCTTTAACTTGGGTTATTATTTCCTGGGAAATTTTCACTTATCTCTATTTTTAAAAGCTTCTCTCTTTTTTTGTGACGGCTTTTCATAATGCTCATGCCTTTTAAATTCCCAAAAAATTTGCTCTTTTTCACAACGTCTCTTAAATCTTTTGTAGGCAGATTCAAAGGACTCATCATCCTTTACGTGTTCAGTTACCATTCAGTCCTCACCTCCTTAAAGCAAACTTTTAATTAGGGTATATACATGTATCATTTTTGGACTTTTGTCAACTCTTTTTTACAGAATCGTTCTTTTTATATTGTATTCATTACACCTAAATATAAAAAACAAGCATAAAACTTATAAAATATAGACAATTATCGGGTAAAAATATCCAGTTAATATAAAAGCTATTGAACTATTAATTATATTATATAAAATGAAATCACAAAAAAACTTGACAATATATAAGATTATAACTAATTAAATCATATTATGAATACAATTATATTAAATATACTTTTATGTGTTACCGCTCCTTATGAAGATATCACATGTGTTAATGTCGGAGCGAAGTTTGGATACCAGTATGAAAGCATTCAGTTAAAAGAATGGCACAAAACCTCTAATGTCGGAGGATTTGATACCACAATTTCCGCTACAGGAAGTGCGACAGAGGCTAAAACGCTTATGGGATTTGGCGGTGAAATTATGGGTGAATTTGTATTTGCTGTCCCGGGGTTACCTATAGGTTTTGAAGTAAATGCAGGAAGTTATGTATCCAGTTTTTCAGGCAAAGATAGTGTATTTGGAATAGATAGTGTAACTAAATATGAAATTAGTTCCACAAGAGTAGGCATTTTAGGAAGGATTTTCATAAGGAATATACCTTCTGTTTACCCCTGGATAGGCGCAGGTCCGTTTTTCGGATTCAATACACATAGTATAAAAGCATCTACCAACGAATCTATTTATAACGAAAATGTTGCTATTAATTCAGGGATAACCGGAGAAGTCGGAGCAAGAATATGGATTCCTCAAGTTCCTAAACTTAGCGCAGATGCAGGTATACGATTTGATTATTTTACAAGCTCTAAATCGACTTTTGCTTATGAAGATTCAGCAAGCACTGAATATACAAGAGAAGGTCATTACTCTCAATGGAATATACGACTAATAGCAGGCGTTACTTATGCTATAAAATGGTAAGATTCACAAATAATTAAAGGATAACATAAAAATTAACATAGGAGCAGGTATAAAAAAGTCTGCTCCTTACTTTTAAATAAAATGGCCATAATTATAAAAAAAGGAACAGAAACCATTATTCAAGGAATTACGGGAGCCAATGCTCAACTTCATACGAAATTTATGCTTGAATACGGGACAAAAGTTGTCGGTGGTGTTACTCCCGGGAAAGGCGGCGAAAAAGTCCATAACGTTCCTGTTTACGATACCGTAAGCGAGTGTATGCGGAAACATCCTGATATTGAAGTATCATCTATCTGGGTACCGGCAAGATTTGCAAGAGATGCAATTCTTGAAGCCATAGATGCCGGTGTAAAAACTGTAATTGTAATAACTGAGCGGATCCCGATTCACGATATGTTATATGTAAGAAAAATAGCTGAAGAAAAAGGAACTCTTGTAATCGGAGGGAATACACCCGGTATTATTTCACCCGGGGAATCTCTTGTTGGTATGTTACCCGGGATAACATTTTCCAAAGGAAGAATAGGGACAGTTGCCAGAAGCGGAGCTATAACATATTATATAGCTAATTCATTGACTCTTGCAGGTATGGGAGAATCCACTTCCGTAGGATTAGGCGGTGACCCTGTTCTTGGAACTAATTTTGATGGTATATTGAAATTGTTTGATGAAGACCCTGATACCGATGCAGTCGTAATGGCAGGTGAACTTGGTGGCGTTTGTGAGGAAACGGCAGCTAAATTTATTAAAAATATGCATAAACCGGTAATTGCGTTTATAGCGGGGAAAGCAGCTCCAAAAGGTAAACGACTTGGACATGCAGGCGCTATAATTGAAGGTAATATGGGAACGGTAGAAAGTAAAATAACTGCATTAAAAGAAGCAGGCGCTATAATCTCGGAAACCTTATCAGAAATTCCTGATTTGATAAAAAAAGCAATATGAAATTAAATTTTTCCACAATCTCGTGGGAAAATGGAATAGTAAAAATCCTCGATCAGACTTTATTGCCAAATGAGGAGACATACAAAATTATCCGCACACCTTCTGAAATGGCAGAAGCTATTAAAAGTCTCAGGGTTAGGGGAGCTCCGTTAATAGGAATTGCCGCTGCTTATGGAGTTGCCCTTGCAGCACAAAATACTAATAAAAAAGAAGAAATCAATTCCGCAATTAAATTACTGGAAAGTACACGTCCCACGGCTTATAATTTATTTTATAGTTTAAATAGAGTTAAAAAAGTATTAGCCAATACAACTGATTTGCAAGCTTTTATCGAAGAAGCAGATAAGTTAAAGAACGAAGATGAAGAGACCTGTTCTAAAATAGGGGAATATGGAGTTAGTCTTATCCCGAAAAATGCCAGATGTATGACTCATTGTAATGCAGGCGCTCTTGCTACGGCAGGCATTGGAACTGCACTTGCCCCGATTTATCTTGCAAAAGATAAAATATCCAATGTTTTTGTCCCCGAAACAAGACCTGTTCTCCAGGGAGCAAGACTCACAGCATGGGAATTAACTCGTAATAATATACCTGCAACGTTAATATGCGATAGCGCCAGAGGATATGTGTTATCAAAGGGAATGGTAGATTTATGTATAGTAGGTGCAGACAGAATCACAAGAAATGGGGATACGGCAAATAAAATCGGGACTTATGCGCTTGCAGTTTTGGCAAAAACAAATAATGTTCCTTTTTATGTTGCAGCGCCATACGGAACTATTGATACCTCTATTGCATCCGGGAATGAAATAGATATTGAACTAAGGGGAGAAGAAGAGATAAAAAAGATAAGAGGAGTTGAAATCGCGCCCAAAGAGATAAAAGCGTTTAATCCTGCTTTTGATGTAACTCCTGCAGAGTATATAACTGCATTTATAACAGAAAATGGAATACAAAAACCGCCATTCAAATAATTTTAATTGGTGGCTGATAATTATATTTCTATTTCCCTTATATTTATATGCCATTGAGGGGAATGAACCTGAAGCTCAACTGGAACTGGTATCCCCTGAAATCAAACAAAAAGAACTCGATACTACAAAAATAATTATGCCAAAACACTTATTTGAAACGTATATTAATTCTAAATATGGGAATACTGAATATGGTAGAGAATACGGTCTTGCTTTAGGCAGTAAGAAGATTAATAAATCCTTTGAGTTGAAAGCCGAAAAGGTTGAAGATAAAAGTTTAATGGGTGGAAATATTGGAATTACTAATATAGGTAGGAATAACTTAACCGAATTGAAAACAAAAGCTTTTGCGTATAGTGTTGAGAATGAATGGTATAAAAATTGTATATTTGACCTAAATGAAGAAATTTGTATGGGGAATAACATTCTTAAAACTTCCGGCTCTTTTTTGTATGAAAATGAAGTTTTATGTGAAGAAATGGTACTTTTGGGAAGAAATCTCAAGAAAAGAATATTTATCGGCGCAGGCATAAGCATTCCATATTCTACACCTGTTATTCAAATTAATTGGAATGTAAATGATAAATTGGTTATAAATAGTATTTACAATAGTAAAAAAGTTACAACTACAATGGAAAATATGTATATTACACAACGAAACCTGATAATAGACCCTGATTTGAATCATGAGCGGTATAGTTCTACAGCTGAAATTAAATTTTTATTTGGAAACAATCTAAACACCGGAATTAAATATAGCGAAATAGAAAATAAAATTGATTTTATTCAAATAGGTGATTCGCTCAAACCTATAAACATCTATAACACAATCGATAAATGGGATTTTAACTTAAATTTTGTAGTACTCAGGTTTAGAGATACAATTTCTTTTGAATATATGCCGACAAAATCAAATTATTATTTACCTAAGCTTTTTGGAAAGAATATTCTTGCAATTTCTATTCCTTATGATATACAATTAAATATAGAAAGCAAATATGCAGGAGAAAGGATGGTATACAAATATACAGGAGAAAGAACATATCACTTCTCCCATCCTACATATACTTTACCTGATTATTGGATTTACAACATGGTTATTGCAAAAGAATTTAAGAATATTACCGTATGGGGAAAAATAAGTAATTTGACAAACACGAAATACGAGATACTTAAAGAAGTAGATGGTTATGGGACATCTGTAGAAGCAGGCATAAAGGTGAATATTTAAGAATAAAAAAAGGAGGAAGGATGGCAATACCACTGATAGATTTAGTTGCACAGCACAAGACAATAGAGAATGAAATAAATAGTGCAATTAAAAATGTTATTGATACGGTTTCATTTGTAGGCGGGGAACCAATGACGGGGTTTGAGGATGATTTTGCAAAGTTTTGTGGTGTAAAATATGGAATTTCAGTATCTTCGGGTTCTACTGCATTGGATTTAACTTTATTGGCACTTGGCATAGGTGCAGGTGATGAAGTTATCACTACTCCTTGTACGTTTATTGCTACGTCAGAAGCCATAACTCATGTAGGCGCAAAAGTAGTTTTTGCAGATGTAGAACCGGGGACATACAATATTGACCCAAAAGAAATAGAAAAGAAAATCACTCCTAAAACCAAAGCTTTACTCCCTGTCCATTTGTTTGGGCATTCTTGCAATATAGAAGCGATACTTGATATTGCAAAAAAACATAATTTGATTGTAATAGAAGATGCCGCGCAGGCACACGGGGCAGAATATAAAGGCAAAAGAGTCGGTCAATTCGGAGCTGCTGCCTGTTTTTCTTTCTATCCCGGGAAAAACCTCGGTGCTTATGGACATGCCGGAATTGTAATTTCAGATAATAAAAAAACTGCTGATAGAGTTAGATTACTTGCAAATCATGGCAGGGAAGATAAATACGAGCACCAGGAGGAAGGTTTTAATTATAGAGCTGATTCAATACAAACCGCCGTTTTAAGAGTAAAGTTAAAACACCTGGAAAAATGGAATGAAAACAGAAGAAGAAATGCAGCTTTATATAATTCGTTATTAAAGAATGTAGTTAAGCCAATAGAAGAAAGCTATGCAAAGCATGTTTATCATCTATATGTAATGAAGGTTAAAAATAGAGATAAACTTGCAGAATATCTTAAATCCAAAGGTATTTTAACCGGCGTTCATTATCCTATACCTTTGCATTTACAACCTGCTTATAATAGATTGGGACATAAAAAAGGCAGTTTCCCTATATCCGAAGAATTTTGTGATAATGCATTGTCCATACCAATGTTCCCTGAACTAACTGAAGAGCAGGTAAGATTTATTGCCGAAGAAGTAAATAAATTCACGGCATAAGTTTTAGATATTTAGCAAAGAAATAGTTTTTAAAACGGAATAATAGTCAATAATTAGTAGTTGGCTTATTTTACTATTCCCATATAACAAGGATATTTATGTTTATTGACCATGTAAGAATTACGGTAAAAGCCGGTAACGGCGGGAACGGATGTGTAAGTTTCCGAAGGGAAAAATACGTTCCTAAAGGCGGACCGGATGGGGGAGATGGCGGTAGAGGCGGAGACGTAATTTTAGAAGTTAACGAAGCGCAACACAGTTTATCCGACCTTTTTTACACTCCTCATATAAAAGCAATGTCCGGTGGACATGGGCAAGGAAACAATTGTTACGGGAAAGCAGGCGAAGATAAAATAATAAAAGTCTCCCCCGGGACAGTTGTTTTTGATGATAAAAAGAACTTAATAGTAGATATGTTGCACCAGGGAGACAGATTTATAATTGCCAAGGGAGGAAAAGGCGGTAAAGGGAATACAAGATTCAAAAGCTCTACGAATAGAACTCCTCGCAAGGCAACATTAGGAAAAGAGGGAGAAGCTTTTGCGCTGTTTCTTGAACTAAAACTAATTGCAGATGTTGGGTTTGTAGGGTATCCGAATGCGGGAAAATCTACGCTATTATCTAAAATATCGAATGCCCATCCCAAAATTGCAGATTATCCCTTTACGACATTAATTCCAAATGTAGGCGTAAGAAAGATAAATGATAAAAAAGTAACCTTTGCCGATATACCGGGAATAATAGAAGGAGCACATAACGGAAAAGGATTAGGGTTGGACTTTTTACGACACATAGACAGGACAGGTATGATTGTTTTTATAATTGACGCAAACCAGGATATATTAAACCAATATATGAATTTACAAAATGAATTGAAAGAGTATAATCCCGATCTTCTAAAAAAACCGTCAATCGTGTTGTTGAATAAAATAGACATATTAGAGGGCAAGAAGAAGTTTCGTTCCCCGATAGAAGGAGCAATACTAATTTCCGCGTTAAAAGAAAAAGGGATCGAGGATTTTTTGGATGCGGTAAAAGAGAAATTGGCAGATAACGCAGGCTAAAGCCTGCGGCTACCAATAAAAGGTATCGAGTTGGTAGGCACAGGTTTTAACCTGTAAAAAAAGTCCTTTATGAATATAGTTGGTAGGCGCAGGTTTTAACCTGCGAAAAAAGCTCTCTATGAAAAACATCATAGAAAAACCCCATAGATTAAACAAAGAAAATTATATTGGTTTTGTCTGTGCAACATTTACATTATGTATAAAGGATAAAAAAGTTGTTTTCACTGAAAAGGACATTGTTAATAAGTTTATTGAAATATTAAAGAATTCTTGTGAAAAATATGAGGTAAAAAATTGGATATATACTTTCATGCCGAATCATGCTCATTTCATATTGGAAGGAATGTATGAAAAATCCGATTTGTGGAAATGCATAGTATCGTTTAAACAACAAACAGGTTATTGGTTCTCAAGGACAATGAAAAATGCAAGCTGGCAGAAAGATTTTTATGACCATATTCACAGAAAAGATGAAGATTTAATAAATCATATTAGATATATTGTAGAAAATCCTGTACGTTACGGGATTGTTGATATTTGGGAAAAATATCCTTACACGGGATCATTAAATCATAAAGTTGAAGAATTATTATAATCTGAGAAACGCAGGCTAAAGCCTGCGGCTACCAATAAAAGGTATCGAGTTGGTAGGCACAGGTTTTAACCTGTAAAAAAAGTCCTTTATGAATATAGTTGGTAGGCGCAGTCCGCCTGAGGCGGATTAACCTGCGAAAAAGCTCTCTATGAAAAACATCATAAAAAACCGGAATTAAAGGGGTAAATCTTTTACGGCGGAATAAAACCATTTTCTCACAATTTTATGCTTTGTTTTTAAATCTTTAACATCCTTAACAAAATACAGTTTTTCCAACTTTTTCACAATACTTTCAGGCAAATCATAATATATATATTTTGACCTGAAACTATAATGAAAAGGAGCATATTTCACCCTTAATACCGTAACCAGGGAATTTAGCATAAAATTCATATAAAAATCAAGTGCCTCAATGTAATTTTTTCTATTAATTTCTTTAAGAAAAAAAACATCGTTAAACAAGTCAAATTTTATTTTCAAAGCGTTGAGATAAGTTTTTATTTGTTTATTGAAATCCTCAGGTTTTATGGGTTTACATTCAATTATATTATTTTTGTCAAAGTGAACCAGTGCATTACCGTGAATCTCTTTTTGAAGAAACTTATCGGGTTTACTAAGTTTTGCTATAGCAAAATCAATTAAAAGAAACTTATCTGTATTTTTTAGTTTATAAAATCTCTGATAGAACCCACCGGAAGAGGCCAATGGCATTTCGCATAAAAATTCAATGCCGGATAATTTTTTTAATGTTTTTTCGGTATGTTGAAAAACTTTATCAACGGTATCTTCGTCCGAAACAACCATAATATCAATATCGCTCCATTCATCCACTCTGTTAAAAACAGCCGCTCCACCTTCCCATAAAGCTTGAACAAATTTCAATGGTTGCAAAGTTTCTACAATTGCTTTTATAATTGTTGCTCTTTTTAGAATCATATTATTATACTCCAATTCCTTGTTTATCTTCTGTTTGCAAAAGTATACAAGTTAACGATTTTTTCATCTATAATAATTACTATAATAAAGAATTTAATAGTCAATTTTTTTATTATGTAAAGAAAAAGGGTGTCGTCTAAAAGTTTCAAGAACTATATAGTCTACAATAGTATCTGCCCCAAATTAAAAAAAAGATTGACATAATTTGATTTTGAAATCATATTTGTAATAATATTAAGTAATAGAAATAGGGGGGAAGATGAAAAAGATTGTTTTACTAGGAGTTTTTTGTTATATTTCCATAAATTTTATAAGCTCTTCTTTGTATGCCGATTCATGGGCAAAGACTTTTGGTGGGACAGGTGATGATTACGGAGCTTATATTCAACAAACTACCGATAAAGGTTATATAATGACAGGTTCTACTACTTCCTATGGTGCAGGACAGGAAGATTTTCTGGTTGTGAAATTGGATTCAGCCGCTGATATTTTATGGGCAAAGACTTTTGGTGGAGATTCTACGGATATGGCGTTTTCTGTTCAGCAGACTTCTGATGGAGGTTATATTGTGGCAGGTGGAACAAAATCTTTTGGTGGAGGTAGTGTAGACTTTCTTATTATAAAACTAACATCCGTAGGTGCTATTTCATGGGCAAAAACTTATGGGAGTACATATACAGACGGCGCTAATGCAATACAACAGACTTCAGATGGAGGGTATATAGTATTAGGATATACTTTTTCCTATCCTTCAATTACAAGTGGGGGAGAGTTTTTGGTTATGAAATTAGATGCAACAGGTAATGTTTCATGGGCAAAGACTTTGGGTGGTGGAGATTTGGATATAGGAACAAATGGAGTTCAAGAAACCTCGGATGGAGGATTCATAGTAGACGGTTTCACTGCTTCTTATGGTTCAGGCGGGGAAGATTTTTTAGTCGTAAAATTAACGTCTACCGGTATTGTCTCATGGACAAGGGTTTTGGGTGGCGTTCAGGACGATGAAGCAAATGCAATAGAGCAAACTTCGGACGGAGGTTATGCAGTAGCCGGAATAACTAATTCTTATGGTTCAGGGCAGGGTGACGTTATGCTTGCAAAGTTAACTTCCGGTGGAGCAGTGTCATGGGTAAAAACGTATGGAGGCACTGCGCTTGATTGCCCATGGTATATACAACAAGATGCGGGTGGTAATTATATAGTTGTTGGCGAAACGAAGTCTTTTGGTGCAGGTGCTTCAGATTTTTTAGTTATGAAATTAGGTGGGACAGGTAGTGTGATATGGTCAAAAGCTTTTGGCGGTCTCCAGAATGATTGTGCCAACGGAGTACGGTTAACTGCTGATAGTGGATGTGTAATCGCAGGGGAAACGACGACTTATGGTGTCGGGGGGCATGATTTTTTGATGGTAAAAGTGAATTTTGCAGGAGGAATGGCTTCTGATTGCCCATGGGTTGATGCACCGGTAACGGTTACTACTCCCGGAATAACAGGGTCTTCTGTTAGCACAGGAGTAATTTGTTCGATATCCGGTAGTGCCTGCACAGTAACAGCAAATGATCCGCCTCTTCAAACCGACGATGTCTGTTCGGAAGCAGGTATAGAAGAAGCTGTAAAACCTTTAAAAACTGCACTGGTATGTTTTCCTAACCCGGTAAAGAACACTACTGCAATCAAGTATTCAATTGCAACCGGAAGTAGAACAGGAAAAATTCTAATCCAGGACGAAGCCGGCAGAACCGTAAAAACGTTTAATTTAACAAATAAGAACGGAATTGTAAACTGGGATACAAAAGACTTTCAGGGAAGAAAAGTAAGCGCAGGGAATTATTTCTGTATATTAAAATCCGATAATACACAGGTTACAAAACTGATCCTTGTTAAATAAGCTAGGTTTTATACGTTGAATTTGAATTCAATTATATCCCCGTCTTTAACTATATAGTCTTTATCCACGACTTGTAATAATCCATTTCCTTTTGCTGTTTTTAGTGCGATTGCGGGTGAAGGAACTGTGGCTAAAACTTTTTTAAAGTCTTCAAATCCTATTATATCTGCTTTTATAAATCCGCGTTCTATATCAGAATGGACTTTTCCTGCAGCTATAGATGCTTTCGCGCCTGTTGCTATTTGCCAACCCCTGACTTCATCTTCTCCTACAGTAAAGAAAACGGCTAATTTGAATGGAGCATAAGCAGTTTCCGAGAATCTATCAATAATAGGCTTTTCTATGCCAAATTCTTTGCAATATGTTACTCTATCATCCGGTTCAAGTTCTAAAATTTCAAGTTCAATAGACGCATTAATAACAAGTACCGGTAGAGTATTTTTATTTTGAAAGTTTAATAGTTCTTTATTATCTTTTTCCTGATTATCTGTATTTAGTATAACGATTGACGGTTTTTGGGATAGAAATCCGAATCCCCGCAAAGACTTTTCTTCTTCTTCGGTTAGTGTTATTTTGCTTAAAGGAATTGATTCATCAAGTGAGGTTTTGCATTTTTTTAGTAATTCGGATATTTGAGGAGAATCAGCTTTCTTTATTGCATTTTCACACATTTCAATATCTCTTAAAATAAGTTCAGATTGTAGGTCTAATAGGTATTTCAAAGGATTGTTAAAACTTCCCCAGAATGGGATGACATAAATCAGAGCATCCATTGTTTGGAGTAATGCCAATCCGGATTTTGAAAATCCGGGTATATCGTTTAGTTCAAGCTTTACATAAGTAAGTTTTTTAGGTTTAAAGACAGAGGCAAGAAAATCAAGCCTTGAGTCTTTAATATCCATTGTCCATATTAGTGGTTTAGCGGATGCCGGCATATTTATCTGTGAAGTAAGCAACTTGAATATCGTTGTTTTTCCTGAACTTTGTTGACCTACGATTCCTATTTTCATTTTTTCTCCTGTTGTTTTTTGTAATTACATATTTTTGTGAGATTGCATTCCCTACATTTTGGGCTTATCGGACGGCAAATTTCTTTTCCAAAACTTACCAGAGCGTAATTTATCCAGCCCCAGTATTTTTGAGGGATAATGGGTTTTAAATGTTTTTCAGTATCTTCCGGTTTAGTTGTTTTTACCAGACCTACCCTGTTGGATATGCGATGAACATGTGTATCTACTGCGAGAGCAGGTATGCCAAAACCATAAAACAAGACGCAATTAGCAGTTTTGGGACCGATACCGGGCAGAGAAACTAGGTCATCAAAATTATTGGGGACTTTTGAATTAAATTTAGTTATCAGAATATTTGATATTTCCTTTATTCGTTGTGCTTTTACCCTGTAAAATCCGATACTTTTTATTAAGGATTCTATTGCTTTAACAGGTGCTTTATTGAAATTATCCGGTGTTTTATATTTTAAGAACAGCTGTTTACTTACTTTATCCGTAATTTCATCCTTTGTTCGTTGGGAAAGAAGGGTGGAGATAAGTATATAGAAAGGGCTATCTTTTTTAGTAGTTGTTCCATATCTTAATTGGAGTGTGTTTACTATTTTTTTTACTTTTTCCTGTTTAGCTTTTAGACAGGGATTATTTGACTCTAAATTTGACATTTATAAATGCCGGATATGTGATAATGTAATCTCCAAATCCGTTTCTATCTTCGAAAATAAATTCTGTTTCTACCGAATAATAATGCCAAATTTCGTAAGGATTTTTACCTATTTCGAATGGATGGGACTCTATTTCGTCCGGTTCTCCTAATAATATATATATCTTTCCTCTATCCGTTTGCCATCCTTGTTTTCCTTTTTCAAAATTAGCATTTGCGTAATCTACACGATTAAAATATTCCGTTTCTAATCCTTCATATTTATATTGTAATTCCTTTTTTTGCCAGAAATTCAACCATTCCATTTCCCTTTTTGAGACAGGTGTTTTAATAAGTGAGTCTATTTCTTTGTTGTTTGCAATATACGAAAGCTGTTTTACTTTTGAGCCCCAATCTTTTACCCAGAAAGGTTCTTGAACATATAGTGTGTCTGTCACGAAATCACAGGTGTTTCCATTAGACGGGCAAGCCGAGAGCAAAAAATTATGTGTTCCTGATTTAAGAGAATCAAACTTGAACGAAACTTCATTTATAAAATTGGTATTGTCGATTATTATACTATCTGTGATATTATCTATTTTACATAAGACTTTGAAGGGCGAGTTGCAGAAGTTATATATTTCGAGATTCAACCTTTTAGTCTCGGAATTAAAATTTCTACTTGAAAAGGATAACAGGGACTTTTCTATTTTTTCAACGGTTATTTTGTCTTTTTTTTCTCCTGTTTTTTGTGAATTCAAATCTCTTAATTTGAGTATTAAATCATAACTTCCGGGTGAAACAGGTAATTCTACTTTATTCTTTATTTTTTTTATGGTACTGTCCTGTTGAAATTTTTCCGTCCAGATATCACCAATTTCCTTTTTGTTCCGGATAAGAATAGCTGAAATCTCATAGTTTGCAAAAAAGTTGTCGTTTGATTTTATGTAAATTAATTGATTAGACGGAATTTCATAAAAGATTCTTAGTTCTTCCGTGCTGTCTTTATTGAGAAAGACTCCTGTATTGTAAGAAAAATTTAATTCAATTGTGCTTAAAAACAAGAATAATAACATAATTTATGTAATTTATATCAATGTAGGCAGAAGTCAAATTCTTTATTTTAGGAGACTCTTAAAAAGCTTTTCAGTTTTCACCGCCCCGCCTCCTTCGGGATAAACTCCGACGCAGAGTTCGCAAAGAACAGATAACTTCCCCAACAGAACGGAAGGCATACAGTGTTCCTTATGGAATAAACTCAAAGTAAACACAGATTTACACGGAAAAGGATAGCTTCCCCGATACCGCCGGCGGGAATGACAAACCAACCGCAAAGTCGCAAAAAACTGAGAAAAAACAGAACAAGAATATGAAACTGCAAAGCACGAAGGAACCTATTATTTTACTATTCCGCGTTTGGATGTTTCTATAAACGTCAAGAGGTGTTTGACTTCGGGGATTAAGGGCAATTCTTTTTTCATCTTTGCAAGTGCCTGTGAAGTGTTTAAGTCGGAAAATAATAGGATCTGGAATGCTTGTTTTAATGTTTTAATAGTCTTTGGTGGGAAGTTACGTCTTTTAAGCCCTACAATGTTTAACCCGTGAATTTTTAAAGGGTCAGATGCGGCTAAAGAATAAGGTATAACATCTTTCGGGACCCTATATCCGCCTGCTATCATACTATGCCCACCAATTCGCGTAAATTGGTGAACAGGGCATAACCCGGATACGAATGCATAGTCTTCTATTTCTACCACTCCTGAAATTTGAGTTGCATTGGCTATTATTATATTATTCCCGAGTTTACAATTATGCGCTATATGAACATAACACATTAAAAAATTGTTATCTCCTATGATTGTTGGTGCTTCAGCTCCACCGTGAATAGTTACACATTCTCTCAGGATATTATTATCTCCGATTTCAATATAAATTGGTTCCCCTTTGAATTTTACATCCTGGGGTGGATTTCCTATCGAGACATTTTCGTATATTTTACATTTCGAACCAATTTTTGTATTTCCGGTTATTCTGACAAAAGGGCCTATTTCCGTTCCATCTTTTATTTCTACGCCTTTTTCAATAATACTATACGCGCCTATGGTTACATTATTTCCAATAATTGCAGATTTATCTATGATTGCGCTTTTATGAATTAAATTAGGCATATAGTATTAACCAATTATTCTATAGGGATAAAATTGATACAGGTAGTAACACTTTCAATTTTTATGTTCCGATTTCCCAGGATTGTAGATATTCTTTCTGTTCTTTTGTAAGTGTATCTATCTCTACTCCAAGGGCTTTTAATTTTAATTGTGCTATGCGAGCATCCAGTTCTTCAGGAATTTTATAGACCTGATTTTTTAGCTTTTGGGAGTTTTCTATGGTATATTTAGCAGCTAATGCCTGATTTGCAAACGACATATCCATTACTTCTGCCGGGTGTCCTTCTGCTGCCGATAAATTAACAAGCCTGCCTTCCGTTAATAAATAGATTCGTTTCCCTGATTTTAATTTGTATAATTGGACACAAGGTCTAACCTCGCGAGTCTCTACAGAAAGTTTCTGTAATTCTTTTTTGTTTATTTCTACGTCAAAGTGTCCTGAATTTGCAAGTATAATTCCATCTTTTGCATCTAAGAAATGGTGTTTATCCACGACATTTATATCACCGGTAACCGTAAGCACAATATCGGCTATTTTTATTGCTTCTTTTGACGGCATTACTCTGAACCCGTCAAGTCTTGCTTCCAATGCTTTAACAGGGTCAATTTCAGTCACAATAACGTTTGCGCCAAGCCCGTGAGCTCTCATCGCAACTCCGCGTCCGCACCATCCGTATCCGCAAACGACAAAGTTTTTACCTGCAAGCAAAACATTGGTGCTTCTTAATATTCCGTCTATAGTAGATTGTCCCGTTCCATAGCGATTATCAAATAAGTATTTTGTTTTGGAATCATTTACCGCTATGATAGGAAATTTAAGTGCTCCTTTTTGAGCCATAGCTTTAAGCCTTATGACTCCTGTCGTTGTTTCCTCTGTTCCACCCTTAATATTTTTTAACAACTCTTTTCTTTTGGAGTGTATTGTAGATACCAAATCAGCTCCGTCATCCATAGTTATATGCGGTTTGTTATCAAGTACCTGATTTAGGTGTTTATAGTAGACATCATTAGATTCGCCTTTTATTGCAAATACGGGTATGTCATAGTCAATAACCAGAGATGCGGCGACATCGTCCTGTGTGGATAATGGATTCGAGGCGCATAACATTGCATCTGCTCCACCTGCTTTGAGTGTTCGCATTAAGTTGGCAGTTTCCGTAGTCACATGTAAACAAGCGCTTATTTTAACGCCTTTTAATGGTTTGGATTTTGCATATTCTTCTCTTATTTGCTTTAGCACAGGCATTAAAGCATCTGCCCATTCTATTCTTGCTTTTCCTGATATATGTAAACTCTTATTTTTTATATCGTAATTCATATTTTTTATCCTCTTTTTGCTGTTAAAATTTAATGGTGTGCTAGCTTTTCGTAATCCGATTTAGAAAGTAACGTTGCCACTTCATTGGAATTTGCAATTTTGATTTTTACCAGCCATCCATCATTATAAGGGCTTTTATTGATAAGATCCGGGCTAGTTGTAACTTTTGTATTTACTTCAATAATTTCTCCGGATACAGGAGCAAAAATATCCGAAACAGCCTTAACCGCTTCAATTGTTCCGACAGATTTGCCTTTTTCTACTTTTGTTCCTACGGGTTTGAATTCAACAAATACTACATCCGAAAGTTCGGACTGGGCAAAATCCGTAATTCCGCAACTTCCTTTATCTCCCTCTACTTTTAACCACTCGTGAGTGGGGGTATATTTTAAATTCTCAGGAAATTCCATTTTTTCCTCCTTAAATTATACTAAATTATACTATTTTTTATTAAATAATTATAAAAGTTTATAACTTCTAATCTATAATTGTCAATTAAAATTTTACTACATAACTATTCAATAATTTTAGTTGACTTTTTATATATATAATCCAAGATTACAAGTTAATTAATGAACAGTTTCAAATCTTTATACCGGTGTTATTCTCCATATAAAAAAAGGCTATGGATTGGTATTGTTGCCCTTTTTTTCGTTGATATCTTTCATCTGTTTATCCCGAGAATAATAAAATATGCCATTGACGGCATAACCAAAGGCACTATAACCAAAACCGATTTGTTTCACTATGCGTTATTAATTGTCGGGCTGGCGCTTATAGTCTCCGTTTTAAGGTTCTTTTGGCGATACTATATCATAGGGACTTCTAGAAAAATAGAAGAACAACTCCGTAACAAGCTTTTTGCCCATATCCAGAATATGGATATGAAATTCTTTAATAATCATAAAATCGGCGACTTGATGGCTCACGCTACCAATGATGTCAATGCTATCAGGGAAACTCTCGGTCACGGTATGATTCAATTTCTTGATATTATCATATGGGGACCATTTTCTCTTGCTTTTATGCTATTTATCTCCGTCAAACTTACTTTATTCGCAATTATCCCCTTACCTTTTGTTTCCATAATGATTATGAGATTCAGCAAATTAATTTATACGAGATTTAAAAATGTCCAGGCTTCTTTTTCCGCTCTTACTGCTAATGCAAGAGAAAACATTGAAGGTATCAAAGTAATAAAAGTCTTTAACCAGGAAAACGGTGAAATATCTAACTTTACCGACAAGTCCCAGGATTATATGGACAAAAATATGCGGCTTACACAAATTCACAGCATATTTTCGCCTATGATATTCTTCTTTACAAGCATCTCGACTGCTATTGTCTTGTTAGTCGGGGGAAAATACGTTATTTCTCATACCATATCAATGGGTGACCTTGTTGCTTTTATGTCTTATCTCGCAACTTTCATCTGGCCTACAATAGCAATCGGACTTTTACTTAATACAATCCAGCGCGGTTCCGCTTCTATGAGCAGAATAAATGAAATATTAAATACTTTGCCTGAAATAAAAGCTCCTTCAGACCCGGTGGAAATAAAAACAATCTCTGACGTTAAGAAGCTTGAAATCGTTAATCTTGACTTCTATTACAAAGAAAAGCATGTCCTTGATAATATAAATCTATCTCTTAACGCAGGTGATTCTCTTGGAATAACAGGTAAAATAGGTTCAGGGAAGACTACACTCTTGAATCTCATAACCCGTCTGTATGACCCGGACAAAGGGGAAATTAAACTAAATGACGTGTCCCTAAAAAACATTCCGTTTGATAATCTAAGAAAAATTGTTTCTTTTGTTCCCCAGGATTCTTTCTTGTTCTCGGATACGATTTTTGCGAATATAGCTTTTGGTAAACCTCACGCCACTCTGGAAGAAGTGCAGGTGGTCGCAAAAATTGCAAAAATACATGATGAAATTATGAGTTTCCCGAATAATTATTATGACGTAATCGGGGAAAGAGGAGTTACTCTTTCCGGAGGACAGTGCCAGAGAGTTGCTCTCTCAAGGGCGTTGCTCCTTAATCCGGATGTTCTTATTATTGATAACGCTCTCGCAAGCATAGACATAGAGAAAGAAATGGAAATCCTGCATAACCTTAGGCATACCTTGAAAGATAAAATATTAATCGTTGTTTCGCATCGCATAAGAAGCATTATGGAGTCCGATAAGATAATAGTTCTTGAACACGGCAAAATTACCGAAAAAGGCAACCATAATGAACTTCTTGCTTTGCAGGGAATTTATTTCCACTTGTTCCGGTATCAGGAGTTTAATAAATGAGCAGACATTCGCACTTTTATAGTGATGAGGATATAGATAAGTCGTACGATATAAAACTTTTAAATCGTTTTTTCGCTTATCTGACTCCTTATAAATGGACTTTCTGGTTTGCCGTTTTCATATCCTTGATTAGCACTGCCGTCGCGCTTGTATTGCCCCATATTACAAAAATTGCAATAGATAAATACATAATGGTCGGCGATTTTGAAGGATTGAAAAAGTTAGTCCTTATTTATGCTGCTTTCCTATTTGCAGGTGGACTTTCCTCGTGGGGAATGAATTACTCCATTGCTTTTACTGCGCAATCCGTAATAAGAGACATCAGGGTAGCTTTGTTCTCACATTTACAAAAGCTAAAAATAAAATTCTTTGACCTTAACCCTGTAGGCAGGCTCGTTACGAGAGTTACTAACGACGAAGAAGCTCTTAACGATATGATATCGAACGTAGGCGCAACGATATTTGCAAATATATTTACGGTCATTGGCGCAATATGGCTTATGCTTCAGTTAAATGTAAAAGTGTCGCTTATTACTTTCCTGGTAATTCCCCCTCTTGTTATCAGTCTTAATCTTTTCCGTATCAGAGCAAAAAAAGCTTACCGTACCGTTCGTAAATGGCTGGCGCAAATAAACGTCTTGCTTAGCGAATATTTCGAGGGAATGAAAACGACGAAACTCTTTAATCGCGAACAGGAAAATTGTCATAAGTTTACCGCCGTCAATAAAGAGTATTACAATTCAAATATGAAACAGGTTATTGTATACGGGACTTTTATGCCCATAACGGAATTGCTTCTCTCGGTAGGGACTGCTCTTATTATATGGTGGGGGGGAGGCGAAGCGCTTCAATCAAAAATAACCATAGGAACGCTTGTCGCTTTTACGAGTTATATTCGCTTGTTGTTCCAGCCGATAATAGATTTTTCTCACAAACTTGATACCGTCCAGTCTTCTCTTGCTGCGGCCGAGAGAATATTCTTGCTTATGGATACGAAAGACTTTGAATACGATGATGAAAAAGCCGTTTCCCAGCATTTGAAGACGAAAGGCGAAATAGAATTTAAAAACGTATGGTTTTCTTATGAGGATACTCCAAACCCTGAAAATTGGGTGTTAAAAGACATTAATTTACGTATAAAACAGGGAGAAAGAATTGCCGTTGTCGGACCAACGGGTGCAGGAAAAACTTCAATTATCGGGTTAATTGTTAAGTTTTATACTCCGCAAAAAGGAGAAATATTAATTGACGGCATTCCCATTCAAAACATAAAACACGCCGAACTCAGGAGCAAACTTGCGCTTGTGACTCAGGACAGTTATATATTCAGCGGCACTATCAGGGATAACATAAAGTTAAGGGATTCAAAAGTTACGGAAGAGGAAATACAAAAGGCCGCCGAGATAACGAATGTAACTAAATTTATTGATAAAATGCCCGGTAAATACGATGAGGAAATCAAAGAAAGAGGCACAAACCTTTCAAGTGGAGAGCGTCAGTTATTGACATTCGCAAGGGCAATTGCAGTTAACCCGTCTATATTGATTCTGGATGAGGCGACAAGAGAAGTTGACTCCTTGACGGAAGGCTTAATTCAAGACGCCACGCATAAACTTTTGGAAAACAGGACTGCAATCGTAGTCGCGCATAGGTTATCTACTATAAAGAATGTTGACCGCATTATCGTTATCTCCGATGGCAAAATCATAGAAAACGGAACCCATGAGGAACTAATCAAAAACGACGGCTTCTACGCAGTACTGTATAATCTTCAATATACATAACTACGAAATTTTGGACGCAGGTATCCGCAGATAACAAAAAGATTAACCCTTCGCAAGCTCAGTGGTTTGTAGGGCAAAGCTTTAGCTTTGCGTAAGAACTTCGCTCTTTTGTCATTCTGAGCCGAAGGCGAAGAATCTCTAGTAGTTAATTAATTCCTACTTTTCCCTTGACACTAATTAACTTAAGCAATATAAACTCCTTATGTCTAAGCAAGTTTACAATCAAGAGGAAGTTCCTCTTACCGGAATTTTGTCGGAATTTCGCACCGCTCTCCGCGAAGAAATAGAAGCGGCAAGGCGTAACGAGTCAAGTTCTGCAGTGTCTCTTATTAATGGACGTCGTATTGCTCAAGTAGGTGGTAATTATCAGTATTTATTTGACCTTGAAAATGTGCTTAACGTGCCCGGTGATATGCCCGGAGATTTATATGTTGAAGGACACGCTCCTTTGAATGTCACTATTGTCTCTGTTTATGGCATGGCTGTCACATTGAGTGTGCCGGAGGATTTAGGAAAGTTTGTTCCTACTGCTCGCTTGCGGAGTAATCTTGCATATTTAATGAGTAAGCTTATTGAACGTATTGAAGTTCTTGCAAATAAAGCGAATCCTGTTGGTGAGCGGATACGTGGAGCATTACCCGTTTCTGGCGAATTAGCTTTGATTTCCCAATCAGAGGAACAAGACCTCAACACAGAGCAAAACAATGCGGTAGCCTCATCGTTAGGTTTTGACACAACTTTTATTTTTGGACCGCCTGGTACGGGGAAAACACAGACTATTGGTGCTATTGGGAAACAACTTTACTGTCAAGGTCGTTCTGTTTTGGTAGTATCCCACACGAACATTGCTGTAGATCAAGCAACTCTTCGTATAGGCAAACTACTTGCGAAATTTGCTCCTGATGACATAGCCAATGGATGTATACTAAGAGTGGGTGACTATAAAGACCCCAGTTTTGAAAAGTATCCGGACCTCTTGCTAAAAACTCATGTTGCCAGAAAGTCTGAAGAACTTGCAAAACGAAGGGATGCGCGAAAAACAGAACTCGGTATCGAAATAGAAAAAGTTAAAGATATTTCACGCAAAATTGATATTTGTGAATGGATAGGTGAAGCAAAGGTAGACATTCCTATTATGAACCAAGAGCTTGAAAATATACAAAAATTGGAACAAGAGCTTAATGAGAAAAAAACTGAACAGTTACAGCTTTCAAAAGAATCTGCAAAATGGGATGCCGATACAGAAGCTGCACAACATACTAAAAATCTATTAGATGAAATAATTGAGCTGGATGAATTGATTGTACAAATTAATCACCGTATTAAAATAACAAAAGATAAGCTTATAGAAATTGGAGAGAAATTAGCCCAAAATCTCTCAAATGAAATAGCAAAACTCAATGAATTGATAACAAAGGATAATCACTTTATAAAAATAACAAAAGATAAGTTTGTAGAAATTGGAGAAGAATTAGCCCAAAATCTCTCAAATGAAATAGCAAAACTCAATGAATTGATTGTACAAATTAATTACTCTATTAAAATAACAAATGATAAACTTGTAGAAATTGGAGAAAAATTAACTCAAGCTAAACTACTTTATGAAGAAATCATATCAATGGGTTGGATTACTCGGCAATGGCGACGGTTACCATCCCCTGAAAGCCAATTCGACTTAATAAAAAAACTTCAGACGGAAATAAAAACAATAAGTTTGGAATTAGAGGAAGCTCAAAATAATTTGATTCAAACCGAAAACAAACGTACAATGTTTACCGAGAGGGCAGAAACATTAGCCCAAAAACTTTCGGAAGGACACGCATCCGTAGAGTTGCTTGCAAGACAATGGCAACAGTCAACTTCTTCTGAAAATCAATCGGAGTTGATACAGAAATTTTATACTGAGATAGGAGAAATAAGTTTGGAATTAGAGGAAGCTCAAAATAATTTGATTCAAACCGAAAACAAACGTACAATGTTTACCGAGAGGGCAGAAACATTAGCCCAAAAACTTTCGGAAGGACACGCATCCGTAGAGTTG
>JAQUPX010000002.1:0-168655 GCA_028716385.1 bacterium | reverse complement strand
CTTGCAAGACAATGGCAACAGTCCGCTTCCTCTGAAAATCAATCGGAGTTGATACAGAAATTTTGTACTGAGATGGGAGAAATAAGTTTAGAATTAGAGGAAGCTCAACATAATTTGACTCAAACTGAAAACAAACGTACGACGTTTAAAAATGAAGAGGAATTATTTTATAGTAAGTATTCAAGTTCCCCTGAAGACGTACTCTACAAAGCCAATGTTTACAATGAAAAACTAATTCAGGTGAAATCCCAAACAGAGCAACTTGACAAAACATGTTATAAACAACGTTTGCAACTAGAAGAACTTCTTACCACACGATTATCAGCATTAAAGGCACAGGGACTAACTCAGGGAATAACTCATGAATCAGTAGGATCTGCTGAATTAATGATACTTGATATCCAAACTGCATATGAGCATGGGATTTCCCAAACAGAAGGATTAGAGATTGGCGATCTTCGTAAACAGTATGCAGACATTAATAAACATATTAGTACTATTGAGACTGAAATCCAACAGATAGAAGAATCTCTCAAGAAAGTTGAAGAGGTTGTTATCTCTCAGGCAAAGATAATAGCAACTACACTTACGCGTGCATATCTCAGGGACTCTATTCAAGCCAGACGTTTTGATACAGTGATACTTGATGAAGCATCAATGGCCCCTATACCTGCACTTTGGGCGGTAGCTGGTTTAGCAGATCTCAATGCTGTCGTTGTTGGAGATCCGGAACAACTACCACCAATTGTTATATCACCACATCCATTAGCAAAAGAATGGCTTGGATTAGACATATTTAATAAAGCTAAGATTGAAAAATACGATAAACGTCCTTATGTTGTAGCGTTAAAGAAACAGTATAGGATGCATCCGGATATAAGTAAAATTTCTAACGAACTAATATATAAAACATTAGACGATGGCGAAATAAAATTGGACGATGGCAATTATTATCCTTTATCGCATACTAAATGCGACGAAAACTTAATGAAATGGTATCGTAGTGATTGGGGACATGATCAACCTGTTCTTCTTGTGAACACTGCTTCTGTGGGAGCTTGGGTTACAAGTGTTTCTCGAGGAATGCGAGCCAGCAGATTAAACTTTTTATCTGCCACTATCTGTGTGGATATTGCTGAACAATTGTTACGTTATGACCGAGAACCCTGTAATGAAATGAATGACCCTCACATTCTTATGGTTTGTCCGTATTCTCCACATGCAAAATTATTGAAAATCCTTCTGGAGCATCAAAATCTTAAAAATGACGTAAGAGCAGGGACAGTTTATAATTTTCAAGGGGCAGAATCTGATGTCGTAATTTTGGATTTGGTCAATGACGAACCTCACTGGCGAGTAGGTATGTTCGATTTCAAACGTGATAATAACACTAAACGGTTACTCAATGTAGCCCTAACAAGAGCCCGTCGTAGGCTTATTATTGTAGGTGACTTCGAATATATTTTGAAACTATCAAAAAAAGCATTTATTGGAGCAGAACTTATTCCATTTCTTCAAGAGCATTATGTTTGTGTTGATGCTCTCAATATTGTTCCTGCTGGTTTATCAGCGCGAGTAGCTAAGGCACAAACTTCTGTTATTGGGGGAGAAATTGAACCAAATTCTTCTCGTGTAGTTATTAGCCAAGAACATTTTTATCCTATGTTGCGTGGCGACCTTTCCCGCGCCAAAGGACGAGTAGTTATTTACTCTGCTTTTATCACATCTGAAAGAATAGGGTATCTTGAACCTTCCATCAGAGCAGCAATTGAGCAAGGAATACGTGTTTATGTTATTACTAAAGCAAGGGAGGACCGTAATAAGCGAGAGTTATCTACTTATAGAATGCTTGAACAAGCACTTATTAATTGGGGAGTTGTTGTAATACACAAACGAGGTATGCACGAAAAACTTGTTTTCATTGATGATGATATCATTTGGATGGGGTCTCTTAATCCTTTAAGCTTCAGCAATACACAGGAAATAATGGAACGACGTAAAAGTCCCGAAGTCGTTAAGGATTTCGTTAAGACTTTGCGACTTAATGACCTGATTGATGAGTATAAGGAAGGAATACCAATATGTCCTATTTGTAAAAGCGAGATGGTAGCCAGTGAAGGTGGAAACGATCCATTCTATTGGCGTTGCGTAGAAGATGAATGCTATTCCCGAAGTATTGACCAGCCTCCGTTAAAAGGGGATACAATTACATGTGCTAATTGTGGTGAAAACGTAGAGTATGGAGAATGGGGGGGAGAACCCCATTGGAGATGTATTAAAGACCGGAAACATCGTCAAAAAATAGCTCGCACTCATTTGCGTCTTCCCAAAATGCGTGCACTTATCCCGAAACATGATTTGTCTAAACTTGATAAACTTTTTAATATTACTACTTCGACAACTCAATCCAATCTTTTTAAATAAAAACAACTGAAAATTATAGGAAACAATACTTATTCCCTCGATTTTATCTATAATTTCTCCTATGTTTTAGCAATCGTTACCATACTACATATAGTACTTTTAAAAGTTTAATCACAATATTTTGAATCTTTTTTGAAAATTTTGCATCTATCTATTATAGATAGGAGGAATAATAAAATGGCAAATCGTAAAGTTTTACATGTTGTCCCCAATGATAATCAGTGGGGAATAAAGGGAGAAGGTTCGGGGAAAATTATCAAACTTTTTCCTACAAAACCCAAGGCTGTAAATAAAGCAAGAGAAATGGCAAAAAATAATCAGCCAAGTCAAGTAGTAATACACAAAGAGAATGGAAGATTCCAAGAGGAACGTACTTATAAGGAAGACCCTTTCCCCCCGAAAGGATAGATATTAAAATTATAGAGGGGAGATAATACCCTCCATGGAGGTGGTTATGTTATCACACTTTTTGGAGAGGGCGTGCTCTTTTAGTTAATGGAAAAATGGACAACTTGAGTTTATAAGATGCCTAATTTTTTGCTCAAGCCCATTCCCCAGGCTATAGAGGTAATATTAATAGAAAGAGCCCTGATAATTTTGGGCATCGAGTTGATTGGATACCTCTTTCCGCGCCTTTCCCTTAAAAAAGAAAGAAGCGATTCTACCGGGTCGCTTCTTTCTTCTATGACTATATGATACTTTCACTATTCCTTCTGTCTTTGCTTTTGCGTCTTTGCGAGAGGATTTTTTTCTACGCCAATCTGTGGTTGATTTTTTGGGTTCTTGTGTAAATCGCGCCTGTCCGCCTGAGGAAGATGTAATCTTGTGGTTTAA
Organism: bacterium; assembly: GCA_028716385.1. GTDB lineage: Bacteria > Hydrothermota > UBA3073 > JACQXS01 > JAQTXJ01 > JAQTXJ01. The sequence continues at coordinate 165,397 of JAQUPX010000002.1, read as the reverse complement.
TGTTGGTAAGTCTATATTATTTATTTCTGACAGACAAGAATCCTCGAAAAAGACTGACAGACAAGTCACCGCCAAGGCGGGATGTTCCAAATGTCTCCTCCAAACAAAAGGCGGACAAGTGTCCTACTACAAATGTAGGGGATAGCTAGTTTATAATTTCTGTTCCCGCTTTACCTTTTATAGCTTTTAACAGATTTTCCGGGGATGTGATAATTACTTTTTTACCTTTGTTTTCTAAAAAAGATATAGCTGCTTTTATTTTTGGTCCCATACTACCGGCGGCAAAGTGTCCTTCCTGCAAATATTGTTTTACTTCTTTTAATGTCGTTTTATTAAGATTTTTCTGGTTTGCTTTTCCAAAATTTATTGATACATTGGGAACATCAGTCAGTATTATAAATAGTTTTTCGTTTATGTTTCTTGCAAGTACGCTTGCTGCCAAATCTTTGTCTATTACTGCTTCTACTCCTTCATAGCCTTTGTTTGTTTTTATTACGGGTATCCCGCCTCCACCGGACGCAATTACTACTATTCCGGAAGTGCCGCTGAATATAAGCCTTAGAATTGCATCATGTTCCAGTATTTCTTGGGGAACAGGAGACGCTACAACCCTCCGCCAACCACCTCGTTTAGAGTCAAACCGCATTTCCCATCCTTTATCGCGTTTAAGTTGTTTGGCTTCTTTTTCTTTATAATATTGTCCTATGGGTTTTGCTGGGTTTTTAAAAGCAGGGTCTTTTTTATCTACCAGTACCTGTGTTATTACTGAAACTACGGTTTTTTTGATTTTAAGAGCTTGTAATTCATTGTTTAGAGTTTGCTGTAAGAGGTAACCTATTTGTCCCTGGCTTTCCGCGTTACAGACATCCAATGCCATCGGGGGAATTTCCGATTTTGCAAGTTCATTCTGGAGAAGAATATTGCCAACCTGCGGCCCGTTTCCATGTGTAATTACGAGGTCATAACCTTCGCGAATAAGTTGAGCTAAGTATTTGCAGGTTGTTTTAAGGTTTTTGAGTTGTTCTTCTTTGCTGCCTTTTTCACCGGCAAGCAAAATAGCATTGCCACCAATTGCCACAACCGCTGTTTTCATAAGTGAATACTCCTCACAGGGTAGCTAATGAATAAAAAAATAGCAAAAGGTTGAAGCGAGGGCTTCAACCTACCCAACTCAAAAAAAGAAAAATGACAATTTTTCATCTCTCAAATACAAAGACAGACAAGAATGTCTGTCCTACCACTACAAAGACACAATGAATACATACATCTTGCGGCAAGCCACAGAAAATTTATGGAATTAAAGGATTATTTGGTATCATTATACAAACTGTCCATTGTCTTACTTCTTTTGCTTATGCTTTTAGTATTTTTTCTTGCTTTTTCTGTATTAGCAATTGTTTTAGTATCCGGTGTGAGCACATCAATTATTGTGCGAGGGTCGTCCAATTTTAATTTATCCTTTACATCAGGCGGGCAAAAACTCTCAACCCATTCCAGTTGTTTGAATACAAAAGGAGCAATTCTTGACTGTTTTATTTTCTCGCTTCCGTCCGGAAACATTAATATAATGAAACATATAAGCCATGCCAATATGCCGCCTTTTACTAACCCTAATGCCGCACCGAGTATATGGTCAAGAAACCCAAGTTTAAAAGAACTTAAAAGATTCTGAATTATAAACCCTATAAGGTATATTAACAAAAATACAATCAAAAATACAACTACGAAACTTAATATCTTTGCATACTGCCATTTCAATTCTGTTGCTATAACAAAGTTCGCATAAAAGCGAGAAGCTACTATTAGACCGATAATTATACCTACTAATCCGAACACACTTTTAATAATCCCTTTTGCCAAACCTATGAGTAAAAATGCAACTATTACAACAGCTAGCACGATATCAAGAATCATTTTGTCCCCCCAACCAATAAAATTATTTACTTCTTAATTTTATTCATCGCTTGTTTTAGGTCGTCAATTATATCCTCAACATTCTCTATTCCAACGGATAATCTTACGAACCCGGGTGTCAAACCGACTTTTATGCATTCCTCTTCCGAATATGCGGAATGAGTCATACTTGCAGGATGTTCTATAAGTGTATCAGTATCGCCAAGACTTACTGCAAGAATACAGAGTTTAACGGAATTCATTAATATTTTTCCTGCTTCTCTTCCGCCTTTTACTTCAAAGCCTACGACTCCGCCTCCGTTACTCATTTGTTTACGGGCAATCTCATAACCGGTATGGGATTTAAGGAACGGATAATAGACTTTTTCTATCATCGGATGTGATTCAAGAAATTCCGCTACTTTTAATGCATTTTCGCAATGTCTGTCCATTCTCACTGCCAGAGTTTTAAGTCCTCGTAAGATTAACCAGGCATTAAACGGGGATATGTTTGCTCCTATATTGCGTGACCTTTTCCTCAGGCTTTCTGCAAATTCTTTTTTGACAACGGAAACTCCTGCTACCAAATCACCGTGTCCGCCCAGATATTTTGTAGCCGAATAAATTACGGCATCCGCGCCAAGTTCTATAGGTCTTTGTAAATAAGGAGAAGCAAAAGTGTTATCAACTACTAATGGGATTTTATGTTTATGCGCAATTTCAGCACATTTTTTTATATCTACTATTTTTAAAGTCGGATTTGCGGGCGTTTCTATGAAAATCAATTTTGTGTTTTTGTCTATAGCTGCTTCTAATTCTTTTGGATTTGTAGTATCAACAAATTTTGTATCTATTCCTGTAATGGGTAATTCCTGTTTAAATTGCCCGTAAGAACCGCCATATATTATCTTGTCGGATATTATGTTACTTCCGCTTTCTGCAATGCTTAGTATAGTGCAAAATAAAGCTCCACAACCGGATGCAAAGATTTCTGCATAATCTCCACCCTCAAGAAGTGCCATTTTTTCAGCTAAAAGGTCCACGGTGGGATTCCCAAGCCTTGTATAAATATACCCCTTTTCCTCTCCTTTGAATAATCTTGCTCCATGGTCAGCATCTTTAAATACGAAAGTAGATGTCTGGTATATTGGAGGGGTATGCGAACCCGTAACGGGGTCGGGATGTACACCTCCATGAACGACGTTTGTTTCTATTTTCATTTTTCTCCTTTATAAATAAACAATTTATTTAATTCTTTTGCTGACTTTTATTCCCCACAATTGGTAAGGTAAATAACTTACTTCTAAACCTAATGAAGAGTCTGAAGAGTTAGAGCTTTCTAACCCCATAGAACCAATGAGGTAAGGTACAAAGGGATATCCAGCCAATGCAATTATACCAGTCATAAACCCACCGCCAATTCCTATATATAACTTATGAAAACCAGAAAAAGGATTCATTATTATTCTGGAATCCAATAGTGTAAGAAGAATATTAGAATGACAACTTACATCTGTTTTTACTTTTTCAAAAATCCAAAATCTTAAACTTCCTCCCAAAAATGGCATGATTTGATCTTCATCTGTATCATATAATCCCATAAGATCTATATCTAGAGTGGAATGTTTTTGCTCTTTTCGGGATTTAGGCTCTTCTAAGGTATGAGAAATATCATTTTTAGAGAAGTGACTTACAGAGTCTATAGTACTTGTATCTGTTTTCACAGTTCCTTGCAATATTCCTATTAAAAGCATGCCCCACATTGTTTTTCCCTACGTTGTTATTTCCAGAACTTAGATTTCTCGAGTAATTTCAAATCTTCTGCAGGTATTGGGTAACTATATTCCGTACCGGGAAATTTCTCGTTTCTTACTTCTTCTACGTATTTTTGGACTGCCATAGTTGCAAGAACAAGTAACCCATCTTTCCGTTCGTCTTTGCCTACTTTTCTTAAATCCGTTATATTTGATATATATTTTTGAAATTCTGATATGACATCAGGAATATAACATTTTGCAAACCATGGTCTGAACGGGTGATAAAACCCCATAGTATCGTGCATAATTATTAATTGTCCATCTACCATTGTCCCGGCGCCTATTCCGTAAACGGGAATTTTTAATAATTTAGCAATTTGTCCTGCAGGTTCTGAAGGCATAGCTTCAAGCAATAACGCAAAAACGCCTGCTTTTTCAAGTGCAAGTGCATCTTCTACGGTTTTTTCAAAACTGGAAACGCTCTTTCCCTGGACTCTATATCCACCAAAAGAAGCGCTGCTTTGAGGAGTTAGACCTAAATGTCCCATAACAAGTATTCCGGCATCTACCATTGCTTTTACTTTTGATATGACACGAATTCCGCCTTCACATTTTATTGCATCGCAACCGGCTTCTTTGACGAATCTTAATGCGCTTAGGACAGCATCTCTTTCTCCCGGTTCATAAGCGCCCTGCGGCATATCACCGATTAAAAACGTATTCGGCGCACCTTTACGAGCAGCTTTTGCAAGATGTATCATTTCATCCATTGTAACCGGGTTAGTAGCTTCGTATCCTAATTGAACCATACCTCCCGAATCTCCGACAAGAATCATATCAACGCCTGCCTGTTCGGAAACATAAGCAAAAGGAAAATCATAAGACGTTATCCACGCAACGGGTTTCTTTTCTTTTTTCATTTTGGCAAGGTCATTAATGCTTATTTTTCTTTTAGGTTCCATTTTTCCTCCTTACATAATAAAAAATATGCCACAAAGGCACAAAATCACTAAAATAACAGAACATTAAAATCTTCTGCGTTTAGATTCTTCGCTAAGCTCAGAATGACAGAAAATAGCATTGATTTACGGTGTTGGTATAGCTAATCCTTTAGCACCTTTTTTTGACATTGTTGCTTCAGGGAAATTTTCCTGTATTATTTCGTTAATTGTCTGTGCGTATTTAACTTTTTCTCTTGCGAAATTTGCGAGCATACCTGCATCTGTCCAGGGTTTATACATTGCTCCGGGACCCACAAGGCAAGCCGGTCCGGGTTCAATTTTGAAATAACAAGGCGCGCAGGTACGAACCATTTCAGGCGCATCATAGAATCTCGTAAATCCTCCAAAAGATTCCGCCAATAAAATATGAAGGTCCATAGGTATGTCTACAGTCTGTCTTATTGTCGCAAGTTGTGGTACCGTTAAGTCGCCTACCGGGTTAAAAGTTCCTGCTCCTATACTTTCGAGTAGTTTAGCGCCTGCAGGATTACCGTGCCCTGCATATACGGATACCTTAAATGTTATGTCTTTTGGTACATCGCCTTTAATTTTCATTTCATTGAGTAACCACATTAAACCTTCATCCGTAACAAGAAACCCCTTGAAACCTGCATCTATGCATCTGAACATATCTGCAATATAAGCTTTAACCTGTTCGGCACCCCTGAATCTTGCACCTGAAAATGCACCTTCCGGTGTTACGGGTTGTCGTCCGATATCCCATGCCGCTCTTGGACCGGGAGTTACGATTACTTCAAGTTGTGCTTCTTTTGCGATAGTTGCAAAATCTTTAAGTTCTTTTTTATCAAGATAAGTTGCTCCCATTACCATTGAAATTGCTCTATGTATGGGAGTTTTTCTTTTGTCCATTTCGTCAATAAGTGCTTCCAAAACGTTAGGTCTTTCAATGCCGGAAATTTCCATACGGTACCATGCACCATCCGGAAATCTTTTTTTGCTGGTTGGCAAATCAAAACGGTCACTACCCGGAATTCCAACTTTTTCCACCATTTTTGCGATGTCGTTCATCTTCATAAATCCCCCTTTTTCAAATCAAAAATTAAATATCAAATATTTCCAGCAAAGCTGGATAAGAATCCCTAATGGCTATCGTCAAAGGGCTTCTAAAAAAATCAAAAATTAAATATTTATTCCTTTAAGTGTTCTGTTTATACTTATTAAATCATTCAATATGGCAAAACTCGTGCCTTTTGGACCTGCCCCTGCGCCGATGATTGTGATTTCTCCTACAATATCGGTTTTTATGCATAAACCGTTCATTCCCTTGTTAATATTTGCCAGAAGTTCATTTGATTTTAACATTTTAGGAGCAACCTCTGCTTTAATACCATTATCCGTTTTTATATGTCCCACTAATTTCCATACCTGCCCATTTTGCCTTGCTTTTTTTATATTGGCAAGAGAAATTTTTGTTATACCTGTCCTTTTTACGTCGGAAGGCTTTATATTGACATCCATAAGTACATTTGCAAGAATTACAAGCTTTGCAACCGTATCATAGCCCTCAACGTCTGCTGTCGGGTCGGTTTCTGCATATCCTAATCTCTGGGCTTCTTTTAATGCAGATTGATACTCTTTACCTTTTTCCATCTCCGTAAGAATAAAGTTCGTAGTCCCGTTCAGTATACCTTTTATTTCTGTAATTTTAGCCCCTGCAAGCGCTTCCGTTCCTAAAGTTATTGCAGGCGTACCACCCAAAACAGTTCCTTCAAATTTAAGCATTACTTTGTTCTTTTGGGCAATAGTCATTAGTTGTTTATATTTCAATGCTATCGGTCCTTTATTGACTGTAATTACGTTTTTTTTACATAATAGGGCGGTTTTTATGTGTGTGATTGCAGGTTCTCCGGTCTTTATATTTGTAGGCGTAAGTTCTAAAACTATATCCGCATTGCTGTCTTTTATTGTTTTTAGAGCATCCCATCCTTTTTTTACGTCACAGTGGTTTGTTAATGGTTCACCTTTTTTGATAAGTTTTAAAATCTCTTTGAGATTAAGTCCGTTTTTGTTGTAAACGGTTCCTCTTGTGAGCGTAGAGATAGCGACTACTTTATATTCAATCCCGTATTTTTCTTTTAGTTGTTTTTCCTGTTCAAGTAAGAGTTCTGCAAATCCCTGACCTATGTTTCCAAACCCGATAAATGCAAGATTGTAGTTCATTATTTAGCATCTTAAACCATATATTTTATTTTTCAAGTGTTTTTTTGAGATTATTATGTTTTTGTCCGTAGGGAACGGGTTCAAACCTTTCCCTACATTCTTCTAGGGGTTATTTTGGGCTAAAGCCCAAGAGGTTATGTAAGGTTGTTTTTTTATACCCCCCCGCTCCTCCTACGGCGGACAGGCTACAGGGCAGGGTAATTTTAAAAAGTTATATAAAGAAAGATGGATTCCTGCTTTCGCAGGAATGACAAACGGCAAGGTCTCCTCCAGGACGGGATGTTCCATGGTAGCGAATTATTATGAATTGTCATTAAAAGGGGTAGGTTGAATCTGCCTCAGGTGGACTTGCTTCAACCTAATAAGAGCGCACGATTTGTGATATTTTAAGATTAAAATAATATAGAAATTTATTTTACGGCTTTAACTACATCTTTCAAGTTTTTACCGAATCTATCAATGTCTTCTGATTTTACAAACCCAAAGCAAAATCTTATCCATCCGGGTTTCCCACATTCGCTTCCGGGAATACCGCTTATTTTTCCCATTTGAATTGCTTTTTCAATGAATTTCGTATCGCTTATTTTTAGCGTTTCCGGTATTTTTGCGAACATAAATATAGAACCGTCAGGCAACCCACCCGCAATTTCAAATCCTGTTTCTTTAAGCTGTTTGCCAAGTGCATCTCTACGTTGTTTTAATTCCTTAAGCACAGGTGGGAGAAAACTCAATGGTTTGTTATTCTTAAGTTCTTCGGTTTCCTTTTTTATAATGGGTAAGATAATATCCTGTCCTATTGTGCTTACGCAGGAGGAATCTATTCTTACGAGTTGTTTAAAAAACACGTTTGTAATCGTTTTGGATGCCGATATGACATACCCAATTCGTGCTCCCGGGATAAGATATTCTTTGGATGCAGAGCATACCGATACCGTGCGTTCAGGTGCAAAAGACAGCATAGTTGATGGAGTGCCCTTAAAACGGATTCGGTTATACACTTCATCCGAAATAATAATAAGATTATGTTTTCTTGAAAACTCTGCCAAATCAGTCATCTGTTGTTTATCCAGAGCTATACCCGATGGATTATTAGGAAAATTAATAAACATAATATGAGCATTTTCTTTTTTTACTAATTTACTTAACTCTGAAAGTCTTAGTTTCCCTTTGGTATCAACTAATTCAAATTCTATGTATTTACCTCCGGTTCGTGTAATGATATCCGGCGTATTCGGCCAGTAAGGGACATTCAGTATTACTTTTTGTTTATATACAAGCATTTCCATCAACAAAGAAAGTCCCTGACTTGCGCCATTGGTTATCGCGATGTTTTCATAAGTTATATCCTTTAAGTTGTAGAATTTTGACCAGAACTCTGCTAACAAAGTTCGTAATTCAACCTTCCCGATAGGGGGACTGTAGTATGTTTCGAGTTCAGGGAGTATGCCTCTTATTTGACCGCTTTCTGCCCGGACAAGTTCTTTTTTCTTTAGTCTTACAGCTTCGGCTTTTGCGCTTATTTCAAATATCGGGTCTTCCTTTCCCATAACTTGTTTCAATTGAGAAGGCATATTTTCCCATACGCATTTGAGAATAGGCGTTATTTTTTCACCTTTAACTATAATATCGTTCAAGTTTTTCATTTTATTTATTTCTATCTTTTACCGTATTTTTCATTAAACACAATCTCTTTCAATTCTTTTCGTGGTGTGGGAGAAGGGGTAATATCCGGATGTCCAAGAGGTATAAGTTCTACAACTACTATACCTTCCGGAATTTCAAGCAAACTGCCTGCCATTTTAGCGTCAAAAGCGCCGATATGAACAGTTCCCAATCCGAGTGAATGTGCCGTAAGTGTTAGGTTTTGCAGTGCAAGCGCAGTATCAAACATAAACCATTCGTTTTTATCCGTAGTAGGTTTTCCCTCTTTGTAACCTGCTTTATTTGTTTCCGCGCATGCGACTATCACTATTGGAGCTTGAATCATAGCCTCTCTTGAAGGATTTCGTGGCGTAAGCGTGTTTTGGAGTTTTTCTTTCATATCCGGGTCTTTAATTACGATAAATTTTACGCATTGTGTGTTTGCCCACGAAGGCGCCCATCTTGCAGATTCGAGAACCTGATTTAATTGCTCATTTGTAACCGGTATTGGTTTATATTTTCTTATGCTTCGTCTTTCTTTAATTAAGTTTAATATTTCCATCTTTCCCCCCTATCATAAAATCAAATATCAAATATTAAAAATTAAATATCAAAAATACTGCAGTGAGATACACTTCAGGCTTAAAAAATTAAGCTAAAAGCGCAGATTTATTATTTCAACTCTTCTATTTTCTTTTTCAATGCGGGAATGACTTTGAACAAATCGTCTACAATTCCATAATTTGCTTCATTAAATATGGGAGCGTTAGGGTCTTTGTTAATGGCGATTATCGTTTCCGAACCTTTCATACCGGATATATGCTGTGATGCACCGGATATTCCCATTGCAATATAAAGTTTGGGTTTTATCGTTTTACCGGAAGAACCTACTTGTCTGTCTTTGGGCAGCCAACCTGAGTCTGCTACCGGTCTGGAACATCCAACTACTCCACCAATTGCCTGCGCAAAGTCTTCTATTATTTTTAGGTTTTCTTGTTCTTTTACGCCTCGTCCTATTCCTATTACGATATTCGCCTTAGTTATATCTACTCCACCGGTTGCGGCTTCTATGTATTCAAGAAATTTTATTGCCGCAATGTCTTCCGTTAATGTAGACGGAGTTTTCGTTATTTCAGTCGCCGCCATAGCGGGATGTTCCACACTTAGATTCGTTTCGCTTACAGGAAAAGCGCCTTGTCGTACTGTAACTAAAAACTGTGAACTGTCTTTAAAATTTATTGTAGCGTTTAATTTCCCGCCATACATTTGTCTTGTTACAATTATGTTATTGTCTATTTCAATCCCTATGCAATCCGTAGCAACAGGGATATTAAGTTTACTTCCAAGTGCAGGAGCAATATCTATACCGAATGCAGTATGTCCTATCAATGTAAGAAAAGGTTTTTCAGTAGTTAATACGTTAAAAAGCGTAGCCGTATAATATTCGGAATTGAAATCTTTAAGTTTTTCGTCTTCTATAACGATAATGCGATGGGCTGAAGATTTGATTTCGTTTATGAAAGATTCAGTCTGATGTCCCAATAAAAGAGCAGTGACTTTCCCGCCTGTTTTTTCGGATAATTCCCTGGCTTTGGTTAACAGTTCAAAAGATATATTTCTTATTTCCCCGCGTCTATGTTCAATCAATATAAAGATGTCTTTCATATTACCCCCTTTTCTTTGAGGATTCCCGTCAGTTTGACGGCTTTCTCGTCCGTAGTTCCCGGCAATATTTCAGCCTGTTTCGATGGGGGAGGAGTAAATAATTTTGTTATAGTCGTATTTTTAACAAGTTCAGTGCTTTTTGCGTCAGTAATTTTTATTTCTTTGCCTGCTGCCTTTCTTATCGCCATCAATGAAGCATAACGGGGTTCATTTATGCCTGTTTGGATTGTGAATAATGCAGGTAGTTTGATTTCACTTTTCTCGATTAAACTACCTTCGAGTTCCCTGTTTATCGTTGCCAGATTGTTTTCTACGTCAAGTTTTACGACTAAACTTGCATAAGGTATGCCAAGGAGTTCTGCAAGTGTTTGTCCTACCATAGAATACCCATCATCCTGAGCCATACAACCCGTAAATATAATATCAAATTTTAAGTCTTTAATGGTATTTTTTAATAATTGCGCCGTAGCAAACCCGTCTAATTCGCCGGTATATTCTATTCGTATTGCCGAATCTGCTCCTTTTGCAAGTCCCATTCGTATGATGTCATCATTTCCTATTTCCCCGATAGAGACAAGGGTAACGGTCCCGCCGAGTTTTTCTTTAAGCCTGATAGCTTCTTCAATTGCATAGCTATCGGATTCATTAATGTCAAAAGTTAAACGGTCTTTTTGGATATCTTTGCCGGAAGAATCTATTTTTAGTTCTAAATCCGTTGTCTGGGGAACTCTTTTTATGCAAACAATACTGTCCATACTACCTCCCTATAATCAAATTAAATATCAAAAATTAAGAATCAAATATAAAACACCAAAAATTAGACTACACAAACATTCTTTCTCTATCTTCAATGATTGTTTATACCTAATCTTTTTTCTTAATTTGTCAACCTGAATTTGAAAGTGTTTTTTGGGAGGGGTGGAATGTTTACAAAGAGAAAAAACACGAATTGAATTCGTGCCTACATGGAGAAAAAGGTATTTAACGGCAGTAGTTTTGTGGTATATTTGATATTTTATTTTTAATTTTTGATTTTTCCTTTAATAGCCTCGTAATTTTTCTAATACTTCAATTTCTTCATCTTTACGTAATTCACAATAGCTATCAAATTTCATTATATATATTGCTCTGCCTTGTGTTGCAGACCTTATTGCAGTTGCATATCCGAATAATTTTCTCATAGGGCAGGAAGCGAAAATATTATGTCTTGCGCCTACTCCTGCCATTGATAAGATTTTGCCGCCTCTCGCGCTCAAATCATCTATTATTGCGCCTATGTATTCGGGAGGAGCAATTATTTCCAATCTCATTATTGGTTCAAGAAGTATTGGGTTTGATTTTCCTATGGCTGCTTTAACTGCCATAGAAGCTGCAGTTTCAAAAGCAATATCCGATGAGTCTACCGTATGAAAAGAACCGTCGGTTATAGTCACTTCGACATCTACGACAGGGAACCCTGCAAGGACTCCGGTTTTAAGCGAGTCTTCCACACCTTTACGGATGGAAGGGAAATATTCTCTCGGGATTGAGCCTTCCCGCACTTTATTTTTAAATACAAACCCGGCGCTTCTTTCAAGTGGTTTGATTTCAAGTTCTACGTCTCCATATTGTCCTTTGCCGCCACTTTGTTTTATAAATTCACCGCGTTCACTAGCGCCTTTTGTAATTGTTTCTTTATAGCTTACTTGTGGAGCCGACAATCGTGCTTTTATTGAAAATTCCCGTTCCATTCTCTGGAGAAGGACTTCAAGATGCAATTCTCCCATACCGGATAGTATTAATTCGCCGCTTTCGGTATCTGTTTTTATAAAAAGAGTCGGGTCGTCCAACACTAATTTTTGTAATACCATTCCAAGTTTTTCTTCGTCCTGATGAGTGTTCGGCTTAATAGTTGCAAAAATAACAGGTTCGGGGAAATCGGGAGATTTTAATATTATTTTCGAATCCAGCGCTGCAAGTGTATGACCTGTTTTCACTTGCTTGGGACCATAAATTGCAACAATATCACCTGCACTAGCAGATTTTATGGATTCCCTTTTATCTCCCTGCATTAAAAATATCTGGGAAATTCTTTCTTTCACACCGGAATTTACATCCATTACGTATTCACCGGCATTAATTGTCCCTGTATAAATTCTTAAATAAACAAGAGTCCCGTGTGCATCGGAATAAAGCTTAAAAATCAGTCCGCAAAATTTACTTTTGTCGGGGATATGGTCTAAATTTCTATCAAGTGGAGATGGCAGGAAATTTACTATTCCTTCGATTAAAGGCTGGACACCAATATTTCTTAATGAAGACCCAAAAAATATGGGAACAAATTGTTTTTCAATCGTAAGTCTGCGAATGGCAGCGATTAATTCTTGTTTGCTTATAGGTTTATTTTCAAGATATAAATCTCCTATATGTTCGTCATTATCGGCAATAGTTTCTATTAATTCCTTAAGCGCTTTATTAAACTCCGGCATAAGATTCTCCGGAATAGGCTTTACCACAAATTCTTTACCATCCGAGCCCTTATCCCATTCTATTATTTTTTCTTCTAATATATCACATATACTATAAAATTTATCTTCTATACCAATCGGAAATTGCATTTTTAATACATTACTGTTTAACCTTTCGGTTATCATCTTAATGCATTCAAAGGGTTCTGCTCCAATTCTATCAAGTTTGTTTATTAAAACTATTCGTGGAACGTTATATTTGTTTGCCTGGTACCATACGGCTTCGGACTGTGATTCTACTCCCTCTACCGCGCTAAAAATCATAACTACACCATCAAGAACTACGAGACTTCTTTCTACCTCACCCGTAAAATCAATATGTCCGGGAGTATCTATGATGTTTATTTGTTTGCCTTTCCAATAGCAGGTAGTTGAGGCAGCAGTTATTGTAATTCCTCTTGCCCGTTCTTCCGGCATCCAGTCCATTACCGTGGTGCCTTCATCTACTCCACCTATTTTGTAGGTGCTATCGGTGTAATAAAGGATACGTTCGGTAGTAGTAGTTTTACCGGCGTCTATATGAGCGATTAAACCTATATTACGAATATCCTCTATGGGCATTTTATTTTATATAATGGGAAAAATGTTACCTTGCTACCACCTGAAATGTGCGAACGCTCTATTAGCATCTGCCATTTTGTGCATATCTTCCCTTTTCTTATATGCATCGCCTTTATTTTCAAGTGCAAGCAATAGTTCCTCAGCGAGTTTACCGGCCATTGGTTTACCTTTCTTTGCTCTTGCAGCTGCGACTACCCATCTTATTGTAAGCGCAATTGCGCGGTTTGGTCTTACTTCGTAAGGAACCTGGTATGTTGCTCCGCCTACTCGTCTTGGTCTTACTTCTAATAGGGGTTTAACATTGTTCATTGCCTGATTAAAGACTGTGATACCTGGCTTTCCGGCCTTTTCTTCAGCTATTTTTAATGCTTCATAAAATATCCGTTCGGATGTATATTTTTTACCACCCATCATCATATAGTTTATGAATTTCCCGGCTAATATTTCATTATACTTAGGGTCAGGTGCCGTTTCCCTTAGTTCTGCGCCTCTTCTTCTCATACTTTTTTACCTGTCGTCAGACAGGAATTACCTCCTCCTGATTTTTAATTAAGTTTGATATAGATAACTTATATTATAAATATGTCAAGGATAAAATGAAAAAGGGGAAAAGAAAATTTGCCACAAAAGCACTAAGCCCAGCAAAGCTGGATAAATTGGAGTAATGCTCCTACGTCGCAAACTCCAACTAAGCACAAAATTCCACTAAACGGAAAAAAGAGATTTTTGCCACAGATTAACACAGAAAAGAGAATCTACTACTAGTAACAGAAAGAATTTTTAGCCACAGAATTGCATAGAAAAACACAGAAAATTTTACAGGGATTGAAGGAGAATTAAAGAGATGAAAAAACAGAATACAGAAAAATTAACCACAGAGAAGAGAACAGAAAACAGGTTGGCAGACAAGTTTGTGGGCAGGTATGTAAAGTATAAACTGTTTTTTCTGTATTCGTGTCCATTCGTGGATAAAATCTATTTTTTGTTCTATTTTAGAAATAGGAAGTTTGCAGTTTATTTTCTTTTTTAAAGCGTTCCAGTGCAAGTTGAATTAACTTATCTATCAATTTAGAATAAGAAAGCCCGCTTGCTTCCCATAATTTAGGATACATACTAATACTGGTAAACCCCGGTATAGTATTTATCTCGTTAACGAGTATTTTTTTATTATTCACCAAAAAGCAATCTACTCTTGCCATTCCTTCACAACACAGCAATTTATATGTTTTAATGGCAATTCTCTGAACTTCTTTAACGATATTTGTAGGTAAATCAGCGGGAATTTTCAGGACTGCACCTTTTTTATCAAGATATTTAGCCTTATATGAGTAAAACTCTTGTTGCGGAACGATTTCACCGGGTATAGATGCAGCAGGATTCTCATTTCCAAGAACGGAGCATTCTATCTCCCTGCCCTCAATATTTTCTTCTATTATAATCTTGGTATCATATTTGAATGCATCTTTAACCGCTTCATCGAACTGTTTTTTGTTAGATGCTTTATTTATTCCTACCGATGACCCTGCATTTGCGGGTTTTACGAATACCGGTGTGCCCAGCAATTTGCTTACCTCATTAAAATTGGCATTTGATTGATTCTCAAATACTATGAATTTAGCAATTGGAATTCCCGCATCCCTGAGTAATCTTTTCATTGCATCTTTATCCATTCCAACGGCAGAGCCAAGAACTCCGGCGCCTACGAAAGGAATGTTTATTAGTTTCAGTAATCCCTGTACTGTTCCGTCTTCACCGAATGCACCGTGTAATATTGGAAAAATAACGTCTATTTGTTTTACAGGCAAAGAATCCGATATGTATATTATTTGTTTCTTGTTTTTTCCCGGGACTACGGCTATATTTTTGAATACTTTGTCGGACAGGTCATGACCTGTCCCTACCTTATCAGGAAAAGATTTTGAGTCTTCATTCAGGTGCCACTGTCCTTTTTTATCAATCAAAATTAAACTTACCTCGTATTTTTTTCTATCTATGGCATTGAAAACGCTTCTGGCTGATTTAATAGAGACTTCAGACTCCGTTGATTTTCCACCAAACATAATTCCAATTCTCATTTTTCCCTCCATAAAGGTAGGAATTTAGAATTAAATTTAAACTTTGCAAGTAATTTTTAATTTATTTTAGATTGTTTGTTCCTGAGAGGGGGCTACTTCTGTATCAGATGTTTCTGTTTCAGTAATTTCCGGTGAAGCAGCCTCTGTTGAACTTTCTTCTGTCAAACCGGATTTATCCGTGATGTCTTTGATAGTTAAACTGAAATCAGAAATATTACTTTTTTCTATGCTAATGTCTATGCTTGAAGTTTTTTCTCTTTTAGTTTGTAGAAGAACAAGTTCCTGATCCTTATTTTGTTCCATCATAGCTTGCATTCTTGCGACTATTATAATAGTTGCGATTAATTCCTGTATCTTTTGCATTAATTTTCCGTTTTCAATTTTACTTAATTCTTCAAGGTCTTCCTGGTCAAAAATAACTCCGCCGAGTAATTTATCTTTGTCTTTTGCAATTTCCATTATTTCTTTTACCAGTCTTCTGACAAAATCCATTATATCTTCTTTCTTTTCAAATGGTTTTATAGATTTGTTATCAATGTTTTGAAGTTTCAATGAAAAGTCCGCTTGAAATGTATGCATCTCTTTAACTCCGTTATTACTTATTTCCTGTTGAAAAGTGTAAGTAAAAGACAAATCCATACTTTTTGTCTTTTCTGAAAAATACCCATCTGCCGTAAGTTGTTCTTTATTCTTGGCTTCAAAAATAAGGTGAAAGTTTGTTATGGAGTTCAAAATGGAAGCTTCCGACTCATTTATATTTACCCCCTGAGATAGAAGGTATTTTAAGGCAGGTGAAATTGTCACTCCATCAGAAGGGTTTATTGTTACGGAGTTAGAACTTTGTTGGTTATTTGTAGCCGCAGATTCTTTATAAGAGTATGGGAGAGTTGAGTTAGATACGGGAATAGTATTTTCTACCATATTGTTTATTATCGTCAATTTTATTAAATTCTTTAAAGGTTTTACTTTTGGTGACACTAACGAGTATAAATAAAAATCTCACCGCAGAGTCAAAAATGGGTTAGTACAAGAATATAAGATAATTTTATTGACTTATATAGAAAATTAGATTATTGTGAAAACCAATCTATATATAAGAAGAGAAATTGGGATAGAAAATTCAATATTAAGGAGGATGAAGATGAAAAAGGTAATTTTATTTTTATGCTTTTGTTTTATAAGTTCAAACACGCTAGCTGTTGAATCCGGAAATACAGAGGTGCAAAGAGACAGTCTTGTAGCAAAGTTAAAAAGCATAGCATCGTCTGACACTAATACAGCTAAATCGGAAAAAATAGAAGGGCAAAGTTCTAAAAAAGATAGTCTTCTAGCAAAGTTAAAAAGTATGTCCACATCCGATAGTAGCGCTTCTGATAGTAGTTTTTATAAGCCAAAGAAAAAAGAATGGTATGATACTAAAGGAAGTGTTTTCGGAGAGAATCCGGAAAATACAATCGCATCGGACAGCGGAACATATTCGGAAGGAAGGTTAGACGGTTCAAAAGCAGGCAAGGGAAACGAGTTGTTGACAGGAGTGACAGCAGGTACATTGGCTTGTGTTTTTGGGTATGCATATCCTTTCGTATTTCTCTCGGGAACTCCGCCTGATTCCATGCAAGAGAACATAAAAAATAAAGGGGAAGACTACAAAAGTGGTTTTTCAAAAGGATATAGACGGAAAAAGAAAACAAATGCTCTTTTAGGAACTACCGGCGGTTGCGTTGCAGGTTATTTTATATGGTCGGTTATCCTTTTTACGGGTATTTTTCATTAATAACAATCCATTCGTATCATAATTTTATGATAAACATATTATTTTTCTCAATATTCTTTCAGGTAACGAATGCAGATACAAGTGTGGCGGATACAACAGTTATGGAAACATCAGTTATTACGGAAGAACTGTCTGCAGATACTGTGAAAGATAAAAAAAGAAACAATTTATTTACCGGTATTGCTACGGGATTTATCCACGTATACCAGATTGTAATATCTCCCCGGCAGGGAGACGTATGTAATTTCAACCCATCCTGTTCCCATTTTGCCTGTGAGGCAATTGAAAAAGAAGGAGTAGTTAAAGGTATCTTAATGACTGCCGATAGACTTGAAAGATGTAATTATTCTGCCTGGCAATATAAGGATAAGTATTATAAAACAAAATTTGATACGACCCGTGGGAATAAACTGTATGACCCGGTGGAATAAATCATATTAAATATAAAAAATTAAAAATCAAAATTACAGATAAACGAAAAAGAAAATAGAGATTTTGCCACGGATAACAAACACGGATTTACACGGATAAAAAAATAATAACTGATTGAAAAGGATATAAATTTCTAAGAGCTGAAGCTCTAAGGGCTTGTTATAATTTATTGTAACAGATAGAAAGAAATGCTAAAATTTCAACTATGAATTATATGCTGTTCGGTTTAATGTTGTTTTTACAGGTTCAGGCAAAAGCTGATACAGCGGGAACAGTCCATACAATTGGGTTTGCTGACTGGTTATATGAGACACAGGATTACAATTCCGCTATAACCGAATATAAAGCACTCCTAAGATGTTCTTCAAATGATACGCTTTCTCTTTTCCGTAAAATCGGAAAATCTTATCTGAGTCTTGAAGAAAACAACTTGGCATATAAGTGTTTAAGTCGTTTGACCGATGATACTGCATATACATTAATCGGTATTTCCTCTCTTAAAGAAGATGATATAGAATCCGCTGAACAATGGTTTATGAAAGTAGAAGATGAGTCTTTGAGTCTTAAGTTACAGGCAGAATATTCCAAATTTCTAAATCTGTCTTATAAAAGTCCTGCAACTGCAGGTTTTTTATCTGCGATTGTCCCGGGGCTTGGAAGAGCGTATGCAGGCAGGACAGGGGACGGGATTTTTTCTTTTATACTTACAATAGGAAGTGCGGCAGTAAGTTACAGGTATTTTCAGACAAAAGATTTTATTCCTGCGACCATATTCGGAGGATTAGGGTTATCATTTTATTTCGGCAATATTTATGGTAGTAAGGAATCTGTCAAACTGTATAATGAAAAAGTTTTCGAAAAAGAATTTTATCCCTTTAAGCAGAGATTTATTAACTCTCCTAAAACACAGATTTCTGTTAAGGAAGATACTTCTATCCAATGGGCATCCAGCCGCAAGGCATTTGCGGATACACTTTTTAATGAAGGTAAATATGACAATGCAATTCTTGAGTATAAACGGTTAAACTTTTTTGCTCCTGATTCCCACTCTCAATACCGAATTGGACAGTGTTATGAAAAAGCCGGCGACCTAAAGAATGCAGTACGGTATTATGAAAAGGCCGGTTCCTGTGCTTATTATGATTTGATTGGTGCACATCTCAAATCAGGGGATTATTCTTCTGCCAGATTTGTATGCGACGACCTTATTAATGGAAAAGAATTAAGAGGGTGGATTTATATTCTTGAAGATAACTATGATGATGCGTCTGAATGTTTTGAGGATAGCGAATTCAAGCAAAAAACAAATCAATTCAAGCTTCTTCCATACAAGTCAGAGGATAAGGCAGTCTTGTTATCTACATTTATCCCGGGCAGTGGAGAATTCTATACACATAATTTTAAAAACGGGTTACTTACGCTTTTATTTAACGGAATTACGGGAGTTCTGGCAGTCAAGTCATTCCATGAACACAGGTATCTTGACGGCACACTTATAACAATGTTATTGTGGAATAGATTTTATGAAGGTGGGATGAAAAATGCACTGACATCCGTCACTAAGTATAATGAAATCTTAAAACAAAAGCATTTAAAGGAACTTGAGAAATATGCACCGGAGATTATAAAGCCAATCATAGTAAACCATAATTAAGATTCATTGGGGACGCAAAAAATACATAAGTCCCCCTAGTATAGAATAGAAAAATTGCTTGACAAAAAGGAGCAAACTAATATTATAAACAAGTGTACTTGATAAACTTTGTAAGGAGGTAAGATGTTAATACTTTTATCATTATTGCTTTTTATGGGCAACTGTCCTAAATGTCCGCCGGGAAAAATAAAGCTTGCTGTTTTTGAAATAAGCGGCTCAGGGATAGAAAAGGAATTTCTCACAACAATTTCTGATTTGTTGCGTATTGATTTAGAGGATTGTGGAGAATACATAATTATGAGCAAAGAAGATATGATGGAGGCATTGAACGGGAATCTTTCGAGCACCGGTGGGACAGAAGAAATATCCAAAATATGCGAGAAAATGAAAGTTTCCTATGCTGTTACAGGAAACGTAGTAAAACTTGGCAATAAACTTATTATTTCAGTTGCTTTGATTGACAGGTGGGAGAAGATAAGAATATTTGAAGATAGGCTTACGGCTTCAAGTATGGAAGACCTTGAAACAACAATTAAAAGACTTGCGGAAGCGCTGTGCAAACAAAGTAAAGCCAAAGAAAATGTTACGGTCGATAACATAACGGAAGCAGAAGCCAAACCAAAATTAAGAAGGACAAGTTTTAGCACGGGAGGAGTAATGGTGGGATATACATTTCCCACAGTAGCAGGGTCTTTTGGTAAAAAAGTAGAACAAACATATGATTACGATACTTATAATTCTATATATAGAGTAACAGGTAATGTAGGACCAATTCCGTCAGTAGGACTTGCGTATATTTATGAAACTTCTCGTTATATGGGAGAAGTTTTTGGGACACAAAATTTCAAGGATGGGACTGAGTTTTTGAGTCTTGGTTTTTCCTGGTATCGTTTTACGTCTCTTGAGGATGTAGCTCCATTTATAGGTGGAGGTCTTGGAATGGTATGGGGAAGTAAGGTTACCGGAGTTGATTCAACTGAACACTATGATTCATGGGATACAACCTATTATTACCGTTATACTGAGAATCGTGAGTCATTTGATGGAATGTTATTAAGTGTAGGCGGTGGAGTGGAGTTTTTCAGGACTTATGATTTTCATTTTCTTCTAAACGTAAGTTATAATATTATTTTTGCGGCAGGAACTCCTAACGGGCTATCTATCCGTTTCGGGTTGATTTATAAAAAATCAGGTGACAGTAATTGTTGTTCATTCTAAAAATGCCGGGTATATATCAACAAATAATTAGATTTCTAGGTTAAGGAGGGGAAAATGATGGGAATGCTTTTGTCGTTATTACTTCTTGCTGTAAATTGTCCAAAGTGCCCGCCGGGTAAAATAAAGGTTGCAGTGTTTGAGTTGAGTGGTACCGGTGTAGAAAAAGAATTACTCACAACAGTTTCTGATTTACTACGTATTGATATGGGAGATTGTGGAGAATATATAGTTATGAGTAAAGCGGATATGCCAGACAGTAGTCTCTTTGTCAACGGTGGGACAGAAGAGGTATCAAAAATATGCGAGAAAATAGGAGCATCTTATGCAGTTACTGGAAATATAGTTAAGCTTGGCAACAAACTTATTATCTCGGTTGCCTTAATTAACAGGTGGGAAAAGATAAGAATATTTGAAGATAAGATTACGGCTTCAAGTATTGAAGATTTGGATGCGACGGTTAAAAGACTTGCATTGGCACTATGCCAGCAGAAGAAATCAAAGGGAAGCGTTAATGTTGAAAACGTAACGGAAGATGAGGCGAAGCCAAAATTAAGAAGGGAAACTTACAGCACATTTGGGGTAATAGTAGGATACTTTTTCCCTTTAGAAAACTCATTGGGAAAATACGCCCAGACGACGGATATTTTTTCAAATACCGTTACTCCTAAAGGAGATTTAACTTCAATCCCGGGATGGGGCGTTTATTATATATACGAAACCGCTCGTTATATGGGGCAGGCAGCCGGGTCGTGGTATTACAAGGATGCAACCAGCAGATTTGCCAATCTTGAATTTTCCGGGTATCGCTTTTTATCATTAGGAGATATATCACCGTTTATAGGCGGAGGACTCGGAGTAGCATTTTTCGGTAATAAACTTACCGGGATTGACTCAACTTACGGTTATTATAGACCAATAACAGAGTCATTTGACGGGATGACAGCAAGCGCCGGCATAGGAGTTGAATTCTTCAGGACTTATGATTTCCATTTTATTTTTAGCGCAAATTACAATATTATTTTTACAGATGGAAATCCGAACGGCCCTTCTATTCGTTTTGGGATGACTTATAAGAAGAAATCCGGTGGATGTTTTTAATACTTAAAAGAACTTTCTTAATACGGAGGATTTATATACTCTTGTGGGACAGGTATGTGCTTTTATTTTTCTAAGAAAGTAAAACTACTTACTTGCTACTAACCCCGAAGGTTTATCTTTAGCATACTGGATAAGATTTTTAGCAATAGAGTCCCGCGCTCGTCTTGATTTTGAACCGAGCAGAATTACCATTATTTTACGTTCACCGCAAAGTGAAGTAGCTACTATATTCCATCCGGCTTTAGGATAATATCCTGTTTTAAGTCCGTCAACCAAATCACAATGTCGCATCAGGGTATTCCGTGTTCGCATTACGAATGTTCCGTTACGGAAAGAAGATAACTTTGTTGACATCCACATTTTTACATAAGGATATTTTAAAACTTGCATAGAAATAGTTGCCAGATCAATACAGTTAGAAATATTTACTTCATTTTCATTGCCTTTAGCCGGCGGCAGCCCTGTCATATTCCAGAATTTAGTATTATGTAGTCCTAATTCAGCAGTTTTATCATTCATCATTTTAATAAAATTCTCTTTTGAGCCTCCTATATAAGAGCCTGCGAGATAAGCCGCATCGTTTGCGGAGTAAATAATTGCCGCTCTTAAAAGGTCTTCCAATACGAATCTTTCACCTGTTTTTAGGTACACCTGCGAACCGCCGATACAACTTGCATCCTGCGTAACCGTTACCGTATCCCGAAGATTTATTTGTTTGGCTTCTAATTTCTCCATTGCCAAGAGTTCTACCATAATTTTGGTTAAAGAAGCGATTTCACAAGGTTTTTCACTATTGTATTCCCAAAAAATTTCACCTGTTGAAATATCAAGCGCCATTCCTGCTTCAACGGCATATTTCATTGAACCTACAATGGAATCACAAGCAGGGTCTATCTTTTTGGTGAATTGAATGGATTCTTTAACGGGTTCTTTTTTGGACAGGGTTTTTGAAAAAGCTAAAAAGGCGATGCCTATACCAATAAAACCAATACCTATCCATACTTCTAAAATAGAAATTTTGAACTTCTTTTTAGACATCAAGAAATATGCTAAAATAATATTTTTTAAAGTCAAATGTTTTTTTAAAAAAGGGACAAAAAAGTTTAGACGAGTAGACATTAGAAAAGCTGCAAGAGGAAAGATTAATTATAATAATTAAAATATTTAGGAATGAGTATTCTTTTTTTATGAAAATCATCCCGGATTATAATATTTTCATTCCCTATAAATTTCATTTCCCTTGACTCTAATACATATGTATATTAAAAATAAATAATGATGGATAAATATTTATTCTTAACATTGTTTATTGTATCTAATTTACAAGGTGCATCTCTTACAATTACAGATTCTGTTATTGCGCATACACAAGACTACATAGGCACCGTTGAAGGGGGAAAATTCAACATTAATGACCTTTTGGATTGTGGTATAAATTCCCTGCGTTTGTATGGGGATATGTCAAGGTTAGAACCTGTAGACGATGATAAAACTTATGGATTCCCTTTTATTGATTCAATAAAAGCAGATTCTTTTTCAGATTTTTCCAGTCTTATTCCATGGGCGGTTTGGGACAGCATACTTACTGATTCTGTCTACTGGGGAACCGGTGTAAGTTTTGATAGTATCGTAAAAGAATGTTCGATGAATGGCATAGAAGTAGTTTTAGGGCTTCGACCGATTGATATTTTTGGAAAGCCGATATGGGCTCCCCGCTCTCCTTATGACCAGTCTGATTGGAATGAATGGTGGGAGTATTGCTTTGCAGTTACTTACTGGTGTAATGTAAAACACAACTACAAAATTTCTCATTTTCAGATTCATAACGAACCCGATGTTCTGAGCCAGGGGTGGGATGGGACGCCGGAGGAATATGTTAATCTTGTTAAGTATGGTGCAGATGCCATACGGTTTGCAAGTAAATTTTCAGAAACAAAACCATATATCCATTCTCCTGTAGTTGCTCAAGAAGGTTCGCAATATATGTCATATACACTACAGTATGCGGATTCCTTTATAGATATAGTTGATTATCATAATTATTCAAATAACCAAACAAATGCTGCCAGAACAGTTAATTCTATGGTATTTAGTTATAATAATGACGGAGTTGTTGAACCTATATGGAATTCAGAGTGGGGAACTTATTCTGAAAGCTATAATAATTTGAGTATGGCTTTAACAACTGCAAATAATTTATTTGATTTTTCATTACTGGATACTTCAATAACAACTCATTGTATGGGAACAAACCAATTTTTGATGTGGGATTGGGGAGGATTGGATGGACTCGTAAACTCTGATGGTTCAAAGAATGAAACGTATTATGCTTTCAGGCTTTGCTGCAGGGCTATGCAGGGGAAAAAGGAAATATTGCGGAATGGGTATAATGGTACTGGAAGAGTAATTGTAACCCGGGATTCAAACGCAGTATATATTATTGCATTAGGAATAAATGATACTTTGTCTATAAATGCAACTCAACCTGATATAGGTTCAGGAACGGGTGAATATTATGTTTACGATAAAACTTACAAAGATAGCCTTGTAAATAGCGTTGTTATCAATAATGGAATTTTTAAGTTTTTCTGCCCGGATTCTGCATTAGTATGCGTTAAGGTCGATAGAAAATATGATATTGAGGAGCAAGTTGGAGATTGTAAATTACCTGCACTAAATATACATTCTAATCCATTTGGTAAGTCTGCAATTATTCGATACCAAGTGCTTAAGAAAGGAATGGTTTCCCTAAAACTCTATGATATGAGTGGTAGGATGGGGAGAATATTACTCAGCGAATATAAAGAACCCGGGTATTATAGTGTAAAACTTAACGGGGAAAGATTACGGAACGGAATATATTTTGTGGAACTTGTAACAGGTAGTTACAAAGAGGTAAAGAAGTTGATTCTGACAAAGTAGAAGCAGAGATTATAGAAACTCTTTAAAAAGTTAGTTTCTTATATTGCAGTTTTATGGGTAGGGAACATGCATGCCTGTTCCCTACGGAGTGGTTTATGCCTCGTGGATATCCAAAAACTTATTTTTGCTGTTTAAAACGCTTAATTTTCAATAATCAGATTCCTGATTACTCACAATTTTTTCTATTATCCCATATTTTCCCGTTACAGGGTCAAGGAATAGTTTTGATTTTGGAGGGAAATATGTAAAGAAGCCGTAACAATAAAGATTAATTATAATAATTATAATGCCTATAATATTCAGGAACGAGTATTCTTTTTGGAGAGACATCAACTTATAGCCGACAATCTGGGCAACGGCAATAGCGATGAAAAATGTCGATATGTCAATGAACAGAATATTGGTTCCCGTAAAATAAGTATAGGAATAAAAGATAAGAATTATTACAACAGGTATAATCAGAAATAAGCAAGCCTTTGCGAAACAGAAATTTTTTACTCTTTGTCCGAACACAAAAAATTCTATAGTGCTATAGATAATGGCAGGCCAAAAAGCTATTTTTATATGTTCCCATGTACTTTCATTCACAGCGCTGATAAGTGCAAAAGGCTTCCAAGCGTTACTGAATTCATAAGCAAAATGTAACAATGCCCCGAATAAAAACATAAAAATAACACCCCAAAATTCCCAGATTTTAATCTTTTTGTTTTCAATCATTGAATTGTTTTTTACAGTGTTGAAGTTGTAAAATGTTTTCTATTAAATTAAATGTTCTACGAGCAAAGAATTCTTATTATTCTACCAAATATTTAAATTTCTTTATGAATTCGGCAGGTGTAAGATTTGCAGTTTTCGCAAGTTTTTCTATTTGTTCTTTATCTTCAAAATCCTCCGGATTTAGTCTTATCATATAGTTGCGAGCAGATTCGTAAGACTCTGCGGTAGTATCTACATACCTTACTTTTATTTTACCCGTATTGGGGTCTATGACATTTTTAAGTAAAATAGGTGGTTCTTTATTCTCCCGCACATTAATTAGGGCTCCTGATCCACCATTTAACAAAAATTTCACTGCACAAAAGCCTAAGTCTCTTGTTAATTCGCTATCAAAAGGTATAGGGGAGACGCATCTTAATTCGTAACCGATATCTTTTGTTACGGGTGTAGCAATTTTTTGGCCTCTTTCTTCAAAGCGTTTTTTAATTTCATTTTTTACTATTTTCCCTAAGTCAAGTTCGGACATTCGTATATTGTCAAACTCATCCAGTTCAACGTTTCCGAGTTTCTTTATTTCTTCGGGGTCAAATCTTTCCATTAATCCCTCTGCCAGAACGGCTACGCCATCACTTCTTCCCATACTTTTTCGTTTGATTATAGCACCTTCAATAATATCGCAAAGGTGTTTTAAACTGACATATTTCCCCTTAAATTCTTCACCGATAATGGTCAATGTAGCACCTGCGGCTTTTCCTATTCCAAGAGCAAGATGCCCGGCTTTTCTTCCCATTGATATAACAAAATACCATCTTCCCGTGGTTTTAGAATCTTCCATTATATTCTGGACAAGAGATGTTCCGATATGTCTTGCCGTCTGGTAACCAAAAGTAGATTGACAACCCGGAAGTGGCAAGTCGTTATCAATAGTTTTTGGCACGTGAGCAATTTTAATTTTTCCTTTAGATTCTCTTTCAATAGTGCTTGATGTAAATGCTGTATCATCTCCACCGATAGTGATTAAGTAGTCAACTTTTAGTTCTTCCAAGGCTTTGACAACATTTTTGACTTTTTCCGGACTCTTAGTCGGATTTTCCCTGGATGTCCTGATAATAGAACCACCCATAAAATGTATTCTGGAAACATCGGCTATTTCTAATGCTTTGATATAACTGGTATCTCCGTTTACAAGCCATTTGAACCCATCATAAATGCCGATTACTTTTACTCCATTATTTATTGCTTCAATGGTAGCAGCACTGATTACACCATTTATTCCGGGAGCAGGTCCGCCACCAACTACTATGGCCAATGTTTTTCTATAATTTTTTGACATAGAAGTATCCTCCTAACGATACGCTGTATTTACACAAATTAAATTCATACCTACAACCTATGTTATATTATGAATTATAAAAGAGTATCGGGTATTTTTCTTGTTACATCCGAAGTAAGGGCGTATTTTTTTACAATTTCAAGTGTATTTTTAATATTTAGTTTTGTGAACAGCAAGTCAAATTTCGCTTCAAGAGCTTCCCTGATTTTTTTCTTATTTTCTTCCGGAATATCCCATATTTCTTTCTTAAACGGTCCGAATCCTTTCTTTCTCATTTTGTAGATAAACTGTTCCTGAGTCTGGTCAGGTTTTTTCTCGTTTGGATTCGTTTCTTCAAGGTGTTTATAGATATTATCTCTTAGCTGGGAAGGGAAATATTCGCTATCAAATATCATATTCTGGAAACCTGTTGCAAGGTGTATTTCGGAAGTGCCGGTAGGCGGAAATCTATCAAATGCATCATCAGGAAGGGTAGAAGCACCATGTTGAACCGTCCCCGACAAACCGTATTCTTTTCTTGATACTTTTGCAATATCTTCCAGTACCTGAAAATCTAATTTCACTTTAGCAATAGAACCGTCCGGCATAGGAATACCGCCATGTGTGGTTCCGGTCTGGACGCTTATTTTACTAATTCCTTTGATATTTCCATTGAGTGCTTTTTTATAAACATTCATATAGGAACGGAATTCTTCTACCGTGCTGTTTTTGCCGCCGACTTCTCCGATTTCACCGCCAACGGATACTGTAACACCCTTAGGTTCCAGGGTTCTGATGTAAGCAGTAAGTGCAGCCGCAGTTTCGGAATTAAGTCTTTGTTGTTCGTCTATGTCTTTTTTTGATAAGTCAACAAGAGTTGACGTATCAATATCAATATTATAAAATCCCGCTTCTATTGCTTCTTTGGAAAGGGATTTGACGGCATTAACTTCTTGAGCAGGGTCAAGTTGATATTTTTTTAATCCCACTTGGAAATGGTCGCCTTGAATAAATACCGGCGCGAGGTAATTTTCTTTTATTGCAGCACCTAAGATTACTGTCGTATATTCGGCAGGCCTTTGTTTTGTATATTCAATTTCGGTACGGGCTATTTCAAAGATAAATGCGCCTGCATTATGTTTGATGGCAGAACGTATCATAGCTCTTGCAACATCGTAAGTTAGTCCTCTGATATTGGTAGCCGGGACAGTAAGTCCGTTGAGTTTCCCTTCGCCCATAAGTTCATATATGCGTTGGATTGATGCGGGTTTGATACCAAGAGAATCAGCAATTTCATTAATCAGGTATCTAGATGCATCTTTAATGTTATTATCTTCATTAAGGGTAGCGTTGAAAACCAATCTATCTATGGTTTTTTCTTGTAATTTTTTGATATCCAATACTTTTGTTTTAATATTGGCGCCGAATTCAACTATGCCTTTAAGAGAGTCTTTTAATTCTTTAACGCTTTCATATTTCATTTTTCCTCCTGTCTAAATAGTAATATGTCTTCAAGAATACTCAATTTGCAAGTCTTGTCAATAATATTTTATGAAGGCTTGTTTTTATGGTAAAAAATCGGTATTTTTGTGGGAGCGTTAAGAGATTTTTAAGAGGAGTTAAAGCATCTGCCTTGAAACGAATGTGATAATTTCGTCCCAAGGCAGAGTTCAGATAACACAACAACCCAAAATTATTATATGTAGGATACCAAAAATATAAATCTTGTCAACAAGATTTATTGTGGGTGGATTGATCATTATTCAAGCGGGAATCGTTGAGATGTTAGTCGAAAAATGTTGAAAAAATTAGTGGTTTGACGGATAGATAAAAAAAAGAGTTGTCAAAAAAGAGATTTGCGGGTATGCGTTAAAAACATAAAGAAGGAAAAAATACTGTTCAAATCTCAGAATTTCCCCAAAAAACTTGACAAAATAAAAATATATAAACATTATAGTAAAGAATAGTAAAAGATAATAGTAAAATAGGTAAAGTATATGTGTATAATTTTAGCATTTATTTTGAATACAACAATCCCTGAAGGATGGCCAATGTTTAGATGTAACCAGCAAAGGACAGGATATACTCCGGGAGTAAGTTGTCTTAATAATGTAATTAAAAAATGGGCATTACTGATACAAAACAGTGAGGGGGACATGATTTATTCCGGTCCTACTGCAGCTGATTTTGATTCTGATGGGAAAAAAGATATACTGATAGGTTCGGTTGGGGGAACCTCATACCCTACCGCTGACCTTTATAGAGGGTATGATGGCACATTTTTATGGGCATCCGATTTTATGGGGGAAGGTCCATATTGTACGCCTGCACTTATGGATATTGATGGAGATAATAAACCTGAGGTTTTTTTGTATGAATATACCTCCGGAAGATTCCGGTGTTTACGAGGAAGTAATGGCACCGGATTATGGAGTAACACAAGTGTGCAGTACGGCTATTATTGCGCTCCTCTTGTAATAGAAGGAACTTCGGGAACGGTAATTGTCGGTGATATAATGGGCATACTTTATTCATTAAATGCGACAACAGGCGCTGAAAATTGGAGATATAATGTTGGAAACTATATCCAGTCACCGTCACTGGGAGATGTAGATGGGGATACAAATTCTGAAATAGTTGTTGTAGCGGGAGAATCGCTGTATGTATTTCAACAAAGTAGTTCATCTCCTATATGGACTATGAATCTTGGCGACAGCGCAACGACTCCTATGCTTTTGAATCTTGATACTGATACGGCATTAGAAATCGTAGTTTACTGCTATATGACAGGATATGTAAAAGCCTTTAATTATAAAGATTCTTCTCCTATTATTGATGCATTTGTTGGTAGGTTTCAAGGAAATTATTTGTGTCTTCAAGCACCATCTCCGGCGGGAGGGGATGTAACCTGGGATGGGGTACCTGATATTTTTATACATAATGGAGATAGTTTGTATTGTATAAAAGCAAAAAGTGGTTGTGTTTTGTGGGCTGCTTCAGCTGATTCGATTGTCGGCTCACCTGTGGTTGCAGACATTGATAAAGATGGTAATTTAGAAATTATCGTTACAGGGTTTCCAACCGACGCTAATCATCGTTCAAGGCTTGAATGTTATGAGCACGATGGGGTAAAAAAATGGGAATGGCAGGAACCTATAGGAGCAGGTGGTTATGCTGACCCAACCTTAAATGAAGCATGCCTGGCAGACATAGATGGAGATACTTTGTTGGAAATAGTAACTGTTGATTATTCTTGTTGGTTGCTGGCGCTGGATTGTATCCCATGGGCAATAGAAGAAAAAAACAATGAAAGCGTAATGCAAAATACTAAATTATGTGCAAATCCAAGCATATTTGTTCAGTCAACGGTTATCCGCTGTTCACTTCCCGCAAATGCTAATTCCCGTTTGGAGATTTACGATATTACCGGTAAAATAGTCAAAACTTTTACACTAAAAGCTGACCAGCGACCATTAATAACCGAACAAAAATGGGATGGAACAGGTAATGATGGCAAGCAACTTTCCTCCGGTATATATTTTGCAAAACTTACTGACGGTCATTCCACAGTAACCCGGAAACTTACTCTTCTGAAATAAACTAACCGTTTTTGGAGTATCTGTCTGCAAGTCCCCCTAATCTTTGTCTTATTAAAAAATAAGTTGTCAAAAATGAGATTTGTAAGTACATATTAAAAATATGAAGGGAAAAACTTTTTATCTCCTGACTTATGGTTGTCAGATGAATGTTTATGATTCAAGACTGATTGCTGAGATTTTGTCTAAGAATGGATACAAGGAAATAAAGGATGAGAACAAAGCGGATATTATTATTATGAATACCTGCAGTGTTAGGAAACATGCCGAACAAAGAGTTGTAGGAAGGACAGGCGATTTACAACGATTACGTGAAGATAACCCCGATTTGATTATAGGACTCGTTGGATGTATGGCACAAAACCTTATTGATACGAAAGAAAAAATAAAAGGCGTGGATTTTATGGTCGGACCGGATAATTATAGAGAATTGCCCAAAATTATAAAAGGAAATCAAACCACCGCCACGGCGGGGTGTCACTTCGTGCCAAATCAAAAATACAAAACAGGTTTAGAGCTTTATGAGGGGGTATATGCAAATCAGGACAACAAAGTTAGCGCATTTGTGCCTGTTATGCGGGGGTGTGAAAACTTCTGCACTTATTGTATCGTTCCTTATGTGAGAGTTGGACTTCAAATGCGTCCCCAAAAAGACATTTTAAAAGAAGTAGAGGGTTTATTGAAAAAAGGAATAAAAGAAATTATACTATTAGGACAATCCGTAAACGAATACGACAACAACAAGGTTGATTTCCCGGGTATATTAAAGATGGTATCTGAAACTTCCGTGGCAAGGCTTGGATTTTTTACTTCGCATCCTTATTATACTACTCAAAAATTAATTGACGTAATAGCAGAGGGCGAAAACATATACAAATGGATACATTTACCACTCCAGTCGGGAAGTAATCAGATTCTAAAGAAGATGAATCGCAAGTATACAAAAGAAAAGTATATGGAGTTAATTTGTAACACAAGGGAAAAGATACCCAATATTTCAATAACTACAGATATTATAGTAGGATTCCCGGGTGAAACAGACGAGGATTTTCAGGAGACTATAGAGGTAATGAAAGAAATACATTTTGACTTTGCGTATATGTTTAAGTATTCGGACAGAGAAAGGACAGCGGCGTATAACTTAAAGCCTAAAATTCCTGAGCCGGTAAAGACAAAACGGCTTTCAGAATTGATAGATATCCAGCATAAGATAATTCATATTAAAAACGAGCAGCTTATCGGGACAACTCAAGAGGTATTGGTTCAGTATAAAGGCAGAAAAAATAATGTATGGCGTGGGAAAACGAAGCAAAATGAAATTGTGGTGGTTGAAGGGAAAACTCTGCCAGGTGAGATAGTAAAAGTAAAAATAAGCAGTTTAAAGGGATGGACACCGTATGGTGTAATTACTGACAAACGGAAGTAGAAATATAGGAATTTTTGAGTTGACAAAGAATTATTAAGAAATATTCTACGGCTTAACCTGAAAAGAACTCAGGTTAAAGGAGATATTATGAAAGCAAAGATTGGGTTTATTATTGGGATTTTGCTCGTTGTAGGTATTGGTAAAGGTTTCGCCATAACAGATTCAACGGTAGTATCGGGTGGTAACTGGAATGACAGCACTACATGGGTAGGCTATCATATCCCTAATAAAAATGACGATGTTATTCTCAAAGGAACAGTCATTGCAGATGGATATTACCAGGAATGTAATAATTTGACAGTAAGAACAGGAACTATACTTCAAAATGTTCCCGGATATGGGACTGCAGTACAGGCAATGGGAGACGTTACGAACAACGGGACTATTAAAAATAATCCTACAAGTGGTAATTTCACTCTTTATGTAAAAGGCAATCTAGTTAACAACGGAACTATGACTCAGAATTTACTTTCTTTTAATGATAGTCTGTCACAACATATAGGTGGAACACAGAAATTTGACTGTATACTCATTAATAAAAATCCATATGGGCATCTTATAGCATCAAGTGATCTTGTTTTTGATACGTTAACGACTGTTGATTTATACTGTGACACTTTAGATATGGGAACATACAAGTTAACTGCACGGTCAACGGTTAATGCGAATTTTAGATACGGCGCAATAAGTTCAAGCGGAGAAATAGATGTTTCAGGACCTTTCGGGTGTAATTTAATTGGAAACATAACATTGACCGGGACTCAACCCATACAGATAGCTAATATAGGGGTTTCCGCAGGTGGGAAATGGGCAAAGGGAAACTTAACAATTGCTTCCGGTAAAATTCTGGAAGTACCAAATTATAATCATTATTATTGGCAGGTACTGGGGAGTTTGACAAACAACGGAACAATAAGGAATAACCCGGCCGGGACCCAATTGAAACTTTATATAACTGAAAACTTGGTAAATAATGGAGTTATGACTCAACAGGAACTTGGTTTTAATGGAGATAGTACAAATATTCAGCATATAGGGGGGACACAAAAATTCGACTGTATACTCATTAATAAAAATCCGTATGGGCATCTTATAGCATCAAGTGATCTTGTTTTTGATACGTTAACGACTGTTGATTTATACTGTGACACTTTAGATATGGGAACATACAAGTTAACTGCACGGTCAACGGTTAATGCGAATTTTAGATACGGCGCAATAAGTTCAAGCGGAGAAATAGATGTTTCAGGACCTTTCGGGTGTAATCTAATTGGAAATATAACATTGACCGGGACTCAACCCATACAGATAGCTAATATAGGGGTTTCCGCAGGTGGGAAATGGGCAAAGGGAAACCTAACAATTGCTTCCGGTAAAATTCTGGAAGTACCAAATTATAATCATTATTATTGGCAGGTACTGGGGAGTTTGACAAACAACGGAACAATAAGGAATAACCCGGCCGGAACCCAATTGAGTCTTCGTATAACTGAAAACTTGATAAATAATGGAGTTATGACTCAACAGGAACTCCTTTTTAATGGAGACAGTACAAATGTACAGCATATAGGCGGTACACAGAAATTTGACTGTATACTCATTAATAAAAACCCGTATGGACATCTTATAGCATCAAATGATCTTGTTTTTGATACGTTAACGACTGTTGATTTATACTGTGACACTTTAGATATGGGAACATACAAGTTAACTGCACGGTCAACGGTTAATGCGAATTTTAGATACGGCGCAATAAGTTCAAGCGGAGAAATAGATGTTTCAGGACCTTTTGGGTGTAATTTAATCGGGAACATAACATTGACCGGCAGTCAACCTATGCAGATAGCGAACATAGGGAGTTCCGCAGGTGGAAAAACAGTTTGGGGAAACATAATTATTGATTCCGGTAAAATATTAGAAGTCCCTGATTATAACAGATATTCACTTGGAGTTACAGGAAATTTGATAAATAATGGAACAATACGAAATAATCCCGCTAGTAATTATTTTGATCTTTCTATAGGAGGAAATATTTTTAACAATGGTGTATGGACAAACAACGAAAATACAATTTGCGGGGATTCAAACCAGTTTATCTACCTTGTTGGGAATAAGAAAATCAGGGGGCGTGTGTGGATACAAGCTGTAAAAACGGGCAATACTTTTCAGTGGTTTAAAAACGACAGTGTATTTGCGGGAAAAATTTCCTCATATTTTTACTGGGATTCTTTAACCCAGCAAGAGTACGGTCAATATAAATGCAAGATTGATGATTCTTTATATTCAAGAATAATTACTATTGGTAATGGAACCGGCATAGAGGAAGGTACGGATAACGCGGGTAATACGCCCAAAGTTTACAATTTCCAATTAAGCAATATTTCTCCGAATCCAACTATTTCTAACACATCTATTTCTTTTGGAATCCCTTATGAAACGAACGTAAAGATAAAGGTATATAATTGTCTTGGAAGTGAAGTTAAAACTCTGGTTAATAGCAAGATGGTTCCGGGATATCATACGATTAAGTGGAACGGCAGAGATACTAATGGTAACAAGATAGCAAGCGGAATTTATTTTTGCAAGATGGAGTCCGGGAACTTCAAGGCAACGCGAAAATTAACGATAATTGATTAACAAAAACAGAGAATATAAAAAATTCGTAGTTAAATAAAAACCCATGAAAGTGAAAATAGTGTTTATTGTTGGGATTTTATTTATGGCAGGTATTGCAAAAGGGGCAACAATATCATCAACGACATCAGGTGGGGAATGGCATGATTCAACTACATGGGTAGGGTTAAAGGTCCCGGGAGCAAATGATGATGTTTTTGTTGACGGACATATCACTATATATAGCAATGCAAATTGTAACAACTTAGTAGTGGATACCGGAGTAATACTTGAAAACAATCTAAGCTATACGCTGACTCTGTATGTAAACGGTAGTCTCACAAACAATGGGATTATCAGGAACAATCCGGCAGGAACTACATTCTTAAATGTTCATATAAAAGGGAATGTATCTAACAATTCGGATATGAGTCAGAACGAACTTGTCTTTTACAGTGATAGTTCCCAGCAAATAGGGGGGACGCATTTATATAACTGCAAACATATAACCAAGAACCCGAACGGGCATCTTATAGCAACGAATAACCTTGAATTTGATACGTTAACAAGTGTTGATTTGTCTTATGATACAATGGATATGGGAACGTACAAGTTAACTGCACGCTCAACGGATAATGCCAATTTAAAATACGGAACAATAAGTTCAAGTGGGGAAATAGATGTTTCCGGACCTTTTGGATGTAATTTAATAGGAAATATAACTTTGACCGGAAGTCAGCCCATACAAGTAGGAAATTTAGGGTATACCGGAGGGACAATATGGGCAAAAGGAAATTTAACAATTGATTCCGGTAAAGTTTTAGAAGTACCTAATTATTATGGTTATTCTTTGCAAGTAAGAGGAAGTTTAACAAATAACGGAACAATAAGAAATAACCCCGCCGGGAACCAATTGAATCTTTACATAACTGAGAATTTGGTAAATAATGGTGTTATGAAACAGCAGCATCTTATTTTTAACGGGGATAGCACAAATGTACAGCATATAAGCGGGACACAGAAATTTGACTGTATAAACATTAATAAAAATCCGTATGGCCATCTAATAGCGAAAAGTGATCTTGTTTTTGATACGTTAACAAGTGTTGATTTATATTGTGATACTTTAGATATGGGAACATACAAGTTAACTGCACGCTCAACTACTAATGCTAATCTCCGATACGGGACAATAAGTTCAAATGGGAAGATAGATGTTTCAGGACCTTTTGGGTGTAATTTAATCGGAGATATAACTTTGACCGGCAGCCAACCTATGCAGATAGCTAATATAGGATATACAGGAGGTGGGCTAACAGTTTCCGGAAGTATAGTTATTGACCCCGGTAAAATATTGGAAGTGCCTAATAATTATAGTTATTCTTGGCAGGTAACAGGGAATTTGACGAACAACGGAACAATAAGGAATAACACGGCCGGCAAGCTATTTACTCTTTATATGGCAGGAAATGTTTTTAACAATGGTGTATGGACAAACTACAGGAATATAATTTGTGGGTACTCAAACCAGTTTATTTACCTTATCGGGGGAAAGAAAATCGGGAGTCCTGTGGAAGTACAAGCTGTAACTTCGGGTAGTGTTTTTCAGTGGTTTAAAAATGACAGTATATTCCCGGGAAAAACTTACTCCTATATTTCCTGGGATTCCTTAACCCAGGAGGAATACGGTCAATATAAATGTAAGATTGATAATTCTTCGTATTCAAGAGAAATTACTATTTGTACTGAAATCGATATAGAAGAAGAGAGAGATAATGCAGATAAGACTCCCAAAGTTTACAAATTCCAATTAAGCACGATTTCTCCGAATCCAACTATTTCTAATGCATCTATTTCTTTCGGAATACCTTATGAAACGAACATAAAGATAAAAGTATATAATTGTCTTGGAAGTGAAGTTAAAACTCTGGTTAATGGCAAGATGGTTCCGGGATATCATACGATTAAGTGGAACGGCAGAGATACTAATGGTAACAAGATAGCAAGCGGAATTTATTTCTACAAGATGGAGGCTGAGAAGTTCAGGGCAACGAGAAAATTGACAATAATTAATTAGCAAGAAAAACAGCAATAAGAAAAGGGATATGCAAGCAATTTTGCTTATCCTTTTTTTATTGAATTACCTATGTCCCAAGAAAGGTTGAAGCAAGTCCGCCTGAGGCGGATTCAAGCTACTCAACTAGGAATAGCTTTTACAACAAAATTGTTGTTGCACCCCATATAATGGAAAAGTTAATTGTCAATATTACTGTAGCAGTATATGTTTTCCGAATATAATAATCAAAAAACTTGCAATAACCAAAGCGGGACCAAAGTAAAGCTTATCCTGAAGACTCCTCTTCCCTAAAATGGCTGCAAAAACCAAACCTATAACCGAACCGTAGAAAATAGTATAAAGCGCGCTTACCCATCCTGTAAAACTACCTATCATAGCCATTAACATTAAATCTCCCATTCCCATTCCTTCTTTTTTGAACACCAGCAACCAGAATCCTATAAAAAAACCAATTACTCCTGCTCCAACTAACATTCCTAATATGGAGCTTTTAATTCCGATAGTAAAAAAACTCGTTCCAAGTCCGATTATAATTCCCGGAATCGATAAGACATCGGGAATCGTTTCCGTATCGGCATCAATAAAACCTATTATAATAAATAATGAGAACAGAATTAAATATATGGCAAGCTTTATGGAAAGTCCAAATTTTAAGTAAGCAACAAGAAAAACTATTGCAGTAAGGAGTTCTACCATAGGATAAATCACAGAAATCTTTTTCCCGCAAAACCTACATTTCGCTTTAAGCAGGAGGTATGAGATTATCGGAATATTATCATACCACATAATCCTGTGTGTACATTTAGGACAGGCTGAGGGGGGGGTAACAATAGATTTTTTACGAGGTATCCTGTATATACAGACATTAAAGAAACTTCCGAAACAAGCTCCGAATATAAAAAGTATTATAGACATACTTTATAAATTCAAAAATCAAAATGCAAAAATCAAAAATACAACATACAAAAAAATACGATTAAAATCATCTCTGCGAACTTTATTTACCTGAAAATAACCAGAATTTAGAATTTTTAATAGTAGTACATCACGACGAATTTCAAAGAGAAACCTATTAACAATTTTATTTTGCTTTTCATATATATAATAATACATAATTTAACGGGGTAAACTAATTTTTAACACATCTTACGCTAAGCCCAATTTTTTTGTTATAGTCGTCATGGTTACAGCTAATTCTGCCATAACCTATATAACGTATGCCTGCTTTTGTATTATTGTATCCGGTAGCCGACCACCAGTATCCGTAGTATCCGATATAACTAAATATACCATCAGAATAACGGTATCCCCCCGGGCGCGCCGAAAAACCGCTTTTGTTGGTTGACTCGGTGTTAGAACTTAACCAATGTGTTGTGTCCGTTTCTTTCATTTTTCCACCTGCAACGTCTTCGTTACCTAAATAGTCAACAAGAGTTGTCCAATCTTCATCAGTTGGTATATGCCATCCTTTAGGAGCCAAACCGCGCGGGTCGTTTACTGCGTACCAGTTATAGAGTTTGCCATAAATTTTCCCGTTTTTGGCATTATTTTCATAATAGCAAAATGCACCAGTGGTTAAGTTTTGCCATTCTTCGGCATCTTGCACTTGTGGAATGGAGTCACCATTGCGGTAATAACTTACATCCAGGTTTTCTCCCATCCATTCCTGTTTACCTATCTTTATCGTTCTACCTATCAATTGTTCGGTATATAAAGAAGTTAAAATTAAACTACTAAGAAGAAATATTCTTGCCAATTTCATTCCATCCCCTCAATATATTGCCTTTTAATCCCAAAATTCCCAGAATATGTTATAAGAGTAATAATTATAAGGGTAATTATAAGGTGTTACCCTGTAGGATATTTTAACATCTATTATTTGCAATTCCAGTCTTACCATTTGAGACATAATATCGCCTGTTATATGGATTCCTATTTCTTTAGATGGAAAATACTTACCGTATTCCCCCCAGAGTGTCCATCTTGTAAATCCTTCTAAGGAGTCTTTACCGAAGAATGCACCTATTTTTAAGTTATATAAACTTGGGCTTACCAGTCTTGTTGTCAGCCCATTAACTGTAGAATAATTTATTGATGATTCGAGCACTCTTATTCCTGCGTTTTGTTCTTTTTCAGTTACACTGCCGAACAAGGTTACGTTAAACACAGGAACGTATCCGAGTCCCAATTTTGGATAAAATTTAGAATCATATCCATATCTGACACTTGGAACCAAATACAAAAGTCTAAATGGCTCCCAATAATCCTGAACAAAGTATCCGTTTTCGTCTTCTACGCCAATAAGTAGTTGATGTTCGGATATGTTAAATCTTTGAGTAAGAGAATAAAAATCCCTTGTAAGTATGAGTTTAGAACGGTTAGCTTTTCCGCCGGAAGCGGATATACCAAAAGTATTATTATCCCTATAAAAAGCCTGTAAGTTAACAAGAGATGAGTTGAAACATAAGTTTGACGTTGTTTTTAGCGTTGTATCCAGATTTCCTGCTACATACATAGTGATATTGGGTCTAAAAAGTGGTCTGCCAAGTTCAAACTGAAAATAATCCGGACTTTTAGCCCATTTAATATTGGAATAAGGTCTTTCCGGTTTGAAACGTTTTGTTATTATATTTATTACTCCTTTCGTGCCTTCCGGCAGACAGGCATAATTTCCGTAAGTAGAGCTTACATTTTCGTTTATAACTTCTATTTTTTCTATGGAGGGAGAAATAGGAATTTTATCCCGGGAAATAGGAATTCCATCGCATAGTATTAAGAAGTTATCGTTTAACAAAGGATAAGACATAAAAAAATCTTCATAAAAATCAACGGTGTTTGATAATGTAACTATGTTTGCCGGGATAGTCATATCAAACATCGGCATTCTTAATGCCGTTTCCGAACTGCTACAAATTAAAAGATTCAATAAGATAATCATTTAATTCCGGCAAGTTTTGTCCCTACTTTAATCGCCTTTTCCAATAGAATCGAATTCTTCAAAACATCTCCTGATTTTGTCAATCCACGGGCTAGAATTTCATCTGTTAGTTTTATATTTAAATCCCCGAATGCTCTCTTCATAACGCTGGAAGTTTGTTTTATTTCTTTCATCGGAGATAAGTCTCCGGTGCATACAATTATTCCTTTTTTGGTATATGTATTCCATTCGGTTCTTCTTTTTAAGATAGTTTTTCCTTTAAGTTTAGTAACAATGACCTGACTGGAGTCTATTCTATCAATCAAAATCTTAGTCTGGGCAGTTACCGTCTCGCAATAAACCGGTGAGCTCAATATTATTATATCCGCCTGTCTTATCTTATTTACCACAGAATTGAAATTATCTTTTAATACACATTTCCCATTTTTGGCACACTTAAAACAAGCTTTACAGGGAATTAAGTTCAAGTCATCCAGGAAAATTTTTTCTAAAACGGAATTTTTTGATTTTATCCCTTGCATTATTTTAGACGCAAGTATAGCAGTATTGCCATTTTTGTGTGGACTGCCGATAATGCCGAGTATTTTCATTTCTTATTAGTTTCGGTTAATAACTTTAATATAAATATCCCGCCGATTATCACGCCTGTATAGTAGGTAAAAAATCTCCATAGCACAATAAACACCCCCATCAGACATTTTGGACAGTAAGAATTAAACAGCAAAACCCCTGCACCTTCTGCAATTCCAGAGCCACCCGGGGAAGGAGAAAACATCAGCAAAAATGTAAGTATAAACTGAATTATTGAGGTTTCCACAACCGGGACGGACACGCCAAGGCTTTTGAATAGCAAAGGCACCATAAGAACAAAACACAACAAAGAAACTCCGGATAAAAGTATTACAAGCAAAAACTTATATATCCCGTGGGTACAACATTTTTTAAATCCGAGTTTGAAGTTTTCTATTTCATCGGCAAGTTTTCTTACCCAACTTGCGAATTTGTCTTTATGTTTAAGAATAAAAAAACTAGCAAGTTTATTAATTTGAGTTTTAATCCATTCTGTTTTCAACATAGCAAGAGTAAACAGTATTAAGAATACGCTGTAAACAATTAAAATATATCCTGAAAGCATTTTCAGTCCGGCACTTTCAAAAATATTTCTATAATATATGAGAGCCGGAATTGCGAATACGAATGCAAGTAGATATGTAATCCCTCGCATTACAATAACAGTACCGGATTCCCCGAAAGAAAACTTTTCTTTCATCAGTATATAGAATTGCAAAGGCAACCCCCCGACTCCAAAAGGCAAAATGGACAAGAAATATCCTCCGAACGTAAATTCGGCAGTTCTTTTTAGGCTGATTTTTCTCCCGAGCGCCGAACTTAAAACCTGTAATCGCAGACATTCAAAATATAGTCTTAGTATGCAAACCAAAGTCGTCAATCCCAAGAATAGGAAATTCACCTGTTTAAGCGCGAATAAGGTCTCTTTGCTTGCGGTGAATATGAATATAACAGTAACGGTTAGGGTTGTAATTATAAAAAATATTCGCATTCCTGATTTTAGCTGTTTTACAGTAATGCGGGGGGAAGGAGAGGTATTGATATTTGTTTCCATTAAGTGATATTAAGTCATTAAATTTGGAGCAAGTCCAAGTTTAACGGATTCTTCTCCTAATAAAGTTTTAATTTTCAATAGAACGCTACGAATAGGTTTAATTCGTAAGTTAGTTTTCAATAAAGTTTCATCATCGTATTCATTTTTAAGGTGTATATATACTTCACATTCGCCCGGAGAAGTTTCTAATATTTTATTCAAGTCTACTAAAGTTTTTTCCTCTAATCCTGTGATATCCATATAAACATCTATTTTGTTTATAAATTCTTTTCTTATTTTTTCAAGTTCCATTATTTTTGAAGCTTTTATTGAATGAATTTCATTCCGTTCCGATAATCTACCTTTTATTATTAATGGTTCATCTGCACTGATAGCGGATACGTCAAAAATATTATTATAAACCATAACTTCTATTATTCCTGAAAAATCTTCTATGGTAATAAAGCTAAATTCTTTATCTTTTAATACTTTTCTTCTTGTTACTACTCCACCTATAGTTACCTCTTCTCCCAGCGTTCTTGTTGCCATATCCGTTATTGAAGAAATACGCATAGCAGCAATTTCATCTATATATCTTTCAAGAGGATGTCCTGAAAAATAGAATCCAAAAGCTTCTTTTTCCCACGACAAAAGTTCCGCTTTATTCCATTCCTCGTCCACCTCTTTTTCTTCGGACTCAAAGAATAAGCCTAATTGAGAAGTAGTTTTATTGTTCAGGATGTCCATTAACGCTTTCCGATCTTTGTCCAGAGAATCAAAAGCCCCTGATTTTATTAAAGACTCCCCTGTTTTTCTGTTCGGAGTTACACGAGCTACAAAATCAGCAAAAGAGCTGAAAGGACGCTTATTCATAACCTCAATTGCAGCATTCTTTCCTATGTTTTTTAAAGTAGCAAACCCAAATCTTATTTTATTGTTTTCTACTTTGAAATCTACTTCAGAAGTGTTTATATCGGGGGGCAATATTTCAATTTTCATTCTTTTGCATTCATCTATTAAAAATTTTATCCTGTCAGTAGTCTGGTATTCGGAAGTAAGAAGAGCTGCCATAAATTCGTTCGGATGATTGGCTTTAAGGTATGCAGTCTGGTATGCAAGTAATGCGTAGCCTGCAGAGTGCGATTTGTTAAATCCATAACCGGCAAAAGGAACAATAAGTTCAAATATCTGATTTGCTATTTTTTCGGGGACATTATTTTTTATACTCCCCTCAATAAATGATTTTTTCTGTTCTTCCATTACCTCGGGAGTTTTCTTACTCATTGCCCTTCTCAGTATATCTGCTTTTCCGAGACTGAAACCTCCTACCCTGGAAGCTATCTGCATTACCTGTTCCTGATAAAGTATAGTGCCGTAAGTATCTTTTAATATTGGTTCAAGCAAAGGATGCAAGTATTTTGGGGTTTCTTCGCCATGTTTGCATTTTATAATGCTATCTTTTGTTGCGCCTCCAAGAGGTCCCGGTCTGTACAGAGCGATTAGTGCCATTATATCAGTAAAGTTTTCAGGTTTAAGTTTGCGTAATATATCTTTCATACCTTCAGATTCAAGCTGGAATACACCAATTGAATGTCCTTTTTTCAACATACTGAATGTTTTTGTATCCCCGAGTGGAATCTCTTTTGGGTCTTTTTTGTTTATTTTCTCTAATGTATGATATATAACACTCAATGTCCGTAACCCAAGTATATCTATTTTTGCCAATCCGATTTTTTCTACGGATTCCATAGAATATTGTGTAGATATTGTATCCCCTTCTGATTTGAAAAGAGGAACGACATCTATCAATTTATCAGGAGCTACAAGTATTCCGGATGCGTGCATTGATGCGTGGCGAGCAAGTCCTTCAAGTTTGGTTGCTATTTTAATAAGATTGGGA
Organism: bacterium; assembly: GCA_028716385.1. Taxonomy (GTDB): domain Bacteria; phylum Hydrothermota; class UBA3073; order JACQXS01; family JAQTXJ01; genus JAQTXJ01. Next base: position 122,836 of record JAQUPX010000002.1, on the reverse strand, counting down.
ATACCTTCCGTTTTTTCAACAAAAGATTTAACTTCAGGAGTTTCTATTGCTTCTGCAATGGAGGAAGTCGGATGAATTAGTTTGGCAAGCTTATCTGCTACCGGGTATGGAATTTTTAAAACTCTTGCAACGTCCCTGACGACTCCTCTTGCCCCCATAGTTCCGAATGTTATAATCTGGGATACCGAATCTTTACCGTATCTTTCTGTGATATAATTAACGATTTCATCTCTTCTTTCGTCACCAATGTCAATATCAATATCAGGCATAGCTATTCTTTCGGGGTTTAAAAATCTTTCAAATAGAAGTCCGTATTTTATCGGGTCAAGTTCTGTTATACCAAGGCAATAACAGATGAGACTTCCAACTGCCGAACCCCTCCCGGGACCTACCGGAACATTTCTTTTTTTCGCTTCATCTACCATATCTCTAATCATTAAAAAGTATCCGGGATAACCCATCTTTTTTATAGTATTAAGTTCGTACTCAAATCTTTCTTGTATTACTTTTGTCGGGTTCGGGTATCTGGTGTCAAATCCTTCTTTAGCAAGGGATGTCAGGTAATCTTCTATTGAAGCATAGCCTTCGGGTAGTTTATACCCCGGCAAACGGATATTTTTTGAATCTAACTCCAGTCTTAAGTTGCATTGTTCTGCTATTTTTAATGTATTTTCTATGGCTTCAGGGTGGTCAGAAAATAGAGCTGTCATTTCCTGGGGAGATTTGAAGTAAAGTTTATCAGACCCAAATTTCAATCTTTTTACGTCATCCTTTTCACTGTGAGTTTGTAGGCATAGAAGGACATCATGAGCTTCAACGTCATCCTGAGCTAAATAATGGCAGTCGTTCGTTGCAACTAAGGGAATATTTAATTCGGAACCTATTTTTATTAGTTCGCCATTAGCAATATCATTTTCTTCTAATCCAAGCCTCATTAGTTCAAGATAAAAATTTCCTTCTCCAAAGATAGATAGATATTCTGAGGCGATTTGTTTAGCAAGGTCAATTTTCCCTTTTATAATCCAGTAAGGGATTTCGCCTTTCAGGCATCCGGAAAGTCCAATCAGACCTTCGGAATGTTCTCTTAATATTTCTTTGTCAATACGGGGTCTATAGTAGTGTCCTTCAAGCCAGCCTGCGCTGGATAGTTTCATTAAGTTTTTATATCCTTTTTCATTTTTTGCAAGTAAAGTAAGATGAAAATAGGAAACGCCATCAACGGGTTGCCTGTCTTTTCTTGATTTAGGAGCCATATAAGCTTCCTGACCGATAATTGGTTTAATACCTGCATTTTCCATTGCTTTGTAGAATTCAATTGCTCCGAACATATTACCGTGGTCTGTTATTGCAAGGGCAGGCAATCTGTATTCCTGTGCCAGTTTCGCCAATTTTTCTATCTTACAGGCACCGTCAAGAAGACTATAGTCCGTGTGAACGTGAAGGTGGACAAAATGTGCATGCGGCATAATTTCTTATATTATTAGATTAAGTGTTTTTGTAAAGTTTAAATTTATTATTAAAAAACTTGCAAAATTAAAATAATGAAAATACAATGAAAATAATATATTTATATCCGCCCATTTTTTATTTGGTGGAAATTTACGGAGGTATTATGTTCAAGTTTTTTAGTATTGTTGGATGTATAATTATATCCGTTAGCTCTTTAAATGCGAAATCGAAGAAATTAGATAATTCAGATTCTCCGTGGGGAGTTATAGATGTATGGCCATATGGGGCTTCACCGTATAGTCGTCCTGACCAATGGCGTCCGGAACGATTACGTAATTTATATGCTCAAAGCCTTGATTCAATGAAAAGCTGCGGTTTTACATGGAATAGACCTAATTGCGCTCCATATAATGTTCTGCCCGGGACTACACGTTTTAGAACGGATATGATGGATTCACTTGTAGTTTTTATGCAGGAACGGAATCTTAATTTATTGATATGCACCGGACCGCCAAACTGGTCACCATGGCGTAATGACACATTAAAATGCAGAAAATACTGGCAGAATACCGTTGAAAGGTATGATGGTGACGGCAACAATGATATGCCGGGGCTTACCAAACCCATTAAAAGTTGGGAAATGTGTAATGAACCCGAATACGGAGGATACGGGAGTATTGATGATTTTTGTAGATATGTAAGGATAACATACCAAGCAATAAAATCTGCAGACCCTTCCGCTCAAGTTATTGGGCCTGTTATGGGAGCAACCGGAGGAGACGCGGGTTGGAAAGTTAATACAACTTATACAGTACCGGGCGAGGATTCTACATTATTAAGAATGGTTCTTGAACAATGTGGAAATTATTTTGATGTAATAAGCCTTCATGCTTATAATTATGGAGACTTTACTTATCTTGATACAAAAATAAAGCCTGTACTTGATAAATATGTACCGGGAAAACCGTTATGGATTACAGAAATAGGATGCAACCGGACACATCCTGCAATAAGTTTGCCCGATTCATCCATTCTTTCTGCATATTCGGATACGGTAAGCGAGGCACAACAAGCAGAATATTTTGTTAAGATATGTGAAGCTAAAGTGCAGAGACCGTGGCTTAGTAAAATATTTATTTTTACGTTACAGGATTTCTGGTCATATAGGTATGCAGATTCGTTGCATACAGCAACTGATTATTGGGGAATGATGAAAGAAGATTTCACTCATAGACCTGCTTTTGATAGTGTCCAGAATTTTATCGCTATGCATCCGGATACCGGGAAAAAGAAGTAAAATGTTTCGGAAGATTGACTGCTAAATATCAGGAAGAGGATATTTATGGATATATCTCTTATAAAAACTTACTTAGAGTCATTACCTGAAGAAATATTTCCCCAAAAGTTTCTTCGGCATGCAGCTGTATTTCTTTCCGGGTCAATAGGATGGGGAATAAAGGATATTTCCGATAAAAACGCAGATTTAGATATACACATTTTACTGTCTGAATCTGACTATAAAGATTTTCTGAAACAGTTCGAACCTTATCACATTATTGATGACCAAAAACACCAGCCAAATGTTTTTGGTCAAGTTAGACCTATATCCGGGTTAGAATATCGTCTGACTTCCAATGACCGAAAATGGTGGCCACTTTATTTATGGATATATACTCACGGGCAGTGGGTAATAAAATTAGAAGAAACAACGCAGTTAGTAAATAAAGCTGAATTACGTTTCAACAAAGAACTCGAGACATTATTAAAAGACCATTTTGTTACATATTGTGTAAAAAAATGCGATATGAAATCCTGTATTCGCCAAGGGGAAGAACTTGCGGCAAAATGCTATATGTCGGATACTATTATTGCCGCCTTGCAGACCTACTCGTTAAGCAAAGGAATTCCTTATCCATACCATAAATGGTTAAAAAAACATATATCTACATTAGAAGGAGGAGAAGATTTTATAACATTGTGTGAGAAAAGTATGGTAGTAGTTGATACTACGATACAACTAAAATCTCTTAATGAAATAGAGAAAATACTAATTGATGCCATTACTAAAACTATTGGCAGAAAACCTTGGCTTAATAAGTGGTGGAAATTCAATGAAAATTAATATTTCTATGTTTAATAAAAATTTGATTATTCCCGTCCTTTTTATCTTTATGCTAACCGGGAGTCTTAATGCGCAGAAGCCGATTAAAGCATGGGGATATAATGCTTACGGGCAGATTGGCAATAAAACAAAAAGTGACAAATATACGACTGCTGCTGTTTTAGGGATAGGGAATGCTGTTGCAATTTCTGCGGGCGGAGAGCATAGTTTGGCATTGTTGTCAGACAGTACAATAAGGGCATGGGGATATAACGGAGACGGACAACTTGGAAATGGAACAACCATTGATAGTGATACACCCGTTGTCGTATATGGAATAAAGAATGTTATAGCGATTTCTGCAAGAGGTGAACACAGTTTAGCTCTTTTGTCAGATGGGACGGTAAAAACATGGGGAAACAATGAGTATGGACAACTCGGGGATGGGACGAATATTAGCAGGGATACACCCGTTACAGTTTTTGGTATAAATAATGCGGTAAAAATCTCTGCCGGATGGGAATATGGTATGGCTCTTTTGTCAGATAGCACCATAAAAGTATGGGGATATAATAATTCAGGGCAATTAGGCAATGGGACAAAGATTGACAGCGATACGCCTATTGTAGTTTACGGAATAAATAACGCGATAGAGATTTCTGCAGGTGTGCTTCACGGTTTAGCCCTATTATCGGACAGCACAATAAGAGCATGGGGATTTAATAAATACGGACAACTTGGTAATGGAACAACCATTGATAGCGACACACCCGTTATAGTTTCGGGAATAAATAATGCGGCAGGAATTTCAACGGCGGGCAGTCATAACCTTGCTATTTTATCAGACGGAACAGTAAAAGCATGGGGATATAATGATTTTGGGCAACTTGGGGATGGGACTTTTATTAGTAGAAATATCCCTGTTTTAGTTTCGGGAATAAATAATGCGACAATGGTATCTACAAGCGCAATGTTTAGTATTGCTTTGTTATCGAATGGAGTCATAAACTCATGGGGGCAGGGAGAAATGGGAAGGTTGGGGGATGGGGGAGACAGCAGCGCCAATGCCCCGGTTCAGGTAAAAGGGATAACAGATGCGGTAAAAATTTCTGCGGGAGATTACCATAGTTTAGCTTTGGCAACAACGCCGGGGATAGAAGATAGAAAAACAAATACTCAGAATATATCTATTTCGGGGACAATATTTAATGATAAAATAAGGCTTTTGGTATCCGGCGAGGGAAAAATAACATATATGGTGTATGATATTTGCGGGAGAGTTGTTTTGACGGGAAAAGAAAGTTTAATAAAGGGGAAATTAGAAATAAACACCCCTAATATAAAACAGGGGATTTACTTTCTTGTTGTAAAAACGGCTGCACAAAGAAGTTGTTTTAAGATGATAAAGCTGATAAAGTAAGAATTAATGAGTGTTAGGAGATGTCAGGGCAACCTTCCTTCAAAATCTTGACAAAGGGTAAAAAGGGGATAGGTTATGAATAATAAATTAGGTAATTTATACCAAACCGCTATCAAAGAGTTAAATAGGTCAGCGGACAGATATGAAAAGAAAAGCAGATAAAACAATGGATTCCTGTTTTCGCAGGAATGACAAACAGGAGAGGCGGATTAGCAAGTGGGTATTAAGAATAAGGATATAATTAACAGGTTATGAAAATTATTAAAGATCCAGTTGCAATTGATGATTTTAGGCAAATGGCACTGGGAATGTTTGGGAATATGGTTAAAGCGGTAGTGGATATTGAACAGGAAATAATGGTAGTTGACGGCGAACTACATTCAGACGAAGAAGCTCTTTTACTAGAAAACGGTTCAAAACAGAAAAATCTTTGGGGAATTAATATTTATCCTGAGATTGGGGGCGACGACTGGCTAGAATTTGATTCAATGATAAATGTCCGTCCATCACAAAATAACCGAACACGCGGCGTTGACAATCCTGAAATCCAGCAGAAAGTAATTAAAATCGTAAATAGATTGGTAATAAGATGAGCTTTCAACATAAAGAATTAGCTAGTGGAAAATGGCAGAAATTATCTTTTTTTGAGCAGATGGCTAATATCGGAAGCGAGGTTGAGAGAACAATCAAGTGGAATAAAAAGAACAGTGAATATAGCCGGCAGGCGTATGAAAGGGCTTTAGAGCTTTTAGATTTAACGATATCGGATAAAAATAATCTTTCGCGTTTAAAAGAATTGGTGCGGTTAAGGGAAGTTTTAGTGGATTATTTTCAATTTGATAATATCTATCAATCAACCGACAAAAAATGGCAGAATTATTTTTATGCCTTTAATTATGCGGCAAGGTTGTTAAAGTAGTTTATAGATTGTCCCGACACCGCTATAAAAATGATAAATCCACGCTTCTCAGTTTCAGTTGGACTGGATATCCTGCGAGGAACACCCCCTACAACGAGAAAAGGCATTATCAATCAAAGAATCAGATTATAATATTACAAATTAAAATACAGAAATGAAATACAAAGGGATGGTTATTAGACCGCCGAGCGAAGCGGAAAGTTTTATTTTGCAGGTTACTTATGGTTGCTCGCATAATAAATGCAGTTTTTGCCCTACTTACCTTAATAAACCTTTTCAGGTAAGGGAAATGGATGGTATATTAAAGGACATAAAAGAAGTGCAAATAGATATGCCATATATTAGACGGGTTTTTCTGGCTGATGGAAATGCAATGGTATTGAGCAATGAGAAACTTATTCCCATTCTGGATGCTTTAAATTCCGGATTTCCTAAGCTTCAAAGAATAGGAACTTACGCAAATGCAGATGATATATTACGAAAAACGAATAAGGAGCTGAAAGATTTAGTACAGAAAAAACTTTCTATGATATATATAGGGCTTGAAAGCGGGAATAATAAGGTTTTAGAAAGGATCCGCAAGGGAACAACGGTAGAATCAATGATTGAGGCAGTGCAAAAAGCACAGAATGCGGGATTTAAAGTCTCCGTCATAGGGTTACTGGGGTTAGGCGGAACGGAATTATGGGAAGAACACGCAATAGATACCGGCAAAGCAATAACCGCTATGCAACCGCTTTATTTTTCGTTATTAACATTAATGATAGTGAAAGGAACTGCGCTTTATACAGAATGGAAAGATAAGAAGTTTGTTTTGCCTGAACCCGTTGATATGATTAAAGAAATGAGACTTATTATAGAGACTGTAAACGTTTCTTCGGGTTGTATTTTCCGCACCAATCATGCATCAAACTATTTACCGTTGTCAGGCAGGTTTCCGAACGATAAGGAGAAGTTTTTACGAGATATTGATTTAGTGATTAAAGAAGGGGGAGAATCTTTGAAACCTGAGTGGGGTAGGGGATTATAGGTTTGTCCAGCTGAGCTGGATAACTTGGATTAATGTTCCTGACGGAACAAACTCCAAGTAACCGGAATGGGGAAGGGGATTGTAAGTTCAAAATAGAAAAATAGAGATAGCTTATCAGGGAATCAGAATATCAGCAGGCAGAATATCAGGCAGGCAAAATCAAATATCAAAAATTAAAAATTAAATATACAGATTAAAAGAAGCCAAAAAAGATAGGTTATCGCAGATAACAAAACTTTTCATGCGAAAGAAAAATGGAGAACAAAAATGAAGGAAAAAATACTTAAAAGTTTAGATAAAATAATAATTCAACAACAGGATAAAGAATGGGGAAAGAAGATACATACTTGTTTGAACGAATTTGAAAAGAAGGGATGGGATGACAGAAAATTCAGGATTCTGTACGGGCATTACATAACCAAACCTATGACGGTATGTGAATATATTGATGCTTGTATAACCAATCCTCCTAAACAATTGTTTTTTGCCGTTCAAAACATATATCATAAATTCAAGAATCCAAAAATTACTCTTCTTTCAGTCAGAGATATATTTGAAGGGCATCAGAATGAACTTATGATTGAGAACAAGGATTGTCTTGGGAAAAAGGGACTCATAGAAACTAAAGTTGCTTTAATGCCGGGAAAAATTAAAGTTCCGGAGATAGAATACAAAAGCGTTTTACCTGAATCTTTAAGCAAAGAAGAGCTTTATTCCCTGTTTGAAAGAATGGCAGAAATAAAGAAATCCGCGAAAATGTTAGTTGAGGCGGAAGCTACGACTTCCCTGACGCATATCGTTATCAGTTCATTCTATAAATGCAAAGATAGAAATTTTATGATAATCACGGCTACAAACACTTCAAAAGATAAAATAAGTATGTTTTCGGAAACTCCCATTGTAACAAAGGATAAAAGATATTATTACTACGGGGATTTTTTGATAAAGCCTTCTGCCGAATCAGCTCCACATTGGGTAATACATTCTACGCTGGACAAAGATAAAAATCCGTTATGCAAGAGCATTATACACATTCATAATGATCGGATGACGGAGATTTCGGAGCATTCGGATATAAGACTCAAATCCGTATATATTCCCGTTATAACAAAGTTCTCCTATGCGACAGAGGAAATCGGGAAAGAAATAGCCGGAATGTTGAAAAAACATAATACTTTTGGGGTTTCGGTCAAGGCTCACGGGCAGTGGTTTATAGGGAAGAATCTTATTGAACTGGCGGAGCAGATTGGGAAAATATTGAAAGAGAGCGAAAAATAGATAAAATTTCCACCGCAGAGAGCGCAAAGTAAAAAGACAAAAAGCACAAAAAGGTAACCACAAGATTTCACACGATTTACACACGAAAAAGACAGACAATAAAAAGAAGTTTTTCCACCCCGATTCTCCTACGGTGGATAAGAATAGCTGGGTAATCCGCCTGAGGCAGACCGACGCTAAGACGCAAAGAACATAATTATTAAGTTGCAAAGATTCAAATTATAAATATAGTTACTTACCAATGAACTGTAAAACATATTTTTATGTAGGATGTGTGCTATTTTTGGGAATGCCGTTGTTTGCAGACGGGAGTATATCCGTGCCTAACGGCAGGCAGGCAGTAGATCAGGATATCAGTGGGAAGGGAATCAGGGGATCAGAAACAGATAAGATGGATTCCCGCCACCGCCACAGCGAGGTCTTTGACTTTCGCGGGAATGACAAACAAACGAATAATAAGGCAATGGAAGATATAAGAAATGAGTTGCCCTGTTATTTCAGGTTAAAATTTTATAAGAATTTATCGGATTCTTCTTGTATCTGGGAACAACAAATTCCTACCGAAAGTCCAGTATGGGCGGAAGAATCTACAAAAACAAGCGCCAAATGGGAAGATATTCCCGACTTGCACCAAAACATTAAAGTTGGGTTGGTTTTGGGAGGAGGATTGATTAGAGGAATGGCGCATATTGGGGTATTGAAGATACTGGAGGAGAATAACATACCTATAAACGGAATTACCGGCACAAGCATAGGAGCGATTATCGGGGGACTTTATTCCTGCGGGTATTCGCCTGATTCCATTGAACGAATTACCAGAACCATAAACTGGGATGATTTGTTTTCAGACCAGCTGTCAAGAGAGAGTTTTCCATTGTGGGAAAGATTAAAAGAAGAACCTAAAGAACCAAGAGTAAATTTAGACATAAGATGGTCGCGTCCCGATAAATGGTTTAACCAGATATCAGGGTTCAGGACGGCTCAAAAATTAACGGACAAATTTGGAGGGTTATCTCTGGCTGCCGATTATAGAGCAGGGTTTGATTTTGACAATCTGGATATTCCTTTCGGGGCATTGTTAATGAACGTAAAAGACGGGAATATAGAGTTAATGCGAAAGGGAACAGTTTCCACGGCAGCCCGTGCCAGCGGGTCATATCCAATGGTATTTGAACCAATGAAAATCGGGGATAAACTTTATATAGACGGAGGAGTCCTTGATGACCTTCCGGTAGATGCTTTTATACCTTTTGATTCTATCAGAGCGCCAAAAAATACCATAAAAAATGGGGATAAGTCTTTTGATTACATTATAGCTGTGTATCCTTATAAAATAGGGAAAAAAGAAATCAATAAGGAAGTTTCGGGTTTTTCTATGGTAGATATAGCATTTAAGGTTTTCTATATTTCACGAGATTACTATCTGCAAAGCAGTTGGAATAACGCCGATGCCAAAATTGATTTAGACGTGGAAGGAGGGTTTGACTTCTCTTCGGAAAAAATAAATAAAATGGTAGAGGCAGGATATAATACGGCAGGAAAACAAATTAAACACATAAAAGAGGATATATGTACAAAAGAAGGGCTGTCTAAGAACGACATTTATTGTCTTTCTTCTATTGAATTAAATGGGGGAGAGGGAAAGAAAAAGAAGCTTCTCAAAGCGATTAGATTAAGGAAAGGAAGTTATATAGAAAAGAACGATATTTGTGATGCAATGGCAAGGATGTATAAACTCGGAGACTTTGGGAAAATTACCGCAAAAATGGAATACGATTCGGCAGAAGCAATCAAGGATTCCATCCAATATTGTAAAATAGTTTTTTATCTTGAAGGAAAGAGAAACTGTTTGCCTGAGGTGAATAGAGTTACCGTTAAGCTAGTGCCTGAATTTCCTCACAATTCAGTAATAGAGAAGATACTTACAGACACAATTTATGACAAAAAGAAGAGCATTAATTTTTATGAAATAAAAGATTTAGTGGAAAGAAGTTCGGTAAATAATGGAACTGTTGGTTTGAGGGTTGACAGTGTTAATTTCGTACGTTCACCGGAAAAGGATACGGTATTTGTTTATATAGGGAAAGGCGTTCATCTCAAGGGGATAATAATATCCTGCAGAAATCCTGAAGCAAGGGATGCTTTGAGAAAGGAGTTTGACTCGCTGGAAGTGATAAACCCATCAAACGTTCTAGGCGTAACTTCATCCGCCTATAAAACTCTCTCTCTCAAAACGATTGCGGTTGAAGGCGTCAGGGGAGATTCTTTATTTGTAACGGCAGAGAGAAGAAGTACTTCTACTGTGCGGATTCCCGTTCTTACTTTCTGGAATGATGAAGGAACGACTTTTTTTGCAGAGGTAGTAACCAAAAGGAGTAAATTCTTTGGATATGGAGAGTGGTCCCCTTATCTGAATTGGACTTCTAATTATCCTTTAAAACAAGCGGAAGAACTTCTTATGGGAAAACAATTAAATTTAGGTATCCAAGCTTGCCGTTCGTTCCTCCCCCAGGCAAACTTATACTGGGGTGAGATATTTGATTCTTCGTATGAGAATAGTTTTCATACGTTAGGAGCGCAAATAGAAATGCCGATTCAGTACAGAAAACATTTTATTCTTACTCCCGGGATAGAAGAAGCCGGGAAATATGAGGAAAGGGTTTTTGAATGGAAAACGAAAGGAACTGTTGAATTTGAATGGGATAACCTTGACAGGATTATTTTTCCTGAATACGGGTGCAAAGGAAGCGTTGATTTTAAAATTTACGGGGATTTGAAGAAATGGAAAGATTTTTTATCAGACGGCAAGTCTTTTTTACATACCAGAGTGAATATGATGGGGGTCTGCCCCTGGCGGCCTATGAAAAAATTTACTTTCCTTGGGCAGGTTATAGCAACGGAATATTCCGAAAACACACCTGATTATGAACGGTATAATTTTGGGGGACTTAATATTGCCGGAAGTCACCAGTTGAAATTATTCGATTCCGAATATTTCCCGGGATACAGCAGAAATGAGCTTACGGAAAGAATAATGTTTATGACAGGGGGTTCAGCGCGGTTTACTTTTCTGAATATATCTTTATTGGGAGTGCAAGCAAAAGTCCATTTTGAAACATCTTATTATGTGTTAGAAGGATGGAGAGCTTTTTCATTTAATGAACATACATTCTCGAAACAAAGTTCGGTTGTAGGTTTGCATCTGGATACAAGTTATTTTAACGCCGGGGCAGGGCTTCTTTTTAAGAATAATAAACTTTCAGAACCATTTGTATCGGTGACGTTTTACGGGTTTTGACGGTACCCCGGAACAGATATCCAAAAAATAATTAGCCACCCCGCTCCTCCTACGGCAGATCTTCGACACAGCGGGGTAAACTCCTTTTGCACAGATTTACACGGATAAATGCATATAAAAAAACAAATAAAAGAAGATTATAGATAGCCGCAGATTTTGAAAACAGAATTTTTTTAGGGTTTAGAAGATGTATTCTCGGGAGGATTTTCTTTAGCTATTTGTCCTGTAGGGGATATTATCCCGCCTGAAATGATTATTTGTAAGGCTGTATCTACGGACAGAGAAGTTTCAATCAGGTCAGATTTATTGGCTGCAAGATAAAATCCATTCGGAATAGGGACATAAACGCTGACGTTATCGGGGCTGTCACCAATTTTGAAGTCTTCTTTGCTTGTCTTAAAGCCAATAGCGTACATACCTTTGCGTGGAAATTCAACAAAGACTACACTTTTAAAAGCGGATTTATCTACAAAAACTCCATCGGTTAATTTACGGCCTGCATTATAAATTGATTGGATAACGGGAATTTTTGTAATAACTTTTTCCGCAGTACTAAGAAGTTTTTTCCCTATAAAGTTTCGTGTTATAAGACCTATGATATAAACGAGGATTACTAAAGTTATAAATCCAAGCAATGAATGGACAAAAGGCGGTAAGGTCGAGAATATTGGAATTTTTTGAAAGATTATCTTAAATATTCCGCCGAAGTTATTAACTACAAACCATATAACAAAAGCAGTAAGTCCTATCGGGAACAAAGCCATTAATCCTGCAAAGATATTCTTTTTAATATTCATAATGAGTTAATTATCCTTAATATGGCGATACTGTCAATGATTTTTTGTTTTTCATTATAAAATAGAAAATTTTGGACGCAGATTTCGCAGATTCAAATGGAAAAGAAAAATCAAACCAAAGCACAAATTGAATTTGTGCCTACAAAACTTTAATCTTCCCACCTGTATCGGTGTTTTTTCTTGTCTTTTAATTTCTCCAAATCGCAATTAAAGCATAGTCCATTATGGCAGCAAATTAGTTCTCCGCATTTCGGGCACTGCCATTTTTTCTGTTGTGTTTTTAGAAATTCCATTATCCCTTTCTTTTTTATGAGTTCAAGGTTCTCTATAAAGCTTGTCCTGTAAAAAGTCCGGTACCTTTTATCAAGGTGTTTTAGGCTTTTGCAAGGGAAATCCGGGCACTCGTAACAAAACTGTATTTTGTTATGCATAAGCAATTTACATTTTTTGAAAACAAAAGCGCATTTTTTACCCCGGGGACGGCATCCTTCACAATAAGACCTCATTATTCCTATGCTTTTGAGGTCGTATTTTAAGGCAAGGTAAGCGCTACAAACAGCGCAATTCATCCCGCAGGGAGCTATAAGTTCTTTTTTCATATTTGATATGAATATATTTATTTTCTGTTTTTGCAAGAAATTTTTCGAATCATTCCTTCAAAAAATAATCAATAAGATAAATAGGTATGAACGCTTCTATCTATCCAATTTGGAACAGGCATAGGAATTATATCAGGACATATCCACATGTCCCTACAAAAAAAGGGATAGGTTAAATAGGATAGAATGTTTCAAAGGCAGAAAGGGGTGTTAATTATGATGCGAGAGTGTAGTAAGTGTTCTTCTTTGCTGTGCCTTGCTGGAGAATTAGTTTTTTATCAAGAAGCCCCTGCAGATAGTTTCGCGCCATACGGGGTGATACTTTAAGCATTTCACTACAGGTGTTACTAGTAATCTTTGAATTCTCTTTCAGGTAATCAAGTATTTGCTGTTCTTTGGAGATAAAGCCTTCTGTTTTATGCAAATCTTCCTGAACATACTTTTCGGAAGACGGACGGTAATTAGAAGATAGTGTTTGGGCTATCATAGTTGTTTGTTTTATTTTATCGGGCAGGCTATCGGGCAGTATTATGTCGGATTTTTCCAGAATTACGGCTCTTTCTATTACATTTTCCAGTTCTCTTATATTGCCGGGCCAGTTATAATTATCCAGCAATTTCATTGTATCGGAGTGCATCTTTTTGACGCCGAGTCTATGTTTGGTAGAATATTTATTTAGAAAATACTCTACCAGTAAGGGGATGTCTTCTTTGCGTTCCCTTAAAGATGGAAGGTTCACAGGTATTACATTTATCCTGTAATACAAATCTTCACGGAATTTACCTTCTTTGACGAGCTGTTCCAATTTCTGGTTTGTAGCAAGAATCAATCTTACATCTACCGGAATAGTTCCGGTAGAACCCACGCGTGTGACTTCTTTGGATTCTATAACTCGAAGCAATTCGACCTGGATTTTAGGAGTTGCAGATGTAATTTCATCTAAAAACAACGTTCCTTTATCGCTTGCCTGAAATAGTCCGATTTTGTCTTTTACGGCACCTGTAAAAGCGCCTTTTACATAACCAAAAAGTTCTGATTCAAGGAGACTTTCCGATAATGCTCCGCAATTTATAGGAATAAAAGGATTGTTCTTTCTTAAAGATACATTATGAATTTCTCTTGCGATAAGTTCTTTGCCTGTACCGGATTCCCCGGACAGAAGGATAGTTGAATCCGTATTGGCTACTTTATGAACAAGTTCGAGGATATCCATAAAGATTTTTGATTCTCCGATTAGTGAATAAGAAGTTACTTGTTCTAAAGTTTTTTTGAGGGTAATATTTTCTTCTCGGAGTGTATAAGTTTCGATGGCTCTTTTCAAAACAAGTCTTATTTCATCAATTTTGAATGGTTTGGTAATATAGTCAAAAGCACCTTTTCGTATGGCATCTACAGCTGATTCAACGGAAGCAAATGCGGTAATAAAAATGACAATGGTAGATGGGGATGCTTTTTTTATGTCTGGAAGTAATGTTAAGCCATCCATTTCCGGCATTCGCTGGTCAAGAAAAACTATTTCGGGTGTCCAGCTTTGCAGGGCAGACATTGCGAGTGAGGGTAATTGGATGGTTTTGACTTCGTGACCTTCTTTATTAAGGAATAACTCAAAAAAATCGCATACTCCTTTATCGTCATCTATAACAAGAATGCGTGACATATTAGTTCACAGTTAACAGGAAAATAGGAGGTTGTCAATTAAATTATAGAGAATAGGGTAACGATTAAAATAGCTAAGAGAATTTTCACCGCAGAGCCCAGCAAAGCAGGATAACTTAGAGTAATGCTCCTATGTCGCAAACTCCAAGAACGCAGAGAACACAGAGAGAAAAAACAGAGTGCGCAGAGAAAAAATAGTAGGGTAAGTTTAGTAGCGAAAGCAAAGAAAGTTAAGCAGAGGGGAGAGGGAGAGTAACGGAGAAAACTGTGCCTTCGTTTAGTTTACTTTTGAGTTCTATTTTCCCTTTGTGGTTTTCTATTATCCTTGATACGATTGACAGTCCAAGTCCTACACCTGCGGGTTTTGTCGTGTAAAAAGGAGTAAAAATTCTTTTTAACTGGTCTTCGGGTAACCCTATTCCATTGTCCCTAAAGTTTATAACTACTTCTTCTTTAGAAACAACCTTTTGTTCCCCGAATAAAGAATAAGCATCCCCGCTTGAGAGGACTTCTATTTCAATTTTTTGGGTAGGTTTATCGTTTGAGTTAATTGCATCAATAGCGTTAAGAATAAGGTTTGAAAACACGATTTTCATTTGTTCCGGGTCAATGGTAACCCATATTTCTTTTTTCTGCTTGAGTTCAATAGAGGAAAAACCTATCAACCGAATTGTTTCTTTTATTAAACTACCGATTTCAGACAACTTGTAAGTTACATTAATAGGTTTTGCAAAAGCAAGAAAGTTAGTTACTATGTCATTAAGTCGCTGGGATTGTTCTGAAATGATAGTTACCAATTTTTGTTTTTCCTGTTCGTTAAGTTTATCTTCTTTCAGTAACTCACACGGACCTAATATTGCAGATATGGGGTTGCGGACTTCGTGAGCAAGGTTTGCCGAAAATCTTCCAATTGTGGCTAATTCTTCAGTCAGCTTGGTTTCGGTAATGTCCTGGATAATAAGTAATATACCTCTTTTACGCCCTCCCGTGGTTTGCAGGGGGTATATATTTATACCGAGTATTTTGAAGTTCAACGTAATTTCCTGAAATCCCCGGGATATTTCGCCGGTTAATATTTTGTGACTCCAGTCTTTAAGTTCGGTGATTTCTTTTATATTCTTTTTTATGGTAAACCCAATTATTTTATCTACTTTACTATTTTTATAAAGCAAATTACCCTCGTAATCTATTGCAATAAGCCCCGAATATATGCTATGGAGTATTGTATCGGTATCCAGTTTTACCTGTTCAAGAGCTTCACTTTTTTGCCTGAATCTCTCGCCGAGATAACCGGAAGTAGCGGCCAAAAGGTAAAAGAATATAGTTTTGACATAGAAATCCAGGTATAATGCATCCGGGTCGTGCGTTAGAGACGAAAGTAAGACGCTGTTAAGCGCTCTGTTGAATTCCATTAAAAGCAATCCTCCATAAGCTGCAGAGCAAAGTGTGGCAATGACAGTCCCACCTTTTAAGAAAAAAAACATACTTGCAGCAATAATCGGAAGAGAGTATAAGAAAGTGAACCCGCTTTCTATGCCACCAGTGTAGTGAATCATTGCAGTAACTATGAAAACATCCATAATTACACTGCTCCACAGTATAAAAGGGGCACTTTTTTCTTTTTTAAGGAATATCCAGTGAAGGAACGTAAGGAGATAAGAAAGCCCGATAATTATCCAGAGTGGGCCGACTGAGAAGTCAAGGGCTTTTTTACGAAAAAAAATAGCCAGGCCGCCTATGACCGAAACGGTAATTAGTCTAAAAAAGACAACCCATTTGAATTGGTTCGTAAAAGAGGTTTTCACTTTACAACCGAAGCAAGCTGGAACATTGGCATATACATAGCCATAAGAAGCACGCCTACGATGCCTCCGAGGAAAATTATCGTAATAGGTTCTATCAAAGAAGTAAGCGTCGCAACTGCGGTATCTACTTCATCATCGTAGAAGTCTGCAACTTTCTCCAACATTTCGGCAATGTTTCCACTTTCTTCACCAACTCTTATAAGGTCCGTTACGAGAGGAGGAAAAATCTTACTTTCTCGAAGCGGTTCATAAATAGTCTTTCCTTCCGATATGCTTTGTCTCGCTTTAAGAACTGCCCTTTCAATAACCATATTTCCTGCCGTAGTAGCAGTTATTTCAAGTCCGGCAAGAACGGGCACGCCTGAAGAAGTGAGTGTAGATAAAGTTCTTGAGAATCTCGCTATAGCTGCTTTAAGAATAAGCGGACCAAATAAAAGCATATTCAGGATAAATGCATCGATTCTATATCTTCCTTGTTTGGTTTTTGAATAAAGATTAATCGCAACTATAATGCCAACGACTACGAGTATTATAAGAATCCAATATTTTTTAAGAAAATTAGACAATCCGATAACTGCTCTTGTTATAGCCGGCAATTCGGCTCCGGAACCGGCAAATAGTTGGGCAAAAGTCGGAATTATCGCGGTCAGCATAAAAACGGATGCGCCGATTGCAACTATAAAAATAACCGCCGGGTAAGTGCATGCACCTTTTATTTTACCTTTTAAGGATTCATTTTTTTCAAGATGATCTGCAACTCTTAAAAGAGTCTTATCGAGGACACCTCCGGCTTCACCGGCTTTTACCATTGATATATATAAAGAATCGAAAGGGGGTTTGTGTTTTCCCATCGCTTCTGACAGAGTGCTTCCACTTTCTACATCATGAGTTATCGTTTTAATCATTTGCTTAAATAATTTACTGGGAGTCTGTTCGGAAAGGATTTCAAGACATCTGACAATTGGCACACCTGCTTTAACCATAACGGCAAACTGTCTCGTAAAAACCATAACGTTTTTTGAACCAACTCTTTGGGGTATTTTAAATTTAAATGTCGTAGCCATTTTTTATTCCCCTTTATCTTTCATTCTTTGTAATTCTTCAGGGTGAGCAGAAATTAAAAGCGCAGTTGACCAAGATATAAGCCCTCTCTTTACTAAAGCATATAGAGACATATTCATTGTCTGCATTCCAAATTTCTGAGATGTCTGCATTGTTCCATAAATTTCATGAACCCTGTTGTCCCTTATAATAGATCTTATCGCAGGGGTCGTTGTCATCACTTCAAGAGCCAGAACCAAACCTTTTCCCGAGGCACGAGGCAATAATCTCTGGACTAATACTCCTTCTAAAGTGAGGGAAATCTGAGATCTCACCTGTTGCTGTTGATGCGGAGGAAATACGTCTATAATCCTATTTATTGACTCTGTAGCGGAATCCGTATGTAAAGTAGAAAAAACAAGATGCCCCGTTTCGGCAGCCGTAAGTGCCGCAGATATGGTTTCCAGATCTCTCATTTCACCGACTAATATGACGTCCGGATCCTGTCGGAGAGCGTATTTCAATGCATTGGCAAAAGATAGGGTATCGTGACCGACTTCTCGCTGTTGGATTAATGCAGTTTTATGTCGATGAATGTATTCAATCGGGTCTTCTATCGTAATGATGTGACAAGGTTTTTCCATATTTATTTTGTCAATCATTGCAGCAAGCGTCGTAGATTTACCCGAGCCTGTAGGCCCTGACACAAGAACAAGCCCACGATTTTTCTGAACCAATGAATCTACAGTTACCGGCAACCCTAATTCTCTAAGACTGGGTATTTCAATGGATATTCTTCTTAATGCACAACATATATTTCCTCTTTCATAAAAAGCATTTCCTCTGAATCTGGCTAAACTTTCAAGAGAAAATGCAAAATCTACTTCAAGATTTTTTTCAAGCAGTTCTTTTTGCTCCGTAGAAAGCATAGAGTATATAAGATCTTTACATACATCAGGCAGCAAAGATTCACAGTCTGCAGGAACAAGCCTTTGGTCTATACGAAAAGCAGGTGGGATACCGGCAGTTAAATGCAAATCCGTAGCACCTTTTTCTACCGCTTCTTTTAATAGGTCTAAAACATTAATCATATTTTTTTAAACGCTTGCTGTTACTCTTATAACTTCTTCAAGTGTAGTTATTCCATTTTTGAATTTTAATAAAGCTTCTTCTCTAAGTGAAAGCATTCCTTCTTTTATTGCCGCATCGTTTAGTTCACTTGTGGGTCTTCTTGCAAGTGTCAAGTCTTTCAACTTGCTGGTCATTGGCATAACTTCATAAATACCTGCTCTTCCCCGATACCCCTGATTACATTCAGGGCAACCCTTTCCATGGTAGGCAATAATGTTTTTATATTCTTCAGGGGGAATTCCTATCTCCTGATATGTAGTTTCCGGTATTTCAACAGGTTCTTTACATTTTGGACATATTTTACGCATAAGTCTTTGTGCTATTATTATGACTACGGAAGAAGTTATTAAGAAGGGCTCCATTCCCATATCTACCAATCTTGAAATAGCAGAAGGGGCATCATTAGTATGCAAAGTAGATAACACTAAATGTCCTGTCAACGCAGCTCTTATAGCTATTTCTGCGGTTTCGGTATCTCTAATTTCACCGACCATTATAATATCAGGGTCCTGTCGGAGAAAACTTCTTAAAGAAGCCGCAAATGTAAGTCCTATACTTTCATGCATTTGAACCTGATTAATGCCTACAAAATTATATTCTACAGGGTCTTCTGCCGTCATTATATTGACATCCGTCGTATTTAAACGGGACAAAGCAGAATAAAGAGTAGTAGTTTTTCCTGAACCTGTTGGACCCGTAACTAATATAAGCCCATATGGCGCATTTATGGCATGTGAAAATTTAGCTAAATCTTCTTTTTCAAAACCAAGTTTTTCCATATCCACACATAAAGCAGTCTTATCGAGAACCCTCATAACTACTTTTTCACCGTAAATAGTAGGTAACGTAGAAACCCTGAGGTCAACTTCTCTTTCCTGAAGACGCATTTTTATTCTACCGTCTTGCGGGACACGGTGTTCAGCAATGTCCAATGTTGCCATAACCTTAATACGAGAAATAACTGCATTTTTTAACTTGAACGGGGGAGATGGTTCTTCATATAAAATACCATCTACTCTTGTCCTGACCCTGAATATCTTTTCATAAGGTTCTATGTGAATATCACTTGCTCCTTTACGGATAGCGCCTGTAATAAGGGAATCAACATATTTTACTACGGGGGTTTCCGAAATAGTCGCCTGAAGTTGAGCAAGATTTATTGCTTCTTCATCGACATCGTCTTTCAATACTTCTAATTCTTCCTGCTGAATATCTTCCATTAACTGATCAAATTCAGCGGCTTTATAATGCCTATTTATTACTTGTTGAATCTGATTTCTGGTCGCAAGATAAGGTTCTATATCACAACCGGTAGTAAATTTGATATCATTGATTAATATTAAGTCTGTAGGGTCAGTCATTGCCACTTCAATAAGTCTGCCTACTTTTTTGAAAACAACAACCATGGATTTCCGTGCGAACTCATAAGGTATAAGCTGAATAACGGTAGAAGACAAATCAACTTCTGCGAGATTTACGAAAGAGACTTTAAGCTGTTTGCTCAAAAACTTAATAAACTCAATTTCCGATAATATGCCTTGCTTAATAACGGCATCTTCAAGAGAATCGCCTATTCTAAGCTGCCTGTTGATTTTTTCTGAGGCTTCTTTTGTAATTATATTGGCAGCTAAAGCTATATCAATAAACTTTTTATTATCTATCATAACTTAGATTAACTATTAAAGTATACTATTATTTGTTTGTTTACTTGTCAAATAAATTTTAAGTTTTATTACTCAAAGATAAAATTACATAATTCTTGACACTTGTTAAAATTAATATATAAACTTTATTCTTTAATTATGCCTGACACTAATTCTACTAAGTATCCTGTTATAACCAACGTTCTTATACAGGAAAGAGCACTACTTTCTATGGTTCTTTCGTGTATTGAAGTCTATCATCACGAAGCTCTGGGACTCTTACTGGGACATGTAGGAATAGACAAATACATAGTTGAATATGCCATTCCTTATCAAACTGCAATGAAAGGTTATTCATGGGTAGCACCAAAATCAAATGCTGCCGATAGGATGAACAAAATTCTCAAGTGCCTTCCTCTTAGTCTTATCGGAGATTATCATTCCCATACTCAATGGAAAACGTTAAGAGGCGAGCCCACTCCTTCTGGCGATGATATCGCCGATATGGAGTGTGGGAGAGTTTATATTATTATGGCTATAAACGATAAAGTTAAGGCAGAACCATGGAGAATTACGGAAAATGGATTTATAACCGGAACATTAAACGAATATAAAATCGATATAGGGGCTTACACTTGCCCTGCAGATTATAAATCAAAACCAGTAAAAATCATTTGTCCAAGCGCATTAGGATTATTCTTACCATGAAATACAAAGATGCCGGTGTAGATATAAATCTTGCAGATACCTTCAAAAATCATATTAAAAAATTGAACCCCTCCATAGGTGGGTTCGCAGGGACAATCCCCGTGCCTAAAGGCTATAAAGAACCACTAATCGTCAGTTCGGTAGATGGCGTCGGGACAAAGTTAAAAATAGCTTTTGAGCTTGGCATTCATAATACGGTAGGCGAAGACCTTGTTAATCATTGCATAGACGATATCCTGACAGTAGGTGCAAAGCCTTTATACTTTATGGATTATATAGGAACGGGCAAATTAACCATAGAAATACAAAAAGAAATAATCAAAGGCGTTTTATCCGCCTGCAAAAAGAATAAAATAACGTTACTCGGTGGCGAGACTGCCGAAATGCCCGGGTTTTACAACGATAAAGAGTATGACCTTGCCGGGTTTATTACGGGAATCGTTGAAAAAGGAAAATTCATAGACGGCAAGAAAATAGTTCCCGGTGACAAACTGGTTGGGTTCTCATCCAACGGATTGCATACAAACGGGTATTCTCTGGTTCGCAAGATAATAAAAGAGAAAAAATTATCATTGAACCTTAAAATACGAGAATTTGGGTGCACACTGGGAGAAGAGTTGCTAAAAATTCATAAACCTTACCAAAATATCTTATTCCCGTTTTTAGACAATATAAAAGGGTTAGTTCATATAACCGGTGGAGGTTTTGAAGGAAATATACCACGAATTTTACCTAAAAACATAGGAGTCCAGGTAGACGCTTCCAAATGGGAAATTCCACCTATATTTAAGTTTTTACAAAAGGAA
Source organism: bacterium (assembly GCA_028716385.1). GTDB lineage: Bacteria > Hydrothermota > UBA3073 > JACQXS01 > JAQTXJ01 > JAQTXJ01. The sequence goes on along the minus strand of JAQUPX010000002.1, from coordinate 101,155 downwards.
GGCAAAATAGACAACAAAGAGATGTTTAAAGTTTTTAATATGGGAATAGGTATGATAGCAATTGTAAAAAATGAAAATACATTCGATAAATTAACTGAAAAACCTTTTGTTATTGGGAAAGTTATTAAAGGAAGCAAGGTAATTATAAACAATTAAAGCAGAATAATACATAAATTATAAAAAATGAAGTTGACAAAATTAGTTTTTAAGTTATTTTAACAAACTATGTTAATTAAAGTCCATTCCATTCAAGGAAGTCCTGTAGGCGAAGAAAAGCTTCCAGACGAGCTATTCGGGATTACTCCGAACTATGAAGTAATTGCCGAAGCCGTTCGTATGTATATGGCGAATTTGCGCAGGGGAACGGCATCAACGTTAAGACGCGGGGAAGTAAGCGGTGGCGGCAAAAAACCATGGCCTCAAAAACACACGGGATGGGCACGTTCAGGTTCAAATAGATCACCTGTATGGAGAGGCGGAGGTACTGTATTTGGGCCACATCCAAGAAGTTATTATTATAGGCTTCCAAAGAAAAAATTAGCTCTTGCATTTCGTTCTGCATTATCTCACAAAGCAAAAGACAACAAAATATTGTTAGTTGATAAGTTTGAACTGCAGGAAGCAAAAACAAAGCTATTCGTAACCGCATTAAAGAGCCTCAGTATGGATATCAAAAAATCCGCACTTTTTGTCGTAACAGAAAAAGATACAAATTTCTGCAGAGCAGGGCAGAATATTGAAAAGATTAAATTCAAAAATCTAAAATCTCTGAATACGCTGGATATTGTAAATTCAAATACATTAGTATTTTCCTTAAATACCCTGCATTCTTTGCTTGAGAGTCATTCCTCTAAAGATGCTTAGTTAGGGTTTCTCGGCAATCTATTATTTCAACTCATTTAATTTATTCAATTTATTAATTCACCTAAAAAGCTTGACTTTTTAATACAATAATGTAATTCCTAATTTATATAAAATATACCCTAATTTAAGGAGGAAAAGATGGAATTAAAAAAGTCTGCGTTGAGAGTATTTCTTTTATCAATGCTATTCGTCTTACCGATACAGCTTTGTTCCCAGATATGGGTTGCAAGATATAACGGCCCGGATAATATCACGGGGTTTAATGATGATTATGCAAGAGCAATTGCATTAGACGGGAACGGGAATATTTATGTAACGGGATTGAGTGGAAATTCAGTCACTCATGATGACTACGCGACAATAAAGTACAATAGTTCGGGCGATACAATGTGGGTTAGAAGATATAACGGACAAGCTGATAGCAATGATTGGGCACATTCAATTGCAATAGATGGAATCGGGAATATATATGTTACGGGAGGGAGTCAAGGTTCAGGCACTTCTTTTGACTATGCAACAGTAAAGTATACTACTTCAGGGGATACAATGTGGTGTAGAAGATATAATGGATTGAATAATAAATGGGATGAGGCAATTGGAATAGCATTAGATGGCGATAGAAGCGTATATGTGACAGGAACAAGCGTTGGTTCAGGAAATCAGACTATGTAACAATAAAGTATGATAGTTCAGGTGATACAATGTGGATTAGAAGATATAATGGGGAAAGTAATTACTATGATTATGCAAGCTCAATTACCGTGGATGGAAAAGGAAATGCATATGTAACAGGAAGAAGTTATGCTTCGGGCAACGCTTGGGACTATGCAACTATAAAGTATGATAGCTTAGGTGACACAATGTGGGTTAGAAGATATAATGGCCCCGCTAGTGGCAAGGATGAGGCAAATGCAATTGCAGTAGACGGGAATGGAAATGTATATGTGACAGGAAGTAGTGTAGGATCAGTTACCGGGTATGATTATGCGACAATAAAGTATGATAGTTTAGGAAATACAAGATGGGTTAGAAGATATAATGGATCGGCTGATAGCACTGATTCTGCAACTGCAATTACATTAGATGGAAATGGGAATGTGTATGTTACGGGAAGCAGTGTTGATTCAGTTACCGGATATGACTATGCGACAATAAAATATGATAGTTTAGGTGATACGATATGGATTAGAAGATATAATGGGCCGGGCAATGACTTTGATAAGGCAAATGCAATCGTATTAGACGAGGACGGCAATGTATATGTTACAGGATATAGTGATAGCTTATACGGTTTTTATTATGCTGACTATGCAACAATAAAATATACCTGTGCAGGGGTAGAAGAAAATTTGGATTCCGGTAGGCAAGAATTGCGGAATTTGGAATTAAAAATAGGACAGAATCCGTTTACGCAGTCAACAGTTATAACTTACCATCTATCAATGAATGTAGTGTCCACCTCAGGCGGATTTAGCCTCGCGATTCACGATTTAAGCGGCAGAATAGTAAAAACATTGGTTAATGGACAAAAACCTGCAGGCGACTATACCACAATCTTGAATGCAAAAGGACTAAAAACAGGTGTCTATTTTCTAACTCTAAATGCAAATGGAACAAAAACGACTAAAAAATTGACAGTTATAAGGTAAAGCCATTCTATCAGTAGGATACCACAAGCTTTGCACATATGGCTTTATGATTTTACAGTTTCAATTTTTATTCCCGCGTTTCTAACCGTTTGGAATACGTCTATTCCACAGAGAGATTCACATATGCTTGACAACTATATATAATGTATATATTATAAAAAATATGAAGATTGACATACCCGAACTTACTCCGTTTATCCCAAAACTAATGTCAACCCTATCCGAAACAACCACAAAAACAAATAGGGGAGAGGCTTCCCTTAGAAACAGACCCTTCTCCGGCGAAAAAGAAATATACCTGGTCGGAGGAGCGATACGCGACAATATAGTTAATAGTGAACAAGCAGTAGTTAAAAATAAAAAATCAACAAATAAAGAACAGCGGGCAACACCTGCCATAAAAGACTTCGATTTTGCCCTAAACGGCTCCGCTATAAGGTTTGCAAAAAGGTTTGCTCGAAAAATTAACGGTAGTTTCGTTATTTTAGATAAAGACATTGACGAAGTAAGGGTAGTATACAAAAATGGCTTTAATGAGCTTATTTTTGATTTCTGCGGCATAACCTCAATAAACACAGACCTTTCGAGGCGAGATTTCACTATAAATGCTATTTCGGCAAAATTGCCGGATATGGAAGTGCTGGATATTTTTAATGGTGTAAAAGACATCCACCAAAAAACCATACGAATGATTTCCGAGCAAAATATAAAAGACGACCCGCTGAGAATATTGAGAGCCTTTAGACTAAAATCAACTTTAAACTTCAATATTTCCCCTAAAACCACTCCAATATTAATAAAACACAGAAAATTACTCAAAAACATCGCAGGCGAAAGAATAAAACAAGAACTTTTCAGCATCCTGAATTCCAACAAATCCTACGAAATACTGCGTTTCATGGCAAAGAAAGAGATCCTACAGGCCATAATTCCGGAATTAAAAAGATTAACAACCACCCCCCAATACAAACCGACAGGAAATTTATTAGACCATTCACTTTTAACCATAAAAAAAATGGATACAGCAACCTACAATTTTCAAAAATACACCGTAAACAGAAAGCATATACTAAGATTAGCTGGATTGCTTCACGATATAGGTAAGCCATATTGTTACAGTAAGGATAAATTAAACAGGGTGCATTTTTATGGTCACGAGAGAAAGGGGGTAAGGTTGCTTGAGGGGATCCGCGAAAGATTAAAGTTGAGTAATTCTGATTTTCGGAGTTTGTCTAATCTTATTGAGTTTCATATGAGGCCTCATTTGTTGGGAGAAGAAAAAATGCCCACAAATAAAGCTATATTAAGGTTTATCAGGGCTGGGGGAGAAGATTCTATTTTGATATTACTATTGGCTTATGCAGATGCGATGGCATCCGGTAATCGGGGTAGAGCAGGATTACTGAGATTGATTAACCGGAGCATAGAGATATGGGAAACAATGCATCGGCCTAAGTTCAAAAGGTTATTAACCGGTAACGATTTAATCAGGATGGGGTACAAACCGGGACCATTATTTAGGACAATTTTACAGACGATAGAAGAGGAACAAATAAGTAACGAGTTGTCTACGCATAAACAGGCAATGGATTTTGTCAAAAAAAACTGGAGGCAAAAATGACAGAAGTTAAAACTACCTTTATAAAAGATATGGAGTTTGTGGCTATGACTACTTCAGGGAACAAGATAGTTATGGACACATTAAAAGAGAATGGGGCAGGGGCAACACCAATGGAACTATTGCTTGCCGCACTAACAGGATGCACCGGCATGGATATTGTCTCAATATTAAAGAAGATGAAACTTGAATTCACTAAATTTGAAATCGTAGTCCAGGGAGAAAGAGCAGAAGAACACCCTAAAATATACAAAAAAATAAGACTCATATACAAGTTGTATGGCGACCTCCCCCCTGACAAAGTAATACATGCCATAGACTTATCAATCGATAAGTACTGCTCGGTATCCAATATGTTAAAGTCCGTAACGGAGATAACCTATGAATACAAAATCTACTATCCACCATCGTCCGTTCACCTCAAAAACAGATAACAGATAGTTGCCGATTAACAGCAAAACACATAGAAAATAAAAGAGACTTCCCATAGAATATACCTAAAAGTTCCCACATACAGGAGAAATTTGCCTCTTTCTTGAACCACTAAAGTATACTTTCTCTTCAAATTCCACCATCTAAAAATAATAATCAGATAAAAACAGGGGACAAAAACTAAAGTTTAGAAGGGAACAAGAAAATCCAAACAACAAATTCCGATAAAATCAAAACAATTTAAATAAGTTTGTCACAAAACTTGCTTTTCTTTTTATTACAAATGAAAAATTTTTCAAGAGAAAAACATTGCAAAACAGAATTGACTTTCAAAAAATTTTACAGGAGAAAAAATTATCAAACATTCCTAACATCAAAAACAAGTTTTCAATGCGTCAAAATGTAGCCATATTTTTAAAATGGGGGAGAATTAGCACAAAATCCACCCCAAAGCATTTCCACCCGCAATCCCAATAACCACCATTGGTTTACATAAGGTTTATTATCAGATGGTAGTTCTATTTGACGTATTGTGAGTTTGGGAAGTTTTTGTTAAGGGTTGTGTTTAGTGCGTTTATGTGTTCTGTGTTGCCGAGAAGCTTGTAACATTTGATTGCTTGAGATAAAGCCTTTGGTGTTAGTAATGATTTCGGGTATTTAGAGCTAAAGTCCTCGTATTTTTGCGCAGCTTTCAAATTATCACCGGTTTGGAGATAAGAATCTGCAATTCCGAGTTGAGAAGATTGGATAAGTAGTTCGTCTTTTCCTTTTTTAATATAAGTTTCGTAGGCTTCCTGTGATTCTTTATATTTCCCTTCAAGGTAATAGATATTTGCTAGCCAGTAACCGGCATTTATTCCGTACTGTGTTTTGCCATACAACTTAGATATATCTTCAAAATTTGTCAATGCGCCTTCTATGTTTCCTTTATTGTATTCAATAAGAGCGGTAGTATAAGCTTCTTTTGCTCTATTGTTCTTTGTCTGTCCTGTCCAGTAGAAATAAACCCCTGCCGCCACAACGATTACAGCCCCAATTATTATATACTGTGCAGCGGTTTTATGTTTATACATCCATTTTGCAAACATCATTCCTTCTTCTACAAACTTATCCTTTTTTAAATCCTTCTTTGTTATTTTTCTATGATCTTTTGCCATTTTTGTCTATATCCTTTGCATAAAGCATTATCTTGGAGCTTGCACCCCGGTTTTCTCTTTTTAATTCATAAACCAAATCTATGTACTCCCCAGTCCCCATTAACATTTCCTTTAATCCAAAACCTATCACCTCCCCCATTTTATTATCCCCTCTTACCTTAAATTTTATATGATTATTACCCACAATTCTTGGATATCCTATTACCTGAAGCCCGGTACTTACGAACATCGGTTTCGAATTTCCACATCCAAAAGGTTCTATCTTCTCTAATTCATCCACCAACTTTTCACTTATTAATGGAATACTTAACTTCTTATCTATTATAATCTTAGGTATCAAATCCTTTACTAAAACTTTAATGTTAGTTCTCTCTATTATTTTATCTTTAAGGAGGGGGATATTTTCTTTTTTTATGGTAAAGCCTGCGGCAGCTTTATGTCCCCCAAAAGCGGAGAAAAGTTCTTTACATTTAGACAGAGCTTCATAAATATTGAATTCCGGTATTGACCTAGCCGATCCTCTACCTATATCTCCATTTAATGCGATAAGCATTGTCGGTCTATAGAACTTATCCGCAAGTTTGGAAGCAGCAATACCTATTACTCCAGGATGCCACCCTTCTTTTGCAATTATGATAACCTCGGATACATCTTTAATTTCCTGTTCTGCTTCCTGGACGATTTGTTTTTGTATTTTTTGTCTTTCGTTATTTTCGTTTTCTAATGCCTGTCCAATTTTAGCTGCCTCTTCCCCATCTTGAGTCGTGAATAAATTTACTGTTTCTTTTGCATCTCCCAATCTTCCTTTTGCATTTATCCGTGGTCCCAAAATAAACCCCAGTTGGTATGGGCTTAACTTTTGGCCACTAAGTCTTGTTTTTTCCATTAACTTTTGCAGCCCTATATTTTTTGTCTTTGATAAAACCTTTAAACCTTCTTTTACGAATATTCTATTTTCATCTATTAGGGGAGTTACATCACATACCGTAGCAAGGGCAACTAAGTCTAAATAATCCCACAACTCCTCTTTATCCATTTTGGTTCTTTCAAAGATTGCTTGCCCAAGTTTAAATACTATACCGCAAGCCGATAGTTCTCTGAAAGGGTAGTTTTCAATTTTGGAATTAATCACCGCAACCGCCGGTAATATTTCCCCGGTCCCTTCATGGTGGTCAATAATGATTACGTCTTTTCCGTTTTTCTGTAACAACTTAACTCTTTCCCCTGCACCCATACCACAGTCTACAGTTATTATTAAGTTTGCATAAGATTTCAAACAGTATTCAACTCCTGCTTCCGTCAATCCATATCCTTCACTCACGCGATTCGGGATATAAAAATCCGGAACAGTTCCCATCTTCTTTAATATGTGATACAAAAATGCAGTTCCCGTTGTTCCGTCCACATCATAATCTCCATATATAAGAACCTTCTCTTTTGCATTGACTGCCCTTACTATTCTTTCAACTGCTATCTCCATTTGAGAAAACAAAAACGGGTCATGAAGATTACTAAGTTCCGGATTAAGAAAACTATAAATCTCGTCAGGAGTCCTATAATTTTTACTCATCGCCAACTCCACAGTCGTTTTTTCTATGTTCAATCTATTAGCTATGTTCGTCGCTTCACCCAAATCCAAATTTTCTTTCAACAACCAATTTGTTTTCATATTGATTTTCCAAATTCACACCCACAGTATGACTGTCTGTAAATACCATACTGTTTCGACAAAGTAATACTTTTTTGAAATCCACCATTTTTTTTGAAGTCGTACTTTATAAAATTTATACTACACCTCTCCCCTATTTCTTGTCCGATAGAGTTGATTAGTTTTTCATTTTTGTGAGGGGACAGGGTGAGGGTAGTTGTAAAATTTGAAATGTTTTTTTCTTTAGCTTTTTTAGCAGCAGCTTCTAATCTAAACTTAAAGCACTGCGCGCACCTTTGCCCGCCTTCCTTTTCTTTTTCCATTCCTTTGACTGTTTTCTTCCAATCTTCCGGCTTGTATTCTTCCGTAATTAAGTCAACATCAAGTATCTTTAATAGTTTTTCGGCAGATTGTAGCCTTTTTTGATATTCTTCTTCCGGATAAATGTTGGGGTTAAAAAAGTAGCCCTCTATTTTACACTGTTCGTTTTTCAATGTTTCTATTGCAACGGTAGCACAAGGAGCACAACATATATGTAATAAAACTTTTTTATCCACCATATTTAGTGATTATTGGTAAATAGTAATATACCAACAAAGAATGTCAAGATATCTTTGATTTTTTGTTTTGACAAAATCCTATTTAATTGTAAGTTGTTAAGTATATTGAATCTTTTTAATGAAAACGTTATCAAATATGTAAGGAGTTGCTTAACATAGTATGGCTACAAAAAGAGACTATTACGAAATTCTTGAGATTACTCGTGAGGCTACGTCGGAGCAGATAAAAGAAGCATATAAGAAATTAGCCCGCAAGTACCATCCGGATATGAACACCGAGAAGGATAAGAAAACTGCGGAAGAGAAGTTTAAAGAAGTTTCCGAGGCTTACGAAGTCCTTATAGACCCGAACAAAAGACAAATGTATGATATGCGTGGGCATGAGGGCGTAGATTCTCAGTTTGGCCCCGGTGGATTTACCTGGGATAATTTTACACATCAGGAAGACCTAAATGATATAGTTGGAAACCTATTCAAGGGATTTTTTGGCGGCGGATTCGAGACTAATACCGGAGGGGAAGACATTTTTGGCAGACGAATGGGTAGAGGAAGAGGCGGTGTTAGAGGACAGGACGTTCAACTAAGAGTTACGTTGACTTTACAGGAAATATATAAGGGAGTAACGAAAGAAATCAGAATCAGAAGGTATGAAGCATGCCCCGTATGTAAAGGGTTTGGCGGAACCGGGGATAGAATCTGCAATACCTGCAAGGGAACGGGACAGATAAGAAGAACAGTTTCTTCCATATTTGGACAAATGGTAAACATAACGACCTGCAATGCCTGTCGTGGCAGGGGAAAAACAGTAGAGAAGATTTGCGCAGAATGTAAAGGAAAAGGAAAAACAGAGAAAGTTTCAAACGTATCGGTTAAAATACCTGCCGGTGTAAAGGAAGGGAATTATATTGTTTTGAAAGGGCAAGGAAATGCAGGAAGTGACGGTGGTCCCGCCGGTGATTTAATTGTCGTAATAGAAGAAACAGAAGACCCCGTATTAAAAAGAGATAACAATAATCTGATAATAAGGGTACCGATATCTTTTCCGGTAGCTACACTTGGCGGAAGCATTGAAGTTCCAATCATAGACGGGAAGGTTTTATTGACCATTCCAAAAGGAACACCTACAGGAAAGGTTTTCAGACTGCACGGTAAAGGCATGCCGGTCTTGAATGGCTACGGAAGAGGCGATGAGTTAGTAGAAGTTTACATAGATACCCCCAAAAACCTATCCAGAGAAGCAGAACAAAAGATTAAAGAATTAGGTACTCTTATTTAAGCCTTTTTTTTGCAATTCGACATATTTTCCATCGTCTTTTTTCATTTTAATTGAAATTTTGGCATTTTTTTAATTTCCATCCTCGAAAAGCTTGACTAATGGGCAATTCAAAAACCATATTTTGCAATAAATAGTTGTCTTTTCCTATATATAGTGGTTTTGTGGTATCATATCAATATGTTGTGAGTATGTAATTTTTTTGTTCGAGCGGATTTCGTTATTTCTTTTTCTGTAAAAGTCCTTATGTTTTACCTTTAGAAAATCTTATCCAGCTCTGCTAGATATTCTGAGTCGAAGATGAAAAATCTAAAGAAAAAATAAAGGCTTTAATTAAAAAACGATATAATCTTTTAATCTGTAATCTTAAAGGCTTAAAAAATCTTGATAATCTGCGTTTATCAGCGTCCAAATTCTTCTTTTTGGGATTCTCGTTTCTGCTCACAGTAGACACAAATCTGCAAGCAAAATAAAATTTTTAATTTTTTACTTGCCAAAAAAGAAAATTATGTTCATATACGTATAATTGATAAAAAATGCATTTACTTTACTTATGGTAAGAATAAGAAGTTAAATAGAAAGAAAAAGGGGGGGAAATGAAGAAACTTGTTTTGATAGGATGCATGATGATTATGGCATCATCATGTTTTGCATACCCGAGTGCGGGACAGACAGCTCCAGGGTTCACACTTCCGGATACTAACGGTGTTAACCATCCGCTTTCTGAATTTCTGGGAAAAGTAGTTTGGCTTAACTTCTGGAGTTCAACTTGACCTACCTGCTTATCAGAACTGTCAAGTTTGACAGCCATACAAGATTCATTCACAACATCAAAATTGAGGATACTTGCAATTAATATAGGGGGAACACAGGACATATTGAAACAATATGCAAGAGGAAACAGCGCTCTTTTTCTGCTGGATGCGTCAAGTTCTGCATTCAGTCTATATTATATAACTAGCGCTATTCCGCTCAATTATATTATTAGACCCAACGGGAAAGTATTTCACGGGATACCGGGAGGATATTGCGAAGCACAAATCAAAAGCTATATAGATTCTTGTTTAATTGGGATAGAAGAACCTAACACAGTTTCAACAGTGCAAAACCCCACATTAGTATTATCTCCTAATCCATTCAAGGTTGCTATGATGATTAGCGCCAAAGGGATAAAAACTGCCGGAGACTTACAGATTCAAGACTTAACCGGAAGAGTAGTAAAGTCTTTTTCTTTAGCTCCTAATTCTACTGTAAAATGGGACAGGAAAGACAATAACGGCAGAGAAGTTCCGGTAGGAATGTATTTTTGCAGATTTAATAATGGGGATGTCAATTTAACAGGAAAAGTAGTAATGTTTAAGTAACCGATATTTATTTCAAACAAAAGGAAGGGCGATGGAAACATCGCCTTTTTCTTTTTGCGTTATCAAGTTATCACTTATTATTTTAAAAGTTGACATTTATAAAAAAAGTAGTAATTCCTTTTATCTAATATGCAACCTGGACTGATAGAAAAACTAAAAGAAGCGGAAAAAAGGCTGAACGAAATCAACACGTATCTTTCCTCTCCTGATGCCATAAAGGACAGGAACAAATTCGTCGCTCTTTCCCAGGAAGCTAACGGTCTTACCGAAGCTGTCAGGATTTGGGAAAGGTATCAAGTCGTAGAAACAAAGATTTCCGAAGACAATAAGGTTTTATCCTCTAATGATGAAGAATTGAAAGCCCTTGCCAAAGAAGAAATTGCCGAACTTGAATCCGAGAAAGCAGGCATTCTGAAAGAGATAATTGATTTTTTTACTCCTAATGACCCGAATGATTCACGTAATGCAATAATGGAAATAAGACAGGGCGCAGGCGGTGACGAAGCTTCTATTTTTGCAGGTGATTTGTTCAGAATGTATCTGAAATATGCCGAAAGCAAACGATGGCAGGTTGACATTATGTCAAACCACTCAACTGAAATTGGCGGCATTAAAGAAGTTATCTTTAACGTAAAAGGTAAAAACGTATATAAATTTTTAAAATATGAAAGCGGAACACACAGGGTACAAAGAGTCCCGAAAACTGAATCCAGCGGTAGAATACATACTTCTACCGTTACCGTAGCCGTTTTACCCGAAGCATCCGAAGTAGACGCGAAAATTAATCCCGAAGACATAAGAATTGAGACTTATCGAGCCGGCGGACACGGCGGGCAGAACGTAAATAAAGTTGAATCCGCAGTAAGACTTATATATATTCCGACTAACCTGATTGTAACTTGTCAGGATGAACGTTCCCAATTACAAAACCGCGAACGCGCTATGAAAATATTATATGCAAAAATCTATGCCGAAGCGGCGGAAAAACATCATTCCGAAATTCAAGCCACGAGAACCCAACAAATAGGTTCAGGTGACAGGTCTGAGAAGATACGAACTTATAATTTCACACAACAAAGAGTTACCGACCACAGAATAAACCTTTCCCTGCACAAACTCGATATGATACTTAACGGAGATTTAGATGAGTTTATAACCGCACTACAAGATGAAAATAGAAGAAGTATTGAAACAGGTAACACAAACCCTAAAGAATAAAGGTTTTGAAAGTCCCCAAACAGAAGCAGAAATAATAACCGGCTACGTCCTGAAGATAGATAAAGTAAATCTTTATCTCCAACATAACAGAATTATCACCGATAATGAAGCGCAAACCATAACCAATCTTTTAGAAAGACGACTTAAACACGAGCCAATCCAATACATAACTTCCAAAACATTTTTTTACGGACTGGAGTTTGTTATTGAGCCCCCGATACTTATTCCCCGTCCTGAAACAGAAACTTTAATCGAGACTGTCTTAAAACTGGCAAGAGATAATCCAGAACCTAAAATCGTTGAGATAGGTACAGGAAGCGGGATAATTGCAATTACGCTTCTGAAACATTTGCCTTCTGCAGTAGCTTACGCCATAGACATAATTAAACCGACATTAGCTCAGATGAATGCAAAAATACACGGTGTAAATAATAGGGTGCATTTTATAGAGGCTGATTTATTAAGCGCAATAAATATACAAGCAGATTTTATAGTATCAAATCCTCCATATATCCCCACATCAATTATACCGACATTACAGGAGGAAGTAAAAACGTTTGAGTCAAAGGTGGCTTTGGACGGTGGAAAAGATGGATTAGCCGTTATTCGTAGAATCATAAACGATTCTCCTACACAGTTAAATAGAAACGGTGGTCTTATATTGGAATTTTCTCCTGAACAAAGGGATATATTGGAACAAGAAGCGAAAAAACGGTTTAAGGATATAGCCTTCGTAAATGACTTATCCGGAAAGCCAAGAGTACTTATTTGTAAGGATAGACGGTGAACAGCAATCAGTTATCAGTGAGCAGTTCCTTCCTTACCTAAAAAAAAGTTGACATTTATATTATAACACTGTAGGTATTCACACAAAAATGGGGAACAAAGTGCAAGTAAAAAATATAATAGCAGTTTTTATCATTATTCTTTTTTCTTCAAGCATTTTAAGAGCTGAAGTCGGAGAGACAGAAGATATTATTTATCTTAAAAATGGGTCAATTATAAAGGGTATGATAATTGAGCAGATTTTCAATGTATCTACAACAATTGAAACAAAAGATGGAAAAGTTTTTGTTTTCAAGCCAGAGGATATTAGTAAAATTATCAGAAGACAACTCAAAACAGACAAGATTGTTCCTCAAACAAAAATAGGCGATGCAATGGTTGATGTATGTGCCCTTGCCCGTAAAGATGCCGGTGGAAAAAAGTGGGGCTGGTATTGGGGTTCTTTTATTTTTCCACCAAATATCATACTTGCCTGTTGCCTTCCGCCTTCTAATCCTCCCGGGGAGAAGTTAATTTATACCTCTTCAGATTATGTAAACACCTATACAAAGTGTTATAGAAAAGAAATTAAGAGTAGCCGGATTAAAGATTCTCTAAGAGGCGGACTTATTGGCGGAAGCATCGCTATCATTACCACCTGCATAATATTATATAATAAGTAATTTTCACCGTGGCCCCACCAAAGAGGAGCTGGTATGATTTTTCCAGATTGATAGCAACCTGGAAGCTTAAGTTACATTATCCTTTTCTCTTTTTCATAACTCTCTTTTCATTTTTACTTGACAATTTCAATGAATATCAATAAATTACAACACTAATGCAATTTATAAAAGCTTATTCTGGTGAGAATGACTTCATTATCATTGATGCCCGTAAAGAAAAATTGCCGGAAAATTTAAGCAAACTTATCCTCCGACTTGCAAACAGACACAAGGGTATCGGCGCTGATGGCGTCATCATTATAGAGAAAAGCAAAACCACAGATTTCAAACTCAGATACTTTAATCCCGATGCCACAGAATACAGTGTTTGTGGTAACGGTTCTCTATGCGTTATGCTTTATGAAAACAGCCCCAAAATTAAGTTTACTACTGATGCAGGAGTATTTAAGGGCGGGATTAAAGACAATAAAGCATTTGTCCAGCTTCCAAAACCTAAAAATATTATATTAGATTTTTATCTGACTATCGGAGATAAAAAAGAAGAAGTAAACTTCGTAGATGTAGGTGTCCCCCATACTATATATTTTGTTGATAATGTTGAAGATATAGATGTTAATAAATCAGGTAGGCCGATAAGGTTTCACGCTTATTTCAGGGAATCCGGGACCAATGTAAATTTTGTCCAGATAGTAAAAAGAAATGAAATCATCGTTAGAACTTATGAAAGAGGCATAGAAGGAGAAACTGACTGCGGTTCCGGAAGCTGCTCCGCTTGTATTGTAGGCTGGATGAAAAAGAAATTAGACTCTAACGTCAAAGTTACTACAAGAGGCGGGGTTTTAGAGGTAGAAATAAAGAAAATAAATGATATTACATTATACGGAAATCCAAAAATCGTTTATAAAGGAAATTTCACAGAATCTTAGGGGGATAAATGAAGAAAGTAGATTCATCTGACATAAGAAATATCGTATTGCTTGGGCATGCAGGTTCAGGTAAAACAACTTTTGCGGAAGCGATGATGTTCAATGCAGGCGTAACTTCAAGAATCGGAAAGGTTGAGAACGGCACTTCTATGTTTGACTACACAACGGATTCTATTGACAGAAAAAGTTCTATAAACTTAAGTTTAGCGTGGTTTGAATGGAAAAACAAATATTTGATAAATATAATTGATACACCGGGATATGATGATTTTTATGGTGACGTTATCACAGGAGCAAGAGCTGCAGACATAGCTATTCTCGTTGTAAACAGCTGTTCTGAAAAAATAGAACTCGGAGCAATAAAAGCTAAAAAGCTTGCAGCATCACTCAATATCCCCATAGTAATATTCGTCAACCAGCTTATGAAGGAAAACGCAAACTTTGACAGGGCAGTAAACCTATTATCTTCCTTGTTTGGGAAAAGCGTTGCGCCTATTACTGCTTACGAATCCGGGAAAGTAGTAAATACGCTCGAAACAGATAGTCTTTACAAATCAACGGCTATTGAAGCAATAGCGGAAGTAGATGATGCACTTACCGAAAAATACTTAGGTGAACAAGCTTTTTCTCCCGAAGAGATAAATAACGGTATACTAATGGGTGTCAGGAACAGAAAACTTATTCCTCTATATGCCGGGGATGCATATAATAATATCGGTGTTAAAGAATTACTTGATTCGGTTGCATTTTTACCTTCACCTTCGGAGCGACAGGAAGCAAAAGAACCGGGATTAAGCGCATTAGTATTTAAAACGGTAGTTGACCCGCATTTAGGCGATTTAAGATATATACGAGTTTTTTCGGGAAGTATTGAGCCCGGCGCAACAGTATATAATTCCAATAAGAAAGCAGAAGAAAAATTAAACCAACTTTATGCCGTTAAAGGCAAAGACAGAGAAGAAGTCCCGACGGGTTTAGTTGCCGGAATGATTGGAGCCATTGTCAAATTAAAAAATACCCAAACGGGAGACACTTTGGCTCAGAAAGATAAACAAATAATTTTTCCGGCTTTTGAGTTTCCTCCTTACCAAACCAAGACGGCTATTGTCCCGAAAACTAAGAAAGATGAAGAAAAGATATCCAACGGGCTTAGTAAATTACGTGACGAAGACCCTTCTTTTAATTCTACATTTGATCCGGAAACAAAACAAACTATTCTTACCGGTATGGGCGAAGTTCACATTAACGTCCTGCTTGGCAGACTGAAAAACAGGTTTGGCGTAGACGTAATACAGGAAAAACCGAAAATCCATTACAGAGAAACAATATCCAGAACTGTTGAACAACAGGGAAAATACAAACGCCAGACAGGCGGGCACGGACAATACGGAGATTGCTGGGTAAAATTTGAGCCGCTTGAAAGAGGCAAGGGATTTGAGTTTGTTGATGGTATAACTGAGGGTAGAATTCCAAGAAGATTCATTCCTTCCGTAGAAAAAGGATTGCGTGAAGCAATAGAAAAAGGAATTTTGGCCGGATTCCCAACTACAGACCTCAGAGCAACTCTTTATGACGGTTCTTATCATGATGTAGACTCCTCGGATATTGCTTTTAAGATTGCCGCAAACATAGCATTCAAGGAAGGACTAACTAAAGCAGGAATTACATTGATTGAGCCTATAATGAGGGTAGAAATTCTTGTTCCTTCCGAGTATATGGGTGATGTTATGGGAGACATTTCTTCCCGCCGCGGTAAAATAGAACAAACAGAATCCGTAGATACTTATCAAAAACTTTTTGTTCTTGTTCCTGAATCCGAATTATACCAATTCTCTACGACTCTTCGTTCCCTGTCACAAGGAGCAGGGACTTTTACTCAAACATTCTCACATTACGAAGAAGTGCCAAGAGAAACCCAGTCAAGGGTTGTTGAAGAGTATAAGAAGGAACCAACAGAGGCAGAATAAACTGTTTGAAAGTACTCGCTTTTTTAACAAGCTGGTAGAATATTGTAGTTAGTTATTCAAAAATGAGAATAGAGACTAAACACAGTTTAACAAACGAAGAAACTTATAAAAGGATAAATGGTCTATTCTCAGGGTTACAAAAAAGATATGCCGACAATATAAGTAATCCACAAATAAAGTGGGATGCAGCCCATACTCAAATGGATTTCACTATGGAAATTATGACACTTGCAACTAACGGAACTGTTTATTTGAAGAAGAGTCAAGTGGCTCTGGATGTGGAAGTTCCTGCTATAGCAAGAGTTTTTAGCGGACAAATAGAGAGTATGATTAGGCAAGAGTTAGAGAATATACTTTCTTAATTTTTGAGAGAAACGAAGAGAAAAATTCACCTCTGCAGATTTACAACCATGGGAAATTCAGACTTACTAAAAAGATTATTGACAGGCAAGATTAAGAGAAATTATACCTCACGGAAAGAATACAAAGAGGGATATGTCTGTAATTACTAAATTACGTTGGCAACGTGATATTATTTCGGGTAACCGATTGTTTGTGCTATAACGACTAATTGTTCCGGTCGCAATTTTAATATGCCGGCTATTTTTTCTTTATCAATAGAGGCACGGACAACAACGGCAAGGTTGGCAGACGCACAATATAAATAAACATTTTCCGAGCAATGTCCGGCATCTAAACCGGCATACATAACCTGCTTTTCCCGTTCCTTAGAAAGCTCAAATTTAGCAATATCTGAAACATACACTATATTTAACGGCGCTGTAGCCACAAAATCCTGCATACCGGTATCTTTACGATAATCCCCGGAAATAACAGGAAGAAGCTCACTTTGTTTTGCATCATACAAATATACGCCTTCTTTCAATACTACATAAATATCTATATCCTGTTTGTTACGCGCTGAAGGGCTTGTTCTGTTCCCACTTTCCGGTCTATTAATTCCGTTTGCACACCACAGTAGATTGGATAGGTTTTGCAAACTGAGTTCTTTGTCCGAAAATTCCCTGCTGCTTTTTCTATCTTTTACTGTTTG
Source organism: bacterium (assembly GCA_028716385.1). GTDB lineage: Bacteria > Hydrothermota > UBA3073 > JACQXS01 > JAQTXJ01 > JAQTXJ01. The sequence goes on along the minus strand of JAQUPX010000002.1, from coordinate 83,977 downwards.
CATAAACAACTTGTCGGAAATTAAAACAGGTGCAAGAAGTTTTATAGTTTTTATGTCCTGCAGATTACTCGTTGTCCCTCCAATTGTCAGTCCACCTAAGGAGGAAAGAAACATTAATATTGAAATCATTTTACCCTCTCCCCTGCTTTCTACAAAGCTTATTTTGCCTTATTTTGTCCCCTGCCTTTTAACAATATTGACAAAGTTTGGAATAGAATTTTCAAATCAAGTATAAAAGAGTAGTTTTTGATATATTCCATATCTAAAACCAATTTCTGGGGAAGTATATTATAAAGATAATCATCCTGCAAATTTTCTTCTTTTAGTATGCTTTCTTCTGCAGGGAATTTTAACTGGGCCAACCCTGTTATCCCGGGTTTAACATTTAGCACCTTTAACTGTTCTGCATTGTATTTTTCCACATAGAAAGGAGATTCCGGCCTTGGTCCCACAAAACTTATTTCGCCTTTCAATACGTTCAAAAGTTGGGGTAATTCGTCTATTTTTGTGCTGCGCAATAATTTTCCTATTTTCGTTATACGAGGGTCATCACTGTAAGTAATAGCCGGTCCTTTTTTACTTGCATCCGGCTTCATTGTCCTGAATTTGCAGAGTTTGAACTTTTTGCCTTTTATACCGACTCTGGACCCGCCATAAAAAACCGACCCCTTTGAATCGGACTTTATTAAAATAGCAACGATAATAAAAACGGGGATACATATAATTAACCCGATTAATGAAGCTAAAATGTCAAATACTCGTTTCAGCATAACGATAAACCATCTTGTTAATATACAGTTAACTGTATATTTTTTAACTTATCTGTCAAGGAAAAATCCCATGATGTCAAAAAGCTTGACTTCTTTTAAAATATCTGTTTAATCTACCCTTATGTTACCCGATAAAATAATTATTAAAGGCGCAAGAGTTCATAACCTGAAAAACATAAGTCTTGAAATCCCCAAAAACAAACTTGTAATCATTACAGGTCTTTCAGGCTCAGGCAAATCATCACTTGCTTTTGATACGATATATGCTGAAGGGCAACGCAGATACGTGGAATCCCTCTCCTCTTACGCAAGACAATTTCTTGGCATAATGAAAAAACCAGATGTTGATTATATTGAAGGATTATCCCCTGCTATTTCAATAGACCAGCGCGCATTATCCAAAAATCCACGTTCAACCGTTGCTACAGTTACTGAAATTTACGATTACCTGAGAGTTCTTTTTGCAAGAATCGGAATCCCGTTTTGTCATAAATGTGGAAGGCAAGTTACTTCTCAAACAGTCGACCAGATTGTTAATCGCATTCTTGAATTTCCGAAAGATACTCAAATCAAGGTTCTTGCCCCGATAATAAGAGGTAAAAAAGGTGAATATCATGAGTTGTTTACCAAAATAAAACGAAAAGGATTCATTAGTATACGAGTTAACGGCAAAATATGCGATATAGACACTCCCCCACTTCTTGACCGTTATAAAATACATAATATTGAAATTGTCGTTGACAGATTAACAGTTAACCCGGATATCAGGTCTCGTTTAGCCGATTCCTGTGAAATAGCACTCCATGAAGGTGAAGGAATAATTTTTATTCTTGAAGGTAAGCCTGCCTGCCGAAGTCTTGACGTAGGCAGGGATGAAAAACTTCATATATTCAGCACTAAATTATCCTGTCCTATATGTGATGTCTCTTATGAAGAATTATCTCCAAGATTGTTCTCTTTTAACTCTCCTTACGGCGCATGTCAGGAATGTGGAGGGTTAGGAGTAAAACTGGATATCGATCCCGAATTACTAATCGTAAACCCAACTTTAACAATAAATGAGGGCGTGATAGAACCGTGGGGGGAACCAAGGAAAAAACTGCACTGGGAATTAATGGGACTTTTCTCGAGGTATTCCATTGATAAAAAAATTCTTGATATACCATATGAAAAACTAAAAGAGGAAGTTAAAAAGTTACTTATTTATGGGGATGAATATTTCGATGGAGTCGTTCCTTTCTTATTGAGAAAATACAGGGAAACAGAATCGGAATGGGTAAGATGGGAAATAGGAAAATATATGGTAACTACTCCCTGTCCAAAATGTAAAGGCTCAAGGCTCAAACCTGAATCTCTTTCAATTAAAATAAGGGATAAGAATATAAGCAACATTACCAAACTTACAATAAAAGAAGCGTATAAAGTCTTTGAAGAACTGAAATTAACACCTTCGGAAGAAAAAATAGCTCCCGAAATAATAAAAGAAATAAAACGAAGATTGAAATTCCTGCTTGATGTCGGACTGGACTATCTTACCCTTTCAAGAAACGCAGATACCCTATCAGGCGGTGAAGACGAAAGAGTAAGGCTTGCGACACAAATCGGAGCAGGGTTGACCGGAATACTTTATATATTAGATGAGCCTACAATAGGTCTACATCAAAGAGATACGGAAAGATTGGTAAATACCTTAAAACATTTAAGAGACGTAGGAAATACTCTTATAGTCGTTGAGCATGACCAGTCCACAATTCTTCAGGCTGACTGGATAGTTGATATGGGGCCCGGAGGCGGTGAGACAGGAGGGAAAATCGTTGCTCAGGGAACCCCGGAAGATATAATGAGAAGCAGAACCTCGTTGACCGGTAAATATTTATCAGGGAGATGTGAAATTGAAAAACCTGAAGTTCGTAGAAAACCCAGAGAATACCTTGAAATAAAAGGCGCAAAACATAACAACTTAAAGTCTATTAATGCTAAAATCCCGTTACATTCATTTACTGCCGTAACGGGGGTATCCGGTTCAGGGAAATCAAGTCTAATAAACGACACTCTGTATCCTGCACTTGCAAGACACTTTTGGCACTCAAGAGTCGTCCCGGGAGAACATATATCCATACAAAATATTGCAGCAATTGATAAAATCGTAAACATAGACCAATCCCCAATAGGTAGGACACCACGCTCAAACCCGGCTACTTATGCGGGAGTTTTTACTCATATAAGAGAATTGTTCGCACAACTAAAAGAATCTCAAGTAAGGGGATATGATATGGGAAGGTTTTCTTTCAATGTGCGTGGTGGCAGATGTGAAGCCTGTGAAGGGGATGGGCTAATAAGAGTAGAAATGCATTTTTTAGCAGATATTTATGTTGAATGTGAAGCCTGCAAGGGGAAAAGATTTAATCGTGAAACATTGGAAATCAAATATAAATCTAAAAACATATCTGAAATTCTTGAAATGACCATAACTGAAGCACTGGAACATTTCAGTGAGATACCAAAAATTGTAAATAAATTACAGCTTCTTTGCGATGTAGGGCTTGGGTATGTTAAATTAGGTCAATCTGCTCCCAAATTATCCGGCGGGGAAGCGCAAAGAGTTAAACTGGCAAAGGAATTATCTAAAATGGCTACAGGGAATACTTTGTATTTACTGGATGAGCCTACTACGGGACTACATTTTGAAGATGTAAAGCTACTACTTGCCGTATTAAATAGACTTGTAAATAAAGGAAATACGGTTGTAGTTATTGAGCATAATCCGGAAGTCATAAAATGTGCAGACTGGATAATTGACCTTGGCCCGGAAGGCGGAGATGCAGGCGGGGAAATAGTCGCACAAGGCACACCGGAAGACATTGCAAAATGCAAATCCTCTTATACAGGACAGTTTCTGAAAAAGATACTTAGTAGTCGCAGACGCTAGTCTGCGTTCCTTGATAGACAGTTGGTAGCTATAGGCTTCAGCCTGTGTTTTTTCACAAATTTTCAGGTTTAAGTTCTCTTGCCATCAAAGCTTCTATAGCTGTTAAAGGGGATTTTTTATTAAAAAGCACTTCGTATACTTCTTGTGTTATAGGCATACTTACATTGTATCTTTCAGATAACTCTACTGCTGCGGATGTTGTGTCTATTCCCTCTGCCACCTCAACCATCTTATCACGAACGTATTCCATAGGATACCCCTTTCCAATCAATTCACCCACTTTATGGTTGCGGGAATCCGTGCTAAACGATGTAGTTATAAGGTCTCCAATACCTGAAAGCCCTGCAAATGTATCAGTATTTGCACCCATAACTACCCCTAAACGGATAATTTCTCTTATCCCTCTTGTAAGTAACGCACCTTTCGTATTGGCTCCAAGTCCCAATCCATCACAAATACCGGCTGCTATGGCAATTATGTTTTTTAATGCTCCGCCAAGTTCCGCTCCAATCACATCTGAACCCGTATAAACCCTGAATGTTTTGGAATTCAGAATACTTTGCACTAATTTCGCATTTTCTTTGTTCTTGCATGCACAAACACAACTCGTAGGCACGCCACGGATTACCTCTCTTGCTATGCTTGGTCCCGCAAGAACACAAATATTGTCTTCAGGAACCCCTGTTTCCTCAAATAAAACTTCAGACATTCTTTTAAGCGTAGTTTTTTCTAAACCTTTTGAAACACACAACAACACGGCATTCGTTTTCTTATATAATAATTTTGCTACATCTCGCATCACCTGTGAAGGAACGGCCAAAATAATAATGGAACAAGAGTCTATTGCGTCATCAAAATCATAAGTAATATTTACTTTATCCGGTATTTTGTAACCCGGTAAATATTTGGTATTTTCCCTGCCTTCTATTTTTTCTATCGTCCATAAATTCACATCTGCTTTATCGCTAAGCATTATCGCCAGTGTAGTTCCCCAGTTTCCTGCTCCAAGAATACCTATTTTCATATTTTTTATTTTATATATATTCTTATAAAAGTCAATTTTTTCTTGATTTTTTTCATTATTCAAGTATTCTACATTTCACATAGAATGAAAATATTATTCATAGGTGACATAATAGGTAATCCCGGGAAAGAAGTTACCATAAAAAAACTACCCTCTCTGATAAAAGAACATACTATAGATTTCGTCATTGCAAATGCTGAATGCGTAAGTAAAAGCGCAAATAGCATTACGCCTGAAGATGCTGTGATTCTTGCTGATAATGGTGTAAATTGCATAACAACCGGCGAAAGAGTATGGGGCAAACAGGAAATGATAGAATTTTTTACTTCAGGCAATGCCACAACAGGATGTTCCATATTGCGTCCCCTGAATTACCCACCGGGTGTTCCGGGTATCGGAAGCGCTATTTACCCGGGAGGCATAGCAGTAATAAACTTACTTGGCAGAGCCTTTCTTGCCAATATTGACTGTCCTTTTAGAACGGGACTAACGGAAATAGAAAAAATTAGTTCTTCTGCTAAAATAATTATTGTTGACTTCCATGCCCAAACCACCGCAGAAAAGCAAGCTTTTAGCTACTGGATAGACGGCAAAGTATCCGCAGTAGTTGGAACACATACCATAGCCCAAACTAGCGATGAAAAAATTATGTCCGGCGGGACTGCTTACATATCAAGCGTAGGGATGACTGGAACACAAGATTCAATAGGTGGAATGGTCAAAGAATTATATATTCAACATTTTATTACCGGTATTCCTATAGAATTTAAACCTGCTCAAGGAGAAGGAAAATTAAACGGAATAATTATAGAAATTGATGCCGATACCGGAAAAGCACTAACAATTCAAAAAATTAGCGGGTTATCCTGACCTTTACTAACTTATAAAATTTGTTTAATTCCAATACCTAAACCGTAAAATATACTGCCATAACTACTATTTTCAGTAACAGCCCCAAAATTAAAACTTAACTCTCCAAAACAGATGAATCTTGTTTTTTCATTGATTCTATACTCAACCCCTACAGGAGCCATAAATTTCATTTCCGTAATATCAGTATTAGAAGAGGAGGTGTCATTTAGTGTTATCTCTCTATTATACATCCTGAATTTAGGGCCACAAGCCACAAATGGACACCATTTAGCTTCTTCCTCTAAAGGAAAATAATATTTTACCAACAAAGAAAATACATTGCCGGTTTCTTTATATTTAACAGATTCATAAGTAGTTACACTCGTATCTTTTCCATTGCTTGTTTCATAATTGTAATTTAATTCAATGCCAAAAGTAGGTATTGCACTGAACATTTTTGTATATTCTTTTCCACATTGAGGACAGCTAAATTTGCGATTCAAAAAAAAGAAATTACCTTCAATAGAAACTCCCCCGCCAAACCAGTATTGATTTCCATTTGAACTTGTTTCTGTTTTATGCAACCCATTAAATGGAACTTTAACACCCACACTTATTGGAAATACTTGAGTTGTCCCTAAAATAATCAGAACCAAAACTACAGCTATCTTTTTCATAATTAACCTCCCTAATAATTTAATTACTTACGTATTAACAGGTAATAGTTTAGTTTTCCTGAAGTTAAACTGTGGCACACAAAACCAAAATCTCTACGCTTGAGACCTATACCGCTTCACCTTTGAGTCTTTTTTCTTCTTTTTCTTTCCGTTTAGTTTCTCTTGCGTCTATCTTTTTCTTTCTTTCTTCATCAAACCCTAATAGTTCAATGAATGCAAGCTGTGCTCCGTCACCTTTGCGAGGAGGCAATCTTACTATTCTCGTAAAGCCACTCTTACGTTCACCAAGTTTAGGAACAATAGTCGTCAAAAGATGTTTTATTATCTTTTTATCGTTTCTCAATATTTTATTTAGTTCATAACGACTGGCATTTCCCTTTTTAGCAAATGTAAGCGTTCTGTCAATAACCTTCTTCGACTCTTTGGCTTTTAAAATAGTAGTCACAATCCCGTAATGTGTAAAAACATTCCGCATCAGGTTAAATAGCGTCGCTTTTCTATGAGATTTCGTGCGATTTAATTTTTTTACTTTATTCCCGTGTCTCATTTTCTCCTATATTAAATGGAAGTTTTGCACCAAATATAAGGTTATATCTTGCCAATAATTCAATAAGTTCGGCTAACGATTTGCGACCAAAATTAGGATATTGTAACATATCCGCTTCAGTCTTTTGGACAAGGTCTCCCAATGTTCCAATATTAGCTGCTTTTAAACAATTATGTGCTCTTACCGAAAGTTCAAGTCCGTCTATTCTTATTGCAAGAGTATCTCTTAACTTTTTCTCTGTTTCATCCATCTCCTGCACTCTTTCAATTTCTTCTTCTTTTCTTAACAACGTAAATATGTTAAAATGGTCATTTGCAATTGTAGAAGCCAATGAAACGGCATCTTCAGGAATCATCTGCCCGTTTGTCCACACCTCTAAAATTAATTTATCATAATCCGTTCTTCGCTCAATTCGTGTGTGTTCAATCTTGTATTTAACTCTGCGAACCGGTGAATAAAATGCATCTAAATAAATTAATCCTACTTCAGATTCTTTCTTCAAAAATTCAGCAGCCACATAGCCTCTTCCGGTAGTAACAAAAAGTTCCGCACTGAAATCTTTTATATCGTCCGTAACTGTCAAAATAAGCTGTTCGGGGTTTATTATCTCACATTCACTATCTTCCTTAATATCCCCTGCAGTTATTTCTCCCTTTTTATTTACTTTAAGAGAAAGCTTCTTTTCCAGCTTATTTATCAATTTTATGTTTATTTTCTTTAGATTAAGAATAATTTGAGACAAATCTTCATAAACACCGGGAATTGTAGAAAATTCATGCGGAACATTATCAAATTTAATAGCTGAAATAACCGCTCCTTGTATAGATGACAAAAGAATACGTCTTAGAGAGTTTCCTATTGTCATACCAAAGCCAGGTTCAAGGGGAGAAAAAACAAATTTGCCATATTCATCAGTAGATTCTTCCACTTCTACCGCTTGAGGCATTTTAAATGGTAATAGTTTCATATAATTTTACCTCCTTAAATAGTCCAAATTTTTATAATTGTCAAGATAAGATTTTAATCTGACCAAATATTTTTGGTTTTAATGATCTTTCTATTAACGGGACAAAACAATTCATAAGCAAAATTGCATAACAGACACCTTCCGGTTGTGCTCCCCATAGTCTGATAAACACGGTTATAATTCCACACCCTACGCCAAAAATCCACCTCCCTTCACGAGTTATAGGAGATGTTACATAATCTGTAGCCATAAAAAAAGCACCGAGAAATAACCCTCCCGCAAGAATATGGAAAATACCATTCACGGGAGTTAAACCAAACATATAAAATATCTGCATTAATATTCCTACAGTACCTATATATGACAATGGAATACGCCAATCAATATATTTCATTACTATGAGAAAAATTCCTCCAAGCAACAGAAAAATACATGATACTTCACCCAGTGCCCCCCCCTGCATTCCTAAAAATAAATTTTTAATTGATTCCCCGGAGTTTAGCATGGATACTACTGCAGGATTTTCATAATTCATTTTTAATACCCCTAATGGAGCCGCATTTGTGATTGCATTTATATCACTAATCGTTCCGAATTTAGGCGCCGACCATAATCCAGTAACTGCTTGTGGCCACGAAGCCACTATGAAAGCTCTCCCGGCAAGAGCAGGATTAATAAAATTATGTCCTAGCCCGCCAAAAGTTTGCTTCGCAACGACTATCGCAAAAATAACTCCCACTATTGGTATCCAGAAAGGAGTCTTTACCGGCAAATTAAATGCAAGTAACATTCCTGTTAATATTGCGCTCCCATCAAAATAAGTCCGTCTTCTTTTTATAAGTATTTGAACTATTGCTTCCGTTAAACACGCCGCTCCACAAGAAATAATAACAAGCCATAATGCGCGAATACCAAATGAGTATATAGACCATATAAAAGCAGGAACTAGTGCAATTATTATTGTATACATTATACGTGAGATAGATATATCCCTATGTATATGAGGAGAAATTGAGACTACTAATTTCATTATTTAGTGAACTAACTCTACCAGCTTGCTTTTCTTACACCCGGAATCTGACCACGAAGTGCAAGTTGTCGGAAGCAAATCCTGCATAGCCCAAATTTTTGATAAACACCTCTTGGGCGACCGCATAGCTGACAGCGTAGATAACGACGGGTCTTATACTTAGGTTCCCTTTTTTGTTTTATTACCAGACACTTTTTTGCCATAAGATTTCTTAAATGGAATATTAAAAGCGGTTAATAATTCTAACGAATCTTCTTTATGTTTACATCTAATTGTAAATGTCACATCCATACCTAAAACAAGTTTTACTTTGTCATAAGAAATTTCAGGAAATATATTCTGTTCTACAATACCAAAACTGTAATTTCCTTTCTTATCAAAAGAATCGGGATTTAATCCCCTAAAGTCACGAACACGGGGAAGAGCAAAAGTTACTAATCTTTCTAAAAACTCATACATCCGTTCTTTTCTTAACGTTACTTTACAACCAATCGCCTTGCCCTGTACCAACTTGAAAGAAGATATTGATTTGTGTGCCTTTGTTATTAACGGACGCTGCCCCGTTATCGTAGCCAATTGTTCACATGCTTCATCAAGTATCTTGGGCTCCTGGACGGCTTCCCCAATCCCCATATTTATCGTAATCTTTTTTAATTCCGGAACTTCATAAGTATTAGTATATTTAAGCTGTTTCATTAACTTCGGCACAATATTTTTAGCGTATTCTTCCTTTAAATTTACTCCCATTTAATCTCCTATTTTAACAAATCATAATTCTCTACTACCTTTATGTCTTTGCGAAGCCCCAATAATAAAGAATCCACTGCCGCATTTCTTCTCGGGATAGTAAGAGCATTATGAATCTTTTCTCTCATTTTTTCATAAGTTACTTCCCCATCCTTAACCGGCTTTGTTCCTAGTAGTTTTATTATATGATACCCATACATCGTCCTGGTTGGAGCGCTTACCGCACCAACTTCTTTTAACGAGAATAATGCTTCTTCTAACTCCGGAATAGAAAGGTCGCCTGCACGGATATACCCCATTACGCCACCATTAAACGCAGATGCAGAATCAATGGAATATTCTTTCGCGAGCTTAGAAAAATCAAATCCTTCTTTGAGTTGAGCCATAACCTTATTCGCGTCTACCTCATCTCTTACTATTATTTGTGCAATTTCCCTCTCAGTGTTATAATAATCTTTTCTTTCATCAAAATATTTTTTTACATCCTGTTCAGTTACACCGCTTATTTTAGATAAATACTTTTCAAGATAATCATTCGCCAACATCTGTTTTTGTAAAGTAACAAGTTTTAATTTTACATCTGCTTCTTTATTAAGCTTGGACTTCACGGCTCCTTCATATAAAAGTTCCGTATTAATCCACATTTTTACTAACTCTTTCTTTTGGTCTATGCCTAATGAAGCCGCATATTCCGGTGGAATAAGAGAATAAAATTGCTCTTCCGTAAGAACGGATTTGCCAACCTTCGCTAATATTTTACTATCATTCTTCTTACAACTTGTGGAAAAAACAGCCAAAATTGCGCAAATTACTAAAGATTTATTAAACATAAATAGCCTCTTTTTTACAACTTACAGACAAAATGGTTAAAGTTAAACAATTTGTTATTATTTGTTATAATAAGTTTTTCACTTTAGCTGTTTTTTTTTATAAGTCAAGGAAAATTTTCAAAATACTTATCTCTCACTAAAATAAATTACATTTTCCGGCAAGTTAAGTCAAACATTTGAAATATCCCGCCTCGGTTGTGGATTGTCTGACTTCTTATTATTAGTAAGTTATTTATCCGTTGTTTATTTCGAGAAAACGGTGTTTTTGCGACATCTGTTTTGTATGAGACGATGCATTGAAGCACTTTTTTATCCTTCGTAATTATTTACTTCGACTTTGCAATGCAAGAGGATTATCCGATTAGGTGAAATTTTCCGTTTTCTGTTTTTTTCTTGACACTTCCACAAAAATAAACTAAAAAATAAATATGCTTAAACGAATTCAGGTTGAAAGAGAGGCACGTGCTTATGTGGTAATCGGGGAGTGGGAAAAAGCTATTGCTTTATACCGTGAATTGTTAGAAGAAAGCGAAGACGCCAATATATACAATCTCATAGGAGATGTTTATGTTCGTATGAGCAGCTTAAATGATGCCCTTCCCGAGTATTTAAGAGCTATTGACCTGTATGAGACTGAAGGGTTATTTGAAAATGGCATTGCAGTATGTAAAAAAGCACTGAGACTTATACCGGGATATACGGAATTATATTTTAATCTGGCTGTTTTTTATGCAGAAATAGGTCTTTTGAATGAAGCTGCAGAAGCTTTTAAACATTATCTCCAGTCTAATTCCAAAAATAGAGGAGCTCTGAAAAAACCTGTCCACTATAGAAAACTTATATCCTTGCTTTCAAGTGACCCAAAGTTAAAAGCAGAAGTAGAAGAATATTATAAAAAATCAAACTTTCACGATAACGAATTAGATTCAATATTTTCGGCCGCTTCTGACAGTAGAGCAGATCCCCCAACTCTAAATCTTGAAGAACAACCGGCACCAATAATAGAAAATATTGTTACCCCTGAATATGAAAAAGCATACGAGCCACAAAACACCCCTGAAAACGTCCAGAAACCAACTCCTTCATATTCGGAACCACCTCCACCTGTAAAAAAAGAACCTGAAACTTCTATCCCCATTAAAACCAATATTCCATCCCCAACCAATACTCCACTTAAGACTAATGTTTCGGAAAACATTTCTAACCCTACAATTACAAAAAGCGTAGTTCCTCCCACAAAAGCACAAGATGATGACAAGCCTCTGGATAATGAAAAAGATTTTCAATTACTTCTCCACGCTATGAACGAACTCAAGATAGCAACAACTTCCCCCCAAAAAAGAGACCACTATAAAATTGGATTGGAATACAAAAGCTTGGGTTTCTATGATGCCGCAATAAAAGAATTTCAGCTCTCAACAGCTACTCAACAAGAAAGATTAAAATCCTTAAAAGAACTCGGTTATTGCTTCTTAAAAAAAGACAAGCCTGATGTTGCTATAAACGCTTTTAATCGTGCTCTTGAAGAGGAAAACAAATCAAACGATGATTATTACACTCTGAAATATGGACTTGCCGTAGCTTATGAAACAATGGGCTACGCCGAGAAAGCAATCAATGCCTTTGAAGAAATATACCTCTATAATATTGACTACCTTGATGTCAGAGACCACTTGAAAAAACTTAAATCCACAACCTAATATCCCTATCTTTTCAACTTTACAATCCCGTTATCCGTTCCAAAATATACATAACCTTTATCCACAACAACGGAATAAACAACCCCATTAATATACGAATTTTTTTCGTCATACCTGTTCCACGACTTGCTGTTCTTATTAAAAACCCCTACTCCCCTATCCGTTCCCACATAAAGCGTATTTTCATCCGTTCCAAGACACATAATTCTCTCGCCCGGTAAAACCGTGGGATAATTAAACCTATCCCAACTATTATCTTTTTTATATACCAATAACCCCTGTTTAGCGCCAAACCATTTTCCGTATTCGTCAAATAATAAACTATAAACCCCATGACTCATAATTTTGTCCGGGTCATTAAATTGAACCCAGCCTGTATCATTCAAAGAAAATACACCCCTATCAGTAGCTATCCATACCATCGTAGAACAAACCACTACATCGTTCACACAGACATTTTTAATTACCGTTCCCATATAGCCATTTGTCAACTTTAACAACCCGCTGTTAGTTCCAATCCACAACTCGTCTCCTTTTACCGCAAGCGACAATACATCGCTCGCTTCTACAAAATTATACCATATATTTCTTGATTTATTAAACTGTGAAAGTCCGGTTTGACTTCCAAACCACATATACTTATCATTAAAAGCCATTGCCGTAATTTCTGAATTCAAAAGATTGATTGTGTTGGAAAACAAATACGAACTAAAAGTCCCCTGTCCGATAACATAATTCCCTATCTCCGACAAAGCCCCAAACCATAAAGTATCCCCCGTCTTAAACAAAGACATTATGCGTCCCGAAGGAAACCCGTATAAACAATGCTCCAGCAAATTAAATCCCGCCGCACTGTATTTATAAATCCCATCCCCGGAAGTGCCTACCCACAAGAATTGTTCATCTACTTCCGAACAAACAACGGGATACCTGTTAAGAGATTTATCCATTGTATACCACGGTGCCAACCACGAATACTCCTGCGGTGAATTTTTAGGTTCCCAATTTATTTGTTTAGGCACAGAATCCGTAACATCCGAAGACCCTGAGAATTTATCTACTTTAATATATTTATTCCCGTTTCGTAAATATATATATCTATCCGAAACCCCAAGAGAACATACTCCTGCGATATTATTCATATCTGTAAATTTATAGTTCTCAAAAGTAGGCGTATATTTACCAAGCCCTTTAGGTGTGGTGAACCAGACTTCCCCCGTATAAATATCTTGTTGAATTAATTTAATATCCAATGGAAGCGCATCTCTTGAAACCGGAACTTCATACTTTTGAAAAAGCTTATCGTATCTTAATATCCCTTCCCCTGCAAAATAAACATACCTGTTCCCTGCACTGATAGAATTGACCACCCGCATATTCCTTAATAATTGCCAATCAGAAGGATTACTTATATAACAAAAAATCATTAATATAATCATTTCTATTTCTTATACGGGCACAACGTCTTGCACGAACAATACTCACACACCCCGGGATAACTTGGACGCATATCAAAATCACCCGACCGTATTCCATCTGCCACTATTTTAATCGTTTCCCGCGCTTTTTCTATCTTTTTTGGAATATCTTTTAACTCCCCAACTACCCCGCCTTCAACAAAATGAAACTCTACCCGGTTCGGTACATTTTTAAATCTTTCAAAATACGCTAATGCATAAACCGGCAGTTGCACGCTTCCGCGCACCCGTTGGTTTGCTTTAATAACAGTATTAACATCCCCTGTCTTATAATCTATTATTATTCCACCTTCGTCTACTCTGTCCCATCTCCCCCTTACTTTGACATAATCACAAATGAATGAAAATTCTTCTTCTACATATAAAGGACTCCTACCCGATTGTTCTTCCTGCTCCCAGAATTGTCTTAAAACTTCTTTTCCCTTTTGGTAACGCTCATCTTCATGTTCCCTTGAAATAAACCCCTCACTCTCCCATGCAGATTCAAAAACACGAATTGTAGCTTCTAACGATAACGTTCTTCCTGATTTCTTGTATTTCAAGTAAGATTCTATTGCCTTGTGAACCGAACCTCCGTAAATCATTGCATGATGTTTCGGAGTCGGAATCCTGAGCCAGTGCAAATACCAGTATTTACGAGGACACCCCAACCAATCATCTATGCCGGTACTTGACAGTTCAACCAGCTGAATATCTTTAAGTAAATTCAACTGTATTGCTTTCACGTCTTTATATCTCGATATTTTTTTAAGAGTCTCGGCTTTCTCAGTCATAAGCTCTGCTTTTGGTATATCCAACGTCTCCATAACGAACTGGGAAAGTTTCTTTTCCCTTTTTCCACCGTAATCTACCCCTGAACTTAAAATCAGTGTTTCTTTTGCCCGCGTCAATCCTACATAAAATAACCGCCGTTCTTCCTGTAAATGAATTTCCTCTTCTGACAACTGTAACATCTGCTCTTTTATTAATTCCAATGGTATTTCCACCAGTGTAGGCATTTTGTAATGTGGAAAATTATCCGTCACAAGCGCAGGTAAAAAAACGACTCTAAACTCAAGTCCTTTTGCTTTATGAACGGTCAAAATACGCACCGCTTCGGCATCAAAATCCGCCTGTGCGCAAGGCGGACTGCTTCCCAATGAAATTAAACTGTCTATATAATTTATGACAAATGGCAATTTGTTGTTTGAAATAACATCCATTATATACTCAACCAGTTTGAAAAACTCTGAAATGTTTTTCATACGAATTTCCGTTTCTATCGAAGGTTTTGCAACAAGACTATTCAGCCACCCCGTCCGGACAAGAAATTCGTAAAGAACTTTGCTCACCGAATTAACCGAAGCTAATTTGCTGAAAAACTCAAAATCATTCAAAAACTTTTTAATAATAACTGTTCCCTTTTCAGAGATTTCCAATTCTTTATTCAAAGCATCGTATAAACTTAAGTGACGCAAATGCGCAAAACTCATACATTTATAAAGGTCGGGAGAATTAAGCTTATACGCGGGGGAACTTATAACATCATACAAAGCCTGGCTGTCGGAAGAATTACTGATTACGCGTAGAAAATTAAGTAAAACCTTTACCTCTTCCCTATCGTAAAGACTCTCTCCCCCATCCGAAAGCCATGGGATTCCTTTCAAATTCAAAGCAGCTAAAAAATGCGCCGCCCCGCCGTTAGTCCGCACAAGTATCGCAAAATCACTGTATTTATATCCTTTTGCAACGTTTTCTATGATGTAGTCAACTATCGCATCTGCTTCCTCCGAAACAGTAGGATATTGACAGTATTTTACCCCATTTCGCTTGCTTTTCGAATCCGCAATAATGGATTTATCGATTTTTAGCTCCGTCTCCAACCTGTACGGATTGTTAAATGTAATAAGTCTATGAGCAACATCAAGAATAGATTGAAGACTACGATAATTTCTGTTAAGAATAACGGTATGAGTATCGGGATAAGTTGTTTTGAATCCTAATATATTTGAAAGGCACGCACCACGAAACTTGTAAATAGACTGGTCATCATCACCTACTACGGTCAAATTAGGATTTTCACCGGCTAAAAACTTAAGGAACTGGAACTGTGCGTAATTCGTATCCTGGAACTCATCTACTAATATATACTTAAACTGCGATTGAACGCGCTTTAATATACTCGGTCTGGTACGGAAAAGTTTTATCGGTAAAGCTATTAAATCCTGAATATCTACATATCCCGTATTCCTTAGTAATTCTTCATAACTCTGATACCAGTTGGCAATTTCAACTTGCCTTGTAAATCCTTCTTTCAACTCAGTCTCCATATTAATATCTAAATTGGTTTTTGCGTATTTTAAATACTCTTCCACATTTACATCCTCGTCTTTGACCCTTGAAATTAAATTCAAAAAAGCATATAAATATTTTGTAGGGTTAGATGGCGGACGGAAATAATTCAACGGAAATTCAAACAGTTTTTCTTTCAATAAAAACAACAATTCCGTAGTCGACAACACTTTAAAATCCGGGTTTATCCCTAATTCAAACGCAAATTCCCTGATTAATCTTTGCCCGAAAGAATGGAAAGTGCTGATTTTAGTCCCCACCCATCCGTAAGGGACCAATGAGTCAACCCGTCTTTCCATTTCTTCCGCCGCTTTGTCAGTAAAAGTAAGCGCAAGAATTTCACTCGGTTTTGCTTTTTTTGAGGAAATAAGATATGATATACGGTGAGTAATTACACGGGTTTTACCTGTTCCTGCGCCTGCAATAATTAGTAGTGGCCCTTCGCCAAAAGTAACCGCTTCAAGTTGTTGCGGATTAAGTGCAGACAGAATTTTATCTTCTTTTAAACTCATAATTTTTTAATATACTTAAAGTTTCCAAACATTGCAAGTGATTTTTTACAAACTCTTTGGCGATAACCACGTCTCAAGTTTGTTAGTGAATTTGCATTCTAAAATTATTTTTTTGGATTTGGAAATTATCTTCTAATTCTACCTGTCAATTGTCTCGAGGATTTATTTCACCAACAAAAGAAACTTTGATACAAAAAGACCTATCAATAAAGATAAGATTCCTAATATAAGAACACAGGCAACCATAGTTTTACTCAAAGTAATATCGAATTTCTGCTTCAAATCGCCAACGAACACTGCATCAAATAAACGCCACATATAGAATAAAGTTAACATTGCAGAGAAAATCGCCAACACTGCAATCCATATATGTCCGGCAGTCAGAAGCCCCATAATTATCATTAGTTTCGCCCAGAATCCGCCAAACGGAGGTATCCCCGCAATGGAAGCTGCGCAGAACAGGAACCCTATCCCCGTAATAGGACTCACTTTAATAAAACCACCTAATTTACGAATATCCCTTGTATTAAAATACTTTTCTACAACTCCGGCGCCAAGGAATAACCCGCCTTTTCCAAGAGCATGAGCAAAAGCATAAAGCAACGCAGCATTTGTTGAAAACTCATTTAATAAGGCAAACCCAAATAAAATATACGCAATCTGGGATATCGTAGAATACGCTATTATCTTCTTCATATCGCTAGATACAAGTGCCGCTCCACCCGCAATAATAGATGAAATTATAGCAAGAGGAATAACCCACTGGGCAGTATAATTAAATGTACTAACCCATATCTTTGCAAATGCAAGAACTCCAATTTTTGTAATTATTCCCGAAAGTAGTGCAGATGAAGGCGATGGCGCAACAGGATGAGCATCCTGAAGCCATGTATATATCGGCAAACACACGGATTTCGCAATTAATCCAAGAAAAATAAGATTAAATATCAATTCCGGGGAATCAAGAGTCTGCCCTCTCAATAAATCAAGGTCAAGCGTCCCTTTTTGAAGGTAAATAAATACAAAGCCCAATAGCATCAATGATGACCCCAATAAAGTCATCATAAATGACTTATCCGCAATTTTAATGTTCGCAGCTTTTCTCGTAAAACCAATAAGTCGCCATGTACAGAACGCCGCAATTTCCCAGAAAACATAAAGCAAAATAAGATTATTGGAATACGCCACACCCATAAGCGAACCAATTAATAATGTAGTTATAAAATAATATTCGTTGGCATTTTCTTTTATATAATTAACCGAATAAATAAGCGCAACTAAACCAAGAAGCGAAAACATAAGCGCAAATACAAGCCCGATTTTATCCAATTCAAAACTTACACTGAAAAAATCCGCATTTAATAGGGATATCCAATATGTTTGCCCGTTCATAACGGTAGGAATAAGCAAGACAGTTAAAATGAATGAAATAGCAACTAATGCAATGGCACACGCTTCTCTTGCACGAGGTTTAAGAACTAAACATAAAGCCGAACCAAACAAAGGAATAGCAATTGCTAAAATCAATAACATCATAATTTTTAGGTTTTACATAAAATTAAAACAATGTCAAGGAAAAATCTAAAGCCTACTTAAAAATTTCACTCCGCCTATTAATAAAAAGGCTTCATCCGAAAGATGAAGCCTTTTTATTTTTACCTTATTTACTATTTAAAAGTAGCAACTTTTGAGGTTGTGAAAACTTGCCACCTACTTTTAACTTTCCAAAATATATCCCGGATAGCAAGCACTTGCTATTATCGTCTTTTCCATTCCACGTCACCGAGTAATAACCGGCAGATAATTCTCCATTTACCAAGGTTCGCACCAGTTGACCCGAGAGACTATAAATTTTAAGACTCACATCCGACTTGATACCTGTAATTTGATATCTGATAACGGTTTGAGAGCTAAAAGGATTAGGATAGTTTTGTAAAATAGCCGATACATTATGAGAGAGGTCTTCCTCAACCCCTGGCATTGGACCGATATATTCTGTAGCAATAACAAGATCATCAAATAAAACACTGTCCATTTGTCCGTTAAGCCCATCCGTCATGTAAAACTCAAGTTTGAACCAGTTTATGTCAAGAGCATCTACAAATCGCCACTGAAATCCTTCAAATGGTAAACCCGTTGTGTCCGGGGAAAAACTATCCCAAATCCAGTTTCCATTTGGAAAACCCAACCCCAAATGGCTTATCTTTTGACCATCTTTATACCAAGAGTTTCCATTTATCCACACTTCTTGTTCTCCATTATATGAAGTCAACGGATTATTCATCTTCATCATAATTTCTATACAAATCCATTTGTCCTTTTCTACCTTAAGGCTATCGTCATTAATAAAATCGTTCCCCCAGTATTTTCCGCCCGGATTAGTCCTCATATGCATCCAATAAGTGTAGAAGTCCCACCTCCATGCCGCACCGAAAGGCTCTATTCCACTTACGAAGGAGTCGTCGCCATCAGGTCTTATTCCCGCACCTCCCTGTGGCCAATTTGTTGGGGGATTATATCCTCCCATTTGAACAAAATGATGAATCGGGTGACAACTCGGTGCAAACTTCACATAAAATCGGGCATAGAGGGTATCGTATCCAACTCCCTGGGTATCTAATCGTTTGTAAAGAAGCCCACCTTCATTCTGACCAATGATTGAAGTTATCCGTAGAGATTTAGTGCCGGCACTTACTGGTGGTACATCTGAGACTAACGACATTCCATCAAGATTTCTGTTGTCATTCCAACGCACCGCAACATCGTCCAAAGTAAGTTCTTCAAAATCCTCAGTAAATACCACGGCTTTATCTTTTTCTATTCCCCTGTCACAAAGATACTTGGAAGCAAGCCCCCCCGAAACAGAATTGGATAAACATATCAATACTACCGCCACCATAAAAGAACTAATCCGCTTTAGAAGGGATAATTTTTTATTGGTTATCTGATTGCATCTTCTTATTGTAACCATCACTTTAATTCACTATACCAAAACCAACTTGTTAAGCGTGGAGAATCTAAGGATAATTTGCTATAATCCAGTTTTTCTGGATCTAGTTAGATTAATACCGAGGGCTATCGGGATAAGCTTATATAATTCGGCATCAGGTAGATTATTTTCTATTATTTTATTTTAATAACACAGTCTGGTATCAATCGTTCATTCGTTTCTCTTTTAAGCCTTCTCTCTTCATACGTTCATCTTCACTAATAAGCCTATCCTTCTCCGTAATTTTGAAATCTTTCTTGTCTACAGCCCATTTTATCACGCCATGTTTATAACCTGTTATATACCTATATACAAGTTTATCGTAATGTCCATAATAATCAGTATATTTAAGAATAATAGTATCTACAGCTGAAACCCTTATTCTGTAACTGCAAGAGAACCAATCAAGAGGAATTATAATTTTATATGCACCCCATTTATCTGTTGTTGTCTCCCATTTAGTATCTGAAAGCCAATCCAAACCCTTACAAATTTCAACCATCACCTTTGCATTAGCTGCAGTTTCCTTACCAATTCTAACTCTACCTTTAATAACACACTGTGGTTCTTTTCGTTTAGGAGCACAACCGGCTACTAACACAACCATTACTAATAAAAGAATTCTACGCATATACCCCCCTATTATTTTAATACAGTTAATTTCTTAATTTCTTTATAATTTCCAATTTCAAGACTATAAAAATAAATACCTGATTTTATATCCTTTTTATCTAAACACACTGTATGAGAACCTGCCCCTACTTCTCCATTTAAAATTGTCTTTACCAACTTACCGGACAAACTATAAACTTTCATCGCCACATTACTCCTGTTCGGTACTTTATACTTAATAACAGTCCTATCCGAGAACGGATTAGGATAATTTTGATATAATACATAATTATTAGATATGCTTTTGTCAATTTCTTTTATTCCTACTGAACCCATTCTTATAATATACATATCTGTTTGCCCGGAAGTAAAATATTCTCCTACCCCTGCAACTATATATCCGTCGTCAGAACATTGTATAATAGAATTTCCTCTATCGTCACCATTCTTTCCAAAAGTCCTTGTCCACAAAGTATCCCCTGTGGAATCTGTCTTTATAACGTAAACATCTTCCCATGTGCCACCTAAAGTTGAGGTATATCCGCTAATAATAAATCCATTATCATTACACTCCCGGACGGAATATCCCCTATCATCCCCGGTTTTACCATAAGTTCTTGTCCATAAAGTATCTCCTGAAGAATTTGTTTTTATCAGATACACCTTTTCACTTCCTGTTTTTGTATATCCCGTAACAATAAACCCGCCATCGTCACATTGCTTAACATCATAAGCGCAATCATTGTTACTCTTTCCAAAAGTCCTTGTCCACAAAGTATCTCCGCTTGAACTTATTTTTATAAGATAGACATCATCATAAGTAGTAACTCTGCTGGAACCTGCAATGACAAAATTACCGTCCGCGCATTTCGCTATGGAATAACCATAATCGTCTTCTGTCCCTCCAAAAGTCCTCGTCCATATCGTATCTCCAAAAGAATTTGCTTTTATAACATACACGTCGTTTTTACCTGCGCCAAAAGAATTCGTATACCCTGCAATTATAAAACTCCCATCCGTGCAAACTTGAATAGAACGGCCAAACTCGCTCTGGCTTCCACCAAAAGTTACCGCCCATGATGAATCGCCATCCTCATTAACTTTTAATAAAAGAACATCCGTGGATAGACTGCCAATTTCACCTGCAATTATATATCCGCCTCCACATTTCTGAACACAACGCCCTTCTTCATAATCCGTCCATCCATAATTTCTTGCCCAAACTGAATCACCTGACGAATTTATCCTTACTAGATAAACATCCGATTTTCCCACCCCAAATGACCACGTTCCTCCGGTAACTATATACCCGCCTGTTCCAGAACACTCCTGTATAGAATTTCCCCAATCCCATTCATCCCCACCATAAATTCTTGTCCATAAAGTATCCGGTCCGCTTGCATATACCGGCATAACAATCAAACCAAAAACAATCGCTAATAATGTTTTCTTCAGAAAACTTTTTACATTCTTACTTTCACAAATCATTTTTCCCCCTAGTTTTTTTTTTTTGTTGCTGATTTACTTGCTTCCATTAATTCTCTAAAACTATCTAATGTCTTTTCTGCTTCTTTTTCATCTATTATCTCTATGGCAAACCCGGCATGTAGAATAACCCAATCCCCAATCTTGACCTGAGGAACAAGCTGAATATTGATTTCCTTCTGCACACCCGTCAATTCAATAAGCGCAGTTTCCTCATCGTTTATTTTTACTACTTCTACAGGTATTCCAAGACACATATCTCAAATCCAAAGTCTCTTTTGTTTATTAGTTTTCAACCTTTTTTGTTTTCTGTTTATTCCGCAATCCAAAATCCACAATCTAAAATTTAATTTTACTCCCACTCAATGGTTGCAGGTGGTTTATGTGTTATATCGTATACAACACGATTAACCCCTGTCAACTCATTAGTTATTCTTGTCGACATTCTTTCAAGTATTTCATACGGGATATCCACAAACTTAGCAGTCATAGCTTCACGGGAATCCACAGCTCGAATGGCAATCGTATATCCATAAGCACGGCTGTCGCCTTTAACCCCGGTAGTATAAGTATTCGTCAAAACCGCAAAATATTGCCATAAATTTAACTTACTTCTATCAAGTTCATATCTTACAATCGCATCCGCTTCTCTGAGTAATTCTAAACGCTCTTTAGTAATATCTCCAATAATCCTAACCGCTAACCCGGGTCCCGGGAACGGCTGTCTGTTAATAATAAAGGGTGGTAATTTTAACTTTTTCCCGACCCTGCGGACTTCATCTTTATAAAGTTCTTTCAAAGGTTCTACTATTTTCTTAAATTTTACATTCAAAGGTATTCCCCCGACATTGTGATGAGTCTTTATAACGGCAGAGTTCTGGGAACTTCCGGATTCAATTCTGTCAGGATAAATAGTCCCCTGCAACAAGTAATCCGCATTTACTTTCTTTGCCTCTTCTTCAAAAACCCTTATAAACTGTTCCCCTATAATTTTTCGCTTCTTTTCAGGGTCAACAACTCCTTTTACGGCAGATAAAAAACGTTCTTCTGCATTAACTTTTATAAAATTCACTTTTAATTTTTTGATTACTTTTGCAACTTCTTCTGCTTCATCTTTCCTCATAAACCCATGGTCAACAAATACCGTCGTCAAATTATTACCTAAAGCTTTTGCGCCAAGCGCGCCTGCTACGGATGAATCTATGCCTCCGGAAATTGCAAGAATAGCTTTACGATTCCCAATTTCGGCTTTTAATTCGTTAACGGAACGAGTAATAAAGTCCTCGAGTTTCCAGTTTGCTTTACAATTACATATATCAAAAATAAAATTAGATAACATCTTATCGCCATATTCAGTATGCACAACTTCAGGATGCCACTGTAAACCATAAAGTTTATAAGTTTTATGCTTAAACGCGGATACGGGACAATTTTTTGTATGCGCAAGAACTTCAAAATCAGGCGGAAGAGAAACTACGCTATCTCCATGACTCATCCATACTTTAATGGATTTTTTTAACCCTTTTAATAAACCGACAGGTTTCTTTATTGTTACTTCTGCTACCCCATACTCCATTTTATTACTTCTTTTTATTTTTCCACCAAGTTGATGTGCAATAAGCTGATGCCCGTAACATAATCCCAGAATTGGAATTCCTTTATATAACAATTTGGAAGAAATTTGAGGAGCATTTTCACAATATACGCTTGATGGCCCGCCGGATAATATTATTCCTTTTACGTTTGCTGGCAACTCCGAAGGAATAGAATTAGGATTTACTATTTCAGAATAAACATTCTGTTCTCTTACTCTTCTGGCAAGTAGATGACAATACTGCCCGCCAAAGTTTACTATATAAATTGTATCAGGATTTTTCATTTATTGTAAGTCAAGCTTCCCTGCCTGACGGTAGGCAAGCAGCTTGATGATATTTTTTCATTTTTCTTTTCATTCTTTTATCTCTTGAAATTCTCTTCAAATCCCTGTCAATCCTGTCTAAAATTTTCCGTTCAACGTTTTGATAAGCAAGCAAGATGTTTGCATTACATTAACTTCTAAAGGTACTTTTCAAAATCCTTATCTTCCCCAACTTGACGAACAAGTGATTTTATCTCATCTATCCGATTCCTATCACATATAAAAACGACGTTATCGCTTTGAACTATAACAAGATCGGATACCCCGATAGTAGCTATTGCTCCGTTTGTAGATACAATAATACAATCCTTTGTATCTATACCACTATGAAGTCCCAATTTTACATTACTATGTTTATCCAGAGAATGAAGCCTTTCCAATGAAGTCCACGAACCGACATCGTCCCATGTAAAATTACTTTTTACTACGGCTACATTTTGGCATTTCTCCATTACACCATAGTCAATGGAAATATTTTGCGCCTTATTGTAAAGCTGCACCAATGAAATTTGTCTTCTCTTTAATTTCATCAAGTCATCATAAAGTTCAGGCATACAACTATGAAACGCCTGTAAAATCTTATCTACTCTCCATACAAAAATACCCGAATTCCATAAAAACCTACCCGCGTGAATAAACTCCTGCGCTTCTTTTTGATTTGGTTTCTCTTTGAAATTCTTAACTTTATAAATAGAATTTGTAATTTCATCCCCGACTTCTATATACCCATAGCCGGTTTCTGCCCTTTTAGGAGTAATACCAAACGTAACAAGCCAACCTTGATTCGCAATTTCTACTGCCTGTTCTATTGTATTTAAAAACTCTCTGCCGTCAGGTATCCAATGGTCTGCCGGCAATACGGCCATAACATCATTTTCTTTCAGATTTATTGCAGTATAACCAATGGCGCAAGCCGTATTCCTGCCAAAAGGTTCCAATAGTTTTTTAACCCCGGGAGTCAGCTTTTTAAGCATTGGATTCAATTCTTTATTCGCTACTACAATAATTTTTTTCCTTGGGATAAGGGGCAATATCCTGTTAACGGTTTCAACAATCATAGGTTTGGAAGAGGCAATCGGTATAAGCTGTTTAGGATGTTTTCGTGTTGAACAGGGCCAGAATCTTTCTCCCCTGCCGCCTGCTATTATTATACCGTATAACATAATAGTATTTATTATTGTTAAAATTCAATAAGTCAATAAATTTTTTCCTTTTGGTGGCAAGTTTATACTATATTAAAAAAATTTCTTTCTCATAACTAGGCATCCCTAATTATGAAAATAAAAAACCTTGACAGGTATTTTTTTAGTAATTAAAGTAGCCAAAGTTATTTTAAAATACAAAAGGGGGAAAAATGAGGTTTAAATTATCATCAGGGAAAGAAATCCCTGTGGAGATGCACAAAGCGAGAATGGTGCAGAAAGTTTTTCTGGTACCCGCAAAAGAAAGAGCCGAAGCTATGAAAGGAGCAGGATATAATACATTTCTGCTCAAGACAAAAGACATATTTCTTGATATGCTTACGGATAGCGGAGTAAATGCAATGAGCGATCACCAGATGGCCGGTTTTATAGATACGGATGACGCTTATGCCGGCAGCAGAACATTTTATGAATTTGCCGATGCAGTTCAAGACGTATTAGGATATAAATATGTAATGAATGTTCACCAGGGAAGAGCTGCAGAACATTTATTGGCAAAAACATTCATCAAGAACGGTGATGTCGTTGCTACAAATTATCATTTCACAACAACAAGAGTTCACATTGACCTTATGTCAGGTGGACCGGCTTGTCTCGAACTTTACACAGATGACGCACTTAAGACAGACAGCCAGGTGTTATTCAAAGGTAATATGTCCCCGGACAGACTCAAAGACACCATCAAGAAATACGGGAAAGAGAAAATGGCATATGTCAGAATGGAAGCTTCCACAAATTTAATCGGTGGGCAGCCATTCTCTATGGCAAATTACAAAGAAATCACAAAAATAGCGAAAGACCTCGGTATCCTTACAGTATTAGACGGAAGCTTGATATGCGAAAACGCATATATGATAAAAGAAAGAGAAAAGGGATATGAAAATAAAACCGTTGCCGAAATAGTAAAAGAATTATGCAGCCTTGTTGATATATATTATATGAGCGGAAGAAAAAATACCTGCTGCAGAGGCGGATGTATCGCAACAAATAACAAAGAATTGTTTGATAGAATATCCCCTTGGTTGCCTGCTTATGAAGGCTTTTATACCTATGGCGGTATGTCACAAAGAGAAGTAGGTATGATGGCTGTCGGTATGAGAGAAATGACGGATCCGGAAGTTGCAGGATGCTCGGTAGAACAGGTTAGATACTTTGTTGGAAGACTTAAAGACGAGGGGATACCTGTAGTTACACCTCCGGGAGCATTAGGTTGCCACATTGATGCAAGAAAATTTGCACCTCATATACCAAAAGAAGGATATATAGCAGGCGCCGTAACCGCTGCCCTTTATATCGCATCAGGTATAAGAGCAATGGAAAGAGGAACAGTTTCAATGGAAAGAAATCCGGATGGAAGCGAAGCTTACGCAGATGTAGAACTTACAAGAATCGCAGTTCCAAGAAGAGTTTATACGATGTCTCAACTTGAATATGCCGTTGATAGAGTAGCTTGGCTTCATAAAAACAGAGAATTAATAGGCGGATTAACATGGAAAGAAGAACCACCGGTACTCAGATTCTTTGTCGGTAAATTAGATCCAATCAATGATTGGGGAACAAAATTAGCAGCTGCATTCAAGAAAGATTTTGGCGATAAGATATAAATAATTAGGAAGACTATAGCTGTAATTTCAGAAGTAAGTGATTTTACAGCTATAGTCATTTGTATCATCAGTAAAAAGGGGGAGAAATGGGAAAATCTCTGAAGGATAAACTTTCGGCAAGAATCAAAGTTGCCAAACGCTCTACAATACGAGAACTGTTGAAACTTCTGGAACAACCCGATATTATATCTTTTGCAGGAGGAATGCCCGACCCCGCTCTATTTCCTGTTAACCTTATTAAAGAAGCTTGCGACCACGTACTGACAAACCATAGTGAATTTACATTACAATATGGTTCATCCGAAGGATATTTACCCCTAAGACAAGAACTTATTAAAAGAATAGAACTTAAAGAAAAAACTACTGTTAGCGAAGATGAAATTATTGTAACAGTAGGTTCACAACAGGGATTAGACCTTGTAGCTAAAATACTCCTGAATTATGGAGACATTGTTATAGTTGAAGAACCAACCTATTTGGGTGGACTCCAGGCTTTCAGGTCTTACGGAGGCCGTTTTATAGGAATTCCTTGCGATGAAACCGGAATGCAGGTGGAATTAATAGAAGACAAATTAAAAGAACTCGGCAAACACGAAATTAAAAGAATAAAGTTCGTCTATGTAGTCCCTGATTTCCAAAATCCGGGTGGGAGAACTTTATCTCTTGAAAGACGAAAAAAATTAATCGCCCTTGCGGAAAAATATGATTTTTTAATAGTTGAAGATAGTCCTTATAAAGAATTACGATACCGCGGCGAACATAAACCGTCTTTATTTTCTCTTGCTCCGAGAGGAAGAGTAGTTATGCTTTGCACGTTTAGTAAATTATTTTGCCCGGGATTCAGGCTTGCATACGCTATAGGAGACAAAGATGTCATATTCCAAATGGTTACGGGAAAACAGGCTACCGATTTGTGCACACCGGCATTCAACCAGGCAGTTCTTTCTTATGTGCTCAAGAAAAATGCCTTAGACCCACATATTGAAAAACTGGTTAGTGCTTACCATGTGAAACAAAAATGTATGTTAAGTAGTCTTGATAAATATATTCCACCACTGGGTATGCCTTCAATAGAATGGACAAAACCGGATGGCGGATTGTTCCTCTGGATGACTATGCCTGAATACATAGACACAGAAAGAATGCTTCCAAGAGCAATAGAAAATAAAATAGCATACGTAATGGGAGCAGACTTTTTCCACGATAGTTCAGTAAGAAATTGTATGAGACTAAACTTCTCTATGTCTTCAGTTGAAAGAATAGAGGAAGGCATACGAAGACTTTCTGAAGTTATAAACGCGGAAAAATAATGTTTTATTAGCGCTGTTTTTAAAAAGAATTCTCGAATTCTTTTTAACGTAAATCACTTGGAGTTGTTATCTTTTTAGCACAGGTGGTTTCACCAGAAAAGTCAACATTGCTACTACCAAACAGAGCCCCCCTACAACAACAAATATTAATGAGTAATTATTGTTTGTTGACTGCAAAACTTTTGGCGCAAAAAGATTACTGAGCAATCCGCCAAATCCATAAGCAGTAAATACAAAACCATAATTTACGCCTGAATTTTTAGTCCCATAATAGTCCGCAGTAATCGCAGGAAAAACAGCAAAATAACCTCCAAAACATAAACCAACCAATGAAATACCAATCCAGAAATAAAAGGGAAATGCGGGAATTGTATTTAATAAAAGTATTGTTATCCCACAAATAATGAATATGAAAAACAATGTCTTAATTCTTCCAATTAAATCCGAAACTTTACCCCAGAATATTCTACCGCAGGCATTAAATATTCCAAGCACCATTACCCCAACCGTAGCAAGACTTACAGGAAGTTTTGCCACATCCTGCCCAATTGGTGAAGCTTGTCCTATAATCATTAGTCCTGCCGCACAACCTATGAAATACATTATCCATATAAGATAAAACTCTTTTGTCTTTAACATTTCCCTGAAAGAAAAATCATATTTTGTTACACCTACTCTTTCCGATGGATTAAACCCTGCAGGGCACCAACCAATAGGTGGATTCTTCAAAAACTGGGCTCCGGTAGTAACGACTATAAGAAAAATTATGCCAAGTGTAATAAACGTAAAACTGACCCCTTTCGATGTAATAAGAAATTGTGCAATAGGTGCAAAAACAAGAGATGATGCCCCTAAACCAAATACCGATAATCCGGTAATTAACCCTCTCTTATCGGGGAACCATTTTACACCGGTAGCAATGGGACAGACATAAGCTAACCCAACACCAATACCACAAATTACTCCATAAGAGATGGCAACTCCAACAATCGTTTTGGATAAACCTGCTAAAACAAGACCAATAGCCAATAAAACGCCTCCTGTTGTAGCAACAACTCTTGGTCCTTTTTTATCCTGCCATCTTCCTCCAATAATTGTAGAAAGAGCACAAAACATAAGCACTAATGCAAACGGCAAGCTTGCCTGTGTTAAAGAAAAATTAAAAGGTTCCGCCTGTAACGGTTTACGAAATACACTCCATGTATATGTTATACCAAGACACATTTGGATTGAAATTCCGGCTATAACTACCGACCAACGATTCGTTTTTTTTCCGCTGCTCATTTTTTTATTACTCTTATTATTCGCCAATCAAACTTTTAAAATAATTGTCCTGAAACTATACTTTAAATGCTATATGTCAAGGAATAAAACCTACCCTCATAAATAAGCCTATCGTATTTTGTATCTTCTATTGATATAACAAATTTAGAAGAATACCTTAACATAAAAACATATTGACAAATTACTATTTTTATGGCATTTAAAGACAATGAGTAAGTTGTTACGTTTTATTTCAATATTAGATTAATGATTCGGCTTTTATTTTTGCCTCTTGTTTTCTTGCTTACTCTATTTGTTGACGGTTGTTCACCTAAAAAAAAATCCTGCATAACGATTGCCGGTTCCACTTCTGTCCAACCTTTCATCGAAAAACTTGCTGACCAGTTTATGGCAAAATATCCCGGTATAAAAATTGATGTCCAGGGTGGCGGTTCCACTGCAGGAATACAAGCAACGTTTAACAACACCTGTAATATAGGAACATCTTCAAGAAACCTGAAACAAAATGAACAAGAATTAAAAACATTCCTTATGTGCTACGATGGAATCGTAATTATACTCCATCAAACAAATCCAATCAATGATTTAACCGAAGAACAAATAAGAGCTATCTTTGACGGCACAATTACTAACTGGAAAGAAGTCGGGGGTAAAGATTCTAAAATTATCCCGGTAACAAGAGAAGAAGGATCAGGAACAAGAGGTTCTTTTGAAGACCTTATTATGGAGAAAAAAATAATAAGTGATGCCTGTCTTGTACAGGATTCAAACGGTTCGGTGCGAGAAATAATAGCAACTACCCGGGAAGGCATAGGTTATATATCTGCCGGGCTTGTTGATGAAAGAGTAAAAGCAGTTAACATTAACGGAATTTCTGCGAATACCGAAAACTTTCTTTCTCATAAATATAAGTTTATGAGACCGTTTTTGTTGTTACTAAAAGATGTCCCGGCGGGAAATGTAAAAGAATTTATTGATTACACACTGTCTACGGAAGCACAGGATATATTAAAAAAGTACGGTTTAATTTCAACAATAGCAAAATAATGAAAGATAAAATAGCAAGGTGGACGCTATTAGTTATTGCTTTTTCTGCTGTCCTTGCTCTTTTATTGATTACGTTTTTTATATTTCAACAGGGCGTTCCTTTAATATTCAAAGCCGGGTTAAAAAACTTTTTCTCTACTCAATGGTCACCAACTCACGGGAAATTCGGAATATCTTCAATGATTGTCGGTTCACTAATGGTAACTTTTGGAGCACTTTTGATTGGTGTCCCTTTAGGACTTTCCTGCGCAATTTTTTTAACGGAATTTTCTTCCAAAACGCTCCAAAAAAACTTAAAACCTGTAATTGAATTGCTTGCCGGGATTCCATCCGTTGTTTATGGTTTTATCGGTATTATTGTCTTAGTCCCATTCATAAGAGAACATATAGGGGGGCCGGGATTTTCGGTTCTCGCATCAAGCATTATTCTTGGTATAATGATTTTGCCCACAATCGTAAGTATTTCTTATGACTCTTTACTCGTAGTCCCGGGAACCTACCGCGCAGGTTCGTTGGCTCTCGGCGCAACAAAATGGCAAACGGTCACTATGGTCTTGATCCCTGCTGCCCGTTCAGGCATAATTACTTCAATAATTTTAGGAATGGGAAGGGCAGTCGGTGAAACAATGGCAGTAATTATGATTGCCGGAAATGCATTAAAAATACCACATTCAATACTTGACCCGGTGCGCACGATTACTTCAACGATTGCACTTGAATTGAGCTATTCCGTAGGTGACCATAGAATGGCATTGTTTGCTTGCGGGACAATACTTTTTATTATTATAATTATCCTGAATATTATCGCAACTAAACTTACAAGACGAACATAAATAAAATGCCACAAAATGATATTCCGATACATACAGATTAAAAATATGGGAAGCTATAAAATGAACTCAGGTCACAAAAGACAAGTAACAGACCACAAAAAGATTAACCACAGAGGACACGGAGAACAAAAAGTTTTAGAGTTAAATAATAACAAATCTTGCAAAGAACAGATTAAAAACACAGAGAAGGCAGAGGGCACAGAGGGTAATGTTCTCTTTAGTGCCTTAGTGGCAAAAAAATAATGTTTAAAATTAAACCTAAAACAACTCAGGTCATTGCTTATTCGGTTTTGTTAGCATTGACTGTTATTACCATTGCAGTCCTTGTTTTTATTATTTTATTCATCTTTAAAAATGGCATCAGGGAATTAAGCTGGAGTTTCTTAACGCAACCGACTAAAGAAATGGGAAAAGAGGGTGGAATACTACCGTCCATTGTAGGAACTCTGCTCGTCACCCTGTTCTCAATTATCATTGCAACACCTATAGGAGTTGGCAGCGCAATTTATCTAACTGAATATACTAAAGGAGGAGCAATCCGAAGGATAATAAGTTTCGGTGCTGATTGCCTTGCAGGTATGCCATCAATTATTTTCGGACTTTTTGGATTTATATTCTTTGTAATAATGTTAAAAATGGGATGGAGCATTTTATCAGGCGGATTAACTCTTGCAATAATGATTTTACCAACTATTATTAGGACATCCGAAGAGGCAATCAAATCGGTTCCTAATGCGTATCGCGAAATAAGTTACTCACTCGGGGGCGGAAAATTAGACACTATTATTAAAATAGTTCTTCCTACTGCATTGCCTGGAATATTAACAGGCGTTATTTTGGGAATCGGGAGAGCAATTAGCGAAACGGCAGCCGTAATATTTACGGCAGGCTCATCATTAAATATGCCCACTTCATTATTCTCTTCCACAAGAACTCTCGCGGTTCATTTCTATATCCTTGCAAGAGAAGGAATATCAATGCCAAAAGCTTATGGAACGGCAACGGTTTTGATTATAATTATATTGCTTATTAATTTTATAGCTTATAGACTAATGCATAAGTTTATTTCCAAATATTACTAATGGCTAAAATCTCTATAAAAAACTTAAACGTATTTTACAAAAATATTCAGGCGCTTAAAAATATAAACTTAGACGTGGAAACAAACGAAATTCTTGGGATAATTGGTCCCTCCAACTCAGGTAAAAGTTCTTTACTGCAAGTTATTAACCGACTTTCCGAAATGAATAACTCAAAAGTCACGGGAGAAATACTATTGGATAATGAAAGTATATTTTCTTTGCCTATAAACAGTTTGCGAAAACGAGTCGGTTTAATATTCGCAACTCCAACTGTTTTACCCGGGTCTATATACAAAAACGTTACTTATGGTCCAAAATTGCATAAAAAATTCAAAAAAAGTGAACTTGATGAGTTAGTTTATTTTGCATTAAATACCGCCGACTTATGGAATGAAGTTAAAGACAGACTTCAAGAATCCGCTTCCAAACTTTCCGGAGGGCAGCAACAAAGATTATGCATTGCCCGTATTCTGGCACTCAAACCCGAGGTAATTATGATGGATGAACCCTGCTCCGGATTAGACCCGATTTCTACGGCAAAAATTGAAAGCACAATGGTATCATTAAAAGATAAATACACATTTATTCTCGTTACGAATAATACAAAACAAGCCGCGAGAGTTAGTTCCCGGGTTGCATTTTTCCTGTCAGGAGAAATGATTGAAATTGATAAAACAGAGAAAATGTTTACCAACCCTAAAGATAAAAGAACTAACGATTATATAAGCGGCAGGTTCGGATAATGATAAAAACAACAAACTTAAACTTATTTTATAAGGATTTTCACGCCTTAAAAAACGTTAACCTCAGAATAAAAGAAAAAGTAATAACCGCAATGATTGGACCATCAGGCTGCGGGAAATCAACACTGCTCAGAGTTTTTAATCGTATGAATGACCTGGTAGAAGGGACAAGGATTACAGGAGATGTTCTAATTAATGATAAAAATATTTACTGCCCTGACTGTGATTTAACGGCGTTGAGAAAAAAGGTCGGGATGGTATTCCAGCGCCCGAATGTGTTCCCGTTGTCAATTTTTGATAATGTATCTTATGGACCTAAAGTATGGGGAATCACTAATAAAACAACCCTTTCGGAGATAGTTGAAAACTCCCTAAAAGGAGTTAATCTTTTAGAAGAATTAGAAGGTCAGTTAAAACAACCCGCTCTTAGTTTATCCTTAGAAAAACAACAAAGATTATGTATTGCAAGATTATTGGCAGTGGAGCCGGAAGTTCTTTTGATGGACGAACCTTGCTCCGCATTAGACCCGATTTCTACAGCAAAAATTGAAGAACTAATGGTTGAGTTGAAAAACAAATATACAATTGTAATCGTAACACATAATATGCAACAGGCGGCACGAATCGCTGATGAAGTTGGTTTTATGCTTTTGGGTGAATTAATAGAATTTGACAAAACAAGCAAAATCTTTACCAATCCTGCTGATGAAAAAACAGCAAATTATATCAGCGGAAGATTTGGGTAGTTCAAGAAAAAAAAGATTTCTATGAAAGAACATGAAATAAACCACAGAGTTCACAGAGGGAAAATTAGTTCTCTGTGCTCTCCCAAAGAATTTCCTCTAAAGGATACAACAAAAAAGATAATTTCTTGTGCTATTGAAGTTCTTTCAACTTTAGGACCAGGACTATTAGAAAGTGTTTATGAAGAAGCTTTGGCATATGAATTTGAGTTAAGAAGAATACCTTTTGAAAGACAAAAAAAGATTATGTTATGCTACTAAACTATATCAGTTTTATAGAGGAGGAGGTCACAGAGAAAAAAGATTATTAATAGAAATCTCTGTGTTCTCTGTGGTTAGATTTATTGTATATTATATTAGAAATTTTATTAAGGAGGGGGAAAAGTGGATAAATATTTTGACGAAGGATTAAAAAACGTTAAAGAAAACATTTTACAGATAGCATCAATAGTTGAAGGGTCTATTATAACAGCTTTAGGAGCCTTAAAAACAGTAGATGTGGATAAGGCAAAAACAATACGTGAAATTGACCGCAAAATTGATAAAATGGAAATCGCGCTTGAAGAACAATGCATCGAATTGATTGCCAGGCATCAACCCGTAGGAGCCGACTTGAGATTTTTAATTGGAGCAATTAAAATGAATAATGATATGGAAAGAATGGGAGACCACGCCGTAAACATTTCAGATTGTGTAAATTCACTTGCAGGGCAACCAAATATTAGTTCTATCAGTACTATATGGTCAATGGCAGATGCCGCTATAAAAATGTTAAAAGAAAGTGTTGATAGTTTCGTAACTAATGACCCTGTAAAAGCACAAAAAGTATGCGAACAGGATGATATCGTTGATGAGATGAAAAACGATACGATAAGATTGTTGCTTGCAAGAATGATTGAAGAACCTGAAAAGATAGGTGCTGCGACACAATACGCTTTAGTAGCGCGAAACCTTGAAAGAATTGCAGATTTGGCAACTAATATATGCGAAGATGTAATCTATATTGCGCAGGCAAGAGTAATTAAACACCACGCAGAAGATGCGCTAAAAGATAACTCTAAATAATAAAATCATCAACACGAATTTAATATGGGTAGTATCTTTAAGTGATGGTTACAATAATTACTAATAAGGATAAAGATAGGGGTAAAATGAAAAGAAAGACAGTACTTTTTGTTTGTATAGAGAATGCTTGCCGTAGTCAAATGGCGGAAGGATTTGCAAAATCTTATCCTGTGGATGCTTATAGTGCAGGTTCAAATCCTTCGGGCGTGATTAATCCTATTGTAATAAAGGTCATGAAAGAAAAAGGAATAGACATATCATCTCAAGTATCAAAAGGTTTTGGTCAATTATCAATCCCAAAGTTTGATTATATCATTACAATGGGATGCAAAGACATATGCCCATTCTATCCAGGAGCGAAAAGAATTGAATGGGAAATCCCGACCCCAAAAGGGAAACTCGTAGAAGAATTTAGGAAAATACGAGATAAAATTGAAAAAAGAGTAATAGAATTCATAGATTCAATAATAGAAGAAAAGGAATAACAAAATACAGAAAAATAAAATATGCTAAAAACTAAATCAGTTGAAAACACCATCCGACAAGAAAAACTTGAAAATCTCAAGTAAAAAGATATTTATTTAATTCCTAGGGAGAATTTGTGAATAAAATAATAGCCGTAGTAGAAGATGAACCTGATATCTTACATCTTGTATCTATTAACTTGGAGAAATCGGGTTTTAAAGTAAAAGGCTTTGAGGATGGCAATAGCTTTTTGAAAGGTATAAAAGAGACAACGCCTGCTTTGATTATTCTGGATTTAATGTTGCCTGATATAGATGGACTTGAAATATGTAAGTTATTAAAAAAAGATGATAAAACCGCTTCAATTCCAGTTATTATGCTTACTGCAAAAGGGGAAGAAACAGATAAAATAGTAGGTTTAGAATTGGGAGCGGATGATTATGTTACAAAACCCTTTTCTCCCAGAGAGCTTGTTGCCAGAGTTAAAGCAGTTCTTAGAAGAAGAGACCCTGAAAAAATGTCAAAAAATATTGAAATAGCAGATATCTTAGTAATAGATTTAGAAAAATATGAGGTCACATTAGAGGGTAAACCGTTAGAATTAACCACAACAGAATTTAAGATTCTTGAAATGCTGGCAAAAAAAAGAAAATGGGTGTTTACAAGGGAACAAATTTTGGATTACCTTTGGGGAGAAGAGAAAGCTGTAATAGACAGGACAATAGACGTTCATATAAGGCATTTAAGAACAAAATTAGGAAAAGCAGGAAGCTGGATAAAAAATATAAGGGGTATAGGGTATAAACTGGAAGCATAATTGTTACAAAGCAATTTATGAGAAAATCCATAATTTTTAAGATATTTACCGGTTACTTTTTTATTATCTTTGGACTTACGGGGTTAATTGCAATTCTGTCTTTTAATACAACAAAACATCACTATATTGAAACAATTGCCGGGGATTTAAAAAACCTATGTTTCAGTTTAGAATCTCAAGTGTTACCATATCTGGAAGAAACACGCTATCAGGAATTAGATAATTTTGTAAAAGACCTTGGTAAAAAAATAAACGTAAGAATTACAGTTGTATCTCCACAAGGTATTGTTCTTGCGGATTCTGAAAAAGATCCCAAGCTTATGGAAAATCACAAAACCAGACCGGAGATAAAAGAAGTCTTGGAAGGAAAATTTGGAAAATCTATACGACTTAGCACAACTGTGAGAGAAAAAATGATATACATAGCGTTACCTATTGAAAAAGACGGGAAACTTATCGGAATCCTACGAACCAGTTTATTTTTAAAAGATATAAACAACCTAATCTATCATCTAAAAATTAAAATCCTTCCTATCATAATTATTATATTTCTTTTTTCCTTATTAATAGCATTTCTTGTCTCACAAAACATTACAAATAATATAAGAGAACTGAGCGCTGCTGCTCGTGTTATAGCTCAAGGGAATTTTGATATAAAAGTGCCGTTAAAAAGTAGCGATGAACTAAGAGAACTTGCCAATAGCTTTAATTATATGAGCAGTCAGATAAAAACTTTGTTCTCTGAATTATCACATCAAAAAGAGGCATTGAGTGGCATTATTTCTACAATTCAGGAAGGGCTTTTGGTTTTAGACAAAAACGATAAAATAGTATTAAGTAATAACAGCTTTAACCGGATTATAGATAACGCTTCAAAGGAAGAAACAATTTATTTAAACTTTTTAAGAACACCAGCATTCAACGAATTGATAAAAGACGTAAGGAAAACAAAGAGTAACTTTACAAAAGAAATAGAGATAAATGATAAAGTTTTTCTATCCAGCGCTACTTTTGTATCCTCTAAAGAAGAAATAATTGTTATTTTTCACGATATAACACAAATTAAAGCTTTGGAAAAAATAAAGAAGGATTTTGTTGTAAATGTGTCTCACGAGTTAAGAACTCCCCTTACAGCCATAAAAGGTTTTGCCGAAACATTAGATGAAGAAATAGATAAAAAAAATAAACCTTATCTTGAAATTATTAGAAATCATACGGATAGACTAATAAATATTGTTAACGATTTATTGGCATTGTCTGAATTACAGGAAAAAGGATTTAATCTAAAATTAGAAGATGTAGATTTAAAAAATCTGGTAGAAAATACATTGAAGATATTTGAGGAAAAGTTAAAGAACAAAGAAATAAATGTAAAACTAGACGTAAAAGAGCCTTTTCCTAATATAAAAGCAGACTCTTTCAAATTAGAACAAATGTTAATAAATCTAATAGATAACGCTATAAAATACACAGATAAAGGGGAAATTAAAATCTCATTAAAAGCAATAGATAAAATGATTAAAATAGAAATTGAGGATACAGGGATAGGAATCCCGGGAAAAGACTTGTCACGTATTTTTGAAAGATTTTATGTTGTAGATAAATCCCGTTCAAGAAAATCGGGAGGTACCGGGCTCGGGCTTTCTATTGTAAAACATATTATCCTCGCCCATAACGGACAAATAGATGTTGAAAGTAAAGTTGGTTCAGGTACGAAATTTAGTATTGTTTTGCCTCTTTCTTCCTCATAGTTTTTTTACATAAATTCCTCTATTAAAAAATTAACCCAAAATTAACAAAACCCTTATACGCAATTAACAATCATGAAGTAAGTATAAATCAAAATGAAAGGAGGTATAAAATATGTTAATCAAATTTATAATAGTACTTGTTTCTGCATTGGCTCTCTATGTGATAATTCATTTTAAGATTGTTTCTAAAAGAAATAAAGGAGAAATAGAGCCTGTTAAAAAAAAGAAAATAATAACTGTATGGGACATTTGGGAGGACTTGTAAAACCGATTTTTATTTCTGAATCAAAAACTAATAACATATGAACTGCCAAATAAACAATGAAAGGAGGTGATAAAAAGTGAGAATCGATGCGTTTATATCAACAATAGCTTATGTGGAAGCTTTCATAACCTTTATTTGCTTGGTCTATATTATAAGATTTAGACTGAGAAGAAGGTATTAAAGGCTTTGCATAAAAGCCCTGACAGGGATAGTGTCCCCTGTCAGGAACATAAGTTATGCTGAGTTTAGTTTAAGAGAAATGAAAAGGAGGAGGACATGAGAAAAAGTTCAAGAAAAGTTTGTTGGGTGCTTTTGTTTACATTTATTGTAAGTACACTTGAAGCCGGAGAAACCACGCTGTCTATGGAATTATGGAACAGATTCACACAGACAAGAACAAAACCTAAAATAACAGCAGATTACCAAGATGTGACAAGGAATGCATTTTCTCTGGAAAGAGGATATTTTGGGCTTGAGTCTAAATTCTCGGATAATATTAAAGGGAAATTTACAATTGACCTTTTTTCTACGGATAAAGGAGATAAATATGGCGACGGAGCCGGGGCTAAACTAAAGTATGCATACCTTGAGTTTAGTAAATTAATCCCCATAAAGGATAGCAAATTAACTTTAGGATTAGATAAAACCTATTTTGGAACAATTTACGACTGGAGTTATCCTGTTATAGAAAAAGCATTAGAAGATAAAGAAGGAGTTATTTCTTCTGCAGATTACGGTATAACTTTTTCCGGATATATTCCAAACGGATTCGGAGAATACCAGCTTCAAATGATAAACGGTGAAGGATATTCAAAGGCTGGTAAATATGTTAATGTAAACCCTGCCGGAGTTGCAAATATAAGATTAATACCACTTCCCGGAGTGTCAATTGGCGGGTCTCTCATATACGAGCAGTCGGATACTTTAACTCCTACGAATAAAGACTGGAATAAAAGGGTTTGTTCCGCAGGTGTAGGACGATTAGCATACGGTCCGATAGATATATGGCTTGAATACTTAACAAAACAGTATTTTCGTTACTACACTACAAAAGAAGATACTCTTACAAGTTATGGACTTATGATAATGCCGATAATTAAATTAAAAAGTTTAATACCAGCAGATATAGACCTACTTGTTCGTTATGACAAATGGGACCCGAGTATGCACACACAGAATGACGGGTGGTCAACAAGAATAGCAGGACTCAATTGGAATATTAGACAGGATATGCTTTTACAATTCAACTGGGAACAAAAAAATTACCAGGATACGACAAAATGCCCGGTTAACGATTTTATGGTTCAACTTCGTTGGAAATTCACTAACTTATTAGGAGGATAAAATGAAAGAAATGAAACTACTTAAAAATGTATTATTAGGAAGTATATTGATATTTTCCGGTTTCAACGCGAACGCAAAACCTTCTATAACAACCAGTGGCTCTACAACTGTTTTACCAATTGTGCAAAGAGCGGCTGAAGTTTTTATGGATAAGTATCCCGAAATAAATATTTCTGTAAGAGGAGGAGGTTCGGGTGTAGGAATATCCCAAATCATTGAAGGTAAGGTCAACATTGCCAATTCGTCAAGACCTATACAAACGAAAGAACTCAAATCTGCAAGGGAAAAAGGTATAAATCCAACAACAAACGTTATAGCAAATGATGGTATTGTAATAATAGTCCATCCCAGCAATCCGATAAAAGAATTAACTATCGCTACACTAAAAGATATTTATGCTGGCACTATAACTAACTGGAAAAAATTGGGAGGTCCTGATAAACCAATAGTAGTGGTATCCAGAGATGTTGCTTCAGGAACGTTTGAAGTCTTTAACGGAAAAGTAATGACCGGAGCTAAAGTCAAAGAAGACGCTATTATGCTTGCTTCAAATAATGCAGTTGCAACTACCATAGACGCAACTCCCGGAGCAATAGGTTATGTAGGATTGGGGTTTTTATCCGATAAAGTTAAAGCATTGATAATAGAGGGTGTAACTCCAAGCGATGAAACTGTAAAAGATGGAACATATAAACTCTCACGACAGCTTTTTATGTACACTAATGGCACACCTAAAGGAGTTGTAAAAGAGTTTATAGATTTTGTTTTATCGGAAGAAGGGCAAAAGATAGTAAAAGAGACAGGATACGTTACCATAAACTAAAAGCAATGAATAACTATTGTTTTTATATAGCCGAACGCAACTTTCGGCGATGCTTGGCGATTGTTTTCACGGAGCCGGGTGCAATTCCCGGCTCTGTTTTTCTCAAAAAATGCTTAGTATAAATTATGTATAACAAAACAAATATAATAAAAGAGAAATTATTTCATTTTATTGCTTTGTTTTCCGCTCTATGCGCAATAATTTTTCTATCAGGCATAATTATTAGTCTTTTCAAAGAAGGCTATCTAATTTTTAAGGAAGTAGGAGTATTTCATTTCCTTTTTGGTAAGTCCTGGTATCCTAGTCAAGACCCTTCTGAATTTGGGATTTTATCTCTATTAATAGGTTCCATTGTTGTCACGGTATTAGCATTAATAATATCCATTCCCCTTGGCATCAGTTCGGCAATATATATTGCCGAATTAGCAAAGCCTAAAGAAAAAGAAATACTAAAGCCTTTCATTGAGCTGCTTGCAAGCATTCCATCCGTAATATATGGTCTATTCGGGGTAGTATTTCTTGCCCCTATTATGATGAAATTGTTTAACTTATCCATAGGATTAAATGCTTTTACAGCATCAATAATTCTGGGACTTATGGTAGTCCCTATAATATCCAGCATATCGGAAGATGCCATATCTTCCGTTCCAAAATCTTTACGGGAAGCAGCTTTCGCACTCGGCGCAAACAAATGGGAGACAATAATAAGAGTCGTCCTGCCTGCAGCCAAATCGGGTATAATTTCCAGTATTATTCTTGGTTTTGGAAGAGCTATAGGAGAAACAATGGTTGTGTTGATGGTTGCGGGAAATGCCGCTTGTATCCCGAAATCCATATTTAACCCGGTTCGCCCTATGACTTCGGCAATTGCCGCAGAAATGGGCGAAGCGGCGGTAGGAAGCAGTCATTATAATGCGTTGTTTGGCATTGCAATAGTCCTTTTTGTAATAACTTTTATATCAAATATAATAACGGAGCAGGTAAGAAAAAGGATTAGAACTAAATGAATAATCGAAACTTAAAACAATATATTGGAATAACTGCAACAAGAGTCATAACAATTATAAGTATCCTGTTTTTAATAACATTTCTTGTATTTATTTTTTCAAAAGGCTGGAAAGTTATTTCTTTTTCCTTTTTGTTTGAATCTCCCCGTGAAGGAATGACAAAAGGGGGAATATTTCCGGCAATAATAGGGACTCTTTATCTTACGATGCTCTCTATTACATTTGCTTTCCCCATAGGAGTTTTATGTGCCGTATATCTATCCGAGTATGCAAAGCCAAAATGGCTTATAAATATTATCAGGATGGCAATAAATACACTTGCTGGAGTCCCTTCAATCGTTTTTGGGCTTTTTGGATTAGCCGTATTTGTAGGGATGTTTAAGTTTGGGGTTTCTGTATTATCAGGAGCTCTTACGTTAGGAGTATTAATATTGCCCATAATAATAAATGCAAGCGAGGAAGCCATTAAAACAGTGCCTAACGACTTTCGTGAAGCGGCTTATTCTTTAGGCGCTACTAAAAGACAAACTATAATGAAAGTGGTTTTGCCGACTGCTATGCCAAGTATACTTACCGGCGCAATAATAAGCGTAGGGCGCGCCGCAGGAGAAACGGCGCCCATTTTATTTACTGCTGCAACATTTTACACAAGAAAACTACCGCAATCTCTTTCAGATGAAGTTATGGCACTCCCATATCATATATACGCATTAATGACAGAGGGAACACATCCCGATGCTCAAATTCCGATAGCTTATGGGACTGCAATTGTATTATTGCTTCTTGTATTAAGCATTAATGCTGTAGCTATAATTGTGAGGTACCGTATAAGGAGGCAAAGAAAATGGTAAACATGGAACA
This sequence comes from bacterium, assembly GCA_028716385.1. Taxonomy (GTDB): domain Bacteria; phylum Hydrothermota; class UBA3073; order JACQXS01; family JAQTXJ01; genus JAQTXJ01. The sequence goes on along the minus strand of JAQUPX010000002.1, from coordinate 42,333 downwards.
TCCCGCCATGGCGGCGAAAGTCTTGCCTGCCGATAGGCAGGAAATAATAGTAAAAGACCTTAATTTGTGGTTTGGTAAAAAACACATATTAAAAGGTATATCAATATCTATAATTCCGAATAACATAACTGCTGTAATAGGGCCTTCTGGATGTGGGAAGTCTACTTTTTTAAGATGTTTCAACAGAATGAACGACCTCATAGAAGAGACAAAAATTAAAGGAAGTATTATAATAGACGGAATAGATATATATTCGGATAAGATAGATGTTTATTCCCTGCGAACAAAAGTCGGGATGGTGTTTCAAAAACCTAACCCGTTCCCAAAATCCATATACGAAAATGTTGCATTTGGTTTGCCTATCAAAGGCATAACAAATAAAAATGCTATTATGGAAAAGGTAGAAAAAAGTCTTAAAGATGCATGGTTATGGGATGAAGTCAAAGATAGGTTAAATGCCTCAGCTTTTGAATTATCAGGCGGGCAACAACAACGACTTTGCATTGCAAGAGCTCTTGCAACAGACTCTGAAATACTACTCTTTGACGAGCCAACCTCCGCATTAGACCCGCAAGCTACAAACAAAATAGAAAAATTACTTATTGAATTAAAACAATTCGTAACTATAGTTATTGTTACTCATAATATAGCACAGGCAGCCAGAATTTCTGACTATACTGCTTTCTTATATTTAGGTGAATTAATTGAATGCGGGGCTACGGATAAATTATGCACTGTGCCAAAAGACAAAAGGACAGAAGAATATTTAACGGGAAAATTCGGATAACTTGGACTTTGCGACGTAGGAGCATTAGTCCAAGTAAAGGGGGAAAAAATGTTAGAAGAAAAAATAGATATTTTAAAGAAAATGCTCGTGGAATATGCCGGTTTAATAGAAAGCATGACGGATAAAAGCATAAAAGGGTTATTGAAAAAGGAAAAAGAGTTGCTTATTGAAGTAATCGAAAAAGATGAACCCAAAGTAAATAAATTAGAAATGGAAATAGATGAATTATGCACTAATGTAATTGCTCAGTATGAACCCAAAGCAAAGGATTTAAGGACCGTGCTTATGATTTTAAGTATGAATACAGATATGGAAAGAATGGGAGACCATGCCGTAAATATTGCAGAAAGTGGTATATTTCTGATAGAAAGACCTCAGTTGAAACCTTTAATTGATATACCGAGAATGGCAGAAATTACCATAAAAATGTTAAATGACAGTATAAATTCTTTTATAAATCAGAATTCTATGTTGGCAAAAAACGTTTGCGAAAGAGATACTACTGTAGATGACATTAGAACTCAAATCCTTAGGGAATTGGTTACTTATATGAGTTCAGATAGTTCTGCTATTGAGCGAGCTCTTCATTTAATACGGATAAGCGGTAATTTAGAGAGACTGGCAGATTTATGCACAAATATTTGTGAAGATATAATATTTATGGAAGAAGGCAGGGTTATAAAACATCATGCCGAAGAGATGGCAAAAGAGGAACCTAAAACATCCGCTTGATGAAATATACTATAAAAAATACTAATGCGCCCATTAACCCGGCTGCAGGAATTGTTAAAAGCCAAGCCCATAATATTTTTGCGGCAATACCCCACCGTACCGCTGACACCCTTTTCATTGAGCCCGCTCCGGCAATAGCCCCTGTTATTGTATGAGTCGTGCTGACAGGTATCCCGAAAAGCGACATAATAATTATAGTGATTCCACCGCTGGTTTCAGCGCAAAATCCGCTTACAGGTTGTATTTTTGTCAATCGCATTCCCATCGTTTCCACTGTTTTCCAGCCACCGAGCAGCGTTCCCAATGCTATAGAAGCGTAACAGGAGATTACAACCCATACCGGGATATGGAAAACGCTTCCCAGCAAACCGTTTGAATATAGTAAAAGGGCAATTATTCCCATAGTTTTCTGGGCATCGTTAGTGCCATGAGCCAGACTATATACTGCTGCGGAAAGCAACTGCAACTTTCTAAAAGACGAATCAACTTTTCGCGGGGGCCAGTAACGGACAATCCAATGAACTATAATTGTAATAACAGAAGCAAGTATTAATCCAATAATCGGAGCAAGGAAAATAAAAGAAACTACTTTTACAATGCCTTTAATTATAAGAATGCTTGCACCTTTGCTTACTATCGACGAACCAATAAGTCCTCCGACTAACGCGTGAGTTACACTTATAGGCAATCCCCAGTGAATACATATTGACGTCCAGATAATCGCACCGATTAGCGCGGAAAATATTATTTCCGTCGTAACCACTTCAGGGCTGACAATGCCTTTTCCTATGGTAGTCGCCACGTGAACACCAAAAAGGAAAACGGCTGCAAAGTTAAAAAAAGCTGCCCATAACACTGCTAAACGTGGAGAAAGAACCCTCGTAGAAACAATTGTAGCTATTGAATTTGCAGCATCGTTCCTGCCGTTCAAAAAATCAAAATACAAAGCTATAGCTACTATTAATATGATTATCCAGCTCATCTGCCTTTTTTAACAATTCTTTACTACAATACCTTCAATGGTGTGAGCAACGTTTTCACATTTATCAATTATGGATTCCGCGAATTCATAAACCTCTTTAAATAAAATTACCTCAAGCGAAGAAATTTTTGACCTATCAGCGAAAAGATTCTTTAATAATTTTCTTACAAGGATATCTCCTTCATTTTCATATTGATTAACTTCTATACAGTAATCATAAGTTCGTCTTTTCTTTTTCTCATCATGCATTTCGCTTATCGCCCTGTCAAGAGATATTGTAGTTTTTTCAACTATTTCTGCAAGTTGAAGCATTCCTTCATTTTTGGAAAAGTCTAAATTATATATTTGCATCCTGTCAGTGCATGCCTGTATCATATCAACTATATCATCAAGTCTCCCACTCAATTCATATATGTCTTCCCTATCAAACGGAGTAATGAAAGTGTGATTTAATTTATCCACAAGTTCATGTCTAATTAAATCTCCTTCGTGTTCAAAATCACGTATTTTTTCAAAGAGTTCCGAGTTGGAATCCCATTTTATCATAAGTAATTTAAAACTTTTTGCTGCATCAACTACATTTTTTGAAGCACGGTTGAATATATCCTGAAACTTTTCATTTTTCGGCATAAAGTTAAACTTCATTGCTCCTCCTTACATATAAAAATAAGACTTCTGAAAAACAAAAACATTAGCTTTTTCCACTAAAGTTTTGTCAGGGTGAAAAGCATTATCCTACTTTATATAAATTGAGCTTTTCATTGCCTTTCCAACAGTTGTAAATTTTTTTACAGTATTATTATATAATATGGCAAAAATAAAAAAGCAAGTTTTTTATTTTTTGGATTGTTAGCATTCCTTTATGCAACCTTCCCGATTAAATATCCAGTCAATTAAAATTACAAAATCACAAATTTATTTGCTTGACTTAATTAAAAATAATATTAAGTGTTAGGTATTATGATTAAAATTCTAATTTTAAGTTTTTTACTTTCTATAAACCAAAAAGTAACCCTGAAAGATGGGACAAGTTTTGAGGACAAAATCTTACAAACAAAAAATTCTACCATTGTGTTTGATAAAAATGGCAGTATTCAAAAAAGCCTTATAGATGAAATAAAAACTATTCCTAAAGTTACTGCACCTAAAATAGAATTCAGTGATACCATACCTATTAAGGAAATCATTAAAATCTCTAATGAAGCAGTTAAGAAATATGGTTCCGCTAAGGGAATTATCATATTGGATAACGGTACGAATATACTTAATCCTGATGGAACACAAATAAATAAATTTCATTTTATCGGAAAGATTTTAAGTCCGGAAACACGAAGCTGGGCTGATATAAGACTAAGTTTTGACGAAACAAGAGGAAGCATTAAAGTGCTTCTTGCAAGAACAATACACCCGGACGGCAGCGTATCATGGTTAGATTACTCCAAAATTAAAACAATTTTGCCGGCACAGGGAATGGCGTTTTTTAATAAATATAAAAACATCGTATTTAACTTACCTGATGTCAGCGTAGGAGACATAGTAGAGTGTGCTTATGAGTCTGAGCTCTTAAAGCCTTATGACTCGAAACAATTTGAACCCTGCACATTCTTTGGTTCCGGGGAACCAGTAATAGATGAAATATTTACTGTAATACTTCCTGATACCATAAAACTTAACATTTATACAAGAAACGGAGCTCCTGAAGCAAAAATCACAAAAGAAGGTAGTAATAAAATATATACATGGGAAATGAAAAACATTCCTCCAAGAACTGAAGAAACTTATATGCCCGGATCTATAAGTCTTGTCCCGGGAGTATTTTGCACCATATTGCATAGTTGGGATTATTGGTTTGATAAAGAAAGCAACTGGTATAAAGAAAGGCTTGAAATTACGCCTGAAATCAAAGAACTAATAACAAAAGTAGTAAGCGACGCGAAAACAAAAGAGGATTCCACCGCAATGATTTATCACTGGGTTCAAACAAATATAAGATACATTTCTATTAAAGGCGGATTGGCATCGGGAGCTTCAGGCCATCCGGCTACAGCAACATTAAAAGCCGGTTACGGTGATTGCACGGACAAAGCAAATTTGCTTGCGACAATGCTCAGAGGGATAGGTTTAAATGCCTATCCTGTAACCGTTTATACAAATGACAACGGTCGTATACCTTATAGAGAAATACCTATATTATGGGGAAATCATCAAATAGTTGAAGTAAGGACTCCAAAAGACACGTTCTGGCTTGACCCGGTAAGTGAAACATATAGGTATCCCTATTTTGGAGCATCCGACCACGGAATCTTGTGTATAAATGCTTCCTGCCGTAGTTTAGATTCCATTCCTGTTCCTCCACCTGAGGATAATGCAAGAAATTATACACTCACGGCAGAAATTGATACTAATGGAAATGTTATGTTAGAAAGTTATAAGAAATATACGGGTGCCACAGAAGCAGGACTAAGAGAATATTATAAATACACAAAAGAAGATGACTATAAAGATAGATTCCAGGAAATGATAAATGCAGAATCCCCCGGTGCTGAACTAATAAGTTATGAAGTCGGGTCAACTAAAGATTTAATGAAGCAATTTTATTTACAATGGAAATACAAAATGACAAACTATCCTACTTGTGTAGGAAATCTATGGGTACTTAAAGTTCCTGAATTTAACAAATATGAATTTCCTGAGGTAGCATCTGCAACAAGAAAATACAATATAGAATATTCTACTTCTTCCGAAGTATCTCACCATAGCGAGATAAAAATACCGTCAATTTATAAAATTAATTGGCTTCCTCCTGCTCTGAAAATAAAAAACAAATACGCAAGTTACACGGCAGAATATACCGTAAAAGACAATAAAATCACATTCATAGACAAATTATGTAAATATGAGAGAATTATTCCGGTAAAAGATTATCAGATGTATAAGAGTTTTTTAATAAAAGTCGCAAATTATTCTAAGTTACCAATGATTATCCAGAAATAGAGGTTACAAGCCCTTAAGCTATTTAGGGCATGTTATCCCCGAGCGAAGCAAGGAGCATAATGAAAAATAAAATACTATTTTGTCTTGGCATAATTTTTAGTTTTCTGCTTACAAATCCTGTAAGTGCAGATATTGTCTATCTTCTGAAAGGTGATGAGTATGAAGGAGAACTTCAGCAAATTAAACAGGATACAATATGGTTCAAAACAAATAAAACAATAGAGAAATTTTCAGTAGAGTCAATCGTAAGAATTGAATTTGAAGAATTGCATTCAGCTTATAAAGTTACAGACCTAAAAGATAGATTTATAGATTCATTATGGAAAAAAGGCGCAGATTCGAAAACATATCCTAATGCGCTTAATATAACTTTATACGAAAAGATTCGTTTCCTGATAAATAAAGATTCTTCATGGACTGAAAGCCACAGAAAGATTGAAAAAGTCTTACAACCGGGTGGAAGATGGATAGCAACTAAAACCTTCGGATATCTTAAAAACTCTGACAAATTAGACATTAAAACTGCAAGAACAATTCAACCTGATGGCAGAATAGAATGGCTTAAACAAAACGCCAAAAAAGACGAATCCATATATTCACCATTTCCTATGTATGATAACCTGCACCAGATAAGAATGGCGCTACCCGAAGCAAAAGTAGGCGGTATGATAGAAGTCAGTTACGAATACACCTTTCCAAAAGTTTCGCTTATCCACCCATTGCTTATAGAAGAATATTTTAGGTCTTATGAGCCAATAGAATACAAAGAAGTAGAAATAGTATGCCCTAAAAACATATCTCTTGAAATATATTGTGATAAAGGAATATCTACGGATACAACTACGGATAAAAACAACAACATCTATCGTTTTAGTATCCGCAAAACAGAAGAAATCAAGGCTGAATATTTGTTACCTGCATTACCGGATATGTCACCAAGAGTAATGGTGGCACTAAAAGGCGATTGGAGTCAAATTAGCAACCAGTATTATAACTTATTATCTGAAAAATTTGTATGCAGTAAAGAATTAACGGACAAGGCATTGGAACTTAAAACTCCGCAAAATATTTATAACTTCATAGCAAAACAAATAAAAGCTATTCCTATAACGGCACTTAATCAATATTCATGGCTCCCGAATTCACCGGACAGTATATTCAAATACAAAGCAGGAAGCCTCCCGGATAGAGTATTCCTGTTTTATACGATGCTGAAAAAAGCAGGTTTTGAAAACACACAACTTGTTTTAATTTCAGAACTTAGTAGTGGAAAAAGGAAGTCATCCATTCATTCAATCGGACAATTCCCTGAATTTATTGTATGTTTAAATAATCAATGGCTTTTACCATACAACGAAATAGTAGCATTCGGGGAATTACCTAACGAATACCAAAACAGGACAGGTCTTTTAATAGGAAGTAACAAAGCTGAAATAGTAGAAATACCTTCTTTAAAACCGGAAGAAGAAGCCACACAAAAGAATATGAGCATCAAACTTGAATCCAACGGGAATATGACAGTAAAAGAGATAGTAAAACTATTCGGAAACTCGGCACAAAACTTCAGGGGATACAAATCATTAAAACCGGATGAATTAAAGAAAGCGTTAGAAGCAAGAATAACCAGAATATATCAAGGGGCAGAGCTTATAAATTATAAAACTTCTGATTTGGAAAACATATCTGAACCTGTATCTTATGAACTAAATTACAAATTTTCGGAATATGCATTAAATGCAGGTAATAATCTGATATTTAAACTACCGGGCATTGTATATTCCGCAGCAGAAGTAGGAAAAAATACTCGTGAAAGCGATATATCGTTTGGGCGAAGGATTTTAGAAGCTACTCAAATAGAAATAGAATACCCTTCTACATATTCTATATATTATCTTCCACAAAATTATTCCTATTCAGGAGTAGCAAACTATGAAGCAAAGTTTACTACCAAAAGTAACAAGATAATATTCTCGGATAAATATTGGTTATCCTCGTCTGAAGCGGCACAATCGCAGTATCCTGAATACAAGAAATGTATAGAAACTAAGACTAAATTGTCTCAGGAATGGATTGCACTGAGAAAGAAATAATCTTTCTCTTTAATACTAATTCTTTGTTTTTTATACCCCCCTATCTAAAATTATCTTAATCTTGAGTTGTTATAAAAATAAATCGTCAGACAGGAATCCTCCAAAAAGACCGGCGGACAAGTGTCTGACCTACCCAACGTAGAGAGAGAACTACATTACTCGGAAATGGCGGGAAAATACAAAAAGACTTGACGGGAAGAAAAACAGGAATATATATATTAGTTATGAAACTTAATAAAAGAGATTATACACTTATAGGCGTTTGTATTGCCATTGCTTTAGTATTTGGCATAGTAACTGCCAAATACTTTCATAAAGCTTTTCCTGAAGCTTCTATTGACTTAAAAATAACCAATAACGATGCCCACAAGATTGCAAACGACTTTCTCTCGAAACAGGGTGTAAAAATAGACGACTTCACACAAAGCACCATTTTTGACTACGACAACGACTCCAAGACTTTTCTCGAAAGAGAATTAGGGTTAGAACAGGCAAACAAAGTAATGGGGTCTAAAGTAAGACTATGGAGATGGAAAACAAGATACTTCAAACCGCTTCAAAAAGAGGAATTCACCTTAGATGTAACTTCAACGGGTGAAATAGTCGGGTTTGAGCATTTAATAAAAGAAGAAGACAGCGCCAAAGAATTAACCGAACAGGATGCCCGAAAAATAGCCGAAACTTATATAAAAGAACAGTTAGGTTTAGATACTGCCAAATTAAACTTTTTAACTTCCGAATCGGAGAAACGTCCCAACAGGCTGGACTGGACTTTTACGTGGAAGACTTTTGAAATAAAAGATGCGGAATACAGGATAGAAGTAACCGTTCAGGGGGAAGAAATCGGAAGTTACCGTGAGTTCCTGAAAATTCCCGAAAAATGGACAAGGGATTATACGAAACTCCGTTCTTTAAACAACACTGCCAGTGCCGTTGATTCGGTTCTCTTTGTATTAATTGGCATTGCAATGTTCTTTGGATTTATAACAAATATCAGGAATAAGAACATCAAATGGACATTTGCAGTAAGTTTTGGGACAATTGCCGCTGTTTTATCTTTTCTTTCATCTATTAACGGGATGCCTCTCAGTTTATTCTCTTATGATACGACTTCATCTTACGGGGCTTTTATAGGCAGAAATTTATTATTTGCATTATTAGGCGCATTCGCCATTGCTGCTTTTATTTCTTTTTTAACCGCAAGCAGTGAAACTGTTTACAGGGAAACTTACAAATCCAAAATTTCTTTTAGTAATCTTTTTAAGTGGCAAAACATCCAGAGCAAACAATTTTTTATCAGTATAATTGTTGGTCTCACGATGGCTTTCTTTTTCATAGGATACCAGGTTATATTCTATGTATTTGCACAGAAATTTGGCGCATGGTCACCTGCGGAAATTCCATATTCCGATATGTTGAATACAAAAGCACCGTGGCTGTTCTCTTTAATCGGTGGGTTTGAACCGGCAGTATTTGAAGAATTTATGTTCAGGGTATTTGCGATTGTTTTATGCAAGAAGATATTCAAGTCAAACTGGCTTGCCATTATTATTCCCGCATTTATATGGGGATTTGCACATTCGGCTTACCCTCAGCAACCTTTTTATATAAGGGGATTGGAAGTCGGGTTAGCGGGCATTCTTGTAGGTATTCTCTTGATAAAATTTGATATTCTTGCCGTTCTTGTATGGCACTATACGATAGATGCTTTTTATACCGCATTTCTATTATTGCGCTCCCATAATTCATATTTTATCGTATCAGGGCTACTATCGGCAGGAGTAATGCTTATTCCTTTAATTGTATGTATCGTTTGTTATATCAAGAATAAAGGATTTAAGACGACGGATAACCTGACTAATGAAAAAGAAGGTGTATCAAAGGTCGAATCCATAGGAAAAGTTAAGACAGAAGAAATTAGTTTTAATTATAGTTCATCAGGGGGAAAGTCATTTAAGATAGGGATTATCATAGCAATCGTATTTTTATGCAGTTTATTGATTAAAACGGAGAAGTTCGGCAGTTTCGTAAGTTATAAGATTTCAAAAAAAGAGAGCAGGGTAAAAGCGGATGAATTTCTCAAATCCAAAGGAGTTGACCCGGGCAAGTATAAAACAGTTACTTTTGCGGAATCCGATATAGACAATTCTGCGGCAAAATACATTCTTGAAAGACAGGGGATAAAAGGATTAAATAACATATACGGAAAAACAATAAAACCTGCCGTATTTTGCACAAGGTATTTCAATATACTAAAAGAAGAGGAATACAATGTATACGTATCCATTGAAGGGCAAGTCTATAGTTTTGAGCATACAATAGCAGAAGCAGACAGTGGAGCGGAAATAAGTAAAGATTCTGCATTAATCATGGGAACTAGCTTTTTGAAAGGACAGGGAATAAATCTTGATGACTATGAACTAAAGGAAACAAGCCCGGAAAAACGGAAAGCACGCCTTGATTATAATATTATATGGGAAGCAAAAAAAGGATTGGATAAAGCAAAACTCAGACAGAAAGTAACAATTCAGGGGAATGAAGTTGCGGACTACGAACAGTTTATGAAAATACCTGAAGACTGGCAAAGAGAAAGAGAAAAGAACACGGGGTTTGATATTGCCCGAAAATCAATAGCGGTATTGCTTTGCATTTTATTATTAGGATTAGCATTGTGGTCATTACGAAGCGAAATCAAACAAATACAGTGGAAAATACCGTTTACTGTTGGGGCAATATTTGCGGGGATACAAATATTAAACAAGGTGAATAACCTCCCCTTGATATACCAGAACTACATAACTTCTATCGGATTAAACATATTTAATATAACTATAATAATCGGTATCTTTATGACAATATTAGGGATATTCTTCTTTTCAGCGCTATGCACAGGTGTTATAATGGCATTATATCCAAATATTTTTGAGGGATTCCGCGCTAAAAATCTGTCATTATTCGGGAAAGATGCAATCGTATTTAGCATTATTGGGTTATGTCTTACTCTCGGGATTGCGAATATAGAAAATTTCTTAACTTATAGGTTTCCGCAATTCAGCAATGTTCCCGAACTTAAATTACCGGGACATATGGATACTAATTTGCCTTTTTTGTCTACCATATCATCAAATTTTATATTAGTCCTCTTTATTTTGACTGCGCTGGCAGTAGGAATACATTTACTTAAATACTACAACAAGAAACCTGTTTATTTAGTTCTTATAATTATTTTAGGGTTATTCAGTTTTACCGATGGCAAAACAATAGGAGAAAACGCATTTAGTCTGTTATCGTTATTGTTAAGCATAGGGTCAATGATTATACTGGTAAAATGGATTTTGAGAGACAATCTGCTTGCATACCCGTTATATTTCTGGGTATCAATTTTCGGACACAGCGCTTATCTTTTTTATACTAAATCCTTATATAAAATTGATTCGGTAATATTATTTGTAGTAGCAATATTGCCGTTGATTTGGGTCTATATTGGAAGCAGAAGACAGATAAAAAAATCACAAATTGTAACCTAAAACAAATATTAAGCAGTTTTTCTTAAATAAAACCCTGTTCTAATAATTTTTCGGTTTCTTTAGACAATTTCAGGTCAACGGCAACTTCTTTACCGGCATTTTCTAATACCTGCAAATACTTATTTACTGCAGGACGGAGTTCTTCCGACGATGAACTTAGATTCTTCCCCTGCGCTGCATAAATCTCCCCAATCAAATCCGTTCGCATTAAAGACGTTACTTTTTTAATCCAGTTTGATACTACTTCAAACTGAGATTTGTTGGAGGAACCACAGTTAGACATTATCATAAGTTTAGTAGTTGCTTGCGGTGCGGAGGGGGCATTATTTTCTTTTTTAGCATCTTTTTTGGAAAGAGGATTCCCGGTTACAGCCAATCTATCCATAAAAACTTTCAACGTCCCTGAAATATTATTGAAATAAACCGGCGTAGCCAAAACAATCACATTTGCTCCCGCTAACATAGATAAAACTCCGAGCATATCATCATCTATTGAACACTTCCCGGGAGTTTTTATCCAACAGGAGTAACAACCTCTGCAGTACTTGATGTCTTTTTCTGCAAGAAATATATTTACAGTTTCCGCACCGGCTTCTTGCGCACCCGTTAGAAATGCGCTAACCATTACATTGCTATTACTATTTTTTCCTCGTGGACTGCCGTTTATTGCTACAATTTTCATTTTGTTCTCCCCTATATTAAAATTAATATATTTTTGGTAATATGCTATTTATCAATAATAAAGACATTTTGTCAATATTTTTCCGTAGGACGCAGATTTCGCAGATTACCAAGATTTTTAAAATCCTTTTTCCCATAATTATTAAATGCCTTACTTTTGACTTTTAGTTCAGGAATTAAAGATATATCGCAAAAACACTTTATCCTTAGACACAGATGGATAATAGAGACAAAGAAGATACCCGCAGATTTTATTTCAACATTGAGAAGACATAAATCACATTACTGGGTAGATGAGGTTTCAAGGTAGAGACAGATTATAATCTGTCTCTACCAATAAAATTCCAATCTGTAGGGGCGACCCGATCCCCGCCAAGGTGGGATAAACTCTCTGTCGCCCCTACAATACAAGAGAATAGATTTCCTTTAATAATAATGAATTACCCCCGCCGCAATCGACTGTGTATCAAAAAGCAACAAAAACAATGGATTCCCGCTTTCGCGGGAATGACGAACAGCGAGGGCTATGACAGGCAGGGAAGAACAGAGAGATGAGAGCGAGGGCTCTCATCTACCCAAACATATACGGACAGATATTGTCAGGCAGGCACTCCATAATTAAAAAATAGGGACACTTCAAAAAGAAAAAGGCTTGACTTTGATAAAAATTATAATATTCGTAAAAGATAATATGAAACGGAAAATAATATTTTTGGGGACTTCTTCTTTTGCCTGTCCTTCAATAGAAATACTACACAATAATCACAACCTGCTTGCGGTTGTTGCATCTTCACAGCCATCACCGGTAAAGACGCTTGCTTATAAATTAGGGATAAAGGTTTTTGACCCCGTTACGCCAAATACACCCGAATTCATAAGCACATTGAAAGATATGGAAGCAGAATTCTTTTGTTTAGCCGCTTATGGGCATATTCTATCGGGAGAGTTCCTTAAAATTCCTAAATTTGCTTCCATAAACCTGCATCCTTCTTTATTACCCGCATACAGAGGAGCAGCGCCGTTACAATGGGCAATCTTAAACGGCGACAAAAACAGCGGCATAACTACTTTTATAATGGATGAGAAAATAGACCACGGGAAAATATTATTACAGGAGAAGATGGAAATCGGAGAGGAAGAAACTTTTGGTGAACTTGAAACACGAACTTCAAAAATAGGCGCAGAGCTTTTTCTGAAAACCATTGATAATTTTGATAGTTTAACTCCTATGCCCCAAAATATGGAGAATCTAACAAAAGCGCCAAAGATAACAAAAGAAATGCGTAAAATTGACTGGAATAAACCTGCGAAAGAAATCTTTAATTTAATCAGAGCCCTCTCCCCCACACCTCTTACTTATACTACTCTAAGAAACAAAGAATTAGAGATTATCAGAGCAGGGTATTCCGAATTATCGGGAGAACCCGGAAAGATTATACAAAATAAGGGGAAAGTAATTGTGGGTACGGCAAAAGATGGGATAGAGTTGAAAATCTTAAAACCTCAAGCTAAGAAAGAACAAACGGCTTTGGATTTCATAAACGGATACAGACCTGAGATTGGGGAATCACTTAAATAATACCGCTCCACCAGAGGAGAATGGGAGATGCGGGGAAGCGGAGAACAGAAAAACAGATTAATTTTTCAACAGGGATTTTAAGAGATTTACACGAGATTAACAGAAAAATAGAAAATTTTGGACGCAGAGAAACGCATATTTGAGAGAAAAAGAAAAACAAACAATAAAGAGAGTTCTAGCCACGGATAACAGACACGGATTTGCACGGATAAAAATTTGCACCGCAGAGACGTCCCGCCACTCAGGTTCGCCTCTACAAAGAGAAAACAGGGGAAAAGATAGACAAGATGGATTCCCGCTTTCGCGGGAATGACAAAAGGGGGGCAGTAAACAGAGAAGTACGGCAGACATGGGAAAGTGAGATTACTTTAAGTTATACAGCAAATTAAGGTCTCCCATATAGTCTATTTGACGAAGGATATTTTCCTGTCTCATTAAAATATAAGGGCTTGGATTGGCAGGGCACCAGCGTATTGGGTTTGGCAAAACTGCTGCCATTAAGGCTGATTCGGACAGGTTTAATTGTTTTGCGTGACAGTCAAAAAAATTGCGGGATGCGGATTCTGCCCCGTAAATCCCGGGTCCCCATTCAATGACATTCAAATAAACCTCAAGGATTCGTTTCTTTGACCACATTGATTCAATAAGAACGGTAAAATAAGCTTCCAATCCTTTTCTGAGCCACGTTCTTTTCTGCCATAGAAAGACATTACGAGCCGTTTGCATACTGATAGTGCTTGCGCCTTTCATCCGCCTGCCTTTACGTTTTTCGTTTATTTTCACTGCCTTATCTATGGCTTCCCAGTCAAAACCGTTATGATGAAAAAACTTCTGGTCTTCACTGGCAATTACCGCCTGTATTAGACAGGGGGAAATATTTTCTATTGATTTCCATTTAACCGAAATTCCGACAGGTTTGTGAGAAATGTGTCCTTGCGTCCAGCGAATAAGCATAAGTGGCGTTATAACAGGAGGAATAAAACGGAGAAGAAGCACCCAGATAACACTTATTTCAATGATAATTAAGGGCGTTATCCAGAGCCAGTGCCACCATCTTCGAGGAAGAAATTTCATCTTTTAAACAGTATGATATATGACTTACATATCGATTTCGTCAAGGAAAAGTTTGTTAGGAGAAATTCTCACCGCAGAGACGCAGAGCCCAGCTGAGCTGGATAAGTTGGAGTCCTTAGGATAGGTATCTCTAAGAACTAAAGTTCTAAGAGCTTCCTATAATGTTTCTGACGAAACAAACTCCAACTAAATGCGCAGAGAAAAGATGAATAAAAAACCTGCCACAAAAACACAAAAGCACGAAATCACACCAAACAGAAAAATTTTGAGTTAAAACAAACAAATGAATAAAAAACAGATATTCTCACACAAAGGCGTAAAAAAAGCTTTCGAGTAAAAAATACAAAAGAGCAATGGGAAAAAGAAGAATCGGACAGGATTTACAGGATATTAGAAAAAAATATTATTACAATAAGGATTTTTCGGCGAAGCTGAAATACGAGTTATGACCTATTACAATATGGTCTAAAACTTTAATATCAAGGGGTTTAAGCGCAGAAATTAGATTTTTGGTTAATTCACGGTCGCTTGGACTTGGACTGGGATCACCGCTTGGATGATTATGAGCGAAAATCACACTTACTGCAGTATGTTTGATAGCTGATTCTATAATTTCCCTGGGCCAGACAGAGCTTGCGTTTATGGTGCCTTCAAACAAATCTTCGGTCGCAAGAATCCTGTTTTTTGTGTCCAAAAGAATGACCTTGAATTGTTCTTTTTCAAGAAGCCCCATAGAGGAATAAAGATAATCAAAAAGTGCTTTTGGAAATTTTATTTGTTCACCGTATTCAATTTTTTCCTTAAATAACCTTTCTTTGAAAAGTTCTTCGGCTGATTTTTGTATAAGTTTTATACCGAATATGTTACTTGGACCGATACCTTTTATTGTCTGGAGTTCTTCAGAATGGGCTTCTAATACACCCCTGAGAGTTTTGAATTTTGTAATCGCTTCTTTTGCCTGAATTTTACAATCTTTACGCGGAGTTCCAACGGTAAGCAGAAGCTCAACGATTTCATAGTCCTTAAAACCGGAGAACCCGGATTTCATAAACTTATCTCTCAATCTCTTCCTATGACCGTTTAATTTTCGCTTATCGTTATTGGATTTTCCCGTATTGTTCATTGTAGTAAGTATATGTAGAATGTAAAATGTAAAATATGAACGTAAAAAGTCAAGTTTTTATAATGAAGGAAGGGATAAAAGAAAGATTTTCACCGCAGAGGCGCCGAGAACGCAGAGAAAAGAAAGATTTAGAGTTAAAACGGAAAACAGATTATATCCCATACCTGACGGCAGGCAAGCACGAATGAACACAGATTAATACGAATAAAGAAGACGATTAAGCGTTGAGTGTAAAAAAAAGAACAGAGAAATTTTTGGGACGCAGATAAACAGGGTACAAAACACAGATAAACACAGATGAGAACACGGATTTCTACAGATACAAACACTAGAGGGAAACAGCTAATACCAATCCCATTAAATTTCTGCTTCTTTCCTGCCTGACGGCAGGCAGGTATCCAGCAATAATATTTATCATAAAAAGCAATGGATTCCTGCTTTCGCAGGAATGACGAATTGTGAGATTATTTGGCAAGAACTTTATCAAAATCGTATAATTTGACAGGAATTTCAAGTCCGCCTCAGGCGGATTGGTATGAGATTAAAACAGAATAGTACAAAATGAGAGAGGGACTAAGCGCTGGCAAACAAAATTGGCGCCTCGCCCCTACTATAATTTTACAAGTACGAGTTTACGCAACCTAAAGGTTGCGGCTACCAACTTTATTTCATCAAAAGTAGCTTTTTTGTTTCTCTATATTCACCGGCAGAGAATTTAATAAAATAAACATTCGACGCAAATTGCCCTGACGGTTTCCAACATACGGTATGGTAACCGACTTTCTTGGTATCATTTACAAGAGTTGCGACGTTTTGTCCGCATAGATTATATATGGAGAGATTAACTTTTGAATCTTTCGGCAAAGCATATTGTATATTAACCATCTTACCAAATGGATTAGGTTTAATAGATGACAACTTAAATACCGTAGGAATGGAGTCGATTTTCTCTTCTACGCCAACAAAATGAATCGTAAAGCTTTGCGTGTCCGCTTTTGCATTACCATCATCAACTTTTAGACTTATAGTTGTGCTTATAGAAGAGTCAGGTAAATTACCGCTCAACACTCCTGTTAATGAATCAAGTGTAAGCCATACCGGCAAAGCCAGCCCGGTATAAAAAGTGTTTCCCTGTCCTTCATCGTCGGAGTTTGCATCATAAGTATATAATGATTCGGGGAACACTGCTATCGTATCGGGAGTGCTTGTAAAATGAGGAGCAGAATTCAAAATATGAAGATTATAAGTCTGGGTGTCCGAACTTACGGAGTTGGTTGCCACTATTCTGATAACCGTATCACCGACGTTAGCATTGGTAGGCGTCCATTCAATTTCACCCGTAGTAGAATCTAATGTCATACCGGCAGGGTTTGTTATAAGCGAGTAAGAAGGAAGAGGACAAGCTGTAGCAAAAACATTGTAAGAGAAGGTAGAATCTTCCGTCAAAATTGTATCTGATTTAGAAATAATTTTTGGCTCCAGAGATATCGGGAACTCGTAAATACCTACGGAATAAGTATCCCCAAGATAAATATATGGTCCGTAAAAACTCATCGCATACGGTTTGCCCGTCGTATTATATCTTCCGACTTCCGTCATAGAGTTGTCGGGATTAATCTTGATAATTATAATATATTCGAAAGCAGTTAAATAAATATATTCCCCCTGATTTGTCATTCTGGTAATGCTGTACTCGTTAATGTCTAAAGAATCCACCCCGACCATTCCCAGAACATTGTCTCTCCTGTATGATTTTATAAAAGTATTATACATAAAATAAGCAAGCGAATCAACGACTACAAAATCGGAATTCAGACCGATTGCAGGATATGCGCCTGATAATGTGGGATTCGTCGGGTCGGAGATATTTATAACCTTAAAATCCTGGGCAGTCTGGTTAAGAGCGTAAACACTGTCTCCTTTAACGTATATGTCGCAAGTTGTTCCTGCATCCGGCCAAAATCCGACTATCCCGAGAGTATCGTCATATATAAATAACGAATCCCTTTTTCCTATTATATATCCTTTTTCGCTGCGAAGAATATCCATAAAATAACTGCTGTTGTTCTTTGGTATGGATGCTTTTAACGAGTAATTATTAAGACTGATTGCTCGAAGTGCATACGGACTGTCACTCATATAATAAATATATTTGTCGCTTGCAACGAGTCTGTATGTAAATCCGTCGCTCTTATTTACATAAGTCGGAGCTAATGGATTTGTCAGATTATGCACAAGCAACTCTTTCGTGTTTGAAAGTATAAGCTTATTCCCATAGCATACCGGATATACAAAAGGGCCTTTATCGTTCGCAATTGTATGATAAACCGAAGGATTTACTTTGTCAGTCATATTTATGATAACGTTTTGGTGTATTGAACCCAAATCTACCGACATAAGCATAATATTCCCGAATATGTCTATGTTCCCTTCCCATCCACCCAGCGAAAGAGGTTGTCCGATTGAATCAGGGGCTGTTGGATGAGTTATATTGAGTACAGTGAGGATTCCTCCGTGCTGGTCGCAGTATGCAAGTGTATCTACAATTTTTACGTCATAAAAAGCATGATTATCCCCTGCGTTGAAAAAACCAATTACCGAAGGATTATTTGGGTTTTTGATGTTTATTATTTTTAAGCCGTACTCAGGATAAGTGACGGTTAAATATGCTAAAGAATCTTTTACCTCTATTCCTCTGGCGTAAGCAATACTATCGTGAAAACATCTTACCGTAAAAATAGAATCAGGATTCGATATGTTTAATATAACAAGACCGGAATCAGACTGTGTTGATAAATATGCATAATTCCCCGAAATTGCAAAATCATAAATTCCATTATTGGTATACATCAAATATATACTATCCCTTTCTATGGGAACGGCGGGATTGAAAAGGCTGTATACTTTTAATCCATAGTGACGCGAAACATAAAGATAATTCCCCGACACCTGCATTCGGTCAGGACATTGATTGTTGTAATTAGGATACTGCCCCAAGGATAATGTGTCCGTTATGACGGGACTACCTGCATTTGTAACATTTACAACAAGGAGCCCTATTCCTTCATCTAAAATATAAGCATAATTTCCAACAACCCTGACAGCTTGCGCCTTCCCCGGTGTCCCTAAAGTCCCAACAAGTTGAGGGCTTTGTGGGGCATTTATGTCATATATCATAAGCCCACGTTCAGTTACCGTATAAAGATAATGTCCGGAAACCCAGGAGTCAATAAACATACCGTAGTTATACGTCATACTGTTTTTATAAGTCAGAGTTGACTGGGCTGTACCATTAACGCTATGAAATAACCCGACAAACATAACGACAAAACAAACATAAAACTTTTTTAATACCATTTCTCCCCCTTTTTTATCTGCTCCTATGCATTAAATATTGTGAGATATTATCCTATGTATAAATATATGTCAATTTTTTTATCTTCTATAATTTGGACGCAGGTTGTCGCAGAAAACAGGAAAAAAATACAGAAATATTAACCAGGGATTTACACAGATTAACAACATTAAACCACAGAGTGCACAGAGAAAAAAATTAAGAGTAAGAACAGGCAATACAGAATATAGAAAAGCACTTAGAGAACACAGAGGAAAAGGAGTGCGCAGAGGAAAGGTCTCAAAAAAACAGATAGAGTGAATAATAGAAATTAGGTGTCAAATCCCGGACGTTTGAAGGTGATATGCCCAGGGAATTCTTCGTTAATACCTTTTTTAAGGTTCTCGGTTTTAGCCAAAAGCGTTAATGCATCATCCTGAAGGGCTTTATTCCAGTTATAAATTGTTTTTAACGCATCCATTGATTTCATAACTCCAATATATGCAATTTTTGCACTTGCATCCGCATCAGTTTGGGAAAATTCATCAGCATCCATTTTATCCTGCAATGCTCTATGAATCTTAACTGAAATAAGAGCATGATACCATAATATAACATCATAGCTTGAAACAATTTGTCGGAGCGTTCCTATGTCATTCGCGGCTGAAGGGATAATTTCAGTCCTTTCAATAAGGTCACCACCTTCTTCCTGTATTATTTTTCTTAACTTTTCGAGAAAACTATGCGACAGCTTTAGATATGTTTTAGCAGTTTGCATAAGCGGGTGACCGGAAGGGTCGTGTTCTTCACTTTCTACCTCGGGCAATGCAGTGATGTCAATTCCATGTTTTTTAGCATCTTTACGGAGCAGTTTCAATGTTTCACTAAAACTTTCTTTTATGTCTTGCATCACAACATTCAAATCATTAGGGTTTTCGCCTTTTTCTTTGTGTTTAGCAAGTTGTTTTTGTTCCTTCGCATAGAGGAAGCATTTCTTTGTTAATGTGCATTTTTCACACCATTTATCACAGTAATTGTATATGCCTGATATATATTTATCTTGCGCCATTTGTCTCCCTAGCAAAAACACCGTTTTTGCACTCCATAAACAGAAAGAATATGTATTTTTTACTTTTTTTGTAAACCTTTTAGCGAATCTATTGTCTTTTTTATTTTCCTGATACATTTATCAGGGTTCTTGATTATTTCTTCCCCGCGAAACCTCAGTACTGCCCAGCCTGAACTCACTAATGCATTATTTCTATCATTATCGTAAATAGCGCTTTTGGGAGAATAATGTTGTTCCCCATCACATTCAACATTTATATTACCCTTATTGCAAAAAATGGCAAAATCCAGACAATAATGCTGTTCATCTTCCCTAATAAACCACTGCCTTTCCGGTGATATTTTTTCCTTTTGCATAAGTTTATACAATTTTTCTTCCAAATAACTCGTATGGTATAAATCATTGATATTCTGCGCTTTTAATAATCTACCTAAAGTTGAAGGAATAAAAACAATATTTCTTGCTCTTTTATGGGGTATCGTGAAAGGCAGTTTTTCCAATTTATCAACTGTAATCTTATAGTATTCATTATACGCAGAAGGATGTTCGGGTTCATCGGGAAGCAAATCAATTCTTTTAACTATTTTATAGTTTTTTATCTTGGCAAAATATTGAACTCCACTATTTTCTTTGCCCAATATTTTAGTTTGATAAAAAGCTAAATACTCAGCTTTTTTAAGTATTTCAGGAGCAGTTTTTACCGGGATACGATACCAGTGTTCTTTTTGTAGTAATTTCCAATCCTTTTTTCTGTTGATGATAGCGACAAGAACCGGGCTGTCATTTATCATATTTATAACAAACTTTTAACCGAATCATTTTTTGTCAGACAAGGAGGCAGCAAACCTGCATTCTTGTCAGTCTGAGTAACTATATTCTCCGAAAATATCTTTTAGATTACCATCCCCTTTACCTTCATAAATTGTCCATCCATGCATACCTGTTTCAGGTTGTCCACCTCTAAGTAATAACAAATATCTTGAAGTATCCCGAATAACCTGTTCAAACTTAGACCACTTTATAAATTGCGGTGACATTCCTCCCGACTCAAAAATCATAGTAAAAGTGTGGTATCCAAAAGAATATTCGTCCTTTACTTTTAATATAAAGTCCTCTTTGCCATCGGCTGTAAAATCACAGGACAGAACTGTTACAGAACAGTCTTCTTTAATTTTGTTTCTTATCTGATTTGAGGAAATCAATGTATCTTTTACGCCATACCATATATTATCCTGAATAAGTTCAGGGTGTTTATACAGGAATTCAATAGCAAATGAAAGTATGCTGTCGGATTTTAAAGGAATAGTTTCTTTAAGTGTTACGCCTTTAAACCTTTTAAGCATATCTCGTTTCGGTGCAATAACATACAGATTCGTACAGTCTGCACCCCATGTATCCCTCGTATCTTTAAGTCCATTTTTTTTCAATCCGACATAAAGAACTATATCGTCATTGGTCCCTAAATATCGCCACCAGAATCCAGAAACTCGGTCAATTGATTTTAGAGAAGAATTTTTAAACACCGCAACAAAATCGCCTTTATTTATAAAGGAATCAGGATTAAAAAGTGATTTAGGTGTTGGGACTTTAAGTTCATAAAACTTATCATCCATAGAGCGTTGAGGATTCCGTATTAATTCACATTGTTTTAGACTATCGTATAGTTCTGACTTTACACATTTTCTATCTATAAGCTGGGTTATAGAGAAAAGTTGTGCATTTACGGAAGGCGTGACACAGAAGAATACAGAAATAAGTATTAATATGGCTAAAAGAGGCTGGAGATAATTCCGCCCACGGCATACAGAGGGATAGATAACAAGAACCGGGCTGTCATCGTTTTTCATTTTTTAGAATGCCCCATTAACAATCCCTTGATTCAAGGGCTAAAAATTAATCTGTTTCTAAAGAGTAGTACATATGTCCATTGCTAAATAGAAAATCTGCTCTATTGTAATTCTTCTATTTTCATATTCTCTTCTATCCCAAGTATCGCCACTTACATCGTCAGCACCATACAATATCTGACCAAAACGGACATTTCTAAACTGCGCCACTGCAAAAAATGCTGCGGCTTCCATCTCTACAGTCAAACAACCCTCTTTTTTTCGTCTTGCAATTTTATTTTTTGTTTCCCTGTAAAAAGCGTCGGTTGTCCATGTCTTCCCCGCAATATAATCTATTCCCCGGAAATTAAGTATTTTTGATATCTTCTTCACTACTGCAGGATTTGCGATAACCTCCCGGGATGGAGGAATATAGTGATAAGAAACGCCCTCATCTCTAATAGCGGAAGTTGGAATAACAAGTTTTCCACGCTGGATTTCTTTATTTAATACACCTGCGCTTCCCCAAGCGATAATTTTTGTAAATCCTAATGCTATTATCTCTTCAAATAATCCGGCAGCAAGAGGCGCACCAATTCCGGACAAAAAAAACGACACTTTTTTTCCTTTGTACTTAATCTGATATACAGGATGGTCTTCCCTTATGCTTTTTAAAGTATGTATAACTTTAACAGAATGCTCTTTAGAAATTTTTTCAATTATTTCTTTAGAAAAACAAATAACACAATATTTCGCACTTGCGATTGGCTTAATATGCTCGTGAGGATTTATTATTGCGTTCTTATCCGGGTCAAACTCTAATATCGGACAATCAGATATTTTTATAACTTTCATAAAAATTACATTTAAGATAATTCTTCTATGTCAATAAAATCAAACTCTGTAAACACAGGCGTTTGTCACCTAATGGTACAGTTGGGGAGGAAACTGGCGAGTTTCAGCAGTTCGACATCAGTATAGAGCGGAATATCTTTTTCGTTGAACCTACCTTTAGAAAGCATTTTTATGGTTCTTGGTTTTTGGAGGATATAAGACTTCGCTCCCTTTATCCAGTGCCCGATTTCCTGAGCATCAATTTGGTTGAAAAACTCCGGGAATACGGTAGTCCTAAATTCATATTCAATACTTGAGTTTAGTAGTATTTTGATACTTTCATCAATCTTTGAAACATCAATATTGTCTATTTCCACAACATCAGGGTATTTTGCAGGAGTCGTTTTTATGTCCATTGCTACATAATCAACACACTTATTCTCAATAACGGATGTTAAAAATTCCGGGTTGGTACCGTTGGTATCCAATTTTATAAGGAAGTTCATATCTTTTACCTGTTTCATAAATTCAGGTAATTCCTTCCATAAAGTCGGTTCACCGCCTGTTATGCAAATCCCGTCCAGAAAACCACGTCTTCCATCAAGAAATTTGAGAATTTGAGTGCCGGAGATATCAGGTAATTTCTTATGCTCAACTACCAGTTCGGGATTATGGCAGAAATAACAATGAAAGTTACAGCCTCCCGTAAACAAAACAGTACACATTTTTTTGGGATAATCAATTAAAGACAACGGTTGATGCCCTTTAAAGTTCATATTCCCTCCAATATCAAAAGAACTCCACTAAAAATATATACTAAAAGGGAAAAAAAGATATGTCAAAAGAAAAAAAAGAGAACATTAAACCACAGAGCACACAGAGAAAAAAATAGAGAAATAGTACAGGATAACAAAAAACAAATTGAGACCACAGAGAAGGCAGAGTGCACAGAGGGGAAAAGGCTAAAGCCGTAGAAACCCTCAACTAAAGTTGGGTAGAAAAAATCTTTAAAATTACTTTTTTAGAACTACGGTGGTTTTATTTGAAATGGCTTTAGTTGAGAACTCATCTTTGGCTTCCAGATACACTATATAAATCCCGGTCGTCAAGAAACTACCGCTGTCATTTTTGCCATCCCATACACAACCTTCCTGCCATATATATTTTGACTGGGAACCTGAAGAATAATTATCAAGCAATTTCCTGATACATCTTCCATTGCGGTCGTATACATACAATTTAACTATTGCTTTCGTAAACGGTAACGTATAAAATATACGAGTTACGGTTGAATCGTGTTTGTTCGGTGAAAAGATTCGTGGTTGAGCATTAAGAGTCGATATTATAGAATTTTCCCCTAAACATATAGAATTGATTTTACAGGGAGTTGCGCCTAATGGGACAGTACAAGAATTCCAGTTATCCCCATCATTTGTAGAAGAGACAGAACTTATTCTTTCAAGCGATATGCCGTTTTCAGAATTAGAAGCCCAGTTAATATCATACGTTAGCAAATCCTGAACGAGATTCGAATTATCTCTTATTGTTAATGTGTCTATGCCGTCCCTTAGATTCGGGAAACTACTCCCAAGCGATATGACACTGCAATTACCATAAATATTATTCAAAACTTGTGAAGAAGATTCTGCGATTACGACAAAAGAAGAAGGTTTTAGGTAATAGTTGGTATCGGTTATTATTTGATTATCAAGAGTCCAGTTTGCGATGTTTATTTCTTCATTGCTTTTGTTCATAAGTTCCAACCATTCGCCGGAAGTCAAGGGTTTATACATAATTTCGTTTATTATAATATTTCCCGTACCTACCTGAATGTAGAATGTTTTAGTTGTAACACAGTTATTGACGGAAAGTTTGATTTCTATTTTATGTTTTCCGGATTGCAGATTTTTATATACTATAATTCCGTTGAAAGAAGCGTGTTCTGCTAGCGTATTAATCGTGATTGTTCCAACCAATACATCATCGGACAGGGCGTCTACTTTAACATTATTAATAGCACTACCCGGGTTATAAAGTTCAACATTAATCAAGAGGCTGTCGCCGGGAGTTGGCGTTTCCGGGGAAAAAGACACATTATTAAGGATTACAGGGTCAGTAAAAGTAGTATCATAGAGTTTAATGTTGAAAGGAGGTGTAGTGGCGAGGTATGCATTAAGTGTATTCCCTGAAACATCTTCAAATTCAAGGGTAGAAATATTTCCGACAGGGACGGCAATTGAGAACCAACCGTCTCTTGAGGGATTATTGTCGGAGATTTTATTATCCTCCGTTACATAACAACCGAGCGGTTTCTCTGAAGAATCTTTTGCAATTACAACAACATTGGGGTAAGGGATGGTAAGAAGGGAATCTTTATAAAGTGTTCCCTGAAGCCATCCGCCTGAAGTATGCATATCCATTATTTGAAAATTTGGGTAATAGAGTTTAAGTTCTTCAGTATCACCGCCTTTATATTTGAAAGAAAAATAATAACTTGCAGGGTTATAGCGCCTGTAAATTTTTAAAAATATCCAATTGCTTCTGGTTTGTCCTGTTTTAGAGTAAAATGGCTGGTATGAACTCGACCTCCAACCATCCGGAGTCCATATTTGTGAGATATTACTATCCGTGGAAGTATCGCGTATCCAGGCAGAAAATTCGTAAGAAGTATCGGTGGGATTAAGATTTGAAACTGTAATCTTTACGGCGAATGAAATACTATCGTCGGGAACAGATGGAAGAATAGAGGCTTGAATGGTAGTGAATAAGCAAAATAGAAGATGCAACATTTGTCAAAAAAAATATATAAAGAGCGGGAAAATGTCAAGGGGAAAATCCAATTTTTGGACGTAGATAAACACAAATAAAAAAAGGATTAAAAAAAATACAAACAGAATACAGAAAAATTAGCCACGGATAACGGACCCCAGCGGAGCTGGATAACAAACTCTAAGGGGTATTACCCCAAGAGTTTGTAAACGGATTTGCACGGATGAACACAAGAAAAAAATAAGATAACAGAAAAATAGGAAAGATGCAGAGTTTATTTCAGGAGAGTAATTTTTTGGGTAGTTTTAGATGCGTCGGTAGAAAGGGTTAGAAAATAAACTCCGGTTTTTAGTCCCTTTGAATTTAGGTTTAGACTATAAGTTCCGGCAGGTTTGAGTTCGTTAACAAGGGTTTTCATGCAACTACCTGTTATGTCGTAAAGAGCTAATGAGACTTTACTTGTGGCAGGTATTTGATACATCAAAACTGTTTGATTAGTAAATAGATTTGGACTTGCTTCTAATTTGATCCCGCCAAGGCGGGATGTCACTTCGCTCCATTTTTCTTCCACCCCTACATTTCCTAAGGAATCTGTTTTAATTAGGTAGACATCATAAGAGCCTGCCCCGAAAGAAGATGTCAATCCTGCAATAACAAATCCGTCATCAGTTGTTTGTTCGACGGAATTGCCCCAGTCATCGCTACTTCCACCATAAGTCCTTGTCCATAAGGTATCTCCCACAGAATCAATTTTGATTAAATAAACATCATAACCACCTGCTCCATAAGAGGATGTCCATCCTGTAATGATAAATCCGCCATCTTTCGTATGGTTAATTGAATAGCAAATATCATCGTTAGTTCCCCCGTAAGTTTTGGTCCATAGGGTATCTCCTGCAAAATTAACCCTGATTACATAGACATCTCTGACGCCTGCCCCGTAAGAAAACGTAATACCTGCAACAATAAACCCACCATCACTTGTCTGTAAAACTGAATAGCCCCTATCATCTTCACTTCCCCCGAAAGTTCTTGTCCATACTGTGTCTCCTGAAGAATCAGTTTTGATTAGATAAATATCGAAATTACCTGTTCCGTAAGACTCTGTTCCACCCACAAGAATAAATCCGCCATCAGTTGCCTGTAAAACTGACCGTCCACCATCATAGTTAATTCCTCCGTAAGTTTTTGTCCATAAGGCATCTCCAACAGAATCAGTTTTGATTAAATAAACATCATAATTACCTGCTCCGTAAGAATTTGTCCAACCTGTAATAATAAATCCGTCATTGGTTGTCTGCGCAACTGAAAACCCCTTATCGTCTTTACTTCCACCGTAAGTTCTTGTCCATAAGGTATCTCCCACAGAATCTTCCCTGATTAGATAGACATCATAACCGCCTGCACCGTGAGAAGCAGTATAGCCTGCAATAATAAATCCACCATTGGTTGTCCGTTCAAGCGAATACCCTGCACCCGGACCACCATAAGTCCTTGTCCATAAAGTATCTCCTAAAGAATTTGTCTTGATTAAATAGACATCTCCATAATTTATCAAGCCCGCAATAATAAACCCGCCATCAGTTGTTTGCTTAACTGAATTACCCCAATCATCGCTACTT
Organism: bacterium; assembly: GCA_028716385.1. Taxonomy (GTDB): domain Bacteria; phylum Hydrothermota; class UBA3073; order JACQXS01; family JAQTXJ01; genus JAQTXJ01. Next base: position 15,310 of record JAQUPX010000002.1, on the reverse strand, counting down.
CCCCCGTAAGTTTTTGTCCAGGTGTCTGCGGATAGTTGCGTGCAGGAAAGAAGAACGAAAGCAAGTAATAATTTATAATTTTTAAGCATTAACTAAAATTATTACAAATAATAAGATACTTTGTCAATATTTTTTCCGAAAACGGACTATTTCGGGGACGCAGATGAATATGGAGACAGTAACTCGTAGTAACTTATAGTAACTAATTGTAATTTATTGTAACGGAAACTACAAAAAAAGCCACGGATTTGCACGGATGGACACGGATGAAGATAAAAAATAGAATTTAGAGTAAAAAAACAGAACAGAATACAAAAAATTCAGACAGGATTATTAAAAATTAGAATACAACGCGAGGATTATATTTTCTTAACAACTAAAGTTGCGTTATGTCCGCCGAAACCAAAGGAATTTGAGATTGCCACATTTACATTTACAGAACGGGCATTTCCCGGGACATAATCCAAATCGCATTCAGGGTCAGGATTTTCAAGATTAATAGTAGGATGAACCATAGAATTACGAATAGAAAGAGCACAAGCTACGAGTTCTATTGCGCCAGCAGCTCCTAATAAATGTCCTGTCATTGATTTGGTAGAGGAAATAGGGATATTTTTAGCAAGGTCACCGAATACCATTTTGATAGCTTTAGTTTCTATCATATCGTTCAAAGGAGTAGATGTTCCGTGAGGATTAATATAACTAACATCTTCCGGTTTCACACCTGCACTTTGCAAAGCCGTTCTCATTGAAGTTGCGGCACCTTCACCCGAAGAATCCGGAGCCGTAATATGATATGCGTCACAGCTCATTCCGACACCTGCAAGTTCGCAATAAGGATTAGCACCTCTTTTAATGGCATGATTGGCTTCTTCAAGAACAACAATTCCTGCACCTTCTCCGATGACAAACCCATCTCTTTCTTTATCAAAAGGTCGTGATGCTTTAGTAGGTGCATCATTTCTTGTAGATAAAGCGCGCATATTCGCAAATCCTGCAACGGCCATAGGACTTATAGCAGCTTCGGACCCACCCGTTATGACAACATCGGCAAGTCCCTCTTTTATAAGTCTATACGCATCACATATCGAATGAGAAGAAGATGCGCATGCAGATACCACACTAAAATTTGGTCCTTTTATGCCAAATCTTATTCCAATTTCACCCGAAATTGAATTAATTATCATCATCGGTATAAAGAACGGGCTTACTCTGCGCGGAGATTCTATAAGTTTCCTGAATTCTCTTTCCCATGTTTCTATTCCACCTATTCCCGAACCAACAATTACGCCTGCGCGTAAAGGGTCGTCAAATTGCAATCCCGAGTCTTTTACTGCTTCAATTGCAGCGGCTATACCATAATGAACAAATGTATCCGCTCTTTTAACTTCTTTAGGAGAGAAACAAGTAAGCGGGTCGAAATTTTTAACTTCTGCGCCTATTTTGACAGAGAATTCGGTGGTGTCAAATTTTGTAATATTGGATACTCCGGATGTGCCTGAAATTAAAGAATTCCAATAATCTTTGACGGATAAACCAATAGGCGTAACTGCACCTAATCCCGTTACAAAAACGCGATTTTCCATAAGTTAATTAACTACTTTGGAGTTGATTTTTCTTCAATATATTTAATTGCACTACCGACTGTAGTAAGTTTTTCTGCTTCGTCATCCGGAATTTCCATACTGAACTTTTCTTCCAAAGCCATAACGAGTTCTACAGTGTCAAGAGAGTCTGCACCGAGGTCATCTATAAAACGGGCAGCATCTACAACCTGAGTTTCTTCTACTCCGAGTTTTTCTATAACAGTCTTTCTTACTTCTTCCCTTATATCCATTACAACCTCCTATTTTTCTTATCTTTTATTTCTATCTAAAGTTAAGCTGCTAATCTAATATAAAAAAAGGGTTTGTCAATAATTTTTTGTTATTTAATTAATAAAGATAGATTCCATTTAATTTGGTGATAAATAATTAAAGAATATTTCTTATTTTACAAGGGTACGAATAAAGATATCGGTTTAATCCCACTAACGAGATTTATGCCACCAAATTTCTTTCTTAACCTCTTTTAACCTATCTTCTACCTGTTTTATGTATTTTTTAGCATATGCCTGCCATTCAGGAGCTTCTCCGTTTAAGGCAAGTCTATATTCATTAAGCGCCCCTTGATAACCATTTTCCGAGCCTTCAAGATTTTTATTTTTTGATGCAATTATAGCAGATTGGAATTGTATATCTCCTGCAAGGCAATGTAAAATTTGATTATCCGGAGATACAACTCTTGCTTTTTGAAGATATCTTGTAGCTTCACTTAAATTACTAAGGGTCAAACATAAATTTATCGCGGGGAAATATGAGTACACATCCGAAGTATCCAGAGTAATAGCTTCGTTATATGATTGCAACGCCGAACCATATTCTTTCAACCCTTCATAAGCATATCCGAAATTGATTTTATTTTCCCTGTTATCAGGCGTTTTTTGAGCAATGTATTCAAATTCTGACTTTGCTTCATTATATTTTTTAGCAGATAAAAACGCGCGTCCCAACGCTTTTCTCACATCCAAATCTTCAGGATAAGTATCACGTAATTTCTTTAATTCTTCTATGCCTTCGTCATACTTTTTCTGGGATATAAGCGCATTTGCAAGGCTATACCTTACACTCTCATTTTTAGGAGCATATTTTAATGCAGATTTATAATATTCTATTGCAACATCAATGCTGTTTTTTTTCACAAGTATAGATTTCCACTCAGATGTCACAGAGTCTTTATAGACTTCCACTACGGTATCTTTTTTCATTTTTTCGTATACATACCCTAATCCATAGAATGCATCCGCATAAGTGCTATCCAGTTCCAATGCTTTTTTATATTCTATTATGGCAGAATCCTTCTTGCCGAGTTCAGTGTAAAGACTTCCAAGCGCATAATACGCTTTAATAGGAGAGAGCTTTTCCATTTGTTTATACGTCTCTTCCATTTTATCAAATCTACATTTCCCTTTGTATGCAAGACTTAAATTCAAGTATGCATCAATATAAGAAGCACTCTCCTGAATCGCAGTCTCAAAGTTTTTTATCGCTTCGTCATACATCTTGTTTTTTAGATACTCATACCCAAATGAATAAGATTTTTGGGCCACACTTAATTGGGGCTGTTTCTCTTCTGTCGTAGCAGGTTTTCCTTTAGCCAAGACATTACCTGCTAATATAAAAGATAATACCAAACAACCCAATATTTTATAAGTACTTGAAATATATGGTTTCATCTAAGCTCCTTTTTTTACAACTGGTGGTCTATCGGTTATAAACGAATTACCCGTATCTTTAGCACGGGTTTTTATAAAATATGCCTGAGAAGAATCAAGCGTAGTATAGGTCAGAGGGACTGCAAATGCACTAACTATATTATCCCACTCGTTTTGAACGGTAAGCTTAATTGATATGGGAGTTTTTGTTTCATTGTTAGCCTGCGCCAATAAAACAAATTCCGAAGAAGGATTTGTAGTTTTATACGTGGGGACAGCAGTTAACCACGCTACGGATGATTCCCATCTATCTATTCGTTCCCCGCTTACAGTCGTTTCCACAAAATATGGATGAAGAACAGCCTCAATGTTTACGTCAGGATTTGGAAAAGATCCTTCTTTTCGTTTGTAATCTCTTAATGCGTCTGCCATACGACGCAAAACAGCCTGAGCTTGAACAATTCTTGCCGCTTTTAAATCTCCCGGCACTTTTGCTTCAAACATTGAAAGAATTTTCTTTGACCTCTCAATGTCTTTTATGAGTGTAATCAAAAAATCATAATAACTCTCTAGTCCCTTGATATTGTTATAATATGCAAGCGCATCTTTTACCGATTGAAAAGCATTTGAATCAGGGTTTAGTTCTTTTAATGCTTTTAATTCGTTTCCCGGGTCAAAAAGTTCCGGTCTTTGGGAATCTTTCTTACCGGATAATTCTGAATTATAATATTCAAAAGTAGATTTTATGTTTTTCAAATGATCCGCTTCCTCTTTTGAAACACCTTGAATTGATTTATCCGTCGCACTCACAACTAAAGAAGTAGCCCTTATCAACGAATCCCCAAGTGAACTTTTTAGTTCATTCGGTTTTATTTTTGAAACTAATTCTTGTAATTTAGAAATATCCTGACTTATTGAAAATGTTTTTACCTGTTCTCCTGAAAGTAATTGTTCATAAAGTTTAAATGCAGATTGAATTTTATCATATATCGCTTCAATTTCTGCATCTTTTATTCTTGCACATCCCGACAAACCACTAATTAGTTGGTCTAAATTACTTCTACTACTTAATACTACTGATGTATACTCTGCAATATCTTTTCCCTCTGAATAAATAAATTTACACAAATAAGGAGAGAGCAGTACTTTTAAATCACTATTTTCCGAGGGATAACAATTATGGTCTAATTTATATTCTTCAATTGCATTACGAATCCTCCTTATTTCTCTTTTTGCCTGCCTAACAAGAGCAATATCCCGAAAACCTCCACCTTGCTCACACCCCATCACGAAAACAAGAAAAAATGGTAATATTTTTTTTAACATATTGTCTCCTTTTTATATTATGGAGGCGAGGGGATTTGAACCCCTGACTTCCTGGCTGCCAGCCAGGCGTTCTCCCACTGAACTACGCCCCCATTAAGATAATTGTAGACTGTATATATAATAAAAAAATTGTCAAGATTTTATGTTCCGAAAGCTTTTTCTTCTTTTTAACGACCTAAATAGCTTGTTTGTAAAGATTTATAATATCTTCCCTGGTTACTACCTTAGGAGTTATGGCAAAATTTCGTCTTCCCCATACATTATTCAAAAATTTTATTATATCTTCCGGAATTATACCATAATCTCTTAATTTAGTGCTAATTCCTAAATCATTAAGAAATTTTCTTATATTATCTCTAAATATATAGTTAAGGGTGTTTATTTTCTCTACTTTAGACTCTTTTAGAAATTCTAACATAGTTGGCAATAAAATCCCATTAGCCCTACCGTGAGGTATATTATAAAAAGTAGTTAAAGGGTACCCCATTGCATGAAGCATTATAGTTCCTGTTTTGGATATAACAAGTCCACCAAGCATAGACGAATAAAGCATTTGAGTTCTTAAAGATATATCTTTGCGATTTTTTACTACTTGCGGCAACGCTTCTTTAATTATTTCAATGGATTCCAACGCCAATTTATCCGATGATAGAGTAGCTTTAGTAGAGAGGTATCCCTCAATTGCATGCGTTAAAGCGTCTATACCGGTATCTACGGTTAAATTGTACGGCATAGAAAGTGTAAATGTTGGGTCAAGTATAGCAAACTGTGGAAACATACATTCCGAGGATACGCCCGTTTTAGTTTTTGTTTCTGAATCCGATATAACTACGCTTTGATTTACTTCCGAACCTGTTCCTGCCGTAGTCGGTATAGTTATTATCGGTAAAGCAAGGTTTATTATTTTTTTGCCTTTTATATAATCTTTGATACTGCCTTCATTGTTTACAAGCATAGCTATACATTTAGAAGCATCCATAGGACTACCACCGCCTACACCTAACACAAGATCTATGGAATTTTCTCTTGCAATTTTAGCTCCTAAATCTACAGTATCCGTTAATGGATTTGGCTCGATTTCATCAAATATAACTATTTTTTTATTTGCATCTTTCAGTATAGTTTGGACTATATTTAGGGCACCGTTAGTTTTAGAAGAATTTTTACCCGTAACTATCAAAACTTCATTCGAATTTACAGGCAAAAAATCAGGAAGAGTTTGGATTTTAGCCTCTCCAAATATGATTTTAGTAGGCGAAAAAAGATTAAATCTTTGCATATATAGTTTAATTGTGAAACTTTATAATCTATAATATTTTGGTTTTTTGCCCTAAAGTATTGAGGCAAAATATTGTCGGTGTATTTATCAGAAATTATTTTTTCTCTATAAAAGCATACGCATCATGGTTATGAATACTTTCATAACTTTCTACTTCTACGGAATACCAATTTATATCGGACAACTTATCTAATTTTTGGGCGACATTTCTGACTACATCTTCTACAAAAACAGGATGTTCGTACGCCCATTTAGTCACGAATTGTTCGTCTTCCCTTTTTAATATGGAATATAATGAAGTAGATGCACAATTTTCTGCAATTTTTACTACATCTTCAAGCCAGAAAAACTTTTTAGACTTAATAAATATTATTATCTTGCCTCTCTGGTTATGAGCTCCTTTTTTTACAAGTTCCTTGGAACAAGGACATAACGTAGCAATTGGTATTTTTACGCCAAGCGTAAAATTGAACCCTCCTTTTTCGGACAATGAACATATCACTTCACACTCATATTCCATAAGACTTTTAGCTTTTGAACAAGGAGCCGTTTTTTCAATGAAATATGGAAAAAGTAGTTCAATATGAGCGGAATCGGCACTGAATTTTTTACGAACAGATTCAAGCATAGGTTTCATATTTCTAACCGCTATAGTATCTTTATACTTATTGAGTATTTCAACAAACCTGCTCATATGTGTTCCACGAAATTCTTTTGGTAAGGAAACATACATATTTATAGTTGCAACCGTGCTTTGTTTTTTTTCTTTTTTATCAAAAGCTGTTATAGGGTATTTAAGGTTTTTTATACCAACTTTATCTATTTCTATCCCCTTTACGAGAGGATTTTCGTTATGTATATCACGAGCTTTTAAGTTCATAGTTTTGTACTTTAAGATATAAAAAAGTAAAAGTCAAGTGTAACATTACAGGAACCCCCAAAAAATTATTTTATAACTTAATCACGTAAATAATTAGTCAAGAACAGGGTCTTTAGTCTTTGCGAGTTTGAATGCATTTGCCCTTCTAATGCACGCATCGCACTTATTACAGGGAGTCTTATTGTTTTTATAACACGACCATGTTAAATTCAGCGGAGCGATTAGCTTGATGCCAAGCTTTATGACTTCGGATTTTTCCAAATTATTTATAGGAGTGATTATTTTTGTCCCGGTTGCAGTATTCGTACCTACTTTAATAAGCTTATTGAATACTCTAAAAAATTCCGGTTTTGTATCGGGATAATTCGGAATATCCTGAGCCACAGTTCCAATAAATATGAAATCCGCAGATATCGTTTCTGCCCAGCTTACAGCCATTGAGAGTAAAACAGCATTCCGAAATGGGACATAAGTTGAAGGTATGCCTTTCCTATTCAAGTTCCCATTTGGGATAATAACTTTATCATCCGTCAAACTTGATCCTCCAATCTTTTTCAACCATTTTAACTCGGACACAAGCCTATTTTTCACATTATAATAATCGGCAATTTTATTGAACGCCGATAATTCTTTTTGTTCCGTTCTTTGTCCATAATTCGCATGCAAAAATGACAGTTCGCAGGTTTGATTGGCTATTGCCGCAGTAACACAGGAATCAAGCCCACCGGAAACAAGAACAACTGCTTTAGGTTTAATTTTCATTTTACTCCAATATACTTATGTAATTGTATTTGCAATCTAACATTTAAATTATCTTTTAAAATCCACTCGGAAATGGATGTTGCCAACTTTTTATTTTTTCCACATACAGGAGAAAATAATACAATATGTTTGAGCAAACCGTATTTTTTAATGATAAATTTCGCCCATTTATAATCTTCGTAATCCGAGATAACAAATTTGATTTCATCCGTAGGATTAAGTTTTTTTAAGTTTTGCCAGCATATTTTGTCTTGCATCCCTGAACCAGGACATTTTATATCTATTATCTTTATTGCTTTCTGGGGTATTTTATTCACGGGCAAAGAACCATTAGTCTCAAGTAATAATTTGTATCCCCTATCCAACAGTTTAGCGCTTAATTTATAAACTTCTTCCTGAAGTAAGGGTTCTCCGCCTGTAATTTCTACCAAAGGTGTTTTATGCGATGCCACGGCAACAATAATTTGAGGAATTGTCATTTCTTTTCCGCCTCTATAGGCATATTTAGTATCACACCACGCACAACGAAGATTACACCCTGCAAGTCGCACAAACACACATGGAAGCCCCTGAAAACTTGATTCTCCCTGCAAAGACTTGAATATCTCAAAGACTTTCATAAGTTATTATACATAGGTTACCTATACGATAAAATCAAGAAAAAAGTTGTTACTAAAACCAATATATTTATTTTTAAGCTTAATATCCTTGACAAATATAAAAGATATAACCATATTAATATAATACTTAAATACTTTAATTTAAATTATTTATGGGAATACTATTTTTATGTTGGATAATTCAGCAATCTAATATTGTTAGTCTGAAACCTTATAATGTAACTGTGTTTCCCTCAAAATCTAGCGACCCTGTAGATTTTATTATAATAACCACCGATGAATTAAAACCTGCTTATGAAACACTAAAATCCTGGAGAATAGAAAAAGGAATAAATTGTGATATAAAAACCGTAGATTGGATAGCCCAAAATTATCCCGGTGCCGATACTCCCGATAGAATTCGCAATTTCTTGAAATCAGCTTATACTGATTGGAATACACGATATGTCTTACTTGGAGGAGACCCTAGCATCGTTCCAACACGAAACACTCAAAGCAAAAATCAATATTTCCCATTTTATACCATTGCATCTGATTTGTACTACTCTGCCTTAAACGGGACATGGAATGCCGATGGAGATATGACCTGGGCAGAGGCAATTATAGATAGTACAAATTTCACTCCCCTAATATGGGTAAGCAGATTGCCGGGAACAACTTTTGAAGAAGCAAATATAGTAGTAACCAAAGTAATCTCTTACGAAAAATCTCCTAATATTAACTGTTTGGAAAAGGCAATGTTCCTTGCATCTAAAGACGAATCTCCTTACGTTCGCCCAATAGTAAATAGCTTTCCTGATTATTTCACTAAAGACACTTTATGGGGAGCTTCTAAAAGCGCCATTACTGATTCTATGGCAAAAGGATATGGATTTTTATATGGAGCTTTTCATGGTTCCTCAACACAAAATTGGTCAAATCAGGGGGGTGGAGGTATAAGTAGACCGGATATAGACAATCTAACAGCCCCCTTATACTCTATTGTTACTATAAGTTGCTATACTCACTGGATAGAAATAGATTGTATGTCCCGCCATTTTGTACTAAATCCATATGCAAGTTTATCTTGCCTCGGCAGTTCAAGAGTAGGTTGGTTTTCTGAAGAAACAAGATTAAATTGTTATTTTTATGAAGCAATTTTTGATAGTCTATTCCCTATAGGAAAAGCTCTGGCATGGGCAAAAGCTAAAATAATTCCTGACGTATATCTTGGCGGCGTAGAAACTGATGGTAATTATAGAGATGTCGTTTTAAGTTATGACCTCTATGGTGACCCCTGTACAAGATTCTGGACAAAAAAACCTGACTCCTTAATCGTAAGCTATCCATTAACGATAAGTACAGGAGAAAAAAAGATAAAAATTACAGTAAGAAAAACAAAGGACAGGTCTTTAGTTTCAGGAGCATCGGTATGTCTCTATAAAAAAGACGAAATATATGGTAGGGGAATCACAAATAGTCATGGAGAAGTTATTTTCTTAACAACACCTGAAACCCGCGGTAATTTAAAATTGGTTGTATCAAAACCTGATTTTTTGCCTTACGAAGGATACATATTCATTCAACCTGATTATGCTTATGTAAAATATAAAAACTACACTATTGATGGTGATAGCTTTCCGGAATCAGGCGAAACAATTAAATTGTCTCTCTCTTTAGAAAACACAGGAGCAATAACGGCCTTTGATGTGCTTGCTAAAATTATCAATTCGTCTCCTTACCTGACACTCCTTGATACTACTCAATCCTATGGCAACTTATTAACCAACGAAATAAAATCCAAAGAATACAGAATAAATATAGATAAATCCTGCCCCTCAGGCAATATCAATCTTAGCTTAAATATTTACAACAGCCTCGATTCTTCGAGGGATACTTTCAACTTAAATATACGGGCGCCATTATTAACACATTTCTCACATTATGCAGACTCTTCACACCTTATATCCCTGAGAATAAAAAACGAAGGCACAGGGAAAGCGAAAACAGTAACAGCTACGCTGTTTTCACTTACATCCGGAATTTCTTTGGTTGATTCATTAGAATATGTGGGAGATATTTTAGCTGATACTATTTTAACATTAAAAAACTGCTTTCAATTTTCCATTGATAGCGGAGTTTCTGTTACTCCCCAATTTACATTAGAATTTACAGATTCGTGTTCTCATATATGGAATGATACGTTTACGATTTCTTCCGTTAACCCGCCGACTATTCTTGCTACATTTGCCAAACCTAATGGTATATCTGTAAACTGGAATTCAACCTCCGCTTATGGGTACAATGTTTATAGAGCATCCGATACGACTCTTCTAAATTCCCGGCTAATAAAAAATATATTCTCATTTGAAGATAAATTTTTATCACCTTACACAAGCCACTCTTATTTTGTAACTTCCGTTGATAATTCTCTTAATGAAAGTAATTTTTCGTCTCTTGTATCCGGAAGAAGCAATCCTTCTTTTAAGTCCGGTTGGCCCCAGCCAGGTAAAGCTCCTTTTGTAAATTCTCCTACTGTAGCTGACCTTAAACCCGAAAAACCCGGTTTAGAAATAATCGCAAATATGGGAGACGATCAAAATTTATACGCATGGTATGCTTCAGGAGAAGGCGTCCTTGCAACAAATGGAACTTTTGTTTCAAACTTAGGAAACTCTTGGACGGCACCGGTTGTTGCAGACATAGATAAAGATGGAAATTTTGAAATAATACGAACACAATCATGGACAAATACTCCAAAAATATGGGCATTTACAAAAGATGGCGCAGTTCGTACAAATTTTCCACTGCAATTGATAAATTGCGAAATATTATTCTCATCGCCATCCGTGCATGACCTTGATAAAGATGGAAAATTAGAAATTATACTCGCAGAAGAAGGATTGAATACAGGTAACGGTAGAAGTGGCAGAATCTATGTATTTAGAGAAAACGGAACAGGTTATTTAAATACTGATGGACTCTTTGCTATATGTGACACTTCTATGATAGTGATAGATCCCTATCAGGCACCTGCTTTGGGCATTTGTACCCCTGCTATTGCAGACATAAACAATGATGACACTCTTGAAATTATCCTGGGTTTTTCAAACTACAAAGGAGATACTTCTAAACCTTCACTATTTGCATGGAATGGAATAACGGGTCATATAGTTCCGGGTTGGCCGGTTTTTATAAAAGGCATTCCTTCTTCTCCGGCAATAGGGAATATAGACCCTTCATACCCGGGATTAGAGGTCGTTATTCATACTTGCGCTCCTAATAACTTCGTTTATGTTTTTCACTCCGATGGCACTCCTGTAACTAATTGGCCCAAAACTTGTAATTCAACTAGCAGTTACCTATATATGTCAGGACCAACTATAGGAGATATCAATGGCGATGGAGGATTAGAAATAGCTCTCGCAGGAGTAAATTCGTTTTGTTTGTGGAAAGGAGATGGAACAACAGTTACAGGCTGGCCTGTAATTTTATCTTTTATGAATCAGGTATCCTCCGCAACTCCTATACTCGCAGATATTGATGGAGACAATGTAATTAATTATATTGGGGTTTCTCTCCTCGATGGTACAATATACGCTTTTGAACCAAACGGTAAAATCACCCCGGGATTCCCAATATATTCAAATGGCAGGATAGATGTAACACCATTAGTAAGTGATATAGATTTTGACGGTAAAAATGAACTTATATCCGCGACAAGAGATTGTGAAATCCGTATATGGGGAGTGGCAGGGACTAAAATAGAGTGGGGAACTTTCTGTCATGACAGGTGGCATACGGGAACTTACGGTTTTGTACCATCTGATACATCTATAATATCAGTAGAAGAAAAGCAACAACCGTTTTGCTTTAAACTCTTACAAAACGCACCTAACCCTGTTCGCGAAAAAACATCCATTCAATATTGCATAGGAGAAATGACAGCTACTGTTAAATTAAATATTTATGATGCATCAGGTAGATTGACCAAGACTTTAGTAGATAACAATAATGTTAAACCGGGTAACTATACGGTAAGATGGGAAGGAAGTAATAACAATGGTAAAAAGGTAGCCTCCGGGATATACTTTTATAAATTAGAAACGGATAATTTCAAAACTACTAAAAAACTGGTACTCATTAAATAATCCCCCTTGACAAATAATTAGTTCCAATTCACTACTAGAACTATATACTCTAAAAAAATTAATTTTAATCAATTTGGATAAAAATAAAGGAGGATGGATATGAATAAATTTTTGTTTATATTAATTTCAACTATTTTAGGAAGTTCCCTGTGGGCAAATAAGCCTGTTATATTATTGTCTGACAAATATTCAAATACTACCATGCTTAGTATTGGAAAAGGTATAGACACATTAATACCACAAATATCAGCCCCTTACTCTCCTTGTGGAGCAAAATGGAGAATAGAATATGAAGCGACTAAATTCACAATATCGAAACCTTGCTCTATAATTGCAATTCTGTATGGAGTATATAGCCAGGCAGCTTCATCCAAACAATGTAGTCTATTTATCTGGAAAAACGATGAATTTAACAACCCCGGTGAAAAAGTATTCTCTGTCTCTACTCCCCTAAGCACAACTTCAGGCGGTGTTAATTGGACAATGTATACATTACCTACCCCGGTTTATGTCGATTTCCCATTCTGGGTTGGTAATTTTGAATCCGATACCTCATATCCTACAAGTGCTATGGATAAAACAGTAAGTTTCCCCTCCAAATACTACGACCCTACTAAAACCCCGGTATGGCTAGACGATGTTGGCGATTATCTTCAAGCTGTTATTGTAAAGTATGAAGATACAGATCCTGAAATGAGTGTTTCGCCTTCTCAACTTACATTACAAATAGACAGTAGTGATGTATTAGTAAAAACAACGAAAACGGATTTTCCAAATCCATCAGTTCCTTTATTAAAGGAAACGGATAAAGAATATTGGCAAAATATAGTTCCGGGCGAAATAATAATTGGTTATAATAATAATGTAAATGTAAAAAATGCTACATTAGAGGAACTTAATATCCCTACAACTAAAGGAGTATCTTTATTAAATAGAAATTTAGGCTCTAATTTCATACTCATCAAAATATACGGGGGAATAGAAGAAGAAAAAACTTTTATTCGGTCCATTAAAAACAAACCTAATATAAATTCTGTAGAACCAAATAGAATATTACAACTTCAAACAACCCCTAATGACCCGTATTTTGGGCAACAATGGGATAAAACAAACTTAAATGCATCCGGTGCATGGGATTTTGGCTATGGAAGTGACTCTATTTCTATAGCAATTCTTGATATGGGAGCAGACTACACCCATCCTGATTTAAGTGGCAGATTTTCTACTGTAAAAGGATATGATTTTGTAGATGGAGACAATGATCCTGCTCCGGCTGGTTCTCATGGGACAGAATGTTCAGGTGTGGCTGCCGCGACCATTAATAATGGTATAGGAGTGGCAGGCATATCAAATGCCAGACTTTATAGTGTAAGAATAGTAAGTGGCTCCACTACAACTGATGCATGGCTTGGACAAGGCATACAATGGTGCATAGACAACCATGTAAACGTTATTTCTATGAGTAATGCCGGTGGGGCTGGTCAATATAGTATGACAGAATGTCAGGCGGCATGGGACTCCGGATGTATTCTTGTTGCTTCAAGTGGAAATGAGGGAAGCTTGGGAATTACTTTTCCGGCCGGGTATCCGTCAGTTATATGCGTAGGTTCTATCGGACAAACAAATCAGTGGTCTTCTTTTAGTTGTTACGGACCTGCTATGGAACTTATAGCCCCCGGAGAAGGGATACAAACAACCTGTCCTGGTGGAACTTATGGTCCACAGGATGGAACATCTTTCTCCTGTCCAAATGTTTCAGGATGTGCTGCACTTGTTTGGTCAGCAAATACCTCTCTTACAAATCACGAGATAAGAAAAATATTAAACTCTACCGCCACAGACCTTGGTCCAACAGGCTGGGACAATAAGTATGGTTATGGGAAACCTAATCTTCGTAATGCAGTTCTTATTGCATCTGCCCCTTGTGATTCCGGAACAATAACCATCCACAACTCAAATTCTAGCAATGCTAACTTGCTAGTTTCTAATATAACTTACAGTTCAAGTTGGATTTTTTCTGTAAACCCATTAATTTTTTCGGTTCCTAATGGAAGTTCTCAGAATGTCACTGTTACTGCCAGAGCACGGCTATCAAAAGGCTACTACTACGATACTCTCCGACTAAGTTCAAATTTTAACACTACCCCATGGCTTGTTCCAGTTACTCTTAAAGTTGGAAACGTAGGAATAGAAGAAACACATAGCAATACATACAATTTCAAAATATCTCCTAACCCAACCATTAAATGTTTATCTGTAAATTTTGATTTACCAAATGCTCAATATATTACTCTAAATATATGTGATATAGCAGGTAGAGTAGTAAAAACACTTGCGAATGAAAATAAAATTGCTGGCAATTATAACTTAAAATTTACTACCTCTGGATTTGCTTCTGGAGTATATTTCGTATCGTTAAAAGTAGGTAAAACTTACATATCTAAAAAAGTTACTATAGCAAGATAACTGTAACCTTAAAACTATTTACTTATTTTGGAAAGAGGAAATACATTGCATTTCTTTGTATAATGCTTTTATTTTTGCTTCTATCACTTTAATATCAAACCAATTAGAAACATATTTTATACCATTCATTCCCATTTCTTTTCTTTTGTCGGGATTATTTTTCAAAAAACTTATAGTTTCTACTATCTTATCAACATCCGGGTAAGGGACTAATATTCCACAATTTTCTTTTACTATTTCTTTTATCCCATCAACCGCAAATGCTACTACAGGCAAACCTACTGCCATAGCTTCTATAATGGTTATACCAAAAGGCTCCCAGTTAGATGTTGATAAAAATATATCATAAATTGATAAAATATCCGGAATATCTTGTCTTTGACCTGTAAAAATTATTTTATCCTGCAAGTTCATATTCTTTACAAGTGTTTTTAATTCATTCTCAAGTTCTCCCTTCCCCACTATAATAAATTTTATATCTGGCACATCTATCTTTTTAACAACCTCAATAAATTTATCTATCCCCTTTTGTAACGTTAGTCTCCCTACTACCCCTACAATTAATTCCTTTTCATTTATATTAAATTCCCTTTT
>JAQUPX010000001.1:734612-953578 GCA_028716385.1 bacterium | reverse complement strand
CTCCTTCGGTACACGGGTTGGTGTAGAAGAGCAAGGGAAAATACCTGATAAGTTTACATTATCTTTAGCAACTCCAAATCCTTCTATGCGAAATATTGTGATTAAATATGGATTGCCGGAAAAAGTAAATGTTACTCTGGAGCTTTACGATATATCTGGCAGGCTGGTAAAAATATTCTGCTCAAAAGAGCAAAAAGCAGGTTATTATGAAACTCAAGTGAACTATAACGAATTTGCCAAAGGAGTTTATTTTATAAAATTTAAAGCTGGCACTTACAAATCCACAAAGAAACTAATCTTAATGAAATAGAGAGGAGAAAAATGAAAATAATTACAGTCACCGCCAGGGCGGGATGTTCCATATTATTTTTGCTGGTTTTTGCGACAACACAAACTTATGCACAGATTTATCAAATCAGTTTTGCAGGAACCGGAGCAAGCACAACCGTTGATTCGGTAAAAGTAGAAAACCTGACGCAATGCACCGATACAACCTTTAGCGGGAGCGATACATTACAGCTTGAAGTCTTAGGAATAAGCGAATCAGATTTAAATACCGTTACGGACAATAATATGCATATCTATCCGAACCCAATGACAGGCAATTGTTCCATAGATTTTGAAGTCCGCCTCAGGCGGAGCAAAACAACTCTTAAACTGTATGACATAACAGGGAAACAAGTTCTGCAAACGCAAGAATTATTATCAAAAGGACATCATACTTACAGTCTGAGCGGACTTAGCAGCGGTGTCTATCTTTTGAAAATAAAGTCGGGCGAATATTCCTATATGGCAAAAATAATAAGCAATAATTTAATCCACCTGAGGCGGGCTGAAATAAAATATATTGGAATGATACCGAGCATAGATAAACAAAACACAGCTTCAAATACAACAAAGACGAAAAGCGCAAAAAACAATAAATCGGTAATAAATATGCAATATACCACAGGCGACAGGTTGAAGTTCACGGGAAAATCAGGTATTTATCGCACTATCTTTATGCTCGTTCCAACTCAAACCCAAACAGTAACTTTTAATTTTGTTGATTGCACGGATGCAGATAGTAATCATTACGCTGTAGTTCAAATAGGCACACAGGTATGGATGGCAGAAAACCTAAAAACCACTAAATACCGCAATGCTTCAAGTATACCGAATGTTACTGAGAGCGCTCAATGGGATAGTTTAACGCCCGGAGCGTATTGTAATTATAATAACATTCCGGCTGAGGGCGATACTTATGGTCGTTTGTATAATTGGTATGCAGTAGCAGACAGTCGTAATATGTGTCCCGTTGGCTGGCACGTATCTTCTGATAGTGAATGGACAATTCTTACCCAGTATTTGGGTGGAGAAGGTGTAGCAGGCGGTAAAATGAAAGAAAATTGCACAACGCTTTGGGCAAGCCCAAACACCGGTGCAACCAACGAAAGTGGTTTTTCGGCGCTTCCGGGTGGTTGTCGTAGCTACGATAGTGGTGTGTTCTACGATGTAGGCGCCCATGGTTGCTGGTGGGCCTCGGAGAACGGTCCTACATACGCATGGTACCGTTACCTGAGTTACGGTGACGCTGATGTGGACTGTGATTACTACTACGAGAGGGCTGGTTTTAGCGTCCGCTGCGTTAAGGATTAATTGATTATTCTTTTTACTTTCCCCTTATCATTCTAAATTGCTTTTGAAGGAGATAAAGAAATAGAAAATGAGATTTGTCGTTCAAGAGCATCATTCATCCCATTTACACTATGATTTTAGGTTAGAAATGGATGGAGTGTTGAAAAGTTGGGCAATCCCGAAAGAACCACCTGTAGAATTAGGAATAAAAAGATTAGCAATCCCGGTAGAAGACCACAAACTTTCTTATATAGATTTTGAGGGTAAAATTCCGGAAGGGTCATATGGTGCAGGAACGGTGAAAATCTGGGATAAAGGAGAATATGAGCTTCTAAATAGGGATGACAAAAAAATAGAGATTTGTTTGAAAGGCAATAAATTAAAAGGATATTATACGCTAATTAAATTTAAGGATAATTGGTTGCTCTTCAAATATAATACACCTTCCTAAAGTTCGGAAGAAAAATTGGGATAGATTGAGATTAAAGGCGCATGACTGGAAATCAGAAAATGGCATTTCTCGGATACCCTTGATAGACAAGGAAAATCGGTGTAATAGCTTGTTTTTAACAATCACCCTGAGTTGTTATCTATTTTGATTAGTTTTAATTTAGGTTTATGAGTTTTTATCTGTCTTAGTCACAATCTTAGTCACAAAAATCCTATCCGGTTGACACAAGATTTTATCCCCCCTATTTTTTTAGTTGACTTATAAAGAATAAGGCAATATTAATGATTTTAGTGTGGTATAGTTATAAAATTTAAGAAGGGGGGAAAATGAATAAATATTTTAAATTGTTTATTATAGTACTGTTGTTTGAAAATATTGTTTCTGTGAGTGGACACGAGTGGAGCGAGACGGGAAGTCTTATAAACGCAAGAAAAGGTCATAATGCCGTATTACTCACAGACGGTAAAATAATAGTATTAGGGGGGTATCCTCCGGCGCATGACAATTATGAGATTTTTAATCCTGCCACCGGAACGTGGTCTGCACCACAGTTATTACCAAAATCAAGTCCTGGTGGTCATAGTTTAGGACTTTTGCTTTATGATGGTAGAGTATTATACGCTACTTCTCCGGTAGGATGGTGGCATTACAGACCAAGAACCAACGACTGGGATACATCTGCTATTGACCCCGGTTGGTCGACTTTACGCTGTTATACTTTACTTTATTCTGGCGATGTGGTTGCATTTTATGATCATAGTTGTACGTTACTTTATAACGACAATGATACAAGAACTCTCCTACCTGATTGTGGTCAGGACCATAAAAATGCAGCAGAGGTATTACTTTCATCTGGCGATGTACTTATATGTGGGCATGGTTTATCCACAGGAAGTGAAACTGGTGTGAGATGTGACCTTTATAACCACGTTATACATACATGGACACAAGTAGCCAATATGCAAGATGTCAGATATAAACTTAATGCTATATATCTTCCACCCGAATATGCTCCTAATAGAGTATTGGCAGTGGGTGGTGGGGGTGGAATAACAAGTGAACGTTATAATGAAGTAGCTAATTCATGGGCATCAACAAGTAGTTTAACTTATGGGAGAGCAGTTTCGACAATGGCATTATTACCAGAAGGTAAAGCATTAATAATTGGAACACAGGGAATTACTGATGGAAACAAATGTGAATTGTATGATCCTACAACCCAGTTATGGAGTATTACTGATACAATGAAATATCAAAGAAGCCATAATTCGTCAGTAATTTTACCGACAGGGAAGGTTATTACTATTGGTTCATTTGACGACTCTATAGGAAGCCGTATCCCTGAAATATACGACCCGACAAACGGGCAATGGCAAACCAGAAAGTCTTTAAATACTGCTCGCTGCGCAGCAACGGTAACTATGTTACCACCCAACTGTTCAACAAATGTTCTTATAACGGGCGGAGAAGATGGACCCGGAGCACTTAGTTCCTGTGAATTATATAATTATAGCAATCTTAACAGCGTTGCCTACACAGGAGCTCTTAATACTGCAAGAACTCATCATACAGCAAACTTGCTTGCTCCAGCACTACAGCAAGTCCTTGTTACAGGTGGTAGAAATGGAGGCGGGGTAATCAATACTTCTGAAACCTATAGTATGACAAGCGGAACATGGGATTATACCTCAGGAGCAATGAGTGCTGCAAGATTTGACCACAGCGCAACGATGTTAGGGGATGGACGAATTCTTGTAACGGGTGGAGAAGGGAGTAGTTATTTGAACAGCTGTGAAATATATAACAACGGGACATGGTCGTCAACAAGTGCAATGACAACAGCACGAGCAAGACACAGTGCAGTGTTATTGCTTAATGGAAACATAATGGTAATCGGAGGCGAAACATCCGCAGGAAATCCGACAAATACCTGTGAAATCTGGGATGGGACTGACTGGACAACATTACCGGCAGCCTCAATGGCAACTGCACGAAGTTTAAATACGGCGACATTATTACAATCGGGAAAAGTTCTTGTAGCAGGAGGAATGGGAGCAGGCGGAACGGCATTAAGCAGTTGTGAAATATATGACCCCACAACAAATACATGGACGGCAGAAACGCCTTTATCCGTAGCGCGGTATGCTCATAACACAAGCATATTATATTCGGGGTTGATATTAGTATCGGGTGGAACGGATGGAACAAGTTATTTTTCGTCTTGTGAAATCTGGGACCCTGGGGTATGTAATCCTACGACAGGATTGCATGAATGGAAGACAGTCCCTGGCGCACTTGCTAACGCAAAAGCATATCAGGCATCCGTTCTTATACCGATAGACAAACCATACATACTTTCAATCGGCGGGAAAAATGCAGGCTATTTGAATACAATAGAAAGATTTGACATAGGATTAGGATATCTTTCTACATGGCAATCGACAATAACAAATTATCCATCAGTAACGGCAATAAGCGACTCAATGAATATAACGGGCTCATTATTTAGGGGTATATCTCAGGCAGATGGAGGGAATCACTGCCATACCGTATCAAACGACCATCCAATCATATCGTTAGTAAGGGTAGGCGGTGGAAACTGGCAGGGGAATGGTGGCGGAGAAATATTAACTATGCCAATGAGTTCTGATTGGGATACGATGCATACGACGGTACACCCAGCGATTGCGGATATACAAGGCTATTATAGATTATGGTCAATAATAAACGGAATACCTTGTAAATGGCATCCCCCGCTTCAAAGTATAGACGAAGACAAGACGTATAAATCGTCGGAAATAAAGATATATCCGAATCCTGGAACTAAGGAAATAAATTTTGCTTTTAACAATAAAGCATCCAATGTAAGCATAGATATATATGATTTAAGTGGAAGAACTGTAAAGAGGTTGAATGTATCCGAAAATAAGGGAATGAATACATTGGTATGGGATGGAAGAGACACGAACGGAAAGAAAGTAAGTACAGGAATGTATTTTTACAATGTGCGTGGAGACAGGATTAGCCAGAAAGGCAAATTTATAATACTCCAATAGATTAACAAATACTAATAATAAGCCCTTTTCGGGATCGCTTGTCCGGATAATTTTTATCGTTGGTGTTAGAGATGCAATTCACCCTCTATTGACTTTGAGGTAGAGAAAGAGATTACGAGAGTTTAGTCTCCCCTATTTGGTAGTTTTATTCTCCAGTTGGCACAGGATTTATCCCCTCAATTCTTTGATTCCCACAAGGAATGAAAAAAGTTGGCATTAAAGATTGACAAAGATAGGTTTTGAGAATATTTAAGTATAAAGATACTTGTTGATGAAATAAATGGAGGAAACTATGAAAAGAGGTTATTTTTTGCTCATTTTTTGCGTCTTAATTATTACTAATACTTCCCGTGTTATGGCACAATGGAATATTGAATCTGTAGATACAATGGGGGATAATGGTTATAGCCCCTCTATGGCATTAGATCATAATGAGTATCCGTACATAAGCTATTTCCAATTATGGAAAGGGGGGCTTAAATGTGCTCATTGGACAGGAACAAATTGGAATATTCAATCTATTGATTCAATGGGAGGAAATGGGGGCTATTATACTTCAATAGCTTTAGATAGTAATGATTATGCACATATTAGTTATTATAGTTATGCGGGGGATATTCTAAAATATGCTAGATGGACAGGGGCAAGCTGGAATATTCAAACTGTTGACCAAGCAGGAGACGAGGCTGTTTCTCTTGCTCTGGATACACAAGGGCATCCTCATATTAGTTATTCTAAAAATAATGCTCTAAAGTATGCTAAATTATTAGGAATGAACTGGGATATCCAGACAATCGATTCCACCGGAAGTGTAGGAGATTGCAATTCATTAGCTTTGGATAAGAATGGCTGTCCACATATTAGTTACAGCGACGATACTAACAGTGATTTAAAGTATGCCTATTGGACAGGATCCTCTTGGGTTATCCAAATCGTTGATTCGTTAGGAAGCGTAGGGGACTACACTTCCCTTAAACTGGATCATAATGGAAATCCTCATATAAGTTATCGTGATTTTACTAATAGCGCTCTTAAGTATGCATACTGGACAGGAACAAAATGGAATACCACGACTGTTGATAATGGAGGAATGACTGGGGCTTCTACTACTATTTTTTTAGATACAAGGGATTATCCGCATATTGCTTATGAAGATTATATGAATGGCATGCTAAAATATGCCAGATGGACAGGAACAATATGGGATATTCAAACTGTTGAGGACATTAGTGCACTTGATATATTACCATCTATCGTTACGGATAAAAATAACAATCCTCATATAGCCTACCATGACAACAAACAAGCAAAACAAGACCTTAAATATGCATGGCGAGTTTTAGGGACAGAGGAGAAAGAAAAAGATGTTATGAAAACATTTGAACTGTTTCAAAATCCGTTTATCAAATCAACTGTTATTAGCTATCAAATACCCGTTAGAACTCGAGTGACATTAAGTGTTTACGACATTTCTGGCAGTTGTGTGAGAACATTAGTCAATGAAGAAAAACCTGCTGGGAGTTACAGCACAACCCTCAACGCAAAAGAACTAAAGACAGGCGTATACTTTGCGAGACTAACTGCCGGGAATTCTAACATAACGAAGAAATTAATCTTAATGAAATAAAGTAGGCGGTAAATTATGAAAAAACTAAATGTATTAATAGTATTTACAATTACAATACTAAGTCAATGTGCATGGGCAAAGGTAAGCGTGGTTGACAGTATAATATTAGGACCACAAGCGGGAAATGGATTAGGACCAAGTGCAATAGCTGTAAATCCGACAACAAATAAAATCTATGTAGCAAATGAGGAGAGTAATAATGTTTCAGTGATTGATGGAACGAATGATTCAGTGGTTGATACTGTATCTGTTGGGTATAACCCTATTGGCATCTGTGTAAATCCAATAACAAATAAAATTTATGTGACAAATGAATGTAGCAATAATGTTTCGGTAATTGATGGAACAACTAATTCAGTGGTTAATACCATATCGGTCGGGTCTTATGTTTCTTATGCTATATGTGTAAATCCGAATACAAATAAAATCTATGTAGCAAATCGTAATAATGTTTCAGTAATTGATGGGGCAAAAGATTCCGTAGTTGCTACGGTACCTGTCGGAGTTTCTCCTCAGGGAATATGTGTAAATCCAACAACTAATAAAATTTATGTGGCAAATACGGATAGTAATAATGTTTCAGTAATTGATGGAACAAATAATTCAATCATTGCTACAATAGTCGTCGGGGTCGGGTATGAACCTCGAGGCATATGTGTGAATTCAAGCACAAATAAAATCTATGTGGCAGATGAGACAAGTAATAATGTTTCCATCATTGATGGAACGAATGATTCAGTTGTTGCTAACATATCAGTTGGGTCTTGTCCTGAGGGTATAAGTGTAAATCCGACAACAAATAAAATCTATGTGGCAAATGGTCTTAGCAATACTGTTTCAGTAATTAATGGAATAAATAACTTGGTAATTAATACAATAGTTGTAGGGGTTTGTCCTCATAGTATCATTGTTTGTTCTCAGAATATATGTGTGAATCCGGTAACAAATAAAATCTATGTAACAAATAGGAATAGTGATAGTGTTTCAGTAATTGATGGAACAAATAATTCAGTAATTGGGACAGTAACCATTGGAGCTTATCCTCAGGGAATATGCATAAATCCAACAATAAATAAAATCTATGTAACAAATAGGAATAGTGATAATATTTCAGTAATTGATGGAATAAACAATGCAGTGGTTGGGACAGTAGCTGTTGAAAATTATCCTCAGAGTATATGTGTAAATCCGGTAACAAACAAAATCTATGTGACAAATCATAGAAGCGATAATGTTTCAGTAATTGATGGAACAAGTAATTCAGTGATTGATACGGTATCTGTGGGGGCTTCCCCGGAAGGTATATGTGGAAATCCAACAACAAATAAAATCTATGTGGCAAGTGATAATGGTATTTCAGTAATAGATGGGGCAACTAATTCTGTGGTTGATACCATAGCCGTGTCTGGCTCTATATGTGTAAACCCAATAACTAATAAAATCTATGTGGCAAATCAGGTTAGTAATAATGTTTCAATAATTGATGGAACGAACAATACAGTTATTGATACAGTAACCGTTGGGGCTTGTCCTTTGGGTATCTGCGTCAATTCTACAACAAATAAAATCTATATAGCAAATTGTTATAGTAATAATGTTTCAATAATTGATGGAACGAACAATACAGTTATTGATACGGTAGTCGTCGGGTCTTATCCTCAGGGTATATGTGTCAATTCAACAACAAATAAAATCTATGTAGCAAATTGGGGTAGTAGTAATGTTTCAGTAATTGATGGAACAACTGATAAAGTAACGCAAACGTTATCGATAGGTAAAGGAGCAGGTTGTTGGATTGCAGTTAATCCGCAGGACAGTTTGATATATGTAAGTTGTTCTTATGCGGGTGGAGTCTGGGTACTTAAGGATGATGGGTTAGGAATAGAAGAATCCTCAAATATTAAAATCCAAAATGCAAAATTAGAAATCTCCCAAAACCCCTTTATTAAATCAACAATTATCAGTTACTACATCCCTGCCGCAAGTAAAGTTTCGTTAGCCCTTTATGATATTTCGGGGAGTTGCGTGAAGACTTTAGTAGATGGTGAGAAAGAGGCGGGGAGTTATAGTATTAATTTAAATGCAAAAGAACTAAAAACAGGAATTTATTTTGTGAAGTTAATTGCTGGGAATTATAGCACAACAAAGAAATTAGTGTTAATGCGATAAAAAATCAAAAGTCAGAATATTTATTTTTAAGGAATAATTTGATATGATGAGGATAAAAATAACATTTTTTATTCTATTTGTGATTTTTGTAAAAAGGGACACCTATGCTGCATCTGAGACATCCGAAGATAAGCTTAGTAATTATAAGAGTCCTGAAACACTGATTGTTAAGAATATTAAAAATGTCTCGTTAGAAGTTTTTGGCGGACAGTATTTTACTTTTGATAGGGATACAATGTATATAGGCAATACTACCTATAGCTATATGAAACTACCATTTTACCTATGGAAAACAGGTGGCAAGATTTCTTATGCGCCAAATCATAACTTGATTTTCTCCATAGCGGGCGACTATAGCTATATTCGCAATCTTCCCGGGCATTATATAATAATTACTGATATCAGTTATCATTATGATTTTAACCTTATTCATTTTTCTTTTTTATGTTCTTATAGAAAAGACTTTTTCCGGTATGGTCAATATTATCTGGGAGGAGGCATAAGTTCTTTTAAAACCTATTCTTGCGTGGGTAGAACAGAAAGTGCTTATTTATATGTAGACCCAACAATTACTGCCGGATTGGATTTAGGTATATCACCTTCATTCTATATAGGGATTCAAAGCGAAGCTTCATTTTCTCATATTGTAAACGACAATTCCTACGATTATAACCCGCCGTTTTTCAAAGAAGGAGAAATTTTACCAAGTTTAACCATAAGTTTAGGATATAGATTTACAGTTATAAATTAGGAGGCAAGATGAAAAAATATATAAAGTTACTTTTTACTGTTTTGGTTTTTACCGCAATTATCTCTAATAGTTTTGCGCAATACCCGGGGTGGACTGTGTATGACACCTCTAATTCTGGCTTGCCTGACAACCGGGCCATTGCTCTTGCAATAGAAGAAAGTAATATATGGACTGGCACTGTTTATGGGGGACTTGCAAAGTTTGACGGCACTTGGACTGTGTATGATACCTCAAATTCAGGGTTACCCGATAACTTGGTTGTTGCTCTTGCAATAGAAGGAAGTAATATATGGATTGGCACTGCGGATAGTGGTCTTGCAAAGTTTGACGGCGCTATCTGGACTGTGTTCAACACCTCAAATTCCGGTTTGCCGTCTAACAGTGTCCGTACTCTTGTATACGATGGGGGAAATATATGGATTGGCACTTATGGTGGTGGTCTTGCGAAGTTTGATGGCACTACATGGACTGCGTATAACACCTCAAATTCAGGTTTGCCTAATAACGATATCCATACCCTTGCAGTAGAAGAAAGTAATGTCTGGATTGGAACTTATTATGGTGGTCTTGCGAAGTTTGATGGCACTACATGGACTGTCTTCAACACCTCAAATTCAGGGTTGCCTAATAATGAAGTCCGTGCTCTTGCAATAGAAGGAAATAATAAATGGATTGGCACTTTGGGTAGTGGTATTGCGAAGTTTGACAGCACTATCTGGACTGCGTATAACACCTCGAATTCAGATTTACCTGATAACTTGGTCATTGCTCTTGCAATACAAGACAGTAATATATGGATTGGCACTGGTTATGGTGGTCTTGCAAAGTTTGACGGTACTAACTGGACTGTGTTCAACGACTCAAATTCCGGTTTGCCTGATAACGATGTCATTGCTCTTGCAATAGATGGGAATAATATCTGGATTGGCACTGATAGTGGTGGCATTGCAGTATATAATACTACGGGCATAGAAGAAAACCCAAATCCCAAAACTCAATATGCAAAAATAGAAATAGGACAAAACCCGTTTATTAAATCAACAATTATAAAGTATTACATACCCGTTAGAACTCGAGTGATATTAAGTGTTTACGACATTTCCGGTAGTTGTGTGAAGACGCTCATAAATGGGGAGAAAGAGGCGGGGAGTTACAGTATTAATTTGAGCGCAAAAGGACTAAAAACAGGAATATATTTTGTGAGACTGACAGCAGATGGGAATAAGGAGACAAAGAAATTGATTTTGATGAAGTAAGGGGAGGCAAAATGAATAAAAAATCTGTTTATCTTAGTGTTTCAGGAATTCTTATTTTCCTGATTTCAATCATTGCTATAAATATTACCGTCACACTTTCCGTACGAATTATATGGGCGATAGGATGTCTTATAGGGACGATACTTTTTTTCTTTAGTAACCGCTGGTATAAAAATCCTATTTTATGGTTAAGATTAGCATTTGATGCTATGTGTTTTTTAACAGTCCTCCCTACTATAAATATTTTTGGATGGCTTGCTTTTAATCAAACTTTACCAAAACATATTTATTATCCGAACATATCGGGAACAAAGGATATTATTGCTACGGTAGTAATAATATGTCTATTCCTTAGTATGGAAATAGGAAGAAAAATAGAGAAAAAACCACAAAAATGAAACCTAAAATTCTGTTGCTTTTAATTGCCACACACTTACCGCAGGCACCTACAAATCCACCAAGAAATTGATATTGATGAAATAAATAATCAAATAAGTCAAACAAGAAGCCTTTCTCAATAATGGGAAGGGCTTTTTTATTTATTCTGTTGCTTGTTGTTATATATGGCAGTTAAATAAAAGAAGGGGTAGGAACATATGGGCATTTTCCCAATAAAAGGCTCTTAAATCGCTTAGAAACGCTGTCAGGAATAAAATTATGGATAGTAAGTAGTGGGATTTAAAGATAAGTTTGGTTGCCGAGGGCCAACATAATTCCCCAGTTGGGACCAGAATTATTCCCCACTTTTTTCAATTGTCCCTGACCGCTAACAATAGTAAGAGTGTAGTTGCCTCTGTTTCCCCCGATTTGACACAGGATTTTATCCCCTCAATTTTTTGATTTATAGAGGCATGAAAAAAGTTGGCATTAAAGATTGACAAAGTATTACCTTCAGAGTATTTTGGGAAATAATGGATAAGAGAACTATGAGATGTTCTAAATGCAACTCGGAAAATCCAAACAACGCCCTGTTTTGTGGAAAATGTGGAGAAAAGTTTGTTCCTCCAGTAAAAAACAAAACTCCTAAAACAAAGAAAAAAGATGTATCTGATAGTCCTTTGATAGATAAAACAGAGACAGAGAAAGATAAAAAAATAGACACTTCCCCCCCAAAAAGATTAGTAACTTTATCAATTATAGTCGGAGTTGTAATACTTGGGATTCTTTTTTCAGTTTCAGAATATGGATTTTTGGGGAAAGAGAAAAAGGCTATTAAGATAGTCCAAAAATCTAAGATTTCGTTAGGTTTTTTCGGACTTGAACAAGGGACAACTTGGTTAGACTGGGCAAATATATTAGCAAAAAAAGACCCTAATAAAAAATATAAATGGTCTGCAAGCAAAACACAAGAAAAAGATGTTTACCTCGTTAGTTTCAGAGATGAAAAAGGATGGGGATCTTCATGGGAAGTAACTATACCACAACAAATTGTAAAAACAATTAGTGGAAATGAATATTTAGGTAGAAAATATGGTCTTTCACGTCTTGATACAGATGGGAACTTTGAAATAACGGATATCAAAACCAACACTTTAACGATTGAAGAAACATACAGCTACTATTCCCGTTCTTCCTCAAAAGAAATTGGTTACATTCTTGAAGCAAATGTTTTCAACAGAACTAATAAAATGCTGACTAATGCCGATATTTCTGGAACACTTAAACTAATTTTCAAAGATACAACTGTTGAAAGTCCAGGATATGGGGACTTCAAAGGGCATTATTATATTTCTACATCACATCCGTGGGAACCAAATACTGGAAAGAATTTTTATGTTAAAGTAACAAACATTGAAGAAATTTATTTAAAATATGTTCCTGAATATGTTATTTTTGAAGTTAATGTCAAAGCCGGAGACCCAATTGGATTTTCTTACGATAAAAACATAGCAGAATATGATTTAAAAGACAGATGGGCAACTCTTGGAGAACCAAAGCAACAATCTACGACAGAAAATAAAAACAACTATACTACAGAAACAAAAGGACAAGTAGAAAAGCGACAAGATGACGAAGTAATCGAAGCATGTAAATCTGATGTCACAAAAATGAGAGTAGCTCTCGGATTATATGAAATAGACTATGCTACCTATGCAGTTTGTGGAGGTAGCACTAGGGATTATGAAGCTTTTAAAGCAGCAATTGTAGATAAAAATGGTAATGCGTATATGTTTTTGCCAAGCACTCTAAATTTTGACCCCGTATCATTCAGATTTACAGGAGACTCTGATAATTTTACGATAACAGTAAATGCTCGTGACAATAATAATACTATAATTATGGGAACACCCGATAAAACATTCCAACCCAATGACTAAATTAACTCCAAAATAAAATTAAGAAAAAAAGGGGAAATTTATGAGATGCTCTAAATGTCATACAGAAAACCCGGATGATAATCTGTTTTGTATGAAGTGTGGAAAAAAGTTTGTTTCTCCAGTAAAAAAAAGAACTCGTAAATTAGAAAAAAAAGATGTTCCTGTTGCTCCTTCGATAGATAAAACAGAGATAGTGAAAGATAAAAAGATAAACACTTTCCCAAAGAAAAGAGTAGTAACTTTATCAATTATAGTCGGAGGGATATTCATAATATTGGGGGCTACTTTATTTTATACTCGATTTTATAATAAAAAAAATGTTCCAATCGCAAACGCCAAAAATATTGTCTTAAAACATCTTGAAACGTTTTCTAATGTGAAATGGATTGAAAGCAAACTTGTTGATTCTGTCAGTAGTGGGATTGAAAAGAGGTATCTTATTTATCTAAAATTTGATGCTAAAAATACATTTGGCGCAATGTTAAAAAATGAAGTTCTTGTATGCTATCACACAGAAGGAGACAGTATATACTGGGATCCTGATTTTGCGGTGCAAAGTTGTGAGAATCCTCAGGAACAGATTAGAAAAACACTTGGAGAAGCTTTATCTAAAGAAAAAGCTTTAGAACTCATAACGGGTTTTATAAAAGAGTTAAATAATTGGCCCAAAGAAGTTGATATAAAAGTTTCCTCTGAGTTATCTGAGAATAAAGAAGAAATAAATAAATCAGAGGGATTTGTTGGGGAAGCATTGAATGGGGATACGACAACTCACAGCTGTGGGGTCTTGTGTTATGTAGATACAAAAGAAGATAAAGTTTTTGATGTGAATTTTGATAAAAACAATAGACCTTGTATTTTCAAACCTATAAAAGAGGGAGAGTATATGGAAGTACGTCCTGTAGAAAAATATCTTGATAGTCCATACAAAGGCGAGAAAATTATATTTTTAATAAACAACCAACCAGTAGGAACGGGAATAGTGGACTCTATAGCTAACGGATACGGATACGGAACGCCGGTATATTATAGGATTACTGGAGGAAGCAAGGGAAATCTTGTTATATCTAAAAAACTATGGGAAGCACAGAAAGTAAAAATAGAATTTAAGCGATTACAAGCTCTTACCTGGAGAGATGCTGTAGAAGATTCTGTTGTCTATGCTATCGTGAAAGACGAATTAATAAACAAAGGAGTAAATGTAGATTATTTAGAAAATTTTAAAATTGTTAAAAAAATACCTGCTTCACTTTCTCAGAGTGAAATTATGTGGTTAGTAACTATCCAAGCAAAAATAAAATGCCCTGAAACATACAGAGAATTTGAAGAAGAACTTAAAAATATTATTGGTAAAGAGGATATTTATGATAGTAGATATTATACAAGTTGTAGCGGTGAGGAAGACTATAAAGCAATTCACAAAGAATATATAATTAATGTTATATTAGTTACAAAAGATAAAAAATTAACCATTGATTTTATAACAGGAAGTCTTGCGGGCTCTATATATGATAATCGTAGTCCCGGATTCAAAGAATATTATAAATATCATAACATAGAAAGTATAAAACAACTAGATAATATTTATAATCTGGGGGATGATGATATAGGAGAATTTATTGATTGGGTAGATATAGATGGAGATGGAATTGCTGAAATTGTTTTACAATGGAGCGATGGGAATGAGAATTGGGGCTCAGAAATATTAAAAAAAGTGGATGGAAAATGGCAAAGCGTAGGAATGTATTTTTTAGGCGGATGTTGACAAATAGATGTTCTGAAGGTAGCATACTAATTGTAGAAGATATAAAATTAGAAATTTTGCTGAAATGAATATGACAAGTAATTAAATAGCATATGAAAAAGATTATTTTTATAATACCCTTTATTATACTATTCTCCTGTAAAAAAGTAACTATAGTAAATCCTACACCCGGCTCTATTCAAGTGAATTCCACGCCTCAGGGTGCAATAATCTGGCTTGATGGAAATAACACCGGGCAAAAAACTAATTATTTATTAACAAATATAGCGGTTGGTCAGCATCCCATAAAACTGACGCTCACAGGATATCCGGATTACGATACGTTGATGTTCACAGGATATGCGAATTACGATACAACAATTTCTGTTTCTGAAAATCAAACTACAACTATATATGCGACACTAACACCAATACCAAGAAAATGGCAATGCGCTACATCCTCTGCACAATGGTTTAGGGGATGCCCGACTTCAGTAGTATTTGATAATAAGATGTGGGTGCTTGGTGGCGGGAACAATGATGTTTGGTATTCAACTGATGGAATAACTTGGACACAAGCTACTTCTTCTGCACAATGGTTTAGGGGACGCCATACTTCAGTAGTATTTGATAATAAAATGTGGGTCATTGGTGGTGGAAATCCTATTGACAGTAGTGATGTTTGGTATTCTTCTGATGGGGGAAATTGGACACAAGCTACAAACTCTGCACAATGGTCAAAAAGACAGGGACATACTTCAGTAGTATTTGATAATAAAATATGGGTCATTGGTGGTAGTTATGGTAGTGCCTATAATGACGTTTGGTATTCTTCTGATGGGGTAAATTGGATACAAGCTACAAACTCTGCACAATGGTCAGGAAGAGACGGACATACTTCAGTAGTATTTGATAATAAAATATGGGTCATTGGCGGTAAAAATGGTACTAATTATTATAATGATGTTTGGTATTCAACGGATGGAGTAAATTGGACACAAGCTACAAACTCTGCACAATGGTCAGCAAGAGAGAAGCATACTTCAGTAGTATTTGATAATAAGATGTGGGTGCTTGGTGGCGGGAACAATGATGTTTGGTATTCAACTGATGGAATAACTTGGACACAAGCTACAAACCCTGCACAATGGTCAGGAAGATACGGACACACTTCAGTAGTATTTGATAATAAAATGTGGGTCATTGGTGGTAGTTATGGTAGTGTCGACTATAATGATGTTTGGTATTTGGGATTTTAATCAAAAACGTACCAATAGTAAGAATAGATTAACTCTGATTACTAAGGTAGGGCATATATGAAAAAAACAAAACGAAGTTTCCTTTACATTTTCTTCATTTTCACTTTCTTAGTTGTTGGTTCAGAAAAATCGCTTAATGGGGAAGAAAAAGAAGTCGTTGCAGGGATTAACGGTGGCTTTCTTAAAGTTGGAGGTGGGTATCCTGTCAATTTAGATGCGAGTATTGGCGGGATGCACTTCTTTAAGAACCGATTTGGATGGGGTGGATCAATAAATGCAATAATAGAATGCCTCGACCCTGACACAGTTTATGTTCCAATTGGATGCCTATCCCTATATGGTTATTTTTCACCGTATTCTAATATAAAAACAGACCCTAGGATTCCTAGAATAGACATAGCTCATTATTATGCATCTTCTTTGGTATATTTTTATGGAGGAGGAAGTTTAGCAAGTTGGGGCTTATATCCATTGTGTGATTCATTGTTGACATATACTCCATTTTTAGATGCAGGAGTAGGCGTATCCTTTTCAAGAGCAATGGATTATATAATAGCTGATGTGTGTCTTGGTTTCAAGTTGGGATATGTTAAGGGAGGTACGGTTGGGACCATTAGAAGTTATCCCGATATCTATTATACAGCATTATACTGTAATGTCAGTATAGGCATAGGAGAGTACGATGTTCCTAAAACTAAATATGTTTCTACAACTTTCAAAACACCAGAAATAGCTGTACATATTTTATCTGCTAAAGACTCTATCAAAATAGATTCAGCAATAAGAAAATATACCGAAGCTATTAGAAAGAACCCAAATAACGCAAAAGCTTTTTATAATCGTGGAAATGCTTATTATCAAAAAGGAGAATTATATGAGGCAATATATGATTATAACAAAGCCATCAGTATTAATCCTAATTATGCAGACGCTTTTAAGAGTCGTGGACTTGCTTATGACGAAAAAGGAGATTTTGATAAAGCAGTACAGGACTATAACAGAGTTGTTGAAATTAATCCTAAAGATGCGAAAGCACGAGAAATGCAGCAAAAGGAATTGGGAAAACAGCAAGAAGAAGTAGAAAGACAAAAAGAAATAGAAAGACAACAAAGAGTAGAAAGACAAAAAGAAGAAGAAAGACAACAAAGAGCAGAAAAACAACAAAGAGCAGAAAGACAACAAGAAATAGAAAGACAAAAAGAAGAAGAAAAACAAAAAATAGAAGCAGAAAGACAGAAAAAAGAGGAAGAACGAAAAGAAAGAGAGATGGAAAACATGCCTTGTTCGTCTTCACAGGAAGCTATAGAACAGTGGAAACAACTTAGGAAGTATGAAGATAAATATAAAGGAACTGTTGTTAAATGGAGATTTAAAGTTGAATATTTCACTTCTGAAAATCCCGTTGGGTATCTTGGAAATGGGTATACAGTCGCAGTCGCACCAGAATATATTACATATCAAGCTTCTGCACTTTGCGGAAGAGTTTCTGTTGTTAAAGAAGAAGATTGGATAGTAGTTACTGGCAAATTTAGATTTGTGTCATCTGATAATGTTGTTGTCTTAAATCCAATTCATGTAAAAAACGAAGGATATAAGTAATAAGAATAGGGAAATTAGTATATTGGTTATTGCTCTATTCCGTAATATTAGTCCTAAAATAATAAAATAGGGGGAAACATGATAGATGAAAAAATTCAAAAAATTCTATTAGAAGAAATATCTGTCCCAGATAATATCGACTATCTGAAAAAAGAAGGATGTATAGAATATAGAGAAGAAAATTTAACTGTCACAGAGAAAGGAAAAGATTATCTCAAAAAGCTACAAGAAGGAGAACCAAAAGTAGAACCCAAAGTAGAACCCAAAAAGGGATTACCTGGCGGAGTTTCATTAGGCGGAGGAACAAGGCGTTTCGATCTGCAAAAGAGAAGGCAAGAGATAGCAAAAGACAAATAATAAGAAAGTCGTTGAACGGAATCAAAAATAACTCCTTTATTACTTTAAAAACATAGAAGATGAGATGTTAAAATGAAAATATATAAAACAATAGCTTTCCTTTTATTATCAAACACTCTTAATGCTCAATATAGTGGAGACAATAGTTCAAGATATAGTATAGCTGGGCATAATAAGTATATGGATAAAGATAAATTAGTAACAAGTTTGAAAGCACAACTACCGTTAATGACTTGTAGACTTGCAACTTCTTATGAATTACCATCTCTTACAAAATATGTTATTTTAAGCACAGTAAATGGATGTGATATAGAATTTGGCACTCTTGATATTGGATATACAAAAGAAGGAATGGTAACTTTATGCCAATATCAGTATGAAGTTCCAGTAAATTGTGATGCAAAAGAAATTACTAATTTTCTATCAATAGCAAATATTATTAGGGATATTGTTGCTATAAATATGGGAGTTGAAGATTCATTAATGGAAAGATTGAAAAGAGATAAAGATGCTGAAATAGAATATTTTATTAAAAGAGGAATTACTGAATTTGAAGCATCCGGCAGAGAATTAAAATCAAATAATACTTATGGATTATATATAATTGACAACATAGTAAATCTGGGATATGAAAACAAGTATAAAACAGTCAAGTTATCGTTTTACGCAATGCCAAAGTAGAAATTATAGAAACTAAAAATCTTTTAGTAAGGAGTCAAAAGATATGAAAGATAAAAGCCGTTACTTTTTGAGAAAACATTTCATTAGCAGGGAAAGACATATCGTAAAAAATATATTACATTAATGTATAAAATAAAGGGGGGAATGAGAATGTTTATTCGCAAATTATTTAATAAAAACCTAATTTTAATTACAGGTATTGGTTGCCTTTTGTTATCCTGTAACAGAATTGACAACTCCAACCCTAAATCCGTTATGGAAGGCTACTGTAAAAACTTATGGTTGAGTAAACACTTTAAAAAATGCTATAACTTGATTTCAACAAAATCAAAAGAATTAACGAGTTTAGATGAATTCATGAAATATTATGAAGTTTCAGATAGTCTAAAAGGTATTAAAACAACGATTACTAATGTAATAGATTTAGAGAAAGACTTTGACCATCCTACTTACAGAAGATATAAAGTAGAGAGTTTTATGGTTAATAAATCGGATACGACAAAATCACGAGGGTATATAACATTGATTAATGAAAACGGTAAGTGGAAAATTGTTTGGAATAAAACTATAACGCAAGTTGCTGATGAAAAATTTGATAAAGGTGATTATTCTGGAGCTATTAAGTTATATGAAAAGGCAATTGAATTAAACCCGTTTAATGCAAATTCTTATTCAATGTTAGCTTGGTGTTATAGCAAGAGTGATGATTTAAAAAACCCACTAACATATACAGAAACTTTAAATAAGATTTCAAGTAATATTAAATATGCGATTTCTCTTGAACCCGATAATGCAGTCTTTTATAACTCATTGGCAATGTATTACCATGATATTGTTAATAATCCTGATTTAGCTATTGAAAATATGAAAAAGGCTGTAGAATATTCATTAAACGAGGAAGACAAAGTGACATATTATGCTAATATATCTATTTCTTGTCAACAAAAGAAAGACTATATAAATGCAATTATCAACATTGAAAAAGCTATTGAGATTGACTCTTTATACACTGTCGCATGGATGAGATATGGGGATATTCTGCTTGAAAAGGGTAATTATCAAGAAGCAAAAGAAAAACTTGAGAAAGCATTGAGTTTGAAACCGACGTTTAATTTTCAGCAAAAAAATTTAT
The DNA here is from genome assembly GCA_028716385.1 of bacterium. Lineage (GTDB taxonomy): Bacteria > Hydrothermota > UBA3073 > JACQXS01 > JAQTXJ01 > JAQTXJ01. The sequence goes on along the minus strand of JAQUPX010000001.1, from coordinate 933,561 downwards.
ACATTTCTTACGCAAAAACCTGCTATAATTTAGAGGATTACCAAGTTGCCAAAGAATATGTACTTAAAGCCCTTGAGATTGAACCTGATGATTATCAAGCAAAATTACTTTTTGAACAAATAAATTATCATATAACAGAGCGTTAATTAATAAATAACTATGTATTGTATTTATTGCGGAAAAGATAATCCAGATAATGCAAAGTTTTGTATGGGTTGTGGGAAGGAAATGTCTGTTCCAAAACAAGATGCAGAAAAGATAAAACAGATAGAACCACTTTCTCATAAGGCAACTGAAAGTAAAATAGAAATTAAAGATAAAATTCCATTGGGTAAAAAAAGATTATACATAACAATCTGTATATTAATTCTAATTGTTCTGTGTGGAATTGTATTACATCGTTATACTTATAAAACTGATGATAAAGAAGGGAATACCTATAAAACGATAAAGATAGGCGAACAGGTATGGATGGCAGAAAATCTGAATGTAAGTCATTACCGCAATGGTGATACTGTACCACAAGTGCAAGCCGCAAAAGAATGGATAAATTTAACAACAGGTGCATGGTGTTATTATGAAAACAATGTGGAAAATGGGAAAACTTATGGCAAATTATATAACTGGTATGCAGTAAACGACCCACGCGGTTTAGCCCCCGAAGGATGGCACATACCTACTGACGATGAGTGGACAATTCTTACCAACTGTTTAGGTGGAGAAGATATAGCGGGTGGGAAATTGAAAGAAAATTGCACAACGCTTTGGTGGAGTCCAAATACCGGCGCAACCAACAAAAGTGGTTTTTCGGCACTTCCGGGTGGTCATCGCGGCGACAATAATGGTGCGTTCGGCGTTATAGGAAACGGTGGATACTGGTGGTCAGCTACGGAGTTCAATGCTACTTACGCATGGAGCCGTCTCATGTACTACGATTACGCTAATGTGTACCGTAAGGGCTACAACAAGAAGTATGGTTTTAGCATCCGCTGCGTTAAGAATTGATTGAACAATACTTTTTCCTCTTGCCAAGTATTAAAAATAACTCTAAAATCCTCTTATGTTTATTAACTTCATTACCTTAACAGACATCCAAAAAGGAACACACGAAGAGAATAGAATGGTTATAATCCAGTGCAAAAACTGTAAAGACCAGAAAATAGGAAATAATATAGATTGGATAAAAGATTGCATACGAGACCCGGGACAATATTCTCTACATAAATGTTCGGTTTGTCAGGCGGAGACGAAACTGAAGAGGATTGATGTAAAGAAAATTAAAGAGGTTTTGGGGGAATAAAATTGTAGGTTGCGAAAAAAAAATTGACTTCTTGATAGAAAATTATAAAATAAGTATAAAAGATACAATGGGTATAACAAAGTATGAGGATTGTTTACCGAAGAGATGTTTAATACATCATGGTTTTTGTCCAGAAAAATTGGATTTAAAATCGAGGACTTTTTTTGTAGGTTTTCCATTCAAGCCTCAATATATAAAGGATCTCAAAGAAAGTATAAATGAAGTTGCAAAACAATTAGCCCTCAATCCTTTATATCCTGAAGAAACTCAAAAAAAAGGTGTTATACTTTGTAAGGTTTGTAAAGAAATTCAAGAGACAGATTTTTCTGTATTTGATATAACAGAAAGGAATCCAAATGTTATGCTTGAAGTAGGATTAGCTTTTGGATTCGGGAAAGAGGTAATTCTATTGAATAACCCCAAATATGCGGAAGAATTGAAGAAGAATTATCCCATTGATCTCAGTGGGATCTTAATTGTCCAATATGATGCTTTCTCTGAGATAAAAGGTAAGGCGGATTTCAAAGAAAAAATAGAGGATGTTGTGAAATATTTATACCTTGATATTGGTGTAGATAAAATGAGTGAAATAAGAGAAGCTATAGACAGATATTATTCTTTTGAAAAAGAAATTCAGAAGAAGATGATTGCGGAGCAAATAGAAGAATTTGAATTATCTTTTAATCCTACTGACTGGAAGTGGAAAATACCTGATTATAGATTCCCTCTTAAATTTAACGTTGCTTATGGGATAAGTGACAAATGGGATCCGTTAATCTTTGAAAAAGAGAATGGGGGTATTTATGAAGGCAAAAAAGGAGCTTACGGGAGTTCCAAAAAGACATTCATTGGTTTAATAGGGAATGCTAAAGCAATTGATACTCTGATTCAAGATGTCACCATTTGTCTAGAGAAGGCTATGAAATAAAGGATGTGTTTTTTAAACAGTTTTTTGTAAAAGTTAATTAGGGAAAGGGAGAACTTAAAATGGTTAGAAAATTAAAATGTTTTATTTCGGCATCTGCAGAGACAGATACCAAAGTTTTAAGAAAAATTCTACAAAATAACGGAATAATTGTCTTTGACATGTATGATATTCAGTCGGGAATGGTTGTAGAAAAAGAATTAAGAAGAAAAATAAAAGAAGCAGATTTTGTAATAGCAATTCTTTCAGAAAATTGTTCCTATGTCTATTATGAGATTGGGATATGTGAAGGGATAGAAAAACCCCTTTTTATAATTATAGATAAAAACTTTAAAATGCCTTCTTATTTACAAAACCATGTTCATCTTGAAACATCTTTGCAAGATAATCAATTGCTTAATATTTCTATCTCGAAATTTACTAATGAGGTAGTTACAAACAAAAAATATTTTAAACAGAAAAATAAGAAAACAAGTCTTTCTGGGGAAAAAACAGATATTTTTCATAATTATATAACAAAATTACAATTGATAAGGGAAAAAGGGTCTGGAGTTGAATTAGGCAATCTTACAGGAGAAATCTTCAATGAACTAAAGTTACAATTCGTCTCTAAGCAATATTCTATAGGAGACAAAGGCGCAGATTTCGCCATATGGGTTAATAGTGTTAATTTCTCTATTGGAAATCCAATTTTTATAGAGGTTGAATATGGTCAACTATCTCCTCAAAAGATTTATAATTCAGAAAAGCGAATTCAAAAATATATAGAGAAAACTGATGCTAAAGCAGGTATTTTGTTTTATCTTGATAAAAACGAAAAGAGATTTTATGAGAATTATTCTTTGAGTCCTTTGATTCTGAGATTTGATATAGAAGATTTTGTTCGAGAATTATCAAGTAAAAATTTTGATGAAATTATTCTCAGAACACGCAACAAAATGGTTCACGGGATAATAGATTAAATGGCCATATACTCAAAAAAAATAATAATAAAACTTCTTAATCAGTCTGATACAGTTGGAACTGCTGATGAAAAGGGAGCCAAACTCGAGGAATTAATGTGTTATATATTTGAGAAAATACCTGGGGTTTCTTTTATTGAAAAAAATATACTTGATACTCCAAGGGCTCACGAAATTGATATTGCATTTTGGAATTTACAGAATAAATCAGACATCTCTTTTTTAGATTCAGTTATAATCATTGAATGCAAAAATACTTCTACTCCAATCGGTAGTATGGATGTAGGTTGGTTTGTAAGAAAATTACAAGATAGGGGGTCAAACCATGGTATATTAGTTTCACTTAGTGGAATTACGGGAGCCTCAAATGGCATAAGCAATGCACACAGTGAAATTCTTAATGCGTTAACTAGAGATAGAATAAAAATAATTTTAATTACAAGGGATGAGATATTAAACTTAATACGAACTCAAGATTTAGTAAAGCTAATGATAAATAAGATACTAAGCTTAACACTACATAGAACAGTTAATTAAAAAATGTGTTGCTTTTAATAATTATCAATATATTTGTATTTCCCTTGGTCAATTAATTTTCTAAGATAAATCTTAAATTTTGATCTCTAGAAATAAAGTCTCTTCCCTAGCACAAACTATTTATACCAGAACTGTCTGATGGCAGTACCCGATTGTGGTTTCATTAATTTTATCCCCCAGAAATCAGGAATGGGACAAAACTGAGTGGACCCTGTCCGGTGTGTTTCTGACACTTCAGTAGTCTCATTTTATCACGAGTTTTGATTATTTACTCTATACTTTTTGAAAAAATCTTGACATTTTTATAGTGTATATGACAATATATAAAATGAAAGAATCTCAAGTAATTATCGAATGTTCTTATTGTAAAGCAAAAGTAGCGGGTACGATTTTAGGAAAGCATGAATCAAAAGGCTCAATTGACGACCTTCCATTCAAAGTCGTTTTGTTAGAATGCCCTGTCTGTAAAAATGCGCTGGTATCTGGACAAACTCTCTATGAAGTAGCAACAGATAAGTCGGAGTGGGGTAAGCCCACAAGATTATGGCCATCCCCAGAAAAACATATTAGTGGAAATATTCCTGTATTGGTTCGTAATTCATTAGAAGAAGCAGAGAAGTGCTATAGTTGTGGGGCATATGATGCCTGTGCTGTAATGTGTGGCAGAGCATTGGAGAGTATTTGTTCTGTGCAGGGTATTAAAAACAAAATATTAGCAGGTGGATTAAAAGAGTTATTAGATAAACAGGTTATTGACAAAAGAATTTATGAATGGGGGCAAGAACTTAGAACACATCGCAATATAGGAGCACATGCTACAGATGAGCACATATCTAAAGAAGATGCTAAAGATCTTCTAGATTTTGTAAATGCAATCTGTGATTATATTTTTGTTTTAACCAATAAATTTAAAAAATTTATGGAAAGAAAAGAAAAACTTAAGAAATAGTGGCATTTTTTCTCTGATATAAAATTAATGAACTAAGTAAAAAACTATAGGTTAATTATAACCCTGATAAGTAAATTCAAAAAATAAAGGAATTCCAAGCTAAACAATAATGGAATTAGAATTGAAAGAAATCCTTCACCAAAGGATAAAAGATAATTGTATGCCCTTATATGATGACGGGCATTTCTCTCATGCTGCATTTGAATCAATGCAACAAGTAGAAGTCGCAATAAAAGAAAAAGCGGGAACAGAAAATTTATCTGCCCATAAGTCTATCGAATATGCTTTTGGCTCTGAAATAAAAGCTATAAAGTTAAAAATCCCTTTTGGGAAAGAAAGACAAGAAAAAGCACAAAAATTATTTGAAAGCATATTTTCTTTTTATAGAAATCCTTTGGCTCATGAAAAATGCGAAATTGATAAAGTAATTTGTGTAAGAATTATGGTAATAGCAAGTGAGCTTTTAGATCTAATCGATGCTTCTCCAATTAGCCTTGCAGAAATAGGAGGCATAGAGGGACTTATCAAGAAAGGAATTTTTAAAAACGAATTACAACTATCGGAGTTACTTTCTTTCTTATCTACTCAAAATCTTCCATGGGAAACTTTTGATGGGATGTTTGAAGACTTGGCAAAAATAGGATATTCCGATAACCAGTATCAAGCAATATTTGATTTAGGATTAATAGAGTATTCTAGTGAATTAATGGAAGAAGACGATGAATTAGACGCATATTTGGAATTACATTCAGGTGTAGATATGATTGGTCATTTTAAACTAACTAAAGAAGGGCAAGGAGTTCTTAAAAAGATTCAGTCTTCTTCTAAAAATTGAAGTTACTTCAATTACTGAGATCGTTGCTACAAGGTAAAAAGCGTAAAACTCAAATCATTTCAGTAACGCAAGTATCTCTTCACAAGAAGATTTTGCTTTTTCAAGCCGTGTAGTCTCTACTGGTCTATGATGTGCTACAACAGGATGCCGAATAGGAATAATAATTTCCATTTGCTTATTAAAATTTTTCCTACATTTGAGGCTTTTCTCAAATAAAGTCCACTCCTTGTTAATTAGAATAAGATGATCCCCAAAATCAATATAGTCAAGAATTGTTACGTCTGATGGCGCAATTTGAGCCTCTTTTTTAATCCTTTCATCTGCTTTGTCCAGCGTTTCTTTACTTAAATTTTTACGAACTTGTTCTTCCCAATTATATTTCCAGTATCGTTCATAATTAACTCTAATTAAACAACGCAGTTTCATTTCAATTTGTTTTATCGACGCTTCAACCTCTTCTCTTAACTCTTTCTCATAAGGTACATTTTTTCCTAGCGTTTCAGGTTCAATTATTTTTAAGGTTTTTTTTGCCAATTCATAAATACTATATTTTTCTGGGTTACAGAGTATCTCACGAATTTTGGGAATATCTTCTGCTTTACTGAATTTTTGCAAAAACTCAAGTCCAAGTTTAGGTGTTTTGTCTAATACCTTAAGAGCCATAGTTCTAATGTTATTAACACCAAGTTTCCGATAAAAACTATCTAAAAGAAAATCTCTATTTTTAAAAGAATAACCTATTGAAATTTCTTTTAGAATATTTAGGGCTTCATAGGGTATTGAATCTAATAATCTTTGAGCGAGCAGATTGTAAATTTCCGGAATTTCTTGCCATTTATTATCATAAAAACCAAGATATAACCCCAACCCGGCATAAACAACCGATAAGAGTTTTTTTTCATTTGTTGCGACATCTAAAAATATCTCTTTACATTTATGTGTCCCTATTTTTACAATACCTTCTACTGCAGCGCTAACGGTTCTCGCTTGATCTTGCGGAAAACTTTTATTACAAGGAGGATTTCTCAAAAGTTTATTAAACCGTTTCAAGTCATCTTCGTTGGCAATATCGGAGAAAACATTTACTATAGGTGAAATATCCCAAGATATTTGTGGATACATATCAAGAATTTCTCTACGTTTCTCAAGGTTATCTGTTTTTTCTAATTCTTCCTTGACCAATTCTATTTTCTCACAATTATCAATTATATTATCAATAGTTAATCGAAGAAGGCATCTCAATTCGTCTATAGTAAGTTTATTCCACGCTTCACAATTTGCATCACTAATAGGTTCAAAAGGTTCAAAACGTCTACTTACCAAGTAATATCCAAATTCATAATCTTTATTTTGAATTGCTTTTTTTGCATCTGTAATAATTTTTTCTACTTCCTTATCAAGCCATCCATCATCGGGGTGCCAATGTCCTATTCGAAATAATATTACTCCTGCTCTTTCTCCTACTATAAGATAAGGATTCTCAGAAAGTGCTTCCAATATTTTAATTACTTTATCTTTAATTTTTTCATTCTGTATTTCTCTTATCAAACATTCTAAAACATCTACAACACTTGACTTAACTATCCACCTTGGGTCTTTTGCCTGTTTTTCCAACACATTTATTAATTGTTCCTCCGATAAAACACCAATGGCTCCATGTAATAGTTTTGTAGCCTCTGCACGAGCAAGGGGAAATAAATCTTTTGTATCTAAAATTACATCAACTACATCTCTTGGTAATTGAAAGTACCATGCAATATTTGAAAGGATGCGTCCTGCTTCATGTTCTATTCCCATCCCCCAACCACCACCCATTTTATCAAAAAAAGACTCGCTTTCCCATATTGGAAGTCTTTTTTCTTGTTCATCGCTCATGATATGTAAGAGTTTCCGAATTGACCATGCTTCTACTCCTGCTAATTCTAGTAGTTTTACCCCCCTAATTCGATATTGTTCTTCTTGAGATTCAAGCATTAATTCTACCATTTTTCTAGCGATATTGTTTGCTGTAACCCCTGCCTCTTTACGTAATGCATAACCTATTATTAATTCTCTATTGCCGTAATTAGAGGCTTTTAATAAAATTGATCTTACTTCGTTCTCCTCTAGATAAGGAAATACATAAAGAATGCAATCATGCCACCAAGCATCTCTCAAAAACCTATCATTATCCAAGCCCGTCTTTAATAATTGTGCCAATTTAACTGATGCAAAATATTCTTGCCATGTTTCGTGAACAAACATTATCTTTTGTTTTTCTTCAATAATCATCATTGAATCAATAAGCCCCTTCCATAAAACTTCTTTATCATATCCTAAAATACTTTTGCCGCCCCTTGAGTCAAAGAATTGAAATAGTTTTTCTTGTACAAAACTAACATCCGCTACAACATACGAATTATCCCGAAGACAAAAGGCAATTTCATATAAGAAAAATGGGATATCCCCGGCAAGAGAGTTGTTTCGAATCATCTTTGAAAGCCTTAAGGTGACAATTTGGTCCATAAGTTCTCTTCTATTGTCCGGTAATTTCCCTTGTGCATAATATAGTTCTATAAAAAATCTTACATATAATGGGGTTGTCAACAAGTCAACTGCTCCTCCAAATTTTGACAAAAAATCAATAACGAATTTTGAGTCTACTGAAAGCAGAAGATTTTCAATCTGTTTTTTATTTAGTGTCTGAAGGATTAATATAGGAATATCTGGAAAATAATTTTCATAATCATATGTCCGGCAAGTAATGAAAATGGGATATTCGGGATAAGTATTTATAAGGTCTCGAATTTCCTTTATACATGCTGCCTTATAATTAGGCAAACCTATCTCATTAAGCCCATCCAAGAAAAAAACCAGCTCTTGGTTGGATTCTGTCAAGAGCTCATTTAAATTTATTCCTTTTGTTTTAAATAATAAACCGTTTATGCCAGTTTGTGGTTCATAATTAGCTAGTTTTAAAAGTAGAATTTTATTATTTCTTAACTCAATCTCATATTGTTTAGCTAATGTTGTTTTTCCAATCCCTGCTTCTCCTAAGATTACACAACGTTTTTGCCTGGCAAGGAAATCTAAAGCATCGACTTTTTCTTGTATACCATTTGGGGAGACGGTACCAACTAATTTGACAAGTGGTTCGGGATTATTTTTTTCCGCTTCTATCATTTTTTATTTTCTTATTTCAAGATGCTTTCATTAAAATCTTATTATGGGGTGTCTTATTTGTCAAATATAAATTCTTTAAGGGATTTGTATCCCTAAAATAAGTCATGTAGTTAATAAGAAATTTAGTTCTATATGTTAAAATTAAACACAAAAAATGTAAAATTTCCATACAGAAACCGTTCCTTTTCTGTATGACATATTTCTCTTTTCGTAAGATATATAGCCTACCTTTGTTTGGGATTATTTACAGGGGGATTACCTTGTGGGTATTTCAGTAAAAACATTAATTTGGATATGCAGAGTAAATTAAAGTCCAGCTTAGTTGGATAATCCGCCTGAGGCGGACTATGCCCAAAGCGTTGTTATAAGAGTAAGCTATCCCTTATCCCCAATAATATCTCCCTGAAAATACCCAAATAACCCAGAAAAGTCTATAATTTGTCAAAAAAGTCTCATTTCCGAGTTGACACTTATCTAGCAAGAATTGACAAGAATTGACAAAATTAACGGTTTTACCTTGTCAATACAGACCCAATTGACAAATTGACAAATTAAAAATTAGAAATAGCAACTACTTTATTTTTTCTTTTCTTCTCCCGTATAGTCGAAGTTTTCAACTTTCTCGATTTTTCCCTTGGGCAAGAAAGTACAGATGGAATAGATAGTTTAGATAGTTAGATGGTATAGATAATACCAACAAGACAAATAAAACAGAGACAAAACTTTCACCAAATGGACTAGCCGGAAAGATTATTTTACCCTAGGTGAGCAAGAATAAGCCCAGCTTAGTTGGATAATATCTCCTAAGGGTACGCAGGGGAGATATTCCCTCTGTTCCCCCTATATAAGAGCTCTCTAAAAACATCAAAATACCCGAGAAAAGTCTATTCCCGTTCAATAAAGTGATTTTTGCCTTGAACGTAATTGTGGCAAGGATTGAACAGGTTTGAATGACATTAAATAATTACCCATTCAAAGCCGTTCAATTGAACGGTTGAACGGAGGTAAAAATTAGGGACAGTAACTATTTATTTTCTTCCGTATAGGCAAATTTTTCAATGTTTTTCAACTAAACACCTTAAAAAATCACTTTCCCCTTGACTTTTCCCTATCCCCGTTTTACATTGGAACCAGTTCTTTGATACTTAATTGTAATTCGTAACTTGCTTGTGTGAATCCAGCGACGGCCGAGTAAGTTACCTCAGTAGCGCAAGCTATTGGGGGTGCTCTGTTGCTCCAAGACCGTCGCTGGTAGTCACAGTTTCGGCTGTGGCTGGGCAATTTGAGTGCCCCTTTTTATTTGTTAGGGGCGAGGAGGCAAGAAAAATGAAGCTGAAGAGGTTTAGATATAAATTATAAGATTTCTAATTACGCCTTTTAAGGCTTGAAAGGAGGAACGATGTTTAGAAAAGTGATTTTTGGTGTAGCCATACTTGTATGTGTATCGCAAGTGCAGGCACAAGAAAAGAAAAGTCCAGCATTAGCAGGATGTTTATCTTTTCTTGTTCCCGGATTAGGGCAGGTTTATAATGGACAAGTTTGGAGAGGAGTTGGGCATTTCGCTTTCGCTACTTTGCTTTCAACTCAAATAGTAAAAACAGGAACGAGAACAGAAGAGTATATGACATACAATCCTTATACTGGAGATGTTGGCACTGCTTATCGTGAAGTATCATATACATATACAAATAATTGGGCTTTAGGTAGTTTAGTAGCTTGGGATATATGGTCTATATATACCGCTTATACAGGAGCTAAAAAAATTAACAAAGAAAGAGGATTGTCTTTGGAATTAAAACCTACAAAGGATTCTTTTGGTTTAGTCCTTTGTTATAAAAAATAGTTAAAAACATAGCGGGAGAGGAAAATTTAAGTTCCTCTCCCATAAAGTGAGCAAAAGAGATAAGCATTTTACAGCAGGTGATTTCAAAGCAACCAGAAAGCTTACACTCTTAAGGTAAGAGCAAGAAATAAGTTGTATATATTGCCAGCCTGCTCTTTGCAGGATGTATGTTTGCCCTCATACTGGGACTTGGGCAGATGTACAATTGACAATATTGGAAGGGCGGACTGTGCTGTATTGGAGGGAAAATAGGGACAGCGACTATTAAATAAATTTCCCTCTTGACACTGTTATAGTTACGCAATATAAATTATCTTAATTAGATAATTTAATATACGCAAATGAGAAATATAGGTAAAAAAGAAGCGATAGAGAATCTTAAAAGCTGGGGAAAAGCTTTGCACCACCCACAGAAAGAAGTTGAAAAACATATTAAACACCCCAGTCAACAGAAGGGAATAGATAAGATATTAGAAGATGTGCCTTTATCAAAAGTAAAAAAAGCAAAAGCTTTCTGGAATAAATGGTGCAAAGAGATAATGAAAGAGGGGGAATTGGAACAAATTTATCGCGCATTGGGCTCAAGCTTAAAAACAAACCGCTCTTATTGGCGATTCAAACGTGCTGCCATATTATTCCTGTATATTTATGGATACATATCAGATAAAGAGTTAGATTTGATTAAAAAAAATATAGATAAAGCCGAGCAGATTTTTGATAAACATAGAAAAGAGATGCAAATAATTAAAGAAATCGACGATGCCCTGCGAGACAAGAAGTTCCGGGGGCATATTCCTATGAATGTTTCCTGTTTGGCTATTGGGGCAAGTATTACGTTTACAAGAGCAGTAAAAGCAATTTTAGACGTGATTGAAAGATTGCATAAAGACAAGGATTACAGAGAAGGACATTATTACGGCGGTACAATTGACTGGGATGAAGCTATTTTATTCAGCGGACAACCATATGAATGGTGCAAAAAAGGAGGGAAAAATGAAAGAGGAGACAGTGAAGTGCTTTAAAAAAGGGGATAAGGCGTTGGATGTATTAAAAAGCAAATACAATCTTGAGTTTGATAAGCACAACAAACATACTGCATTGATTGAAACTTATAAAGTTTATTTTTATCCGAATAAAACCCCAATGATGATTGAAGGATTAAATAAAAAAGGCAAGATGATACTTCTTGAAAATTGCTCTACCGCTTCTTCATTTTATGGAGACGATAATAAAGTTTATATCTATCGGAAACGAAATAAAACAGACAAGAATGTCCCCGATAAAGATTATAACTTTATTGCATGCAACAAAAACGGACAGGTTATAGAACATGAATACTGTTCAGGGTTTAAGAGTAATTACAAATATGACGTTAATAATCGTTTAATAGAAGAGGTCTCCGATGGCTCAGTTCTCTGGAAATACAAATATGATAAAAAAGGCAGGAAAATATCGGAAACAAAATACGATAACGATAACTCTATAAAGAATATCAGACAGTATTATTACGATGATAAAGACAGACTGTTGAAAAAAAAGCTTTCTGAGAGAGGACTTTCCGGAGAATATCTAGATTCTTATTCTTTGTTTCATTACGATAAACATTCTAACCTTATTAAAGAGGAAAAATTTGATGGTAATAAAAAGGTATGCAAAGACTGGAATGAGTATAAATATTCTAAAGATGGGAAGCTGGTGGAGCAACGAAATTATTGTATAGCAAAATCTAAAACAAAAGAAAGAAGAAAAATTAAATATCTTTATGAAAACAAACTGCTTAAAGAGGAAATCGAGTATATGGAGAATAAATTATGTTGGAAAACTTTTTACAATTATGATTCTAGTAGCAGGCTGATTAAGAAAGAAATATTTCAAGCTGATGGGAAATTAGAGCATCGTTATATATGGGAATATGACAACAAGAAAGTTGTTATGGATAAAAAAGCGTTAGCAACTCTTTCGTATTTTCAAAACGAAGGATATGAAATATTAATTAATAATAACAGAGTATTAAAGGAAAAGGAAAAAATGTTTTCCCCTATCCTTAACAATTGTCATTGGGAATTTATAATTACTTACAAATATGATAAGTATGGCAGGCTTGCTAAGGTTACTATGCGTTGAGAGATATCGTATACCAACTATAAACAGGAGCGCATGGGATTTCTCTTCGGGTGATTTAGAGAAGACATTTGCTATATTTTATCAACCGGTTACTACAAAGGCGTTGTTCGTACTTGCCGGTTATGGTATCGTCAAGTTTTTAAAGAGAGACAAAGAACTTGAGTTAGAATTAGGAATTAGATAGATTTAGAAGTATCGTTCAAAACGTTTCCAAAGAGTCCCGGAAAAATCAGGCCTACTAAAATTCTTTATCTGACCCCTCCCATAACATCTCTCTGCTATCCATAAACTCCTTTTTAAGCACTTTATCCATCTTGGGAAAGCAATATATGTCTTTCTGCCTTTATGTGCCCTAAATCGCTTAAAAAGGTCATTTAAAACACCCTTAAATAAAAAATGCTCCACCCTGTGTCCTGCAATTTTTTTTAGTCAAGTATAAGAATGGGGATAGTTAAGTCCGGGTACTGCGAAGCTGGATAAGAATAGGATAGTGTAAGTAATAGTAAAGTAGATAGGGACAGGAAATAAACAGAAAAGGCGTATTAAACACCTCAAAAATCACTTTTTTCTTATTTTTCCATTGTTAGCTTTGGCAATACTTGCAATAACGATTGGCAGGTTTTGGCAGAAATCGAAAAAACACCTCAACAATTTCTGCCAATTTGGCAGATTGGCAGAATGAAAATAGGGGATAGATTACTAATTTCTTGTCGAAGTTTTCAAGCTTTCCGATTTTTCCCTTGGCGGATTAATTCAGTGTAACTTTAATAGTAACGGATTCGGGATACCCAGCTTTACTGGATAAGAATCTCTAAAGGCTAATGCCTAAGAGTTTCTAACAAATCTCTAAGAACTAAAGTTCTAAAAGCTTGCTATAACTTGTAGTTCAGCGGAGCTGGATAGAAATCTCTCCAGTAAAAGACTCCGGACAAACAATCCCTAATTAACATAAGGGCTTGTAAGTAATTACTAAAGCTTCAAGAGCTTCCTATAATTGATTGTAACAGATAGAGATTCTTCGTCTTTGACTCAGAATGACAAAGACGTGGGGGACGCCTCTAAGATGGACTATGCCTAAGGAGAGGGGGGATATTCCATCTGTTCCCCCCAATAAGAGCTCTCCAAAAACATCAAAATCCTCGAGAAAAGTCTATCCCCGTTCAATAATGTGATTTTTCCTTTGAACGTAATTATGATAAGCGTTGAACGGTTAAACCGTTCTCATTCAAAGCCGTTCAATTTGAACGATTGAACGGAAAATCTTACTAATCGTATATCCACAGGTAAAATTTTCTTGACAATGTGAGTTTGGGGGGATATAATTATATGTCAGCGCATCAAGGAGAAGGTAAGGATTTTGGTATATATCTTGTGGAGGCGATGATAAATGTTATATATGAGAGGTAGCCTAAAAAATGCAGAAAGCTTATGCTTAATAGAAATTTAATCAAATCTCAAGGAATAGAAAAACTTTATTCCATAAAGGAACTTTCGCAAATATGGTCAATCCCCAAACAAACCCTTTACAGATGGGTAAGTGAAAATAGCATACCTTGTTATAAAATCAACGGTTATCTTATTAGGCTCAAAGAAAGCGACGCAAAAGAGTGGATCGAGAGATTCAGAAAAGAAGAAGAAAGAGCAGAGTATACTCTATCCTAAATACCCCAAAGTTATAAATACCCCAAAATTGATATAAATACAAACAAATTCTTGTTACCAATTTGTCACCAGTAACATACATACAAGTGAGAATTATGAGAAAGATGAGAAAGGGAATTTAATGTTTGAAAGTATATATATAACAATACAATCAAGACTATATGAGGCATTACAAGAATACACGAAGAAATGTTAAAATCGGATTAGAAATCCGTTGCTCTATCCAGTTGAGCTACGAGGGCAATATTGCAGAACATATACAGTTTATTGAATTTGTCAAATTTTTTTACTGGAATATATTAGTATAACTAATTTTATATCTTTATAAGAGATTCCTATATTAAAACGAAGGAAAAACCAACTCCTTATTTTTAAAGATAAATTATTTAATAATTACTATTTTTCCTGTTAGTTCCTTATTTATGGTATTTACTTTTACAAAATATATTCCGTTATTAAAGTCGCTAGCATCTATACTTATTTTATAATTTCCTGCCGTTAAATTTCCCGACGCAATACGTTTTATCTGCCTGCCGCATATATCGAAAACAGCAATATCCATGTTATCATTTCTACATAAACTCATAATCACCGTTATTTTGTTTTCACCGTATGCAATTTTAAGATTTATTTTCTCAGGAGTTACTTTCGTTTCCTCAATAGGATAAGGGCATTCCGACTCAATAGCATAAACCGGTCCAAAATCTCCTGCACCTACTATTTCAAAACATCCGTCTCCATCTATATCCCCTATGGCATGAGTAGTATGAATATCCTTACTTACTACATTAAATGTCCATTTCACTGTCTTGTCTTCTCCTTCCAAACAAGCTATCCATCCTGTGTGGTTAGCATCTATGACTTCCAATTTCCCATCACCTTCAACATCTGCTAAGACAGGATTACAGCCAATCGTTGCATCTGCAGGAAACACATAGTTCCAAACCTGAGTTCCAAAATTTTCATCTAATACTCTAACCGCTCCACTACGAATCAATACCTCTGACTTACCGTCATTATCAACATCTCCAAGTGCAGTCGCTTCGTTTACGGCAGTCCCAGTAAGTGAGCCATAACCCGAATTTTGCCATCTTTGGGCTCCGGTTATCCCGTCAAATGCGTAAATACCGACAACATGATGCACTACTACTTCTATTGTCCCGTCATTATCAATATCTTTTATCGCAGGAGTAAAAAGTAACATTGGAGGCGTCCCGTTTGAGCCTGCCAGTTCCGTGATACTTCTCCATAAAAGACTCCCATCAACTCCATTAAGCACTTGCACACTCGTATCATTGGAAGCCACCACAACTTCTATCGTAGCAAAATTGCTATCTATATTCCCTATCGCCGGTGATGAATATACATTCATTCCTCCTGATAACCCAGTTTGGACTGCCCATATTATTCCTCCATCACTACCTCTCAAGCATTTTGTTGAATCCTTTAATCCTATTATAACTTCTACTGTAGCGGTATCCGCATCTACATCCCCTATAGCCGGTGCAGATGATATTTCATCCCCTACTGTTTTTGACCAATCGACACTGCTACCATCCCCTTTAATTGCATAAAGCACACCATTTTGTGCTCCTATAACGACTTCTATTAAACTGTCCCCATCTATATCGCCTAAAGCCGGGGAAGAGCAATACGTTGAAATTATTCCACCTAAAGAATAACTCCATTTAACTTGCCCGGTTATTCCCTGCAGTGCATACACGTAACCATCTGTTCCTCCGACCACAACTTCTACTTCGTTATCCGCATCTATATTTCCTATCGCCGGTGAAGTCAGTGTTGAAACAGAAGTTGACCACTTAATTTTTACTGAATCCATTGTTCCTCGTTCTCCATTTGCAGAGGTAAATAGTCCTGTTCGTTGTGGATTCCCCATAAACATCGGCCAGGGTAAATATGCAGAATAAATATCCTTACAACTGCTAATCATTACAATTGAAATCACTAGCCCAAATAATCTAATTTTTTTCATAGTCCCCCCTTTTAATAAAATAAAAAATAACTATCTTAAGTATTTATATGCTTTCTAAAACTACTTTTTGCAAGTATTTTTTTGGATTTGTACAATCTATGTTAATTTTGTGGGGTTAATCTTCTACTTCTTTGCTATCTCTCGTGCTATCTACATTGTTTCTATCTCATCAATATCAATTTTTTTGTTTCTTTATACTCCCCTGCCATCAGCTTCAAAAAATAAATTCCTGTTTTTAATTCTTTTGCATTTAGATTAATACTATAATTTCCAGTCTCTTTTTCTCCATTCACTAATGTCTTCGCGCATCTCCCTGATAAATCATACATTTTCAATGAGACTTTACTCTTTGTTGGAATCTGATAACTAATAACCGTTGATTTAATAAATGGATTTTTCCCTATTTTCAATTCCATATTCCAAAATCCAAAATCCGCATTCTCTTCCACTCCCGTATTATCCTTCAATACCAACACTTCCCCGACATCACTGCAACTTACGTATATTGTTTTTGTTTGCGGACTAACTGCAATCTTGTTAGGTTTTCTCCCTAAAGATATTTTCTGTATCACCGAATCCCCTGCTCCATCTATTACTGAAAGAGTACTGTCTCCACTACAAGCCACATATATTCTATTTATCATAGAGTTAACGCATATCCCGTAGAGAGAATCTCCGATAGTTAATTTTTTTATTATTGTATTATCATTCCCATTTATAACTGATACTTTTCCCTGTTGGACATCCACAGCATATATTTTATTAGTTCTATAATTTACATCAATGACTCCTGTCATTCTATCTGTTCCTCCCACACCCACACCTATTATGGTATCTATGACTTCATTGCTTATTCCATCCATTACATAGATATCCGTACAATCATATATGTAAAGTTTATTGGTAATAGGATTCGCACCCATATCTCCTATTGCCTTTAGCGTATCTACAACTGTATTCCCGGAGTCTTCTATTACGAAAATATTTCCGTATACCCTACCCAGTGTCGGGTTTGTACATATCCAAGGATAAGAAGTAACAATACAAGGTCCCCAGGGAGAAAGCATTGTATCTATAACTGTATTGCTTCCCCCATCTATTACTAACATATTAGAATAATTTGTAATATGTCTTTCCCCTTTTGTAGGAACATACCACATCCCATACCCGGCATATATTTTATTGGTAAGCGGATTTATATCTATATCGCTGAAATAATACCCTCCCGGTATTGTAGATATAATTTTATTATTAACTCCTTCTATAACCTTGATATCGTTACTTGCGCTATTTCCTGCATATATTCTATTCGTTGTAGGGTTCACGCATAAAGCGGCAGGGTGTTCATTTACTCTTACCGTAGCTGTAATTGTATCTTCTACACCGTCTAACACAACAATATCATCCCAGTATCCGTTTGCTGTGTATATTTTGTTTGTCAACGGATTTACGTATATATCAGAAGAAATAAAGGCAGTATTTAATGTTTCTACCACAGTATCAACTGTTCCATCTATCACTTTTATACCACGCTCATAATTATAATCCATTGTTGTATATATTCTATTTGTTAATGGATTTACGCATATATTGTGAGCTTCTTCACCATCAAAGAAAGTCGTATCCATAAACATATTGGTTGCACCATCTATTACAAAAATCCATCCTCCCTGGTCACCGGTTGCCACATATATTTTGTTTGTCGCAGGATTTACACATATATCAAAAATACTCGTCCAAGAAGCATTCAGCGGAATTGTATCTATAAGCGTATCCCCTGCCCCATCTATTACTGAGATTTTATGATAATCCGCTGCATATACGAGGTTAGTTGAATCGTTTATACATATTTTATTTGTCCACTCGCTTGTTACTATTGT
This sequence comes from bacterium, assembly GCA_028716385.1. GTDB lineage: Bacteria > Hydrothermota > UBA3073 > JACQXS01 > JAQTXJ01 > JAQTXJ01. Next base: position 915,389 of record JAQUPX010000001.1, on the reverse strand, counting down.
ATCTATAATCGTATTGCTTGTCCCGTCTATTACCGATATTTTACTTTTGCTGCTGTGCGTTACATATATTTTATTGGTTTTAATGTTTATATCCATACATCTTGGAGTAGAGTAGTCAAAACCTATTGCATCTACAGGTATCGTATTTATAACCGTATTGCTCGTCCCTTCTATTACGGAAATAGTATTATTTCCCTTATTTGCCACATATATTCTTCCGGTAATACTATTCACGCATACGGCAACGGGTGAATCCCCAACTGTTATTGAAGCCATAAGCGTATCAACCGTTCCATCTATTACCGAAACGTTATTGCTTTCCACATTTGCTATATATATTCTGTTGGTTGTAACATCCGCATCCACTGCTACAGGGCATTTACCGCTACCAACTGCAGGATTCAGCAATATAGTATCCGTTATTTCTACTTGCGCCAATGCAGATTGAACCGCCAGCGTCAAAAATAATATACTTATTATTACATTTAATTCTTTTTTCATCTTTTCCTCCCACTTAAAATTAGAAGTATTTAATGACTTAGAGAGTAAATAGGTACCCTTTATATTGAGCTTGCGGAATTTTGCGCTTTTACTTGCTTTTTATACGTATACTCTTCTGTTTGTTTCAAAATTAATTTCCCTTAGTTGACTAATCTCTAACAGCTTATTTCTGATTATCGATAACCTTTGCTTTTGGATAATTTCTTTAACTTTATCTGAAACTTCACCAAAATTAACAGGTTTTGTTAAATAACAGGATACTTTATTGCTTAATGTGTTGATCACGCTTGTTGTCGCCGGACAGTCTGTAATTATAATTATCCCTACATCCGGATGCATTTCTTTAAAATAAGGCACTAATTCTAATCCTTCTATCCCCGCCAATAAAATTACGTTAAAAAATCTATACCGTAGTTTTCTTAAAGCCTCTTTTCCTGTTCCAACGGTATCTATCCCGAACCCCTTTTTATATAAAAAATATTTAAACATAAGACACATCTCTATATTATCATCAACTATTAAAACACTGTTGTCAGGACTTCTTTTAAAATTAAAATTCTCTGTGGAATGAGACATTTTGCAAAAATATTGTCCACTTTGCTGGATAATCCTATTATCTTTAAAATCAAGCTGTTTTGTTGTTTTAAATATTTTACTGTTTATTTTAGAACAAACCATTTTATTCATTTTGTTGATGTCCCCCTGTTTGCTTACCTCCAACTAATACTTTTTCCGATATTTTCCTGTCATCTATTATTAAACACTGTTTTTCAATTGCTTCCTTAATCTTAAAAAGTAGTTCATCTATATCAAAAGGTTTGACAACATAACTTAATCCCCATTTATCTAAGATTTTCATAGAAGTATTTAGATAAGAGAATCCGCTAACTATAATTATTTTAATATTGGGATGTATCTTTTTGAGCAAAGGTATTAACTTTGTCCCTTCTATATCCGGTAATTTGATATCCAGTAAACTTACGTCAAAAAACCTACCCCGAACCTTTTCGATAGCTTCCTGACCTGTCATAGCCGTATCCACCTCGAAATCATTAAGAACGAATATCTGTTTCAGCATAAGACATACATCTTTGTTATCATCAATTATTAAAATACTGTTTTTTATACCCATATTACTTTATAATTAAGCAAGTTTTGTGCCAAAAAGTTAAATTTCGACAAAAGCCCTTTTCTTGCTTGCTATTACAACATAAATTCAGGAATTTAATTATTCGACAATTTGAGTGCTACAGCACTCACAAAATGAGGATAAAGCAACGCAAATCCAGCGGTTTAAGACAATTTAGAATAGTGAGTGCATTAGCACTCAATTGTTTGAGTTAAATCTTAAGCTTAAACCAGAGAGGAGTAATTATTTTTTATATTTCGTGGCTTCTATACCGTATTCTTTAAGTTTTTCCGTTAAGTATCTCCTGTTCATTTTAGCGCTCTGTGCTGCTTTTGATATATTACCATTAGATTTCTTGACTAAATCCAGGAAAAAAGTTCGCTCAAAATCTTTAATAAAATTAGTCTTTAATTCAGTAAAAGTCTCGTCCTGGGAAGAATGTCCCGCTTCATTAGTTTTTTCGCTAATAAATTCCGGAGAATTGATACCATAATCAGAAAAAATCTTGTGTAAACTTTCTAATGTGACAACTGTTGTATCTGATAATAATATTAGTTTTTGAATTGTATGTTTGAGTTCCCGAACATTACCGGGCCATGAGTATTTTTTTAGTTCTTCTACAACTTCTTCAATAAGTTTAACATTTTTTTTGAATTCTTGATTAAATACATTTAAGAAAAAATTTATTAGCTCGGAAATATCCTCGATTCGCTCTCTTAATGGTGGGATATTTATTTCCACGACTTTCAATCTTTGATATAAATCTTGCCTGAATTTTCCTTCCGCAACTTCTCCCGAAAGTGTTTTATTTGTTGCTACTATTATTCTTACGTCTGCATTACGAACTCTTGTTTCTCCAAGTTTTCTGAATTCCCCATTTTCTACGACTCGTAACAATTTTGCCTGGGTTGAAGGAGACGCATCCGCTATTTCATCAAGAAAAATTGTTCCTCCGTCTGCAACTTCAAAAAGCCCATATTTATCAGTATTTGCCCCCGTAAATGCACCCTTGATATGTCCGAATAGCTCGTCATCTAATAACGTTTCGGGCAAAGCGCTGCAATTTACAATCCAGAATGGTTTTTCTTTACGAGGATTATACGTGTTATAATGCACGGCTCTTGCAATTAGTTCTTTACCGGTCCCACTTTCACCGGTTATCAAGACAGGAACATCTTCTTTTGCAACTTTATCTACTATTTCTAAAATCCTGTTCATTTTAGAACCTTTATACACGATACTTGCCATACTTTTACGAGCCTGTACCCTGTAACTTTCTATTTCTTTCTGGAGTTTGTATATTTCCAGTGTTTTGGCAACCCTAAAGAGCATATCTTCTATATTAAAGGGTTTTTGGAGATAGTCGTCGGCACCCTTATTCAAAAGCTCAAAAGCCTGTTGATAATCTCCAAAAGCGCTCATAATAATAACCGGTAATTTGCTGTTCTTCTGCTTTATTTTACTTAACACTTCCAGTCCGTTCATTCCCGGCATCCTTATATCAAGTATTATAAGGTCATACTTACTATACCGGCTTACCGCATCTTTCCCATTGAGAACGTAATCCGCATTAAATCCGGCTTGTTCTAAGCATTGTTTAATAAAGGAACACATTCCTTCTTCATCATCGACAATTAAAATATTTTTACTCATAAATGACTCACGGGAAGCCTTATTAGGACTTCCGTTCCTTTCCCTTTGCTACTGTTTAGTTTAATATCTCCCTTATGATTATTAATTATTATCTTTGAAAAAAACAACCCTAATCCGGTCCCACTATTTTTAGTAGTAAAAAAGGGATTGAATATTTTGTCAAGATACTTTTTTTCTATTCCTGCTCCATTATCTTTAATCTTTACTTCGATTTGCGATTTATTATTCTTTATATTTGTAGAAATTTCAATTTGTCCTCCTTTTGGAATGCTTTCAATAGAATTATTTAGGATAACAGTAAACACTTCGCTAAGCTGGTTTTCATCTCCTTCTATTTCTAATGAATTTAATTTAAAATAGTTTCTTTTTACAATAATACCCTGTTTTTTTAATAAATACTGATGCAAGGCTATTATTTTATCTAATATTAAATGAATGTTTATCCTGCTAAATCTAATATCTGCCCTTGTAGTAAGGTTCAAAAGTCCAGTCACTAAATTGGATGCGCGGTTAATTTGTTCTCCTATAATTAACAAACTGTTAGAAATATTCTTATCGTCTATTTTTGTTATTTTATCATTTCTGGATATTAATTGAGTATGCCCCAGTATTATTGCTAATGGATTTTTAAGTTGATGTGCCAGCCATGGCGCCAATTGCTCTAATATTTTGATTTTTTCCGTTTGAAATTTTTGCTGTTCTATTCTTTTTTTCTCCGTAATATCTTTGAAAATAACAAGTATTTTTCCTTTTTCTTCTAACGATATTACTTTTCCTACAACTTCAAATATTTTCGCATCGGATTTTCCTGTTTTATAAGTTATTTCAAGATCTTCTAACGTTCTTCCTGTTTTTATAATATCCATTAAACTACTCTTAAGATTTGTGGTTTTATTTATCTTGTTTAATAAAACATCCGTAATAAAATGCCCTTTTATTTTTCGATAATTTCCACGAAATAGTGTATAGAAACTTTGGTTATTGCCGATTATTTTTAAGTTTTTGTCAAGGATGACAAGTAAATCCGGGATAGTCGCTATAATATTTTCTGAAAAGGTTTTTTCTCTTTCTAATTCTATAGTCCTATTTTTCACCCTTATTTCCAATTCTTCTTTATTTAAAATAGTTAATTTTTCATATCTAAGAATTCCCTCGGGGAAACTTTGAATAATCTCAAAAAAAATAGGGGTATCTTTTATTTTATCTTTTATTATTGCAAAAGTTTTTTCAAAAACTTCCGCAGCATAAACCGGGGAAGTTATTGTCCCATATAATGTTATAATCCTTGAAATAAGCAAGGAAAACAAATTACAAATTATTTTTATTTTATCTTTTTCGTAAAGTTTACTGAGATTTGAAACAATAGATGATACATCTATCGTTAAATCGTCCTTTATTTCACAGTTCTCAAAAAACATAGGATTATTTTTAAAGTATTCTATTATCGTATCTCTTAAAATTTTATCCCCTGTTGCAGTTCTCACTATCTTTAAAAACATATTAAGCATAACGACATAACTATTAACTGCCAGAACATCGTCTCTGAAGAGCATTCTCCACCCGATATGTTCCAATGCTATTACTTTTAGTTTCATACTCATATAGAGTTTTTTCTCTCCTATCGCAAAATTTATAAAAGCAAACATAATGGCAAGCTGTATAAATATACTCCATGTAGATTCGGAAATAAGAGATAAAATTATTCCCCAGAAAAGCAATACCACTAACAAAAGTATAAACATACTAAATGAGCGGTATATCTTATGCGGGATTATTCTCATAAGTTTTAATAAAGAAATCCTGTAGTTTTTTGCAATAGTAAACACCGAGACAATATTGCTTAATAAAAGGATAATTACTCCGATAACAAACAAAAGAAACAAAACAAAATAGAGAAGTTTTAAATTAACTACACTATAACTTACAAAAGTTATTGTTGAATAAATAATTTCTACAAAAGTTATAATAAGTGTCCCGATAATCAAAAGATATTGAGTACTTACAGCACTTAAAATAAGTGAATTTCTAAGAACATAGTAAATAAATACTATTGCAGAAGCCACAGTGACAATATTTACAAGCACACTAAATAACGGTGTATACATATTTATAAATTAACTTGTTACCCTAAAACTTTTTACCATAATAATATTATAGTTATATCTTTGGAGTTATTATAAAGTAAAAAACCAGCTTTTTTATCTTCACTATATTTCATACTATATATCCTACTATACTTATTTTTGCAACAAAAATTTATAAAACTCAATATTTTGATGGTTTGTTCTTCTCAATTATTTATGAAAACTCTTATTTTTAATTTTATTGACGATTTTATAAAAGAGGAGTATCGTAGACTTTATATCAAACCAGTATCATAGAGAAAGTATGTTAACTTATATATTTATAGCTTTTGCTTTGGCAATGGATGCTTTTGCTGTCTCCATTACAAGTGGAGCAATTATAAAAAATCTAAAACCCGGCCCCCCTACAAAGAAAGGCGAGATCTTCGACAATGCCTTAAAAATTGCAATATTTTTTGGTGTGTTCCAGATGGGTATGCCATTAATAGGATGGTTTGTTGGTTGTTATCTGGATCGCTTTATTTCGAGTTTTGACCACTGGATAGCATTTGGATTACTAAATTTAATAGGGATTAAAATGATTTATGAAGCAACAAAAAAAGAATCCGAAAAAAAAGAAATCAACCCGTTGAATTTATATGTCCTATTGTTATTATCCGTTGCTACAAGTATTGACGCATTAGCAGTTGGTTTGAGTTTTGCATTTCTAAGCGTCTCTATTATAACCCCGATAATGATTATTGGAGTTATAACTTTTTCGCTTTCTTTTATAGGTGTTTTCATTGGTAATAAAGCCGGACACTTTTTTGAGAATAAAATTGAAATTCTTGGCGGTATAATTTTAATTGTTATTGGATTAAAAATTCTTATCCAACACCTATTTTGAAATTAAATTTATATATTCTTTCTCGTAGTTATACTGTATTTAATTCTTATGCTTGAGCATTCTGTCATTCTGAGTGTAGCAAAGAATCTTATCCTTGCCGAAAAGAAAATAAAAAAATGTATTGACAGTTTCAGGGATTTGCTTCATATATATAATAGCTATGAATAAAGAGAGGGGTGTTTCGCTCATATTAGTTATGAGCATATTCGTTATACTTGGCTTATTGGTGATAACCTTAATGACAATGAGCATAAGCGAAATGAGAATCAGCGTTGCAGGTTCGGACTCAAAAATTGCGTTTCATTCCGCAGAAGCCGGGTTAGAACGAGGCATATCAGAGGTGCCAGCTAAATGTGAGGCATTTCCGGCATCACCGGATACATGGGTTACTCTTGTTAATAATGCAAAATATAAAAGCGGGTTACCAAATACGCTTCCTACCCCTCCTCAACTTGTCGGTGCAGCTTATAAAGAGGGATTTAGCATAGAAGAAGGAAACGAATTTTTTGATTTCAAATATGATGTACTAACTTCGGGAAAAATGAATAAAAGCAAACGTGTAGTAAAAGCAAGAGTTAGATGTGGGCCGCTCGGAAGAGGCGGGACACTATATTGATTAAAATAGGAGGGGAAATGATTAATCGCACAAGACCCATTTCAATTAGGAACAAGTTAATCTTAGGAATATTTATTTTTATGCCTTTAGTATGTTTTTCTGCAGGCGAAGGGAATATTATTTCTCTGGAGACAAAACTTTATAGCCCCCATCAATCTTCAAACAGCGTGGTTTATAAAACTTTTGTTATGCAAAAAGGCAATAAAATAAGGATAGAAGAGACGTTGCCTAATTCGGAAGAAATAGGGCTTGTAATGATATCCGATGGGAAAGAATGCTGGTATATACCCGCTTCCGGCAAAATGCAAAAAATGCCGTTAATAAAAGATGCCCTGGAAGCCATAGGAATTAAACGAGAAAAAGGTAAAACACAGATAAAGTTAGAAAACAAAACCGAGAAAATTTCTTTAAACAAGGAAGTAATTAGTTATAAGAATTACATAGAAACCGATGACTTTGGATGGATTCCAAAAACAACAGAAAAGTATGATTCTACGAATACATTACAGTCAACAACTGAAGTTAAAGACGTAAAAGAAGAAATGGATATTTCTGATAATATGTTTAATTATAAAAACGTAAAGTTTTCCTATAAAGTGCAGGAAATGGCAAAAAAATTACATTTTGAATAAAGGAGTCCGGTCCGCCTCAGGCGGAGATAAGTTGGAGCAATGTTTCTGACGAAACAAACTCTAGCTAAGGGGGAATAATATGAAAAAACTTGCTTTTTTTGTAATCTTTCTGTGTCTTGCTGCAAAAGCTTTTTCTGCAGATGACCTTTTTAGTATAACCGTTGAACCGGATGTTTTACTTATTTTTGATACTTCAGGGTCAATGACTTATGATATGAATGGTAATTGCACGTGGGGTGACGGGAGTGATTACTTTCCCGGAAGAGATACAAATGGAGATGGGTTCTCAAATGACTCAAGAATGTATATTCTAAAAAATGCGGTTTACAACGTTGTCTATAAACACCGGAACATAAGATTTGGATTGTTAACTTATGGTCAATATAAATCCATCAATGAGCTTTCCCGTGGTGCATCAGACGGAGGAGGTTGGTATAGGACATCTCCATACACAGCCTCTAAAACACAGAAGATCCCCTGGCACGGCGTAGATGGAAGCGGAAACGACTACTGGCCTAAATCTTATCCTGAAGCTACAAAAACGATTTTAAGAGCACCTATGGGATTAGCCGGGGATGCAGCTCACATTGGACAAATTCACCAGTGGCTTGATAATGCCCAACAAGTTGAGGAAATTCGCGCGGATGGGGGAACTCCAATTGGAGGATCTTTTTACTGGGCACGACAGTATTATACACAGGCCCTTATACCTAAAGACCCTGCAAAGCGATGCAGGGGATATTATGTTTTGCTTTGCTCTGATGGCGAAGAAACCGGATATCCTGGAAATAACCCTTACTCGCCTTATACCGAAGCCACAAGGCTTCGTGGCATACAAATTATGGGAGTCAATTATGATGTAAAAACATTTGCCTGCGGCGTTGCGGTAGCAGGAGGCAATGGAGCAAAATGTCTTGATTCTATCGCTAAACTGGGTGGAACCGAGCATTATTACCCGGCAACCTCACCTGAGATGCTTGACTCTGTCCTTAATACGATTTTCAGCCTGATGGAAGAACGCGCAACTTCTTTCTCCGGGCCTGAAGTTCCTTCCGTTCGAACTGAGTATTACAATAATATATATATAGCTTCTTTTATGCCTTCTGGGGCTGCTCCTTTCTGGGATGGATACATAAAAGCTTTCCGTTTGAATCCCGATGGAACATTACCCCAGGATGATTCGGGACACGTTCTGTCAAGTCCTTTATGGGAAGCAGGCGAAGCTCTTAAAAATATGACTTCATCCGAAAGAAATATTTATACCCAAAAAAGTAATAACCGTATAGCATTTACCCCCTCTTATGTAGATTCCAATGATTTAGGAGTTGCCGGTGATTCCGTGGAAGATCTTATAAATTACGTAAGAGGTGATAACGGATATGATTGGAAATTAGGTGATATATTCCATTCCTGGCCTGTTTGTGTTGGCCCCCCTTCCCCTTGGTATACTGACGAAGGGTATGAAGGATTTAAGGCAGTAAATAAACATCGTAGGAAAATTGTTATTGACGGCGCAAATGATGGTATGTTACACGCATTTGATGCCGGAACTTATGTAGCGCAGGGAGATACTTTTACTCCCGGAACAGGTCGAGAACTATGGGCATTTATTCCCAAAAATCAATTATCCAAGTTAAAAAACTTAAGAATCGTGCACAACTATTATGTAGATGGCAACCCCATTGTATTTGACACATGGATTCCATCAAGTATGGGAGATACAACAAAAGACAGCACCGAATGGAAAACGGAACTGATTTGCGGAGAGCGTAGTGGGGGAAGTTATTATTTTGGGCTTGATGTAACTAACACTGAAAACCCATCTTTCTTATGGGAAATCGGTGGCGACACAATGTTCGCGCAAACCTGGTCAAACCCGGCAATAGGAAGAGTAAGGGTAGGAACGGGAGAAAAAACCATTGCAGTAATTGGGGGGGGATTTAATAAAGAATCCGGAACTTTGGGACGCGCAGTTTACGTTATAGATGCAAAAGATGGAACAGTGCTTAAGAAATTTACTAATACGTATATGACATACTGCATACCTTCCGACCCCGTTCTTGTTGATACTTCAAATGATGGATTTTCAGATTATATATATATCGGAGATATCGCAGGACAGTTATGGAAATTTGATATTCGCAGCCTCCTTCCTGCCAGTTGGTCAGGCAGCAGAATTTTTGTGTCTCAAAGAGAGCAACCATTTTATTATCCGCCCTCTTGTGCCTATGATGCAGATGGAAATTTATGGCTATTTTTTGGTGGAGGCGATAGAGATTCTTTAAGAAAGGTCAATACTTTCAACAGGTTTTATGGCATAAGAGATAATCGGCAGACTACTCCTTATACGGATGGAGACCTTGTAAATATTACAGGCAGCGGGACACCAAATAGCAATGGGTGGTACAGAGACCTTGGTAAAAATGAAAAATCCGTTTCAAAACCAATTGTATTTAATGAAACGGTTTATTTTACCACATATGAACCGATAGACCCGACTAACCCCTGTGGAATTGAAGGCCTGGCAAGGTTGTATCATATAAATTTTACAACGGGTAAAGCACCGGACGATGATGATGTATCGGAAGAAATTGGTGAAGGTGTGCCTATGAGTCCACAAATATCCGTTACCGTAAACGGGGAGTTTGTTATTACTATTGGTGGCAGTAAAGGTGAACTTATAAGCGAAAAAGTTAAGGGACCGTCCGATTTCAAAAAAATAATTTTCTGGAAAGAACAAAAGAACTATTAGAAACACTTTGGCGACAGCCATTAGTGTTTCTTATCTTGAAGCGAAGCGGTAGGGTTAGGATCCCTTGAGCGAGTCCGCCTTACGCGGAAAAGCTTAGGATTAATGATAAGTTGTACATATAAAAAGATTTTAGAGAAAGGCGACTTTCAATAAGTTGCCTTTCTTTTATGAAAAGAAAAAACTAGAATGGATTTAATAGAAAATGCAATTAATACGCTAAATAATGGCGGCATAATTGGATTTCCAACGGATACCGTATATGGCATCGGTTGTGATGCGCATAATTTAATTGCAATTGATAAAATATATAAAATAAAACATAGAAACAAAGAAAAACCTTTGATTCTTTTTATTAAAGATACGGCTGAACTTGATAAATATGTATATGTCCCTGAAATTGGATTAAAATTGATAAATGCTTTTTGGCCCGGAGCATTAACAATTATTTTTAAAGCTAAACCGGGTTCACCCGTCACAAGTTCTAATAATACACTTGGCATAAGAATTCCGGCGTCAGAACCCATTTTTTCCATTTTATCTAAATACCCAAATCCTCTAGCAACTACAAGCGCAAACATAGAATCTTCTCCCCCACCAAATAGTCATTTAGACTTAAATATTAAAGTAGATTTTATTATCCCGGGAACTTCAGGTAATATTTCTTCTACGATTATTGACATAAGTTTTTCCCCTGTTATATTACGGGAGGGTAAAATTTCTCGGGAACAAATAGAATCGGTTATAGGGAAAGTAACAAAAAGTGGATAGAAAGAATGCTGAATTACAGATAGTAGAAAATTAAACCACAGAGGAACACAGAGAAAAAGATTTAGGGCAAAAAAACTGATAAGAGAATGGAGATAAGAAACATAGAGGGCACAGAGAATAGAAATGTTTTATCACAGAGTCTTCCCGTATATATACTTTGCGGATCATCTCTGCGGTGAGAATAAAAAAAGCTGAGAACACGAAACAAGATGAAAACATATATTGACTACCTGACGAGAAGCAGGTATTTTTGATTTCTAATATTTGATTTTTAATATTATTATAGAATGATTAACTTAAAATCTCAAAGAGAAATTGCTTTAATGCGTGAAGCAGGAGCAATTGTCGGAAATTTACTGAACTTATTTAATTCAATGGTAAAGCCGGGAATTACTACAATTGAACTGGATAAATTCGCAGAGAATTTTATAATAAAACAGAACGCTAAACCTGCTTTCAAAGGGTTTGTTTCTGCATTTAAACAACATTATCCTTATACCCTTTGCACATCGGTAAATGAATCCGTGGTCCATGAAATGCCTTCCAAGCGTATTTTAAAAGAGGGAGATATAATTTCTATTGACGTCGGAACTTATTATAAGGGGTATTATGGAGATGGGGCATATACTTTTACGGTTGGCGAAGTTGACAAATCTAAATTAAAATTAATTGAAGTAACAAAATATGCATTAGAACTTGCCCTAAAAACAGCGTACCCGGGAAATCATTTAACGGATATTTCTCATACTATCCAGACTTATGTTGAGTCAAATGGATTTTCAATTGTCCGCGATTTTACAGGACACGGCATAGGAACTAAATTACACGAAGAACCTACAATATTTAATTTTGGGAAACCTTCTCACGGACCGGTACTTGAACCCGGGATGACTCTTGCAATTGAGCCAATGGTAAACGCAGGAACTTACGAAGTGAAAGTTATGAATGACGGTTGGCGCGCAGTTACTCTTGATGGAAAACCTTCTGCACATTTTGAACATACCATAGTAATCACGGAAGGCGCCCCTCAAATTTTAACGTTACCCGTGTACTAAATAAAATATCAAAAATCAAAATGCAAAAATACAGAAAGAGATACAAAAAAGGACATAAAGAAAACGGAAAGAATTTTTAACCGCAGATTCATAAGAACATAAGATTAGAATGAAAAAACATAGTCTTCTAAGAGGAGCAATTAATTTTAGTGTCGGAACCGGTATTTCTAGGATACTTGGTCTTTTAAGAGAAATAGTATTTGCACATTTTTTCGGTGCCGGTATTGCTATGGATGCTTTTCGTGTGGCATTCAGAATTCCAAACCTATTGAGAGACGTTCTTGCGGAAGGAACATTAACTCCTGCATTTGTGCCTATGTTTGCAGACTATCACGCAAACAAAGACAAAAAAGCAACTACCGAATTCGTAAGCCTTATTCTGGGAACAATGCTCTTGATTACCGGAGCAATAACTTTAATAAGCATAATATTTGCCCCCTGGTTGGTTAAGCTCGTTGCTTATGGATTCCAGGGAGAAAAATTTCTTCTTACCGTTAAATTAACCCGTATCTTATTCCCGTTCCTTATATTTATTACAGTTTCTGCCCTTGTAATGGGCGTTTTAAACTTTTTCAATCATTTCTTTACTACAGGAATAGCATCCTGTTGGTTTGACGTTGCCATTATTGGACTTGGAGTTGCTCTTGCTCCTCAATTCGGAATTACATCAATAGCTATTGGAGCACTTATCGGAGGAGCTTTGCAGCTTGTTTCACAGTTTCCTCAATTACGCAAAGAAGGTTATCTCGTACGTCCAAAATTCAAGTTTACTCCGGAAGTAAAAAAAGTTCTTCTCCTTATGATGCCTATTGCAATTGGATACAGCGCAATGAAAATTAATACAATAATAAACACTCTCATTGCTTCTTTCCTCCAGGATGGTGTAATCGCATGGCTTGAATATGCTTTCAGGATAATGTGGGTTCCTGTTGGGGTTCTGGGGGTCGCGCTTGCCAACGTTGCTCTGCCATCCGCGGCAAAAAACCTTTCCGGGGAACACAGAAAAGAATTTACGAAAACGATGCGGACTGCTTTTAAGTATGGGGTACTGTGCAGTATTGCATCAACGGTTTTAATCTGGGTATTGGCTCATCCTGTATGCAAACTCTTGTATCAGCACGGCAAATTCACTCCAACAGACACAATAAACACGGCATTGGCTTTGCAAGCATACGCTATAGGAATCCCCGGTCTTATACTGGCAAGGATTCTTGCTACGGGATTTTATGCATTGAAAGAGACTAAAACCCCTATGATTGCAAGTTTTGTTACTGTCGGGGTTAATGTAATATTTGCTCTTATTCTCGTGAAAATTATAGGATTTACAGGAATTCCCTGGGCAAGTTCTATATCTAATTCCGTAAATGCTTTATGGTTGGGAGTTTTATTGCTTAAGAGACTTAATGTAAAATAATTACCTTCTTTGTAGTCGCCCAGTTTCTGCCTTCTATTTTCAAAAAATAAATATTAGACGGAATCTTGTCAGTAGAAATTGAAAAATTGGGCTGGCCTTCAGAGATAATATCCTTAATCAGTAATTGTCCTGCTAAATTATATAACTTAAAAGTTATATTTTTCTCATTAGAATTAGTTATTTTAATTGCTAAGTTATTGATAACAGGATTGGAACATATCATTATATTAGGTTTATAGTTGTTTTTTTCTGTAATTCCGAATGCCCTGTATGACTCAATTGCATCAAGGTCAAACCCGGGGGTTGTATAATTACTTACATTCCCGTCATCAATCATTTTGACATACCTTGCTTCGGATAAACCTGTTACGCTGATATTAAAAGTAGTAGTCCCCGTTCCCACACCAAGACTAACAAAACTGTCCTGCCACATATTTGATACTAATACTTCGTAACCTTCATTCCCCGTGCTGTCAATTCCCTCATATACAGTAAAACTATCTTTAATAGGGATTCCCATATCCAAAACTACTTCTCCACCAGTGCCGATAGAAAAAGACTTGTCGTCTTCCGGGCCAAGCAATGCAGGACTTAATGTTTTATTGGAATTTCCTGTATATGTGATAGTTACCAATTTATTAACATAATATTTATTATTAAGAATTAATGGAACATCGATAGCGGTTACCGAACTATCTACTATTATATTTGTAATTTCTTTGCTTGAATATCCATTTGAAGAAATTTTTAATGTATATGCTCCCGACAATAAAGCTATATGGTAAAACCCTGTATAAGGATTTGTATATACAGGCCAATCAATTCCTTCTATTTCTATTCTTGCGTTTATCGGATTCCCCGTCACAGAATCTGTAATTATTCCTGAGATTCCTATGTCCCCCGAACGTTCTATCATTTTAAGCATTGCACCTATGTTTGACACACATACAGGGATTGGATCGGCATCTTGCGGAGTTTCTATTGTATAATCAATAATTCCATTACATCCATACATAGCATCCTGGCAGCTTCCAGATACCGGATACCAGTCGCAACCGTGCATTATTGTATCAATATAACTTGCAGAATCGTAATATTCCTTTGCAAGATCAAGCATAATAGTATCTACATTGGGTCTTATCGGAGTATAATCCCAGAGACAATTAATTATATTTGCTACAGAGTGATAATCAAAACCAAGTGTAAAACTATGCATTTCTGCGTTTAATTTTAACGCACGGGATTCGGGTTGCGAAAAAGGATAAGGGCTGTCCCATCCCCACATATATCCGTAATCACGATTTAAATCTACTCCATTAGCGTTATACCTTGAATAACTATACATTCCATCGGGGTTTACTATAGGAACACACCATATCTGGCGGCCATCTACAAGCTGTTTTATATATGAATCCGTAGAATATTTATCCGTTAGTTGTTTGATTAAATATAAAACTATTTCTGCCGAAATTAGTTCACCCCCGTGATGACAACCCGTAAATCTTATACCCGGTTCTGTTTCTTCTGTTTCGGCATTATCTGATATTTTCAGTCCTAACATTGGTCTTCCTTCCACAGAATATCCAATAGTATCGAGTTTTGTAATTGCCGGATAATTAATTGCTATGGAATCAAGTTCCTGAACAAGTGTCTCATAAGTATGATAAGTTCCTTTCTCAAGTAACTTTTTTACGGGTTCTCTATAATCATTAAAAATAATTGTATACGAAAAACCGGAATTATTAAGTGTCCTTAATTCATCATCGTCTGCAATTATTTGAATACATTGGTCTGTAACAGACACGATTGTTACTTTTAGTTTATTCATTTCGTATACTTGAGATTTGCTTGTAATAGGTATTTCAACGAGTTTTTTAATAGATGTATTTACAGTAAATATAAGCGTAAGAACGAATAAATAATTCATTTAATTTTTTGCTATATTTTCTAATACTTTTTCTAATTTTGTTATTGCAATATCCCAACTCCAGCTGTCTCTTACATACTTATATGCATATTGGGAATATTGTGTCCTCATTTTTTCATTTGTCAAAAGATATTTCATTGCTTCTGCAAATTTATCAACATCTCTTTCTACTAATATTCCTGCTTTACCATTTATTACAGTTTCCCTTAAACCGCCTTCGTTTACAGCTACAACCGGAGTTCCGCAACTCATTGCTTCTAACGGAACAAGTCCGAATGGTTCATTAATTTGAGCACAAGCTACGATTACTGCTTTATTGTAAAAAGAAAGGAGTTCGTCTCTTTTTGCCTGATAAACAAAAGATACTTCTGTATTATGTTTTTGGGCAAGCGCAATCAGTTCGTCTTTATAGGTTTCACTTCCTCTATCATACAGAATTTTAATCGCCGGTCGTATTTGGGTATCCAATTTTGCTACAGATTCTATTACAAAATTATGTCCTTTTACAGGGTCTAATGCTCCGATTGAAAGTATAAAATTTTCTTTTTTGTCTGTGGTGGGAAGAAATTCCTTCGTATCTACGCCATAATAACACACTGTAGCATCCCTTTTATATTTTTTTACAAAGTTTTTTTGAGTATTTTTTGAATTTACTAAAATGTAATCTGCGCATCTCATATTCATTTTATCAAACAATGTAGTACATTTTGGGAACAAGAAGTTAAACATAGAATTGATTATTCCATAATTTATTATACCTTCCCTTATTTTATAAGGGACTTGTGGCTCGTGAACATAATAAACGGTTGGCTTTGTTATCCATCTCAAAGAGGATGGGGATTGTAGAAATCTGTCATGTGTTGCAAGCACTATATCATAATCTTTTGCGTTTATATGATACGCAATATTTTTATACACACTGTTTAGCCTGAAAATATCAATAAATTGAAAAATAAAGTTTAGGTACTGGATTTTGTTTGCAGGTGAAAACCTGATTAACTTTTTATAATTGAAGATATGAAAAGAATTTACAAGATTTCGGGTATCATAAAACGATGTTTCCGATGTGGACAAACAATATTCATCAATCAGGTGATTTTTATTGAGTCGTTTAATCCATTCGTGTAAAACTACCTTTGCTCCTCCTGCCGGCAAATTATGAACAATGGCTATTTTCACTTTGATTATTATATTTCTTCAATGTACTTTATAAGCTTATTTTTAGTATTTTCTAAGCTAAATTCTTTCAACCTATTATTCTGTTTTTTTATAATTTCTGAACATAATTTTTTATCCGTTAAAATTATATTTATAAGTTCGGCAATTTCAGGGTAGTTTTTTCTGTTTATTAAAATGCCCGTATTTTCAAGCGTATAAGGTATTGCAGTTGATTTATATGCAATGATTGGCAAATTAAAATACATCGCTTCCAATAACGGGACACAAAATCCCTCGTGTTCGCTCATACATATAAATATATCCGAAGTCCCGTAAAAATTCACAAGTTCATCGAAAGTTATTTGTCCTGTCAGGCAAACATTCTTATTAAGTTCTAAGTCGGTTACCAGCTTTTTCAGGAAATCTACATACCGGGGACAACTTTTATACTCTCCTATCAGGAACAAATTAGATTTTGGGTTAATTTTATGATAATAATAAAAGGTTTTTATAATATCTTCCTGCTTTTTATTCGGAACTAAGCGTCCCACAAATATGAGATTTTTATTCGTTTTTGAGGCAGCTTTCGGTATTTTTTTATACTTATTAAAATCAATAAAAACAGGTAATATATGTATATTATTAAATCCAAAGTTTCTCAATTCTGTTTTAGTATATTCTGAAGTAGCAAGGGATGAATTCATTTCGTATATCAGTAATTTGGTATCTTTATTGCCCCCAATAGTATCTAATAAGGATTTGGAAGTCTCTTTAAGAAATTTAGGCGGGGTTACGCCATGATATCTTAATACTTTTTTAGTTTTTAATTTAATTAGAAAATCCGTTAATATAGAACCTTCTCCATATTGATAAATAACGATATTGTTTTTTGAACTATAATTATATTTGGAATAAAACTTGGCGCCACTACCTTTTTCAGGGTCTATTGTAAATATATCGGAAATACAACCGGCTTCCCGTAATGTTTTTTGAATTTCCAGTATATCATTAAAAACTGCTCCTTCTGCAGACTTAGGATAAAAACTTGATATAAACTGGTCGACTCTTATTTTCATAACTTTATATTTTATCCGCTATTATAATTTTTGCAGTATCTACACATTTAAATTTTGCGTATGGAAGAAATCGGAAAATTAATTTATTGATAATTCCCCCTTTCGGTTCCATAGCGCTTACAGTAAACCGGTTAAAATCTACTGTAAGATGTGGCAATAAAGCTATGACCTTTAGCCCGCATTTCTTAAAAAGCCTGTCGATTTTTTCTTCCGTATAATATCTTAAATGTGTTTTGTCTATGTAATTAGCATACGTAAGATAAAACTCCCTAAACCAATTATTGCAATCCATAGGGACGGTTGCTATTATTCTATTTTTAGTTACTCTTGCCGCTTCAGTTAATACCTTTTCGTCGTCCGTATGTTCTAAAACATCAAATAATATAGAAGTGTCGAAACTATTCTTCTTGAAAGGTATTTGCATTATATTCCCACAAACAACATTTTGTTGTCCCGAAGGTAAAAATTCTTTTACAAAATCCATACCATAAGTAAGTTTATCCAGGGAGTTAAGATAAGAAACGTATTGTCCCTTTCCACATCCTATATCTAATATTTTATCTCCTGTAACAAACTTTAATATAGCAGTTACTTTTTCCTTATCAATTGTTCCAAATCCGGTTGTTTTATTAATTTCACTATAATAATCTTTATAAAAGTTTGCGTTATATTTGCCTATTTCAGGTATAACAGATGGATTTATTGATTCCGGATTCATTTTAATTTAAGAGACGAGCTTTTTTGCTAATTCTTCTATTTCTTTTATCGCATTTTCATTACGCATAATCTGTTTTCTTATAATGCTTTTGAATAAATGCTTTTTAATTTTTAAAAGTATTTTACGAATAAAATAAAATTTTGTTAAGGGCTCTACGGAAAACAAAGATACTTGTGCTTTTCGCAGTTTATTTTTTGATTTGTAAAGATTGTATAAAGTCTCCTCGTCTTTTAGCTCTAATGTCGGATATTCTTGTTTTAGAATTTTAAGAGTTAAATTGCTATACTTTTTTCCTTTTATTTTATCCTTAATACTTTTTAAAAGTTCTTTTTCTTTTATTTCATTGCCTTTGATTTCAAAAGTATTCATTTATTTTGTTATTGCTTGTTTTAAGTAATCTTCTATTTTATTTATCATCTTATCCGTTGTGAAATTTTCTTTAACAAATTTAGAGGCATTACTGTTTATTTTTTCATACATATTGTTATTGTTCATCAGCAATTCTATTTTTTTTGCCAATTCATTTGCATTACCCGGTTCAAAGGTTAAACAATTTTCTTCATTTTTCAAGATTTCACTGCTGCCACCTGTAGTTGTGCTTATTACAGCTAACCCTGCCGTCATTCCTTCAAGTAAAGTAAGACTAAACGGTTCATCCCATACGCTTGAAAACACGAGAGTATCGTAATCTTTATACGTTTTTAATATTTCTTCCCTTTTATATATTCCTTTATATGTTACCGGCAAGTTTTCTGAAGAGACCAAAGAATTCATTTCTTTAAAGTAGTCCAAATCCATCCCCCCTATTAGAGTTAAATTAACTTGAAATCCTTTCTTTGTCAATATGGATATTGCTTTAATAATTGCAAGAGTCCCCTTATGGGGTGCTATACTGCCAACGTATAATAAACTAAAGGGATTATTTACCCGGGATAACTTATGTGGAATCAACTCTACGGGAATTCCACAATATATTACGGGAGAATTTTTAACATTGAAACCGGATTTAATATACGATTCTTTAAGGAAATTGCTAGTAAAATAACTAAAATTTAGGTTAAAAGAGTGTGATTGTATAGGCAAAATATATTTAGTTAATCTGTTTAAAAAGTTTTTAGTTATCAGGGCTTCCATTTTCAACTTTATAAATCTTGCAATTGGCAGCGTCGGAGATTGTTGCCAGTATAACAACCAGTTATCCAGAATTCCCTCCCCGGACAACCAGTAATCCGAAATATCGTAAACTACAGGAATTTTATATCCTTCTATCGTTCTAAGTAAAGATTTGCTCAACCCTCCCATATTAAAAACATATATTAGGTCAGGATTAGTTTGTTTTATCGTGTCTTTCAAAATCTTATTATCTTTCAATTCTTTTATAATAGTGCTCTTCAGGGAAACTTTTGACGGGTATTTATCCTGAAAATGCAATTTTCTGTGTATGTTGTTTTTTTCTATCGCATCAAATCCGTCTGATTTACCTGAGATGAAATAGTTGCCGGTAAGAACTGTAACTCTAGCGTGCCTGTCGGCAGTCAAGTGTCCGCGTTTTATTAGGTTATCTACAATATCGTTGCATCGCAGTTCATATCCTCCAATATAATATGGCGGATAAAGATTGGAAATTACCAATATATTCATAGTGTTATGAATACTTTAATTATCAGGCAATCCTTCGTCAAGATGTTTTTTTAGGTAGCTACCTATTATTTCTCAACTTGCCTAATGGAAGTAAGCATAAATTTAGGCTTGACTTTTGCAGATATTCATTTAGAAATCATTCTCTGGGTATGAAACTATATGAAGAATGTAATAATATCTAATAGTACGGAAGAAACCTTAGAATTTGGTGAGAAATTAGGCAAAAAGCTAAAAAAGAATACTCTTATAGCTTTATATGGGGAATTTGGAGCAGGAAAAACGGTTTTTGTTAAAGGCATCGCTAAAGGACTTGATTGTACTATAGACGTAAATAGTCCAAGTTTTGTCTTTATGAACGAATATCAATGCAGAATACCTTTATACCACATAGATTTATACAGAATAGACAAACCGGAAAACATACTTAATCTCGGATTAGACGAACTATTTGAAAATCAGGGAATTTGTGTCATTGAATGGGCAGAGAAAGCAACAGGATTATTACCCGCCAAAAGAATAGATATAAAAATCAATATTCTAGATAATGGGAATAGAGAAATAGAAGTTATCAATCGGTAAAATTTCCCCTTAAAAACGAATGAATTGCCCAAGCCGCTCCTCCTACGGCGAGATCTTCGACAAGGCGGGGTAAACTCCAAATACAGAGAGAACTGAAAGAGTTTTTGGACGCAGATAAACGCAGATAACCCAGCTGAGCTGGATAAGTTAGACTCCCGCTAGCGGGATAGCAATCTCTAAGGAGTAAAACTCCTAAGAGTTTGACTATAAGTCCTTGACAGGACAAAGTCTAACTAACAACAAGATTAAAAAACAGAGAAACATAGAGATAAAATAGAAAAAGATATAAAAAAGATAAACAGAATGGGATATTCGCAGATAAGAAAAAATAAAAGAAAGTTTTTGGGTTAAAAAATAACAAATAACCACGAAACAGGAAAGAAATATAGAAAGACACGAAAACAGAGGACAGAAAACGGATTGGAACCACAAGATTTCACACCTGCCTGCCGGCAGGCAGGGATTTTCACGAGATTTGAACAGACAAGAAATAGAAAATGAACGAACAAAAAAACGATTTCTACCTTCCAAACAGAATGGCAGGCAGGCAAGATTAACACAGAGAAAAGAAAAGTTTTAGAGTAACAGATTAACATAGAATAGAGACAGAATAGCACAGAAACACAAAATAGTAACCATACAATTATATACGAAGCAAAAAGTGGTTTTTTTAGCATACTAACGATTAATTATTGACAATAAATATTTTATTATTAAATTGGGAAAATTATGAGACTATATGAATATGAAGGTAAGATGTTGTTTAAAGAGTACAAGATTCCTGTACCCCGCAGCGTATTAATAGGAAACATTTCCGAACTTAGTGAACTCGATAAAGTCGTTTATCCCGTAGTATTAAAAGCTCAGATATTTGTTGGCGGACGTGGAAAATCAGGAATCATTAAAATCGTTAATTCTTATTCCGAAGCCGTAGACGAGATAAAAGGTATGCTTGGCAAATCCGTTTCCGGCTATGAGATAAAAAAAATCCTAGTAGAAGAAAAAATTCCCATATCTCACGAATTTTATGTTTCGGCTACGATTGACAGGACTATCCATAAACTTTTACTCATTGTTTCAAAAGAAGGCGGCATGGATATAGAAGCTATCGCAAAAACTTCACCCAAAAGCATAATAAAACATTATGTTGACGTAGGAGTTCGGCCTGATGCGTATCTTGGGAGACAACTTGCAAGTAAAATGGGAATTACCGGTAACGGAGTAGTCGAAGCAGGCGCGATTATATCAAATATGTACAATTTGTTTCTTGCTTGCGAAGCAAAACTTGTCGAGATAAACCCGCTTGTTATGACTTCAAACGGGAAATTCATTGCTCTTGATTCGAAGGTTGATATTGATGAAGACGCAATGTTCAGACATCCTATTCTAAAAAAATTGGGAATAGAAGCCCGCCATGAAGTCGGGGAACTTACCGCTTCCGAGCAAATTGCAAAATCTGCCGGGGTACCTTATGTTGAACTTGACGGGGATATCGGTGTATTCCCGGGAGGAGCAGGATTCGGTATAGCCTCACTGGATTTGATAACGAAGTTTGGCGGTAAACCGGCTAATTTTATGGATTCCGGTGGAGCCCCCACACAAGAAAGATTGCAACTTATGATAGGGCTTTTAATAAACAATCCACGTGTAAAAGCTATTTTCGGGGCTCGTTTTGGAGGAATATCCCGCTGCGATGACTGGGCAAAAGCAGTTGTGAAATATGTTATTGAAAATAAGCCAAGCAAACCAATGATTATGCGTATGGCAGGGAATATGGAAGCAGAAGGCAGACAGATTTTTAATGAGGCATTTAAAGAATATCCTGATTTATTTAAGAATATTAAAATTTATAAATCAGATACCCCTATTGAAGAAGTAATTAAAGAAACAATAAAAGTAGCTAAGAAACTATAATAAAGTTTTCCTGCAAAAAAGTCCGCTCAAAAATTAACAAATAGCCACGAAACAGGAAAGAAAACAGTGGTCAGTAGTCGGTGGTCAGTAAAGGACAAAAAATTTCAGCCACACCTGCCTGCCGGCAGGCAGGGAATGACACAGAAAGACACGGAAAAAAGGAAACAAATAACCACGAAACAGGAAAGAAATATAGAAAGACACGAAAAACAGATAACTGAAAGAGTTTTTGGACGCAGATTAGCGCAGATTCAAACGATAAAAGAGAAGGAAACAAAGACAGAAAATTAGAGTTACAAAAGACAGGATCAACAGAATAGGATTTACGCAGAGAAGAAAAAATAAAAGAAAGGTTTTGGGTTAAAAAATAACAGAGAACGGAAGAAAGAAAAAACAGAGAACGGATAACAAAGTGGAACCACGAGATTCCCAGCTGAGCTGGATAAGTTGGTCTAATGCGCCTACGTCGCAAAGTCCAACTAACCACACGATTTCTACAAGATTTGAACAGACAAAAAATAGAAAAAGAATGAACAAAAAACGATTTCTACCTTCCAAACAGAATGGCAGGCAGGCAAGATTAACACAGAGAAGGGAAAAGCAAACCACAGAGAACGCAGAGAAGAAAAAGTATTGACAGGATAAGAGTTATAGTTAAGAATAAAAACAATAAGATGAAAATGAATCTCCAACGCCGCAAACTGCAGGGCATCGAAAAGCAACAAAAACAATGGATTCCTGCTTCCGCAGGAATGACAAATCGCACAAAACATTTCATCCCACGCCCCAGAGGAGCGGGAAATTCCAAGTTAAATTATTTCTATTTCAAATCTTTATTATACGGGTTATTGCACAAATACGAAGCTTCTCATTATAAAAAAGCATTACGCTTTTATCCTTATCGTATAGGCATTGAGCTCACAAATAAATGTAACCTTGATTGTATCCACTGCATAAAAAAAACAGAATATAAAACCGGAATGATGGGTTTTAATGAATTTAAAAAAGTATTTAACGAATTTCCGCACGCATTATCCGTAAGCTTAAATGGAGTTGGTGAACCATTACTCCATCCTCAATTTTTTGATATAATCAGATACATAAAACATACGCGTCCTTACGTTATCACGACTATATTCTCAAATGGCGTATTGATAAACGAATCTATGGCTCATAATATTATAAAATCAGGGTTATCAAAAATCCATATAAGTCTTGACGCCACAAATTCTTCTTCTCATAAGAAGATACGAGGCACGGATAAGTTCGATAAAGTTTTAAATAATATAAAAACGTTAGTTGAATTAAAGAAAAAACTTCACAGCAAGACTCCACTTATTGGGGTAAATTTTATACTTATGAAAGAAAACGAAGGGGAGTTAATTGAATTCATAAAACTTGCGAAAGAGCTTGGGGTAGACTATATTTGCGAGATAGATAGTTACCTTTTCAATTTTGGAGATTGGAAATTAAAAGAAGCAAAACCTTTATCTTTTTATAAAAAGGAATTGGAAAAAGGAAGAGAGGAATTAAAAAAATCAGGAATCAAATGTATGTATTATCCTGAATTATCAAAAACTTATGATTGGAACAAACCATTTATTTGTGATAGGTTCTGGAGAGAAACCAGAGTTACATTTAATGGAAATGTTACGCCCGGATGTTGCATACCTTTTGCCGAGCAATACAGTTATGGAAATATATTAGAAAAGCCTTTTAAGCAGATATGGAACAGTGAAAAATTCATCAGGGATAGAGAATTGGCAAAAGAAGGAACTGCCCCTATTTTGATTTGTAAAGAATGTATTGAGATGACGAAAAAGTATTTGACATTATAGAATTATCAGGTTAAGTATCCAAAATATAAATAGGAATAGTACACCTCTCATTTTATCTTTTAAATGTTAGCACAACAAATAATTAACGGGCTTACCGTTGGCAGTGTATATGCGTTAATCGCATTAGGCTACACAATGGTATATGGGATATTACAACTTATAAATTTCGCGCACGGTGAAATTTATATGCTTGGCGCATATCTTGCCATAATATTCGTCGTTTCACTCAAATTTTCTTTACCTATTGCAGGTTTGCTTCCGCTTGTATTTTTATTTGCTATGTTTTTTACCGGGTGTTATGGTTTTACGATAGAAAAATTTGCATATAAACCGCTTCGTAACGCACCGCGTTTATCTGCATTAATAACTGCCGTCGGGGTATCCATATTTTTACAAAACTATGTAATGTTGACACAGGGAGCAAAAGACAAAGTTTTTTCTCACCTGATTTCGGAACAAATAAATGCTTATTTTTCTAATTTCTTTTCTAAATTCATACCTTCGGATGGTTCAAGATTATATATATGCGGAGCCCAGATTTATTCTCTCCAGCTGGTAATAATTATCACTTCCATTATACTGATGGTTTTATTAAATCTTTTTGTCACCCACACCAAGATAGGGAAAGCTATGCGCGCAACCGCGCAGGACTTAAAGATGGCGCATCTTGTAGGAATAAAAGTAGACACCGTAATTTCCACTACATTTATCATAGGTTCAATTCTTGGAGCGGCTGCCGGGGTAATGGTTGCAATGTATTATGGACGGGTATGGTACTACATTGGGTATCTCGCAGGGGTAAAAGCCTTTACTGCAGCGGTATTAGGTGGTATCGGCAACATTTATGGCGCAATGTTTGGCGGGTTAATACTCGGGTTAACGGAAAGTCTAGCAGCGGGTTTAATTCCAGGCGCATCCGAATGGAAAGACGTTTTTGCGTTTATTATTTTGATTTTAATATTAATTTTCCGTCCACAGGGAATATTTGGAGAGAGAATAGGGGAAAAGTTTTAATGCTTAATTCATTATTCTGGACATTCTGGTTATGGGTTATTGCCTTGCCGTTTGCAGGGCCCATAAAAAGCATATACATTGCATCCGTATTTTTTATACTTTCATTTTTACGATTTATTAAATTCCCTGCTACAATTTCTTCTTTCAAAGATAACTGGGATGAGTTTCTATCAAAGGCTAATGAAAAAATCCCTTACGGGTATTTGATTGTTCGTATTTTATTTATTCTTTCTATTATAATTATTCCTATGTTTCTTGACAGACGCGCCAACAATATCCTTGTTGACTGCGGGATATATGCGTTATTGGCTTTAGGGTTAAATATCGCCGTCGGTTTTGCAGGATTGTTAGTTCTGGGATATATTGCATTTTATGCTATCGGCGCTTACAGCTATGCTTTACTTTCCGTACATTTCCATATTCCTTTTTTTGTATGCGTTCCTATATCGGCAGGTATGGCAATAATATTTGGAATATTATTAGGGCTTCCCGTTCTAAGGTTACGCGGAGATTATCTTGCAATTGTAACGCTTGGTTTTGGCGAAATAACGAGAATTGTTCTTAACAACTGGGATGGTGTGACGAACGGGCCAAATGGGATTTTAGGAATTGCCCGTCCAAGTATTGGAAGTTTTGTATTTCACAGCCCCAAAAACTATTATTATTTAATTTTAGTTTTTTTATTTATTGCCGTGTTTATATTTAACAGACTTAATAATTCGCGTCTTGGCAGAGCATGGGTAGCCATAAAGGAAGATGAACGAGCAGCAAAAGCGATGGGGATTAATTGTATGAGTTTGAAATTACTGGCTTTTGCTATTAGTGCGGCTTTTGCGGGAGTAGCGGGCGCATTTTTCGGAGCAAAAGCGACTCACGTATCTCCGGAAAGTTTTACTTTTTTTGAATCTGCGCTTGTTTTATGTATGGTTGTATTAGGCGGGATGGGAAGTATTCCCGGAGCAATTCTGGGTGCAAGCTGTTTAATTATTATTCCCGAGATTTTCAGGGATTATTTTGGTAATTCACGTATGTTACTTTTTGGTATAGTAATGATTGCTATGATGAGATTCAAACCGGAAGGGTTATTACCGTATAAGAGAAGAAATTTATGAAAATTTTAGAAACAAAACAAGTCAGCAAACATTTTGGCGGAATAAAAGCAATTGAAAAGCTTGATATATCTATAAATAAAGGGGAAATCGCAGGATTAATCGGACCTAATGGCGCAGGGAAAACTACTTTTTTTAATTGCATTTCGGGAGTATATCCGCTCACGCATGGAAAGATTTTATACAAAGACAAATTGATTTCTAATCTCAGGGCAGATGAAATAGCCACTTTAGGTTTAGCAAGAACTTTCCAGGGGATACGATTATTTACATCTTTGACTGTTTTAGAGAATGTCATGGTAGGACGATATTCAAGGACGAAATGCGGACTCTGGGGAGCTTTGATTAAGCCTAAATGGGCAAGAGAAGAGGAAGACTCCGTAAAAGAAAAAGCCGGAGCATATCTTGAATTTGTCGGATTAAAAGATTACAGGAATGAGCTTGCAAAAAACCTGCCATACGGATGTCAACGCAAGTTAGAAATTGCCCGTGCGATAGCAAGCGAACCTGAATTATTGTTATTGGATGAACCTGCGGCGGGGATGAATCCATCAGAAGTTAAAGAGTTAATATGTTTAATAAAGAAGATTCGTGATACAGGCGTAACAGTGTTAATAATTGAACATCATATGCGTATGATAATGGAAATATGTGAAAAAATCATTGCTCTTAATTATGGAGTAAAAATATCGGAAGGCACTCCACTGGAAGTGTCAAACGACCAAAAAGTTATTGAAGCGTATTTAGGAAGGGAAAATGCTTAAATTAGAATCCGTATCCGTTTATTATGACAAACGGGAAGTTTTAAAATCTTTATCTTTTCAGGTAAGGCCCGGTGAGATAGTTACGCTTATAGGCGCGAATGGAGCAGGTAAAACCACTACATTAATGACAATAAGTGGTTTAGTAAAGCTTCGCAGCGGGAAAATAATATTCGATAATAAAGATATAAGCAATATGTCCGACTATAAGATAGTGCAGCAAGGAATTGTACATGTCCCTGAAGGAAGACATATTTTTCCACAACTTACGGTATTCGAAAACTTACAGATGGGGGCATTTTTAAGAAAGGATAAAAAACAAATAAAACAGGATTTGGATTATGCTTTGTCTTTATTCCCGATACTCGCCGAAAGGAAAAGTCAACAAGGAGGAACTCTTTCGGGTGGGGAACAACAGATGTTGGCTATTGCCAGAGGATTAATGGCATCCCCCAAACTTTTGTTACTTGATGAGCCTTCTTTGGGACTAGCCCCAAAAGTCGTAGACATTATATTTGACGTAATTTTAAAAATACACGATGAAGGGACAACAATTTTACTTGTCGAACAGAACGCACAAAGAGCTTTATCCATTGCAAATTATGGATATGTTATAGAAGTCGGAAAGATAATTTTGACGGATTCAGGAACAAACCTACTTCAAAATCCACAGGTTAAAGAAGCCTATTTAGGAAGTTAACCATTTTTCTTGTCGAATTGTCATATTTTCTTGACAAAAAGCCCTTTATATTCTAAATGTAATATGAAGGAGACCGTAAAGATAGGAATATATGGAAATCACTGCTGTAAATGGAAGTAACGCCACCGGGGATAACTTTGTCATATCCCGGCAAATAGAAAAGGAGCTCAATTCTTTAAAACAGGCCATAAATAAAAGCAGTAATTCTTCAAAGTATATGGCTTTAGTAAATGACATTGAGCGGCTTTACGCCCAGGGCAACGTTCTTGCAGCTAAAAGGAAACTGGCAGAAGTCGAAAATATGGCAAAGAAAGAAGGGATTTTAGATTCCAATACTCCTAATGGGGGGCAAAATACCGTAACTCCAAACATTCCTCAACCTTCCGTTCCGACCACCGGCATATCTGTCCAAAACACACTCAACAATACGCAAGGGACACCTGACGCATTACAAAATACCGTAACACCCAATATTCCACAACCTATTAGCCCGATTTCTAATATGGATGAGCAACAAATACCGGGAGACAACACACAAAAAACGCCTGCTTACGGAGATAAGGACACTTTTTCCCGAGACAAAATGAGAACTTATCAGGATGACAGCGGTGATATAGGCGCAAGTTTTAAACAACCCACTCCGTTAACTTCTATGCAAGCCAGAATTGCAGTTCCCGCGCATGAAAGCGGGCATGTAATGAGGGCGGTTGGAGATGCACTGGTACATAAGAGGAAAATTAATTATGCTTATTCCGTAGCCGACTGGCGAGTGGATTATGCTTCGCATAAATTCTTTCTTGCAGGCGGGGAGGCAAGAATACAGACAGACGGTCCCGTGTTCAGTCTTGAAAATTCCAAATTAGATGTAGTTGCATAAACGGACAAATATGAATATAGATAAAATAAAAGCTTTTACAGAACAGACAAGTATTTCCCCTTCCGAGAAGGAGAGGGATAAAAAAAAGATACTTTCTTCCGAAACGGATAAGTCCGGGGAAATAGGAGATTCTAATTTAATCAAAAAAATATCTATAGAATCCAAAGAAATAGATACCAACAAAATTCAGCAAATAAAACAAAAAATCGAACAAGGATATTATAATAGAGATGATGTAAAAAAAGAAGCAATTGAAAATCTTTTGAATTTTTTAGATATAAGGGGGTAAAATGAATGCAGTTAATGGAGTAAATCCGGTGACTTATCACACATATTCCACAGAGGAAGCTATGAAGCCACCTGAAATAAAAACTCAAACCACAAGAACAGAAGAAACCTCGGGAGCCAGAATAGTAAATACAGGCAGCACTATGGATTTCGGCAGAAAACTTACCAATACTGCAAAACAGGCAGAAGCTACTTTGGATACACAGAGAATGGGACTATCGGAGATCAATAGAGATAACAACAATCAGCCTACTGTTAAACCCGTTATGTATAAAGGGCTTGGAAGTGTAATAGACATAAAAGCATAACGTTGAATTCGTTGTAAATAAGTTGTTTGGATTGATTTTTAGAGGTTTATTTATTAAGCTTTCCCCTTTTACAAGTAAAACAATTCTACTTTTATAGGTATTTCCAGTAAAATTATATAATCCCGATAAATCTAGGCAAAGGCTTCTTATCCGATAGCTATGTTATTATCTACCATAAACAACAAACAAAATAAAGTTGACTTTTAATATATTATATATATAACATTAGCTATGTCTGATAAAAAATCTAATCCGTTAGTAAGTATCGCAATAGGTAGTCAGTCTGATGAATCCTGGCTTGAAGACTGCAAAAAAGTTCTGGATGAAAACAATATCGTTTATGAAGTGATAATTACTTCCGCACATAGAACTCCCGATAAAACAAGGGAATACGCTTTGGGGTTAAAAGAAAGGGGCGTAAAAGTTGCAATCGCTATGTGTGGGTATGCCTGCGCTTTACCGGGTTTTATCGCATCATATACCGATATGCCTGTAATAGGCGTTCCTCTTCCTACTTCTCCACTCCATGGTGTGGATTCTTTATTATCCATAGCCGAGATGCCGGGAGGTGTTCCCGTCGCTACAATGGGAATAGGAAAATCCGGGGCAAAAAATGCTGCTATATTTGCTTGTAAAATATTAAAATATAGCAAATAGTATTGATTCATCAGAAAGTAAAATACAACGTTTCGTGTTTTAGTTGAAATAAAAAATTCAGATAATAATATCAAACCACAGAGTGCACAGAGAAAAAATATTAGCCACGGATTAACACGGATTAAGAAAAATTTTAGAGTAACAGATTAAAAAAAAACAGAAAACAGAGAACTGATAACAAAATGGAACCACAAGATTTCACAGATTTCCACAAGAAAAAACAGAGAAAGGAAAACAAAAAAAACAGAACCAGATTAATACGAGATTAACACGAGAAAAGAAAGAAAGAGAAGTTTTGGGGTAAAAAAAATGACAAAGTCTAACTAAAAAAAATGGAGAAGACGGAGAAAAATTTTATAATTTCGATTAAATACAAAAGATTCTAAAATACCATAAACTATGCAAAAATTTATAATTGAAGGTGGTACGCCTCTTAGCGGGGAAGTTACAATATCCGGTTCAAAGAATGCCGCATTGCCGATAATTGCCGCTACAACATTAATTAACGGAATAAGCACACTTCATAACGTCCCTATGCTCGGAGATATAAGGACAATGTTAAAAATACTTGAGAATGTAAATATTAAAACAAAAATTTCTTCTAACACTTTAACGGTAGATGCGAGCGCGGTAAACAATAATTTTATTCCTTATGAGCTTGTTTCTACAATGCGAGCGAGTTTTCTTATGGCAGGAGCATTGCTTGGCAGACTAAAAGAAGTTAAAATAGCTCACCCGGGCGGATGCGCAATCGGAGCAAGACCTGTCGGAGAACATTTACATGGATTTAAGGCTTTAGGCATAGATATAAGAGAAGAACATGGTTATATAAACGCGACTTGTAAATCAATGCCTTTAAACGGGACAAAAGTAACATTCAATGAAAGGTCCGTTACTGCTACAGAGAATATAATGTTAGCATCTGTTTTTGCCGATGGAGAAATTTCCATAATAAACGGCGCATTTGAACCTCATATTATAGATTTGATAAATTTTCTTAATGCTGCAGGGGCAAAAATTTGTACTAAAGACGGCATTATTTTTATTCAAGGCGTAAAAAATTTACATCCCGTTGAATACACGATAACTCCCGATTATATTGAAGTCGGAACATTTATGATATCTGCCGGGATTACTGCCGGAGATGTTTTTCTGCGAAATGCTTGCTGGGAAGATTCTACTCCGGAAATATCAAAATTGCAGGAAATAGGTATTGAAATAACCAAAGAAAAAAACGGAATAAGGGCAAAAGGGAAAAAGACATTTAAAAGTTGTTTAATAAAAACTGCTCCGTACCCGGGTTTCCCAACGGATTTGCAATCTCAAATGACTTCATTGCTTACGCTTGCGCAGGGGACATCTATAGTGGTAGAAACTATGTATGAGAAGAGATTCAATCACATACCCGAATTGATTCGTATGGGCGCGCAAATAGAGATAAAAGACAGGAGCGCCATAATAAACGGAGTAAAAGAATTGTCAGGCGCAAAAGTTATGGCTTCCGATATACGAGGTGGCGCAGGACTTGTTATTGCGGGGCTTGCGGCAAAAGATAGTACGGAAGTGCTAAGAGTTTATCATATAGACAGGGGTTACGAAAAGATAGAATCCAAATTACAGGCATTAGGTGCAAAAATAAAAAGAGTTTAAAGATTGACAGATTTGAAAAATTAGATTATTTAATAAAGATTGAAATAGGGAGGTGTAAACATGGCACATAAAAAAGGACTTGGAGCGTCAAGAAATGGTAGAGACAGCAATCCTCAATTTCTTGGAGTAAAAAGATATAGCGGAGAATTGGTAACCGGCGGAACAATAATCGTAAAACAAAGAGGCACACCAATACACCCGGGAACTAACACGGGAAGAAGCGGTGACGATTCTATATTCGCTAAAATAGACGGGAAAGTGCAATACAAAAAAGGTAAAGCAGGAAGAAAGTTTGTGAGCGTTATCCCGCAGGAAGTTAAAACTGCCTGATACGGCAGATTAGACAGTGTAGACGGTGCCCAGCTGAGCTGGATACAATAGTTGAGTAAGGTAAGTGAGGTGAGTAAGTTGAGTAAGGAAATTTTTGGACGCACCTGCCTGCCGGTAGACAAGGATTGAACGGATTAACAGAAAACAAAGAACAAATAGTAACCACGAGATTCCACACGATTTCACACGATTAAAACAACAAAAAGAAAAAGAATTTTAGCCACAGAAAGACACAGAAAACAGATAACAGATAACAGAAACAGAAAAGTTATAGAGTTAAAGAATAACAGAAAACGAAAAGAAAGGCACAGAAAAACAGATAAGAGTTTTAATTAGATTGATATTATGAAAAAAATATTAGGGATTGATGAAGCGGGACGCGGGCCGGTTATAGGACCGCTTGTCGTTTGTGGCGTATTATGTGATGAAGCCAACTTAAAAGAATTAAAAAAACTTGGAGTAAAAGACTCTAAGATGCTTACACCGGGGCAACGCAACGCTTTTGTTCCGCTTATCAAAGAACTTGCTATTGCCTATGAAACAATACAAATATTACCGGATGCCATTGAACAAACTAATTTAACCATACTTGAGATGGACGCCAGCGTTGAATTAATCAATAAGTTTTGCCCGGATAAAGTAATTATTGATACTCCCGTTTCACCTTCTGCGATAGCTAACTATTCCAATAAAATAAAAAGTCTTTTAACTATTCCCGAACCCGAATTAATTATTATACCAAAAGCCGACCAGAAATATCCTATAGTAAGCGCTGCGTCTATTCTGGCAAAGGTAACGAGAGACAACGAGATAGAAGAGTTACATAAAAAATACGGGGATTTTGGGTCGGGATATCCTCATGACCCCAAGACTCACGAATTTATAAAGAACTGGAATAAATGCCCGGAAATAGTAAGGAAAAACTGGTCGACCTGTGAATCTATTCTCGTTGAACCCGGTAAAATTATGGTTATAAGTGAAAACAATTTGCACAGGCACGAATTTTGTAAATCGCTTATCAATACGGGATTCACAAACGGATTAAGAACGGGGATTTTAAACCTTGATACTGTACACCCCTGTATAGGGCCGGAAGGCAGTATATGTTTTGGGATAATTGAAAAAGCAATAAGGAAATTAGAAAAAATAACACCAACATTAATGACTCCTTTTATGTCGGAAGATAATATACTTAAAGGGATAAAAGATATTAGTGGAAAATTACCATCGGATATAAATTTTGTTGTAATTCATTGTTCTTATAATACAAATCATAATCATATACTCCAACAAATAGAGTTACTAAATCCTGATAAAATTGTGCTTTTGGAAGGGGAAGAGAACAAGCAGGACACATTAGTTAGTCTATTAAATAAATATAATGTTTATAGATTTAATGGTTTGCGTAGTTTTGCAGATTGATAGCAAAAAATTTGGGAAGCAAAAGAACAAACTCACAAATAAGTATATCAATTTGTTAATACGAAGCAAGAAAACTTGACAAAAGTATAACTTTTTATATAACCAAACTATAAAAAATGATTATCGGAACGGGTATTGATATCGTTGAAATAAAAAGATTTAAAGAACTAACCAATAAGAAAGATTTTATTCGACAGTTCCTTACGGATAACGAAATTACAACTGCCACCGGAAAATACCTGAAAGATGAGTTTTACGCTATGCTTTTTGCGACGAAAGAAGCAATCTTGAAAGCACTCGGATGCGGGCTTGAATACGGTTCATACTGGCATAACATAGAAATAAACGAACAGGGGAAACCTGTGTTGTCAGGATTTATTAAAAATTTTGCAAAAGAAAAATCGGCGTCGGATATTCATATTTCTTATGCGCATTCAAAGGAATATGCTATGGGGTTTGCATTGGTGGAAAAACGGAAAAAGGAAAGAGTTTTTGGACGCAGATTTGCAGGATAAACAGGATAGAAGAAAAAAACATAAACGAAAGAGTTAAAAATAGAAAAAGATATAAAAAGGATAAACAGAATTAGGATGTTCGCAGAGAAAAGAAAAGTTTTGGGGTTAAAAGATGACAGATAACGGAAAGAAACCACAGAAAAAAATATTAGCCACGGATAACAGACACGGATTTGCACGGATTAAAAGAAGTTTTAGGGTTAAAAGATAACGGAGAAACAAACAGTATATCAGGAGATCAGAATATCAGTGGGAAGAATATCAGGAAATCAGGATATCAGGGACAGAAAAAAGAAAATAATTAAGCCCAGCTAAGCTGGATAAGTTAGACTAATGTTTCTGCCGAAACAAACTCTAACTAAAAGGGGGGAATGATGAGTAATATCGGCTCATATGAGGAAAAATATAAAAGCTTTAATTGGAAAGATTCGGAAAAGGAACTAGAATACGGCAAAGACGGGATGTACAACATAGGGTACTACTGCAGTGACAGGATTTGCGAAAAAGGATTTGGCCAAAAAATCGCTATGATATGGGAAGGATTTACAGGCGAAGTTAAAAAATATACTTACGATGATATACGAATTTACAGCAACTGTTTTGCTAAGTTTTTACAGGATATCGGAGTGAATCCCGGAGACAGAATATGCGTGTTTATGGATAAAATTCCTGAACTTTATATTTCTTTCTTAGGAGTTTTGAAAATGGGCGGAATCGTCCAGCCTCTTTTCTCGGCATTTGGAGAAGAAGCATTATTTACAAGATTAGACAATGCCAAAACGAAAGCAATATTCACAACAAGAAAACATTTGGGGAAAGTTCGCAGAATTCGCAAAACACTGCCTGAAATGACAAAAATTATCGTCCTTGATGCGGGAGAAAAACCATTAGAAAACGACGAACTCTCTTTTGATATGGCAAAGATGCCAAAAGTTGATAAATTCGATATCTTTAAAGCCAGCCCGGAAACCCCGTCAGTTCTACATTACACTTCGGGCACCACGGGCACACCTAAAGGAGCGCTGCACGTTCATTCATCAATAATTTCACAATATATAACTGCAAAATGGGTACTTGATATCAGACCTGACGATATTTACTGGTGCACGGCAGATCCCGGTTGGGTAACCGGAACTTCTTACGGAATAATCGGAGCATGGGCAAACGGCGTCACACAGACAGTTCTTGATGCCGGATTTAACGTCTCACACTGGTATGATTTTATTGATAAATACAAAGTTACCGTCTGGTATTCGGCTCCGACTGCAATACGTATGTTAATGAAAGAAGGGGATGCTCCGGTAAAAGCGCATAACCTTTCATCTTTAAGACATTTAATAAGCGTAGGCGAACCACTTAACGCTGAAGCAGTCGTATGGTCGGAAAAGGTATTCGGGAAGCCATTCCTTGATTCTTACTGGCAGACAGAAACAGGCTCAATAATGATAAGTAATTTCCCGGGTATGAAAGTAAAACCGGGTTCAATGGGAAAAGCAGTCCCCGGCATAACAGCTATAGTCGTTGACCCGAAAACTTATGAACCAATAACGAAACCCGGATTAGTAGGGCTTGTTGCTCTTAAACCCGGCTGGCCATCTATGTTCAGGACTTACTGGCAAAATAAAGCAACTTATGACGGCAAATTTAAGAACGGCTGGTATATATGTGGTGACCGTTCAAGCATTGATGCCGAGGGATATTTCTGGTTTGTCGGCAGAGATGACGACGTAATCAATACTGCGGGACATCTTGTGGGGCCTTTTGAAATTGAATCTGCGCTTCTGGAACACGAAGCGGTTGCAGAATCCGCGGCAGTCGGAAAACCCGACCCGATAAATATGGAAGTAGTCAAAGCTTTTATAGCGCTGAAACCGGGATTCGAGAAAAGCAGCGACCTTGAGATGAGCATAATGAACTTTATTCGTAAAAAATTATCTCCATTAGCGATGCCACAGGAAATTGAATTTGTTGCTTCTCTTCCGAAAACAAGAAGCGGTAAAATTATGAGAAGATTGTTAAGAGCGCAAGAATGGGGCGAAGAAATAGGAGATATTTCGACATTAGAAAACGATTAAAAAGGGGCAGAAAACAGAAAGAATAAGACATATAGGACATATCCCAGCTGAGCTGGATAAGTTAGAGTAATCCGCCTGAGGCGGAAACTCTAACTAAAGGACATATAGGGAAAGAGACAAACAAACAGCATATCAGAAGATGCAGAGGATCAGAAGGCAGGATATCAGGTTATCAGAATATCAGGGAAACAAATAAGATGGATTCGTGCCTACAAGATATAAAGAGGTAAAGTAAAATTGTAAAAACGATTAAAAATAGGGGGAAAAATGGCAGACGATATGAAAAAATTAATTACAGATTACGTAAAGAGAGAATACCTTGATGAGGATTCAGACCAGGAAATAGATGAGAACACGCCTTTAATATCAAGCGGGATTGTGGATTCTTTTTCTATGGTATCACTTAAAACCTTTCTCGAGAAAAAATTCGAGATTAAAATCCCGGACGACAAAGCAACTCCCCAGGCATTCGACACCGTTAACAATATTATAAAATTAGTCGGGGAATTTAAGAAGGGGGTCTAATGGCATACAGTAATAAAGCAAAAGAGTTTTACGGAACAGAACTCACGGGTATAAAAAATAACGGTCTACTTAAAGAAGAGAGATTCATAAAATCACCCCAGCGCGCTAATATAAAAGTAGAATACCCTGTAGGTTCAGAGACAAAAGAAGTGTTAAATTTTTGCGCCAACAACTATCTTGGATTGTCCAGTCATCCGGAAGTTATAGCAGCCGCACATAAAGGGCTTGATGAAAGAGGTTTTGGATTGTCTTCTGTCAGGTTTATCTGCGGAACGCAGGACATACACGATGAACTCGAGAAAAAACTTTCCGAGTTTCTCAAAATGGAAGATACGATATTATTTCCTTCCTGTATGGAAGCAAATGCCGCACTTTTCGATGTAACATTGGATAAAGAAGACGCAATGATATCCGACAGGCTTGTCCACGCTTCAATTGTGGACGGGATGAGATTATGCAAAGCGCAGTTATTCAATTACAAACATTCCAATATGGAACATCTTGAGGAAAAATTACAGGAAACCCAGAGTTGTCGTTTCAGAATGATTATAACCGACGGAGTTTTCTCAATGGATGGCGACATAGCCAAGCTTGATAAAATATGTGATTTGGCCGATAAATACGATGCAATCGTTATGGTAGACGATTCCCATTCCACCGGATTTATGGGAAAGAACGGTCGCGGGACTCATGAACATTGTGGAGTTATGGACAGAGTAGACGTAATTACAACGACTCTTGGAAAAGCAATGGGTGGAGCGACAGGCGGATGCGTAAGCGGACCGAAAGAAATCGTCGGAATGTGCAGACAGCGGGCAAGACCTTATTTATTTTCTAATACCGTTCCGCCGGCGATAGTTGCAGCCTCAATAAAAATAATAGATATGATTTCCAAGAACAACGAAAGAAGAGACAAACTTGAGGCAAACGCGCTATATTTCAGGGAAGAAATAAAGAAGAGAGGTTTGGACATAAAAGAAGGGACTCATCCGATTGTTCCCGTAATGTTATATAATGCGAAACTTGCCCAGAATATGGCAAAAGACTTATACGCTGAAGGCATATATGTTATTGGATTCTTCTTCCCGGTAGTTGCGCAAGGACAGGCAAGAATCAGGGTTCAGATTTCCGCAGACCACGAAAGAGAGCATCTTGATAAAGCAATTAATGCATTTGCCAAGGTTGGGGAAAAGTATAAAATACTCGGCAAAAAGAAAGACGAGATTATAGCAATGTACGGACTATAAGTATAAGAATAAAAGGAAAAGGGCAAAAAGTTTTTGAAAACTTTTTGCCCTTTTTTTATAAATCTTTTTTAAAGCTTATTTTATTTCGCAGGTAGCGCCACAATCCTCAAGTTTCTTAACGATAGAATCGGCTTCTTCTTTAGAAACTTTTTCTTTAAGAGCTTTAGGAACGGCATCGACGAGGTCTTTTGCTTCTTTTAATCCAAGATTTGTAAGTTCTCTGACTGTTTTAATGACCCGAATTTTATTATCGCCAAAAGTCTTTAAGATAACGTCAAATTCAGATTGTGCTTCTGCAGGTGCGGCACCTTCTTGAGGAGCTGCTGCTGAAGCTGCTGCCATCATTGGAACGCTTGCGGTAACACCAAATTTATCTTCAAGTGATTTTACAAGGTCAGATAACTCGAGTACCGACATATTAGCAATAAGGTCAATTACCTTATCTTTTGTAGTTGATTCTGCCATTTTATTCTCCTTTTTTCTTATTAGATACTGCGTTTATAGTGTACACAACATCTCTTATAGGCGCATTTAAAACATTTATACAATTGGATATCGGGGATTTTAAAGTCCCGCATAGTTTAGCCAACAAAACTTCTCTGGAAGGGATACGGGCAATTTCTTTTATTTTATCTGCTCCATAAAAATTTCCTTCAATGTATGCGCCCTTAAGTTTTAATCCCTGGGATTCTATGAGTAATTTGGCTCCCGTGGTAGCATCTTTACCATAACATACGCCAACCATACCCTTTAACCATTCACCGGGCGTTTCTACACCAATATCCTTGAAAACATATTCCAGAATAGTATTTTTGATTACTTTATAATCAAGGTTCTTATCGTGCAGTTTCCGTCTCAATTTGGTTATATTAAAAGCATTCAAGCCATTGTAATCCGTAAGCCATATAGCTGAAGCTGCGCTAAACTTTTCTCCAAGCTCTTTTATAACTGCTATTTTTTCTTCTCGTTTCATATAAGATAAATGAACCTAATTTATAATTTAAATAATGTCAAGAAATAATATAGTTAATTATTTAATAATTAGAAAAAAGGTAGTATATTACATATAGAAAATAAAAAATCTTGACTTAGCATTAAATTATTATTAAAATAACGACACTTTTTGAAAGGGGATATCTATGAAGAAAATTTGCACGTTGCTTGTATTGTTTGTGATTTTTGCGGGTTGTAAAAAAGCGGATGTTATAAAAATAGGCATTGCGGGTCCATTAACAGGCGACCAGGCAAAAATAGGTTATGACCTGTTAAATGGAGTGACTTTAGCCGTAGATGAATGGAATGAAAAAGGTGGGGTTTTAGGGAAAAAAATTGTAGTAGTAAGAGGTGACGATAGAAGAGACCCAAGGGAAGCCGTTTCCGTAGCAAACAAAATGGTAAATGAAGGAGTAGTTGGCGTTATCGGACATTTTAATTCGTCCTGTTCCATACCTGCATCAAGGATATACAATGAAGCAGGGATTATTCAGATAACCCCGGCATCAACGAATCCAAAGTTAACCGAACAGGGGTTTCATAATATATTCAGAATATGCGGGAGAGATGACCAACAGGGAAGCATAGGCGCAAAATTCGTTATAGATAGTCTTAGAAAGACCAGAATCGCCGTATTACATGATAAAACTACTTACGGGCAAGGATTGGCGGATGAATTCAAAAAGAACGTAGAATCCAAGTCTAAAATCGTAGCATATGAAGGATTAGTGCAGGGAGAAAATGATTATACTGCAATAGTAACAAAAATAAAACAACTATCCCCTGAAGTGGTATATTTTGGTGGCATCTATCCGGAAGCAGGATTACTTATAAAACAAATGCGGGAAATGGGATTGGAAGCAATATTCATAGCCGGAGATGGCGTTATTGACCCTGAATTTATAAAAATAGGCGGGAAAGCAACGGAAGGCAGTTATATGACATTCAGCCCGTCGGCAAAGGAATCCCCTTGCGCAAAACAATTCGTTGATAAATATACTGCAAGGTATGGCGATGTAGGCCCGTATTCTACTTATTCTTATGATGCCGTAAATATATTATTAAAGGCAATTAAAGAAGCAGGCAGTGTTGATGAGAACAAAATAGCCGATATTATACACAGCACAAAATACAGTGAAGCAATCGGAGATGTTGAATTTGACGAAAAAGGTGATAGAAACGTATCTCCTTATATATTATGGGTCGTAAAAGAAGGCGTTTTTATTCCTTTACAATAAATGATTAATAAAAAGAGATTGGTAGATGAGTTTATAGAACTCGTAAAAATAGGCAGTCCCTCAAAATCCGAAGGGAAGATTTGTAAAGTCGTAGCCCAGAAATTAACTCGTCTTGGCGCAAAAACGGAACTTGGTCCTGTCGGTAAAAAATTCGGCAGTAACGGCTCAAATGTTATCGCAAGAATAGAAGGGAAAAAAGGAGTAGCTCCCGTTTTACTTAACGCACATCTTGATACGGTTGGCGAAGATTTCAATATAACACCAATAATAAGTAATGGAATTATAAAGAGCGATGGGACTACGATTCTTGGCTCAGATGATAAGTCCGGTGTTGCAATCATACTTGAAATTATAAAAATCTTCAAAGAACAAAAGATTCCTCATCCACCTATTGAAATAGTTTTTACCATATGCGAAGAGATAGGTTTATTCGGAGCAAAAACTGTGGACTTCTCAAAAATAAAGGCAAAGTATGGATATTCGCTTGATACGGGAGAAATAGAAAACATAACGACAGCGGCTCCTTCACATAACAGAATTTATCTAAAAATTTTTGGAGTAGAATCACATGCAGGCGCTGCGCCGGAACTGGGAATATCCGCAATAGAAGTTGCATCAAAAGCAATTGCAAGCCTTAAACTCGGAAGAATAGATAAAATAAGCACTTCAAACATAGGAAAAATATACGGAGGAGTGGCAACAAATATTATCCCGGGATATACCGAAATAGCAGGGGAAGCAAGAAGTCACTCGGAAGAGAAGTTAAAAAAGATAACTCAAGATATGCTTAAAAAATTCAGGGAAGCAGTAGAAGAAAGTGAAAAGACAGTAAAAGGCAAGAAGATAATAGCGCGATTAGAAGAAAAAGTCGTGAACGAATACTCGAAATTTGCA
The DNA here is from genome assembly GCA_028716385.1 of bacterium. Classification (GTDB taxonomy): domain Bacteria; phylum Hydrothermota; class UBA3073; order JACQXS01; family JAQTXJ01; genus JAQTXJ01. The sequence goes on along the minus strand of JAQUPX010000001.1, from coordinate 874,445 downwards.
CTTTCTGAAAACTTACCCGTAGTTCAAAAGATAATTAAAGCAGGCAAAAAACTTGGAAAGAATATTACTACACTTCAAGGCGGAGGCGGTTCGGATGCAAATGTATTCAATAAAGCAGGGATACAGACTGCAGTGGTAGGGACAGGAATGAAAAAAGTGCACACCAAAGAAGAATACATAGAAATAGACAGCCTTGTTTTCAGTGCAAATCTTTTATTGGAAGCATTACGGTTGAATTAGGTTCTACTATTTTACTTGACATTTCTCCAGAAAAAGTATAGTTTTTCAAAATTATTGCTGGGGTGGCGGAATTGGCAGACGCACTAGCTTGAGGGGCTAGCGCCTCGCGGCGTAGGGGTTCAAATCCCCTCCCCAGCACCAAATTCAAACTTTTCTTTGTCTATATTCCTTCTTTAATTTTTAAGAAAAACAAATAAAGAAGCCCTTCTGTTTTTAACAGAAGGGCTTCTTCTCAAAAATATCTGTCTTATTTATTTCATTAAAATTAACTTTTTCGTCTCATTATATTTACCAGCGGAGAACTTCGCAAAGTATATACCTGTTGACAACCCTTTTGCATTAAAGTCAAGATTATAACTACCTGCCGGTTTTTCTTCGTTGACAAGAGTTTTCACTGTTCTGCCTGTGATATCACAGACAATTAGTAAGACATTGCTTTCCTTTTGCAATTGATAGTTAATAATTGTTGACTGAACAAATGGGTTTTTTGATATTCCTAATTTTGCATTTTGAGTTTTGATGTTTGAGTTTTGAGTTTCTTCTTTTCCTGCATTGCAGTTCCAATCCCATTTACAGGGAATCCCGTTTACTATTGACCATAACCTGTAATATCCCGATACCGTTGGTAATCCTACGACATTTGTATGTGCGCTGTCCCAGGATGTACTATGCGGCATAAGCATTATTTCTCCTCCGCCGTTTCCCTGCCAGTTTCCTCCTCCTGCGCGTACAAGCGATATAATCGGATGGTCATTAGATGCGACATGACAGTAGTTTCCTCCGTCTGCTTCGGATACTCCGCGTAATAGCGTTCCTGACATATTCATAGTAGACGATATTTGTGTAACCGATTTATAATTTGTTATTGTTGACTGCCATATACTCTGGTAACCAAGCCCTATATCATATTGCTCAACAGAACTTAGCGCCCCTCCTCCGTTAGATCCACCTATTGTATAAACATAAGGTTTCAGGTACGGCACAAGAATTGACGAATGATATGCTCTTCCCGTTCCTAGATTAGCAGATACTTTCCAACCGTGTTTTCCCGTTGCCCTGTCCAACTCTGCTGCCGGGTCCCATAATTCGGATGATGCAAAATAATTCGTCCCATCCGTTCCACCAGTAACTAACACAATCCCCGAATAAAGAAAAATCGTATTATGTCCGTATCTTGCGGTATTCAAATTTGTCTCCGCAGTCCACGTATTTAGATCCGGGTCATATATTTCACAACTGTTTAATGCCGTTCCGCCTGCTCCTCTTCCTCCGACTACCAATACTTTGCCCGATTGTAATAATGTTGCCGTATGTAAACTTCGTGCCGTAGACATTGATGCTGCCGGTACCGTTGTCCAGTCTGTACCATTCCAGATTTCACAGGTAGCTGTCGGTACGCCTCCCGTTGTTTCTCCACCGATTACCATTATATTTCCATTAAGTAATATTATCGCATTGTGTCTTGCTCTTGCCGTTGTCATTGTTCCTGCCGATGACCATGCTCCACTGTTAAATACCTCGCAAGTATTTAAATAACCTGCTCCTTCTCCTCCCGTTACCAAAACTCTTCCGTCTCCGAGTAACGTTGCGCTATGGTCAAATCTTGCCGCTGCCATTGCGCCCGTTGAATTCCACACTTGTGTTGTCTGGTCGAATATTTCACAGGAACTTAAAGCAACCGTATTTTTGCCTCCTGCGGCAAGGACTTCTCCCGTTGTTGATGCAAGCAAGACAGTTGTATGATGAGTTCTGGCAGTATTGAGGGAGCCTGTAACTGCTATTATTCCATTTTTATAATTATACAATTCGCAAGAACTAAGCGCTGTACCGCCTGTATTTTCACCACCGCTTATAAGAACGTTTGTCGAACAGTTAGCCGTATGTTTTATTGGCAAAATTGTAGTTGTAGCATATTGACGGGCCGTATTAAGAGCCTCCACCTTTGTTTGCCAGATTCCATCTGATGGGTCGTATATTTCGCATTGTGGCGGGAATCCTGTTGCTTGAGTCCCCATTGCCAATACTTTTCCCGTATATAATATGGATAAAGAAAAATGGTCTCTTATGGTATTCATATTATCAACCGTAGTCCATTGTTCTGTTTCCGGGTCAAAAACTCTACAAGTGCTCACATCTGTTCCTCCTGCTACCAGTGCTTTCCCGTTGGGTAATAATGCCAGTGCTTCTATAGTTTTGTTCGGGTCGGCCATAGTATCCGTTGCACTCCATTTTTCTGTTGCCAGATCGTACAGGTCGCTTGGAGTATTTTTTCCGGTCATCAATACTTTATTCCAGGGAGGTGGCAACAGAACACCGACGTGTGCGGCTCTTTTGACTGTCATAGAATCCGTTAGACTCCATAATCCCAACGCCGGGTCATATAGTTCGCATGTTTTAGTTCCTACAGACCATCCGCCTGCCATAAGAACTTTTCCGTTTGGCAAGAGGGTTTCTACTCCCGTGCCATGTATTATGCTGGTTGCACCGGTTGCGCTTAACTTATTTGAGAGATAGTTATAAAGCTGACAGTTTTGTCCATCGTATATTATAAGCACCCTGCCATCTTTTAGCATTGTATAACAATTCCAACTGCTCCAGCTTGCGAGACTTACGCCCGCGCTGCGCCAATTATTGCTATCCGGCTGGAAAAACCAAAAATCATTTCCATCCAAATATAGAACTTTCCCATTATAAAGTAAAATAGCCAGGTCATGACTGGAACTTGCAGGTAGGACCGTTCGTATCCATTTTCCTGTTGAAGGGCTGTATGTTTGGTAATAACCGCTTTCGTTTAATCCACCCATAATCATTACTCTTCCGTCGGGTAACCCGACACATTCAAATCCTGAGTTTCCAATAATCAGGTCGTTTGTATAGCTCCATCTGCTTCCGTAGACTGCAGTTACTGATAACACAAAAGCAATTAATGTAAGTTTATATTTCATCTTTCCTCCTTTATTTACAGTAGTATTATACGTTATTTCCTGTGCAAATCCTGTGCAAATTCGTGTAAACGCTTATGGTAACGCGTAAAGAAGGAAAAACTTTTTGAATTTTCCGATTAAAATGCTGTGAGGTTAAGATAAAAAAAGCGAGGGAAGAAATTTTCTATTAATATTCTTTTTTATTTTCAATCAGCTTATGGAAAAGCGCTTTTGTCTCTGCAGAGGGTTCAATGTTCAATTCTTGTTTTAATATTTTCTCCAGCTTATTATAAAGAATAGAAGCTTCTTTTCGTTTTCCGAGCGCGGAATAAGCTCGCATAGCCATAAAATATGCAGGTTCATTAAATTCATCGGCAGCAATTATCTTTTCGGAATATTCCAATGTCTTTTCAAAATCCCGTTTTTTTAAGCAATAAGAAGCCAATTTTTCCAGAGCCGTAAGGTATTGTTCTTTATAGTATTGTCTTTCTTCCTCGCTCCAAATCTCGTACATCTCGGGGAGAAAGTCTCCATTATAAAGCCCAACCATTGACTCGTATTTAGGTGTTGCGATTTGTTCTTTTTCTGTTTCTTTCAGTTCATGTATTTCTTTTATTAATTTATCAAACTCTTCGAAATCAAGTTGAAATTTGTATTGAGAGTTAATTTCGTAACATCCGTTTTTATAGTCAATAACCGGAACACTTTTCTCTGCAAGAGAATCGATTGTATCACGGATACGGGACACAGTATAATGTAAATTACTCCTTCCTTTAGAAATTTTTTCTTCAGGCCAGAAGAGTTCAATTAGTTGGTCCGGAGAAAAAGATTCCTGTCTGTTTGCCAGAAGATAACAGAACAGCGACTTTGCTTTTCGTGTTCTCCATTTTATATCTTCCGTCTTTCCATCGCCCCTGCTTATTTTTAATCCCCCGAAGAAATTTATTACCAAATCGTACCGGAAATAAATCTGTTTGAGCAAAGTTTCGGCATAATGTAACTCAATACCTTCTTTGACCGCAAATTGGAGCAGTGAAGAATCTATTCTTCCCAATCTTGTCAAAACAAAAGAATAATTGCTTTCTCTCGACACCTCTAGAGCTTTTCTAAGGTATTTTGAAAACAATTTTTCTTCCTGCTTTTTGTAATACAATTTTGCCAATGCCGCATAGATAAGCGTAAGGTCGTATTTATCGCACGATTTTACGATTCCCGGTAGACATTTATTAAGGATATTTTCCGCCTCTTTCAGAGCACCTGTTTCAATTTTTATATTTGCTTTTGTGATTAAAAAGAATCCCTGTCCTTCGGTTTTATTTATATATTCTTCCGCTTTTGTGGAATTATTTTCAAAAAGGTATCCCATACTTATAAGGTTTAGCGCCTGCGTGGTTGCCCATTCTTCTTTGCTTTCATCATTTAGTTTCAATGTTCTCTCGCACAGCAATCGTGAAATTTTATAATTCCCCATCATAAGATAAAGACGTCCCATTTCCAATAAACTGTGAATCATTGATTGCTTGCTATGAAAAAATATTCCAAGCTTAATTGCTCTTCTGAGAGAATCTTTTGATTGTTTGAATTCACCTCTTAAATCAAGTATACCGGCAAGGCGGATAAAAATCCAAATCTGGCTGTATTCAGAAATTTGCGATTCTTTTATACGTTGGCGGGTTTCTTGAATAAATCTATCGCCGTCCTGGGAATCCCCGATAATAGCCTTTGCATAAAGTATTCTGTATATAATCCTTATTTCATCGCCATGTTTTTTGAGTTTTTTTGCTATTTCCAGAGCTTCGTTAAATGCCGAAAACATTTTTTGATAGTCGCTTGTGTCGAAACAAAAGCTACCAAACATATCCAACATTTTCATTCTTATAAAGGTTGGATGTTTACCACTCATCTTAAGCGCTTTTGTCAATAATGATTTTCCTTTTTTAAGGTCTCCCCTATTAGCTACTAAAAAAGCTGTTCCCAGTATTGCCATGGCGGCTTTTTCTTTTCCCCCTATTCTCAGGAATTTTTTTCTCGATGCCTCGTAGGCTTTCCCCGCCTCATCCCATTTTCCCTGCTGAAGAAGTATTTTCGCCCGATATAAAAGTAAAGTTGGGCTTTTATTAATTATACTGTCCGGAAGGGCTTCAACCCATTTTTTAAGAACCTCGATTTTTTCCGTATCAATTAAATTATTTCCCTCTATCTCGATAATTTTAACTGCTTTGTCTATGCATTTTGCCGAAAGGTAATGTTGTATGGCATCGTTGTAATCTTTTACGTAGTTAAAATAATCTCCTGCTCTTAAATGAAGGTCTTTGATGTTTTTTTCATTTTCTATCTCGAATAATCTGTTTAAAAGGAAATCACGGAAAAGCTGGTGATAGCAGAAAATTTGTTTCTGTTCGTCAACACAGGAGATGAATAAATTTTTGTTTGTCAGTCCTTCCAATATTCCGGATGAATCTTTTATTTTGAGAATGGAATTGCAGGATTTGGGTGTCATATTTTCGAGAATTGATGACCGTACGAGGAAGGATTGTATTTTTTCGGATTGCTGCAGAAAGACTTCATTTGCAAAATAATCCATAGTATCTTTGCCATGTTTTATTTTTTTCGCCGCGTTTTTGGGATCCTTTGCAAACAGGTATGACATAAGTTGCAACGACGTTACCCATCCTACCGAAGAATCCTCTATTTCCCTTAGCTGTGAAGCGGGAATATTTAATCCGTAAGTTTCCCCGAAAAGCTTCCGTGTTTCGGTGCTTGTAAATTTTAACTCCTCTCTTCCAAGTTCGAAAATATCGGCTTTTGCCTTAAGTTTAACTGTAGAAAACGGCATCGTATTCCTTGAGGAGATTATGAAATGGATGTTGGGTGGCGAATGTTGTATCAGGTAATCCATTGCCTTATTTATCATTTCCGTCTTATCCACAGAGTGATAATCTTCCAGTATTATAAATAAATTTTTACCTATTCGGCGACTATTTTGTGACGTTTGGCTTTTTGCAGCATCCACCAATTCATTTACAAAAGTCCCCATTAGTATTTCCCTATTAATATTCGAGGAGGTAAATCTTTCGATTATGCTTTGGATTCGCAAGCCGAATTTTTTATATATTTCCCGGATTCCTTCAATAAGGTATGAAATAAACGTAATTAAGCTGTCGTCGTTTTCCCCTATTTTATAAAAGATAAAAGGCGCATCAAGTTCGTTTATGAATTGGATGAGCAGGGTTGTTTTTCCGTATCCTGCGCCGGCTGTTATTACAAGAAGTTTCTTATCCGAATTTTGCTGTAATGTTTTTAACAATCTCTCGCGTTTTAGCATGTTCTTTTTTAATCCCGGTGGGATAAGTTGTGTTTTTAAAAGCATATATTTAATTTAACGGTTCACTTTATAATAATATGTTTCCTGAATTATATTTTTGCAAGATATTTTTCAGAAAAGATTAAGGGGAATATTAAAAAGGGGTTGCGACGCAAAATTTTCTTGAATTGCAGAATGTTTTGAAAAGGGAATTTCTATGTATATTACACTATTTCAGGAATATCATTTTATTGATAATTTTCTGATCTTCTGAAGTTAGATGACAAAAATATACACCGGAACCAAGAGGATTATTCGTCTTATCGCATCCGTTCCAGCAAACCGTATAATTACCGGCATTATGTTTTCCATTTACAAGCTGTTTTACCAAGGCGCCTTTTATATCATAAATGTCTATTTGAACATCTTTATTGTTTCCGCTTATTGAATAAAAAATAGAAATGTTTTTAGAAAAAAGGCTTGGAGAGGTTTTCAAGGTGATTAATTGTTGGGAAATATTATTTTCTTCTTCGCTAACATTATTATACTTTAGAAAAGCTCCGTGAACATAATCTGCTTCATCAGTTATCCAGCCTGAACCACTGTTATACTTACTGTTCCCCGCAACACTATCAATTACAGATGTTGGGAAAAGGGTATCCATTTCGTAATTACCCACCCAGAAAGGTCCTGAGAAATAAAGAACGGGCGTTACGGGATAAACATCTAACACAACTCTATTTGCGCTGTCCGCCACAGCCGTAACCTGAGCCTTAAAAAGAACTGTTTTGGGGAAACCCACAGAATCAGACCATACAAAGATACTACACTGTTTCGTAATTCCCGCAGTTGGAGAGAATACGCCATGGACTATAGCAAGTACTGAACAAGGATAGGCAGGAGTAAGCTTTGTCGCCTCATATTCAACACGAAAATTTGAGTTCCATCCTCCAAAGAAATCCCCCTCCAGTGATGGGAACAATGTATCTGTAACCCATGCTTTACTTCCGGAAAGTTGTGCAGATAGCATATCCGTCTCAGCCGCTTGCAATGCGAAAGTATTCATTGCTATTAAAAGCACTCCCGTCAAGCTGGCGGCAATTTTTTTCATTTTATTTATAAATATTACTTTAACGCCGGTATAGGTCCCGTCCCATCCGCCGTAATATCTGTATTTGGAATAGTTTTGACATTGGAATCGCTTGGATAAGCCGTGCCTATTCCAATACCCGTATTATTGAAAACATTATTATGTCTACCATAATGATTGCCAACCCTGCCAATATAAGTAGCATCATTCGCATCCCAACTATTTAGACCTATATGTATGCCTTGTCTTTGATAATTTACACCAACTATAGCATTCCCGACACTAACACCGGTCGGTTGTGCTCTCAAATATATTTTGCTATTTGGAATATCTAAATAATTTATTCTGCCATACACTGATCCCATCCTTACACCCATTCCATTAAATCCAACATTTCTCCCATATCTTATATCATACCATCTATTAATATGTGCTACCTTAACATAGTACCCCGAAACAGAAACTTCGGTAATAGTATCCGTCTTTTCCGAAGCTCTATTACCACATTCATTATAGCTAACAATCGTGTTATGCGTATGGTCACTAACATCTATTCCATCTCTATCCCACTGGCCATTCCAAGTTGTATCAGTATTCTGCCCATTATCATTACACCTATTATTAGTAATAACCGAACCATCGCTATACCAATAATCTATCCCATTCTGAGATTTATACTCACAGATATTATGATCAATGAGACAATACGCATCATCGACACACTGTGAATAATATGTGCCCCAATTACTAGTAAAATCTCGCCAATCCCACATATGCCAACAAGACGGGCAGATTCCACTATATCCGTCTCCCCTTATTACATTGTATTCAACCCATGACCTTGACGGGAAAATTCCACTACCGAAAGAATTACTTTCACAAATATTCCTATAAATATGTGCATATTTAGAGTTTATACCAGCCCCTACAAAATATCCATATGAATTCACTCCAATATAATTATCATACACATTAGCATAAAACACGGTACTGCTCGTAGGTGCAGTATTTCCAATTCCAGTAGTCTTTCCCTCCAACCAAATCGGAGCACCTGTTCCGGTCAAAAACTCATTGCTGTAAACACTGATGACGCATTCCCCCAATCCATTAATCCCATTTCCTAAAAACCCGGTTAATATACCGGGTCCGGTAGGTGTCGCTATCTTATCAGCACTAATTGTATTATAACCATAAAACGTACAATTATGGATACTCGAGCCACTTTTTGAATTGGTGAAATATATACAGGACACGGGTCTTGAATTCCCATCAAATTTTAAATAAGAAATCTCAAACGCTCGCGAATCCCCGCAACTTATTATTGCTGAATTATCCTTATTGGCAATCAATGTGGGAGGATTGCCTGACGTGTTAGCCGTTAACGTATAAATTATGTCGTTTCCAGGAATGACTATAGAATTTGTAATATTGTATGGACTATCAGTAATAAGCTTCACGGTTCTCTTGGTCGAAAGTGCAGCATTTATTTCTACCTCGTCATTCGCCCCATCACAAATAAAATCGGCTCCTGACCCTGTGTGCCCCACCGTGACCGGTCCGCCAGGAGTATAAGTGCTCCATATAAATGCTTTTTTTGTAATACGAGTTCCAAACGATGCGCTTGTCCTTGCCGGAGCATAACCACTCCATTCAAACGTCTCGTAATTTCCTATACTGGTAGCGGATGCAGTAATTGTGCTACCACCACCATTTGTTGCGCTTAAATAATGTGTTCCATCATAACATTTAAATGCATATTTTCCGGCACCTAAATCTATCATTGTGAATGTTTCCCACGTTGCGCCTCCAAGTGACGTTGCCTGTACCGTTCCGCCACCACCGTTATTTGCCCACACGTAATGCGTATTGTCATAACATTTGATAGCTACACGACTGCTCTGTTGTTCAATAGTAAAAGTTTCGAAAGTAGTTCCTCCACCTGATGTAAACTGCAACACACCGCCACCACCATTCGCCGCCCAGAGATAATGTCCGTCATAACTTTTAATCGTTGTTGGCAAAGCAAAGATGGATGAACCAATTAGAAGCAAAAAGATTGGTAAACATAAAATTGTTTTTATATAACTTTTCATGTTTTTTCTATGATGAGTTTTCGCTTATCGCAAATATGTTTGAAAACTAAATCAATTTTTCAAGTTGGAATTTGCCATATTAAAACTCTTTGTATCACTCGGTTAAGCGTTTATTAAGCATTAAACACTCCACGCAAAGAAGATTATAAAAACAGCTACTACTTGCGCTCAATTAAACAGGATTTACTTCATAAAAACGAATTTTTTCGTTTTCTTCACGTCACCGACTTCCATAACAGAGAAGTATATTCCATAAGGTATTTTTTTGCAATTCCAGGTAGTATTGTGATTTCCTGCTTTGAACACCTGATCCATTTTATAAACAGTTCTACCTGATAGGTCATAAACAGAGATATTTACTCTTTCATCCTTATAAAGATTGAAGTTGAAATGGACTTGAGATGATGAAGGGTTAGGAGAAATATCAAAATTTATATAATGGAAAGTATTCTTTTCTTCTGTCCCTTGTTCATAAAATCCGTCTACCCTGTATATTTTGTTGGGAACCATACTATTAACCCAGTATTCGTTTCTTATCGGATTCACTTCTACGCAACAGCCATCCGTATCAGGTGCACGGAATCTATGTGTTGCAACAAGAACTCCTGCCCTTGTTAATTCCCATACGGCAGTTGAATCGAAATAATAATTTGAGCCAACTTGGTGCCAGTGAGCTACAAAAAGAAGCAAACTACCTCCATTTGGTCCAAGTGGTTCAAACCCCAAATCATATGGCACATAAGGTTGTGCAATTCCCGAAGGAATGTTAAAATTTGAAACGGGTGCCCCCGCTGTAGTCAATTTATAAATTTTATATGCTTCTCCGTCCACTGCCCATAAATCAGTTCCATCAAAACCTAAACCTGTAGGATAAGTAGTACAAGGCGAGTTAAGGGTGCTGACTATGCTTCCATTTGCAGGATTTACTTTATAAATTTTCTTAGTTCCCGCATTATGCACCCACAGGTAACCACTCCCATATGTTATACCTGTACAATTATTCGCAGCATTCGGAGTAGGTATTGAATCTAATAAATATCCCTGCTGACTGAATTTATATATATATGTAGAACTGAGCTCTATTGCCCATAAGTATGTGCTATCAAAAGCAAGTCCATGCAAACAATGTAAACTAGATGGGATATCAAAATTCGTTGGCAAACCTACAACTAAATCTAAAGGAATATCTTTAGTATAACTGCCATCCGCAGTAACATGTAAATTGAATGTAGCCGTATATGGATTTGGTGTAGAGCCATTTGCAGAGACTACGAATGGATTACCTGAATTATTACCGGTTGCATTTTTAGCTATACTACCAAAAGTAGCGCTACCTGTTGTAACATTAACATATGGATCTGAGATAGAAAGTGTTGCATTCACGTTAGTTGCATTTATCCCCAAATTATTTAACGTAGTAATAAAGTTTGTTGTTTCTCCTTTATTCCAGATATTATCATTTCCATCGCTAATTTGTTTTTTTACGAGAAGAATAGAAGGTTTAGTAGTAGGTGCAACGATTGGCCATGCAATACTAAGAGGTTGTGGGCTATTAATCCAGTCAAACCCTTGAACTCCCCAAGCCGTGCCCCATGAGTTTTTAAGCAGCCATGCATTCTGGGAGTCATCCCATCCACATATAATCATTGCGTGTCCACCGAGCACTTCTCCCATAATCGGCGTATAAACTCCACCTTTATAATACAAGAAATCTTTTTTTAACATATACGCTGCAGCTACAGGTCCTTCGTAGGCTGCATCTTTAAACTCCGAAACGGTCGAAGATTGATCCCAGTCATATGCCTTTACGACTCTTGACGCCCAGTTAGAACACCTGCCGCTACAGGCTGCATCAATTTCTTTATAAGTGAAACATGGGTCGTCAGGAACTCCATTATACATAAGAAAATTTACTCCTTTGGGTAAAGTTCCGCCCATACATCCGCTATTTGCAGTATCACAAGAAATCATGAACTGTTCGGATAGATCATAGTTGTAATTTGGAGTACCATTAGCGATATTTATTCTTGATTCAAAAGATCCTACACATGCAAAAGCCCAGCACCCACCGCAATCCCCCTGGTCTTTGGCTGTAGTCATCCAATTTTGTCCGTTTACGGATCTCCAGTCCCATGTAGTCGGAAGACTTTTATGGTGTTTTAACGTACGGGATTTTTGTTTAACTTGCGTTTCAGGTATAATAGTGCTGAAGAGTTTTTTTTGTTGTTCCGGTGGAAGTTTTGAAACACTTGTTTCGCCGGCTATCCACGGGTCACCTCTTTTATGAAGTTCTTCCTGAAGTTGTTTTAAGAATAAGTCTTCCCCACACGCTATAGAGCTATACATAAACAGCCCTATAAATAAACAAATAAAGTTTTTCATTTTCCCTCCTTGTAAAATTTATAGTAATCTAATATAATACATTATATGTTACATTATCTATAAGTTGTCAAGTGCCAAATTACATATTTTTCACATTAAAATAAAAACACTTGAGTACAAAAAACAAAAGAACATAGATAAAATTACGAATTGGCGCTGACAGGTTACAATAAGCATAAGTTTTTTCATAAAAACAAAGATTTTGCTTGAAAAACTTGACAACTTCAGGATTATTATAAATAATAAGCTTAAATGATGGGGGCGAAAGTTTCGACAGAGGTAAAGTATTACAGGTCGCATGCCGGGGAGCTAGACCCTGTTTCAACCAGCAAAAGCCATAATTGGCGACTACGCATTTGCAAGAGCTGCATAATAGCAGTTCCGTCCTCTGATTCTTGCCTTTAAGGATCAGACTGCCAAAAGCGGGTCTACCCGAAAATCGGTAGACAGGACGCCGATTTAAGGGCTGGTCTCTTTCGTCTGACTACTAAGGAAGAGATAAGATAAACATAGTAGTCTGGTTTGTTGAAATCCTGTCCGGTGGAGTTTAACAAACAAGATCAAAAATCGGAATAAACATGTAGATGCCTGTATTAAAGTACTTTTGGACGCGGGCTCAATCCCGCCGCCTCCACCACTTTCAAGGGAAAATAGGGAAACTACAAAAGAATCGAATACAGCGGTCGATTTCGACAGCGAATCAGAATATTAAAAAATAACAGATTGAAACCATCCTCCCAACAGACTGGCGGACAAGCATGATTTCACAAGATTCGCACAAAATTAATACAAAAACAGAAAGATTGGAAAATCAAAGAATAGCATCACAAGATTATAGCAGATTAGCGCAGAATAGAACAAAAATACAAATTTTTTAAAGCTGATAAAGTAACTCAAAAACAATGAATAATCCAACTGAAACAAACGCAACAGAGTTATTTTTAGTTTCGAACGACTATTTTTCTATATAATGTTCGGGATAAAGTTTTCAACTGGCAAAAATAAATTCCATTATCTATTTTCTTACCGCTATTATCTTTTCCATCCCAGGTAACCGTATGAGTTCCTTTTTCCTGTGTCCCATTAACTAACGTTTTTACCGGTTGTCCTACTATATTGTAAATTTTAATTTCTACATTAGAGCTTTTATTTAGCGTATATTTAATAGAGGTAGAATGATTAAATGGATTTGGATACCCCTGAATGGATACCGGTAACGTTATTAGTTTATTTTCTTCAACGGCTACATCTTCCCATCCGGCAAGCCTTGCCATTAACCACCATAAAGCTTTACCTTTTTGTTCGCAACTTTCGTAAGTCGTATGAGCATCTTCGTTTCCATTGAAATGCGTGTGCTCGACAGGAATAGTACTGTCACTATACGTATAACTGTTAAATTCCCATGTTGAAGTTCCGGGATTATACCACCAAGCATCCAAATCGGCAAAATCAAATAACACTTTGTTATTTGTCTTGCAATATTGACGAATTAATTGGTTTCTCATATGACGGTTATAACCGCTGTAATCCGTCCCCTGGGCATTTCCTGTCATATAAATAAAAGTTACATTCGGATATTCCGTTTCTAATTTATTCATAGAATCAAGGTAAGCCTGAAACTGCGCTGCAGAATAATAATCTGCCTGACAGCACCACGACCACATTGACAGGTTAATAGTAGAGTTGTGATTAAGAACCGCACGTGTTTTGTTCATACCAGCCGCTGCCTCCCAGTATTCTTCCGGTGATATATAATCATCCCCTTCCTGTCCGTCAAATATACAAAAAGCACCTGCAGTTGTCGGCAAAGAACTGCTTCCTATTGCAACGTTATAAGTATCATTAGCCGCTTCAATTCGATTAATCCCCGATGTTAACTGCCCGCCATGAGATGTATGCGCATAATGTAATTTCAATTTTGCCTGCACAGAGTCTATCCATTGTACAGGAATTTTAGAAAGGTCCGTACAATTATGGTCTATACAAAGATATGATGCTTTATCTCGGGAATACCCGGGAATCGAAAAAATCATCAAAGAAAACCCGACAATTAAAAATTTAAACATTTTATCCTTCATCTCTCCCCCCTTTGTTTATTACCACGCTAAATTGTTAATAAGATATATGCTAATTCAAAATGATTAAAAGTCAAATAATTTCTCTAGCAAGAAAGTTAAGCAGAAAAATATATAAAGAGAAATATTGACAGAATCTTTTTTCATAATATATCTGAAATATATCAAAAAAGTTATAGAGTTTAAAACATAGGAGGAGAAAATGGGTTTCGTGAAATTTTTGTTGTTAATCATATTTTTAGTAATCGCATTCTTTACTGCTTTTAGATTTCCAACGGAAAAGGAGAAAAAAGATAAAGACTTGCCTTTCTTTTTAGTAAAGAAACATTCCTTTTCTTTCGGTGTTTTTCTTATTATCATCGGTTTGCTTGTAATCCCGGCAATTGGCGCAATACCGGTTGGACATCGCGGAGTAGTCGTACGATTGGGAGCAGTAACGGGCAAGATATTAAACGAAGGTATTTATATGGTTAAACCATTAATCGAAAACGTAAAATTAATGGACGTAAGAGTTCAGGCATATTCTGAAGATGCGGCATCAGCATCAAAAGACTTGCAGGAAGTACGAACCAAAGTAACATTAAATTATTTTTTGCTTCCTAATGTAGTTGCAAGAATATACCAGAATCTTGGCGATGACTACCAGAGACGAATAATCAATCCCGCTATCCAGGAAGCAGTTAAGGCGTCTACGGCTCTTTATGAAGCGGAAAAACTGATTGTTGAAAGGTCAAGTGTAAGAGACAAAATAATAGAAAATCTGAAAGCAAGATTAGAAATACACGGAATTATGGTAGAAGCATTGTCAATAACCGATTTCGCGTTTTCGGAAGAATTTACAAGAGCAATTGAAGCGAAAGTAACGGCTTCACAGTTAGCGCTAAAAGCCGAAAGAGATTTGGAAAGAATAAAGATGGAAGCGGAACAGAAAATAGCAACTGCAAGAGCAGAAGCAGAAGCCTTGAGATTACAAAAAGAAATGGTAACGGATAAATTGATTGAATTAAGAAAAGTAGAAGTTCAAAAATTAGCATTGGAAAAATGGGACGGGCATTTACCTAATTTCGTTGGCTCGGATAATGTTCCGATATTAGCTACTTTTGGGGATATCAAGAAAAGCAAATAGGGATAAATAGGGAGAAATTAGTAGAATCAGAAACAACTTATAAAAAGCGAAAAGATAAAACGCTTCAATATAAATTTAAAAAGGAGAAAAATGAGACAAACCAAATTGATAGGAAGTATCGCTTTTATGATTGCGTTTCTAACAATTTCTTCAGGTGCAGGAGTAATAATGATTAGCAAAGCTTCTAACAACACTGCTGACGTTACGGATGTTAAAATGTATCTTGATAAAGATTGTATGCGAGTAGATACAAAAGCGGGGGGAGAAGAACAGAGTTTTATTTTTAGAAAAGATAAAGAAACATTCTGGGTTATTAACTATAAAGAAAAATCTTTTAGGGAGATAACTAAAAAAGATTTACAGGAAATAAAAGCTAAAATAGAAGAAGCTGTGAAAATGATGGAAAACTTACCCCCCGAGCAGAAAGAGATGATAGAAAAAATGATGAAAGGACAAATGTCCGGCAATACGCCGAAAATAGTTTACAAGAAAATATCTTCAGGAGAAAAAGTTAATCAATGGGTTTGCAATAAGTATGAAGGATATCTTGATAATAAGAAAGAAGAAGAAATCTGGACGACCGATTGGGAAAAACTTGGACTTAGCATTAATGATTTCAAAGTTATGCAATCCATTGGTGAATTTATGGGAGAATTTTCTAAAGGACTCGGTTCTTCTTTTTATAAAGTCGGAACCGAAGAAAACAAACAAAACTATATTGGGATTCCAATAAAAACGATTAATTATTCGGATAATGAAATAACTTATACGACAGAATTAAAAGAAATCCAGAGACAAAATCTTACATCTTCATTGTTTGACGTTCCAAGCGGATTTAAGAAAACAGAAATGTCAACAGGGGAAGAATAATTTTGGATTCTGTTTCCCTCAGGCGAAGCAAATTATCGAAGGTTCTAAGATTTCAATAGCAATAAATCAATGTTTTGATGACAAATTGATATGCTTTGTTGGTCATTGTTTTTCATGCTTTTATAATTTATTATAAGTTCGTTCCTTAACATAACTGCCCTGTGCGTTTGCTTAACATCAAGATGCTCTAATCCACAAGCTTTGAAGTAAGCAGGCAAAACGGTTTTTGCTTCTAAAGAATCTATAATCCACCAATCCGTTACTCCTGAACCAAAAGGAATACTTTGTATATAATCTAAATCCAATAGATTTATACTATTAATACTATAACCCCAATCAGTAAAAAACAAACTTTTTCGGTCTAAAAGGATATTTCCGGGGTGCATATCTCCATGAATAATTGTGGGGCAACCTTCTTCAAGTAATGAGAAAATCGATGCACATTTTAATTTGATTGCATTATCATATAAAGGACATAGAAAATCAACTTCGGCTTTTAACATTTTTCTTATTGAAGCGTAACTCTTATGAGTAAGAGATGAACAAACATTTCCTTTATACCGTTGTTCCAGATGAAATTGTCCCAGCATAGTAAATGCATCGGGTAGTAAATGTCTATTCTGTGTGCGGATATCACTCCCGTCAACCCATTTCCAACAAGCTATAATAGCTTCGGTTGTCTTTGAGTCAAAAACAAAACTTGGCACGGGAATGTTGGCTTTAACAAGTAGTGTTTTATTAATCTGAATTTCATTAGAACCAAGGATATCTTTTTTAGGAAAACATTTAATAAAAAATGAATTGTTTTTATTGTAAAAACGATAAGAATGTGTTTCTATTTGTTCAAGTTTATAAGTATTAATTCTTGAAAGCTTTGGTAAACAATTCTTTAAAACATCAATGATTTGACTCTCGAGATTCATTTGAATATACTATTGAATCTAATTTTTCTCTTTTTTATTTTCCGACAAATATTTTAATATTTACTTATGTTCTGAAAACCCACCTTTGTCAATGTGAAAAAAATATTTGATAGGCTGAATAACGAATATATAATTAACGTTTTTTCATTGTAAATACTTGACAAATCAAGTTTTTAGCACTACTCTCATAAAAAGATATGGAATTAATAAAAGAGAATATAGAAAAAATAAGAGAAAAGATCCATAAAGCTTGCGCAAAAACCGGCAGAGATCCTGACTCTGTTGTAATTGTTGGCGCCTGTAAACACAACACTCCTGAAAGAATAGAAGCGGCGTATAATTACGGGATCAAAGTAATGGGTGAAAATATAGTCCAGGATGCGCTTGTAAAATATGATGCACTCAAGCATACGGATATAAAGTGGCATATGATAGGACACCTACAAACTAACAAAGTTAAAAAGATATTAGAAATGGCATCAATGATACAATCCGTAGATAGTCTGTATTTAGCCGAAGAAATAAACAAGAGAGCATCCCGGAAAATACCGGTGCTTATTGAAGTCAATACTTCGGAAGAAGTTACAAAATATGGGACTTCTGCGGAACAGGTGATTCCGATGTTAAAACAGATTGCAGTTCTGGAGAATATAAAAATCTCCGGACTTATGACAATTGGTCCTTTAGAAAAAGACCCATGTCCTGCCTTCAAATTATTACGAGGGTTAAAAGAAAAAATAGAATCGGAAAACATTCCTGGAGTATCTATGGAATGGCTTTCTATGGGAATGTCGGACGATTATGAACTTGCAATTGAAGAAGGAGCCAACATAGTAAGACTTGGAAGAGTAATATTTGGAGAGAGAAAAAAATAAATTTATATAATTCGTACCCCCGGAAGTTCAAAAATTCATTACAGGAACTATCACTAGAAAAATAATTACAAAATTTTTTTATAAACACTTGACTTTTATTTTTTCAGTATTAGGAAGGATACTTTAATATATATCTTAAAAAATTAAATTTTTAGGGGGGAAAATGACTATATTGTGTCTAAATTGCGGAAGTTCGTCTGCAAAATATAGAGTTTATGATTGGGATAAAAAAAACACATTAGCAACCGGGATAGTTGAAAGAGTTACCGTTGGAGGTTCTTTCTGTCTTCACGAAGTTCCCGGAAAAGAACCTTTGCGAATAGAGCATGACTGCAAAGACCACAAAGAGGCAATAAAATTAATAGTTGATACACTTACTCACAAAGAATATGGGGTAATAGAAGATATGTCTTCTATTTCGGCGGTAGGACACAGAGTAGTTCATGGGGGAGAGAAATTTGCAAAATCCGTAATAATAAATCCTGAAGTTCTGCAGACATTCAGAGACCTTTCGGACCTAGCGCCACTTCACAATCCACCAAACATTTTAGGGATTGAAGCAGCACAGGAAGTTATGCCCAATATACCTCATATGGCAATAATGGATACGGCATGGCACCAGACAATGTCGGACTATGTTTATACTTATGCGCTTCCCTATGAATGGTATGAAAAATATGGAGTTAGAAGATACGGGTTTCATGGAACTTCTTTCCTTTATGTAGCCAAAAGAGCGGCTGTCCTTCTTGGAAAAGATCCTTTTGATTGCAATATCGTAGCATGTCATATCGGAAACGGAGTATCAACAAATGCAATAAAAAAAGGCGTCTCTTACGACACTTCAATGGGACTTACTCCTCTTGAAGGTATGGTAATGGGAACAAGAGCAGGCGATCACGACCCGGCCATCGGTTTTTATATGATGGGAAAAGAGCAAAAAACAGCAAAAGAAATGGATAGCATTTTAAATAAAAAATCAGGCGTCCTTGGAATTACAGGCAAATATACAGACAGAAGGGATATCGAGGAAGCCGCAGAAAAAGGCGATAAAAGAGCACACCTAGCATTGGATATCGAAGCTTATAGAATAAAGAAATATATCGGTGCATATAATTTTGCACTTGGTAAAATAGATGCAATAGTCTTTACGGCAGGCGTAGGTGAAAAATCACCTATCATAAGAGGAAGAGCATTAAGTAACCTTGAGCATTTGGGGATTGAAGTTGATGAAGAAAAAAATATAGCAGCAATGACAAGAAATTCAGAATCGGATATAACCGGAGCCAAATCAAAAGTGAAAGTATTCGTTATTCCTACGGATGAAGAAAGAGTATTTATTGAAGATGTCGCAGCATTATACGAGGGCAAATATGACATTCACACTAACTTCACTTACAGGTTCCAGAATCCGGAATACGTAAATACGTTGAGAGCTTTTGCCTTTGCAAAAGAATGCCAGAAGAAACCGAAATTATGGAATGTTATGGCAAAAGCGGCAAAGAAAGCATTCCTTGACGAAGCAAAGAAAGACAAAGAACTCAAAAATTTGGTAGATAAAATGCCAAAATGATGATACTTGTAATAAATCCGGGCTCAACTTCTACGAAGATAGCCGTTTACGATAACGATAAAGAATGTTTTTCGGAGAATATCAGCCACAGTATAGACCAACTCGGCAAATACAAGCGAATCGTTGATCAAAAAGATTTTAGAAGAGAATTAATTAATGAAGTCTTAAAAAAGAGAAACATAGACTCTAAAAAACTAAATGCAGTTGTAGGCAGAGGCGGATTGCTTAAACCCATTCCAAGTGGAACCTACAAAGTTAATGCAAGGATGCTTGAAGATTTGAATAGCGGGCTACAAGGTGAGCATGCATCAAATCTGGGTGGAATACTTGCTTATGAAATTGCTTCGCCTCTTAAAATACCTGCATTCATAGTTGATCCTGTAGTAGTGGATGAGCTTAACGACACTGCAAGAATAACGGGAATAGCGGAAATAAAACGGAGAAGCATATTTCATGCGTTAAACCATAAATATACTGCAAGACTTGCAGCCCGGAAACTCGGAAAAGAATATAACGATGTTAATCTTATCGTTGCGCATCTTGGTGGAGGGATCTCAATTGCCGCTCATCACAAAGGAAAAGTTATAGACGTAAACAATGCACTTAACGGAGAAGGACCAATTACTCCCGAACGTGCAGGAACATTGCCGGCGTGGGATCTTGTAGAACTTGCACTTTCCGGTAAATACAGCAAAGAAGAACTTAAGAAAATGATAACCGGGAAAGGTGGAGTTGTCGCACTGCTTGGGACTAATGATATGCGAGAAGTTGAGAGCAGGGTAAAATCCGGTGATAAAGAAGCAACCATTGTTTTTGAAGCAATGGCTTACAGAATAGCAAAGGAAATAGGAAGTTGCGCATCCGTACTGAAAGGGGAAGTAGATGGAATCGTTATAACAGGTGGTTTCGCACGATGGAAGGAGTTTATTGAACTTATAAAAGAGAGGATATCTTTCATAGGGGAAATATTTATATTCCCCGGTGAGAATGAGATGGAAGCACTCGCAGCCGGCGCTATAAGAATTTTAAAAGGCGAAACAGAAGCCATAACATATAATTAAAAGGGGGCATTGTGATAACCAAACTAAAAGAAATAGCTGAAAAAGCTAAAAAACAGGCACCAAAAAGACTTGCGGTAGCCTGCGGAGAAGATCCTCATACCATCGAAGCAGTTGGAAAAGCAGTAAAAGAAGGAATTGTAAAAGCCATCCTTACAGGGGATAAGGCAAATATCATAAAAGTAGCTGAAAAATATAAAGTAGATGTCAAATCATTAGAAATTATAGACGAACCTGATAAAAAGAAAGCATTGTACCTTGCAATTTCAAAAGTAAGAAACGGTGAATGTGATTTTTTAATGAAAGGACTTATCGATTCAGCTGTTTATATTAAAGGGATATTAGATAAAGAAAAAGGATTATGCCCCCCGGGAGCCGTTTTGTCACACGTAACAATCATAGAAGTCCCTACCTATCCGAAACTTCTGACAGTTTCTGATGTTGCCGTACTCACTTACCCCGACCTTGCTCAGAAAATTGCTATGACAAATTATGCAATAAACGTGGTGCATAAATTAGACAACCCGAATCCAAAAGTTGCAATTATATGCGCAGTTGAAAAAGTAAATTCTAAAATGATTCCTACTATGGACGCAGCGATAATGTGCAAAATGGCAGACAGGGGACAGATAAAAGGTGCAATTCTTGATGGCCCACTTGCTATGGACCTGGCAGTTTCAAAAGAAAGTAAAGAAATTAAAGGCGTAAAATCAGAAGTTGCAGGTGATGCAGACATACTTATTTTCCCAAACATTGAATCAGGTAACGTATTCTTCAAAACCTGTGTTTACCTTGCAAAGGGTGAGATAGCTGCATTTTTGACAGGCGCAATGTGTCCTTGTATTCTTACATCACGTTCAGACTCGGAAGAATCGAAATTCTATTCAATCGCAACCGGCGCACTTGTTTGTAATAAATAACTAGAATTACACTCTTGTTAAAAAAAGGAGTCTCTGTTGAAAAACAGAGACTCCTTTTTTATTATAAATTGAAAGCTTTTGTTATTTTATTAAACTAACCTTTTTGGATATCCTGGTATTTTCTTGTTGTAATACAACAAAATATATCCCGGAATTAATATTACACATATTAACCGTTAAACTATAATTACCTGCCGTTTTATTTCCATCAAAAATTGTTTTTACCACTCGCCCGGCAGCATCATAAATTTTTAGGCTAATACGTTGAGATGTAAAAATAGCAAATTTTACGGATAACAATCTTGTAATCAGACTCGGGGAAACATCTAAATCCGCATTCCGCACTCCATAATCCGTATTGTCTTCTATCCCGGGATTTCCTACTTTAAGAGTAATCGGTACAAGATATGGTTTATAAGTAGAGTCATTTGAAGCAATATGAAGAGTATCGTAATAATAGCCTTTAGGAAGTTTGGCTTGAGCAATTACAGTAACCGCTTGTGAACTTCCGGGGATCACAGTAAAATTTCTCGGGATAACAGATCTAATCCACTGTGCCTTATACGAAATATCCGTAACATTTAAATCACCACCTGCAGAGCCTGAATTTGAAACAGTTATTGTCCCCGTATCGGCAGGCAAAGTATTGTTATTAAGCGCAGCCTGAACTGCTGCCTGAATATTGGGTTTCCCGTAACCATAATATTTGTCCCGTCCTGCAGTCCCAAGGTCAATTGCAGTAGAAGTCAGAATATCTCTCACTTCCTGGTTTGTGAGATATGGGTTTGCGGCCCACACAAGCGCCGCACCACCTGCTACAAGAGGAGTAGCCATTGAGGTACCATTCCATGTTCCTTGATAGGCGCCACCAGCGATAGTTGAAGTGATAGTATCTCCGGGTGCGACAAGCTCAACCTCATTTCCATAAGTACTAAACGAACATCTCTGGTTATTTGGCTCTATTGCTCCTACTGCAATAACCGTTGAATAAGCAGCAGGATATCCTACTCCCTCTGTACCACCATTTCCGGTTGCCGCACAAAGAACAGCTCCCGAATCCCATGCTGCCTGACATTCGGCTTCAACATAGGAAGATGGAGTCGCATATCCTAGACTCATAGAAATTAAATTTACTTTGTGGTCAATACACCATTGGATACTTTGACCAACCGCATCGGCCCCCCCCACGCCACCATTTAATGCTCTAATGGCATAAAGGTGCGCATTCGATACTCCAGCAACTCCAATTCCATTATTTATAGTTGCGGCTGCAAGACCGGAACAGAATGTTCCATGGTCTTCATCCGAACCACTGGGTCTGGGGTCATCATCACTATCTACTATATCCCTGCCTTTAATAGCGCCAAACCGTGATACTAAATCAGGATGAAAATATTCAGTTCCTTCATCAATTATAGCGATGGAAATAGCATAACTTCCCCAGCCATTTAATCCCCATGCTGCAGGGACATTAAGATTATCCATATGCCACAATTGTGACCAATATGGGTCATTTGGGGTACCAAGAATTTTCACAATCCTATTCGGCTCTACAGATTTAACATCAGGGTTTGCTTTCATACGAGCAATAAAAGCTTTTGCTTCTGCAATTCCACTTGGAATTTTGACAAGTATAAAATTGGAACCTAACTCTTTATTTACTAAATTTATTCCTTTTTCTGCAATACCAAGTTCATTTAATTTTGCATTTTTAACATTAATGCTACTCTTGTACCCGATTAATATTTCGCCGGATACTATATCTTTCCAGTATTTTTCATCATTTTCTGATATCATAGGAGTAGGAGACGCTTTGTAACTTCCCTTACTGCTGTCTATTTGCAACATAATACTCGTAGGATTTACACTAATATCAGGCGTTCCTTCTCCCTCGTATTTTACCACAGCAGCATGAAAATAATCAAAAATATCATCTTGCCATGTTGCCCCATTGGTAGACCATTTATTTGGCGCGCTTGGAACTTTATCAACTGCAGTCGTAGGGAAAGCAAGACTCCATTCATAATTTCCAACCCAGAAAGGTCCTGAAACATATATTGGAGTGGGTAACGTGTACGAATATATGCCAGTATCGCTTCCGGTACCTGATTCCAATGAACGCAGAGAGAATAACCTTGTGCCCGGGTGTCCACTTGCGTCACTCCAAATAAAGAGACTGCACTCCTTTGCACTGAGCCCGGAGAGCTTCAT
The DNA here is from genome assembly GCA_028716385.1 of bacterium. Taxonomy (GTDB): domain Bacteria; phylum Hydrothermota; class UBA3073; order JACQXS01; family JAQTXJ01; genus JAQTXJ01. The sequence continues at coordinate 850,784 of JAQUPX010000001.1, read as the reverse complement.
CCCATGCCAGATTGCCTTTATAGAACAAGGAGCCGCAGGAGTAAGACAGGTAGCTTCATATTCTACTATGAAAGTAGCGGATAAAGCATAAAAAGGCGGTTTCATATCGGGCATCAAAGTGTCTATATTTCCTTTAGAGAAAAAAAATGCTTTGCTGTCATTCCTCGATTTATAACTATCAGAAGTAAGAACAACAGTTTTTGACGCTTCAACAGGAGTATGACCGGAGAATAAAAACAGCACCAAACAAAAACTAACAAACCTCGACTTTGAAAATAAAACTTTACACATACTTCCTCCTTTGTTGACAGACTCTAAGAAGCCATTGGAAAATAGCCCCTAGGTATTCTTATTATTATTTATTAATGTAAATTTCCCCTTGTTTTGTATGTTCTTATATTTAATAGAGTAAAAATAAATTCCCGATTTAAGTCCATTTAACTTAACAGTTTGAACCTCAAAATTATTTGTTTTCAACGTTTTCACTGACCTGCCTGAACAATCATAGATATCAATAGTAGAATAAGTTTTTTCTGTAGCATCAAATGCCCGTAAATCAAAATTTATACTGCCTGTAGTTGGATTGGGATATATTGTTATTTTGGATTTGGGATTTTGGATTTTAGATTCTCCTTCCTCCGCTCCTGCGCAACTCTGATACCATTTACATGGAATACCGTTTACTATTGACCATACTCTATAATAACCTACGGCAGTATCCGGGAAATCAATATTAGTATGTGTCTTATCCCAGCTGTCGCTTGATGGCATATACATTAGTTCTCCGCCACCATTTCCTTGCCAATTGCCACCGCCAACTCTTACAAACGACATAATCGGATGGTCAGAAGAAACTATATGACAATGATTCCCGCCATCTGCTTCCGAATAATCCCTGAAAAGATTTCCTTCTATATGCATTGAGGAAGATATTTGCGTAACTGCCTGACAATTTGTTATTGTTGATTGCCATTCCGAACGATACCCAAGTCCAACATCATATCTGTCAATTGAACTAATATCCGTTCCTCCGGCATCTTTACCGCCTATCATTAAAACATACGGTTTATCTGAAGGTATAAGCGTAGAAGTATTATAATGTCTCCCAGAAATAGTCCCTTCCGATTTCCATTTGTGAGTAGCCGGATCATAGACTTCCCATGTCTGAACGTCACTTGTCCCGTTATATCCACCTATTGTTAATACTAGCCCAGAATATAATAAAACAGAATTATGCCAATATCTTGCATTATTTAAAGAAGTTTCTGAACTCCATAATCCGGTTGTTGTATTATAAACCTCACAACTTGCCAATGCCGTGCTTCCATTCGTTCCACCGGCAACAAGAACATTCCCGGCTTGCAAGAGAATAGCAGTATTGGAATACCTTGCACTTACCAAACTACCCGTACTTGTCCAGTTGCCGGTACCCGGGTCCCAAATTTCGCAGGATGTTATAGCTCCACCTGATGAATGACCACCTACGACAAGCACTTTCCCATCAAATAACAAAACGGCAGAATGAGATGCCCGTGAATTAGTTAAATTGTTGGTAGTTGCCCATGTATTAGTATTGGGATCATATATTTCACAGAAATTCAAATAACTTCCGCCCGATTCTCCTCCTGTAACAAGCACTCTTCCATCTTTTAATACTGTAGTTGTATGATTAAATCTTGCATATTCAAGACTATCCGTCAAACTCCACATTCCCGTAGTTATATCATAGAGTTCACAAGATTTTAATGCTCCACCGGAATTTCTCCCACCTATCGTTAATACTTTCCCGGAAGACACTAAAACTGTGGCATGACAAGTTCTTTCTATATTTAGTGAATCTGTTAAAGATGATATATTTCTATTATAATTATAAAGTTCACAAGTTTTCAAAACACCACCGGCATTTTCTCCGCCAACAACAAAAATATTTGTTGAACAATTAGCAGTATGTATAATAGGAAGTGGAGTTGCAGTATGGCAGAAACGAGCATCTGTTAATGGCATTCTTGAATCCACTATTCCATTGGATGGATCATATATTTCGCACGAATAATTTAACCCGTAGCGGTTAACGGCAAGGTGTTGTGCAACACTATCGTGTCCGCTAATTGCCAATATTTTCCCCGTATAAAGCACTGCGGCCGGGAAATGAGATCTGCCCCATCGAGTTGCATATTCAAGTGAGTCAGTAAATCTCCAAACCCCGGAATCAGGTTCAAATATTTCACATTTTTTTGTTGAAAGAGTAGGTAAAAAATCGTTGGCTCCACCCATTATCATTGGTTTCCCATTTGGGAGTAATACCATAGCAGAAGCACTTCTTGGTATAGTATTTAAGTTGCCGGTATTAGTCCAGATACCGGTAGTAGGATCCCATAATTCCGTTCCTGCCCCTCCAAAAAGCCCACCTGCAACAAGGACTTTATCCCATGGCGGACGCAAGTATATTCCTACGCTTGCTCTCCTCCATGTATTTAGCGAACCTGTATTAGTCCAGGTTTGGCCAACAGGATCATAAACTTCACATTTAGTGCTATCTTTTCCGCCTATTAAAAGAACTTTTCCGTCCGGCAATATTAATTCTATCATACCACTGGTTCCTTTTTCGGCACTGTGATGTGAATTACTTGCTGCCGTGACACTTATGTTTTTTGTGTTCCAATCATATAAAATACAGCTTTGGCTTGTATCTCTTCCAACTATCAAAATTTTTCCATTCTCAAGTAATGTTCCACAAGCTCGCCACTGCCATCCTCCAAAACTGTAACCGGAAGTCCATGTGTTGTTTACTGGATCATAAATAGAACTATTCCCATCATTATTTACCCACAAAACGGTTCCATCCGGTAATAACATCGCAAGCGTATGTTCTCCTCCGACAGTTAAATTTCCTTGTACCCATTTACCGGTCGCAGGACTGAAAACTTCATAATTTTGAAATCCGTCGCCCGACCAGGTACCTGCCCATATACTACTTGTTGTATCTATTTCCATCCCGGATATTGTTATAATTCTACCGTCCGTAAGCATTGCGCTTTCACTCCCAGAACGCCACGTATTTACATCACCGGTTCTGCTCCATTTGCTTCCTTCTATAACAACCGAAAGTATCATCAACACTAATAATAAAATATATTTACGCATAATTTCCTCCTATATGTTTTTTGTATACATAACACATAATATATTATATATATGTTAATTCTTTTCCCTGTTTGTCAATAACTTTTTAAGCATATACACAAATTCTGAAAAATTGTTTATTAAATATTAAATAGATTAAAGAAAAAATTAAGAATAAAACAAAAAACAAAATTTATTTTTCAAAAAAGATTAAATTTCTACTACTTGCCCATAAGTTTTTTGTTTATCTATTCTTTCCAAACGGACATTTACGAAGTCATTTAGCTTTTTGTCAGACGAGAAAGAGACTTTTATATAATTTGAAGTTATCCCAGTATATTCTTTACTTTTCGTATGTTTTGCATTTTCAATATGGACTTCCAGCGTTTTACCTATGAGATTAGTTCGGAATTGTTCCCATTTCTTTTCCCCGAGTTCATAAATCAATTGGCTTCTTTGTTTTTTTGTTTCATCCTGAACTTCATCCTTAAACTCCAAAGCTTTTGTTAACGGTCGTCTTGAATACCTGAATACGTGTAATTTATCTATTGGTAATTTTGTAATTAAATCATACGTGTTTAAAAACTCTTTTTCTCCTTCGCCCGGAAACCCCACGATAACGTCCGTTCCTATAGCAACATCGGGAATATTTGATTTTAATTTTACAATCAAATCAGAAAAATCGGCAGGAGTATACCAACGGTTCATCAATTTTAGAACTTTTTCATCTCCACTTTGCATAGGTATATGAAAATATTTTGAAAACTTAGAAGAACCGGCAACGAAATTTATCAATTCGTCAGATATCCCGATAGGTTCTATTGAACTTAATCCTACTCTATGAACACCAGGTATTTGTTCAACGGATTTCAACAAATCAACCAATTTGTCGTATTTGCCGAGGTTTGTTCCCGTAAGAGTAAATTCTTTAAACCCGTTTTCCTGAAGTCTTTTTACTTCAGAAATTATATCTTCGAAATTTCTATTCGAAGGTTTGCCTCTAAGGTAAGGGACTACGCAATAACTACAGAATTGGTCACATCCTTCCTGCACTTTTACAAATGCCCTGCTGTGTCCATAAAAACTGTTTATCCCTGAAATTAACGGGGATTTGAGAAAGTCAGTAACTACTTTTTCAAAAGAAGGCTCAAAAAATAATATATTTTTTACATTCTTTAATTCTTTTTCAATAAGTTTTGCTCCGCATCCCGTAACGATTATATTCATTCCTTGTTTTGCCTGGTAACGGATAATATTTCTGGATTCCCTGCAAGCTTTTAAGGTAACTGCGCAGGTGTTAACGACACAAATATCCGAAACAGCGTCTACGGATTGAAATCCTGCAGACTCAAAAGATTCCCTGAGCCATTCCGTATCATATTTGTTTAACCGACAACCAATTGTCTTAAAACTTACCTTTTTCATAGTTTTCATTTGTTATACTATAACTTATAGACCTTAAAGTCAATGAAAATTAAATACAAGAATAATTTAGTCATTAATTAAAATGGTGCAAAATTATAACACAAACAAGTAATCGTTTAAATCAGAAAATGGAAAAAATAGAGTTAATGCTTGAAGTATTCCCAGAGAAAAGTAATAATTTATTAAAAACTTGTTGACATAGTTATAAAAATACTTAATATAAAACATTATGTTGGAAAAAGCAGATAAAAAGAAATTGGTAAAACAATACTGTATCCACAAAGAGGATACTGGTTCACCGGAAGTGCAAGTTGCATTACTTTCAGCTCGCATAAGCAGCCTAACGGATCATCTTAAAACTCACAAGAAAGATATGCACTCCCGACGCGGTCTTATCATTATGGTATGCAAAAGAAGAGGTTTGCTGAAATATTTATCAAAGGAAAGACCCGAAGACTACCAGAAACTGATAAAAAAACTGGATATTAGAGGTATTTAACTGTTTTAACCCCACAAAATAAAAATTTATGGAACTTAAAATTGGTGAAAATGTTATACATATTGAACCTAATAAAGTAGCAAAAACCGCTGACAGCTCCTGTCTTCTGAGATGTGGAGACACTATTGTTTTGACAACCGTTTGTAGATCATATTCTGAACCCGAAGCTTCCCAGAATTTTCTTCCTTTGACCTGTAATTATATGGAACGCAGATATGCCGCAGGTATGATACCCGGAGGATTTTTCAAAAGAGAAGGCAGACCTACGGAAAAAGAAACGCTCACATCAAGACTTATGGATAGACCTGCTCGTCCTTTGTTTCCTGAAGGATGGACGCTCCCAGTTCAAATAATTTCTACCGTTCTTTCTGCAGATAAAGAAAATGATGGGGATATTCTGGCTATGTTAGGAACTTCATTTGCACTTAGACTATCAAGCATACCTTATACAAAACCATTTGGCACCGTAAAAGTAGGTTTTATTAATAATAACTTCATCCTAAATCCTTCTATGCCACAAACCGAAGAATCTTCTCTTAATCTCACAATCGCCGGAACGGAAGAAGGTATCGCTATGATTGAAATGGAAGCCAAAGAAGTTACCGAAGACAACGTAATAGCAGCAATAAAAGTTGCTATGGCTGCAATAAACGACATTCTAAAATTTCACGAAGAGCTACCCGATGGAACAAGATCGTGGACTGCTCCCGTAAGAACAATAACCGAAGCTAAAACTGAAGTATTATCGGAATTCGGGAAACAAATTGAAGATGCACTTAAAATCAAAGAAAGATTTCCAAGAGGACAAAAACTTAACGAAACTTATAAACAAATAGTTACAAAATTCAGCGAAAAATACCCTGCTTCTGAATTAAGTGAAGTTTTTGACTTATACCAGGAAGAAATATTACGAAAACAAATCATTGAACATAAAACAAGAATAGATGGAAGAGGACCTACAGATATAAGGCAAATTACCTGTGAAACGGGTTTGTTACCTCGTGTGCACGGTTCAGCTTTATTCACAAGAGGCGAAACTCAATCTCTATGCACGGTTACCCTCGGGACAACGATTGACGAACAAAGAATAGAGGAACTAACGGGTGAAACGCGCAAAAGCTTTATGCTTCATTATAATTTTCCTCCTTTTTCCGTTGGAGAAGTTGGTAGACTCAACTCTCCCGGTAGAAGAGAAATAGGACACGGAGCTCTTGCTGAAAAATCATTGCAACAAGTTATTCCGGTAGCAGAAAATTGTCCATATACAATTAGAATAGTATCCGATATTCTTAGTTCAAATGGAAGTTCCTCAATGGCAACGGTATGCGGCGGGTCACTAGCTTTAATGGATGCCGGGATACCAATAAAATCACACGTAGCCGGAGTTGCTATCGGCGCGGTTGAAGATACCGTACTTATAGATATATGCGGAGAAGAAGACCATTTCGGAGATATGGATTTTAAAGTAGCAGGAACAAAAGAAGGAATAACCGCTCTTCAATTGGATGTTAAAAATAAAGGCGTAAGTGTTGATTTCCTCGAAAAAGCATTAAAACTTGGAAGAGAAGCAAGATTGACAATACTTGATAAATTAATATCCGCATTACCGACAGCTAAAACAGAAGTAAGCGCTTATGCTCCTAAAATAAGTATTATAATGATTCCTAAGGAAAAAATAGGACATGTAATTGGGCCAGGTGGAAAAATTATCAGAGACATCATAGAAAAAACAGGCGCCAAAATAGAAATATCGGATGATGGAAGAGTAAGTATATCATCGGATTCATGGCAGACGACAAATACCGCTAAAGCTATCGTAGAAGGTATAGTTGAAGAGGTAGCCGTAGGCAAAACTTATCTTGGAAAGATAAAAAAGATATTGCCTTTTGGTGTAATCGTTGACCTTTTACCTGGAAAAGAAGGAATGATTCACATTTCCCAGCTTGCCAATTACAGAGTTAAAACTCCTGAAGATGAAGTGAAAATGGGAGAAGAAGTGCCTTGTAAAGTAATCTCCATTGATGATGACGGCAGAATACAATTGTCAAGAAAAGCTCTCCTTCCACAGCAGAATTAATCCTCTTTCCATTAAGTACCTAAAAAAATAACCTAATAGGGGGTAATATGGAATTAAAAAAATTAATTCGTTCCGTTCCCGATTTTCCTAAAAAAGGAATATTATTTTGTGACATTACAACACTTATAAAAGATAGCAAAGCATTTAATTATGTAATAGATTCAATATGCGAACATTATAAAGGCAAAAAAATAGATAAAGTAGTCTCTACGGAAGCTCGCGGATATCTTTTCGGCGGAGCTCTTGCTTACAAATTAAACGCAGGGGTTATCCCGGTCCGTAAACCCGGTAAATTACCCGCGGAAGCGATAAAAGAAGAATATACCCTTGAATATGGCACAGATGCTCTGGAACTTCATAAAGATGCAATAGAAAAAGATGAAAAAGTTCTTGTTTTTGACGATTTACTCGCAACAGGCGGGACTGCACTCGCATCCTGTAAGCTTGTAGAAAGATTAGGCGGGAAAATAGTAGGAATCTCGTTTCTTATTGAACTTACCGAATTACCCGGGAAAAACAAGCTTAAAGATTATGATATTTTTTCTTTAATAAAATATTAATAATTATTCCGGTCGTTCTTTTCTCTTAATCTTTTCCGCTTATTAATGTCGTTTCAGGCATTGGACTATGTGTTACTATAACTTTTGTTCTCCATCTGCCGGAGCGATAATACCAATAATTAAGGACGAGTCCAACAAAAGTGCTGATTAATATTGCAACCCATATTCCGTATTCTCTCATAGTAGTAAATTTAGTAAGGGCATAAGCAAGCGGGTACCTAACGCCAACAAATCCGATTAAGCCAAAAATCAGCATATACATTGTATCTCCTGCCCCGCGGACAACTCCCTGCAAAGCAAACATTATCGAAAAAATAAAATATGTAAAGCTTACTATTCTTATATATTCTTTTGTAAGAACCAGCACTGAACTTTCTTTTGTAAAAAAAGATGCTACCTGTGTCGGGAAAGTATAGAAAATAATAAAAAACACCAGAGACATTGCAAGGGACAACAAAATAGAGAGTTTTGTAATTTCTCTCACCCTGTCATATCTTTTTGCGCCCAAATTTTGCGCCACCATAGAAGACACGCTCATTCCGATTGCCATTGCAGGCATAAAAGCAAGCTGGTCCAGTTGCATTCCAATTCCATAAGCCGCAGTCATCTGGACACCAAAAGTATTTACAAGCGACATAATAAGCGTCCCACTCAATGAGACGACAATCATTTGCAGGGAAACCGGGATGCCAATAACAAATATTTTACGCCATATTTCCTTATCTAAAGCAAAATCCCATTTTCTTATATTTAATAAAGGATGTTTTCTCAAGACAAAAAAATATGCTACAAAAAGCATTATTATACTGGAAATTATAGTTCCTAGTGCCGCTCCTGTTATACCTAAAGCCGGGAAAGGGCCAACACCTTTTATTAAAACAGGAACAAGTGTTATATTTATCAAACTTGAAACTATCAAAAGATATAGCGGAGTCTTTGCATCGCCAAGCCCGCGTAAAACTCCGGAAAACCAGTTATACCCAAACATAGGAACAATCCCGGCAACCATTATGACAAAAAACGTATGCGCATCTTTTCTTATTTCCGGCGGAGTATTCACAAGCGTTAGCAGGTTTTCACTAAAAATGATTCCAATTGCCGATATAACAACACAAATCAATCCGGTTCCAAGAAAAGAGTTTGTCAATACTTTAGAAAGCAGTCTCATATTTTTTGAACCGAAAGCCTGACCTGCAAGTATAGTTGTAGCTATAGTAAGTCCTATCATAGCCGATAATAGTAAAAAAAATATCGGCATAGTTACCGACACCGCAGCAAATGCTTTGTGTCCTATTAACTTCCCGACCCACATAGCATCAACTATCTCATACATTGCCTGTAGTAAATTCGTAAGCAACATAGGAATGGAGAAATGAACCAATTGTTTTATGACACTTCCCTCTGTAAAGTCTCTCATTTTAATTAACTAGGGATTAACTTCTTGTTTATATGGAGCAATTAAGCCCATACAGTGTAAGCCAGGAGTTATAATCAAAATTCAACAATTCTGCAAGCTTTTCCCCCATACCACCCGTAACTACAAAATGCGGATTAAATTGTTTTTTTATGCTATCTGTTAAGCCTTTTATTCTGTTATATTCTCCCAAATAAACTCCAGATTCTATACATTCTTTTGTAGTTCGCTGAAGTATTGTTTTCAAATTGGTTTTATTTATATCATCCATTAATGGTAGGAGCGCCGTGGAATTATGTAATGCCATAATGCCCGTTTGTATGCCCGGCATGATAATACCTCCTGAATATCTATTGTTTTTATCCAATACATCTATTGTAGTTGCCGTTCCAAAATCAATAACACATACAGGCGGTCCAAGTAATTTTTTACCTCCGAGCAAATTTGCTATCCTATCCGCTCCCATAGAGGCATAACTACCATTTAATAATTTCGGAGTTATAAATTCAGGTTTTATTCCGTAAATAGCATATAATATAGTTGAAAACAATTCATTTTTATTTGGTATAACGGAAGAAATAATTATATTTTCAGGTTTTCTTACAGGAAATATAGCTTTAACGTCTACAAGTGTTTTATGGGATATTCTTAACGGATTTAATAGTTTTTCTTTAACAAACGTTCCAAGCAATATATTGTTGTTGCCAATATTTATACATAAATTCATTCTTATATTTTATTTATCAAAAGCACAATTAAAGTCAATGTTCCAATTGCTCCTACAAAGCCAATCATAAAAAATAACGGCAAAAATACGGTTATAAATTCATTGCCAATAAAATATTGCATTACTACAAATTTATACCCGCAATAAAGGAATCCGATAGAAATTACAGCAAATAGAACATTCCACAACAGAGTTTTCCAGCCGAACCTGAATTTTAATTTCCAGTTTGAAATGCCGAAATCTTTCAACACTTTTATTTCTTCCCTATAAAATATTATATTATTATTTATCCCTATTATCACTATAAACAATAAAAAGCAAAACAACAGCGCGCCAAATCCCAGAGAAAGCCAATTGAAATAAACATTTATCGTATTTAAAGTACTCAGCCATTTTTTAGAATAAGTTACATTCGTAACTCCCGGTAGATTTAACACTGCAGAAGATAAGCTGACGATAAAGTTGCTATTTTTATAATGACTCGGGAGAAATACAATTTTGAAAGATGCAGGAAAAGGATTTCCCATAATATCATTAAGCAAAGATTTTGCATTATTAAAACTCTTATTAAACTCAGTCATTGCTTCATCTTTGGAAATATAAACGATTTCATCAATTCCCGGATAATTTTCTATTACACTTCTTAGAGAATCAACATTTGCCTCTTCCGATAAGAACACACGGAATTCCGCACCTTTATACAGGTTATTTATTTTGTTGAAAATATTAACTCCAAGCATCATAAAGACTGCGCTTACAAATATTATCAAGAAACTCAAAAACCTGTTCATCTTTTTACCTCAACTTTCATAGTAACATAATCATACATAGTTCCTTTTGCTTTTTTTAGTTCGATGCTTTTTATTAAATCCGCATATTTATCCCCAATCAAACCTCTTCCTAATAGTACGGCTCCTTCTGCGCCTTCCGAAGCATTTTTTGCTTTTCTAGTCAAAGTAAATACTCTTCCATATTCAGATAATCTCTTTTTTAATTCTTTTTGGACCACCGGAATTCTCGCAAGCCTTCCTGAGATTATTATCTCTTCAGGTTTTGTAGTAACGGTAAGAGCGGCAACATCTTTAACTGCAGATTCAATTACTGTTTCCCATACTCCTTTACTTTTGACGATTTTCTCAAGTTCAGTTTGTTTCCCCGTTAGTTGACTTATTGCGCCTCCCGTAAAAACGACTTCCTGATGTTGTTCTTTTATGCGTATTGCAAGTTCTGCATCTATTGTGCCCGGGGATAAAAATCCGGCAAAACCTGAAGTTCCGCCAAGCCCGTCTACAACTTTACCATTATTTATTCCTATAGCTGCAGTAAACCCATATCCTACTTCCAAAAATATAAAAGAACATTTGGAATAGGGCTTTTTATTCCTCAAAGCACACTGTTGCAGAGCTAATGCAGCACAGCAAAGTTTATCCGCAGTTCCCATATCAAGTTTATTTGCTTTTCTGTAAGCAGGAACTGTTTGCAGATGAATAACACCGGGAGTAAAATAAAGCGGTAATTTATTTTTTTTTGCAGAGTAAAAAAAGCTTTTAATCGCGTCATTGACAGGAACTTTCCCGCTTTTCCTTGGTAGCATAATGTCAAAATCTTCTTCGGAAGCATTATTAATAGACGTAACGGGCAATCCGTATCCCGATGGACCAACTAAAGCGTCAAACGGCATATAGCCGGTTACTATTTTGACCAATTTGTTCATATTTGAAACTATTTCCTGTGTAGGGAACATTTCATCCAGAAATATTTTATCCCCGTCCATTCCCAACACGCTAAATCCTTTTGTTCCCGGGTCTATACCAACTACTTTCATTGTTCTCTCCTATTTTAACAAATCTTTAATCGGGCAGACAATATCCGATTCCAACCAATCATCCGTCAGTGCGTATGCACGGGACCTGCAACCACCGCATATATCCAAATGTTTACATTCAAGACATACACCTTTTCTATTAGTTTTTTTATTTATATTTAATATAAATTCTGAATTCAATAAACTTTCCCATACATTAAGAATTCCTTCTTTTGCGTTTCCGACGACATAGTTTGCAAACGTGCAAGGTTTTAAGTCACCATTCGGTTCCATAAATAAATATTCCCCGAACACGCAACCATTTTTTTCGGATACTACAATTCTGCTTTTTTTGCCCGTGTCTTTTTGCCCTACCCCCCACTCTTTGCAAGCCGCCTTAAAAAAAGGTTCATCAAAAAAGAAATCCACCCCATATTTACCGGAAGATTCTGTTGTCATTAAAATAGCTTCTTTATATTCCGCAGAGGAAAGCAATTTAGTTTTATAGCTTTTTGTTGGTTTTAATCCGATTATGTTTATAAGACCGGCATTTATATCTTTTGCGAGTTTAAACATATCGGGGATACTTTTATAATTATCTTTTGATAATACAAAATTTATCGCGTGCAATTTCCCGGTTTTTGAAAGTTGCTTTGCGGTTTCAGTTACCTGTTGGAATTTAGCGCCCCTTCGTAATTTTTCATAAATTTCGGGATAAGGCGAATCAATGGAAATCTGGATTCCAACACCTAACTTTAGGAGTTTAACCATATTTTCTTCCGTTAATAACGTCCCGTTCGTAATCATACTCACATCCAGCCCGCCCGTTGTCAATATACTAAAAACTTCCCATATTCCTTTTCTTGTAAGAGGTTCGCCACCTTCAATAATAACCCATTCGGGTTTAAGTTCTACCAATTCGTGTGCTACTTTTAGGATAAGGGATTTCGGCAACTCCGCTCTTGTCATTCCCCTGCAGTGCAGACAATTGAGGTTACATTCTTTTGTTATCGCCCAATCAAAAAGCAAAGGTCGTTTTTTCATCAGTCTTCCACCTTCCAGTCTTCTATTTCGGAAACTTCTTTCTTATTTATTAATTCTTCTATAATTTCACCGTTTTTTAAACTTATTCCTTTTGTAAAATACTCGGGGACGGATTTGGAAGTAGTGAAAACAATAGTCGTTCCAATCAAATGCAACTCATTAAATAAAGAGAGAACAAGTTCGGATTTTTCATTATCCAGATGTTCCATAGGTTCATCCGCTAACAATACCAATGGCTCTTTAGAAACAGCAATTCCGATTTTAAGCAGCTGGCGTCTGGAAGCTGGCAGTTCACAAGCTTTTAATTTGGTAAACTCACCGAGTCCTAATTTATCAATAAGCGTAGAGACTTTATTTTTACTGTATTTACGGTTTAATTTCAGAGGTATGGATAAATTTGAAATAACGTCTTTATTATCAAGAACCCCGCCATCCTGCGCAATAAAACCTATTTTTTTCTTTATTGAAGCTTGTTTTATTTTGTTCTCAAATAAACTTATATTTCCTTTATCCGGTTTCACAACACCATAAATCAATTTCAAAATAGTAGTTTTACCCGCACCATTGTGTCCCAGAATAGCAAACCAGTCATTCTTTTCTATTTTGAAATTTATGTTTTTAAGATTAAATTTACAAACGTCTTTAAGTTCTATCATTTTTATTTTTCTAAAAAGTCTTTTATCTTTTGTGTAATGTGTTTCGCGGTCAAACCGTACTTTTCGTACAAATCCGATGCCGAACCTGATTCACTGAATCTATCTTGCATACCGATTCTTAGATGCGGTATCGGTTTATACGCTAAAATTATTTCTGCGACCGCATCACCAAGCCCACCTATTACTGTATGGTCTTCACAGGTAACGAAAGCGCCGGTTTCGTCACAGGCTTTCATAATGGCGGATTTATCTACTGGTTTAATGGATGCAAAATCGATTACTCTTGCAGATATGTTCATAGCTTCCAATGATTTTTGTACTTTAAGAGCTTCCGCAACCATCATACCGTAAGTACCTATCGTAACATCTTTCCCATCCGTCAATAAATTCGAGGAACCTAATTTAAATTCATAACCTTCTTTATAAATTGGCGGCAACAGTTGTTTCAAAACTCTTACATAAAAAGGTCCCGGTTCCTTAGCAACGGCGTGAATAACTGCTTTTGTCTGCACGGCATCGCAAGGCGCAACGACTTTCATACCGGGTAGAAGTCTCATTAATCCGATATCTTCAATTGCCTGGTGAGAGTATCCATCAGGTCCAACTCCAAGTCCACCATGTGTTGCAACTATCTTAACCGGTAATTTTTGATATGAAATAGACAATCTTATCTGGTCCCACGCTCTTCCCGTAGCAAAAACTGCAAATGTGGAAGCAAATACCGTTTTTCCGCAACTTGCCAATCCTGCCGCAGTGCAAATCATATCTGCCTCTGCTATTCCCATATTGAAAAACCTTTCCGGAAATTTCTCCCGAAACATATACGTATGGGTAGAGGCGGATAAATCCGCATCAAGAACTACAATATTCGGATCTTTTTCTCCAAGTTCAACTAAAGCTTGACCATAAGCCAATCTTAACGAACCAAGTTCACTCATTTTTCTCTCCTTTTAATGATGATGAGGAAATAATAAAATAGTCATAATTCCTGCTATTATAAGTAAAACCTGTATAACGGTATCCCCCATGCCAACTCTCTCTTGCAATCCCGGTATCAGATCTCCTATTGCTATATATAAAAAACTTGCCGCACCTATTGCCATAATGTAAGGGATAAGAGTTTTCATAGTCCCGAGCATAAAATATCCTCCGATAGCCGCAGGAATACTTACAAGAGAAGAAATTACGTTATAAAATATAGCTTTTTTTCTTGAATAACCGCTATTAAGAAGAATAGCAAAATCGCCCACTTCCTGAGGAATTTCATGTCCGATTATAGCTATGCCCGTTGTTATTCCCACCGGGATAGAAACTAAAAACGAGGAAGCCAATACAACACCGTCAACAAAATTATGAAAACTATCTCCTATCAAAATAAGCGGCCCGGTTTGAGAATGGACATGGCATTCTTTGTTATGGCAATGACGCCAGATTACAAGTTTCTCAAGAATAAAAAACAAAATGATCCCGACAAGCATAGTCATAAAAAAGGAACCGACATTAATATTTTCTAATGCTTCCGGTATTAAATTTAAAAAAGCTGCTCCTAATAAAGCGCCTATGGCATAACTTACCAAACTCGGCACCATTGATTCTCTTATAGTTTTTGGAAAAAACAAGAACAAACTTGCGGCAATAACCGAACCAACGCTTCCTATAATAACAAACAAAACAAGAAAAAACAATTTTTCCATTATTCTTAAAAAATATTTCGCATAAACATACTATGCTTTTTTTAGCAGTTCGTTCAGTTTCCCCATTACTTCGGCTTGCATTTCGTTTAATCTTTTTTCCGTCTGGGCTTCAAACCTCAGCACTAACACGGGTTGAGTATTTGAAGCTCGCACAAGTCCGAATCCGTCGTCAAACTGTATTCGTACGCCATCTATATCTATTATAGGATATCGCCCCCTAAAATAATTTTTAAGTTTTTCCACTACTTCAAATTTTGTTTTATCATCCGAATCCACTCTTATTTCAGGAGTTGAGAAGTAAGACGGTATTTCATTAACTATTTCCGATATAGGTCTTTTATCTTTGGATAATATTTCCAGCACTTTAATACTTGCAAATATGGCATCATCATAGCCATAGTAATTATGGGCAAAGAACATATGCCCCGACATTTCGCCTGCAAGCGGGGCATTCAACTCTTTCATTTTTGCTTTTATCAACGAATGTCCTGCTTTCCACATAACGGGATTTCCACCCAATGATTTTATGTATTCCACCAATCCCTGCGAGCATTTAACTTCAAATATTATGGATGAACCGGGTTTATCCTTGAGAACATATTTTGCAAAAACGCCCAGCAATTTATCTCCCCATATTACGTTCCCCAATTCATCAACTACGCCGATTCTATCTCCATCTCCATCATATCCGATTCCTAAATCCGCTTTTGTTTCACGCACACGATTTACCAACTGTGTCATATATTTTGGAACCGTAGGATCGGGCAAATGCGCGGGGAAATTACCATCCGGGACACAATTTATACCTTCCACGTCACATCCTAATTCTTTAAAAATCTGCATAGTTATGGGACCGCAAGTTCCGTTTCCCGGGTCTATAATAAATTTACTTTTTGGTTTAACATCTATTTTTGTTTTAATTAAATCTATATAATCTTTTACCGGGCTAAAATTAGTTAACGTCCCTTTTAGGGTTATTTCCTGTTTTTCGTTTCCCAGTTTTTCCATACATTTCCTGAGATTTTGTATTTCATCTCCATAAATAGTTTCTTTTCCTACCAAAACTTTAAAGCCATTGTATTCTTTTGGATTATGGCTGCCCGTAATCATAATTCCGCCATCATAATTATACTTAAAAACAGAAAAATACAGCACAGGTGTTGGCACAACTCCTACGTCAGTAACGTCCAGATTTGAGTCAATAATGCCTTTAATGAGAGTTTTCGATATCCTATCCGAAGATAAACGAACATCGCGGCCTACTCCAACCTTAATTTTAGATTTCGAATTTGAGATTTTGGATTTTATATATACGCCGTAGGCAAGTCCTAATTCATAAACGACATCGTCAGTGAGTTCCGTATCTGCAAGACCTCTTATATCATACGTTCTAAATATATCCGGGTTAAACATTTTGCTCCTTTCTTTTATTTTTCAAATAATCCACCTGATGCAGGTTTCATTTTTTTACCAAGATGTTCGTAAGCAATCGGGGTAGCGACTCTTCCTTTGGGTGTTCTTTTTATGAACCCCTGTTGTAAAAGATACGGTTCAAACATTTCTTCTATAGTTTGGGGGTCTTCACCTATTGAGGCCCCGATTGTTCCTAATCCTACAGGTCCACCCTGGTATTTATCTATTATTGTGTTGAGTATTTTTTCGTCCATTTCATCAAGTCCTCTTTCATCAACGTTAAGTTGTGTAAGAGCATATCTTGTAAGTTCAAGATTTATGGTCCCATCACCTTTTACCTGAGCATAATCTCTTATTCTTTTTAACAATCTGTTTGCGATTCTTGGCGTTCCTCTTGCCCTGCGCGCAATTTCATAAGCGCTTGCCTTATCTATTGACGTTTCCAAAAGTTTTGCGGTTCTCGTTACGATAAGTTCCAAATCTTCCGGCGAATAGAAATCCAATCTGAACGTAAGTTCAAACCTTGACCTCATTGGCGCAGATAGAAGTCCCGAGCGGGTTGTTGCGCCGATTAAAGTAAACGGGGAAAGATTCAGTGTTACTGACCTTGCATTTGCCCCCTGGTCAATCATAATTTCTATTCTATAATCTTCCATAGCAGGGTAAAGATATTCTTCCGCCTGTTTATCAAGCCTATGTATTTCATCAATAAAGAAGGTATCTTTAGATTTCAAGCGCGTTAATATACCGGCAAGGTCACCAATTCGCTCAATCACAGGTCCCGAAGTAGGTATAATATCGACACCTAATTCATTTGCTATTATGTAGGCAAGCGTAGTTTTCCCGAGTCCCGGCGGGCCAAAAAACAAAACATGGGTAAGCGGTTCATCGCGGGATTTGGCAGCCTGAATAAATATTGATAAGTTTTCTTTTAATCTTTCCTGCCCGACAAAATCTTCAAGTTTTTTAGGTCTTAATGAAAACTCGACTTCCTCTTCACCTGCTATTCTTACGGGAGTAGTCAATCTTGCATCAAGTGTTTCTTCACCCAAGTCAGCCGGAATTGAATTAGTATTTTCTATTTTTTCGTCCATTTATTTAATTTTCACCAATTTTTTTATTAGTTTATAATCCGCCGATTTGACTTCTACAAAGTATATACCTGCAGGGCAGGTTTTAGGTGACCATACTAAACTTTTAGACGATTTATTTAATTTGTCAACTTTATATACAGTTCTTCCACTTATATCATAAATCCGTATTTCTGTTTCTTTATCTTTCTCTTGTTGAGCAGAGCGAAATCCACCTGAGGCGGAATAACTGATAACGGCGTTCTCAACAAATGGATTTGGGTAAGCTTCTATTTTTAATATTTGATTTTTAATATTTGATTTTTCTTCTATCCCTATTTTAGGAGTAAATTCAATTTCGATTGAGTTTAGAATTGGTGTTAAATCAGAGGTTGGAGTAGCGAATTTAACCTGATACTGAATATATCCTTTATTGTTAAAGCTATCGGGTATCGTATCCCCGGAATTCATTATGCGAACCGAATCTACTCCTACTTCATACATATCCTCTTTAGTATTTGTTCTTACCCAGACTTCCATAGTTCCGGTATTCAAAGATGCATCCCATATAACTTGTCCGTAATCAATATTATTTCCCGAGTCTGCTATAAACACTGATGATCTAAACGAGCCCGAAGTAAAATAACCGGCTCTTGACACTCTACCGTCACCAGCCATTCCCGCATTAGAGCCAAGATATAAAAAACCATTCTTAGTTTGTATTATGGAATATATTGAACTTATCTGGACATCTATCTGTTCGGAAGTCCAACTTGTGCCATTAACGGATTTATACAAATAACCGCCTTGGTTTCCCACTCCTGCATAAATTACATTATTATCCCCTTTTAATAAAGAATAGACAAAATAGGTATAAGATAGTGTTTGCGTAGTATCCCAACTAACACCTTTGTTACTGCTTTTGAAAACTTTTCCCAAATCAGGGCCTGTTCCTGCATAAATTATAGAATCACACATAGCAAGTGAATAAACAACTTTATCTATATGTGGAAACATTGTCGTATCAAAAACAAGTCCGTCCGTGGATTTAAATACTCCTGAAATCGTATCTTTTTTAACGACCCTACTTCCGCCCGCATATAGGTTATTCTCGGAATCTTCGACGATTTTCCATATTCGTGTTCCATTATTGACAGTTACGGCAGTCCAAACGCTACCATCCGATGATTTATAAATTTCCCCATCTCCCGTTCCCGCATAGAACGTACCGTTTTTTGCAATAAGCAAAGCGTTTACGGATTTCGTTAAATTTGTAGAACTCCAGCTTGTAGTATATTTGAACACTCCGACATCAGTTCCTGCATATAATACAGTATCTTGAATTAGCAAACTATGTACCCAATTGCAGGAAGGGACTTCCATATCCGTCCAGTTGTTTCCGTAATCCGTAGTTTTAAAAACAAATCCTTTAAGTGCCGCACTATCGCCACCGGCATAAAGCACATTATCGTAAGTTTTAGCAAGAGCCCATATATTTTGTGCACCTTCAAGTTGCCCCGTATTCTGCCATCCATAGGGAGCCTCAAGTAAAATACTTCCCGGGAGTCTTGAATAATTAACATTTTTCTTATTAAAGAATTTTGTAGTATCCGACCATAAAAGCTGGCCACTTCCGCCGGACCAATTAGTTTGAGACCACAAATTCAATGCAAGAAAATAAAAAATAATCATAATAAGGATTCCTATAAAAACTTAACTAAATAGCTTTACCACTTATATCTTGCAGCCTGGTATATTTCTTTAGAGCTTGCCTGTATAAAAACAACAATACTGCAATTACTGGCATTGCAACTTGCGCCAATGGTAAAAGCTCTTGTTTCATCAAGTGAACCATTTGCCGGTATGGATACGGATTTTCCGGTTGGGTCGGGCAACATATCCCTCACGACATTATACAAAGTACTTTCACCCTGCCATGAATAAGCAATATTAGTTTCAACAAGCACAACGTACATAGTTCCGGTTATTGCAGCACCCGTTGTATTCGTAATATGAACTTTGACAGTTCCGCTTTTTGAAGAAGCAGTGTAAGAAGAACCTCCGAGTCCAATTTTAAGAGACATTGGGACAACTTTTCGAGTATTAAAATCGGTTCTATGAACAGTAGGGGGTTGTCCGACTCTTGGTGCAAATCCATCACATACAGTAGTAGGAGTGCTTTTTACGGAATAAAGATCTCCTCTTGCAGAAACCGGACCCGCAAAAGAACCACCGGCATGAAAAGCAAGAACAATCAAGGAATCTTTTGCTTCGTTTTCCAAGGTATGCAGCGCACTGGCTGTAGGAGGGCAGCTTGGTCAGCCCGTGCTAGTAAATTCTTCTATTAACACGGTTCTATAAGAAGCGCCCGTTGTCGTCTCTGTTCCATTACCATTGTTGCCATTATTAGTGCTATTCAATGGGTCATACGGATTATTTCTCGTTCTCTTACAACCCGCAACACCAAAGACAATAAGTGGAACAAGAATCAAGCAACAGAATTTATTATTCATAAGTCCTCCTCGCGCATAAAACTATGCCGTTCCCCTGAGGTTCAAAAGATAATCCATATTTTTTTACTTTTTTATAATGTTTTTTTACTGCTTTAGGCGATGGTTTGGACAAAAACATTGCATCCGCAACCGAGTATGCATATATGCCTGCCATAAGCACAAAACTTGCTATACTGATTGTCCCGTAAGAATTTGATTTGTTGTAATGGTTATCGAATTCTGCAGGCGCAGTGGTAGAATCCAGGGATTGATACTTATTGTACTCACTATTACTGCTTACCATAAATATTAATCCCGAAAGTAAAGTAACGGCTTCTCCGCCCATTATTCCGTAAGCCTTCATTGTTTCGCCTTTTTCCAATTGAGGCAATCCCGGGATAAACATTTTACTATCTATTGCCGGTACGGTAGAATTGCTTTTAGCGAAACAGGAATTTGTAAAAACTCCCGATTGTGTGATAAGAATAGAGAGACAAAAAACATAAAATATTTTTTTGTTCATATTTTCCTTTCTAACACTTTCATAATATAGTATTTCCCTTTTAACGGTCTGTCAATATTTTTTACATAATACCAACTTGCTAACAATCTGTTTAGTTAGCTTAGTTGGAATTATACGAAGTTCTTGGACTAAGTCCTTAGAGATTCCTATCCAATTCTGCCGGATACCAATAAGCTAATGAAATTTATATTGTTTTTCACTATTTTGACAGCGGGTTGGTACAAAAGAATTTTTTACCTTTTTTAAATCTTTTAACTTATACGGGTAATTTTGAAAAGGTATTTTCCCATTTACTGCACACAATGGCTTTTGAATGTCCGGGCAGCTTCTGATGCAGTCAGCCACACAGTTTATAGGTTGAAACTCTCCGTCATTTCCTTTAATATGAACAAAATTATTTGGCATTGCTTCGCAAGTTTTAATATCGCTTGAATCATACTTACTGGGCAACTCAAGACATACCGCATAGGTTAAACCACTTTGTTCTGCTGTACTTTTCAATATAGCATGAAATTTTATACGAGTAGATAATGATGTCATAAATCGCTTATTCGTCGGATAAGTATTTAATTTGTCCGCTTTGATCCCATAGAACTTCTCTATTAAAGGGATGGAATCCCGCCATTGTGAATTTTCTAATGCATTAACTAATCTGCCCATAGACAAAACATTATAATATCCAAGAGATCCAATTATATGTTTTGCCCCTGCAGAAGCAAGTTGTCTTATATTTCCACATACTTCTTCCATACTCATAAATCCTAATATTGTTGGGTCAGTTCTGCCGACAACCGATACGCCGGCATTCGTCAATTCTTTTATTGCATTTAGCCTATTCCTAATATTAGATGCCCCGGGAGACGTAATTTCCTGTTTTTCCTCCGTTGCCTCAACCGTAATTGCAATATACCAATAAGGATATTTTATTAACTCCGGGATCTCTTGCAATAAATCCATTGCCCCATCGGCAGATTTAGTTATAATTCTAAAACTTAATTTATATTTTACAAGTAATCTTACTATATCAAATGTAATCTTCCGTATTTCAGGAACGGGTTGTAGCGCATCACTTACCTGAGATATATAAAATGGCGGTAATATATTTGCTTGATTTATCTCAGATTCCAATTTAGGGATTAAATTTTTATAAACGATTAATTTATTTTCTATTGACCATGGGTATGCTCGCGCATAGCACATAGGGCAATTATGAACACAAGCTCCCGAATGTGTAATTGATATAAGCGCAGTATGCGGGCATTTACGATTTGCCTTTTTGTAAGGGAAATCGTGAATAACAGCTCCTTTTAAATCCCTGAACTCAATCTCCGCCAGGGCGGAATGTTCCATCTCCATCGTAATTTAAACCTTAAATCTTAGAATTAAAATCGGCAACTAAAAAATTTATCATTCCACTTAGGCAAACTTCTACCAAAAGAGACAAAAATGGGGAATTAAAACGATATTCTATCCTTCTGTTTTGGAAAAATTGCGGTGAGAAACTTAACCCGCCCTTTAATGATAACGCTACTCTAGGTTTAGTGGTCCTACTTTTGAGATAGCGTAAATTTCAGGGACGAGGTATTTATCTGCTATCTCTAAAACATCCTCCGCGCTTACTTTATCAATGTTTTTTATCGTTTCTTCGGGAGATACATATTTTCCAAGATGCATTTCATTGGTCAATAAACTTGCAACTCTTGAAGATGTAGATTCTAAACTTAACATTAGATTCCCTTTCAACTGTCCTTTCGTTCGACTCAACTCTTTTTTTTCCAACCCATTTTTCCGGAGCTGTTCAAATTCATCCCACACGCAATCAATTGCTTTATTCACATTCTTAGGGTCAGTAACAAGATACGTCCCAAATATTCCTGTATCACTAAAAAGTTCAAGAAAAGACAATGCTTCATAAACCAGACCTTCTTTTTCGCGTAATCTTTGAAATAGTCTTGAACTCATTCCTCCACCCATAATAGTAGTTAGAATTGACCACGCATACCTATCTTTATGTTTGTATTCTATAGTTTTAGTCCCCATAGCCAAATGAATCTGGGAGATATCTTTCTTCTCTAATTGTCTGATTTTTGAAGATAAATTTTCAGGTAAAACATTATTTCTTGCAGATAAATCTTCTTTTGGAAACTTCAGTGTTTTAGATACAAGCTCAGTAAAATTCTTATGTTGTATTGCACCTGATGCAACTGCTATAATCCCGGGCGCTTTGTAATGAGAGTTTCTGAACTTTAAAATATCTTCCTGTGAAAATCTCTTTACATTATCCTCAGGACCTGCAATTGAACGGGCAAACGGATGTGAATCAAACAATAATTGCGACAGAATATGTAAAGCCTGCTCGGATGGGGAATCGTTAAAACTTTTGATTTCTTCAAGTATAACATTCCTTTCTAATTCTATCTGCTCTGACTCAAATTTGGCATTTTTTACTATATCCGAAAGAATATCCCATACAAATTCAAAATGTTCATCCATACATCTTGCATAAAAATACGTAAATTCATGCGCCGTAAAACCATTTAGTTCCCCACCAATAGAATCCACCTGTATTGCAATATCTTTTGCCGTTCTTTTACGAGTCCCCTTGAAAATAAGATGTTCTATCATATGAGAGATACCGCTTTCGGAATCCGTTTCATCTCGCGCTCCCTGAACAATACACACTCCAAGACACACAGAACGGACGTTCTCAATTCTTTCGGTAACCACTCTCAATCCATTTGGTAAAACAGTTTTAGAGTAACTCATAATATTTATCTCCTTTTATTTACTGTAAGCAATTTATTCAAAATCTATTATCTGAAACCCCTGAAATTCTCCTTTATATTCCATCCAATTTATTTTAGTTCCTTTAACATCAGCCGATGTCGGACCTACCTGCAATGTTTTTGCAAATTCTTCTATTAACCCTCTTTCGCCTTCTACAAGTAGCTCTACTCTTCCATCATATAAGTTCCTTACCCATCCGGTCAATTCCAAATTCCTCGCATTCATTTGCGCAAATCTTCTATAACATACTCCCTGAACCAAACCATCTACTAATATATTCGCTCTAATTAACATTAAATAAGGGGTTCTTTTAATATATGAACTCTTTCATTTGCTATTTTTACTGCCAGTGTAACTGCCTCGGAAGGATTAGTAACTCTTTGTATAGGAACGTCAATTTCCCATGTGTTTAATCCTACAACGGGAACTTCAAGTATATTAGCAAAAGCAATTTCAGACAAAGTTCCTTCTCTTCCGTCTACTGCAATAACAACATCGCTTGACCTTATGATTATTATGTTTCTTGCAAGCCCCATCCCCGTAACTATTGGTATGTCCACCCATTTATTGGCTTCATTTTTCGTCCTTCCCGGCAGAACGCCTATAGTAATCCCGTTTTCACTTTTTGCGCCTCTGCAAACAGCTTCCATAACCCCGCTAAGACCGCCACATATAACTATATTTTTACTTTTAGCAATATCCCTACCTACTTCATAAGCCATTTCATAAATATCTTCGTTACAAACTGCGCCCCCAATAACCCCGATAATTTTAGTCATTATGCCCCCAATTATCTATAAACCGCATAAATCTAATTTAATATCGTGTGTTGTTACCCCTTTAATTATTTGACTTGTAAATGCGTAGTATAAAAGCTCACACGCCTAAAAGAAAACTTATTCTTCCGAGTTAAGGACAAAAACTTTTATTTCTCCGGAAGGTAACTTTTCTGCAAGTGGCTTTCCCGTATTATCAAAACCTATTATCCCGTAAGAAGATGGAAAAGAATCGGCAGGCGCAATATAATAGCCATATGCCAACCCACCAATTGTCCCTTTTAGGCTTGCATTCTGTCCATCAGCATTCGGATTATTTGTTTCCGTTCTTAAATCATATTCAAAAACCTGTATATCCTTTATTGTAATGGGGGTTTTTGTATATGAATTCAATGGTGGAGTATAGAACTTGTCGATTTCCGAAAGTTCTTTTGGAAATCTGCCATTATTATATGCCGCATAATTTTCAACAGCTGCTTGTAAAGAATACGCATCTACCGTTATCATATATCTTTGCTTTATTTCTATTTTTTCTTTATATTGCGGATAAGCAAGCAGCCAAATCAACAAACAAGCAGATAAAAAAATCCCAATTTCCAAATATGGCGAGTATTTATTTTTCATTTCCTTTTCCTCCTTTATCTCAGTATTTCATTTGGGCGCTGTAGGATTCGAACCCACGGCCTTCTGCACGTCAAGCAGACGCTCTAACCAACTGAGCTAAGCGCCCCACATTATTTTCACCATAAATAATACTCTTTTAGCGGGCGATGGGACTCGAACCCACGATATCCAGCTTGGGAAGCTGGCGTTCTACCACTGAACTACACCCGCACACGAAATTAATTATTGAATATAATATCTTTTTTAGGGAAGTCAAGTTTTTTGCAATTTTATAGATAATGGATTTGAGAACTATATACACAAACCTAAATCTTATAAATAATTACTTTCTCTTCAAGATTTCAATTATCGGTGGAACAAAAGAAATAAAAACAATTAAATATATTATTCCTGATAAATGAGTTTGAACAAATGGAATTCCCCCGAAAAAATATCCTCCGAATAAAAAGAATGCAACCCATACAACTCCACCAATCACATTAAAGCTCTGGAATTTTGCATACTTCATTTTTCCAATCCCCGCAACAAATGGGGCAAATGTCCTTATAATTGGCATAAATCTCGTAATAATAATTATTATTCCCCCATGTTTTCTATAAAATTCTTTTGTCTTTTCTAGATAATCTTTTCTGAATAAAGGGTTTTTTGCAAAAACTTTCTCTCCAAAATAATTCCCTATCCAATAGTTAACCGTATTTCCAAGAATCGCTGCAAATGTTAGAACAAAAAAAAGCAAAAACACATTTATCGCCCCTTTAGCTGCAATAGTTCCTATCACAAAAATCAAGGAATCTCCCGGGAGAAATGGTGTAATTACGAGTCCGGTTTCACAAAATATTACAAGAAAAAGGAAAAGATATGAAAGCGTTCCGTAATTATGGACGATAACTTCAAGATATTTGTCTATGTGAAGTAAAAAATCAATTACATTTTTAATAATTTCCATATTACGTCCTATTTTTTCTATTTAGAAATTAATCTACATCCAAACGAATGTGGCAAGTTTTACAGGAATATTGCATAGTGTCAAGTTTTTTTGTTTGTATTATACCATCAAAATAAAATTTCCATTGACAGAATTATAAAATAAAAACATACTACTATTATGGAAAGAAACAAGGGGTGGACATTAACCGAATTAATGATAGTAATCGTAATGATGGGTATCGTTATCGGAATCAGTATTCCCAGTTTCAAGAATTATATAGTAAAAACCAGATTGGATACTGCTAAAAATGAAATTCTCGCTGTTTTACGCACAGCCCGCTCAAATGCTCTTTCCGAACAAAAAAACTGTCAGGTTATATTTGAAACGGCTACTAACACCTATAGGATAAGCCCGGGTGGAGCTGTAAAAACACTCCCCGAAGGAATTGAAATAGCAAATTCCTTTGATATTACTTATGAATTCCATCAAGATAGAACGGCGCTTACGACTCCCTGTAATGTCAATATCGTTAATGTGAAAAATGATAGCGTCACATTTTACCTTATACCAGCTACTGGTTATATTGAGGTGCAAGAATGAATAACAAAGGTTTTACTTTAATAGAGGTTCTGGTATCAACACTTATACTTGCAGTTGGAGTTCTCGCAATGATAAGGCTTTTCCCGACAGCTGCAATAGTAAATGCAAGAGCGGATAGAATAAGTCAGGCAACAATACTTGCCGAAGACAAAATAGAACAAATAAGAAGTATGGGATACGATAGCCTCCAATATCTAATATCTGCCGGACAGGATAGTGGTACTTATAAGGTTGAAACTATAACTTTAAACTGGAGTCTGACCACTGTAGGAAACCTAATACAGGCAAACATTGTATGTCATTGGCCACCTCCCGGCAGAGTGATTAGAAACGAAGCAAGCATTAACCTTGTAACACAAGTGAGCAACCATGAATAAAAAAGGATTAACCCTCGTCGAACTCCTTGTAACGCTTGTAATCTTAGGCATAGTTATAACATCGGCAATATCTTTACAACTTCATAATCAAAGGCTTTACAAAAGAGAAACTTCTTTGATTGACCTTCGCACAAATGTCCGCGGGGCACTTGATATTATGGTCGAAGATTTGAGAAGCGCCGGCTTCAATCCGGAAGAAGCTGCCGCACCCGCTTTTACCCCCGGAGTAGTGGATGCACAGTCAAATCTTATATGGATAAGGACTGATGCAGATACAGATGGAGTATATGATATAGGTGAAGAAATTGGCTATAGCATTTCCGGTGGAAACCTTTATAAAAATACGAATATGAACGGAGTTACGGATACTGCCATAATTGCAAGAGGTGTCGATTATCTCGAATTTAGATATATGGACGACAAAAGTGTTGAATTTACAAGACCGGTAGCAACTGCATCATTGGATAGCATAAAAACAATTAAAATAATAATAATAGGCAAAACGCTGAAAAGATTTTTAAATTATACTGAATCGGGAAACTACCCGGATGGCACGTCCTATTCCGATAGATGTTATAGATGTTGGGATTCTACTTTTGTGAAGCTGAGAAACCTTTAATTATTTATCTTTTTGTTTCCCGCGATTTCTGAGGATAACAAGCACCCCTATAGTAGCAGTAAATAAAACCGTAGCTTCGCCAAGCGTGTCATAACCTCTATAATCAAGAATTATAGCACTAATAATGTTGGGAGCTCCTGTTTGGACTAATCCATTTTTAATATAAAAATCCGAAACTCTCATAAGTGGAGAACCAAACGGAGGCAAAAATCCTATCGCTTGTATAGTGCCAATAATAACTAGAACAAGAACACATATTCCTACTATTGATGCAGGTAATATATGTTTTGTCGTATCTACCCTTGTACTTCTTGATATTGCGGCTATAAATATAGCAAGAGTTAAAACCTCCACAACTACCTGGGTAATTGCAAGATCCGGAGCTTGTAACATAAGAAATAAAAGCCCCTGTGAAAACCCAACAGCTCCCATCGCAATAACTGCTCCTAGTAAATCCTTGATTTCACAGGCAATTATTGCAGAAACAATCATAAATACAAGCACAGCATAAAATGCAATCATAGGGTAAAAGTAATTATGCAATAGCTTTTGTCAATAAATTTTTACATTAAGTTCATTGCAAACTATCAAAATTAAGTCAATTATCCACCATACACCGAGTCCGCCTAAAGTAAATATTTTTTAAACCCCTGTATATCCCAAGTAAAAAAGGCCCCCCAAAAAAACAGAAAAATAGAAAAAGTAACACTCCCGGTCATTGTTTTTCTCCCTTTTTTGAAAGTTTTACACCACATTTTATACAAACTATGGAGACCTGAGTTGTTTCCACACCACAATTCTGACAATATTTATTTTCATCCAAAAGTTTAACGCCATAACCAAGTAAAGTGATTTCGTTTTTGAAATAGCCTTAGCGAAATAAAAAATTACAATATATTTCTTGACAATAAACCGATAAATCATAACTTAACAATAATATAAAACATCGCCGTTGTAGCAATGATTGATTACAAAATATGCTGAAAAAATATAAAATATTCGAAAATGCAATTAGAGAAAGCAAGGATGAAAATGGCACTATATTATTATTCACAGACCCCGATGAAAGTGACAGAAAGCACCTTGTCGAGAACTATGGATTGGATGAACATACTTTAAATTCCGCTCTAGACCCTGATGAAATCTCCAGATTGGAAATTGAACCGGAGTATATTGCTATAATTTTTAAAAGGCCTAAAAACTTTTCCAAAAAAGATACATTATTATTTGGAGTCACCACCACAGGTATCTTTCTTTTTAAGGAAAAATTAATAATCCTGAATTCCGAAGACATTGAGCTTTTTGAAGGCAAGCATTTTGCAAAAGTTTCTTCTCTAACCGAGGTTATAATTAAATTAATTTATGGGTCTGTTTACCATTTTTTGGGACACTTGAAAGCTATTAATATGTTTTCTGATGAACTTCAGGAGAAAATTAATCTTTCTATGGAAAATAAATACCTTATAAACCTGTTTGCTCTTGAAAAAAGTCTGGTTTATTACCTTAATGCTATAAATTCAAACAGTGTCCTTCTTGAAAAGCTCAAAAATAGTTATACAAAAATAGACTTATCTAAAGAACAATTAGAATATCTGGACGACATTTATGTTGAAAACAACCAATGTTACAAACAGGCAGAAATTTATTCAAACATTCTTGCCAGTCTTATGGATGCCCGCGCCAGCGTTATAAGCAATAATCTTAACGTTCTTATGAAAACCCTTACCATAATTACTATTTGTATTATGGTGCCTACTTTGGTCGTTTCTGTTTTTTCTATGAATGTAAAAATCCCATTTCAACAACATCCTTTTGCATTCTGGATTATAATGGGTATCGCAATCACTGCACTCTTAATGTTCCTCCTTCTTTGGCATCGCCGCAAGTTAAAATAAATAACTTCTTTATATTTATTAAGTTGACAATTCTTAGGAGTCTTTTTATTTTCAATGTATGGTTGGGATTTTCTGCTTATTAATCATAACTTCTACAATTCGTTCTGACACCCTTTCCCATTCTACTAAAATACTTAATCCTTTTTCAAGTTTAGAAAAAGAATATTGTCATAGAAGTTTCAAAAGTACCGATTCGCTAACTCTAGATGCCACATCATTAAAAGATTCTACCATAAATAAAACAATTAGTCCATTTGACAGCGGGGTTACCAATCAAAACTTGCCTGATAATAGTCAGGCATCTATTTCAGAAATGCCTTCCAATAAAAAATCAGGTAGTAAATTTTTCTTAAATGGCTCAAAAACACTTGGCGTATCAGTAGACTCCAGAAAAAATGTGGAATTTGACCAATCTACACAACTTAGCTTAAACGGTAATATGGGAAGTGAAGTAAATGTTGAGGGCGTTTTAAGCGATGATAACATCCCAATCCAACCCGAAGGAAGTACTCAGGAACTTAAACAGTTAGATGAGATGTATATAAAAATAAACAAAGGTAATTCTAAACTAAAATTCGGAGATATTAATTTTAATAATCAAACGCATTTTGGCACTCTGAATAGAGAGCTTGAAGGAATAACCGGCGAATTAGCAACTGACAAAAAAAATCAAAACAAATCCAATATACTTTTTGGAGGTGCCATTTCAAAAGGCAAGTGGATTAAAAAAGAATTTCAGGGAAAATTTGGGAAACAGGGACCTTATGAACTTTCTTCTCAATATACAGTTATTGCAGGTTCTGAAAAAGTAGCACTAAACGGGAACTACCTAAAAAGAGGCAAAGAATACATTATTGATTACT
Organism: bacterium; assembly: GCA_028716385.1. Taxonomy (GTDB): domain Bacteria; phylum Hydrothermota; class UBA3073; order JACQXS01; family JAQTXJ01; genus JAQTXJ01. The sequence continues at coordinate 820,794 of JAQUPX010000001.1, read as the reverse complement.
CCGATGGGTCTCTTACGTTTACAAACATTGTTCCAATAAAAGATGAAGATAAAATAATAATCTCTTTTCAAGAAAAAGAAGATGAATATAAAAATAGCGTATATATGGTAAACGGGAAATTAAATAAAACAGGCACCCTACAGGCAATGTTGTTTAAGGAAAAAGATATTATAGATGCGCATCAACCTGCTAACTTTCAAGACATTTCTTATGATTCTCTATATGGATGGGTCTCAGGAGCTACATTTAAAGGAACAAATAAAGGTAGTTATGCCAAAAAAGATAGCGTTTATGAATATGCAGGCTATAATAAAGGTGATTATGAAATTCGCTTTACTATGGTTAATAAAGGAGATTACAAATTTGACCCTTTCATTGGAGGATACAAATATGTAGGCAAGGACAGCGGCGACTATATTCCAATGATTAAAACATCTTTACCGCAAGACAAATTAGTTATGGATATTGACTACTCCTGTCAGGTAAAAGGTATCGATTTTACTCTTGCCGGAGGAGCAACACAATTTTCACCCAATACCTTAGGGCAATCTAATGCAAATCAAAAAACAGGCAAAGCATTTCTTACTCAAATTGAAACCAAGAAATCTTTATGGGGCGCCGGTATTAGCGCAAGGACTATTGATTCAACTTTCTATTTCCCGGGAACAACGGATACGCTTGACCGGGTATATGGTGAAGTCTTTGGTTCTGTAGCGCCAATTACACCACTCAGATGCGGAATAGATGGGAAAATAACTAAAACGGCAACAGATATCAAACCACAATTAGGGATAACTCTATCCCCATATAAACTTCCTTCTCTATACTATAAATATAATGGCGGGAAAACAAACAATACAAATGAATTCTTGCTGTCTTATAAAATAAAAAGTATTGAACCTTTTTGTAAATATAAGATAATAAAATCCCAAACAGATACATCTGAGTACAAAACGAGCAATGAATTAAAAGGAATAGGAATTCAAAACTCCATATTTAATATCGGAATGGAGGAAAACAAAAACTTCAACGCAAGAACTCTTTCAAATAACATAAGTATTACCAAACGCCCTATAGACTTAGCTTATATTTATACACAAAAATTTTATTCAGGGAATAAATACGTTGTTGACCTTGGAAATTTAAGAGTCAATACACGAAATATGAATATTGGATATAATCTTTCTTCTTCAGAAGAACAACTTTTTCAGGAAGAATATTATGAGGTAGCCCCCGGAAAAGGTAGCTTCAGTAGAGACTCTCTCACGGGGACATATTACCAGAATTATCATGGCAATTATGAGAAAAAACTAGTTCCATCAGGGAATTCTTCCATTCATAAAAATTTTCAATTTACCAATTCATTTACTTTTTCCCCAAACACTAATATCACAATGAAAATTGGGAACATTAAGCGGGGCGAAGGAGATAAAATATTATTTTGGGAAAGAACGACCGATGCCTTTGATGATAGGAATCAAACTAATTACGGTATACAGGCAGGAATTCTTGTTTTAACCTATACAAGAGAAGATTACAGGGAAAATAAATTATATAACATACCAACTTGTGGTGAACAGGGAATATGGTTAACAGAAGCAAAATATAAAAATTTAACGTTTAATTATACTAACAAAACTATACAAAATTACAGAAATAACATTCGTATATGGAAAGAAGATGCAAATACTGCAGGAATCGGGAAAAATATACTCAATAAACCCGTAGTATACCTATCGAGTCAATACGAAACACGAAATGTTAGTTTAAGCGAAGAATCCCCTCAATATAAATTTTACGGCTATAATATAGAGCCTTCTTTTACTTATGAAATAACAAAGAATTCATTAGCAGGAAATAATAATAGTTTTGAGGTCCCTGCTACAATGGGATGTAGATTCAAAGTAACACACTGGTTGGGAAACAACCGGATTCCCTTAAACATCCAAGCTATTTACCCTGCCGGAATAAGCCTTGATTGGGATGCGAATATAACAATCACAGGTAAAATGAACACTAATTATATTATTAGCTACCAGGGGAACAAAACGCCCACCTACCCGGTAGACCACAAACTAAACGCTCAAGTGCAACTGAATTTCTAAGAATTGCCTCTATTTTTTTCTACGAATAAACCACTCTGTAGATAACAATGAAACTATAAACAACAAAGTTATCCACTGATATGCTGGATAAAAAAGTATTTTATTTATTACATTTAATTTGATATTCTCAAGTTCTTTTATGTCTTCTATATATCTTCCCCCCGAAACATCTGCCAGTGTCCGTAAAAATGTTTCATCAGGAGTAAGAATCTGTAATTCGCTATTATTTATCACACTAAACTTTCCTAAAATAGAATCTCTTACAATCTCAAAAGTATCTTTTTGAATTACCCTATATTTATATTCTCCCGATGATAAAAAATCTACATAACCTTCATACTTTCCATCCCCTATAGAATAAAGCGGGACATTGAATTCAATGCCTGGTTTTTGGGATTGAATTTTAACTATAATCTTATTATTTTCACAGGTAGAACAATCTTCATTATATGAATAAGCAGTAAAAACTATTCTCTTCCCTGCTTCATAAACTGGCTGCAAATCCATATATACTTTTGACTCGCGTCCTGCTGCAAATCTAACTAACTTATCCCAGAATTTCATTTCAGAATACGGAACATCCCGCCTTGGCGTGGCAAGATTCCATCTCCATAAATCTTTTGCCGCAATATGCACAACCTTCCTATATTGATATGTCCACGCTGCAATTACCGGATTGCCCTGTTCCCCGGGCAGGTCAGAAATATTACATAAAACTCTCGCCCCGCTTTTTATTCCTTTCACAGCATAAAGTTCTTTTAAGGAAGGTAATAATTTTTCACCAAATATTGATATTTCCTTAACCTGAATGGGGGATTGAGTTTCAATGATTTTTTTATTCTCTATAAAAATTGGAGATATGTCTTGTTCTCCTTCCCCAATAATGACTACTCCTGTTTTTGTATTTATAAATTTTTCTATATCAGAATAATCAAAATTCTCAATTATCACTACATCATAATCAGGATTAACATAGGGCTTATTAATAATTCCGTTTTCAGAAAGATATTTATTATCTCCTATCTTTATGTTCCAATCAAACTCAATAGAAGTATCCGCAAGAAGTTCTTGTTTTGCAAACTTGAAATTCCATGTAGGGAAATTACTGAACCAACCGACTTTTATTTCCGGATTAATAATTTTTACTTTAATTTCCTTGCTATTATTATCATAAGTTGCCTCGTCCTTCAGCTCAGGGATAGAAATCTCATACGAATACTCTCCTGCTTCTATTTCATTAACATAAAATTCCAATTCTGTTTTTTTATTATCAATAGCCAATAATACTTTTTTTTGTTGCACTAAATTCCCATTTCGTTTCAGTAATACCTGAATTTCCTGATTTATAAAACCTGTATTATTAATAATAGGGTTTATGTAAACAGTATCCCTTATATAAGCTATTTTGTTGTAATTAATATCCAATATAGCAATATCTTTCTGTATTGAATCATTGTTTTTAATAGAATATATCGGTATTCCTTTATTCCTTGCTATATCAATAGGGTCATCCCCACTATTATTAACCCCATCTGAGAATAAAATATATGCCGATGGGTTCCGATTAAATGCATTAGCAATATTGGTTTCATTCCCTCCCGCAATTACAGTATCCTTTATAAGGTATGATATGCTATCAAATCCATATATTTTTTTTCTTACTTTAATATAAGGCAATGCATCTTTTATTTTTTCAATTCTGTTCCCTACGCTCATTGATTTTGAAGTATCAATCAAAACTAATACCCACGGTTTTCTAAAAGAAAATACCCTAAGTGGCAAATTTAAAATACACGCAAGAATCAGTAGGATAGAGAAAATTCTCAGAAATTTTGTCATTTGGACTTAACTAAAAACTTTTATCAATCAGTAGAGAAAGTTAATACCTTAATATTAATTTCATACCTACCCTATTTACTTCTTCTTTTCTTTCGGCAACAATAGCACCATATTTCCATGGAGTATATTCTACTTTAAATTCTTGTTTTGAAAGCGCAAAAAGGTCATTTGTATAATTTATATATAAATCCTTTAAAACATATTTCCCTACATTAAATCTTGCTTTTTTCTCTCCGAATAATTCTGGTTCCAAATTTAATACATCTACACCTACTTGTTGCCTTAATTCATTTAGAATACCGGTTCTCCTGAAAAGATAATAAGATGTAACCTTATTCCCTATAGCTTGTTGATAACGAGCAGACTCAAGCTTTGAAATATCACTGGCCTTCATATTTAGAGAAAGTAAACTCATTATATCTTCCGGCAGCATTGGAGGTTTAGATGATGGTATCATTTTGGGCTCTCTTAAAGTCCCACTTACATTTACAATTATACTTATAGTGTCTTGCACAATATTTTTTGTAGTATCTGCTCCTGTAGTATTATTTTTCTCTGAAGTATAATTAACTGTAGTCGAAGCAGAAATATTGATTATAGGATTAAGTTCCGAATTTGTAAATCTAATTTCTCCTGTATCAATCTTAAATGGTCTATCAAAGTAATAAAAATATCCGTTTTTTACCGACGCATCCCCGGCAATAAAGAATTCGTTCCCTATTTTACGGGGTCTAACATTACCCGATAACTCCGCATCTAACATCGTATTTTTTATCCATACTTTATCCGGAAAATCTATTTCCAAATCATAATCCATAGGGCTTTGAACATTAACCGACTTTGTCGTTCTGAATTCTGTGTTAATTTCTGCTTCTTTTACTCTTATAATTCCGGATACCTTCGGATTTTTAAAAGAGCCGTTTATGGCAAGAGAAGCCGAAATTTTTGCACTCATGTCTTCTATATTTTTTAGTTCTAAATTATTTATACGAACCCCTATATTAACTTCTTCGGGCATTTTTACAGTTCCACTTAGACTAACATCCCCTCCCACAGTCTTTGCTGTAAATGAATTTATAACTATTTTATCTCCATCGAATTTTATTTTTATATCTGGTTGTGTTAACCTTGTATCGGTAGACCTTATTTTCAAAGCTTCTCCATTTATTCCAATATTTCCATATATTGTAGGTACTTTATAAGAGCCGGAAATTACCAGCTTGCCATTTATTTTACAGTTTTCTAATTCACAAAAATCTCTGTACATATAAGAAAATTCATTTTCAATATTAACAACATTTAGATTTATTTTTATTTGTTTGTCGCTCGTTTTAAAAGATTTTGCCATAGGCAACTCCCCATCTAATAAAATGGAACGACTTCCCCTTGTTAACTTGCCTGTCTCAATATAAAACATTTCATTCTTATACATACCTTTAAAAACTATTTCATCTGCTATCATAGTTTTATATGAAAACTTATTTATATAAACATTCAAATCTACTTGTGGATTAGTAGGAATACCTTTTATAGTACTTTTTAACTCACATGTTCCTGCTAACGAATCTGCCAGATTATGTAAATCTATTTTACTACTCTGCAATGCAATATCTAATAAAGTTTTTGAAAACATACCATTTAGATAAAATAAAGAATTATTTATTAAAATATTCCAGTTTTCTATTTCTACCTTATTTATTGCTAATTTAAAATTCATATCTCCTTTATTTGTAATTTTAACTTTTGGAGAGTAAAAAAGAAACTCCGTTCCGGTAAAAGAAAGCCCATTTCCATTACCTTTAAATTTCAATCCTGCTTCTTCCCCCTCAGCTAAAACATCAAAATGTGTCCTACCACTGTCAGCTTTTACTATAGCTTTAAAACTATTAAGTTCGTTATTATATAGATTCATATTAGCAATATCAATTTCTGCTTCGCCTTCCGGTTTAAATAAACTATTAAATCTTATATTCCCTGAAATATATTCGCTTTTAATTTTATCGAATTCAAATCCCTTGATGTAAAAACTTCCCAATACCACAGGGTCTTTTGGATTGCCGTTTACGATAAAGTCAAAACTTGTTTCCCCATTAATTTTAGAGTCAAAATTAGACAAACCTACTTTTTTGCCTGAGATTAAAAGATTGCATTTGTCCTGATTTATAGTTCCCGCTATTTTGATTTCGGTCTCTTTCTCTTTCGCTTCAAATTTCTTAATTTCAATGTGAGGCATATTACTAGGTTTTCCTGACTGTTTGATTTCCATCAGACAAACTAAAGATTCCAATTTGAATCCCATTATTGAACCTGATGAATTAAGAACTATTTGGGCTTTTTCCCCTTCTCCGATAACCTCTACTTTTCCAATTAAGTCAGAACGTATGTTTTTGTTAAAAACGGACAAATCTATGTTTTGCCCGATTAGAGTTGCGTTATAAGAAGAAAGTTGCCCGTTAAGATTTGCAACGGCTGTCCCGCTACAAAACATTTTTCCAAGAGTCCATTTCTTTATCTGTAATTGCAATTTAGTATTTGAGTAGTTTGCATCCGTTATAATATCTCCAATATAATTCTTTTTATAATTCAAATTTTTTATTTTTGTTTCTGCCGTCAATGTGGTATCTATGCCTTTAATTTTTAAAGAAGCAGTTAACGTTATTTTTCCAGATACATCTTCTATAATGTTTTTTAGTGATAAATCTTTTGTGTTAAAGTTAAATTCTTTACTATTGGGCGAAATTTCACCTTTTATTTCTATTTCCGTATTCCCGGAGTTTACGGATAATTTGTTTATCGTAACTACTGTATCAACTAAACTTATATCTCCTTTTAGGTTTTTTAGTTTAATAGGCATTCCTTTTGAACTAAACAATAATTCTCCTGATGAAATTGTAATCTCAAACCCTGTCTCTGTTTTTTTTAGCTTACATGTAATATTGGCATAGTTAATTGTATCGTTTGAAGGCTTTGTGATAGCTTTTCCGTTGAATATTTTTATTTTATCTACCCCAAAAGGAAATGTTATTTTATTAATTTCATTGCCGGGAGTTAAAATTAAATCATTTATTGCTATTAAGCTTATATTTTTTCTAAGTATATAAAACGGGGTATAATAAATGGATACCTTTTTTATATTCGCAATCTTGCCGTAAGTTACATCTTTTAATACGACCTTATTAAAGATATCGCTTTCTATTTGTGCAGGAATTATTTTGTATTGTTTTAAAACTTTTGTTAATGTTCGTTCAAAAATTAATCTACCGTTAATAATTACTACTGCTAAAATAATTAACAGTATTCCACTGACAATTAGTGTTATTATTTTTTTCATACTTTAATGTAATACCCACTTGCTAAAAATTTGTTTAGTTCGCTTAATTGGAATTACACCAGACTCTTGGGTGAAGCTTTTAAAGACTTTTATCCAGCTCTGTCGAATACCCTCTACTATAGTTCCTCCTCCTGAATGGAGTGAACGAATAAAACCATATAACCCATTTATTATTTTTATCATCTTGATAGCAATTTAGTATAACAAAAATCATATTAATCCGGTTTTGAATTTTTTCAAGGAAAAACTATATTTTGAACAAAATCTTTTTAGAATGGGTATTAATTATTATATTTATTAAGCATTGGAAGAAATAGGTTTTCGTTTTATTGCATATTCAGCATCTTTATTTAACTTAACCAGTTCATCTTCAAGCTGTTTTCTAGTTTCTTCATCACATTTTTTTACAAAAAATGGGTTGCCTATATTAACAACACATCTTGCAAAAGGAAGCGGTAATTGAAACTTATCCCAACTATTGAATTCCATGTATTTCGATATTCCTATTCCCGCAGGAATAATTGGTAATCCTGATAATTCGGAAATCTTTATTATACCTATCTTTACGATATGCCTCGGTCCCCTTGGTCCATCCGTAGCAAACGCAATTGAACTCGTCGATAATTTCAAAAGTTCAAGTGTCCCACTTATGGCATGAGCCCCTCTGCTTGACCCCCTTATTACTTTGTAACCAAGCGAAGTCGCGACCCTTGATAGATATTCACCATCTTTATGCGCCGAAACCAGTAATGCAATGTTTTCTTGCCTAAATGGATAAATTAAAGGGAAAAAACTATTATGCCAGAAAGTATATATAGCCCTGTTTTTAGACGCTTTTCCAATTATTTTTAAACGAAGTGTCCTTGTTATAACAATAACTAGCACAAATACTAATTTACTCAAAAAATTAATCATTATTAACCGAACACTGAATTTACAAAAGAATATTTAATGGTTTTAAACAGTTTTGGAAGACGATATATATTCCTCAATTATCCAATTCAATACTTTACCTGCGGCTTCTTTTTTAGAAAGCAATGGAAGTTTTTTTACTTTCATATTCTTGTTTATCAAAGTAAGCTGTGTATCTAATGCAGAGATAGAACTTACATCGTTTACAATTATAAGGTCTAATAATTTCGATTTAAGCTTTATTTTAGCGTTTTCAAGATGTTTATCGCTTTCCAGGGCAAAACCAACAGTAAATAATTCTTTGTTTTTAGTCTTTACAAGCTTTAATATATCAGGAGTAGCTTGAAGCTTTATAGATATAGAATTACTAGAACTTTTTATTTTATTGGCAGAATATGATAAAGGAACATAATCTACCACTGCAGCAGCCATTATCAATATATCCGCATGAGAAGCATACTTTAATGTTTTATTTTTTAATTCTTCTACGGTTTTTATCTTTATAACTTCTACATTTGGTGGAGTAATTGCAGTTGGCCCGGAAATAAGAGTTACATCCGCTCCTTGAAACTTTGCAGCACTAGCTAATTCATATCCCATTGTTCCGGAAGAATTATTTGTTATACACCTTACCGGGTCTAAGTAAGATTCAGTCTTGCCGGCAGTAATAAGAACTTTTTTACTTGAAAGTTTTTTTAAAGTATTTAAAAGACAAAGAGCTTCTTCTACAATAAAATCGGTACAAGGGAATCTTCCTTTGCCGACATCCAAAGTAGCAAGTGCACCTGTATCCGGCTCTAAAAAATAGTACCCGTATTTTTTTAATTTTTTGATATTCTCAACAAGTATAGGATTTTCCCACATTGCTGAATTCATAGAAGGAACAAAAAGCACAGGACATTTTGACGCTGCAATTACACAACTCAATAAGTCATCTGCTATACCATTTGCTATTTTTCCTATAAAATTATAAGTGGCAGGGGCTACAATTATAAGATCTGACTTAGCAAGTTCAATATGTACAGGAGTTTTACGAGGCGAAAAAAGGTCAGTTAAAACATCGTTTCCAGAAAGAGTAGAAAAAGATAACGGTTGAACAAATTTCGTAGCATCTTCGGTAAGAATACAAATAATATCTATATTCTGATGTTGTTTTTTGAAACACCTAACCACATCAAGAGACTTATAGGCAGCAATACCCCCCGTTACGCCAAATACAATTCTGGACATAATAGTTTTACCTGCTTATTAACTACCCTCAGGGAAGTTTTATATCCTTTTCAGGAACTGCTTCCGGCAAAGGGACAGTTTTTCCTAAAAGCATTTTATCAACAGCTTTAAAAATTGCTTTATTAGGAGTGTCTCCGGTAAGCTCTACCCCATGTTTTGCTTCTACTATCAATTTGTTAAGACCCTCATATTTATTTTTAAACTCTCCCCATACTAGGTCTATAGAAACGAATTTTTCTTCCATAAATTAATCCTCTCTTTTTATTTAATTAAACAACTAATCTTGTTATTTTACATTCTTCTGCTCTAATTATACTAACAATTTTAGCTATTGCTTCATGGATATTATTATTAACAACAGCATAATCAAATTCTCCAATATGAGAAATTTCCACCTCTGCCAATTGCAACCTTTTGTCTATATCTTTTTCACCACCTCCCCTATTAAATAATCTTGTCTTAAGTTCTTCTATGGATGGCGGCAAAATAAATATATTAACACTATTAGGGTAAATAGATTTTATAGATTTTGCCCCCTGAATATCCAAATCCATTAAAACTTTGTATCCGGAAGATAAACTGGCATTCAAAGTTTCTTTTAGTGTTCCATAATAATTGTCATATACTTTTGCATATTCACAAAATTTATCATCCTTTATCCAATCTTTAAAAACTGTTTCTGAGATAAAATAATAATCTTTGTCCGGGACTTCTTTATTCCTTGGTTTTCGCGTAGTAACTGAAATAGAGTATTTTATATCGGAAAAACTATCAAGCAGATATCTAGCCAATGTTGTTTTTCCGCATCCGGATGGAGCAGTAAGAACTACAGGAAAAACCACTTTTTTATCTAACATTTTCCATTTGCTCCCTTATTTTTTCAATTTCATCTTTCAATTTTACGATAAGTGTAGCAACAGACGAATCTTTCGTTTTAGAGGCTATGGTATTGCACTCTCTTTGCATTTCCTGAAGTAAAAACACACAATATTTTCCGGATACGCCGGCACTTGATATGTTTCGCTTTAATGCCTTAAAATGAGTCTCAAATCTCATTTGTTCCTCGCTAAAATCTTCTTTGTTTATTTCCAGATTAGCCTGAATCTTTTTCATCCGCTTTGCTTCTAAAACAGGCACTTTTTGCTTTATGGAATCAAAAAATTTATCAATTTGTTTTAAATGACCGTTTATGTCTTTGAGTGTCTTTGCCCCTTCTTCTATCCTGGATTTAACAAGAGCATTTATTGCTCCTGTTACAACTTTCTGTATTACACTCCATTGCGGTGCTATTTCTTTCTTAAATGGTAAGAATAATTCTATTGGAATATCGGAGTTAAGTTTAAGATTCTTTTGTAAATCAATAAGAAAATTATAATGAGCTTTTGCTTGTTTAAGGTCTGTTTTAATTTCGGGTGCTTCTATAAAAATCCTTAAATATAGCATTCCTCTGACAATACGTTCTCTAAGAAGTTGCCTTAGTTTTATTTCATAAGGAGACAAACAAGAAGGTATAAAAATATTTGCATCAAAAAACCTATGGTTTAAGCTTTTTAATTCACAGCGAATATTGCGAAAACAATATTCTCCATACCCGGTCATTGATTGTATCATATATCTCCTAATTCGAAAGCATAAAGGTTACAGGGCCATCGTTTAAAAGTGAGATTGTCATATTTGCACCAAATATTCCTTCTTTTATACTTATACCCATTTCTTTTATATTGCCTATAAATGTTTTATACAGTTCCAATGCCTGTTCCTTTTTTGCAGCATTATCAAATGCAGGCCTTAACCCTTTTTTACAATCCGCACATAATGTAAATTGAGAAATTGCAAGAACCTCACCTTTTATATCTATTACAGAAAGATTAAGTTTCTCCCGCAGGTCATCAAATATCCTTAAATTTACACACTTGTAGCTTACTTGCTTGCAGACCTCAATGGTATCATCTTTTTCTATTCCGATAAAAACTAAGATTCCTTTTCCTATGTTAGAAATAATTTTCCCATCTACTTCACAGCTTGCCTTCTTTACTCTCTGTATCAATAATTTCATTTTCTCGTGATAAGTTTGTCCTTAAAAGGAGACGCACTATCTCCTCTGCAAATGGTTTTGAAGCTTCCGGACTATTAGCGGTTACAACAAGTCCATTTGTTTCTACCTCTTTTCCCGTAAATATAACTCTTTCATCCTTAAAAATATTTTTCGTCTCTTTGTTCTCCCAAACAGTAGCTCTAGCATTTGTTAATACCCCAGAGCGGGCAAGTACTATAGGAGCAAGACAAATAGCCCCTATTACCTTTTTCTTGTTAAATGCTAAATTTATTATACTATGCAGATACTTATTATCCCAATATTCTCTCGCTCCTCCACCTCCAATAAATACAAAAGCATCAAATTCAAGAGGATTTATGGAATCCAGAAGAATATCGGGTTTAATTTTCATCTCCAGCATACCTTTTGCCATAGTTGTATCCGAAGAAGCAATTATAGAAATGGCACCTAATTTTTCAAACATATTTTTAGAGATTTTAAGTTCTTCATCTCTAAAATTTCTATGAGAAATCACAAAAAGCACTTTTTTACTATTTAATGGCTTAAGTGTGGAATCTATATCCGACAAAGGGTCAATTATTGGGTTTGATAGAGCTAAGAAAAAGCTCAATACGATTATAACCATATTAACGCCTCCCCTGATTTATAACCTGCTTACCACAGACAAGCACACTTTGTTGCTAAAGCATTTTTCTAAATAAAATCACTCTATACAACAAATCAATCCGTAAAAAGATTAATGTCCGGTCTTGAGTTTTTTTACATGTCGACCCAATTTCCTTCTCTTTTTACGCTTATGGGTAGCAATCTTACGATGTTTACGTTTTCTTCCACAAGGCATAGTATTTATTTACTCCTTTTTTTAAACAAAAATTTACTTGCTTTAAATACAGGCACTGTTCTTTCCGGTACTTTCACTGCCACACCTGTTTTTGGATTTCTTGCTTGCTTCGGTCCTCTATGTTTAGTATAGAATATTCCAAATTTTCGCAACTCTACCTTATTTCCCGACATAATACATTCTGATATCTCACATAAAAAAGAATTTACAACGGTTCCAACCTCATTTTTATTAATTCCCGTAACTTTAGAGATTCGAGCAATTAAATCCTTTTTAGTTTTAGTCATATAAACTTACTTTTTTAATACCCTGCTTTTAGTGTTTTGTCAAAAGGTTTTTTAAAACTACTTAAATTAGTGAACAAAGAATCTTTCCTGTCTGCCGTCAGGTAGGAATTCAAGCTTTATTATGATCATAGATTCCCATAGCCTTGAATTTTTTAACTCTATTTTTAACTAATATTTCCGGCGGAGTGGAAAGTAATGGTTCTAATTTTTCTAAAATAGTTCTTTTTAATGTTTTTGCAGTTTCCTCGGGATTGCAATGAGCTCCCCCTACTGGTTCAGGAACAATTTCATCTATTACACCAAGCTCTAACAGGTCTTTTGCCGTAATACGAAGAGCTTTTGCAGCTTCCGCTGATTTATTTGCATCACGCCATAAAATAGATGCACAACCTTCAGGCGAAATTACGGAATAAAAAGCATATTCCTGCATCAAAACAACATCCGCTACCGCAATTCCCAACGCCCCACCTGAACCACCTTCTCCCGTTACTACCGCTATTATTGGAACTTTTAATGCACTCATTTCTCTCAGGTTATAGGCAATCGCCTGAGCTTGTCCACGTTCTTCTGCTCCAATGCCGGGATAAGCACCTGCAGTATCTATTAAACTAATAACAGGTCTTTTGAATTTCTCTCCCAATTTCATAATCCGCATTGCTTTTCTATAACCTTCAGGATTAGCCATCCCAAAATTACGATACATACGTTCCTTAGTACTTCTGCCTTTTTCATGTCCTACAAGCACAACCGGTTTATTATCCATCTTGCCCATACCGGAAATAATGGCAGGGTCGTCGCGAAAACATCCATCACCATGTAATTCAAAAAACTCGCTAAGCATTAACTTAATATAATCTGAAGTATAAGGTCTATTAGGATGCCTTGCGAGTTGAACTCTTTGCCAGGAAGTTAAATTTGAATAAATTTTCTGACTCAATGCATTAATTTCATCTTCAAGCTTTTTTATGTCTTCCTTGACATTCACGCCTTCGGAAGCAGTAAGCCGTAAGCTTTCAAGTTTCTCGCGAAGTTCAACTATTGGATGTTCAAAGTCAAGCCAAATCATTTTGTAATTGTAAAAATATGAGTTGGCCCCAGACCAATCCCATAAGGTTTAAATGCATAATCGATATGTAAACTTTTCAAATTTATACCAAGACCTGTAGTAAAATTTTCCGTTCTATCGTCAAGTATGTAACCCATCCTCAAAGCAAGGAAATCATTAAGTTTATATTCGGCACCTATATTATTTAGTAATTTATTAGTATTTACATATTTGCTCGTTTCAATAGATAATAGCAATCTATTCTTTTCATAACCTGCTCCAATTCTCCATACAAAAGGTATTTTTACAGAATCAATAGAAACTCCTACATTATTAAAAACCATAGCTACTCTTAATTGAGGGAACAATGAATAACGGCATCCCAAATCCATTGCCCATCCCTTAATGTCATAAATATATATTTTTTCATAAACACTTTTAATCGTCATTCCCACGTCTAATTGCGCATTTATATTTCTGGCATAAGTAAGACCTGCTAAATAATTAAATGCTCCAAATTCTCCTATGGAATCTTGTTGTTCGTTACGTAGTTCCATGCCATCTATAAACATACCATTAAATGTAATTCCATAAGCATTGGAGTTATGTTTCATAGTAGCACCTACAAATTCTTGTCTGATTCCCATAAAATGTTGAGTATGTGAAAAACTTGTGTGCCAGTTATCGCTTTCAATAATCCCGGCAGGATTTAATAAGTTTGCGGTTGGGTCTTGAACTACCGCAATACAAGCATTCCCCATTGCGATATCTCTTGCGCCTACGGGTAATTCAAGCCAGGATAAACCTGAGACTTCCTTTTTAGACCAGAATTCATGCCACCATAAATCCGCATAAATTCTTACATTAAATAAAAAAACAAATAAGAAAATTAATATCTTAATCAACATACTTAGTTTGATACTAAGATATACATTGAATATTGTCAATAGAATTTGTTATGCCTGTCAGTTAAAATATCTTATGCCAAATTACTTGAGGGAAAAAGAAAGCAATGAGCAATTATCCTTCAATTCCAAAGACAGATTATCCCCCGTAAATTTAAGGCAAACCTCACTGAAGCAAAGAAATCCATCTGAGAAAGATTTGTGGTTTAACCTTATTACTTTCTATTTACATTCTGATGCAGGAATTTTTGTAAATAAAGACGTTTTTCCGGATTGAAGTTTAACGATAAAAACATCTTTTTGCGGGTCTGCCTTACCTTTATACCTAAAAGTTCCTGTTACTCCCTGAAACTCTTTTATAGACAATAAAGCTCTATGTATATCAGCCGAACTTAAACTTTTTGCACTTTTCAATGCATCTAATATTATATTCATCGCATCAAATCCAAGAGCTACAAAAGTATTTGGGCATTTATTATATTTATTAATATAAAGAGAATCAAATTCATGAGCTGCATTATTGTTATTCATAAAATAATGAGTTGAAAAATAAGCAGATATGGAATCATTTTTAAGAGCCTCAAATAATTCAGGAGCATCCCAACCATCAGCACCTACAAATGTAATATCAAACTTTTTTTCACGAGACTTTACTATGATAGGTTTTACACTTTCATAATAAAGCGGTAAAAAAACCGTATTAAAAGTAAATTTTTCTACTAAAGTATCGACTTCTGTTTTATTGCCGATTGGTATAAGTTCTGTTTTACCTCCAAGTTTTGCAAATTTATGCCTTACATATAGTGCAAGACTGCTTGAATATATATTCCCTGTATCAGCTACAATTTGAAGCTCTTTTTTATCCAATGTAGAATATAAGAATTCTGCAATTGCCTCCCCTTGTTGTTTATCTGTAAAACAAGTTCTAAAAAGCAACGGAGAAACTTTTGTAAGAGCACTATTTGTAGCTGCCGGCAAAATAATAGTAATTCCTAGTTTTTTGCCTTCTATACCGGCTACTACTGCATTAGGAGAAATAAGAGGACCAATTACAACTTTGACACTTTCAGCTGCAAATTTTTTTAAAATTAACGTTACATTATTGGGATCCGCTTCGTTATCATCTACAACGAGCTCTATTTCCGGAGACATTTCTGCTCTCAACTGGATACCTTCGAGACAGTATTTCCCATAGCTAGCTACGGGACCAGTTAAAGGGATATTTACACCAACTTTAACTTTACAGGAGTTAAAAAACAGAAGGATTAGAATAGTTACCACTTCATTAAAAATCTATTCCCCCCTCCACTCTAAACCCTCTTGGAGGGATTGGATAATATCTTGCTTCGTTATTTAATTTATATCCAAAGTTTTTTCCCTTTTCATCCAATAGGTTATTGAGCCCAAAAGTCAATGAAACATTTGAGTGAATTATAATTTTAGATGTCACATCAACTGTTCCATAAGGAGGAATTGTTCCAAATTCATTTTTGTAGTCTATATACGATTTTCCTCTCCATTTGTAACTACCCGTTAAGGAAAACAATGGGATTTTACTAATTCTTAATCCTACTTCTGCTTCTTGAAATGGATTCCCGGGGACAACATAGGTGCTATCATTCTCTGCAAGGGATTTTGCTTGAAGTGTAGTATATGTTGAGAATAAGGAAATTGCATCCGTAACTATTAAATCTATGGAACCTTCTGCACCCCGATGGAAAGCATCCCCATAATTTGTAAAGGTATTTGCATCAGCAAGAATCTGGTCTGCAATCTTTATATAAAAGACAGAAATACTTGCATTCATATTAGATTTTTTAATCCTAATTCCTGCTTCTGAAGTAGATAAAAATTCAGGTTTAAGTTCAATGTTTTTAACTTTTTCATAAGGTTTGGGCAACCGTAATGCTCTATCAAAAGAAGCGAAAATATCAAACCCTTTTGCATCTATCAAAAACCCCAAATTAGGCGAGAAAGCAGATGTATAATTTGGCGATGGGGCACCTAATGCACCATTTTGGAACCAATACCCAACCCATTCTGCGTTAATTCCCGGCGTTATGGACACGCCATAAAATTTTTCTCTCCATTCCATTGAGATTCTGGGGTTTATAAGTTGCGCATTATCATCCGAACTTGTATCCTTTTCCGGAATTGTATAATTTTTAGTCGTTCGCCTACGATCAAATTCCCAATCAATATTAGATGTTAGCGTAAAATTATCTTTTTTATAACTACTATTTCCGGAAAGATTTATTCCATTCATCCTTTGTTTTAACCAGGGAAGTTCTACATCATAAGTTTGGGGCATTGCATTAAAATTTAGCAAAAAGTTATAAGCATCGCTTTCGGACATATACTGAGATGATAACCTTATAGTTTGCTGATATTTTTCTTCTTTATCATCTCCTACTGCTTCCGGATTTATAGCGATTTGTGCCGCAGTAAGTCCACCGGGCAGGGTTATATTATTATTTTGTAGGTCAAAAGATAAAGAAATATTACTATTTTTATCCATTGGAAAATTAGATTTAGCATAAAAATTTCTTATATCATAAGTTTCCTCGTCTCTCCATCCTTTTCCCTTTCTTCCATTTGTATTTGCCCATACTGACCATACATCTGAAGCAGAAAAAGTAATGCCTACCCCAATATCTTTTCCGTTTGTTGTAGAAAGAGAAAACTTATTTTTCTCTTTCTCTTTTGTCATAATATTTACTATGCCACCGGCAGCTTTCCCCCCATAGGTAGAAAGTGAACTTTTAATTATTTCTACCCTCTTCACTAATTCAATAGGGATGTTGCTCCAATTAACTTTTCCGTCAAGGTCATTTATAACTACTCCATCTATAGCAACTGCCGTATATTTAGAAGGATCCATTCCTCTTATTTTAATAGAACTAAAGATTCCACTTCCGGTAGGGTCAACAACTGACACTCCCGCTACCTGCGATAATAAGGATGGGACATCTCTTGCACCCGAATACTCTATTTCTCTACGAGATATTATATCTACCCCTTTTGGAGTTTCAAATAATTTCTCTTTTATTCTTTCCCCTCTAACAACCACTTCATCTAGCAAATAAACAGGCATTTTATCATTTGGAATTAAAAGAGTTCCGGTTATTGGGATAAGAGTCTCTGTTAAGGTAGATATTTTACCGGGATAAAGAACTATAAGCTTTATTGCCGTATTATACCCTTTTTTTGACAACAAAATAGAATGTTCCCCGAATGGAATAAGGTCAAATCTTGCAGGCGTATTACCAACATATTCTCCATCAAGTAAGATTTCAGCTCCGGCTGGGTTAGTTCCAATCTGAATGCTACCAAATTCTAATTCTTCTTCTCCTTTTCTTATGTGAAAAATAGATTTCGCAAGTAACTGAGCAGATTGAGAAAGGTCGCTATTAACAGTAACAATAGTATCTGTTCTATTATTTGAAAAGTTGTGATACATAACTTGAACACGATATTTGTTAGAGATTTTTTTAATTTTTCCACTTACAATGCCGGAAATTTTTGCTTCTCTACATAATTTCGTAACATCCATAAGTGTCATAGTGCTGGCGATTCCTATATTTTCCTCTCTCTCTTTCGTTAATACAGGCGTAAGTTTCCCTAATTCTGTTCTAAACATATTTGTCATCTTGACAGCCTGAATTCCTATTGATTTACTGGATGTAAAGTTAAATACCTCAACAGAATCTATTAACTGCGATTGATTAAATAAAACTAAAGTTAAGATTATAGTATTTATCATAATTCGTTAAATTTATAATGCTAAAAATTTTTGTCAATCTTTTTTCAATATAAAGTTTCTTTATAAATACTTTTGTATTGACTTTTAATCATTTTGGGAAACTATATACACTTAACAATTGATATAATAATATGAGTAGAAAAAACAAACATAAAAATAATATATCTATCCTGCTTTTTATATTTGTTATTCTCTTGCTTAGTTTGTTTTTACTGTTTAAGCAAGATCTACCAATTTCCGACAAGACCAAACTTGATACTGTATACCTTCTTCCTTCGTATACTACTGGAAATGATATAATAAAACATACAGGATACACCCTGAAATATGTTGAAAAATATGAACAGCCCGAGTGGGTAGCTTACAAATTAACAGCTGAAATGACAAAAGGAACTTGTAAAAGAACCGATAATTTTCGCCCGGATTCAATGGTAAAAACAGGTTCTGCAGAGCCGTCAGATTATAAAAATTCAGGTTATGATAGAGGGCATTTAGCACCTGCAGGAGATATGAAATGGTCTGAAAAAGCAATGTCCGAATCATTTTATATGAGCAATATGAGTCCCCAAAAGCCAGATTTCAATAGAGGTGTATGGGAAAAACTAGAAGAACAAGTAAGGCAATGGGCAAAAGACAATCAGGAAATATATGTAGTTTCGGGACCAATATTATCAAAAAATCTGCCAACAATAGGAAAAAATAAAGTTGCCGTACCAAGTTATTTCTATAAGGTAATTCTTGATTCCAAAGAACCGGAAATTAAAGGGATTGGTTTTGTTTTACCTAACCAATCATCAACAAATCCTCTTACAACTTATGCAGTAACTATAGATTCTGTAGAAACATTAACAGGAATAGATTTTTTTCCTGCTATTCCGGATACTCTGGAAAACACAATAGAGTCTTCTATACAAATAAGTAAGTGGAGTTTCTAATTCAATTATTGCTTGACTTTTTAGTGAAATATATTATCGTTAAAAACTATTCCATTAACATCAAGGGGGTGATGTGGACTGTGAAAGAAGTAATGCTTCGAATAACGGAGCAAACTTTTCTGTCGTAAGACAGGGAAGAAAAGTACGAACAGGAGGAGAAATGCGTAAATTTGCAGCAATCATAGCAATAAGTGCAGTCATAGCGGGAACCGCTTCCGCAGTAAATATGGGTGGTAAAATTGGTTTTGGAGTAGGATCGGCATCGTCATCTTATTATGATCCTACTATAGGGAAAATAGGAACATTCGTACAACCTGCTTGCAAAATTCTTGAACCATCTAACATTAGTATGAAAATTGGCATAACTAACTCAATCGTACTTGAACCAACGGTTTTTTACCACACTACTATGTTAGACCAGAAAACAGATCCAGCCACTGATTCAACAAAATACACAGGTGCAAATATGGGAATTGGTTGCAGAGCTCTTTTTGCTGTTATAAAGAAAGAAAAATCCAATTTTTATGGAACATTTCAGTTTGCTTTTGGTACGCCTTCATATATTACAGAGGATTATTCTAATGCAACAAAATACACTTTAAAAAAATCAGGAATGACTTATAATGTGCTTTTAGGACTTGCGCTGGAACATTTTATAACTTCTAACTTTTCAGTGTGTATAATATCAGAAGCCGGATATGGTGGCGGTACTTATAAAGAAGAAAGAACAGCAAATAACACAACAACAACAAACGAAGAAGGCTCGACTACAGACATGCTTCTCGGGAATACAAATTTTGGTATTTTCCTGTTCTGGTATCTTTAATTTAAAAATATAATAGAAAAGCCTGATAACTTTCAATAGTTGTCAGGCTTTTTTATTAAAGAGTTTTTATTTTATAGTTTATCTTCCAAAATTAATTTCCTGATTCTTTGCATTAATTTTATGTAGTAATTAATATTATGCAATGTCAAAAGCACAGAACCCAATATCTCGTTTGTATTAAACAAATGCCTTATGTATGCGCGAGTATAATTTACACAGGTATAACAATCACAGGTATGTGAAATAGGAGTAAAATCCTCTTTGTAAACTGCATTTTTTACGACTAATTTTCCTTCGTTCGTAAATGCAGTTCCGGTTCTTCCTTCCCTTGTAGGCAATACACAATCAAACATATCTATCCCATACTTTACACACTCCATAATGTCTTCCGGTTCTCCTGCTCCCATAACATAATGTGGTTTATCATCCGGTAATTCCTCCGAAAGCCCAGATACTATTTCATAAGACACGTTTTTTGGTTCCCCACAAAATATTCCCCCAAGAGCGATTCCATCAAGCCCAACTTTCAACATCTCTTTACAGGCATATTTTCGCAAGTCTAAATAACTGCCTCCTTGAACTATACCAAACATCAAATTGCCTTCGTTTGCTTCCTTGCATCTCCTTGCCCAGTTAGTCGTGCGTTTTACGGACTGTTCACACGTTTCTATTGTTGCAGGCCAACGAACACACTCGTCAAGTATCATCTTAATATCCGCCCCTATATCATTTTGAATTTTAGCTACAATTTCAGGCGTGAATCTATGGCTTGACCCGTCAAGATGAGACTTAAACGTTACCCCATCATCATCTATTTTTCGTAAATCCGAAAGAGAAAACACTTGAAATCCACCGGAATCGGTTAATACGGGTGTGCTTTTTAGTCCTGTAAAATTATGAATTCCACCTGCCTTTTTAATAATATCTGTCCCGGGTCTAAGATAAAGATGATATGCGTTCATACACACAAGCTGAGCGCCTATATCCGTTAAATTTTTCCATACCTGCGTTTTAACCGTACCTTGAGTTCCCACAGGCATAAAAACAGGAGTTTCTACTATTCCATGTGCAGTGTAAAGTTTTCCGATTCTTGCCCTGGATATTTTAGATTGATGAACGACTTCCCAGTATTTTTCAGACATTAGAGATATAATTTTTATTCCGTATCTTCTTTGTTTGGTTCCAGATGAATCATAATTTGTGTCCCCGGAAATTCTTTCTTTATATCTTCTTCTAAGTGGTCACAAAAACTATGAGCTTTTTCAAGGTTGGTATCCTTTTTTATAGTTAGATGGAAGTCAAGATGTCTTTCTGAACCTGCTTTCCTGCCACGCAATTCATGAAAATCAACAAATTCCGAATTGTGCTCATTAATTATTCTATGGATTCTACTTAAATCATCCTCCGATAATCTAAAATCAGTAAGATTCCTAAAAGAACGAGTTACGAGTTCCATAGATGTTCTTATAATAAACAATGCAACAATAATTGCAATTATTGGGTCTAATATTTCCAATTTAAATATTTTAATTAAAAACAATCCGACAAATATTCCAACAGAAGTATAAACATCCGTTCTTAAATGTAGCGCATCTGCTTCAAGTGCAATGGAATCGTATTTTCTACTTATTTTGTATAAATAATTAGAAACAAAGAAATTTATTATTGACGACCCGGCCATTACTATAATTCCTAATTCTAAAAATTCTATTTCTGTTCTATGGTATAACATTTTATGAATTGCTTGATAAATAATCCAACCTGCAGCAACAAAAATTAATTGCCCCTCCAACAAGCCCGATATGTCTTCAAATTTTCCATATCCGTAGCGATGTTTTTCATCTGCGGGATTGCTTGCTTTTTTTATTGACACAAATGCAATCATTGAAGCTATTAAATCCATCCCGGAATGTATTGCTTCCGATATAATGCTAACAGACCCACTAACAATACCTATAATAAGCTTCCCGATAACTAAAAAAGTATTGGATATATTAGATACGAGTGCCGCTTTTAGTTTTGCATTCTTCATATTATTGTTTTTATTTTGTAGTCTTGAAATAAGGGGACCAGCGAGAGGAATAGCATCCATCTGCTAAGCCGACTATCTTTTTTTGACAGGAACCATCCCAGTGCATCGTATAAACTTCATATCTGCCGCCACGGTCGGAAACAAAACATAAATGTAATCCATCGGGTGACCAGCTTGGTTCCTCATTGTTACCTTCATAAGTAAGACCCATTTCACTCTCCCCGTTTACAGAGATTGTATAAATTTGAAAAAAATTCCCTTCCTGTGATACGTAAGCAAGCCTATCCCCTTTTGGTGACCATACAGGAGATGTGTTGTAACTGCCAGAAAATGTAAGTCTTCTGGCGTCCGAACCATCGCTTCCCATAATATAAATTTGTGGACTACCGCTTCTATCCGAAACAAATACGATTTCGTTGCCGTTAGGAGACCAGTTGGGCGAGGTGTTTATACATCCGCTTACCGTAAGTCTTGTAAGATTTTTTCTTTCTCTTGACATTGTATAAATTTCTGAATTCCCACTTTTTGTCAACACAAACGCTAATTTATTACCATTAGGCGACCATGAAGGAGCAGTATTCATTCCGAGAGCAGTCGAAAAAACATTTAAATCCCTATTCGTAAGATTCATACCATATAAATATATGTTCGAACCTTTGTATAAGGTGAACATTATGTATTCGCCCCGTGTATCCCATGCAGGAGAAAGATGCAACTCCCCCGTTCTTGTAAGCTGGGCAAGATTTTCCCCATCATAATCCATAGTCAAAATTTCTTTACTTGCTCCTTTTTTCATAGCACATAAAATTCTTGTTTGATTTATGCCTTTTTCTCCGGTTAAACTTTCAATAATATCGTCTGCTATTTCGTGTGCTGTCGCCCTTTTATTATATTTTAAGACATATTCTTTTTTACTAATTTTTCGTTTTAAGAATACATCATAAACTGTAATTTCTAAATCTTTTTTCTGTTTTTTGGTTATCAGGTCAATTCCGGTCGAGATGGATACGAGAGTCGTTACGCCTTGCGAAAACCATTGTGGAAAATCTACCTTTCCCGATTTTGTAACAAAAGTAGTTTCAGGCTTTATTAAGTTAAAATACAAAGAAAAATCTAAATCCGCTTCTATGATTTGTTTTAATTCTTTTACCGTTTGTTTTTGTGAATCAGACGGGGCAAGGAGTTCGATTACTGCAACCCCCATCTTTTTTCTTTCTCCTGTAGTAAGTTTTAAATATACGTCTTGAGCAAAAATTGTATCGCAAGAAATTAACATAAATATTATTCCTGAAAATAATTTTAAGTTCATTATTTTTTATTGTACATATTCAAACTCAAAATTTACACCGAGCTCCGCTTTTTTAAATTCTTCGGGCAGGGGAGGCAATTTTCTTGTGGCATAAAGCGCTCCGAGCGCTGCCTGGTCAAAATAATAATTACGCGAGGACGTTACAAGTTTTATCCTGTCAATTTCTCCGTCCCGTTTAATTACAAAATAGACTACCGCAGAGATTTTACCACTTTCTCCTTCATACGGATTCCGCCAGTTTTCGCTTATTTTTGTCATAATTATTTCAAAATAATAAGAATATTGAAAATCTCCCGTAGCAGAAATATTCCCGAGTTTTCCTTTATACCCTGATTTTGAGCCTTTTGATTTCTCAGATTTTTTAGAGTCTTTGGCATCTTTTTTTTCTGTTTTTATGGCACTTTCTGTTTTATCTGTAAATGCCGTAGATACTGTTTGCTCGGGCATAGACATTATACTAACTTGATACGCACTCACAGGATAAGTAGACTTTTCTTTTTGGAACAACGCAAACAAAGGAACTACACCAAGTACAACAATGTGTAGGCTAAAAGATAATAACAATGCATTTTTCATTTTGCGCTTCTGGTGCGCTCTAATTCTGCAGCAAGCCCAAGATTCTCGACACCTGCTAATTTTATTTTCCCAACAATATCAATAACAGTCCCGTACGGCACCTCTTTATCAGACTTCAAATAAACTGCTTTCCCGGGCTGTGAGGACATAAAAGATTTAAATTTATCTCCGAAATCTGCTAAAGATACTTTTTTATCATCAATAAATATTTCTTTATTTTTATTGATTGTAACCATTATGCTTTCTTTTTCCGTAATTTTAGCCGCCGATGTTTTTGGTAATGAAACATCCATACCTGCTTTCAATAAAGGAGCTGATACGATAAATATAATGAGTAATGTCAAACTTACATCCGTAAGCGAGGTGATGTTTATTTCTGCCATCATTGCTCTTGCTCTTCTCATAATGATAGCCGTATTTCGTTGATTAATTCTTTTTCAAAGACTTCTAACTCATCTAAAAATTTATTTGCCCTACTCAGGAGATAATTATAAAATACCACCGCCGGTATAGCCACACATAATCCTGCCACAGTAGTAACAAGCGCTTCCGCCATTCCCGGAGCCACAACATTTATGTGCGCAGACCCAAATGTTTTTATATCCATAAATGCATCCAGTATTCCCCAGACTGTTCCAAGCAACCCAAGAAAAGGACTTATAACTACCGTAGTGGCAAGGAAAACTAATAGACTCTCAATTTTCTGTTTTTCTTTTACCAGACTATGTTCCATAGCAGAAAAACTCATTGTTTCTTTTATATTTTTATTTACTTCTTGACTCATACTAGTAATCGGTCTATACGCAGAATCAAAAATTCTAGACAAAGGGCAATCAAACTCGGCATTTAATTTATAAAATTCATTTAATGAGACCTTTTTGTGAAAAGCCAATAAAAACTTATCATTCCGAATAGATATTTTTCTAAATTCTTTAATCTTATATATAAATATGGCTATTGCTATAACCGAGATTATAAAGAGTATAATAATTATTGATTTGCCTGCCCATCCGGAGGCAAGAGTTGCACCACCTATATTCCATTTTGATAGAGCGTTGAACATATTTTTTGGGTTATTTCTTTTGGGTCGTGTCCGCAAGCATTTCTTTTGCAAGTTTTGCTTCGGCAGAGTTAGGATATATATCCATTAACTTTTTAAAATATTCTTTCGTCGCCAGAGTATCATTTGTAGTTTTAGAAATACTGATAATTTTGTATAGTGCAACGGGAACCTTTTTACTAAATGGATAGTTTAAGGTAATGTTTTTGAAAGCTTGTAAGGAAGACGGATAATCTTCCAGCGCATAATAACACTCTCCAAGCCAGTATTGAGCGTTGTCCGCATCGGAAAAATCAGCTAAAAATTTTCTAAATCCATTAATTGCAAGTTCATAATTTCCTTTGGTGAAATCCGTATACGCTATGTTGTAAATTTCCGAACTACTTCTTTTAGTTGTATCATTTGCATTAGGCGTTCTCTTTCTATAAAGTTCCTGTAATTCAGTGATTCTATTTTCTATTTTTTCTGTTTTGTCTCCTAATTCAGATAATTTTGTCCCTATATCAGCCCTTGCAGAGGAAACAGCGTTTATTTCTTCTTTTGATAAACTATCTACTTTCACCTCTATTCTCTTGGTACTGCTGTCAATATCACTTATCTGTTTTTTAGTTTTTTGTATGGAATTGTGAACTGCGCAACCACTAAATAAAAACGTAACTAAAACTAATAATACACTGTTTTTTTTTCCCATAATCTAAAAAACAGTGCGGCTGAAACTATAAAATTTCCTACTACTTACATTAAATAGTAAAAACTTTTTTATCGACAGCCGCACTATAATTTTAATAATTATTTTACCTTAAAATCTGCTCTTCTGTTCTGAACTCTTGCTGCTTCCGTATGTGCCGGATCAACAGGTTTTTCTTCGCCATAACTAATAGTTGAAAGTCTTTCGGCATTGACTCCAAGCTTTACGAGATAGTCTTTTGCCGCATTGGCTCTCTTTTCTCCAAGTGCCATATTATATTCGTTAGTTCCTACGTCACAGGTATTCCCTTCTATAAGAACGCTAACATTTGGGTAAACAGTAAAAACCTTTGCATTCGCTTCAAGAATTTTTCCATCATCTGCTCTTACGACATATTTATTGAAGTCAAAATGTACGGTCTGCAGTTTTCCCTGTATGGCTTCAGAACTTGGCATAGTATCTACCGGAGCCACTGCTTCCTTAACAACTGGTTCTGGCAATTTTTCCTCTACTTTTGCTACCTTCTTCTGACAACCCATTACCATAAAGAAAGCAACCAAAACAAGCAATAATTTTTTACTCATATTTCACCTCCTATTCTGTACACTTTAATAAATAACTCCTTTTTGTCAATAAATTTTTGAATCATAAGTTTTATTATTTGTAAAAGTTCACTTTTTTGAACTACTATGTATATTTCGACTAGTAATTAAGGATTTATTTTTATAAACGCTCCCGCTATTGACATTAATGCCGCTACAAACATTACCATTGGATAGCCTAATATTCCCGCTAGCCCACCAATTAAAGGCCCTACGATACCGGCTAAACCGGTAAGAGAATTAAATATTCCCGCTACGCTTGAATGCTCTTTGTTATGTTCCATTAAATATTTTAAACACCCAAGGTAAAGACAGGACCAGGAGAACGCCAGAAGTAATTGAAAAGGTAAAATTTGCTTATACGTATGACATAAACCAAAAGCAATAAAAGTGGCAATCGAAAAATACAGCCCCATTTGAATCAATTTAGTACTTTTAACTTTTCCCAGATATATCATAAAGAAAAATTGCCCCAGAGAATTAAGTCCATAAATTATTCCTATCCATAACTTATTGGCTCCGAGTTGTGATAAAAACAATGGGAATATTGTCCAAATCCCAAAAGCTCCGGAATGCCTCAAAAAGAAAGACAAATAGATTCGCCAATTTTTTTTAAAAAGCGCTGTATCAAAAAATGGTTGTTTAATCCGAACATTTTCCTGTTTTAAGAAAAGCAATGCGACAAAAAAAGACACAAAAAAACATATAGCCGAGAACAAAAAAAGATTTTTATATACTGCGATAACCCCTGCCACAATAGAACCTACAGTCCATCCTAACGAACCGGATGCAGTAAAAGCTCCAATGTTACTATTTCTTCTATAAACAGCTGCTAATATAGCCGCAGGAAACATACCAATAGCAAAACCTGCTAAACATCTAATCAAGAAAAGCGAAGGGACATTAAAAACAAACCTATGAGAAAAAAAAACGACGGCAGAAAAGAAAAGTCCAATTAAAATAAATACTTTGCCTCCTTTTAAATCTGCAAGGCGACCAAACAAAGCAGAAGATAAAAAAAGCATACCATTATAAGCCGCAACCAATGCCCCAATTGTTGCAGAATTTGCACCACAATCTTTTGCGATTAAAGGGATAAAAATAAGAACACTAACAAATGCTACATTTGTTGCAAATTGTATAAAATAAAAAGTTGCCAAAACGCTCCTCTTAAATTAAAATAACAAATATTACAAAAATAGAGTATAGTCAAGCTTTGCTTGAAAAATATTTGAGCTCTTTTAATTACTATTGTTGACAATTTTTTGAAAATAGACTAGAAAACAAACAAACTCCTCTTGACTTTTTAGTTTTAAAGTTCTATATTAAGATAGTGATAATTCGAAAGTATGATAGCAAAAATTCTTGGATATAAATTTTTTTAATTAAATAAAAAATGTTTTTTATTATAGGAGTCGTTCTAATTTTGGGAGTAGTTATGGGCGGATTTGCCCTTTCGGGTGGAAATGTTAGTATTTTGATTCAACCCATAGAAGTAGGTATGGTGTTTGGTATTGCCCTGGGAGCTTCTTTGATTGCCAATCCCTCCAAAGTAGTATTTGGTTCTTTTAAAGCTCTAATTGGTGCCGTTAAATCAAAAGGCTATACCAAGAAAGATTATGCGGAAGTATTAATATTATTATATCAATTAGTTTCAAAAATAAAAAGAAACGGGCCATTATCTGTTGAAGCTGATGTTAACTCTCCCGCCAATAGCGAATTATTTAAAAAATATGGCAGTAATTTTTTAAAGAATCACCATTTTGTTACTTTTCTTTGTGATAATCTTAAAGTTATTGTAAGCGGCAGCATTACGGCAAATGATTTAGAAACTTTGATGGACAACGAAATTGAAGCTTACCATGAAGAATCTATGCTTATATCGCACAGCGTAGCCAGAACATCGGATGCTATGCCCGGATTAGGATTGGTAGCGGCAGTATTAGGCGTAGTTCTAACTATGGGAAAAATAGACCAACCGGCCGAAGTTATCGGAGAAAGCATTGCGGCAGCATTATTAGGAACTTTTGTAGGTATATTAATGTGTTATGGTTTTATTGGTCCATTTGCTACAAACCTTGAGTATAAAGCCAATGATGATATCGTCTATCTTAAAATTATCAAAACTGCATTATTGGCATTGATAAACGGCGCTTCTTCTATGATGGTAATGGAACATGCCAGAAGAGTTATTCCCAGCGATAATAAGCCCACTTTTGAGGAACTGGACCGTATGCGAAACCCAATAGATAAGGGTGGAGCTGCATCTAAACCCCCGCCTAAATGAGCCAACAACTCCCACCAATTATAGTAAAAAAAGTAAAAAAAGTTGTTAGTAGTTCTGCACATGGTGGTTCATGGAAAATCGCTTATGCCGATTTTATGACTACTTTAATGACTTTCTTTTTAGTTATGTGGCTTATTACTATGGCCATGTCTCAAGGCAAGAGACAAGACCTTGTCGAATACTTTAAAACCTATAATATCTTTCTTACAACTAACGCTTACAAAGAAGGCTCATGGGTTCAAAAAGATTCTGTTGCAGAAACTCCCCAAAAAACCGTTGATTTTGAAGGGCTAAAAAAAGAACTGAACGCTACTATCGAAACAAGATTGTCAGATTTCAAAAAAAACATAAGCATCAATGAAGAAAAAACTACCGGGTTAAGGATAGATATCAGTGACCCTGAAGGAAATTATATATTTTCATTAGGACGCCCCGAGTTGTTGCCCAGCGGTAAAAAAATATTAAAAGAGATGTGTAATGTTCTAAAAGAAATTGATACTAAAATTGCAGTAGAAGGGCATACGGATGCAAACCAATACCCCACAAGTGCATATACTAACTGGGAACTTTCTACGGAAAGAGCCTCTTCGGCAAGAAAAGAGCTCGAAATTGATGGCATAGGGGCTGACCGTATCGCTATGGTAACAGGTTATGCAGATACTAAACCTATTATAGTAGAGGACCCTTATGATGGAAGAAATAGACGGATAAGCCTTTTAATTTTAAATCCCCCTACTTTTGGTGGAGATACAACTAAAACAAAAGAAGAAATACCGAATGAGTCCGAAAAAGAAAAACCCAAAGAAACTTCCAAAGAATCACCTAAAGAAACTCCAAAGAAACACCGCAAATAAAGAGCCTAGTTAACCTTTCTGTATTCTGTTACACTACACAATATTAAAAAATCCCTTTCTTAACCGGAAATATTACAATTTCAGGCTCTTTTGTCAATCCCGCTTCTTTTTTGGCAATTTCAATCGCCTTTAATAAACCGCAATTTTCATCTACTAATCTAATTTTTTTCGCGCTTGCCCCACTCCATATTCTTCCCTGTCCTAGTGAATCTACGGCAGATTTTGACATTTTTCTACCTTCCGCAACTCTTGAAATAAACTTATCATAGAACCATTCTATTTCGCGTTGAAATTTGTTTTGCTCTTCATCCGTAAAATGCCGCAATCCTGCATACGCATCAGAATGCTCGCCTCTTTTAACTACATCGTGCGTAATGCCTAATTTCTCATAAAGTCCGTTCCATATAATATTCGCCCCGAAAACGCCTATAGAACCTGTAAGCGTATAATTATCCGCCATTATTTTATTAGCCTGGCACCCAATATAATATCCTCCGGAACCTGCAACATCCCCCATAGAAACAATCACAGGTTTTTTAGCCATTGTCTTTTTCAATGCCCTTAAGATTACTTCGGATGCAAACCCATCACCGCCGCCGGAATTTATACGAAATACAACCGATTTTATGGATTTATCTTTTTCTATATCCTTAAACGCTTTGACTAATGATTTCGAACCGATAGTTTTCGTCCCGAAAAGCCAGTCATTTGAGCTTTCTCCTGTTATTATGTCTCCTTCAGCTATAAGAACGGCTATTTTAGGAGAAGATTTGTCCGGCTGCCATTCAGTTGGAACTTTCCTTTCCTTAAGCATCTTATCTAATTTTTCTACTTTTGTCGTTTTATTAATAAGCTTTTTAATGACATCCTCTAACTCATCCTCATAAACAACGGTATCCACTAAACCATTCTTTACCGCATCATCCGAGTTAAAAAATGCTTCCGTATTTACAAGTTTTTGCAGGCTGTCTAATGGCAAATCTCTATTTCCGGCAATCTCTGCAACCATAGGATTCCATATATCATCAAGAAGAGCGCCTATCTGTTCTCTGCTTTCATCGGACATATTTTTACGCTCTAATGCTTCGGTAGCAGATTTATATTTCCCGACACGGGCTATATCTGCTTCAACTCCAAGCTTTTCCATAGTTCCTTTTAAATAAACCGACTTTACGGATAATCCCGGAATCTCCACATAACCAAGAGGTTGTAAGATAATATAATCCGATAGGGAGGCAAGATAGTAACTTCCAAGACCATACTGATTTGCAAATGTAATTATTTTTTTACCTTTTGCTTTAAGCTCTTTGAGTTCGTTGTAAAGCTCTTCAAGTTGTGCCATTCCCAGCGAATAATTTTCAAACTTGATAACTATGGTAGTTATATTTTTATTGGTTTTAACCTTTTCAAGCTTTCGTAATAAGTTATAAAATACCGGTTCCTGTTTACCAAGAGTAATCCCAAAAAAATTGGTTTCCATTTTCAACTCAGGATAAGCGCCTTTAATATCCAATTCGGCTGTTCTTTTTTTATTTGATTTTATAGGGATAGAACGATATGTCTCATTAGAGGCAATTAATGATACTTCACGTGGATTAGTTTCTTTATCCTTAAAGCCACCGATTTTAAAATTGCCAAAAGAAATTTCTGCCCCGACATTTATTACTTTATCTTTGTCCGTTTTTACGGCAAAACTTATCCCGTTTATTAATTCTACTCCAATCCCGTAAAAATAATTTTTTATACTATCTTGCTCATAACTGTAAATTGCATCATAAAACAATGTAACTCTGTCTGTAAAAGGTCTAACGGCTATCCCAAATTTTACGTCAGGATTACTTTTCACCGGCATAAACGCTCCGGTTGAAATAAATCTGCTGGGTCTGAATATGCCGCCTACCGTATAAATCGACCTTTTTCCAAATTGATATTCGCTCCCGTAACCAAGATATAATATATTTACTAAATTGATTCCGGTTCCGGTCATAAGTACGGGATAATCATTTCCTTTGAATTTAACTCCAAACCCGCTGTTTCCGATTAAAGTAGAAAAACTATGTTCATCATTTGCAAACAAATACATAGCTTCCACTCCCATATTCATCCCAAGCCCGGCAGGATTCATAAACAAAGCTTCGCTCCTGCGGGAAGTGCTGACTGAACTTCCATCAAAAGTTAAAAATAACACCATTATTAAGTTTAACATCTATTCCTCCTTAAAAAGACGTATCTGCACTCTTACCCCAATTCGTCATTCCCGCGAAAGCGGGAATCCATTCTTTTATATATGCAGATAAGTATTCTATCAACCCTAATTAATTTTATTTTATTAATATCGCTTTTTTTGTTATTATCTGTTCCCGGGTTTCCAGTTTATAGAAATATATCCCGCTGTTTACTAATTTCTCATTCGCATCTGTCCCATTCCATCTAATATTATAACATCCTGTTTTTTGTTCTTCGTTATTTACTAATGTTTTTATACATCTACCACTTAAATCATAAATCTTAACTGATACTTTTCCTGTTGTCGGCAACTGGTAGCTGATGACTGTTGACTTAACAAATGGATTTGGTTTTGCAGTTACTATTAACTGTTGACTAATAACTATTGACTGTTCCTCCTCTACCCCTGTTTCATTATAACTCGCTAACCCCCATCCCCAAGTTGCAATCCACTTTGTTGTCCCTTCTATGGCAATAGAAGAAATCCAATTACCGGGCAACCCTGAATTACTTGTATCATATACTGTCCAATTTGTTCCATCAAATTTTATTAATCCACTACTATCCGTTCCAATCCACTTTATTGTTCCTTCTATTGCAAGTGAAGTAATTTCGTTATTAGGCAAACCCGAATTACTCGTGTTATACACTATCCAGCTTGTTCCATCGAATTTTGCTAATCCACCATAAGTTCCAATCCATTTTACTCCAGTTCCCTCTATTGCTATTGAAGTAACATAATTATAAGGCAACCCCGAATTACTTATGTTATAAACAGTCCAGTTAGTTCCGTCAAACTTTGCTAAGCCACCATCTGTCCCAATCCATTTCGCGCCAGTTCCCTCTATTGCTATTGAATTAACATCGTTATTCGGCAAGTCTGAATTACTCGTATCATATACAGTCCAGTTTATCCCATCGTATTTTGCTAATCCACTCCAATAAGTTCCAACCCATTTTGTTGTCCCTTCTATTGCAAGAACCATAATATTATCGGCCGGCAAATCTGAATTAGTTGTATTATATACAGTCCAATTAGTTTCGTCAAATTTTGCTAAACCACCATTATAAGTTCCAATCCATTTTGCGCCAGTACCCTCTATTGCAATGGCATCAGCACGATTATTCGGCAGTCCTGAATTACTCGTATTATATACAGTCCAGTTTATGCCATCAAATTTCGCTAACCCGTCGAATAATGTTCCCACCCACTTTGTCCCACCCTCTATTGCTATACTACGAATCAAGCCATCAGGCAATCCTGAATTAATCACAGTCCAGTTTATGCCATCAAATTTTGCTAATCCATCACCTGTTCCAATCCATTGTATATTTCCTTGTATCTCTATTGCAGTAACCCGATTATACGGCAAGCCCGAATTACTCGTTTTGTAAACAGTCCAGTTAGTGCCATCAAATTTTGCTAAGCCGTCCCAAGTGCCAACCCATATATTACTTTCTTCTATTGCAATAGTATTAACAGTATTTCCAGGCAAACCCGAATTACTCTTATTATACACAGTCCAGTTAGTACCGTCAAATTTTGCTAAACCATAGGCTGTACCAATCCATTTTACGCCATTACCTTCTATTACTATTGAATAAATAACATTATTAGGTATCCCTGAATTACTCGTATTATACACAGTCCAGTTAGTTCCATCAAATTTTGCTAAGCCATCCCAAGTGCCAATCCATTTTATGCTGTCTTGTATTGCAATACATGCAACAGCATAACTAGGTAATCCCGAGTTGCTTGGGTTATATACAGTCCAGTTCGTGTTATCAAACTTTGCTAAGCCATAGTCCGTTCCAATCCATTTTGCACCAGTTTCCTCTACTGTTATTGAAGTAACACTATTCCCCAGCAAGCCTGAATTAGAAGAGTTATACACAGTCCAGTTAGTTCCGTCAAATTTTGCTAAACCACTATAATAAGTTCCAATCCATTTTGCACCAGTGCCGTCTATTGCTATTGAAGTAATATTATCGCGTGGTAAGCCTGAATTTGCATGATTATAAAATTCCATACTGCCCGTAGTTGTATCGATACATACTAACTCGGCGGCTCCAACCCATATTTTATTTCCATCACTGGCAATAGCGGAAATATATTTTCCGCAAGTATAATTTGCCCATCCCGGGTATTGCGCGTTTGCTGTATTATAAATAATTCCAATCAGCAAAATAATCCTTACTTTATTTTTCATATTCCTCTCTCTACTTTTTTATCCTGTTTACCCACCGTAGGCGGGTAAATCCTGTCGGATTTTATCCTTTCGTCTTTGTCTGTTTTATCTGTTGTTTTTTAATCTTTTTGTCAATCTGCGAATATCCCTGCCTGCCGGCAGGCAGGTGCGTCCCAAAAATTCTTTGTTTTTCGTCATCTATGCCCATCATTGTATTAAAATAACTTTCCTTATCATCTTATATTCCCCTGCATTAAGCTTTATAAAATAAACCCCTGACGAATACGCAGTCGCATCCCATTTTACAGTATTGGTCAATAATTTAGGAGGAAGAACGATGTTTTTTACCATTCTTCCCGTAATATCGTAAATCGTTATTTCTGCTTTGGTATCTTTCGCTAATAGCGTATAGCTGATAACTGTTGATTTAACAAATGGATTCGGTTCAACATTAAACATTATATGATTGTTATTCTTTTCTTCTACTCCAAATTTATCTCCAATTTTAATAACAAATTCATTTCTATTTTCATATCCGGTTCCCTTAATATTTAAAGAAAATCTCATTTTATGTCCTATGCTTAAGCCAATCTGTGGAACAAACGAAAAAGTTCCGTTTACAAATTCATTCATTGATATATCTCCAAAATACACACTATCATCAATAATATTTACCAAAGAATCAGTAGTTTTTAAAATAACATATACCGAAGAAAAATCCTTATTCTCTGCCGTAAGAGAAGCGGTAATATTTATTTTTTCCCCGGCTTCAACAATTTTATTATCATTACTATCTCTTACTGAAATATTAGTTCTGTTTATTAAAGGAATTTCTTGTAAGTGCCCTACATTTATATCATCAATATAAAAGCCTTCCTCAACATCTATGTTATCCGAAACAAAACTAAACCTTACTTGTAAAGTGCAACCTACAGGATAAGACGCCAAACTATAACTACGGGGCAACCAATCATTTGAAAAATATTTTTCTATGGAATCTTTATCGGCTAAAGCGCCTCCGGAACTGATGAAATCAAGAGTATCAAAAAGGCTATCTTTGCCAATTTCTACATGAATTCCATCCACTCCATAAGTAGTAACCTTGAACCATGACCAGAAAGACAAATACGAATCCGGGCCTAAAATAAATTCAGGACTTTTCAACCAGCAATTTGTATTACTACTGTATTCCCATTGCCCTGCATTCCCGCAATAATATGAATATGCTCCGGAATGCGCTCCGTGCGCCGTTAATAACCAACTATTATTTGTGCCCCCTGTAGTCCAAATCGTATCACTTTCAAAATTATCAAAGAAACAATCCATCTCCTGCCCTATATTCAACCAAAAACTATCCTTAAATGAATAAGTTCCTGTTGTCGAAATAATTGTAAATTTTTGATATGATGGGACAGGACATATAGGATTTATTACAATCTTATACGGCATCGTTGCCGAAGAATTATGGGAAATCAACCCAAAATTCTTTATACTGTCAATCATTGTTATATATTGAGAATTCTGTGTGTATAATTCGCTTATAACATTATTCGCTATCCCGCCTGAATCTTTTATACTTATGTATAAATCAAGAGTATCGCCCGGATATGGCATAACCGTCGTAGAACAAGCCTTATAAATAATTTCAGGTGTTTGCACCGTAAAATTTAACGGCACAGAACTAAATCCCGGGATATTCAATAAACTATGCAATATATGATTATTCGGGCAACCATTCTTAACGCGAAAACTAAAAGCACCTGATTTAATGCTGTCCGGCAATATATTACCAAAATTATCCGTACTATCTATCAAAACCATAAAAGAGTCTTGTGTTCTTAAAATTGTATTCACATTGTTTGCAATCTGGGAACCAAAGTTTTTTAGCTCAACCGTAAGGTCAATCCTTTCTCCCGGATTTATCTCCCCATTGCCACCGGAATCTATTATAGAATGACTATAATATCCGGGAGTTGCGCCAGTTCCAAATATCTTTATAACGCTCTGGTGTTGATAAAAATTATGTCCCGTAACCGTAAGCAATAAATTGCCGATAGAAGACGGAGATATTGTAAAATTAACTTCCCCCGATTCATCAGTAAAATCACGCTCGTAGACTTCATTCCCTTTATAACAACAAACAAGGGCATTGACAACCGGGGCGGTATTATTTCTTACACTAATTTTTAATTTATTTGTTCCAACAGAAAGACTATCAGAGCATTCCACATCCAACATAGATAATGTATCCGTCCATATATCCAGTTCCGGGTCTCCGAATAAATTAACCTGGTATTGGTGCCATCTATAAACATTTTTATCTCTGGAAAATGGGACATAATCAAGTTTAGTTTTAGCAATAGTCTGTCCAATTTTTGTTATATTTGATTTAAATAAATTAAAATAAAAATCTTCGTCTATTTTATCAGAATACCCGTATCCCGGATTCCCTTTGGACCCCCAACCATATCTTGAATTTGCAATTGCTGCAACCCCTCCGCCATTTGGATTACGAATCCAGTGTTCTGCAATACAGTTATAATCAAATGCTCCCACCCAACAACCGATTGAATATAAAATTCCCTGGGCATTATTGTTTTTTAAACTATCTACATCTGCCGTATATAAAGCATCTACCCCCGGTCCTGTTGCCATAAGAGAAATATTGCCATGCCCGGCGTGGTTCAATAATGCTTTGCCGCTATTTATTGCGTTAATAACACTTGTACTCGTCTCATTCCCTTTTGATTCGTAGAGTTTTTCTATGTTGAAATTCTGAGGAAACAATTCCCCAATCATATCTTTAGCAATGCCTGCATCCGTATATGGAGAAGTCCATAAAAGTTCAGCAAAAAATAATGCATTATTCAAATAACTATTAGAAGGACTTTCCTCATATTGTATGGTCTTATTAACAACACTTATTACATCATTACTATTGTTAACAGGAGCTCTTCCGACAAAAACATCCGGATAAAGGTCAACGTTATCTGCCAATTCCCCGAAAGTTCCGTTTCCATTTACATCCCATGTCCCATCTAAATCCGAATAATATAAATCGGAAGCAATGCTATCTTCTCTTTGCATTAAGTTTGCATTTGAAGTCATCGCGTAAGCTGTTCTTGAAGGTACTACACTTTCATCTCCGCCCAATAATACCCATACTACCCCTGAATCAGCGGCAATTTTAATAAAATTCCGTACTTTCTCCGCTAAATCCCTGCCGGCATAATTTGTATTTATCCATTCTGTGGTTCTTATGGCTGTTTTTACTCCGCGAGCGGTTTTCCAATTAGCAAAAGACTCGAAAACAGAAACAAGTGAGTCTGTAGTTATAATTAGATACTCGTACCCATCATTACTTAACTTACATTTGGTCGGAACAAAATCTTCCGGATTTATAATTACTGATTTAACTAAATCCCCAAACACCGATGCAAAAGCATATTTTTGACCACTTTGCTGTGATTTTGATGTCTCAAGTTCTAAACTTATTTCGAGTTCCGTATAGAGTTTAAGCTTTTTAGTTGCCGGAATATATTGTAATGGGTATACCAAAACTTCAGCAACCCTGTAATTCCGTATATTGCCTTCACCAATAAATTCAAAGGTTTTCCCAGGATAATCAGAATTGGAATTATACACAATCGGGTTCGGAGAAACAAACGATTTTGTTACAGGCATAGAAATTATTTGCGGAGGTTGGGCAGGGGAAACATTATATTCTCCCGGTAAAAATATAAAATTACTTGTCCCTATTTTTACATTTTTTACACTTTTACTTTCGGGAATTAAAAAACGTATGCACCTTACCGGAAGTTGTGGATTTCCCGGTATATCTAACGAAATTTCGGTTTTAGCAGAAACTATATCTGAACTTTTAGCATTATTAGAAAATCCGGGAATGGTATAGTTATTATAAGCCTTAAGAGAGACATCCGCTTTATTGAAATATACTGACTTTGTAAGTTGCGTTGAACCAAAAGCAATACTTACCAAAATCAATATGCATATATGCATTGACCACTCTTATCTGATAAACCTCAATAAAAGGTAGGTGGGGTGATATAACCCCACCTACGTTACAATCACAAATTATTTCTTACTTGTTTTCCCTGTTTTTACTGTTTTTGCCGACTTCTCCGCTTTTTCAGGAGCTTTAGCTATTTCCGGTTTCTTTTCGTATTTCTTTCTGAATTTTTCTACTCTACCGGCAGTATCAACAAGCTTTTCTTTACCGGTGAAGAACGGGTGACATTTAGCGCAGATTTCTACATGTATTTCTTTTTTTGTAGAACCTGTTGTCACAACATTTCCACAGGCACAAATAATCTTTGCATCCCTATAATACTGAGGATGGATTTTTTCTTTCATATTCACCCCTTTTCCATAAACGCTCAAAATTGAGTCGTTCTACTGGACTTAACTTATCTATAATAAGTATCCCATTTAAATGATCTATTTCGTGCTGAAGCACCCTTGCCAATAAATCACCTACCTCTATAATTTTTGATTCTCCGGTTTCATCTAATCCCCGAACCACTATATAATTTGGTCTTGTAATAGTAATTTCTACACCGGGAAAAGATATGCACCCCTCATCTTCCGTAAACTCTCCCCTAAACTCAATAACTTCAGGATTAATAATTACAATATTCTCCTTTCCCACATTTGCAACAACTATTTTTTCAAGTATTCCAAACTGATTTGCCGCAAATCCAACTGCTTTAAATTTTTTCATAGAATCTGCCATAATCTTAACAACATAATGAATATGCGCAGGGTCAAAATTGGTAACTTCGCAAGTCTTGCTTCTCAAAGCAGGATTAGGATATATTCTTGGTCTGTTCATCTTTCTTTATTTTTATACTCAATTCGTCTAATTGCGCTTCCGTTGCTTCGGAAGGAATGTCTTCCAACAATCCTACTCCACTTAAAGTCTTAGGAAAAGCAATTACATCCTGTATGGCATTCATACCTAATAACATCGCAGTAAACCTATCCACACCAAGCGCAATTCCTCCGTGAGGCGGTGCGCCATATTCTAAGGCTTTAAGCAAACACCCAAAATTCGCTTCCCGCGACTCTGCATCCATTCCTACAACACCCAGAATTTTTTCCTGGAGTTCTCTCGTATGTGGTCTTATACTGCCCGAACCAAGCTCCACACCATTAAGAACAAGGTCATACAATATTCCGATTGCCGCATCCGGGTTAGCCTCCATAGTTGTTTGGTCTTTCGGAGTTACAAAAGCATGATGTGCAGTAACCAATTTTTTTGTAATTGCATCACGGTCAAACATAGGAAAATCCGTTATCCAGGTAAACTCATACTGTCCCGGTTTTGGCGGCAAATAATTGTTTATAATATAATTACGAATTCCCCCTAATGCTTCATTCGCCCTTTTTCGGTCACCTGCAACAAACAATATGCTACACGGCTTATGTTCTATGAAATTCTCTAATTCTTTTAATATTTCGGGATTAAAGAACTTAGCAACGCTGCCG
This sequence comes from bacterium, assembly GCA_028716385.1. Lineage (GTDB taxonomy): Bacteria > Hydrothermota > UBA3073 > JACQXS01 > JAQTXJ01 > JAQTXJ01. The sequence goes on along the minus strand of JAQUPX010000001.1, from coordinate 781,388 downwards.
GAAAAACTATTGTCTGCATATTTAAGCCAACCAAGCCCCATACCATACCCCTTAGCCACATTTTCAAATTCTGCTATCATTTTTCGTGATACATCAGTTTCAAATAATAAACACTTCACAGCTTGTGCCGACTTAAATATATTAAAATCTGTTTTATGGCACAATTCCGTTACATCTTTTAAATGTAATTCATATCTTAAATCAGGTTTATCGCTTCCATAAGTTTCCAATGCTTCATTATAAGTCATTCTTTTAAATGGAGCATTCAATTGTATATTGCACAATTTAGAAAATACACATTGCATAAGCTTTTCAATAAGAACAAAGATTTTTTCTTCATCAATAAAAGATAGTTCTATGTCTAATTGTGTAAACTCCGGTTGTCTGTCTTTCCGCTGGTCTTCATCTCTCAAACATCTTGCAAATTGGTAATATTTCTCAAATCCTGCTACCATAAGCAATTGTTTATAAATCTGCGGAGATTGGACTAAAGAATAAAACTTCCCCTTATGTATTCTTGATGGCACAAGGAAGTCTCTCGCCCCTTCCGGTGTACTTCGCCCTAATACGGGAGTCTCTATATTTACAAAATCCTGGGCTTGGAGATATTCGCTTATTAAATGCATAAGCTTGCTTTTAAACATTATTGTTTTTTGCATAGACGGTCGCCGCAAATCAAGATACCTGTATTTTAATCGCAGTTCATCTTTTGCAGTTATCTCATCCGTTATTACAAATGGAGGAACGGCAGAATTAGAAAGAATTTCTATCCTCTCTGCCTCCACATCTATTGCCCCTGTATTGATTTTAACATTTTCCATTCCTGCCGGTCTTAATACTACTTTTCCGGCAACGGCAATAACCCATTCATTGCCGATAGCTTTTATTTCTTCAAGTAAATTATCTTCTTTTACTACAACCTGCGTAATGCCGTATCTATCCCGTAAGTTTATAAATGCCACTTTACCGTGAAGTCTTATTCCTTCAACCCATCCGGCAAGCCTAACACTGTTGTTTTCGTTTTCTTTTCTTAATTCTCCGCAATTATGTGTCCTCAATTCCATTATTTTCCACCTCTCCCATCTCTCCCATTATTTCTACCATATAAAAGGTCGTCGCCTATAGGGAAAAAATCATCTGCGACTTCTTTTAATTCCATTGCAGTATTATGCGGAAAACTATAGACTTCAACTCTAGGACCTCTTGCTTTTACTGCTTCTACAAGGCTTACAAAATCCCCGTCTCCGGAAACAAGCGCAACTACATCAAGGTCATTAACCATATTCAATATCTCAAGAGCAATTTCCATATCATAATCTCCTTTTTGCGAACCATCTGCTCGTTGGATTAACGATTTACGCCTTACATCAAAAGAATGATGTTCCAGAAGAGAAACAAATCCTGACTGGTCAATCTCGGGATTTTCAATCATATACGCAGTTGCTTTTATCAATCTTCTCCTTTTAACGGCATAATGTAAAAGTTTCATATAATCAAGCCTTGATTCGTAATTCTTTTTTGCGGCATAAAACATATTTTGAACATCTACAAATACGCCCACTTTTAAGTTTTCCCATTTTTTATTATGGTTTTTTAATGCTTTGTATTCATATTCAAGTTTTTGAATCCTGATATTTAAGTCATTTACACGATTAGAAATATCACTCAAACTTAATATTGGTGGTTTTTTAAACAATCTCATCCTTTCCTCCTTATACTTATAATAAGTCCACATATACAACCTATGGAATCAGCAGTAAAATCAGTCCATTCCACTGTTCTTCCCGGAATAAAACGCTGATGCAATTCATCTATTAGTGCAAAACATAATATAATAAATAATCTTATTGACACGCTATATTTGCCAGAACTATGAACGATACCAAGCTCTTTCCACCTCCGGTGGATTAAAGATTGGTATCCGATTTCACCTGAAAAAACTAAAAATGCAAGTATAAAATATTCGCTGAGATGTGCCAATTTATCTATACCAAATATCTTATCTACCCCGGGTACTTCAAAATTAGGGATACTTGATACTATAAGTATCAACACTGCCCAAATAAACGCCAGCCTATATTGCTTCATTCTCACCTCCTGCCCATCATTTTTTCGTCATAAACAAGTAAATATTGATAATCCAATTCTTATTTATCAATTCTAAATTTCATTTATTTTATCTTATTTATAGACACTATACTGTTATTATGTACCTGTTTTTTTATTTTGCAAGTATTTTTTATTAGAAGCTCTTAATTTGTTCTGTAGAGATTCTTATCCAGCTTGCAGGGTTAGAAGCTCTTCGATTTGTTTTAAAGCTTCTAAACAAAAAAACATTGACGGAAGCCTACTCCTAATATACTAATATATTAGAATATTAAACAAATATATGCAACACACTAACCCTGATTCCGTTTCCCTTTTCTTGAAAATATCAAAAGACCCGATAATCAATGGGGTCAGCTTTCTAATCGGCTTTTTAGGATTTATTCTTGCAATTATATTTTATACTAAAAGCAGAAAAGTCAAAAAACCAATCTACTGGATGAAAACTTTCGAATTGTTAAAAGGAGAAGAAAAGTTTTCCAAGATGTCTATTCTATACGAAGGGACACAAATTACTACCGTTTCTTTGACTAAAATTGTTTTTTTTAATGCCGGCAACGAGACTATTGATTCCGGAGATATTGCTCAAAATGACCCACTGAGAATAGAAATAGGAGGCGGGACTAAAATACTGGATAAAGATATCATATATGTCAAAAATAAAGCAAATAATTTCAGACTTGAAGAAACCGGACAAAATAATATCCTGAATATCAAGTTTGATTACCTTGATAAAGAAGAGGGCGGAGTATTTCAGATTACCCATACCGGCGCTTCCCCGGATGCTATTAATCTTAAAGGCTCTATTAAAGGAGTATCCCATATCCTAAAAAGAAAAAACAATGGGAAACTATTTTATGATATTTGTTTCTCTGCAATAATTATGATGCTTGCCTTTTTCGTAACTACAACCCACTTCCACTGGCAACTTAAAATTCTTATTTATGCAATTATTGTAAGTGTTTTATGGATAATGTTTTCTAAATTTCCATCCGGAAGCGTAACTCGTAAATACGATAATAAAATATAATAATGGAACAGGAAATTGCAGAATTTATTGAGTTTTTGAAACTGAAAAATGCATCAAAACATACGGTAAAAGGTTATGCGGTAGACTTGAAAGAATTTAAAGACGTCTTCCCCGATAAAACTATTAATACAATAAGTAAAAAAGAAATAACAAATTTCATAGCAGGACTTAAACGCCACGGGTTAGATAATAGCACGGCAAATAGAAAACTTTCTGCCTTACGCTCTTTCTTCAAATTTTTAGTCGAGAAAAAAACATTACCAAAGAACCCTGCCACCGCTGTCCCTGCTCCTAAAATAGAATCAAAAATGCCTTCTTTCCTTACAAAAGAAGATGCAGAAAAACTTATGGATACCGAAAACCTTTCTCCGAGAGATAGAACTATTCTTGAAGTTTTATATGGAACAGGAGTTAGGGCATCTGAATTAGTCGGGATGAATATAGGAAGTCTGGATTTCGTTAATGAGACCGTAACGGTCCTCGGGAAAGGAGCTAAAGAGCGAAAAATTCCTTTAACTCGCACTGCCATATATGTTTTGAAAAACTATCTTGCAAATAGAAATATGATGGAAAGAGATGCTCCTTTATTCCTGAACAAATACAATAAAAGACTTTCCCAAAGAGGTTTACAAAACATAGTAAATAAAAATATCCGGATGATTGCAGAGTTACGAAGAATGAGTCCGCATACTTTACGACATACTTACGCAAGCGTAATGCTTGATGGGGGTTGCGATTTACGCACAATCCAGGAATTATTGGGACATGCTTCAATCGCTTCCACACAAAGATATACTCATTTAACAATCGGAAAATTAAAAGATGCTTATAAACAAGCACATCCCCGTGCATAATTACTTATTAATTAAAAACGTATGTAGAAAACAGGCGTGTGGCTGCCAGTCTTCTTTTTTGGGGGGGAGCACCTGTTCGTCATTCCCGCGAAAGCGGGAATCCATTCTGTTAAAGGGAAACTTGCTCAACTTTTTGTATCCTTATGCATAACTATTTATTAATTAAAAACGGCAGAGTAATTGACCACGCCAATAATATAGATGCTAAATTGGATATTCTTATTAAAAATGACACCATTGATTCCATTGCTCCAAACATATCCAAAAAAGATGCAACTCTAATAGACGCTTCTAATCTTATAATAACACCGGGACTTATCGATGTTCACACGCACTTTCGTGAACCGGGAGAAGAACAAAAAGAAGACATTTACACAGGCTCAAGAGCCGCGCTTGCCGGTGGTTTCACTTCTGTTATTTGTGAACCCAATACCAAACCAAGAATAGATAATTCAGATATCCTGAAAAAGGTTATAAAAAGAGGTAAAGAAGTTGGACTTATAAATTTATACTCCTCTGCCTGCATCACAACAGGCGATAAACATAATCAATTAATAAATATTCGGGAGCTAAAAGATTCCGGGGCAGCAATGTTTACGGATGACGGCGATCCCGTAATATACCCTGAACTTATGCAAAAAGCCCTAATTGAAGCCCAAAAGAACAAAATAATGTTATCCCCTCACTGCGAATCTTCTAACTGGGCAGAATCTATTACGGGAAAATTAAACGAAGAGCCTGAAATATTCTACGTAAAACGAGATATTGCTCTTGTAGAAAAAACGAATACGTCTTTGCATTTCGCCCATATAAGTCTTGAAGAAAGTTTAAATGCAATAAGAATCGCCAAATCAAAAGGCTTGAATATAACCTGTGAAGTTACGCCTCACCACCTTATTCTTGATAAATCATACGAGAAAAAATACGGAACGCTTGCAAAAGTAAATCCTGCCTTGAGAAAAATTTCAGACGTAAAAGCGATGCAGGATGGACTCCGCGATGGAACAATTGACGTAATCGCTTCCGACCATGCGCCTCATACTAAAGCAGACAAAGATTTAGTCTGGGAAAAAGCCGCCTGTGGAATGATAGGCATAGAAACCTCTCTGGGAGTATTGCTTTCGGAATTAGTGCATAAAAATATTATACCGCTCAATGTTCTGATTGCAAAATTAACCTGCAATCCTGCAAGGATATTTAACTTGCCGGCAGGGCATCTGACACCGGGTATGCCTGCAGATATAACTATCATAGACTTAAACAAAGAATGGGCAGTAGATGTAAATAAATTCGAATCCAAATCTCGAAATAGCCCCTTTGACAAATGGAAATTAAAAGGCAAACCCGTAATGACAATCGTTAAAGGTAAAATTAGAATGAAAGACGGGATTGTGCTGTAGTACCCTTCTCCCCGTTCCCCGCATCTGTCATTTGGCACATCCCGCCTTGGCGGTGACTGAGCGTAGCGAAGAATCTCTATTCGTTACAATAAATTACCATAAGTTACTCCTTAATTACAATTCGTTTCTTCTTAATTACTACGAATTAAAAAAGAATTGACTTTATAGAAAACCCTTATACATTAAAAAAACAATAATGCAATATGCGCCGCTTCTGACGAAATCAAAATACCTTAACGGATTGCAATGCCATAAATACTTATGGATGCTCCTGAATGAAGCAGATAAAATTCCCGAAACCGACGAAGGGACTCAATACGTATTTGAACAAGGGAATCTAGTCGGAGAACTTGCCAAAAAACTCTTTCCGAATGGAAAAGGGTTCGAATCAATGGGTTTTAAGGAGAATATTGAAGAATCCCAAAAAGCCCTGTTCCTGAGAGTCCCATTATTTGAAGCCGGATTTCTTGCAGGTAGAGTATATGCAAAAGTAGACATTCTGGAACCAACGGAAGATAATCAATGGAATATAGTAGAGGTTAAAAGCTCCACAAGCGTAAAAGAGGTTCATATCCAGGACGTTTCGTTCCAAAAATACTGCTACGAAAAAGCCGGGATTAAAATAAAAAACTGCTTTGTAATGTATATAAATAATGAATATGTAAAGAACGGAGAAATTGACCCTGTACAATTTTTTATTAGAAAGGACATAAGTTCTGAAGTAGAAAAAGAAACTATCGGAATGGAAGAGAGAATCAACTTAATGCTTAAGAATATGTCAAAAAGAGAAATACCCGATATTAAAATCGGAAAGCATTGCAATTCTCCTTATGAGTGCCCTTTGAAAGAATATTGTTGGGATTTTCTTCCCGAAAACAATGTATTCCAATTATATCGCGGGAGAGATAAAGCTTTTGAATTGTTTGAATCCGGAATCCTTTCAATGAAAGACATTCCCGAAGATTGTGAATTAGATGAAAAACAAAAAAAACAAATTTATTGCGAGAAAAGCGGAAACCCCTTTATAGACAAGAAAGGAATTAAAGAATTTTTAAATACATTGCACTATCCTTTATATTTTTTGGATTTTGAAACTTATACCACTGCCATTCCCTTATATGATGGCACAAGACCACATCAACATATTCCTTTTCAATTTTCCCTGCACATAATCGAGAAAAAATCCAAATCTCCCGGTCACTTTTCTTATTTAACAGACGGCGCAATAGATACAAGAGCAGTTATTATTCAAAAACTAAAAGAATTATTAAAAGATTCGGGTAGTATTTTAGTCTATAATCAAAGTTTTGAACAAAAAATATTTACCGACCTCGGGGAATATTTTCCGGAATACAAGCAATGGGTTGATGAAACAATTAAAAGAATGGTAGATTTAATTAATCCTTTTAGAAATTTTTATTATTACAACTCCAAACAAAAAGGCAGCGCTTCAATTAAATCCGTGCTTCCCGCGTTGACAAATAAAAGCTACAGCGATATGGAAATATCCAATGGCGGAACCGCATTCTTGAAATATTTTTACGTCACTTACGGTTCTCTTGTAGGAAGAAAAACAACGCCGGAAGAAGTACAACAAGTCAGGAATGCTCTTGAAAAATATTGCGCCCTGGATACCGAAGCAATGATTTTGATAATACAAAAATTAGAGAAATTAGTTACAGATAATAATTTTACCACTCTCAAAATTCCATTTTAGGTTGGAATTCCTCATTAAGACGTTGGCCTCATAAAAAAACAGGTTTCAAATTAGATATTATGTAATTTTTCAATTTGGAATGTAATTAATTGTTGGTAGCCGCAACCTTCAGGTTGCGTTATTACTCAGGCTAAAGCCTTCGGCTACTTTCTTGGATATCCTCGTTACCATAGGTAAGCATCTGTTAATAGCGGTTTGATGCGAATATTCAAAAAATCTTCCCCGGGTTTAATATATTATTCGGGTCAAAAACTTTTTTTATGTTTTTCATAAGCGCAATCTGCGTATTATCGAGAGCCATATTGATATAAGGTTGTTTTGCCAAACCAATACCGTGTTCTGCAGAAATCGTTCCGCCGAGTTTTATAACGAGTTCAAATAATTCTCTGATGATTAACGGACATTTGTTTTTCCATTCTTCGCTTGAGGCGGATTCACTAAGTATATTCGTATGAACGTTTCCATCCCCTATATGCCCGAAACTTATTATGGTTACGTTATGCTTTTTTTCTATTTCTTTTATTCCTTTCAACAATGCAGGTATCTTATTTCTTGGAACAATTACATCTTCACTTACTTTTAGTTTATATTTTTCTTTAAGCGCATCGGAAATGCAACGTCTTGCTTCCCATATCTTTTCCTGTTCTAATCTACCCGTTGATACGATTACGTCTATTGCGCCTGTACTTAAAGCAATATCGCCTATTGTGTTATATTCTTTTTCCAATTGTTCTTTGTATTCTCCATCAAGTTCTATAAACAACTGTGCTTCTGCTTCTCTGTAAGGCAATTTTCTTTTCAGAAATATTTCCGCCGCTTCAATGGCAGATTTTTCCGCAAACTCAATTGCGGAAGGGAGTATTTTTTGACGAAACATAGCGAATGCAGAGTTAGCCGCACTTTCTATATCTTTGTACGGAATTAAAAGTATGACTCTTTCTTTTGGCAAAGGAAGCAACCTGAGTGTTGCCTGAGTTATGATTGCAAGAGTTCCTTCCGAGCCCAGAAGTAAATCCATCAGGTTATACCCGACGACATTTTTTACTAATTTCCCGCCGCAGGTTATTATTTCTCCCGTTGGAATTACTGCATTCAAGCCTGTTACATAATTCTTAGTCGTTCCGTATTTTAGCGTTCTTGCCCCGCCTGCGCATTCTGCAATGTTCCCACCGATACTGCACGAATCAAGGGAAGCCGGGTCCGGAGGATAAAACAAATCGTATTTATTTGCTTCTTTCCCGAGGTCAGCATTTATAACACAAGGTTCTACTATTGCCATCATATTTTCCGTATCTATTTCTATGATTTTATTAAGTCTCTCAAGCGATAAGACAATCCCGCCACATTTAGGAATGGCGCCGCCCGATAATCCCGTTCCGGCTCCACGAGGGGTAACGGGAATTTTTTCTTTGTTCGCAAGATACATTATTTCCTGTATCTCTTTTGCGCAACCGGGTTTTACTACGACATCTGGGAATGCAGATAATCCAACCGTTTCATCGTGAGAATATTTTTCGCAATCTTCGGGTAGAACTAATACGTTGTCTTTACCTACAATATTTTCTAAGCTTTTGAGATTCTGCTCTCCAATTGTGTTTTTTGAATATTTTTTCTGCATTAGCAACTAACTCCTTAGCTTTATTCGGATTATTGTAAAGATAAATAATCTTCTCTGCAAGTTCTTTTTCGTTTTCCGGAGTAAAAAATAGTATGGAATCTTTATCGAAATAAGTTCTTATGCCTATCGTAGAACTTGCAATTATAGGTATATTCATTGAGGCATATTCAAGAAGTTTGGTATTTAATACTTCTTTCGTGAAACAATCTGCGCGGTTCGGGACGATTCCCGTATTCATTTTAGAAAGTATATCCGGCAATTCATCTACGGTTACAAATTTTTTACTAAAATATATTTTATCTTCAACGCCTAATGTTGATGCTAAACTTATAAGATTATTTAGCTCTTCCCCATCCCCTACAATATGTAATTTTATTCCCGGGATAGTAGTTTTTACAAGGGGAATGGCTTTTATAATAACATCAACGCCGTATCGTTTTACCAGCGTTCCGTGGTAAACTATGTTATAAAAACTATCTTTTTGTTTAGGTCGCGAATAAAAAACTTTTTCATCGGGAAGATTCATTATGACATCGCATTTTTGCGCGGGAACTCCTCTTTTAATAAGTCTATTTCTCCAGATATCCGTTACCGTTATAACGTTATTGGCGAATCTGCAGGCAAGTTTTTCGCTTATGGTTAACACATCCACTATCAGGCCTTTGGAAACTTTTGCAGTATAAAGTTCGGGTTGCAAATCGTGAATATCAAGAATCATTTTCTTGCCGCACAATTTTGGGATAATACCTGCAAAAATAAACATATCCGGGGGCGTATGGAAATGAATAATTTTATATGTGCATCCTTTTCTAAGAAGCCGCAAAAAAACGAGAACACCGAAAAAACAATAATCCGTGAGTTGAACCAATATTTTTTTGCTGTAATGTCTTCTCATAGGAAGGCGATAAAAGGTTACTCCGTTTTCGTTGCCGGTTATCGGTTCGTTATTTTTCCTCAAACAAATGACATCAACAGTATGTCCCATTTTTGCTAATGCAATTGCTTCTCTCTGGACTCTTGACTCATCCCAGGGGTAATAAGCATAAACTACCATACAAATTTTTATTTTTTTATTCATTTTTTGACTTAAGAATATTTACTTTTCTAATTTTATTCTTTCAATATTAAAGTCAAGGGCTTTGTCTTCAGAGATGCCAAGAAGGCTTCCAATCACATGATACGGTTTTATTTTGCCTATACGCATTAGTAAAATAAGAGTATCTTTTTCCTGTTCTATTTCTAACACGAAATCTCTCAAGTTCAAATCATTTACAATGATTTCCTTTTTTCCCATAAACTCATCTATTTGTGTTTTATCCACTGTTATATTATGAATCAGGTATCTTGATTTTTTAAATTCTTCAAATAGCGGCGAAGAATTATCCATTACTTTCAGGACTTCCAATATCTTCAAACCTATAGGCATAGATTGTTCCAATTTGGATAGTATATCTTTCGGTGAGGGAGAGTTTTCGAGCAATACGTCGAAATATTCTTCTTGCGACGTTAATCCAAAAGGCAAAGGAGCGGAAAAAGATATTTGAGGACGTTTTACAAAACCCTGAGAATAAATAACGGGCAAGGATGCTCTTTCTATTGCTCTTGTGATAGCTCTTACAAGGTCTAAATGTCCAAGGAATTTTAGTTTTTCCAGTTTCGCGTATTTGACGCGTATCCTGACTTTTCCGGAAGGGAAAGAAGAAACAGTTTTTTTTGTTCTTCCAAAATTGACATCGTTTGGGGTAGTTTCTTTTCTTGTCGGGATTGTATAAGTTGAGACGCAAACTCCACAATTGGAACACCCTTTTCTGCAATCACTCGTTAAGGTTGCTTTGTGCCGTTCTTCCAGAAGATATTCTTTCGTGACGCCCGAATCTATATTATCCCATGGCAAAGGAATATTCTCATCTCTTTCCTGTAAATAAGTTTCCGGTGATATACCCGTTTTTTCAAAAGCTTGTTCCCAGCAATTAAAATTAAAGTATTCCGTCCATGCGTCAAATTTTGCTCCTGCTTTGTATGCGCATTCTATAATTTGAGATGCTTTTTCATCCCCGCGCGCAATTATTCCTTCTAACATTGATATCCTGGGGTCTCTGTAATTAAGTTTTATTCTGCCCCGGATGTTGTTTTTAAGGTATCTCGCCTTATCCTCCATTGTTGCCGGACTTTCCTGTGCTTCCCATTGAAAAGGAGTATGCGATTTTGGAACAAAAGGAGATATAGAAATATTAATTTGATTCCTGAAAACTTTTGTAATTTTGTTTGTAAGGCTTACTATACCGTCTATATCAGACGGCTGTTCTTTTGGCAAACCAATCATATAATATAATTTAATGTGAGTAGTTCTATGTTTTGTTGCATTTTCGCAAAATTCAAGTATCTGGGAATCCGTCAGGTCTTTGTTTAATACGTTTCTTAAACTTTCCGTCCCGGCTTCGGGAACGATAGTAAACCCGTGATTCGGGAGCAGGGAAATAAGTTCGGATGAAAAAGCAGAGGCAGGAAGAGAAGGTAAAACAGGGTTAAGGTTCATTTGTTTTATTTCTTTAATAATTTCTATTATTTCGGAATGTTCCGTTACATTAAGGGAAAGCAAGGATATGTCCGTGTATCCCGTATTTTTGACTCCTTCTTTTATGAGTTCCAATATGTCTTTTGCTTTTCTTTCCCTGTAGGGTCTTCTTGTCATACCGGGCTGGCAAAACCTGCACCCTTTTACGCATCCGCGGGCAGTTTCAACGACAAGCGCATCCCGTTCTATGGCAAGAAATGGTAGTATAGGACAGGAGGGGAACCATTCTTTTTTTAGGTCTACGGCATATTGGTTTTTAGCATACGTGTTTATCCCGGGAACGAATATCCCGTTTATTTTTGACAGTTCTTTAAGTAATTCTGTTTTCTTTAGTTTATGAGTTTTGGATTTTTTCAGGAGTGTAAGAAACTCAGGCAATATGGGTTCTATTTCTCCTATAAAAAAGGCGTCAAAGAATGCCGACAGCGGTGCAGGATTAAATGTCCCGGGGCCACCTGCAATAACGAGGGGATAAGATTCTTCCCTTTCTTCACGATGTATCGGGATATGAGAGAGTTCAAGTATATTAAGGACGTTCGTATAAGTAAGTTCGTATTGCAAAGAAAATCCGAGACAATCAAAATCTTTGATTGGAGTTTGGGATTCTATGCTTGTAAGGGGAATATTATTCGTTCTCAGGCAGATTTCCGCATCCGGAGCAGGCGCAAAAGTGCGTTCACAAAGAACGTCTTTGTCCATATTGAACAAATGATATAAGACTTGTAATCCCGAATAACTCATACCGATTTCGTATAAGTCGGGATAACATAACGCGAATTTAACCAACGTCGTATCCCAGGATTTATGAGTAGCGTTTAATTCGTTATTCGCGTAACGAAGAGGTTTGCTTAAGTGGGGCAAATAATTATTCAACATTAGGAATGACTATGGAGTGTTTTTGGAAAAAATCAAGCACTTTCTGAAAAATGAGGATAGAATACGGAGCTTTTATATAATTTCATAGGTTCTTAGCACAAGAGTTTTTTGATTCACAGAAGGTGTTTTTTAAGATTGACAAATATAGATTTTGAAATCATATTATAAATTAAGGAATATAATGAAAAGAAAAAGCTTAGGCATAATAATATTAACTCTTTTTACAATTCCGGCTGTAGCCCAGAACCTTATTGGCAACCCGGGATTTGATGAAGTCCCCTGGGATACGGGATGGGTAATTACTACAGAGGGAATTACAAGTGCAGAATCAGACACAGAAATTTACCATTCAGCGTCGCAGAGTTGTAAGTTATATGCGAGAGAGAATCATCTAACATCCCGGGCAAATATAGCAATTTCCCAGCAAATATTCCCGGTAGTAAATTGTACCTGCAGAGTTTACTGTCAGGATTTTGCTGGTCAGGATCAGTACACCGCATCGGCGGTTGGAATTTCTGTTAAAGTAAATGGCACTTGGGTTGACGAGTGGAGCGCAGGGGGAAGGAATTCAATATGGGTAAAATGGGAAAAGACTTATGGGTATAATGATACCGTGAGTGGTATAAAATTTTGGTGTGGGGCTTGTGTTAGTATGAGTGGCGCAATTGCGGAGGGAGAATTCTGGATTGACGATGTTTATATAGGAGGAGAAAAAATAGGGATAGAAGAAAAACCCAAAGAAGAAATTGCAGGATTCAATGTATATCCAAATCCATTTCGTTCTCAAACCGTTGTTTGTCGTTTATCGCAAAAAAATAAACCTTTTGATATAGGAATTTATGATATCTCAGGCAAAGTTATCCGTAAGTTGAGGGGACCTACAGTATGGGATGGTAGAGATAGAAACGGCAAAAAAGCAGTTTCGGGTATATATTATGTGAAATTAGAGGGAGTAAATAAAGAATATAAATTTGTTAAAAAGATTGTGAAACTATACTAGAATTATGAAAAATTTTTTAAAGATTTTATTGTTTATAGTTTTTAGTATACGTAATGTAACAGCACAACTTACAGTTGTAGATACTATTTGGGTTGGTCCTGAAAAAGGAAACGGTATCCAGCCGATGGGAGTCGCGATAGATACAGCTTTTAATCGTATTTATATAGCAAACTACGGCAGTGGAAATGTATCTGTAATTTCCGGACAAACTAATAAAATCATCACAGTAATACCGATAGGAGAGACGCCTTCTCTATTGTGTGCAAATCAAAACACTCATTTAGTTTATGTCTCAAACAAAAATAGAATTTCTATAATTGATGTAGCAAGCAATTCAGTTATAGATACAGTGAATATTGGTCACCCTATTTGGGGAATTGCATTAAACCCCAATACTAATCTCATTTATGTAACATCTAGCTATGATTTAATAGGTAATGTATTTGTTATTGATGCAACAACTAGAAATATAATAGACTCAATAAAAATCGGAGAGAGTGCTTCCTGTATTACTGTAAATCCTAATACTAACTACATTTACGTAACTCATTGCAGCTATAATTATGAAAAAGTTTCTATAATTGACGGGAATGCGGATACTTTATTGAAAGTTTTAACAGTAAGTGGTTTCGCTTGGGGAATTACGGTAAATCCAAAAACCAATTTTATTTATGTAGCACACAATAATGGATGGGGAGGTTCTGATAATATATATGTAATAAATGGAATAACAAATTCTGTTGTTACTACATTAAAAGTTAGTTATTGGCTTAAAAGTATCGTTGCTAATCCAAATACCAACAGGATTTATGCTGTGAGTGAGAATGGGAATGTAGAAGTAATTGATGGAGGAACAAATACTCATATATTCACAATAGAAGTTGGGGGATCTCTTTGGGGTATTGATATTAATGCCAGTAATAATAATATTTATGTATCAATCCCGGCAGGCAACAATGTTTTTGTAATAAATGGAGCAACAAATTCTATACAAACTACAATAACAACGGGTATTCATCTTACTGCTATTGCTGTTGATTCAATTACAGGACATATTTATGTCACAAGTCCTGAAACCCCTAAAAACATTTTTGTAATAGATGGCGAAAATGATTCAATTATAGATACAATAAATCTTAATTATAGAATTTCTAATATCCACGTAGACCCCGATATTAATCGGTTATATGCTACACATTGGTATGATGGAAGAATTTCGGTAATTAATGATTCAACGAATTGTATTATAGATACAGTGAAAATACCCGGAAGCCCATGGAATATTGCTGTTAATCCAAATACTAATAGACTTTATTTAACGGATAGGTTTTCTTCTGTGTTTGTAATGGATAGAACCAATTATTCAGTTTTTGATACTATAACAATGGGAACAGCCCCAGAAGGTATAGATATAAATCTAAATACTAATAATGTTTATGTAGCTAATCTGGGAGCAAATAGTATCTATACGATTAATGGATTAAACGACTCTATTACAGCTGGATTGGCAGTTAATACTCCCTATGATATATGTGTAAATCCAGTTATTAACCGTATTTATATAGCTCATTATTCTTCTGTAAATTATAATGTGTCTGTAATAGATGAATTGACTAATTCAATTGTAGGTATGATAACGGCCGGGAAATCTCCTCGTTCTATCTGTACAAATTCAAATATCAATTGTACTTATGTAGCAAACGAAGGCAGTAACGATATTTCTGTTATTAGGGGGTTAAATAACTCAATAGCAGAAATAGTCGGGGTTGGGAAAAAACCTTACGAAATTACCGTAAATCCACATAATAATAAAGTTTATGTTAGCTGTTACGAAGATGGAGCAATCTGGGTGCTTGAAGATGCAACAATAGGAGTGCAAGAGAAATCAAACTCTATCCACAAAAATACAATATCAATGATTTTTCAAAATCCATTTATTAAATCAACAGTAATCAGTTACTTTGTACCTGTACAAAATAAAGTTTTGTTGAAGATTTATAATATTGAGGGTAGGGCGGTAAAAACATTAGTCAATGAAGAAAAACAAGCAGGTACTTATATGGCAACTCTTAATGCAAAAGATTTGTCATCGGGTATTTATTTCATAAAATTTATAGCAGGCGAATACAAAGAAACAAAAAAATTGATTTTGATGAGATAACGGCTTCCTCTTTATTTTTTCTTTAGCAGATTTTAGTGAGCGAAGAGCAAGACTGCGGTAGTAATTCCAAGCACATCAAAAGTTAAATCCTTATAACTGAAGAGGGTTTTCTTACAAAATTTATCGTATACTTCCTTGCCTATACCAAATAAAGCTGTCGTTGAAATAGACAACATTTGTGCCCCCGGGGTAGGGTTATTTAACTGACAATGATAAACATGAAAAATAAGAGCAGTAGCACCGAAACTATACGAAAAATGATGAAACTTATCTATTGTGAACCATTCGTCTTCGTATTGTTCTAATAGTCCCGTTTTTTGACAGGTAAGATAAAAAGAATCAACAACAACCGGTTCGGATAAAGTTGAATCGGGTTTTTCTACTAATAAAGTAAAAAGTAATATTAACATATTATTCTTTTTGAATCTTAACTAAATGAAAGCCGAATTATTTGTTTACTTTAATGCTAGGGGCTTTTACCTGCTTAACTTTCTGTTTAGCTTCCGGTTTTGGCTTTGGTTCAGGTTTAGGAGGAAATATAATATCGTTCAGTTTTTGTATTTTAAGCTCACTTATAAGGAATACGGTCGGATTTGTATCTAATGTTAATTGATACTTACCATTTATTTTTTTACCTATATTCAATATTTTATCCCCGCTGCTCAAGAAAAGCTTTATTGTAAAATCAGGTAAAAACGCTTCTTTGGAGAAACCATCCGCTCTCAAGTTGGAGAAAGTGTTTTGGGCATCTTTCATTCTATTCTTATCTGCAGGTTTGTTATTACAAGTCCAGAGTGTGTCAGTGCATATTATTTCTTTATCTTTTACCATTATTTTACTAAGTTCCTGTGGATTAAATGCTAATATGTAAGAATCTCGCCATTCATCAGAACTTTTGTTAACCATCCATTTTATTACTCCGCTGGCAAAGTAAACTTCATTTTTATCCGGCAATCTAACATACGAATTTATGAAATCCGGAGATTGTTTACCAAGTATAAAAGTAAATGGGGTTTTTCCGGTCCAAGCTGTAATTTTTATTCCATTTTCTGCAACTTCAAACTCCTGGTGTTTTTCTTTTCTCGAAGAAACTATTTGTCCTATTTCCAATTTTGAGAGTCCGTCTAAGAATCTACTAAACAACATAGTATCCATAGGATATTTAACAGGAGAAACGAGTTCCCATTTATTATCAATCTTTTCAAACCTGCAAATGGTATCCGTAGCCTGGACTTCTATTTGGGTAATTTCTTTATTCTTGAACGGGGTCTTTAATATAGAATTTGCTTTCTGCATTAAAAAATAAATTCCTCCGACAATTACTAATAACAGAAGTATTAAAAATAAACTTTTTATAGATTTCATTGTAGGGCAATTTAACAATTATATGAATTTTGTCAAGTGGAAAACAGAAAAAAGATTTACCACCCCGCCTTAGCGGGGTAAACTCCGAACGCAAAGAATAAAAAAAGTTTCAGGGTTAAAAAACTAACAAATAAAAGAGAGTTTTACACAAGAGACCACAGAGAAAGAATTTTTTTAGACAAGGATTTACAAAAAGAAAGGGGTGAGAAAATCTCACCCCTTATCCTTTAACTTAAATCGCTATTGGATTAAAGTAATTTTCTTTGATATTCGTGTATCTCCTGCTCTTAGTGAAACAAAGTAGATTCCGGAGCACAAACCGGCTGTACTGATTTTTGCATTATAGTCGCCTGAGAATTTGGCATTATTAACGATAGTTCTTACCATTCTTCCCGTTGCATCGTAAAGTTTCAATGTGATATTGCCGGTTTCAGGAATACTGAAACTTAGCGATAAGAACTTAGAAATTGGGTTCGGAGAAACTTTAAGGTTAAATCTTTGCGCATAAACCTCTGACTCTTCTACACCAACAGTATTCCCGACTTTGAGTATAAGAGGTACTTTATATGGGTTTTGAGCATCATTGGATATAATAGACAAGGTATCATAATAGTATCCAGTATGCAAAGAGCCTTGAACGATAATAGTAACTGACTGAGAACTTCCTGATCCCACCATAAAGCTTGTTGGGCTTACAGATTTCACCCATGATGCTTTGTAAGTAATATTAGAAACGTCAAGACTACCGGTTGCGCTTATAAGGTTCTGGACATTAATTATCCCGGTATCCGGGGCTACTGTTTCCCCGGCTAATGCGGCGGCGATATCTACTTTTCCGTAGCCATATTCTTTATCCCATCCGGCGGTTCCGAGGTCAGTTGCGGTATTTTCCATTAAAGCCCTTAATTGTGTGTTTGTTAAGGATGGTTTTAACGACCATATAAGAGCAGCAGCGCCTGCGGCGTTAGGAGTAGAAAACGAAGTTCCATATCCCGTTGTATATTGATTCCCCAGTATAGGACAAGCAATATCGTCGGTTTGTGTTCCCGTATGTGCGCCACCCGGCGCAACAAGGTCCAAATGAGTCCCATAGTTACTGAAAGTAGACCGTGCATCAAGTTTAGTTATGGAACCGACCGCAATAACCGAACTATATCCGGCAGGATATCTTATAAGTTCCTGCCCATTATTCCCGCTTGCGGCAAAAAGAATAATTCCTGCAGCCCATGCCGCATCACATTTTGTCTGAAGCGTTGCGCTTCCCGCATCAAAACTTAAACTCATTGATATTATGTTTACTCCATTATCTATACACCATTGAATAGATTGGGCGACTTTAGCCATATCCGGGGTCGTTGCATTTGAGACTCTGAGTGCATAAAGTCTTGCATTTGATACACCTGCAATTCCTTTGCTATTATTAATTGTAGCAGCTGCAATACCGGCACAGGCAGTCCCGTGTTGTTCGCTTGTTCCCGGTGCTGGATCATTATCATTATCCATATAATCATATCCTTTTGCAGTAGTAAATCTATCAACCAAATCTTCGTGTGTATACTCTATACCGCAATCAATAATTCCGATTGAAATACTTGTACTTCCCAACTCATACTCCCATCCTGCAGGGGCATTCATATTTACTTTATCCCATTGATAGGTTGCAAATAAAGGGTCATTCGGAGTTAATTCCAATTTCCCCGTTCTATTAGGTTCTACGAAAGAAATATTAGAATGGGTTTTTAACGATTTAAGAAGAACTTTTTCCTGTTCAAGATTTGCAGTTGTTTTAATAAGAATAATATTAGAACCGATATCTCTATTCACGAATGTTATTTCTTTTTGTGTAAGCCCGAGTTCTGTTAAAGAAGCTTTTTTAGTATCTACAGAACTTTTATATCCAATAAGCACTTCGCCCGGAACTATATTTTCCCAGTATTTTGGGCTTTCTTCGGTTAATACGGGAGGTGTAAATTTCGGTGCAAGATTTTTACCTGCAATATTACTATCTATCTGGAATGTAACAGAAGCAGGAGTTACATTTATACTTGGCGCCCCCGTTGAAACATATTTTACGACAGCAGCGTGAGCATAATCATATACATCATTGACCCAACCGGTCCCATAATTATATTTTGTTGGGCAACTTGAGGTTAATGTCTGGTCCAATACGGTTGTAGGGTCAGCAGCAGTCCATTCGCGGTTTCCAATCCAAAAAGGGCCCGTTACGTATACTGCAGAGGGAAGCGCAACGGTATTCCAGTTCCATGTTCCCGATGAATAGTCAGCCGTATAAGAAATGCCGGATAATTTTGTTCCCGGATTCCCACTTGCATCACTCCATACAAAAACACTGCAGGGTTTAGAGCCAAAAGCAGTTCCGACTACGCCATGCATAACGGCAATTACCGAACAAGCGGATGCAGGAGTAATTTTGGTTGCCTCAAACTCTACCCTATCAGAAGTGTTCAACCCGCTAAAAGGAGCTGAGAGGTTTGGCATTAGGGTATCCAGCGTAGAACTAGTAGCCGTAACAGGTTTAATAGGAACCGGTGCGGGAAAAACCTGTCCACTAAAGAAAAGTAAAATCAATGAAAATAAAAACTTTTTCATATGTCCTCCTTGTTTACATCCTAAATAGAAAAACTTAGTCGTTTTGTCAATCACTTTTTTTATAATACAAGGGTGCTAGTGTAAAACTTAATATATAATTTATCGGTTATTTACAAAACAAAAAGGGGTGAGAAGCCTCACCCCTTTCTGTTCAAAACGAGTTTTTAAATCACTATTGGATTAAAGTAATTTTCTTTGATATTCGTGTATCTCCTGCTTTTAGTGATACAAAATAGATTCCGGAGCACAAGCCGGACGTACTGATTTTTGCATTATAGTCGCCTGAGAATTTTGAATTGTTAACAATAGTTCTTACCATTCTTCCGGTTGCATCGTAAAGTTTCAATGTGACATTGCTACTTGCAGGAATGTTGAAATTTACGAATACGAACTTAGACGTTGGATTTGGAGAAACTTTGAAATTGAATTTCTGTATAGAGGCTTCGGATTCTTCTATTCCTACATCGCCCACTTTTAGTATTAAAGGCACTTTGTATGGGTTGTGAGTATCGTTAGATATAATAGACAGAGTATCATAATAATAGCCTGTGTGTAAAGAGCCTTGAACGATAATCGTAACCGCTTGAGAGCTTCCTACACTGACAGTAAATGTTTTAGGACTTACGGACTGAACCCACGATGATTTATAGGTAATGTTAGAAACATCAAGATCACTGGTTGCGCCACTTTGGTTCTGGACATTAATTATCCCAGTATCCGGGGCTATTGTTCCCCCAGCCAGTGCAGCAGCAATATTTACTTTTCCATTACCATATTCTTTATCCCAACCGGCAGTTCCGAGGTCAGTTGCAGTATTTTCCATTAAAGTCCTTAATTGTTGGTTTGTGAGAGACGATTTCAATGACCATATAAGAGCAGCTGCGCCTGCGGTGTTAGGAGTAGCAAATGAAGTTCCCCAACCGGTTGTATATTGATTCCCCGGTATAGGACAAGCAATATCTTGGGTTTGTGCTCCACCGGCATGTGTACCACCCGGTGCAACAAGGTCTAAGTGAGAACCAGAGTTACTAAAAGAAGAATGGGTATTAAACGTATCTATTGAACCAACCGCTATAACCGAACTATATCCTGCCGGGTATCTTATTACTTCCTGTCCATTGTTTCCGCTTGCAGCAAAAAGAATAATTCCTGCAGCCCATGCTGCGTCACATTTTGTCTGAAGCGTTGCATCGCTATTATCAAAACTTAAACTCATTGATATTATTTTTACTCCGTTATCTATGCACCATTGAATAGATTGTGCGACTTTAGCTACATCTACGCCAGTTGTTGCGGCTCTGAGCGCATAAAGTCTTGCATTTGCCACACCTGCAATTCCTTTACTGTTATTAATTGTTGCAGCTGCGATACCGGCACAGGCAGTCCCGTGTTGTTCGCCTGTTCCCGGTGCCGGGTCATTATCGCCACTCACATAATCATGTCCTTTTATAGTAGTAAACCTGTCGATTAAATCTTCGTGTGTATAATCTATGCCACAATCAATAATACCTATTGAGATACTTGTACTCCCGAATCCATAATCCCAACCTGCAGGGGCATTCATACTTACTTTATCCCATTGAAAGGTTGCAAAATACGGGTCGTTTGGAGTTGCTTCAAGTACCCCCGTTCTGTTTGGTTCTACGAAAGAAATGTTAGAATGGGATTTCAGTGATCTCAGAAGAGCTTTTTCCTGCTCAAGATTTGCAGTTGTTTTAATAAGAATAATGTTAGAACCGATATCTCTATTCACGAAAGTTATTTCTTTTTGGGTAAGTCCGAGTTCTTTCAAGGATGCTTTTTCGGCATCAACAGAATTTTTATATCCGATAAGCATTTCACCGGGAACTATATTTTCCCAGAATTTGGAGTTTTCTTCGGTTAATACCGGTGGTGTAAATTTCGGCGCAAAATTTTTGCCTGCAATATTACTATCTATCTGGAATGTAACAGAAGCAGGAGTTACATTGATACTTGGTGTACCAGTTGAAAGGTATTTTACTACAGCAGCATGGCAATAATCCCTTGAATCAGTAGTCCAACCTGGTCCATAATCATATTTTGTTGGACAACTTGAAGTTAAACTAAGGTCTAATGCGGTTGTAGGGTCAGAAGAAGTCCATTCGCGATTACCAATCCAGAAAGCGCTTGCTACATATAGAGGCGAGGATAGTGGAACATAGTTCCAATTATACTCTCCACTTGTAAATGAGGCAGTATAACCGGTTCCAAATAATTTTGTTCCCGGGTTTCCACTTGCATCACTCCATACAAAAACACTACATTGTTTTGAACCTGCCGCATCTCCTGTTACACCGTGCATAATAGCAATTACTGAGCAGGGGGTTGCAGGAGTAAGTTTAGTTGCCTCGTATTCTACTCTATCGGTAGGATTATAACCGGAAAATGGAGAAGCGAGGGTTGGCATTAATGTATCCGTAGTTCCCTTTGATGACGGGTACAGTATTGTAGTATTATTATTCACAGGAGTTCTTCCGGCTGAAGTAGCAGGAACAAGAGCAAGAAAAGCTAAAAATAAATACATACGCACCTCCCTACAAAAACTTTAAAAAATGTTTTTAATTGTTAATAATATTATATGTATATGTTAAATTTTTTGTTTTTTGTCAAGGAAATAAAAACAATAGGGTTTTAATTTTTATGTAGATAAAGATACCGTTATAAATATGCAATAAAAATAAAGTAAGACGGACTGTTTCAAAAATCATTTTTGTATATCCCATAAAACAATCTACCGAAAAAAAGGGATTATATATTTGGACTTAAAAACTTAAACTTGACAATTAGTGTATTTATAGTATAGAAGAGAATAATAAATTTTATGGGCCGTTAGCTCAGTTGGTAGAGCACCGGATCTTTAATCCGGGTGTCGCTGGTTCGAATCCAGCACGGCTCAAAATTTTTAGAAGAAAAATGATTGAATTTGCCCCTATCGTCTAGCGGTTAGGACACTACTCTTTCAAGGTAAAAACACGGGTTCAACTCCCGTTGGGGGCGTTTCTAAGAAACCTCTAATTAATTTTTCTCGTATTACGCAAGTAAAATTACGAGTTAAAATAATTCACGCTTAATTCTCTCGCTGCTTTTACTTCATCCAATCTTCCCACAGGAGTATTATGAGGCGCCGATTTTAGTAAATCAGGATTTGTATCTGCCTCTTTAGCTATAGTGATTAAAGTTTCTATAAAATCATTCAGCGTATCAATACTTTCCGTTTCAGTAGGTTCTATCATTATAGCTTCGTGAACTATCAGAGGGAAATAGATAGTGGGTGGATGCATTCCATAATCCAGCAATCTTTTCGCGATATCCAGTGTTTTCGTTCCATGTTTACCTGCGAGCACACATTCGTGCATACAGGGTATAGGATATGGTGCATCGTAATAATCTTTCAAACTTGCCAATACATAGTTTGCGTTTATGATTGCATTTTCGGATGCTTTTCGCAGTCCTTTTGCTCCGAGCATTTTAATATAAGTATACGCTTTTATGCATACCCCAAAATTGCCATAAAACGCATGAACTCTCCCGATAGAATTCGGGAATTTATAATCCAGCGCAAAAGTTTCGCCTTTTTTAATTACTTTCGGCACGGGTAAAAAATCTTTTAATTTATCAACGACTCCCACGCCACCTCCGCCAGGTCCGCCTGTTCCGTGTGGGGTACTAAAAGTTTTATGTAAATTAAAATGCATAATATCCACGCCTATATCGGCCGGTTTCAGTATACCAAGGAATGCGTTCAAGTTAGCGCCGTCCATATAAACCAGCCCGCCTTTTCTATGAATTATGTCACAAAGTTGAGAAATATCGCTTTCAAACATCCCGAGCGTATTTGGCATTGTAAACATAACGCACGCAGTATCTTCATCCATAACCTTTTCCAGTTCCGCGGGGTCAATCATACCTTTCGCATTAGATTGTATCTGCACGGGTGTAAAGCCTGCAATCACCGCACTCGCCGGGTTTGTACCGTGAGCCGAATCCGGTATAAGTATTTTAGTTCTTTTTTCGCCTTTCTTTTCAAAATATTTTTTCACGACAAGTAGCGCCGTAAACTCGGAATGCGCGCCCGCTACGGGTTGCAGAGACACTTCTTTCATCCCGCTGATTTCTTTCAACCATTCGGAAAGTTCGAATAATATCTGCAACGCCCCTTGAACCGTAGACTCCGGTTGCAAAGGATGTATTTCGTTAAGTCCTTGTATTCTTGATGTATATTCGTTTATTTTAGGATTATATTTCATCGTGCAGGATCCCAGTGGATAAAAATTTCTGTCTATGTTATAATTAAGGTTCGATAGGTTAATGAAATGTCTTACGACATCCACTTCACCAAGTTCCGGCAATCTTGGAGAATTTTTTCGCAAATATTCTGTCGGAATTTCAGTTTTTGGAGTATCCAATTCCGGCAAAGTATAGCCTTTTCTGCCTTTTTTTGATAGTTCAAAGCTTAGTTTCATAATTTTTCACCTCCGAGGAATAAACGACTGACAACTAATTAAGTAACTCAATTTTTTACTTCGAATAAAGTTCTACAATTAAGTTTTCTCTTATATCCTGAGGAGCATCTTTTCGTTCAGGTAGTTCTTTCACGACCACACGAAATTCAGCAGGTTCAAAGGAGAGCCATAAAGGTACTTCCTGTTTGCCTTTCAATGCTTCTTCTATAGATTTCAATGTTTTTGATTTTTCTTTTAGTTTTATTTCGTCGCCTTTTTTGACAAGGAACGATGGAACGTTAGTTATATGGTTATTCACAAGAAAATGCCCGTGAGTTATGTATTCTCTCGCCATTCTTCTTGAACTTGCGAGCCCGATTCTATAAACTAAATTATCGAGTCTTCTTTCTAACATTTGCAATAAAGCTTCGCCGGTAACGCCTTTTTTGCTCGCGGCTACTTCAAAATATTCTCTGAATTGTCTTTCCTGCAAACCATACATTCTTTTTACTTTTTGTTTTTCTCTCAAATGAATACCATATTCGGATAATCTTCTTACGTTTTTCTTTGGTGGTAATCCCGGTGTTGTCTGTCTTCTTTCAAATGCGCATTTTTCGGTTTGACACCTGGGGCCTTTCAAAAATAATTTTTCCCCTTCTCTTCTACAAAGCCTGCATTTTGGTCCCGTATATCTTGACATAAATTACACTCTCCGTGGTTTTGGCGGTCTACAGCCGTTATGCGGAAGAGGAGTTAAGTCTTTAATCGTTATGATTTTTAGTCCGCTTCCTTTAATTGACCTCACTGCCGGGTCTCTTCCCGAGCCGGGGCCTTTCAACCAGATTTCAACTCTTTTCATTCCCGCATTCACGACGTCCTGAACACATTTTTTTGCGCATAATGAAGCCGCAAATGGAGTCCCTTTTCTCGTTCCCTTGAACCCTGCGCTTCCGCTGGAAGCCCATGACAAGCAGTTACCCGTCATATCGGTTACGGTCACGATTGTATTATTAAATGTTGCGTATATATGTATTATTCCGTTTGGGTCAACTCTTCTGATTTTCTTTTTCGCCATTTTTAACCTTTTTTGCCGCTCGTTTTATCTACTTTTTTCTTCAGTGCAATTGCGCCTTTTGATTTTCCTTTTCTTGTTCTTGCGTTCGTTTTTGTTCGTTGTCCTCTTACGGGTAATCCTTTTTTGTGCCTTGTCCCGCGATAACAATTAATTTCAATAAATCTTTTGATGTTCTCGCTTACTTCCGAACGTAATGCACCTTCTACCTTATAGTCCGATTCAATGATTTTTCTGATGCTTTCCATTTCTTTATCCGTAAGGTCTTTCACCCTCTTATCAACGGATATTTTGGCTTTATCGAGTATTTTGACGGATAATGTCCTGCCGATACCGAATATATATGTAAGCCCGATCTCTACTCTTTTCGCATCAGGTATTTCAATACCAAAAATTCTCGCCATAGACGGTCAAATTATCACACTATATAAATATGTCAACAAAAATCTTTTTAAAAACCTTTTATCTCTTCTTTAATAAAGGCACTATATTTTCGTTTTCCGTTTACAAAATTATCAAACTCTTTGTCGCCACTTCTTTATTATTAATTTGCATCTTGCAAAAATACACGCCCGAATTTATTTTCTTCCCGGCGTTATCTCTCGCGTTCCATTCTAATTTTTTCGTTCCCGCTGTCTCGATACCGTTTGCAATAGTTTTTACTTCCTTCCCCGCAATGTCATATATCTTCAAAGAAACTTTTGAGTTCTCTTTTATCGTATACGAAATAACACTCCTGTTGATTACCGGATTCGGCGAAATTGAATAAATTTCTTCCTTACCCGCGCCTTCATTTTCCTCAATCCCGGTATACGAAACGGTTGCCCGCAGCATCATATCTCCCGTGTGTAATTCGGCTGCATAATTGTTCCACGTCGAAAGGTTGTTTGAACATACGCCCCTGTCCCCATAATTAACTGCCCCATCCGTTGCTATGCCAATAGTAGTGCTTTTATAGATGAATGCAATTATAAAAAAGTCCCCGTTAAAATTATTTTGCGTGGGAAACGTTACCGTAATCCATTGCCCTACTTGTGTTGAAGGCATAGAAGTAGCCGTTGCTAAACGAGTCCCGGGAGTTGTTCCGTTTGCGGTATAAACAAATAAACTGCATAATGAACCTGCTCCGCCCCATGAACCTATAACGGCGCGTGCTCCGGTAACTCTGCATGGCGTTTGTGCCGGAGTAAACCTTACTCCGTTGTAACCAAAACAATGCGGTCAGCTGGAACTCCAGGGCCAGTAAACACCAAGAGTGCCATTATCATAAGCGATTTCTTCTGCCGATAAAACACTGCCAAAACAAACAAGCCCCAACACTACACCTAATATATTTAAAAACTTCATATTCCCCCCTCACGTTTTTCACTCTTACTTTTTTATTATAGTATTTCAGTATAATAATTTTTTATTTAGTCAAGCTTTTTAATCCGCTTCTGTCTTATCCGTTTTCCCCATCTCCGATTTTCCCCATCTCCGCATCTGTTTTTTCTATTGCCTCTTATAGTCTCGTCGAGTCCCTGTTGAAAATTTCTGTCTTTCTGTTCTTCGTTTTATATTATATGTCTTATAAGACCTATATGACCTATACGTCTTATCTCTCTTCTTTTTTATCTGTCCTATACTGTAACCTTACACGATATAGTTTTTCCGTGAAACCGCCCTCTTTCAAAAAATCTTTTTCCAATGCCCGTAATTGCCAGTCAAGCAGGTAGTTTGTCTGGTGAATCATACAGATTATAGTATTTGCCGCCACATCATCCTCTTTCTCTTCAATATATGTCTTATAAATCTTATACGACTTATTCTTTTCGTAAGCGAACTGCCTTACTTTTTGCGCTTCCGGAGTATCTTTTGTCCAAAGAGGAACTCCTCGCTGACGCAGATAATCCTGAAAATCTAGAAGCAGTTCTTCAAGGCTTGCCCGCGCAACACCAATAAGTTTAAGTTCTGTCTTTTTAGAAGTCCCTGAAGCCATACACCCTTCAGCGATATTTTGTTTGCCGCTGCGAGCCGCTTGTATCATCTGGTCATTAGTGCGGGAGCGTTTATCAATAAAGCGATTGCAGAATACCGTTGTAGCGTCAAAAACAATCTCTGCCATCTGATAAGACTGAAGGTTACGATACCCTCCATGAGCAGGAATAAGTTTCGACAATTCGTTATTGCCCGTCATTCCGCCTCCTCTCCTTTTCTTTCTGTTCTTTTTTTTATATGTTTTCTGTTTTTCTTCTTTTTTTATATGACCTATATGACTTATATGTCTTATATGACTTATATGTCTTATATGACTTATATGTCCTATTCTTTATTTCATCAATATTATCTTCTTACTCTCTGTAAACCCACCACTGCTCAGCCTCACAAAATATACCCCCGTCTTCAAATCTTTCCCATCCAATTTAACGCTATAACTCCCCGCTTCCTTCTCCCCGTCAATCAACGTCTTCACACAATTGCCTGCAATATCATAAAGTTTTAAAGTAACCTTGCTTTTTCCTTCTTGAGCGGAGCGAAATCCGCCTGAGGCGGAATAACTAATCACCGTTGCCTTCACAAACGGGTTTTTCCCTATTCTTAAATCCGCAATCCCCAATCCAAAATCCAAATTCGATTTCTCTTCTACTCCCGTCGTATTATACACTGCAAGCCAGTTACCAGCACCCATCCAGATATTATTTCCTTCTATTCCAAGCGTAGCAACAACATTTGAAGGCAACCCAGAATTTGATTTATTGTACACAGTCCAGTTTGTCCCGTCAAACTTCGCAAGACCATTAACAGTGCCAACCCAGATATCGCCAGTCGTTCCTTCAATTGCAAGTGATTTTACACGGTTAGAAGGCAACCCCGAATTTGAAGTATTATACACAGTCCAATTCGTTCCGTCAAACTTCGCAAGACCACCACCATAACTATAAAAAGGATTATACATGCCAACCCAAATATTGCCAGTCGTCTCTTCTATCGCAAGAGCATTAACACAATCATACGGCAGACCGAAATTTGAGGTGTCATACACGGTCCAGTTTGTTCCATCAAACTTCGCAACACAACCACCATAAGGATAAGAATTCTCATCGTAAGTACCAACCCAGATATCGCCACTCGTCCCTTCTATCCCAATCGCATTGACCTGATTAGCAGGCAAAACGGAATTTGAGGTATCATACACAGTCCAGTTAGTGCCATCAAATTTTACTAATCCCCCATAAGTCCCAACCCATTTCGTTGTTCCATCTATTGCAAGAGACAAAACCTCATCATAAGGTAATCCTGAATTACTCGTATTGTACACGGTCCAGTTTGCGCCATCAAACTTTGCAAGCCCATCAGCAGTGCCAATCCACTTGTCATTTCCTTTTATCGTAATATTATAAATAAAGTTGCCGGGCAAACCTGAATTTGAGGTGTCATACACAGTCCAGTTCGTCCCGTCAAATTTTACAAGACTATTATCACCGCCAATCCATTTATTGCCAGTCGTCCCTTCTATTGCAAGAGTTGTAATCCAGTTATTAGGCAACCCGGAATTTGAGGTATTATAAGTATTCCAGTTCGCACCATCAAACTTTGCAAGACCATCCCCCGTGCCAATCCAGATATCGCCAGTCGTTCCCTCTATATCAAGCTCAGAAACATAGCTATAAGGCAAACCGGAATTTGAAGTGTCATACACAGTCCAATTCGTTCCGTCAAACTTCACAAGACCATTATAAGTGCCAATCCAGATGTCGCCAGTCGTTCCTTCTATCCCAATAGCATTGACCTGATTACTGGGCAATCCGGAATTATACACAGTCCAGTTCGTCCCATCAAACTTTACAAGACCATGACTACCCACACCCATCCAGATATCGCCAGTCGTCTCTTCTATCCCAAGAGCAAGAACATTGTTCTCAGGCAAACCGGAATTTGAAGTGTTATACACAGTCCAGTTCGTCCCGTCAAACTTTGCAAGGCCACCACCACCAAAATAAGTTCCAACCCAGATATTACCCCCTTCTATCCCAATAGCGCCAACAAAGCCATCCGGCATCCCGGAATTTGAAGTGTCATACACAGTCCAGTTAGTTCCGTCAAACTTTGCAAGACCACCACCAACAGTTCCAATCCAGATATTAGTTCCTCCTATTGCAAGGGCATAGACAGCGTCAGAAGGCAATCCCGAATTTAAGGTATTGAACACAGTCCAGTTAGTCCTGTCAAATTTTGCAAGACCACCAACATTAGTGCCAATCCAGATATCGCCGGTCGTCCCTTCTATTGCAAGAGCACAGACATCGTTATCGGGCAAACCTGAATTCGCATGGTTATAAAATATCTTTTCCCCTGTAGTTTTGTTCATTTTTACAAGTCCGCCACCGGTACCAATCCATACTTCGTTCCCGCTATCCGCAATAGCCCCAATCCATTGTCCGTTTGTATAATTCGTCCACCCCGCATATTGCCCAAAACTCTTCCCCGCAATCACACTAAAAATAAAAAATAATATTATATTTTTCTTCATTTATTTCCTCCCTTCTCTGTTTTCTGTTCTTTATTTTATTTGTCCTATACGACTTATCTGTCCTATATGACCTATCTTTTTTATCCCATCAACAAGTATCTTTATACTCAATATTCTCAAAACCTATTTTTGTCAATCTTTAATGCCATCTTTTTTCTTGTCCGTGTAAATCCGCTGGGCTAATAATTCTTTTTGTTGCCTCTTATCAGTCTATTCAAGTCCCTGTTAAAAAATTCTTTCCGTTTTCTCTTTTCTGTGTTAATCCGTTTTAATCTGTGTAAATCTGTGTGCAAATTTTTTCCGTTATCTGTTGTTTTCCGTGTACTTCTGTGTATTTCTGTGGCAAAACTTCTTTCTGTTAGTTAGACTTTCCGACGCAGAAGGATTAGTCTAACTTATCCAGCTCAGCTGGGTTATCTGTTTTTCTTTTCCGTGTATTTCTGTGTCATTCTGTGGCAAATCTTTTCTTTCTGTTGCTGTTTATCTTTTTTGGCAACCCCACAACTTTCCGTGTATTTCTGTGTCATTCTGTGGCTAAATTCTTTTTTGTTGTCTGCCTGCCCGCCGATCTTTTTGGAGGGTTTTTCGTGTTTTTTATGTTTTTTGCATTTTCGTGTTAATCTGTTCCTTTCCCTGTGCTCTCTGTGGTTGCTTTTATCTGTTTTTTTTCGTGTCTTCGTGATTTTGTGGCAAATTAGTTGCTATGATTTTTATTTGACATTTCCTCACTCCCGTTGTATTAACTACTTAATGAACTTTGCTTTTATCGGCGCCATAATCGCTACCCTTATCAACCTCTCCCTCGCAGCCATTATCCTAACCGGCCACAGAAATAACATCGTCCGCAAAACCTTCGGCTTTATCAGCATCTGCCTCTTTATATGGAATCTCTTCAGGGCTTTCGCCTTATATTTCAAAATCCACATCTCCCCGTTCGCCCCGCAAGTTTCGCTATTCTTCAGACTTAACAGCATCGGACTCGTCTTCCTGCCCACGGCAGTCCTCCACTTCGTTATCTCGTTCACGGGCATAAAAGAAAAATTCCAAAAATACCTCCTCCTCGTCTCCTACTCCTTATCAGGATTCTTCCTCTTAACCCTCCTGACTCCCTACGCCATCTCCACCGGCTGGACTTATGCTTTCTGCTTTTTCCAGATTCCGATATACTTATATTCAATATATTTACTCTTTTATAAACATAAAAAAAGCGTCTCTTCCGTAGAAAAAAACAGACTCCAATACGTAATCATCGGCGCAATTATCGGCATCGCAGGCGGTCTTACCGATACCTTCCCCGCTTTCGGAATTAATTTCCCTGCGCTCGGTAGCCTCGCAAACGCCGTCTATGCCTTAATTATCGCCTATACTATCATCCAGTACAGACTTTTCGGCGTCGGGGGAATCGCAAAAAATACCCTCTCCTTTATCCTTATGGCGGCCGTACTTTCGGCTATTCTCCTCCTGTTCAGGTTCATCCCTTCCGGTCCCCTGCTTTACCTTTTCGCCTTCCTCTCCGCATCGTTGATAATTCTCGCTTACCAACCCGTTCGCAGCGGGATAAATAAATTCGTCTCCGCAATAGGAAAAGAAAAAAATTACCGGGAACTGCTCGCCGAATTCAATACCGGTATATCCAATACTACCGCTCCCGAAGAAGTTTTCGACCTCCTCCTCAATACCGCTTCCAAAACCATAAACGCTTCGCGTTTCTCTCTCGCTCTCAAAAATAAAAACAACTTCCAAATACTGAAATCTCCCAAAAAAGAAATCATCCCCGCCGAAGATTCCCTTATAAAAGAATTAAATAAAAATACCGTCGTCGTAAAAGAAGAATTAATCGCAAGAATAAAATTCGGCAACGATGCTCCCGCCCAAAAAACCAATATCGAAAACATCATCCAAACTATGCAAAAACTCGAATCCGAAGTCGCCGTCCCTATGAAATTCAAAATGGAAATATCCGGATTCCTGCTCGCAAACGAAAAAACTAACGGAAATATGTTTACTAAAAAAGAACTCGAATTCCTTACCGAACTTTGCCGCATCGCAATCCTATCAATAGAAACTTATAAAACACACGCCGAAAAAGAAAAAAGCAAACACCTCTCCGCTCTCGGTACAATGGTCTCTTCCGTCGCTCACGAAATAAAAAACCCGCTCGGTTCCGTGAAAGGCGCCGCACAATACCTCGAAACCGAATTCGGGAAAAATGAATTCATTGATATTATACTCACGGAAACAAATAGGTTGAACGAACTGGTCTCCGAATTCCTTGAGTTCTCGCGCCCGCCAACCATAAAAACCGAACCCTATAACGTTGCCCAACTCATTGATAAAACTATTCCTCTCGTTAAAAAAGATAACGTCGTCTTCAAAACGAACTATTCCGAAGTCCCGCTTCTCTCAATAGACCCCGACTTGATGAAACAGGTTTTCCTTAACCTCTTTCTTAACGCCGTTCAGGCAATGCCCGAAAAAGGCGAAATTACAATAAGCGTCCAAAAACAAAAAGATACCCGCTTCGTCGAAATAAAAATACAGGATAACGGGCTCGGGATTCCGTCGGAAGTTAAAGACAAAATATGGGAACCGTTTTTTACCACCAAAAAGAAAGGCTCGGGACTGGGACTCTCCATCGTTCGCCAGATTATAGATGCCCATAACGGGATGATTGATATCGAAAGTAAAGAAAAACAAGGCACAACTATTACCATAATGTTGCCGGGAGATAAAAATGCTTAAAAATATACTCGTCGTAGATGATGAATTAAGTATGCAAAAAGTCCTTTCCGCTATGCTCCAAAAAGAAGGCTATAAAGTAATCACCGCAAATAACGGCAAAGAAGCCCTTGAACACTTTAAAAAAGATTCTCCCAACCTCGTTATTACGGATTTGAAAATGCCCGAAATGGACGGTATGACTTTACTTTCGGAAATTATGAAAGTTTCCCCGGGCGTTCCCGTGATTATGATTACCGCTCACGGCACCGTGGAAACCGCAGTTTCCGCTATGAAACAGGGCGCTTACGATTTCATAATCAAACCTTTTGACATAAACGAAATCAAACAGGTAGTCGAAAAAGCCCTAAACGTGCAGGAAAAGAATACACAAAACTTTCTAATCAGTCCCGAGGATGAAGATGAAATCGTCGGCAAATCACCGAAAATGCAGGAAGTTTACCAAATGATTGAAAAAGTTTCCAAAAGCGTCGCAACCGTTTATATCCGCGGCGAAAGCGGCACCGGCAAAGAACTCGCCGCAAGAGCCATTCACTACAGGAGCGACAGGAAAGACAAACCTTTCATAAAAGTCAACTGCGCCGCAATCCCCGAAAACCTCCTCGAAAGCGAACTATTCGGCTACGAGAAAGGCGCGTTCACGGGAGCGAATGTCGCCAAACCCGGGCGGTTTGAACTTGCGGACGGCGGAACCCTGTTCCTTGACGAAATCGCGGAAATGAGCATAAATAACCAGTCGAAACTTTTCAGGGTTTTACAGGAAAGGGAATTCGAAAGAATAGGCGGAGTAAGAACGATTAAAGTGGATATCAGACTTGTCGTCGCTACAAGTAAAAACCTTCAGGAGTATGTCGCCGAAGGCAAATTCCGTGAAGAACTTTATTACAGGTTAAACGTGGTGCCTATTTCTTTGCCTCCGTTAAGGGAAAGAAAAGAAGACATCAAAGCGTTGGTGGAGTTTTTTATTTCAAGATTCAACAAACGTGAAGGGAAAAATATTCGCGGCATAAGCGACGATGCATTGAAAACGCTGATGGATTACCCTTGGCAAGGTAACATAAGGGAACTGGAAAATGTGATTGAAAGAACGGTAGTGTTGGAAGACGTGGAAATATTGCAGACGGAGCATTTTCCGCACCTCAAAACTAATGTTGAAACGGGTTCACAAAAACTGACATTAAAGGAAGAGAGCAAGAAAGGCAAAACCGAAACCGAAAAAAGTTTAATCATAGAAGCGCTTCAGGCGTCGAACGGGAACAGGACAAAAGCCGCGGAAGCGCTAGGCATCAGCCGCCGAACTTTGCAACTGAAAATAAAAGAATACTCCCTCAACCATCTCTAATCTTCAGCTTTGTCATTCTGAGCGTAGCGATTACAAGCCCTTAATTTATTTAGGGCTTTGTTTAGTTAGAGTTCGTGACGAAGGAACGTTACTCTAACTTATCCAGCTTGCAGGATATCCAGAAGCATAGCGTAGGAAGAATCTCTCTGTTGGGTATAGATGGGGCAACTGCCCCATCTATCTCTTTCTGTTGTTTACTCGTAGCGGCGTAAAATGTGGGAAGCATCTCCTGATGCTGATTTTTGTTTTTCTACCCTATTAACTAATACCCGATTATCCTAATAACTAATCTTCGTAGGAGCGAAATTCTTTTTTGTGGGAAAGGTCTCCTGACCTTGACATATTCTCTATTGTTCGTTTCCGAATAACTAATACCCTATTAACGAATCCGTAGGGGCATAGCGTGCTATGCCCATTCTGTTTGCACTTTCAATTTGTTTTCAACTCTGAATTTTCCGTTTTCTGTTGTCTCTTCGAATCTCTTACAGTCCCTGTTAAAAATTTCTTTCTGTTATTTTTTAACTCTATTATTTTCCGTTTTCTGTTTTTTCTATCCGTTTTTATCCGTGCAAATCCGTGTTAGGAGTTTACCCCGCAATGGGCAACCATTTTTTGTATATATTCGTTTTTATTTTAAATTTGACTTTCATACATCCATTCATTATAATAAAACTAATATAAAAGAATATGAACCCTGTGCTTAACATAATGTATTTAATGCTGGGATTATTTGCCATACTATTGGCTGTTTTTAATTGGAACCCCTTTCATAAAAAACCAAGAAATAAAATAAGCAGGATAACAACCGGAATGGCAGGGATAACAATATTATGCGCTCCGTTATTTTTACGGAAATTTCCCGGATATTCTTTCCTCTTGTTGTTATTGGGGTATACTTTTTTTATAATTGAAGATGTTTTCAGGGATTGGGAATAAAATAGCCTCTCCCTTTCTTTTTCCGTGTTCTCTATTCTTTCGCGTTTTCTTTGTTTTTCGCTTTCTTTCGTGATGTGCTTTCTGTTCAGTTTTTTTATTTTATCCGTGTTTATCTGCGGTTGCAATTCTCTTCTGTTGTCTCTTCCAGTCTTAGTAAGCCCTTAGGAGTTTTACTCCTTAGGGATTTCTTAGAAACTCTTGGATGTGAATCCTTAGAGTTTCTTATCCCGTAGCGAAGCGTTGGATATCCCGCAAAGCGGGGCTTTCAAGTCCCTGTTGAATTTTTCTTTTCGCTGTGAAAATCGTGTGAAAATCTCGTGGTTGAATGTTG
The DNA here is from genome assembly GCA_028716385.1 of bacterium. GTDB lineage: Bacteria > Hydrothermota > UBA3073 > JACQXS01 > JAQTXJ01 > JAQTXJ01. The sequence continues at coordinate 746,683 of JAQUPX010000001.1, read as the reverse complement.
TTCTCTGTTTGTAGTTTATTTTTTAACTCTATCATTTTCCGTTTTCTGTTGTCTCTTCGAATCTCTTACAGTCCCTGTTAAAAATTTCTTTCTGTTTTTTAATCTGTGCAAATCTGTGTGCACTTTTTCCGTTAGTTCTTCTCTTTTTTCTGTGTTGTTCTGTGTATTTCTGTGGCCAAAATTCTTTCCGTTGTCTGCCTGCCCGCCGGCTTGCCTACCGATCTTTTTGGCAGGTCTTTTTGGCGGGTTTTTCGTGTTCATCCGTGTAAATCCGTGAAAATCCGTGGCTAATTTCTTTTTCTGTTACAACAAATTACAATTAGTTACTATTAATTACCATGAATTACTATTTTCCCCCTAAACTGCGCAAACATTTTCACACCTCTCCCCCCAATACGTAAACTTCCTTTCGCACTTTGATATTTCCCCCTCTCCCCCCTACACCCTGCAAACCCACTCTCCCAAACGAATCTCCCGTTTCCTCACAACTTTGACACGGACCTTGCTCATATAAAAAAGCAAATGGAGGCAACAATGAAAAACTTTTTAACTTTGGAACTGGCGAGAATGTTCTTCTCTTTCTCACCGGTACAAATTTTAGCAGGAGGAATGCGAGCGTTCATATTTATTATCGGCGTATGCAAAAACCCAATGACAAAAGTTTACGGGAACTTGCTTAAACACATATTCGTAAATAACGGTAAAGTGTTCGCCGCCGCTATGTTATTCGTATCGCTTTTATCTTTTGATTGCAAAGCCGAAAGTCTGGGTCTCAAAATCCCGCAAATGTTTTGTTTCACGGAGTCATTCTCGAATTACAAATCTTCAGGCAATACGTTCTCTATTAAAAACGGCGAGTGGGGAAATCGCGTTCTGTACTCTTTTGAAAAAACCGGGACTTATACATTTGAATCGTTCGGTAGTTTGCTGGGTGGTGCAATTGGATTTGTCCCGAGTTTTCTTTGTGCATATGGAACGCTTTACGCTCTCTTTGATGGTGGGCATCAGGATAAGGATATAGTAATTGGTACGGGACTTTGTGTCGCTACGTCTTTCATTATCCCTGTGGGTACAGCCGCAGGAACAAGTCTTACAGGAAGCATGATGAATCAGAAAGGTTCTTTCAGAAAAGCATACAGGGGAGCGCTAATTGGTGGTGGAATCGCATGGGGATTGTCCGCAACGGCTTTAACTGCCTTTGCCTTACGTTATTGTCCTAATCCCGGAATTGCTGCTCCGGCATTAGGTATTACATACACTCTCCCGATAATGGGATTGGGTTGCATTATCGGCAGCGTCATAGGTTATAATCGGTAGGAGGAAAAATGAAAAACAAAATAACCATACCGCTGATACTAATAACAATGTTGATTTCTACGGAGCAAAACAATTGTCTCGCATCGGATGAACAAGACTCCCTCAAAACACCCGAACTGAAAAATATCGGCTCTTCCAAAGTCAACAACGGAATAACCTTGCCCTCAAATGTTTTATATTCGGGCACAGCGAACGACTCTTTCTTTACTTCATTCAATTCTTATAATAAAGAAAAGGGATTCTTTGCTGAAGTATGCGGAGGAGTTATTGGAGCAGCAGCAGTCAATATCCCAAGCAGTCTTATGTTTTGTGGTGTAAGTAACTGTGGTGATGATTTGAAATACTGGAACTCCTTATTGAATTCCTTTCTGTCAAGCCTGATTTTGACACCCATAGGAGTTTCAATTGGCGTATCATTGGTAAAAGAAATGAGAAAACAACAAAGCTCTTTCGGAAACACACTTCTTGGGAGTGTACTTGGAGGGCTCGCAGGAGCTTCTGTAGGTGTGATCCCGGGAATAATACGAGAAAATAGGAACACTGCTATTCTCGGATCCGCTATTGGGTTTGGCATAGGAAGTTTTATTGGTGGCGTAAAAGGATATACTGAACGGGAGGAAAAATGAAAAACAAAATAACTTTACTTCTAATCGGTTTGCTCATCTCCGCACTTTTGCCGGGCACAGGCAAAACGGAAAACATCGGGTTCAAAATCCCGCAAATGTTTTGCTTCTCGGAATCATTCTCAAATTACAAATCCTCGGGCAATACGTTCTCCATCAAAAACGGTGTGTGGCAAGGAGAAATCCCTGATGAACCGCCTTCCGGTGGAATCGGAGCTTGTGCTCTTGAATCGTTCGGTAGTTTAATAGGCGGTGCAATTGGCTCAGTACCGAGTTTATTGTGTGCATTTCAGACTCTTTATATACTTTACGATGGTTCATATCAGTATAAGGATATAGTAATTGGTACGGGACTTTGTATCGCTACGTCTTTTATTATCCCGCTGGGTTCAGCCGCGGGAACAAGCCTCGCAGGAAGCATAATGAGTCAGGAAAGTTCATTCAAAAAAGCGTATAGAGGTGCATTAAAAGGAGGATTACTCGCATGGGGAGTATCCGCAACGGCGCTAACTGTCATCGCCTTATGTGACCCGGAATCCCGGAGTACTGCTCCGACAATAGGCATTGCATTTACTCTTCCGATAATGGCATTTGGTTGCATTATCGGCAGCGTAAACGGATACAATAAATAGGAGATAAAATGTTGAGTGAAACGAAATCCGCCTCAGGCGGGAAAAACAAAATAACTTTCCTTTTAATCGGTTTGCTCATCTCGGCATTCTTGCCGAGCACAGGCAAAACAGAAACCTTATTACGTTGGAATTTGCTTAGTTTGGAAGGGAATAAAGGTCCTTACTCGGAAATGGGAGAGCAAATGGAATTACTGGGAGTAGATTTATTTTTCCCAAAGTATAATTTCGGGATAGGTTCTGCTCTTGCAGAAATCATAGAATTACCGTCTAATGAGAGTCATTTCCCAAACGGAATGGATTTACCCTACTTAGATAATGGTACTGCTGTTCCAATTCATCTTTATTATCTTCTTTATTACAATAAATGGCATCTCGGCAAACTTCAATTTGCCAATACGGTTAACTGTTTTGCAGAGTTTTGGCTTCTTTACGCTTATCCTTCCGGAAGTTTTGGTATTGAATGGTCACCGGGCACTTTATTAAAATTACGTGCCGCTTATACGGATATTTTTCAGGAACACAAATCCGCATTTTACGTTTCCTTTGGTCTGTCTTTAGGAGCAATTAATATATTAGGAGGAGAATAAAATGTTGAGTGAAACGAAATCCGCCTCAGGCGGGAAAAATAAAATAACTTTACTTCTAATCGGTTTGCTCATCTCGGCACTTTTTCCAAGCACGGGTAAGACAGAAAACATCGGTCTCAAAATCCCGCAGATGTTTTGCTTCTCGGAATCGTTCTTATCTTATAAATCTTCGCAAAATACCGTCTCTATTACGGAAGAAATATCGGAAGATGCCCCCCTTGAAGCAGATGCCGGAATTTATGCAAAGGAATCGTCCGGGAGTGGTATTGGGAGTCTGGTTGGCGAAATACCGTGTGTGTTCTTTTTCCTGCAAGCATTGGGTGGATTATGTATGGAGGACTATGGTAAAACAGATTTCTTTGCTCGATTAGGTTTGGTTGCATATGGAATTGGTGCTCCGATTGGTTCTTCCGTAGGAACGGTATTAACCGGAAAAAAATTGAAACAAAAAGGCTCTTTCGGAAAAGCATTTCTCGGAAGTATAACCGGAGGACTTGCATTTGCCGCTTTAGGTACAATTCCCGGGATAATAAAAAAAGATAAAGGCGTTGCTTTAATCGGAGCAGCTATTGGTTGGGAAATAGGTTGCGTCCTCGGCAGCGTAAAAGGTTATAACTTCTAGGAGGAAAAAATGAAAAACATTTCAACTGATACATTGGAAAATTCGTCTATGTTATGGGATTCTTTATGGACGAATAAATTTACTAATTTTCATCGCCGCTTCACGGTTTCTCAACCCGTTGAAAACTTCGTCCGGCATCAACTTTATTTCAAGGCGATAAACAAACTTTTGGATGGCTCTTGTGTCGGGAAAAATATTCTTGAATTGGGATGCGGAACCGGTAGCAATAGTTTATACCTCGCTTCTACGCAACAGGTAAATTCCGTTACTCTCCTTGATTTCAGTCCGGAAGCTATGACAAATGTAAAAACGGAAACATATCCCTGCCACGTGAAAAAAATCTCAAAAGACCTTTTGAAATTCTCTCCCACAAAAAGATATGATTTCGTTCACAGCACGGGATTAATCGAACATTTCTCCGGTAAAGAACGACTCTACGCGATAAAAAAGCACAGTCAATGCGCCCGGTCGGGAGGTCTGGTTATGATTTGGGTGCCGATTTTTTCCCCGACTTTTAACTGTATCGGAACGTTTAACCGTTGGATAGGAATCAAAGAACTCCCTTTTACAAAAACCGAGATGCGGTTGTTATGCGCGCAAAGTAAACTGGAAATCATCAATGAAGGAGAAACTGCCTTCGGCGCTCTATATGGCATCCTCTGCAGAAAAATTGGGTAGAGATGGGGCTTTAAGTTCCGTAGGGGCGATATAGAGTTTACCCCGCCTCCTTGGCGGTGGTCGGATCGCCCCTTTTTTGTATGCGCTTTCTTTTTAAACTTACCCCGTCTCAAGCGGATCGAAGATCTCGCCAAAGGCGGAGCGGTGATTGTGCTTTTTCTGTTGTTTGTCATTCCCGCGAAAGCGGGAATCCATCTTTCTTTTCTTTCCGACTTATATGTCCTATTCGTCCTATATGACTTATTCTCTTTTCTGTTTTCCCCCGATTACACTAATAACGAACATCCGTTCGCCCCTTTTCTTTTGTATTGGGTAGATGGGGTGACGTCACCCCATCTCTTTATTGTGATTTTTATTCGTAGGGGCATAGCGTGCTATGCCCTTTTTCTTTTTAAACTTACCCCGCCTCAAGCGGATCGAAGATGGAACATCTGGAACATCCCGCCCTGGCGGTGATCTCGCCAAAGGCGGAGCGGTGATTGTGCTTTTTCTGTTGTTTGTCATTCCCGCGAAAGCGGGAATCCATCTTTCTTTTCTTTCCGACTTATATGTCCTATTCGTCCTATATGACTTATTATCTTTTCTGTTTTCCCCCGATTACACTAATAACGAACATCCGTTCGCCCCTTTTCTGTTTTTTTCCCCCTACCTACTTCCTACTTCTTACGTCCTGCCGCATCCACTTTAAAAATTGCTTTTCCCAATTCTAACTCTTGACTTTTCTTCTTTTTTATGAGAGACTTTCCTCAGATATAGGAGGTAATTATGGATGAAAAAAAACTAAGAAATCTTTATACTAAAATGCAATATAATAGTAAAATCACCGATGCCGCCGTAAAATCAATCCGGGAACTTGAAAAATATCTTCATCAAGAAAAAAAAATGTTCGAAACGGTAACCGTTGAAGATATCAAAAAATATATTATAAAACTTCTGGAAAATAAACAAAATTCAATAGAACGAATTCTTGCAATTGCAAGGTATTTTTACCTGCTTAATCGAAAAGAAATTTATGTTTATTTTGCTTCAACCCTCGGTGGACTCGGCGTAATTGATAATATTAAAAAACGTACCGTGAAATTTGCAGGTAAAGAAAAAATGAAAAACATATTCAAAGACCTGCCGGAACCACCAATCGGAACACCTTTAGAAGAACTCCCTGCGTTTACACAAAAAATAATCCAAAGATTTAAAAACAATTTGCCTGAAAAAAAATATCAAAAAATTTTGGCAGGAAATAATCATGGTATGCCAAAAACACCTCTCCTGAAAGAAAAAAAAGTTTATGAAAAATTAGCTTCCCTCGATGAATATTTGAAAAATCGACATAAAAAACAGGTGGAAATTTTACAAAAACATTGCGACGAAAATAAAATCTGGTTCGAACAAATTATTACACAAAAAGTTGTTGATTTCGTAAAAGAAAATCAGGAAATCCTATCCGCAGTCAGAAAAGGAAATAAACTTTACGTTACAAAAATTCCTTTCAACCCCGATAAATTTTTGACCGAAACTAATCCTAAAATAAAAAGATATTTTGCCTGCCATTGTCCCTTTGCGCGGGAAGCAATTTTACAAAAAAATGTTAAAATCCACCACGATTGGTGTTATTGCAGCGCAGGTTATGAAAAATTTCCTTTTGAAGTGATTTTAAATCAAGAATTGGACGTGAAAGTCCTTGAATCAGTCCTGAAAGGAGATAACCGTTGTAGATTTGTAATAACTATAAAAAATAAAAAACTATGATGAAAATAGATACCGACTGCCCCATCTCTTTCTTTTATTCGTAGTTTTTAATCTTTGTTTCTTTTGTAGACACAACTTGCCTGACGGTAGTCAGCTCTTTTCAGCTATGCTGGATTACTTACAAGCCCTTATGCTAATTAGGGATTGTTTGTCCGGAGTCTTTTACTGGAGAGATGTCTATCTGGAGCGAAGCGAAAGGCCGTCAGGATTTCAAATGGAACATCTGGGACATCCCACTTAGGCGGTGACCGCTTGAGCGGTGATTGTGCTATTTCCGTTGTTTGTCATTCTGAACGTAGTGAACTTGTCCGCCGATCTGTTTGGAGGAGAATCTCTCTGTTGTTTGTTCTTCCCCTGATGCCCTGATAATCTACCTTCTGATTTCCTGGTGCCCTGATATACTTATTTTGTCGTTCTTTTGTAGGCACAATTTCAAATTGTGCGGGAATCTAATTTCCTATTTGGGTAGATGCTCCACCTCAGGCAGAGCGGGGAGATAAACGTTCTGTTACTCACTCCCCTTATACGAAGCCCTTTTTACCTCTGGTGAATTAGGGATTCGTATCCAGCCTTCTGGGCTTCGCAGGGCTGGGCAACTGCCCCATCTCTTTTTGTTGCTTTGTAGGGGCGAACGGCTGTTCGCCCCTTTCTGTTTGTTTTATTTCGATTAACTATTATAGGTAGCTCTTGAGCGCTTGCGCAATTATTAGAAGTTCTTAATTTGTTTTGTAGAGCTTCTTATCCGGAATCTTTTATCGGAGAGATACCTATCCAGAAGCGAAGCGTAGGATACTAATATTCTATTACCGTCTCTTCTTAGGGCTTTTCCGCCTCTGGCGTGGCGGTATGATTCTTATAATACAATTCTCTACAATGTTTTCCCACCAAATATGTTATTAATTCACTCTTATTACTGTATATTTTATTACCAGTTTTATTCCCATACCTATTCGCTAATTCACTAACCGTCATATTATTCATAATTTTTAAACCTATATTCTTATCATAAGCATAATTGCTTAAAATAGTTTCCCAGGAATCATGTTTTGTATTCCCTAACAACCACCACGGAGCAACTCCCATTATATTTGGATAAACATTCCAATCAGAAGTAACAAAAAACCACAACCAATGCTCTTTTGGCATTACGCTTTGAGCATTATTCTCGTTTATTTCTTTTAATAACTCTCTTTCGGTTGATAACCTAAAATTATTTCCAAAATGCTCTCTTGATTTTTCAATTAAGAGCATTGGTATTTTTTCTATATCATTTTCATCAATACGAAAATTGTGATACTTAAATCCTCTCCCATCCGAATCATAAGTAAGACCGTGAATATTAAATTTTTCGCCTAATTCGCTCACTCTATCCCAAATATTCAATTTGTTGGTTAAATCGAGAATATCTTCTAATTCATTAATACCTTTTTTGTTATAATAAATTTGCCAACGAGGAATTATTCCATTATCCAGTAAAATACTTGTCCCGTCAATAATATCCTTATGCGCATTATTTCTTCCATAAAAAAAATTATTAGTCTCTTTGAGTCCAAATATTTTTATTTGACAGCGTTTAATTCCTTTTTCTCTTACCCATTTTACATATTCGGGATCGCGTGTAAGACGCCATATGCTTAATAATTCAAACTTTTTTTCTATTTCAATATTACAGCCATTTATTATATTAGTTTTCTCTGAAAGTAATTTATAATCATCCCCATAATGAGGTTCACGAAAATCAGGTGAAAAATATTCTACCTGAATATTGAAGTATTTATGCTTCGTTTGTTCTTCCTTGATTTTTAAAAAATTGGCTATTGTTTCATTTACATCCATATTAGGGTGTTTTTTAAAATGCCCCAACCAACAATGTTTACATAGTTGTGGACACCCATATATGTCATACGCAATAGATATTTTATTTTGAAAGAAATTTGCCATCAGTCTTTATTATATTATTTTGTTGAATTTTTTTGTCAATTTTCTTCCATTTTTCCTAACATATGACTTTACTCGGCAATCCCAGCCTGAGGCGGATTAGCTTGCCTTTCTCATCATTTCTAACATTAATTTCTCATAAAAATTACAAATGTCAAGCAAAACAACCTTACACTTTGATTAAATAATAAATTATTTCTTATTTATTGAGTGCCCTTTATAAAGATACGCTATTACCACCGCCCCCGTATCTTTAACATTCCTCCAGTTCAAACTCTTCCCTGTTCACCTGCCGTTAGGCATGGTCCGCCATAGGATGGAATCTTGTGGTTTAATGTTGTTTTCTGTTATTTTATAGTCTCTTTAAATTCTCTTCAAGTCACTGTTGAAAAATTCTTTCCATTAGTTGGAGTTTTTGGATTTATTTTATATTTTTCTTAATCTCGTGCTAATCGTGTGCAATCGTGTGGTTACTATTTTCTGTTTTTCGTGTTTTCTTTGTTTTTCGGATTTTAGTGGTATTCTGTTCCCTTCTTTTATTTTTTTGTTGCTTTTTATTTTTTTCTTGCAATAATGATTATAAATGATGAGGAGGTAATAATATGTTGTCAACTTTTTTACTGCAAATTTTAATCTCCGGATTGGACTTGTTTGTAGGCTGTCATTGCTGGATAAACACAGGTGATACTAGTAACCTCTGGTCAAGAAAACAAGTATGGGATATTCCCTATACTTCAAGCCCTCAATACATTCACGCAAGTTTTTGTAATCTGGACAGCGACAGTGATTATGATGCCTATGTTACCGGCGATATAAATACTATAATAGCTTTTGAAAATATAGGCTCCGACACTGTACCCGCATGGCAAAAAAAACCCGAATGGGATTTTTCACCGCCCGGATTTACTAAGGTTTTTTGGGCTGAGTTCGTTGATATAGATGCGGATGGGAAATACGAGTTAAGCATCGCAAAAATAGATACTATCAAGTTTTTTAAAAATATAGGAACCGGGGATACTATAAAATGGGAAAGACATCCTGCATGGGATTTGCCTATACCGGATGAAAATCTTGCGCATACTTATGGAGATTTAGATAATGACGGAGACCTTGACGTTATGGTAAGACGCTGGTGGGCTTGTGAAATTGAAGCTTTTGAAAATATCGGGACAAAAAATAATCCCGTATGGCAGAAAAAAACGGCGTGGGGACGTCCGCCTTATCAGTCGCAATGCGCTTTAGGCGATTTGGATGGAAATAAAACTTTGGATTTAATTTGTCACGGTGGGGCCTCATGGGATTCCGCCTACGAAAATACCGGAACTATAACTAATCCCGTATGGACAAAAAGAATGAACTGGCTTACCGGGGATACTTCTGCCACAAATGGTTTGTACCCGGAATTCATAAATATAAGTAGCCCGTCAGCAGGTATACAGGAAAAAATAATATCTCATACCACTGCATTATCAATCTCTAAAAATCCGTTTTCCAAATCAACAGTCATCACTTATTTCAACTCTTCATCCGTCATTCCTGCGAAAGCAGGAATCCATTTTGTCTCTCTTAATCTTTACGATTTAACCGGTAGACTCATAAAAACATTAGCTAACGGCGAAAAGCCCGCAGGCTCTTATTCTACAACCCTCTCCGCAAACGAACTAAAAACAGGAATATATTTTGTGAAACTGACTTCCGTTTGTCATCCTGAGCGTAGCGAAGGATCTAATACAATAAGCACAACAAAAAAATTAGTGTTAATGAAATGAAGCAGGAAATTATAGCAGACTCTTTAGTCCGCCTCGGGCGGATGATTAGACCCGCATAGCGGGACAAAGAAACGAAAAAAACAACAGGGGGAAACTATGAAAAAATATTTGTTTGTATTTATTATCATTGCCGGAACAAAATTATTTGCATCCGCACCTGATATCCTCTGGACAAAAACCTACGGCGGGACTGGGGATGAAGAGGCATTGTCCGCTCAGCAGACTTCTGATAATGGTTTTATCATTGCGGGAACAACAAATTCTTTCGGGGCAGGTAATTTGGACATATATTTAATAAAGACAGATTCTTCCGGTAATACTTTATGGACAAAAACTTTTGGCGGGACTGAGGATGATTATGCCTATTCAGTCCAACAGACCGAAGATGGCGGGTTTATTATTGCAGGACATACAAATTCTTTCGGAGCAGGTAATTGGGACATCTATTTAATTAAAACAGATTCTTCCGGTGATACATTGTGGACAAGAACTTATGGCGGAACTACCTATGATGTGGGGTTTCAAGTTCAACAAACCTCTGATAATGGTTTTATCATTGCGGGAACAACAAATTCTTTCGGGGTAGGGACACCGGATTCTATTAATGTCTACTTGATTAAAACAGATTCTTCCGGCGATACCTTGTGGACAAAAACTTATGGTGGAACTAGCGATGATTGGGGCTTGTTCGTTCAACAAACTTCTGATGATGGCTTTATTATTACAGGAGAAACATACTCCTTCGGAAAAGGCACACCGGATTCTTCTAATGTATACTTGATTAAAACAGATTCTTCCGGCGATACCTTGTGGACAAGAACTTATGGCGGAACCGGTTGTGAGTGGGGCGGAGCAGTTCAACAAACTAAAGATAATGGGTTTATCATTACAGGAGGAGCAAACTTTTTGAAGGCAAACTATGAGGATGTATACCTGATTCGAACAGACCTCTCGGGAGATACTCTGTGGACAAAAATTTATGGTGGAAAGGGCGATGACTGGGGCTGTTATGTTCAACAGACTCAAGATGATGGTTTTATCACTGTAGGAGAGAGAGCATCTTTCGAGGGATATGTTCAAGATATTTATCTTCTCAAGACAAATTCCTCAGGCGACACCCTATGGACAAAAATTTTTGCCGGAGGTGGAACTGATTGGGGCAATTATGTTCACCAGACTTTTGACGGCGGGTTTATTATTGCAGGATTGACATTGTCTTTCGGGGCAGGTAATGGAGATGCCTATCTAATTAAGCTTAAACCGGAGACGGGCATAGAAGAAAAATCAAATATCAATTCCCTTTCAAATACGCTCAGCATAAACCAAAACCCCTTCTCTAAATCAACAGTAATCACTTATTCTGTTCCTCCTAATAACTATTACCTGTCTACCGGTCAGGCAAGTACTAATACATTATTAACTATTTATGACTTATCAGGTCGTTGTGTGAAAACACTCGTCAATGAATCCAAACCCGCAGGATCTTATTCCACAACCCTCTCCGCCCAAGACCTAAAAACAGGAATTTATTTTGTGAAGTTCATTTCCGGGAGCTACAAAGAGACTGAGAAGTTAATTCTGATGAAATAAACTCTCTTACTTGGACTTTGCGACGTAAGAAGCATTAGTCCAAGTTATCCCGCAAAGCGGGGTTCCAATCTCTGTTAAAAATTTATTTTTCGTGCTTTTATCCGTGTAAATCCCTGTTTACCTGCCGTAGGCATGGCCGGCAGGCAGGCGTGTTTGTTATCCGTGGCTAAAGTTTCTGTATTCTGTTTGTAGTTTATTTTTGAACTCTATCATTTTCTATCATCTGTTTTTCTTTTCCGTGTAATTCTGTGGCTAAAATTCTTTCCGTTGTCTCTTACAATTCTCTTCAAATCCCTGTTAATACTCTTTTTTCTGTGTTCTCTATTCTGTTATTTTTTAACTCTATAATTTTCCGTTTTCTGTGTATTTCTGTATTTATCTGTGACTTTTTCCGTTAGTTCTTCTCTTTTTTCTGTGTTGTTCTGTGTATTTCTGTGGCTATAATTCTTTCCGTTGTCTCTTACAATTCTCTTCAAATCCCTGTTAATACTCTTTTTTCTGTGTTCTCTATTCTGTTATTTTTTAACTCTATAATTTTCCGTTTTCTGTGTATTTCTGTATTTATCTGT
>JAQUPX010000001.1:0-734512 GCA_028716385.1 bacterium | reverse complement strand
GTTATTTTTTAACTCTATAATTTTCCGTTTTCTGTGTATTTCTGTATTTATCTGTGACTTTTTCCGTTAGTTCTTCTCTTTTTTCTGTGTTGTTCTGTGTATTTCTGTGGCTATAATTCTTTCCGTTCTCTTTTTCGTGGTTCGCAGACGGGTCAAATACCAAAGACCTCGCCTTTATTTTGGAGGGTCAGTTCGCACATATATTATTTAGCAGGAGAAAAACCGTTGCAAATATCTATCCTATATTGGGAATTCTGGAATACGTAAATTCCTGTATTTACTTGGAGAAATACCTGTTTTTGTTTTAAAAACCCGGTTAAAATTACAAAAATCGAATCCTACTTTATAAGCTATTTGAAAAGCATAGTCGGTTGTTTCTATAAGCAATTCTTTGGCTTTTGCTATCCTGATATCATTTATAAAACCCGTAATGTTTTTCCCTACCGATTTATTCCATACATAAGAAAAACTATTCGAATGCATATTTACGCTTCCCGCAACCTCTTTCAAACACAAATCGGGATTCGTATAATTCTTCTCTATATACTCAATCGCCTTCCGAATCTTTAACGGTAATTCTTCCGGAAACAGATTATTCGATTTTGCAATATCCCTTACGTTTATAAACTTTGCCGCCTCCTGCACCCCCCCCTGAAACGAAGTTTCCCCTTGCTGCTCAATTGGCTCATTCTCTTTTATCAATACCACCTCTGTGTTAAAAGGTTTCGCAAAATAATACGATACTCCGTTGTTCAAGACACTTGTAGCATTGTCTTTTGTGGACTCCCCCGTCATCATTACTATCTTTATATCGGGATACATTTTCTTGAAAATATGGATTAACTTCGTCCTTTCCATATCCGGTAATTTAATATTAAACAACGCAAGGTTGATTTTTCTCTTCTTTATCTTCCTTGTTGCTCTCTTTTCTGTCATCACATAACTTACTTCATACCATTTTTTTTCGGAAAGCATCTTTAACGTCTTACAAATCACGGGCTCATCATCCGCCCCGGAAACGCTGTTTTTTCTTGCCTCCATGTTAATCTATTTCAAACCCTGTTTTTTTCCCCGAAAAAACAAAAAATACTGCCCCAAGAATCATCAAGACAGCCAAAGATAAAAAAAATAATCCTGGCAGTACCCTTTCTATCGCTTCTTTCATTTTTTACCCCCAATCTTTTATACCCCGTACAGTTGCTTAATTATACTTAATGTTATATAAAATACTTGATATTAAAAATGACTGAAGATGTTCGAAATTTATAGGCTGGGAAAGATACGCAAATGCCCCTGATTCCATAAGTTTCATGGACGTTTTTTCATCCTTTCCACCGTTTGTCATAATCACCGGAATGTCCGAATGAGTTTTCTTTATATACCTTAAATATCCCATACTATCCGCCATCATTACATTCAGTAAAACAATATCAATAGTTATGTTTTTTAATACCTCTAAAGCACGCTCTCCATCATTAACTACATATACCTTACAACCCGCATTGGTCAGGAATCGTTCAAACCGGTTACACGCTTTTTGATTATCGTTTACCACTAAAACCTTTATTACCCCCTTATCTTTCATAAATAAGTTTTCCCCGGAACATTCAAACATTGTTTCATAAGTATTCCTGCTCATTCAAACTGATTTATGAAGAAAGAACATTGTTTATTGTTAGCTCTACACCTTCCATATTTAGCGGTTTTACAAGAAATCCCATAGCGCCTTTCTTGGTTGCAAGCTTAACATTCGTATACGTTCCATTCGCAGACATCATAATAACTTTCGCGTAAAACTTAATCGCTCTTATATAACCAAGAAGAAGCAACCCTCCCCTCACAGGTAATTCTAAATCTAAGAATACTAAATCAGGCGCAACTGCCTTAAACATCGCAAACCCATCCTTATCATTGTGCGCTACCGATACCTCATAATCCTTTTGAGTCAAAAATTCCCTAAGCTTATTACACGTTTCTACCTCATCATCTATTATTAGTATTTTCGACATACCTTCCCCTTTCTCGACGATAAGCTATCTATTCAAATATTGATTCTATTATCCGCCCTCTTTTTTCACCCTTGCTAATCCATTTCAAGCCTGCCATAGTTGCCCCCCCCTACTAAAAAACAAAAAAAGAGCAAAATACTATTTTCTTTCACAACAACTAATCTTGACAAACCCACCTTATTCTTTTACTATCCTTAAAGTAGCAAAATGCGTGTCAAAACACAAATTACGCCATATGTTGCCTACGTAATAGGGAATTACAAGGAAATAACACTTGCGACTTAATAAAAAAATTGTAAAAAAACTTTACATTTTAACGGAAATATGGTAAATAACCTTTACACTTTTTAAATTGGCAGACATATGGATAAAATTATTGATTTTTTGTATTTCTAACTTAATTTTATTTTTTAGTGAAAGACTATGAAACAAAAACTTCTGGATGGAAAATATAAAATACTTGAAGAATTAGGCTCCGGAGGAATGGGCAAGGTTTTCAAGGTTGCAGATACAAAAGAGAAGTCAACCCTTGCGTTAAAAATTTCATCCCCGGAATTTGCCAAAAAAGAATTTCTCACCCTGTCAAAATTACAACATCCTAACATTGTAAAAGTATATGATTTTTTCATAATATCGGAAAACGAAGCATCTTTCACTATGGAATACGTTAATGGTTGCGATTTGTCCGGTTTGTTCAAAAAAAAACTTCCTCATAGCAAAAACGATTATGTTCTTCTTTACGATGTAATACTTCAAATTTGCGATGCACTCAAATTTCTTCATTTTCATAAGTTTATCCATTCTGATATAAAACCTGCTAACATACTTATTGATTTTTCGAATGCCTATCCCAGAGTAGTCTTAACTGACTTCGGACTTATGGAAAAACAAGACATTAAAAAACTTAAAGGAACCCTTCAATACATTGCTCCTGAACTATTAAAAGGAGAAACAATTACCCCTAATGCAGACCTCTTTTCTTTAGGCGTAACATTATACCGGCTAATAACCCATCGTATGCCGTTTAATGGTAAAAATGCCATTTCTCTTATACGAGAACATACAAAACCTAAAGTAATACCCCCAAAAGAAATAAACACTACCGTTCCGGATAGATTAAACAAAATTATCCTTGACCTCCTGCAAACTAACCCCTTAAACAGAATCGCATCTGCAAACGCTTTACAGAAAACTATTTGTGAAATCTCAGAAAAACAATATCCCATAACCGTCTCTTTGCCCTTATTTATAGAAAGAGAAAAAGAACTCTCTATACTTAAAAATATATGGCAAAAAGTTAAATCAGGAAAAGGACAGGCAGTTCTTATAACTGCCAATAAAGGAGTAGGAAAAACAAGACTTCTGCAGGAATTTACAACACTCGTTAAAACAGAAAAAGTAAAAATAAAAGAACTTGATTCAAAAACAGAAATCATTCCTGCCGAAATAAAAAATATACCCCTTGTTTTATTAATGGATGGCATTCATACACAAAACGAAAATTCTGTTAGTTCTGTAGAAAGACTGATAAAAAAGATTGAGGACGTTCCGGTGCTTATAATTATGACTTCAGCAACAACTGCCCCAATTAACAAAGAACTTCTTTCCCTGCCTTATTTTGAACACATTAATTTGCTTCCTCTTAACTTAAATGATACTAATATTATGACAAGTTCAATGCTTCTAACGGAAATAGAGACAGACGGACTTGGAAGCTTAATTTATGATTATACAAAAGGAAACCCTTTTCTTATAAAAACTTTTACACAAAACATAGTAGAAAACAAGCTGCTAAAAATAAATAAAGAAAAATGGATGCTGGCAAAAAACGAGTTGAAAAACTTTCCGTTGACGGAATCTATAGAAAAGTTTGTCGGCAATGACCTGAAACAATTAAACAAAGATGAACTTAACTTACTACAAATAGGAGCTTTGTTAAAAAATAACTTTACCACCCGGATATTGGAACATCTTGTAAAAAATCCCGCAAGCGTAAACAAGCTTGTTGAAAAAGGAATCCTTGCAGAAAACTCATCTGAATGCTATTCCTTCAATTATCAACTTATGCCGCTTGTTATTGAAAAACAAACCCCTCACAATGAAAAAATTCTGCTTCATAGTAAAATAGCAACTACCCTTGAAACACAGTTCAAAAAATCACAGGAAAAAGTCGCCCCGGAACTTACTTATCATTACCTGTACGCAGACGAACAGAAGAAAGCATACCATTTTGCCCTTGTGTCAGCAGAAAAGTTTAAAAAATCTTACGCAAATGCCGATGCAATTGAATATTTTGAGCTTGCCCTTTCACTTGCAGATAAAATAGGAAAACAAGAAGATAAAGCAATTTTCTACGAGTCAATGGGAGATGTTTATAAGATTATGGGAAACTGTCAGAAATCGTTAGAAAATTATAATGCCTGCCTGACACTTACTTCAAAAAACAATCTTGCAATGATATACAGAAAAATTGGCTTAATACACAGAGACCGGCAAGATTATGAAAAAGCATTAAGTTGTTTTAAAAAAGGAATGGATCTTTCTACGGATGGAAATAACTTAAAACCCCTTCTGTTGTGTGACACAGGCTGGATATGTATGTGTCAAAAAGAATTTAAAAAATCCCTCTCCTGTTATGAAAGTGCCCTAAAAGAAGCGCAAAAACATAATAACAAATTTGCATTGAGCTATGCTTATAGCAGTCTCGGAGGATTATATTTCTATAGAACTGATTATAAAAAATCATCCGAATATTATAGCAGGTCGCTTGTAATCGCAAGAGAAATAAAAGATGATAATCTAATTGAATCCAATTTATACAATCTTGGACAGATTTTGTTGAAAGATGGTAAATTAAAAGAAGTTGAAAAATTATATGAAGAGGCTTTGACAATCGTTAAAAATCAAAATAATACTCATAGTATTGCAATGTATTATAAATCACTTGGACTTCTTGCCTGCGAGCAAGGAAACCTTGACCAAGCAGTTGAAAACTATGATTCGGCTCTCGAAATGTTAAAAAAAACGGGGGATAAAGAAAATACGGCGGGAATTTATGTGTTCTTGGGAAACGTCAATAAGATTAAAGGTAACTTTGACAATGCAATTAAAGATTATGAGTATGCCCTTTTAATATCCGGAGAAATAAAAAACTTCCCCCTGATTGCAGGGATACACGATTGTCTTGGAACTATATACAAGGAAACTGAAGATTTTTATAAAGCTATTGAAAACTTTGAAAAATCATTGGAAATAAAAAAACAATTTTCCGATATGCAAGATGTTGCTTATACAATACAAAACATAGGCATAGTTTATACGTTACAAGGTAATTTTGATAAAGCTATCTCCTTCTTAAAAGAGAGCTATCTCTTGCATCAAAAACAAAAATCAAAAATAGGAATGGCAAATATATGTTCCAGTATGGCTGAATATTATCTGCTGCGTAATGACCTTTCATCTGCAGAAAAATACTGTTTAAAAGGTAACCGGTTATCCGAAGAAGTAACCCATTCCTCAACTTTCGGAATCACACAAAGAACCCTTGCAACGGTTTACTTGAGAAAAGGACAAACGGACGATGCAATCAAATTTTATTGCGAAGCAATAGAAATCTTCAGGAAAATAAAGGCGGACGAATCCCTTGCGTTAACTTTCCTTACTATGGGACAAGAAGTATTTGCTGTCAGGGGAAAAATAGGCAGGCGCTTCTGGAGAGAAGAATTACTCGAACAATTACTGAATGGACTAAAAGAAGCAGAAATATTATTTAAAAAACTTAATCTGCCCAAACGCTTGGAAAGAGTTTATTCATTGTCTGCAAAGTTTGAAGAATACTCTCCACTCATTTTTGAACCTGTGCCGGGAGAAGATAAAAAACTTAAAACACTTTACAGAATAGCCCAAATCGTGAATTCTACCCTGAATATAAATGAATTGCTTGCTAAAATACTCGATATTGTCATAGAACTAATGGAAGCCGAAAGAGGCTTTATACTGATAAGAGAAAAGGACAAATTAGAAGTGAAAATTGCAAGGAATATGGATAAACAGTCAATAAAAGATATGACCGATTTTTCAATAACCATAGTAGAAGATGCAGCAAAAAAGGGAGAACTCGTTATTACTTCAGACGCACAAAATGATGACAGATTCAAAAGCAGGAAAAGCATAGCCGATTTTAAACTTCTTTCAATTTTATGCGTCCCCTTCAAAATTAAAGAACGCATCGTCGGCGCCATCTACGCAGATAACAGGAAAAGAAAAAATGCCTTTAGTACTGATGACCTTGAATTCCTTCAGGCGTTTTGTGACCAGGCCTCTATAGCACTGGAAAATGCAATACTGATGAAAAAACTGAAAACTGCCAATGAAATACTGGAAATGGAAAACCTTACGATGAAAGATGAAATTAATCACATAAAAAACGAATTAGAAGAAAGATACGGTTTTTGCAGCCTAATAGGAAAAAGCAAACCAATGCAGGAAGTTTATGATATTCTTGAAAAAATAGCCAAATACGATTCCTCCCTTGTCATTGAAGGAGAAACCGGGACAGGTAAAGAAT
The DNA here is from genome assembly GCA_028716385.1 of bacterium. Taxonomy (GTDB): domain Bacteria; phylum Hydrothermota; class UBA3073; order JACQXS01; family JAQTXJ01; genus JAQTXJ01. Next base: position 727,936 of record JAQUPX010000001.1, on the reverse strand, counting down.
TGGTGGCAAACATCATTCATCATAATTGCTCAAGAAAAGACAAAAACTTTATTGCCATAAATTCAAGCGCCATACCCGAGAACCTCCTTGAATCAGAAATGTTTGGCTATACAAGAGGAGCCTTTACAGGAGCCAACCAGGACAAGCCCGGTCTTTTTGAAATAGCAGACGGTGGAACCATTTTCTTTGACGAAATTGCCGACCTAAGCCAGAATCTCCAGGCTAAACTTTTAAGAGTGCTGCAAGATGGGGAAATTAGGAGAATAGGGGCAAACACAATTAAGAGAGTCAATGTAAGAATCGTAGCAGCAACAAATAAATCCCTTGCCGAACAGGTAAAAGATGGGAAATTCAGAGAAGACCTGTATTACAGGTTAAAAGTAATGTACATTAAAATGCCTCCCTTAAGGGAAAGAGGCGAGGATGTTTTATTGCTTGCAAATTTTATACTCTCAAGACTCAGGAAAAAATTAAATAAGATGGTAACCGGGTTTACCCCGGAAGTAGAATACTTTTTCCAAAACTATGCATGGCCCGGTAATGTCAGAGAATTACAAAACGTTATAGAAAGAGCTATCATTATGACAGAAGGTAAGAAAATTACCGACAGGGACCTGCCCTCAGCTTTAACTGCAGGAAAACACGAGAAAGACGGATTCATTTTCCCATGCTCACTTGAAGTTCTAGAGAAAAAAGCTATCTTATCCGCACTTGAATTAACCGGAAATAACAAAAGAAAGACTGCAAAAATACTCGGCACATCAAGACCCACGCTTGACAAAAAACTGGAAAAATACAAACTGTCATAATCCCTCTATTGTTTTTTTCGGAGTGTAAAATTTCTTTACTGTTGGTCTCGTAAAGAGTAAAAATTATTTACAAGTTTTTGTTTTCTTACAAAACCCAATTTTCGGAAAATACCCACAAATACCCTATAATATAAATGGTTTTCAATAATTCTTCTTAACATTGTCACGTTCCTTGCTCAATAAGATTGACAGGAGGTAAAATAACATGAATAAACTTTTAAAAAACTTATGTGTAATAGTAATAACTATAGCACTTAGTCTTTCTATATGCTCAGTTACGTTTGCTGATGGCCCAACACCGCCACCACCAACCACTCCGAAACCACCGACTACTTGTTCTATGCCCGGCGGACACTAAAAATGAATATAAAATAGAGGGCGCAGATTTATTCAACTGTGCCCTCTGTTTTATATTTAATTAAAGCTTGAAAATAATTTATGAAAAATAAAAATAGAGTAATGGGACTGCTCACTGTACAACAAAAAGGCTATCCTATGAGAAGCGTAAGATTTTATCTTAAAGCTAAAATGCCGGAAAATAGTGAGTGCTCAACAATGTGCAGCAGGAGAGAAAATAAAACTATTTATAAACTTGCTTTAATTACGCAAGAGACTGTGAATGCTAAGTTTTCCGGCAAAGAAACAGAAGAAAAATTCCCGTCAATCTTCATAACTTCTTCTCCTGAAAAAGAAATTTCAGAGAAGAATATATCTGATTTTCTAAACCCCCTTATACCCGAAAGAAAAATAAAAGACGAATTGCTAAGACACATAAGGTTTTTCTTTGATAAATAGAACAAAAACATTTATCCGTTGTCTTTAACTTTCAATTTTTTCTCTTCTTGGAAGCTTCACCGCGGAGTTTACCCCGCTTAGGCGGGGTGGTAGTCTTTTCTCCATGTTCTCTGTGGTAGAAAGCTCTTTCCGCCTTTGGCGGATTACTTACAATCCCTTATGTCAATTAGGGAAAGATTGTGGAGCATTAGCGATAAGAAGCCCTTTGGCGTTAGCCATTAGTCCGCCTCAGGCGGATTATCCATTCGTTGGGCACCCCGCCTTGGCGGTGGCAGCTCTGCTAGGCTAATTTTTCTGTTGCTACTTTTCGTGTTCTGTTTTCGTGCTTTTGTGGCTAATTTCTTTTTCTGTTACAACAAATTACTACCTGTTACAATTCTTACTTTTCTTACAGTTTTTACTATTTTACTGTTTTTCGTGCTTTTATCCGTGTAAATCCGTTTACAAACTCTTGTGCAAAGCCCTTAGAGTTTGTTATCCAGCTCCGCAGGGGTTTGTTATCCGTGGCTAAAGTTTCTGTATTCTGTTTGTAGTTTATTTTTGAACTCTATCATTTTCTACCATCTGTTTTTCTTTTCCGTGTATTTCCGTGTAATTCTGTGGCTAAAATTCTTTCCGTTGCTGTTTTTGGAGGAATATGGGGACTTTCATCGGAACTCATCGGTTTTTATATATCAACTGCACTGTTTCGCACCCCCTGATATTTAAACCAAACAATTTCTGCCGACGATTCATCTCACCCATTGAAGGATGCACCATCCCTATTGATTTGCACCCTAATTTATGAGCGCAGATAATAGCCTCCCTGTATAAGGATTTCAATGCTTCATCGGAGCCCTCCATTACCGAAAAAACCAAGCACTCCTGCCACTTAATATGCCACAACATAAGCGCTCCGACAAGCCGCCCGCCCTCAATCGCCTTGAAAAGAAGTCCCTCCTTTGAAGCCTCTATAAGATGTATCTTTTGCAATAAACGGGTGTCCCACCAGGTAAAAAAATAACCCCCAACCGGCTTCAAACAAGAACTTTGTTCAAAATAAGCCATTAATTCATCGGCATTATCCGGAATCACTATCTCAACTTCTTTCTCTGCATCCGGGATACCGGGCGTAGGATTAGAAGCATGGCCAAGTCTGAAATGTTCCTTAAATCCCATTAAGCTCGCCAATCTAAGGCTCTCCCGGTTATTATAAAGAGTCCCGTATCGTAATGTATTTACTTTTTTGTCCTTGAGTTCCTTTTCTGCCGCACGTTTCAATGCTAATATACTGCACGCTATCTGATTCGGCCGTGCGTTTGGATTGGAACGCAACCCGTTAATATACCATTCCCCGGATGATAACTCGGCAATCTGGAGCATAGATATTAAAATCCCACCTGAACAAGCCACAAATATCGGATTCTTTGATGAATTAGAAAACCAGTCATCAATTACTAACGGCAAATAGTCCCAGTCATTAAATAAAGGTTTGAATGACGTTAATAATGCTTCCCTGTCATCCTGCCTTACCTTGCGAATAATCATAAGTTTACCCTCTTATCCGTTTTTTCTTTGTTTCTCATCCGCCTCAGGCGGGGCGACTCGCTGAGTCGCCCCTTTTTCGTTGTTTTCATTCTTAATGCCTCACTCCCTTAAAACTATATTCTTTTTCTTTTGAGAGAAAAATTTATATCCTGCATTTTTTGCCCTTCTTTCAGACTCACCCATTCCACATTCTTTGGGGTTTCCACAAAATAGTGTTTATTATCAAAATTATCGGGCTTCGCTAATTCAACGTTGTTGTGCCATTTATCAGTATACCCCTTTATTGAAACTGTCCGTATCGCATACTCTCCGGGTCTCAGATTCTTCAATTCATACTTGCCCTTTTTAACATACGCGCTTTTTACAATATGTCCCGTCTTATCATAAACCGCTACTGTCACAGGTAATAAAGGCGTTTCATTCTTCCCTACGGAAACATTCCCGGAAATGGAACAATTTGCATTAACCATATCAAAAATTACATCAAACTCAGGCTTCCCTTTTTTCACCTCTATGGTTTTTGTTCTGGTATCATCAAAAGTTTCCCCTCCGCCGTAATATTGAGAAGTATAGTCGTTGCACAGGACTTCAAGTTTATATTCCCCGACAGGCAAACTTTTTACTTTATATCCCCCGCAAAAAGTACTCCTTTCATAACCGGCTACGTTCCCATTCTTTGAATCGTAAGCAATGATTGTGCATAAAGAACTGTCTCCGTCTATAGCAATTCCGTTGTATTTTACGAACCCCTGTATCCATCCTCCCTGTTGCATTTTCACGACTACAGGACTTGTCTTGTATCCGCCTTTAACTTCTATGAAAGTTGCATTTTCAAAACGGTTTGTATTTTTATAATATGTTGCGCCGTAAGAAATACCGGAACTATTTTCCCCGAAATAACTTATATAAATGGCATATTTACCGGGGAAAATATTGGGATATTCAAAACTGCTTCCGCCGACACCCCAGCAACCCCTATTATTTCCGGTCTCCCCTTCATTGATAATACAAATAGTTGCTCCTTCGGTAACGGGTGTTCCGTTTTCATCAACAACGGATATAGGGATTCTCCCACCCTCTTTTACGTACATCTTAATGCCCGCTATATCCTGTCCTTCCGCTACGCTTATTAAATCCGCATCCGTATAACCGGCAGCGCATTTATAAAATTGGTCGGAATAAGGACTTCCGGTGTTATACCCTGCGCGAGTCCTAAGCGTATATTCTCCGCTGTCCAAACCGCAGAATTCAAAATATCCCGATAAATCCGTATTGAAACTTTCCGACTCGCAATAAATCGTAATGTTCGGTATAGGTAACTTAGTACTCTCCGAATAAACGTTGCCCGATATTTTTCCGCCTTTCTTTACCGAAATGTCAATGTTTTTTGCTGTGTTGTCTTTGGTTATGTTTATCACGCTTGCATCTTCCCATTCTTGTGCCTGCCCGTAATATGTCCCGACATAATTCCGTAATGAAATATACACTTTGGAACTGCCCGCTTTAATACCGCTTACTTTATAATTTCCTGAAGAATCGGTATGTGTTGAATGACTGCTGTAAGAATATATTTTGTATGCATCATAAACGGAAACAACTATGGAATCGTAAACAGGCTTGCCACCGCACTTTATATTCCCCGATACCGTACTCCCCGTCTCAAGATAAAAGTCAACGGTTGACAGTTTTTTGTCTTTTTCAACGTTGACAAGAGAAGCCTTCCTCCATTTCCCGGCGCTTTTATAGAACTGTTTAAGGTAGTTCCCGTTCGTTCCCCATTCATTTGAAGGAATGCAAAAATAATAAGCCCCCGCGCGGAGAGGTTGATATTCCATACTGTATCTGCCGTCTATATCGGTCTTACTTAGAGTGATAATGTCTCCATATTTATCGTATACCCATACGTTAATTCCTGATGCCGGTTTGTTCGTGACTTTGTCAAATACCGTTCCGGAAACGTCACCATAATCTTTGGGCGTTATCTTAACCATTGACTGCTCCTGGGCTGCACTTTGACTCGTTAAGATACTCACCCCCAACAAACATAAAAGATATTTAAACATCGTTCCCTCCTTTTTGGTTATTTTATTATATAGTGCCCTCTTGATTTAGTTAGTTCATTTGTTAATTTATCCTGTTCCTTCTTGTACAATTTATATATTTCCGTTTCTGTATGTCCCGAACTATCCACATAAACGCTTCCGTCGGAACTGCGTAAAGTATCTACACGAATTATTCTAGAAGGAGGCCCGTTGCCCCAACAAACTATTTCTATTTCTTCCTCTCCCTTGGAAGAATCACGAATTGTTTTAAGAGGAGATGATTTAGCAAGGATTTTATCCGGGATAAACGTTGGTGTTTCTCCCTTAGGCCGGGCAACGTTAGATGTTATGGTAAGAATGGTACGGCTTCTGGTAGCAATGTCGCCGGTTATGGGGTCAACGATACGCGTGAGGCTGCAAACGGAAGTAGTGCAAGGAACATAGTAACTACCGTCTTCTTTATTTCCGGAAACTCTTTCTATATTTCCACAAGTTAACGATTTTTTGTCTTCGTTAATTTTTGGCGCTTCCGCGCATTTTGTAGTTACTTTTGTTTTCAATATCCCGGTAGATTCCGTTTCCTTATACTTTAAAGATGAAAACGGCAAAATTGCAATAATAACCATTGCAATACCCGTTAAAACCGCTCTTCTAAAATTAAATACCCGTTTGACTTTTTTAGGATAAAGGGGATTGCTTATTTTATTAAACATATCCATTTTCCCGAGCTCGTTCAAAAGCGCTAAAGGAGCCGCCTCTGAAATGCCGGAAAGTAACAATGTCCCTAATAATGCGCTTCCGACAACAATACCCTTCTTTTTAAGCCCTTTCTTGAGTTCCTCTATCCCTGCCTTTATTTTTCGTGATACGGTAGCCTGGGATATCTCCAACTCGGCGGCAATTTCTTCCTGCCTTTTTCCCTGCAAAAAATGCTGTATGAGAAACATCCTTGATTCCTCGCCCATGCTGATTAATACCGCATCAATATAATGAGAAATATCTTTCCATTGAGAAGCTTTTATCGGAGTCATTGTATAATCAATTTCCCTTTTTTGCCTTGAAGAGTCTTTGCGGACAATATCTATTGCCGTACGGGTTGCCGCTTTGTGCAGCCATCCCGATAACGAACGGGTGGGACTTTGCAGCAAACGGTAAAATGTGTCCTGGGCTGCGTCCCTGGCTCTCTCCCGGTCTCTTAAAATACGATAACATACGGAATAAACAAGCCCTGCGTAACGGTTTATAATCTCGGTAAATGCCTCAGGGTCTCCCTTTAAGGCTAACTTTTGTATCAAAATGTTATCTGAGTCTTCCATTGTTTTATTTGACTATTCAAAACTTTCTACTTATAAGTCGTAGCGGATTTAAAAATTATTCAATAAATCTTTTTTATGCCCGGGAAAATTTTCCACCGCCATACAAAACCGCATAATTTCTGCCTACAAAACCTATCCATTATTATTCTCAACAAATTTTTTAAAGTTTAATATGAACTCATCAAAATCAATTCCGTAAACCTCTTTGAAAACTTTATTATGATTGTCCTCTTTTAATAAACTCTTCATATAAACTAAAAATTTATCTCTCCCCCGGGTTTCAATTAAATAATCAACGATACAGGCAAACTCGGAATACATAAATGGAGGTATATATTTTACGTTAAGTTTAATTTGAGCTTCTTTCTTAGTATGAAAATAATAAGGCGGCATAAAATTACCTTGTTTTATTAAAGTATATGTTTCTTCTTTACCCGGGTAGAAAGATGTTCCCATTTGATTTACGCTGTATGTCGCAATCCCTTCCAATAACCATTTGGGATATTTAAGTCCGGCTAAGATGCCTTTGTTTTGCAATATTATAGAATGTGATAATTCGTGTTTTAAGTAAATCTCCATAGATATCTTTCCCTCTTCTGCTTCCTTTTGAGCCCATGGGGAAACAACGATATTCCCGTTCGTAAATGCGCAAAAACGAGCTTTAGATAATGAACGGTGGGAATATGTTTTTTTATCACGGAAGAAAAATATCTTTGGCTTGCTATTAAATTTTAATTCATGAAACTTTTCTACTGAAGGTATTAATGAATCAACCCAATTGTAATTGGCAGAAGTATTGCCTTTTTGTATGTATATAATGGTGTTAGGTGATTCATATTTTGTAAAACCGATTATTATCGGAGAATATGGAAATAATTTTCCCAAAATAAATATATATGTTAAAAAACTTAGGAGTATAATAGTTATTCCTATTATTAATGTTATGCTTTTTTTCTTCATTATTCTAAATTTATAATACCTTTACTTTAACTGTCAATTAAGAAAACTATAATTGAAATACTCCGTATCATTTTATCAAGGGGAACTATTTACGATAGAAAACTCTTCCGTGTTTACCTGCCGTTAGTTATGGCTTGCGGCAAACAGGCAATCCCTGTTAATAGTTGTTTCTCATGATTTTCTCTTTTTTTTCGTCTTTTCTCCCTTTCTCCCCCTCTCCGTGTCTGCGTTCTCCGTTTTTATTCCTGCCGGCCCGCCGCAGGAGGGATCATCCTGCAGGTCTGAATCTTCTGTATTCTCTTTGTAGTTTATTTCTTCTCAGTTTTCTGTTCATCTTGTTTATCTGCGTGAATCTGCGTCCAAAAACTACTTGTCTGTTTTCTCTCCCGACTTGTTTTGACTGCCTTTTCTTTTATTTACGGCTTGTTTCAGCACGAACTCAACCTGTCCGTTAATGCTTCGCAACTCGTCCGATGCCCATATATTCAACTCCTCCCACAATTTGGAGTCTATCCGCAATAAAAATGCTTTTTTATCGGGCATAATTTTGGTTTACGTATATAATGTGCCGGTATTAATTATTGGCTGAACTTCGCCTTCCCCGCACAATACTACCATTAAATTGCTTACCATAGCCGCTTTCCGCTCGTCATCCAATTCAATTATTTTCTTCTCGGCTAATTCCTGTAACGCCATTTCTACCATACTAACCGCTCCGTGCACGATCTTTTGACGTGCAGCAATAATTGCTTCCGCTTGTTGACGCCGCAACATAACCTGTGCGATTTCAGGCGCGTATGCTAAATGGCTTAACCTTGTTTCTAATATCACAACACCGGCTTTCTGAACCCGCTCTTCTAATTCTTTCTGCAAAGCTTTTGAAACCTCATCAATCGAACCTCTTAATGAAATCTCTCCCTGCTCATGCGCATCATAAGAATAAGAACTTGCCAGATGCCGCGTAGCCGATTCAGATTGTATGGTAACATATGTGTAATAATTTTCCACGTCAAAAACCGCCTGCGCCGTGTTCTTTACCTGCCATACTACAATTGCCGCAATCTCAATCGGATTCCCGCTCTTATCGTTTACTTTTATTTTCTCCCCGTTTAAAGTATTCGCACGTAAAGAAACTTTTGTCCTTTTGTTAAACGGAAACGTCCATAATAAACCATTCGTTTTAACCGTTCCCACGTACTTTCCCATAAGAGTCAATACTGCCGCCTGGTTTGGCTGAACCGTGTAAAGCCCTGAACACACAAATAACATTAACAGCCATAAAAATATAATAAACACTATCAAAGGCGTTGATGGATTTTTTTCGGCAACGCTTACAAGCCAAACGTTCATACCCAACAATAGAAGACCGAACAAAAGTATCAGCCCTCCGCTCCTTCCCTTGCACTCTATTTCTCCTGTCATTTTACTCCCTCCTTTTTATTGCACGTTTTAATAATCTCCGCTAACGAGATAAGATTAGCCCAAAGTATCAATCCTCCATTCTTACCCTTGCACCCCTTTTCTTTCGACGCCTTGCGCCTCCTTTTTTTGTTATACATCTTATTATCCTTTAATATCATAATGATATCATAACGATATACACTAAATTAAGTATGTCAAGAAAAAAAATGAAAAAATAAGTTTAACGGCGGCTATGTTTCTTCTGTGCTCTTTTTTTGTCTGTTTCTGTTTTCTGTGGTTAATCTTTCCGTTCTCCGTTTTTCGTTTACCCTGAGCTTGTCGGTGATCTCGCCGTAGGAGGAGCGAAGGGTGCCTTTGTGGCGTATACTTAAAAAGTCGGGGGAACTCCTGGCGGAATTCCCCCGACCTCACTTATTTTACGTATTACGTAATTTACAATATAATCTTGCTCGTTTGTTTATATTTCTCCGTTTCAAACCTGTATAGATAGATTCCGCTTGGCAGTACTTTACCCGTGTTATCTTTTTTGTCCCAATCCGTCTCGTAATAACCCGATCCCTTTTCTCCGCTGATAAGCGTCTTTACCAATCTCCCGCCCTTATCGTAAATCTTTAAGCTAACGTTAGATTTTGCCGGTAACTGGTAGCACAAAGTTATACGGCTTGTTGCAGGATTCGGATATGCCGGGAATAGTTTATACTCTTTCACGACATAGTTCTTAAGCGATTTAACGGATACAATACTGAAATTTGCATTGCTCATGTCGTTAATCGTTGAACTGTTATAGCTGGTTATCTTTACCTTATAATCCGTTCCTGCTGTCTGACCCGTAGGAACCGTCCAACTGTATGTCCCGGTATTGGCAGTGTTGCTTGCTATCCTGAGATTGTAAACTCCGTTTTTATAAAGGTCTATAATTACATTTCCACTTACTCCAGCGCTCGTCCAGGTTATAGGATAAGCAGCTCCCCTGCCCCAGCTTTCCCCGCCGTTCGGCGAAGTAACCGTTATGCTCGGCGCTACTATACTAAAGTTGTTGTCGCTCTGGTCTGTGATAGAAATATTCGTGACGCTCGTTATCTTTATCTTATAATCTGTCCCGGGTGTCTGCGCTGCAGCAACTGTCCAACCATATGCTCCGCTGTTAGTAGCGCTGCTTGCTATGGTCTTGTTGAATGCACCCGCTTTATATAGCTCTATCTTCACTGTCCCTGTTACTCCGGAACTTGTCCACTTTACGGTATCTATAGTGTTTCCAACCCAGCTCTCACCGCCATTCGGCGAAGTAACCGTTATTCCTGTCCCGGATACCGTAATGCCAAAATTGGCATTGCTCTCATCCCAGATAGATGTGTCGGATACGCTCACTACTCTTACTCTATAATCATTTCCTATCGTCTGACTTGCGGATATTGCCCAGCTGTATGTCCCGCTGTTACTTATTCCGCTTGCTATGTTACTGCTGAATACACCGCTCTTGTATAAATCTACATTTACGTTCCCTGTTACTCCGGAACTTGTCCATGTTATGTTGTGAGAACTTCCCGCAAGCCAACTCTCACTGCCGTTCGGCGAAGTAACAACGACGTTTGGCTTTGTAATACTGAAATTGGCATTGCTTTCATCTTTGGTGGATGTGTCGGATACGCTCGTTATCCTTACCTTATAATCCGTTCCTGTTGCCTGAACCCCGGATATTGCCCAGCTGTACGTTCCGCTGTTGCTTATGTCACTTGCTATTGCGCCGTTAAACACGCCACCTTTATATAAGTCTATATTCACGTTCCCGCTTACTCCTGAACTTACCCACGTTACGGAATTCGTAGTGCCTACTGCCCAGCTCTCTCCGCCGTTCGGCGCGCTAACAGTGATGCCGACACTCGGTACCGTAATACTGAAATTGGCATTGCTCTCGTCATAGATGGTTGGCGCGGATATACTCGTTACTCTCACTTTATAATCCGTTCCCGCTGCCTGTCCCGTTGGAACGTTCCAACTGTATGAACCGTTGTTTGCTACGTCGGCTGCTATCGTACTGTTAAGTACGCTGCCTTTATACAGGTCTATCTTTACGTTCCCCGTTATTCCGGAACTCGTCCATGTTAAGTTGTGCGCACTGCCTACAAGCCAGCTCTCTCCGCCGTTTGGCGAACTTACCGTGATGCTTGTTGTCGGAACTATAATACTGAAATTGGCATTGCTCTGGTCTGTTATGGCAATGTTGGATGCGCTTGTTATCTTTATCTTATAATCTGCTCCTACTAATTGTGCTGCAGGTATAGTCCAGTTGTATGTTCCCGTATTGGCAGTGCTGCTTATTACTGTCATCTTGAATGCACCTGCTTTATATAGTTCTATCTTAATGTTGCCTGTCACTCCGGCGCTTGTCCATGTTATTGGATAAACGTTGCCTCTTCCCCAGCTTTCCCCGCCATTCGGTGAACTGACGGTTATGCCCGCTCCTGCAACCGTGAAATTAGCGTTGCTCTCGTCATAGACGGCAGCATTGGTATAACTTATTACTCTGATTTTATAATCCGTTCCACCTGTCAGAGTTGTCGGTATCGCCCAGTTGTATGTCCCGGTATTGGAAACACAATTCGTTATGATACTCTTGTAAACTCCGCCTTTGTATAAATGTATCCTTACATACCCGCTTAACCCCGAACTTGTCCATGTTATTGCATTCGTAGTTCCGCCAAACCAGCTCTCCCCACCATTTGGTGTACTGACCGTTATCGTCGGCGCTGCAACCGTGAAATTAGCATTGCTCTCATCCCAGATGGTCGGCGTGGATACACTTGAAATCTTTACCTTATAATCCGTCCCTACTGCCTGGGTTCCTACTGCCCAGTTGTATGTCCCGGTATTGGAAGTGCTGCTTATTATAGTCTTGTTAAGCACTCCGCCTTTATACAATTCTATTTTTATGTAACCCGTTATCCCGGCGCTTGTCCATTTTATGGCACTGGTGCTGCCGGTTGTCAAACTCTCCCCACCGTTTGGTGCGCTCACAACTATGTTCTGCACCGTAATGTTGAAATTGTTGTCACTCTCATCCCAGAGAGAAGGTGTGGTTATACTTGTTACCCTTACCTTATAATCCGTTCCTATTGCCTGTCCCCCGGGAATATTCCAGTTGTATGTTCCGTTATTGCTTACGTTGCTTGCTATTGTGCTGCTGAATACTCCGCCTTTATACAAATCTATATTTACGTTCCCGACTACTCCGGCGCTTGTCCACTTTATGCTGTAGTAATTGCTGCCAACCCAGTTTTCCCCGCCATTCGGCGCAGTAACTGTGATGTTCGGCACTGTAATGGTAAAGTTAGCATCGCTTTCGTCATATATGGTTGGATCGGATCCCCTTGTTATTCTTACTTTATAATCCGTCCCGGTTGCTTGTCCCGTTGGAACTGTCCAATCGTATGTCCCGGTATTGGCTGTGCCGCTTACTATAGTACTGTTTAAAACTCCGCCTTTATATAAGTCTATATTTAAATTGTCGGTTGCTCCGCAGGACCACCTTATCGTATAAACATTGTCCTTGATTAATTTTTCCCCACCGTTTGGTGCTGTAACTACAACCGCAGAAGATGGCTGAAAGTCCGCATCAAGAGGTGCTCCCGGGAAAGCTGCGCCGTTACTGTATGCTATCCTGAAATAACCGCTTTCTCCCCAGGCCGTGCTCCATGAGTTTCTTGCTATCCAACAGGAATTCGCATCGTCCCATCCGATAAGCACAACTGCATGATACCCCATAAAACCGCCGTAGTCATATGTATATATTCCATGTTCATAATTGTAGAAATCTTCATAAACTTCCATAGTAACGGAAAGTGGATTTTCTAATAATACCGTCTTTAGATTTGCTCCTGAAACACTGCTGTATCCACTGATTTTCTTTACCTGAGTTGCCCAATCGGTACATCTGCTGCATCCGTCATCGGAAGCAGTGTAAGGGTCACAAGTTTCCGTAGGAATACCGGTGCCCTGGATAAAACTAAATGCTTTAATTGGCTGTCCACCACCGCAGCTTCCGGCTCCCGAACACGTAACCAATGTCTGCTCGGATAAATTGTAATCTAAATCGGGATTATTTTCTTCTATATTTATTAACGCTTCTACAACACCTACTGCGGAAAAAGCCCAACAACTTCCACAACTTTTCTGGTCCCTTATCGGCGTCATCCAGTTAATTCCGTCCTTGCTTTTCCAGCTGAAAGCGGCAGGAAGATCTGCCTTTACTACTTTAACTTGTTTCACCGGAATTTGTTCTGTAGAAGGCAAAGTTCCAAGATAAGCTTTCTTTTGTTCTAATGTCATATTTGAAAATTGGTTTTCTCCTGCAGTCCACGTTGCTCCTTTCTGTTTAAGAAAAGTATTTAAATTGATAACGTTTACTGTCCCGTTAGCATTCTTGACCGCGTCCACAGCAAAAAGATTACTGGCAAAGAGTAAAACAAAACCTCCCATTAACCCCCTTGCCACACTGCTGAAACTTTTTTTAATCATACCGTCCCCCCTTTTTGAAAAATGTTTCATTAAAAAATTATAAATACCCCTATATATAATTATATGATTACTTACTGATACAATATATTATGTTTGTCAAGCCCTTTTTAACTTTTTTCTCTGGTTGTAGAAATACATTGAAAATTCTCCGCTGTGTTTATTTTTATGCATTTAGTAGTTTTGGGTTTTTTCCCTCCTGGTTAAAACTGTGGTTTAATCTTTTATTCTATTCCCGAGACTTTTCTGGAATCCTGTAAATCTATACAATAATCCTTGTTTTATCAGTTCTTTTGTTTTTCTACTTTTTAGTCTTCTAATCCCTTTTATCCTAACTATCTGCGTTTATCTGCGTCCAAAGTTTTTTATTCGTTATTTCATCAATACTATTTTCTTCGTTTCTTTATAGCTCCCGACACAGAGTTTCACAAAATATATCCCCGTTTTTAATTCTTTTGCATTCAGATTGACAGAATAACTCCCCGCTTCTTTTTCTCCATCCACTAACGTCTTCACACATCGCCCCGACAAATCATAAATCGTTAATCGTGTACTCGTGTATTTGGGAACGGAATAACGAATTGTAGTCGTGCTAACAAATGGGTTTTGACCTATCTTTAATTTTGATATTTGATTTTTGATATTTAATTTTTCTTCAACCCCTACATTTCCCAAAGAATCCGTTTTCGCAACCCAAACATCTGCATCCTCTGTCTCGAGATACCAGGCATAACCTGTCAAAATATATCCCTTATCTAATGTTTGCTGTACCGATAAACACCTTGCTCCCATCTTTATGTCTCCAAAAGCTTTTGTCCACATAGTATTGCCTGTCGAAGTTGTCTTTACAAGCCAACCACCGCTTGAATCGGTAGACCCTGCAACAACGTAACCATTATCCTTTGTTTGCTGGACTGAAAATCCTTCATTTTCACCACTTCCACCGAAAGTTCTTGTCCAGACAGTGTCTCCCGATATACCTGTTTTTATAAGCCAGATATCGCTAGTACCTGTTCCGTATGATTCTTTTGTCCCGACAATTATATACCCCCCGTCTGATGTTTGTTTGACTGCTCTTCCTTCGTCCCATCCCGTTCCGCCAAAAGTTTTTGTCCACATAGTATTGCCTGATTTATCTGTTTTTATAAGCCAGATATCTCTATCTCCTGCTCCGTAAGATTCTGTTGTTCCTGCAATTATATATCCGCTATCGGATGTTTGCCTTACTGATTCTCCTTGATCCCATTCCGTTCCACCAAAGGTTTTTGTCCACAATGTGTCCCCGGATGCACTAGTCTTTATAAGCCAAACATCATTTACATTTGCGCTTTGAAGCACGGCTCGTCCGGTCAAAATATATCCCCCGTCAAGAGTTTGTTGAACGGAAAATCCTTCCACCCAATCGTCTTTATAAAATATTTTTGTCCAGGCAGTATCTCCGGATGCACCCGTTTTTATAAGCCATATGCCATACCAGTTATTCCCGATTATTATATATCCTCCGTCTGAAGTTTGCTGAACCTCTCTGCCATCTTCTTCTTCAGATCCGCCAAAAGTTCTTGTCCAGAGAGTGTCTCCCGATGGATTTGTTTTTATAAGCCATATATCCTTTTTGCCCGCACCATAGGAATAAGTAGTCCCAACTACTACATACCCGGTATCCGAAGTTTGTTGGACTGAATGTCCATATTCGAAACTATCCGCACCAAAAGTTTTTGCCCAGGTGTTAATCGGTTGAGCATTTACAAAATTGGCAATAATTAAACTCCCAACCGCACAAACTAATAAATTATGTTTTTTCATTTTTTTCTGTTATTGCTTCAACTCTATACTTTTTCCCTCTGCGTCCTCTTGTTCTTTTCCTCTGTGCACTCTGCAGTAAAATCTTTTATTTTTTATTTGTTTTCTTTTAACTCTAAAGTTTCTTTTCTCTGTGGTTAGATTAGTTTCTCTCTCTGTTTTTTCTACTTTTTGATTTTATAATTTCTTTTACTATAGTCCCGGGTCTGTTACGGGATCCTGACTATCTGCGAAAATCCCTGCCTGCAGGCAGGTGCGTCCTTAAAGTTTAGTGCAATTTTGTGTTTTAGTGTTTTTGTGGCAGAGTGTTTGTTTTTATTTTATAACCGTTATCTTCTTTGTCGCCTCAAATGTACCGCTAGTCAGTCTCACAAAATAAATTCCGCTTTTGCGAATATCAGGTGTAAAAGTATAATTGCCTTTACTTAATGTCCCCGTATAAATAACCTCTTTCATTCTGCCACATAAGTCGTATAATTTTATGCCTGCTTCCATCGTGTTCGGGACAGACAAACAAATCTTATTTTTTAGTATCTTCAATTCCGCATTCCGCACTCCAAAATCCGCAATCTCTTCCGTTCCAATAATTCCCGAACGCCACACATCATTATAAAGAACATAAGAAGAATCCCTTCCCCCGATTGCCCATATTTTACCATCCAGCGTATCCGATGCGTGAGTTGCCCTTGCCAGCACTTCCGCAGAATCCGTTGCACAAATCCACGTTATACCATCCGTAGAATACCATGCCTCGTTATAAACTTTGCCCGATGCTCCGCTTCCCCCGATTACCCACATTCCACCGCCATATACTACCGACGTATGTCCCGATCTTGCTGCCCATTCCGCGGAATCCGTTGCGCAAGTCCATATCACGCCATCCGTAGAATACCAAACATCATTGAAATTATTCCCAATCCCTGCGCCTTTTCCTCCGATTACCCAAATTTTACCATTACATACAAGCGATGTATGTCCCGATCTTGCTGCCCACCCTGCAGAATCCGTTGCACAAGTCCAGGTTACGCCGTCCAGCGAGTACCACGCATCACGATAAATTACTCCCGTGCCTGTGCCGCTTCCCCCGATTACCCATATCGTATCATTAAATACAACCGACGTGTGCCCCGATCTTTCTCCCCATTCCGCAGAATCCGTTGCGCAAGCCCATGTCGCTCCATCCGGGGAATACCAGACATCATTATAATACGTTGCCCCTGCTCCTCCCCCGATTACCCATATTTTTTCATCAAATACGACTGAACTGTGACTTCTTCTTTTTGTCCAATCCGCAGAATCCGTTGCAGAAGTCCAGGTTGCTCCATCCGTAGAATACCATACGTCGTTATAGTTCGTCGCCCCCGCACCACCCCCGCCAATAACCCATAATGCGCTGTCAAAAGTGATCGCAGTAAGATTTCTTCTTGCTCCCCAATCTGCAGAATCCGTTACCTGTACCCAGTTCATAACGGCAAACAAAGAACTTACACTTAAAAACATAGAAACTACCCCCGATCCAATTAAACTTTTTCTCCTCATTTTTCCTCCTCTTTTCTCTCTAATGTAACTCAAGCTTCCCTGCCTACCGTCAGGCAGGCAGCTTGAATAGTTGTTGTCCAATCTCTGCTTGCCGTCAGGCAGGCAGTTTGAATTTGTTTGTTCCTATCTATAATATTACTACCGAAAAAATAGTGTGTAAGAATATTTTGTCAAGACTTTTATCTTTAGTGCTTTTTTTAATCTTTTCCCGAATCTGTTTTTATCAAAGTTTGGAGTTTACCCCGCTATGGCGTGGCATTAGAAAATTCTGCCCGTTGTCTTTTTTTATCCGTGTGTATTCGTATGTATTTGTGGATAAAGTTTTTTTCTTCTCTAGACCCGGTCCACCTGAGGCGGATTTCCCCGTATATGTATTGCGGTCTTTCTGTTCATCTCTTCAAATTCTCGTCAAGTCCCTGTTGGAAAATTCTTTCTGTTATCTGTTCTTCTTTCTGTATACTTCTGTGCAATTCTGTGGCTGAAGATTTTATTTGTTAGTTAGAGTTTTCGATGTAGGAGAATTATAGGAAGCTCTTAGAACTTTAGTTCTTAGGGATTTCTATCCAGCCCTCTGGGCTCCGCTGGGTTCTCTGTTCTTCGTGCTTTTTTCTTCTTTTTGTGTCCGGTCGCACATCCCTGCCTGCCCGCCATTCTGTTTGACAGGTGCGCCCCGACAAAAAGATTGACAAAAATAGATTTTCCTAACATTAATTACTTGTCTTACTAAAAACATATATACAAGTATACAAGGAGGAATAATGGAAATCTTATTAGCGTTATTTATCTTTAATCAAACCTTTGCAGATTCCACCTGGCACAAATACGGCGCTACTCTTGAAAATACACGATACCAAATTATGAAAGGCAAAATGGATAATACTCCCGTAATTAAATGGTCTTATCAAACCGGAGGATTAATAGAAAGTTCCCCGGCAGTCTTTGACGTCAATAAAGACGATACTATGGATGTTATTGTCGGTAGTACGGATACTAAAGTGTACTCCTTTAACGGAATAACAGGTTTAGTTCAGTGGAGTTATTCGACGGGAGGTTCTATTTGGTGTTCTTCCCCTGCGGCAATTGACGTAGACGCTGACGGCATAATAGAAGTCATTATCGGAAGCGAGAACCAAAAAATTAATTGTATTAACGGTTCAACGGGAACCCTGAAATGGCAATTTTCAACAAAAAGTTCGTACATATCTTCCCCGGCAATTGCAGATATTGATACGAACGGAATAATGGAAATAATCGTGGAAAGTAACTGCGCTTCCCTTGGCACGGACACTGCAAATGTTTATTGTATTAACGGGTTAACGGGATTACAGAAATGGGTTTACAAAACAAGGAGTTACCCGAGCGCGGATGTATGGATTTCCTCGCCGGCGCTTGCAGACGTTGATGGGGACAGCATTATGGAAGTATTTATCGGAAGCAAAGATTCGTATGTTTACTGTTTGAATGGGATGACAGGAACCCAAAAATGGGAATACAAAACAACCGGCGCAATATCTGCTTCACCTTCGGTTGCAGATATAAACAATAATGATACTTTAGAAGTTGTCATCGGTAACTATAGCGGCAGGATTTATTCCTTGAACGCAATAACGGGCGCGCTAAAATGGAGTTATAATGCGGTAAATTTGATATGGGCTTCTACTGCAGTTGCAGACCTTGAGGGAGACGGAATAACTGAAGTACTAACGGGAAGTCGCAGCGGCGGGTCTACGGTCTATTGTTTGAACGGAACAACAGGTGGACTGAAATGGGGACATTCAATGGGAGTTGAAGTTCATAGAAGCATTTCGGTTGCAGATATAGATGGAGATAAAAAACTTGAAGTTATTCCCAGCACCTATGGAGTTAATGCAGTGTCCGCGCTCAACGGAGAAGATGGTTCCGTTCTATGGTCAAAATCTTTAATCTCAGGTACTATGGATATACACGATGTAGCTATTGCCGATATTGACGGAGACGGTTGCGTAGAACTGCTGGTGGGAACGGCAGAAAAAGTTCTATATGCGCTCGATGATTCCTTAAACAGCAATAGTTGCGGCTGTATGAAGGTAGAAGAAAAATTAAATATTAAAAATCAAAAATTAAAAATAGGGCAAAACCCCTTCTCTAAATCAACAATCATTACTTATTTTGTGGGAGAGGTTTCCCAACCTCGATATGTCTCTCTTGCGATTTATGATTTATCAGGTCGTTGCGTAAAGACTTTAGTGAATGAACAAAAACCCGCCGGCTCTTATTCCATAACCCTCAACGCAAACGAACTCAAATCAGGTATTTATTTCCTGCAATTAAAAACTGATAATTTTAAAGAAACGAAAAAACTAATCTTGATGAAGTAAATCGGAGGTAATATGAGAAATATTTTTGTAATTA
Organism: bacterium; assembly: GCA_028716385.1. Classification (GTDB taxonomy): domain Bacteria; phylum Hydrothermota; class UBA3073; order JACQXS01; family JAQTXJ01; genus JAQTXJ01. Next base: position 708,823 of record JAQUPX010000001.1, on the reverse strand, counting down.
TTTTATGGCTGTTTCTATTTTGTGAAACAACTTTTGCCCGGCTCGGAGGGTGGGGAGTTGATACGACGGGAGACGTAGGACAATTTGTTTCCGGAACATTGGGAATTGGAAGCGATAGACAGCACTGCTGCGCAAGTTATTATGATGCTACTAACGGAGATTTGAAATATGTGGAAGAAAGTTTTGGGACACCGATGTGGAATGTCCAAAGAGTAGATACTACAGGGAATACAGGATTATATACTTCTATCTATGTAGATACTGCCTCAAGATATCCGCATATTAGTTATTATGACGCTACTAACGGAGACTTAAAACATGCATACCGGGATGGAACTAATTGGGTGACAGAAAAAATAGATACTCTCGGTAATGTCGGAATGTATTCTTCTATAAAAGTTGATGCCCTGTCTCATATCCATATAAGTTATTATGACGCGACAAAAGGTGATTTAAGATATGCTTACTGGAATGGAAGTGATTGGGATATCCAGAAAATAGATACATTGGGAGATGTAGGCAGGTATACTTCTCTTAGTCTGGATAGCATTAATTATCCTCATATTAGCTATTATGACAGCACAAACGGAAATCTTAAACATTCCTATTGGGATGGAAATAAATGGAATGTAGAAATAGTGGATTCTGCAGGAGATGTTGGAAAATATTCCTGTATGATTGCTCTTTGCAAAAATTTTGAAGATACTACTTTGTGTATAAGTTATTATGACGTGACCAATAAAGACTTAAAATGTGCAAAATGGGATTCTTGTTTAAGCGGATGGAATATACAGAAAGTAGATACCGAAGGAAATGTAGGTATGTATTCAAGTATCATTATAGGATGGATGAGCGGTTTAGAATTTTTATATTATGATAGCACTAATGATATAATCAGATTCAAAGGTTGGCAATCGTCTTATTGGGGAACAGTAGTTGATTCGGGTATTCATACGAACTCTTTTTCTCCTATTGAAGCCTGTGGTTATCTCTCGGAAATTTTTTGGTATGATGGTGTAAATAATTACCTTCTGTTTACGGATATATTAGGTAGCATAGAAGAATCCTCCAATATCAATCCCCCTTCGACTTCGCTCAGGATAAACCAAAACCCTTTCTCTAAATCAACAATCATTACTTATTCTGTTCCTGAATACACTTTGAGCAAAGAGAAATCCGCCTCTTCATTTGTCATTCCTGCGAAAGCAGGAATCCATTTTGTCTCTCTTGCGATTTACGATTTATCAGGTCGTTGCGTAAAGACTTTAGTGAATGAACAAAAACCCGCAGGCTATTATTCCACAACTCTCAACGCAAACGAACTAAAAACGGGAATTTATTTTGTGAAACTGACAGCTGGAAATATTAAAGAGACGAAAAAACTAATTTTAGTAAAGTAAGGGGAAAATTCTGCGAAAATCCCTGCCTGCCTGCCGTAGGCAGGTTTATCCAAATTATATATCTTCTCTTTTTTTGACTCTATCTTTTCTGTTTCCTGTTAATCCTGTCTATCTGCGTCCAAAATTCTCTTCTATTGTCTGTTTTTTTGTGGTGTCCCGTAAATATATATGTCCACTATCTCTGTATAACCATCGGCAACTTAGAATAATTTGCTACTTTTGTTAAAAAACCCTTATACATCTGATAGTCTTTTACGGGAATAATTCTCTCGTATATACGGAATGTGTCTACAAATGTAATTTTATTGCCTTTTACACTATATTCTCCACTATAACTTGTATACCTGTTCTTTATTTTCAGAACTGGTGGAAGCCAATTAATCTTATAACTTGCCGGTATTTTTATTTCACTGTGATGAGATATTTCATAAGAAGTAAGATATTCAATATCATATTCTCTTGTCCCTGATGCTACTTCAGGAAATTCATATTTAGTAAATTCGGGAACTTTAAGTACCCATAGATTTCCCACACAAACAGGATAATTTGTCATTTTATATTTCCATTTCAGATAAAATTGTTTCATTAAATCTTTAATCGGACCTACTTCATAACTTAGAAGTTCCGCTCCGGGAGATTCTTCGTTTATCACCCCTTGGATATTGTCTCTATATTCATTTTCTTTTGTGCCTTTATAACGTTTTCTTACCCCCGCTTCTGTTGAACCCGTATATTTCTTATAACTTTCTAACATAACACTTCCATTAGTATCAATTTCTGCTGTAAGTTCAAAAATTCTCGCATTGTCCCCCGGCGGTGGAACAGGTATGGAATCTATACTGCGACATAAAGAGTTTACACACAAAACCCCGTGGTCAAACGGAGCAAAATAAGGGTATCTGTATGTTTCGGTTACAGGGTCCAACCAGAAAGTGTCTCCGGGAGTCCGAACTTCAACTATTTGATGATTCCCCGATAATATAGGTATTTCCCTATAAGGATAACGACCTCCATCATTCGTACGGATAAATACGGGATAAGCGTTCAAACCTATCCCCGTAAGCATTGTCGCAAGTAAATTTGCTTTATCCGTGCAGTCTCCGTAGCCGGTTTTTAATGTTGCTGAAGCAGGGTGTCCTGAAAAACCCGAGGAAATACCTCCCTTAATGGATATATATCTTATGTTTGCCTGAACCCAATGATATATCATTGCAATGGAATCCTCTTTTGTTTTCGCATCGCTTACTACTTTTGTTATTAAGTCTCTAACCTCAGGCGTAATTTCCATTCTTTCTTTATACCAGGTGCATCCTTTATCAAACCAATAATCCCAGCTTTCGGATATAGTACAAAATACTCCCGGCGCAAGATTTATGGCCATGGGCATATAAGTTTCTAAAATTATTGGAGAAATATTTTTCATTTCCCACGTGTATATCTTATTATTCCCCTCTTTTGTAATCTTTGCTGAAGGAACTCCGTTTCTTGTAAAAATGTTAAGTTTTATAGTGTCAGGAAGTACTACAGTAAGTATTTTGTCTATTATAGGCTCTCCGTCAATAAAAAATGCGCCGGATTGAAATTGCTTTTGGTCATCAGGTTTTAATATTTGAAATTCAAAAACATATTCTATAATATCCCCTACGCTAACATCCGGCAAGTTAAATGCCATATTTTTATACGTGTTAAAATATACCATTCCTTCGGTCGGAGAACTTACTTTTATTTTGGAGTAATCTAACCAGGATATGCTCCCATCCGGATGTATTGTTCGCGCAAAAAGCACTTTAATATTTTCTCTTGTCTCGTCAAAATCCAAATCTATATCCCCCCAGTATCGCGCTTCCGGACTTAAAATTTTGATTATAGAATGATATCTGCTTATTTGCGTCCCGTCAGGATTTAGTATGTTTTTATTATCATCCAGTAGGGTAATCGCATTGGCAGTGCTAAATTTTTGGGCCGCCTCATCAGAGATTCTAATAAGTTCCCGAATCGGTATAGTATCACTGAATTCTATTCTAGGCGCAATAACTTTAGGAATAGTTTTTATCTCCGCTATAAAACTTTTTGGAATGCTCCCATTTCTCTCAAACATAACCACGGAATTGTTTCCCTGTAAGATTTTGTCCTCAAAACTCGTCCCGTCTTTTAGAATTACTTTTTGATTTACGGAAAACAAAAAACTTAAAATTAGAATTTTAATCATAATATGTGATATTTGATATTATTTTAAATTAAGTCAAGCAAATAAATTTATAAACACCCTGTTGTTTTGCCTCCTTAGATGAGTTCAAACTTTTCTGCCCCCTGTTTTTTGTTTTTCTATTTCCGTTACTGCCTAAACTATCTGCACTCTCTGTTTCTTATCCTGCCTGTTTACCTGCCGTTAGGCATGGCCCGCCGTTCTGTTTGGAGGGCCTGTTTGGAGAGGTAAATCCTGTCTAATTTCTGTTCTTTGTTTTCTTTTCGTGTCCACTTGTGTTAATTCGTGGTTAATTATTCTCCGCCCATTTTTTCCCACTTTCCCTCTTTATAATAAAAACTTGTTGACAAGATGAAACTTTTGTATATTTTAATCTCATTATGAAAGAATACGAAAACCTTATTATTTTTGATCCGGATATTAACGAGGAAATAGTTGATAAGAAAATAGCTGTCCTTAAAGACCTTTTATCCCAAAAGGACGAAAAAATGAGCTTCATTATTGATAAATGGGGACTCAAAACGCTTGCTTATCCTATAAAGAAAAAAGATAGAGGGTTCTTTGTCCTTGTCAGATTCAGTGTTATCCCTAATGCCCTACCTGAACTTATTCGCGAACTTAAGCTCAGTAGTGAAATTATGAGATATTCCATTGATGTTATGGAACCCCCGAAAAAACCTGCCCTCGTATCCGCAAAAACTGATAAAGCCCAAATTAAAGAGTAGGGCAAGTAATTAAACAGAATGCAAGAATATAGAGTACCTAAAATAAATGAGGTGAGGATTACGGGTAACCTTACCGTTGACCCGGAACTTAAATACCTGCCGGATGGTAGAGCCGTATGTAATTTTTCCATAGCTAATACACGCAGATACCTGGATAAAAAAACAAACCAGTGGATAGATGCCCCGCCTACATTTATTAGAATTGTTTCTTTTGGCCCATCCGCCGAAAGACTTGGTGAAACACTTAAAAAAGGCTATGCCGTTTTTGTTGAAGGTAGACTGCAAAGCCGCTCCTGGGAAACTCCGGAAGGAGACAAAAGAAGCGTTGTTGAAATAAATGCTAACCATGTCCAAAACCTTACCAAAGCACCAGGCGAAAAAACTACAACAGAGGAGGAAGTAAGTGAAGATGATACAAAGAAAGAGAACGAGCTCCCGTTTTAATAAATTAGCCGGGAAAGAAAAACTAAAATGTTTTTTCTGTAAAAAAGATGTCGAAAAAATGAACTATAAAGCACCCGATACTCTTAGAAACTTTACTACCGAAGGTGGCAGGATTTTACCACGCAGAATTACGGGTCTCTGCTCTAAACACCAAAAAGTCCTTACTAACGCCATTAAAAGAGCAAGAATAATGGCTATCCTTCCTTATAGTACCAGAGGTGACTAATTATGAAAATTATACTATTAAAAGAAGTAGAAACTCTCGGCCAGTACGGCGATATCGTTAATGTAAAAAGAGGATTCGCTCGCAATAAACTTGTCCCTCAAAAACTCGCTATGCCCTGCACCCCCTCTAATATGAAAGTAATAGAAGAATTGAAAAAAAGAGACTCCCAAAAACAGAAAAAACATAGAGACGAATCCCTGAAATTTAAAGAACAACTCGAAAAAATATCCCTCACCTTCCCTATATATGTCGGTGAAGATGGCAAACTCTTCGGCGCTGTTACAAACCTCGATATCGAAAAACTGCTGAAAAAAGAAAAATTTGATATTGATAAAAAAGATATTACTCTCCCTGAACATATTAAAGAACTCGGCGTTTATCCCGTGGAAATTAAAATTCATCCGGACATTACGGCTATCGTGAAATTGTGGGTCGTATCAGAAGAAATGAAATAATACAATGCCACTTTTTTATAGTATAACCTCCTGATTTGACCAAAAATACTGCCCATAACAGGCAGCAAAAACTTTTGAAAAAAAATTGATTTTATAATTGATTATGAACGAAATTTATACAAAAGTTTCCGGTGTCGGATATGATCCGCTTAATAAACAACATATCGTCTTCCTTAAAGAATTAGACGGTGAACGAATTATGCCCATATGGGTCGGAACTATAGAATGCATTTCCATTGCACGCGGTATCACCCAGACTGCACATAAACGCCCACTTACTCACGACCTTATCAAAAATATTCTCGAAGGAATGGATGCTAAAATAAATAAAGTCGTCATTAATGATATTAAAGATGCTACTTATTATGCACGTATTTATATACAAAAAAATAACGAAATTATCGAAATTGATGCACGCCCAAGTGACTCCCTCGCTATCGCAGTCCGCTGCAAAGCTCCCGTATACATATCTCAACACGTCCTTGATAATGCAAGCACTTTCAAAATTAAAAATGATGATGAACTTCAACATTATTTGCAGGAAATGAAAGTCGAAGATTTCGGCAAAATTGACCTATGAACCAATTCACTGATAGATTAAATAGAGTCTTTCTCCTTGCAAAAAGAGAAACTTCCAGACTCGGCGATTCCATAGTTAAAAGTGAACACCTCCTGATCGGTTTGATTAAAGAAGGTGGTGGAGTTGGCTTGAGAGCACTCGTAAATACTGAAGTTGACCCTAATCAAATATTGAAATTTATATACGAAACAAAATTGAACCCCGGCGGAATGGAAACTAACGAAAATTCCGTTATTAGTGAAGAAATTCAACGTATACTCGACTTCGCTAAAGAAGAATCCCAACAAATGGGACACGATTATATCGGCACAGAACATGTCCTGCTCGGTATCCTTAGAGAAGAACAATGCACCGCTGCCCAAATCTTGCTTAGCTTTGACGTTAATATTGATAAAATTAGAGACGAAATCTTTACTATCCTGTCTATACAGGAATCGTCTAAATCCAAAACAAACAAACCCAAAACCGCTCCTACACTTGAACACTTCTCCCGGGATATCACTAAACTCGCAGCCGAAAATAAACTTGACCCGGTTGTAGGTAGAGAAAAAGAAATTGAACGCGTAATGCAAATCCTCTGCAGAAGAAGAAAAAATAATCCGGCGCTTATCGGCGAACCGGGTGTCGGTAAAACTGCCATCGTTGAAGGTCTCGCTCAAAGAATTATCTCTTCCGATGTCCCTCATCTATTACAAAATAAACGAATACTCGCTCTTGACCTCGCCGCTCTTGTCGCAGGTACTAAATATAGAGGCCAGTTTGAAGAAAGACTTAAATCTATCTTAAAAGAAATACAAAAATCCCAGGACTTAATAATCTTCCTGGATGAACTTCATACTATCGTCGGCGCAGGCGCAGCCGAAGGCGCCATTGACGCGTCTAATATTCTTAAACCTGCACTCGCACGAGGCGAAATTCACTGCATCGGCGCTACTACACTGAATGAATATCGAAAATATGTCGAAAAAGACGGCGCCCTCGAAAGAAGATTCCAACAGGTTACCGTTGAACCGCCTACCGTTGATGAAACCGTTAAAATACTTAAAGGACTCAGGCCACGATACGAAGCACATCATAATGTTAAATATGACGATAATGCTCTCGTTACCGCAGCTGTCCTTTCGGATAAATATATAACCAATAAATGCCTGCCGGATAAAGCTATCGATATTATTGATGAAGCCGGCAGCAGAATGAAATTGAAAAAATCTAATTATACTGTTCCGGAAATTGATAACCTGGAAGTCGAATTGGAAAAAATTACTGTCTTAAAAGAAGAAAGCGTAAATTCTCAAAAGTTTGAAGAAGCCGCACAATTACGCGACAAACAAAAAGAACTCGAAAAACAATTGGAAACCGCTAAAGCTACAAAGGTATCAGGACATATCCGCCAGGAAGATATTCGCGAAGTCTTGTCCCTGTGGACCGGTATCCCTCTTGTTAAACTTAAAGAAGAAGAACAGGAAAGATTACAAAAAATTGAAGATATCCTCGGCGCTAAAGTCGTCGGTCAAAATCAGGCAATTAAAATACTCGCTCAGGCTATCAGACGCTCAAGAACCGGACTGAAAGAACACTCCCGCCCTATTGGTAGCTTCGTTTTCCTCGGCCCAACAGGCGTCGGCAAAACTTATCTCGCTAAAAAACTTGCCGAATTTCTTTTTGACTCGGAAACTGCTTTGCTCAGATTTGATATGAGCGAATATATGGAAAAATTTAATGTCTCTCGCCTTATCGGCGCACCTCCTGGCTACGTAGGTTACGAAGAAGGTGGCCAACTTACGGAACGCGTCAGAAGAAGACCTTATTCTATCATACTACTAGATGAAATAGAAAAAGCTCACCCGGATGTGTTTAACTTGCTCCTCCAGATTCTTGACGAAGGTACACTTACGGACTCCTTCGGCCGTAAAGTTGATTTCAAAAATACTATCCTTATTATGACTTCTAATATCGGAACTTCCGAAATTAAACGTAACAGTATAGGTTTTGAAGGCACTACAAATGCAAATATAGATTACGAACAAATGAGGAAAAAATTACTCGAAGAAGTTAAAAAAATGTTCAGGCCGGAATTTATTAACAGAATAGATGAGGTCGTCGTCTTTAAATCCCTTGGACTTGAAGAAATGGGAAAAATTATTGACCTCTTATTATCTGAACTAAAAAATCGCCTCGTCGAAAAAGGCATCCAGCTCGTTATTGACGAATCTGCCAAAGAACTCCTGCTGGAAAAAGGTTTCGACCCGGAATTCGGCGCTAGACCTCTAAAAAGAGCTATCGAAAAAATCATCGAAGACCCGTTGTCAGAAAAAATTCTTGAACTTAATAATAAAAAAGGTATAATCCTGAAAGTCGTTAGAGAAAATGATAAAGTTAATTTTATTGTTGAATCTTTTTATAAACCGAAAACAGTAAAATGTTGATAACCCCGCCAATGCGGGGATAAAAATGGAGATATTATGCTAGGTAAAATTAGAGATGCTTTTAAAATTCCGGATTTAAGAAATAAGTTGCTCTTCACGATGGGTATCCTTGCCGTTTATAGACTCGGTTCTCATATTCCCTGCCCGGGAATCGGAACTGCCGCTCTTATGAGCTTTTTTGAGAGGTCAAGAGGAACTATCCTCGGGCTTTACGATATTTTCTCCGGCGGAGGATTGTCTCAAGGCGCTATATTCGGACTCGGTATTATGCCTTACATCTCTGCCTCGATTATTTTCCAGTTGCTCGGCGCCGCTATTCCTGCACTTCAAAAACTACAACGCGAAGGCGAAGAAGGTAAACGAAAATTAATGCAGTACTCGAGATACCTTACTGTCCTTGTCGCTTTTATTAACGGTCTTGGTGTTTCTATTTTCTTCTCAAGCCTTACGGGCGCGGATGGCTCTCCTGTCGTTCTGCATCCGGGAATAGCTTTCCAGATTATTACTACTCTTACTCTTGTCGCCGGAACTATATGCGTTATGTGGCTCGGTGAACTTATTACCGAAAAAGGTATCGGAAACGGAACTTCTCTTATTATTATGATCGGTATCGTCGCACGCTTCCCTATTGAAATTGTCAGCACCGGCAGAATGGTCGCCGCCGGCGCTCTCGGTATAACTGCCTGCGTTACTTTCTTTGCCGTAATAGTTTTAATGACAGCCGGTGTCGTTCTTGTTACTCAGGCACAAAGAAGAATTCCTGTCCAGTACGCTCAAAGAGTTATCGGCCGTAAAGTCTATGGCGGTAAAAGTACTCATATCCCGCTAAATGTCAATGCAGCCGGTGTTATACCTATTATCTTCGCCCAGTCAATACTTATGGTGCCGGGAACCATTACAAGATTCTTCTCCAACAGCCCTTTCGCACAAGGTTTCGCAGAAGCCTTTACTCCGGGACAATGGCTTTATAATTTGATATACGCTATACTTATAATCTTTTTTGCTTACTTCTATACCGCTGTCGTTATCAACCCTGTTGATATGGCCGAAAATATGAAAAAATACGGTGGTTTTATACCGGGTCTCAGACCGGGTGCGCAAACCGCTTCTTATATTGATAAAGTTATGTCGAGAATTACTCTCCCGGGCGCTCTGTTCTTTGCCCTTATCGCTATTATTCCTATGTACATTATGAATAGCTTGAAAGTCCCCTGGTATTTCGGAGGAACAAGCTTGATTATCGTTGTCGGCGTTGTCCTTGATACTATGCGCGCCGTCGAAGCTCAAATGTTGATGAGACATTACGAAGGCTTCATTAAAAAAGGTCACCTTAGAGGGAGAAGATAATTATGGGTATAATATTTTTAGGGCCACCGGGCTCAGGTAAAGGCACTCAAGCCGAAACACTTGCCAAAGAATTTAATTTGAACCTTATCGTTATGGGTGATATACTTAGAAAAGAAATTAAAGAACTAACACCCCTCGGCACTCAAATAAAATCTTATGTCGAAACGGGAGCTCTTGTGCCGGATGAACTCGTTATTAAGTTAATCCAGAAAAACCTGGCCGGGAATTCTTTTATCCTGGATGGTTTTCCAAGAACCGTAAAACAAGCTGAAATGCTCGATACGGTAACACAAATAGATAAAGTCGTTTACTTTAATTGTCCTGCGGAACTTATTCTTGAAAGATTGTCAAACCGCAGAACCTGCCCGAAATGTAATAAAGTCTATAACCTTGTTACTAACCCTCCGAAAAATAATGAGACTTGTGATGACTGTAAAACTGAACTCTTCCAACGTAAAGACGATAAAACCGAAGTCATTCAAAACAGGATTGAAGTCTATAAAAAAGAAACTTTTCCTTTAATAGATTTCTATAATAAAAAAACAGTTCTTGACGAAATCAATGCAGCGGATAAAATAGAAAATATTCATTCTAAAATAAAATGTCTGATAAACAAGATAACAAAAAAGCCATAAGAGTTGAAGGCAAGATTACCGAATGCCTCAGGGGCGGAATATTCAGGGTAGAACTGGATTCAGGACATAAAGTCCTAGCCCACGCTTCAGGTAAAATGAGAATGCATTTTATTCGTATTCTTACAGGGGATAGAGTTACACTTGAACTCTCGCCTTATGACCTCACTCGCGGCAGAATAATCTTTAGATTTAAATAGTTTTTGTAGGACAAATGTATCACAAGCATCTTGCTTGTGGTTTTGTCGGAGGATTAAAGAATATGAAAGTACGTGCAAGCATCAAAAAAATATGTTCCAACTGTAAAATCGTACGCAGAAAAGGTGTAGTAAGAATTATTTGCATAAATCCCAAACATAAACAAAAACAGGGATAATTACTATATCCGTTAGCGTATCATTTTCTTCGTTGGACTGCCATAGCCTCTACTATGACAATATACTGTTAATTTTTCATCGTTTAAATCGGATACCCTAATTTCCGGTTATTTCGAAAAAATTTCTGTCTGTCATTCCCGCTTGCCTACCGAAGGAACGGTGAAAATCGAAGATGAGACATCCCGCTTAGGCGACGATCCCGCCTCCTTGGCGGTGACGGGAATCCATTCTTTTTACTTCTTTTCTCTGTGCCCTGTAACGTTGTCATTCTGAGCGTAGAGAACTTGTCCGCCAGCGTGTTTGGAGGAGAATTTCTCTGTCCTCTTTCTGTTTTTTTACCGCCCACTGATGTTCTTGATTCCCTGATATGCTCTCCACACCCTCCTTTCTGTTTTTCCTCTCTGCGCTCGGAGTTTACCCCGCAAATGGCGGGGCGTCTTTTCGTAGGACTTTTTTATCCTTTGTTATTTGCGTTAATCCGCGGTTAAAATCCTCTCTTTTGGTTACCTGTTTTCTGTTTTAATTCGCGTCAATTCGTGTGTATTCGCGGACAAAACTCTTTCCATTTTTCATTTTATTCTCTGCGTACTCAGCGTCTCTTCGTTCTGTGAAACTTTCCGTTCTCTGCTTTTTGCGCCTCTGCAGTGAAGATTCCTGCTTGCAGTTCATTTTTTTCTTGACAAATCACCCAACCTAAAATAGGTTATAAACTAGTTTGTTATACAAACCAAGGAGAAGACAATGGAAAAGCAGGATTTAGACAATCTTCAGCAAACAACAAAAGACTATTCAGAGTCAGGAATGTGGCTAAGTACTATAATAATAGGAGTTATCCTTGTGATTTGTGGTCTTATGATATATTTCAAAATCGTTGATACGTTCATAGCGAATCTGATATTTATGGCTTCGCTATTGGCATCGGTTTTTGGTTCAAAATATTTCGACCGCGCTATAATGCGTAAAGGATTAGGTTATGTGGAACAAAAGAGGAAAATTGATTCACGACGTTCCTTGAAACTATTTTTAATTGGACTTTCAATTGGAATAATATCCGGTACAATTGTATTCGGCGCACTGCTTATAAAAAATTGGGGAAGTGGAATTTGGCATCCTGTTATGCTCCTTGGAATCGGGTTTGTTTTAATAATTATCGGATTAATAAATCGAAAAAAAAGCTTCTTCACAATCATTCTCTACACAGGAGTGTATTTCATTGTCTCTGCTCTCATATGGATATTTCCTATGAAACATAACTTTGCTCATAAAATGACTTCACGGGAAGTTTCGTGTATATCCTATATATCAATGGGACTTTGGTTTGTAATATTCGGCATTATCCGCTACTTTCAATATAAAAAAATTGTCCAAAAAGTGAAAGGGACAAACTAGGAGAAACCTATGGAAAAACAGGATTTAGAAAATCTTCAACAGATAACAAAAGATTATTCAATGTCGGCTACATGGTTAAGTGGTATAATGATGGGAGTTGTTTTTATGATTTGCGGGCTTATGACGTATTTTAAAATTGGGAGTTGGAACATTATAAATTGGATATTTGTTGTTTTAATAATAATTTTGGGATTTGCTTCGCAATATTTAACCCATGCTGTAATGCGTAAAGGATTAGGTTATGTGGGACAAAAAGGAGAAATCACTTCATTAAAACAGGAACTTTCCCGGGAACAAACTTTAATTATAAGTCTCCCCTGTCTTGCTATTTTTATTCCATTGCTTACAAACTGGAATTTTGGAATTGTTATCCCTTTTGTGTTCTTAGGACTTGGTTTTATTTTTATAATTGCCGGATTAATAAATCGGAAAAAACAATTCTTCTACGGCGGAGTATATTTTATTATCTGTGCTCTTATATGGATGGGACCTATGAAACATATCTTCTATACTCACGAAATGGCTCCACGAGGAATTGTGTACACGGCACTTGGACTTTGGCTTGTAATGTTAGGTATCCTCAATTATTTAAAATATAAAAGTATCATCCAAAAAGTAAAAGGAACAAATTAATGACTATCAGGAGGAACCTATGGAAAAACAGGATTTAGATAATCTCCAACAGACAACAAAAGATTATTCGGATTCAGCTGCCTGGTTAAGTGCTATAATGCTTGGAACTATTTTTGTTATCTACGGCATTATGAAGTATTTCAATTTTGGAAATTATGGTGTTTTAAGCTTATTATTTGTCGGAGGTTGGTTTTGCTGGGTTTCTGCTTCAAGAAAATTAAACCGTTCTATAATGAATAAGGGATTAGGTTATGTGAAACAAAAGGAAGCATTCACCTCATTGAAACAGAAACTTTCCCGTAAACAAATTTTATTTTTAATACTATTCTTTATAGTCATAGGTTTGTCGGTTGCAATAAAAAACTGGAAAAACTGGGATGATAGAACTTTTTATACCGGGATGTTCTTAGTATGCGGTATTATTTCAACGATTTTCGGATTACTAAATCGAAAAAAAATCTTTTCTCTTTATGTCGGAATATATTTTATTGTCTGTGGTCTTATATTACATATATTCTACGCTCACAAAATGGTCCCGGAAGGAATTACGGATATATTCATTGGACTTGGTCTTATATTATCCGGTATTATCTATTATTTTAAATACAAAAATATTGTCCAAAAAGTGAAAGGAACAAATTAATGAATAAAAAACCAAAGGAGGGGCAATGGAAAAACAGGATTTGAATAATCTTTCGCAAACAACAAAAGGGTATGCACAATCGGTATGGTGGTTAAGTAATATAATAGCGGGAGTTTTCCTTGTGATTTGTGGTCTTATGATATATTTCAAATTTGTTTGGTGGGACTTTATGTATGGAGTGGGTTTTCTTTGCTGGTATTTTATTCCAAAATATTTAAATCGTGTTGTAATGCGTAAAGGATTAGGTTATGTGAAAGAAAAAACGAAAGACACTGAATTTTCCCTGGAACAAGTTGTATTTATAGTACTGCCCTGGGTTATATTTATGTTATTGTTTATAGTAAAAAACTGGGACAAGAATATTATTTACCCTGTTATGTTCTTAGGAACCGGGGTTGTTGCAATAATTATCGGATTAATAAATCGGAAAAAAACATTTTTTTATAGCGCTCTCTACAGTGGAGTGTTTTTGATTATTTGTGGTCTTATACTTTTGTTGGTATCGCCCATAAAACATATCTTCTATGCCCACGAAATGGCTCCATGGGGGATTATAATGACATTAATTGGACTTGTATTCATATTGTCCGGCATTATCAATTATTTTCAATATAAAAAAATCGTCCAAAAAGTGAAAGGAACAAACTAATGACTATCAGGAGGAACCTATGGAAAAACAAGATTTAGACAATCTTCAGCAGACAACAAAAGATTATTCAATGGCGGCTACATGGTTAAGTAGTATACTTCTGGGAACTGTTTTTATGATTTCCGGTTTTATGACGTATTTTAAAATCGGTAATTATGGAATTATAAGTTTGTTGTTTTCAGTGGCTTTCTTTTACTTGGCTTTCGGTTCAAGAAAACTAACCCGTTCTGTAATGCACACGGGGCTAGGCTATGTGAGACCCAAAGGGGATGTCGGCTTATGGAAAGGAAAACGGCCCCGGAAAATATTTTTAATTGGAGCATTCGCCGGTATTCTAATCGCAATCCTATTTTTACTTGTAAAACCGAACAATGGGACTCTTTATATCGGTATGCTCTTAGTATTCGGTTTTGTTGGAATAATTATGGGATTAATAAATTGGAAAAAAACAAGTGTTTTTTATAACAAAAAATTTGATTTTTATTCCGGAATATATTTTATTGTCTGTGCTCTTCTGTGGATGGGACCTATGAAGCATATCTTTCGTGCTCACGAAAACGCCCCACAGGGAATTACGGATATCTGTCTTGGATTTTGGGGAATAGTTTTCGGAATTATCCGTTATTTTGAATACAAAAACCTTGTCCAAAAAGTAAAAAAAACTAATGAATAAAAAACCGAAACGTGAAATAGTAACACCGGAAATCGATAAAATCATTCACGAACCTGTGCGGTTATCCATAATGAGCGTATTATGCAGTTGTGAAGAGGCGGATTTCAATTATCTTCTCAACCTGTTAAAACTGACCAAAGGCAATCTCTCCGTTCATATTACCAAACTTGAAGATGCGGGATATGTCAAAGTAACAAAAAAATTCGTGGATAAGATTCCCAACACAACTTACTCCGTAACCGACTTCGGCATAAGGCAATACGAAAAATACCTTAGAGACTGGAAAAATATGGTCTCCATCTCCAACCGTAAAATTTAATCCCTTTTTTTGCAGTTTTGTCATTCTGATCCCGATTTATCGGGAGAAGAATCTCTCTGTCTTTTGTTTTTATCTCTTACAGTCTTAGCAAGCCCTTAGAGCTTTAGCTCTTAGGGATTTCTATCCCGCAAAGCGGGGCTTCAAGTCCCTGTTAAATTTTTTTCTGTTCTCTGGCGGAAATCCTATTCTGTTAATCCTGTTTGCCTACCGATTTGTTTTTAGCAGGTCTGAATTTTCTGTATTTTGTTCTCTGTTTGCAGTTTATTTTTAAACTTGTTAATCTGCGGAAATCTGCGTCCAAAATTTCCTTATTTCCTGAGTATACAGTAAATATTATGCGAGAAATATTCCGAAATAAACGGCAAACATTGAAACAACGAGAATATTTTTGAAATGATAGTCGTGCTGGTATTAACCTTGAAATACTCGACTTTCAACCCGCTTTTATAAAACGTATTCTTAAATTCCGCAAAAGAAAACATATTTAATCCAAGTTTCGATATACTTTTTATTTTATTGCCGGGATGTTTTTTATTCCACTTTTTCACCAGAAAGGATTCTGAAAAAATGCTATGCGCCCAGGGAATTCGAATTCCAAAAATAAGTTTCGTTATCCCGTGGTCACCTAACGGGCTGTTATAAAGAGGCCCAAATCCAATATAAACTTTGCTCCCGGGGTTCAACCTGAGTTTGATTTCTTCCAGGCATCCCACAGGGTCAAGTATGTGTTCAAAAGCCGATTTAGATGTAATTATGTCAAACCTTGAGTTTTCATAATTGGGCAATTCACCGATACTGCCTACTTTAAACTCTATGATATGTTTTAGTTCGGGAAAGTTTTGGTCAAGGTTTCCCTTGGCAAATTCTATCATTACTTTGTTTGTGTCTATACCGATTACTTTTTTTGCTCCCTTGCGGGCAATATCAATACATAGCGCTCCATCGCCGCATCCAATATCAAGAACGGATTTCTCCTTAAAAGAAATGTTGTTCGGAAACCTTCCCCAGAATGTTGGAACTTCCGCAAGACTTTTCTTAAAATAATCTACTAAACTTCTATTTAATTCCATATTATATTTATCTTTTAAGCTATAGTGGGAGAGTGTCTTGTCAAGAAATAAGAGTTCAAGTATTTCCTTTTGTTAAAATATTGGGTAGGCAAGCATCTGTGGTTACAGTTTCTGTATCCTGTTTTTTTAGTTGCCTCTACAGTCCCAAGTCTATTGTGTGATTCGTGTCAATTCGCGTTAATTCGTGGATACTATTTTTTTGTAGTTTGAAGTTTGTATTTTTAATCCGTGGAAATCCGTGCCCATCCGTGGCTAAAACTCTTTTTATTTTCTGTATTTTGTTTTGCAGTTTATTTTTAACCCTGTTAATCTGTGGGTATCCCTCAAAACAAATCTGTTTTTGTGTTTTAGTGCTTTTGTGGCAAATTATTTACCCTTTTCCCCTACGTTAACCGTGCTTTTTCCAACTCCCCAATCATATTAATATACGGCAGACTGAATTCCCCTATTTGCGGATACCCGGGCCTTGTCCCGTGCGAATCCGAACCGCCCGTCGCAATTAGATTATACTTCTTTACTATTTCCAAATATCTATTTACTTCTTTTGGAGATTGGCTTGGTGTCCACACTTCCACGCCTCTCATTCCCATTTCTACAAGCTCGGGAATATACTTATCCATTTTATTTAAATTCGGATGCGCTAACACGGGGATACCTTTCGCCTCTTTTATTAGTTGAATTATGACTTCCGGTCCGATATTGGATTTTGATATATGGCAGGGTTTTCCGTCTCCCAGATACAAATTAAAAGCAGTATGAGCATCTTTTATAAATCCCTTATTTATTAGCGCCGTTGCTATATGCGGTCTACCAATCCCGCCTATTCCCGCATTTTCCTGCACGTCGGCAAGCGTTATATACAAGCCCTGCTCCGCAAGTTTATCAATAATCTTGATTGTCCTGTTTAATCTCGCTTCTTTCATTTGAGCAACAAACTCAATCAGTTTCGGGTTTTCATAATCCACAAAATAACCAAGTATATGTAATGTTTTCTCGTTATATTTCGCCGAAAACTCTGCCCCCGGGATAACTTTTACTCCAAACTTTTCTCCTGCTTCCAGTCCTTCTTTTACTCCACCTATCTCATCATGGTCGGTTATTGCAAGCCCATCAATTCCCTTGCTTTTCGCCATTTCCACAGTCTCGCAAGGAGACAATGTCCCGTCCGAAAATATAGTATGTATATGTAGGTCTATTCCCATTTTTTACAACCCCTTTCCTCGCTTAGTGGTTCTTATCCCGCTCAATCCTTTTGCCACTATTTCAGGCACAAATCCACTTACATTGCCCCCGTAAGCCGCTATTTCTTTTACGCTTGAAGACGAAAGAAAAAAGTATTCTTCCCCGGGCATTATAAAAATAGTCTCTACGGCAGGATATAATTTACGGTTTAGTTGCGTAAGCTGGAACTCATAGTCAAAATCCGAAACTGCACGCAACCCTCTTATAATAGTTTTTATTTCTTTTATCTTGGCATACTCTACGAGCAGCCCTTTATACGAATCTACAACTACCCCTTTAAATTTTTTGGTAGCAAAACTCGCAAATTTTACCCGCTCATCCATAGAAAACAAAGGAGATTTTTCCCTGTTCTCAATTACAAGAACAATAACCTTTT
Source organism: bacterium (assembly GCA_028716385.1). Classification (GTDB taxonomy): domain Bacteria; phylum Hydrothermota; class UBA3073; order JACQXS01; family JAQTXJ01; genus JAQTXJ01. Next base: position 691,011 of record JAQUPX010000001.1, on the reverse strand, counting down.
CAAATAACCCCGAAGCCCTGCGTATAATGTCTATATGACCGTTGGTTATAGGATCAAATGTCCCGGGATACACAGCTATTTCAGGCATCCGTACCTCCCTGCTTATTTTTTATTCTATTCCGTATCTTTCTTTTGCTACTTTCTTCGTATATTCTTTGCTTCCCATTAACAAATCTACTTCTCTTTTAATTACAAGCCTTTTGGCGCGCATAACGTTTATTTCCTGTTCCGTCTTCCATATTTGCCAGCGTAACATCACGATTTTCCCGGCTCCGTAAGTTCTGAAAATTAACAAGTATCCAATCAACAACACAATCAATAATATTGTTATCTTTTTAAACTTTTTGAGCCAGAGTACAATGATTTCTATGCCATTGCTTCTCTCTTCCTGCCTTTCGTCTCTTTCTTCTTCCATCCCATATTCTTCCATAATATTCTATTTTCTGTCTCTCTCCGACATTTTTCTCATCTCTATGCGTTCTTCTTTAAACTTTGCATCTTTGCGGCGGCTTGCCTCAAGCGAATTGCACTGCATACTTTGCGAGGAGTGAGGCTGTCTGAACTCTGCGAGAATCCTTGTCTGTTAATCCAAATTTTTTCTGTTGTAACTCTAACTTTTCTGTTAATTTATTATCCTTTTTATCTGCGTTTATCTGCGTCCACAAACTCTTTTCCTTGCGTCCCCATCTGTGTTTCTCCGTGTCTATATTTGTGTCAATCTACGTTTCTCCCTTACAAACCGGGCCCGGAAGGAATCGAACCCTCGTAGTCGGTTTTGGAGACCGAAAGTCTACCATTGACATACAGGCCCATTTTACATAAACACACTATACTTCCTTAACACTCAAATTTCCACTTGTCCACTATTTTGTTTGTTGCCTATCCGAAAATATATAAACAATTCCGCCTCAAGAGCCTTCTCCCCAATAACAACTGTTTTCTATCCCTTGATTAACGAAATATTCCCGTTCCCATAAAACCTGCTGCTTTTCCCAGCTCTTCTTCTATTCGTAACAATTCATTGTATTTTTCTACCCTGTCACACCTGGACAAAGAACCGGATTTTATCAACCCGACATTTGTTGCTACTGCAAGATGTGATATAAAGGTAGACGTTGTCTCTCCCGAGCGATGAGAAATTACACATTTGTATCCTGCACTTTTTGCTTTTTCTATACAGGCAAGCGCTTCCGTAAGAGTTCCTACCTGGTTTGGTTTAATTAATACTGCGTTGCTTGCACTCTTTGATATTCCTTCTTTCAAACGGTTAATGTTCGTAACATAAAGGTCGTCCCCAACTATAAGTACCTTTTTCCCTACCTTCTCCGTGAACTTAATCCAGCTTTCCCAGTCATCTTCCGCAAATCCGTCTTCAATTGAAATTAAAGGGAATTTGTCTATCCACTTGTAGTAAATATCAGATAATTCGGTAGGAGAAAGTTTCTTCCCTTCAATTGTATATTTCCCGTCATTATAGAAACCGGAAGCGGCGCAATCGAGTGCAAGGAAAGCATCTTTTCCCGGAATATATCCTGCTTCGGAAATTGCTTTAATAATGTATTCGCAGGCAGCTTGATTGGAAGGCAACGTTGGAGCAAATCCCCCTTCGTCTCCGACTCCGGACGAAAAACCATCCTTATGAAGTACGTTTTTTAATATATGAAAAATTTCCGCACCCATTCTTAAAGCAGAACTGAAATCTTTCGCGCCCGCAGGAACTAACATAAACTCCTGGATGTCAAGCTCATTATTGTACGCGTGAACACCGCCGTTTATGATGTTAAACATCGGAACGGGCAGTACGTGAGCATGTATACCGCCAATCCATTTGTACAAAGGCGTCCCTATTTCTCTTGCCTGTACGACTGCTACTGCAAGAGATGTGCCGACACAAGCATTTGCTCCAAGATTCGATTTGTTCGGAGTACCATCCAGTTTTATTAAAACATCGTCAATTTCACATTGGTTTGTTGCGTCAAGCCCAATAAGAGCCTTTTTAATTTTCGTGTTTACGTTGTTGACTGCTTTTAAAACTCCTTTCCCTGCATACCTTTTCGCGTCTCCGTCTCTTAATTCATATACTTCATGTGCTCCCGTCGATGCTCCCGATGGAACACCAACACGTTTTGTGCAACCCGATTCAAGCTCGCATTCTACTTCAACAGTGGGGTTGCCCCTGGAATCCAAAATTTCTCTTGCCCTAATATCTTTAATCTTACTCATTTTTTACCTCCAATTGGTTTCTAATCAATTTTATAAACAGGGAGTTGTTCCCTTATTAACTTGTACAACGACACGTCTTTCTTTTTAAATTCATTTACCATTTGCAGACCTATGCTTAATTCTTCAAAGGATAATTCCTTTGCCAAACTTTCCCATAATTCCCCTCCTGCGCTTTTTATTCTTTCTATAGTATGTGTTATTTTCTCTGTAGTCGATACCCTTTCTTCCGAGGAAAGAGAAACCTCCTCCATACCGACATCAAATATCCTTTCTTTTCCGCGTTTTACAACTTTCTCATACCTTAATACATTAAGCTTGTTGAAAATTATTTTCTCTCCCAGTTGTCCTAACAAATCTACGCCGCCATTAAAAGCAAATACTTTTGCCATAGTCGAAACCATTTGCTCTTCCACTACTTCATATAATTCTTTACCCTTTATTCCTCCTTTTAATCTTGCAAGAGCTAAAGATAACGAAAGAATAGAATTCATCCCGAGATTGGCTTTCCGCTGCATGATTTTTATGCATTCCTCCACAGACGCCCCCGGAGCCAATACGCCTCTTTGTATGGCTAATTCCCTTTCAATTCCTAATAATGTGTTGTCCAATTCTACTAATTCTCCGAGTTCGGTAATTTTTTTCCCGAGAAATTTTTTGGATATAATGTTGTTAATGTTATCCACCGCATTAAGACACCCTTTCCCGTTATATCGATTTGCTCTTTGCCAGCATTCAAAAAGTTCAGGGCTGTTTTTTCCAATAATGTCCGTTTCGGTTAATTCTTTTTTGAATAAATAAGTTTTGTCTTCCTGCTCTTTGAAAAGTTCAGGATATTGTTTTACAATCGGAGAATTTGCCGGAATAATTTTATCAATAAGGTGAATGGCCTCGTCCGTTCCGGCGGATGTTCCTAAAGGCGTTGCACCTTCAAATACCAGAAGTTTCCCGTATTTTTCACTCCCCTGTATTCCTACTTTTATTTCAACCGCTACCGTGGGTATTCCCGCGTTTGTTGATGCTTCACGCGCTACAATTTTGGTTATGCGGAGCTTATTTACAAAATCCCCGGCTAATGTTTCCGCATCTTTGTCTGCTATGGCTTTTCCATCTTTTTCTTTGGCAATATTCTGTATTGCCTCTTTCATTACTTTTACTACGGCTTCATACTTAAATAATCTTTCCGAGTTCGAACCCCCGCCCGCTTTTAATCCTAATGAGTGCGCAGCAAGAGCTATGTGAGCCTCGAAATCTTCAACGGGTGACTTTGACCGGTGCGAAACTACGGTTTGAAGACCTTTGCCAATCGCGGTAAGCAAAGCCAATACTCCCTCGGTTACACTGCCAATCTGGTTTAACTTTATAAGCGCCGTATTAATTAGCCTTTTATCCGCTTTCTCTTCTATTGATGAATCTTTAGTCGTAATATTGTCATCCCCGATGATATGAATTTTGTCTCCCAATCTTTCCATCAATAACTTCCACCCGGTGTCGTCATCTTCTGCAAAACCATCTTCAATGGAGATTATCGGAAGCTCGTCCTCATCCATTGCTCTTCTGTAAATTTCAAGAAGTTCATCCCTGCTTAATATTTTTTTATCCTTGTCTCTCCAGTCAAGATACATTCCTATCGCTTCTTCTCCGGATAATCCCTTTTCTTCTTTATAAGCATTTTCCAGCTCGCTTGCCGCAGGGTCGAGCGCTATTGCTACGTCTTTGCCCGGCATATACCCGCAATCCAGAATCGCTTGCTTTTGCATCCTCCATAACCTTTGAACGGATAACGTATCCCCTTTCTCCTTTTTAATATATGCCGCTATCCCTCCCTCCGTTCCAATACCTTTTACTGCACAACCTTCCGCGTTTTCTATTATTTCTTTGAGCCTGGTTTGCAAATTAACGGTCATTTCCTGGGCATTCTCGTAATCTTTTGCGCCCAAAGGAACAAACATGCTCTCCTGGGGACTAATATTGCTTTCCGGGAACTCTTTTTCCGTATGCCGCCCTCCCATACCGCAGTTCCGAAATTCCCAGGGAGCCCACTTTTCCGTGCCGTCAGGAAGAACAACTTTTTCCATTCTTGTGTAAATCATCAGGTCTCGTACTCGTTTTACGCGGTCTGTCCATTTTTTACTTTTTACTATTCTGGCCGAAGATATTTTTGCTGATGCTCTTTTTGCTTTTGCTTCTCTTTCATTGAATTCTTTATATTTCCCCGGGTCTGCCAATAGAAAATCAAGCAACCCTACTAAGCCCATTCCTAAGAACAATCTTCCCGCATACACTGCGAATCTTATATCTTTTGTTAATCCTGCAAAGAGCAAAATAACGGCAATCGGTAAAAATATAGCAGCCAAATTTCTACTGCCAATCGGACCGGCTGCCGCAACCGCTAAATTATAAGGCGCATCCGGATGATAATCCAATCCTGTTTTAGTAACGCCCTTAAATAAACCCAATGGAATTTTAAAATACATCTCCAGATACCATAAGCTTCTTTTAAAAATGTTTTGTTCCATTTTGGCTTGGGCATCCGGCAACAATGTTTCATTTAATGCATTTAATTTAACTGCTTTCAGGTAATGCGCCATTTCATGCAAGGCTATGCCCGTATGAAATGTTATATATAAAAATAAAAGGGAAATCACCGTCTCATAGCTGCAAAACATAAACTTTAGAACTTCTCCCCTGCTTTCTATATTGCTGGCAACGGAAAGGATTGATGAAATAAAAGCAACGTGAAACGAAACTAATATATGGTTAGCTATTACCCATCCCCTGTCAAGTTTGATTGTTTCCCTATTCTGACAGGAGTTTGTTTTTGACTGAAAAAGTATTTGCATAATTTTTTACGTTACTAATTTTTTTTATAGCTCTCTTTTAACTAAGTCAAGCAAAAACATTTTATCTCCAGTTTCCTGTTTTTTTTAACCTTAATTTCTTAACCCAGTATAACCCTATAAAAAACCCTCCTATATGAGCAAAAAATGCAATAGGGCTTCCCCCGGGCCCACCCGTTGACGATAATATTTGTAAGATTATCCATATACCAAGAAATAAAAATGCAGGAACGTCTATTACCAAAATTGGCACCCACGTTGATACTCTTGATAACGGATACAATAAAAAATACGCCCCCATAACTCCTGCAATTGCCCCTGAAGCGCCCACCATAGGTATTTTTGATAACGGCGAGAGTAATATCTGCACAATACTTGCCGCAACTCCACAGGCAATATAGAATCCCAAAAATTTCCAATGCCCGAACCAGTCTTCAATGTTTTTGCCAAACACGAAAAGAAATAACATATTTCCTAATAGATGTGTCCACGAAGCATGAAAAAACATAGATGTAATGGTTGTAAGATAAACCGGGAAACTAGCATAAGGCGCGATGTCTTTCCCGTATATAAGTTCATAAGGAATACATCCGTATTTCTTTAATGTTATTTCAAACCCACCCGGCATAAAAAAAGAATAAACAAATAAAAATGTATTTACAAGTATAAGAAAATAAGTAAAAAATGGAAAACTTTTTGATTTAATATCCGTTCTTAATGGAAACATTTCCCGCTATTATATATTAAACGGAATTTAATGCAAGCATTTTTTAACCCTAAAACTTTTTTACACGTGCTAATAATTCTCTCTGCGCCCTCCATGGTTTTAATATCTGTTTTTTTACTCTCTATTTTCCATTCTCTGTATCTGTGTTTATCCATGTTTATCTGCGGTTTCAATTTCCGTTCTCTGTTTTTTATTCGTTTTTCTGTCTTTCGTGGTAATCTTTCTGCTTATTCTCTGCGAACTCAGTTATTTTCTCCCTCTGTGGTTGAATTTTCCGCTTTTTACTCTTTATATATACTTTGGAAACATCCTCTATTTCTTATTCTTCTCTGCATTCGGAGTTTACCCCGCAGTAGGCGGGGCGTCTCCGCGGTGAATACTTCCGGTTGTAGTTTGCTTTTTTATTTTCCGTTATTTCTTAACTATCGGAAGTCTTCCTCTTATGCCCCCGATAAAGTCCTCCATTTTAAAAAGTTGACAACCTTTTAAGTCAGTTTTATATATAGAAATAACTGGTTAAAGTGATTTTTTAACTTTTTCAATTTTTGTAAATACTAACAAATGGGAATTATTATCTTGTTGATTTGTGTTGCAAATCCGGTTGTAATTGATAAAATAAATGCAAACTATGATAAAATTGAAATATTGTCCGGGAAAATTACGCGACATTATAAAATCAATGACGATGAGAAACAAATTACAGGCAAATTTTATCTAAAAAAACCAAATAAATTGTTTGTGAAGTATTCCAACCCCGAACAAACAATAATTTTAAATGACACATTACTATGGGTTTATTCCCCTAACAATAAACAGGTCATAAAAATAAATTATAAAAAATTATCGGAAGGGCAGAAAAGTCTTTTAGGCTTGGGAGCATTGTTGGGTATCAACCCATTACAGGGATTTGAAAAGGCTTTTATATACGAATTACAGGATTCCATACACCTGTCGGCAAAACCTTCGCATAAACCTAAGTTTATAAGCAAAATTATATTTCAATTTGACCCGCAAAAAAATATTATTCTGCAAACCCAGATCTTTGATACTACAAACAAGATAATAAGCCAAACTAATTACGGAGATTGGAAATCTTTTCAACCCGAAATATGGTTTCCTCAATGTATAATTTCTAAAATTTATATGGCACCAAAAGAAATAACCGAAGAATCCATATTTCACGAAATATCTATTAATTGCGTAATATCGGATAAACAATTTGAATTCGTTCCTCCTGAAGGAACGAAAATAATAGAAGGAGGTGAATGATGAAAAAGGGGTTGTTATTATTAGTTCTGTTAAGCGGGTTATCTTTGCCACAATGTATGAGTGCAGAAAAAAAAGGCGGACTTGTACCTGCAGCTTTAACTTGTTGCTTTGGACCAAGAGTTGGACTTGAATATAATGAAGGCAAACCGGTGGAAGCTTCAGAGTGGCTCAGATTTGTTTTTATAGGAGAGGTAATGAATTGCCTTGAGGCTTATCAGAAAAATGGATGTGCCGGCTGTATATTAGAAGGATTCATTGGCCCTCGGGTCGGCAGGGAATATGATAGACGAGATGTAAGAACATTGGAATGGATTGGACTTGCTACGGCAGGACTTTCCAATATAATTATCGTATTTGAAGCATTTGAAGGTAAAACAATGACAGAGGTTGAGCAACAAGAACATTTAAGTAAATAAAGTCCGATTATTTGATAATTGTGCAAATGTAGAAACGCATAGCGGTAGGATAGAATTACTATAAGAAATTCGTAGGGGCGAACGGCTGTTCGCCCCTTTTTGTTCTCTGTTTTTGTTGTTTTTCAACCCTAAAACTTTTTTACACGTGCTAATAATTCTCTCTGCGCTCTCCATGGTGAGACTCTATTTTTTTTGTTACAATAGGTAACAAGCCCTTGAGTGAAGCGATTAGGGATTACTATCTTGAGCGAAGCGTATGCTTCCTTAGTTATATGTTATTATTCTTTATCCGTGTGCATCCGTGGCAAGAATTCTCTTTGTGGTCTGTTTTCGTGCTTTTGTGATTAATCTTTCTGTTTATTATCTGTGAACTCAGTTCTTTTCTCTCCCCACTTCGTCCCGTCTCCGTTTCCCCTTGTCGTTTGTTTTCCCTCTGCGTTCTCTGCGACTTTTCGTTCTGTGAAATTTTCCGTTATTTCTTAACTATCGGCTATTTTTCTCTTATGCCCGGGCGGGATGCCCAGCAAAGTCCTGTATTTTACGACCGTTGTCCGCGCAAGCTTGAACCCCTCATTCTGTAATATGCTTAAAATCTGGTCGTCTCGCAAGGGATGCTTCTTATCCTCTCCGCCTACTACTTCCTGCAACCGTTTGGTTACTTCCGTATACGCTTTAGGCTTGTGCATAGAGAAGAAGCTTTTCAACGTCAGAAGCCCGTAAGGCGTTTGTATCCACTTGTCCTGTATTGCCCTTGAAACCGTAGATGGGTTCCTGCCTATAGCTGCTCCTACTTCTTCCAGCGTAACAAAATTAAAATTTCTTGCCTTGTTATCCAGAAAATCCAGTATTGAATCTTTAATAAACCCGGCTATTTTATTTATTGTTTCTCTCCGTTTTTCAATGCCCTCAATTAACAACTTGGCAGTAGCTACGTTCTGGCGAAGATATTTTCCCGCATCCTTATCTATTGAATTGTCCTTATCGTGAAGCATATTCATATACAACTTTGATAACCTGAGTTTCGGTATCCACTCGTTGTTAGGATAAACAATCCATACCGCCTGCCCGTTATCCTCTACCCTCTTAAGCGTTAAATCCGGCAGCACATACCTTATTTCCCCACCCATACCGGCGCCGGGCTTAAGATTACACAACTTTATATGGGCGATCACTTCATCCAGCTCAACCTGTGTTATATTCAGACTCTCTAATATTTTTTCGTAATTGCTATGTACTAAATCCTCAAAATGTTTTTCTATTATTTCAAAAATTATTTCGGGAGTATCTTGTTTTAAGTGCAGTTGTATAAGTAAATACTCTTTTACATCCCTTGACCCCACACCAACAGGGTCAAAAGTCTGTATCTTTCGCAAAACCGACAACACCGTTTCTTCGTCTTCATTCAATATTTCGGCAATCCCTTTAGTAGAAGAAGTAAGAAACCCGTCTTCATTTAGTTCATAAATTATACATTCGCTTATTTTTAAAAGTCGTTCTTCCGTGAATGCAAGTCTCGATTGTAAAATCAATGCTTCTTTTAGTGTGGGCGGCGGCGCGGGAATGGGCATTTCTTCTTTCTTTTCGGCTGTTTCCGATAATTTAGGATAAGTATCCCAGTCCTCAACGTCTTCAGTCGGTTCTTCCTTTTCTTTCGGTTCTTCTTTTACTTCGCTTTCCTCGTTTTCTTTTTCCGTATCGTTCTCAAGCACCGGGTTTTGTTCTATGGCTTGTTCCACAAGCTGTCTCAAATCAAGTAACGGGAGAAGTAATAAGTCTAACCTTTGTAATAAAACGTGCGATAATTCTAATCTGGTCTGTAAATTCTGTTCAAGTCTCATAGCTTAAATTTTTCGCCTAAATAAAGCTCACGGGCTTGTGGGTCGTTTACCAGTTCGGTCGCGCTTCCTGATATTAATATCTTTCCTTCATATATTATGTAAGCGCGGTCTGTTATTTCAAGCGTTTCTCTTACGTTATGGTCGGTTATAAGAACGCCAATGTTATGAGTTTTAAGGTCTCTTATTATGTTTTGAATGTCCGCTCTTGCAATCGGGTCAATCCCGGTAAAAGGTTCATCCAATAATAAAAATCTTGGCTTTATCGCTAATGCCCTGCCAATTTCAACTCTTCGCCGTTCGCCACCGGAAAGTCTATACCCTAAATGGTCTTTTACCCGCTCTATGCCAAGCATCGACATTATTTCTTTGAGCCTTTCTTTTCTTACTGTGCGGTTTTTCTCAACGAACTCCAGCACCGCAAGTATATTTTGTTCGACAGTTAATTGTCTGAAAATGGAAGCTTCCTGCGGGAGATAACCGATTCCCCGTCTTGCTCGCAAATGCATCGGCTCGTAAGTTATGGCGTCATTATCAAGATAAACTTTGCCGGAGTCGGGCGGGATAAAACCTATTACCATATAGAACGTCGTAGTCTTTCCTGCTCCGTTCGGTCCCAGCAATCCGACCACTTCCCCGTTGTTTACTTCAATGTTGACTTCGTTTACTACGCGTCTCTTTTTATAAGCCTTAACCAATGCTTCTGCTCTTAAAGTTGCCATCTTTTACCTCTGACATTTCCACTTATTATTAGTTGCTTAATTTTTCTATTAGTCAATAAAATTTTTATCTTTTCCCCCATAATACTGTCTTCTTTAGAAACAATATAAGGATTATTATAAAGTTCCGCAATGTCTTTTTTAGGAAAGTATATGGCATATCCGCTGTAACAGTTGGTGCTATCCAATTTGATCACTACGTTACCGATTACTTCACTCTTGTTAACTTCTTTTGAACTGTCGCTTTCAAAATTAATCGTATCTCCCGTAATCTCCATAGAATCTGAAGAAGAATAGAATACGGCACTGTCCGTTACGTTCCCTTTGCTGACATCGGCACGGTAAAATCCTTTATTTCCGGTAATTTTTATGTTTTCTTTATTGTTTATGTAAGACATATTTTTATTTATCCACATACTGTCCTCAAGGTATCTGCACATATCTCCCGTCAGAGTTTCGTTTCCTCTGTATGCCGTAAACCCGTTATAAATTTTAATGTCCCTATCCCAAAAATATTCACTCAGGTTGCAGTTTATTTTTACCGGTTTAAGAGAATCTCCTTTTGTTATACGAACGGAGTCTCTTGCAATAACTTTTTCCGTAGTAATGATTCCGGTGTTGGAGTTGATTATCAAATCTTTGTATTTGAACTGAACGTTCCCGTAGAGGTAAACGGTAGAGTCTATAAGATTGGAACTGTCCGATTTAACCGTATATGAACGAGGCGCATTTGTTGTGTCTGTTGTAGCTTTGTTTGTCGTATCTTTTACGGCGCTTTTGTTTATCAGTTCTTTTGCAATATTCGTGTCTGTTAGTTCTTTTGTAGGGGTGGGACGGACATTCCTGTCTGTCATTTTTCTTGTTGCAGTTCCTGTATAACGCAACGAATCTCCAACAAGCACCAAAAATATTATCTTAAATATTATCATATTTTTTTCATATTTATCTTCTGTTTTTTATCGTTTCTTTTCTCCCAATCCCCGCGTCTCTTCTTATTATTCCTTGATTAGGTGCCCACATTTTATAATTTTCTCTTTTTTGTGGTCACCTGTTTCAGAGTTTTCTTATACTGTTTTACTAAAAACTCTATTGTAGGTTTTAAGTTTTGGTTTTCAGAATATTCCTGCAATGAATAATAGTATTCTCCCCTGTCTTTTAAAGAGATGTTTATTGGCGGATAATTATTTTTTATAAGTATAAAATTCAGCAATAATCTGCCTACTCTCCCATTACCATCCTGAAAAGGATGTATATGTTCAAACTGGTTATGGATAATTGCTGCCATAACAAGAGGCTTGAATTTTTTCCTGTTTTTTTCATACCAACCTACCATATCTTTTAGAGTATAATTTAATTGCGCAACAGGAACGCCTGTATGAACTATCTCGCCCGCACCATTCTTTATAACTACTTCAACTTTTCTGAATTCTCCCGCAAAATGTTTCGACCCGTAAAAACAGAATTTATGCAGTTTTTTTACTAATTCCAAAGATACTTCTTCTTTTGTTTTTCGGATAAATTCAAATGCTTTTGCAACTCCTTTTGTTTCTATTTCTTCGAAATCCTGTGTTTTATTTTTACGTAATATTCCCGGGATTTCTTTCAACTGAACAGTCGAACCTTCTATTGCATTCGTATTATAAGTAAATTGCTCTGTAAATTTTTTCCAGTCCCAACCTTCCAGATGATGAATTTTTATCTTTTTATCATAGTTGTTTAATTTCTCTATTTGTTTTTTTGAAAGCGAAAAGTTGAATATTTGTGTGCTTAGCTCTTTTAATTTTGTTTTAATTTCTCGTTCTGCTTTCTTTTTTTCCTGTTTAAGCTTTCCCGTTGAAAGATTTATACCAAGATATTTTCTAATTTTTTTAACTTCGTTTTTTCCCCTGTAAGAATGAACGAGGTAATATTTAGCATCTTTCCCAAATTTTCTTTTTTCTATATACATTTTATTTTAGTAGGTGCCCACATTTTATAATTTTCTCTTTTTTGTGGTCACCTGTTCTCACTTCACCGTATCCTTCTCACCTTCTGTATTTTTCCGTGTCACCGTGTCTCTATCCATGTTTTTCGGTGTCACCGTGTCTCTATCCATGTTTTTCGGTGTCACCGTGTCCCCCATTCGTGTCCCTTACTTTACCGTATCCTTCTCGGTCTCCGTGTTTATTTTTGTATTCGGTGTATCTTTTCTTATTATTGTATCTTTTTTAGCCACAGGTCTTACCGCGTATTCCCTTATTTTCATTCCCCCCATCTCCTGTTCCTTTTTCGTAGTATCCTTTTGTTCTGGCTGAGACGGACTTTTACTCACTCCTATACTGTCAATTTTTCCCAACGTTCCCACTCCACTGCCGGAAGTCTCTTTCAACTTTATATTAGTTAAATCCGGGTTGCTCTCAAAGTTCTTCCCCGAAATCTTTTTGTCTTTTGTCGTAATCAAAACTTGTTCTTCCGTATATATTTTCTGGCGAGCATTTGACCATTTCAGTTCATTTGACTCGAGCACCGCTCCTTCTATCCCGGTAACCTTCACGTTTCCAAACGCTTCCATATCATTACTCTGCGTAAAAAGCGTTCCGCTGTCCGCCAATAACTCCCCATAAAAAGCACCGTTTTTAAAAAAATTAAGTTTTATCCTGTACACCAACGTCGTCTCGGAATATACGATTGCTTTTGATGCTGCCAGTTTGAAACTCGTCTCCCCGTTAGCAGATTCAGTCAACTTGAAATTCATTATTACCTGGCTGCCGTCAGGCAAGTTTTTTTCAAAGTTGGAAGACGAATCGTGTTTTTTCTGCCCCTTGCATCCTGCCGTTAAAAGCAACAAAATAAGGATATTAAAATATCTAATCATATTTATTTCGGTATAAACTTTTGCTGTAAAGATGAATTCCCTTTAAAAAACCTGAGAATCGTAACTTCTTTTACCGGGTCGCGCCCGTTTTTAAAACTCATTTTTCCCGTAACTCCGTTAAAGTTATCTACTTTTCTCAACTCGTCTCTTATCCCTGCGCTTGTAGTATCGCTCAATTTCAGCGTTCCTATCAAACGAATCGCATCATATCCCAATGCGCCGAAACTCGTCGGTTCCAGCGAAGTTGCATTCATATAAGAATTTCTGAATTTTTTCGCCTTAACGTCGTTCTTAAAAAAATGAGAAGAATAAAAATAAAACCCGTTATACTCTTTTGTCATATCTATTAATTCCTGTGAATCCCAACCGTCGCCCCCCATAAGAGGGCAGGTTATTCCAAGTTGTGACGCCTGTTTGATTATATTTTCCGCCTCTTTATAATAACTCGCAACAAAGATACAATCAACGTTTTTTACGATTAATGCCTGTAACTGAGTCCTGAAATCCGTATCTCCCGAAGTATAGACCACTTCTTTTGCTACCTCTCCGTTTATTTCCTGGAACCTCTTCTCAAAAGCCGATGCAAGTTCTTTTGAATAAACATTATCATAGTCAAGCAACACTCCTGCTTTTGTTTTCCCCATTGCATAACGAATAAACTCAGCCATTCCCTTCCCCTGCATTGTGTCGCTATAACACAAACGATATATACGCGAAGACATTATCGTAACGCTCGGCGCAGTAGCCGCAGGCGCAATTAACGGGACGTTCAAACTGTCTATCAAACGGGCAACCGCTATTACCGAGGAACTCGTAAGAGGGCCTACTATGATTTTACATCCCCCGTAAAAAAGTTTTCTTACTGCAGATGCCGAAACACTCGGATTCCCGGAATCATCTTCCACGCTCAATATAATATGTTTATCTTCCATTACCAACTCATCTGCCGCAAGTTTCATCCCGTTTAAACAGCCGTTCCCGTATTCCGATAAAGCTCCCGTCAAAGGAAGCACTACGCCAACTTTTATGCTCTGTCCGTAAGTTATTCCTGTCACCGACAGCAAGATTACGAACACCAATTTTATATTTTTCATAAACACGTTCCTCTTTATTTTATTATTATATCTGATTCCCAATATTTGCAACAATAATTTTATAAAAATACAATCTACTCAAATTATACTTACTATCCGCCTTTTTTAACTTATAACACTAATGCTCCATTTTTGCATTCTTTACTTGAAATTTTTTAAATTACCCCGTCCTTTAGGGCGGGGGCATGTAAGCAAACCCAAATATTCTTTCGGGCTTTAGCCCAAAACTGTCTGTTTACAATTCTCTTTGGTAAGTGCTCCCCGTTTTTTCTCTGTGCCCCCGGTGGTTAATCTTTCTAATTAGTATAATTTTTTGTTTTCGTGCCTGTTTACCTGCCGATAGACACGGTCTGACGAAGGCATGGCTCTTGTGGCAGGCATTATTTTGTGGGTCTTCTTTTTAATATTTAATTTTTGATATTTAATATTGTTCCTATGTTATTCTCTCTTGACAAAAATAAAAAACTTTCTTATTGTGTATGAAAACGATGGGAAAAATTTTATTTTGCCTGGCATTTCTTTTTATAGCCGAAATTTCAGGGGCACAACAAACGATCCCGCCTGCCACCAAAAAGCTCAGATATATATCGCTCTGCTCGTCTCTTACCGCTATCGCATCCGATTGGTTCGTTGAATTTTATTACACTAAATATAAAGAAGCAGAGGAACCAAGTGATTGCGAAAAATACCGCGAAAGCACCAAATTGTACGAAAACATCAGGGATATATCTATGTGGACTGCAGGCATAAGTCTCGCAGCGTCAATCATTTCGGAAAAGTTTGCAAAACAGCCAAAATCACAGGGGGCTATACAAAAACTCCATATTAATTTAGGCGATAAAGAACTGGAAGTAACCCCGGGACTGACTCTAAGCCCGGCTAAAAAAGGAATCGGTTTGTCTATATTTTGTAAACGCAGCTAAAATGTCAAATATTAACCACGACTCAAAATTATTATGAAATACAAATTCGTTATAATATGTTTGCTTTTTCTCGCCTGCAACCGAAAACAATTTACGAACCCAAATGACTTAATTAATACCCCGCCCGCACCTAAACTAATCTCTCCCATAGGAGATACTCTTATGTATAATAATCCTCCTATCTTATGCTGGGAAGCCATAGATGACACATTATACCCTTCGGGTGGAGTTTATGAAATCCTTTACTCGACGGACAGTAACTTCACTTCGCCAATATCTATAACCTCCGAGTATTCTTATGTCAGCTCTTCTACATTGTTCAGGGAACGTTGTTTCTGGAAAGTACGAGCAAGAAGGGAAGAAGCTTCCGAAAAAGCATGGGGAGAATGGTCTGATGTTGCGTCATTCAGGGAACGTTTTCCTCTTGTCACCCAGTATAAAGATATCCCGGGTGGCGAACAGATTTTTATAAGCGATGATTATGCTTATATCAGAGGCTATAGGGGAGATTATTCCGAAGCAAATTCCTTTTATATCCTGAACTTAAGCAATCCGACAAATCCTGCGATTATTTCATCTTTCACGGATAGCAATGTAACGTGCTTTAATGGAATGAAAAAATCCGGAGATTATCTTTTCTTTCTTGCAAGAGATGATTCCTCTCATTACGTTATTAGAACTTACTCAATAGCTAACCCTTCTTCTCCAACATTCTCAGGTTCCTGCAGAGTAAATTATGATTATTATTATAATATATTCGCAATATCCTATCCCGCAGTATATGTAAAAAATTCTTCTTATTATATATCCATAATTGATGCCTCCCAGCCAACCCATCCTTTTGTAACGGATTCAATAGAATGCCAGGATAATTATTCTATACGGGATATCCAAACCGTTGGAAACTATCTCTTGTTATTCGGTCAGTCTAAAATATATGTATATGATATTTCAGACCCGCTTCATCCTTCAATAGCAAATAGTTATAATTGCAATTCTTCCATAAACACACTTTACATCTCGGGAGACACATTGTTTACACTAGATTATAATTCTTACAGTTATCCTCAAATTAGTATTTTTGATATTTCAGCGCTCCCGACAATTAATAACCTGGAAAATATATACATTTCTTCTTCTAGCTTTTCAGGCCAATTTTTATTCTCCAATAATTGTTTTATAGCCGATTATGGGTATTATATTCTTGAACTAAATGGCGTCAATAAACCTTTTACGGGAAGGATTCATCCTTCATTTTCTATCTACGGTATGACTGCAAATAAAGATTATTTATATCTGCTTTCTTCATACAACGGAATATCTATAATAAAACTATGCAACTAAGAATAACTATTTTACTACTTATCTTCTGTATGGGCTGCGATTTTGGCCTCAATGCACCAACGGAAGACTCCAATGGAATTTACCTGAACTTGCTATCAAATACCGAACTAAGCACTAATGGTATCCTTAGAATATACAAAAATAAAGCTTATATAATAGGGAATTACTACGAAATATGGGATATTTCTGACAAGGCTAGACCGGAACCGTCTATTACTTACCTTAGCGTTATGAACTATGAAATAAAAGATGCGATTATAACTGACTCTTATTCCTATATCATATCTCGAGATACACTTTTTATCATAGAGGTTAATTCTAATTTTTTCTCGATTATTGGAAAAATAGGTTTTAATGCCACTGCCACAAATATAAAAATAAATGAAAACTATGCTTATGTTAAAACAAGCAACGGCAATTTATTAACAATAAATATATCTTCCCCGTCTAATCCTGTACTCCTTGGAACAGTAACCCTGGAATATCCTATAGTAGATTACATTATTGAAAACAAAGTTGGATACATATTATCCAATTATTATCTTCAGACTTATGATTTTTCAAACCCAACCCAACCCGTACCCATAGGCATTTCTAAAATATCAATGTATTCCGGGACGGGACTTAAAAAGAGTGATGAATATTTATATTGCAGAGTAGTGGGGATCCAGCCTGCAATATATGTGATAAAAATTAAAGGCCAAACACTTGAGCCCATTCGCTATATAAAATTTCCAAACGAAATACTGGATTTCGATTTTGACAAATATGGAATAGCTACGGACGGCTCTACAGTATATCTCCTGAATGCGCAAACTCCTTATTATCTTTGCGTAACCGAGAAGCTACTGGGAGGCGGCGCTTATTTGAAAACAGAGGGAGATTATATATATTATCTTCAAAACCAGTCTTTACTTATTCTTAAAGTTGAAAAATTACGATGATTCTGCTTGCCTTTTTTATCACTGCCGCATCTATTTCGGGAACCGTTTATGATGCTGATACCTACGAGCCCGTTCCCTTTGTTAACTTATTTATAAACAACGGCGCTTCTGTCACAATTACTGACTCTACAGGCAAATTCTATACAAAACTCAAGCCCGGAGACTACAAAATAAAAGTATCCCATATCGGATACACAGGGAAAACCATAGACGTAAAGCTTTCACCAAAACAAGAATTAAAATTGTCTATCCCGGTAAACAAAAAAACTTTTAAACTCGAAGAAGTCCGGGTGCTTGGAGAACGTATTCTTGAACCATCTTTCAGGGCAATAGACCTAAAAGAACTTAAGAAAATTCCTTTCGCAGAATTGGATTTTTTCCGAACTCTCCAGTCTTTCCCGGGTGTCTATTCGGTATCTGACCTTGTAGGATGGCTTTATATCCGCGGCGGCACTCCCGATGAAAACCTTTACCTGATGGACGGGGGAGAAATTGCCTGTCCACAACACTATTTCGGAGCCGTGTCGGCTTTTAACGTAAATTTGCTTCAAGATGTAAGATTCTCCTGTGGCGGATTCCCGGCATCCTACGGAGACAAGTTGTCCGCAGTCCTTGATGTCATAACAAGAGAAGGGTCCTTTGAAAAAAGAGTGACAAAAATAAACGCAGATTTGTTGGAAGCCGGAATTGAAACAGAATTTCCTCTCTCGAATAATTGTTCCTATATTTTCTCTGCAAGAAAAAATTATTTTAAAGCCGTTGCCCCTCTTGTAGGAATAGAAGACTCAACTATAATTTTACCCGCTTACCAGAACTTTCAGAATAAATTATCATTCTCTCTCGGTAAAAACAATAAGCTATCGTTAAGCAACTTATTGATGGAAGATGCGGCATCCGTATCCGGAAATGTTATGGGAGACATCGGGGGAAGCGTTAACTGGAACAACGAAAGCAATACTTATGTTTTAAATTACTGCACTACTATACGGGATCAGCCCCTCAGAACGGTAATTTACCATACCTATCTTAGCAGGTATGCTAACTGGACCGATTACCATACACACAACAAAAATAAGCTCTTGAAAAAAAGCGGGATAAACCAAAACGGGGAAATTAAATTTCTTAAAGACAAATCTCTTGAGTGGGGAGTTTCCTGCTCATACCTTGATTATTCTTTAGACGATGACTGGCCTATTGAATTTATGGGACTTGAGAGATATAATGAATCTATAAATTTGTTCGCGGATACCTGTGCGATACAATATGGCACCTACTTAACCTTAAATACGCCCATTTCAAGTAAAATGATGCTGGCTTCAGGCTCAAGACTTGATTATAATTCATTAACTGACCAGACTGTTATGAGCCCAAGGCTCAGATTAACATACTTTTATAATCCTAAAACTTCTCTCTCCCTTGCCTGGGGATATTATCAGCAGTTCCAGGCTCTTGAGGTGTTAACGCTTGCACCGGAGCTTCCTCCTGCAAAGTCAAATCATTATGTAATAGGAATAGAAAGGGAAATATCCAAAGATATTAACGGAAAAATTGAATTCTATGAAAATAGAATCAGTAACTTAGGGTTCATATCTATTGATGAAGGGAATATGGTTGTATCTTCCGATGCTAGCGGATATGGTTTTTCAAGGGGAATAGAAACATTTATAAAAAAATCATTTACAAACAATTTCTTTGGCTGGATTTCCTGTTCGTTTTCTAAAACAAAAAGAACAAATTTATTTGACAAGACTCTTGCAGACTTTGATGCAGACCAGCCTATTTCTTTAAATTTAATAGGTGTTTATACTCTCGGTAAATATGCAATAAGCGCTAATTGCAGACATTCTTCAGGAAGGCCGTTTACCCCAATCGCAGGTTGGCTCTGGGATGACGCACTTGACCACTGGTATCTAGTCAAAGGACCAAAAAATTCGGAACGCTACCCATCCTATGATAGACTGGATATAAAAATCGAAAGAGAGTTTCACATATCTACAACCACCGGGAATATATATTTTAGCATCCTTAATGTATTTCAACATAGAAACGTTCAATTTTATAATTATATTGATTCTCAACGCCAGCCCATCTATATGCTGCCAAGACTCGCTTTTTTAGGCGTAGATTTTACGATTTTTTAGGCAAACAAAATGATAAAAAAAATCATATTTATAATGTTACTTGTTCCCACTTTTCTTACAGGAAAAATAAGAGATGTTTTTGTCTCGGATAACGCACAGGGAATCCAGGACTCAATAAATGCAAGCTCTTTATACGATACCGTTATGGTTCATAATGGAACTTATTATGCAGGAGAAGTAAGCTTATACCGGGGCATTAGTATGAAAGAATCCGTAACGTTAATGAGCGCTAATGGCGCTCAATCTTGCACGTTAAGCGGATTTAACAGCGCATCCGCTTGCTCATCTTATCATGTAATATATTGCTCTAATACGGATACATTTACCTTAATAAAAGGTTTCACGATAAAAGACGGAAATGCAAAAGGAGCTAACGGAGAATATAGATACGGAGGAGGCATTTGCTGCTACGACTACGCTTCGCCAACCATAGATTCTTGCATTATAACAAATAACTTTGCTGTTTGTGGCGGTGGAATAGGTTTTTATTACTCTTCGGCTCCGACAATAAAAAACTGCATAATAAAGAGCAATGTTGCTACTTATGGTGGCGGAGTAGGAAATCACGACTTTACCTATACTCCGTCCCTTAAAAACAATATAATAAAAGATAATTTTGCCGATTATGGTGGAGGTATTTATGCCACCCAGTGGTACACAACAAATTTAATTACCCGGAATACAATAACAAATAATTCGGCTAAATATAATGGCGCCGGGATTTATATGTATCATTCTACATCTACGATTACAAATAATATAATAGCAGGTAATTGTGCTAATTATGGATGCGGAGGCGGAATTTTTATTGACAACTATTATAGTTCCTCAACTAAAACTAAAATCAAAAATTGTGTCATTGCCTTGAATAAAAGTAAAAGGGGAAGCGCCGTTTTCAATACTAATAACGGCAACACCTTTATTGACAGTTGTTTTATAGTAGATAACGGCGATATTGCAGGAACAGGAACCGGCACTGTTTACCTGACGGCAGACGCAGATACAACAACCACAATTTCTTACTCAAACCTGTATTACAACACCTTACAATCGGAAGTTGAAATTTTCAATAATACAACTTTCCCCATTTCTTTGAAAAACAATTTTTGGTGGGACACCACTGCAACAGAAATCGCAAAACACATAGAAGGACAAAGTACGTATACCCCCGGTATGTATAATTTTGTACCGGGAGCACCCGGGGAACCTATTCCAATAGACTCCATTCGCAATTATGACAACACTTATTCATTTATAGTAGATTCCCTTAAAAATAATCCTGATACCCTGTATCTCAGAATATACGGGCAAGACAGGAATATAAAATTCAGAGAAGCAGCCGTTGCAATTATAAAAACAAACCGTTATCCAACGGGTATTGCAATCGCATTGCTTGAGACGGATACGAATTCCGGGATATACCAGGGAGAAGCAATCGTAAAAACTTCCGACGGTAATGATACTATTCGGCTTGATGATATTTACAACATAGTAAAAACAGACACCGGGTGCTCCATTGTAACGATTACTGCAAACACGGATACTTCACAAAAATTACTGGTTTTCTATAAAGGCGCTTATGGAATAGAAGAATCCTCAATTTCGGATTTTAGATTTCAGAATGTGGAATTGAAAATAAGTAAAAATCCATTTATTAAATCAACCATTATTAGTTATACTATTCCTCCTAATAACTATTCCACTAGTACACTATTAACAAATGTTCGATTAATGCTCTACGACCTCTCCGGTCGTTGTGTAAAAACCCTCGTTAACGAACAAAAACCCTCCGGATTGTACAGCGCAACCCTTTCCGCCAAAGATTTATCATCGGGGATTTATTTCGCAAAACTAATAGTAGAAAATTTAATAATAACCAAGAAACTTGTACTGATGAAATAATTTATAAAGGAGAAAAAAATGAGAAGTCTTAGATTTTTGATGATGGTAAATCTTTTTTTTATTCTTATATTTATGGGATGTGGCGTTCCGATGGAAACAGAATTTTTAACGCTTGACCACAATTATATTCCAAAGCATAAGCTCCCGGAAGAAATAGAAGTTTATTTTGAAGGAGCCCAGCCCGACAAACCATACAGTGTAATTGGAATCGTAGAGACTTTGCCCAACCCCGATTACTGGATTAATAAAAAAGGTCCAAAACTCGAAGACTATCTAAAAGATATGAAAAAAGAAGCAGCTAAAATAGGAGCAGATGCTATAATGGGGATATATCCTCCGATGGAACTTACTGTTGAGAACCGGCAAACAAAGGCGTCTACAAATGGCATAAGTACTTCTAACTCCAACAAATATTCCACAATAAAGGGACAGGCAATTGTGTATAAAAAATAAAACATTTTTATATCCTTAGCCCCAATCTATAATCTTATAACCCATTTTTTAACTTCCACCCGTTAGTTTTTCCTATTTTCATCCTTCCCTCTTCCACTTTGTTTTCTGTCCACTATCGTCTAATGTTGTTTTATTCCTGTAAATTGCCATTCGTCGTATTCGTTCTTCGGAAAAAGTTTTTCTTGCTAAAATGGGAATTTGGGAATATTCTAAAAATTAAGGATATATTACAGATATAAAAGGAGACTGATTTATGGAAGTATTGTATTATGTTTTTATAAAAACAACTGCGGGAAAAACCGTGCAAGCTTTAACAGAAATAAGGAAATTCCCTGAAATAAAAGAAGCTCATATGGTTACGGGCAATTGTGATATAGTTGCATTTCTTAAATCCAATAATGTTAAAGAACTTGGAAATATAGTTGCCGGGAAAATACATAAGATGGAGAGCGTAAGTTCCACTACTACCTGTATCGTGGTCGAATAAAGACAATTATTAAAATAAATTATGTCTCAGTGGACCCGAATAGTTTTCCTGCTTTTTTATTCTCATAGATTTTTCTTGCAAAAAGAAAGAACAGAGATATTAGTTTATTTTATAGTATAAAATAGAGGAGGAAAGATATGGATGATTCAATAAGCCGTTCTAGAATGAAAACATATATGCCGACAATTACGGGAAAGGATGCATCACTTTCACAGGTAAATAACCTCGCAAGCACTTTCGTAGAGCGATTAGAAAAATGGATAAGAGAAGCCGAGAATAGCCTAAAACCGGATGAGAGACTGGTCTTAAAAGTAATTCTACATAATGACCGGGAGCACCAGGTTAGTAATGTCAGTTATCAGAATCCAAATTTAATTGCATTTCACTGTATTGATGACCTGGTTACCGAAAAAACTATTCTTGTTCATCAAAGTTCCGTTCAGTTAGTATATAGTATAGAGAAAATTGATAGAGATACCGAGAAAGAACAAATAGGGTTTATACATCAGGCATAGTAAAATCAATCCATCTCAGGCAGATTAAATCAAGAAAGAACGGAAAGATTTGAATTAAATTCTGCAGATAAAACCGCTTATTTCCCGGCGAGAGCCAGTTTCTTCTTAATCATATTCGTTTGAATGACAGAGAACGTATTATAAATGAACCAGTAAATTACAAGCCCCGAAGGGAAGTTCAAGAATATTACCGTAAACATAATCGGCATAAAATACATCATCCGTCTTTGCATCGGGTCGCTTATCTGTGAAGACTGCATTTTCTGTTGTATAAACATCATAATCCCCATAGCAATCGGCAAAATAAAGAACGGGTCAGGCTCTGAAAGATTTTCTATCCAGTGAGGAATAAAGACTGCATTTCTTAAAACTATTGAAGTATCAAGAATTGCATATAACGCAAAAAATATCGGCATCTGAATTAAAAGAGGGAGGCATCCGGATACCGGGCTTACCCCTTCTTTCCTGTAAAGGTCCATTACTTCCTGATTCATTTTTTTAGGGTCGCTCTTATATTTTGTCTGCAAACTCTTGAGTTTCGGTTGCATTCTTTGCATAGCAATTGCCGATTTCTGACTCATAGCCGTTAATGGAAAAAATATTATCGTCATCAGTAAGGAGAATATTATAATTATTATTCCATAATTGGATATTCCCTTATGCAAGAACAGGAAAAACTTTAAGAAAAACCTGGAAATAGGTCTTATCAATTTGAATCCAAAATAGCAAGATTCCCCAAGAGTAGAATGCACTTTAGTCATAAGCTCATAATCCAGAGGACCTACATATAATTTATAGACATACTCTCCCGTAGACGTTTTTGTAGTCAAAGACACGCCCACTCTTTTGGATTCCGGGTCTGTAGGCGCAGTTGCGCACCCTCCCCCCATCATACATCCACCGCCGACAGCACCTTTTGCAAACCTGCGCATAGAATAAGACTCCGTTTCTCCCATTGGAATAATCGCAACAAGAAAATACTTATTCTTTAATCCTACCCAGTCTATAGTTCCCTGTTCCGTAAAAGGTACGGTATCAAGTTGCATCAATGTTTTTGAAATTACCTCTTTCCCTGCATTTGCGGCTCCTCCAAAATATCTCAACTCTAAATCAGCCTTTTTTTCCGTATATGCCAGACCTGCATCCCAACGAATCGTATGCCGATATGTATCAGGAAATTTATATTCAAGCCCTATAATATATAGTGAATCCGAAAAATTATATATTTTTTGACCTGTTTCCCCTGACGGGAGTGTAGTTTCGTATACCAATCTATAAGGACTATTCTCTACCAACCGGAATATTGCATTCCCAAGGTCAATTTTCTCATTTTTCTTGGTTTCTATTATATCCTTTATTCCACTATTGCCGGAAGGAACAAGTTCAGTTCCTTTCTTATGATAGCTTTCGTATTCAGATAAATTAAGCGATACGATACTTGCGCCTACAGGATCAATTACAACCTTTAATAAAGGAGTAATTACGGTGTCAAGTTTCACGACAACGGTGTCTGCAAGCGTATCCGTAGAAGCAACAATAACATCCGTAGATGGAGAGTTGTTAGATGGCAAGCCTGTGGAGTTCCTGGTTGTTAATGTATCCGCTTGTTTTACCGAAGCAGGAATTTGTTTAGCGCTTCGTTTTATGACCAGGGATTGCCATCCTATAAGCACTAAAAATATTAGGACTATTCCGATGATTGGTCTTTTATCCATTTAAAGTGTTTATTCTGCAGCAAAACTCGCAATTGTCAACACAAATATTTGGAACTGTTTTTGCTTTTCCCCATTTTTCTGTTGTTTATAGTGCAAATATCTGTCTATCTCTCTATGACTGGACTTAATGACTTAATTCTTATCCTCTATATCAGAAAACCATCAGCATAATTTACACATACCCGCCATTTTTTATTGACAGTTGCTCAATTACACAATATTATAACTTTAATAATTTTAAGGAGGGAAAATGGGAGATAAAATATGGTTACTATGGTTCATTTTTGCCGTAATCTTTTCCATTTCTGAAATATTTACTGCAGGATTTTTTCTTATATGTTTCGGAATCGGAGCTGCGGTAGCAGGGATTATCGCGCTTTTTAAAATCGGTATGCTCTGGCAATGGGGAAGTTTTATAATTGTTTCTTTGGTTCTTTTCGCTCTTTCACGAAAATTTGCGGAACGGTGGACTAAGAAACAACCACCCGGTATCGGAGCTGACAGGCTTGTCGGAAAAACCGGGATAGTTCTCGAAACAATAGATAATATGAAAAATACAGGCAGAGTTCGACTCGACAAAGAGGAATGGAGAGCAGACAGCGAAACGGGAGAAATCATTCCTGAAAATAAAAAAGTTAAGGTTATAAAAATAGAAGGGACTCACTTAATAGTAAAGGAGGAAAAATAAAATGATAATTCTATATATCATACTGGCGCTTGTAGTCTTTATAGTTGCCGCTACAGGTATAAAAACGGTAAGACCATGGGAAAAAGCGTTAATAGAAAGACTTGGAAAATACCAGCGCACCGTAGGCAGTGGATTAACCATTATAATGCCTTTTCTGGAACAAATGATTAAAGTAGATATGCGGGAACAGGTAGTTGAAGTTCCTCCGCAGGGCGTAATCACAAAAGATAATGTCGTTGTAGAAGTTGATGCCGTAGTTTATTATGAAGTTACCGACCCGGTAAAAGTTTCTTATAACGTTGCAGATTTTTATACTGCAGCTACGAAACTCGCTCAAACAAATTTGAGAAATCTTGTTGGTGATTTAGCACTTGATGAATCATTGACTTCAAGAGAAGTAATCAACACAAAATTACGTCAGATTCTTGACGATGCCACGGATAAATGGGGAACAAGAGTTACAAGAGTTGAACTCCAGAGAATAGACCCGCCCGCTGATGTCACCGAGGCAATGCACAGACAGATGAAAGCCGAACGAGAAAAAAGAGCGATGATTCTTGAAGCCGAGGGACATAAACAATCCGCAATCCTTAAAGCAGAAGGAGACGCAATGGCGACAAGAACCGTTGCCGATGCAGAAAGATATAAAAAACTAACCGTAGCCAAAGGAGAAGGCGAAGCTATTCAAACCGTTTTTAGCGCTATTCACGACGGGAAACCGACAAACGACCTTATTGCAATTAAGTATCTTGAAGCCTTACAGAAAATGTCCGATGGAAAGGCAAATAAAATATTCCTGCCTTACGAAGCATCCGGAATTCTCTCAAGCATAGCAGGTATCGGTGAGCTTTTCAAAGAAAAACTTAGTTCGGAAAATAAATTAGAAGACAAAAAAGAAGTATAATTTTGTTAGTATTTCGAAAAGGGCAAATCGCTAAAAGTTGATTTGCCCTTTTTGATTAATTATTATAGATAATATCCTATTACTCGGTTTAATTGATGAGAGCAGAGGCTCTTATCTACCCGGCGTTACTCTTTATTAATCTTGTGGCTTCAATCTGTTTCTCCATTATTTGTTATTTTTTTACCCTCAAACTTTCTCTTCCTTTTGTTAATCCGTGATAATCTGTGTAAATCCGTGGCTAAAATATTATATGTTTTCTGTATTCGTTCCCATTCGTGGTTACTTTTTTGTATTTTTGTACTTGGTAGCATTGGGATTCCTATCTAGAGCAAAGAGTTGAGTTATCATTTTAGAAGTGAATTTGTTCTAAAAATCCGGAGATTAACTGCAATCTATTAACTAACTACGGTGCCGATATTTTTACCTTCTACGACTTTTTTCAAATTACCGTGTTCGCTTATATTAAAAACTATAATCGGCAATTTGTTTTCCGAGCAAAGAGTAATGGCGGTAAGGTCCATCACTCCGAGTTTTCTTGAGAGGACTTCATCATAACTTAATTTCTTATACAGTTTTGCATTTTTATCTTTCTTTGGGTCTGCTGAATAAACACCGTCTACTTTTGTGCCTTTAAGAATTACGTCTGCACCGATTTCAATGCCTCTCAGCACAGCTCCGGTATCCGTAGTGAAATAAGGATTCCCGGTTCCGCAGGCAAACAATACGACTATTCCTTTTTCCAGGTGTCTTATGGCGCGGCGTCTTATGTAAGGTTCTGCAACTTTTGACACTTCTATTGCGCTCATAACTCTTGTCGGGATTCCAAGGGATTCAAGTCTGTTCTGGAGAATCAGGCTATTCGTAACCGTTGAAAGCATCCCGACATAATCCCCGACTACGCGGTCAATCTGTAATTTTTTCGCATCTGCAACACCGCGAAATATGTTTCCGCCGCCGATAACGATAGCGATTTGTTTGGATTGTTTATGAACTTCCGCGATTTCTTTTGTAATTCGCGAAAGCATATCAGGTTCAACACCGAACCCCTGTTTGCCTGAAAGAATTTCCCCGCTTAGTTTTAATAAAATTCTATGATACATTAGCGAAAATTGTACTCCATAATCCAATTCTGTCAATAAGTTTTTAAGACAAGTAACGTCACACATGCTAATAACTTTAATTTAATTATTTTCTTTCGTGCCCTTTGTGGTTGCTTTTTCGTGATTTCGTGCCTAATTCTTTCTGTGGTTAATTTTTTTGGGCTCTGCAGGGAGAATTTTCTTTTCCTTGTTCTATCTTTTTACATCTTTCCAAAAATACATTGACATAATCCTTCTGAATAATTAAGTTTTAGGTTAATATATTATGAATATACTTGGAATTTCTGCTTTTTACCACGATTCTGCTGCGGTAATAATTCGTGACGGACAGCTTCTTGCGGCTGCACAGGAAGAAAGGTTTACAAGGAAGAAACATGATTCTTCTTTTCCGTCTAATGCAATAAAATTCTGCCTGCACTATTCGGGACTTTCCCTTGACGAATTAAACGCAATTGTTTTTTACGACAAACCGTTATTGAAGTTTGAACGGCTGTTGGAAACTTATTATAACTTCGCCCCCAAAGGAATAGGTTCTTTTTTACAATCAATCCCGGTATGGACAAAAGAAAAGATGTTTCTCAAGAGAATCATCTTTGAAGAGCTTTTGAAAATAGAAAAATACAATAAGAAAAAAATAAAACTGCTTTTCCCGGAACACCATCTTTCACATTCGGCAAGCGCTTTTTACCCTTCCCCGTATAAAGAAGCCGCCATCCTGACCGTTGACGGAGTCGGCGAATGGGCAACGGCATCCATCGGAATCGGAAAAGACAATAAAATAGAAATTCTAAAAGAATTAAGATTCCCCCACTCCCTTGGATTACTATATTCCGCTTTTACTTATTATTTAGGCTTTGTCGTAAACTCAGGCGAATATAAATTAATGGGACTTGCGCCTTACGGAAACCCCGATTCCAAAGACTTAGAAAAATACATAAAAACAATAAAAGAAAAATTAATTGATATAAAAGAAGACGGTTCAATACGGTTGGACCAAAAATATTTTAGTTATGCGACCGGGCTGAGAATGGTAAATGACAAAGTATGGAAACGATTATTTGGATTTGGAAGACGACTCCCGGAAGCAAAAATAGAACAGCATCACTGCGACCTTGCGCTTGCCATACAAAAAGTTACGGACGAGATTGTCATACTAATGGCAAAAGAAGCGAAAAAATTAACAGGCGCAAAACATCTCTGTATGGCCGGTGGTGTTGCATTAAATTGCGTAGCAAACGGAAACCTGTTACGGACAAAAATCTTTAACGACATCTTCATACAGCCTGCGGCAGGCGATGCAGGCGGGGCATTAGGCGCAGCTTTAGCCGCATATTATATTTATTTCGATAAAAAACGAGAACTTCCCGGCAAGTTGGATGGAATGCAAGGCGCTTACCTTGGTCCTGAATTCTCCCAGCTTGATATTGAATTAGTGTCAAAAAGATACAAAGCAGTATACCGGAAATTTGAGAACTTTGATAAGTTGGCAAAAGAAGTTGCAGACTTGATTGACAAAGGCAATGCGATTGGCTGGTTCCAGGGGAGAATGGAATTCGGACCGCGCGCGCTTGGCAATCGCAGTATTTTAGGAGATGCCCGTAATTCACAAATGCAAAAAAAGTTAAACTTGAAAATCAAATACCGCGAAGGGTTCAGACCATTTGCACCTTCAGTCCTTGCAGAGGAATGTAAAAAGTTTTTTGAATTGAACGTTCATTCACCGTATATGCTTTTAGTGGCAAATGTAAAAAAAGAACATAGAAAAAAATTGCCGTCGGGGTATAATGCTTTCCCTTTAATGAAACGGTTATATATTTTGCGCTCGGATGTCCCGGCAATCACACATATTGATTTTTCGGCGCGAATCCAGACCGTGCATAAAGAAACGAACGAAAGATACTGGAAACTTATCAAAAAATTCAAAGAAAAAACAGGCTACGGAATTATAGTTAATACGAGTTTTAACGTAAGGGGAGAACCGATTGTATGTTCTCCCGAAGATGCTTATAAATGCTTTATGCGGACTGAAATGGATTATCTGGTTATGGGTGATTATTTATACAAAAAGACCGAGCAATCCGACTGGCAGGAAGATAAAGGCTGGAAAGAAAAATTCAAACCGGATTAGGGATGAAGAAATTATTTAACTTCTTAGTATTCACAATCATTGTAGCTTTCCTGTATTTTCTGACTATTTTAATTGACATTAGATTGGCAAATCTGGGCATAGAAAGAACTTTATTCAGCATAATAATAATCTTCTTCAGAACGATTATTCTAACATTCTGGGGTCTGGGAATTACTTATAATAAACTCTGGGACAAAAATACTTTAAATAGAAAAAAATCTCTGGCTGTCTGGGGGATAATAGTAATTATTTTTTTTATGTTTATTAACACCTCCTTACTGATACTTTCCAAAGCAAACAAATTATACCGTTATGCCAAAAATCCGCCTTGTGGATGGGAAGGGAAAATATGGCAATCGGATGAAATATTAGGGTTCAAGTCGGTTCCGAACGCAACAGGATTGGAGACTTTTTCATTAGGAGGAGACATACCGATAAGATTTGATAAAAACGGATTTAGAGTCCCCGTTTCTTACGATAGCACTGCAGAAATGAAAAGACCGTTGCTTTTATTCTTGGGCTGTTCGTTTACTTTTGGTGCAGTATGTCTGGCAGAAGAAAGTTTCCCGTATCTGGTTTCAGAAAGCACAAAAGGCTATTCAATAAACACGGGATTATGCGGTGGTGGGCTTACCCAAATGTTGTTGCTGTCAAAAGATTTAATACCTCTTTATAAACCTGATTTTGTAATAGTTCAATACTCGCAATGGTTAACTCAAAGAGCAACAAGCCTTGGGGCGCCAACTTATTTCTCCAAAATACCAACCCCTTATATTTCTAAAACTAAGGATGGGAAAAATGTGATAAGCCCACGGGCTTTCAACTCGAAGACTTTTGAAGTAAACGTAGATAAATTTAAGAAAACAAAAAAAGGGTTAAAAGATTACACTTGTTTTTTATTTGAAATAGGAATACCTTTATATTCATATAACGGTTATTACATAATTACAACAATCCTGAAAAAAATATGCGGAATAGTTCCAAGCCCAAACAAAGATTATAAAGACGTAGAGCAATTTGTATTCAGTAATATTTATGAAATATGCAAAAAGAACAATAGTAAAATGATTATTCTTAACCTTGGGGATATTCAATATAGCCAAAATTCGCATAATTTAATATCACCGGATAGTGATATTATTTTTGCGGAAGCCGATTCTCTTTTATTGTGCAGATTAAAATCCCCTGATGATTATGATAAAGAATATAAACACTGGTATTTCAATGGAAAAGACTCTATTTTGAAAGACCCTCATCCAAACCAGAAAGCGCATAAAATAATAGCCGAAACTATAATCGGTTCAATAAAAGGCAAATTCACTGCAGAGATGCAAAAAAAAGATACAACCATTAAACCACAGAGAAAGAAAAATAATTTAGAGTTAAAAGAAAAACAAATAATAAAATAGAGATAGAAACAGAGAGGGCACAGAGAATAGAAAATTGGTCCGCCTGAGGCGGAACTCCGTATGCTACAAATCAACTTGATTACGAACAAACCGAAATAACAATTAGAAAGAAAGATTAAAAAATGAAAAAAAGATTATGGAGGCAAAACAGGATGTCCCATATTCTAATTTTTATTTTAGTTGCTTTTGTTATCCTATACTTATTATTTATTTCAAAATTTGGGATTGATTTGGAAGACGAAGGTTTGCTTATGCACCAGGGCGTAAGGCTTCTAAACGGAGAAATCCCCTGGCGTGATTTTACGCTTACGTATACGGGCGGAAGTATGTTCCTTAATGCTTTTTTGTTCCGTATATTTGGAACAAATATAATGGTTATACGATACATACTACTTGTTTTTTCATTATTGACGACTTTTCTTATGTGGCTTTTATCAAAGAAACTAATGCCAACAAAATTTGCCATATTTCCACCGATATTATTTTTAATTTTGGGGTTGCCTTTTTGTTTTGTTCAATACCCCGGTTGGTATTTTATATTGTTCGTATTTCTGTCCGTATTTGCTCTCCTGCTCTACTACCAATCACGGAAAAGATTATGGCTTTTGGCGGCAGGAATATGTGCCGGATTAACTTTTTTATTTAAATATTCCGTAGGAACTTTTCATTTCATAGGGATTATTCTGGCATTGCTCTTTATAGACTCTGTAAGTGATGCAGGACATAAACCTATCTTGCCGTCAAATCGCTTAAAGGTCTGGGTAAAATGGACAATACTGTTTTTAGTTTTTCTTTTTTGTTTAACATTGTTTGGGAAACATTCTTGTCTCCTCTATACTGTATTGCTTTTGCAAGTTTATACAATACTCGGATTCATAATCTATTTTGATATTAAAAGAGGGCTGGTATCGGGACTAGACTATAAAGATTTTATATTTCCCATAGCAGGTTTTTTGATTTCCATATCTCCTTTAATTCTATATCTTGGAGTGCATAATATTTTCCCTGAATTTTTCAGGAATGCATACCTAACAATATATTCAATTAGAAAAAGCTCCGGGGCAGTGTCGGCGGGATGTTCCATTTCTTTTCTCTCATTACTTATTATTTATCCTTGTATTTTTTATCCGATATGTATAAACTTGAAAAAATATAGGATTCGGTTTTCCATCTTATCAGGAATTGGTTATCTAATTATTGTTATAGTTTCCGCATTTTATATCAAGAGTTTATCTCCGGGAGCACTAAGGCTTGCATTCTTTTCAACTATCTGGGAAAGCAGGTTGGGGCTTTCAATATGTATCTACTGGGCAAGTTTTTTGTATATCTTATACAGCTATAACCGACATAAATTATCAAGGTTGCCTGATATTTTATTCACTTTTATTTACATAACGGGAGTATGTTTATCGCTTGAATTATACCCTTCCTATTTTTTGCATATTTTATGGAGTTTAGTCCCGAGTTTTATATTGGGCATTTATTTACTTTACAAATGTTATTGTAATCTTCGGAACAGTAAAAGAAATCTTCTATGGCGAAAAAGTCTATTTTTGTTTCCTGTTTGTTTTCTTCTTGTGCATTTATTAATACGATTGGATTATTTTATAGATATGAAAACATTATTTGCGCAGCGAAAAGTCACTTTTGATAAACGCCCTGTTTTGCCTTTTCCACAGTTACAAGTTCGTGTAAGTGAGGAGGATTACAAAAACATTACAGGCATAAAATGTTATATGGACTCCGTTTTAAATGTTGACAGTAACATATTTACAAATATACCAATATTTTATATTTTACTGGACAAAAAGGCGCCTATGAAGTTTAATGTATATAGAGGAGCAAATATGCTCAAAGATTCGGTAATCCAGGCGGAATTTATACGGGAGTGGGACAACAAGAAAATATCTTATGTTATAGACCTTTTGGGAACATTGTTCTCGTCATACCCGGAAGAAAATAAAATGTTGCAGTCATATTTAGAAACACATTATTCTATGGTAAGGGAATTTGGTCCCTGTCAAATTTATCAATGGAACATCCCGCCCCGGCGGTGAGCGAGGTAAAATGGATTTCTTAAAAGATTTGTGGAATTTCTTAAAAGAAAGAAAGAAATGGTGGCTTTTGCCGATAATTATCATATTATTATTGATTGGTATTTTAGTTGTGATAGGCGGGAGTAGTGCGGTAGCACCATTTATTTATACTTTATTTTAAGATTTGGGTGGCAGGATGTTTCACCCTATAGTAGGTTACTACTTATGAAACGGGAAAAAAATTTAGAAACGATACTCGTAATTTCGACCGGGTTAATAGTGATTTATTCGTTTACCCATATAAAATCACTTCTCATAATAGCTTTATTATTGAATATAATTGGGTTGTGTTCAAATTTCCTTGCCGGAAAAATAAATTGGTTGTGGTTTAAAATAGCGGAATTGTTGGGATTTATTACCTCAAAAGTTTTGTTATCTATCGTATTTTTTGTTTTTCTTTTGCCGATTTCCTTATTATACAGGTTATTCAACAGAAATAGCACTATGCAATTAAAGAAAACCCGCAAAACTTATTATTTTACGAGGAACCATAAATACACCCCGAAAGATTTGGAAAATGTGTGGTAAAAGGCACGATATCTTCCACCGTTCTATAATTTTATTCTTATGATAATCCCGATAATCGTTTTAATCGTTGTTTTTGTGTCAATTGCAGTCAGACAGGTTGGAAACGTCAGGCTTCCTATGTGGCAGATAATGCTATCCGGGGCAGTTATCGTATTGTTAACAGGACAGATTTCCCCGATAAATGCTTTAAAATCAATAAACATAGATGTTATACTTTTTCTATTCGGGATGTTTGTCGTAGGACAGGCACTGGAAGAAAGCGGATACCTGGCTCACCTTTCTTATAAATTATTCAGCAAAACAAAATCCGTAGATGCATTGATTTTATCTGTTTTATTTGGTATGGGAATAACTTCAGCATTTTTAATGAATGATACTTTAGCCATTATCGGGACACCGGTTGTCTTATTGCTTGCGAAAAAACATACAATTAATCCCAAATTACTATTATTGTCTCTTGCCTTTGCAGTTACGATTGGAAGCGTTATGAGCCCCATCGGAAACCCACAAAATCTCTTAATTGCCATTAACGGGAAAATAACAAATTCTTTTGTTGTCTTTTTGAAATACTTATTCTTACCCACAATCATAAATCTTTTTTTAGCATTTATTATGTTAAAACTATTTTATAAAACTTATTTAAACAAAACTCCATTGAATCATTTCCGGGAACCGATAGAAGATTTGAAATTATCAAACCTTTGTAAAATTTCATTATCCATAATTATACTTTTAGTTATTCTTAAGATTATAACTATTTTTATGAATCTTAGTTTTGATTTCAAATTAACTTATATTGCACTGATTTCTATGCTTCCGATATTGATATTTAGTAAAAAAAGAATTAAAATAGTAAAACAAATTGACTGGCATACTCTCGTTTTCTTTGCATCTATGTTTGTTTTAATGCAAAGTGTGTGGGACAGTGGATTTTTCCAGAACATTATAACCAAATCACATATCAATATTTTATCAACCAATATGATTTTAACGGTAAGCGTATTGCTAAGCCAGTTGATTTCGAACGTTCCGCTTGTCGCTCTTTACCTTCCTATGCTGGCAAATACGGGAGCTACGACAAAAGCAATGATGGCATTGGCGGCAGGAAGCACAATTGCAGGCAATTTATTTATACTTGGAGCCGCAAGCAATGTGATAATAATTCAAAACGCAGAAAAGAAGTATAAAGAAACATTGACTTTCTGGGAATTTGCAAGAATCGGAATTCCATTGACGGGTATTAATATTCTTGTTTACCGGCTGTTTTTAAGATAAAAAAATAAGTCTAAAATAATAATTGGCATTTATTTTCTTTCAGCCATTTTCTATGGATTTTATAATCGGGGAATATTGTTTCCACTTTCAGCCAGAAACGCTTTGAATGATTCTTCTCCGTTATATGAGCAATTTCGTGGACAACCACATAATCAAGCACTCCCGGTGGAGCCATAATCAGACGCCAGTTAAAATTCAAACCGTTTTTGCTTCCACAGGAACCCCATCTGCTTCCGGCATCCGTTATCCTGATTTTATTGTATTTTAGGTCTGCATGGGAACAATAAAAGTTAACACGTTCTGTTATTTTTTGTCTGGCTTGTTCTTTATACCATAGCATAAAAAGTTCTTTTGCCTTATCGAGATGATTTTGTGAAAGTAAAAACACGCCTGAAGAACTTTCAAAAGACAATGGCAATAAGGGCAACTTTGAATTATCTATAACCTGCAGTTTATACGCATTGCCTAAATACCAAAAATCTTCACCGTTTACGAATTCTTTTTGTTTTATTAGTTGTTTTTGCTTCCGCATAAACTCTTGTTTTTTGGAAATCCACAATCTTTTTTTATATACTAATTTATTAATATATTTCTCGCTAACTCTGAGTGGGGCACGAACAATCAAAGTCGAATCGCTATTTATTTGCAATTCGATTGTTCTTCTTCTCGAGCGGATGATTTTTGATATTTGAATTTCCATAAGTTATAAATTAAGTTGAGAGGGGATAACGGCGGAAAATGCTTTTTCTCCCTCTAAAATTGCTTCCTTTGCACGAAAGAACTCAAGCGGGGCAACAAACTCGACCGACGGAGTAATTAAAAAATCCGGTTTGTGTTTTGCCAGCTGAAAATTGGCAATTTCATACTCGGTAACGGATATTGTTTGAAGCAATACATGAAATATGCTGGGTGTAGAAGTTTTCTTTTTCACAAAATTGCTGAACTGAGCAACCGGTTTTAAAGATGCGGCAAAATTACCTAAACGAGTATTTATTATTTGAGAGTTGCTTTTTTTTAGCGGAGTTTTTCTTATTTTATCATCCATTCTAATGTAACTCCGCATATTCTTTTGTGGAGCCGACAAAACATTTACTGCAATTACAATATCTGCACCCATCTTAAGAACGGCGCTCACTGGAACAGGATTTACAAGCCCACCGTCTACCAGAAGTTTGTCATTGTATTCGACAGGTGTAAATATGCCGGGGATAGAGATACTCGCCCTGAGCGCGTTAAGCAGAGAGCCTTTTGTGATTACAATCTCTTCTCCTGTCACAATATTAGAAGAGATTGCGGCAAATGGAATACGAAGGTCTTCAATGTTTTGTCTGCCGATTATAGATTCAATAAATTTAATTACTCTTTGTCCGTCAATTAATCCGGAATATGACATCGTCGGGGTAAAAAGGGCAAGCGTTTTTTTTATGTCTATGTTTAGGGCTATTTCTTCTATTTCTTCGCCACTGATTCCCGAAGCATACATTGCGCCTATAAGCGCCCCGATACTTGTTCCTGCAATAAAATCCACGGGGATTTTTTGTTTATCAATCGCCTTGAGTACCCCAATATGGGCAAGGCCTTTCGCAACCCCGGAACCAAGTGCAAGGCCTACTTTTTTCATAATAGATAAATGTAGAACGGAGACATGGGAAAGTCAATTAAAAAAAGTAGACAGTAGAAAGCAAGTAGTAGGTAGAAAAAGACCGGGTAGAAAGAATAAAAAAAGTTGAGATAGTTTACCTGTCTTCAACAAGCCTGTCAAACAAACCGGCAGGTAAACCAACGTATACGTTGGTATTATTTATCCTTGACATAACGGTTTTTATATATTAATGTCTTTGGCTATAAGGGGGAATAATGGAAGAAATATTAAAAAAGAAGTTGAGTGAAAAGGATTACGCTAAAATTGAAAAGATAGGTAATCCGGAAGTTGATAAATTTATCACAAAATACATAGAGCTTTGCAATCCTGATTCGGTTTTTGTGTGCACAGATTCGAAAGAAGACATAAAGTATATCAGGGATGCCGCCGTAAAAAACGGTGAAGAACACAAAATGGCAATAGACGGACATACTTACCATTTTGACAATTATCTTGACCAGGCAAGAGATAAAGCTCATACGGCTATTCTTGTTCCGAAGGGCGTTGAACTTGGCGAATCCATAGATACGAAAGACAGGGATGAAGGATTGAAAGACGTTATGGAAATACTTAAAGATAGTATGAAGGGGCACGAGATGTATGTCAGGTTCTTCTGCTTAGGGCCAACGAACTCCAAATTCTCAATACCTGCACTCCAGCTGACGGATTCGGCTTTTGTAGCGCATAATGAAGACCTTTTATATAGACAGGGTTATGAAGAATTTGTAAGACAGGGCAAGAATGCAAAGATTTTCAAATTCATACATTCACAGGGAGAATTAGACGAAAGAAAGACCTGTAAAAACCTCGATAAACGAAGAATATACATCGATACGGAAGAAAATACGGTTTACAGCGCCAATACGCAATACGGCGGGAACTCAATCGGATTAAAAAAGCTCGCAATGAGACTTGCCATTAAACGGGGCTCAAAAGAGGGCTGGCTTACGGAACATATGCTTCTTATGGGAGTTCATGGACCAAAAGGCAGAGTTACTTATTTTACGGGAGCTTTTCCATCGGCGTGCGGAAAGACTTCTACTGCAATGCTTGACGGTGAAACTATCGTTGGAGATGACATTTCATATCTTAAAAAAATTAACGGTGAAATCATAGGTGTAAATGTAGAAAGAGGTATGTTTGGTATAATACAGGGGATAAACTCAAAGGATGACCCGATACAATGGAAAGCTTTGAATAACCCGCGTGAAATCATATTGTCAAACGTATTAATTACTGAAGATAAAAAAGCTCACTGGATAGGTAAAAATGGTGATGTTCCTGCAAAAGGAATAAATCATTCCGGAGATTGGTTTGTCGGCAAAAAAGACGCTAAGGACAAAGAAATTAAATGTTCACACCCGAATGCAAGATTTACGATGAGTCTTGACACTTTAGAAAACTGCGACAAAAACATACACAGTCCGGAAGGAGTAACTGTCAGTGGTATAGTCTATGGTGGCAGAGATTCGGATACTTGCGTGCCGGTAGAAGAATCATTGAGTTGGACGCATGGTATAGTAATGAAAGGCGCTGCGCTTGAGTCGGAAACTACTGCAGCTACGCTTGGCCAGGAAGGCGTCAGGGAATTTAACCCGATGTCCAACCTTGACTTTTTGCCCATTCCTATAGGAGAATACATAAAGAACAACATAGAGTTTGAAAATGGTTTGAAAAAAGTTCCGCCTATATTCGGAGTAAATTATTTTCTCGTGGACAAAGAAACCGGGAAATTCTTGAACGAAAAGACGGATAAAAAAGTATGGTATAAATGGATGGAATTACGCGCGAACAAAGAAGTTGAAGTCATAGAAACACCTACAGGAAAAATACCGAAATACGAAGACCTGAAACCATTGTTCAAGAGCGTATTAGGTAAAGATTACTCTCCGGAAGCTTATAATAAGCAATTTATGATAAGAGTAAAAGAGAGTCTATCAAAGATCGACAGAATTAAGAAGATTTACGAGACGAAAGTAAAGGATGCACCGAAAGTATTGTTGGAAACGTTAGAAGCACAGAGAAAGAGATTGCTTGAAGCACAGGCAAAACATGGCGACTACATACTGCCGGAAAAATTTGTTGCCGGTGGAAGTTGCGGTTGTTCCTGTTGTGGACATTAAGAATAAGTGATATTTATTGTTTAGAGGCAGGTAGAATTATTCTACCTGCCTCTTGTTATTTTAAAATAGAAATGAAAATTATATTTTCACCTGAGTGTATTAAATACAAAAGTCCCGGGCACCCGGAATCGCCGGAGAGAGTTAAGCTTACTTATGAATATTTGAAAGATACAAACATTTTCCAGTTTATTGAGCCTGAACCTGCAAAAGATGAAGATATATTACTTGCGCATAGTCCCGAATTATTAAATGCCGTTAAGGCAGGCAGTTTTTTTGATTTGGATACGCCTGCTCTTCCAAACATATTTGACTATGCAAAATTATCTGCAGGCGCAGCAATAAAAGCTGCAGAACTTGCAGTTACCGGAGAAACGGCTTTTTCGTTAATGAGACCCCCGGGACACCATTCAGGTAGAAACAGCGTTGCCGGATTTTGTTATTTCAACAACATTGCAATTGCCATAAAAAAGATAAATGCTTCCCGCAGCACTATACTTGACATTGATTGTCATCACGGGAATGGAACGGAAGAAATATTTTTCGGGGATAAAAAAGTTCTATACGTATCATTACATCAAAGCCCTCTTTACCCTGGGACGGGATTAGTATCGCAGGATAATTGCATAAATTATCCGTTATCTGCAGGCACGGAGGAAAAAGAATATTTAAGCACATTAGAAAAGGCGATTGTAAAGATAAAAGAGTTTGCTCCTGAAATAGTTGGAATTTCCGCAGGATTTGATACATACATAGGAGACCCGATTACTAACTTGAATCTTGAAATTGAGAGTTACGAAAAAATAGGGACTCTTATTCGTGGATTAGACATACCGTGTTTTAGCATATTAGAGGGTGGATACAGCGCAGATATGCGGCAATGTGTTTATAGTTTTTTGAAGGGATTGGAATAAAAAATAGAAAACCGTTAACAAATAGCATATCAGGGAAACAGAATATCAGAGGGCAGAGAATCAAATAGCAGAAAAAATGGAAGATAAAAATATATGGACAAGTATTTATTCTTAATTACATTTTATTAAAATGACTGACGACATTTTAGAGGGATTTAAGAATCATTTACTTATCAAAGGAAGCAGTCACAATACGGAAGAGGCTTATGAAAGAGATATAAAAAAGATGTTTAAATTTTTTGAACCTCTAAAAATTCACCCCGTAAAAGCCACAAGTGAAAACATAAACG
The DNA here is from genome assembly GCA_028716385.1 of bacterium. Lineage (GTDB taxonomy): Bacteria > Hydrothermota > UBA3073 > JACQXS01 > JAQTXJ01 > JAQTXJ01. The sequence goes on along the minus strand of JAQUPX010000001.1, from coordinate 651,519 downwards.
CGTTTATTCTGTATTTAGAAGATACGGAAAAAATGGAAATGAGTTCCGTAGCCCGTATTGTAGCAGCAATACGAGAGTTTTACAGATTTCTCGTAGATGAGGAAATAATGCCGGATTCGCCAATTAATTCTTTACACGCACCAAAATTAACAAAACATTTGCCTAATGTTTTATCGCCGGAAGAGGTTAATTTAATAATAGAACAGGCAAACAAAATAGACCCGATAGGATTAAGGGACAGGGCAATGCTTGAAGTGCTTTATGGTTCAGGGTTAAGAATTTCCGAATTGTTAAATTTAAAGATGTCCAATATGATTAATGGGATGGAATTATTACGATTTTACGGCAAAGGGAATAAAGAAAGAATAGTTCCAATTGGCTCGTATACTAAAAAAGCCATAGAAATGTATCTAACAAATGGGCGGCCTATATTAAAAAAAGACAAAGGCAAAGACTTTGATGTTTTATTTCTCAACTATAATGGCAAACAATTATCCAGAATGGGCGGATGGAAAATCATAACAAAATACGTTAAATTGTCAGGAATTAATAGAGAAGTTACGCCTCACACATTCAGACATTCGTTTGCTACGGCATTGTTAGAAGGCGGAGCAAATTTAAGAGTAGTCCAGGAATTATTAGGGCACTCTTCGATTACGACCACTGAAATTTATACTCACATAGACCGCGAAAAGCTCAAAGAGGCAGTGAGAACCTGTCACCCGCGCGGGTAGGGAAGAATCCAAAAAAACAAAAACAGTAACCACAGAGAAGGCTTATAACCAAAAGATTTCACGAGATTTCCACAAATTAAAAATAGAAGATAACAGGAATAGAGATGCCTCATAAGAAAATCGAGAACATAGTTAACACAAATAAACACAAGATTATTACAGATTAACACGAGAGATTAAAAAACAATAACGGATGAAAAGAATTTCTCACGCAAAGTCGCTAAGTCGCGGAAACAAAACTACAGAGAGAGCAAAGGGAAAACAAATATGAGTTATTTTTGTAGAGGATTACGTTACGGTTACCGTTTTAGAAATGTTCCTTGGTTGGTCAGGATTGTATCCTTTTTGCAGGCAAAGATAATAAGCAATTAATTGAAAAGGAATCACAGCAATTATGGGAGTAAGAAATGGATTAGCGTCAGGTAAGGGAATATAGAAATTACTTTGTTTTTTCAAATCTTTATCTTCGGGCCTAACAGTCAATACTCTTCCACCTCTGCATAAAACTTCATTTATATGACCAAGCATTACATTTTTATTAGGTTTTGCAACGGTAAACATCACGGGATAATCTTTTGTTACAATAGATATGGGACCGTGTTTGAACTCGGAAGAATACATTCCTTCACAATGAGCATAAGTAGTTTCTTTTATTTTTAAGGCGCTTTCGAGCGCAATCGGATATGTAAGTCCGTATCCTACACTGTAAAAATCATTGGTTTTACCTAAAAATTTTGCCGCATCTTTTGCCATTGACTCTGTCGTTTCTATTGTTTTTGCAAGTAGGTCCGGCAGTTTTTCCATATCTTTGTAAGTTATTGGAGAAGTGATTCCTTTTTTCCTTGCAAGAATCATTGCCAAATAAAGAAAAGTTATTGTTTCGTTTATAAAAGTTTTCGTTGCCGGCACGGCTATTTCAGTATTGCAGGCAAGCGGGATAAACAATTTACTGCGAATAGCAATAGATGAACCGATAACATTAACAATGGATAAGATTTTTTTATGTTTTTTGTGTTCAAAAAAATCCATTACATTTTTAACATCTTTTGTTTCTCCGCTTTGTGATATGCCAATTAATACATCTTTGTTGGTAAAACTATCCCCAAATCTTTCTACAAATTCAGCCGCAAAAGCTATAATTGTTTTAGTATGAGCAAGTTTATTAAAATAATAAGTTCCTAACAAACCAGCGTGAAAAGATGTTCCTGCACCTGTAATATATGTATTTTCTGCATTATATATTTCATCTATAATTTTTGGGACAGAAGGATATTTTTTGAGAAGATGTAATAATTCCTTTGCTTTTTGCGGAGATTCTTTGATTTCCTTAATCATAAAATGCTTGTGATTACCTTTTTTAGCTGTGGTGGCAATATTTTTTACAAGTTTACGATTCATAGGTTTTTATTACTTATGGTTAAGTTTCCCTCTGAGGATTTTACTCTTTTACTTATAAATTCCGGGTTTTTGATGGTAGATTTATATTTTTATTTCTACATCTACGCCTGCAGGAAGATTAAGTTTTGTCAAAGCATCTACTGTCTGCTTTGTAGGATTTTCTACTTCTATAAGCCTTTTATGAACAGTAAGTTCAAACTGTTCTCGTGACTTTTTATCAATATTAGAAGCGCGTAACACTGTATATAAACTTCGTTTCGTAGGCAAAGGAATGGGACCTGAAATTTCGCCGCCGGTTTCGCTCAACGTAGATATGATTTCTTTTACAGTGTTATCAAGAATATTGTGGTCATAAGCTTTTAGTTTAATTCTGATTTTATCCATAATAGTTTCAATTCTTACCTAATAGTTTAGCCTTTGTCAATAAGAATTTTGTTAATCCCTTGATTATTTTTTATTTTCGCCTAACATTAAGGCAAGCATAAACTATCTTTCTTTACCTCCCCCCCATTTCAATTTGGTTCTCAAAACTTCATAAAAATCACGGAATCCGGATTGGACGAGCTTGACTTTATAATCGGCTTTTTTAAATTTAACCGTCTCATTATTAGACAATGAAATTTTTTTCTGTCCGTCTGCCACAACTACAATAGACGGGGCACTGCATTTAACTTCTATTACGGAATCTGCGGAAACTACTATAGGCCTCGCACCAAAAGTATGCGGGCAGATTAAATTTACAACTATGCATTCCATTGATGGTTCAACTACAGGCCCAAGAGCAGCAAGTGAATAAGCGGTAGAGCCTGTTGGCGTGGAAACTATCAATCCATCTGCAAGAAAATTAGAAGTATAACTACCATTTATCCATAATTCCAACTGAAGCATCCTGCCTGAACCCGAACCTACAATAACGATATCATTTAATCCGTATAGTTTTTCCTCTTTAACTATAGCTTCCAGAACCATTCTTTCTTCTGTTTTATACCCGGAGGACAAAACTTTAGTAAGAGCCGGATACAACTCGTCTTTGCGAACTTCGGTTAAGAATCCTAATCCTCCGAGATTAATACCAAGAATTGGAATTCCTTTTTCACCAATGATATGGGAAGCTTTTAGTAATGTTCCATCCCCACCAATCGCAAGAACCATTTCTACGACAGAAAGGAATTCATCTGAATTTTTACAAGAGGTAATTCCGGAATAACTAAACCCATTATCAAAAAAATACACTTCTTGTTTATGGGCAGTCAGCCACTCTACAAGTTCAGGGAGGAGACTATTAACATGAGGCTTGGAAAGGTTCGCGACTATTCCTATCCTCATATATTTTTATACTGAATCATAATAAAAAGCTGATTAATTCATCATTTTATCCGGCTCTTCATTATCACATAATTCGGGTTTAAGCGCCATTGTTTTTTCAAAAGCTTTTATAGCTTCTGTGGGACGTTCCAGAATACCAAGAACAAGGCTTTTATGATACCAGGCTTCAGCAAAATTGGATTTTAGCTTTATAGCTTTTTCAAAGGAATCCAGAGCTTCTTCGTATCGTCCAAGACTTACAAGTTCAAGTCCCTGATTATATAAAATATCAGCTTCCTCAACTTTTTTTGCTTTTCCGATTTTTCCTTTTACTTTTGCCTGATTTTTGCTTCCCAAATCTTTTGAAACATTCTGTTTAGGCATTTCACTACCCTTTCGCCCTTTTTCTTTTTTTAAGGGCACTCCTTTTTTTTCTTTCTTATTATTTTTAGTTATCATTTTAATTTCTTAAACTAATTTTCTTTTTTATATCTTATTTTTTGTTTGTCAATATTGATTTTATTTTTTTTAATTTTCAGACAAAATATACTCTATTTTTATAAAGCATTATAATTGTTTTTGAATTTTCTTTTTCCCTGTTCTTGCTTTTTCGCCAAAAGGACCTGCCCTGAATTCTGCAAGTTCAGAAGCAGTTTGCGATAGAATGGTATCCGCCTTTTTATTTTCGAGTATTTCCTGCACGCAGGCAGCACCGGCAACTCTCCCCTCAAGTATTGCAGTTACAGCTTCTTCTATGCCCGAAATATCGCCTGCAATGTAAATTCCCGGGATACTGGTGCGCAACAACTCATTGTGGCATGCAGTATATCCGCCAAGTTCGGGGATATATTTCATTTCACAACCGGCCTGGTTTAGCAATTCCGTTGACGGGGTAAGTCCTACGGCAAGGCAAATCACATCACAATCTATTTGCTGTTCACTGCCGACAACAGGCTGCCAATTTTTATCTATTTTTGTAATTATCGCGTTTTCAACGGATTCTTTTCCGATTGCTGATTTTATTGTATGCGAAACGTATATCGGTATTCCAAGACGCCTGATTTTAGAAGCATGGACAAGATAGCCTCCTATTTCGGGCAAACCTTCTATTATGCCAACAACATCAATTCCTGCTTGCATAAGTTGATAACTTACAATAAGTCCAATGTTGCCGGACCCCACCATTAAAACTTTTTTGCCAGGCATAATACCGTAAACGTTTACAAGCGTCTGAACTGCGCCTGCGCCATAGATACCGGGAAGGTCATTGTTCTCAAAGTTTAACATATTTTCTTCTGCCCCGGCGGCTATAACAATGCCTTTTGTTTCTACCAGCATATATTTTTCAGAAGTTATAATCCCGACTTTTTTAATGTTATTTTCATTATATATGCCTACCGCAGAAGATTCTAACAAAACATTTACACCTTTTTGTTGAGCCTGTTCAAACAATATATTTGCAATATTAATACCTCTTACGCCGCACCAGTGTTGTTTTGCACCAAAGAACTTATGGGTTTGTTTGACAAGCTGTCCGCCTATTTTATGATTTTCATCAACAAGAAGGACATCCGCACCAAGGTCTTTAGCGGTAATAGCTGCAGATAAACCAGCGGGCCCGCCTCCGATTACAATAATATCCATAATTTCAACGAGCTTAATTTAGAGATTATACTCGTCAAGATATTTTTAATTTTTTCTAAAAAACAAAAAAACTTTTCACTTCAAAGGGCACAGAGGGCAGAAAATTCCTGGACATTTCCGTTTGGGGTAACAAGTTCTAAACAATTCAAGAACTTGTAACCGCAGATTGAATTGACAAAAAGTTAGAGATTAAAGACAGAGAATCCCCCAACAGAAAGATTGGTGGCAAGGATCAATTTAGCATACTCCCAACTAAGCCAACTAAACAAATTTTTAGCAAAATTGGTATTATAAGGTGGAAAAATAAAAAACCTCTTGACTAATAGGTAAAAATGAAACATATATTGTATATAATTTTTTTATTACATATTTACTGTATATTTATGGGGGTAAGGGGGACGGATGAAGAAAATAATGTTAGTTTCGTTGGTTTTAACAATGGCTTCCTTGTGTTTTGGAACAGTTCGACGTGTACCATCTCAATACGCTACAATTCAGTTAGCTATGGATGCGGCAAACGGAGGAGACAGCGTTGTCGTTGCAAAAGGAACTTACAATGAGAACGTTAACTTCGAAGATAATGGAGTGAAGTTAGTGAGTGAATCCGGTCCCGACTCTACAGAAATACATGGGAACGGTGGTGTAACGATAAGTTCTTCGGCTTCCGGCTCAGATACAACTACATTGATATACGGGTTTAAGGTTACAGGCGGAACCGGAGGAATGGGTGGAGAAGGCGGAGGGTTACGTTTGTGGCAACAGGCTATGAAAATTAAGAATTGCATATTTACAAACAACTCGGCAAATGAAGGAGGAGGGCTTTATTTAGAAAGGTCAAGGTCAGTCGTAGAGAGTTGTTTAATATATGGCAATGCTGCGCCTCCCAAAACTACTCCCGGTGGAGCCGGCGGCGGGATATATTCTTTCTCAGATGCAGGGGATTTTCCTCCAATTATCAGGGATAATACAATAATCAACAACAGTGCCGATGGTTTTAGTGATTTAATTTTTGGTGGTGGAGCTATTGCGCTTCATAAGACAGGAGGGACAGTAATAAACAATCTCATAGAAAACAATACTGCGGCGTATGGCAACGGTGGAATCGGAGTTATGTTGATGAGCGGTACTTATAATGTTACAATACAAAACAATATAATCAGAAACAATGACAGCGTGGCAATAGATTTGAGGTATCTTCACGCAAACAACGTCCATATTAATAATAACCAGATTACCGGGCATCAGTACGGAGTAAGATTCACTTACTGGACATACGGAACAGTAGCAGATGCAACAAACAACTGGTGGGGTGCCGAAAGCGGGCCTTATCACGCAACACTTAATCCGAGCGGAACAGGAGATGGAATAAAAGATACGGTAGTGAGCAGTACTCACACCATAGACTTTGACCCGTGGACACATTCCATAGCAGTAGAAGAAGTAAAGCCACGCGAACCGCCTTATACATTATCAACTTGCTGGCCTAATCCTTTTGTTCATCAAACAAGCGTAAAGGTAGAAAGTAAGTTCTGGACAGTAGTGTCAGCAATAGTTTTTGATATAACGGGCAGGGAAGTTCGCTGTATTATGAATGGCTGTCCTAAATCAGCAGGTTCTTATACTATAAGTTGGGATGGCAAAGATAAATATGGGAAACAAGTTCCGCCGGGAATGTATTTCTACAAGGTAAAGGTAAATAATACCTGTAAAACAATGAAAGTTATAATGATACGGTAAAAAACATATCAAAAATCAAATATTAAATATCAAAATTAACAAATAAAAAACAGGACTATTACAAAGAAAGCATAAAGAAAGAGAAATATAGAGATGGACAGTGACGAAAAGAAATAAGAAAAAAGGAGGCAGGATGAAGAAAATAATGTTAGTTTTTGTCGTTTTAACAATGGCTTCCTTGTGTTTTGGAACAGTTCGGCGTGTGCCGTCTCAATATTCTACAATTCAGGCAGCTATGGATATTTGCGCGGAAGGGGATACGATACTTGTAGCAAAAGGAACATATAATGAAAATGTTGTTTACGATGTCAATCGTGTCCAATTAATTAGTGAATCAGGAGCTGATTCTACGGAGATACATGGAACAGGAGGGGTAACTATAAGCACTACGGTATCGGGACTGGATGTTTCTACTTTACTTTATGGGTTTAAAGTTACGGGAGGGACAGGAGGTTACGATGGAGAAGGCGGTGGACTCCGTATGTGGAAACAAAACATAACAGTCAGGAAATGTATATTTACGGGGAATACGGCGAATGAAGGCGGTGGGTTTTATTTAGAGAGGTCAGATGCAGTCATCGAAAGTTGTTTGATATATGGCAACGTAGCAGAGCATAGGCAGTCAACCGGAGGAACGGGCGGCGGAGTTTATACTTTTTCAGATTTTGGGCCTTATTACCCGATCGTCAGATATAACACTATCATAAATAATGACGCGCAGGGAAATGGAAATTTCATCAATGGCGGTGGAGCTATTGCGTTTCAGAAAACTGCCGGAACAGCAATAGGTAATTATATAGCCAACAATGAGGCAAAATACGGGAATGGCGGGATTGCAGTTATGTCAATGGCCGGAGTATATGATATAATAATAACAAATAACATTATAGAAAATAATGACAGCGTAGCAATAGATGTTCGCTATGCCGGCGCAACTAATATGCACATTAATGATAACGAGATTACAGGACATCAGTATGGATTAAGATACACTTATTACACAAACGGAGTAATAGATGCGACAAATAACTGGTGGGGCGCTGAAAGCGGACCTTATCATCCGACACTTAATCCAAGCGGTACAGGAGATGAAGTAAAAGACACCGTAAAAAGCAGTGTTCACAGTATTGATTTTGACCCGTGGAAACATTCTATAGCCGTAGAAACAGTAAAACCCCTTGAACTTCCTTATACTCTTTCCACTTGCTGGCCGAATCCTTTTGTTCATCAAACAAGCGTAAAGCTTGATGCTCGTTACTGGGTATTGGTTTCGGCAATAGTTTTTGATATAACGGGCAGAGAAGTTCGCTGTATTATGAATAATTCTGCTAAATCGGCAGGTTCTTATAATATTAGTTGGGATGGCAAAGACAGATATGGGAAACAGGTTTCACCGGGAATGTATTTTTATAGGGTAAAAGTAAATAATACAAGTAAAACAATGAAAGTTATAATGATACGGTAAAAAACATATCAAAAATCAAATATTAAATATCAAAATTAACAAATAAAAAACAGGACTATTACAAAGAAAGCATAAAGAAAGAGAAATATAGAGATGGACAGTGACGAAAAGAAATAAGAAAAAAGGAGGCAGGATGAAGAAAATAATGTTAGTTTTTGTCGTTTTAACAATGGCTTCCTTGTGTTTTGGAACAGTTCGGCGTGTGCCGTCTCAATACTCCACAATTTCAGCAGCTATGAATGCTTGCGCAAGTAATGACACTGTACTTGTAGCAAAGGGAACTTACAACGAAAATATTGTTTACAAATCTAATGGTATTCATTTAGTTAGTGAGTCAGGAGCTGATTCTACGGAAATACATGGAAACGGAGGAGTAACCATCAGTACTTCGGTATCGGGCATGGATGTTTCTACCCTACTTTATGGATTTAAGGTTACGGGGGGAACCGGTGGTTACGGTGGAGAAGGTGGTGGACTTCGTATGTGGAAACAGGCTATAACAGTCAGGAAATGTATATTTACAGGGAATCACGCGAATGAAGGTGGCGGGTTTTATTTAGAGAGGTCAGATGCAGTCATAGAGAGTTGTTTAATATATGGCAATAATGCTATAGTTAGCTCGCCCCCTGGAGGCACCGGCGGTGGTATTTATACTTTTTCAGATTTTGGGGATGGAAAACCTATTGTCAGGTATAACACTATAATAAATAATGATGCGAATGGAAACGGGAATTTCATCAATGGTGGAGGGGCTATTGCATTTCAGAAAACTGCAGGAACAGCAATAGGCAACTACATAGCTAATAACACGGCAAAATATGGAAATGGTGGGATTGCCTTTATGTCAATGGGCGGGGTATACGAGATTATAGTAACAAATAATATTCTGGAAGATAATGACAGTGTAGCAATAGATATGAGATATCTTAGCGCAACAAATGCGCATATTAATAATAACAAAATTTCCGGACATCAGTACGGGTTAAAATTCGAGTATCGTGCAGTTGGAGTCCTGGATGCAACAAATAACTGGTGGGGTGATTCAAGTGGGCCTTATCACAAAACCCTTAATACGAGCGGATTGGGTGACGCAGTAGGGGATACGGTAATAAGTAGTGTTCACAGCGTAAACTTTAATCCCTGGTTAAGGGATACACTCATAGCCATAGAAACAGTAAAACCGACTGAGCCTTATACATTATCAACTTGCTGGCCTAATCCTTTTGTTCACCAAACAAGCGTAAAGCTTGATGCTCGTTACTGGGTATTGGTTTCGGCAATAGTTTTTGACATCACAGGCAGGGAAGTTCGCTGTATTATGAATAATTCTGCCAAATCGGCAGGTTCTTATAATATCGGATGGGATGGAAAAGACAGGTACGGGAAACAGGTTCCGCCGGGAATGTATTTCTACAGGGTAAAAGTAAATAATACTTGCAAGACAATGAAAGTTATAATGATAAGATAAATTACAAGTAGACAGCAGAGAGTATGAAGTAGTGAGGAAAAAGAAGAAACAGAAATAAAAGGGGGAAGAATGAAGAAAACAATGTTGATTTCGGTAGTTTTAGTAATGGCTTCTTTATGTTTCGGGACAACCCGCAGGGTGCCATCCCAGTATTCTACAATTGGAGCGGCTATGACTGCCGCCGTAAACGGAGACAGCATTCTTGTAGCTCCCGGGACTTATAATGAAAACGTAGCATTCAGCAAAGACGGCATTAAATTGGTAAGCGAGTCAGGAGCAACGGTCACCGAAATACATGGCACCGGCTATGTAACAATAAATGCTGCGACAGGTTGTGGAACAGACTCTAATTCCTTAATACAAGGTTTTAAGGTTACGGGTGGGACCGGAGGAATGGACAAGGAGGGCGGCGGGTTACGTTTCTGGAACAGCCATATGAGAGTAAAAAATAATATATTTACTAACAATACGGCAAATGAAGGTGCAGGAGTTTATTTGGAGAGGTCAAATGCAATCATAGAAAGTTGTTTAATATATAATAACGCTGCTATGGCAAAAAAAGGGAAAGACGGAGAAAAATGGAGTGACGGAAACGGAGGTGGGGTATATAGTTTCGCATCCGACAGTGATTATGACCCAATAATCAGAGGAAATACCATAATAACTAATAGCGCAAACGGAAGCGGCAATATGTCCAACGGAGGAGGAGGAATTGCAATTATCAGAACAGGCGCGATTATTGAAAACAACTATATTGTAGGTAATACCGCTGCTTTTGGTACCGGAGGAATAGCTATTTTTGGACAGAATGAGACACATACCCTTACAATAAGGAATAATACCATAAAAAACAACGACAAAATAGGGATAGAAGTCAAAATGATGAATGCTTCAGAGATAACCGTAAACAACAACCAGATATCGGGTCATACACAATATGGGATGAAATATACTTACTTTACAACCGGAACAATAGACGCAACAAACAACTGGTGGGGTGCTGCAAGCGGACCTTATCACGCAACGCTTAATCCGAGCGGCACGGGAAATGCAATAAGCGATACGTTAAAAAGCAGTGTTCGCAGCATAAACTTTAATCCCTGGCTAGTAGACACAATGCAAGCCGTAGAAACAGTAAAACCAACCGAACCTTATACATTGTCAACTTGCTGGCCTAATCCTTTTGTTCACCAAACAAGCGTAAAATTAGAAAGCAAGTTTTGGACTATAGTATCGGCGTACGTTTTTGACATAACCGGCAGGGAAGTTCGTTGTATTATGAACAATTCTCCTAAATCTGCAGGTTCCTATAATATCGGCTGGGATGGGAAAGATAGATATGGTAAACAGGTTTCGCCGGGAATGTATTTCTATAAAGTAAAAGTGAATAATACCAGTAAAACAATGAAAGTTATAATGATAAAATAAACTATAAAAGAATCTAAGCACGGGAGGTGCAGATGTTAAAACGTTCTATTTTTGCAGTAGCTGCATTTGGAATCCTGTTCTTTAGCGGACAGGTTTGTACCGGGGCAAAAATCCAATATGATAACGGAACCCCAAAATTCGTTAAAGGCTACGACCCGATGTGACCGAATTGTGGCAATTATTACGGAGTAAGGTTTACTCCGACAGGGAAATCAAGTTCCAGAGTTACGGGAGCGCAAGTGTATATAGTTAACCAGTCGGGCGCTACTTCAACATTTGATATATATGTTTATGATGATAACAGTGGTCAACCCGGAACACTTAAAAGTCAGGGGACATTTAATGTCACTACTAACACAAGCGGTGCATATTTTTCACCGGTTTTATCTACACAGCCTGTTATAGCGGGAGATTTTTATATATTTGTAGGTCCGCAAGAAATGGATGCTTACATAGGAATATGCATAGACGATGGACTTAATTATGATGATAGAATGGGCGTTTCAGATAACCCGCCAAGCTGGTATAATCCGGGATATGACGGTGATTTTGTATTAAGAGCAAACGTAACTTATGTAGGAGTAGAAGAGAGTGCGGAATTAGCATTGGGAAATGTGGAATTAAAGATTTTACCAAATCCAATAGTTAATAACGGAACTATTTCTTACTCACTGAAACAGTGCAGTAAAGTAGAACTTAACATCTATGATTTATCCGGAAAATTAGTAAAAACGCTTGATAACGGAATTCAGACGACCGGAACAAAAACAATAAACTGGGATGCAAAAGACAATCTTGGAAACAAAGTAAGTTCAGGTATGTATTTCTGCAAATTAAGAGCAGGGACAAATACGTTAACAAAGACTTTAGTGGTTTTATAGGCACAAAATCAAGGGGACAAATTAAAAACTTGTCCCCTTGAAAAAAAGGAGGGGGAATATGTTGAGGCATTTGAGGTTTGTGGGGATTCTCGCAGGAATGTTTTGTCTAAGCAATACTATTTTCTGCGATACCGAAATTAAATACGATAATGGAAGTATGAGCACGTTTCATTATTGGAGTGTAAGCTGACCGGAGTGCTATGAAAGATATGGAGTAAGGTTTACTCCAACCGGAAACTGCAGAGTTACAAGCGCAAAATTATATATGTATAAATATGAAGGCTCGTGGAAACAATCTACTGTTTATGTGTATGCTAATAATGGTGGCAATCCCGGGACTCTTGGGACATCGGCTACTTTCACACCTTCATCAAATGGGTGGTACACAGTAAATTTTTCCACACAGCCATCTTATACCGGGGATTTCTTTATAGTTGTGGCGTTAGGCTCAAGTGGTGCAGGTTATATGGAAACGGCTTTAGGGTTGGATGGAGGACTTAATGCCGGGGCCAGAATGATAGCTTATGATTATGGAATGTGGAAAAATCCTACAGAGACTATGCCGGATTATTATGCCAGTGATTTTATGATAAGGGCAATGGTTTCTTATGTCGGGGCAGAAGAATCCGAGCTATTACCCGTAACAACACAGTTAAATTCCGTTACACCTAATCCGATTACTACTAAAACTACTATTTCCTATATGTTAGCAGAAAACTCAAAAGTAAACGTAACCATATATGACATATCGGGGAAACTTGTAAAAACTTTATCAAATGAGGCGCAGTCATCCGGGATGAAAACTTTAGACTGGAATGTAAAAGACAATAACGGCAACAAAGTAAGTTCAGGAATGTATTTCTGTAAGTTAAATGTAAACGGAAAAGCTATTTCAACAAAGAGTTTAATCGTATTATAAACAATAAATTTATTAAAAGAAGTAGAGGAGGAGATATGCGTAAAGGTTTAGGGGTCTTGTGTTGTTTGGTGGCTTTGGCAAGTTCAGCAATGGCACTGCAGCAAAAAGTATATGTATTTGAGGAGTTCACGTCAACCACGTGACCGACCTGTCCAGGGACTGCAGCGGGGCTGCATCAATTAGCACAAGAAGCAAACGATACGTTAATAATAGTTTCTCATCACTGTGGTAACGGCGGCGATCCTTATTATTTGGCCGCTTCTAATAGCAGGGCATACACTTATTACGGAATTCCCGGAACTCCTTTTGTATTATATGACGGGTGGGCTAACCAGGGAGCTCCCAGTTACGCCGACAGCAGATGGTATTTTGACACTCTTAAATTGGTTGCACCTACACCTAAAGTAACGATAGATTTAGCAGGAACTTTTTATAATCCGGGAGCAAAAACCGGTACGGTTAAGGCTCATGTTGTCAACGTATCGGGTGTTGCGTTATCGGGAGTCGTTCACGTGCTGATTACCGAGACGAACATTTCGTATACGTGGCAAGGTCAGAGTATGTTATATGACGTAGTAAGGAGTATGTTACCGAGTTATAGCGGGACTACCAAGAATTTAGCGGTCGGAGCTTCTACCGACGTAACGCAGAGTTTTACGATTGGCGGGAGTTGGAATGCGAGCAATTGCAATGTAGTTGTCTGGTACCAGAAGACTTCGGGCAAAGGCATACAAGTGTGCCAAGGCGCAAAAAAATCCATTACAAGTATAGCAGCGGAAGAAAACTCCAACAAGAATACGTTTACCGTAAAGATATCTCCAAATCCATTTACTTCCAATGCTAATGTTTGTTATTCAATTGAGAAAAAAGAGAACGTCCAGGTAGGTATTTATGATATAGCAGGTAAATTAGTAAAACAGCTTGTGAATGGCGAACAGGACGCAGGTTCACATACTGCATACTGGGATGGGAAAAATGATTTGGGAAATAAAATAGGTGCCGGAATATATTTCTGTGTAGTAAACTCCGGAAGTCATAAAAATGTTAGTAAAATAATGTCGGTCAGATAGATATAGAAATTGCCTGCCTGCCAAACATGCACCCAAAACACTGGCAGGCAGGATAAGATAGATTCCCGCTTTCTCGGGAATGACGAATAGGGGTTAATAGAAAGTAATAAATATTCTTTTATAAAAGCGAAAAATTTTAATAGGAGGGAATATGCGTAAAAATGTTTTTTTAGGAATCGCTTGCATTATGATGACTTTGGTAAGTCAAGCATCGGCAGTGCAGAGAGTAGTAATAGTAGAAGAATTTACCAGCACGGCTTGACCATCCTGCCCAGCGACTGCAGCGGCGCTGCATCAATTAGTAGGAGAAGCTGGAGATTCTTTAGCTGTTGTTTCATATTTTCCCGTATCCGGTGAATCGTTTTATACAACCGAACATGCTAAAAGGAAAAATGATTATGGTGTAACAGGCAGCCCTACTACTGTGTGTGATGGTATAATAGGAAGAACCGGTACAACATACAGTACTTTTAGAACCGATTTTAATACCCGCAAGGTCGTTGCACCTAAAGTAACGATAGACCTTTCTAAGTCCTTCTATAACCCATCGACAAGAAAGGGGTACGTCACTGCGCACATCACAAACGTATCAGGAAGTTCTTTAAGCGGATTACTTTACATTGCAATCACTGAAACAAATCTTTCAGGTTATTATGATGTATTAAGAGACCTGCTTCGTGCTGCCGGAAGTCCTGTATCCTTAGCCGCAGGCGCCTCTCTTGATTCGACAAAAGACTTCGGAATCAGCTCGGGCGGAGGATGGAATCCATCCAATTGCAGTATCGTAGCTTTTATCCAGAATACTTCAACAGGAGAAATATACCAGGGAGCTAAAATATCTGTTACGAGTATAGCAACTGAAGAAACCTCCAATAAGAATACATTTACCGTAAAGGTATCTCCAAATCCGTTTACTTCCAATACCAATGTTTGTTATTCAATTGAGAAAAAAGAGAAAGTTCAGGTAGGTATTTATGATATAGCAGGTAAATTAGTAAAACAGCTTGTGAATAGCGAGCAGGATGCAGGTACACATACTGCATACTGGGATGGGAAAAATGACTTGGGAAATAAAATAGGAGCCGGAATATATTTCTGTGTAGTAAATTCCGGAAATCGCAAGAATGTTAGCAAAATATTAGCCGTCAGATAGATACGAAACACAGAGGAACGAAGATATTGACACAGACAGATGTGGAATAAAGAACACAGATAGCGTATAAGAGAGTATGAGACAAAAAACAGAGAGAGTAATGGTTAGTTAAAAGACAGAGCAGGATGTTATATTTTTTATAAGATTAGTATTGACGAAATAAAATTTAGGATACATGTTAATGTTAGTGTATAAAATTAACAACCTTTATAATTCTGTTAGAAGTAGTAAGTCCAGTTGCTGGACAAGAGACTCTAATTTGCCAAAGGCAGAAAGAGTTTCTAAGGGGGAAAAATGAACAAATGTAAGGTAGGTGTTTTACTTTTCTTGTTGAGCATAGGAATGGTTTCTTATGCAGGGACATTGAAAAAGACGTTTGTTTTTGATAAGGGAAATCTTTCTTTTTCTCAAAGTGACGGGTTTGATGTTGTTAAGATGAAAAGTGTGCAACTAACGGATAAAGCGGGAAAACCACAGCTTCCCTCTAAAATGGTACAACTATCTATACCTTCTAATGCTAAGTTAGAAAATGTAATTATCAATTATACTGAATGTGAAGATATTTCAGGGACATATAAAGTTTATCCTGCTCAATTGCCTTCCGTTGTATCAGAAGAAACCAAAGCTCCATTTATGGAGCCGGATGTAAAGACTTATGCGTTATCCACAGAATATCCGGAAAAGTTAGTTGAGTATGGGGAACAAAATATGGGAGGGTATAAAATTGTATATCTTAATATCCATCCCGTTAAATACATCCCTTCAGAAAAGAAGTTAAAACTCTATTCTAAAGTTGAGTTGACTATTAATTACAAAGAAGATCCTTCTGTTACTTTAAGAAAGACAGAACTCGGGAAAGAAGTGTTCCGTAAGATGGTCAGAGAAATAGTTGATAATCCTGAAGATGTCTTAAGCAATGAAGTTAGTTTTTTACCTGTTCTTGCAGATACGGCAGAGTATTTAATTGTTACAAATGATGCGCTTGCATCTGAGTTCCAGAGATTAGCTAATTGGAAAATAGCAAAAGGTATGACGGCTCAAGTAAAAACTATGAGCTGGATACTTAGCAATTATACAACAGGTAGGGACAATGCGGAAAAAGTCTGGTATTTCCTTAAAGATTATTTTGCGAATCATGGGACAGTATATGTTGCACTTTGCGGGGACACAAATATGGTTCCTGCAAGAAAGTGTTGGTGGCGAATTGCTATGGTAACTGATGACAAAAGAATTACATGTGACCTGTATTTTTCAGACCTAAATGGACCATGGAACAGCAATAATGATGCAGACTGGGGTGACCCATGGTATGACAGTATTCCGGATATGGCTCCCGATGTGATTGTTGGAAGATTGCCTGCAGGAAGCACAGGGGAAGCAAAAATACTTGTGGATAAAATAGAAAGTTATACAACAAATACATCTCTTGGCTACGTATTGAATATGACAGGAGGAGTATTTATAGCACCAACTTCAACTTTTGATGCTCGTATGGATGAAATTGCAGGGCAGATGCCGGTAAAATATAATTTTACTAAGTTTTATGAAAGTGATGGTTTTAGCGGAAAAACACAAGCAGTAGCCCAACTAAATACAGGCCCTCATTTTGTATGTTGGTCATCTCATGGGGATTCGGTAAGTCTCTATGTGAATGCAGCTAAAAGCCAGTCAATTAAATTAGCAGATGCCTTAGCATTGACGAATGGGTATAATAAATTATTCGTATTCAATACAATTGCCTGCAAAGTTGTCCGATTCCATCAAGAGGACTGTCCATCCGAAGGTTTTATGCTTGCTCCTAATGGAGGCGCAATTGCCTTTACAGGAAATGCTTGTGTTGGACTTAATCCTAACTCTGATAATTTGATGAAAGAAATGGCCGTTTCATTATTCAAGGACAACGATAACCCAATAGGATATGCTTTTTCTACAACCAAGGGAGCCCACGCAGCAGGTGCTCATTCAAGTGACCAGGAACGACTTTTGCAATATGGTTTTACTTTACTGGGTGACCCTGATTTGCTCGTTCATAAAGACACTGTAGCTATAGGAATTGCCGAAAAAACGGATTTTACAAGACCATTAACGAAAATATATCCTAATCCGGCAAGCGGAAATGCTAACTTCAGATTATCGGGAGTAGCCCAAGGAACAAAAATTAGCTTACAAATCTACGATGTTAGCGGAGCAGCAGTCAAATCTTTCTCTACGGTTACAGATAATTCACCGGTAACTACTTTAATCTGGGATAGACACGATAACACAGGCAAAAAACTAAAATCAGGAATTTATTTCTATAAAATCAAAAACAATTCGCACGAGGAAAAAGGTAAATTCATTTTCTTATAGAAGAATTCGG
This sequence comes from bacterium, assembly GCA_028716385.1. GTDB lineage: Bacteria > Hydrothermota > UBA3073 > JACQXS01 > JAQTXJ01 > JAQTXJ01. Next base: position 633,958 of record JAQUPX010000001.1, on the reverse strand, counting down.
TTTTATACTGTAGAGGAAATATAGTTATTTAGAATTTATACAGTGTCTAAGTATTTATTTATATTAGCAATTCTATTATTTGTAGGATGCTATGCCAATAAGAAAGTTCCTGAATGGGTAAGTTTCTTGAATGAAAATGATTATAGAAAGGTGATTGCGGAAAAATACCCATATACTAATTGTCAGATGGATAGTGTTCCGAATGAAATTATGAAAACTAAAATAGAAATAGAAAAGTTTTTGTCTGACACTAATCAGATATTGGGAAACAAACTTATCCAACATTTCTTTTCCGACGAAACCGAAAGATATAACTTCAAATATACAAATGCAGCTACAGCTAAAGACAATGTGATTATCCGCTTTTTTTCTGCCTTTAAAGAGCCCGGAACTTATGCAGGATACTCATTAGAGTTTGCATTAAAAAGCAATAAAATAGAAAATATTTATTTATTTAAAACACCTAACTATTAGAAAACCAAAAAGGAGGTTTTATGTTCGTTTATTTTTTATCTCTGGTTTTAGGGATAAATATTTCTCAACCTAAAACAGAAAGTCCTAAAATGTTGGTAAGAGTTTACAATACAACTATTGCGGAACTTCAGCAATATGATATTGCAGGGTGTGAATTTGGTAAATGGGTAGATATTATAGTATCCCAGGAAGAGCTTGGTAAATTAGGGAAAGGATTTTCCATAGTACTCCCGGATTTTGAAAAATATTTAGAATCCGCTAAGGCCGATTATCCTACTTACACAGAATTTACTACAAAAATGAATACAATAGCTTCAACTTATCCTTCTATTGCAAAATTGTACGCTATTGGCAAAACAGTTGAAGGCAAGGATATTCTTGTATTAAAAATTTCAGATAATGTAAATACCGATGAAAATGAACCGTCTTTTCTAATAATGGGAAACCAGCATGCTGATGAGTGGCCAGGTCTTGTAATACCTTTGAATTTTGCTGACACGCTTACAAAAAAATACAGTTCGGATACTCATATTGCAAATTTGGTTAATTCAAGAGAGTTCTGGATAATACCTTGTTCAAATCCCGATGGCTATGCATACTCTCACGATGGAGGAAATGCGACTTGGCGAAAAGATCGTCAGACCCCGGCCATGGACCCAAACCGTAATTGGAATGGCAGTTGTAATGGGGAAATAGCAGGTGAATGGGGCGGGCGTGCAGTTTTTGGTACCACACAGATAACATTTTGTGGATATGCCCCGTTTCAGGATTCGGGAGTTAAACATATAAGTAATTTTCTAAAGACAATAGATGTAAATATTATTGTATCCTATCATACTTACTCAAGAACGGTTTTATGGCCATGGGGATATAAATCAGACGCGACACCTGATGGAGCTTTAATGAGCCAGATTGGAGGGCAATTAGCAAGTGCTATTGGAAGTTACAGCGGGCAGCAAATTTATGCTTATGTGGGGGGGGGAGTTACCGGTGGAAGCGATGACTGGCTATATGGACATGCGCTTGAAGTCGAGGGCGAAAATATGCTTGCTTATAGTGTAGAAGCGTGTAATACTGCCAATCCAACAGGTTCTATTTTAGCAACCGAAGTAAGCAATAATTTGAAAGGGCTGTTTTTTCTTGCAGATACGGCAAATTATGTAAAGAATACGCTGACTACAAAGATTAAAGCGCCTGAAATTCAAGCAATAGATTCCGTTTCACCTAATTTTTCGATAAAATGGGAAAAACAACCTGCTGATAAATATGAATTACAGGAATACAAAACTATGACGCTTAATACGGATGATGCAGAGTCAGATAGGGGATGGTGGACATTGGAAGGGTTTTCATTAGCGACAACCCAAAAACATAGCGGAAGTAAAAGTTACTTTTCGGGGAGGTCAAACGGTACGATTACGGCTATGACATCTAATTATCCCCTTCCTAAAGTAGATTCCATTACTTTCTGGGTATGGGTTTATCATGAAAATAATGTAGATTGGATGTGGTTTGAAGTGTCAAAGGAAGGGAAAGAATGGGATATGGTTGATTCTTTTACCGGGACACATAATACATGGACACGGAAATCATATCCTTTCCCGGCAGGATATAAGTCTTTGTATATTAGGTTTAGAAATGCGTATGACGCAGGAACAGCACAACTTGGTGTATATATTGACGATATTTACCCCGTTCCTACTTATGGAACTATCGCTACTATCTCTAATGCCATAACTGATACATCCTATTATATAACAAGCAAACCTTACGGTAAATACTGGTACAACGTTAGAGGAAATAATTCTCGCGGATGGGGAAATTGGGGAGAATTGGAAGAAGTAAACGTTGGCAACGTTGGGGTGACTTATTCTCAAACATCCGAACAGGAATTTGTTCTCAAATGCAATTCTATTGCTTCTACAAAACCGGTTAATATAGAATACAATCTCCCTGCTAATTGCAAAACCAAATTAAACATCTATGATATTACAGGGAAACTTGTAAAAACTATTCTTGATAAAGAACAGAATAAAGGACTTAATAAAGTAACCCTGAATACAGAATCGCTTGTATCAGGAGTTTATTTTGTTAGTTTGGAAACACCTGTTTTTAATAAACATACGAAATTTATATTGATTAAATAATTTGATTCTGAACCTTTTTTGTTAAAAAAGATAATTTGTTTTTTAATAACCAATATTAAAAAGTTTTTTGTTGACAAAAGCTTGCTTTTAAATATTGTAGCTTATCTAACTTAGTAAAGGATAAATACTATAAGAAGAAAAAAGGAGGAAAGATGAAGTTTAATTTTACAGACATTCTGAGAGCGCCACGAATAGGTTTTTCCGCTAAAAAAATATGGGTCGCTACTCTTGGGTTACTTATAGGGACTGCTTTCTACTCTATACTAACTTACTGTGCTTATCTTACATGTTTTGACTGGAATTGGATAAGTATATGGCAAACATATAAATTTATACCCGTCCCCATAATAGGAGAGACTTCTTTCGCATGGTATAACTGGGCATTATGGATTGTAGGGTTAGCATTATTCGCCGGAGTTAATTTTATTTCTATAGGCGCAATCTCCAAACTTACTATTGAACAATTACGGGGAGATGAATTTTATGAGATTACTGATGCTGTAAAATATTCAATGAAACAATGGAAAGCAGTTATGCTTTCTCCTTTGGTTCTTATAATATTTATCGCCTCTTTATTAGTTGTTGGATTTGTATGTGGACTAATTGGAAGAATACCTTATGCAGGACAATTGTTCGCCGGGATGTTCTTTATTCCCGTAGCTTTTGGTGCTATATTTATAGTATATCTTGGAATCGTTCTATTAGTAAGTTTAATAATAGGCCCTTCTATAGCTGGCTCGAGCGAATCTGATGTTTTTGATACTTTATTTGAAGTATTCAGTTGCTTAAACGACCAGACATGGCGATTACTACTGTGGGAAATACTTGTCGGCGTATTTGCAGTAATAGGAACTCTTGTCCTTGGATGGATTGTTAAGCAAGGATTAGTTCTGATGCAATGGGGTTGTGGATTTTGGGCAGGACCAAGAGGATGGTGGGATATAATCTGGACTCGCGGAATTTGTTATTTACCTGCAATACCTACTATTGATTGGATTGAAAAAATAGTATCCCGAGTTGCACCGGTGTTAATAATTGCTCCTCCAACATGGTCAGCCGGGAATTGGGCAGAAATTATCGGAGGATTCTTAGTTGGTATGAGTTTCTATGGTATACTGTTCTTTGTTCTGGCTTACGGAATAAGTATATGGAGCGCAGGACAAACTCTTATATATACTGTATTGGTAAAAATGAAAGACGAAAAGAATTTACTCGAAAAAATTGAAGAAGAATTCGAAGAAGAAAAAATTGAAGAAGAAATAACAGAAAAAAAAGTAGAAGAACCTAAAGAAGAAGAAAAACACGACAAAGATAAAGAAAAGGAAAAGAAACACTAAAGCATAGAAACCTGAGATTTTATATAAAAGTGAAATCTCAGGTTTTTTTATTATATAAAAAAGCATATGAAATGGACAGAAAGTTTTTTACCCACTCTCAAAGAGCAACCTAAAAACATAGAGATTCCATCTCATGCTCTATCTATAAGAGTCGGACTCATAAGACAAAGCATTAGTGGTGTACATACTTATTTACCGCTTGGCTGGAAAGTATGTTTGAATATCATTAATATCATAAGAGAAGAAATGAATAAAATAGGCGCTCAAGAGATACTATTGCCGGCGTTATCCACGGCAGAATTATGGGAAAAAACAGGACGACTTGCAGGATGGGGCGCAGAAATCTTTAGACTCAAAGATAGAGGGAATAGAGAATTATGCCTCTCCCCTACTCATGAAGAACCTATAACGGAATTTGTAAGCAAAGAGATTCATTCTTATAAAGAATTACCCTGTATTTTTTATCAAATTCAGACTAAATTCAGAGATGAACCGAGACCTCGTGGAGGAGTATTAAGAGCAAGGGAATTCATTATGAAAGATTCTTATTCTTTTGATGTAGATGAAGCGTCTTTTATGGAAAGTTATGCAAAACATAGAAATGCTTATGAAAAAATTCTTACTCGCTGTGGATTAAGTTATAAAATTGTTGATGCTTCTTCCGGATTAATGGGCAGTGGAAAATCAGAAGAGTTTATGGTGTCTTCTCCGTACGGGGAAGATTCTATTGTAACTTGTAAAAATTGTGAGTATTCGGCTAACAAAGAAACAGGGAAAATTGGGGAAGTTAAAAGTACCTCAAAAGAACAAAGTTCCGAATTAAAAAAAGTTCATACACCCGTAAAAGGCACCGTTGATGAAATATCTAAATTCTTAAATGTGTCTGCAGATAAATTGATGAAAAGCATATTATATTTTTATGATTCTGAACCCGTATTTGTATTATTACGAGGCAATCACGAAATCAGTATGGACAAGTTAAATAAAATAAAGATAGCTAATACAGAGACCAAAGGGACATTTAGAATCGCCACTCCCAATGAAGTTAAAACTCTTATTAACGCCGACGTAGGATATATATCTCCGGTTAGTTTACCAAAGCCAATAAAAGTACTTGCTGCAAATTCACTAAAGAATAGCAATAATTTAGTTACGGGAGCCAATGAAAATTTATACCATTTCACAGGAGTAGATATAGAAAGAGACGTTCAAGTAACTCAATGGGAAGATATCGAAATTCCGGATAACGGAGACCCGTGTCCAAAGTGTAACAAAGAAATTAACCTAGAACCTGTTATTGAATTGGGACATATTTTTGACCTCGGGAAAAAATATTCAACCCCATTAGGAGCAACTGTTCTTGACAAAAGCGGGCAAAAAAAATCTATATATATGGGAAGCTACGGAATAGGGATAGAAAGAATAATGGCAGCAGCAATTGAAACAAATAATGATCCCGAAGGCATAATATGGCCCATGGAAATTGCTCCGTTTAAAGTAATTATTATTCCCTTGAATATAAGCGTCCCCGAGATAAAAGCTACGGCTGAAAAGATATATTCTGAACTTAGTAGTTTTGAGCCATTATTTGACGACAGGGATGTAAGCGCAGGGATTAAATTCAAGGATGCGAATCTTATCGGAATACCAATCCAGATAATAATAGGAGAAAACTCTCTCAAGAATAATGAAGTTGAAATAAAAACCAGAGACAAAAAAATAAACACAAAAGTAAATAAAGAGCTTGTTTTAGAAACTATTCAAAACATTTATAAAGAGGATAGAACAAAGTTTAAGGCCATTAAACCTTAACAAAAGAGACATTATGGGAACCGTACTAAGTGCAATAAATCAAATGTCGCAATCTTTGCGCATACCAAAGGAACTTGCAATAGAACTATTTAAAGATACGATTAAGAGTGTTATAAAAACTAAATTGGGCGAAAACGTAAAATCAGAAGTAAATATCTCTGAAAAAGATGGGAGCATAGAACTATTTCTTATAAAAAAAGTGGTAACCGATCCGATTAATTCCACAATGGAAATATCGCTTAAAGAAGCTAAGGAAATAATTAAAAACGCATCCCTTGACAAAGAAATTAAAGTTAGAATTCCATTTGAAAGTCTTGGAAGAAATGCTGTTATCTTGACCAGGCAATTACTTGAACAAAAAATAAAAGAAAAAGAAAAAGAAAAGGTAAAAGAGGTGTACACTAAAAAAACAGATGAAATAATAGTGGGCACAGTACAAAAAGTAGATAAAAATGAAATTATTGCCAAGTTAAAAGACGCGGAAGGCGTCCTCCCTGCGCGAGAACAAATACCGGGCGAAAGATATAATCAGGGAGACCCAATAAAAGGTTATATATTAGATGTAACGCCCAATGGCGAAGTTCTAATGTCAAGGAGTCACCCAAACTTATTAAAAAAATTATTAGAAAAAGAAATCCCTGAAATACAAGAAAATATTATTCAAATTAAAGCTGTCGCAAGAATACCGGGAATCAGAGCAAAAGTAGCAGTTATTTCAAACGATCTAAAAGTAGAACCTGTAGGCGCATGCGTTGGAGTAAGAGGCTCAAGAATAGAAGCTGTTATGAAAGAACTTAACAATGAAAGAATTGATGTTATACAATATTCTACCGACCTAAAAACATTAGTTAGTAGGGTTCTATCCAGCGTTACCATATTGAAATCTGATGTTGATAAAGACAACAAAAAAATGAGTGTTATAGTAAAAGATGAAGATTTACCTAAAGCCATTGGCAAAGGTGGACAAAATGCATTGTTGGCATCAAAATTAACAGGATACAAAATAGATATAATATCCGAAAGTAAATTTAAGAACAAAGGGATTACCTTTATTAAAGAATTAGACAACAATACAAAAAATCTTCTCGTAAATAATGGGTTTATGACAACAGCCGATATACTGGAAAAAGGCATAGAACAACTTGCAAAAGTACCGGAAATAGGCGAAGAAAAAGCCACTGAAATATATAATATAGTATCCAATCAAATGCAGAATACAAATGAAAAAGTAGAAATAGACAAATAATAAAAAAATGAAAAGACTTTACGAAGTAGCAAAAGAGTTAAATTTGTCAAGCAAAGCTCTTATGAAATTACTAAATAAATTGGGGCATAAAATAGTTAGTTCCACTGCCTTTTTGACTGATGGGATAATAGAAGAATGCAAAAAAGGAATGCAGACACAAAAAGATGCAGTCAAATCAGAAGAAAAAGCAAAACAAACGATAAGAGCGCATGCATACAGACCACAACCTATAATAAATGCTGCGAAAAAACAAAAAGATAAGATAATAACCGAAAGAAGAGTCAGAGAAACTATCAAAAAAATTGAAATGGGCGAAAGACCAAAAAAATACAGAGCGAAAGAAGATGCCTTACAAGAAAATACTCTGACGAACAAAATACAAATTAGCACCAATACCCCTGTTAAAGACCTTGCTCAACTCTTAGGGGAAAATCCGATTAGCCTTATTACAAAGTGTATTGAGATGGGACTTTTAGTGACTATAAACCAGAGAATAGACTTTGATACGGCTGCCACAATAGCCGCGGAATACGGTTACGAAGCAGAACTTATTCCTACTTACGTAGAAGAAGAGAAAAAAATAGAAGAAAACACTCCTCGAGACCCAATAGTAACTATTATGGGACATGTTGACCACGGCAAAACTACATTACTTGACTACATAAGCCATAATAATGTAGCAGAAACAGAAGCAGGAAAAATCACCCAACATATAGGAGCATATAGAGTTAAAATAGGCGAGAAACATATCACTTTTATTGATACACCGGGGCATAAAGCATTCACAGCTATGAGAGTCAGAGGGGCAAAGATAACTGATATAGTAATATTGATTATCGCCGCAGATGATGGCGTAATGCCTCAAACTGTTGAAGCAATCAATCATGCACGAGACGCAAATGTGCCTATAATAGTGGCAGTAAATAAGATAGATTTGCCTAGCGTTATCCCCGGAAAAGTAGAACTTCAATTATTAGAACATAAAATAGTTACGGAAAAATACGGTGGGGAAACCCTTTGTTGCTATATATCCGCCGGAACAGGAGAAGGAGTGCAGGAATTATTAGAAGCAATTCTTGTTCAGGCAGAATTATTAGAATTAAAAACTACCCTGGATATACCTGCAAGAGGAACCATTATTGAGACAAAACTAGATAAAGGAAAAGGTCCCGTAGCAACTGCTATAGTAACTCACGGAATACTAAAAGTAGGCCAACCATTAATTGCCGGAAACGCTAGTGGAAAAATTAGAGCGCTTTATGATGAATGGGGGAAACATAAATCAAAAGCTCACCCATCCGAACCAGTCCAGATAGGTGGGTTCGATGAATTACCGGAAACAGGTGACACTTTTACCGTAGTGAAAGATGAAAGATTAGCCCGTGAAATATCAAAAGAACGAAAAACGGCACAAAAAAATATCTCAGATAAAAGCACAAAACCGATAACTCTTGAGCAATTGCAAAAAGAACTAAAAACAGGAGAAATAAACGAACTTAAACTTATCATAAAAGCAGACGTCGCCGGTTCTGCAGAAGCAATCGCAGACGCACTTGAACATATAACGGAAGAAGAAGCAAAAATTCGTATTCTACATAAAGGAGTAGGTGAAATCAATGAATCGGATATTCTACTCGCCGCAACAAGTAAAGCGATAGTAATCGGATTTAATGTAAAAGAAAATAACAATGCTACACAACTAAGCAAAGAAAAAGGTATTGAAATCAGAACTTATAGCATTATTTATGAAGTACTCGAAGATATACAATTGGCACTTAAAGGATTATTGCCGGCAAAATTCGAAGAAGTTCAATTAGGGAGAGCCGAAGTTAAACAAGTTTTTAAGATAACAGATGTAGGCTTTATAGCAGGGTGCTATGTTTTGCAAGGGAAAATCGTTAGAGGCGCAAAAGTAAGAGTAATCAGAGAAAAAAATATAGTTTATGAAGGTCGAATAGAAAGTCTGAAACGAATAAAAGATTCGGTTAAAGAAGTAGAAACAGGCATTGAATGCGGGATAGGTGTTAATTTTAAATGCGTAGCAAATGATATTATAGAAGCCTTTGAAATAAAAGAAATTCCAAGATGAAGTTATTAAAAAGTTTTTTATTATCCGTGTATCTCGGACCTTTAAAAACTTCCATAAATTAAAAATGAATATTTTAATGTTAGGACTTGGCCTAATCGCACCAATGGGAGAACTTGCAAATACTGCTACATCAGGCAAAGAAGTTAGCGTAAGATGGGAAATAGCAAAAGTCAATAAAATAGCAGGCACCTCTGAATTTAGAGTAACTTCTTTTAACCAGACCAATGTAAATATGGATATATTTAAAATTACAGAAGGCGTAAAATTAAAATTCATAAAAAAAACACGGATAGCGGCTGGCGTCGGAGCATACTATATAACCCGAAAAGTAAATCAATCCATAGAGAACGAAAAAGGTATTTGTTCAACTGTAGGGATACTAATCCCTTTGGTAAGCACAAAAAATATTCTCGTCAGACAGGAAATCTCCTGGCATACAGTCCCTAAAGGATTATCTCTTACCTTTTACCTGGGGACAAAATTAAACAATCCCTAATCTTTTGCTCTACATATAAATACAATTTTTATAATTGACTTTTTAGGAATTTAAAATATCATCTCACTTTGATGAAATATTATTCCATATCCGGAGTTGTTATATTTTTAATCGTAATTTTATTTACTTCCTGCAAACAAAGCCCTTTATGCTTTAGAACAGGTGCAGATTATTTTCCATTACAAATAAATAATTCTGCAACTTATTCAACATTGCCATCCAACAATACAATAAAAGTTGCCATTACAGGAACAAATACTATCTATGGCAAAGAAAGTTTCGTATTGGAAAGAAACGGAAAACAGGAATACTGGTGGAAAAGTAAAGAACAAGTAGAACGATTATACTTCTACACTATAAATATTTTTGGACGAGAAGATACGCTTGCTATATGGTGGCTTCCATGGTTAAAACTACCGCTAAGCATAGATAACTCATGGGCTTACTCTTTTAATACAAGCAAAGTAGTTCTTGGCGATACCATAAAAATAACTTTGAATACAACAGCAAACATAACAGAACGAAATGGAGATGAATATCAAATTGAAATTAATTTCGTAGAAGAAAAACTTTCAAAAATGTTTGGTTCCGATACTACTAATGTAACCTACTACGAATGGTATAAACCCAATCTGGGACTAATTAAAAAAGTATATGGAGACACAACGGAAACACTCGTAGAATTTACTACGGCAAGCGGTGATACTTCATTATCCATACAATAAAGAGCAAATTCTTATTTTAGAAACATGTCTATAGACATACTAAATCAATTTTACCATAGTCTTAAAAGAATTAAAGAATACGCCAACGCCTAAAAAAATTAACAAATTTGACAACAATTAAATATAGAGTTAAATATATAAGATTGTTTTTAAGGAGGATACATATGATGCAAATGTGGAAAACTACAAAAAAACTAATAACGGAGGGAAAATGAAGAAAAAATTATTTTGTGTAATCGGAGTGTTGTTATCAACTTATTGTTTTGGATTCAAAGCAGTTTCAATAAATAATAAGCTACTTAGCGAAAATTGTATAGGAAACAACACTAACAAATCAATTAGTTTATTAAGTACAAACGAAGCAAAAGGCATAGAGTGGATAAAATACTATAATGCACAACCTGCCTGGGTATTTAATGATACCGTAGAATATGCAGTTTATTTTAATTCCGCTGACTTTCCGGGGGTACAATTCCCTCTCTGGATTAAGAAAGTAAAACATACATTTTACGAAAACACACAAGCCCCATGGGGCGCAGATAGCACATTTAAGTTCAAGATTTATGGAGATGATGGCACAACTCTCCTGCACGAGTCTGCAGTCCTAAATGCTCGTAAATATCCAACGGTTACAGAATATGACCTCGGGGCAGATTCAGTACAAATTAGTAATGGGAAATTTTGGGTCTCAGTAAAAAAGGTTGCTCTTTCAGGATTACCTTCGCTACTTGGAGACAATAATTTCACCGGACATTCTTTTAGCGGAGTCCCGGGAGCATGGGATTCACTTCTATGGACTGACAACGGTGGCGGAGAAAGTGAACTTTCCACTTATGCGTATGTATCTTATGGTAGCCTTGATAATGATGTAGCTGTAGTTTCTTATACTAATCCTTCTACTGGAGTAAGGGTTAGCACGCCTTATCCTGTAACTTTTACTGTTGAGAATAAAGGAGCAGCTTCGGCAACTTTTGTTACAGGATGTATAATAACCGCTTCGGGTAGCCCGGTATATACAGACACACAGACAGTTTCCGGGTTAGCAGCGGGCGCATCTCAAACGGTAACATTGAGCAATTGGACCCCGGCTCTTTATGGACAAACTTTTATTATAGGATTTACTACTTATCTTACCGGGGATATGGTTACCGTAAATGATACTCTCTCGGGAACATCTATTTCTTACGAGGAAGGCGAAATTGCATATGATGATTTTAAAAAGGATGCCCAGTTTATAGTAACAGACACAGCAGGACAGTCTGATGCATTTGCAGTTCGTTTTACACCGGAATTGACCCTGCCATTTTCTGTCACAAAAGCAAAAATTTATACCAATTGTGACACTACATCAAAACTCGAATATGTAGGGTTATTTCCAGGCAATAATACGGCACCTGACCTCTTAAGCCCCTTTGATAAAATTAACAACCCAACTGTGGACACCGGAATCAATTGGACAACAGTATGGTTTGATACGGCTAAAACGAAAATAACAACAGTGGACAAACTCTGGCTTGTAGCAAAATTCTTGCCCCAGGGACAAGGGCTATACATAGGAGCAGATTCATCACAGCCGGTAGAGGGCAACTCTTATTGGACACAGGATTTATCAACCTGGAACCCCTTTACAATAGGAAGTATTGGATTTGATTGTATGATGCGAATTATTCATACTAAAATAGGTAGCGTAGAAGAAGGTAACACCGTTGCAAACAACTTTAAAATATCTTACTCTGCTAATCCGGTAAAGGGAAATACTTTAATTAGCTATACGGTTCCTTCCAAGATGAATGTAAGCATCAAATTGTACGATTTAAGCGGAAGAGTAATGCAAACATTAGAGGATAAATTCTTAAACAAAGGGACTTATAAAGCATCGGTGAATGCAAAGTCCATTGGAACAGGAATTTATTTTTGTAAAGTTCAGGCGGGAGACTATAGGGAAACAAAAAAATTAGTATTGATGAAGTGAAGTCGGAAAAGATAACAAGTCCTTGAGCGTTAGCGATTAGGAATTGCTATCCAGCAGAGCTGGGCAAAACAACCAGCAAATTGATACTTATTAAATAGAGAATATTATCTAAAAAGAATGGGAGCGAGTGATTACTTGCTCCCATTCTTTTTATTACATACACTCGACATAGATATTCAAACTATTTCATTATAACGCTTTTTCTCGTACACGAACATCCGTTCCAGTTTATCTTATAAAAATAAGTTCCGGCAGAAACTGTCTTGCCATTAATATCTCTCCCATCCCATTTAATAGTGTGACTTCCTGCATTAAGTTCTTTATTTGCAAGAGCGTAAACAAATCTTCCGGATTTATCATATATGTTTATATTTACTTTTGTAGCTTTAGACAAATTAAAACTAACCTCTGTTTTAGACTTACTCGGATTAGGCGAAATAACAAGAGACTGTGAACTTTCGGATGTAAGTGTATTGCTTTCTTCTACCGGCGTACCATAAAAACAGCCATTCACTTTATAAATCTTCCCCGGGGTTTCGCTGTTTACCCAATACTCATCCGTAGAAGGGTTCACCTCTATCGCCCTTCCATATTGAGGTAAAACGGCAATTCGATGATTTGCAACTATTCCGCCTGTTTTTGTTAATTCCCATACCACAACCGAATCACATACTGTCGCTGAAGACAAATACGTCATCGCCAATAGCAAACTACCTCCATTAGCGCCACGGGAATCAAATGCCAGACAACGAGCCGCATATTGCTTCATTGTAGGAGGAGTTAAAGGGATGTCAAAACTGGATACTACAGTTCCCGTTTGACTAACTTCGTATATCTTATATCCTGTCATATCAACCGCCCATAGGTTGGTACCGTCAAAAGCTAATCCGGTTGGATATGTAGCAGGAGAAGCAAAAGAAGTAATAACCGCACCCGTTGAGGAATTTACTTTATAAATCTTTTTCCCGCTTCTGCTGTGAATCCATAAGTTACCATCTGTCTTGTCCCAACTTATATCAGTACAGGCTTCACTATTTGGCGTGCTTATAAAACTAATTTGTTGACCGGTTCCGGGATTAATTTTGTATATCTTATAGTCCGAACTAATAGATGCCCATAAATTAGTGCCGTCAAACGCAAGCCCATAAACAGTCCCGGCAGGTGAAGCAAATGATTTAAGCGTGTCTCCGGATACACAACCTAAACGTACCGTAAAAGAAGTATCTTTAACATACCCGGCATCGGCAGTAATATGTAAACTAAATGATACGTCCTGCGGGATTGAAGCCCCGAGACTGGCAGTTGCTTTGTACGGTGTTGATGAATTATCTACAAGCCCATTTGTAGCAATAGAACCGAAATTTGCAGAGTTTGTATTCACAGTAATACTGCCATTAGTTGTAGATACCACCCCCACAACATTTGAAGCAGCGAGACCTAAGTTTTTAAGATTTACAATTATACTGATTTGTTCTCCCGGGTCCCATATGTTATTATCAGGCTCAACAACTGTCTTATTATTTAAAGATATGCGTGGATTAGTATTGTCCAATATAATATAATAGACAGGAAGTCCCGGACCTTCGCTTGATTCCGAACCATATGCAATCCAGCCATATCCTTCCTCTCCCCAACCTGTTGAGTATGAATTTTTAATAAGCCATGCGCCTGTCCCCCCCCTTGAATCATCATACCCGCATAATGTTACCCCATGATTATAGAGAGTTTTGTCTCCGCTATCCGACAAAACAGGACTGTAAACGCCGCCCGTGTAGTAGAAAAAATCTTTCTTTGCAGTTATCTGGCACCCCATTGGTCCATCTTGAAGAGCCTGTTTGTACTGGGCGGAATTACCCGTGGACATATAGTTCCAACTAAAGGGTTTAACTACTTGTGATTGCCAGTTTGAACAACGCTGAGTACAGGCGATATCAGATTCTTGATACGGGAAACAAAGCTCAGGAGGAAGCCCGGTCGCCTGTACAAATGTTGCCGCTGTACCAAGTGAACCACCCATACACCCCCCATCTCCAGAATCACAAGAAACTAAAAACTGTTCGGATAAATCTATATTCGTATCCGGTTTCTCATAAGCTATCTTCCAACGCGCTTCAAATCCCCCAATAGTCCCAAAAGCCCAACAAGAACCACAATTCCCCTGGTTTTTTACCGGAGTCATCCAATTCTTGCCATTATAATTACGCCAATCTATGGCAGCTTTAAGTTTCCCTTTTACTTCTCTTTTATCTTCGTGCCCGGAAAGAATTTCCGGAGGAGTCGGTATCGTACTGCATAATTTTGCTTTTTCTTCGTCCGATAAATCCGATACTGAAGTATGTCCAGCAGTCCATTTAGCTCCTTTATCTTTTATTGCCTGTTGCAACTCAGGCAAAGTAAAACTTTTGGCATTAGAAACACAAAATAATGACATTAAACATATCATCATACCATAAAAACTTTTTTTCATTTTTCCCCTCCTGCTTAGTAACAATTAAATTCTTTACACTAACATACTATAATATATTTTTGATATCATATTGTATTTTTGTCAATAGAAATTTCATAAATATTGGGAATAAAATACAGCGCCGAATTCACTTGCATAAGCAAAAAATGTTTTCAAAACAAAAAATGTTGACAAACATACGTTAAGTCTATACTTATTTCTATACTTATTTATGATATTATAGACTTTAGGAGGAATGCCTATGATAAAAAAAAGAAAAAGCGAAATTTATAAATTTTTATTTGATACTATTTTAAAATAAAGGAGGAAAAATGAATGTTTTTATTTTTATTTTTATGGGAAATTTTTTAATGCCCGTTGGATATAATGCTACTGTTCGCAATTCAACAAGAGAAAATGTTGTACAAACAATAACAGCAAAATCAGGCGAAGATACTTTATACTACGATGGCGTAAATGTTTCAGGAGTTGGATTATATGATTCACAAGAGGACACATTTGGAGTTATCTGTGCGGGAGTAAGATTTACTCCTATGGTTGGAGAAACTTTAATCGCAGTTATTTTTTGCCATAGGAATCCTCCTTCTTCTTATACTGGGACTTTTTACTTATACGGAAATGGAACAACAGCATCTCCAGGCACACAAATAATGACAAAACCTTATGATGCAAGTGGCGACAGCACATGGAATAGAATAGACCTCCCATCACCGATATTCTGTGATGCGGATGTAGATTTTTGGGCAGTATTATCTGCCAGAGGTCGCATTGGAGATGATGCGGGACCTATGGTTGCAGATAGAGAGTATGTTTCCCTTGATCAACAAGCTTCATGGAAGACGATTTCAGCTGCAGGTCTTAATAAAAATTGGAACATACGAGCAATACTGAGAAATTATACGGCAATAGAAGAAAATAAACCTGTTAAAAATGACTTTGCTATATCCTATTCTAATAATCCAATAAAGACAGATTTCTCCGTTTCATATTCCGTTCCAAATGCAATGAATGTTAAGATTAATCTTTTTGACTTAACCGGAAGATTAGTTCAAACACTTGAAAACAGAACCTTAAACACCGGCACCTACAACAAAACAATCAGCACAGAATCTCTCGAGACAGGCGTCTATTTCTGTAATGTAGAAGCAGGAAATTATAAAGCAACAAAGAAGATTGTTCTTGTTAAATAAGGATATAATTTATTAAGGAACAGGGGGCGATTTTCGCCCCTGTTCTTATTTTTAAAAACCATCTTAGTTTTTAAATGATTTTATGGTTTGTCGGGACTTGATTTATCAAGGCCATTTTTACTGGGAGTGGAAGTCTTGTGTCTTTCTTCTATTCTTTTTCCTCAGTTTGTCATTCCTGCGAAAGCAGGAATCCAATGTTCTTGTTATCTTTTAATGCCTCGCCATTTAGGCGAAGTTCTTTGCTCTTGACAAAAACTTTAATTAAGTTAATTTTGTAAGAATGAATAAGGCAAAAGATTTTCTTATAGAAATAGGCGTTGAAGAACTACCTGCCGGTTGTTTAGAAAATGCAACTAATCAACTGAAAACAGGCATACTCGACCTGTTCAAATCCAACAGCCTCTCTTATAAAGAAGAACCTAAAGTATATTATACCCCAAGAAGATTAGCCGTACTAATATTAAATATTCCCGACACACAGGAAGACAAAAAGATTGAAGTGTTTGGTCCGCCAAAAGAGCTTTCGTTCAATCCGGATGGAACTATGACTCAAGCAGCCATTGGGTTTGCAAATTCCCAGGGAGTACCGGTTGAATCTATCAAAACAAAAGCTAAAGGGAAAAAAGAAGTAATCTGCTGTGAAAAAACAGTAACGGGAAAACCTACTATAGAGATTCTGAAATCAGCTTTGCCGGATATTATAAAGAATATTAAATTCAAAAAATCTATGAAATGGGAACCTACAGGCATTAAGTTTGCCCGTCCTATCCGCTGGTTTGTTGCTTTGTTTGGTGAAGATATAATTGAGTTTGAACTTGCCGGAGTAAAATCAGACAGAATAAGTCAAGGACTACGAGGAGATATTCCTATTACTATTGATATGCCGGATAAATATGAACAACTGCTTGAAGAAAAGGGAATAGTTCCTGCCCCTGAAAAAAGAACAAAATACATATTAGAGGAAACACAAAAAATTTATAACAATAAAAAATTAACAGAACTCTCAACTTCTTACAAAGAACTAAAAAAAGAAATGGAAATGCTTATGAAAGAAGTTGTGAATCTCGTAGAAGCTCCTAAAATTATTCTTTGTAATTTTGATAAAAGATATCTTGAATTATTACCGTCCGAAGTCATTATGACTGCAATGAGAGTTCACCAGAGATATTTTGCGCTTAGCGATTTAAATGGCAGTTTAAGCAATTTTTTTATATTAGTAGCCAATACAAATAATACGGATAAAATAAAAGAAGGCAATGAAAACATATTAAAAGGAAGACTTGAAGATGCAGAGTTCTTTTATAATGAAGACTTAAAAATTCCCCTTGAGAATAGAATAGAAAAGCTAAAAACTGTAGTTTGGCAAGCCGGGCTTGGAACTCTTTATGATAAAACCCAAAGACTAATCGAACTTTCCAAATACATAGCAGAAAAATATATTGTTCCTATAAATAGCACTATAGACCTTAATTTATTAAAAGAATCCTCGAACCTTTGCATCGCAGATTTGACAACAAATATGATAAAAGACGGCAAAGAATTCACATCTCTGGAAGGTTTATACGGAGCTATATTAGCCGCAAAACAAGGGAAAGACGCGAAGATAGTTAATGCGTTGGTTTGCAGAGTTTCCCCCGACACTTATGATATTAAAAAATGCCCGGAAGGTTTGGTGTTAACAGTTGCAGATAAGCTTGATATAATATCCGGAGCATTTATTCTTAATAAAATTCCGACGGGTTCATCTGACCCATTAGGCGTGAGAAGAGCAGGGAATGAATTTGTAAATATTCTAATTGAAAATAGTGCGGGGACATATTTCCCATTAAAAGAACTAATCTTAAAAACGTTAGACCTGTATAAAGAAAAACAAGGATTAAAATTTAATGTGGAGCCGGAAAAAATATTTGAATTCTTTATTCAAAGGTTAAAAAAATATCTGGAAGATAAAAACATACGATATGATATAATAGATGCAATAGTTGATGCCCGGAATGATAATTTAGTTGATTTGTTCGCAAGAGTAACGGCTCTGGATGAGTTAAAAGAGAAAAAAGAATTCATCACTTTAGTTATGATGGCAAAAAGAATACGCAATATACTTAAAAGCCCGGAGTTTAAACTTCAGAATGAAATTAAAGAAACCGTATTACAAGAACCCGAAGAAAAAGAATTATTCAAAGCAATTGAAAAGAAGCAGCTATTTGACAAATATGTTGAAAACAGGGATTACGTGAATGCTTTGAACTGGCTGCTTGGTTTAGCCCCTCTAATAAATAACTTCTTTGATAAAATCCTCATTATGGCAGAAGACATTAACTTACGCAATAACAGGCTTGCGCTCATTAACTTAGTAAATTCATCTTTTGAAAAAATAGCCGATTTTTCCCAAATCGCAGAATGAAAATATTGGTAATTAGTCTGGCAGGCATAGGGAATACTCTTATGGCTGGGCCAATGATAAAACTCCTTAGAAAAAAATATCTTAATTCTCATATAACCGTTATGGTTATGTTCAAAGGTTCGCAAGAAATACTCGAAGAAAATCCTTATCTGAACGAAGTAATATTATGGGACTTCATTAATAAACCCATCTTCCAATCCCTTGCTTTTCTATTGAATTTAAGAAAGCAAAAAATTGACATAAGCATCCTTTCTTACCCTGCAAACCGTATAGAGTATAACTTAATAAACTTTATCATCGGTGCAAAAATACGAATAGCGCATAAATACAATAAGTTCACAACAAAAAATTTAGGATTCCTGAATAATAAAACAATAATGGAAGATGACGAAAAACACGATATTGAAGAAAACATACGGCTTGTTTCTCTTGCCAATTTATCAACAGAAATAAAAGAGGATGAATCCATTCTAACAGAAAATGGACAATCTTTATGGGGAAAACCTAAAATATATTTTACGGATAAAGATAAGCAATTTGCCGACAACTGGCTCCGGGAAAGAAACCTTAAATACAAAACACTGATAGGCATCCACGCAGGCACAGCTCCTTTTAAAAATCAAATTCAGCGGCGTTGGGACAAAGAAAAGTTCGGAGAACTTGGCAAAAAGCTGGTAGAAAAATATAATGCTACAGTCTTGTTGTTCGGCAGCAACGCTGAAAAAGACCTGAAAGAAGATATTCAAAAAATGATAGGAGAAAATGCTTTTCTCGTAAATGGCACTACTATGCGGGAAACTTCCGCCCTTATTGAAAAATGTTCTCTTTTTATAAGTTCTGATTCTGCATTGATGCACATTGCCGCGAGTTTAAATGTTCAATGTGTTTCTATATTTGGGCCCACCAACCCTAAATGGGTATATCCTTATAAAACTAAATACATCATTGTCAGGAAAGAACTTCCCTGCAGCCCTTGTTTTTATTATTCTCAAAAACCATTAACCTGCAAACTAAAAGACTTCAGGTGTATTAAATCCATAACCGTAGATGAAGTTCTAACTGCTTCAGATAAGGTAATTTTGTAAGGTCGAAATTTATGAAAAAAGATAAAGATGGTTTTGGTCAGGCGATTTGGACATATTTCAACAAGAAAGAGGCTTTTGAGATTGTAGAAAGGGATGATGATTATATAGGATTGTCCGGTGGAGCTAAAGAATATTTTGCAGAATTCAAGGACTGGACGGGATGGGAAAAACAAGCGATAAAATTTGCAAAGGGGAAAGTTTTAGATATAGGTTGCGGTGCAGGAAGAGTCGGATTGTATCTTCAGCAAAAGGGGTTTGACGTTACCGGTATCGACAACTCTCCTCTTGCTATTACGGTTTGCAAAAAAAGGGGATTAAAAAAAGCCATTGAAATGCCGATAGAGAAAATCAGTAAATTTAAACAGTATTCTTTTGATACAATTATTATGTTTGGAAACAATTTTGGGCTGTTTGGAAACTTTAAGAAAGCTAAACAATTATTAAAAACGTTATGCGAAATTACTTCTCCTGATGCTTTAATCATAGCAGAAAGCAGAGACCCACACAAGATAGACGACCCGGTACATTTAGCTTACCACAAGCATAACATAAAAAGGGGAAGAATGGCAGGACAGGTAAAAATAAGAATCAGGTTTAGAAATTATATTGGAAACTGGTTTGAGTATTTATTAGTATCAAAAAAAGAAATGGAACAGATACTCAACGGCACAGGTTGGGAAATCAAGCGATATATAGACTCAGGCAACCCCACATACATCGCCATAATTAAAAAAAGTAAATAAAACTTTCTCATCTAACCTATCCCACCCGATTTTATTTCCTCGAAATTTTTCGTATCTCGTTTTTCTTGCACGCTCTTTTGCAATTGTTTTTACTATTATAGTCCCAAATTTTTTGTGGGATTCGCGGATAAAATCTCTTTCTGTTATACGTGTCAATCATATTCAATCTCGTGGTTACTATTTGTTCTTTTTTGTCTTGACACAAGCAATCTATTAACGTAACATTTACCCCATTTCCGACAAAGGAATAGAGAAGCTCTATAACAGACTGAAGGGCTTCTAACAAAATGGGTTCGGATTTAAAAAACGTTATTTATGAGTGGCTTATGAATGAAAGACTGCTTGGCAAAACTACAATCGAACTTGACTCGAAAATTGCAGCGAACGTGCTTAAAATTATGAAAAACGAATCGATATCTCCAACAGACTCAAAGCGCCCTACAAATATTTCTTCTGCCAAACCTGACACAAATTCTGTCTCTATCCCTACATCTACTCCTACACTTGCCTCAAGCAAGAAGCTTGAGTTACAATCCAATCCGGAACTTGCGGAGTGTTCAAAATCAGTAATGGAATGTAAAGATTGCGAACTTCACAAAGGAAGAAACAATATCGTATTCGGCGAGGGCGACTCAAAATCCAGACTTATGTTTATCGGTGAAGCCCCCGGCGCAGAAGAAGATTCTACAGGAAGACCATTCGTGGGAAGTGCCGGAAAAGTACTTACAGGCTTATTAGCAGCTATCGGATTAAAAAGAGAAAACGTATACATTGCAAACATTATAAAATGTCGCCCGCCCGCAAACAGAGACCCTCTACCAAACGAAATTGCAGCTTGCCATCACTGGCTCGACAAACAAATTGAAATCATAAAACCTAAAATAATATGTTCTCTCGGGAGACACTCTACTCATTTTTTACTTGAACTGGAAATTCCATTCAATAAGATTAGAGGAAACATATACGATTATAAAGGCGTAAAAGTCGTGCCTATTTTCCATCCCGCGGCTTTACTTTATCACCCGGCATGGAGAGTTGACACAGAAAAAGATTTTCAAACATTAAAGAAATTATATGGCGAGCAATAAATCTTTTCAAGAGCCCCAATCAATAGAAGCTGAAAGAGCTGTGTTGGGAGCAATGATATTAGAAAGAGATGCAATATCTAAAATAATAGAATCCGTAAACGAACATTCTTTTTATCTTGATGCTCACCGACAAATTTTTTCGGCTATTATAAAACTTTATGATAGTAATATTCCTGTTGACCTCGTAACTTTATCAAACGAACTAAAAATTCGTAATTTGCTTGAAACTATTGGGGGCGAAGTCTTCCTTACCGACCTTCTCGACAGCATTGTAACCACAGCCAATGTATCTCATTATGCTAAAATAGTCAAAGATATGGCAACCCTAAGAGATATGATAAGAGTCTGTAATACGGTCATTCAATCGGGGTACCAACAATCTGCCGAAGTAGATGAATTGTTAGACCTTGCAGAACAAAGTATGTTTGCATTACGAGAAAAACGAATAGAAAAAGGAGTCACTCATATAAAACCCATTCTGACCCGAACTTTTGAATTAATAGAAGCCCTGGCAGAAAAACAACAATATATAACGGGAATTCCTACCGCATTTGTAGAGTTGGATAAACTAACAGCCGGTTTTCAAATAGCAGACCTGGTAATTATAGCGGGTAGACCTTCTATGGGAAAAACCTCTTTCTGTTTGAACATAGCAGAACATTTAGGCATAAACGAAAACACCGCCGTAGGAATATTTAGTCTGGAAATGACAAAGGAACAATTGGTTATGAGAATGTTGTGCTCTCAAGCAAGAGTAAGCGCCCAAAAAATGAGAGGGGGATTTCTTAAAAAGAGCGACTGGCCAAAACTAACCCGTGCCGCAGGTTCATTATCCGAAGCTCCCATATTCATTGATGATACTCCCGGAATACCAATCCTTGAAATTCGTGCCAAAGCCCGTAGATTGAAAAGCCAACAGGATATAAAACTAATAATAATAGACTATCTACAACTTGTAACAGGTCCTTACGCTGAAAACAGGCAGCAGGAAATTTCTTCTATTTCTCGTTCTCTTAAAGGGCTTGCAAAAGAATTAGGCATCCCTATAATAGCAATATCTCAGCTTTCAAGAGAAGTAGAAAAAAGACCCGGACATCGTCCTGTGCTTGCAGACTTAAGAGAATCAGGAGCAATTGAACAGGACGCGGACCTTGTCGCATTTATTTATAGAGAAGAACATTATCATAAGACGGATGAAAATGAAGGCAAGGCAGAAGTTATTGTCGCAAAACAAAGAAATGGCCCTATCGGAAAATTTGAATTAGCGTTTATCAAAGATTATGCGCGATTTGAAAATCTTGCAAACGCCAAAATGATGCCAATAGAGGAAGCATCTTTAGAAGAATAAAATTGACAAGTGTGTTGTTTGGCATAAAGTGACCATATAGTCAAAAACATACTGACCAGTCAGTAAATGAAAAACACATTAGAATACATTGGCAATGTAACACTATTTATTAAAGACGTTGTATTTACTCTCCCCAAAACCCATAAAAGTATTCACCTAATAATCGAACAGGTTTACTTTGTAGGCATAGGTTCTCTTTTAATTGTCATAGTAACGACTTTTTTCTGTGGGGCAGTTACTGCTTATCAGGCAGCATTTCAAGGTAAAGATTATCTGCCGGATGTATATATTGGAATGGCAGTAATAAAAGGGTTTATGATAGAACTCGGCCCCCTGCTTACTGCAATTATAGTCAGCGGAAGGTGTGGGTCTGCAATTGCCGCTGAAATAGGAGCTATGAGAATAACGGAACAAATAGATGCTCTCGAAACCTTAGGAATAGAACCCGTAAGATATCTTGTTTTGCCAAGAATTGTCGGTTCTGCTATAGCATTGCCCTTACTTACAATAGTCTCTGAACTAAGCGCTTGTATTGGAGGTGGATTTTGTGCGGTACTGTTAATGAATATAAAACTAACTACTTATATAGAAGGTTTGAGATTTCACTTTATGCAGCATGAGTTGTTTGGCGGACTGGTAAAAGCACTCGTTTTTGGGATACTAATGGGTTTAATGAGCACATATTATGGATTCAAAACTACCGGCGGGTCAGAAGGAGTCAGCAAATCTACTACACAATCCGTAGTATCTATACTTATTTTAATAATAATCTTTGATTTCATACTTGCCAGAATTTTATTTTAATGATAAAAATTATAAACCTTACGAAGTCTTTTAATAAAACACCCATACTATCCGGAGTTAATCTTGAAGTCGCAAATGGTATCACGACAGTAATTATCGGTCCATCCGGCTGTGGCAAAACAGTTCTGCTTAAACATATTGTAGGTTTATTAAGGCCGGATTCAGGAAAAGTATTTGTAGACGATTTTGAAGTGTCTTCTCTTTATGGAGTTCAGCTCTTCAAGCTTAGAAGACATATAGGGGTAGTATTTCAGGGAGCAGCATTATTAGATTCGTTAACTGTTGCAGAAAACATTACTCTTGGTTTAAGGGAACAACCCAAAAAAACACCTGCAGCGGAATTAAACAGAATTGTAAAAGAGAAACTTGCGCTTGTTCGTCTTGAAGGAGTAGAAAATAAGTTACCTTCCGAACTTTCGGGGGGAATGAAAAAAAGAGTGGCAATAGCAAGAGCGCTGGCAATGGAACCCGAATATATTTTATACGATGAACCCACAACCGGGTTAGACCCGATTACGGCAAGGAAAATAGACGAATTGATTTGCGAACTTCAAAATAACCTTAAAATCACAACAGTAGCCGTAACCCATGACCTTGCTTCTACTTATAAGATAGCCAATAAGATTGCTATGCTTAATAAAGGAAAAATTGTCTTTGAAGGAACCGCCGAAGAATTGAAAAAAAATAAAGATATTGAAATATATAAATTTATCAGAGGGAGGGAATATGAGCAAACCAATTAGAACGGGAATATTTGCCCTGATTACTATTATAATATTATTTGTAGGATGGGTATGGTTAGGTAAAATTGAGTTCAAAAATAAAGGATACGAAGTTATTATCCATTTCCCGGATGTTACGGGTCTTAAAGTTAATGACCCGGTAAGAATAGGTGGTGTGGAAAAAGGCGAAATAAGAGCTATTAAATATACTGCGCAGCACATTGAAGTAAAAGCGGAAGTAGAATATGATGTCGTTTTGTATAGTGATGCTACTGCCTCTATACTTGACGTAGCAATGATTTCAGGGACAAAATATGTAGATGTTAACCCGGGAATTTCCGGGATAGTATTAGCTAAAAATGCTGCTATAAAAGGAGATGCAAGCTATGGCATTCCTATAGCAAAACTGGGAGAAATAGGTTCTAAAATAGACGGGCTTTTATATTCATTGCAATCGCAGGATTTAATAAAATCGGCAGCGACAACCCTGCAAAACTTAAGTACCGCAACGCAACAGTTAACTCAATTGATAAGCACAAATGAAGAGAACTTAAAGGCAACTACGGAAAACGCTAAAATAACTATGGAAAATGCCAAAAAATTGACTGAAAAAATGGACAAAATCGTCAATGATGCGGATTATGTAATGAGCAATTTAAAAGCAGGGAAAGGCACGCTTGGAAAATTAACAAAAGAAGACAGTTTATACAACGAACTCAACGCCACGCTTGTTTCCATAAAAGAACTTGCCAATGATATAAAAGCTAATCCAAAAAGATATCTTAAGTTGTTTTAGTTATTATGTCGCAAAAATCTCAGAAGCGCTATATATGCCAACAGTGCGGGCATTCTACATTGCAATGGCTTGGCAAATGTCCGAGTTGCAATGCGTGGAACACTTTTGCAGAAGAAGTAACTTTTACAAGCAAGTCAACGGTTTCCGTTAGAACTCCATCCATTCCCATTACGAATATTTCTTCTTCCGAATCCATACGAATCCTTACCGGCATCGGAGAGTTTGATCGTGTGCTTGGCGGTGGAGTGGTAAAAGGAGCAGTAGTTCTTGTAGGCGGAGAACCGGGCATAGGCAAATCTACTTTATTGTTGCAAGCGGTAAATAAGTTTGCGCAATCAGGACTGAAAGTGCTTTATGTATCCGGAGAAGAATCACTTTCCCAGATTAAATTAAGAGCAACCAGATTATCCGTTGACGATAAAAAAATATACATATTATCTCAAACGGATGTTTCTTCGGTTATAAACGAAATAGATGAACTTGTGCCAAATATTGTTGTTATTGATTCCATACAGACACTCTATGATTCCGAAGTCAGCGCTATTCCCGGGAGTTTGTCACAGGTAAGAGAATGCGCGCTCAAGCTAATGAGTGTAGCCAAATCCCGCGATATTTCTATATTCTTAATAGGCCACGTAACAAAAGAAGGAGTAATCGCAGGCCCCAGAACTCTGGAACATATGGTTGATACGGTATTATATCTTGAAGGAGATAAAAATAATTTTTATAGAATTTTAAGAGCTGCAAAAAATAGATTTGGTTCCACTTTTGAAATCGGCATATTTGAAATGAAACAAAACGCATTATCCGAAGTTAAAGACCCTTCTCAAATGTTCTTAACTGATAATTCGGAAAATCCTCCCGGCAATGTAACAACCTGTATAATGGAGGGGTCACGTCCTTTTTTAGTTGAAGTGCAGGCATTAGTCGTTCCCGTAAATTTTAGAATGCCGCAACGTGTTAGTGCAGGAATAGAATATAAACGGTTGGCAATGTTGTTGGCTATTATAGAACGTAGGCTTGGAGTGAGAGTAAGTATGCAGGACGTTTTTATAAACGTAATCGGCGGGTTACAAATAGAGGAAACTGCCAGTGATTTAGCCGTTATACTGGCTGTGGTGTCGGGAGTAAAAAACATATCTGTTCCCAAACAACTTGTTGTAATGGGAGAAGTAGGATTAGGCGGTGAAGTCAGGCATATTCCTGCCATAGAAAATAGAATAAGGGAAATAGAAAGATTAGGATTTAAGGATTGTATAATTCCTGCAAAACATGAAAAAATGACATCTAAAATTAATCTAATTAAAGTAAGAAACATAAAGGATGCAATAGATGAAACTTTCCATAATAATAATAAATTATAATACAAAAGATTTCTTATCCCGCACTATTTCTGCCATTTATTTAAATCCTCCACAATTTAACTTTGAAATTATAGTAGTAGATAATGCCTCTAAAGATGGCAGTGCAGAAACAATAAGAAGGAATTTTCCTCTCGTAAGATTAATTAAAAATTCCAGGAATGTAGGTTTTGCAAGAGCAACAAATCAAGCTATTCCTCGCACTAAAGGGAAATATATCCTTCTTTTGAATCCCGATGTTATCCCCCAATGGAATGCAATACAGAATTTAGTTGATTTTTTAGAACATACGCCAAACGCAGGATGTGTGGGGGGAAAGTTGCTTAACACTAATGGTTCTATCCAATTTTCGTGTAGAAGTTTCCCGAACTACATAAGTGTATTCTTTGGACGCCAATCATTATTATCAAAATTATTTCCTAACAGTCCTTTTTATAAGTCGTTCTTATTAACCGAGCTTGATCACGACAAAACTCAAAAAGTTGATTGGATAATTGGAGCATGCATATTAACCAAAAGAGAAATATTGGAACAGATAGGTTATTTAGATGAAACTTTTTTTCTCTTTCTCGAAGATACAGATTTTTGTTATAGAGCGAAAAAGGCAGGATTGGATATCATATATTTTCCCGATGCAATATTTTCCCATCATTATGGGGCAAGCATAAACAGATTCTGGGTACAATCAAATATTGCGCACAATATAAGTATGTACAGATTTTTCAAAAAACACTATAGTCCAAATATAATAACCAAAACATTAGCATTGCTTTTTTTAACGGTTAGAATTTTAGTTATGGCTTGTATTTATTATATTCACGAAAAGTTGTTGGATATACGGTTAGAAAAAGTGCCGAAGGTGGGACTTGAACCCACACCCCATTTCTGAGATAGCGCCCTGAACGCTACGCGTCTGCCAATTCCACCACTTCGGCGTAATAAAATGTATATAGACTGCCTTATACTAGTCCCGCCTTGGCGGGATTGTCAATTAAAATTTTTAGAGAAAACTCCCGCCATGGCGGGGATAAGAAACCATAAAGACTTTTGTCTAAAGGATTCTAAGGAGGAAAAATGAACTTTCAGGAAAAATTGGTATTGCAAATAGATGGTGGTATTGCAACTATAAAAATAAATAGACCGGAGGTCTTAAATGCAGTTGATGTTGAAACTATACTTGAGCTTGAAACAACAATGCATTCCCTTAATGATGATAAAAAAGTAAAAGTTATCATAATCACAGGAGAAGGTAAAAGCTTTGTAGCCGGTTCAGATATTTCTAAACTTGCTAAAATGGACTCTATTCAAGCAAGAGAATATAGCCAGATCGGGCAACGGGTATTAAATTATATTGAAAACATAGAAAAACCTGTAATAGCTGCAATAAACGGATACGCACTCGGTTCCGGATGTGAAATTGCTATGGCTTGTGACATAAGGATTGCCTCAGAAAAGGCAAAACTTGGGCAACCAGAATCTAAACTCGGTCTGATACCGGGACACGGCGGCACACAGAGACTCGCGAGACTTGTCGGTATAGCCAAGGCTAAAGAACTTATATTTACAAGTGAAATGATTGATGCACAGGAAGCATTACGAATTGGTCTGGTAAATAAAGTGGTGTCTGCGGAGGAACTGATAACGGAAGTCCAAAAAATTGCGCAAACAATTTCTCAAATGGGACCGATAGCAATAAAACTTGGGAAAACAGTCATAAATAGAGGTCTCGATTCCAATTTTACTACAGGAACGGCTTACGAATCCGAAGCATTTTCCGTGTGTTTTTCTACTCCTGAATCAAAAGAGGGCATAAATGCTTTTTTAGAAAAACGAAAACCTGATTGGGAAACAAAGTAAAAAAACTTGACACTACCTCCATTAACAATTAAATTACTAAATCGTATTTATATTTAGTTAAAATTAGTAAAGCAATTTAATTTTAAGAGGTATACATTTTTTAATACTTTAGGAGGCAAAAATGGATTTAGATAATCGGCTTGAGAATGTCACAATAATTGGCGCTGCCGGAAAAATGGGTAGTGGAATTGCTGTCTTAATAGGACAAGAAATTGCCAAGCTAAAGATTAAAACCCCTGATAAAACATATAAATTGAATCTCATTGATACAAATGAAAAAGCATTAAATGGCTTATATGCATATATAAAATCTCAATTTGTAAAAGTAGCAGAAAAATCAATTGTTAGCTTGCGCTCTATGTATCAAGAGAGAGCAGATTTAGTTGAGAATAAAGATATTATTGATGCATTCGTTGAAGATGCATTAGGGGCTATAAGATTTGGCAATAACCTTGAAATGGCTAATAACTCAAGACTCGTATTTGAAGCAATTATAGAAAATGAGGATGTTAAAATTTCTTTATTGAAAAAACTTAATCAAATTTGCAGTAAGGACGCTTTTTTCTTTACGAATACCTCAAGTATTCCTATTAGTTTTCTTGATAAAAACGTTGGCCTTGACGGCAGAATAATTGGCTATCACTTTTACAATCCTCCTGTAGTTCAAAAACTTTTAGAGGTAATCTCCGGCGATACTACCCTTCCTGAAATTAAAGACACGGCTAAAGAGTTAGGAGAGAGGCTTCGCAAAAAGCTATTACCGGCTAACGATATTGCAGGATTTATCGGAAATGGTTACTTTATGAGAGATGGATTATATGGAATAGAAGAAGTAAATAATTTAAAATCTTCTCACACTTTTTCTGAATCCATTTATATGATAAACCGTGTAACACAGGATTTTCTTATCCGGCCTATGGGAATATTCCAACTTATAGATTATGTCGGAATTGAGGTTTTTCAATGGATTTTACTGGTTATGAATAAACACTTGAAAGATGTGACATTGCATAATAAACTTATTGATTTAATGGTAGAAAAGAAGGTGCTTGGGGGGCAAAATTCCGATGGTTCACAAAAAAATGGATTCTTTTCTTATAAAAAGAATAAAATGATAGGGGTGTATGACATAGAAAAAGGCGAATATATGCCAATAGAAGAAAAATGGAAAGAAAATATGGACGGTAAACTGGGTTCTCTACCTGCAGGATTTGCTACATGGAAAAGCCTTCTTTCCGCGGAAGATAAAGATAATTTATTAAAAACTTATTTCAATAATCTTAAATCTGACAACACACTGGGAGCCAAAACAGCAAAAAAATACCTAGAACGTTCTAAAGAAATAGGAAAAGAACTTGTGAAAACAAAAGTGGCGTTCTCTGACGAAGATGTAAATACCGTACTAACTAATGGATTTTTCTGGTTATATGGGCCTATAAATAGTTATATTTAAATTATAAAAGAAAACGGGAGGCTGTTATAATGTTTAAATATTATAAGTCTTTGTTAAACCTATTTATTTGTATATTCTTGTTAACGTTATTACCCCTGGGGTTAAAAGGAGAAATATCCCCGGAAATGCAGGACATTATTGAAAAAGTAAAAGCTGACCCTACTCTTTCACAACAAGCTCAAGAAATATTAAAAGAGCAGAATATAACAAGAACACCCGAAGAGGGAGTCGTTACCGTAAATAAAGAAACTCCCTCTACTAAAGATATTTCCAAAATACCCTCAATTATAGAACAAATGTTTTCTGAGGATGCTTCAATTGAAGTTCAAAGAAATATTTCTCAATTTGGATATAATATTTTTGAAACACCCAATAAGTTTTCTCCTGTAGAGTTAACTCCTGTGCCACCGGAATATGTTATTGGGCCTAATGATGAAATCATAATCAGTATCTGGGGGAAAGTCCAGGAGACATTTAAGGTTCAGGTTGACCGTGATGGGAAAATTATTTTACCAAAAATCGGCGCAATCTATGTGTGGGGATTAAAATTTAGCGAGTTGGAACCGCTTATACATAAACAACTGGAACAATATTATACTAATTTACAGCTTTCAGTTACTATGGGAAGTTTGAGAAGCATAAAAGTATTTGTTCTTGGAGAAGTAAAGTATCCGGGAAGTTATACCATATCTGCATTAGCTACTTCTTTTTATGCACTTTTTGCCGCAGGCGGACCCACGAAACTTGGGAGCATGAGAAACATTAAAGTAATAAGCGGGAACAGTGAAAAGCCAATAGACCTTTATGACATATTGCTTTATGGTAGTAAAAAAAGTGATTATTTTTTAAATTCCGGAGATATAATTTATGTGCCATCAATTGGTAGGATAGCCGGTGTTGCAGGAAGTGTTAAGCGTCCTGCAATTTATGAATTATCCGGGTCAGAAACATTAAATGACCTTATCCAAATGGCAGGAGATGTAACATCTATTGGATATTTAAAAAGAATACAAATTGAAAGAATTGAAGCGCATAAACAAAAAGTTGTTACGGAGTTAGAATTTAATAAATCTTCTGAAAATTTTGAAATAGAAGATGGCGATTTCATTCTTATTTCTCCCATATTACCTAAAAGACATAACTACGTTACGATTGCCGGCAATGTTTACAGACCAGGTGAATATACTATCAAACCAAATTTTAAAATAAAAGATTTGATAGAAGAAGCTGAGGGTATTAGACCCGGGACTTATATGAAACGAGTAGAAATTTCGCGTTTCAAAGCAGATAAAACTCAGGAGATTATACCCGCTAATTTAGATCTCGCTTTACAAGGAGATTCAAGCAACAACGTATTATTATCTGAGTGGGATGCAGTAAAAATATATGCCGAGACAGAAGTATTGCCCACCAGGTATGTAACCATAAGCGGTGCAGTAAAAAGACCGGATAGATATTCCTTAACCCCAAATATGACAATAGAAGATCTTATATTTAAAGCAGGTGGCTATCTTTTTAATGCAGAGCCAAAGGCATCGGAATTCTGCAGAGTAATATCTGGCAAAACGCCTCAAACTGCAAATATAGATTTAAATGATTCTTCTTCTCTGAACATAAAACTTCAATCTTCCGATTGGGTATTCGTTCGTGAAAACATAAAATGGTCTGAATTGCCTTATGTAATCCTTACGGGAGAAGTTCTTCATCCCGGTACCTATATGATAAGCCCAAATGAGAAACTTGTTTCTATAATCAAAAGGGCCGGCGGATTTATTGATAAATCTTTTTTAGATGGGGCGGTATTTACCCGTAAAGATGTAAGAATGCAGGAAACTAAAGCCACACAGGATTTTTTAACCAGCACGCGCAAGCATTTATTACAGCAAACAACTATGATGCAAGCGGCAAATCTTACTGAAGCAGAAAATAAACAAGGGCAAGAACTTATAAAACGATACGAATCTACCATAGATTTAATTTCGCAAATAGGGATTCCCGGAAGAATACAAATTGATTTAACTTCTCCCAAATCTCAAAGCTTTAATATTTCATTAAAAAACGGTGATAGTCTGCATATACCGGAAATTCCCAGCGCAGTTCAAATCATAGGTTGTGTTTATAACCCCTCTGCAATTATTTATAACGAAGGGAAACCAGTTAATTGGTATATTAAAGAAGTGGGAGGTTTGACACCGGAAGGAGATAAAGCTCGTATGTATGTTTTACAAGCATCAGGCAGAATAAATAAAGGAAGTAACGTAAAAAAAGGAGATATTATAATAGTACCTGCAAAATTATCAATTCGTAGACCGGCAGGAGATGCATGGAAAGATATTGCGCAAGTCCTTTATCAGTTCGGGTTTTCTGCTATGGCAGTATGGAGTATTTATACCACTTTTAAAAAATAAATATGAATGAAGAAATAAATATTCTTGATTATTTCAAGGTAATAATAAAACATTGGCGTTTATTAAGTATTCTTTTCATTGCAATAGAAATCGTTACATTGATTTTTAGTATAACTCAAGCTAGACTTTATGAAGCGACTGCTACTATTCTTCAGCCTGAAATGATCTCGGACGTTAAAAGTGGTTCAGGTCTCTCCTCTCTATTAGCACAGCAATTACCAAGTGGATTATATGGTGGCGGGACTGCATCACAAGCTATTGTAACGATGCTAAAGTCAAGGCGTATGGCAGAACTCGTAGAGCAAAATTTTAATTTAATGGCTTTTTTCAAAACAAAAACTCACTTAGACGCTGTAAGCAAAATAAGAGAAATGACAAGTATTTCTTTGCCAAAAGATAATACAATATCAATTAAAGTAAGCGCCTCCGACCCGAAACTTGCCGCAAGTATGGCTAATTTTTATGCAACAAATCTTGACAGTATCAATGAAAAACTAAAAATCTCTTCTGTAAAACCCATTGCTACTTTGCTGGATTCAGCCATACCACCAGAATATCCATCTTCCCCAAAAGTAAAATTTAATTTATTAATTGCAGGAGCGCTTGCTCTGTTCGTAGGAATATTATTATCTTTTTTCTTAGAGTATTTTACAAAACTTAGAAAAAATCCATAATATAAACTTGCTTGCTACCCAATCCGTCTTATACCAAAAAGATTGATGGACGAGCAAGCAGAACAGATGGACAAAACCTTTCTCTTAAACAATATTGAACATATCATATATTAAATGATGATGGGTATGAACTTGAATAATATTGAATTCTGTGACTTCAAAGTCGATGAAAACCTTAGTTCTTACACGAGTTTTCAAATCGGGGGAAAGTGCCCTGTCGTCATATTTCCCAAAAGCGCAGAAGGCGTGCAATCTGCATTACAATTTGCAACGGAAAATAACTTAAACCGGTTAATAATCGGCAATGGAACAAATATTTTATTTCCCGACAAATCTCCATATAGTCTTGTTATAAGAATATGCAGCCCTTCCCTTGATGAAATAAGAGAAACAACTGAGCCCTATACATTTCATATACAAGCGGGTGTTTTAATTTCTACTTTTTTAGAATTTGTTACAAAAAATAGTTTAACCGGGGCAGAATTTCTTAGTGGAATTCCCGGCACTATTGGAGGCGCAATTTTTATGAATGCCGGAGCTCAGGGAAAATATATTAGCGAGATTGTAAAAAAAGTTGAAGTGATGGATAAAAATTATAAAACCTATTGGTTAGACAAATCGGAAAGTAGTTTTGAGTATCGGAATTCAAGATTCAAAACAAGCGGAGAGATAATATTGGGTGCGAAAATCGAATTAACCCACGGCAACAAAGAAAAAATCAGCACCGAAATTAAAGAACTTTTGAATTACCGAAACAATAGACTTCCCCTGGATTTGCCAAGTGCTGGTTGCATATTTAAAAATCCCAAAAATGGACCGGCCGCATATTTTATAGAGTTAGCCGAATGCAAAGGATTACAAATTGGCGGAGCGTTAGTGTCACCAAAACACGCAAATTTCATACTAAACA
Organism: bacterium; assembly: GCA_028716385.1. Classification (GTDB taxonomy): domain Bacteria; phylum Hydrothermota; class UBA3073; order JACQXS01; family JAQTXJ01; genus JAQTXJ01. The sequence continues at coordinate 600,350 of JAQUPX010000001.1, read as the reverse complement.
CCGGAAACGCTTCTTATAAAGATGTTAAATCGCTTATCTTGGAAGTTAAAAAGAGAGTATATGATAAGCTTAATATTTCGTTAGAAACGGAAATCATCATACTTTAAATAAAAATATTTGACAGAGGAGATAATACACATATGTATACATTATATAATAAAAAAATATGAGAAAATCTTTCATTGCAGGAAATTGGAAATTAAATAAAAAAGTATCTGAAGCTGTAGAGGTAAGCAAAGCAATTAAAGAAGGAGTAATCAATTTATCAGGAGCAGATATATGCATTTGCCCAACTTTTACTGTTCTAAAATCCGTATATGAAATAATAAAAGATTCAAATATTGCATTAGGAGCACAAAATATATGGTACGAAAATCAGGGAGCATATACAGGAGAAATTGGAGCATCCTCTTTGCTAGACGTTGGCTGTAAATATGTAATTATTGGACATTCTGAGAGACGGAAATACTTAAATGAATCTGATGAAACTATTGCACATAAAACCTTATCCTCTTTAGAATCAGGACTAATTCCTATCGTATGCATAGGAGAGACTTTAGAAGAGAGAGAATCGGGCAAAGCTCAAAAAATAATAGAAACGCAATTTAGTGGCGCTTGCAAGAATTTACCTGCAGATAAATTCTCTAAAGTTGTTATTGCCTATGAGCCTGTATGGGCAATAGGAACGGGCAAAACAGCAACTCCGGAAATTGCGGAAGAAATGCACAAATTTATACGACAACTAATAAAAAATAGATATAACAAAGAACTTGCCGACAATTGTAGGATACTTTATGGTGGGAGCGTAACCCCGGCTAATATAGAGAACCTGATGAAAGAACCAGACATAGATGGAGCTTTAGTAGGTGGGGCAAGTCTTGTTCCAGAATCTTTTATAGAACTCGTAAAAAAATCTCAAAATAAACAAACTCAATAAAAAAATTAAATTTTAAGAAATAGATAAAATGGAATACATTTCTAGTAATTTGGTACTAATGTCCACGTATTTTGTAATATTTTACTGTCTAAAAATATAAATTATACTCAAAAAATAAAAATAAAAAAAATTAATGTTAAAAATTTTTGTTGACAATAAAATAAAATTGTTTAACTATACAAATATAATGTTTAAGTTTTTATTCGTTAAAAAATAAATCAAAGGGGGATTAAATGAACGTTGCTGGAATTAGCTTAGGTGAAATAATGAAAATCAGTCCGGTATTTGATATTTTGCTCGCATGTTTAATATTAGCAATAATTGTTGGATTTGAGCGAGCTATGACATATAAACGTGTATCTATGGATAAAGTTTCTTTTATGAAAAGAATACGGGAATCGCTATCAATGAACAGGTATGATGAAGCTGTTCAGTATAGTGCACAGGAAAATAAACCATTACCAAGGATGGTCAGCGTAGCTTTAACAAATAGGGATAAAAGTGCTGAAGACATCGCTGAATTAATGGAAGCTTCTCGTATGGAAGAAAGGGTTAAATTGGAAAAATCTCTTGGTGTCCTTGGAACACTTGGGAACACGGCCCCATTTATTGGTCTATTAGGAACGGTTATTGGTATTATCAGAGCATTTAAGTTGCTTGAACATTCAGCCGGTGACCCAACCGTTATCATGGTCGGTATCGCAGAAGCTCTTATTACAACTGCTATGGGGTTGTTTGTAGCTATTCCATGCGTTATGGTATTTAATGCTTTTATGGGAAAAGTAAAAAATTGGTATACTGAAATGGAAGTTGTAAGTAAAGAACTTTTAGCAGAGATGGGAGCAATTCCAGTAAAAAAGAAAGCGTAACGATAGATAAGAAATTAATTTTTAGAGGAGGAATACTATGGGAATGGGTGGTGGTCATGGTGCGGAAGATCCGATTACCGAGATTAATGTAACTCCTCTTGTAGATATTTGCCTTGTGTTGGTCATTATATTTATGGTAACGGTTCCCATTATGATGACATCTTCCCCTATAGAAGTTAAATTACCAAGAGCGAATACAATGGAAGCAAGGGAAGACGTTAATGTAACGGTTGCCATAAATCCTACAGATAGTGCTGCAGTTGACACCAGAGCATGCACACTTATGGAATTGCCACAGTTTATGAAAGAAGCCGTAGAAGCAAAGGGAACGGATAAGATGTTAATAATCAGAGCCGATAAAGAAGTTAATCATGACAGAGTATTGTTAATAATGGATATAGCCAAAAAATTAGGCTGTTCCAGAATATCAGTTGCTACGACACAGCAAAAATAAATATAAGGATAAAATAAAATGATTGCAGGCATAAATCTTTTTGAAATAATGAAGATTAGTCCGGTATTTGATATCCTTTTTGCATGTTCTGCATTAGCATTAGGCGTATCATTAGAAAGATTATGGACTTTTCATTATTTAAATATGAACTTAAGCGCTTTTATGGAAAAAGTTAGACTTCTAATGGCAAACAAAAAATACGCTGAGGTAGTAGAAGCATGTGACAATGAAAATAAGCCACTCCCAAAGATGCTTAGAGTTGGAGCAGTGAATATAACACAAGGAAGAAAAAATATTACTAAACTTATGGAAGCTCAAAAATTATCAGAAAGAGAAGCGTTAGAAAGATTTTTACCTATTCTTGGAACACTTGGTAACACAGCACCATTTATTGGTTTGTTGGGAACGGTTATTGGTATTATCAGATCTTTTAAGTTGTTACAAACAAGTGCATCAGCCGGTCCAATGGCAATCATGGTTGGTATTGCCGAAGCGTTAATTACAACTGCTATGGGGCTGGTAGTTGCGGTTCCATGCGTTATTCTTTTTAATTATTTTTCAGATAAAGTAAAAAGAGTTTTTATAGAAATGGAAATTGCAAGCAAAGAATTTATAACGATGGTACCCAAACTAACAGGAGTGGAACCGCCGGAAATAGAAATTATTAAAGAACCTAAAAAAAGAATATTATCTAAAATCATTTCCAAAATAACAAAACCTAGAGTTGTAAAAAAAACAACTTCGGTAAAAGGAAAAAGTAAATGAAAGTAGTTGTAAGAGAAAGAAGATTAAAAAAACATGCTGAGGGTTTTGCACCTCCTATTACAGACATAAACGTTACACCATTAGTAGATATATGTTTAGTGTTAGTTATTATATTTCTTGTTTTTGCTCCATTAATGTATTTATCGGGAATAACCGTTACGAGAGCAAAAGCTTCCAAAAATCAGGAACAATATGACCCGACGGAATTAAAAGTAGGCGTATATCTTAAAGGGGATGGCAAAATTATCTTGAACGAAAGAGAAATTGATGAGAAAAATTTACCGTATCTTATGGAACAACTTTTATTAAGAAGTTTAAATAGGACAGTTACTATAAGCGCCGACCCAAATGTTAAGCATGGAAAAGTAGTTTGGCTTTTGGATTTAGCAAGACAAAAAGGGGCAGTAACTCTCTGTATATTAAAACGAAAAGGTGCTGGAGCTGCAACAACAACAGAATAAATGAAAAAAGTTAAAAATTTAGGCAAAGAATTCAGCAGTAACAGGAAATTTGCTATTTGTATTTCTGTTTCAGTTTTTCTTCATTTGTTATTGTTATTCTCTTTCTTTCTGCAACAAAAGATGGAAGAAATCAGAAAGAACAAATTATTAGCAGTCGAATATAAAGAGGAAGAAAAGAAAAAAGAAGAAGAAAAGAAAAAAGAACCGGAAAAAGAAAAGCCACCTGAGCCTCCTAAAGCCCCAACTCCACAAACAGCAATTATAACTCCGAAAGATTTGTTTCAGATACAACAATTAAAAGATAAGATAGATGAAAATATGTTGAAAAAGTTAGAAAACATTGCTCGTCCGATGGACAACCAATTAACAGATATGAAAATAGATATCGATAAAATGCTTGATATGAACAAGGACCAGGTAGAACTTGATTTGGATGCATTTGATGCAGATTTAGACCTTGATGTAACCATACGAATCGGGAAAGGTGTATCTATGGACGATATATTGGCTCGAGATCAAGTTATGATGCCATTAGAAGCAAGAGCATTACCGGCTCAAGTAGGACTTATCGCAAGACCAGGTTTTTCAGGACAAGGGCCTGGAGAAGGTGGTATAGAAATATCTAATGGTCCTGCAGAAAAATTAGAGAGTGTTAGTAAATCTTTAGTAACTTCAAAGAAAGAAAATAAACAGATTGATACGAAAAGTAGTGGTCCTGTTCAAATAGAAATATCAGGTGCACTTGCAGATAGAGCAAGAATTGCAGGTTCTCCACCACCTTATCCTAATTGGGCACAACAACAAGGATTAGCTGCTGTATTTTCGGTTTCATTAAAAGTAGATGCAGAAGGTAAGATAACAGGTTCTACTATAGTAATGTCCCCAACAGGTTACCCGGATTGGGATAATGGCGTAATAAAATGGCTTAAAGACAACTGGAGATGGGCAAAAATACCATCAGGGGAAACACCGGGTTGCATAACAATTAGATTTACAATTGGACAATAAACTTCTTTATTATAGTATCAAGGAAATTCTTGTTGACAAAGGAAGAATATTCGTTATTTAAGTTATAATTCACTAAATGAAGTCAAAATTTTTTATTTTTTAAAACAAGGGGGAATTTATATGAAACGATTTATTCTAATAATAGGGTTACTATTTATTGTCCCAATGATGAGTGTTGCACAAAAAGGTACAGCACCACAACAAACAAAACAACAGGCAATAGCTCAGGACACTACTGTAAAAAAAGTAGCAGGCGCTGCTTCTGGGGATATGAAATCCGAACAGGTAGAAGTAAAAGGTAAATTTACTGGTAAAATAGAAGAAAAGAAAATACCGCTTAAATTATATTTTGACCCATTTGATGCTCTTACTGCATATATCCAGAGGGGCGAATATATTTATGATAAACAATTAGCATTAAACAATGAATTAGCCACAACTTTATATCCTATATTTGCATCCGAACAGGTAATAAAGCCCTGGTTATCAGGAATTGTAAGAAAGGAAATAGCATTATTCAATCCTGTATACGGTTCAGATGTATCAAAATGGGAAGTTTTCTTAAGAGACGAAAGAGGTGGCATATTTAAAACATGGAGTGGAGAAGGGCAACCTCCTCAAAATATTTTCTGGGATGGTAGAGGCATAGATGGTAGCATGATAAATCCGGGTATTACTTATTATTATTCAGCAGAAGCTAGTGATAAACTTGGAAATGTCGCGAAAATCATAGGCCGCAAACTTGTTATAAAAGGTGTTTTATACAATGAAATGGGAGAATGGGTAACTACTTTAAGAGGAGATAGGGTATGGGCTGGTGAAAATTCTACATCTATAACTCAAGATGGTTTCCTGTTATTAAGGGAAGCAGCAGATATCATAAAAGAAAAATACACCAAAAAATTAACCGTACAGGTTTACTCAAGGAATGATGTTTTATCTAGAACAAGAGCACAGATAGTAATGAATTATTTTCTTAATAATGTAATTGTCCCGCCTTATACAGTTACTCATGTTCAAGGTTTTGTGGATGAGGTATATAATAGTTCATACATCAAAATTATACTTTAGAAACTCACTTTGGTCTACTAATGGAGTTGTATAAATAAGTGAATTAGGAAATTCAAATATTAAAAATCCGAAGATTTTTGGTTAATTTAATCCCGTTAATTTCTATGGGGGCGTAGCTCAATAGGGAGAGCGCAGGCTTCGCAAGTCTGAGGTCGACGGTTCAAATCCGTTCGCCTCCAAAAAAAGATTGAAATATATGTTTTTGTAATTTTAATTTTTTAACTTACCTGACAACAAAATATATGAGTTCATATCAAGGGTTAACTATTAAATATAGACCTAAAAAATTTGAAGACGTTGTTGGACAAGGGCACATAATAAAAACATTAATAAATGAAATACAAAATGATAAACTTGCTAATGCTTATCTTTTTACGGGACACCACGGAACCGGGAAAACTACTACCGCAAGATTACTGGGTAGATATTTAAATTGCGAAAATAGAACCGGAACCGAACCTTGTAATGAATGCGATTCCTGCAAAGAAATTCAATTTGGAAATTCCATAGATGTTCTTGAGATAGACGGGGCATCTAATAGAGGAATAGATGAAATAAGAGAATTAAGGGAAAGAGTAAAATATGCACCGACAAAAGGTAAATATAAAATATATGTAATAGACGAAGCGCATATGCTTACAGAGCCTGCTTTTAATGCGCTACTAAAAACACTTGAAGAACCACCTTCCCGTGTATTATTTGTATTAGCAACAACATCTCCTCACAAAATTCCGGTTACAATCAGCTCAAGATGTCAAAGATTTAACTTCAGAAAAGTAAGCACAAAAGAAATAGAAACTCGGATTAAAAATATTGCGAAAACAGAATCAATAGAAATAGACGATTCGGCGATAACAGTAATAGCACAGAAAGTAGATGGAGCAATGCGAGATGCCATTTCTCTTTTAGAACAATTGGTTTCTTATTCCGGCGGCAAAATAACTGCAGAGCATATTCAACAACTACTTGGAATGCCTAACGAAACAATAATCTTAAAACTCACAGACTATATAATACAAAAAAATCCAAACGGCATAATTGAAATATTACATAATGTATTAAATGAGGGATTATCCCCTGAAGAATTAATTGAGTCTCTTGTTGGACATTTACACAAATTGTTCCTAATTAAAACAAAAGTAGAGACTACAGATAATCCATCCTATATAGCTCAAGTAACCAGTTTTCAACCAACTCATATATTAAGACTTTTAGAATTTTTATTTGATGCGCAAAAAGAACTAAAATTTGCACTTTCTCAGGAAATTTATCTTGAACAAATATTGATAAGAATGGCTATTTCTACACAAATAGAAATAGACAAATTATTAACTATGGGACAAACTGAATTTTCAAGAATTGACAATCCTGTTCAATCTTTTATAAACAATCCTGTCGACAAGAAAAATCCGATAGAAGAAATAGAAGTTGAAAATAAGAAGGCAACAGATAGCTCTGATGAACTTGCTAATTTCCAAGATAAAGCGACTACGGCTAATAGTTTATGGAAAGCGCTTATAGAAAAGGTTCCTATTTCTCTCAGCAGTTTTTTAAGTGAAGGAACTCCCCTTAAATTAGAAGGGAATAAATTATTTGTTTCCTATACAAATGATTTTTGTAGAACACAGGCAGAATCTAAAAAAACTAACATAGAAAAAATTCTATCTGATGTTGGTGGCGAACCAATGCGTATTTCATTTGAATCTACAAAATCCGAACATCCCATAGGCAAGAGGCAAAATACTATGTTAGAAGAGCCAATCGTTAAATCTGCGATAAAAATATTAAATGCAGAGGCAATCGGCGGGAGGTAATAAAAATGTTTGATAATTTAAAACAAATGTTAGGCAATGCGAAAGAAATGAACACGATGTTGGGCGGGATTCAATCAAAATTAAAGGTTGAAAAATTTGAAGGTGTTGCAGGCGGGGGAATGGTTAAGATTGTAGTTAACGGCATTCAGGAAGTCGTAGAAGTTCATATAGACAGTAGTTCTCTTGCAAAGGACAACAAATTTCTAGAAGACCTTATAAAATCAGCGTTTAATCAGGCTTTGCAAAAAGCATCCGTAGCATCGCAAAAAATGATGATGGGATTAATGCAGAAAAAATAGCATATATAATTAAACACAAAAATATAATATTATTGAAAAGGAGGATTTGATGAGCGATATCTTTGAAGTAAGATGGCATGGCCGCGGAGGACAGGGGGCAAAAACAGCGGCTCTGTTATTTGGAGATGCAATTATGTCGACAGGCAAATATTTCCAGGCTTTCCCGGAATATGGCCCTGAAAGAATGGGTGCTCCGGTTCAGGCATTTAACAGGTCTTCTGCCGAGCCGATTACAATGCATTGTGGAATTAAAGAGCCAAAAGTAGTCGTAATATTAGACCCAACTCTAATGGAAACACAGCCTGTAACCGAGGGACTTAAAGCCGACGGCATTATACTTGTAAACACCAATGCCTCTGCAGACAGCCTTCGCAAGAAACTAAACCTCAAGAATCAAAAAATATGCACGGTAGATGCATCCGGGATTTCACGTGAACTGCTTGGCAAAGAACTTCCAAATACGCCGATGCTTGGTGCCCTTGTTCGTGTTACAGACGTTATAGGAATTGATGATTTAATTAAATTTGTAGAAAAAACACTGGGAAAGAAATTCAAAGGAAAGCCCGAAGTCATTAAAGGAAATATAGATTCAATTAGACGGGCTTACAATGAAGTAAAAGTAACCGATGGAGGTGGAAAATGACAAAGAAAGGCTGGAAAGACCTTCCAACCGGAGGTATAATAACAAAAGCCGGAAGTGCTCTTGATTTCAAAACCGGAGATTGGCGTTCAGAAAAACCAATTTGGGATAAAGAAAAATGCACCTCTTGTCTTATGTGTTTTATATATTGTCCGGATTCTTCTATTCAGGTTAAAGATGGAAAAATGACCGGAATAGACTATGACCATTGTAAAGGTTGTGGAATATGTGCAAAAGAATGCCCCGTAAAAGTTATAAAAATGGAAATGGAGAGGAGGTAAAAAATGCCAAGGCGTGCTTTAACTGGAAACGAAGCTATGGCAGAGGCCATGAGACAGATAAATCCTGATGTCGTCGCTGCTTACCCAATAACCCCTGCAACTGAAATAGTTCAAATTTTTGCTAGCTTTGTATCGGATGGTTTAGTAACTACTCAATTTATACCTGTGGAATCGGAACATTCCGCAATTTCCGCATGCGTAGGCGCATCTGCCGCAGGTGCAAGAGTTATGACAGGAACGTCATCCCAGGGATTAGCTTTAATGCATGAAGTATTATATCAGGCTGCAGGCTTAAGAGCACCAATTGTTATATGTGAAGTAAACCGCTCTTTGTCCGCACCAATAAATATTCATTGTGACCACTCGGATACTATGGGATCCAAAGAAGCCGGATGGATACAAATATATGCAGAAGATTCCCAAGATGCTTATGATTCAGTAATTCAAGCAATTAGAATTGCAGAAACGGTATTCCTACCCACTATGGTTTCAACAGACGGATTCATAATTTCCCATTGTATGCAGGGCGTAGAAATTCTTGAAGATAAACAGGTTCAGGACTTTATAGGCCCACACCGTTCAGCTTATTCTCTTTTCGGTGGAGCTCCTATAACCGTTGGTCCGTTGGATTTACAGGATTATTATTTTGAACACAGAAGACAACTAATGGAAGCAATGAACACTTCATTGACCACACTTGACGCAGTAAATAAGGAATTCAAGCAGAAATTCGGAAGAGGTTATGACATAATTGAAGAATACAAAACCGAAGATGCCGACCATATAGTAATGGCTATGGGCTCTACCTGCGGAACCGCAAAAGTTGCTATCGATAAAATGAGAGCAAAAGGAGTTAAGGTTGGACTTATAAAACTCCACGTTTTCAGACCGTTTCCACATGAACAACTGAAAAAAGCTCTATCAAAAGCTAAATTTGTTACGGTTCTTGACCGTTCAGATACGGCAAGCAGTATGGGTGGACCAATTTTCGTCGAAACCAGGGCTGCTCTTTACGACCAGATGCCAAAAATACTTTTTGCCGATTATATATACGGCTTAGGTGGCAGGGATATTGACATTGAAGAAATAGCAACCGTAATAGAAAAAGGTGAAAAGATGAAACTCCAGGGTAAAGTCGAAAAACCTTTAGATTATATAGGATTAAGAGAATAAAAAAATTGAAAACTATTTTTAGATAGGAGGAGTAAGATGCCAAACTTAAAGGAACTCTCCAAAAATGCAGGATTGTTCACGGGAGGGCACAGGGCTTGTGCTGGATGCGGAGGAACTGTCGTAATAAACCAGGCGTTATGCACTGCAGGTAAAAATACCGTAGTCTGTTTCGCAACAGGATGTATGGAAGTTGTAACCACCATATATCCTTATACGGCTTGGGGTTTACCTTATGCGCATTTAGGATTTGAGAACGCAGCCGCTATCGTATCAGGCGTTGAAGCCACATACAAAGCCCTTAAACAAAAAGGACAGGTAAAAGAAGACTGGAATTTTATCGCTTTCGGCGGAGACGGTGGCACCTATGATATAGGATTACAAGCCTTATCCGGAGCAATTGAAAGAGGACATAAATTCCTTTACATATGTTATGATAACCAGGCTTATATGAATACCGGTATCCAGAGAAGCTCTGCAACACCCACAGGTGCAAACACCACGACGTCTCCTGCAGGAACTAAAATCCAGGGCAAAGTCCAGAGACGGAAAAATCTTACGGAAATCATTGCCGCTCATGATACGCCATATGTTGCACAAGCAAACCCGGCATACTGGATGGACTTTACGAAAAAAGTTGAAAAAGCTTTAAAAACAGACGGGCCATCTTTTATAAACGTATTAGCGCCGTGTCCGTTAGGTTGGGGATTCGCGCCAAATAAGACGATTGAAATAGGGAAACTGGCAGCGGAATGCAAATTCTGGCCAATGTATGAAGTAGAAAACGGAAAATATACGCTTACATACAAACCCAAAAAAGAAATGAAAGTTGAAGAATGGATGAAACTGCAGAAAAGATTTTCCCACCTGTTCAAAGAAGGCAACAAAGAAATGCTTACCAATATTCAAAAGGATGTAGATACAAAATGGGAGACATTGTTAAAAAAATGTGAATGATATGGAAATAACAGAATTACTTACAAAAGAAGAGCCGCTATTGAAAAAAATGGCGCAAAAATTAGGAATGGAAAATCCTGAAGGCAACAAAGAGGAATTGACATATAAGATTCTTGAAGCTCAGGCAAAAGAAGAAGGAAGCATGTTCGGACAGGGGTTACTTGAAATCCTGTCCGAACATGGTTTTTTACGTTCATCTCGTAACTCATATCTTCCTTCCCCGGAAGACATTTACGTTTCTCACACTCAAATAAAAAGATTTGACCTGAGAACGGGAGATATGGTTATAGGGCGGGTCAGGCCACCAAAAGATTCCGAAAGATATCCTGCGCTTCTAAAAATAGAAGCCGTTAATATGGAATCCCCGGAAGGCTGCAAACAAAGAGTTCCTTTTGATGCTCTTACGCCTTATCATCCGACTGAACGATTAAAACTCGAAAGAGCTGATGGAGATCTGTCAATGCGAATCCTGGATCTTGTCTGTCCTATAGGAAAAGGGCAGAGAGGGCTAATAGTCTCGCCTCCGAGAGCAGGAAAAACTATATTGCTTCAGAAAATAGCAAATTCGATTACGGAAAATCATCCTGAAGTCGTACAACTTATCCTGCTCATAGATGAAAGACCCGAGGAAGTCACCGACACAAGAAGGCACGTAAAAGCAGAAGTTCTTTCTTCTACTTTTGATGAACCGTCCGACAGACACGTGCAAGTTGCTAAAATGGTTATGGAAAAAGCAAAGAGGCTCGTAGAAAACAAAAGGGACGTAGTTATATTGCTGGACTCCATAACAAGATTAGCGAGAGCGCATAATACAATTATACCTCATTCCGGACGTACGTTGTCAGGAGGAGTAGACGCCGAAGCTTTACGCGAACCCAAAAAATTCTTCGGAGCCGCAAGAAACGTTGAAGAAGGCGGGTCATTAACAATCGTCGCCACCGCCCTTGTTGAAACCGGTTCAAGAATGGATGAAGTTATATTTGAAGAATTCAAAGGCACAGGAAATATGGAACTCGTTCTGGATAGAGAACTCTCAAACAGAGGAATATATCCGGCAATAAATCTTAATAAATCGGGAACAAGAAAGATTGAACTTCTTCTCCCTGAAAAAGATTTACACAGGATTCACATATTGAAAAGAGTGCTTTTAGAAATGAACCAGATAGAAGCAATGGAGCTAATGCGGGACAGGATGAGCAGGACAAAGACAAACCAGGATTTTCTTGAATCAATGAATAGCAACGGATAGCAACTCTTAGACCTATCCTGGGTAGCCGCAGGCTTTAGCCTGCGTTTTGGTATAAAAACTAATTTGAGAAGTTATGCTTTGTTAATGCCTTATTTTATTGTTGTAAACCCTATGGTATTATAAAATAAGGGCTTGACAATTCTGGTGTTTTTGTTATATTAAATATAATTAATTATGTATTGAAGTATAGAATTGAAGGAGAAATAATGAGTGAATTGAACGAAAAAGAGATGTTGGGTGTAATTGAAAAAATACGCAAAAGCGTGGAATTCTTTTCCAATTTTGAACCGTATGAACTAGTAGATATGCTAAAGGTCAGTACTACAAAGAAAATAAAACCGGGTGAAGTTATCTTCAGAGAAGGAGAACAAGGGCAAGAAATGTATATCATTGTTTATGGTTCCGTAAGTATATACAAAGGAGAAAAAGAACTTGCCGAATTAGGAACCAATAACTATTTTGGTGAGATGGGAATTATACAGCACGATGCACCTCGTACCGCAAGCGCAAAAGCACTCACAGACACTTTACTTATGATAGTAAATGAAAACATTCTTTCCTCAACAAATATAACTTTAAAATTGAAACTCTATAAAAACTTCTGCCAGATGTTAGCTCAAAGACTACGAGTTACAAACGAAGAATTAACATAATCTCTTTTGTCTTCTGTTACTACTATAATCCCTAATCTGTTCCGAGAAAGTTTTTGATTTTCAGCGTAGCGAATTTGTCTGCTGGTTTTCGGTTCTATTCTAAAATCTCTCCCCTTCTCCGCATCGCCATATCTCCGTGTCTCTCTGTATTTTTATCCTGTTAATCCTGTCTTCCTATAAGAAACTCTTATACTGTAGTATTAGAGATTCTTATCCCGTCGTTGGATATCCAAGCACCGCTGGAAATATTTGATATTTGATTTTTAATTTTTGATCTATTTACAACACTACCAGATTGTTTCTTCCTGATACCACGGGAATGCAAAGATAAATCCGATACCGGCTTCAACTACCGGAATTGTTTCTAATTTTTTATCCGGCGCACTTGGCAATAAGGGAATTTCTTTATAATCCCCTACAGTATAATTTACCATCAAATAATTTACACCAACAAACAAATCCAGCGCAAAAGGCCCCCTGAGCTGTCTTATTAATCCCAACTCTGTCATACCATACCATCCTTGAACATCCGTAGAAGATTTTTGCGTCCAAGAAGTTGTATCTATTGTTCTTAGGGAATCCGCAAGATCCCATTTCTCTGTTCCTATAAGCATACCTCCGCCAACAGACCAATAAGTATGCCACGGAGACATTCCATTAATAAATCCAAAGCTACCTCCCATAGGATATAAATTCGGTATGCTAAATTTTCCAAAAGCATTATCTTTTGCTGTTAAAGAATACATTCCCATATTAAAACCCATATAAAAAGCTTTTGGCGCAAGAAACTTCTGTGTAAGCACTATTGCTCTTCTTAATTTTTCTGTCTCTGCATATTGGTAACCTTCCTTAGGTATGAATCTTGATACTACCCAATCCAATCTAAAATAAGCTCCCGTAGGCATACCGAATTCCAATGTCGGTGCATTATTCTCTTCAAATACTTTTGTCCAGTAATCTTCCTGAACGACCATCCCCCCCGGAACATATCCGAGTCTGAATATCATCGGCTTATCCTTTGGACCACCCATAACTCCCGAAAAACTTAGGCCTATTAGAAATAATAAATTTAATCCCATCTTTCCCTCCTTGTTTTAGTTATCCATTATTTAATCAATATAGCTTATGATATAAAGTTACATTTTTTTGTCAATTTTAAAAATTAATTTTTATTACGTCTATGTCCCGATTATATAAGACAAAAAGATTGACAACCGCATATTTTTTCTTTATATACAGCATATGATGTTGTCGTAATCAGGCGGAGAAGAATCTAATATAATTAAAGCAACAAAGAAATTAATCTTGATAAAATAATAATGGGTAGGTTGGGGCAACTGCCCCAACTGATTTTAAAAATATATAATGGATAACATATTAATCTTCTTCCTTCTCCAACAAAACCCTACCTACGCTTTAGGCACTTGGTCCAAATACGGCGCTACACTTGAGAACACACATCTACAGTGGATGAAAGGGGCTATGATGTCCGCACCTGATGTAAAATGGTCGTATCAAACAGGAAACTCTGTAGAATCTCATGGTGCAGCAGTGGCAGATGTTGACAAGGATGATACAATGGAAGTAGTAATTGGAAGTTGTGACCGCAAGGTTTATTGTCTTAATGGGGTAACGGGAGGAGTGAAATGGAGTTATTTAACTGGAAGTGCTGTAATGTCTTCCCCTGCAATATCAGATATTGACAATGATGATACAATGGAAGTAGTAATTGGAAGCGACGACTGTAAAGTTTACTGCTTTGATGGAATAACGGGAGGAGTGAAATGGAGTTATTTAACTGGAGGTGATGTAGAATCTTCCCCTGCAATTGCCGATATTGATAAAAACGATACGATGGAAGTGGTAATTGGAAGTTACGACCGCAAGGTTTATTGTCTTAGTGGGGTAAAAGGAGAAGTGAAATGGAGTTGTTTAATTGGAAGTGCTGTAATGTCTTCCCCTGCAATATCAGATATTGACAATGATGATACAATGGAAGTAGTAATTGGAAGTGGTGACCGCAAGGTTTATTGTCTTAGTGGGGTAAAAGGAGAAGTGAAATGGAGTTATCTAACTGGAAAATTAATATGGGCTTCCCCAGCAATAGCGGATGTTGATAAAGATGATACAATGGAAGTAATATTGGGAAGCCAAGACAGTACGGTCTATTGTCTAAATGGAATAACGGGAGTAATAAAATGGAGTTATATAACTGGAGATTTTGTTTACTCTTCCCCGGCAATAGCGGATATTGACAAGGATGATACGTTGGAAATAACAATTGGGAGTTGGGATAAAAATCTTTATTGTTTCAGCGGAGCAACGGGAATAGCAAAATGGAGTCATTTTACCGGAGGAGTCATTCATAGAGGTATCTCTATTGCCGATATTGATATGGATAGTAAATTTGAAATTATTGTTCCTAACGAAATGGGGCCTTCATTGCGTTGTTTTAATGGGGAAGATGGTTCATTTTTGTGGGAAATACAATTAGCAAATGATGTTCATGACATAATCATTGCAGACATTGATAACGATGGATGCGTAGAATTGGTAGTAGGCACTGGGAATGACGGCACTGTCTACGCGCTTGACGATATTAGTAATTCCACTAATTGCGGCTGTATGAAAGTAGAAGAAAAATGGAGCGAAGCGACATCCCGCCTTGGCGGCGATCAAATATCAAAAATGGAAATAAGAAAAGGAAAGATTTATTTGGATGTTCCTAATAACTATTATACTAATACACGAATAACTATCTACGACTTATGCGGAAGACTTCAAAGCACTGTCTATTCAGGCACATTAACCAAAGGTAATTACACCTTCACTCCCAATATTCGCATCAACGGTATTTATTTTGTAAATCTCTCAGCAGGAACTCACAAAGAAACCCAAAAACTCATCATCCTTAAATAATCTTTCCGTGCTCCATTCCTCTTTTTTCGTGTGAATTCGTGTTCATTCGTGGATACAATCTGTTTTCAGTTCTCTGCGTCCTCTCTGAGTTTTATCTCTATTTTTTTGTTTGTTTTTTTAACTCTAAATTTTCCATTCTATGTTCTTTGCGAACTCTGCGTCTCTGCGGTGAGAATTTTATATGTGATTACTTTTTAGTGCTTTTGGGATAGATTATTTGCTTCTATTATCTCCCCTTCTTTATTATTTCCCCCCTACCATACAAAAAAATTGACAATTACGGTATTTCATATTAGAAAAAATAAATATGAGCTATTGGATGGAGACCGTTTTAAAAACTATCCTCTATATAATTATGGGGGCATTATCCCTATTTGCAATTTCCGTCATAATCCTCGCTTTAATAAAGTCTTTTCTCAAATTATCTACCGTTCGCCAGATACAGACAATCCGCATATTTTTCATAACCGCTGCGGCTCTTATAATTACAAGTATCATTACCTTCAACTCTTATGATTACTCCCAATTAAATCCTTTTTACTTTCACATCCAACCAATCGTTTTCAATAAATGCGGCATCGTAGGAGCGATAACAAGTTTATGGTTCAAATCAATTTTCGGAATCTGCTCCTGGCTGATTCCGTTTTTGCTTTTATTGTGGGGACTAATGCCTTATAGATACTGGGCAATTCTCCCGTTAAAAACTCTTTTTATCGTCGGTGTAAGTTTATTGTTATGTTTATCTTTTTCCAGCTTCCCCCAGCTTAACACAGACGGGGGCCTTTTAGGCAATAATCTTAAAATATTTTTAAATAGATATTTTGGAGTCGGCAAATGGTTTGTTATATTTGCCATCTTGTTCGGAATGGCATTAACGTTTGACGTTTTCCGCAATGCTGTTTTTAGTTTCTTTGCCAACCTTTTTAATCGTATTTTCAGACGACATAAAACTCTGTTAGAATCGGAGGCAGAATATTCGGCAACTTTGCCTGACACAGCACTGGAAAGCGCTCCGGTCGAAACAAAAGAGAACATAGAAATTCCCGTCGCAAGCGAATCCACATCTTTAATTCAAGGGGAGACGCCTCCCGTGGAAGCTCAAGACAAAAGTAACTCAAGCTTCCAGCTTGAGACTCAAGATGAACAAACACCTCAACCGGAAATAATTCCCGAGTCCCCAATCCAAAACCCCCAACCCCCAATCCAAAATCCTGAAAATCCATTAGATGCCGCACTCAAAGACACCAAAAAATTCAAAGAGATGTATCTTGAAAAATTAAAACTACCCGATAATAATGCTACTCCCGTGGAGGATGAACAGGTATTAAAGAACAATGCAAATCTCCTGGAATCCAAGTTTGCGGAGTTTGGCGTTAAAGGAAGAATAACTAATGCCGCTCCGGGTCCTGTAATTACGCGTTACGAACTTGAACTTGACCCCGGTATAAAAGTTTCCCAGGTTGCCTCTTTAGCCGATGATATCGCTCTGTCAATGAAGTCTGCAAGAATAAGAATAGAAGCTCCTATTCCCGGCAAAGCCGCAATCGGCATAGAAGTTCCGAACCAGCACAGACAAAGCGTATACATAAGAGAACTTTTAAGCTCAACCGAATTTGATTCTGACCCTGCAACATTATGTACAGCTCTTGGTAAAGACATCGCGGGCGAACCCGTTTATGCGGATGCAGCAGAATTCCCACACTTGTTAGTCGCAGGAACCACCGGTTCAGGAAAAAGCGTATTCATAAATACGATAATCGCGAGCATATTATATCGCGCATCTCCTGCGGACGTTCGTTTTTTGATGATAGACCCGAAACGTCTTGAACTCCGACTTTACAACGGAATCCCCCATCTAGTCAGACCCGTAATTTCGGATGCAAAGGAGTCTCTCGGCGCACTAAAAGAAGCTCTTAGCTGGATGGAAATTCGTTATAAAGAATTCGCCATTGCGGGAGTCAGAGATATTGCCGGCTACAACCAAAAAGCTGCCGTTCCGAAACCCTATATTGTTATATTAATAGATGAACTTGCAGATTTGATGCTCACTGCACCAAGAGACATAGAAATAATTTTAACCCGCCTTGCACAAATGTCGCGCGCAGTTGGGATTCATCTTGTTATTGCCACACAGCGTCCAAGCGTAGATATAATCACAGGTTTAATAAAAGCAAATTTCCCCGCGAGAATAGCGTTTCAGGTAGCATCAAAAACCGACTCCAGAACGATTCTTGATATGAACGGCGCAGAAAAATTATTAGGCAAAGGAGATATGTTGTTTTTACCGCCCGGCGAAGGAGTAACCAAAAGAGTACACAGCGCATACATTTCAACGCAGGAGTCAAAACACATAACGGATTTATGGTCATTAAAATGGCTTAAAGAATTATTAAAAGATAAAATAGAAAATTCCTCGCAAATCACAGATGACATAGTTCGTCAAGATTTGGTAGAATCATTGGTCAGTATAGATACGCTCCCCGGTGCCGCCGAACGGATAGAAATGTTTGCTAAAGCTACGGAATCAAAATATGGATTAACCGGAGTATCCGATTTATTATTGTCTCTTGATTACTATCCCGAGCTTCCCGAAAGAAACCACATTCTTGAAATAAGACCTATGGATTTTCGCCAGGGAGAGAATGAATCCGTCTCAAGTAGTAATACCCCAAGCGGAACCGATAAAAACGAATTTGACGAGCTATTTAATGAAGCGAAAGAGCTTGTAATCCGACATAGAGTTGCATCCGTATCGTTATTACAAAGACAATTTAAAATAGGCTATGCGCGGGCAGGAAGATTAATAGATGAATTGGAGAAAGCAGGAGTTGTCGGACCTTATGTCGGCAGTAAATCCCGGGAAGTAATACTTCAACCATCCTCTGCCAACTAATAACTTTCTCTTTTTTTCTTAATGGAAGATAATACAAATAGTGTAATAAAATGGCTGCTTGCCGGTGACCCTTCGATTATTTATCAAACAAACCGCGATTTACTAAATGCCGACATAGAAAAATTAAACCACTTAAGAAAAGCTATTGCAAAAAGCGGCTGGGGCAAAAAATTCCTTGATAAACGCAATAATAATACGGGATTATGGGGAAATGGAATTTATTCACCTAAATGGATTTCAACTACTTATACAATGCTTGACTTGAAAAATATTGAAATACATCCCGAAACGAAAGAATATATAGAAAGCAGTAAAATACTAATTAATACGCTTTGGAAAATACCAAAAAAAAAGAAAGAAAGATATGGGGATTTATGTGTATGTGGAATGATATTAAATATATGTTGTTATGCAAAAATCTCTTCCCCAAAAATAGATGAAATTATTGATTTTATTCTGGGAAAACAATTCCCTGACGGAGGCTGGAACTGCAGATGGGAATTTGATAAGAATCATAGCTCCTTTCATACGACAATCAATATACTGGAAGGATTAAAAGAATATCTGGACAATAATTACACATATAAAAATAGAGAAATTATTCCCTCAATAAAAAAAGCTCATGAATTCATCTTAATGCATAAACTATATAAATCTGATAAAACCGATGAAATAATTGACAAAAAAATGACAATGTTATCCTATCCTGTCCGGTGGAAATATGATATTCTAAGATGTATGGATTATTTTAGGTCCTCTTGTCAAAAATATGATGAGAGAATGGAAGAAGCGTTAGAAATCATACTAGGAAAGAAGTTAACAAATAATCATTGGCCTGTTCAACAGAAACATACGGGAAAAGTACATTTTGAGATGGAAGCAATAGGCAAAGAAAGCAGATGGAATACATTAAGAGTATTAAGGATATTAAAAAAATACAAAAATTAGGCAAATAAAAACAACTCTCGTTTTTGATTCCTCTTCCCCGCCCCCTCCGTTCTCTTCCGTTATAACAACTACTATGGTCTCAAACCTTTTACGGAAGAGATGGATAAACTGGAACAATCCTTCCACCTCAGGCAGATCGAAAACTCTAACATAATTAAAGTAACATTTATCCGTTGTGAACGCTACCTAAAAAAATGGATTTTACCTCTTGACAATTACGAGTAAAAAAGATACTCTATATCCTATTATATGAAGCATAAAGGTTGATGTTCGTCTTATTTTTTATTCTAGTTCAGTCCAATATTACGAGCGGGTCAAAAGCTCCTTCAGATACGTCCCGCCAGGTCGGGACGGATTCGACTTATATTTTCCCAAAAGATACTAGTATTATTTCAACAGATAGTTTACAATCCCCGTTGGCACAAGATACCCTTGTTATCCCGAGAATAATAAGTGATACAACAAATAAGAAAGATACGAATACGCTTGTTTCACCTGACACTTTGCTCAATGATACGACTGTTCTCGTTTTGCCTGACACCTCAATAAACGATACAAACGCTCTTGCTTTTTCGGACACCGTTTATAAGGATACGACCACTCCTATTTTTCCTGATACTATTCCATTATTAAAAGCTTCCGATATACTACTTCAAGAGGTTTCCGGTTTTGAAACAGAATCGGAAATTTCATTTTCAGACGAAACGGCCCGCCCCGGCAGTAAAAGTTTTATTATTACTTATGAGACAAAAGATAGTATATTCGTTAGATTAAAAGCGACTCCATTATCAGAGTTGTATGAAAATATGATGTTGTCGGGCTTTAATTCAACATATTCGGCAATATTCAATGCAGAAACACAAAAAAGCAGAGGAACCGGGTTAATTAAAGATATTGATTTGCCAATAAATTTTCCAAAACCTATAGCCGGGATAATAGGGCAGGGAGGAAAACTTGATGTATCCGGCAGTCAAAGAGTAGAACTTGGAGGGAATAAGTCCAAAAATTTTGATTTAAAACCGAATGAGCAAACACATGAGAGCTGGTTTCCAAATCTTACGATGAAACAGCATCTTACTGTAGACTTGAAAGGAACAATAGGCGAGAAAGTAAATGTATACATTAACCATGACTCTGAGCGTGAATTTGAACTTGATAATACAATAAAACTTGAATATAAAGGGGATGAAGACGAGATAATACAGTCAATTAATGCCGGAAATACTGAACTTTCGTTGCCCGGGGTACTTTTAATAGGAGGCTCAACTCCGCATAAAGGATTGTTCGGAATAAAAAGTCAGGCAAAAATAGGACCGCTAAGCTTGACGACTATTGCTTCACGAGAAGCAACGGAAAATCAAAGCACAACATGGTCAGGCGGCGGCAAGACAACTCAGGAAATAAAAATAGAAGACGTAGATTTCGTGAAAGCCCGGTTTTTCGCTTTATTACCGCCTAAGTATGTTAAAAGTCTGACAGATAGGCATGATATATATTCCGGGAATTTCGATTTTTTACCCCAGCAAATATTGGATTTTAAGGTTTATCGAAATAAAAAAGATCAGACTGCGCAAGATGCAACAAGAGCAGGAACAGCATTTGATATTCCCATTGATTCTACTGTCCCGGATACGTCTTTAACGAACGATTACCGATTCGTTCAGGAATTAGAAAATAGTTTCTTTATACTTGATACGGCTGGGATAGGAAACAACCTGAGACTCCCAATATTACACTTAAACTACTCTTTATATTCGGAAGATTTGCTTGCTGTAAGATGGACTTATAAAGATAGAAATGATAGTATCTATACCGTAGGAACTTATGATAGCACACAAGCGACCTCAATTCAAAACGCACAGGTAATAAAAAGAGACCTTCACCAGGGGCCGGCAGATACATCATATGTAAGCTGGTGGTATGAGCTAAAAAATAGATATTCATTAGGCTCTGACAGCCTTGATTTAACTAATTTTAATATAAAGATATATAAACATAGTTACGGTGGAGGAGTAGATGAGGAAATAGATCCAAATAATGACAATAAACCTTATGCAACTTTATTAGGATTAAAAGACACGCTGGGAAACTTGAAAAATGTAATAGATACACGGTATGGCGGGCTAATCGTGTTCCCTCAAAACTTCCCATTTATTGATACTGTATTAACGAGCAAAGATCCAATTTATAATAAACCGGATTTATCGCCGGATAAAGTTCAACCCAAATATTATATATGGATGCAATACAAAGGAACAACAAGAGATTATTCGCTTGGTATGATGAATATAATGCCCGGCAGTGAGGTAATAAAAGTAGGAGGTGTCCTATTAAAAAGCGGAGAGGATTATGATATAGATTATGATATCGGACACATAACATTCAAGACTCCTCTTGTAGATAATCCAAACGCAAATATAAGTGCAGACTTTCAGTATGTTCCGTTTTTTCAGGCAGCTAGTAAAAACTTACTTGGTATGAGAGGAGAGACCAAAATAGGAGAAACAGGACAATTGTCTTCCGCATTTATATATTATTCGACAAATTCATTTGATACAAGACCTCGTTTAGGCTCAGAGCCAACAAAAATTCTATTGGGTGAATTAGTAGGCAGCGCCTCGTATAAACCTGATTTCTTAACAAAACTTGCTGATGGATTACCTTTAGTTAATGCATCTGCCCCATCTTCTTTTACTATCCAGGGAAATGTAGGCACATCATTACCTGATGCAAATACTAAAGGAGAGGTGTATATAGACGATATGGAAGGCGCAAAGTCTTCCACATCATTAGGAGTAACCAGAGGAGATTGGATTCTTGGAAGTAAACCAACAGGAATAGATGAAAACGGCTTCGCACACCCTCAGTGGTACAACCCCGACAATCTGCCCGATACGGTTCTTTATCCAAATCTGTCAGAGCAAAAAAGAAAAGATACGCGACCTTATTTAGTTTTGAAAATACCATCGTCAGATAGTTGGAGATACGGAACAACTACTCCTTGCTGGACTACTTTACAAACCTGCTTGTCAGAGCGGGGAATGAATTTTGCAGAAGAACAATATGTTGAAATATGGGTAAAAGGCGACTCGGGGAAACTCCATCTTGATATCGGAAGCTACATACCCGAAGATGCTATGAGACGAGATGTAAACGGACACTTAAGGGGAAGAGACACTCTAAATACGGAAGATACTAATGGCGACCGGATATTTTCGACAGCTAAAGACGTGGGGCTTGATGGGGTAGCAGGAACAGATGGAAACAATATCTCGGGAGATGACGGGAATGATGACTGGGCTTATGACCCCAAATATCCTTATGATTATTCTCACATCAATGGAACAGAAGGAAATGGAAATCTTGACGGAGAAGACTTAGACAAAGATAGCACCCTTGACGACCAATCTGACTTTTTTACTTATAGCGTCGACCTATCAAATCCTCAATCAGACTCGTGTCATATTGATGAACGGAGTGGATGGCATTTTTTCCGTATTCCTCTTACTGCTTTTGAAACAAATAAAGTCGGTGCTCCTCAATGGGAATATATCAGATATTCCCGATTATGGATTGAACAAATATCCCCGGGATATGAAGTAGCTATTGCCGCTTTAGACGTGGTAGGCAATAAATGGAAACATAAGGGAAGCGATAATGTAACGGTAGCAACGAAAAATACAAACGAAGACCCTGATTATAATGCTAACCCGGCTCCGGTAAAACGAGAAAAAGATTCTTATGGCAGATTAGAACAGGAGCAATCCTTAGTCCTAAAATATGAAAATCTTTTAAATATCGAAGGGAGTTGTTATACGACTTATTCTGTTCCAAGAAGTTTTATTCAATACAAAAATTTCTCTTTCTGGACAAGAGGGACCGGGGATGCTCAATTGTTTATCCGATTAATCGGAGATAACTTCAATTTCTATGAATACCGTGATTCTATAAGTACAAACTGGGAAGAAATAAAAATAGATTTTGACGCTATGGCTCAGTTGAAATTAACCCGCGATTTAGGCGATACTTCTACTATAATATCAAGCGACGGACATTTTCGTATTTGCGGCGACCCTTCTATTACAAATGTTTCTCGTATTGAACTTGGTGTCATTGCAGATTCAAGTAAGTTTTATTCGGGAGAAATTTATTTCGATGAATTGAGACTCTCTAATGTAAGACGGGATGTCGGAGTTGCCGGTACAGTAGGGCTTACTTGCGGCATTTCGGATTTCGCATCTTTAAATCTTAGTTATACTTCTACCAGCCCTTATTTTAAGAGTCTTGCTGCTTTTTCTTCGGAAGCAGGCCGTATGGCAACAAACTCTCAAAAAACAGTTGTTTTTAATGGGGGGTTCAAAGCAGATAGATTTTTACCTGCTGCATGGGGATTTTCTTTGCCCATAAACTTCGGTATTACTAATGGAACTTCCGCTCCAATACATAAAGATGATATATTGCTTAATTCTTTTGAACAGAAAAAAGAAACTTCTTTAAATAAACAACGAAGCTTTGGGTTAAGCAATATCAGTAAAACCGGGTCTAAAAACCCTTTTCTAAGACTAACTCTTGATAACTTAAAAGGTGCTTTCAATTATAGCGATAATGCGTCAAATCTGCCAACACGAATAGATTCCTCTTCTACTCATACCTCTTCTGCAAGTTACGGATATTCACCAAACCTGCCTGTATTAAAAATAAAAAATTTCGCATTTACTTACTTCCCTAAATTACTAAGCATAGGAGGAAGTTATACTCATTCCGAGGCTCGGAAATACACCATTATCGAAAGAACCGACACCCTCAATCATACCACAAAATTGGATACAATCTATGATAAATATACGGTTCCGGGCGCCCAAACTTTTTTATGGAACAGGGGAATTGAATATAAGCCTATTAACCCTCTCTCGTTTAGCTACTCCAGTAATCATACAAAAGACCTTTACTTTGACAGAAAAGATAAAGAAATAGAAATGAATGAACATGTGGGAGTTGGCTTTAACCCCAGCTTGTTTGGTATAATTTCTCCGGGAGTATCTTATAGTGCAGGGTACGGAGAAGACCACAGCAAGATGCTGGATTCCGTAAGAAACGTAAGCACAACAAATAGCATTACGTATACATTGCCTGTTAACCTATATAAAATTATTACACTGGGAACAAAAGTCCGAAATGAAAAATTGGATTCTTTGGCAAAACCATTAAGTTTTAATTGGAGTTTGATTCAAATTGAAAAACTGGTAGGCACATTACAAAATCCTTCCCTCTCTTACTCTATCTCTAAAGGAAATACCTTTTTCTCCCTCATTGACAGGCCATCTTATAAATATAGATGGGGATTTGAAGAAAGACCCGATACAAGAATTGCTTCGGATTTAGTTGACCACAGTTCTCTTTTCAACCAAACGAAATCTTATGGTGTTACCGGAATCGGAATTTCCATAAAAAATATTTCCTTAAGGGGAAGTGCAAGTAGAACACTCTCTGATAATGCCAAATCCGGGAGTAATATTACTACCTCATGTCAAACCCAGTATCCTAATTTTTCGTTTGACATAGGAAATATAGAAAAGTTCTTTTTGTTCAAAAAATTATTTAATTCTTTTAATGCAGGCTATACTTACGCATTAAATACTAGTGAATCAGGTTCAAAAGTTGCTATTAATAGCGTTCCTGTTCTTACAAGCACATCTGAAAACACAAACATTTCTTACGAAATTAACGGGGAATTTAAAGATAAGACCGGGGCAAGAGCTAGCATTAATGTTGCCAAGGGAAGAGAAGAATTAAGAACGGAAACAGGTAACATTATTGCCTCACAAAAAATCAGTTATTCCTTTAGTTTGAACCGTTCTATCAATGTTTCAAACGGAATAAAATTCCCGGGCTTATACAATGTAAAACTTAAAAGTAACTTGGATGCAAAAGTGACGACTGACTTTAGTATTGACACTCAGGAAAATGCCGTTACTAAAGAGAAAAAACGAGATATGAAATCAATAAAAGTATCTCCTCAATTGAACTATAATTTTTCTGAAAGCGTAACCGGCGGCGCTACCGCTTTCTACACTCAACAATGGTCAAAGATAGGAGCAGGAGGAAATTTAAGAGATGTGGGGATAAATTTTTCCGTTGAATTCGCTTTTTAGTTGGACTTTGCTCCGCAGGAGCTTAGTCCAACTTATCCCGCGTAAGCGGGGTTAGTTAGGGTTAGTTGGACTTTTCCCGCCAAGGCGAGATTAGTCCAACTTATCCAGCTATGCTGGATTAAAATGTTTTCTTTATTTTTCACTGTTTACTTATAAAGATGCAAGAAGATAGAACTAAAATAGTAGTTTTTGTATGGCTGATTGCTTTTTTACTGCTCCTCTTAAGATTAGCATTCTTACAACTATGGAGCGGCAAAGAATATAAACGACAGGCATCTAATAATTACCTCAAAGAAGATATTATATCTGCCCCAAGAGGCGTTATTTATACTAAAGACGGTAAAATAATTGCTGATAATATAGCTACCTATACAATAATTATAGATTCCCTTTCCAAATTATCTGCTTCTACACGAACATATCTTACAGATATAATATCCCCTCTTTACTCTAAGGGATATGTCCCCTCTTCAAAAAAAGATACTATTAAAAATGCCCCTTTTAATATTATTTGTAAATTAGAAGAACAAAGAGAACAATTTCCTAACCTTAAAGTGAAAGCTCAACCCTCCCGCAGATATTTATATGGCGGTACCTTCGCTCATTTAATTGGATATACCGGCGAACTTTCTAAAAAAGAACTACAGAATATAAAAGATAAAACCAGAGATAAAACTTACAAATTGGGCAGTAATATAGGAAAATCCGGGCTTGAAAAACAATACGAAGAATTCTTAAAAGGAAAAAATGGCGCCCGTTATATAGAAGTAGATGCGCGCGGACGCGAACTCGGACTCCTCTCTTATGACCCTCCTGAACCGGGTTATGACACATGGCTCAATATTGATTTCGACCTGCAAATTCTCGCTGACTCCATATTCACTGCTTCCAATTTCTCCGGTTGTTGTGTCGCTATGGACCCTTACACGGGAGAAATCCTTGCCTGGGTATCCAGACCGGCGTTTGACCCTAACTTATTTTCTACAAACTTAACCTATAACGTATGGAGACAATGTATGGAAGACCCCTTGGCTCCCCTATACGATAGAGTTATGGGCACCAACCCTCCCGGCTCTATTTTTAAAGTGGTCACCACCGCCGCCGCTGTTGATTTAGGAAAACTGCACGCTGACACCTATCAATTACTCTCCTGCCCCGGAGCTATGTTAATCGGCAACAGAACTTTTAATTGTTGGGATGTTCACGGCGCGACAAATCTAATAGAAGCAATTACAGTTTCTTGTGACGTTTTCTTTTACCAGGTCGGTATGAACCTCGGCATAGAACCTCTTTGCTCTAAAGCCAAAGATGTTGGCTTCGGCAAAATCACGGGAGTTGATATCCCAAGAGAAAGTAAAGGTTTTGTCCCTTCCGAACAATGGTATAAACAAAAATACGGCGGTATTTGGGGGAAAGGGCTTGTTGCTAATTTATCTATCGGTCAGGGAGAAATCCTTGCTACTCCACTTCAAATACTCACCCTCATCTCCGGTATCGCAACAAAGGGGCTAATGTATACTCCGAGAATCCTATCCAAAATAGTTAATTCTTCAGGACAATTGATTTATTCGACTTCCGCTCATTATAAAACTTTACCTTTTTCTCAAGAAGCCATTAATGTTACGCGCGAAGGCATGTTAGGCGCAGTTAACGCACCCAATGGCACCGCAAGAACTGCTATAATTCCGGAGATACAGGTTGCAGGAAAAACCGGAACCGCACAAAATCCACACGGCACACCTCACGCTTGGTTTACTGCTTTTGCTCCTTATGAAAACCCCGAAATCTGTGTCGTTGTCCTTATTGAAAATGGTGGGCACGGAGGGAGTATCGCAGCGCCTATCGCAAAAAGAATAATTCAAAAATATCTCTCAAAACAACACTCCCACACTTAGATTTTTATTGTTTGTGGCAAGCATACATCTCCTAGAACTATTTGATGAAGTCCAAAACTTATCGTATCTTCGGCTCCTGGTGATTAATAAGCCGACGAATGTTTTTCCGATGTGAAAATACTATTAGCAGAAAACCAAGCAAAACCATAAAAAATAGCGCCCCTAACCCATTCTTTAAAAAGACAAGAATAACTAGAACCAACGCCGCACTCATAGATGCCAGAGATACCCATCCAAAAGCCAAAACAAGAAGCCCCCACACGCCAAAAGCTATAATCGCCTGAACCGTTACAAGCCCAAGAAATACGCCCAGTCCTGTGGCTGCGCCTTTTCCGCCCCTGCCTTTAAGCCAGGGGGAGAATACGTGCCCTAATATTGATGCAAAACCGCATATAATAGCGAGATTTACTCCAAACTTTTGGGAGTGCATTATTATAAAAGTAGGCAAAAAACCTTTTAAAATATCCAGAATGGAAACTATAAAACCGTATTTCTTTCCGCAAACTCGACCCACATTTGTCGCGCCTATATTGCCGCTTCCTACTTTCCTTATATCTTCTATACCCCGCATCCTCGCAATAATATATCCAAACGGAATGCTCCCGCACAGAAATCCAAAAGCAACCGAAATTATAAAATTCATATCCTCTCCCTATGCCTTACCGGACAATAATTCAATAGCTTCTTTTATGCTTTCTACTTTTTTCTTCAACATTTCCGTAGTCTCTTTTGTTTTATTTACTACATCAGGATTCGCCCTTGAACAAAAAGCAGGCGAGTTCAATTTGCTCTCATTTGCTTTGATAATAGGACTTAATCTTTCCAGTTCCACATTTGCTTTTGACAATTCTTCTTTCACGTCTACCAAACCTTCTATCGGGATGGAAAGTCCCACTCCTTTCAATTGCCTTATAAAACCTTTCGGCAAGGAATCCGTAAAAATAATATTATTTACTTTTGCAAGTGTTTTTATATATTCAGCATTATTTTCAATCGTTGTTTTATCTTTGTTTTCGCATTTTATATTTATGTCCAGCGCTTGAGTCTGAGAAATATGCAGTTCGGCACGAATCATTCTCGTAACCGTTATAATGTTTTTTATAAGTTCAAATTCTTCTGCTGCTGTGGCATCACACCATTTCGATTTTACGCAAGGCCAACTGCTTGTCATAATAGATACTTCCTTAGGTTCTAAATTTTTCCATATTTCTTCCGTTATGAAAGGCATAAACGGATGCAACAGTTGGAGGAAATTGCTCATTACTGTTTCTGATACTCCTTTTTTCCTGCGTAATTTAGCTATTTCAAGATACCAGTCACAAAAATCATGCCAGAAAAAATCATAAATCCGCATACCGGGTTCTTGTAATTTATATTTTGAAAGCATCCGCGTAACTTCCTGTATAAGCGTAGAAAGTCTTGTCATTATCCACTTATCCACGATTTCTTCTTCAAAACCTTCCGGGTTATCCGGGATAGAACTTATCAGTCTATAAGCATTCCATATTTTATTTGCAAAATCCCTTCCCGTAAGGAATGTATTTTCCTGTATATGCGGGTCCTGTCCTTCTCCGGCGGCAGTAATTAACGAAAACCTCAACGCATCCGTGCCGTATTTTTTTATAATTTCTCTCGGATCTATACCGTTCCCCAAAGACTTTGACATTTTCCTGCCGATAGAATCCCTCACTGTTCCGTGAACGTAAACATCCGTAAAAGGAAGTTTTCCGATAAACTTATACCCCGCCATCACCATTCTTGCTACCCAGAAAAATATTATTTCTGAAGCCGTAGAAAGCAAAGCAGTAGGATAAAAATATCCTAATTCCTGAGTTCTTTTGGGCCATCCGAATACGGCAAACGGCCAAAGCCAGCTTGAAAACCACGTATCCAGAACATCTTCATCCTGGTGAATGTCGGTGCCGCCACATTTAGGACACACTTTTGGAGTAAAGGCTTCTACGATTGGCGGACATCCGTTACTGCAATAAAACACGGGTATGGGATGTCCCCATGTTATCTGCCTTGAAATGCACCAATCCCTGACATTGTTCATCCAGTTCAAGTATACCCCCGTCCACCTGTCTGGATAAAATTTTATTTCTCCTGTTTCCACCGCTTTAATAGCAGGCGCGGCAAGTTCTCTCTGGTTTACAAACCATTGTTTTGAAAGCAACGGTTCTATTATCGATTTACAGCGATAACAACGCCCGATAGTATTTTCGTAAGGTTCTGTTTTTAATAATAAATTTTCTGACTCCAACTGCTCTAAAACTTTTTTACGGGCTTCTTTAACCGTTAATCCGCGATACTTTCCGGAATTTTCATTAAGAACACCGTAATTATCCATTATACGAATCTTCTGTAATTTGTGTCTTTCCGCGATTTCAAAGTCCATCGCATCGTGCGCGGGGGTAATTTTCACAACACCCGTTCCGAAGTTCGGGTCAACCGCATCATCCGAAACGACCTGTATTTCGCGGTTCATAATCGGCAGGATTAACGTTTTGCCGATAAACTTTTTATTTTTTTCGTCCGAAGGATTTACTGCGCAGGCAGTATCTCCAAGCATTGTTTCGGGTCTAGTAGTAGCCACGACAACGTATTCGTCTTCATTTTTTATGGGGTACTTAATATAAAACAAAGAGCCTTTATTCGCTTCATTATCAACCTCTTCATCGGATATTGCGGTTGCGCATTTTGGACACCAGTTAACGATGTAATCGCCTTTGTAAATCAGCCCGTCTTTATATAACCTTACAAAAGCTTCCTGCACCGCAAGCTGAAAACCGGGGTCCATCGTATATCTTGTATTGTCCCAATCGCAGGAGCAACCTAACGATTTGAGTTGTTCAAGTATGATTGATTTCTTTTCTTCCGCCCAATTAGTAGCGTGTTCTAAAAACGCTTCTTTCCCGATATCGCTTTTGGATTTACCTTTCAGGACTTCCGCGATTACCATAACTTCGGTAGCAATACCTGCGTGGTCAACACCGGGAATCCATTCCGCTTCGTACCCCTGCATTCTTTTAAAACGTACGAATATATCCTGGATTGTATTGTTTAAAGCCTGCCCAAGATGTAAAATATTAGTAACGTTCGGCGGCGGGATAACAACCGTAAAGGGTTTACGTTCAAGGTTAGGAACGGCATTGAATAGCTTATTATCTATCCAGTATTGATACCATTTTTTTTCTACGTTTTCTGCGTTATATATTTTATCCAATTCCATAATATTTTTAATACTTCAAGGGAATAATGATAGTCTTAGTTTCTCTATACCACAAATTACAACCGGTTACTACTTAATTACTACTTGTTTCTTTTCTCTGCCTATGCGCCTATTTCTCGTATCCTTCAACCGGGCTGCACAAAGAAGTTCGGGTAGAAGCTGCCGGTGTAAATTTCAGAACAAACTCTAATGCTTCGGATTCGTTTGGCGCTTCATATACGATTACAAAATCATGTGCTCCCAATAATTTTAGGAACTCTTTTATTTTTATATTATCCGGTGCTTTGGTTTTTTTAGTCAGATAAAATAAATCTTCTGACTTCCCCGGTATTACATCAAAAGTAGTCATAAAAAGCATTTTTCCCCCTTTCAATCCCGCTGTAGCTGGACTGAGATAAACATCCCGTTTCTATTTCTCGTATCCTTCAACCGGACTTGACAAAGAAGTCCTGGTAGAAGCTGCCGTTGTGAATTTCAAAACAAAATCCAATGCTTCAGACTCATTCGGAGCTTCATATATAACTACAAAATCATGCGCTCCAAGTAATTTAAGGAACTGTTTTATCTTTATGTTGTCCGGCGCTTTAACTTTCTTCGTTAAGTAAAGCAAATCTTCTATCTTCCCCGGTATCACATCCATCGTGGTCATAAAAAGCATTCTTCCCCCTTTTTTATTTGTTTATAGTTTTTTCTATAATCAACCAAATTATAAAAAACTCGTATTCTGACTAAAAATATTGTATTTTCAAAAAATGTCAACTTTTTTAATGAGCCAAAACGGTGTTTTTACAATATCTATTTCTAGGAGCAACCTAATATGTTTAACCATTCTGTAATCTTCTAACCTATCTCCCCTTTTTTCGCAAAACCCAATATATATCTCACGGAATAATAAATCACCAATAAACTAACCATCCAATAAACTACTACCCATACCGGATTAACGCCCATAAACATTAACCTGTTCCACCATGTAAATACCGTGTTTGAAGCATAAAGAGACTCGTTAGATATAGCCGGGGGTGTATATTTGGCGTTTTCAAAAGTATGAAATGTCCCTAAAAATAAATTCCATAAATTAATAACTAAAATCTTTACGGCATCCCATAACTGCGGATACTTGTAATAAAATATATATTCCATATCCCTGTCCCAAAAATAACGTATTCTGCCGTGCCAGTTAACCAATGTCCCCGAAAATTGGATTAACAAACTGTAAGCAGATATACTATAAAAACAAAATCTTTTAATCGGTGAAAAATTGGGTTTTAACCAGTACGCCAAAGGTAGAATCAACAATGGGGTAATTTCAAGCGTATATCTTGGCCCCCAACTAAAAAAATCCCACCATACTAAAGTGCTCCCTAAGAGATAAAAAACTACAATGGATAGTATTAATATACATTCTTTCCTTTTATCCCTAAAAAATTGATACCACCCAAATATTGATACTGCTAAAATCGGCGAATATAGAAATATATTCTTATTTTCATTAAAAACTACCTTTTGTAATCCTAACATAACAGAGCTAATATGGTAAGACTCATTATGCAACATCACCTTTGCGCTTGGACTTATGAAAAATCCACCGGTTCTTAGCCAATTATACCATCCCCAGAGAAAAAAGAGAGGAATTGCTCCTATTACAAATGCAACTATTATCCTGGAATTTTTTTCCCTTAAAGCAGTCCAAAATATAAAAATAAACATAAAGAAAAGAAAAATATACGAGAGGTCCCTTGTGTTGATAGTCAGACCTGCAAAAATTCCACAAAAAATTAAGTAACCTATTCTCTGCTTTCTTAAAAATTCAAATAAGAAATACAATGAACTTACTATAAACAACATATTTAAGTTTCCCTCGTAATTCGTCGCAGAATAAGGAAAAATAATTGTAAAAAAAGCTAAATATAATGTAGTATAAAAAGATATTTTAAGCGGTCTCCCAAGAGAACAAAGCATTGAAAAAAAAACTACACATACTAATGCGTTAACTACAACGCCGGTTAAAGCACCTAAAAAAGACATTACTTGTTTAACATCCCTGTCTTTATGTATTACTTTGTTTACAATCGGCTCACACATAGCTGTAGACACCATCAATAAAATATTTGTAACCCCATGCCAATCGTACCATTCTCCATTTTTCCCCTGGACTTGCAAAGTATCACCTATCTGGTTAGCCAGAGACAGGGAATGATGTTGGACTAAATTCCGGGATATTTCCAGCTGCACGTCCGCTTCAATCCATGGAAGTCCCTTCGCAAACAACAAATATACCGTTGCCGTTAAAAAGAAAAGAGAAGTTTTCAACTTGAATGATTTATTGCCCTGAATTGACATTTTATCCTGCAAACCGGATAAGAATCTCTCCCATAATAAACTCGGGACAAACAATTCCTAATTTAACATAAGGACCTGTAAGTAACGGTTTTGCCCAAGAGTTTCTTATCTATTCTTGCTTATTGTTTTTTCTCGGAACCAAACAACTAACTATAATTTTATTAAAAAATTTTGTCAACTTTAATAAGAGAACAGGAAGAAAATATTGACAAGACATTGTTGTTTTTGTATTCTTCTTAATAATAAATAAGTTCATAAAAAGCGCTTTTCTTAAGAAAATAGAACTAAAAACCATTATGGCAGAAATAGGACATCCCGCTAAGACGAGGATTGATTTAACGATATCCGTTGTTCATCATCGGGATAAAAAGTTTTTAGAAAAATGCCTTGACTCTATACTTAAGGAAACCAAAAACATAACCTTTGAAATATTTGTAGTAGATAATTGCTCTAATGATAAAATACCGGAATTATTAAAAGAAAAATACTCCGGAGTTAAATTAATCAGGAATGACAAAATAGAAGGCTTTGCAAAAAATCACAACAAGGTGTTAGAAAAAGCAGAAGGTAAATACGTAGCCGTGCTAAACAATGATATTGTTCTTCTTGATAATACACTTGATAAATTAGTGGGATATTTAAAAAATCATCCACAATTAGGAGGTGTTGCCTGTAAAGTATATGTTGGCAATAACTCTGCTCTCTCAACACCTGCTAAAAAATTTTTCACTCCGACAAACGTATTTCTGGATACTTTCTTTGGAGTAAGCGGATTAAGAAAAATATTCCCTAAAAGTATTTTTCTGCAAGAAATTCCATTTGGCAAAATAAACCCCGAGAAAATATGTAATAATGTTATTTCTATGTCCGGATGCTGTATGGTAATGAAAAAAAAAGCTGTGGAAGATATTGGATTATTTGACGAATCCTTTTTCTTATATCTGGAAGATACAGACCTCTTTTACAGACTTCGGAAAAAAGGATGGCTTATTGGATATTATCCAAAAGCCTCTGTGTTTCATTATGGCTGCTCTTCAATAAAATCTTTTAGCAAAACTCAAAGGAAACTTTATGAAAAAAGTTTCAACCGGTTTTTCTATAAACACTATGGACAAAAAGCAGTCGTATTGTATAAACTTTTGACATTATTGATTGCCATCCCTGTTTATTTTCATAGCTTATATTTAGAAAAAAGAAATAGAACATCCCGCTCGGGCGGCGACGGAACGGTCCACCCCAACGGCGTCAAACAATGAAATTATCTATATGCATACCTTCGTATAATATGAAGGCACTTTTAAAAGAGTGCTTATTGTCTATCTATAGATTTAAGCCAAAAGATACCTTTGAAATTATTGTAGGAGACGATAACAGTACAGATGAAACTGCCAAAATGGTTAAGGAAGATTTCCCTGATGTTGTTTTTATCAAACACTCGATTAAGCAAGGGACAACTAAAAACAGTAATCATTTATTTAGAAAAGCAAAAGGTGAATTTATTATGTGGCTTGGGGCTGATTCTGTTATTCAGGAAGGCACATTTGACCGTATGTTAAATTTTATGAGAGAACACCCGGAAACAGGAATAGTGGGACCAAAGTTGTTAAACCCTGATGGAACTATTCAATATAACGGAAGAAAGTTTCCGACTGTCTTTAAAATAGCAAAGGCTACACTATGCAATAAAATATGTAAAAATTATAATTTTGTTTATGAAAAGTGGCGCAATTATGATAAAACAGAAGAAGTAGACGAAGTAGCTGCAGAAGGATTGCTTTTTCGACAAAGTCTTTTAAATAAAATAGGATATTTTGACGAATCGTTAGTCTTGTTCTATCAGGAAATAGAATGGTGCTTTAGAGCAAAAAGAGCAGGCTGGAAAGTTTATTACCTGCCGGAGGCAAAGATAAAACATTACTGGTCTAATCCTTCAGCATCGACTTCCGAAAAAATTTTTCAAATTCATTCCGACGAATTCTATTTTTTTAGTAAACACTTTCCCCGTTTACAAATTTTTTTGTTAAAAATTACTATATCCATTAAAGTATATCTTCAAATTATTTGGTTTTTAATAAAATGGGACGTATCGCAAAACAAGCTCCCTTATGACAAATGGAATTTACAATTTAAACTTTTAAAATTAATAGCTAATGCCCCAAAAAACAATATATAAATTATGACACAAAATATGCCGGGGGTTGATTTAAGTATCTCAATTGTTCATCATAAAAACAGAGAACTTTTAGAAGAATGTCTCGACTCCATACTTAAAGAGACCAAAAGCATAACCTTTGAAATATTTGTAATAGATAATTGTTCAAATGATAAAATATCCGAATTATTAAAAAAGAAACACCCAAAAATTAAATTAATTCAAAACGCCAAGGCAGAAGGGTTTGCAAGCAATCACAACAAAGCGTTAAAAGTGGCAAGCGGAAGATATTTGCTTATTCTAAACAATGATACCGTTATTCTGGACTCTGCTTTTGATAAAATGGTAAACTTTATGGACAAAAACCCAACTACAGGAGCGGTAGGTTGCAAACAATATCTTTCGTACGATATTCCCCAACTGCCGCCTTCTAAATATTCAATGACTCCGTTTAGAGAGTTTTTTGATACTTTTGCAGGATGTTCGGGAATACAGAAAATGTTCCGGAATAGCAATTTAATTTATACGTTTGGATGCAGTGCTATGGGACCAAAAGAAATTGACTTTGAAGGAGAAGTTGCTCATATAAATGGTGCCTGTATGATGGTGCGTAAATCAGTCGTAGAACAAGTAGGATTGCTTGATGAAAACTATACTATGTTTCTTGAAGAAACTGATTGGTGCTTCAGGATAAAACAGGCAGGGTGGAAAATATATTATTATCCAAAAGCATACATAATTCACTATGGCGCAAAATCACTGGGTTTTTTTGACAGGAATAGAAAAAGGTTACACGAGAAGAGTCTAAGTTATTTTTTCAGGAAACACTATGGAAAGAAGGGAGTTTATTTATTTAAAGGACTCAGGATTATAATTTTCCCATTCAGGGGTTTATTTGATTTATATTTATTTGTAAAAAACTTCAAGAGATTAAAAATTGTTTCATTTTAAAATGATAATATTTATTATTCCGGCATATAATGAAGAGAAAAATATTCCTACTCTATTAAAAGAGATAGAATACTTTGCCAAAAATTACAAGTGCCGAATAATTATTGTTAATGATGGAAGTACAGATAAAACAAAAGAAATAGTTACGTCTTTCAAAAATAAACTTTCAGTAGAAGTCCTTACTCATCTTACGAATAAAGGTCCCGGGGAAGCTTTTAAAACAGGATTTTCTTATGTTTTAAGAGAAGCAAAAGAAGAAGATATTATTATAACTAAAGAAGCAGACAACACCGGGGATGATTCCATATTACCGGTTATGATAGAGAAAATATTGGAAGGAAATAATTTGGTTATAGCATCCTGTTATGCAAGAAATGGACAAATAATTGGCACTACCCTCATCCGTAAAATTTTAAGCTACACTGCAAATACATTTTTAAGAATACTCTACCCGCATCTAAAAGTTAAAACCTATAGCTCTTTTTATCGTGCTTATTCCGTTAAGCTTTTAAAAAAGGCTTATAAAACTTATGGGGAACACTTTATAAAAGAAAAAGGGTTTATTGTTATGACAGAAATACTAATAAAATTAAGTAGATTAAAAGAAATAAAACTCGTAGAAGTTCCCACTATCCTTAAATGTGATGAAAGATTGGGTAAAAGCAAAATGAAGGTGATAAAAAATATTTTAGATTATATTCGTTTTATTATCAAAGATACTTTTAACCAATGAAACCCCTATCAATATAAACAATGGATTGCCACGGGACAGAAAATTCCCGGTTAAAAATATTTTTTTGATTTACTCGACCATAATTTAACGATTTCTCTTGCTCTTCGTCTATCTTTTTCAAGAGGATAAACATTTCCAACAATCAAGCACAGATAACCCAATATTGTAATTCTGCTTGCTAACTTGCTCTTCCCTTGTTTCAAATCATACCTTAATTTCAAAGGTATTTCGGTTGCTTTTAACTTGAACTTTCTTAGCTTAACTAAAGTCTCCAGCGTTACGGTAAATCCTAAATTTTTTAATGAAATGAAATCATTTTTAAAAATATAAATTGCATCGCAAATTGCTTTTGCCCTATATGCCCGGAAGCCACAAGTATAATCTCTTACGCCTTTTATCGGGACACATATTCTCATTAATCCGTTAGCCAATATACTCATAACCTTTCGATGTAAACTTAAACCATATTGATTGCCTCCTTTTTGAAATCGGGAAGCTATTACAATATCAAAGCCTTCATTAATCCTCTTTATCATCTCCGGGAAATACATTGGCGGATGCGTATTATCTGAATCTAAACTTATAATAATATCATCCGGTTTGCATACTTCAACTACTCTTTCAAAAGCATCCCTTATTGTCTCCCCAAGCCCTCTGTTAAATTTATGCGTAAATATTTCTAACGGTAGTTTAGTAGCATATTTCTCCAAAATTTTGACTGTATTATCCGTGCTCCCATCATTTATCGCTAATATCTTATAGTCATAGTCTCTCATTGCTGTCTCTATTTTATCAAGCAATACGCCTATGGAGTCTTCCTCATTGTATATAGGCAATATAATATAATTTATTTTTTCCTCCTTATAGGAACTAATACTAACTGAATATCCAATAGAAAAGGTATACTATATCTGATACTTTTTATTTCAACTAAATCTTTACAGATTTTTTTCAATGCTTTCCTGTCAAATATGTGCAAGTGCCCAAAAGCTAAATCAGTACTGAGATTTGGATATAAAAATTTTAAATGAAATAAATTCAATAACTTTTTAAAAAATAAAATTATCCTGTCATTAGGAACTGAAATTATGATTTTGCCGCCATTCTTTGTTATACGGGCTAATTCTTTAATTCCTTCCCTTGGTTTAGGAATATGTTCGAGAATGTTTAATCCAACTGTTTTGTTTATACGCTTATCCCCAATTGCAATATTATTGACATCCGAACAAATAAATTGACTATTGTGCTTGCCATAAACTTTTGCAGACTTTAGCATCTTTATATCCATATCTATGCCATAAACTTTTTTACATCTCTTTTCAAGATTATGCGAAATATATCCGCTTTCACATCCAATATCGGCAATAATTTCATTGGGCTTAGGCTCTACTAATCGTATGTTGGAGTCCCTTCTGTAAGATTCTATTAATCTGATAATAAAATTTGGACTTTTCTCCAATAAAATCATAGGAAATATTAAATTCATTTCTTCGTTCCATTTCTTTAAAGAAATAGGAGTATGATTCTTGTAAAACTCGAATTTTTCAGATTCAGGATAGAGTATTTTTTCATATACATTATCCCCATTCTTATATATAATTTTTTTCATTTACTTAATTCTTATTTTGATTTATTTTTAATACTTTTTGAAAACTACCATCCCTCAACAGATTGCAAACACCTGAATTTTAGATTACTTTGAAAACAATATTTTGTCAATATTTTCCTCGCGTTTCGCCTTATTTCTAAAGTAGATTTATATATTTGCGATTCTCGTTATGCTTAAAATACTAATAAAATTAAGTAGATTAAAGGAAATAAAACTCGTAGAAGTTCCCACCATGTTTTTCTAGGTTATATTTATTTTATTACCAAAGATACTTTTGATACCTTGCGTTAAATTTGTATAGGAAGAAACTGCCATTAAAAAACTGATTTGCCCTAAATTTATTTTACACAGATAAGGAAATTCACATCCAAAATATTTTTTATGCATTAACTCATAAGGGCAATCTTTGGGCATGTTATTTCCCTTATTATGCAATGCCAATAAACCCAATCATTTCCGCAACAAAAATTGGAAAACTCTAAAACCATCCCTAACATAATCTACAATGTATCTTACGTCCAAAGCTCTTCTTAGAAAACTCCAGATTATCTGAGGTCTAAAGTAAAATCCTCTAAAAGCTTTCTTGGAATAATAGTTAAGATCTTTTTGTGTTAAACCATATGGGATAAACACAGGTGTCCATATATTCATTTTACTCCACTCAGGAGAGAAATTCCCATATTGTTTTGCAGTTTTATAAAGATCCGTGCCGGGGAAAGGTATCATAAAGGACATCTGAAAATCATCCAATCCAATTGTTTTAGCAAAAGTTATCGTCTCTTTAATGCTCTGTTTTGTCTCGGCAGGGTGTCCTATTATAAAATATCCCTTAGAGTTTATTCCGGCTTCTTTCGTCCACTGAACCGCTTGTCTAACCTGTTCTAATGTTATTCTCTTTTTTTCCAAATCTAATATTCTTTGACAACCACTTTCTATCCCGTACGAAATTGACCAACAATCCGCTCTTTTCATTAAAGCAAGAATCTCTTTATCAACAGTATCGACACGGCTTGCGCAAGACCAGCTAATATTTATTCGTTCTCGTATTATTGTTTCACATAAACTGTAAAATATACTTTTATGAACCAGCAGGTTTTCATCCTCAAAAGCAACGCTTCTTATCTTATAATTATCCCTCAAATACTTAATTATTTCCATAATGTATTCAACACTATGAATTCGACTTGTATTCCCAAAAACATTTCTTGCGCAGAATGTACATTTATTAGGACAACCTCGCGAAACTGTTATAGAAACTGCCGGAACTTTGTTTATCCTCGAAACTGATTGTCTATATAATTTGGTTAGTTCAGGAGTCATATCCCATGCTGGTAATGGCAATATGTCTAAATCTTTTATATAGGAACGAGCTTGAGTTTTAATTATTCTATTCTCCTCTCGAAAAATAAGACCATTGATTTCATTTAACCTTTTTTTATTTTCTATTGCTTGCAACAGTTCTACTATTGTTATCTCTCCTTCGCCAATTACTCCAACATCAAAGCATGGAAATTCTTGCATTGTTTCCTCTGGCAAAGCAGAAATGTGAGGGCCTCCAATAATAATAGTAATCTCAGGGTTTTCCCTCTTTATACCATTCGCTATTTTTGCAGCAGAGTTGATAGACATAGTCATCGCAGTAATACCCACATATTGGGGATTCCTATCAATGATAGCATTAACTGTCTTATCAATGTTCATTCCTAATATTCTTGCATCCAGTATATACGGTTCGAATTGATGTTGACGGACAACGGCAGCTAAAGAATATAATCCTTGAGGCTGGACTTCTCTTCCTGTAGCAATTTCTTTATATCTTCCTTCTAAAACTACAGGCGGATACACAAATACTATTTTATTCATTTTTCTGCTTGATAAAGCTTTCCCTATACCAGTCAGTAATCAAATTGATAACACCTTAGTAGTATATTTTTTTCATCTTTCCCCACGCTATGCTCCGGGCTTTGTAAATACTGAACAGGTGGTTTTGTAGTTTAAACTCCTGAGTTTTGTATCTGATTATAACCACCTACACATACTAATAATTCATCCACTATTCAAAAAATGATTTGAAAGTGGCATTTTGTCAAGATTTTCCTTTTTATTTTAAAAATGTTAATAATCCGTCCAAGTGCACTACCTCAGATTTTCGGTAACAAGTTTAATATAATTATGTAAAGACATAATATGCTTTATTGCCTGACGAAAAACAGCAAAGAACCAAAAATTTAATGGGATTTAGTATACGTAAAAGTAAAATGATTATGCTAAATAAAATATTCTTGACTATTTGTGTTTTATTGTTAAAGATAATATTGAAAGGAATTGATAGGAATTGTTTAATTAAAATGGTAACCAGACTTATAGTAGGGATAATATTTTTATTCCATTTCTCAAATATTCAAGCTAACTCCTGGTTTCAAAATGACTGGAGTAACGGAGATTCTCAACTTATTTGGACAGACTCCACAAAATACTGGTCAGCAAATAATATTGAAGGGAATAATGGTATTTCGTTGTACAAGGAAGACACTTTAAAGGCAGTTCCTTTACCAGAGGGGACTGAAATAAGAAGTATAGTTGAAGGAGTTAGAGGAGACACGGATTTCATTTTTGCGGGAGGAGGAAATACCGGAATAGATATATGGATGAGCTCAAATAATGGAGAAACTTGGATTATGGGATGGAAGATGCCAAGTGTTAGCACAAACTATATGAATTCATTGTCACTACTATGGGATACCGAAGGGTTTTTATTAGTAGGCATGAATGATTACTCTAATGGCTCGTATATTTCGAAAGTTGCTACATTTGGTCAAGAGTATTGGCCCGGAGCTTTATGGTCAACGGGGACATATATACCTATATATTCAATTATTGCATTTTCTGATACCATACTTGCTGGCGGTGGAGATGCGAATGCTTGTATATTACGCTCTACAGATAATGGGGTTAACTGGGCATCCCCCATTTCTATGCCGGACAACAGAATAATTTCTTTGCTTAAATCTTCTGATGGAAATGTATATTCCGGTTCAGGTGGAAATCTTGGACTGATATTAAAATCTACAGATAATGGGACTAACTGGACTGCCGTATTTGCTACTACTCAAAAATCCGTTTTCTCACTAATAGAGGCTCCTGATAGCACGATTTACGCAGGCACAGGGGATAACGGCAAAATCTTTACAACTAAAGACGGTTGGAACACTCACGATACCACCACACCCATCCCAAATGCCCGTGAAGTTAGATTGATTTGCGATTCCCTTGGAACTCTTTACGCAGGCGTATCCTGCATGGATGATAGCGCGCGAGTCTTTTATTCTCCGGATAAAGGAAATAGCTGGGTACAAATAGGCGGAACTCTTTGTCAGGGAAAAATCCTGTCATTGATGCTAACAAATAATCAATGCCTTCTGGTTGGAACTGACCACAACGGGACAATATTTAAATTGGCAAAATATGCTTCCGAAGGAAGCCTTATATCTTCTGTATATAATACAGGAGAAAGCAACAAAAACTCCACAAGATTTTATAATACCATCGAATGGAACGCGGAAAATAACGGGCAGGATATTGTTGTAAAAATTAGAAGTTTTCAGGATACTATTAGCTTTAGCGATACTCTTCCATGGACAAGTTGCCCCCCCTGCACAAGCGGACAGTTGTTATCTACTGTCCCATCCGTAGATAACAATGACCAGTTTATTCAATATAGAATAGACTTCCTTGCTTCCCCCCCATTCATCGCTCCTGTTCTCCATAACATCAACACAACATATTCTTTCGCTGATACGGCAAGTCCTTTACTTGCCAGCGTATCTGCTACCGGTGATGAGATTTATATTCCGCCAAATTCTTTTATTCCAAATGATAAAGTTACTCTTTCTTTTGATGAGCGAATAAATACCCTTGTCATAAATAACTCAAATATTGATTCCATACTTAAATTAAGCAACGAACATACGTGGAGAATTTCTTCTGCGATATGGGATACGGCATACAAAAATCTTACCATTACTTTAAGCGATACTTCACAGGTTATGATAGGAGATACTGTTCTCCCTCGTAAATCTCAAATTGATAGTTTAACGGATAAATCCGGGAATCAATGCGTCTCCCCTTGTATTATTACGGGAACTTTTGCGCCACTGATTGATTCTACCGTTGCATCCGATGGGCAGGATTCTCTTGAATACATTGACTCCGACGATTACTTAACTCTTTATTTTTCCAAACGCACAAATAAACCAATCATTACTTCAACTAATATAAACAATATCCTACATTTAAGAAATCATTCGTGGCTGGACGCAAAAGCGCATATAGATACCTGTGTATGGGATTCTCTTGGGTTTACCCTGGCTTGCAGCTTAAAAACAGATAGTCTCAGGCCAACCATTTCCGTCGGAGATACGGTATTCCCCGATTCCGTTACCATAAAAGACAAATTTAGTAAAGGTTCCGTAATTTCTCCCTGTGTAATCAAAGGGACTTTTGGACAATACGGACCTACCCCTGACAGCGCAATTGCCTATGAAGGCAACCCGCAAGAAACCGGAATAGGGAACGGGGATTATATCCTTATTTATTTTAATAAACTTATAAAAGATGTTCAATGGGATTTATTAAACCAAACAAGAGGGCTGGATACTGTTTTAACCCTCAGAAGGGGTACCCAGCATACATGGTATTCCACCCCTCCCGAAAGTCTTAGTTGCTCCGCTCAGGCGATTGAACAACAGGATTCAATGGGAGTTAAATATACCCTGCTTTTCATATCTTTTACAAAACAGGCAATAGAAGAGAATCTTATTTCGTATAATGCTAACTTATCAGTGTTTCCGAATCCTTCTTCTTCTCAAGCATCCATATATTTTACTGTGCCGGGACTTGCAATGTCCAATAACAAAAACTCTCAACCAAATCCATTAACTTACTCCTCAAAAACAAATCCTTCAATATCTCTGGGAGATACTATTTTCCCGAATTCTAATTTGATTAAGGACGCAAGCGACAGAAAATGCAAAAAAACTGTGCTTCTTACGGGAGGGTTTAAGAAATCCGAACTTAAATCTCTTACCCTTAAATCTTCCGCCCAAAAGTCTCAACCCGTAGTTTCCAATTCTCCGGTATCCATAAAAATATACAATGTAAGCGGGCAACTCGTAAGAACGCTTATGAACACAACCAAACAAGCTGGTACATATACGGCATTATGGGATGGCAAAGATAACCGCTCGCATAAAGTAAACGCAGGTATGTATATATGCAAATTGATTCTTAACAATCAAACACTTACACAAAAAATAGTTTTCTTGAAGTAATCTTTCCCCCCCATTAATGGAACTCTTTGATAATATTTCTCAAGACGGAAATAAACCCATTAACAAACCTCTCGCCGAAAGGATACGCCCGCAGAACCTTGAAGAATTCACAGGACAGTCCGGGCTTGTCGGGGAGAACGGACACATACGAAAAGTCATAGAAACGGGCGAAGTCCATAGTATGATATTCTGGGGACCGCCCGGAACGGGAAAAACAACCCTCGCAAGACTCATCGCGTGTATAAAAAACTACGAGTTCAAAGAGTTCAGCGCGGTTCTTTCGGGAGTAAACGATGTCCGTAGAATAGCAGAAGAAACTAAAATTTCAAGAGCAAGAGGCAAAAGGACAATATTATTCGTTGACGAAATTCACAGGTTTAACAAGGCTCAACAGGACGCGTTTCTCCCCCACGTGGAAGATGGCACGATTATTTTGATTGGTAGCACGACCGAAAACCCTTCCTTCTCTATAATTGCTCCCTTGCTTTCACGGGCTACTGTATACGTGTTCAAGTCTCTCGATGAAAACGACATAATAAAAATAATTGACCGCGCAATAGAACTGGAAACCGGACTTAAAAAATTTAATGTCAAAATATCTGCCGAAGTCAAAGAATATCTTGCCGGAATGAGCGATGGAGATGCGCGAACCGCTTTGAACATTCTCGAGTCGGCAGTTTTTACGACCAAACCCAAAGACAATGTTCGTGAATTAACTCTGGAAACAATAAAATCCGCAACTGAACACTGTCCACTTTTATATGACAAAAAAGGAGAAG
The DNA here is from genome assembly GCA_028716385.1 of bacterium. Classification (GTDB taxonomy): domain Bacteria; phylum Hydrothermota; class UBA3073; order JACQXS01; family JAQTXJ01; genus JAQTXJ01. The sequence continues at coordinate 555,786 of JAQUPX010000001.1, read as the reverse complement.
AACATTACAACATAATTTCGGCTTTTATAAAAAGTATGCGCGGGAGTGACCCGGACGCGGCATTATACTGGCTTGCGCGAATGATAGAGAGCGGGGAAGACCCGTTATTTATCGTAAGACGGATGGTAATTTTTGCCGCCGAAGACATAGGAAACGCCGACCCGCAAGCTTTAATATTGGCATCCGCCTGCAGGTCTGCAATTGAGTTTGTCGGGCTGCCGGAAGGATACTTGCCTCTTTCCCAGACTGTAATTTATCTTGCGACTGCGCCAAAAAGCAACTCTGCATTGGTATCTTATGGCAATGCTATGAACGACGTAAAGAAATACGGTTCGCTTCCTGTCCCTTTGCATTTAAGAAATCCCGTAACTTCACTTATGGAAGGTTTAGGATATGGCAAGAATTATAAATATCCTCATAGCCATAAAGAAGGGGAGTTAAAAAATGAAACCTATTTGCCGGACAAACTAAAAAACAGTCATTATTTTATTCCTTCCGATATAGCCTTTGAACAAGAAATAAAGCAGAGAATGGAAAAAAGAAAAAAAGGTTAACGAACGCTTTGTATGATATAATTTATAATTTTTCTATTTTTTCTATTACAAATACAATTACCTTGACATAATTAAACAATATGATATAAAACAGGATACTAATACCTTAATTTAACAATTAAGGGGCAGATGGCGGAATTTGGCATACGCGCCAGGCTTAGGACCTGGTTCCTATAAAATGGAGTGTGGGTTCAAATCCCACTCTGCCCAAAAAAAGAAGATTTGTCCCGCCAAGGCGGAAAAGGATATTATGGAATTTGAGATAAAAAAAATAAACGAGTGTGAGAGAGCGCTGGAATTTAGTATTCCTGCTGCAGAAGTAAGTAAAAAAATAGAGTCGCTTTATTCCGAATACCAGGCATCGGCAAAATTAGATGGTTTCCGAAAAGGTAAAGTCCCTATGAATATCATAAAGTCAAAATACAGCGCTACCATACAGGAAGAAGCAATAAATGAATGTATCAGGGAAACATATAAAGGAATAGCAGAAAAAGAAAACATCTCTCCCGTATCCGATATCAGATTGGAAGAAAAAAAGTTTGATCCCGCAACAGAACTCAAAGTCAAATTAACTTATGAAATTATGCCTGATTTGAAACTCCAGAATTATAAAGGAATAAAAATAAAAAAATTATCTACCGAAGTTACAGAAAAAGAAATAGAAATGGTAATGTCCAAATTAATGGACTCAAAAGCTACTTATGTACCTACAGCAATGAGAGCCGCATCCGGCGAAGATATGCTTATTGTAAGTTATGACATATTATGGGAAGAGAAGGGCGTTTATCGCAAAAATCACGTTTCTAATTATACCGTTTTGATGGATGCGCCCGAAACTCCCGAAGAAATAAGAAATGCTTTAAGAAATACCGTCCCGGGCGATAAAAAAACAGTGAAAATTAAATACCCGCCGGATTATAAAGATGAAAACTTGAGAGATAAATCCGTAGAATACGCATTCGTTGTTCACGAAATAAAAGAAAAAAGATTGCCCCCGGCAGATGAGGAATTTGCAAAAAATATAGGTTTTAAGTCTATGGAAGAACTAAAAACTAATATAACCAAAGGCATTGCAAGAGATAAAGAAACGGAAGCTCGTTCAAGAATGAGAACACAGATTATCAATTCCCTGATAGAAAGCAACCCATTCAAACCGTTGAATTCCCTCGTCGCCGATTATATGGAATCAATGCTCAAACAAGCAGGTAAAAACGTAGATGAAAAGACAAGAAGTCAGTTAGAAGAAATTGCTATATGGCGAGCAAAAAGAGATATGATACTGCAACAACTATCCGAAATAGAACATATTGAAATGACAGAAGAAGAATTGAAATCAAAATTTATGGAAACAGAAGAAGGTCAAAAAGTAGGATACGAAAAACTTGTAAAAGATTTGCAAAAGAAAGGAATCCTTAGTTCAATCGTGTGGGAATTTACAGTAGATAAAACAATGAGTTTTCTTATAGAAAACGCAGATATAAGCCCGGAATAAATATGCTTAAAATCAAATTATCTATGCCGGGAATAATTCCTCTTGTTTTAATATCCACAATCACTGCTAATATGGGATGTTATGTCTTCGCAGATACTACTTATGTGAGTACTGATATTACCTCAAATACAATATGGACAAAATCCGAAAGCCCTTACTTCATAACAAATGATATCTCTATTGATAATTCCATAACACTGAATATTGAACCCGGGACAAAAATACTTATAGGCGATTCTAAACAATTAACTATAATTGGAGATTTATATGCGATTGGAACGGCCACTGATTCTATTACGATAACAGCTCAAGATACCACAAAAAGATGGGAAAATATTTTAGTTAAGTCAACGGCAAAATGTTCCTTGCAATACTGTAAAATAGAATACGCAGGAAACTCAGCAATCAGCAATATGAATTCTAATTCGGTTTATATCTTAAACAATACTATCTCTAATAATACTACTGAACTTTGTGGAGGAGGAATATATAATAACGGGTCTTCAATCATAACAAATAATACGATATCTCATAATACAGCTAAATATGGCGGCGGAGCCATATTCAATAGTAAAACAACAACTATAACAAACAATACCATATCTTACAATACGAATACGGATACTACTGCCGTTGGCGGGGGGATATGGAATAATTACAAAGGAACCGCTTATATAACAGGTAATACCCTTTACCATAATACCTCTATGTATAACGGCGGAGCTATATTTAACGAAGGGACTGCGTTCATAACTTATGATACCATTTCCAGTAATAGCACGACTGTTAACTGGGGAAGCGGAGCCGGGATTTGCAATAAAAGCTCTGCGGAAATAACCAATAATGTCATATCTTACAATACTGCTAATTACGGAATAGGTGGTGGAATACACAACTATTCGGGAACTGCTACGGTAAGAAATAACTCTATATTCTTTAATACGGCTAAGTATAATGGCGGAGGATTATCTAATGAGAATTCTATAAATGTTTTTAATAATGACATACTTCATAATACTACAAACGGAAACGGCGGCGGAATATATAACTACAACTTGGCTGTAATAGAAAGTAACTTTGTATATGCCAACAATGCCGACTATAATGGCGGCGGGATATACAACTACAAAACGCTTACCAGTAGAAATAATGGCATATCCGGGAACAGCGCTCAAAAAGGTGGGGGCATATACAATTCTTCCGGATTCGCTGTGATAGAAAAAGACAGTATATTTGAAAATATAGCTGAATCTGGCGGCGGAATATATAATTGCGATACAACTGTTATAAAAAATAATTCTATAATTAACAATAGCGCTCAATACGGTGGCGCTATATATGATTACGAAACAGCAATAATTAAGTTTAATTCCATAGTCGATACTACTGCTTCTGCTATATATAATACAGGGAAAACTTTCATCAGAGAAAATAACATTCACGCTACGGGGTATTTTGTTTATAATAATGCAAGTGATTGGATAAATGCCGCTTATAATTACTGGAATACGGCAGATACTACTGTTATGAAAACAAAAATTTATGATTACTATGACAATACAGGAAAGGGAATAGTATTTTATAAGCCATTCCTTTACTCGGAGTTTAAAGATACGGTTCCACCTGATGCTCCAACTAATCTTACAGTTAAACCCTTATCTAAAACTTCATACATAATTAACTGGACAAACCCTTTTGATTCAAGCGGAATATCAGAATACTATTATAAATTAAATTCAAAACCCAAGTCTGATTTTGACACGACTAAAACATTGCGTTTTCTGTCGGATACGCTCTCCGTAACAACTAAAGACACTCTTATATATATCTGGCTGGGAGACAGCAGTGGTAATGTGGATTGCGATAATTCAGGACATGCATATATCCGGTACGATACCATCCCGCCCGTAATAAGTAATACTGCTATATTGGAAGATACAACCGGTTTTATAGAAATAACGACAAAAATATCCGATAATTTTTTGGTTTACGCTCCCGTTCTATCTTATAAAACAAGCACAGATACTAATTGGACATACAAAACTATGGGTTATTTTGCTAATAGCTTTTATACGGATACTATTCCACCACAAACGGTTGTAGATAGCCTCCAAATTGAATACTATATAACCGTTATGGACTATGCAGATAATCACTCGAGGGACCCTGATAGCGGAACATATTCATTCTTTGTTTATCCTCCGGCCGTTGAAGAAAATAAAACACTCCCGATTAAATTCGCATTGTTTTCACCAACTCCAAACCCGGGTTCAGCAAAAATAAATATAAAATACGGGATACCTGAAAAAGCTTCAATAAACCTGAATGTTTATGATATACTAGGAAGATTGGTTATTCCTGTTTATAAAGGGACTCAGGAAAAAGGGCTTTATACGATTGAATTAAAAAACAAACTTAGGAAAGGCGTTTATTTCGTTGTCTTTAATGCAAATAACTTTAAGCAAGTGCAGAAAATGATAATTTCACAATAAGGAGGACATAAATTATGAATTTAGTTCCTATGGTAATAGAAAAAACTGCTTTTGGTGAAAGAGCTTATGATATATTTTCAAGGCTTTTAAGAGATAGAATAATAATGATTAACGGGGAAATAAACGATAATGTTGCAGGAACGGTTATTGCCCAGTTATTATTGCTTGCATCCGAAGACCCTGAAAAAGATATTCATCTTTATATTGATTCGGCAGGGGGAGTTGTCTCTTCAGGATTAGCCATATACGATACAATACAATACGTTAAACCGGCTGTTTCTACCATCTGTATGGGAATGTGCGCTTCTATGGCGGCTTTGTTGCTTACGGCAGGCACGAAAGGAAAAAGATATGCACTGCCGCATTCACGAATATTGATACATCAGCCTATGGGTGGAGTTTCGGGACAGGCAACCGATATTGCACTGCATGCGCAAGAGATTGTCAAAGTTCGGCAGGAAATTAATGAAATAATTGCTTTCCACACGGGGCAGACTATTGAAAAGATAGAAAAAGACACCGACAGAAATTACTGGATGTCTCCGAAAGAAGCAAAAGAGTATAATCTTATTGATAAAGTTATAGTAAAGGGGTCAGAAATAACCCCTCAAAAACAAAAATGAATTTATCCTCGCTTTGGGCGGGGAAAGGTGTGAAAAACTATGTCAGAACCAACCTATAAACCTTCGCGGATTCGTTGTCGCAGAACTCATGGCTTCAGAGCCCGTATGGAAACTGCTAAAGGCAGACAGGTGCTCAAACGCCGCAGAGCAAAAGGCAGGAAAAAACTTACCGTCTCTGATGAATTCAGAGCATCACCAAAAGCGGATAAATAAACCTGATTTTGCACTGCTGATTGTATCACAAGCAAGATGCTTGTTATAAGGCGGGTAAATAAACCTGATTTTGTCCTATGCCATTAGATGAGCGGTTTACGAAGAACGAGCGGTTAAGAAAAGAAAAAGAGTTTAAAAAAGTATTTAACTGCGGCAAGAAAAAGCGGGATAAAAGTTTTACGGTCTTTAGTGTTTCTTCCCCTGATAAAAAGGTAGGTATTGTTATCAGCAGGTACATAAAAGGCTCCATAATAAGAAACAAACTAAAACGCCGTTTAAGAGATATCTTCAGGAAAAATAAAAACTGTTTCAACGGAGAAACTATAGTTATCGCCTACCCCGGGGCAGAAAAATTAACCTACTCCGAAATAAAAAATGATGTTCTGAAACTAATATCCCTGTCAAAATCCAAATAAAACGAGGGATTAAAACCACGAGATTTCACAGATTTTCACAAGAAAAAAAAGAATTTTTACCACGACGGATACAGAGCAAAAGTTATTTCAAAAGAATTAGTTTGCGAGTGACTGTTTGGTTACCGAAAATAAGTTTCACAAAATATATTCCTGTTTTAGTTCTTTCGCATCCAGAGTAACATTACAACTCACTGCTTTTTGTTTTCCGTCAATAACCCTTCCCGACAACTTTCTATTTTCCATATTTCTACCCTGCATCCTCTGTTATTTTTCAACTTGAAATTTTTTCTGTGTCCTTTGTAGTAAGAATTTATATGTTCTTTTTTTCCTCTGCATCTTGACAGCTACCTATCCGTCTCAAACAGAGTAGCTTTGCAGTAAAACTTTTTTTACAATACTACAGTATCTTTACCTAATCGCAGATTTTATTTTATCCACCGAGTCGGTTTTTTCCCATGTGAATTCAGGTTCTTCTCGTCCGAAATGTCCGTAAGAAGCTGTTTTCTGGTATATAGGTCTCAAAAGATTTAGCTTTGTGATAATGCCTTTTGGGCTAAGGTCAAACACTTTTCGCATTGTTTCGGAAAGAATATTATCTTTTACTTTACCTGTCCCGAAGGTATCTATCTCAAATGATACCGGTTGAGACTCTCCGATTACGTAAGCGAAATTGACCTGGCATCTTTTTGCTAATCCCGCTTTCACAATATTTTTTGCAATATATCTTGCCATATAAGCTGCCGAACGGTCAACTTTCGTTGGGTCCTTCCCGGAAAAAGCGCCGCCGCCGTGAGGAGCAACTCCGCCGTAAGTATCAACAATAATTTTCCTGCCTGTTACTCCGGTATCTGATTGAGGCCCGCCAATTACGAATTTACCGGTTGCATTAACAAAATATTTTGTTTTGTTGTCCAGCCATTTTTTGTCTATAGCTTTTTTGATTACTTTCTCGATTAACTCATCTACGGATTTTTTTGACATTCTTTTTCCCGTTTTATCAAGAACGTCTTCACTGTGTTGCGATGCAAGTATAATAGTATCAACTCTTACCGGTTTATCGTTATCGTATTCAACCGTAACCTGTGATTTGCCATCAGGCCCGAGATAATCAAGTTTTCCTGTTTTTCTTGCAGTTGCTAATTCTTTAGTTATTTTGTGCGCAAGTATAATAGGCAAAGGCATAAGTTCTTTTGTATCATCGCAAGCGTAGCCTACCATTAACCCCTGGTCACCTGCACCACCGGTGTTTACGCCTTGCGCTATATCAGGAGATTGTCTTCCGATTGCATTAAGAACAGCACAAGTTTCGTAATCAAATCCCCATCTTTCGGTATAACCTATTTCTTTAAGTACTTTTCTAACCAGCACCGGCAACTCTACGTATCCGGTTGTCGTGATTTCTCCCCCGACTATTGCAAATCCTACGGATATAAATGTTTCGCAAGCTACTCTACCATATTTATCCTGGCGAATAACTTCATCGAGAACGGCATCCGAAATCTGGTCACAGATTTTATCGGGATGCCCTTCGGTAACGGATTCGGAAGTTACTAATCTTTTCATTTTTCTACCTCCATCTATTAATTTATTTTAATTTGACGGTATAAATTAGAGTATATAAATAAATAGGTCAAGAAAAAAGTAAAAATAATTTATCAAAATAAGTTTTTGGCAGAAAGTAGACAGTAGAAAGTAGGCAGATACAGGGGAAAGAAAACAGATAACAGTAAAGATTTTTCAGCCACGGATTTACACGGATAAAGAATAAACAGTTTTTCGCCAAATAAAATGGCAAGCAAACAGGCGGGATCTCTAAGTTTACGAAGGAAAAATCAACAAATTATGAAAAAACGAGATAATTGGCAATTTAGCAAAAATTCCCTCTTGACAAACGTTGAAAACTCGTACATATTAGTAATAGATAAAGTCAAAGAATAATCTTTATCAAGGAGATGTGTTATGAAAAAAACGATATTTTTGATAATTGCTATGTTTATATGTTTGGCAACTTGGGAAGAAAGTGCTTTTTCAACAGTAAATTTTTCAAGGTGGACAATAGCCAGTAGTGTTAAGAAACCACACGGGGATTGGGCAGGGGATGTAGAAAATAATAATCCCAAATGGCAATACGATGCATTTGCTACTGTTATTGACGATTACGAAGCAATCTGGTATTCAAATAATGGAAAAGGAATGACATGGGGAGCTAAAAATACTATCTATAAAGGCGATAGATGGTGCACGGAAATAGTAGCCGGCGACCTTGATAAGGACGGTTGGATAGATGCCGTATCTTCATTCGTTCAGTCTGCTGCCACTGCTTCCAGTTTTCTTGCTGTTCATAAAAATAATAAAAACGGAACTTTTACGACAACTGTTTTGCCTACTCACACAACAAGATTCAGACAGATAAAATTAGAAGATATAAATAATGACGGCTGGCTGGATATAGTTGTATCCGGAAGTGCTCCTAGCGCCTCTTTGATATTGGAATCAGGACTCTATTGGTATCAAAATAATTCCAATATGAGTTTTACCGAACATTTTATAGGAACTTGTAATGGTTGGAAGGTAGATTGTTTTGACGATGAAGGAGATGGGCATTTGGAAATAGCCGTAACCGAAGAATTTTTTGGAGCTAACGGAACTTCGCCGGCAAGATTGCTTGTTTATAAAAACAACGGTGCAGAAGGATTCGCTCAAATTGTGGTGGATAATCTGGGATTACATATGTCAGACCCTCCGGGTGGCGGAGGCGTAAGATGTGCTGATTTTGACGGAGACGGTAGAAAAGATTTACTTGCCGGGACATCTTTTGATGGAAAGCTTTACTGGTATAAAAATAATGGTGGCGCTTCTTTTACAAGATATGTCGTAGAAGATACGGCAAGTAAAGTAGACGGCATTGATGTCGGGGACTTTGAACCGGACGGAGATATGGACATCGTTGCCTGTGGAAGAAATTCATGGATTAGATGGTATGAGAATGATAGCACCGGCAATTTTACCCCGCATAGCATAGATGTGCAGTATCCTTTATTTGACTTACCTTACGTAACTTATCTTGATGGAGATAGTTGTCCGGATATAATAGTCACCGAAGCAACTGCTACTACAGGAAACATATTTGCATATCTTAATCCTTGCTCCGGCGTGGGAACAGAAGAAAACAAAATTAAAACAATAACTATGAACTGGTTAAAAACGACTTCCATCGTTACCAAAAACTCTATTGATATAACTTTTGGAATAGAAACCCCAGGCAAAATAAAATTGGAATTGCTGGACATAACAGGAAGAATAATTGACATTATTAATGACAATTATTACGATAAAGGGAGCTATAAAACATTGTGGAATAATAATGGAAAACCGAATGGAACTTATTTCTTATCGCTTAGATCTGAAAACTGTCCGATTATTACAAAAAGAATAACCTTAATTAGATAAAAGTTATTGACAAAATAATAGACAATTATAAGCTTCCCTAGAGGAAGGAAGTTTAATTATAGTATAAATGGGAGGGAATATGAAAAAATATTTTGTATTATTATTTTTGTCTTTATTTTTAAGCAACGTAACATACGGACAAAGAATCGTAGTTTTTCTTAGATATACCATAGATAGCGTATTGTTAACGCCACACGGGGACTGGGCAGGTGACGTACAGAACGATAATCCTGTACGGGCTTATGATGCGTTTGCCACAACCGCAGGTGGTAAAAATGTAGCATGGTATTCAAATAATAGTTTAGGCACAACATGGGGACCTAAAAATATAATATATACAACCTCTGATAAAATGTGCACCGAAGTATGTGCAGGACAACTTGACGCAGATAACTGGATAGATGCAGTATCTTCATTCGTAAGGTCTGATTCTATCTCTTATAGCTTCCTTGCAATTCATAAGAACAATGGTAACGGCACTTTCACAACAACCCGGTTAGACAGTCTAAAAACAAGATTAAGACAAATTAGGATAGTGGATATAAATAATGACGGCTTGCGTGACATTATTGTTGCAGGGAGTCCTCCACGGTCATCATGGATACAGGAATCAGGTGTTTACTGGTATAGAAATAATGGAGGAATGAGTTTCACAAGAAATTTTATAGCTACCGCTACCACCTGGAAAATAGATGCTTTTGATAATGTTGACGGAGATAAACATTTGGACATAATCGCGTCTGAAGAATTCTTTTCCGGACAAGATACATCAGCAGCGGCAAGAATACTTTTATTCAAAAATAACGGAGCAGAAGGGTTTTCTCAAGTAATAATTGAAAGTAATTTGGGACGTCATTTAGGTGATCCCCCGGGTGGCGGAGGATTGAGATGTGCAGATTTCAACAAAGATGGCAAAGTAGATATTGTTGCCGGCAGTTCGTATAATGGAATTCTTTACTGGTATAAAAATAACGACGGCACTTCTTTTACAAGAAATGTTATGGATAATAATGCAAGTCGGGTAGACGGCATTGATGTTGGGGATTTTGATACGGATGGGAATATGGATGTAGTTGCCTGTGGACGAAATTCCTGGATCAGATGGTATAAAAATAATGGGAATGAAACTTTTTCTATGAATTCTATTGATACGCAATTTCCCTTGTTTGATTTACCTTATGTAACATACCTTGATGGAGATACCTGCCCGGATATAGTAGTTACCGAAGCAACCAGTACTAGCGGCTGGGTATTCGCTTACCTGAACCATTGCGAAGCCGGTGTCCGAGAAAATACGATGCCTTTTCCACAATATAACTGGTTAAAAGCAACATCTATTGCTAACAACAATTCGGTTAACATAACTTTTGAGATAAAGAATAAAAGTAAAATAAAATTGGAAGCCATTGATATAACCGGAAAAGTAACTGATGTTCTCGTCAACAACTACTACGATAAAGGAACTTATACAACAACTTGGAACACGATTAACACACCGAACGGAACTTATTTCTTATCGTTAAAATCCGGAAATAATCCTACTGTCACTAAAAGAATAACTATTGTAAAATAGATAATAGCTGTTAGTTATTTTATTTAGCAGAATTAATAAAATATTATAGTGAGTCGCAAGGTTCCTCATATTAATATAGTAATCTTATCCTAAGGTTTTATTATTAAGCTATTATCTTTATTTGATAAGGGGGAGAGAAATGAGAGCATTAAAAATATTCATATTATTAAGTTTTATTTTCGGTAATTTATTTGCAGGCAAATGGACACGGGTAAATGATTTAAATACTATACGGGCCGGTTTTGGGTGTGTCATCCTTACGGATGGAAGAGTTGTCGTATTCTCATCCGAGAGCGGCTCAACATTTGAAACTTTTAATCCCGCCACCGGAAAATGGACACAAGGAAATATACCGGCTGTCAGCGGACATCCTGCAACTATTTTATTACCAAATGGAAAAATATGGTTCATCCCGCCTGACAGTGTAGCAGCAATAGCAAGTCAGGTTTACGACCCGGTAACAAGCACATGGGCTGCCGGACCAAATATTTCTTATTACGAAAAATCAGGCTCTACTTTACTTAACAACGGGCAAGTACTTCTATCGGGATATGATTGCACAAGTCCATATACAAGATGTGCATTATATGACTATCTAAGCAATAGCTTAACCCTTACGGGTTCCACAAGTGTTCTTCAGGGAGATAGAACTATAGAAGTTCTACTTCATACGGGAGAAGCCCTTGTTATCGGTGGACAAGCTTATCCCCAAAATAATGAACTTTATAACCCGACATCGGGAGTATGGTCAAATATGCCTAATACGCCTTATGGCAGTTATGGAGGTTGTGGAATAAGATTGCCTACCCCCTGGAACTATGTTCTTGTCGCAGGTCCGGGTGCACAAGCTCAATTATTTGACCCCGGAACTCATACATGGGCTGCTACAGGAAGCCTGAATAACGCATCCAGAGGCGTTCCCGCTATGACAATGCTGCCTATGGGAAAACCAATGATGATAGGCGGACAGGTTAATGAAACCTGTGAATTGTACGACCCTGCTTTAGGAGTATGGACAACTGTAGAGAATATGAATTACAAACGTTCCCATTTCAGCGCACCCTTATTGTACACAGGTAAAGTTCTTGCAGTCGCAGGTAAAGTCACAAGCTCTCTGGATATTACAAAAACGGCCGAAGTTTATGATACGGCTCAATCTATATGGGCAAATAAACTCTCATTAAATAATGCGCGCACAGGACACACAATTACCCCATTGCCTATAATTGCAACCCCGGATTGCTCTACAAACATATTAATAGCAGGTGGCGAGAATGCTACTGTTTCTTTGAACTCTTGCGAAACCTATAATTATGAAACCGAAAAAGTAACTACCGTGGCGTCTCTCAGTACTGCCAGAGCTTATCATACGGCTAACTTACTAACTACCGGGAAAGTATTGATTGCAGGCGGCAAGAATACCGGCACTGCCATTAATTCATGCGAACTTTATACTTCCGCTACCCAAACATGGGCTAGCACAGGAAATATGGGCACATCCAGGTTTAACCACACGGCTACTTTATTAAGAGACGGTAGAGTATTAGTAACCGGTGGAGAAAATTCCGGCATTCTGGCATCCTGTGAAATATATAATTCCGGCGTATGGACGGCAACTAACCCGATGACAACGGCAAGAGCCCAGCATACATGTGCTTTTCTGCTTGACGGCAGAGTTCTCGTTATAGGAGGAAGAACTTCAAGCGGAGTTACGGGAACCTGTGAAATATATAATCCAACATCGGGAACATGGTCAAACACAGGCGCTTTGTCAACCCCAAGATATTTACACACTTCTATTTTACTGCAATCCGGACAGGTACTTGTTATAGGAGGAGAAAATTCCGGAGGCAGCGCCCTGGCGAGTTGTGAAATTTATGACCCGTCAACCGGAACATGGAGCAGTGCAAAATCGTTGAACACCGCAAGATACGCGCATAATTCCATACTTATATATTCGGGACTTGTCCTGACATTAGGAGGATATAACGGTTCCAATTACCTGTCTTCCTCTGAATTGTACGATCCCTGTATTCCCACAACTTATGAGCCCAATTGGAAAGTTACAACTCCGTTAAACACCGCTCGTGGGTACCAGGCTTGTTGTAACATTCCGGATGCAAAACCTTATGTAATTACAATAGGCGGAAAATCTACCGGAAACACTTACTTGAATTCTATAGAAGAATACGACATAGGACTTGGATATACTTCTGACTGGCAGTCTGTAATCACAAACTACAAATCCATAACATCAATTTCTAACTCTATGGATATAAAAGGCGTATTGTTCAGGGGCGTTACCGAAGCAGACGGCGGAAACTATTGTCATATCGTCTCCTCAGACCATCCTATAATTTCATTGCTAAGGATAAATGGTGGAAACTGGCAATCCAATGGTGGGGGCGAAATTCTATTTACGCCATACAGCACTTCCTGGAGCGATACTCACACTGTAGTTCATCCCCCTGCAGATGCAAGCGGATATTATATGTTGTGGTCAATTGCAAATGCCATTCCTAGCAAATGGTATGCCGGATGCGGAGCAGGAAATGAAGAAGCAAATACAGGGCGTAAAACAAAAAACACCGGTCTGGAACTTAGGAGCAATCCAATAACTCAAACAACAACTATCCGGTATCAAATAGCAAACAAGAGTAACGTAACTATTAAGATTTATAATGCAACAGGCAGATTAACGACTTCCGTTGTTGATGAAATAAAAGATTCCGGTATCTATAATATAAACGTTGATACAAAAAAACTTACTTCCGGTATTTACTTTGTAACCCTTTCTACAGAAAATTGCAAAGCAACTAAAAAACTTGTTTTAATAAAATAGAATATATATTCTATAAAATAAATAAGGGTAGATGAGATAACCTCACCTACCCTTATTTATTAATTTTCAAACCTACCGTCGGGTAGGTTTATTACTTCACTGATTTTTCTACGACTTCCACAACAGGAATCTTATTAATATTTTTTACTACATCCGAAAGAATCGTTAATTTGTTTGTATAATTTTTATATTCCTCTAAGTTTTTCCCGTATAGCGGCATAACCGGTGGCGGGATTATTTTTATCGGATTCACAAACTGGCCATATTTTTGCAGTCTGAAATCAAGATGCGCACCCGTTGACATACCTGTAGACCCGAGCTTCCCTATTAAGTCTCCTTGTTGCACGAACTTTCCTTTTTTCGTTATTATACTTGAAAGATGTCCATAGTAAGATTTAAATCCCTGGCTATGCTGGATTATTATATGTTTCCCGAACCCTCCTTTCCAGCCTGCAAAAATTACAACCCCATCCCCTATTGTTCTGATAGGCGTTCCCATAGGCGCTACATAATCTATTCCAAGATGCGGCATCCATTTTCTTAATACCGGATGAAAACGCGCTTTAGTAAACCCGGACGAAATTCGTTGGTAACTAACCGGTGAACGCAAAAACAATTTTCTGAGTGATTTTCCATCAAGACTATAATAACCCGAATGCGACGCTTTATCATAATATATTCCGGTATATTCATCTTTACCTGATGTATAAGTAGCGGACAATACCCTGTTATAACCTATAAATCTGTTTCCCGAATATTCGGCGATTGCAATTAATTTAAACTTATCTCCATTACGGGTTTCAACGTTAAAGTCAATATCCGAAGAGAATATTTCATCCGCCATTATATATATTAAATTCGGAGTCCCCCCTGCTTTTATCACGGCATCCCATAACGAGCCGTTATCTATCGCCCCTTCAAGACATACAAATTCTTTTCTTATCTCCAACTCACTGACCTGAAATAAACTATCTACGATAATCGTCTTTTTATTGGCTTCATACCTAAGTTCAATGAAATTGTTTTCTCTTTTGGTAACGAATAATTTGTCTCCTGCGCGGCATCTCCTTAAATCTAATTTGCTCCTGATAACGGAAGTTATTTTATTTGCAGTACTGTCGGAAATACTTATGGATTTTAGAACGGTTGGAAAGGTGTCTCCCTGCTTTAATGTATAAGACAAGCTCGAGTTACTTAAAAATATAAATAAAGCTATGCCCCACATTTTTTAAAACTATTTCTCAATTATTGAAATACCGGATAACAAAAGGTTTTTTAACTACACTTTGTATTCCAATCTTTCTGAGAATTCGTGCCTTTTCCCTTCGTTCCAGTTTGCTACAGGTCTGTAATACCCGACGACTCTTGAATAAACTTCCGTAACGGTATTACATTGAGGACAATTAAAATGTTCCCCTGATATATAACCGTGTTCCGGGCATATACTAAAAGTAGGAGTAATCGTAAAATAAGGAATACGGAATCTTTCTGCCAGTTTGCGAACAAGTAATGCGCATAGTTCCGGAGAATTTATTTCCTCGCCGATAAACCCGTGTAACACCGTTCCGCCGGTATATTTCGTTTGCAAGCCTTCCTGTAATTCAAAAGCTTTGAAAATGTCATCCGTATAGCCTACGGGCAAAAGTGTTGAATTTGTATAAAATGGAACTCCGTTACCTCCGGTTATAATATCCGGGAATCTTTTTTTGTCTATTTTCGCTACTCGATAAGATACTCCTTCTGCAGGAGTAGCTTCCAAATTATATATGTTCTGAGTCTCCTGCTGGAATGCTCTTATTTTTCCCAACATAAAGTCTAATACTTTCTTGGCAAATTCCATTCCCTCGGGGGTAGCAATATTTTTGCCAAAAAGATTAAGGCACGCTTCGTTCATTCCTACAAGTCCTATCGTTGAGAAATGATTTTTGAGTGTCCCAAGATACCGCTTAGTATAAGGGAAAAGCCCTGCATCAATATTACGTGTTACGATTTTACGTTTTGTTTCCAGTGAGATTTTTGCAAGTTCCATAAGCCTGTCAAGGTGTTCAAAGAATTCCACATCGCTTTTTGAAATGTATCCTATGCGCGGCAAGTTTATCGTAACCACCCCGACCGAGCCTGTAGATTCGGATGAGCCGAATAATCCACCTGTTATATTTTGTCTGAGTTCTGCCAAATCTAATCTTAGGTGGCAGCACATAGAACGAACGTCCGACGGTTCAAGGTCTGAATTTATAAAGTTTGCAAAATAAGGCAAACCATATTTACCGGTCATCTTAAATAAAAGTTGGGCATTTGGAGCATCCCAATTAAAATCTTTAGTTAGATTATATGTAGGAATAGGGAAAGTAAATATCCTTCCTTTATCATCCCCTTCCATCATTACTTCAATAAACGCTCTGTTGATTAAATCCAATTCCGGCTGAAAATCCGCATATACGCCATAGTTTGATTGATATTCCCCGTTTACCGTTACCTTTTCCGCTTTCAGGTCTTCCGGAACAGTCCAATCAAAAGTAAGGTTGGTAAAAGGAGTCTGTCCGCCCCATCTTGACGCTACATTTAAGGAGAATATGAATCTCTGGATGCCTTGTTTTACCTGCGCATAATCAAGATTATCTTTTCTTACGAAAGGAGCAAGATACGTATCAAATGAGTTAAACGCCATAGCGCCTGCCCATTCATTTTGTAACGTACCAAGGAAATTCACTATCTGACCGAGCGCGGTCTCAAAATGACGGGGTGCGCAAGCTTCTACTTTTCGCGGAACACCGTTAAACCCTTCTGCAAGGAGGGTTCGTAAATTCCAACCCGCGCAATATCCCGCAATTCCCATAGAAAGGTCGTGTATATGTAATTCCCCGTCACGATGGGCATTGGATACTTCTTTGGAATACAATGAATCCAGTACATAATTCGCAATTACCGAACCCGCAGCATGCATCATCAGGCCGGAGAAAGAGAAATCGGCATTTGCATTTTCTTTAGTGCGCCAGTCGGATGCGTCAAGATAATCATTTATAGTTTTGCTTACGTCTACAAACACTTCTCTTGCTCTTCTGATTCTTGCATGTTCTTCTCTATATAGGATGTACGCTTTTGCTATTTCCGTTGCCCCTTCACTCATCAGGACTTTTTCAACGACATCCTGCACTTCTTCTACGCTCGGCGTGCGTCTATGAATTATGGATTCAAGCAATTCAACGATTTTTGTTGAGAATTTATCTGCAAGCTCACGATCCGGCTTACCAACAGCCTGCGTAGCTTTGAATATTGCTTCGATTATAAGTGTTTTATCAAAGGAAACGACTTTCCCGTCCCGTTTTTTTACTTTAGTCAACATATTGCCCCCTACCAAACATAGGATACTAAATCTTGTATTATTATATAAGGATGTTACAACATATTGTGTATATATCGTTAGTCAAGGGAAAAATTTTTTTATTTTTTTCTGAGGTGAAAAGGCAAATAAATAGTAGCCTTTATCCTTACCATAGTCAGCAAAAAGAAGCCGAGTTGCGATTATTTTTAAGAATAGTTGTTTATTCAAATAGAAATTCAAACTAAAAACCAAGAAAAAAGAAAAAACAACTTGCAAAAATTAAAAATATATGCCATATACTATATAAAGAAATTTTGAAAATTTATTATTAACAACCGTATGATAACAAAAGCAAGAATTCTGGTAGTTGATGACGATAAGTACTGGTGCCAATGTTTAAGCGACCTTCTATTAGACGAAGGATACGACGTTACCATTGCTGACGACGGGATAAAAGCAATGGAGTTTATAGACAGAAGTAACTTTCACCTGATAATTGTTGACTTTAAGATGCCCAAAATGGATGGGCTGGAAGTCTTAAAAAACATTAAAAAGCACAATCCCGATATAGAGGTAATAATCCTTACGGGGTTTGGAACGGTTGAATCCGCCGTAGAAGCAATGAAAGTCGGCGCTTTTGATTATCTTACAAAACCCTGCAATATAGAAGAAACAAAACTAACCGTCCGGAACGCCCTGCATCACAAGGCTATTATAGAAGAGAACAGGGAACTTCATAAAAGATTGGAAATCGTAGAAGGGATAGAATCTTTAATCGGCAGAAGTCCAAAAATGCAAAAAGTGTATGAACTTATCCGCAACACCGCCAACACAGACTTAACCGTTTTGATTGAAGGGGAAAGCGGAGTCGGCAAAGAACTTGTTGCATCTGCCATTCATTACAAGAGTATTCGCGCAAAGGGCCCGTTTATCCGCACTAATTGTGCCACTTTCACGGATACGTTGCTTGAGACGGAGTTGTTTGGACATACTAAAGGGTCATTTACGGGAGCAATCCGAGACAAAAAAGGGCTTTTCGAAGCCGCTGACGGTGGAACGCTATTGCTTGACGAAATTTCCGAACTCAATAAAAACGTGCAGGCACAACTTCTCCGCGTAATAGAAAAAAAAGAATTTATAAAAGTGGGAGATTCCAATACTACAAAAGTAGACACACGAATAATAGCATCTACGAATAAAAGTCTTGAAGAATGCGTAAAAAAAGGAACTTTCAGGGAAGATTTATTTTACAGGTTAAACGTTTATAAAATATTCTTGCCTCCATTGCGAGAAAGAAAAGAAGATATTCCTTTGTTTATCAGCCACTTTTTAAACAAGTATAATAAAGTTCTTGGCAAAGCATTCAAGGAAGTATCCAGAGATACCCTTGATATTCTGCTTTCTTACAATTGGCCCGGGAACGTACGGGAAATGGAAAATGTAATTGCGAGGGTAGTTGCAAGTAGGGACGGGATTGTGCTTACACCTGAGGATTTTTCAAGTTGCATACCAATGCTATTGAACAAAAGTTCAAGTTTCAAAGATGCAAAAAAAGAAGTAGTCGAGGCTTTTGAAAAAAAATATTTCATAGAAATTCTAAAAAACAATAAAGGGAATGTAAGTCATTCCGCGGAACAATCCGGGATGGACCGTAAGAATTTCAGTCAAAAATTAAAAGAATATAATATTAATCATAAAGATTTCGTATAAAGAATCCCGTCCAAAAGATGGGGCAAGTGGATTCCTGCTTCCGCAGGAATGACAAACTAAAAGGAGAACTTTTGCCGGAAGCGTGCAGGGACGAACGAGAGGGAAACAAGAAAGATTCTTTTAATTTAAATTACCCTGCCCTTTAGGGCGGGGATAACGGAACAAAAGAAACAAAGGGCTTTAGCCCATAATGGTATTATGCAAATAGAAAGATGAGCGAAATTAAAAGTTATTTTAATGATGTTATCAGGAATGCCGTAGAAACTATCATTATGGTAGATATTAACAGAAAAATCAAAATGATAGACGGGAATCTTTTTGGTTATAAAGAAGAGGATGTAGTCGGAAAACCGGTAGATATTTTATTTGAGAGCAGGGAATTTTACGAACCGCTTTTTATAAAAGATATAATTAAAGATTCAAATACTATATGTATTGCAAAAGACGGGGAAAAAATCCCGGTAAGTTTCAGCAGCGTTTCAATGAGAGATGAAAAAAGAAAAGTCATAGGAGTAATAAGTATCGTGCGAAACATAAAAGAGATGGAAATACTGGAAAAAAGATTGGTCCAATCCGAAAAAATGGTAACCATCGGACAATTTTCCTCCGGCATTGCCCACCAGCTCAATACCCCTTTATCAACTATTCTCACCTATTCACAAATGATACTGAACGATATTAATAAAAAAGCGGAGATGCGCAAAGAAACCCTCTTAAAAAGGATTACGGCAATAGAAGAACAGTGCCAACGTTCAAAAGAAATCGTTCAGCATCTTCTTGCTTTCTCAAGGCCGCACAAAACTCAATTCGTTTCCGCAGACATTAATCAGATAATAAAGGATGCGCTTCTTATCTTAGAAGGCGAACTAACAAAACACAAGGTGCATATTATAAAAGAGCTGAACCCATGCCCTCAAATAACGGGAGACGTCCAGCAATTGAAAGAATTAATTATAAATATGGTTATAAACGCCCAGCAAGCAATGCCCAAAGGCGGGACATTAACAATTACAACAATTTTTATGTCAAAACTCATTAAAATAAGATTCCAGGATAGCGGAGAAGGGATACCGGAAAAAGATATCGTCAACATATTTGAACCATTCTTTACAAACAAACCTTCGGGCACGGGATTAGGATTATTTATGTGCAGAAACACCGTCTACAATCATAATGGTTTTATTGACGTCCAAAGCAAAATCAAAGAAGGCACCACGTTTACAATCTCCTTGCCAATATCAAAACCCATATTGCCGGAAACGGAAACACCTCTGCAGCAATAGGGTAAAAATACCCCGCCCCGCTTATACCCCTTTATTCATAACAGTTCCTCGCGCTAATGCATTTGCAGTGCGGTAAATACACCCCATTTAAGGGCATAAAGAGCAATTTCTTCAAATAATGTAACTCTATAAAAAATAATTAGTTAGGTGTTATTTGATTTAATGACACGGATATTGCTATATAACTAAAGTGAAAAAGGGGGTGGTCAAGATGACAAACGCAATAATACTTCTTCTTCTCTGGTATCTCGGAGCTACTATAGAAACACAGACGAATTGGCATAGTGGCCCCGGAGAGAGTGTTTCCCTTGTTACATGGGGAAACGATTTTGACACTTGTTCCAATATTGTTTACAGTCTTCCGAATCAAATTTCTCTTAAACCCCATGGGATTGATACTAATAACTGGAAGTTATATACCGTAGACACAAACGCCTTGATTGGTGGACATAATGTAATTATGCCGTCAGATGTAGACTTAGATGGAGATTACGATTTGGTTGCAGTATTTTCGGATTTTGTAGTATGGTATGAGCAGCAAGATTCGTTCAATTTCATAAGACATATAATAGATACGACTCTTACTATTGGAAGTCATGGAACGATATGGCCTTATGATTTGGACAGGGATGGTGATAGCGACATTGTAGTGTCCGGAGATGAGGGATTGTTCTGGTTTGACAACAACAGCACGGTGTTTACCCAGCATAAGATAACATCCGGAGGGTGGTATTTTGCAAGAGCCGCCGATATTGAAAATGATGGAGACATTGACATAGTTGCGCAAAAAGGCAGCAACATTTCTACCAACAAATGGGAAGGGACTGTTTATGTTTTCAAGAATGGCGGAAGTATGAACTTTACAAGCACCAAGCTTGCAAAAGCGGATACCACTTGGAGAACGAATCTTGCGGATTTCAATAACGACGGGTTTCTTGATATCCAAACGTCTGCGTATAACGCTAAAAACGTAAGAGTATACTTGAATGACGGGACAGGGAATTTCAACCTTGTTTACAGGTATAATAGCGTTAAGCTTGATGGCAGTTGGCCAAGCGATATAAATGCAGATGGATTTATGGATATAGGAGTCAGCGCCCAGAGTGGTGATTTTTTCTGGTTGGAGAATGACGGAACGGGAAACAATTTTACATATCATCCCGTTACCAGTGGAATAAGTAAATATGGGGATGGTGGGATGGCAGTCGACATAGATATGAGTGACAAGGTAGATATAATTGGAGGCTACCACGCGATTGGCTGGTTCGAGCAAGTAAGCGGCGGAGGTTTTATGGAGCACTTTTTAGGAAATGCAGAGGACTGTCACTGGGTATACGGTTGCAATTTGGGAAATGGCCCTTGTGGTGAAGTATCTGACATTGCTATGGATATTCTTTATACGGACAAGGGCAAATTTGCATTCTGGAAAAATCTGATGGCAAAGGGCTACGAAGACCACGCATGGATTGAATCATCAATACTTGATGTTTCCAAAGCCGTCCTGTGGCTTAGATTCGGGTGGCATGATTGCGTGCCTGAAGGTTATACTATGATGTACAGGGTTAGATGCGGATTAACTATACCGGATATTGAAGCGTCCGGTTGGAGTGCGCCGATGAAATATTCGGGAGATAGCCTTATAAGCCTCCCGCAGACACGATACTTTCAATATCGTATAGAAGTTGATGATTCTCTTGGCAATGCCGGAGGGGTAGCAATTGTAGATACAATATGGGTTGAATACGAAGAACACCCTGCCGGAATAAAGGAAGCCGAACAGAAAAAAGCGCTATCCTGTTCTTATAATATAGCCAGAAAAGAGATAGCCTATACACTTACAAAAGAAAGTAATGTTTCCTTTAGAATATATGATATAACCGGAAGAGTTGTAAGTGTAATAAATGCGGAAAACAAAAAGGCAGGCAATCATACGCTTGAATTTAATTTCCCGACGGGAATTTACCTTGTAAAACTTGTATGCAATAGTGGGACTGTAACCACAAAGTGTGTTGTTATGAAGTAAGATTTATTTGTTAAAAAAGAAGCCCTTCGGAATTCTCCGAAGGGCTTCTTCTATTATTAAGTTCAAAAGCTATTTATTTCCACACAGGTTGCGGAATAACCGGAAACTTCACCGACTTTCCTTCCGACGGGTTAAGTTCCAAATCATCAACCACTATCGAAGGGGATACCACAGACTCACAGGCACTTTGCCCGGATTGATCTTTGGCAACAAAATTGCAAACCATATTCTCATTCCCCACAATTATAATATCTTTCAGTAATTTATAGGTCAGGTTTTCAAACTCCATTCCCTTGACAGGTTCACTATGTCCATCTACGTATAATTTGTAAGCTGATACGGGATTGGGGAGCAAACTTTCCTGTTTTTTCTCTCCGCCGAAGTAAAATGTTGACCCATCACTATCCGAATCCTTACCATCTCCTTTCAGTCTTGTAATTACTATTCCATATTTAAGATTCCGCTCTTTCAGCAATTGGATATATTTTTCTTTTATATTATCTTGCCCGTCTTTGCTCTCCACTACCATATTACTAACTCTCCCGACAGGCGCTTTCCATCCATATGCCCTTCCATGCCCGTTGGAAACCTTTAAGTCTTTTGTGGGAGCCCTGCCTATTGGCAAAGTCACAAGTTTCCCGTTCTCTACAAGTTTTATTTTTTCTCCCGGGACTCCTTCATCGTCAACTACATACCCCCCGATAAGCGCTTTCCCTTTATATTCTTTCATCGTAGGGTCATCATATATATTAAAGGATACCGGCAGTATTATCTGGTTCAGTTTGCCGCTCAAAAATCCACCTTCGCGCGGAAATGCTTTACTTATTGCATCATTTTCAAAAAGCAAAGTTCGGGCATTGGATACTCCCTTTCCGACTATTTGATAAAACAATATTGCAGATGCTTCCCCGTCAAATAATACAGGTCCTGAATACTCCTCATCCTTTTTTAATCCCACTTTTTGAGACAACTCGGCAGCAAAATTCCGCACTTTCGCCTTCATCGCGTTTTCATCCGGCAAATCACTAACTACTTTCCCATAAAAGCCTATTTTATCTTTTACTGGTACACCTTCGGCGGTTTGAGTTTCCGCAGATACTTCAACAGAAGTTATAAACCCATTATCCCTGTGTTTACTTCCCTCGCTGTCAACAAAATAGTTTGTATTAACCACGGATGATATTATCACTTTGGCAGATTGGATTTTCGGAAACTCGTGAAATATAGCAGATAAATTCTTTGCACAGGCTTCTAACTGTTTTCTGTTTACGTTTAGTTTTGCTTCCTCGCTTATGCGACTTGTAGCTTTACATTTCGTAAAATCAGCTAATTTTTCCGTTGACTGTTGATTTTCAAGTGTTGCTTTTTTCTTTGCCAGTTTCTCAAGCGCTATTTTATAAGCATTATCCGTAAGTAACCATATCTCGTACCTGATAGCATTGTAATCATCTTCTATTGGTATTGTTGCCCACTCACCCCTTTTCATAAATCCAAAATCGTTTTCACTCATAAAATTACTGTTATCAAGGTCATAGCTGCCAACTCTTAAGTTTACGAATAAATGTCTGTACCGTGATTCATCGCTGGAAATAATTGCCCCTGAATTCGCTTCGATAGAAACCGTCTGCGTCTCCCTTATTAGATATATAATGTAATAAGGAGCAGCCATATTCTTCATCTTCAGTTGTGTCATAGAGCGATTAAGCTCATCGCTCATAGCACTGAAAATGACTGATTCTGAGGTTTTAGCTGTTGCTTCTTCCGCAAAAACCGTTGCAACCGAAAATAAAAAACTTATTACAACAAAAGCAAGTTTTTTCATCTCTCCCTCCAATTTTTATTAATTTTATTAACTTAAAAATTAAAATAAGTTTTTTGTTTCCCTGCCTACTTTCTACTACCTACTTCTTTGTTGTTATCCAACGGCGCTTTTAACAGCGGCGGTTTATCCTGGGATTTCTCTTTTTTCTCCACTTCTATTTCCGATACCAATATAGAAGGAGAAGTCAACGCAACCGGAACTCCACCCGATTCCGCTCCACAATATCCATTAAATATGTCAGGGTCATTCCCGGCAGCAATTATCTTATTAAACGATGCTAACGGAGTTCCAACGATGTCCACACCTCTTACTACTTCATCCGCTCTTCCATCCGTATATACCCTTTTTACCAGAAGCGGAATAACCTTAAATGCTTGCGGCATATATCTCTGCGTCATTGTAAAACCACCGGAAATATCGTAAAATACCAGTCCGTAAGGTTTGCCCTGTTTCTTGCACTCTTCTATTAACGTATTGCGAAGCTCATTAAACGGAATTTGTTTCTTTGATTCCACAAATAAATTTCCCTGCCTTGCAACAATTCTATACCCGGCTTGTCTTCGTCCATGCCCGTTAGAATGCTTAAATCCTTTAACGGGTGAACGTGACATTAAAAAGTTCTTTAACACTCCGTTCTCCACTATATTTACTCTTTCTGATTTCACCCCTTCATCATCATATAAATAATGCCCGTCTAACTCTGCCCCGTTAAATTCCTTCTGCGTAGGGTCATCATAGACGGATAAAAACTCCGGTAACACGGCCTGTCCAATTTTACTCGTATATGTTTGTCCCTCGTCTTCATTCTTCTGACGATGTCCTTCAATCCTATGACCAAAAATTTCATGAAAGAAAACTCCGCTCGCCCTGTTTACAAAAATTGCCGGTCCCGTGTACGGGTCAACTAAAGGAGCATTCTTAAGAAGTTGGAGTTCCTTTATTAAAGAATCTATCGCGCTCGCAATAGCATTTTCTGTCGGCAGTTCATTTGCATTAGAAGTATAAAAAGACCAGTGCAGGTAAAGATCCATCCCGTCATCTGCCGTTGTTCCCACCGTTACAAAAAAGAAGTAACTGGAAAGTCCTTCACGTATAATGGTTCCCTCGTTGCTTACAATGTATTTATTTGATACATCCCCCTGCAAATTCACATTACAACTATATATCCACGGATATTGTTTAGCCTTTGCAGAAAGCCTTTTTAATATCGGTTTCCAGCTTGTTGTATCAATCTGCAATTCTTTCTTCTCGCCAATATATTTGCAGGAAGTCACGGCAGAAAAATCATCCGAAGTATCTTTCTTGACCACTTTTACATCCTGGTTTGTCTGCACTTTTATAAACTTTTCCTGCGCTTTCTTATATATACGGTCTGTTTCTTTCCATATCACCGTTTTTATCGCATTCAAATTGTCCTCTATAGGAACTTCTGCTATATTAGGTATATAATCCGAATAATCAAAACCAAATTGGTCTCCACGGAGTTCATGCGTGTTATCAAGCTTACTGCTCCCGACTCTTACGTCTGTAGTTAAATACCTGTTATGTGTTGTTTGATTATATTTAATCGCACCATACGAACCGTTCATTGATACACTATTCTCATCTATTATTGTATATTGTAAGAAATAAAGCGGGACATCCTTTACATTTTTAAATCCTTTCATCGAGCGGGTTAGCTCTTCTCCCATTGCACGAAGCACCACATCATTCTCCGAGCGAGGCTGCGCATTAACGCTAACTGCAATAACTATCGCCCATACAAAATATTTCATTTTCAACATATCTCCTCCTTAGTTAGAGTTTGCAACGTAGAAGCATTACTCTAACTTATCCGGCAAAGCGAGGTTAGTTAGAGTTTGCAACGTAGAAGCATTGCTCTAACTTATCCAGCTCTGCCAGGCTGGTTTTTTATTACACTAAACTACTTTTATTTTCTTGTCTATTGTTTTTATAGTTTTATATTGAGAAATAATTAAGAAATTATTTATGAAATATATATTTATAATTATATTCTATTACTAAGCTAATGGGAAATGCCAAAAGAGACATACCTGCAGTTTTGGCGTTGAGCAATACGACTGTTGAACCAAGTCCTATTAGCAAAAGAATATGCAGGATTGACGTTGAATGATAAAGAAGAGAACAAAAATATTATTGCCATAAGTTCTTTACTTCACGAGATGGAGTTTTTTAATTGTCGTATTGCCATCCGTTTTTAATCTGCAAAAATAAATACCTGACGGGACTTGTTTGCCGAATTCAGATTTGCCATTCCATCTTATGTTGTAACTACCGGCTACTTTATTTCCACTTACCAGAGTCTTTACCTTTTCTCCACCGATATTATAAATTGTAATATCCACATTACTGTTCACGGGAAGTAAATATTCTATTTCCGTTGTTTCCATAAATGGATTAGGTTTACTTGAAATATTTATCTGTCCAATTCTTTTAGTATTTCTATCTTCCGTTATTCCAATTGACTTAGGATATTCGCTATACACTACTATACTTTTTGCAGGTAACGTATCTACGAACGAATGATTAGATGTGCTCACATATATAGTTTTTCCTGAAATTATAGGGCACAACGTATCCTGCATATTCACATATTTTTTATAGAATATTTTATTCTCTGATACAGGCACATTCGAAATATTAAAACTTACTATTCTGGGACCTGAGTTTTCATTTACTACCCATATAGCATCCGCATTTCTTCCTAAACCGTCATACCAGAATCTTATATCAACGGCATCCAGGTATCCCCCTGATGACGAGACATACGTTCCCATTATATAATGGTCGCCTTTTATCCTGGGAATAGATGCGCTCATAAGTTCGGTAGGGTAAAAGTTCTGAACCATCGGTCTCTCGCCTTGTCCAAGAGTAGCAGAAAAACCGTCCGCATCGCCACCGTTATACCACCACTTGGCAATAGCGTATGCTCCTTGTTTTGCCTCTGCTATTATTTTTTTTGCGCAGTCAAATGAATTATTTATCTTGCCTTGCGTTGTAGTATGGTCAGCAGCGTCATCCCCGATTTCACCCATTATTATGGGTTCAATTTTGCTGTCATAATTGTTGTTATATATTTGAGTTTTTACTTTACTGCAGGGACCACCGGGGCCATAAACTGTCCCATAAGAATGGAAGCTAACCGCCTGTATATAATCATCGCATCTGTGCCCGCCTTCCCACGCCGAGAGTGTTGTCCCTATATCATCCATCGGGTCTGTAAGAGCGTAAGAAACATCATTTCCTACCAGCAACAAGCTATCCTTTATTCCCATATAATCAAGATACCAGTTCATTTTATTATACAGCGTATAAAACCCCGTCGGGTAACTGTAATCGGGAGAACCGCTACCATCCATATCTCTCGGGGCATAAGCCCATAAGCCGTTTGGTTCGTTCCAGAGTCCTAAGAATTTTATACACCTGTAATTTTTTGTATTCCACATATAATCTACTACTTTATATATTGAATATGCAAACTTGTCTGCATCATAAGGCTGGTCGGTTTCGGGACCTGAACTTGTCCACCCGTTATTATAATTCCACTTATTTAAAGAGTTTGTAGGGTCAAGGTAACAACATCTCGCAAGCCAGAAATAATGATTCGGCCAGGGAGTATAGTTATCGTATTTCCCCCCGGTCCACCAGTTATGAAACATAACCGTTACGTTATTTTGTTCGCAATAATCAAGAAATTTATATATGGAATTCATTACATCGCTTGTTGGAGTAAAGGCATTAGAATCGGGATACCAGAATTCCATATGTCCTATTATCCGAGCAAATTGCATATTGGATTCATCCAAAAGTGCCTTGATGCTGTCCCAGTTTCCCCATTGAAAAGTGCCTGCGTTAATATTCCAACCGATGCCTGAAAACGCAGACCATGGGGAATTCAAGTCTATTCCTATAGTATCTGAAACCATCGCAGATTTTTCTATGTTTATATTATACGGTTTATCTAAACCCGTAAACGTTAGAAACAAAGATAATACTAGATACATATTTGCCTCCTATTATAAAGAAAAAATTCCCGCAATAGCGGGATAATAATCCGCCTCAGGCGGACTAATGGTAACCCAAGAGCTTAATTAAGAAATCAAAAGTTACAAATGTCAACAAAAAAAGCCTGCCACAAAAACACTAAAGCACAAAAGAAGAAGCACAAAAAACAGAAAGAGGGCACACTTAGGAAGTTGGAATTACAAAAACATAAGGTTTGGAAGAAAGAGGGCTTTCTTTAACCAATACTTTTGTATTATAGACCTCTTCGATAATCTGTCCGGTCAATACTTCTTCAGGTGTGCCTGTTTTATAAAGCCCCCCCTTACTGAAAAGAATTAATTTATTGCAGTATTCGCTTGCCAGATTAAGGTCATGTAAAACCATTATCACAGTAAGACCATTTTTTTGATTTAACTTTTTTATTAAATTCAAAATTTTTACTTGATGGTTTATATCCAGATGAGCAGTCGGCTCATCCAATATAAGCAATTTAGGTTCCTGCGTTAAAGCCTGCGCAATACATATAAGCTGTTTTTCTCCCTCGCTCAATTCATTCATAAACTTATTTCTAAAAACAGTAGTTTCCGTTAATTCCATTGATTCCGTGATTATTTGTTCATCTTTTTTTGTTTCCCAGAATTGAAATTTTTGGCGATAAGGTATCCTGCCTAATAATACAAAATCTTCTACGGTCATATTAAACGCATATTCCTGCCCGTGGGAAACTACCGCTATTTTTTTTGCCAATTCATTAATTTTTATACTACTCATATTCTTATTTTCGAAAAACGTTTCACCTTTCCAGATAGGAAGTATTTTAGTTATGACTTTAATTAAAGTTGTTTTTCCCGAGCCGTTAGGTCCGATTATGCTACAAATTTCTCCTTCGGTTATTTTTAAATTAATATCTTTTATTACAGGAATGGAATCATAACCCGAGACAAGATTTTTTATTTCCAGCATATTATTTCATTGTAAAGCAAGCATCTTGCTTGCGATTAATTTTTATTTCCTAATAACATACGTTTTTTACTAAGAAAATATATAAATATTATACCGCCTATAATTCCCGTAATAACTCCCACGGGCAATTCTAACGGAGAGATAATCGTTCTTGCAAGAGTATCGCACAATATAAGGAACGTTCCCCCAACAATTGCAGATGCAATAATTAATATCCGATGGTCACCGCCGACAAACATACGGACAAAATGTGGAATAACCAACCCGACGAATCCAATTATTCCGGTTACCGATACGCTAAATCCCGTAAGCAACGAAGCTAAAACAAAAAGTATCTTTTTGGTTTTTTCCACGTTTACGCCAAGATGCGCTGCCGATTCTTCTCCCAAAGCAAGCGCATTAAGGTCTATCGCAAAGAAGCAGGCGATTATCACTCCTATAATGGATATTAACAACACTGCTTTTATAAGTACCCAGTTGGGTTCTTCCAGAGAGCCCATTATCCAGAAAATAATTTCCTGGAGATTTTCTACGCGGGAGACAGCCATAATAAGCATAATCAGAGAGGACGTAATAAAACTTATCATTACCCCGGTTAAAAGAAGTTCCTGAATTTTCATTATTCCTTTCTTTATGCTGAGAAAATATACAAATAAAATAACGATAAGCGCTCCTGTAAATCCCACAAACGGCAAAGACAAAACTCCCATTATTTTATATATTCCCAGAACAATATTCAAACATATTCCCAGTGCAGCTCCTCCTGAAATACCAAGCGTATAAGGCTCAACGAGTGGATTGCGAAACAGTCCCTGCAATATAACGCCTGCAACGCTTAATGCGCTTCCGACCGCAAATCCTAAAATAATTCGCGGCAGTCGTATATCAAAAACAATGCTGTGTTCTATGGAACTTCTATCTCCTAAAACCAACGGCACAATTTTGTCGAATGATATACCGGTTGAACCAATACAGAGGGATAAAATACTAACTGCTAAAAGGATTATCAATAAAACGATTATAAGTATGCTCCAGCGAAATAGTTTGTTCTTCATTTTATTTCTAAACAAACAATCTATAGAGACTCAAGAAAGATTAATTCGCCTGCGGCTACCGAACCGCTCTTTTCTTTATAATCGTGTTTTTGGTACGATTAAGTCTATCCGTGCTAAAAAAGACCTGAACTTTTTTATCGGTTCCGTCTTTTTTAAAAGATACTTCCGCAGAATATCCTTTAATTCCTGCTGCATCCATCTGTCCCCATTGCCATCTTTCACCGAAAAACGTTGCTTTATAATGTTCCGACAAAAATGGACGAGTTCCATAAATTCTTTCACATTCTTGATTTGCCAAATCCGTTGCTAATTGACAGGCAGTTTTTTCATTCAGGGGTTCCGTTTGTTGTGAGCAAACTCCGGGATGGAAAAGTCCAACTAATTCTTCCAGCGCTTCAACAAAAACTACGGGTGTCGGGCTGCAATACCTATAAGAATCAAGGACATAAATTTTATTGTTTTTTACCGCATTTATAGTTTTATATTTTTGCCATATTTCTTTTTCCTGTTCTCCAACGACTCCCATAGTTATAATAATTATTATATCGGGATTTTGCTTTAAAACTTTTTCCCTGCTATAAAGTCCATTTTTTGTGTCCACGCCAACGTTAATGCCGCCGCCAAGTTCTATAAGATTATGTATAAAAGAATGTTTAGGCGCCGTAAATAGGGGATTCGCACCTACTTCAATAAAAACTTTAGGTTTTGGCAAGTTTTCAACTTTCTTACAAATAGAATCTATTTTCTCTGCTGTCTGATTGATAATTTCTATTGATTCAAATTCTTTGCCTACAATATTTCCTAATTTCAAAAACTGTTCACATATTTGTTGAAAGTTTTCCGGAGAAGAAAAGTTAATCACATTTATTCCCATATTTTTAAGTTTCTCCAGTTGTTTAGGATTATTTAATGGGGTAGCGAGAACTAAATCCGGTTTAAGCGATACGATTTTTTCTATATTTATTTCCATTAACGTTCCTATTTTCTCTTTTTTTTGTGCATCCTGTGGAATTTGGCAATATATGGTATTCGCAACAAGCTTGTCGTTTACTTCAAGAAGGTAAAGCTCTTCCGTAACAACCGGTCCCAAAGATATTATCCTTTGTGGATAAGTGTTTGCAACAAATAAAAGAACAACAAATATTAAATTCATTAGTAAGATGGATTATGTCAAACAAAATAATAAGTGTCAAGTTTTTGTAATCAAGAAACAGAAAATCATTCGCCACAAAAACACTAACACGCGAAAAGTAGAAGCATAAAAGAGAAACCCGGAAGGGCTGAATATCCGCCTGAAACGGACTAAGAACTAAAACTTTCCCGCAAAAAACTCGAGACTAAAATAATAACCTTTTGTATTTTCCGACTTTATTTTATTAAAATCAACTTCTTTGTCTCTTTGTAATTCCCTGCTTGGAACTTCGCAAAGTATATACCTGTGGGATAGTTTTTTGAATTAAAATTTATGCTGTAGCTTCCGTGTTGTTTTTCTTCGTTGACAAGAGCTTTAACTATTTTGCCTGAAATGTCATAAACATTTAATGAAACCTTGCTGTCTGTCGGTATCTGATATTTTATAACTGTTGACAGGGGGAAAGGATTTGGGTAGATAGATAATGCCACATTCTGAAGTTTAAAATTTCTTTCTTCTACTCCGGTAAAAGAAGTCAAACGGGATAAACTATAAACAGTATCCGTAGAATCAACACGTAAAACCACGTCTGCAACACTCCCATAATTCTCTGTAACAAAGGAATAGGTATTTGTTACCAATGTATCATAATATAATAGGGACTCCAGATATAAAAATACAGTATCAAGTGTATTTATTCGCAGGCAGTTAAATTCACCGTAAGGGATTTTTACTTTCCCGTAAGCATCTATCGTACTGTACCCATAATAATCATAACTTAAGTTATAATCGACATACTTATATGTATAGTGGTCTACCCAGCTATTATTATAAGCCATCGGCAGTGGTTTATAACCAACAGGATGAAGAACAATAAAATACGAACCGCTATCTAGGGAAACGCCCCCGCCAAGAGTAATTATAGAATCCTTTGTTAGTCTTTCATATTGATAAGAAGTATCGGCAGAAGAGTCTGCATATTTAATTTTTTGATATGTTATATTAGCCGTAGGAAACGAATCACTGAACGGCGTGGAATTACCCTTTACTATAATACTCTGTGCATTTCTATTGCCCATTGGTTGTGTCGTAAAATCCCATACCTGTGGCCCACCGGTTGTTCCCAAATTAAGCACAGCAGAATCAACACCGTTTATTATCGTAGTAGTCCCTATTGCCTGTAAAAATTCTGAAGAATCTACTACTATCTGAGCAAATACTGCTGAACTTATGCTTAATACTAAACCTGCAATTACTATAACTTTTTTCATTTTCCCCCCTCTAATTATCTCGCTTTGTTTTTATCAACTTCTATATTTCGTCAAAAGAACAAAAACACCGAATTCCGTAAAGAGTTGACAACCCATCTCAATATCTTTCCACCTACAGTTATGTTATGATAACATTTGGTGTTTTTGTCAATAGAAAAAACTTCTTTTTTATTTCTTGACAATTTCGCTCTCTATTTTAGTCTAAAGAGATAATGGGAGGATATATGGAATTAAAGAATTTTGACCCTGAGATTACAGATGCAATCCAGGGAGAAGCCGGTCGCGAAGAAAGCACTCTTAATTTAATTGCTTCTGAAAATTATCCATCCAAATCAGTTTTAGCCGCACAAGGCTCTTTGCTTCAGAACAAATATGCAGAAGGATACCCGCACAGAAGATATTACGGCGGATGTGAATTTGTTGACAAAGTAGAAGAAATTGCAGTAGAGAGAGCAAAAAGATTATTTGGCGCAGACCACGTAAACGTTCAACCTTTATCAGGTGTTCCCGCAAATATGGCAACTTTCTTTTCTCTTGCCAATTTCGGGGATAAAATAATGGGGCTTGCCCTACCACACGGCGGGCATCTTTCACACGGATACCCGGTTAGTTTTTCCGGAAAGTGGTTCAAAAGCGTTAATTATCAGGTAGAAAGAGATACGGAAGTTTTAGATTACTCTAATATAGCTAAACTTGCAGAAGCCGAAAAGCCTAAAATCATAATTTGCGGCGCTTCTGCTTATTCAAGAAAAATACAATTTGATAAATTCCGTGAAATAGCAGACAAAGTAGGCGCATATCTTGTAACCGATATGGCACACATTGCAGGCATTGTTGCCGCAGGCTTACATCAATCACCTATTCCCTATGCAGACGTAGTTACTACTACAACTCATAAATCCTTAAGAGGTCCTCGCTCTGCGATGATATTATGTAAATCCAAATGGGCAGACAATATTGACAAGTGGGTATTCCCGGGAATACATGGCGGACCGCATATGCATACAATTGCCGCTAAAGCCGTTTGTTTCAAGGAAGCGTTGCAACCCGAATTTAAAGATTATATTAATCAAGTATTGCTTAATGCAAAGACTTTTGAAAACGAATTCAAAAAATTAGGATATAGGCTTGTAGCCGATGGAACCGATACGCATCTTTTACTTGTGGATTTGAGAAGTAAAAAAATAACGGGCAGGGATGCGGAAGATGTGCTCACTAAAGCAAGCATAATCGTCAATCGCAATACCATACCTTATGACCCGGAAAAACCACTTATTACATCAGGAATAAGGATAGGGACTCCTGCGACTACTACAAGAGGAATGAAAGAACCTGAAATAAAAAAAATATGCGGCTGGATAGACAAGATATTAACTAATCCCGGGGATGAAAGCAACATTCAAAAGATAGGCGCAGAAGTTAAAGAGCTATGCAAGAGTTTTCCGGTTTATAATAAATAATTAATTTATGAGCAATTTGATTTTACTGTTGTTGTTAAACAGGTTGAATATAGGATTCAACACCTCTTATATAACAAATGTCCAGGATTTAGTAGGTGTTCCCATCACGGCAATGGTTTTAAATCCTATCATAGAATATGACTATAAGAAAATTGGACTCTCGATTGACAATCTTTATGTTTCCGCAGACTGTAACGTAAAAAAAGAAGACAATCCACAAGAGGATTCCATAGACGTACATATTGGTTTAAATTGTGCTATTGCAACACTCTATTATCGTTTTGACATTAATAAATTCCAAATTGCCCCTTGCGTTGGTATGATAAGAATAGATGCAGCCGGGCTGGCTTATGGACAATTGAGTTCATTCTCTTCTTCGGATCAAATAGATGAAACCAGAACCGGTATTTATGGCGGGATTAAAACAACTTTCATACCAACTCCCAAAATAGGAGTAAAATTATTATTAAGCAGTGCTTCCCTAAAAGAAGGAACTTTCGGGGAAATAAGCGCTTCCCTAATGTTCAAACCTTTTATTAAAAATACGGATGAAAACTCTGCAGAAAATAGACAGGGTTTTCTTTCTTCCCAGCTTGAGCATATATATTTTACAACAAATTTTTCTTTCGCACGAATTAGCGTAACAATAGATGAGGGGTCTCCTCCTTTACCTGTTAACCTTGTCGTATATTTAATAGGAGTTGGATATGACTGGTAAGACTATGAAAAATAAAATGTCACAAAACGGCAGCAGTAAGTTAATATTATTTTTATCACTTATAATAATATTCTCGGGTTGCAAACTGAATAATCCTTTTACTCCTCCTTTAGCAAAAGGACCAATATTAGATAAACCTATAAACGGAGAAAAATTCCATCCGGGAGGCAAGAGACAATTCTCCTGGAAACCCATTAATAAACAAGAATTCTATTGTGTGCAGATAAGCCAATCCAGCACTTTCAGTTCGTTATTAATTGATACTACAGCGCCCGGGCTGGGAAATTCTTATAACTGTCCTCATCTGTTTTCAGATACACTCACAACAAAATATTATTGGCGTGTTAAAGTTCAGACAAAAACTTATCATAGATGGAGTGACTGGTCAGAGGTCAGATGTTTTTTAATTTCCCTTGATGGGAATAGGCCACCCATTAAACCATACAATCCATTCCCCGACAGTGCAGCAACAGGATTTTCAACCGATAGTCTTACTTTAACGTGGGATAGCGGAGAACCGGATGGGGATATTGTTTTTTACACCGTATATTTTGATACAAACAGTTCATTTGCTTCGCCTGATACTATAATTAAAGACTCCAGTTGTTTTGATTCCGCAACGGTTTCTTACAAATTACCTTTTAATCTTAAAACTGCTACCACTTATTATTGGAGAGTATCTGCAAGAGATATTTTCAACGCGACATCCGTAGGAGATATATGGTTTTTTACGACTGAAGATACCACAGGAACCCCTCCCTTTACACCGGGCGCTCCAAGCATTATAAGCGCATCTCCTTGCTATGTAGATGAACCCGTCATAGCAACTGCAACGACTACTGACCCTGAAAATAATCCTATTTTATATATGTTTGATTATGGAGACGGCAGTCCAACTCACTGGACAGCACCTGTTGCAAGCGGACAGGCAGTTGTAGATACGCATATTTATAATGTTCCTTTCCATTGTTATGGGAATTTTTACGTTAAAGTCATGGCAAAAGATATCGGCGGAAGGCAATCTGCATGGTCTGATTCTGTTCAAGTTAAAGTTAAAATAAAAGAAGGCGCAATATTCGTAGGTTTCCCAAATGATGGCCCCGTTGTCCATATCAGCGCTAAAGGAACCGCTCTTGATTCAATTGGTCATCAGCAATTTCCTGCTTTAAACCCTGCAACTCTTTGTGTTGACCAGCATTCCGGAAGTTCCCCCGGTGGAGATCTCTGGGTAGCGTCTACTTATGACCAACGAATGTTTAGATTTGGGAACCATTTAAACGCTATATTTGATGGAATAATATATGGAAGCTGGACTAATCCCTCCAACCCATCTACTCCTTGCGTAGATAAAGATGGTAATTGCTGGATTGCATTTGCATGTTGGAAAACAATAGCAAAACTTTCTCCTGTCGGAAACATATTAAAAACTATACCTGTCCCTGTCGGAAACCCCGATACGGCCTTTTATGATGTAATATCATCCATTGCTTATGATGAGGCTCGTGGTAGAATATGGACAGTGGAAATGGCAATAACCGGGAACGGAGTAGCTCAAATGGGAAGATTGTTTTTGTATGATACTGGAGGAACTTTAATTAAAGCGTCCACTTACGATTTTTGTGGTCTTTATTTAGATATTGATTCAACAACAGGAGAGTGTTGGGTAGCTAATACGTTTTGCAACAATATAGTAAGGGTATCTGCCAGTGGCGATATCATAGAAAAATTCGGAGGATTCAATAACCCGCCTTCATTATGTGTAGACAATGGGAAAAAAGTCTGGATTGCCGATAAAGACAATCACCGTGTAGTAATTATTAATTTTGATCCAGGAAGAACGATGCAGGTTATAAACCAATATAATTTAGGTAAGCCCGCGGGAGTAAAAGTCTATTCGCCAGATGGAAGTTGTTGGGTAACAGATTCGGATAGCTGCAAGGTAATCAAATTCAATTCCTCGGGAGATACTTTATTTACCCGCTCTTTATCTCAATGGGGACAACCTGCCGGAATTGCAATAGATTATTTTGAACGCGAATAATGGAAAGACCAAGCTGGGATGAGTATTTTATGCGTATCGCTTTCCTCATTGCAGAGAGGTCAACCTGCTTGAGAAGGAAAGTAGGCGCAGTAATCGTTAAAGACAAAAGGATTTTATCCACAGGTTACAACGGCGCTCCTTCCGGGATACAGCACTGCGCCAAAACAGAATGCATAAGAGAAAAGTTAAAAATCCCGACAGGCGAAAGGCACGAACTTTGTAAAGGGCTTCACGGTGAACAAAATGCAATAATTCAAGCCGCCAAAATGGGCGTTGTTATAAATAAATCTTCTATGTATATTACAAATTTTCCCTGTTTTATATGCAGTAAGCAGATTATCAATGCGGGCATTAAAGAAGTTATTTATGCTAACCCTTACAACGATAAACTCTCTCAAAGCATCCTCAAAGAAGCAAAAATAAAAATCAGAAAGTTTATTCCTAAAAATCAAAATAGTCCTGCTGAAATTTAGTTTATCCAACTCCTAAATATCTAAAGGATTTATGTTTTAATGATTCTCCGGTAATTAACCCTTTCATTGTTTCATATTTGATTTTTTTGCCATCCGTATTTATAAATACCGCACCGTCACTATCCGTTACTAATACCTTTTGAGTCTGAACTTCTTTATCAATATCCGATTCCTTTGATGCCACTACAATGCTGTCATTCTTGCTTTTTACAAACATACACATTTTATCTCCCATAGAAAATAAAAAATCTACATCTCCATAATTATACTTAAACCAACCATACTCTTTTGACATAAAACTATATGGTATATTTTTATCCCGAATACACTCAAATATTTTTTTCCCCTGCAACGACATAAAACATTCATCGGGAACAATAACTTTATTTATCTTGAAATTATTAAAAACATATTTCAATCCATCCGTTTTATCTTCATCCGGATTTGTTATTACAACGCAATTGATTTTTGATATGCCGTTCGACCGCAGGTAAGGAGAAATCTTATCCATACCGGTGACATCGCCGCCCCCATCAATTAATATTACCTGCTTATCCTGAGTTTTAATAATTGTAGCACTTGTTTTTGACAGGCATACCAATTTCAATTCAGAGTTGTTATGAACATAAATTTTTGACCATATAAAAATAATTATTCCTATTAATATAGCATATATAAAAAGATTTTTCCCTTTATTAAATTTAAATAACATCATACTTAAAATTTTAGGATGTTTCCAAACTACACAATTTATTTCCGGTTTATATGTCCATAAATATGCATACAAATTATATATAATCAATTTTCTATCTTTATTGAATTTAAAAAACTCTACTATACCTATAATTACAAAATATTCCCAGATTACAAAAACTATGTTCGGTTTATGCACCCACGCATTTGCATAAGGGACAGCGCCAAACAATTCGGCAGACTTAAGTGTAACAGTAGCCGTTATCCATGCAATCGAAGAAAAGATACCGGTCATTAAATGAAAATGTATTAAAGAAAAAAAACTTATTAAAAAAGTCAATATAATGCATAAACTACTTAACGGAATTATGAACAAATTAGCAATAATTGATATTATTGAAATTCTATAAAAATAATAAGTAACGATAGGAATAATCCCTATTTGTGCAGATAATGAAGTGCTAAGCAACAAACCCAAATATTTGCCCGCATTGAATTCCAATCTATAAAAAAGCAATGTGTATACCTCAGAAGACAAATAAATTAAAGATATTATGGCGATAAAAGACAATTGAAAACTTATATCAAATAGAGACTGCGGGTTAAAAAACAATATAATCAATCCTGAAAAAGCTATTACGTTTAACATATCGCTGTCTCTTTCGGCAGTCAAAGCAATCATTCCCAGTATCGTCATTATAGTTGAACGAACTATGGGTGGCTCTAAACCAACTACAAACGCATAAATTATAATAAATGCCGCGGTAAGGATTCTCTTTATTGCCAGAGGGACCCTGAACAGCGTAAGTCCTAAAAATACAATAAGCGCAATAAGCCCCACGTTGAACCCGGAAATAGCGAGTATATGTATTGTGCCGGTATTTTGAAACTGCTCATATACTTCGGGCGGGAGTAATCCGCGTTCACCGGTTACTAATCCTTTTAACAAACTCGCCTGGTTAAGAGTAAGATTGGCAGATATTGTATTGTTGATAAACCTTTTTATCCTCAGGGCGATTTTCAATATAGAAAACTCTTTCACGGCATTATTAATAAATTCAATGTTGGATGTGCGCGCAGTTACGTAAATTTTATTTCTTGCAAGAAATTCTTTATAATTAAAATCTTCCGGGTTCTTAGGGAATTCGGGCGTTAATAATTTAGGGTTGTTAAGTTTTAACCTGTCCCCGTATTCAAATTTTTCATCGGGATAACCTAATGTAAGATTTATTTTTCCTGCTGCCTGCACGCTATGACTATCTATCACTACGCTTTCCGCTTCGCATTCAATTATAGTTTGGGTAATTTTTACTTCAGGGTCTTTTATAATTTTTGCAATAACATAAAAATCCTTTCTATTATAGGATGCGTTATCTGCATAATTTATTATATGGTTTGTTGGGAATAAAGTCGTAGATACTTCATATAACAACATTCCTGAAGCAACGACAATAAAAATACAACTTAAATTTAATACACCTTGGGGAAACTTAAAAATGTTAGAGATAAGATAAATACTGCAAATTACAAGTAAAAAAGAAGCAATGTAGGATAACGGGAAATTACTGAAATAAGCACTTATAATTCCAAAACTAAATGCAAGAAAAGTTATAAATGCAGGTCTCCGCATTTTAAAACGCTACAATTCTCGAGTAATCTTTTGTGGGACTTTATTTACGACTGACTTATTTTCTTTTCAATAAACTCTTTTAGTTTTTGTTTAAATATTTCTTTATCAAAGGACCCGGAATGTTTTTGCAAAACATCAAGTTTGTATTTTGAGCGGTCGAATTTTTTAATGACTTCTATCAAAGCAGAAGTTGTTTGTGGATAAAAGAACTCTCCTGTTTCTCCCTCTTTTACCGTCTCCAATGCGCCTCCTCCTTTAAAAGCAATAACGGGAGTTCCGCAGGATTGAGCCTCAAGTGGAATAATACCAAAATCTTCCAATGTAGGAAAGATAACGGCCTGAGCTCTTTGATAATAACTTCGTAATTTTTTATCGTCTAATCTTCCCAAAAATTGAACGTTCGGACGGGCAATTTTTTCCAACGCGCCCCTTGCTTCCCCATCTCCAATTATAAGCAAAGGAAGTCCTAACTTGCTAAAAGCTTCTACTGCTATATCTATTCTTTTATATGTTTTAAGTCTTGCTACTACAAGAAAATAATCCTGAACTTTAAGCGTCGGGTCCGGAACAAAAAACTTAGTATCGCAGGGGGGATATATTATAACGGAATTTTGTTTATAATATTTTAATGCTCGTTTTCTGACAGTTTCGGATATAGTTATAAGGGAATCTATCCTGTTAGCCGAAATGACATCCCAAATCCGTATCCTATTCATCAATAGTCTTAACCACATTCTAAGTACAACGTTTGTTCTTTTTACCTGCAAAAAATATTCATCCCATGCAAACCTCATAGGATTTAAAAGGTAAGAAATATGCACAGTGTCCGGGGTTGTCAGCACTCCTTTTGCCCATGCTGACGATATTGAGAGCACTACATCGAACTCCCTGAGGTCTATCTGTTCTATTGCAGTTGGGTATAGCGCAAAATATTTTTCATAATTTGTCGATAACAATGGCAATCGTTGAGCAAACGTAGGAGTGATTTTCCAATTCTTAAAGTGAGGAGGCATCTTTTTTAAATCATAAAAAAGCGTAAACACGGGAGCATCCGGCCATATTTCATGAACCGCCTCTAACACTCTTTCTGCGCCACCATACTGGTTCAAATAATCGTGAACTACAGCTATTTTCATATTAACTTATACCTCTTTATTATACTCCTATCCATTTACTATATTTTGAACAGAAATTATCGTATTCGTCAAGTTAAAATATTCTTTAACCCGTTTATTCGCATTTTGTCCGAGCAAACAAGCAAATTTCGGATTATCAAACAATTTAATTATTCCGTCTGCGATTGCAGATGCATTTTTAACGGGAACAATAATACCGGTTTCTCCATTTACAACAATTTCGGGAATAGCTCCTATATTTGTTGCAACAACAGGCTTTTCCAGAATCCCGGCTTCTATTAGCACACGCCCAAAAGGCTCGGGTAACACCGATGGATGAACCAATATATCAAATTCTAAAATTTCATTTATGGCATTCTCCACAACTCCCTTAAATTGAATATTTTCTTCTACTTTTAATTTTTTAGTTAAATCTTTTAGTTCTTTTAAGTACTCTTCATCTCCAAAAATTGGTCCCCCAACTATAATAAATTTGATATCTATATTCTTCCTCTGCATAATCATACTTGCAGATTGAATAAAATATTCTATCCCTTTCCATCGCGCAATTTGTCCTGCATAACCAACTACAAAACAAGAATTTTGCTTTTTTGTATTCTTATGCGAATCTAATTTTATATCTATTCCATTATAAATAATTTTGACTTTGCCGGACGCGGGAAACTGTTTTGCCACGGCATTAGAAATGGAAATTAGTTTATTCGCTATTAAGTAAATACCAAACGTCCAGATTTTTGAAAACAACTTTTTGTTGAAAATATCTCGAAAATGCACATATACTGGGATTTGCAATATTCTTGCCGAAACCCCTCCAATTAAATGCGCTTTTTGAGAATTAGTATATACTAAATCGGGTTTTTCTTTCCGCAATAAGTTGATAAATCTTAATATTAGTTTTATGATAATACAAATCTCGTCCAAATTAATTCCGGCATTTCGTTTT
This sequence comes from bacterium, assembly GCA_028716385.1. Lineage (GTDB taxonomy): Bacteria > Hydrothermota > UBA3073 > JACQXS01 > JAQTXJ01 > JAQTXJ01. The sequence continues at coordinate 514,430 of JAQUPX010000001.1, read as the reverse complement.
TTATTAACTATTTTTGGGGGCATAGGGAATAGAATGCATCGTATTCCCTTTTTTTTAAATCTTGCCAGTATTGTCTCGTTTGAAGTTACAAATGTATTATCCGTTTTTTTAAGTCCTGCAATTATATCCAGCAGGCTTCTTTCGGCGCCACCAAATTGGGCAGAGTGGTCAAAAAATAATACTTTTTTTAACATTCTTATATTTTTGTAACCTTCTAAAACAGATGGCAAATCTTATATGTTACGACTTGTGATGTCAATCAATATTTATGAAATCCCCCCCGGAGATGTTTTTCTTTTAACATAAAAAATGCTTGTTGAATTTCATTATAATCCAAAATAATCTTAAAAAATACTTGACATCATAACAATTTAAGGTTATTAACAGTAATAATAGGAGGTACAGTAATATGGAATCAGGAAAAGTTAAGTGGTTTAATGAGCGTAAAGGCTTCGGTTTTATCGAGCGCGCAAGTGGTGGAGACGTATTTGTTCACTACTCGGATATAGATGGAAAAGGATTTCGCGCACTTGAAGAAGGACAGGAAGTAGAATTTGAAGTTGTTGAAACTGATAAGGGCCCAAAGGCAGTCAACATAAAAATTAAATAGCGTTCATTTCCATAGAAAACAATTAAGCCTGTAGGTTTTTACTTACAGGCTTATTTTTTTAGAAAACTAAAATTTCAGGACGCAGATTTTCGCAGATTGACAAGATAAAAAATAGAACAGAAAAAAATACTAAGATATAGAAAAATAAACAAACAAATAAAAAAGATTAAGACACATATAAAGATTATCGCAGAAAAAAGATATCCTCACGTTCCGCCACAGCGGGGTAAACTCACAAAATAGATGGATACTGTTTCCGGGTAGATGTCTTCATCGGTTGAAGCAGAGGCTTCAACCTACCCAATAAATACAATCTATCTATCAAACTTATCATCTAACCAATCCCAAAATTTATAGTCTCTCACTCTTTCGGAATCAGAACAGGAATGTTCAATTGCTTCTACTATTCCCTTCATATATTCAGAATATCTTGAGTACAACTTAAATCGCACTTTATTGCTTTTCTTTTCAACAGCACAAATAGTTGTATATGAATATAGATGCTTACTTGAAGGGAGAACATCTATCCAATAATGTAGATAAAACTTATAATCTTTCCATAGTAATCTTCTTCTGAAAAACCATTTCCATACAAAACCACCTGGGTTGTAAATTAATTCCGATGGAGTTATTGTTATTTTAGCAAGCAATTTGCAAACACAAAAATCAAACACCAAAAAAAGAACAATAGCCCACTCTATATTTATAAAAAATTCATGTAAATTATTACACTTGAAATAACCTATCGCAGCAATTATATTTATCCGAATATTAATTCCCAAGAAAGTTGTTGCAAGAAGCAAGAATACAATTTTATTCCACAATGGATATCCGAAAACCAAAGGTTTTGTATTTTCTTGCATATTATTTTAAGAATTCAAATAATAAGAATATTTGCTTTTTATTTTTTGAGATGTTTTTAGAGAGTACTAACTTAACTGCCGCAAGAAATATTATTTTCCCTTTGGGGTACGGAAAACTTTTCTTTTTTGAGGAGCAGCAGCAGAAGGAGCATCAGTTTTTTTGACTGTATGTTCTTTTTTAGGGACAATCACTTCTGATTTAGCAGTTTTAGGTGCAGCTTTTTCTTTTCCCGGCAATGCTTTTTTAGGTTTCGCAACCACCGGCGCTACTTTATCCTTAACTCCGGTTTGTTTTTCTCTCATCTTTATGGAATAAGGACTTTCTACGACTTTTATGGTAATATGCGCATTTCTTTTCATCATTAAATCCGCCTTGCCTCTTGCGCGGAATTTAAGTCTCTTCCACATAGGAGCACTATCAATTCTAATTTCGGATATTATGATATTTTCGAATTCAGGCGCATCAACACCCATTTTATTTCTTAAATTTGAAGCTGCCGAATGGATTGCCTTAGCAACATGGTCAACTGTCGGGGAAGAAGAAAGCCTTAGAATGCTTTCCGCCATAAGAACGTTTTTCCCTCTTATATCGGCAACAAATCTCCTTAATTTTTTAGGAGAAGCTCTTACATATTTCTGATGTGCTGTGCCTTCCATAATTTATTTTTTAAGATTTCTTTGGTTGTGGTGCAGATGCCGGAGCGCCGGATTCTTCTGCACGCGCTTTTTTACCGCTATGTCCTCTGAAAATACGGGTTGGCGCAAACTCACCAAGGAAATGACCGACCATACTTTCACTGACATATACCGGTATATGTTTATGTCCATCATGTACTGCTATTGTATGTCCTACAAAATCAGGAGTAATAGTAGAATCACGGGACCACGTTTTTATTATCTTCTTATCTGATAATTTATCAAGTTTTTTTAACTTCTCGACTAATTTCGCATCTGTCCAATATCCTTTTTTTAGGGACCGTCCCATTTAATTACCCCCTCTTTCTACCCTTCACAATGTATTTATCCGAAAGCTTTTTCTTTCTTGTTTTATAACCTTTTGCCGGAACACCCGTAGGAGATTGTGGAATATGTCCTTTAGATTTAGCTTCTCCGCCACCCATAGGATGGTCAACAGGGTTCATATGAATGGCTCTTACGCGTGGGCGTATTCCGAGCCAACGATTTCGTCCGGCTTTACCTATAGAAATTGAACTATGTTCTAAATTAGATAATTGTCCTATTGTAGCAAAACATTTTAATGATACAAGTCTTACTTCAGTTGATGGCATTCTTATGTGAGCATAAACGCCTTCTTTAGTTAGAATTTGTCCGGTCATTCCCGCACTGCGAATAAGCTGCCCACCACATCCGGGTCTGAGTTCAAGATTATGAAGTTCCATACCTTCGGGAATTTCAGATAACGGAAGCGCATTCCCAACACGAAGTGGAGAACCGGGACCTGAAATTATCTGCATTCCGACAGTCAAACCTAAAGGAGCAAGAATATATCTTTTCTCACCGTCTTTATAGCGAACCAGAGCTATTCTGGTTGACCTGTTTGGGTCATACTCTATACTTTCAACATGGGCAGGAATACCAAACTTATCTCTTTTGAAATCAATAATACGATAAAGGTCCGGATGTCCGCCACCTCTATGTCGACAGGTAATCCTACCATTAGAATTACGACCGCCTTTTTTCCTGATTGCTACCATTAAAGACTTTGTAGGTTTAGTTCTGGTAACATCCGCATAATCATCATACTCTTGATATCTTTGAGTTGGTGTCAGCGGTCTTCTTTTATTTATACCCATTTTTATCCTACGCCTTCAAATATTTCTATTTTATCGCCCTCTTTAAGTTTACAAATTGCTTTTTTCCATGCCGGTTTATATCCGATATATCTGCCGACTCTTTTTTCTTTTCCTTTGCAGCACTGGGTGTTCACATCAAGAACTTTTACTTTGAACAGTGCTTCAACGGCATGTTTTATCTCTATTTTGTTAGCAGACTTATCAACTTGAAACGTATATACATTAGATTTCTCTTTAAGTTTCAAAGCTTTTTCCGTCACTAACGGCAGAATAATTACTTTCCTCGGATCTCTCATTTTCCTCCAATTATCATCAAAGACTTATCTCCTATATCATATTTTCTTCCTTGTCAATAAGTTTTTTATAATGATTTATTATTTTTGTTATTGACAAATTAAAAGAATTAAATAAATTGGACTATAATAAATTAAAAATATGCCATTTATTCCTAATACAGATAAAGATAGAGCCGAAATGTTTGCAAAGATCGGCGTCAAGAATTTTGAAGCTTTACTTGCTCCTATTCCTGAACACCTTAGGCTAAAAGAACCTCTTAATATTCCACAACCTTTATCCGAAATGGAAGTAAAAAAGTTATTACACCAACTCGCCAGTAACAATGTAACGGGAATTTCGTTTATGGGCGCAGGAAGTTATGACCATTATATACCTTCTCTGGTAGACTATGTGATTTCAAGACCTGAATTTTATACTGCTTATACACCTTACCAGCCCGAAGCTTCACAAGGCACATTGCAAACTATTTATGAATACCAGTCAATGATATGCGAATTATTCAATATGGATATCGCAAACGCTTCTATGTATGACGGCGGTTCGGCAGTCGCAGAAGCCTGCAAAGTTGCATCCAACGCAAATTCTAAAACTACATTTTTAATATCCGAAGGCGTTAATCCAAATTACAGAAATTGTGTTGAAACCTATTTCGGCAAGAAGAAAGTAAAAATTATTCCTCTTAAAAACGGTCAGACCGACATAGAAGCAATTAAAGAGATATATGCCAAAAATAAAGATATCGCCTGCACGGTAATACAAAGTCCAAATTTCTTAGGCATACTTGAACCGGTTAAAGAAATATCTTCTGCAGTCCATTCTGTTAATTCAATATTTATAGGAGTGCCTTTACCTATTTCTTTGGGTATGTTAACACCTCCCGGAGAATGGGGAGCGGACATCGCCGTCGCCGAGGGACAGGCATTCGGGATTTCCCAGGCTTTTGGCGGACCGGGACTCGGTATTTTATCGTGCAAAAAAGATTTCGTAAGAAGTATGCCAGGTAGAATAATCGGTCAAACACAGGATAGTCAAGGGAGAAGAGGTTTTGTTATGACCTTGCAAACAAGGGAACAGCATATAAAACGTGAACGGGCAACATCCAATATATGCACAAACGAAGGTTTATGTGCTATTGCTGCCTGCGTATATCTTACCGTAATGGGACCGCAGGGATTAAAAGAAGTTGGCGAACTATGTTATAACAAAGCTCATTATCTTGCAAAAAGAATATGTGAAATAGAAGGATTTAAATTGGTTTACGAGAAGCCGTTTTTTAATGAATTCGTAGTCAGCACTCCAATTTCCGCAGAAAAAATAGTGAATAAGCTTGCCAAAAAGAAAATATTTGCAGGAATACCTGTTTCAGAGTTCTATTCCGGTCATAAGAATGAACTCCTCATCGCGGTAACGGAAAAAAGAACAAAAGAAGAAATAGAATATTTTATTGAAGCCCTCAGAAACGTCAAATAGTTATATTTTTTTCGACTTTCCTACTTGAAACAATTCATCCTTTATTATCACCGCAGAGTCGCAGTATTTGTCATTCCCGCCTGCCTGCCGTAGGTATGGCGGAAGCGGGAATCCACTGTTTTATTACCTTATGTATGACATTTTTACTATCTTCACCGGCTTACTATCATTCACCCTTGCAAAATAAATCCCACTTTTTAAGTTTTTCCCAACAATGTTATCTTTAGTTGTTTCTACTAATTTCCCAGCAATATCATATATCTGTATTTTTGTCTCTTCTCCTTGTTGAGCGGAGCGAAATCCGCCTGAGGAGGAACCACTAACCACTGTTTTACTAACAAACGGATTCGGAAATATTTGAATATTTAATTTTTGATTTTTAATATTTGATTTTTCTTCCTCTACTCCTACACAAGAATACTTTATTGTCGCATAATCAAAACCGGTGAATCCTAAACTACTTCCCGTTACATATACATACCCTTTATTATCCAGTGCTATTGCATACGAATTATCTTGATCATTTATAGGCCCGTCATATTTCTGAATCCACTCTTCATTCCCTGAACTGCTGTATTTTATTGTCAGATAGTCCGCATTTGTAACTGTATCATGACTCCATCCAGTTACATACACATTTCCGCTATTATCCAGTGTGAGCGCTCTTGCACCATCTCCTCTATGGGATGGTCCATCATATCTCCTGACCCACATTGTATCCCCCGAACTATTGTATTTTATCGTTGCACAGTCATAATAAGTTGCTGAAGTATAACTCATTCCCGTTACATAAACATTTCCACTCTTGTCTAATGTAAGAGCTGTTATTCCATCATACGACCATAGCATTTTATTGCCTTTGCCTTCTGTAATTGCCGATATTCTTTTATACGCATTGCCATAACCTTTTGTCGTCCTGCTATATATCCGAGACCACATTGTATCTCCCGAACTATTATATTTTATGAGTCCGAAATTAGAACTAATTGTATCATTAATCATTCCTCCTACATACACATTTCCACTATCATCCACTGCAATTGCATTTGCTTCATTATCCACATATCCCGGTTTCCCATATCTCCTAACCCATACTGTATCCCCTGCACTGTTGTATTTTATTGTCAAGTAGTCATAACTTATTGAACTCGCACTTCTTCCCGTTACATAAACATTCCCGTCTCCGTCTACTACAATTGCAGAAGCATCATCATCATAATTGCTTGGTCCGTTGTATCTCCTTGTCCACAGGGTATTGCCTAAACTATCATATTTTATCGTTGCATAGTCAAAATCAGCACCTGAGCAGCTCTCCCCTGTTACGTATACATTCCCGTTGTTATCCACTGTGAGTGCAATAGGCACATCAGAATTACTACCACCATAAGTATACCGCCTAACCCACATTTCATCCCCCGAACTATTATATTTTACTGTTGCATAGTCATAATAAGTCCCGATTCCACTGCTTCTCCCTGTTACATATACATTTCCACTTTTATCAACTGCAATTGCATACGCATCATCTGCACTGTATTTATCCGGACCATTATATCTTCTGCTCCAAATCGTGTCTCCTGAACTGTTGTATTTTATCGTTGCGTAGTCAGGTAAACTGATTGTATCAAAACTACTTCCCGTTACATATATATATCCACTGTCATCCACCGCCATTGCAAATGCACCACTACCTTGACCATATTCATCATATCTTGCTACCCACATTTCCGCCTGTGCAAAAATCTGTATCGGTAAGATAAATCCTATTAATAGAATAAATAGTTTTCTCATATCTTCTCTACTTTATTTTGTATTTTATTTTTCGTTATTCGTGTCTCTTCGCGTTTATTCGCGGATAAAACTTTTTCCGTTCTCTGTTTCTTCTGTTACTATCTAAACCGCTCAAACTATCTACTTCACTATTCCCATCTTTACTACTTTAATTGGTTTACTATCATTTACTTTTACAAAATAAATTCCCGTTTTTAAGTTTTTCCCTATTACGTTATCTTTTGTTTCTTCAACTAATTTCCCACTTATATCATAAATCGCAAGGCTCACCGCCACAGCGGGATAAATTCCGCCTTGCCCTACATTCTTATCAACAGTATAACTAACTACTGTTGATTGAACGAACGGATTTGGGAAAGCAGTTAATTTTGATATTTGATCACCGCCAAGGCGGGATGTCGCTTCGCTCCATTTTTCTTCTACGCCAATATTATGTCCTTTTGGTTTAAGAAACGGGTCGCCAAGAAGTGTCATCCCGTAATGCCAGCAAATATCATCAAAACTAACTCCTCCTGCCGTTATAGAAGAGAACCAATCTTTGAATGCTTCGCCCATAGCTTTGCCTTGCGAAAGGGGTAAATAGAAATAATAAAAATCAAGCATACTGCCTGTTTTGGTTGAACCAACCGCGCCGACTCCATAACTCTGGTTAAAAATAGTTCTGCCGCCGCCATATCCACTTTCCGTATACCTGGCAAATGAACAGGCAAATAGATTATAAAAATTCGCCGGCGGGTCTTGATTTGTATATTCCGTAGCATTGTAATAATTATATGAGTTATGATTGTTGTAATAAAATACATGCCCTCCGGGCCAGGAATGAGCAAAAACGGAAACCCATGCTCTAAGGGTATCTAACTTTATTCTATAATCCGTTACTGTAGTCGCATTAGAATCAGAAACTACAAGGGTATCATCATAAAGCAATGATACATCTCCTGCCCATTCTGACGCATATTCATACCAATCATCTTCTACGTAAACCAATGCCCTGTGCTGCAATTCGACAGAATGATGCCGGTACGCATTATCTTTGGCAAAATAATTTTTAATCAAAAGAGTATCGTTTCCAATCCCCGTCGGTGTAAGCCTGCCAATATATATTTCAGGGTCTATATTTCCCGAATGGACATCATAAATACTATCTTTTCCCGACACTAAACTATCGCCAATACCACCATATTTCATACTATCAACCCAATCCCCGTTCAAATCCATATAAAAAAGGTCAATCGGCCATTCCGCATAACCATAATTATAAGGCGGGCCATAATCATTTCCTACCTGAAACCACGCCACAGGTAAATTTCCAACAAATAAAGCGCCTTCAATGTTATCGTTATCATAAAGACCTTTGAGAAACGAACGCAAGTCTTCAGGAGTCCCGCCTGCTATATTGTAACTGCTTACGGTATACCCTTCTTGCTGCAAGTTAGTCATCAATTGATTTACCTCATTTGTAATTGAAGATGCAATTGTAGAATCAATTAATATTGCTACTTTGCCTGCTTTATTTTGGGTAGAAAGTTTTTTTGTTAATGTGGTAGAAAATGTTTTATAAGGATGAGAAACATTCCATTCCTTGAATGTTCCGGGTTTCGATCCCGGTGGACCTTCCCAGCGAAGAAGTTTAACTTCATTCTGCTGCGCGCCTGACAACAAAGAAGCAATTGCAAAAACGTTAATCATAATTAAAAAGTTTTTCATTATTTCCTCCTTTTCATTTATTACTATTTATAGATACTGTCTAAACTTTACTTCTGCAACATGTTTTTACAGTTTTTTATTTATAACAAATATCCCCGGAGTTTTTTATTCCATATCCATATAAATCTGTGTTTATTTGTTGCCTTCCATTGTTACTTTCTTGTTTTTATAATTTTTATCAAGTCTTTATTGTCCGACTCTACTTCAGCAGGGTGGTCATCGTTTCTGTTTTATCCTTTTTTTATTTTTCTGTTTTTCGTGCCTTTTGTATTCACTTTCTTTGTCTTTCGCGTTAATTTGTTGCTATAAATCTGTTTCTTTAACTCTATAACTTTTTATTTTCTTCTTTCCGTGAAAATCCGTGTCTGTTATCCGTAGCTATAATTCTTTTTTGTTGTCCGTTTTTTGTGTTTTAGTGCTTTTGTGGCAGATGCCTTCCTCAAATAATCAGACTTAAAAAATAATCATAAGGAGTTGCAACATCTCCACCTTCTGCGGAGTCCGATACGGATTTGACCTGCCCCATGCCTGACGACAGGCAGGCCGGCGGTGATTGTTTTTGTAAATCCATATCCTTCATCTTATAGACTCGGTATTTTCCCATTTCCAAATCACCCAACACCATTTTCCCTATTCTTATTCTTTGCAGTCTTATTACGGTACAACCTAACGCCCTTACCATATTTTTTATTTCTCTTTTCTTCCCTTCGGTGAGGATAATTCTAATTTTCCTGCTCTCAATGAGTTCTACTTTTTTAGCTGTCAGAATTTCACCTTCCCATTCTATTCCTTTTTCAAGTGTTTTTATCCCGGTCCAGTCAAGATTTCCATCCGTCCAGACAAGATATTCTTTTTCCATTTCAAACTTCGGATGAGTAAGCCTGTATGCAATGTCGCCATTATTTGTAAGCAAAATCAATCCTTCGGCATCTTTATCCAGTCTGCCCACGGGGAAAAGGCGTAATTTAATATCCTGTATCAAATCAGTAATAATAAGATCGGCGTGTCTATCCTCAAGCGTGGTAACATACCCGGGTGGTTTATTAAGCGCAACCAAAAGGGGATATTCAATTTTTAAAACTTTCCCTTCTATCTCTACAATGTCTTTCTCCACGTCAACGTCTATGCCTAATGTCGTTATTACTTTCCCATTTATTTTAACTTTACCTTTTTCTATAAGTATATCTGCCTTTCTCCTGGAAGAAATTCCGGCTTTTGCTATAAACTTGTTCAATCTCATAATATATATATCTCATAGAAAAATATGTTTATGTCAAGTCTTTTCGGTCAGGGTAGGGTTTCTTCGGATTTTTACTTACGGTAAGCAGGCAGGAGGCTTTGCACTAATAAGCTTAGTATTAAAAAATCTTGACAATAGAGCAATATTATATATTTTATCAAATATCTTTGAGTTAGTTAATTACATAAATGAAACTTTTATTCGAGTGGCTTATATTCCCGGGATTTGCGTTCATATTTATATTATCTTTAATAGTTTCCTGGATTGACCGCAAAGTAACGGCAAGAATTCACTATAGAGTAGGTCCCCCATGGTACCAGGGTTTTGCCGACTTCTTAAAATTACTCGGCAAAGAAACTCTTATTCCTGCGGAAGGGAATAAAATGGTTTTCCTTGTTTCCCCCATTATAGGAGTTGTAGGCGCCGCGCTTGTAAGTTTCATATTGATGGAGACCAATTTTAATCCCGGCGTTACTTTTGTAGGCGACTTAATAGTAATTTTATACTTATTGGTTTTGCCTCCTCTGGCAATAATCCTTGGAGGTTCTGCCTCTGCGAATCCACTTGCTGCAATTGGAGTTTCGAGGGAAATAAAATTACTCATAGCTTATGAGTTGCCTTTTATAATTGCCGCGTTAATACCCGTAGTTAAAGTAGATTCCATACAATTAGGTTCGATTATAAATTATCAGGTACAGAATGGAACAATATTCACCCATTCAATTTCCGGATTTTTAGCATTTTTTGTTGCTCTTCTATGTATGACGGCAAAACTTGGATATGCGCCTTTCGACGTAGCAGAAGCAGAAACCGAACTTGCCGGCGGAGCAATCATAGAATACGGCGGGCCACCTTTAGCGTTTACTATTTTATCAAAACAAGTCCTGTTGTTTACGGCTCCGATATTTTTAAGCACCTTATTTCTCGGAGGATTACAATTTAAAGGATTAAATATTTTATGGGCAATATTAAAATATGTTTTAGTTCTTGTAGCCTTCATTCTTATAAAAAATACGAATCCCCGTCTTCGTATTGACCAGATAGTAAAGTTTTTCTGGGGTAAAGTATTTATAATAGCGCTTCTTGCCTTTGTTCTTGCAATATTAGGATTATAATCACTTTCTGTCCCTCTAATAAATTCGCTCACCTTACCACTTTTTGTTAAACCAATAGCTAAGGGATAGTGTAGATAACAAAAGAATAAAACTGAGATTCTTCTCCGCCTGAGGCGGATCAGAATGACAAAAAAAATAACAGATTGGATACGATAGATTCCTGCCACCGCCAGGGCGGGATCTTCGACTTTCGCAGGAATGACAAATGATGGGCAGGCATCCCGCTAGAGCGGAATAAACTCCGTTCTTCTCCTACAAAAAAAGGGAATATTTTAATTATTCTGAAAACGGTTGGGTATTAATAAATATTTTTCTTGCCTTGTAACAAAATAACATTAGAATAACAGATATTATCCGAAACAGTTTAATGTATATTTATCGGAATTGGATAAGAATCTCTAATCCCCGCCTTGGCGGGAAAAGAGCTTCTTATTAGAAAATGGACTACCCGGCTAAACTTGTAATGGGAATTATTACGGCGGATGATTGCAATGAAACAGACGTGTTTAAAACGATAACGGAAAGATTTGGCGCTATAGACATTAAAAGCGACCCTATGGTATTTGACGTTACGGATTATTACGTCGTTGAGATGGGGAAAAAATTAAAAAGACAATGGGTAAGTTTCGAATCTCTTATTTCGCAGGACTCATTAAGCACAATAAAAAATGAAACCGTAAAAATGGAACATTCTTTTAAAAGAGCAGACGGGACAAGAACGGTAAATCTTGACCCCGGCTACGCAACTATGCACAATTTTGTTCTCGCAAGCACTAAAGGTTACTCACACCGTATCTATCTTGGAAACGGAATATACGCGGAATTAACTTTTGTATGCAAAAAAAAGAAGTTTCGTTCTTTGAACTGGACTTATTTTGATTATCGCGATAATATCGCTTTTTTTGACTCAATACGGATAAAATTCAAATCTCAGATTTGCCCTCCGCCTAAGGCGGACAAGGAAGTAAAAAATGTATAAAATATTATTGCTCTTATTAACTACTACCGGAATTATGCCTGTAAGCGAAGTAAAGCCCGGTATGAAAGCTTTTGCGATAACAGTTTTAAAGGGCACGAAAATAGATACGTTTGACGTAGAAATCGTAGATATAATGAAAAATTATCTTCCAAAATGTGATTTATTTCTTGGAAAAATTTACGGGCCTAAAATTGCAGGGATGGGCATTCCAAGTGGAGTAAGCGGCAGTCCCGTATATTTTAAAAACACTAATATGGGACATCCCGCCACGGCGGGGAATGAAGCCGAACTAATAGGCGCAGTATCTTATAGTTTTGTAATATTTCCAAGAGAAGACGGATATTTTGTAGGAATTACCCCTATTGAGAATATGTTAAACCCTCCTTCCACAGTCAACAACAAAGGAGACAAGAAAAGCAGTTTATCACCGATAAAATTATCTTTTACAACATCTGCTAACTGTGACAGCGTTTTAAAAAAATTAGCGGATAATTTTTCTTCTTTGAATATAGTAAAAATAGACGGCTCTAATTCCGAACGCCAGGACAGCATTATTCCTTTCCCCGGTTCTGCATTGGGAATCCCGCTTGTAACGGGAGACGCTACTTATAGCGTTATCGGCACCTGTACTTATAAAAAAGGCAACAAGGTATGGGGATTCGGACATTCATCTTTTGACTTTGGCAAAACCGAATTGCCAATGTCCGCAGGATATATCTATTCCACTATACCCTCAAATTACGATTCTTACAAATTGGGCGTTTCCACGAAAATAATCGGCACAATAACAAACGATGACATTACAGGGATTAGAGGCGAAATAGGCAAAATGCCAAAATTAATAGAGACGAACATAACCGTAAATTCCAATAAATTTCATTATAAAATTGCAAAAGAAAAACGCTTACTGCCTTTCCTTTTCGGACTGATAACTGCAAATTCCGTGTCTGCAGGATATCAATCCGTTGGGGAAGTAACTGCAACAATTGATATGCACATTGCTTCTCCAAATGAAAAATTCACAAATAAAAATATATACGTAGGCGACATCAATACCCTATCAAGAGAAATCACTGGGTTGTTTGGGGTTATCCAGGATAATCCTTTTCAAAAATTAGAAATAAATGAGATTGCGGTAAATTTTTCTATCTCGGACACAGTTAAATTTGCTAAAATAGAAGGGTTGTGGGCGGATAAATCAACCGTAGAAATAAATGACAGTTTGAATTTGATTGTCTCCCTATCTACATATAAAGGGGGAATCGTAAAACAATCCATACTCATTCAAATTCCTTCTTATGTTAGCAACGATGATTTATGGTTAAGCGTAGAAAGCGGAAGAACTGCAAGCACTAAAAATATAAGTAAAATATCTTCATTGGATGAACTTAAAAAATGGCTAACGGATACGCCTGCAAATAATGAACTCGTGGTAAGTTTAGTTCAGAAAGACAAAAACGGACAGGTATTGGGTAAAGAACTTCAATCTCTTCCGCCATCCATAGGTTCTTTTTTCACTGAACCCGTTGAAGGAAAATCAAAAGTTTTCGAAAAAAGAATAAAAACAGAATGGGTATTAGCAGGCGAAAAAACGATAAAATTAAATGTTAAATAAGTATACTCAAAAGTAATGGAAGACACTCCGGAAAAAAGAATGAACGAAACCCCTACCGGCATAAATCAACTCACGGGAAGCCTACAAAAAGCATTCATCAAGAATTATTTTGAAGAGCATGCCTTGAATTGGCAAAACATTTATTCGGAAAAAGATCTTCATTCCCTTATTATCCAGGAACGATCACATTATGTGTTGAACTACATAGATAATCTCCATTTAAAAAAAGGCGCTAAAATACTTGACCTGGGCTGCGGAGCAGGATTAACTTCTGTCAGCCTGTTGCTCAAAGGTTTTGATGTATGTGGTATTGACATTTCAGAAAAAATGCTTGGGCTGGCGGAAAAGAACTGCATCAAAGCAGGATTGAAATGCAAAAATGTCTTCCGACAGGGCAGCGTAGAGGGGCTTGATTTTGAAGATAACACGTTTGATGTGGTTGTTGCAATGGGATTGATAGAATACTTGAAGTGGGACCGTTGGGCGTTACAAGAAATGTATAGAATCCTGAAACCGGGTGGACACCTTATAGTTACAGTCCCAAATATGTTGAGACTCTCTTATGTTACTAATCCAAAATTTTTATTTTCACTGCTAAAAAAAACGGCAAGAAAAATTTTACCGCTTGTTCTTGGTTCAAGAGTTTCTATGCGCACCCGTCATTGGTTGTATTCAAAAACTCCCAAATTGTTTGCAAGAAAATACACTCCTGCCGGGTTAAAAAATATGCTCAAAGACCTGGAATTTGATATAGTAAATACAGTGTCTCACGGGTTCGGGCCATTTTTTATCTTAGACAAATTCAAAGGTTTATCTTTAAAGTTGAATGATGTTTTACAAAAATGGAGCAAAAGAAAAACCGTACGATGGCTGTCGGAATCCGGCAGTGATTATATCGTTCTTTGTAGCAAATCAAGAAAAACTCCTGAAGTGAAAGATATTGATACGTTTAAGTCGCGGGAGAAAAAACTATTCTTAAAATACAATTTATGGATTAGAAAACATCCTAAATATTTACAAACAAATTTCCGTCCATTGGAAGAAATAGTAGATTTTCGCGAAAACACGTTAGTTCTTTCGCCTCATCCTGATGATGAAATTATTGGTTGCGGGGGGACACTATTACAAATGTTAAAATCAGGAGCAAAAGTTACGGTTCTTCAGATAACAGACGGCAGCGACACGCTTGCTTTAAGCGAAAATATGGACAAGGCTATTCGTCCGAAAGAAGCAAAAATAGTTGCAGAAAAACTGGGAATAAAAGAATTAATTTTATGGGAAGAAGATGCGTGTTGTTTTAAGTTTAATCAAAAAAACGTAACGGAATTAAGTTGTATTTTAAAAAAGGTTAATCCTAAAATTATATTTGTTCCGTTTATTAATGAGCAAGACCCTCATCATATAATTGCAAATAAAATACTTGCGCCTGCTTTAGAGGAAATAGATTCGGATAATATTACGATAGTAAGTTATGAAGTTTATAGTCTTTTACCGCCTAATGTATTTTGTGTCATAGATAAACAATTTAAAGAAAAAGAAAACTTATTAATGAAATACCGCACAGGAATGAAAGTGTTTGATTATGTGCATTTCTGCAAGTTGTCAAATTTTTATCGCAGTTATACTTTGCTTGGGAAGAAAGGTTTTGCGGAAGCATTTTTAGCAATGAACGTCAAAGATTACAAAGAATTAGTACGAGTTTAAATGACGATAACAAAAAATAAGATGAAAAGAAACCACAGAGTTCACAGAGGAAAAATATAATTAAGAGGAAAAAATAACATACAACAAATATGGAGATAGAAGCCCAACGGGGTTGGATAAGTTAGAGTAACGTTTCCGCCTCAGGCGGATCACGAACTCTAACTAAACAGAGAGAGCACAGAGAAAAAACCAGTTCTCTGGGGTTACTTTTTTGTGGTTAGTCTTTCGTGTTTTAGTGTTTTAGTGGCTATTTGTTATATTTGATATTTAATGTTTGATTTTTGATTTGACTAACTGGAGGACAAATGAAAGGATTGAAAATATTTGGAATTACATTGTGTTTGTTATTTACCGTAAAAGCATTCGGGGTAAATACAGAGTTATGGGAAGTAAAAGAATTCACAAAATGCAAGCTAAATAACATAATGCTTGATGGGAACGGAAGCGCCTCAATCGCTCCTGCAATCAAGGAATTATGGAAAAACCCCGAGCTCTACATATGGTCAATAATTAAATCGGGAAATACCATATACGTTGGCACGGGTGGAAAAGGCAAAGTATATAAAATAAATACCTCGAACAACAGTGGCACTGAATTAGCCTTATTAGACACGACTCAGGCAGGGGTATTTTCGCTTGTTGAAAAAAATGGAATAATTTATGCGGGCACTTCGCCGGATGGAATAATTTATCAAATAGACAAAACGGGTAAATCCCGGATATTTGCCCAAACAAAAGAAAAATATATATGGAAAATGGTATTTGATAATGAAGGGAATCTTTATGCCGCAACAGGAGTAACAGGGAACATATTAAAAATATCAAAGTCAGGCAAGGTAGACACTTTTTATATTACCCCGGAAAAGAACGTTACTTTTCTTAATTATGTAAACAACTATTTCTATGCAGGCACGGGAGAAAACGGATATTTGTTTAAGATAAATAAACAAGGCAAAGGAGTATGTATACTGGATGCGAATGAAAAAGAAATCAAAGCAGTTGTTTCGTTAGATACTTTGTTGTTGGTAGCTGCAACCGAAGACAGCGCAAGCTCTGTTTATTGCATATACAAGGACAATAAAGTTGAAAGATTATGGTCGATTAGCGCTCCTATTCGTGGATTAGAATGGATTGCAAAAGATAAAAGTATGCTTGTTGCTGCAGGGAAAAGATTATACAAAGTAACACTAACCGGGACAGCAATTGTTTCAAATGAGTTTCCTGCAAATATATCCTGTATTAAAGATAATTTTGTATGCACATCCGAGATGGGAAAACTTTATTCTGTGTCGAATGATTTTGCAGAAGAAGGGACTATTGAATCCGACACTTATGATACTGATGGAATATCCGAATGGGGGAAACTTGATTTTTCTGCCGGAAAACCAATAAAATTTCTTACCCGTTCAGGGAATTTGAACACCCCTGAAAAAACTTGGAGCGAATGGGAAGCTGTGGGAGAAAAGGGGGCAATTAATAGTCCGAACGCAAGATTTATACAGTGGAAAGCAAAACTCCGGAACGACAACACGAAACTTACAGGCGTAAAGATAGCTTATTTGCCGCAAAACAGAAAACCGGAAATTCTATCACTGAAAGTTACTCCGAAAATCGGGAGAGATAATATACGAAAAATAATATGGTCAACCAGAGACGCAAATAATGATAGTTTGATGTTTGAATTATATTTTAAGTTAACAGGAGAGCAAAAATGGTCTTTGTTAAAAGCAGAACTCAGGGATACGTTTTATTCCATAGACCCTCTGGTTTTCCCGGATGGCAAATATGAGTTCAAAATTATATGTTCGGATATTCTTTCCAATCCCAAAACAAAAGAATTAAAGAACGAAAAGATTTCGCTTCCTGAGCTTATAGATAACACTGCCCCTGAAATTAAGAATATAAGAGTAGAGGGGAATAATCTTTTATTTTCTACGATAGACGAACTTAATTATATAAAATCTTGTGAATATACCGTTGACGGAGGAGACTGGACTATTTTATTTCCGACAGATAAAATATTTGATTCAAAAGAAGAGGCTTTCAGTGTTGATATCGGAACTGCCCGTAAAGTAGTTATCCGGGCAAAAGATTCATTTGACAATACGGGACTAAAAAGTAAGGTATTAAGGTAAACCCGATAATTGTTGGATTTCTGGCTAAAAAAATGACAAAGTATTTAAGACTGATAGAAAGGAAAATAAAAATTTGTAATTGTATGGCAATATGTTTTTTACTTTTGGGATTGGTCTTTACAACAAATGGTGAAGAAAAACCCTCTAATACTTGGCAGTATGGAAATATAGGAAAAGGTACGGGAGGAAACTACAGTATAGACATTAAAATAGAAAAATCTCCAGATTCTACGACAAATGATAGTATTAAGGTATGCTTATATTCTTCCGACTCTGCTACTCCTAAGTACAGCAAACCCATTATTTCATTATTATCTAGCCCCAGCGAAAAGAATTTCAAGATAACCAAACTTCCCAAGGGGACTTTTGACATAATAATAAAAAAAGAAGGTTTCTTCTCTCACAAAATAAGCAACATTAAAATTAAACAGGATTCTTCTAATTCAACTGTTTTAAGGGTTATCCCTAACTTGTCAAGTCTAAAAGAAAGATATTTACCAAATGAAATTACAGTGGTTTTTAAAAAGGGTATTTCAGGAATAAAAGGAAGAGAAATCATATCAAAAGCAGGATGTATTGTAAAAGGGGATGAGTATAGGGAAGGGGTAGGGTGCCAATATAGAATCATTATACCTGACAATTCATCTGTTCCTCAGATGATAGATTACTTTAATCAAATATCTTCTGTTTGTTTCACAGATCCCGTCCTTCTTGCACATTTTAATCTTATGCCAAATCCCCCCCCTCCACCTAATACTTGGCAGTATGGAAATATAGGAAAAGGCACGGGAGGAGATTGTACTATAGAAATGGAAATCTCGGGAATTACGGATAAGAAAACCTCGGAAGCAATAGATAGTCTTCAGGTATATTTATATTCAGGTAATAATTATAGTCAACCCATTGTTCTTCTCTCAACAGATTCAACAGCCGGAAAAAAGTTCAAAATAGAAAAACTTCCTGAAGGGACTTTTGATATAATATTGAGAAAAAAAGGATTTATTTCAAGAAAAATTCCGGATATTAAGTTAAGTCGACTTAATCCCTCTTATTTAGAAAGTACTACATTGTCTAATATAAAAAGGGCAGGAGTAATTAATAGGTTTATGATATGTTTTAAAGAAGAAACCACCGAGCAAAATAGAAATGAGATTTTGGCAAGGTCAAGATATATATTTTATGATACATTATCGCTTGGGAAAGAAGAGAAATTAGTCTTCTTTTTTGCTAGTGTACAGGACAGTGAAAAGATTGCAGACGTTATAGAGTATTTTATTCAATTCCCTTCTATAAAGTATGCAGATCCAGACTATCCTGGACACGGAGGCGAGCCCATTATAAAAACAAAATAAACTTTTTATTATATAAGAGTAAGGGAGAATAGTATTATGGAACTTGAAGCGAATTTATATCTTGTAGCTACACCGATAGGTAATCTTGAGGACATTACTTTTCGCGCCATAAACATATTTAAGGAAGTAGATTTCGTCATTGCCGAAGACAGTCGTCGCACGGGATTATTATTACACCATTACGGAATAAAGAAACAACTTATAATTTTCCATGACCACAATAGAGAGATGCGCACCGCTCAAATTATTTCCGAAATGAAACTAGGCAAGAAATTTGCAATGGTATCTGATTCAGGAACGCCCAGTATTTCCGACCCCGGGTTTTATCTTGTAAGGGCAGCAATAGAAGCAGGATTCAAGGTATCTTCCATCCCGGGACCGAGCGCAGCGATTTCCGCTCTTATTATATCGGGTATGCCTACACATAATTTTGTTTTTGAAGGATTTTTGCCGAATACAAAGTTGAAGCGCCAACACAAATTACAAACTCTAATCAATGAACAACGGACGATTATATTTTTTGAGTCGCCACATAGATTGCTAGAAATGTTAAAGGACTGTAAAGAAATATTTGGAGAAAGAAAAATAGCAGTCGCGCACGAGTTGACCAAAAAATTCGAGTCCGTTATCAGGGGGAATGCTTCCGAGGTAATAGATTACTACTCTTCTAAAACTCCAAAAGGGGAATTTGTGGTGGTTATAGAAGGAAACAAACAGCCAGGTTAAAAAATTATTGACAAGTAATGATAATTAATTCATATCTTATATAATAAAATAAAGGGGGAAGTATGAAAAAACTTATTTTGCCGTTTCTTTTTTTAGCAGTTTCTTCTGTTTTAGGAATTTCTTCTGTTTTCGCTGAGGAAGAAATTGTTTATGATAATAACACTCCAACGTACGCCGTTGTATATTGTCCTACCTGACATAAGCCCGGATTCTGGGCAGTGAGGTTCACTCCCACACAAAAAGGTGTTTGCAGAGTAAAAGGATTAAAAGTTTTTTCCCGTGTTTTTGTAAATGCTCATAACCAAAAATGTTCTGCCTATGTAAAAGACGACTCTTCCGATTGCCCCGGAGCAACAAGAACAAGCACGACTTATACTCCATCAGTAAGAGCCTGGGACAGAGTTGACTTTAGTACTCCCGTAGATTACACCTCCGATTTTTGGTTAGCTATTTATTTGCCTGAGGTAATAACACCTACGGATAGTGTAGCACTGGTAACGGATAATAGTTTAGACTATCCCGGGAAGGTAAAAGCATTGGGCGTAGAATCGGGCAGTGGTTGGCAAGCTCCGCCAACACAGGCAGGCGATTTTATGATAAGAGCGATAGTTGATTATACGGGAGTTGAAGAAACATCTTCAAATCCGACATTGGCATTAAACCAGAATTATCCGAATCCTGTAATTAAAAATACGAATATTTCTTATACATTACCCGCAGAGACAAAAGTAAAATTGCAAGTATATAATACTTCCGGCAGGCTCGTTAAAACACTTTTGAACGAGATACAATCTACGGGTGCTAAGGAAATTATATGGGATAAAAAGGATATGAATAATATGTCTGTAAGTTCAGGAATCTATTTTTACAGGTTAACAGCCGGAAGCAAAACTATTACAAAAACGATGATTGTTTTGTAAAAGATTGAAGAAAAATACTTTGTAGGGGCGAGTTTATAACTCGCCCTTTTTTATTAGTTGGGCTTTGCAATCCGACTGAGACGGACACTGGGTTGGGCTATTTTTTGGCGGAGGTGTGTAGGAATCGAACCTACCTACCTGACGCAGTCAGGAAAGCTGGATTTGAAGTCCAGTAGAGACACCAGCCCCTATCCACCTCCACGCAATACTTTTACATCGTCTGTTGGTTTTGTAAAGTTATTTTTCTTATTCTCCTAATTTCATGAAAAATATTGACTTTTCTTATCACTATTTTACAATACAAATAAATATATGAACGAAAATTTACATCGTCCGTTAACTCTACAAGAGTTAAAAAACCTTAGACCGCCGGTACGGAATGTCAATATTGAACACAAGGAAAAACTTAGTCGTCTTGAAAAATTTGCCATCTGGATTACCAACCGTGTTGGAACAATGGGATTTTTCCTTATTATTTTCTGCTGGACATTGATTTGGTTAAGCTGGAATACTATCGGACCTAAAAGCTTAAGATTTGACCCATTCCCGGCTTTTGTCTTATGGCTTTTTATTTCCAATATGATTCAGATTTGTCTAATGCCTTTAATTATGGTAGGACAAAATCTTCAAGGCCGTCATGCCAACAAAAGAGCAGAAGCAGACTTCGAAGTAAATACTAAAGCAGAAAGAGAAATAGAAACCATTCTTATGCATTTGGAAAACCAAAACGAACTCATTTTAAAAATATTAGACGACTTAGAAAAAGAAAAAAAGAAATAAAAAAATATTCTACCAACAAAAGGCATAAATGGATATTTTGGAGTGCAAGTTAGTGTTATAAGCAATTCCTTTCTCAAGACTAATTCAGCAAACTCAAAAGCAAATCTTTAACTTCAGGGTAATTTTCAATTTCCGAATAATACCCTAAAAGCCTGTCCCTGTCTTTATCCGAAAGCGTATATTTCTTAACCTTATCGGCAACTTCTTTAATTTTAGGCACGTAATCAGAAATAATTGCATCATTTCCACAAGCAATGCCTTTTAAGTACAGCTCCAAAGAATCCAAATATTTAGACTCGCTAATTTGAAAATCTTTTTGAGATTCATAAATATCAGCCTCTTCCTTAATAAGGGATGCAATCCAAAAACATTTTTGCGCTTCTTCCGGAGTATTCAATTGCAACAATTCTATTATGGATTCGGCAGGCAAAGAATTAATTGTTTTGGAATGCAACCCGAATAATTGTTGAAATGTCTCGTCAATTATGACTAAAGCCTCTTGATACTGATGTACTTCTTTTAATTTTAGAACTCTGGCGATTGCGACTGATAAACGCTCTATCATTCTCAATATGTAATCTTCTTTAATCATAATTTAATTATATTGGTAACTTTTGTTACGTCTTTTTATCATTCCTGAATGGAGAGAAAGCATCTTTCATTGAAAGGCGCGATAAATGTTTCTTCGTTTTTTCCCATCCTATGTTTGGGTGTTTTATTAATCCGACTAAAAGAAGGGCAAAAGAAACGAAAAGATAAATATCGGTTAAGTTAGTTGTTATAGGCTGGAATAATTGCAACCAATCTCTTCTATAACCTCCTGTGAGAAACAATTCTAATAAGTCCCCAAGATGTGATGCCATAAAGAAAGCAAAAAACGCCTTCAGGAGATTAGTTAGATACGGGAAAAGTTTGATATAATAAGCAAAGGGAATGAACAAAAGAATGGTCAGTCCAGATATCTTAATGGGATAAATAAATCTCCAATTGCTGCCCAATCCAAAATTCAACCCATAGTTTGTGCGATAATTCAAGCCTATTATACCTTTTAATAACCAAACAATCTTGTTAGGGGTTAAATTAGTTTGAGCAAGTGATTTGGTAATCTGGTCAAGTATTAAAATAATTATCATTAAAACAATAACCAAAGAATGTTTTTTGATATGGTTCATATCTTTTGTCAGACAAGTCGCCGCTCCGCCTGAGGCGGACGGGATGTCCCAAATGTCTGACCTACCATCCGGGACAGGCATGCCTGTCCCCTACGTTACTATCAATACAATACTCTTACGTCACCGGTTCGTTTTGTAAATTTGATTTCGTCCAAATATTCTGCTATGGCAACTGTATGTTTTCGCGAAAGTCCAAAAAGTTTTTTTATATCCGCGATAACCATTGACTTATTTGTTTCTATATGATTTTTTAGAATTTGTTTCCATCCTTCAAAAATATCCATGTGAATAAAAAAATCATTTTTTACGTTTACTATCTTCTTTTCCTGCAATAATATATTTATTGTTTCCCTGTCAAATTCTGCCAAAGAACAAGGTCCCGAGCGTGATAGTTGTTCCACTCTTTCCAATTCTTTTAACTGTGTTTCGTTCAATGCCATCTTCCATGTTTTAAGTCTGAGCTTATCTTTTACGATTTCAATTTCAGGCAATTCATAAATAAGCGCATCAAAAAATTCCGCTTCCAGACGTAGTTTTTTTCTTAATTCGTCTTTTAAGATACCGAGTTTTATAGCGGCACTCGACTTGTAAAAACTTTCTAATTCCTGTATGATTTCATTTTTAATTTTCGCAAAAGTTGATTCGTCCGTTAAATATTTTGAAATTAGTTTAACTTCCCCTGAGTTTAACATTGCCTGTAATGTTTTATCAAATTCGTTATTCGGGGAAAACAAAGTTTTTTTCAGGTCTTCCAATTTCCAGTTTTTGTTTTTTATTTCTTCCAGTATGATTTCTTTCATATTATGGTTTTCCCTGATTTCAAGCAGTTTTACGACATCACTGTCTTTTCTTTTGTGTCTGACCGGAACAGGATTTAGAACCATTCCCCCGCCTATCAAGTACTCGGGAGAATAATTTCTTATTATAACTTTATTTTTAAACCATGTTACGGTTTCTCTTTCCAGTAGTATCTGGCAATATTTACCGTCCCCGAGCAAAGCCACTCTACCCAGAATTTCATCCGTAAGAATATGAACTTTTACCCGCATCCATTCTTTTAGAACTATTTTTGACTTTGGTTGTATTTTTACGTCAATTATTTTTGTAGGCAGGAAAGCATTCTCGTACGATATTATATCTCCTATGTTAATGTCTTCCGTTTTTATGTTAGCAGGATTTAAACCTACTCTATGTCCTGTATCAACTTCATTTTTTAAATCATTGTGAACCTGTATTTGTTTTACTTTTGACACTAAGTTTCGCGGATAGATAGAAATCTTATCCCCAAGTCTTAATGTTCCGTTAATCAAAGTTCCGGTAGCAACCGCACCTACGCCTTTAAGCGTAAATATTCTGTCAACGGGCAAAACAGGAATTCCGGTAACGTCTTTTGGGGGCATAGCAGAGATAGTTTTATCCAGTAATTGTTTTAGCTCATCTAGACCCTGTCCTGTTTTAGAAGAGACTTTAATTATTTCGCTATTTTCGTAAATGGTATTTTCAAATAAAGTTTGAACTTCAAAGATAGTATCTTCTATTCTATTTTCGCTTGTTATGTCAACTTTAGTTAAAACTACTATTATTTTTTTAATTTCTGCAATACTCAGGATTTGGAAATGTTCTTCGGTTTGTGGCATAACTCCTTCATCCGCGGACACGACAAGCAAAGCGACATCTATTCCATAGACGCCGGTAATCATATTTTTCAGGAATTTTTCGTGTCCCGGGACGTCAACGATTCCAACCCTGCCGGAGATTGGTAAGTCCAGAAAGGCGAAGCCCAGAACGATAGTCATACCCCTGTCTTTTTCTTCGGGGAGTCTATCAGTATCAATACCGGTAAGAGCTTTTATAAGTTCTGTTTTACCGTGGTCAACGTGTCCTGCAGTTCCGATAACTAAAGCCATTTTTTTGTTGTTTTATCTTCTATTTAGACTCTATAACCCCATTAATTTTCTACTTTTATTCAGAAAAGACACATTTAAACTATCTTTTGGACGCAGATAAACGCAGATTATTAAGATTTTTAAAATCTTTTTTCTGCGATTATCAAATGCTTTCCTTTTGCTTTCCGATTTAGTACCAAAATTAAATAAAAGCCCTATTTCAAAAACCAATACCCCAATTTGTTATAAACCCGATAAAAAACTTCAATGATCTTCGCAGTTAATTCTTTATGTTTAAATTCTTTTTCCTATTTATCTGCAATCATCTGCGTAATCTGCGTTCTAAAGTTTTGTTTTTGTTTCCCTGAGAATTAAATTAATATCTTCTTCAAAGATTGTTCTCAAGTCCAGCCAGACTTTATTATCCGTTATTCGTGAAATAATAGATGGTTCGCATTTTCTTAAATTTTTACTTATAGAGTTAGGGGATTCTTTTGTTGAGGTTATGGTTATGGCAATGCTTGGTATTTTCACGCCGGGGTAAGCGCCTCCGCCTATTTCGGATTCGGAATTTTCTATTTTAAGTTGATATTTTTTATCCAGCGTTTTTAATAATCCGTTATACAATTTTTTTGCGCGTAACTTTAAGGAACTTACCGGTTCTTTAATCATAGACAAAATAGGAATTTTAGAAACAGGGTCTTCGTCATACAAATAAGTTCTTAAAATAGATTCCAGACAGGAGAGAGTAAGTTTCCCCACTCTTAATGCCCTAAACAGCGGATTCTTTTTGAGTTTTTCTACATAAATCTTTTTGCCGACAATAACCCCGCATTGCGAACCACCCAATAATTTATCTCCGCTAAAACTAACAATATCCACGCCCGTATTTATTATTTCCTGAACGGTTGGTTCGTATGGTAAATCAAATTTAGTAAAATCGACAAACAACCCGCTTCCGACATCTTCGACAACTATGACATTATTTTTATTTCCAAGCGTTACGAGTTCTTTCAATGAAGGATTATGGGCAAAGCCTAATATTTTGTAATTAGAAGTATGTGCTTTAAAAAGCAGCGCGGTTTTTTTTGTGATTTTATTTTCAAAGTCTTCAATGTAAGTTCGGTTTGTTGTGCCAACTTCTACAAGTTTGCAATCGCTTTTTTTCAATATATCGGGCAATCTGAAAGAGCCGCCTATTTCTATTAATTCTCCTCTTGAAACGATAACTTCTTTATGTTTTGCAAAAGTATCAAGGATTAGAAGGACCGCGGCGGCATTATTATTTACTACAATTGCATCTTCTGCGCCCGTAATATCTTTTAAAAGTTTTTCTATGGAAGAATGTCTATCTCCCCTCTCTCCTGTTTCAATATCAAATTCCAGATTAGAATATCCTCCGGCTGTTTCAATAAGATTTTTTAAAACCGAAACCTGAACCGGAGATCTACCGAGATTAGTATTTAAGATAACACCTGTAGCATTAATAACTTTTCTCAAATTATTGGATTTAACTTTTTCCAATTCGACAAGAGTTTCTTTGGTTATAACTTTCTCTATATCTACATCGTTTTTCATCGTTTGATTTATTATATTTTCCCGTATTTTATTTGTAGTAGAACGCAGAGTCTGGATAACCAATTTATCCGGGTATTTTTTAAAACAGGCATTTTTAACCATTTTATCAATACCGGGAATTTCTCTAAGTAAATTTTTCATAATCTCAAATATACACCTGAAATTACTCGTAATGTCAAGATAAAGTTTGAGAAAAAATTTACAGATAGGAACCACAAGATTACACAGATTTTCACAAGATTAAAACAGACAACAAAAAACTTTTGGCCACGGAGAATAGACACGGATTTGCACGGGAAACATGCAAATAAAAAGTTATAGAGTTAAAAAAAACAGGAAATCTAGACCTACCCAAAAAACGGTAAGCGGGCAAGATTAAGGCATGCAAGATAACTCCCGCCAAAGACTCTAAATTATAGTAGTAACAACTAAATCATAACAGATATTTTTCTTATTTCAGAATAATCGCTTTTTGAGTATGTTTCTCCCGCATAGCCAGATAGAATTCCCAACGTTATTTCATTACTACTAGTTTTTTTGTTAGTTTATGTTTATCTGTTGTCAGTATCACGAAATAGATACCGGAAGAAAGCGTTCCAGCATTTAAAGTAATATTATGAGTACCGGAAGATTGTTTTTCATTTACAAGCGTTTTGACAAGTTTGCCTGTGACATCGTAAATCGTTAATAGAGAATTAGAATTCGAAGGCATAAAATAACTAATAATTGTTGATTGAGCGAATGGGTTTTGGGAGAGTTTCAATTTTGGATTTTGGATTGCGGATTTCGGAGTTTGGGATTCTTCTATACCGATTTTATAACTAGTAAGTCTTAAATTCATAACCTGATTTGCCGGGTAAACTGTCTGGTTTCTGATTTCGCCAACATCCGGGGCATAATAATAATAACCTATTCTTGTAGTATCTGTAACGCTACCTAAAGTAGTATCAACTATTAAGCGAGCTCTGTAGCAATTATTAAACGTCCCTGCAGGGACAGTGACCGTTCCGATATTGCCTTCTGAAAGATAATGGTAATGGCCACCCATTACAGCAGAGTAAAAATCCCATTCATACCCTGAATCCACTGCTTCTTTTGGGAAAAGCAAGAGAGTCGGGTTAATAGGGGTAGTAGGTCCTGTAGCAGAATCGCCAAAACCTCCCATTATAACGCCTGTAGAATCTTTTCGTATCCAGGTACTCCAGTGCCCTGTAGCCCCACCGGATATTTTTTGATATGTCTGAAAATACTCTTTTCCATTTATAGAATCAGTAGTCAGTATAGTCTTTGTGAATATTACGGGATTATATGCCCCATACATAGTATCGGATTGTTGGACCCACCTGTCCCCAATATGCATTGGGTAATATATCTGAGCAGAGGCAATTCCTGTCGTAAGAATTACAACTCCAAAAACGCTTAAAAAATTTCTCATATATCCTCCTTGTTTTTGTACATTCTATATCTACACTAATAGAGTATTTTCTATTGCCCTTTTGTCAATCTTTTTCTAACAATAACCTGCCAAGCATTTTCTATGTGCAATTTCCAGTAGATGGAGACAGAAGAATGAAAAATATAAACCAGCATTATTTAGGAGAAACAGAGAAGTTATTAAAAGGGGCAAACAAAAAATCAGACAATGCGTTAAACTTAAATAAACTTTTACAAAATAAAACTTGATTTTTAATAAAATGTATTTAGATTGGGCATAGTAAGCAATACTAAATTATGGATGTTTCACAAGCAATAAAAGAAAGACGAAGCGTAAGGGCATATAATTCAAAAGAAATACCCGAAGAGGCATTAAACAAGTTATTGGAATCTGCCCGACTTGCTCCTTCCGCATCAAACAGACAGCAATGGAAGTTTATAGTTGTCCGCGACAAAGGAACAAGAAAAGCTCTTTCCAATGCGGCAGCCAATCAAAAATTCATTGCGGATGCTCCGGTTGTTATCGCAGCCGTCAGCACTAATCCCGAGCGTATTATGAGTTGCGCAGTACCGGCTTATGCGGTAGACCTTGCGATAGCGATTGACCACATTACATTACAGGCAACCGCACTAGGATTAGGTAGTTGTTGGATAGGAGCATTTTCGCAGGAAGAAGTAAAAAAAATACTGAACGTTCCGGATGAATATAAGGTCGTAAGTTTGTTACCTGTGGGGTATCCATCTGATTCACCTGTTCCTAAAAGTCGTAAACCATTAACCGAGATAATAAGTTACGAAACTTTTCAAAAAAATAACCCAGCATAGCTGGATAAGGTGGAGCAATCCTTCCGCTTCAAGCGGATCGGAAACTCCAACTTAAAAAAGGAGTTAACATGCTTAAGAAGACTGCATTTTTCAATAAACATGTGGAAGCAGGTGGCAAAATCGTGCCATTTGCAGGTTTTGAGATGCCAATTCAGTATAAAGGAATAACTCAGGAAGTTAACCGAGTTAGGACGACGGTTGGCGTATTTGACGTAGCGCATATGGGAAGAGTTGAAGTCAGCGGAGAAAAAGCGTTAGATTTTATAAACGAGATTTCAACGAACGATGCAAGCAAGCTTGAACTTTTCCAGGCGCAATATTCTGCCATGTGTTATCCGGACGGCGGGATAGTAGATGACATATTGGTTTATAAATTAGAAGGGAAGTGGTGGATAGTAATAAATGCGGCAAACAAAGACAAAGACATAAAATGGATGTTAGAACATAAACCTGCAGATGTAAAATTTGTAGATTTAAGCGACGAGATAACTCAACTTGCAATCCAGGGACCTAAGACAGAAGAAGTTCTTCAACCTCTTTCGAACATTGATTTAAGCAAAATCGGATATTACAGAAGCGCTCACGGAACGATAGCCGGAATACCAACATTTATTGCTCGCACAGGTTATACAGGGGAAGACGGTTTTGAGCTTTATTTTCCTGCAAATTTCGGGACAAAAATGTGGGATGAGCTTATGAAAGCCGGGAAAAAATTTGAGATTGAACCTATAGGTTTAGGCGCCAGAGATTTATTAAGGCTGGAAATGAAATATACTCTCTATGGTAATGATATAAGTCAACATACTAATCCTCTTGAAGCCGGGCTTGGTTGGATAACTAAGCTTGACAAACCTAAGTTTGTCGGCAAAGAAGTGCTTCTTGAGAAAAAGTCAAAAGGGTTAGCAACGAAACTAATAGCTTTTACAATGGCAGGGATTGCAATTCCAAGACAACATTATAAAATAAGAACGCCGAATGGCGAAGAAATAGGTGAAGTAACCAGCGGCAATTTTTCACCTTCAATAAAGAAAGGAATCGGGCTTGGGTATATAAAATTAGCTTATACTAATCCGGGAACCAAAATAGAGGTAGATTGCAGAGGGAAATTTGAGCCGGCAGAGGTTGTCACACCGCCATTTTACAAGAACGCAAGTCATAAATAGTATACTTATAAAGCAGTAAAGTAGTAAAAGTAGTAAAAATTTATTGACAACAGGTAATTAATTAGGATAATATAGACTAAATTTATTAAGAGATTTTTGTTAAGGGGGTAAAATGGTAAGAGTAATTTTGTTACTAGGTGTCCTAATAGGGCCCGAGTTATTATTTGCAAGAGGAGCAATGAGAGAAGTTATTCAAGATAAGGGCGAACGCACACTGTATGTCCAGGATTTAAAATATGGCATTCCAAAAAAACGTTGGGAAGCAGCAGAAATACTTGGCGATGCCGGAGATTGTTTTGCGGTTCCGCATTTGATAACAGCATTGAAAGATGAAATAGAAAAGGTTCGTGAAAACGTTGCGGAAGCGCTTGGAAAACTGGGAGACAGAAAAGCGATAACACCGCTTAGAGAGAGATTAAAAGATCCTTATCCTTCCGTTCGTTATGCAGCAGGTGAAGCGCTTGCAAGATTGCATGACAGAAGTGGCGTTTCAATTATAGTGCAGGCAATAAGAGATTCAACGGTTACCTTTCAAAGAAGAGCAAGAATAGCAGAAGCGCTTGCAATATTAGACGAGAAACAGGCAATTCCTTCTCTTATAGCCGTGCTTGATGACCCGGCATCCCCAAAATTAAGGGAAGAAACCATTTATGCATTAGGTAGCCTGAAAGCAAAAGCAGCGGTAGAGCCTATGACAAAAAGATTAAAACCGGAAATAGAAGATGACCCGAAGTGTCGTGTAGCACTAACACAAGCATTAATGGAAATAGCGGATAAGCCGGGAGCAATGCCAACGTTGGTAAGAACATTAAAAGACCCCGATGCTTCAGTCAGAAAAGGGGCTTCGGATGCACTTGGCACCCTTGTAGGCAATGATAGAGGAACAATACCCATACTTATTGAGCTATTAGAACCTGATGACACACGTGAATATGCAACTATGACATTAGATTCTTTCCTTAACAGGAACGACGAGATTGATTTATTGGCAAAGGTAGTAGGAGCTATAGGAGATTCCAAAAAGCCTGCTCGTTTGTATGCAATACAAAGAATAGAAAAAACAAAAGATGTGAGAGGTGTAAGATGTCTGGTAGAAGTTCTTGAAGACCCGGATTCAACCATCAGGGCAAGATCATCGGTCGCTTTAGGAGTGATAAAAGACGTTTCCGCCGTTCCATCTCTTATAGAATTTGTTGATGACACAAGTTTATTGGTATCAAAAGCTATGGTAGTAGCCCTTGGTAATATTGGAGCCCCTCTATGCGATACAACTCTATTCCGCATAACAAGGGATAAAAATAAAGACTGGGGATTACGAACATTAGCAGCTGTCTCGTTAGGACAATTACCATTTAGGACAGTTTTTGACCCGTTATTAAAAGCTTTGCGCGACGCGGATAATGATATTCGTTATCTTGCTGCTACTTCTTTCGGTGAACTCGGCAGAAGGGAAGCTCTAATATCTTTAGATTATACGGCACAGCACGACATAGACCTGAAAACAAGAGAAGCGGCAAGACTTGCTGCGAGTAAAATCAGGGAAAAGCCCGGCAATAGGTCATACTAGTCTTCGTCTATGAAATTAAAGACCTATCAAAAGATAGAGGGTATAAAGTCTCCAATTATGCTTGCTGCTTGGCCAGGGGTTGGCAATGTTGGAATTAGAGCGGTAGATTATCTCAGAAGAAAATTAAAGTTAGAACCTTTAGCTGAAATAGAAGCTCCTGAATTTACGATTCCTGAAGCCGTCATAGTAGATAAAGGGCAGGTTCAGTTGCCTCTTATGCCACGAAACATGTTTTATTACAAAAAAAGCGCTGCTTTCAACCTTATTGTTTTTGAAGGCGAAGTTCAATTAAGGCCCAAGCCAACTCTATTATTAATAGATTCCATTCTTAAATTTGCAAAAGATTTAGGAGTAAAAACTATTTTTACTGCAGCTGCATTCCCGGTACCTATGAGGCTTGAAGAACCTCCAAAAGTTTATAGCGCAGGGACTACGAAACGGCTAAGAGAACTTATGTTAAACGAGTACCATTTAAAGCCTTTAGATATGGGAGAAATAGTAGGAGCAAATGGGTTATTGGTAGGGCAAGCGGAACATTACGATATTCCTGCCGCCTGTTTATTATCTACCATACCTGCTTATGCCATAGGGTTCCCGAATCCTCAAGCTTCAAGAGCAATAGTAAAGGTTTTCGAGCAGATATTGAAAATAAAAGTAAACTTAAGTGAAATAGACTTACAGATTCAGGAACTTGTAAAGGATTTATCGGAAATCAGAAAACACATTAAGGAACAATTTTATGATATAGGTCAGGAAGAAACGGCAAACGATAAGGAAGAAGAAGTTATTCCTTTTGTTGTTCGTAAAAAGATTGAGCAATTGTTCTACGAGGCAAAGAATGACAAAAAGAAAGCGTATATATTAAAAGAAGAACTCGATAGATGGAACTTATTCAATCTTTACGAAGATAGATTTCTTGATTTATTTAAGACAAAATAAATTATTGCTATTACTTAAACTTTTAATATTAGCAAGCAAGGTGCTTGCACCACAATCTATTACCAAGGAGGTAAGATGAAAAAATTGGGATTCATAATAGGTGCGATTTTTATATGTTCGTACCTATCTGCCGTACCAGCTCCAACAGGAGTAAGCGGACTAAACAAAGTACTTTCTGCTTCACCTGAGCATATGGGCCGGCTTTATTTTATATGGGGTGGGAAAGCAAGTCAAAACAGGAGTACGGATAGCATAGCATTAAAATCCATATGTAAATTTCCTGTTGCTGATACTTCATACAGTGCACAGAAAGGGAATTGCGTTATGGTTGACATACCTTTTGCGTTAGGATTTTCTATAACTAATTGTCTTGAAGTGAATATTAGCTCGGCCTTTCTTGCTGATGCAATGGAAGATACCGTTACAGGTATTGCGAATGCCCTAGGTTCAGGATGTGTAAGTTACGGATTTAGCGATGTAGACTTAGGCGTAAAATTTACTCCAACTCAATTGCCACAATTATTTCCCACAGATCTTGCAAAAAAGTTTAATGTAGGAATTTACCCGTTACTTTCATTCCCAACGGGAGCAAAAAAGACGGCTATTCCTGAATTGTGCGGGCAGGATACGGTATTTGGGTATCCCTGCAGAAAAAATGATGGAGGTGTTCATAGGTTTTTTACTAACGACGGTGTATCTTATGGAGGAAAATTATTAATAAGCGGAGTATTGGTTGCCGAACCAGCTCTTATCGCCCATCTTAATTTTGGGTATATGCATTATCCTTATGGAGACAGCAAACTCAGTTATGGTGTTGGTGTAGAAGGGCAGTATCAATTCTTCTCTCCATTTATTGAACTGTATGGCGAACAAAGGATGTTGCCTGCAGCAGATAAAGAGAGGTTAGATGACGGTGGAATTTATGTTACACCGGGATTAAGATTTGAAACGCTTGCAAACAGCTGGATTACTATTGCTGTAGACTTTAAAGTTTCAGGTTATGACGAATCCGGTTGGAATTTTTCAAATAATCTGCCCGACAATGCCAGCAGGTATGAATTAAACGGGTTTGGAGCAACTCCTCCATGGAGAGCCAACTTGATTTTCTCTCATGGATTCAATTATATGAAACCTCCTGCACCTATTTCTACAGGAACGCTTGCCGGAAAAGTAATGGATAAAGAAGATGAAAAAGGAATTAAAGCCGTTATTTCTTTCCCTACTTTTGATACTACAATAACTACAAATGAAGATGGCAGTTATGCAATTACGTTCACTGCAGGAAAAACTATCGTAAGCGCGTCTCCTATCGAAAAAGGAAAATATAAATCATCGGAAGAACAGACTGTTTTAATAACCGCAGGAGAAAAACAGATTTTGAACTTTAGATTGGAAAGGAAACCTGTAGAAAAACCTGCTATTATTACGGGTAAAATTACGGACAGGGTTTCTCGTATGCTTTGTGTTGCAAACATATCTTTCCCGGAAACTCAGGTGTCACCGTTAGTAAGCGATACTTCAGGAATATACAGAGTAGAAATATCCGCAGGCACTTATGTTTTGAAAGCGGAAAAGAGCGGTTATATACCATGGACACAACCGGTAACCTGTAAAGCAGGCGAAACTACCATATTAAACATAGAACTTTCTCCGGCTGCACAAATGGCAACTATTGCCGGTAAAGTATTGGATTACGCTTCCCGTGCAGGCATAGGGAATGCTAAAATTAGTTTCCCGACAACACAATTGCCCGATGTTATAACGGATGCAACAACCGGGACTTACAAAGCACAAATCCCTGCAGGAACTTATACCGTAAAGATAGAAGCAGATAAATACGTTCCCGAGGGTGTCGTAATCGTATGTGAACCAAACGCCACGTTGCTAAAAGATTTTGAATTATTCAAAAAAGAAGAAAAGATAGTGCTTCACGGAATTAATTTCAAGGTTAACAGCGCAGAGATTAAACCCGAATCATATCCAATGCTAAATGATGCGGCAGAATTGCTTAAAAAGCATCCGGATGTAAGAGTAGAAATTTCCGGGCATGCAAGCGCAGAAGGGAATGCGTCGCGCAACTTGACATTATCTCAATTAAGAGCCGAGTCCGTAAGAAACTATCTTGTAACCGCCGGAATTTCGGCAGATAAGCTTACTGCAAGAGGATATGGAATAACTCAGCCAATTGCAGACAACGGAACTGAACCGGGTAGACAACAGAACAGAAGAATAGAATTTAGAATACTATCGCAATAAGAAGTAAGTAACAAAAAAGCCCTTCAGGTTTTCCTGAAGGGCTTTTTTTATGATAATAATATTCATTTTGAAAGCAACTTTGTATTGTTAAAGTTTGACAATTCGCAAATTTATTAAAATATTATAACCAATGAATGTTTTTACTATTTTCGTCACCTCTTTATTTATAGGTTTATCGGGTGCCGTTATGCCGGGACCTTTATTATCATTAAATATATACAATACGATTCAAAAAGGCATTAAAGGTGGATTAATAATAATCATAGGGCACAGCATAATAGAAGCCGTTATAGTAATATCCCTGCTTTCAGGGTTAAAGCAATTATTTTTACAGGGAAACGTCCAGGGAATTATAGGAATAACCGGTGGATTCGTCCTAATATGGATGGGAATTAATATGCTGAAATCCGTTAAAAAAATAGACATTGAATTTATAAACCCAGAGACAAATTCACATTTATCAAAACAAAACTCCGGTATTTTCCAGGGGATTTTCGCAACTCTTTCAAACCCATACTGGTATATCTGGTGGGCAACAGTAGGGTTAAATTATATACTTCTATCAAAAGAAACCGGTATTTATGGACCTTTTGCTTTTTATTTCGGGCATATATCGTCAGATTTTTTGTGGTATGGGATTATTGCCGTATTGACTGCAAAAGGGATAAGGAAAATAAAACCTTCGGTTTATAGATTTATTGTCCTTATATTAGGCGTATTTTTGACTGTGATGGGTATAAGTTTTATTATCTTTGGAACAAGTAAATTGAACGGGTAATGAGATCCGAAAAACAAGGCAGGACAAAGACAAATTATTTTTTTGGGAAAAGAACAGCGATTGCTTCTATTGATTCTTTTTTAAGTTGTTTAAGAATAGGCTCGAGCGAATCTATTTTTAAGTTTAGTATTTCCCATGCTTTTTGATTTAAGACAGGAACTTTATAATCCAGTTCCAGCGAATGACTTAAAACATTTGCAGTATGGACTATTGAAACTTCGGTTAAGTTCTCGATTGCTTTATCCGGGATATGATGAAGTCTCACGCAATCAATAATTCTTGGGGATAAGTTCCAATGTACTCCGAGCATTTTACCGACATCCGTATGTGAGTATTTCAAAACCTCTTCTTCTGCATCTTTCATAGATACTTCTTTAGTATTAATAATATTTATAATTTTTTTGAAATCTTCCGGCATATATTGTATTTCTACGATTTTCCCAATATCGTGTAACAATCCACTTACAAACATTTCTTCGGGATTTTTATGTCTAGCGTTTTGTGCTATTATTTTACTTGCGACAGCGCAGGTTATAGAATGTTTCCAGAAACCTCTTACGGTAACTTTTAAGGATTCTTCAAAAGTATGAAACAGGTCAAATATTGACACTGAAAGGACAAGGTTTTTAGTTGCATTAAAACCCAATAAAGCAACCGCAAAAGTTATAGACGTGATTTTTTCCGGTGTGGCTTTATAAAAAGGCGAGTTTGCTATTCTTAAAAGTTTAGCGACAAGCGTTTCATCTCTTGAGATAACGCTTGCTAAATTTGCAGCCGAAGTTTTAGGGTCATTTATCATATCGCTAACCCTATCATATATTTCGGGAAGAGTAGAAAGACTATTCATCTTTTTTATTCTATACCACAGTGCGTCTTTATCTAATACCATGTTTCTTTTCCTCTAATAAACTTTCTACTTTTATTGTTTTAACTATCTTTTTTATTTCCATCATTACCTTAACTGCCATATCAGGATGTTCCATATTATCTTGAGGAACGGAGGAAAATTTCGCATCTATTTCCGCCTCTATTTTATCAATTTCATCTTTTCCCAATTGCCCGGAAAACATTTGGTCTTTGTTTTCGGAAGATTCTACTCCTTCTATGTCAATTTCTTTTATTTTCCAGGATTCAAGAATTAACAATTCTTTTTCTGTAAGCGTTTTGCCTTCTTTCAACAAGAGCGCTCCAAGGTGACTATATACCGGTTTGGCAAGCACCATACCGGGTTCTATTTTATCTAATTCAATAAGTCCCATATTAGTGATGAGCTAAAATTTCTTCTATTCTTTCCACCAATCTTGATAAACTAAACGGTTTAGGGATATATCCATCTGCGCCTGCTTTTATAGCAGCTTCTATATCTTCTCTTTTACCTTTTGCCGTTACCATCATAACGGGAATGGACAACAAATCTGGGTCTGTTTTCAAGTGTTTGCAAGCTGTAATTCCGTCCATATCGGGCAGCATAATATCCAGAAGTATAATATCCGGTTTTTCTTCTTTTAATATTTTAAACATTTGCGCACAATTTTCGGCAATCCTCACAGAATACTCGCCATACGTCAAATAAAAAGTAACCGTTTCTATCAAATCCTTGTCATCATCTACAATTAAAACTTTTTTCACAATACACCTCCTTATTTATCCAACCGGTAAAAAGACACTAAAGGTACTACCTTTATTAAGTTCACTTTCTACTTCTATTTTTCCATTATGCATTGTAACTAATTTCTTAGTAATCGTCAAGCCTAAACCTACACCTTTTGAACTTAGGCTGGTAGATTCCCTGATTTGAAAGAACTTATCAAAAATTTTATCTATATTTTCGGGAGGAATTCCGGCTCCCGTATCTTTGACCGATATTTTTACATATTCTTTTTCTTCTGTTGCCGTAATAGTAATACTGCCTTTATTTGTAAACTTTATAGCATTTCCTATTATGTTTGTAAGTATCTGGATTATCCTTTGAAAATCTCCGTTCACCTTAATAATTTTTTCCGGCAAAACTTTTTCGATACTTATTCCTTTTTCATTTGCTTCCCGTTCCAGCATAATTACAACATCATTGATCACTTCTTTTATATCTACAGGAGCAAATTCTATTCTTATCTGGCCTGAATCAATACGGGAAATATCAAGAATATCTTCAATTATAAAATTTAATCTATTAATATTTTTGTTTGCTATTTCGAGAAGATGTTTTTGGGTATCCGTTATTTCTCCGGCCATACCATCGAAAAGTATTTCAATCGCATTTTTTACGGTTGCGAGGGGAGAGCGAAGTTCGTGAGATACTACATAAATAAAATCTGTTTTTGACAGGTCGTTCTCTTCTATTTTACTCTGTGGTTTTTTCATTTCAATCAGTTATTCTATTACAAGCTCTTAGTCTGTTATAGTCCGCCTCAGGCGGATTGTTATCCCTTAAAGCGATATTTTATTAAAGTCCAGAGGGCTTTAACGCCATCTTTCCATGTTAGTTTTTTCCCATCCTCCCTACTTCTTGCGCTATAACTTATTGGTATTTCACATATTTCATAGCCATTTTTTATAACTTTTGCAGTAAACTCAGGTTCAAAATCAAACCGTTTTGCGCACAAATCCATATCTTTAACTACTTCTTTAGTAAACATTTTATAACAGGTTTCCATATCCGTCAGATGTGTATCATAAAGTATATTCGTTATTTCCGTAAGAACTTCATTACCAAAGTAATATATATAAGAATAAGATTTGTTTTTTCGTAAATTACGGCTGCCGTAAACCACATTTGTTTTTCCTTCTAAAATAGGGACTAAAAGGATTTTATAATCTTCCGGGTTATATTCCAAATCTGCATCCTGTATCACGATAATATCTCCGGTCGCTATAGCTATGGCTGTTTTAATCGCACTGCCTTTACCCATATTAATATTATGTTTCTTGAATTTCACATCCGGATTTTGGGATACATATTTTTCAATCCATTCGCCTGTCCCATCGTTAGAAGCATCGTCCACGATTACTATTTCTTTAACTATATCCGGCAGGTTTACTTTTTTAACTGCTTCAATTATTTTAGGCAAAAATTCTATCTCATTGTATACGGGTATTATTATAGATAATTTCATAAGTTTTTATATTACGTAACTTGTTTATTTTCGGACAAAAAAGAAAAAGTATCTATTATTAATTCAAGTTGTTGGAGGAATTTCCATTTTTTATACCCGGGAGCAAATATGTGCATATCAATCATATAAAGCCTGCCGTTTTCCGACATAAAGTATGTTTTGAAGGGCCCGCCCATTATTTGCTCATCGTTCTGCCATATTCCATCAAGTTTACCGGCTAAGGAATTATGAAAATTCACTTGATAAAACTTTGCCAATGTAGTATCTATGTAATCCCCATCATAATATTTAACTCCTATTTTATTTCTAAATTCAATTGCAGTATTAATATCAAATTCGGTAGTTACATTTAATGGTGTCGTTTCCCAGTAAATTGATATAATTCTATCCGGTGAATGTCTTACAAGTTCTACAAATCCGTTTTTTTCTTCCACGACATTCCAACCACGAGGGACAGAAATTGAAAAGCCATAGTTTTTAAGCAATCTATCGGATACGGCTTTTTGATAACCATCTTTATACAAATCATTCTTCATTGTTTTTACGACATTTTCTACAAAATAATTAAAAATTACATCGCTATTATTTTCTATTATTTCTTTTAATTTATAAACTGTAGGCGCGGCTATAATAAGAAAGAATTGTCCTTTAACAAAGAAATCCTGTCCTCCGAACATATATTCTTCGCCGGCTAACAATTTTTTCATTGCGCTTTTTGCAAGCAAAGAATCAATGATTTCATCCCCTACGATTCCCAAGACCAAACAGTTTTTACGATATTTGTATTTATTGATTTCCGATGGAAGGACTTTTTTAACATTAAAAACCTTTTCAGTAGTAGGCGTGTATATCTCTTTTTCTAAGACTTTAGGTATCAGGTTGCTTATCTCCGTCCAATTTTTATCATTACACAACACGATAACTTCCGTAGCCTTGCCGGCGGCGGATGGGGGAGTATATCGAGTTATACATCCGGTAAAAACAAAGAAACATAAAAGTAAAAGGTAATTAAGCTTTTGCATATTTGTCTTTAACAGCAAGTGTAAATATATAAAGACTTCTAGTATTGTCAAGTTTTTGACTAAAATTTGTTACCTGTGTTGGGGTACGGAAATAAATTGGACGCAGATCGGCACAGATAATAAAAAGATTAACAGAAGAAAAACATAAAGTTTGAAAGTTAAAAAACTACAGAAAACAGACAATAAGGGAAAAACCACCCCGCAAAGTGCGGGGTAAACTCCAAACACGGAGAATAACAAAGAGTTTAGAATTAACAGATAACCAAAAAAGATAAACTCATGCCGAGGACACAGAGGGGAGAAAACACGGATTATAGATACCGAGGAGAAGCTTATTGACCGAAGGCTTTTTCTATTTTTTCTTCCGGCAATATTGTCATGCTAAGAGCCGCCGACATACTTTTCATAGGGCTTACTCTCACGCCAAGGTCGGTATGTAAGAATTTGAATTTTGTTCCTATTCCAAGACCTATCCATACGTTAGATTTTGAAGTAGCTTTTACGATTCCGAGTCCGGTTCTGAAAGCTACTGCTTTATATGGGACTTCCACACCCATTCCAATCCACTGCGGGTAACCTATTTCTGCGGATACATTCATAGCTTTTTTATTGATACTGCATCCAAGCTTTACGCTCATATCTTCTTTTGTAGAAAAAGGGTGTCCCGTAATAGTTGTTGTATCCCACTTAACACTTGTATTAGGGTCAAAATGCTCAAGGTCTGTCGGTTTTACGGTACCTGTCAAAGAATCTATTACAGGGTTTTCGAGCCACTCCATTCCGGACAGGATATTTATTACAGATATTCCCATATTATAATCTTTATTAAAATATAATGCACCAATGTCTATTCCAAACCCGGTGCCGCCTTCCGCATATCTCAGAACGGCATTACCGCTACCGGATATCATAGTTGGCGCAGCAAAGTCAGTAGTATCAAAAGTAGTTTTAAGGTATCCATCCAATTTTGCATCCATATAAGAAAAACCTTCCAGATATTTAATGGTTGCGCCTATAGAGAAGTTATCGCTTGCCAGTAATTGAGCTGCGGATATACCAACATTAAGGGCTATTTCGCTTACACCCTGCGTCCCGTTAAAACTATATACAGAATCTATTTCAGGAATATTTCCCCAAAAAAACATTTGAGTAAAATCCGAAGGTATTTCGCCTTTATTTTTAGTAGCAAGGCAACTAGTAAATGCAATATTTTTCCAGGAAAAAGAAATAGCCTGCGCTCCTCCACAAGCACCAAAAGACAAGCCGTTCTGGAAAATCTTTTTATCTTCATCATTAAAATATCCGTGAGTAGCCAATTTCATCCAATCGCCTACACTTAAATTAGAAGAATATTCCATTCCTATGCTTAATATATTAAACGAAAATTTAGGCGACAGTATAAGATTTGCAGGATTCCATTCTACTGCGTCAAACCCGGCTGAAAAAACAGAATAATTGCGGGACAACCCTTCACCCCTGCCGCTAAAGTTCAACATAGCATACGCAGAGTTGCTCAAGAGCACAGCCCCACATACTAACCACTTAAATCCTTTCATTATAACTTTATAAGTTAGAGTAACGTTCCTTCGTCACGAACTCTAACTAACCACTTAAATCCTTTCATTATAACCGTTATTTTTTCCCTACCCTTACTTTAATTTTCAGCAATGATTTTATCATAAACCTATCTTTTGGTAAGACAGCTATTGTATCCGGTTTTTCATTTGAAAAGATATTAACAACTATTCTGGGCCAGAGTCTGTCGTATTTAAGATATTCTTTGATTACTACGGGAGAGCGTGTAGTATATTCTCCTCTGGGGTTGGCAGCGGTAGCAGGTTCAAACGGCAACGTATATATACATTCACCGTAAGAGGTTGAATCCGTTGACATAAAGACGTTTATATTTCCCTGCAAAGGAGTAGGATTTGCATACTGAATTTTCAAGTTTGTGCTTTCTATAGGAGCATCTTTTATTTGTTGTGGAATGCTAATTCCAATTACAGTATCCGGAGCAATCTTAAGAGTATCGTTTATTATAATTCTTGCCGGCATTTCAAAACCAGCTTCTCCCGATATAAAATCCGTAGAAGTTACGCCTATGTCTCCGGTTAATCTGACTTCTCCGCTTACACTGATAGATTCGGGGAATAGGTTAATAAAGTTTACAACAGAGTCCCCACCTATTCTGAAAGAATTGGAATCCGGAGTTATAGTACGCGCTATTGTAAGAGTTTTGACAGAATCGGCTCTTGCTCCTCTTACGTTGAGAATTATTTCCGGGTTTGCATCTATTCCATTATACATATTTATAAAGAACCATACACTATCAAGTTTTATTACCGTAGGGTCAATATTATAATAATCTATAGTTTTGTTATAGGTAGGGATAGAAGCAATTATAGTACTATCAAAGTGTGCACTAATTTGGGAAACATAGATACTATAAAGTCTAATACTAACTCTAAAAGTATCGTTCTGATCAAGAGTATCCCATACACTTCCGGCAGTAGGGTAAAAGCAAGTATTTAGTCTTAAAGAATCACGGTTTACAGGGTTAATAGTGCCATTTCTTATTACTATAGTAGTATCATTGTTCCCATTTACAACAGTTTTATGAATATTAAAGAAATTGCATTCTGCCGTATCTTCAGCGAAGAAACCAAACTCTCCGTGTATAGGATTCTCAAAATGAAATTCAAAATATCCACTATCAATTTTCGCAGAATTAATAGCATAAGGAGTTAAAGCCAAAGAAGTTACCATGCTTGATGTACAGGGAGGGAATTTGCCGGTCATTGCAGAGAGCGTTCTAATAAATAATTCCACGGATGTTTCCACATTAACCGCAGTATCAATCATTGTAGAATCTGTCTTTTCTCGTGTCCAGATATGCATTGCATAATTAATTGGATTTTGAACCGTTTTTCCACTCAGATTACAACTATTAATTGCCGAATCGCCCGGGTTAATGAAATAATAATAAAGATTTAGAGTTTCCGAAATCATAAGACTAACGCATACGGAATCTATTACAATAGGTAGATTATTTTTAAAGCCAACAACAAAAAAACCGGAATCTATATCTATATATTCAAAAGCCAGTGGCAAACGGAATGAATCGCTCAAGGTTGAATCCTTCGCGGGAACAGTAGGCAGCCATTGTCCCTGGAAGGGTTTTATTTCCGGCATAACATCGCCAAGCGTAAAAGACACGGTATCTTTAGATGAGAGATTAAATTTAATATCGGTAAATACAAGGGATGTATCCTGACAGATAGAGTCCAGAACTAAAATATCTTTTACCCATATAGGGTCTATGGAGAAACTTTTTTCAAACAAAGAAACGGAATCAATAGAATCCGTGCAGACATCACGCATAAGAATATTTCTTGAAGCAATTGGCAAATTAATTTCCGTATCCCAAGAAGGAGGGATAGGGTTTTGCATACAACTGCAAAAAAGCAGAAGAAAAATTCCCGATATAATTTTTTTCATATTTTCAAGTATTTCTTTAAACAATTCTACATCTATTATATCTTAGATATTATCAATAACAGAGCTTGTCAATAAAATTCTAAAATATAATAAAAAAAGGATATCAAATAAATTAACAGAAAAAAATAATTTCTCACCCGACAGAGCTGAATGTCCGCCTGAGGCGGACTAAGGGATAAAGATCCCCTCCAAGAAAATCGGCGGGCAGGCAAAGGCTTTCTACCGCAAAGATACAGAGAACAAATTTATTAGGACACAGAAAATAGAAACCGGACTTCAAACTACAAAAAGATAGTATCCACGAATTAACACGAATAGTCACGAAAAACATACGAACAAACAAAGTATTGGATTTCCGACATT
Source organism: bacterium (assembly GCA_028716385.1). Lineage (GTDB taxonomy): Bacteria > Hydrothermota > UBA3073 > JACQXS01 > JAQTXJ01 > JAQTXJ01. The sequence continues at coordinate 471,718 of JAQUPX010000001.1, read as the reverse complement.
GCCGAGGCAGAATGTTCCATATGTTTTTTCATCTTACTCTTCTCTTTTTTATTTCATCAATATTAGTTTTTTTGTCTCTTTAAAGTTGCCGGTTACAAGTCTCACAAAATAAATTCCTGTTTTTAGGTTGTTTGCGTTATTATCGGTGCCATCCCAGGCGACAGTGGTCATTTGGGAATTAGGTAATTGAGTTATTGGAAAGGATTTTACTAATTTGCCGGCGATGTTGTAAATCGCAAGACTAAATCCGCCTGAGACGGACCCTACATTTGCGGGTAGAGAGTAACTAATGACTGTAGATTTGGAGAAGGGGTTTTGGGAGACGGTTAAGTTTGGTCCGCCAAGGCAAGATGTCGCTTCGCTCCAATTGGAGGAGGGTTCTTCGATAGCGACATCTCCATTTCCATTGGTTTTAATGAGATATACATCGGTTCCGCCTGCGCCGAAGGACTTTGTATAGCCTACAACTATAAAACCACTATCATTTGTCAACTCAACTGAATAGCTTTTGTCATCAGCAGGCCCGCCGAAAGTTTTTGTCCAAACAGTATCACCGTTTGAGTTAGTCTTGATTAAATACACATCATAATTACCTATCCCGGGGGAAGCCGTATATCCTGAGATAATGTATCCCCCGTCCTTTGTTTGCCGGACTGAATTGATATGATCCGAAGTGTCTCTATCGAAGATTTTTGTCCACAAGGAATCACCGGTTGGATTGGTTTTTAGTAGATATCCATCACAGTAATTTTCACTACTCTGTTTTATTCCTGCAATGATAAATCCTCCATCTTCTGTTTGTTGGACTGAATTGCCAAGATAGGAATAACTACTATCCCCTCCAAAAGTTTTTGTCCATAGTATGTTACCTGATGAAGTAGTTTTTATAAGATACATCTGAAAGTATCTAAGGCATCCTGTAATAATATACCCGCTATCCTGCGTTTGTTGGACCGAATATGCCTCTTTCCTACATTCATTTAATAAGGTATCGATAGCGTCGCCTGAAGGGTCCGTCTTTATGAGATAAAACCAAATAGCGGTGTCGGTATATGTTTCTTCCAAAAAGATGTATCCTCCGTCCTTTGTTTGTTGAGCTGAAATGCCCCAATCCAGGCGAGGCCCGCCGAAAGTTCTTGTCCATAGGGTGTCACCTGCCGAATCAGTTTTTATGAAACATGCATTTTCCTGCGTGCTAGGGGAATAATTGGTTCCTGCAATGATATATCCTCCATCTTGAGTTTGTTGAATTGAATTGCTAATAGCAGCTACCGCTGCGTGAAAAAAATTCGTCCAAAGAGTATCCCCCGTTGAATTTGTTTTTATAAGATAGATATCTCTTTGTCCTGTCCCGAAAGAGTTTGTGTTTCCGGCAATAATAAATCCACTGTCAGAAGTCTGCCGGACTGAATTGCCCTCATCATAGCCCGTTCCCCCGAAGGTTTTAGTCCATGTGCTCTGTGCGGATAGGGTTTGGGTAGCAGATATTATCAATATTATTATTGCATTGCAAAATCCTACTTTTTTTTTCATAAGTTCTCCTTATATTAAATCCAAATATCAATCCGCTTCAGGCGTAAAATATATAAATTAAATATTATTTCATTAAGATTAATTTTTTTGTTACATTATAATTACCTGCTGTCAACCTCACAAAATAAATTCCGCTCTTCAGGTCTTTTGCGTTATTATCGGTGCCATTCCAGGCGACAGTGGTCATTGGGGAATTAGGTAATTGAGTTATTGGAAAGGATTTTACTAATTTGCCGGCGAGGTCAAAAATAGTTAATAGTATATTAGTGTATTCGTTATTAGGAGGAACAGAGTAACTGATAATTGTAGATTTGGAAAATGGGTTTTGGGAAACATCTAATTTTAGATTTTGGATTTTAGATTTTGGATTGGATTTTGGATTGGAGGGTTCTTCGATTCCGATACTTTTTTCCCATTTGCAGGGGATACCGTTTACTATTGACCACAATCTGTAATATCCATAGAAGTCCGACACCTGCGGATGCACGGTTGTGTGAGAGGTATCCCAGTAAGAGCTTGAAGGCATCGTAATAATATCTCCACCGCCATTGCCCTGGAAATTACCGCCGCCAATACGAACGAGTGATATGATTGGGTGGTCGGTATTTGATGCGTGACAATTATTGCCGCCATCTGCTTCCGTTATATCCCTGAAAAGGGACCCTTCTATATTCATAGTAGAAGATATAGGCGTTATGGAAGGATAATTTGTTATTTTTGATTGCCAGCCGGACTGGTATTTTAGACCAAAATCAAAACTTTCTATGGAAGAGAGGACACTACTGCCACTGTTTCCTCCGATTGCGTAGACAAAAGGTTTAATATCAGGAACAAGAACAGTTGAGTGATAGCTTCTTCCTGAATTAAGCGCACCGGTGTTTTTCCATTCGTTTGTTGCCGGGTCATACAATTCGCAGGATGCAAGGGGACCGGGGTTTCCTCCTGATACCATTACGAGTCCTGCATAAGTCATTGTGACGTTATGCAAATAACGTGCAGTATTTAAAGACCCCGCCGTGCTCCATGTGCCTGTGGTAGGGTCATAAATTTCACAACTTGCAAGCGCAGTTCCGCTTCCATTTTTTCCACCGATTACAAGGATTTTACCGCTTTGCAGTAAAACGGCGCTGTGCCAGGAACGAGCTGTAGTTAAGGGAGATACGGATGACCATTGTCCCGTTGCAATGTCATAGATTTCGCAATTAGTAGTTGGTGTTCCTGCCGAGGTTTCGCCGCCGATTGTCATTACTTTACCATCAAGCAACAATACTGCGGCATGTCTTGCTCTTGGTGTTGACATTGAACCTGTTGACGTCCATGTCCCGCTGTTATAGATTTCGCAACTATTTAAATAACCTGTTCCTTCTCCCCCTGTTACAAAAACCGTTCCGTCTTTTAATAAAGTAGAAGTATGGTCAAATCGCGCATTGCTCATTACGTTTGTGTTTGTCCATATTCCTGTGGTGAAAGTATAAATTTCGCAAGAGTTAAGCGCACCACTTCCATTTTTCCCGCCCGTAACAAAAACCTGTTCCGGTACGACAGCAAGTAAATTTGCGGTATGGTGTGTTCTTGCGATAGATAACGAGCCCGTGGTATCTGTTGTATTGTCCTGGTAATTAAATAATTCGCAAGAGTTTAATGCTGTTCCGGCGGCGTCTTCCCCGCCTGCGATAAGGATAGTTGTTGGCAGTAACGTTGTAGTAGGGGCACAGCGAGCAGTATTCAAGGGGGTTTGAGACGACCATCCGGCTCCTTCGGCAGGGTCATAGATTTCGGTTCTTATGTCACCACCCGTGTTATATTCTCCGTGAACAAGGACTTTCCCGGTAGGTAAAATTGTAGCTATAGAATGCCATCTATCTACTGTCATAGGGTCTGTCATTGTCCATTGGTCAGTTTCGGGGTTATAAATTTCACAGGTATTTAAGCCACTTCCTCCTATTAACAAAGCTTTGCCATTTGGGAGCAAAGCCAATGCCGGTATTACTCTCGGGGAAACATTTTGTGTTGCCCCTGAATACGACCAGGTTTGGGTTGTTGCATCATACAACTGTGATACTGTCGTGTTTCCCCCTGCGGTTAATACTTTTTGAGGAGTTGTCCTTAACAAAACAGCCACATGCCGAACCAATCCGGTTAACAAAGGACATGTGTAGCTAAATGTTTCCGAATTTGGGTCAAAAACTTCACAAGAGGTATATACCTGCTGGTCAAGTCTCCAACCACCCACCATCATCACCGTACCATTCGGCAATCTTACCTCTGCCGCATCGCTACGGTCAAACATAGAAGTTGAACCATCAATATTATCGGCAATTCTGCGCAAAGTATCTATATCCCATTCATAAATATAACAGGGAATTCCACCCGGGTGGTCAACGAAAAGTACTTTACCATCGTATAACAGATTGCTGCATTCTCTAATTGACCCCTGGAAAGATGTTTGCCAGTGCCATCCGGTGTTTTGCCATACTTTTGTTTGCGGGTTATAATTCCATAGATACCCATAATTACTCTCAAGTAAAACGGTTCCATCCGGTAACAATACTGCTGAAGTGTGATCATTCTGAGTACTGTCAACAGGGTAGTAAGCTCCTTGCCATTTCCCTGTAGCTGGGTCAAAGGTTTCGTAACTTAGCCTCGCGGTAGTTGACAATCCCCCAAACGCCATAACTTTTGAATCCGTGAGCATTACGGACTGAGCGCCGGATCTTGCGGTATTAAGGCTCCCGGTAGTTAACGCCCATCTACCTGCGCCGTATATCAAGCTTTCGCAAAGCAAAAGCACAAAAACAAATTTTATAGATTTAAGCATAGAACCTCCTTTTTTAAATCAAAAATTAAAAATCAAATATCAAAAATACAGATTAAAAATTAAAAACATACAAAAACAAATACATTGCCACTAAAACACAAAATTACACTAAACGAAAAATTCACTTCATTAAGATTAATTTTCTTGTTAATTTAGTGTTGCCTGTAGTCAGTCTCACAAAATAAATTCCTGATTTTAGGTCGTTCGCGTTGAGGGTTGTGGTATAAGTGCCTGCGGGTTTGGATTCGTTCCCGCCTATCGGCGAGGCAGGGACGAGGGTTTTAACACAACGCCCTGTTAAATCATAAATCGCAAGAGAGACATATTGAGGGTGGAAAACCGCTCCCACAGAATAAGTGATGACTGTTGATTTAGAGAATGGGTTTTTAGAAACGGACAGATTATAATCTGTCCCTACGAGTTTGGATTCTTCCGCTCCTATACTATCCGGGAACATAAAACTGCCGTAAATATTAAAATCTCCGTTCCTGTTATCCGCCCAGACAAGCAGAGTTTTCCCTGCGCCCGTTGCAAGTGAGGGGTGAACTTTACGGATAGAAGAATAATTTATATATCCCGTATCTATTATTGCGCCAAACGTATCTATTATAGCTCCGTACAAATTGGTGTTTGCCGGAGTTGAATCCTGCCATACTGCGATGAATTTCCCATCCGAATATGTGCAGGTAGGCCAGGTTTGGCTAAACGAACCGTTTGTATCTATTATTGTAGGTAACGAATCAATAGGTTTTCCTGAATCGGAAAGAATGGTGTACCAGACTCCATTATACCAATCCCCTCTTTCTGAAACAAGCAAATAACGACTGCCCGAAAATGCTAGTTCCCTTGGCTTATCAGAATATCCACAGTAAGTTGAGCCCATATCGTTAATCCTAAACGTATCTTTGTAAGCAGTGCTATCATAATATAAACTATCTTCAAAAAAACTTCCTAATATCACAGAATAATCCCAGTATTTATCCCATACGCCTAAAATTCTTTCTCCATTCCAGATACCAGCTAAAGCATTTCCTATGGTTGGACTACTAATACCAAAAAGTATAGTATCGGCGAAGCTGCCGCCGCCAAATATGCTATCCGTTACCGCATAAATATTTCCGTCATAACCACCTTCAAAGCTATACTGCCAAACACCGTTAACAAATAAAAAGAAATGATTTTTCCCATATACAACAGTTGGCACGCCTATGCGGGTGAAATAATCGAAGTTGCCAAGTTTATAACCATATAGAAAACTAGGGATGCTATCTATTACATATCCATTTTTGTTAAATCTTAAGATGCCATCATTTTTCAACACGTGAGTGGATGTGATAGTATCTCCTTCAATACGAAAAGCAATACATCCGATACTATCTCCGAATGCCACTGAAGGCATTGTATAATCAGTATCCGGCAAGCTTGCGAGTAGTATCCCGTTCGTATCCAACAGCACTCCGTTTGGAGTTATTCTTGCTCCATATATCTGATATGTTCCGCTTCTTTTATCCGCCCATACAGTCCAAAAATTAGTCCCGTCAAACGCAACATCGGGATAAAGCTGGTCCTGGTTAGCCGTAGAAATCGCAAAATCCTGCGCATTGAGGCTTTGAAAGGCAAGAGAAAACATTACAAAAAACCATATAAAATATTTTTTAAGCATAGAACCTCCTTTAGCAACTAACTAAAAACTTATTTCCCGGTCTTACTAGAACATATTAAAAACTTATGTCTTTAAAGTCAAGTTTTTTCAAGAGTAAAAAACAGACAACAAGAGAGAAACCACCCCCGCAAAGTGCGGGGTAAACTCCGAACACGGAGGGATAACAAAGAGTTTATAATTAACCGCCAACAAAAAAAAGATAAACTTATGCAGAGGACAGAATATACAGACAGGATTACAGACAACAGAATTAACCCATAAGATTAACACAAGAAATTAAAAAATAAGGACAGACGAATTGAAAGTTTTTGGGTTATTGTCATACCCTCTGACGGAGCACCTTTGTACAATAACATACAGGGCAACTTAATAAATACTTCTTTTGGCAAACAACAGGGAATTGGCTAGTTATTTATGTCCTTCCAAATCGCACAACTTATCCCTGCAAAATTTATTGACAAGAAGTGTTTAACGGTATGAAATGGATGAATGGAAAGGTTGTTGTCTAAGAAGTTTTATTTTTTATTGTTCGGATTTTTTCTAACCGGGTACTTACTTATCCAACCGGGACATATATATACCTCTGATACCGTTGCAAGATACGAGGTAACAAAAAGTATTGTTGAAGACGGAAAGTTCTCAATTCCCCGGGAAAGATGTCAAGACCTAGTAGTTCCGGGAGTAGATGGACAATACTATGCATTCGCAGGTATAGGACAGAGCATTTTATTTATTCCATTATATTGGGCCGGAAAATTTTTTGCCTATATGTTTCCGGCTTTGGAAAAAGAATATATTGTTGAATTTTGCGTCTCCCTACTTAATGCCCTTATTACAGCTATTGGCTGTGTAGTTTTATTTGCTTTCGGAATAAATATCGGATATTCCCGCAAAGTCTCGTTCTGGCTCAGTTTGATATATGGAGTTACGACTATGGCTGTAATATACGCGAGAGATTCTTTTGAGCAACCGCAAGAAAGTCTTTTCCTTTTATACGCATTATTGAGCGTATACATATTCGTTAAGAAACAAAACATCCGATGGCTTATTGGTTCAGCAATCCTGTCAGGAGTTGCAATATTAACGAGAATGCCTGCCATTGCAGTAGTTCCAATAATACTTATATACATAGCGGTATGTTGTCTAAGAAAAGATAAACCGAAAGCATTATTATACAAAAATATTTTTATATATTTAGGAGCATTGTTACCTTTTTTATTATTTATTGCGTGGTATAATTACGTAAGGTTTCATTCAATATTTGAAACGGGCTACGCGAAGCAATGGCAAAATTCGAACGTTTTCCCATTCAGCAATCCGTTTTTTTACGGACTTTACGGGTTATTATTTAGTCCGATAAAAGGTCTCCTATTTTATACGCCTGTCATAATATTGGCGGTAATATTCTGGAAATTATTCCACAGGAAAGACCGTAATTTATCGTTATTGTTCGCGGGAATTATAATTTTCTATATTTTATTTTATGCAAAATCAATTTTCTGGGATGGCGGATGGTGTTGGGGGACAAGGCTTTTATTACCTATTCTTCCCTTAGTTATATTGCCACTGGGAGCTTTTTTAGAATCTAATTATTTCAAGAAAAAATTTATGAAAATTTTATTTATTAGTTTTGTAGCAATAGGTTTTGTGGAGCAATTACCGGCCATACCTGTGAATTATGCAAAATACCGGTATGTAATAGACACCTCAAACAGTCACCAGAAATATAATCCTGTCATTCTCCAGTGGGAAATGGTTTTTGACGTTATTAATACAATGATAAAATCCGACCCGCACATTTTGTCCGTTAAAAGCGAAGGGTTTTCAAGAGACGAAATGTCCACACAAGCACGAACAATGAACATAATAGATATCTGGTACGTACATTTTTATTATATGAACTTTTCAAAGGTATTAACCGGAATTATAGTGTGGGGATTGGTGTTTTTATTTGGGGTATCGGGATATTTGTTAAGGAAGCAACTATACAGAGAATAGAAAACAGGCAACAGAAAAAAGATAATTCAACAGGGATTGCCTGCCTGCGGTAGGCAGGCAATAGAACTAAAAAATGAAATACAAAAATAGAAAATACAATATTCTATGGAGTTTTTAAGCTTGACTTTTATGTAACAAACAATAAAATGCAGGGATAATTTATGCTTTTAATGTTTTTGATTTTAAGTTGGTCAACGGATGTAGCCATTGATACGGGTTTTACGTCCTATTCCAACCAACATAATATAGTTTGCGATAAAAACAATAATGTCCACATAACATGGTTTAGTGGATTTGGCGACCACATAGGATATAAGCGTTATCATAATGATACGTGGTTGGATGGGGAAATTATAGATGGGGGCTGGGGAGCTACGCGGCCATCCATTACTACTAGCAGAGACGGGAATGCCATATATTTATCATGGGGATATAATTTCTATTCCGATATAGTAGTTAAGAGATTTTACAATGGAGCATGGGAAGACACGGTAATATTTATTTCAAGAGGCGCAGAATACAGTTATGCGCCATCTATAATCTGTGATTCCGGTGGAGCGGTGCATATCGTATGGGAAAAAGATTATGAAATTCATTACAGGAAATTAAGCGGCACTTTGTCTGCGGATACAAAAATATCAAACAGTAATATGTATGCGGCATACCCGGCTATTGCAGAATTCAACAATAAAATATCCGTTGTGTGGGAAGATTTGCGGAGCGGAAATTTTGAAATATACTTAAAAGAATTCGTTGCCCAAACATGGCAGAAAGAATTAAAAGTAACCACTTCTCCAACGGCTTCTCTTTTTCCGTCAATATGCATTGATTCAACAGGAGTGCTCCACATCGTATGGCAAGAAGAACAACAATACGGCGGATATAAAATATTTTATACAAGCTATTCTAACGGGAGTTTTGGAAATATAATACCCTGCGTGGAATCCCCGGGCGAAGCAATCAGTCCTGCGATAACAACTAAAGGAAATAAATGCTGGCTTGCATGGGCGGATTCGAGGGACGGGGGCTGGGAAATATATTATAAAGAACTTGCCAACGGGATATGGGGAGAAGACATTCAATTAACGGATTCGTCCGTAAACGCTTCAAATCCTTCCATAGCAGTAGATAATAACGAAAACCTGTACGCGTTGTTCTGGGATAAAAGAGATGGCACACCGAAAGTATATTTCAAGGAAAACATCTCCACAAAGGGCAAAACACCGGAGACAACGAATACGTTATTGGCAAGTCCGAACCCTTTTTATGGGTCAACAAAAATTTATAGCGAAGAAGGCAGCGTAAAAATCTACGATAAAACGGGGATGTTCGTTACGGAAGTAATTAATGGAGTCTGGAATGGAAGGAATATGAATGGGAAAGAGGTGATATCGGGAATATATTTCGTGAAGTCGAATACGAATAAGACGATGAAAGTGGTGAAGATAAGATGAGAAGAGAACAAAATTTAGACAGGATTTACAAGATTAAAAAAAATAGAGAGTTAAGAGTAGTGAAAGAATAAGGATAAAGAGAAAAAATGGGAATGATTTTGTTTATTGTTATAAATTTTTTTAGTGATGCCGGAGGAGAATTTCTTACGATAAATCCGGGGGCAAGACAGGTAGCTATGGGTTCTGCGTTTACAGGGGTTGCAGACGACATTACCGCAGTTTATTATAATCCCGGCGGACTTGCTTTCTGCAAAAATGTAGAAATCGGATGTATGCTTCCATCGGAAGGGCTATTTGCTTATGCTCTAAAATACACATATGTTGGTGGGATAACTCCACTCCCTTTCAAAATAGGAAGTTTTGGCTTAGGATACAGCTGTTTGTTTACAACTCCAACAGAAGGAATAACAGATGAGAATGGCAATAAAATTGGGTGGAGAACTTACGACTATACATTAATCTTTTCTTATGGAAAAGAAGTTATCAAAAACATAGGTTTAGGGTTATCGCTAAAATACTTTTATGATACCCCTTATTATCTACTTTATGATACTACCCATTCAAAGACTTTTGTGTTTGATGGGGGGGGGCTTTATAAAACTCCTATCCCGGGGTTATCCTTGGGAATATCCTGTCAAAATTTAGGGGACAGCATACATTATACCAATAGTAGACATAGTTGGGGTGCGCAAATGCCATTTCTTGTTCGCTCAGGTTTTGGTTTTAACAGTGCCTCGTTAAAAAAATATTTGCCTTCATTTATTCCGAGCATAAATCTTTCCGGAGATATAGTCAGGGATTTAGTAGGTACGGAACACGAAAATTGGTATAGTGGAGGCGTTGAGCTTGCATTTAATAAAGTATTTACGTTGAGAGGGGGATATTTTAATGATTCAAGAGGATATCGTTCTGGAATAACTTATGGTTGTGGCTTGAATATTGGGTTTCTACAAATAGACATATCAAATGATGGTGACGTATATGAATTTTTGTATGAGAACTGGAGAATGCAGGTTAATGTAAAGCCGTTGTATTTTTGTAACAGAAAAAAATGAAAGATTATAAATAAATGAATATACTTATATTTCTTATAATAAGTTTGCAGGGTAGGGTTTTAGATGCTGGTAAAATAAATACGCAGGCGTTAAATCAGCATCAGGAGATACTTCCCACAAAAAAGAATTTAATATCAAAAGATGTTTGCTCAATAAATGATAATGGGATTCGTTTAATTTCATCGAGTTCTTCGGGATGTGTTTTTGAAGTTAATAAAATAAGCGAACAGACGAAATCGGCATCAGGAGATGCCTCTCACAGAGACAGACCAGAATATCAGGGAATCAGCAAATCAGCAAATCAGCATCAGGAGATGCTTCCTACGGATACGCAATTTGTTCTTGTGGGAGTTCCGCAGATGGGAAACATTACTGTAGATGGCGGGACGTTGGTTGATACCGTCCGGATCAGAAGACACCGCATAGCAAAAATTATGGTCGTTCCCGGTGAAACTCAGCAAGTAAGAGTCCGCTGGAATAATGCAAAAGAGAATCCCGGATTATCGGAAAAGAATTCTATAGAAGATATTTTAAAAGGATACGTAGTAAACTACGAGACTTCAAAATACTGGTTAGCGAAACCGGATATTAAATTATTTTCCGCAGCCAAAGAATCGCCCGGGGTATGCAAGATTATTGTTGATTCCGAAGGTGTTTATAGAATAAATTATTCGGACATTGTTAGTGTAGTACCGGAGATTGCGACTATGAATCCGCAAACAATAAAAATCACTCACAACGGGCTTGAGCTTCCCATATTCGTTCAAGGGGAAGAGGATGGGGTATTTTATACCGATGACTGGATTGAATTTTACGCCCAGCCTGTTTCGGGAGAGCAATCGTATCTTAATATGTACACTTATAAAAACGTTTACTGGTTAAGCATTGGCTGGCAAAAAGGCGCAAGGTTGGTTAAGAAGGACGGTAAACCCGGTCAGGAAACGGTTCCGACTAATTATCCATTTTCAATACATTTTGAATTAGACAGTATCAATGAGGTTTTCAAGGCATATCCCGATACCATTGCACCGTGGTTCTGGGCAGGATTCGACAAGAAGCATAGTTTTAATCTAACGATACCATCTCCTATAAGTTCCGGGAACTGTAACATTAAAGTTGATTTGCGAACAAGTGGCGGTCCCGGAAATTTAAAAACGTATTTAAATAACAATTTAATTAATACTACATCTTTTGCGAGTGATATGGGGGTACCAAAAGTTATAGACATATCAGTTCCGCAATCTTTTTTAAAAGAAGCAAGCATTCTTACTCTTGAGCCAAGCGGAGGTAATATTTCCGTATACTTAAATTCCATTGATATAAATTATTTTAAATCTTATGTTTCGCAGGAAGGGAAAATAAAATTTACGGCTCCATCTACGGGCAAATACAAATTTCAATTAACAGGTTTTAAGAATCCGGAAATTTTCGTATGGCAAACGGGGACAGCATTTATCAGCAATGGCGAGGTAGATACGCTAGATTCGACTTATACGTTTAATTTTGAAGACACTTATTCGGACAGCACTTTTTACTTAGCGCAAGACTACACGATGAAACCGAGTTTGATAAAAAGTGGCACGGCAAATCTTCGCAATTCTTCAAATATGGCAGATTACATTATTATTACTTCTTCCGGACTTTATGATTGCGCAGTCCGTTATGCAAATTGGCAGGAAACAAAGGGATTTACGTGTAAGGTAGTAAACGTTCAGGACATATACGATGAATTTAACTATGGAATTCCATACGCTATGGCAATAAAAGAATTTTTAAAGTATGCGTATACCTACTGGGCAACTCCACCTGTTTATGTGTTATTACTTGGAGATGCAAGTTATGACCATAGAAACATTTATGGGTTTGATGAGGATATAGTCCCCGCTACGTCTATATTTGATGATTATTACGTTCTTATTCCTTCCGACAATATATATGCCTGCGTAGACGGGACAGACCCTATTCCCGATATGTTAATAGGCAGATTGCCCGTAAAGGATGTCAATGAATTTGAAATAGTATTTAACAAAATACAGAGACAGTTTTCTTTTTCGGACTGGCGCAGCAATCTTATATTCACAAGTATGGTAACATCGGAAAATCCGATAGATGCTACAAACCAGTTTATAAAATTAGTTCCGCCTGAATATAAAGTAGAGAAGCTATATTACCCGACAGGCGGTGCACAAACAGAGCTTGTAGATTTAATTAATAAAGGGGCAAGTTTTTTAACGTATATCGGGCACAGCGGCCCGCGAGAATGGAGCGGTGGACTTTTATGGAATGAAGCACTCCCCGGATTAATGAATATAGAAAGGTTGGCTTTCGTATCCGTGCTCGGATGTTACAACGCAATATTTGATGTCCCGGGAAAACATTTTATGGGTGAGAATTTCATACTTTCACCGGGAGGGGCATTTGCATACTGGGGTTCCTCCGGTAGTTCATTCTTGCGAGACAAAGGATTGGTAGAGGGGCCTTTGTTAAAGTCTTTTGATAGTCCCAACAACACTGTAGGTGAATTAACTTTTGACGGGATAATCCGTTGTTTTGCCAACAGTCAAGGAGCAAAATCCATAGAGCAACAAACATTATTGGGGGACCCGGGAAGCAAATTCTCTCTCCCCCAGAAATTAAATTTTTCAATTCTACCAACTTCTTTCACAGCAGGAGAGACGTGTTCGGTGGTAGGAAACTTTTCATCCACCTCAGGCGGAGCAATAAATGGGGAAGCAATTATCACCTTATGTGTAAACGATACGACAGAATTCAAGAAAATAAGAACTACTGTCAGCAACGGGAATTGGAACGCACGGTTTTATTTACCGGACACAATCAGTCTGCCGGCGGATAAGGGAAAACTATTTGCATATATATACAATGGGAATACGGATTTTGTTGCTGCAGCAAATTTTTCCATAAACAGAACAAATATAGTAATATCTACAACTCCGGAACTTCCAACGCACAATGATTCGGTCTACGTGAGAGCGAAAATCTTTGACCCGTCAGGGATTAGGCTTGTAAAGTGTAACTGGGGAATATCCCCGCCACCGTGGAATCAAATAAATATGGGGCTTGACACATCAGGGTATTTTATTACGGAAAACTCTATTCCGTATCAGCTTCCGGGCAGCATTGTAAGTTTACAGGTTTATGTCGAGAACAATTTAGGAGAAGCATTTACAGAGGTTGATTCGTATAAAGTGGCATCATTGCCCGATATAGAAGTAATTAGGTCTGATATAAAATTAGATGGCACAAAGTCAGTACAATTAAATATTCCCATAATCAATAAAGGAGAGCAAAATACAGACTCGTTTGACGTAATAGTTTACAGGATAGATTCGTTAAATGATACTTCTTTGCTATGGAAATCGTTTTTATCGCTGAAAGGGAAAGAAACGCGAAACATAAGTATCCCGTGGAATATAAAGAAAGGCAGTATATTTATTTTTACGGATTCGGCTAACGTAATTGAGGAAAGTAACGAGACAAATAATTTCGTTTCAAACACTACAATTCCTGTAACATTATTCAATGTTTGGCCTTTGGAAGGAACAAGGGGGTGGTGCACCAGCACTGACAGTCTCTTGAAATGTCTTGTACCTCTGCAAACCGTTTCGGATTCTACGGTTCTTGAAATCCGAAGCGACACGTCCGGGGGATTTTTAGCATTGCGGCGGGAAGGAGTAAACATACTTAAGGATATATTGATAGAGATGCCAAATAATGATTCATTGGCGAAACCCGCCATTCACAGGTGGTGCGAAGAATACAAACAGTGGGTAGTAGTAAATGCCGGGACGTTAGCGTACACAAGAAAGCTAGGATTATTCAAGCTTTCGGAAAGGATAGATACATTGGCGCCGGAAATAACTCTTGATATTCCCGACAGCAGTGAATTTAAAAGTTCAGGGCAGGAAATATCATTAAAAATAAATGCCATAATAAAAGATAAGGATGGCGTAGATATTTTAGATAGGGGAATTATTATTGAGCACGATACGGTTATTGGCGCACACGATACGGTTTCTCATAGTTTATACACTTATCCTACGGAAGACAATAGTTTATATGCCGTACCCTTGATTTTCAAAACAAGTATCGGCGTAGGGAAACATACTTTTCTATTCATAGCTTATGATTTACAAGGTAATAAAACAACAAAGAGTGCAGTAATCGTTGTTACTCCTCCGTATGCACCGGGTAAAAATTATTGTTGGGGAAACTATCCAAACCCGGTAAAGGGCGACAGGACGGAGTTTAAGTTTGGATTTACCAGCGCGCCGGAGATGTGTCAGGTAAAAATATACACCGTGTCAGGAAAACTTATAAAAACGCTTATTCCTCCGGTGCTAAGCAAGGACATATCCATTGTATGGGACTTAAGGGCAGATAACGGAACGTTGTGCGGAAATGATGTATATTTCTATAAAGTGTTTTCAAGACAGGGAAAAGTGCAAATCGAGAAACTTATGAAACTTGTAATACTGAGATAATATGTTTAAAAAGATATTAGGGATTTTTATATTTTTGCTGATGCTTCGTAATGTTTACGCAAGCGAATATACGGGCGAAATATTGAACTTAGAAATAGGAGCAAGAGCCTGTGGATTGGGAGGAGCATATAGTTCTATCTCAGATGGCAACGCACTCAGTAGTTGGTGGAACCCCGTTAATATACTGCAAAAAGAAGGAATTTCAATTGGAGCAATGAAAGGAAAAGAGTTCGGGTTATTTGACTTTAATTGTTTTGGAGCAGGAATAACTAAAAAAAACTGGGAAATGGGAAACTATCCTAACGTATATGTAATAAATAACATTGCCGCGAGTATATTATTCGGTACTATGGGATTAGATTCTATCCCTGAATTTCCGGATACACTTGTAGCGCAACCGACCGGTTATTTCGGAGCAAGCGAACAGGTAGTACTTCTTACTCTGGCTTCTTCGGTACCGCAAATAAAAAATTCGAGAATAGGAGTGAACGTAAAGTATTTAAGGTATGATATATTTAACGTACAAGCTAACGGGATGGGGCTGGATTTGGGCGCTAATTATAGGCACAAGAAGATGTCTACTGGAATAGTTATTAAGAATGTAGGCGGGACAAATATAAATTGGACAACAAATAAACAAGACAAAAGACCGATGAGCATAATCGCCGGAACGAATTACCGGACAAAAGAATCATTGGTGGCTTTAGATTTGGGATATGAGTATGGCAGCATTATTTACAGACTCGGGATGGAATATACAATCTGGGATTTAATATCAATAAGAATGGGAATAAACAAAGGATTGGCTTTTGGCGTGGGATTAAAACCTGCGATACCGGAAAGTTGGGAAGTTATAAAAGTTAAAGGATTAACTATTGATTATGCCTTTACGACAAAAGAATTAGGTTCTGTATCGCATATAAGTATGGGATTAAATTTCTAATATCCCTGTCTACCGGCACATAAAAAATCGTGATAAAAAAAGCTATTGTTAAAAATTTGTCTAATATGGGGTATTCCATATCAAAAATAAAAAAAGAAGACATAGATTTATATTATCAAATTTATGCCCAAAAAGATATTGAACAAAAAAAGTTTTATAATATAGGCGCAGGTTTGTTTAAGCACCCTGCCTGGACAAACATTGATTACTATTCGGAATGGTTCAAAGAAAATAAAATAGATATTAGTTTTAATTTGTTAGAATGCAAACCACTACCCTTGACCGATAATTCCGCAAATATTTTTTATTCAAGCCATACAATTGAACATATAACCGATGAATCGGCACAAAATATTTTCAATGAAATATATAGGGCATTGAAAAAAGAAGGATACGTAAGATTAACTACTGTAGATATTGATTTATGCTATAAAGCGGTTTTAAATAATGACCTTCATTTCTGGCAAAGAGAAAGAGGTATGTATAGTAATAAAAAAAATATGGATGCGGTAAGAATAGCAATACCGATGAAAGAAGCATCTATCCGACAATTGTTTTTGTTTAGTTTTGCATCCCAGACATCATTATTGCATATTGATAAAAATACATATAAAATTAGTGATGAAGAATTTAATGAAATATTTTCAAAGTTCAAGTACGAAAAGGCTTTAGATTACTGCAAGTCCAAATGTAACATCGAATTACAAAGCAAATATCCCGGGAACCATATTAACTGGTGGAATAAAGACAAGCTATTCGGGATGTTACAAATTGCAGGTTTTAAGGATATATATTTATCCGGATATGGCCAGAGTTTTTGTCCCGTTTTAAGGAACACAACATATTTTGATAATAGCCGCCCAAACTATTCTATATATGTTGAAGCAAGAAAATAACAGGTAATATCCCCGGTCGTATTGTTAAAAAATTCTACGAGAGGTAAAAGAGGAAAATATTAAAATCATTTCTTAAAAGATTTTTACAAAAAAGGTATGCATTATTTTTGAGTTCATAAAATAATATTCACAAAAAAACTCCACAGAAAGGAGGTGATCCAGCCGCACGTTCCCGTACGGCTACCTTGTTATGACTTAGCCCCAGTCATCCTGTTTACCTTCATTCCGTATACACGGAGCTTCGAGTCCCCAGAACTTCCATGGCTTGACAGGCGGTGTGTACAAGGCCCGAGAACGTATTCACCACGGCGTACTTATCCGTGATTACTAGCGATTCCGACTTCATGGGGTCGAGTTCCAGACCCCAATCTGAACTGAGACCGGCTTTGAAGGATTAGCTCCACCTTGCGGTTTGGCAACCCGTTGTACCGGCCATTGTAGGACGTGTGTAGCCCTGGGCATAAAGGCCATGCGGACTTGACGTCATCCCCCCTTCCTCTGAGTTGACCTCAGTAGTCCCTTTAGACAATCCCGATTGCTCGGGAATAATTAAAGGCAGGGGTTGCGCTCGTTATGGAACTTAATCCAACACCTCACGGCACGAGCTGACGACAGCCATGCAGCACCTGTGCTAGCTCCCTTTCGGGTCCCTTCCCTTTCAGGTCAGTACCACTAGCATGTCAAACCCAGGTAAGATTTTTCGCGTATCATCGAATTAAACCACATCCTCCACCGCTTGTGCGGGCCCCCGTCAATTTCTTTGAGTTTCAACCTTGCGGCCGTAGTCCCCAGGTGGACCATTTAACGCGTTAGCTACGGCACTCCCGAAAATTCAGGAACACCTAATGGTCATCGTTTACAGTTAGGACTACCAGGGTATCTAATCCTGTTTGCTCCCCTAACTTTCGAGCCTCAGCGTCAGCATTGAAATAGAAAGCCGCCTTCGCCACGAGTGTTCTTCCTGATATCCACACATTTTACCGTTACACCAGGAATTCCACTTTCCCCTTTCAAGCTCAAGATTTACAGTATCAGAGAATAGCTATGAGTTGAGCCCATAGTTTTAACCTCTGACTTTTAAATCCGCCTACGCTCCCTTTACACCCAATGATTCCGGACAACGCTTGCCCCTCCCGTATTACCGCGGCTGCTGGCACGGAATTAGCCGGGGCTTCCTCTGGGGGTACCGTCATCATCGCTCCCCCTGACAGAGGTTTACAATCCGAAGACCTTCATCCCTCACATAGTGTCGCTGGATCAGCCTTTCGACCATTGTCCAAATTTCTAGACTGCTGCCTCCCGTAGGAGTTAGGGCCGTGTCTCAGTCCCTATGTGGCTGGTCACCCTCTCAGGCCAGCTACCCGTCATAGGCTTGGTGGGCCATTACCTCACCAACTACCTGATAAGATACAAACCCCTTCTTAAGCTCCTTGCGGATTTATTCTATCAAACATAAGTTCAATAGAACACATGCGGTATTACCCTTGATTTCTCAAGGCTATGCCCCACTTAAGAGCAGGTTGTCTGTATATTACTCACCCGTTTGCCACTTTCCAACACTCTTATTGCTAAGAATGTTAGAGTCGTTCGACTTGCATGTCTAATACACACTACCAGCGTTAGTCCTGAGCCAGAATCAAACTCTTCAAAAGATTGAACTCAAAAATAATGCATACCTATAAAAATCTCAAAGAACGATTTTACAAAATTAGAAGTGTATACTAATCTTATTATATGCAACTTGTCAAGAACTTTATTTCAAAAATTTATATAAACGGGTCTTTTATATGTTTTATCTGGTCCCA
The DNA here is from genome assembly GCA_028716385.1 of bacterium. GTDB lineage: Bacteria > Hydrothermota > UBA3073 > JACQXS01 > JAQTXJ01 > JAQTXJ01. The sequence goes on along the minus strand of JAQUPX010000001.1, from coordinate 453,051 downwards.
CGTAAAAACCGGACCATCTTTACACGAGTATAATTCGCCAATTCTGCAGTGATTACATTGACCTATTCCACAAGACATATTAGATTCCATTGATAAATATATATTACTCCCGGGGAATCCTAATTCCAATAATTTTTTCGTAACGAATTTAATCATTATTGGCGGCCCGCATACTATAACCGAAGAATCCGTTATACTCACGGGAATCTCATCAAGCAACACGGTTACCACTCCAACTTTTCCTTGCCAATCCTTGGTGCCGACGTCTACAGACATTTTAATATCTACTTTATCAAGTTTGCTCCATTCCGGTATAAACTGTTTATATATGATATCATCCGGAGTTCTTGCGCCATATCTTATATATATTTTTTTATAATCGTCAATCTTATGAATAAGCGTCAAAAACAGCGCTCTCAACGGTGCAAATCCTACTCCTCCTCCTACGATAAAAACTTCTTTCCCTTTAAATTTCTCAACAGGGTAAGGTTTCCCGTAGGGACCACGAACTCCGACCGTATCACCGGGTTTTAGGTTAAAAAGTGCCGATGTCAATCTTCCCACTTTCATTATAGTGAATTCCATTTTCTCGTTGTCGTATTGAGAAGATGACGGGGTAAATGGCGCTTCTCCGACTCCCGGAACGGAAAGTTCGGCAAACTGTCCCGCTTTGAATTCTATTGGTTTCGGCTCTAATCTAAAAGTCCGTATAGTCGGACTCTCGTCCACAACACTTATTAATTTAGTTGTATTTACTTCGTATGGTGTTTTCATTTTTTATTGAAACCATAGTCCTGAAATTAGGCATTTACCGTCTATTTCAGACACTACAAGTTTTATTAAAATATCATCCTGGCTTTTACTGAAAACTCCTTTCCATAAAAACATAGTCGTTTTCTTTTGATTTAAAGAACCAAGATATTCACTATTTTTGTATTCCCCAAAAAGTTCAGTTATCTGTTTATTAGTTATAGCGAATGTCTTTTCTGACAACGCATCTTTCATTGTGGCATCAAAATCCCTTGAATATTTCGCATAATCATTCGTTTTCATTCCATCAATAACATTGTTCAGCAACGAATCCCCGACCATCTGAATTCTTTCTTTTGTTCCACTAACTATATTTGCATTAACAGTAGAAAACAGCAATATTCCTACAAAAACGCTCCCTATAAACTTTTTCATATTTCTTCTTTTTGCGAAGCTGCATTCGCCAGCTGCGACAACACTCTTTTAATATCTATTTTAGCCATACACCCGCTGATACATCTACCGCAACCGGTACACGCGAACAAGTTATGATTTTTGGGTGAATACTCAAATTTACACGCAAATCGATTTTTGAATCTTTCCATTACATCAGGTCTTGGGTTTGCGCCTCCGCCAACTCTTGCATAAGCCGGATAATAGCACGCATCCCAGACTCTCATTTTTTCTTTTGTTGGTTCATCATAAAGCAAATAACAATAGCAAGTAGGGCAAATCATCAGACACGCGCAGCACTCAACGCAGTTCATCGGTTCACCTTTTCTTGCTTTCATATTTTCCGTTTCTAAAGCTTTTTCCAGTTTAATATTACTATATTCGGAATTTATTTTTCCAAGCAATTCCGTTGCTTTTCTTCTCTTTTCCGCACGCTGGTTCAAGTCGTTTTCGTCCGCCGTTTGCAACCAGTCTTTACTATTTCCAAATAATAAATTTCCTTTTTCCGTTATTATATCAACAATATAGCCCTTCTTAATTGGCGTAAAATTAATATCACTATCCTTGTCGCTCCAGGGTTCCAGCCCCATTATATTACAAAAACAAGTTTCTGTTGGCTCTTCACAATCCACAGAAATTATAGTAGTTTTTTCCCGTCTCTCTTTATAAAACGGGTCAACAACTTCGCCTTCAAGAAACACCTTATCATAAACTTTCAACGCCTGCAAATCACATCTTCTCGCACCTATAATCACCTGCGGAGAAATTTCTTTATCGAGCGGTTCACCAAACTTAGCAACTATTTCTTTCGCTCTCATAAAAAAATGCTTCATCGGCTCTACTGTTCGGAACCCATCAAACACAGGCGGCTCTTTGGCTTCTAATCTGAATTTACGTATATGCCTTTTGGACTGCCCGAAAACATCGTTCTCTTCAGTAAGTCTCAATACGAATGGAAAAAATCGTTCCTCAGGTAAAAAATAAGTTTCCATATTTTTTATATTTATATTATCAATTTATAAAAGTCAAGGGGAAAATAATTACGATGTTAAATCATTAATAAATCTCTTCTGCTATTCTCCGAAAAACCTTTGAAGTTATTACAAATCCGTCGTTTATTCCTTTTGTTCTTTGTATTGCTTAAATGCGGACAATTTTTAGTCTTCTTGCCTCTTATGTCTTTTTTCCTATATCTTTTTTCATTTCCCCGCATATTTAAACCTCTTGACAAAACTATATATTTGAGTCATTATAGAAGCTACAAAGTTGTATATTTTTAGTAACTTATTATAATAATACTCGAAGTTGAAAAATTTGTATTTGTAAGGGGGAAAAAATGAGAAGTTCCTTTTTATTGCTTTCTTTTTCTGTTCTTTTAATAGGGCATACGGTCTTCGCAGATGTATGGCCCGGTTATCACAACACTCAACAACGAACGGGAGCAACTCCAAATTACGGTCCGGACTGCTGTTCCACCGCTTGCGACGTAAATATTCAGCTTAGTCTCGCTTCTCCCGTCATAGATGGAGCAAACCAAAAAGTATATATGCAGGGCGCAGTCGGTCCCTCGGGCCCCTGGAACCTTTGGTGCATAGATGCTAACGATTGTTCAATTAGATGGACATATGTCTTAAGCGATTCGATGCCTACCAATGGATTAGTAATGCACTCTTCCTGTGCTATATATGGAGACAGTCTTATTTATGTCGGCAATCCTGCGGATAGTTCTTTTTATTGTATTGATTCATCCGGCGCATATAAATGGAAATACAAAACCGGTGATAGAATACGCCCCTCTCCTGCCGTTTCTTCGGATGGTTCGGTAATATATACTATGTCCGATGATGGCTATCTTTATGCAATAAATTCGGACAGCACGCTGAAATGGAAAACTTTAACAACCGCAAGCTCCGGTAAATATTCTTCTCCAACACTTTCTCCTGATGATAGCACCATATATGTGGGTTCCTATAATAACAAACTTTATGCCATAAAAGCAGACAGTGGTTCCATAAGATGGAGTTATGTAACGGGCGATGAAGTGCGCACCACTCCCGCCATCGGAATATATACGGATACCTCAACTTTAATAACGGATACTATTATTTATGTTACTTCCTACACCGGCAGACTTTATGCAATAAGACAGGATGGGAGCTTGAAATGGAGTCGTGTATTGGGAGGCAACGCCAACTCCTCACCGGCTTTAGACGTCGGAAGGGGAATAGTTTATGTTGGCTCGGATTCAACTACCAATAATCGCCTTAATGCGCTCAATATGTCTGACGGCACGATAAAATGGAGAATGGTTCTCTCCGGGGGACCAAGATATTCCTCTCCTGCAATTGCCTCTCCTAATAATTTAATTTATATAGGTGATGCTTCTAACACGATTTCTATAATAGCGAATTGGGTAGACTCCGGGGTGCTGGTATGTAAGAAAACTTATGACTGGCCAATTACTTCTCCTGTTATAGGCGGAGATACAAGTATCTGGTTTAACGGATACTCCTATCTGCATAAAATAAAATGCTGGGCATCGCCTAACTCAATAGAAGAAGACAAACTTAATTTCAAAATAAATTCCGGAAGAAACTGGCCTAATCCTTTCTCTAAAGAAACAAGAATATCCCTTACCCTTCCTGAAAATTCCTTTGTCAACCTTGATATATATGATATAACGGGAAAACTGGTTAAAACCTTATCCGCCAATTACACTGCAGGTCAGCATTCAATAATCTGGGATGCAAAAGATAATCGGGGCAATAAAATAAAAACCGGAATATATCTTTGCAGGCTAAAAACTAACTCCTACGCGATTACACGCAAAATTACGGTAATAAAATAATAAATAATTCTGTTCGCTGTCCTTTTTTTTCCGTTCGTGTATATTTCCTGTGTTATTCCGTACCTAATCTGTAATTATAATTTTTCTGTTTTCATGCCCTTTTTTTCTTTCTGTTTTAACATCCAACTTTCTCTGTTTTCTTATGTTATTCTGTGCATTCTGTGGCAGAAAACTCTTAGAACTTTAGTTCTTAGAGATTACTATCCTGAGCTTGCAAAGGGTCAAAATTCTTTTCTGTTCTCTTTTTTACACTTTTTATCATTTTTGACTTGACAATACCTCATATTTAAATCACCATAATACTATAAGAATTAGAATATATATAATTGCCACTAGAAGTTCGTATTTGTAAGGGGGGGAGAATGAGAAAAAATATACTTTTAATAGTTTCTTTCTTTGTCCTTTTAATCGGACAGACAATCTCTGCGTCAGTATGGCCCAGTTATCACAATACTAATATTCAACGGACAGGACTGAGTCAAAATTATGGCCCGAACTGTTGTGATACTGCTTGTGAAGTAGACATTGAGTACAGTTATGCTTCTCCTGTCATAGACGGGTCAAATCAAAATGTATATATGCAGGGCGGAGTTAATGCAACCGGCCCCTGGAACCTGTGGTGCATAAACGCTAATGATTGTTCGGTTAAATGGACATACCAGTTAAGCGCTACTAATCCTACCGGCGGATTACAAATGCACTCTACCTGTGCTATAGATGCGGATACTCTTATTTATGTCGGAAATCCGGCAGACAATGCTCTTTATTGTATTGCTGCAGACGGCGCATATAGGTGGAAATATACGACTGGCGGTAGAATACGTTCTTCCCCGGCTATTTCTTCAAATAGTTCGGTAATATATACTATGTCCGATGATGGTTACCTTTATGCAATAAATTCAAACAACACGCTAAATTGGAGAACTTTAACAACCGCAACCGGCGCCAAATACTCTTCTCCAACGCTTTCCCCGGATGGAAACACTATATTCGTAGGCTGCTCTAATAACAAACTTTACGCTATGAACGCAAGCGATGGCACGGTAAGATGGAGTTATACAACAAGCGATGAAGTCCGTTCCACCCCGGCTGTCGGTTCAGATACCGTTATATACGTAGCCAACTACTCAGGTAGGCTTTATGCAATAAATCCCGGTGGAACCGTTAAATGGAGCCTCGCTCTGGGAGGCACGGCCAACTCCTCACCGGCTTTAGATGAATCAAGGGGAATACTTTATGTCGGTTCAAACAATAACAAACTTAATGCAGTAGATATATCTACAGGCGCACTAAAATGGTCATTTGCTCTCGGCGGAAACCCCGGCTATTCTTCTCCTGCAATTGCCCTTCCTAACAATTTGATTTATATAGGCGATAAGGCTAACACAATTTATATCATTGCAAATTGGGTAGACTCAGGAGTACTCGTATGTAAAAACACTTATGATTACGAAATTACTTCTCCTGCCATAGCAGCAGATACGAGTATCTGGTTCAACGAATATTCTCACAGGTTACACAGAATTCACTGCTGGAAAACACCTACATCAATAGAAGAAGGCAAACTTGATTTCAAAATAAATTCCGGGAAAAATTGGCCTAATCCTTTCTCTACGGAAACAAAAATATCTTTCACTCTGCCTAAAAAATCCTTTGTTAATCTTGATATATATGACATAACAGGAAAATTAGTTAAATCCTTGTCCGGCAATTACACCGAAGGTAAACATTCAATAGGATGGAATGCTAAAGATAATCAAGGTCGTAAAATAAAAACCGGGGTATATCTTTGCAGACTAAAGGCAAACTCTTACACAATTACACGTAAAATCACGGTAATAGAATAATAAATAATAATTTGCAGGGTCGTGCTGTATAATAAATATACAGGGTAGCCATTTTTGTTAGAATTCCACGCCGGCTTTGCTGGAAATTTGATAAAGGGGGAAGATGAAAAGCGCATTTTTATTAGTTTCTATTTCTGTCTTTTTAATTACACAGACAATCTCTGCAGATGTATGGCCAAATTATCACAATACTCGTCAACGGGCAGGGGTTAGCCCAAATTTTGGCCCGGATTGTTGTGATACCGCTTGTGAAATAGACATTGAGTACAGCTATGCTTCTCCTGTAATAGACGGAGCAAACCGCAAGGTATATATGCAAGGCGGAGCCAGTGGATCCGGTCCATGGAACTTGTGGTGTATAGACGCTAATGATTGTTCGGTTAAATGGACATATGTCTTAAGCACTGCAATGCCCACTTCATTATTGATGAATTCTTCCTGCGCTATAGATGGCGATAGTCTTGTTTACGTCGGTAATCCCGGAGATAGTTCTCTTTATTGTATTGATTCATCCGGCGCATATAGGTGGAAATATACGACTGGCGGTAGAATACGCCCATCTCCTGTTGTTTCTTCAAATAGTTCGGTAATTTATACTATGTCCGATGATGGATATCTTTATGCAATAAGTTCAAACGACACGTTAATTTGGAAAACATTAACAACCTCAACTGGTTCCAAATACTCCTCTCCAACGCTTTCTCCTGATGACAGCACCATATATGTAGGTTGCTCCAACAACAAACTTTACGCTATGAACACAAGCGATGGCTCGGTAAAATGGAGTTTCCTTGCAGGCGATGAGATTCAGTCTTCTCCGGCATATGGAGTATATACAGATACTTTTGGTGTCACCGATACGGCTATATATGTCGGCAGTTACGATGGAAAACTATACGCAGTAACAGCAAGAACCGGTTTAATTAAATGGAGCCGACCATTGGGAGGTTCTGTCAACTCTTCACCGGCTTTAGATGTAACAAGGGGAATGGTTTATGTCGGCTCTAACAATCACCGCCTTAATGCCCTAAATATATCTGATGGAGTAGTCAGGTGGACAACGACTCTTGCCGGGAACCCGAAATATTCTTCTCCTGCAATTGCTCTCCCCAATAATTTGATCTATATAGGCGATGATGCTTATACGATTTATATTATAGCAAATTATGTAGACCATGGGACGATAGTATGTCAAAAAACTTATTGGTACCAGATTACTTCTCCTGCTATAGCAGCAGATACAAGTATATGGTTCAACGAGTATTCTCACAGGTTACACAGAATTCACTGCTATAAAACACCTACATCAATAGAAGAAGGCAAACTTGATTTCAAAATAAATTCCGGAAAAAATTGGCCTAATCCTTTCTCTACGGAAACAAAAATATCTTTCACTCTGCCTGAAAAATCCTTTGTTAATCTTGATATATATGACATAACAGGAAAACTGGTTAAATCCTTGTCCGGCAATTACACCGAAGGTAAACATTCAATAGGATGGAACGCGAAAGACAATCAGGGGGACAAGATAAAAACAGGAATATACCTTTGCAGGTTAAAAACAAATTCATATTCGGTTACACGTAAAATCACAGTAATAGAATAAAACAAAAGTTTAAATGCCTGTTGTCTGCCATTTGTCATTCCTGTTTACCTGCCGAAGGCATGGCGAAAGTCGAAGATCCCGCCCTGGCGGTGGCAGGAATCCATCTGCCTAATTTCTTAATAACGGGAGATGTTATGCGAAAATTCTGTTTGATTATTGCAGGATTATTTATCTTCACAAAACTAACTTTCGCCGGCTGGGTAACACAATATTCCTCCGGTTATGTTTATGATATTAGCTTCCCCGATTCGCTTCACGGATGGGCAGCATTAGGAACAACCACTAATTTAAAGGGAAGGGTCCTATCTACAAAAGATGGTGGGAAAATATGGACTGAAAAAATTATTGGGAACACGTTGGATACTGTAAAATTGACTAATATCTGTTTTGCTGATTCCTTGAAAGGATGGGCAGGTGGTTCGCTTGGTTCGTACTTTAGTAGTAAGTATTTAAACACAACAAATGGATTCAATACGTGGGCATACGGTGTAAAGGGATGCAAATTCTCCTGTTTTCAAGGTTATTCTTCACTTATAGAAATGACCCTAGTATCCGGTAAGCTATTCTATAGATATGGCTGGACTGATAGTGGAGGCAACACTGCTTTCATTGTTGGTAATGGCTTGTATTGTGAAATGAGTGGACTCTCAACAGCAATGTGTTTTACAGATTTGTTACATGGATGGGCCATATTCAGTTACTATGGTGGCACCAGGTTATTCTATAGAACTGTTTCAGGGGTTAAAGATTTATCCTTTTTATATACTTTTCAAAACATAATAAATGACATAGATTTCGTAGATAGTCTTCACGGATGGGCAGTCGGAGATACCGGAAAAATATTATATACCGATAACGGCGGGAATGATAGTATATGGGAACCCCTGACAAGTGGAGTAACTAATAACTTAACCTGCGTAAAATTTGTTGACCAACTAAACGGGTGGGCAGGTGGAAATGGAGTTATATTGAGAACGAGAAATAGTGGAACCACATGGGAAGTAGAAGCAACAACCAGCGACACTGTAACCAAAATATGCGCCATAGATACAACTTATGCATGGGCATTAGCAAGCGGAAAGATAATGAAATACCAGCCCTACGTCGGGGTGGAAGAAAAATTAAATATTAAAAATCAAAATGCAAAAATGGAAATAATAAAAGATAAGATTTGTCTATCTGTTCCAAATAACGAATATACTAATATACGATTAACGATTTACGACTTATGCGGTAGACTTCAAAGCACCGTCTATTCAGGCACATTAACCAAAGGCAATTATACCTTCACTCCCAATATAAAAACTAACGGAATTTACTTTGTGACACTTACTACCGGCAACATTAAAACAACAAAAAAGTTAATTTTAATGAAATAAACAGGGAGTTACAAGACAGAAATAAAAAAATTTCTTGCCTTTTCTTTAAATCCCTGTTAGTAATAAAATTGTTTGTTTTAATTAGTTTTCTGTAAATTTGATTTTTAATATTTAATTTTTAATTTGATTTTAAAGGGGGTAAAATGAAAAATGTATTTTTCTTTGTTTCTCTTTTTGTCTTTTTAATTGGACAATCTGTCTCGGCAGATGTATGGCCAAGTTTTCACAATAACAATCAAAAAATAGGTTCGGTTAGCCGTTACGGTCCGGATTGCTGCACTACGACATGTAACACACAAATCGAGTGGAATTACGGTTCTCCCGTTATAGATGACTTCGGTCACGTATATATACAGGGCGCCGCACACGGAGAAGGTCCCACGGGAAAATGGTATTTCTGGTGCGTAAATGAAGATTGCACCATTAAATGGCAATTGCTTATGAATAATTCTAATCCTCCGTTTGTTTTTCCTCACTCATCAGGAGCTATATATAATAATGAAGTAATTTATATCGGTAACTCGGGCGACTCTTCACTCTGGGCTGTTGATACCAGTGGCGTACAGAAATGGAAATTCAGGGTTTATACTCCTGTCCGCTCTTCACCGGTCGTTACTTCCGACGGATCCGTTATTTATGTAGCCTGCGATTCCGGCTTCCTTTATGCAATTAATTCAAATAATTCGTTAAGGTGGAGATACCAGATTTCCACTACAGTTTCCGAACAGACTTCTTCTCCTGCCATAGGCAACGATAATACAATATATGTCGGCGCAAAAAAACCCGGCAAACTTTATGCTATTAATCCTGACGGGAGCTTGAAATGGAGCTATCCTATGGGAGGGGATGTATGTTCCTCCCCGGCTTTTAATAATAACGTAATTTATGTCGGCGCTGCAGATAGCAATCTTTATGCAATTAATAGTGACGGAAGCCTGAAATGGACTTATTTAACAGGTGGAAACGTTATGTCCTCCCCTGCTCTTGATTATACGAGAAATATGGTATATGTCGGCTCTAATGATATGTATTTATATGCGCTAACCACTTCTTCGGGAACACTCAGATGGAGAAGAAAATTATCCGGTATGCCGGGAATTTCTTCACCGGCAGTCGCTATGTCAAATAATATGATTTATATCGGTGATGATGCCAACAAAATTTATATGATAGAAAATTGGGGCGATTCTTCCGTATTAAAATGTTCTCTGGACCACGACTGGGATATAACTTCTCCCGCAATAGATAAAGACACAAGTATCTGGTATAATGAATATTCCCACTACTTACACAAAATTAAATGCAACCTTCCTCCACGGGCAATAGAAGAAAAATTTGACATAAGAATCCGTGCGGAAAGAAACTGGCCTAATCCTTTCAGGAAAGAAACAAAAATATCTTTTGTTCTTCCACAAAAATCCTTTGTCAAACTTGATATATACGATATAACAGGTAAACTCGTCAGAACGCTAATGGATGGAAACTATAACCCGGGACAACACGTAATCAAATGGGATGGTAAAGACCAGCAAGGCAATAAAATAACAGCCGGAACATACCTCTTTATGCTAAAAACGGACGACTACACAGCCACACGCAAAATGACAGTAATCAATTAATAAATAATTCGTAGGGGCGACTCGTTGAGTCGCCCCTTTTTTATTTGCACTGTAGTCCCGCATCTGTTACAGGATAGCCTCAAATCTTTTTCGGCTCTGTTCTCTCTCGGTTTTAAACTCTGTGCCCTTTGCGGTGAAATTTCCGTTCTCTGTTTTCTGTTTTTTCTATCTCTTTAATTCTCTTACAATCCCTGTTAAATTATCTGCCTCTCTTTTTGTGTTATTCTATTATGATAAAAAGATTGACAAATATTGTTTTTCAGACCATTAATTATGAAGCTATTATATTAGAAAATATAAAGGGGGAAATAAATGTTGAGCAAAGCGAAATCCGCCTCAGGCGGAAAGAAAATACTTTTTTCTTTAGTAAGCGCAGGGATATTATTTACAGCCAACGTCCACGCTGCCGTATCCATATCCGATACGCTATGGACAAGAACTTTCGGCGGCACTTCCTCTGAGGTAGGCAATTCCGTCCAGCAAACTTCTGACGGCGGTTTTGTCATTGCAGGGACGACAAAATCTTTCGGGGCAGGCGTTGAAGATGTTTATCTTGTCAGGACAAACTCTTCCGGGGATACCCTCTGGACAAAAGCTTTCGGCGGAACTTCATCCGATTATGGCAATTCCGTTCAGCAGACTCAAGACGGAGGGTTTATCATTGCAGGAACAACAAAATCTTTCGGAATAGGCGCGCCTACTTATTCTAATGTTTATCTCATCAAAACAAACTCTTCCGGCGACACTCTCTGGACAAGAACTTTCGGTGACTTTAGCAATGAGGATGGATATTCCGTCCAATCCATCTCAGGCGGAACAAATGGATTTATCATTGCAGGTTCTACAACCTCTTTCGGGGCAGGTGGTGGGGATATTTATCTCGTCAGGACAAACTCTTCCGGAGATACCATCTGGACAAGAACTTACGGCGGAAGCAACAATGATTGGGGCGCTTACGTTCAAAAAACCCAGGATGGCGGGTTTATCATTACGGGAGGAGCAAGCTCTTTTGGAGCAGGTTCTTATGATGCTTATCTTGTCAGAACGGATTCGTTAGGCGATACCTTGTGGACGAGAGCTTTCGGCGGAACTTCCTATGATTACGGAAAATCGGTTCAACAGACTCAGGATGGCGGATTTATCATTACGGGAGAGACAAGCTCTTTCGGGACAGGCACTCCCGGGTATTATAATGTTTATCTCATTAAAACAAATTCTTCCGGGGATACTCTTTGGACAAGAACTTTCGGTGGGACTAAAGACGATTATGGTAATTCCGTTCAGCAAGCCCAGGACGGCGGGTTTATCATTGCAGGTCAAACACAATCTTTTGGTATAGCTACGCCTACTTATTTTAATGTATATATCATTAAGACAAATTCTTCGGGCAATGCTTTATGGACTAAAACTTTTGGTGGAATTTACTCTGACGTAGGAAATTCAGTTCAATCCGTTTCGGATGCGGACAGCGGATTTATCATCGCAGGCACCACAGGAACTTTCGGGGAAACATCGGGCGATGTCTATCTTATACGGTTAAGCAAAGAAGTCGGGGTAGAAGAAAAATTAAATATTAAAAATCAAATATCAAAATTAGAAATCTCTCAAAACCCATTCTCTCGCTCAACAATCATTTCCTACTCCGTATGGAACAGTCGGGACTGTTCCATCAATCTTTACGACATCTCCGGGAAATGTATAAAAACCATCACCAATGAACCTAAACCCGCAGGCACTTATAGTATTAATCTAAACGCAAACGAACTAAAAACAGGAATATACTTTCTGCAACTTAATGCAAACGGGACAAAAATAACAAAAAAAATAACGATTATAAAATAAGTAATTTTTGTATATTTAATATTTAATTTTTGATATTTTATTTGTTAAGGGGAAACTATGAAAAAATTATTGCTACTATTAATCTGTATTTTACCGCTAAACTTATTCGCAGTGTATTGGACAACTCAATACAGTGGAACGGTTTATGACATAAGTTTCCCCGACTCTCTCCACGGCTGGGCAGCATTAGGCAAAACCACTGATTATAAAGGAAGAGTCTTATCTACAAAAGATGGGGGAAAAACATGGACCGTAAAAAATATCGGGAGTGTGTCGGATACTATAGAATTGACTTCTATCTGTTTTACCGACTCTTTAAACGGTTGGGCAGGAGGAAGATGGTGGTCGGAGAATATACCCGGGTATCTTACTTGCTATGAGTGGATTGTTATGCAAACAAAAAACGGGTTCAATACATACTATACTAAGCAAGAAGGATACATACCTTCAAATGTTCATGTTTGGGGAGGAGTTATGCGCATGGAAACGGCAGATGACAGTTTATTCTGGTCATATTACGATTACGATGAATCCTATTACAGAGCATATTTTTCTGATGGTAAACATAAGTATGAGGGGGAGATATCATCAATATGTTTTTTAGATTATTTACATGGATGGGTTGTATATTCGTATAATTTTAGTCCGAAAACTCTTCTTAAAACTACTACAGGTGTTTCAAATTTATCTTTTTCTTATTCACTTGCAACTGGGATAAATGACATAGACTTCATAGATACCCTTCACGGTTGGGCAGTCGGAGATACCGGGAAAATATTATACACCAATAACGGAGGAGTTGATTCCCTATGGGATACATTAACAAGCGGAGTAACTAATAAACTAACCTGCGTAAAGTTTGTTGACTCATTGAACGGATGGGCAGGCGGAGACGGAATCCTCTTGAGAACTCGCGATGGCGGGCAAACATGGGTAACGGAGTATTCCGGCACTGTATCAAAAATCTGTGCCATAGATACAACTTATGCATGGGCATTAAGTGGCGGAAATATCCTGAAATACCACCCCTACGTCGGAGTAGAAGAGAACAATGCTAAACACTTAATGCCGAATGCTGAATTAAAAATTATAAAAAACAAAATTTATTTGTCCGTCCCTAATAATCCGCCTACGGCGGATTTCGCTTCGCTCAACAATGGAGAAAGTAAAGTATCATTAACGATTTACGACCTCTGCGGAAGGCTGAAAGAAGTTATTTATTCGGGAACTCTTAATAAAGGTGCTTATACTTTTGTCTCACATATAGAATCCAATGGTATCTATTTCGTAAACCTATCAACAGGCACTCATAGAGAAACTCAAAAACTCATCCTTATTAAATAATCTGCCCGCTTTTACTTTTCTGCTCTTTCTGTGCCAATCTGTGTACTTCTGTGGCTAGAAATACATTCTCCGTTTTCTTGCGAAGTTTATACCACAGTTTATGCGAGATGGATAACTTTTCCGCGCTCAGCTCTACTTCTTCCCTTTCGTTTTTCCTTTTGCTTTAGGATTCTCTGCTCCTTTTTTCATCGCATTTAACTTTGCGGACAAAGTATCCAAAGTAGTGGCAGCTTTTTTGAATTCCCCTATTTCTAAAAGGGCTGTTGAGATTGCTTGATTGCAAGCTCTTATAGTCGTTAGATTTGGATCTTTTGCCTTTTTATCAAGGACCTCAAGAACTGCAAGAGAATCTTTTATATCTGTTACTTTACTCTCAAGCGCCACTATTTCAGGCACAAATCCGCGGATTTTATTAAGCTCTATGTCAAGACTGTCTATTTCTCTTTTGCTTATTTTGTCCGTCATCTGTTCGCTTGCGGCATCAATTACTCCAAACACACTTTTGGCGTTGGCAATTCTTCCCATTATATCTTGTATTTGTGGCACCATTCCGTCTAATGCCTTTTTTATTTTTGGTCCTTCACACCCTAATACAAATACTCCTAATATGATTAAAATGCCGCTTCCCTTTAATATGTTTTTCATCTTACCTCCTTCCCCTTTCTTAATAAATAAAAGGGCGGGGAAAATCCCCGCCCCTGTTATAAATATCCAATTTTCTATTTAAGTCTTCTAAAACCGGCTATCTTCTGGAAACCATACTTAAGTTCTACGTAATGATCTCCCGTAGAATTAGATACAGTAATCTGTATTTTCACATAGTGGCTGTCTTTAACATACAACACAATCGTATTATTAACTGCCGTTACTTCACTATAGTTTTTCCATTGCGCCCATCCCGGTGCTACAGAAAGAGTGTCGTAAACGTTTCCACTGCAATTATAAAACCATGTTGCATTCCAGCCTTCTGTTGTATAATAATTATCAGGAGAAATTATCTTATCGGTTCCTTTTGTTAAGTATACGGAATCTACATAAAAATCGGTCATTGCTTTTTCCGTTGCGGCCGTGCCACTGCTCATACTGTAATCTGCTCCGCTACCGGTAGCGCTCCAACCATATCCACTATTTCCTACGGCTGTAGCTGCTGCCATCCAATATACTTTTGACCCGGGGGTAGCAGTCTCAAGATTTGATGTTGCCTCTGCGGCATCGCTTTTTGTCGCACCAATGTATGCTATTACTTCATAGTCTCCTAATTCTGTTGGTTGGTGAGTATATTCACAAGCCGTTACCGTATCAAGCGCTGCATCGTTTAAATAAACAATGTACCCATCTGCTGTGTCAGTAGAAGCAGTCCAGGTTAATTTAAGAGAAAGAGAATCCGCACCTGCTACTGCAAGAGTAAGAGCTGTTGGTGCAGCAACACTACTCACTTCCGTTTTTTTGCCGCAACCAGAAAATCCAACAACCAATCCTATACATAAAAGCATTCCTATCGCTTTTTTCATAATTAGTTCCTCCACGTTAATATTTGAGTGCACAAGAAATATTTTCATACTACTTATGCACTCAATATTCTATTCTATTTATTTAACTTTTACTTTTACTGGTGGTCTGGCTTTCTTTTCTACTTTCACAGGGGCTTTCATTGTTTCTAATTTCCCCTTTAAGCCATCTGCAACTCCGCAAGCCATCTTTACTTCACCTAAACTTGCTACGACTGCATCTAATTTGCCGTTCAATTCGGTTATTTCCGTCTTGACTTCTTTAGACGCTTTTTTGTCAAGCACTGCCAACGAGTCTTTCATTACTGTAACCTGTTCTTCGATTGCCAATAATGAAACCAAATTTCCTTTTAAACCGTCTATCTGAAGAATAAGAGAATCTATCTGTGTCTTTTCTACTTTTTCTGATACTTTCTTTCCGATTTCAGTTAACTGTCCGAGAGGTGTTTGCATAGTTGCAACCTGATTCTGTAATTCATCAACCTGTGGTTTTAAAGCATCTATTGCCTGCTTTATTTTCGGACCTTCACAACCCATAATTAATACGCCTGCTGCTACCACTACCAAAAGCTTTATACTATTTTTCATTGTAATTTCTCCTTCCTTTCTCTCCATATTTTTACTATCCAATCTTTACTTTTTTCCTTTTTTCTCTACTTTCACTGGTGCTTTCATGCTTTCTAATTTTGCTTTTATACCGTCAAGAGTCGAAACACCATTTCTTACTTCACCTAAACTTGCTGCAACTGCATCTAATTTACCGTTAAGGTCAGTTATAACCTTTTTGTTTTCACCGGATGCTTTTTTGTCAAGGATTGCTAATGAATCCTTAATCATCGTTATCTGTCCTTCTAATTCTACAAATCCTACTAAACCGCTCTTAATATTATCTGCCTGAAGAATTAAAGAATCTATCTGTGCTGCTTCTATTTTCGGTGCTTTTACTGCTTTTTTGCCTTTCTCTGGCTTTGCTGCCGGTTGTGTCATTGCTACTACTTTATTCATAAGTTCAGCTGCCTGTCCCATTAATCCCTGAACGCCTGCAACTTTACCTTCTAATTCACTTACCTGTGGTGTGAAAGCATCTAATGCCTGCTTTATCTTCGGACCTTCACAACCCAAAATGATTGCCCCTGCGAGTATGACTCCCAAAAGCTTTGTTCCGTTTTTCATTGTAATTTCTCCTTCCTTTCTCTCCATATTTTTACTATCCAATCTTTACTTTTTTCCTTTTTTCTCTACTTTCACTGGTGCTTTCATGCTTTCTAATTTTGCTTTTATACCGTCAAGAGTCGAAACACCATTTCTTACTTCACCTAAACTTGCTGCAACTGCATCTAATTTACCGTTAAGGTCAGTTATAACCTTTTTGTTTTCACCGGATGCTTTTTTGTCAAGGATTGCTAATGAATCCTTAATCATCGTTATCTGTCCTTCTAATTCTACAAATCCTACTAAACCGCTCTTAATATTATCTGCCTGAAGAATTAAAGAATCTATCTGTGCTGCTTCTATTTTCGGTGCTTTTACTGCTTTTTTGCCTTTCTCTGGCTTTGCTGCCGGTTGTGTCATTGCTACTACTTTATTCATAAGTTCAGCTGCCTGTCCCATTAATCCCTGAACGCCTGCAACTTTACCTTCTAATTCACTTACCTGTGGTGTGAAAGCATCTAATGCCTGCTTTATCTTCGGACCTTCACAACCCAAAATGATTGCCCCTGCGAGTATGACTCCCAAAAGCTTTGTTCCGTTTTTCATCCTCTTCCTCCTTAAAATTACTCCGCCATAGGCGGAATCGCTTTATATTGTTAATATTCTAAAAATTACAATCCCTTACCTGCTTGTCTGTTATCACCTCCGCAGTAATATCTGCAGTCTCACTTCCCCGCCTGAAACGGAGAACAAAATCTATTTCTTTTTTATGACATATCAAATACCTGTTGCCTATATCCATAACCCTTTAATAGTAGAAATTAACAGGAATGTGTAGTGAGACACTCCAAAGTCCTTCATACAACTTTACTCGCTTTTTATATGTAAACACAAAATTATTATCGTGTATTGAAACTCCTAAATTAAAGTTTGTCAAGATAAAAGTTCAACCGGAATCTTTCTGTTTTCTGATGCCAAACTTGCCTGCCCAAACCCCAATACAAACGCCCATATTCGCCGATTTTTCCGGTGAATGGAAGATTTGTGGCAGATTCGTTATTTTTTTCCGCATATCTTTCCTCTATGCCCCCTCTGTTCTTAGCCTCTGAGCTATCCTATTTTTAATCCGCACACTATAAGCTTTTATCCATTAGGATTAATCGACCTGAAAAAGAAGAAAATTATTAAAAAAGTGTTACCGATGTCTCCGGTCTAAAATGTAACCTATGTGTCCGGTCAAACATGGCGGGTTTATTGTGCGGGGGGTAAGAAATTCTTAGCTTGTCATTCCTGCGGAAGTCGAAGATCCCGCCTTGGCGGTGGCAGGAATCCATCTTATCCTCTCTGACTTATCTGTCCTATCCGTCTTATTTGTTCTGTTCATTCCCAAATCCGCAATCCAAAATCCAAAATTCTAAAATCTCCGTATATATCTGTTCATTCCCAAATCCGCAATCCAAAATCTAAAATCTCTATACCCCCTTTCCGCACCCCCACATCTGTCCTTTTCACTACATATCTCCTTATATACCAATAACTTACAGACACTTTTCTCTATAGACCCCAATGTCCGATGGAAAAGAAAAATAAAAAAAATCAAAAATAATGCTTGACAAAGGTTTTAGATATGTTAAAGCTCGAGACAGTTAATAAAGGAGGTGATTTACAAATGAATAAGTCAGACCTTGTTGCCAGAATGGCAAAAAAGTCCGGAGTATCCCAAAGTGCAGCAGAAGTAGCGCTTAATGAGTTTATGGCAGGCGTATCAGATGCATTGAAAAAGGGAGAAAGAGTTACACTCGTCGGATTTGGTAGCTGGGATGTAAGAAAGAGAGCAGCCAGAAAGGGGAGAAATCCACAGAATGGCAAAGCACTTAGCATTCCTGCAAGAAGAGTAGTCAGATTCAGAACTGGCTCAGAATTAAAAGGCAGAGTCAAATAACACAACAACCCAGAGTGATATGTTTTGTTTCTTATCCTCTGGGTTCTTTTTATTGTTGACCCAGCTGTAACGAAGCCTCCGGTTGGTCGTCATTCCCGCCTACCTGCCATTTTTCTTGGCATGGTGAAAGTCCTTAGACCTCTGAACGAAGCAAAGCGTTTGCCTCAAATCTACTTTCCGAATAATTCGAAATCCTTGACAAATCCCTTAATAATCTTAATTTTTTATAATTATGGAATGGCTGCTTTTATTGATTAATACTGTTTCCACTTCTCTCACCAGGCCTCCTTTCGGGCATAATATGGGCTACAATAGAGCAACTCCCTTTGAATTGAAAATGCTGTTAGGGAAAACCATTTCCTTTCAGGAACCTCAATGTATTACTGCCTGCAAATTAGACGCCACGGATAATCCCAAAACTGAAGACGATGATGACGAGCTTGCCGTATATTGCACAAACTCCTGGGCTAATCAAATAGTGTATAACGTAGCCCTGAAAAAAATAAAAACCTACGGTAAACTCGGCTCGGGAACCGGAGAATTCTGGAATCCCAGGGGAATAACGGTCAATCCGCAAGGAGACCTTTATGTCGCAGATTTAGGCAATAACCGCATAGTAAGGCTCAAAGATGATATAGACTCCTTACGATGGGTAACGGCAATCGGACATTTTGGCGGTAATAAAGGCGAATTTGACCAGCCTTATGATGTGGCAATTGATTCTTATAAAAGGATATGGGTAACGGATAAAGGGAACAATCGAATACAAATATTTAACGATAGCAGTCAATTTATAAAAGAAATAACGGGATTGATTCTGCCAACCGGTATTGCCATTGCGGACGAAAAAGAAGAATGGGCATATTATAGAGATAATTTTCTTATAGTTATTGACGATAACGGAAGAAGGATACAAAAATTTGACCTCGACGGGAAACTACTGACAAAAACAGAATCCCAACTTCTTAAACTTGACAGCGCTTATTTTAAATCCGTAGCGATTGATTATTACAGGAATATATGGGTAACCGATAAAACAAATCGCTGTGTCCATAAATTTGATAGATATTTAAGATATATTGACAAAGTTGAACTGCAAGACGCCCCAAGAGGAATTGCAATCTGGAGAAGATATGGACAGGTTTTTATAGTAAGCCTCGAAGCTATTGATTACTACTGGATTGGAGTTGACGGATTCGTAGAAGGCTGTTATCCCAAAATCTTTGACAGTAAAGAAAAGGGCGTTACCATATCAACATATATAACGGAAGCGGCTATAATAACTTCTAAAATATACGATTCAAATAATAAACTTGTAAGAGATTTTATAAGTGATTATACGGAAGAGCCCTTTGAACACAATATAGTATGGGATGGAAAAAATAATTCGGGCAACCCGGTAAAACCGGGCGAATATAAAATTGAAATAGTGCTCGAACCTACGTACTCTTCGCGGGGATTTTTTAAGAAAATACTCCAAACATCCGTAACTGCTAAGTAATATCTACTCTTTCAGAACAATCAAGATATTCTTTTTCTGTTCTCTCTTTTCGTCATCCCGCTATGGCGGGATCCATTTCTTTTCTGTTATCTTTTTTTATCCTTCCCCTATCCTATCTGTTTTTTCTTCCAACCTTTTAATCTTTTATCCTGCCTGTTTACCTGCCGTTAGGCATGGCCCGCCTTAGGAGAGTTTATCCCGTCTAATTTTTTTATTATCTGTTTTTTTCTCTGTGCCTTCAGTGGTTGAATTTTTGTTCTCTTTTTTTGTTGACAGAAGATTAATTTAAACACAATATCGTGAAAGGAAGGTGATAAAAATGAAAAAACTTTTAATTGCAGCAATAAATGTATTTTTATTTAGCATCCCCTTAGTTTCTAACGCAACCATAACCTTTGAGCGGACTTATGGGCAAACCGGAGTTGAGGATGTGGGCAATTTTGTTCAGCAAACTACGGACGGCGGGTATGTTATTGTAGGGCATTCGTACTCTGCTGCAAAAAAGGAAATATCTCTTATAAAAACAGATTCAATAGGAGATACTTTATGGATAAAAAAATTTGAAAGTCCTTTGGGTTCTCTTGGACCTCTTATAAGTGGTAGATGCGTGCGACAAACTACGGATAACGGGTATATTATAATAGGCAACCTATTTGGAGGAGATAAAACAGGTGGAATTATTATAAAAACGGACTCAATGGGAGACACTTTATGGATAAAAGGTTATAATTTTGCTATGGCATATATTCAACAAACTACAGATAATGGATATATCATAGCAGGCAGTGATGACTATGGTGATCGTACTGCCCTTTGCAAAATAGATTCTCTCGGAATGATTGTATGGGGAGAATTTTTTTATAATACTAGCCTGGAGGGAGGGTGTAGTGGCTTTTCTGTTCAACAACTTCCGGATAAAGGATATGTTATGTGTGGGACAATATATGATTCAATATATAAAAAATTTGCTTTTTTATTAAGGACAGATTCCTTAGGGGATAGCATATGGAGTAAAACTTATGATGGGATAAATGTAGGATTCTCGGAGGTTCAACTAACCACAGATAATGGCTATATTTTAACAGGCGGAACTAATTTTTATGTCGCAGGAAAAGGAGACGTTTGGTTAGTAAAGACAGATTCGTTGGGAGACACTCTCTGGACAAAAATTTTCGGTGGAGATAGCTGCTCCGATTATGGTTATTCCGTTCAACAAACCACAGACGGTGGATTTATCATTGCAGGAACTACATACTCTTTCGGGGCAGGCAAGTGCGATGCCTATCTTATTAAAACTAATTCTTCGGGAGATACCTTATGGACAAAAACATTTGGCGGAATTAACGATGATGCAGCATATTCCGTTCAACAAGTATCCGATGGTGGGTATGTTATTGCCGGGTATAAAGATTATTCCGGGACAATTGGAGAAGATATTTACCTTATAAAAACAGATTCGGTTGGAAATGTAGGAATAGAGGAAAACAACTCAAAAGCAATAAGTCAAAAGTTAAAACTGGAGATGTCGCCTAATCCAGCTGTTTCGGCATTGAATATTCGGTTGTCGGGAATTAGCAAAGGAGAAAGTGTTAATTTAAGAATTTATGATTTAAGCGGCAGAATAGTAAAAACTTTCTCGCAATCAGAAATTAACAGTTCAAATATAAGGTGGAACGGAGTGAATGAAAAAGGAATAAAAGTAAAAAACGGAGTGTATTTTTGTAAATTATCAATCTCAGACGGAAAAACAATAAGAGAAAAAATAGTGCTTATGCGGTAAAACCCCTTGCCTGTCAGCCCGTTTACGGACATAATTATTTTTGTTTTTATTCTCTTTTAAGATTATCTGTTTTATCTCTATCCGTGTAAATCCGTGTCCGTTATCCGTGGCTAATAATTCTTTTTTTCTGTCTGTTTTCTCTTGTTCGTACTTTTCCACTCCCCTAACTTTTCCTCTTTTAACAAAAACTTGTTGACTTTAAAAATAGGTAGTTTATTAAGTAACACTAAAATGTTTATTATTGTTGGATTTCTTATTGCTTATAACTTAAACTTTGCGAGGATTAAATACGAGGGTGGCGACTGGTATAATGACCCGTCAGCATTGAAAAACCTGGCAATGGAATTAAATAATCGAACTACTATGAAAGCAAACCCCGAAGAAATAATAGTATCTTTAATGGATAAGGCAATATTCGACTATCCCTTTTTATTCCTTACGGGACACGGAAATATAAAATTGTCAAACTTAGAAATAGAAAACTTAAAGACATATCTTATCAATGGAGGATTTCTTTATGTAGACGATGATTACGGGTTAGATTCAACCTTCAGACAGGAAATCCAAAAAGTGTTCCCCTCTCTTGAATTTGAAGAATTAGCTTATTCACACCCTGTTTATCATTCTTTTTATGATTTTACTTTTTTGCCTAAAATTCATAAACATAACGGGAAAACGCCTAAATGTTACGGTATGTTTTATCAGGGAAAACTTGTTATATTATATACTTATGAAACGAATATTTCGGACGGTTGGGCAGATGAATCCGTTCATAAAGACCCGGAAATAAAAAGGGAAGAAGCTTTTAAGTTTGGAATAAATATAGTAGTTTATGCAATGACTCAATAATCATTATACGAATTGAACTAATAATATGAAACAAACAAAAATGGGACATCCCGCGAGGCCTATCCAGAGTTTACCCCGCTCTGGCGAGGTAGGAGAAGCAGGGATAGATTTCAAAAGCATACTGCCCGAAATACCGGTAAGCACATTAACCGATATCTCCCAACAATTACTAACAAAGTGGGAACAAGAAAAACGAATAACTTTGCTGTTTCCCGAACAACATCTTAAAGAATACCCTACTGCTTTCTTTTTAGGCGTTTTAGCTCTGGATTGGGCAGGTTTAGCCGAAGCTACCGCAGGAGCCATTACGGATATGGATTGGAATATAGAAACTTCGTGGGGAACAGTGTTTACATATAAAGAAGAAAAAATTGCAATAATGATATACGGAATTAGCGTAAAAGATTTTAACCAGCTTCAATTATACTTAAATCAGGAAGAAGAACTGCGAAATAAATTGTATAAACTATGTTATAAAGGTTGGCGTAAACGTTTATTAATTACACAGGGCAGCAAAAAAGTAGAAAAATTTGAAGAGGTGATGGAATTACTTAAAGAGTGGGATAAGCTTACTACTGATTTAGCAGGCGCAGTAACCAAATTTTTTAATTCAAGAGAAGAACAATACTTATCCGAACGAAGCGCTGAACATCTTGCATCCGTTATCCTGACAGATTATGAATTTGTCCAGGAAGTTAAAAAATCCGGGGGGAAACCACAAATAGAGGTGACTCATTTTACTGTCGGCACAGAGAAAGTTACCGGCGTAACTATAGTTGCTTTTGATAGAGATTTTTCGTTAGCATTAGCGCTTGAGGCAATAAAAAGCATAGTGCTTAATTATAGCATAAAATACAATAAAGAATATGTCACTTCTGACGGAATAGTGGTTTATAGAATAGAAGTAATGGGACATCAACCAATAAAGTCCCTCGAAAATGTAATATCAAACAGGATAATCAGTAAAAAATTTAATGCCCTGAAAACAATAGAATCTTATGGCGGATTTGAGCATTATGCGAAAGCAATTATTCCTCAATTAATTAAAGAATATACTGCTACAAAAATTCCTCAAATCTACCTTTCGCCTGTGTTTGTGTCCCCGGAATTTGTTCAATTTAAACTTATAATAGTTAAAGACCATTCTCCAAAAGAGTCGGTAAATCAATATATCTCGACATTGGAACAACACAAAACAATTACAATTGTAGCACATGGCACTCCCGGGATTTATCGTAATCTTGAAATAAATGTTTTTGACCTTAGAGTTGTAAAAGGAACGGAAAATACTTATGCTATGATTAAAGAAAGTCTTTCCACCATACTTCCGAAATTCAGGGATTTTGATGAAGGATTAAGGAAAGTAGATACACAAAAATTAGAAGCTATTAAACAAAAATTAAGAGGAACTCAAAGAGGATATTTAAGAGAATTTTATTATGCAATAGAAGATTTTTATAGAGTAAGCGCGCCTGTTGCTGAAATTGTTAAACTTATAGAAATAGGAACAAAATTAGTAAAAACACCGGGAATAGAAATCGTTAAAATAAATGAGAACTGCCTTCTTGTTGGCATAGCATCTAAGACAAAAATACTTGCGCAAGCGCTGGAAATATTAAAAGATTACAAAGTTGTAGCCAGTAAGTTACAGATAGAAGAATTTGAAATTTCGTTGCTCAAAGTCGAAAAACAATTGGATCCCATAACAGAAAAAGAAATAACTTACATTGAAAAAGCACTAAAAACGTTATCTATCTAATTTGAAAATTGACAAAAGATTTATTTAGTCTATATATTAAAATATGTTTTTTAAACGCTCTCAAGTACTTTCAGGCAACAGAGCATTTAAAAAGTTGATAACTAACGCCCATGTAGCTCAGGTGGCAGAGCACTTCCTTGGTAAGGACGAGGTCACCGGTCCGAGTCCGGTCATGGGCTAATACTCCTCGAAAACATCTAAAAAATTTACATTTGGCAGAGCATCCCGCCAAGGCGGGAAGGTCACCGGTCCGAGTCCGGTCATGAGCTAATACTCCTTCAAAGAAATCTTTTTTTCTTAGAGACAAACCTGCGTGTTTGCCTGTTTTTATTAGAGCACCATTCCTTTTTTGTGGGAAATCCGCCTGAGACAGACTCCTGCCCTTGACAGATATATGCCCTTTCTTGCAGAAAAATAGAGTAGGGATGGGGCTAATAAAACGCGGTTTCCTTCTCTTATCAAAATGCGCCTGAGAGGACTTGAACCTCCACACACGGCTTCGGAGGCCGTTACTCTATCCAATTGAGCTACAGGCGCATACTAGTTAACTCCCGAATAATTTATCCAACGCTACCGGCAACTGAAAAAAATTCTCTATCGTTATATCAGGTTCAATAATTCTTTCTTCCTTATAGTCAATGGGAGGTTTTAAATAAATCGCTTTTATTCCGCTCCTCTTCGCCCCGAAAACATCGTCTATAAGCCTGTCCCCTATATGAACGGCTTCCGAAGAACTTACCCTTAATTCTGTTAATAACTTATTAAATATTTCCGGCGCCGGCTTTCTTAACCCAAAATAACAGGAAAATATCACGGAATCAAAATATTTACTTATATTGAATTTTTTAAAAAGCTTCTCCTCTACGTCCCCATGTTCGGTATTTGACAATAATCCGATTTTAATTTTTCTTGCTTTTAAAATATCTAATATTTCCATGGTTCCCGGTTGTAACGTTAAATCCATTGATTCTATCGACTTTGAATAAACTTCCGCAAGTTGCTTTTTTAGTTCTCCCCGGACTGCCCCTTCGCCTATCTTAAGTTTAGTTAAAATCAATTCTATTGTCTGCTCAACGTTAAACTCTTCGTTTGTCTTTGAACGGGCATCGTCCAGCTCTTTCCTCGAATCTTTTATAACGGATTGTATATTTCTTTCATCTGATTTATACCCGTACTCGGATAGAACAATTTGAAAAATCTTTGCTCTTATATGTCTCATTTTGACAAGACTTTCTTTGTCAAAACATATAAGCGTGGACCAGCAATCGAAACTAACTAATTTTAGCATTACTATGGATGCTTATTAAGAACTTTTTTTACATACAACGCCCTATGGTTATCTAATTCTACAGAACTGTTCGTATCTCCTGAAATTTTTTTAATATGAGCCGGTTTTGCATACAATAATAATTCATTTAATGTCTTTAAATCCACATCTTTAAGAACTTTCATATTAATCCCAAGCCTTACTGCAGATGAAAGGTTTACAAATTCCTCTATCGATAGAATATTGGCATTTTTAAGTATGCCGTACGCTCGCCAGATTTTGTCTTCTACTTGCAATCTCGCCGTCTTGAACAATATGTCTCTTGCTTCTTTCTCGTACTCTATAATTTCCAGTACCGTTTTTTCAAGACTATATATTATTTCCTCTTCTTTTCTTCCAAGCGTAGCAAGGTTAGAAATTTCAAAAAAACTCCCTTCCGTCTTTACCCCTGCTCCACAACCAGTTTTTACGGCAAAACCAAGCTGGCTTAATTTATCCAGTACTTTTCTAAGTTTTTCCGAGTGCACGAGTCCAGGCAAATGCAAACATATGGATGCGCGTAGCGCTGTCCCGATATTCGTAGGAGAAGCCGTAAGATAGCCAAACTGCGCAGAAAAAGAATACGGCAGTAAATCCGCAATAAAGTTATCTACTTTATTTATTTCTTTGTATGCAAGTCCAAGATTTAATCCCGATATTATATGCTGAATTTTAATATGGTCTTCATCGTTGATTACTACGGAAAAACTTTCTTTGTCCCACAATCCAAGCCCTTTACCTTCTATGTTTTTCAAAAATTCGGGGCCTGCAATACGCCGTTCTATCAACCTCTCTCTGTCCAGAAGAGATAATTTAGTCGCCAAAAAAGTGGGATACTGAAATCGCTCGGCGATAAAGTTGAAAACTTTTATCTTCTCGGCTTGAGTTGCTCTATCGGGAAACTTGAATTGTTGTAAGTTTCTTGTTAATTTTATTTTTGATGAAAGAACAAAATCCGAATAACTGCCGGTCGCATTCGTCCATACCGGAGGTTCGAACATCAATTCATTATCCTTTCTCATTCTATATCCAATCTTTTAATTTCGTCTCTTATAAGAGCCGCTTTTTCGTAGTTCTCTTTTGCTATGGATTCTTTCAGTTGTTCCTGGAAAATAGTACGCAAAACTTTAATTTCCGAATCCGATTTTTTGGGCAAAGATGTTTTTGAGGTTTTCATCTTTTTGCCAATGTGTTCTATGCTGCCGTGAATATGCCTCAATAAAGGAATTAAAATTGCTGCGAAATCAATATAACAATTTGAACACCCTAACTTGGAAGTTTCACGAAAATCATTAACGGATAACCCGCATTTGCTGCATTTAATATCATCTACCTCCGGAGTATGCGGGATTAACGGCAACAATTCCTTTAGTTTCATACCTTCAGGAGATATAAGCCCTCTCTTAATTGCACAAGTTTCACATAAATGAAGATCGGTCTTATTGTTGTTTATAACAACCGCCCAATGTATAACGGCTTCTTCCTTATGACATAAATCGCAAAGCATTATATATTTTTATATTAAAAAATCAAAAATGTAAAGCATAAAGTTATATTTGTCTTAATTTGCCCGACTCTAATGTAAATATTCTTGTTGCCAGTTTTGCAATTGCTTCTTTATGTGTCGCAATTATAAACGTTACCCGGTGCTCACGGTTGAGTTTAGCAAATAATTTGTGCAGTTCCTCACTTGTTTCCGCGTCAAGGTTGCCCGTTGGTTCATCCGCAAGAACTATACTGGGAGTATTGACTAATGCCCTTGCTATCCCTACCCGCTGCCGTTCTCCCCCTGATAATTTTGCAGGAATACGAGCCTCTTTTCCCTCAAGCCCCACATTTTTAAGCAGTTCCAGGTAGAACGATTCTTTTTGCATATTGTTTCCGAGCATTGATACTAACTTCAAGTTTTCAATAGCAGTAAACTCGGGTAATAATTGGTGAAATTGAAACACAAACCCTATTTTTTGGTTTCTTATTTGCGATAATTCAGTATCCGTATGAGCAAAAATATCAATCCCGTCGAGCAAAACTTTGCCTGAACTCGGTTTGTCAATTCCCCCGAGAATGTTTATTAAAGTCGTTTTGCCTGAACCCGATGGCCCCATAATTACAATCATCTCGGCAGTTTGTATTTCGAGGTTTAAGTCTTTTAAGACTTCTACTTCTTTTCCTTCTTTATAATTTTTGGAAATGTTTATTGCGCTGAGAATTTCATTCATATCTTATGGCATCGGCGGGTAAAAGTTTTGCCGCTTTTGTTGCCGGGTAAAGTGATGTGATAAACGATATAAAAATCGCCCCGAAACTAACGATAACATAATCCGTTAACCTCATATAAACAGGCACTGTTGTATTAACCCCAATATAAACACCGGGAGGAAGGATATTAATTTTACTGAGCACAAAAGAAAGTATAAATCCAAGTATAACGCCTATTATAGTTCCCGTTGTCCCGATTAAAACACCCTCCAACATAAAAATCCTTTTTATCATTCCCGAACTTGCCCCCATAGCCCTTAAAACTCCGATTTCCCTTGTTTTCTGTATGATAAGCATTATCAGAGTCACGGAAATACCAAAACATGCTACTATAGTAATCAATAGAAGCACTAGGAATACCGCTGTTTTCTCTATTTTTAGCGCAGCAAAAATATTTGCATTCATCTCTATCCAGTGAGTGGCATAATAAGGAAATCCTATTTCCGTATTGATGATTTTTGCTACCTCAGGCGCTTTATATATATTATTGAGTTGAATTTCCATACCCGTTATCTGGTCTCCGATTTCAAAAAACTTTTGCGTTTCTTCCATTGGCATATACGCAAGAGCAGAATTATACATATATGCCCCTCCTTCAAATATGCCCGAAACTACATACCGTTTTGTTTTTATCCTGGAACTGTTTGCCGTTATACTAAATAAAGTAACACTGTCTCCTATTGTTGCCGATAATGAAGCAGCAAGAATACTCCCCAGGATTAAACCGTCTCTGTCGCCTGTAAGACCCGGGATTTTTTCCGTTTCATCTACCCCTCTAATCATAGCCCCTTCCTGTTCATCCGAGTTTCTCAGTATCCCTTTTTCCGATATGAAAGGTTCAACGGTTTTTACATGCTCCATCCTTTTTATTTTTGACATTATTGCTTTGTAGCCCGGTATTAACTCCTGATGAAACCGCGTTACTGTTACGTGTGGAGTTGAAGTAAGAATACTGTCTTTTAAGCTTTTATGAAAACCATTTTCTACTGCTAACGCTATAAGCATAGCCCCTACGCCGATCACTACCCCGCCAATCGAAATGCCGGATATCATTTTTCTGAATGCACCGCCCGAGCTTGTAATATGCCGCCGCGCAATAAAAAATTCAGTTTTCATATTTAATTTCTTAATCTTTTGTTTTTCATGCCTGTCCACCGTAGGCGGATTTAATCTTTTGTTAATCTTGCCTGCCCACCTTTCGTTTGGAGGGTGCAAATCTCGCAGTTATATTCTTTACTCTTTGCTTTTTTCGTTAAGGTCGTTTTGTGGCGTATCTCCCTTATCTGTCTTCATATGCGGAAACAACAACACATCTTTTATGGAATGCGAATTCGTAAAAAACATCGTTATCCTGTCTATTCCCAAACCTAACCCGCCTGTCGGGGGCATCCCGTAACTCATCGCTTCTATGAAATCCTCATCCGTGGGCTGGGCTTCAAAATCCCCTTTCTCCCTGAAACCGCTTTGCGCAGTAAACCTCTTCAACTGTTCTAACGGGTCATTCAACTCGGAAAATGCGTTCCCTATTTCTATACCCGCAATAAACGGCTCGAACCGCTCAACCAATGTCGGGTCTGCTCTGTGTTCTTTTGCGAGCGGAGAAATATCTTTCGGATAATCAATTATAAAAGTCGGGTTTATAAGTTTTGGCTCAACGAACTCATCAAAAAAAGCTTCCAGTAATTTACCGCGATGATAGTCTTTGGAAATGGTTATTCCTTTTTCCAATGCCAATTTAGCAAGTTCTTCCTTGGTACTGTTTTTCAAATCAAACCCCGAGTATTCTTTAATCGCATCAAAGAAAGTTATCTTTTTCCAGGGGAGACTAAAGTTTATAACCTGTCCCTGGTATTCTATTTCTTTGCCTTCGGATAACGTTTTGAATAATTCTTCAACCAAATTCATCATATCGTTATAATCGGCATAAGCCTGGTATAGTTCCAGTTGGGTGAATTCCGGGTTATGTGACCTGTCCATACCTTCGTTCCGGAAATCTTTTCCGAATTCATACACTTTATCAAACCCGCCTATGACAAGTCGTTTTAGGTAAAGCTCATCGGAAATTCTTAAATACACTTCCTGCCCGAGCGCGTTATAAACCGTTTTAAAAGGCTCTGCAAAACCGCCTCCGTATACGGGTTGGAGCACAGGAGTTTCGACTTCAACAAATCCCTTTTTGTTTAAAAACTCGCGAATGTTATACATTAATTTAGCTCTCGTATGGAAGACCTCTTTAACTTCGTGATTCATAATAAGGTCTAAATGTCGTTTGCGGTAACGCATTTCTATGTCCTGGATACCGTGCCATTTTTCGGGCAACGGATGCAAAGACTTTGCAAGAAAAGAAAAATCGCTGACGACTATAGTTATTTCTTTGGTATGCGTTTCGAATATCTGTCCGGTTACTCCGATGAAATCGCCTATATCGAGAAGTTGCAGTAATTCGTATTTTTCGCCTAACGTATCCGCTTTAAAGTATATTTGAATTTTTCCTGTCCCATCAAGGATGTTACCGAAGCTTGATTTCCCGTGCCCGCGAATCGCCATAAGCCGGCCGGCAGTCGTCACTACTGTTCCCTGGGCTATAAGTCCCGCGGGGTCTTTTCTGATATCGGCAACGGTGTGACTTATTTCAAATTTATAAGGATAAGGATTTATGTTTCGCGCTCTTAAGTCCTCAAGTTTCTTAATCCTTACCAGTTCTTGTTCTGTGTTAAACATATTGCTAATCTATATTCTATTTGCCTTACTGTCAAGGTAAAAGTAAGAGGAATGAAGTAGAAAATTAAGAGTTAATAGGAGAGAGCACTGAGGATAAACGTTGATGCTATTGCCCAAGAAGAGTTTAGATTTTTGGGTATGTCCCCTTTTATTCTTTTCTCTAACATCTCCTTTTGGTGAAAAAGGAGAAAATAGAATTAAGTATCTATGATGTTATTAGCAGAAAGGTAATTAATCTTGTAAACCGTGACTAATCTATAGGGCAACACACAATTAAATGGGAAACGAATAATATAAAGAACGGCGTATATTTCTGCCATTTGACGATAGGCGATAAAGTAAAAACCAGTAAGGCAGTGATAATAAAATAAAACAGGAGGTTCAAATGCTAAAACTCTACAGAAGTATGTGGATTATGGCAGGTATTATCTTGTGTGGGCTGATAACAAAGTTACATTCTTCCGAATCTTCGTCATGGGGAACTGTAGCTGTATGGCCCGACTTTGATGCAGTAAAATACCTTGATCTCTCGCAGAAATGTGCAATTTACAATCAGGAATTAGATACAGCGCAAGTATGTGGGTTAGGCTGGGATAGACCAAATAGCTTGCCGGGAATGGAAGAAATAAACCTTGACGGAATACAATATGAGTTACATATAGAGGTAATAAGATAAAAATGGAGGGAAGTCTATGAAAAAATATTCAAAGTTGGTTTTGTTCATAACTTTGGTTGCTCCGTTAACCGCCAAAGCATACATTTCTTATAACGGGATGGATTCATTACATATATGTGAGATGAAACGCAATGCTTATAATAGATTAATGGAAAGAAATAATGGAACAGACAGGGCGCAATCACAGACTATAACTCCTTTCAGCAGGCAAAAGGATGGGATATATCAATTTTGGATAGCGCAATCGGGTCTGAGGTTGAGATAACTTCTCTTGCCCTTGACTCAATGAGGAATCCGCATATTGTTTATGAAAAGAATGGACTCATATATACCCATTATAATACAGACAGTTCTAAATGGGTATCTGATAAACCGTTAGGAGGCTCAAGACCATCTCTTGCATTGGATTCGTCAGGATATCCACATATAAGCTGTTTCTTTAATGGACTCGGATATATACATAAAAATATAACAGGATGGGATACAATAGAAGTGTATCCGGGACCGTGGGTAGATTGGACATCTATCGCACTTGATAAAAAAGGAAATCCACATATTGGCTGGACGTCATCCGATTGGTTTGATGCGGATATGGTGTTATATACTCATTGGACAGGGACGATATGGGAAACAGATACGGTAGATACAGTTATGGGAGCAGGAGGTTCTGCAGGAACTTACGCATGGATTTCCATAGCATTAGATACTGCCAATTGTCCACATCTTGCCTACTCCTCAAATGGAGTGAATGAATATTATGCTAAAAAAACATTAAAAGAATGGAAAGTTGAAAGAGTAGATACCCCTTATAATGGTGCACCTTCTTTAAAGATTGATACATTAAACAGACCATGTATTGCGTATTTCAGAGGACAAACAAGATATGCGGTAAAAGAGGATACCGTATGGAAAATTGAAGCAGTAGAGACTACTGTAAGTTGTCGCGAGGCTTTCTTATTCATTGATAAAAACAATAATTCACACATAAGTTGTGTAAGTAGCATAGGGATGATTTATGCATGGAGAAAAAACAATATCTGGTATATTGAAAATTTGGATTCTTTTCCGATGCCAACAAATTTGTCCTCTACATCTCTTGCAATAGATAACAATGGGTATGCTCATGCTAGTTATCGTGGGGTTGTAAACAGTGGAGGCAATGGTTATGCTGCATTGAAGTATATAAAAGGAGAAGGAGTAGGAGTAGAAGAAAATAATTCTAAATGCTTAATTCTAAATGCTAAATTAGAAGCAAAACCGAATCCATTTGTAGCGTTTACAGTAATCAGTGAACAGTTATCAGTAAAAGATAAAGAAACAAAAATACAGATTTACGATGTAAGTGGTAAATTAATAGAAGAAACTAAAGATAATATAATAGGAAAGAAACTAAAGAGTGGGGTTTACTTCATAAAAGTTAATAATTATAAACCATTAAAAGTAGTTAAATTGAGGTAAGGAGTACAAGATGAAAAAATTTGTATATTTCTGTTTAGTCTTTTTATCTATAAAAGCTTGGGCATACGAGTCATCGCCTTTTGGGACAGTAGCTGTCTGGCCCGCATTTACTGCTGTTCAGAATCTTGCTCTCTCGCAGAAATGTTCAATTTACAATCAGGAATTAGATACCGCACAAATATGTGGGTTAGGCTGGGATAGACCGAATTGCTTGCCTGGAATGGAAAAGATAAAACTTGACGGAATACAAAACAAGTTAAATATAGAGGTAATAAGATAGAAATGGAGGGGGATCTATGAAAGAATACTTAAGATTAGTTCTATTTATGGTTTGGATTGCGCCGTTGTGTACGCAAGCAGAAAACGGCTGGTATATTTCGACAGTTGATACTACCTATTACACCGGAAAATATGGGACATCTATTGCTCTTGATTCTCTTGATATTCCACACATTGCTTATTGCCAGTATGCAGGCAAAGGGCTTATGTATGCAAGTCGGAATCCTGATTCTACTTGGACACTGGAAGACGTGCCGATTGAAGGGAAAATTGCAGGGACTGACCCTTCACTTAAGCTGGACTCTTTTGATTATCCACATATCAGTTTTTGGCAAGGCTCACTGGGATATATCTGGAAAGACAACACAGGCTGGCATAAAGAGCAACCTGATGGAAGCTGGATAGAGTGCACATCCCTTACATTAGACAGCAAAGGAGAACCACATATAGTATACAGTATAGGAATCAATAATGACAGTTCTTTGGTAGCATATACATATCATGATAGCACAGGTTGGCATAAAACAATAATAGATAGCGTAGGAAAATTAGCTTCCGGAGCAGTTTCTATTGTAATTGATAAAAAAGATATTCTACATCTTGCATATCCGCTTCTTTATCCGACAAGAGGAATCAGGCATGCAGTATTGGATAGCGGGGTATGGCATATAGAAACAATTGATTCTGCAGGTTCTCCCGAATGTGATTGGCATCTTTCTATGGCTATTAACAGTCAGGATATGCCTTCTATGGCTTATGCTTGCAGTTACCGTGACACTGACAGTCTATACACATACGCCTTGAAATATGCAGAAAAAGCAGACTCCGGGTGGGAAATAGAAAAAGTTGAAAATTGCGGAGGGTTAGGAGGAGAAATTTGTTTGCAGATAGATAAAAATGATAATCCTCATATAAGTTATTATGGGAATCACTATTTAAATTATGCATGGAGATGTAATAATAAATGGTATATTGATACAATTGAGCAAATTGGTAATTCTGGCGGGCAGGAGATAACTTATACAGGACTTGCATTAGATAAAAACGATTTTGCACATATAAGCTATTGTGACCAGTTAACTAACAGAGGGCGGATAAAATACGCAAAAGGGTGTGCGGTGGGAATAAGTGAAAAAAGTAGAAAAGAAATCGCAATGAATCTTGATATTTATCCTGTAATTGAAAAAAGAAAAGTAAGTATTTTATATTCTGTAAAGGAAAAGGGAAGAATAGAATTAACTATATACAATATTACGGGACAAAAAATAACAACCCTTGTAAACGGAGATAGACAAAGCGGAAACTATAAAACACATTGGGAATTCAATGAGAGTATTCCTAACGGTCTATACTTCTGTAGCCTGAGAGAAGGGAATAAGATATTAACCAAAAAGTTTGTAATTCTAAAATAGGAGGTAGTTATGCTAAGACTTTTAAGATTAAGCGTAGGTTTTGTGATTTTAGGGAGTCTTGGGTTTTGTGCCTATGGTAGCTCTTCATCTCCTTGGGGAGTAAATGCTGTATGGGATGTAACTCTTCCATTTACTGCTGCGGGTAATACTAATGATAGGTGCAAAGATTATAATCATCAACTTGACTCAACTATAACGGGAGGACTCTCATGGGCAAGACCTGCAAATATGCCGGGATGTCAATGGGGACTGGGAGAAATAAACCTTGACGGAATACAATATGAGTTACATATATCAAGTATAATATAAAAAGGGAGGATTATGCAAAAACATATAATGTTGGTTTTATTTACAGCTTTAATTGTTCCCTTGTCGGGACAAGCGTATATGAGTTATCACGGGACAGATTCAGTACGGATATGCGAGATGAAGCGTAATGCTTATAATAGAATACTACAAGGGAATGCGTATAATAATTCTCAAACACAAGCGAAAGAGACGAATTATTTTCAGCAGGCAAAAGGATGGGATATATCAATTTTAGACACAATGAATCATGGCATATTCTTAACTCCCCTAGCTCTTGATAAACAGGATAATCCACATATTGTTTGTGAAAGAAACGGGGATAAACTTCTGCATATTTACTACAATGCAGATAGCTCTAAATGGTTATCTGATTTACCATTAGGAGGAGCAATGCCATCACTCGCCATGGATTCATTGGGATATCCACATATAAGCTGTTTCTTCAATGGACTTGGGTATATACATAAAGATGCAACCGGATGGGATACTTTGCAATTAGGAGGTCCGTGGGTAGATTGGACATCAATTGCCCTTGACAGTAAAGGCAGACCACATATTGGCTGGGCTGGACAGGTATGGTCAGACGCAGATATGATTTTCTATACCCGTTGGACTGGAACAGCTTGGGAAACAGATACTGTGGACACAGCAATAGGGGCAAACTCTGTATTTTACCCAACAGTTTCTCTTGCATTAGATACTGCAAATTGCCCATACCTTACCTATCCCTCAGATGAGGGGCATTTAAAAGTTAGATATGCTAGAAAAACAACAAAAGGATGGACGATAGAAATAGTTGATACGGATACTTGTTATTTAGACTCCCATTGTTCTATAATCATTGATAAATATAGTATTCCATGTATAATTTATGCATCAGCATCAAACTCAAGTACAGAAAAAAGAGAAAAGTATGCGAGGAGAGAAACAATGGATTGGGCAATTGAAACAATAGATACAATAGCATATCTAAAGAGTTCTTTATTTATAGATAAAAACAATACCCCCCATATAAGCTACGAAAATAACTACAAGGTTAGATATGTGTGGAAAGATAGTACTGGATGGCAAAATAATCTTGTAGATTCAGTAAGCAGATGTTACGATATAAGGAGCACTTCACTTGCAATAGACAACGATGGATACACCCATATCAGTTATAAAGATGCTGTATCGGATATTTCTCAATATCATGAATTGAAATATGCTAAAGGGATAGGAGTAGGAATAGAGGAGAACAATGATAACTGCTTAATGCTTAATGCTCAATTAAAAGCAGAGCCTAATCCATTTGTTGAGAAGACAGTGGTGAGTGGTTCCGCCTCAGGCGGATTTCGCTCTGCTCAACAAGAAAAAGAAACAAAAATACAGATTTACGATGTAAGTGGTAAATTAATAGAAGGAACTAAAGATAATATAATAGGAAAGAAACTAAAGAGTGGGGTTTACTTCATAAAAGTTAATAATTATAAACCATTAAAAGTAGTTAAATTGAGGTAAGGAGTACAAGATGAAAAAATTTGTATATTTCTGTTTAGTCTTTTTATCTATAAAAGCTTGGGCATACGAATCATCTCCTTTCGGAACAGTAGCTGTCTGGCCCGCATTTACTGCTGTTCAGACTCTTACTCTTGCGCAGAAATGTTCAATTTACAATCAAGAATTAGATACAGCGCAAGTATGTGGGTTAGGCTGGGATAGACCAAATAGCTTGCCGGGAATGGAAGAAATAAACCTTGACGGAATACAATATGAGTTACATATAGAGGTAATAAGATAAAAATGGAGGGAAGTCTATGAAAAAATATTCAAAGTTGGTTTTGTTCATAACTTTGGTTGCTCCGTTAACCGCCAAAGCATACATTTCTTATAACGGGATGGATTCATTACATATATGTGAGATGAAACGCAATGCTTATAATAGATTAATGGAAAGAAATAATGGAACAGACAGGGCGCAATCACAGACTATAACTCCTTTCAGTCAGGCAAAAGGATGGGATATATCAATTTTGGATAGCGCAATCGGGTCTATAGTTGACGAAACCTCACTTGCTCTTGATTCATTCGGTAATCCATGTATTGTTTACAAAAGAGGTGGGGATAATTTAATATATACTTCTTATAATGCAGACAGTTCTAAATGGGTGTCTGACCCAAGATTAGGAGGTGCATACCCATCACTTGCATTGGATTCATTGGGATACCCACATATAAGTTGTTCCTTCAACGGACTCGGATATATACATAAAAATATAATAGGATGGGATACAATAGAAGTATACCCGGGACCGTGGGTAGATTGGACATCAATTGCACTGGACAGTAAAGGCAGACCACATATTGGTTGGACTTTGTCAGCATGGTCGGATGCAGACATAGTTCTCTATACTTATTGGAATGATACAACATGGAAAACCGAAATAGTAGATACAGTAATGGGGTATTCAGGAGGTGCCTGGGCTCAAGTATCGCTTGCACTGGATAGTGCAGATTATCCTCATCTTGCTTATACATCAAATGGAAACGGGGAAAGACTTAGGTATGCAAAAAAAACAACAAAAGGCTGGGAGATTGAAATGCCAGATACAAGCACTCCCGATACTACTTCTATACCTTACTGGGCACATAGCGACCCTTGTTTGAAAATTAATAAACTAAATAGACCTTGTATTTCTTATTGCCGTTGGGGAGGGAATAGAGAATTGAAATACACAACCAAAGGAATAATAGGATGGACAATTGAGAAAGTAGATTCAGCAAATGCAGGATACGAGAATTCCTTATATCTTAACACCAATAATACTCCCTACATAAGTTACGAAGGTAATCTCTGGCTTAAATATGCATGGAAAGATAGTAATGATTGGCAAATTAATAAAGTTGATTCTATGTTGGGTGGCCCCGACCGCAATTTATCTTGTACTTCAACTGCAATAGATAATAATGGGTATGCGCACATTAGTTATCGCGGTATTGTAAAAAGTGGCGGGAATGACTATGGAGCATTGAAATACGCTAAAGGGATAGGAGTAGGAATAGAGGAAAACAATGATAACTGCTTAATGCTTAATGCTCAATTAAAAGCAGAGCCTAATCCATTTGTTGAGAAGACAGTGGTGAGTGGTTCCGCCTCAGGCGGATTTCGCTCTGCTCAACAAGAAAAAGAGATAAAAATACAGATATATGACATTGCTGGGAAATTAGTAGAAGAAACTAAAGATAATATCATAGGTAAACAGTTGAGAACAGGAATTTACTTTGTAAAATTCAAGAATTACAAACCGTTAAAAATAGTCAAATTAAGGTAAGGAGAACAAAATGAAAAGACTTGTATATGTTGCTTTGATTTTTATGTCTATAAAAGTATGTGCGAGTGAATCATCACCGTGGGGAGCTGTGATTGTTTATCCTTATTTCCCTGGCGGAGTAGATGGTACCCCTGACCCCGATACACAAAGATATCGTATTTATAACGAGAAACTGGATTGGGCACAAGTATGCGGATTGAGCTGGGACAGACCAAATTCCTTGCCAGGGATAGAGCTTTCTCAGAATAACTGGAATTTTGACGAAGTAGATGCGGCGGTTTATATTATTCAGAAACAAAACATTATGCCTTTACTCCCTTCTATTTTATTGCCCTCTCCTTGGCGGACAGATTCTACATCAAAGTCTGATTTTGTCAGAATGATAGTTGACCATTATAATGGAGATGGGCAGGGGTATGGAACTCCTTATAAACCTGAGATGGACAGTTTAAAATACCCAATTAAGTACTGGGAAACAGTAAATGAGCCTGATGACAGGGCAAATAAAACAAACCTCAACTGGGCATCAGTAGGTCAGCTACCTATGCGCTTTGAGTCATTGTCAACCGACTGGTCGGTAAAGGACAGCATATTTAGTGTGCTATGTGCAGGTTCAGCTTGCAAAGACTGGGCATTTGTTGATTCTCTCTTGTTAGAACAATTATCCGGTTTTTATAAATATGTTCGTGAGATAAGAGCAGGAATGGCATTTGACTCAACTGCCAAATTAGTAGGACCTGCTCTGTGTTCTCCTTTCTCCTTTGGAGGCGGATACGGTCAACCATGGAATATATATGTTAAAGACTCACAGAATAAATGGGGTTATCTTAATATTCAGAAGCCTGCTGAATATATCTGGGGAAACATATTGGATAGTGTAGGGGATTGCTTTGATGTTATAAGTCCACACGTATACGCGTTGGAAGAAGATGGCAATGAAGTGCTTAATAAAATAGATGC
This sequence comes from bacterium, assembly GCA_028716385.1. Lineage (GTDB taxonomy): Bacteria > Hydrothermota > UBA3073 > JACQXS01 > JAQTXJ01 > JAQTXJ01. Next base: position 414,181 of record JAQUPX010000001.1, on the reverse strand, counting down.
TTTGCAAACTATTTTCATTGCCCATAATGCAGGAAATAAACCTGTATGGATAACTGAAACAGGGTGGGAAATAGATTCTTTAACTGGTGAAACAAAACAAGCGGATAATTATATGCAATTGTTTCGTGGGTTAGTTCAGAGAAATTGGGCACAAAAAGGAAACAAGATATTCTTTTTTACGCTTGAAGACTTTTATCGCACAGCAGAATGGGGAATACTTGATGCTGATATAATCCGTAGTAATATGGGAACTCCAACCAGGGCTAAACCCGCCTTTGACTCTCTGCAGCATTTTATCTATTTCAACTCCGGTCAGGTGGACTTCAGCGGGTTTAATAACCAACGCAAACTTGTCGTAGATAATAATACAGGAAACTTACACATTACAAACTCCTCCTGGGGGGATATTCACTATGCAATGAGCACAAACGGTGGGACAAATTGGCAAAGCTTTCAGGTAGTCAGTAGCAATGGAGGCGCATTTCCTGCGATTTCAATAGATAGTTCAAGCGGGATAAATATCTGCTGGGTTGAAAGCGGAAAAGTTAAATTCCGAAGGAAAGCTACTTCAAACTGGGATACTATTATAAACATATCTCCGGATACCGGCTCTTATTCTCAAATTGCACCACCTTCTATGGTTGTAGATGGGAATAATAACGTTCATATAATTGTAGAACATTATACGGGCACAAACGGAGGCTATCAAACGGTGTATGTTGACTATTGTAAATTTAATCTCTCCTCGTTTACCGTTACTACTACTTGCCTTGATTCCTTTTCCCAATGGACAGGTGATATACGTTCACCGTCTATTTCTTTGTATGGAAACATTCCTAATGTTTGCTGGGAAAGGAGAACCAGTTCTCCTTATGACCCTGAAGGCGTAAAAGAGGACATCTATTATCGTCGTTGTTCCGGTGGAAACTGGTCGCCCGGTTTAGATTCAATGCCATTCTTAGTCTCGGATAGTTCGGGTAAATCCGATCATCCTGCCATAGATGCACATGACGGATTTGTGCGAATCGTATATGAAAAAAATAATGGCATAAGTGAAAGAGTTAGAAATTACGATGGTTCGTGGAGAAACGAAGTAGTCATAAGTAACAGTGGTTCAGCCCCGCAAGTATATGGCGCAACGGTTGTATGGGCGGATAATGGTAACATATACGGTTCGGGTGGAGCAGTGCAAGGAACACAGCTTTTGAATACAAGCTACCCGGGACATTCAGGGTATCCACAGATTGCAATTAAAACCAGTGGGCAGGAAGTCTTATACTATGCTTATACAAATAATGGAATACCTTCTTATGATAAAGTATATGAGATGAAAGTAGGCAAAAAAGAGGGATATATATGGCGATTTATTAACCCTATAAACCAGACAACCACTATTCCTGAAGATGCAATGGTTTGGTGCTCGGGGAATACTGTTATTGATTCCGGAGTTACTGTAACGCTAAACCGGGGAACAAGATTCTGCTGTATGAGTTCAGATAGCGAACAGGGCAAACTTACCATAAATGGAAACTTAATCGCAAACTCAACAATCTTTACTTCTGATACGGCTTTTGTTACGGACAGCATTCCGAAAAAATGGCACGGCATTGAAATAGCGCAAGGCGGCAACGCTGAAATCAGAGGCTGCGAAATAAAAAATGCCGGATGCGCAATACGAACTAATGGAAACTTACTTTGCCAAAATAATACGATTACGAATAATGATACGGGCATATATGTCAACTCAAATGCCTCTTCAGTTTGTCTTGGAAATCTGTCCGACAATAACGTAAATAATGACGGAATGAATAGCATATACCAGAATGAATGTAATTTATATAATGCTACAAACGATTCTATAATGGCTCAAGCCTGCTATTGGGGCAGTTTTAACCCCGATTCGTTAAAAATAACAGGAAGCGTAAGCTATGAGCCTTTCGGCTACGACTGTCAAAATGCAGATTGGACTATCGCCAATGACACCACAATTTACGGCACTTACTGGAATGTAGGAACATTCAAAATCAACAGCGGAAAGACTGCAAAAGTCGCACCGAAATCCATCAACACTACCGGCTGGATTGCAATAGAAGCCGATAGCTTTGACATACAGGGCACATTCTCAGCTGACTCTGCAGGTTACCTGGCAGGCGAAGGCACAGGAGCAGGAACGATAGGCGCATCTGCATACGGCGCAGGCGGTGCAGGTTATGGAGGCAGAGGCGGTGCAGGCGGTTGCAACTTACAAGGTGATACAAGTAAATACGGCGGTTTTGCGTATGGTAATCTTGAGAATCCGTGTGATATGGGAAGTGGTGGCGGAAATGCTGACGCAACTTATAAAGGCGGTGCAGGTGGTGGAATTATAAGATTAATATCTTCCGGGACTATAAATGTAGCTGGGACAATAAAGAGCGACGGGAAAAATGGTGCCACTAACGGCGGTTTAAAATCGGCTGGCGGTGGCTCAGGTGGAAGCGTATGGTTGCAAACGAATAAATTAACCGGAAACGGTTTAATCTCGTGTAAAGGTGGAAATGGCTCAAATGGAAGCAGTGCTGATGGCGGGGCTGGAAGCGGTGGAAGGTTGAATGTCTGGTATCAACAGTCTTCATTTACGGGAAGAGTGGATGTTAGTGGAGGACTGTCTTATGACAACGCGCAAACAGGACAGATGGGAACGGCATTAATTCACCAGACGGATGATTCGGTAAAGATTATCCTCTCCCCCGTGCAGACACTCAGCTCGACTGACAGCAGATACGGTTTCGTAAAAGGAATTGAATTCACGGATAAATATATAAGATTAACATCAGGAGATAGTATAGTAGGAAATTTCAGGGCAAGAGCAAGAGACTCTATTATAGTAAATACTTCCTCTTATATCCTGGCAGATGAAAAAGGATATGCACATAACCAGGGAACAGGATACGGCCATTATGGAAGCAGCTCGCATGGCGCAGGTGGAGCTGGATATGGTAATTTAGGCGGATGGGGAAGTTATCATACACAGGGTGGAGTTGGAGACGGCGGAATTGCATATCCCGATTCTTTCATGCCGGATAGTTTGGGAAGCGGCGGCGGGGACTTTGCAAACGTCTCTGGATACAGATACGGTGGTGGAAATGGCGGTGGATTAATTGAATTGCAATGCGGCGACTCAGTTTCAGGAACGATTATCTTAAACGGAACGCTATCAGTAAACGGAAGCAACGGAACGTCACAGAGCGGATACGCAGGTGGTGGAGCTTCAGGCGGAAGTGTTTTATTGTTTGCGAAATACCTTAAGGGCAGCGGAGTCGTGAACGCAAAAGGTGGGGATGGCGGCTCAATTTCTAACTGTAAAGCTGGTGGTGGTGCGGGTGGACGGGTAATGTTTTACAGAGACAGTCTGGATACTACGACCACAATTACAGTATCAGTAGCAGGAGGAGATTCAGGTGGAACAGGCGCAACACCGGGAAAAATAGGAACGTTTAAGCAGGATGTGCTTCCTTCAGAATTTGTGCCTGTATCTTATGTAAATAATGCAGGGTTGCCGTTTGTCTTTAAAATGTTTCAAAATTTCCCGAATCCATTCAGGAATAAAACGACTATAAAGTATCAGATACCTCTAACAAGCAAAGTCTCGTTAATGCTTTATGATTTAACCGGAAGATGTGTAAAGACGTTAGTAGATGAGGAACAACTACCGGGATATTACAAAGCAGAACTGAACTCAAAAGACTATCCGACAGGAATATACTTTGCAAAGTTTTCCGCCAAAGGCGGATCCGCCTCAGGTGGAAAAGCAGGGGATTATAAAGAAACGAGGAAATTGATTTTGATGAAATGATAAACACGGAGAAACGCAGATGAAGACACGGATATTGCCCAGCAAGCTGGATAAGTTAGAGTAATCCGCATAAAGCGGAACTCTAACTAAACGCTGATTAGCACGCATAATAACAGAAAAGCCCTCCCCGGATTCGGGGAGGGCTTTTTGTATTTCTTCCGGTACTTATTTTTTTAGATTTGAACTTGAGTTCATTCTTCCAAACTACTGCAACACTCCTATAATCGAAAAAACTCATTGACAAACCCGTATAATTTTATTAGTTAAGCTAAAGTAAAGTGAATATTTTAATAATACTTGTTACATTTATATTATCCCCTGCACATCAAACAAAAGGGGTGATAAAAAATGATTTTCTTGTTAATGATGACACCGCAGCCGGTGGCTGGCAATCTTTTCCCTCTGTAACAGTAGGTAACTCCGGCAAATTTATAATTACCTGGCAGGACTATCGTAACGGGTCTGCCGATATCTTTAGCTGCTCCGATATTTATGCACAAATATATAATTCGGACGGCACTATGCAGGACACGAATTTTATAATAAATAACGACGTTGGAATAGAGGGGCAGTGGGAACCTTCAACGGCAATAAATGATTCAGGCAATTTTATAATCGTATGGGAAGATGCCCGTAATGAGAATTCTGATATATACGCGCAAAGATATAATTCTAACGGCATCCCACGGGATATAAATTTTAAAGTAAATGATGATGCGGGAGCAAACAATCAACAAAATTCTTCCGTTGTAATGGATTGGTCGGGTAACTTTATAATAATCTGGCAGGATGACAGAAACGGAACCCCCGATATCTATGCGCAAAGATACAATTCTAACGGCATCCCCCAGAATACAAATTTTAAAGTAAATGATGATACGGGAACGAGTAACCAACAAAATCCTTCTATTGCAATGGATTATTCCGGCAACTTTATAATCTCATGGCAAGATAACAGAAACGGAAACCTTGACATCTACGCACAAAAATACAATTCTAACGGCACGCCTCAAGATACAAATTTTAAAGTAAATGATGATGCGGGAACAAACAACCAACAAAATTCTTCTATTGCAATGGATTATTCCGGCAACTTTATAATCTCATGGCAAGACAATAGAAACGGAAACGCTGATGTCTATGCACAGAGATACAATTCTGCCGGCGTTCCTCAGGGCACAAACTTCAAAGTAAATGACGACATAGGAACAAGTGAACACTTTGGTCCTGCCGCTTCAACAGACAGCTCGGGTAACTTTATAATTACCTGGCTGGACGGGCGTAGTAATTCCGGAATTTACGCACAGAGATACAACTCCAACGGAATTCCACAGGGCACAAATTTTAAGGTGAGCGACAACGTATCCAAATGCGACCAGTGGATACCTTCCGCGTCAATGAACGATTCAGGTGTTTTCGTAGTTGCCTGGCACGACTGGCGAAATGGAAACGCCGACATCTACGCCCAAAGATATGCTTCAGACGGCACTCCACAGGACACAAATTTTAGAGCAAATGATGACATAGGAACAAACGAACAGTCTTATCCTGCTGTTGCAATGAACGATTCAAATAACTTTGTAATAACATGGAGAGATGAACGCAACGGCTATCTTGATATTTATGCACAGCGATACAATCCTGATGGCATTTTACAAGGGACAAACTTTAAAGTAAACGATGACACGGGGAAAATAAGCCATGAAGGACCCGTTATTGCAATAAATAATTCGGGTCGTTTTGTGATTAGTTGGCATGACTGGCGAGAGAAAGACTGGAATGTTTATGCCAAAATATACACTCCTGACGGCACTCCACAGGGCACAAATTTTAAAGTAAATGACGATACGGGGGGGGATTACAATGCTTACTCTTCTACCGCGATTGACGATTCGGGAGGTTTTGTAATTACCTGGCTTTCCCAGCGAAATGGAGATTATGATATTTATGCGCAAAGATACGACTCAAATGGCATCCCGCAAGGAGTAAACTTTAAAGTAAACGATGACATAGGGGTAAAAAACCAGTGGAGTCCTTTTATTGCAATGGATAGTTCCGGAAATTTTTTAATTGTTTGGGATGATGAACGTGAAGGAAACGGCGATACTTATGCGCAGAGGTACGACTTAAATGGTGTCCCGCAGGGAACAAACTTCAAAGTAAATGATGATGCCGGGACAGAAGAACAATGGTATCCCTCCGTAGCAATGTCCGATTCGGGTAGTTTTGAAATTGCCTGGCAGGATAACCGTAACGGAAACTGGGATATATATGCACAAAAATACTATTCAACAGGCGCTCCTCAAGGGACGAATTTTAAGGTTAATGACGATGTCGGAATAATGAACCAAGCATACCCATCTATTACTACTACCCCGGATGGAAATAAATTTGTTATCGTCTGGACGGATTTCAGAAATACTGATAACGACCCGGAAATTCTAGCTCAAAAATATGAAAACGGAACCCCGGTAGGAAATAATTCTCAAATAAATGAACAAGACCTTTTTCCGTACAACCATCAAAAAACATGGAGCACTTCCGTTGCCTGCAGTCCCGACCAAATAACTTTTGTATGGATGGACAATAGAAGACAGAAAGGCTGGGACGCATATGCAAAAATCACTGATTGGGATTTTGTAGCCGTTGAAGAGAAAAACAATAAAAAAGAAGATTTAAAGTTAAAAGCATTCCCTACTGTTTTTTATAAGGAAATCTCCATACAGGGAGCAACAGAAATTGAAATTTACGATATTGCCGGCAAACTGGTTAAATCCCTTTCTATTCTCCAATCTTCCAATGACCCAATAACCAATAACCCAATACCCGGTTTAAAATGGGATGGTAAAAATACCATTGGCAAAAATACAAAATCAGGCGTATACTTCTTGAAACCTAAGCACGGTGCTCCACTGAAAGTCATAAAACTAACCCCCTGAAAAGAAACAACTTTTTGGACGCAGATAAACGCAGATAAGCAGGATGTTTTAAAACTTTGCATCAAATATTTCTGTTCTCGTTTTTTTCTTGTGTTAATCCTGTTAATCTTGTTTTTCCGTAGTTTGTTTTTTTAGTAATTCTATAACCTTTCCGTTTTTAATCTTTTTCTGCGGCCACCTGCGAGCATCTGCGTCCAAACATTTTCTGTTTTTGTTTTCTCGTGGAAATCTCGTGAAATCTTGTGGTTCCAATCTGTTATTTGTTGACATTATTTATGCCTACTATACATTATATCTAAATATTAGCAAGCAGGATGCTTGCATTACATTAATGCCTAATGTCCTTTTCTTAAGTAACTGTTACGGCGAAGACCGCTCTGCCGCCATTATTGCATCCGCGTTAAAAAAAATACGCCCCGATACCAACATTATCGGAGTTCCGCTTATATCCGGAGGAGAAGAATACGAAAAAAGAAACATTCCCGTTCTCCTGAAAACTAAAGTCCCTCCGTCCGGCGGATTTACCACAAGAAGTCTTGCAGGAATTCTTGACGTGTTAACAGGTTTTTACATCCCGATAAGATACTGTCTTGCCCTTAAAAAACTTCGCCCAAAAACGGATTCCGTTATGATAACGGGAGACGTTTTTTTACTCATACTGGGATGGCTCGGCACACGCAAACCTATCTTCTTTCTTGCTCCCGCTAAGTCCGATTACCAGAACCCTCATTACAAAGTTGAATTGTGGATAATGAAAAGTCTGATTCACAAAAAACAAATAAAACAAATCTTTACTCACGACGAATATACCGCAAATAATTTACGAAAAAATAATATTCCTGCAACGTTTGTCGGCAACCCAATGGTTGACGAACTGAAACGCGAACATAAGTTTAAGCCCGAAAAGAATTCTATCACAATTGGAATACTTCCCGGTTCGCGAACTGAGGCTTATAAAAATTTTATCAAAATACTAAAAATTGTTGAATTACTCGAACAAAAAAACTTGCCGAAATTATCGTTCGTTACGGCTTTGCCGAATACAATTAAATTAAATACGTTGACAGCCCTATCTCAAAATAACGGATGGAAATTGTCGACCGATGATATTAGTGTTCTGACAAAAAAAGACACAAAAGTATTTTTATATTACAATGCTTTTGTTGACATAATTGAGCAGGCAGACATTATAATCGGGTTAGCGGGAACGGCAAACGAACAGGCAGCTTATTTCGGGAAACCCATAGTTGCATTCAAAGGAACAGGCCCGCAAACTTCCAATGTACGAATGAATAACCAACAAAATTTATTAGGGGGATGTTTGAAGGTTGTTAAAAATTTCCCGGACGGAGTTGTGAACGAAATATTGTTTTTGTTGCAACATCCCGATGAAATAAAGAGAAGGAGCAAGATTGGAAAGTTCAGAATGGGGCCGTCCGGCGGCGCAGAACGAATAGCAGAGAGAATATTTTTGGACGCAGATTCTCGCAGATAATCGCAGAATGATACAGAAAAAAAAGAAAACAGATAGGAATTTAGCCACGGATAACGGACACGGATTTACACGGATTTGATAGTTTAGATAGCGGGTATGTCGGATGACGTTTAGTTGGACTTTAGTTGCGACAAAGGCGAAACTTTAGTCCAACTTATCCAGCATTGCTGGGCATCCGACCTCTACCCTATTAAAATAAAAATATGAAAGCATCCGTAATTTTACCTACACATAACAGGGCTTATATATTGAAAGATTGCCTTCAACACATTCTTAACCAGAGTATTCCCGACTACGAAGTAATCGTTATAGACGACGCCTCCACAGATGAAACGCCTGCACTAATATCTAGTTTAAAGTCTAATAATTTGCTAAAACACATAAAATTGGAGAAACAGAGCGGACCCTACGTTGCACGAAACATAGGAATAAAAGAGGCAAAAGGCGAACTTATCATCCTTTTAGACAGCGACGTTTTAGTGCATAAGGATTTCGTAAAAGACCACGTAACCATTCACCAACAGCACCCAAACATAATACTCCAGGGAATGATGAATTACACAAAAGACGTACGAAAAGCCACTTTTAAATTCTTTTACCCCAACGCGCTATACTGGGGAGTGTTGGTCTCCCAGAACACTTCCGTAAAAAAAGAGCACTTTATAAAAGCCGGTTTGTTCGACGAATCTATGGGAGCGCTTATCGGATATAAAGATATAGAAATGGGATTACGCTTAAAAGAACTGGGACTAAAATTTATGTATGCAATTAAAAGTTGCAAAGCTTATCATATTGATTTACCTTATGGAAATAAACGTTTATCCGAGTACATAAACAAAAACTTTGAACGCGGCAGAAGCGCATACTTCTTTGTCAAAAAACACGGCACAAAAGCAGAACGAATCGCCCGTACACAAAAAATACTTGCCAAAGCAAAATTTCTTAATACGGATAAGTGGGTAGAAAAACCGTCCTGTATGAAATTTCTTGAGAATTGCATAGACTCCCCTATTTACCCGCTATTCCCATTGTTCAGGAAAGCAGTTAAGTACCATTATCGCGCAAAGGGAATAAGAGAAGCGGAGATGAAAAAATGAAAGCATCCATAATTATCCCGACAAGAAACCGCTCCTGGGTTTTAAAAGATTGCATACGCCATTTGTCAAACCAATCCGCCAAAGATTACGAAATTATTATTATTGACGACGCTTCGGATGATAACTCGGCAGACGCAATATCCAAAATCCAATCCGCAATCCAAAATCCCTGCCTACCGGACAGGCAGGCAAAATCTAAAATTAAATATATACAACTCCCCCGGCGAATAGGATGTTGGGCAGCGCGAAACGTCGGCATAAAAAATGCATCCGGAGAAATAATCATATTCGTAGACTCGGATGTTCTGGTAGATAAAAACTTCATTGCCGACCACCTTGAGTTACATAAAAATAATTCCAATATTGCAGTCCAGGGAGTAGTCAGACACATAAGCAGACCGGAAAAATTCGGTATCAAAACTTTAAGAGTAGACGGGATATGTAACACGGGATTGGTAATACAAAATTGTTCCGTCCCCAAACAGAAACTTATGGATGTAGGTTTATTTGATGAATATAAATTTATGGGATATATGGACGTGGAACTGGGAATGAGAATCAAAAAAGCCGGAGTAAAAGTCGTGTATGCATTTAATAATTGCATTGCCTATCACGTTGACGGGTTCTATACCAAAGAAAAATTAAAAAACGTTTTCTCCAAAGCCGAAGAACGCGGCAAAACTTCCCTTCGTTTTATTGAACGCGCACAGGGGAAAACTTCCGAAGGTGTCGCAAACTTAAAAGTGCTTTACCTGTCTTTTCTTTTGCAAACCGACAAATGGATAGAAAAAACGGGATTGTTTAATTTGTTGGTAAAGAGCATAGATTCCCCTCTGCCATTTATATTCCCCGTACTTAAAGAACTCACGAAATACCACTACCGCGCAAAAGGAATTAAAAGCGTTAAAAAAGTAGGTAGCAGGTAGTAGAAAGCAGAAAACAACAAAAAGAATTATAGCCACGGATACACACGGATTTTCACGGATAACAGAAAAACAAAAAATAGAATACAACTACTAGTCACGCCTGTCTACCGTTCTGTTTGGCATGTCTGAAATTTCTGTGTACTTCCATTTTCTTCTATCCCTCTTCTGTTATCTTTTGCTCCTCAATTTTTCCGTTTATGTGTCTTCTGTGTTATTCTGTGGCTAAAAATCCTTTTCTGTTTTCTTATCCCTTCGAATCCCTGTTTGAAAGCTTTTCTATCCTCTGCGACCTCAGCGATTACTTAGAGTTTGCGACTTAGTCGCATTAATCTAAGTTATCCTGCTCAGCTGGACTTTTTGTTTTGTGCTACTCTTTTTCTTCTATTAGTTAAACTATTTTCTTCTGTGCCTCCTCTGTGTCCGGAGTTTACCCCGCTTTGTCGAATATCCCGCCGTAGGAGGAGCGGAGTGGTTTGATTTTCCACTTGGATTTTATCCTACTAATTAAAATATACTCTCTAAAAATATATAAATTGACAATAAATCATTTTAGGGCTATTAAATAAAAACTTTTATTAATTGTTTGGTATATAATTTTTGGGAGGGGAATAACTTATGATGATGCGAAGATTGAGGACAAAAACAGTATATTTTCTTTGGCTTCTTATAGTAGTATTTGTAGCCTTTATATTCCTGGATTGGGGATCACAATCTACTGCCATCAAAAAAGTAGGCAAACGCGAACAGGGAGTAGTAGCAGAGGTAAATAAAGAGCAGATTACTTTTAAAGCTTACGACGACCTTACTAACTATTACGTTAAGGACGGCCTATCAAGAAACGAAGCAGAAAAAGCGGCTTTTAATAAATTAGTAGAAGACCTCCTGATTAACAAAGCAATACAACAGAAAAAGATTAACATCACGGATGAAAATATCGTTGAGTTCATAAAAACAAACCCGCCTCCCCAGTTGTACGGCGACACCTCATTACAAACACAAGGACAATTTGATTACAATAAATACTTATCCGTAATTTCTAACCCCTCAAATATTGAATGGCTGAAAAGCTACGAAGAAGTGTTGAGGACCCAATTGCCAAGACAGGTTCTTTACCAGATGATTGTGGGAACAATCAGACCGACTACCATAGACTTTATGGAAGAATTTTTACAGAGAAGAACTAAACTAAAAGTTGAATACGTAAAAGCAGAGCCCGAAGTAAGCCCATTAGAAATACAAAACTATTACGATAAGAATAAAGACAACTTTACAAAAGAAAGCAAACCAATTGTAAAATACGTTATATTCCCAATAAAAACAACTATTGAAGATGAGATGGATTCTAAAGCAGAGGCAGAAGAAATTCTCAATCTCGCACTTCAAGGAGGGATATCTCTTGACACCATAGCCGAAACCCATAACTGTGTTTTATTGCCGGAAAAACCCGAAAACTCCGGCATTGTCAAAAAAGATGATGGCTGGCATATTTCCGTTAAAAAAGATAGTATTGTAGGAATTTTATTGCTACCGATGCATCCATCTACCGAGACAATAGGTAAAGTAGAAGAATCGGCGGAAAGTTTTATTGAAGAGGCGAAATCCGATTTCGACGGAACGGCAAAAGCATACAAAATGGAAGTTAAAACAAGCAGGATAGATGAGGCACCGGTAAACGAGATTGATTTGTCTTATCTTGATTTTAAAAAGAAAAACACAGTTATAGGTCCGGTAGAAGGGAAGAACGCTTTTTATGTTTTCCAGACTGCAGGCACATCTGAAAAATATACACCAAAATTTAACGAAATAGCGGATAAAGTTAAATACAAATACTTATCGGATAATTCTCCTATTTTGTTCAAGCAAGGTTTTAAAGAATTCGTTAAGTCTAAAGGTTTAACGGTAATCAGCCCTGAAACATTTGATTTTTACGGTTCCCCGGAAGGACCTGATTTCTTTATGCAAGCAGTGAACATTCCAAAAGACACTACAATGTATGTAGTAGTTAACGGGTCATCTTATATCGTGCATTCTTTAGACAGAATTCAACCCGAAGCTGATTCCATAAAAAAAGAAATGCCCCAATTCTATAGCATATGGTCGGAAGAAGAAGGCAAAAAGATTTTTACGGAATGGGTAAACGGGCAAAAAGAATCTGCCAAAATCCAGGATTACAGATATAAGACTTACTAACCTCTTTGCTAGAGCAAACGTCAAATATTACAAATCTATGAAAAATGTATGCATTCTCGGGGCTACCGGTTCCATAGGAAAATCAACTCTTGAAGTTATTGAAAAACTTGGACCGGAGTATAAAGTATTTGCCCTCACCTGCTGCGAAAATACCGAACTCCTGCAAAAACAAATAGAACAATTCAAACCAAAGTATGTATGTATCGCAAATAATTCTTCTTCAAAAATAAATAAAAAAAACCTCAACTGTAAAGTTCTTGTCGGAACGGATGGCTTATGCGAACTTGCAAGCCACCCGGACGTGGATATCGTATTGAACGCGCTTGTCGGTTCAATCGGTGTTCGTCCCACACTTGCAGGTATAAAAACAAACAAAACAATCGCCATCGCAAACAAAGAAACACTCGTTGCTTACGGAACGATAATTATGAAAGAATTGAATAAGTCAAAAGCATCCCTCTTGCCCGTGGATTCCGAACATTCCGCAATACACCAATGTCTTGGTTCTTATAGAGGCAAAGGAACAAAAGACACCGTTGTAAAACGTATACTTTTAACTGCATCCGGTGGCCCGTTCTGGAATAAAAAATCCGTGAAAAACATTACCCCGGAAATAGCATTGCGTCATCCCGTATGGAAAATGGGGAAAAAAATTACAATAGATTCAGCCACTCTTATGAATAAAGGATTTGAAGTTATTGAGGCAAGCGTGTTGTTTGACGTGCCCGTGAAAAACATAGAAGTCGTTATACACCCGCAATCAATTGTTCATTCAATGGTAGAATTTCCGGATTCTTCGGTTATTGCCCAGATGGGATTGCCCGATATGAAATTACCAATTCAGTATGCATTGACTTATCCTTTAAGAGTTCCTTCTATGGCAAAACAACTAGATTTCAAAAGCGGGATTAAATTGGAATTCAGCAAGCCTGATTTCAAGAAATTCCCCTGTTTAGGACTTGCTTATGAATCTGCAAGAATAGGCGGGACAATGCTGGCAGTATTGAACGCCGTAGACGAAGAAGTCGTAAAAGCATTTTTAGAAAAAAGAATAAAGTTTGAAGACATACCACGCATAATAGAAAAAGTTATGTCAAAACATAAGGTTATATCCAGCCCGACATTTAAGGAAATAGAAGAAACGGAAAAATGGGCAAAAGCTAAAACAGTTGACTTTTTGAATCTTTAGTATAAAGTATGAAATAAAATGTTACTAACTCTTGTAAGTACTTTTATAGTTTTAAGTATATTAATACTCTTTCATGAATTCGGGCATTTCCTGGTCGCAAAACGCTCGGGCATAAAAGTAGAAATATTTTCCCTTGGAATGGGTCTCCGGCTCATAGGCATAAAAAAAGGGGATACGGATTACAGGATTTCGCTCGTGCCGTTTGGTGGATACATAAAAATGGCAGGTGAAGACCTGAAAGACGTAAAAGGTGAAGGCAATGAATTCCCGTCAAAATCCCCCGGCGTAAGGGCTAGTGTAATAGTAGCGGGTCCGATATTTAACCTGGTTCTGGCGTGGTTAGGCTTCACTATTGTTTCTTTTATACAGGGTAAAGTTGAAATTCCGACTACTTTTGTGCAGTCTGCAGAAAACCAGATAAACCTTCAAACGGGCGATAGGTTTGTTTCCGTAAACGGCATTGAAGCAAAAACCTGGAATGATATTATTTCCAATATTTCCGAAAAAGACAGTGTTAGTTGTGAAATTGAGAGGAACAAAGAAATACAAAAAGTTATGGTATACGGGGAAAGCCTGGACATCGCTCCAAGGATACTTCCAATAGTTGGCAGAGTGATAAAAGATGGTGTTGCATGGAAAGCCGGGATTCGTGAAAATGACGTAATTAACCAAATAATTATTGATAGTTTGAGGGATACGATACAAGTCAACAGCTGGGATACTCTCGTAACTTTAATTCGCAGTAATGCAGGCAAAAAAACATCTTTCTTCTGGACAAGAGATTCTGTCCTGATAACTGCGATTCTGACGCCTGCAAAAACGGAGTATATGGATGAAAATAATAAAATAAAAGAAATAGGAATAGTTGGAGTTCTGCCAAAAACGATAAGAAAACATATTAGTTTAATAGATGGTTTTAAGGAAGGGTTTATAAGAACGGGAGACATTGCATTACTTACATTAAAATTCTTTAAAAAGCTTTTTACCGGAAAGATGTCAACAAAAACACTTGGCGGTCCCGTATCAATAGGGAAGTTTGCAGGCGAAAGCGCAAGAGGAGGACTCGACAGTTTTATATTCTTTATAGCTTGTCTCTCTATTCAATTATTTTTGCTCAACCTTTTGCCTTTTCCGCCACTTGACGGGGGACAGATTTTAATTATAGGAATTGAAAAACTTCGGAAGAAAGCGGTTTCCGAGAAAACAATAATTTTAATCCAAAACATTGGATTTGGTTTATTGATGTTGTTTATGTTATATGTAACGTTTAATGACGTTACCCGTCTTTTCAAAAAATAAAATGCCCCCCGAAATCAGTAATGTCGTAACCTGCTTTCTTGAGTCCGAAGGAAAAATTTTAATATTAAAAAGAAGTAATAAAGTTGGAACTTACCAGGGGAAATGGGCAGGAGTTAGCGGATACATGGAGACGACTTCTGAACAACAAGCACTGAAAGAAATAAACGAAGAAACGTCGCTAACCTCTGAAGAAGTTGAACTCTTAAAAAAGGGACAACCCGTAACGATTAAAGACGAAGAATTAAACAAAGCGTGGAAAATATATCCTTTTATATTCAGGGTGAAAACGCCGGACAAAATTAAAATCGATTGGGAACATACCGAAACGAAGTGGATTAAACCTGAAGATATGGACAACTATGATACGGTTCCAAACTTAAAAGAAACATTTCAAAACATAAGCGAGGGATAACAATATGTATCGAAATAATTCTCATTTCCCGGAAGGGATAATTTACGGGCCTGTTAAATCCAGACGATTGGGCAGTTCGCTTGGAATTAACATTTTGCCCGTAGGCTGTAAAGTTTGTTCTTTGAATTGTACCTACTGCCAGTATGGTTGGACAGACGTTCATACGATAGACAAAAACGAACTCGGTAAAGTAAAATTACCGAATGTTCAGGAAGTAATCACGGCAATAAAAGAAATTTTGTACGGAATAAAAACACCGATTGATTGTTTGACATTTTCGGGGTATGGCGAACCTACGCTGCATCCGCAGTTTAATGAAATAATAAAACAAACAAAAGATTTGCGGGATAAATACTTAAACGAACGTAACGTTCCCCAAATGCCGATAATCATAATATCCAACTCCACGAACATAGAAAAAGCAAGAGAAGGACTTCAAATTGCAGATATACGGATGATGAAACTGGATGCCTGTGAAGAAAATGTTTTCAATGAAATCAATAAACCTGCGGAAGGAGTGACTCTGGATGCCATCGTAAAAAATCTCAAAACGTTAAAAGATATTATTATCCAGTCAATGTTTTTAGAAACGAATGCAAGTGAGTCTGCGGTTGAAAAATGGATAAACTGCATAGCAGAGATTAAACCGCTAGAAGTACAAATATATACGCTTGACAGACCTCCGGCAGATTTGAACTTAAAGGCATTGGATAAATCCGTGTTAAAAGACATCGCTTGCAAACTGACGGAAAAAACGGGTATAAAAGTAACGGCTTTTTGAGAAGAACAGAAATTCTTCACCGCAGAGACGCAAAGTTCGCAGAGGATAAAAAAGACAACAAAAAGATTTATAGCCACGGATACACACGGATTTACACGGATAAAAAAAATAACATATTGGGGTAGGGGCTTGATTTATCAAGCCCAATTTGTAAAGTCTTAATAAGGATATTATATAAACTCCCGCTATTATTTTCCTCTTGACTTTTTTCATTGTCCCATTTAAACATGTAGTAAGACTATGAGACTTTTAAAGTATTTATATTTACTCTGTTTGGTCTTATCCGCCAACGCATTCGCAGGCGCACCGGATACTTTATGGACAAAAACTTATGGCGGAACTTATTGGGATGAGGGCAAGTCGATACAACAGACAAAAGATGGTGGATTTATCATTGTAGGATGGACAAGCTCTTTTGGGGCAGGCTCTGGAGATGTCTATCTAATTAAGATAAATTCTTCGGGCGATACCCTCTGGACAAGAACTTATGGCGAGACTAACGTTGATTTGGGTTATTCAGTTCAACAGACATCTGACAGCGGATTTATCATTACAGGATGTACGCTCTCTTTCGGGGCAGGTGATAATGATGTTTATCTTATTAGGACAAATTCTTCGGGGGATACGCTATGGACGAGAACTTTCGGTGGAACTAAAGATGATGATATTGGATATTCCGTTCAGCAGACTTTTGACAGTGGATTTGTTATTGTAGGAGAAATAGGCTATTTTGTGACAGGCGATTGGGATGTCTATCTCATAAGGACAAATTCTTCAGGAGATACTTTGTGGACAAAAACTTTTGGCGGAATTGGCAACGATTATGGCATCACGGTTCAACAAACTAAAGATGGTGGATTTATCATTACAGGAACAACAAAATCTTTCGGGGCAGATTCCGGAGATGGTTATCTGATTAAGACAAGTTCTTCAGGGGATACTTTATGGACAAAAACTTTTGGCGGGACTGACAACGATTATGGCAGCGCGGTTCAACAGACTGAAGATGGTGGATTTATTATTACAGGGGGGACAGAATCTTTCGGAGCTGGCAAATGGGATGCCTATCTGATTCGGACAGATTCTTCAGGCGATACCCTCTGGACAAAAACTTTTGGCGGAACTGACAACGATTATGGCATCGAGGTTCAACAGACTTTTGACAGCGGATTTATTATTGCAGGGGAGACAAGCTCCTTAGGGACAGGCGGGACTGATGTCTATCTCATCAGAACAAATTCTTCGGGTGATGCACTATGGACAAAAACTTTTGGCGGAGTTGACGAAGATTGGGGAAATTCCATTCAACAGACTGAAGATGGTGGATTTATCATTACAGGAACAACAAAATCTTTCGGGGCAGGTCATGAAGATGTTTATCTGATTAGGTTGGGGAAAGAGACAGGGGTAGAAGAACAGCAGTTGCCGGTGGTCAGCCCTTCGACTACGCTCAGGGTAAATCAAAATCCTTTTTCTAAATCAACAATTATCACTTATACTGTGGGAGAGGTTTCCCAACCTCGATATGTCTCTTTGAAGATTTACGATATCGCGGGTAAATTAGTAAAATCCTTTCCACTCACCACTGGCCACTCATCACTGACCACTAATGTCACCTGGAATGGTACCGATAATAACGCAACCGAACTAAAAACAGGAATTTATTTTCTAACCCTTTCCACCGGCACTTCCAAAATTACAAAAAAACTAACAATAATAAAATAACCCCAATTGTAGGGGCGAAGAGCAGGGCATTAAAGCCCTGCCTACCCATTTTTTATCCTCTTAATCTGCGTTTATCTGCGTCCAAATCTCTGTCACTTCTTTTCTCTGTGCTCTCTTCTTTTCAGTTCTCTATTCTGTTGTCTGTTTTTTTAACCCTAAATTTTTCCGTCCTCTGTGTTCTCTGTGGTTGCTTTTTCGTGGTTTCAATTTTGTGCTTTCGTGTTTTCGTGGCAGAATTTTTATTTTAGTTTTATCAATCTGTTATTCGTTTTCCTCTTGACTTTTCCCATTCCTACCTTAAATGATACATTATCACTTTTATGAAAAGCAAATCGGAAAAGTTAAAAGAAAAATCCCTGCTCCTGCACAAAACTCTCAGGGGAAAAATTACCATCGAAAGCAAAATTCCCGTCACCAAAGATAACCTTAGTTTGCTATATACCCCGGGCGTCGCCGAACCCTGCCGGGAAATTGCCAAAAATAAAGACCTCGTATTCGAATATACTTCACGTTCCAACCTCATTGCAATCGTCACCGACGGAAGCGCAGTCCTCGGTCTCGGAAATATCGGTCCCGAAGCAGGTCTTCCCGTTATGGAAGGCAAAGCAATACTGTTCAAAAAGTTCGGAGGAGTGGATGCAGTTCCTATTTGTCTTGCAACTCAGGACACGGATGAAATCGTAAACATCGTAAAAAATATATCTCCGACTTTCGGAGGGATTAACCTTGAAGATATTTCGGCTCCGCGTTGTTTTGAAATAGAAAAAAGACTCATAAAAGAAACGGACATTCCCATTTTTCATGACGACCAGCACGGCACGGAAATAGTCGTTCTGGCAGGTTTAATTAATGCACTCAAGCTGGTTAAAAAAGAAATATCTAAAGTAAAGATTATCATAAACGGTGCCGGCGCAGCAGGAACCGCCATTTGCAAATGTCTGTATAATTTTGGCTCAAGAAATATTATCGTCTGTGATATATACGGAGCGATATACGAAGGTATAAAAGACGGAATGAACTCCTCCAGAAAAGAACTTGTTAAAATTACGAATCGCAAAAAAGAGAAAGGTAAATTAGGAGACGTCATCAAAAATGCAGATGTTTTTATAGGAGTTTCCGCAGGAAATATTCTTACTAAAAAGATGGTTGTCTCAATGAATAAAAATCCAATAATATTTGCGATGGCTAATCCTGACCCCGAGATTCTTCCGACGGAAGCAAAAGCAGGCGGCGCAAAAATAATCGCCACGGGAAGAAGTGATTTCCCGAACCAGATAAACAACGTTCTGGCGTTCCCGGGAATATTCCGCGGAGTTCTGGACGTACGCGCAAAAGTCATTAATGAAGAAATGAAAATAGCCGCAAGCCTGGCAATCAGTAATTTAATTTCAAAGAAAGAACTTACCGAAGAATATTTCATTCCAAAAGCTTATGACCCGAGAGTTGCGCCGGTGGTTGCGGAAGCCGTAGCGCAGGCGGCAATCAAAAGCGGAGTCGCAAGAATAAAACTCAAGCAGGGAGAAGTTTTTAAGAAAACCGTTACTTTGTTGAAAAATGAGAATAATAAAAAAAGATAAAATCGTTGAAGCCGTCAAGAACTTGTGTATTAAATCCAACTTTGAAATAGATAAAGACGTCGAACGGTTATTGGAAAAAGCATACAAAGAAGAAAATGACATTCTCCCCAAAGAAGTCATCCGTGACATATTAAAAAATTGCAGTATCGCAAAAGCAAAGAAAATACCTATGTGCCAGGATACGGGTTTGACCGTGGTATTCGTAAAAAAAGGCGAAGGAATACAGGTTGAGGGCGGTCTGGAAGAAGCAATCCGGGAGGGAGTTAGAAAGGGTTATCGTGAAGGGTATTTCAGGAAGTCAATCGTTGACCCGTTAACCAGAAAAAATACCGAAGACAACACTCCCGCAACAATACATACGAGTTTGGCAAAAGGAGACGGTTTAAAAATTACGGTTGTGCCGAGGGGCTTCGGTAGTGAGAATATGGGCAAGGCTTCAATGCTTGACATAGGGAATTGCGTTAAGGAAGTAAAAAAATTCGTGTTGGATTCCGTAAAAGAATCCGGTGGGAACTCCTGTCCGCCCGTAGTTATCGGGATAGGAATCGGCGGGACACTTGAGAAAGCGGCATTGCTGGCGAAAGAAGCGTTGATAAACGATTCCGAAGACGGCCGAAAAAACGTCACTGTGAAAAAACTTGAGAAAGATTTATTAAAAGAAATAAACAAATTAAATATCGGGCCGGGAGGATTGGGAGGAA
This sequence comes from bacterium, assembly GCA_028716385.1. Taxonomy (GTDB): domain Bacteria; phylum Hydrothermota; class UBA3073; order JACQXS01; family JAQTXJ01; genus JAQTXJ01. Next base: position 394,015 of record JAQUPX010000001.1, on the reverse strand, counting down.
AAACAACCGCATTAAGGGTAACCATAAAAACGTACCCGACACACATTGCGGGACTGCCCGTGGCAATAAACATAGGATGTTGGTGCCATCGCGTTCAAACGATAGTATTATGAAAAAGATTCGGCTTCCTCTGGATGAAAAAATAATTTCCGGATTAAACGCAGGCGACAGGGTTTTACTAACGGGTATAATATACACCGCAAGAGATGCGACGCACAAAAGATTGACAGACTGCATAAAAAATAAGAAAAAACTTCCGCTGGAATTAAGAAACCAAACGATTTATTATACGGGTCCTGCTCCTGCAAAACCCAAACAAATAATAGGTTCCTGCGGACCGACGACAAGCAGCAGGATGGACGAATATACCTCGGCTTTACTGGGGAAAAGTTTAAAAGGAATGATTGGAAAAGGAGACCGTTCGAAGGAAGTGGTATCGGCAATAAAAAAACATAAAGCGGTTTATTTCATTGCGCCGGGGGGATGCGGGGCGCTACTTTCGCAGACGGTTAAAAAGTGTGATTTGGTGGCGTATGGCGAGCTTGGGTGTGAAGCTATTTACAAATTGGAAATCAAAGATTTCCCGGCAATCGTAGGAATAGATTGCAGAGGGAAGAACATATATAAAAAGAAAAACAAATAATTCGCCACGAAAGCACGAAAACACTAAAATAAAACCACAGAGAACACTGATAACGGAAAATTAAAAGTTTTGCCACAAAAACACGAAAGCACAAAAACTAAACACTAAAAAGTTTCAGCCACGGATAACAAACACGGATTTACACGGATAAAAAAAGTTCTTTGTCTTTTTATTTATTTCTCTGTGACCTCTATTTGCTCTGTGTTTTTTTGCTATATCCCCAAGTTTGTTACAGAATTTGTTTCTTTAAACTCTAAAATTTTTTCTCTGTGGTCTCTGTGGTTGAAATTTCTATTCTCTGTTTCTTTAAAAATTGAAATTCTTGACAGTTATAAAATTAGTGCTTAAATTCATAACATTATGGTAAATATATTACTTATATTAATTTCTTTTTTACCGTCTTTAAAAGACACGATTACTCCTTCAAAATGGCTCACCGCTGGACCGTTTTCAACTTCTCCCCGTGAAGGAATCATAGGAGTATTGGATTCCATAGAAAATTTTACTCCAGTAGAAGGCACAGAACTGCCAAGTTTTATGGTGCAGGGAGGCACGGTTAAATGGGTCTCCCGCGGTTTGGATTCGACAGGCAGAGTTTTGTTTGATTACGAAGACGTGTGGTGGGATACGTTGCAGGACATATACGGTTACGCCGGAACAAGCAACGCGAGTTATGCATATGCAACATTCCAGAGCAAAGAATCCTGTTATGCGCTTGTGACTGGCAAGAACGTTTCTTCCTTTAGATTAAACGAAAAAGGGTATTCCGTTAGTTCTTATTGCCCGACTCCCGTATTATTAAAAGCAGGAGAGAACAGAATTTTTCTTTCAACGGAGAGCTCTTTTCGTCTTAGGTTTATCCCCAGCAAAAACCATTTGATTCTTTTAAATGACGTTACTGCTCCGGACATCATTGATACTTCGGCAACTTTTTCCGCGCCGATAGCAATTTGTTTTATGAATACTACTGACGAAAAAATGTGTTCCTTAGAGGTTACACTGGAGAAAACGGATTACGTTAAACCTGTCAAAACTTTCATAAACACGATATATCCTTTTGGCGTAAAAAAGATAAGACTTGATTTGGAAGTAATAAAACCCGTCTCAGGGGTAAAAGAATTATGGCTTCCGGTAACCGTAACTTATAACAATAACAAGCTTTTAACAGACAGCGTAAAAATAGACATAGTTAAGCCCGGCGACCAATATAAAGCTACTTTTATTTCAAAGATTGATAATTCCGTCCAGTATTTTGGAGTCGTTCCGCCGGTGAATTTTTCTCCCGACAAAAAGTATTCTTTAATTGTCTCTCTTCACGGCGCAAATGTGGAGGCCATTGGTCTGGCCAAGTGTTATACTCCCAGGGACTGGACGTTTATCGTAACGGCTACAAACCGCAGACCGTATGGATTCAACTGGGAAGACTGGGGAACGCTTGATATGCTTGAAGTCCGGCAGGAAGCAATAAAACGTTTCAACATAGACACGACAAAAATATATCTTACGGGACATTCGATGGGAGGCCACGGGACATGGATTAACGGGTTGTTATGCCCGGATTTGTTTGCCGCGTTGGCGCCCGTATCGGGGTGGAGTTTCTTGCAACTTTACGTTCCGAGCATACTTGAAAAAAGTGTCTTCTTTACTCATCCTGAGGCGATTTCTTATCGTAACAGGATAGTGCGGGAATACTGCCCGTTTGTATTTCTTGAGAATGCAAAGAACACGGGAATTTACGCTTTACACGGCGGCAGTGACGATAACGTGCCTCCGATTCACGGACGTATACTCACGGGATACCTTAAGTTAATGAATTACGACGTTCATTATACAGAACTTCCGGGAAAAGGTCACTGGTGGAATGAAAATGATGACGGGGAACTTGGGGCAGGATGTATTAATTACAAAGCGATAATGGATTTCTTTAAAGCACGAACCAGAGACTTTTATCCGAAAGAAGTTAATTACAAGATAGTAACTCCGGTTATCAGAAATAAATATTACTGGGTTACAATAGACGAACAAGATATAGAATACCAGGATGCGAAAATTGAAGCCAAAGTTAACTCAAACAGCATTTCCATAAACACTCAAAACATTACAGCTTTCAGTTTAAGTCTGTCGCCGAAACTAATCCCGTTCGGGGAAATAAAATTCATAATAAACAATACCCCGATAAAGTTTTCGTTTAACAAAGAGGAAGTCGTTTCGTTTGTAAAGAAAGGCAAATCTTTTGTTATGGGAAAAGTCGAACACAAAGGATTATACAAGAGTCCCCAACTTTATGGCCCGATAAAACAAGCATATTTCAGTCCGTTTATTCTGGTCTACGGCAAAGGAGAAACAAATTATGAAAATGCTCAATCCGAAGCATCTTTCTGGTTGATAAACGGAAACGGTTTTGTAGAAGTGATTCCGGATACCGAAGTAACGGATGAGATAATAAAGAATTACAATATTATTTTATTCGGAAATCCGGATGAGAATAGTTTTACGAAAAAGATAAATTCGAAGCTGCCTATTTATATAAAAGATAAACATATATGGATAGGGAAAGAAATGCTTTCCAGGGAAGGGCTTTCTCTCGAAGAAATATATCCCAACCCGTTAAACCCGAACAAGTTTGTAGTCGTTTATATGGGAGCGGATGCAGAGGGTTCAAAAATATCACATTATTTTGGTCCGCTTCGAGCACAATCAGGAGTGCCGGATTTCATAATCTATGATAAATCCGTGAAAAAGAAAGGTTGGGACGGCGTTGTATGTACAGGATTTTTCAACAAGAACTGGGCAATAGATAAAATAACAATGTATAAAAAATAAAGAGTAAACAAATTTCTAGGAGGAAAAGATGGCAGGAAAAGATTTAATCGAAACAAAAAGTTTGCACAGGGGAGACATTTTTAAGTTATTTCTACTGACGGAAAAATTTAAGAATGCAAGGTATTCTCACGAAAAACCATTAAGCGGAAGGACTTTTGCTTTGATATTTGAGAAACCTAGCCTCAGGACAAGAGTAACTTTTGAAACTGCAATTAACGAACTCGGTGGAAATTCCATATATCTTTCATCCCAGGACATAGGTCTTGGCAAGAGAGAACCCGTAAAGGACGTAGCAGAAAATTTATCCAGGTGGGTATCGGGTATAGTTGCGCGTGTTTTTGAGCATAAAAGCATTGAAGACCTTGCGAAATATGCAAGCGTTCCTGTTGTAAATGCGTTATCAGACCTAGAACATCCTTGCCAGGCACTTGCGGACTTTTTCACGATATGGGAGTTTTACAAAGGATACAAAGATTTGAAATTTGCATGGGTAGGCGACGGGAATAACGTATGTCATTCACTTATGTTGTTTGCAAATTTATGCGGGTTAAAAATGCACGTAGCAACTCCGAAAGGTTATGAGCCGCAGAAAGAATACATAAAATTAAGTTCCGCGGTAGTGACAAACGATCCCGTAGAAGCGGTTCGTGACGCGGACATTATATATACCGACGTATGGACTTCAATGGGACAGGAAGAAGAAAAAGCGCTCCGGCTAGAGAAATTCAAAGCATTCCAGATAAATGCGCAGCTGGTAAAACACGCAAAACCATCTTACATTCTGATGCATTGTTTGCCTGCCCACAGGGGCGAAGAAATTACTGCCGAAGTGATTGATTCTCCGCATTCGGTAATTCTTGACCAGGCCGAAAACCGTATGCATACGGAAAAGGCAGTTATGGCATGGTTATGCGGTAACCTAAAGGGCTAAAGCCCCAGCTGAACTGGATAACAGTCTCTATTTTGTATGCTAATGGCAAAAGAGACTGTAACCTAAAGGGCTAAAGCCCCAGCTGAACTGGATAACAGTCTCTATTTTGTATGCTAATGGCAAAAGAGACTGTAACCTAAAGGGCTAATCCGCCTGACTGAGTCCAGAGGGCTGGATACGAATCCCTAATCGTCCGCCTTGCGGACTCAAGGGCTTTGTACTGGATAACAGTCTCTATTTTGTATACTAATGGCAACCTGAAAGGGTAAAAATAACCCTTCATTTTAAACGTAGCAAGAAAACATCTCCTTCGGGGATTTAACGCTATAGTGAGTGCTTTCTGAAACAATTTTTTCCCTATTTTCAATCCAAAAAGCAAATTTTTGTCCAAAAATGGGAATAAATGCGAATTTTGGGGAATAAATTTCTATTGACTTCGAGTAATATGGCTATACTTTCCTGACATTATTATGGGAAAACCGTATACAGGTATTGGAATTAACGACCTAAAACTAGACTTAAAGAACATTGCAATAGACAACTTTATTAACGCTATTGCCGTTGCAGACGTAAAGGGGAAAATTATATACGTAAACAATGCTTTTCTTAAAATGTGGGAGTATAAAGCCCCTAAGGAAATAATAGGGAAAAGTATTTTGTCATTAGGGGTTGCAAAAAAAGAGGCTTCTAAATCAATAGAAATTATGTACAGCAAGGAAAAGATGGCTGGAAATTTAGAGATACAAAGAAAGGATGGAAAAATAATTACGGTTCAACACATTGCAAATATAGTTAGAGACAAATACGAAAAACCTATCTGCATGGTAGCTTTTTTTTCGGATATAACGCAATCAACGATATCTCACCAGTTACTGATCGAAAGCGAAGAAAAATTCCGCGTGCTTGTAAATAACTTTTCGGATATAGTAGTAATTCTTGATTCCCGGATGAACGTACGATATGTAAGTCCTTCCGTAGAGAATATACTCGGGTATAAGAAAGATTTTTTTATTGGCAAAAACGTTACTACGTTGGTTCAACCCGAAGATTTTGCCAGAATTCGTTCACAACTTAATCTCAAAAATAAAAAATCTGAAGGCAAAACTAAATTTATTGAATTCCGCGTTAGGCATAAAAACGGAGGGTGGGTAGATTTTGAAGTCATTGGAAATAACTTAACGAATAACCCCACCGTAAGAGGTATAATAATAGATATGCGCGATATTACCGAACGGAAAAACATAGAAAAAAAATTAAGAAAATCCGAGATATATATACGGACAATGTTTAATTCAATAGCCAACGGTATTGTAGTAATAGACAACTATGGTAAAATAATTGATGTCAACGATTTTCTACTTTATATGTTTGGGTATAATAAGACAGAGCTTATCGGGAAAAGCTGTCTGGAATTTCTAACAAAAAAAGAACACGCTAAAGCATTTCGGGGCATAAGACGTACTTTAAAAGAAGATTTCAAGGCAGGGAACAAATACAGGTTAGTAAGGTATACGGCCATAAAGAAGGATAGGACTATTTTCCCGGTGGAAGTAACGGCAGCACCTTTAGAAGAAGAAGGCGTGTCTTATGATTCCACAAAAATCGTTGTAGTTTTGATGGATATCAGCAAGCGGGTAGATGCAGAGAACAAAACAAAGGAAGCGGAAAAAAGATTTAAAACCATATTTGAAAATGCCATAGACGGGTTACTTTTAGTAGATATCGTGCCCAAAAAATTTATTGCCGGAAACAAAATGATGTGTAAAATGCTTGGGTATTCCCAACAAGAAATAAAAAAGATTGGGGTTAAAAACGTTCATCCCCCGAAATTTCTACCGTATGCCATCAAAGAATTCGACAAACTTGCAAACAAAGAAATTACATTAACAAAAGATATCCTGTTTAAGAGAAAAAATGGCAGTACGTTTTATGCCGACGTCAGCGCATCTCCGATAGTTTTATCCGGCAAAGAATATTTAATGGCTATCTTTAGAGACAGTACCGAGCGAAGGAAAACGGAACAATTGGAAAAACTTCTTATAATGGGACAATTGTCCGGAGGGATTGCTCACGAGTTGAGAAACCCTCTTGGCGCCATCAAAAACAGCGTTTATTTCCTTAATATGTCCCTTGAAAAACCTCGTCCGGAAATAAAAGAAGCTCTTGAGATTTTACAAAAAGAAATATCTACATCCGAAAGAGTAATCAACAGTTTATTGCATTTTGCCTCTCCCCGACCTCCAATACAACGCAACACGGATATCAATGCCGTTGTTCAATGGGCATTATTCCATATAAAAGTCCCGTTAAATATTAAAGTTGTCTTTCGACTCGGGAAAAACTTGCCTTCTATTCCGGCAGACCCCGAACAGTTGAGGCAGGTATTTGGGAACATCCTGATTAACGCCATACAGTCAATGCCAAAAGGGGGAAAATTATTAATACAATCTGGATTAAATAGCCCGGGATGGTTGTATTTTTCTTTTGTGGATACGGGAGTGGGTATACCCGAAAAAAATATGGGAAAAATTTTTGAACCGTTTTTTACAACCAGGGCAAAAGGAGTCGGGCTTGGGTTGTCGGTCAGCAAAATCTTTGTAGAACAGCATGGGGGAACTATAGATACGCAAAGTAAAGTCAACAAAGGAAGTAGTTTTACGGTAAAACTGCCTCTACTAAAAAGACAAAATGGAAAAAGAAAATAACATCCTTATAGTTGATGACGATGAGGGCACCTGTAAAAGCCTTAAGTTAATATTTGATAATAAGGGATACAAAGTTGATACGGCTATCTCCGGAGAGAGCGCCATAAAAAAAATGCGAAACAAATTATTTAACATTGCAGTGCTTGACATAAAACTCCCGGATATAGAAGGAGTTGACTTAATAAGCTCCTTCAAGAGGACAAACCCGGGGATAGCAATAATCATAGTTACTGCTTATGCCTCCCTAAAAACTGCAATGCGCGCCATAAATGAGGGTGCAAATGCTTACATCACAAAACCTATCAATATTTATGAATTGTTAGATAAAATAAAAGAATTGCTAGAAAATCAAAAAAAGCAAAATCTTATGGAAACCGAATATCATAAATTAATAAAATACAAACAAACAAAAAAAGAATTGCTGGAAGAAAGAAAAAAAATAGAAAATCTGAAAATGCCTTATAAGCTCTATAGCGCCATTAAATATATAAAACAAAATTATGAGAATCCACGTCTTCATTTAAAAGACATTGCTTCTGCAGTAGAAATAAACCTTAAAAGTCTTTCCCGTCTATGGGAATCATATATGGAGTTAAGCCCAAAAGATTTTTTAAATAATATCCGGATAGAAAAAGCAACAAATTTGTTGATAAAAACCGATTTGCCTATTTCAAAAGTAGCTAAAAAAAGTGGGTTTTCAAAAGAATATTTTTGTATAGTATTTAAGGCAAAAACCCAACAAACTCCTATGAAATATAGAAAGTCACATAGTAACAAAAGAACAAAAGGGACAAGAAAGGAGCCCTAAGAAACAACTCAGCCAAATGCTGGGTCCGCTCCGGCGGGAAAAGTAGAAATTGTTTGTTTTTGGCGCTTGGAACTTATCCGCTTCGGGTAAATTCCAAGCGCTTCGCATAAATATCAAACCAATCCCCAAAGAAAAATTTGCCACCCCGCAAAGGCAGGATAAACCCCAAACACTAAGGCACAAAAGAAGAAACGCGAAAATTTACCCGCAAAGGCGGGATAAGTTGGAGTCCCGCTAGCGGGATAGCAATCCCTCCGGGAAAATATTCCGGACAACAAGCTCTAACTAACGTAAGAGCTTGTAAGTAATCCAGCATAGCTGGAAAGGGCTTGCTATAATTCAAATCCTAGCGGAACAAACTCCAACTAACACAGGAACACTGATAAGTTGGAGTAATGTTCCTAGCGGAACAAACTCCAACTAAAAAAAAGACTTGCAAAAAAGAAGTTTTGATAGTATATAGCATAATAGGTGGTTATGTATGAACAATACTAGAGATTTAAAAAACAGCATTTTAATAGTGGATGATGACGAAAGCACTTGCAAGAGCTTAAAACTTATATTTAACAGAAAAGGATACAAAGTAGACATAGCATTATCCGGAGAAAAGGCTTTAGAAAAAATTCAAAATAGATTTTTTAACCTGGCGTTGTTGGACATTAGATTACCCGACATAGAAGGCGCCGATTTAATAACCCCTTTTATAAAATTACAGCCAAACATAGCAATAATAATAATAACCGGGTATGCTTCTATGGAAACCGCAATGTGGGCTTTAAATAAAAACGTTTTTGCTTACATTACGAAACCTTTGATTATGGATGAGCTGTTGGCAAAAATAGATGAAGCAATGGGAAAAACGAAAGGCAAAAAATCGCTATCCGTAAAAACATACTCAGAATTAAAAACAACTAAAGATGAGACAAAAGCCATAAAAACACACATTAAACTTTATAAAGCAATTAAATACATAAAAGAGAATTACAAAAAGCCCAAATTACTTTCGGAAGAAATAGCCGTTGCCGTTGGAATGCAGTACAAAAGTTTTTCCCGTATGTGGAAAAAAACAATGAATACAAGTATATCGGAATTTATAAACAATCTTAAAATAGAAGCGAGCAAGACAATGCTCACGAATACCCCTATGTATATTTCACAAATAGCATATAAATTAGGTTTAACTCATAAGCATTTTTGCAGGCTTTTTAAATCCAAAGTAGGCATTTCCCCAAATCAATATAGAAATTCTTCCCTGCCAACCGGAAAGAAAAATATGTTTGACAATAGCACAGATTCTTAAAACCCTTTTTATTTAACAATAATTTATAGAGCTCTTCGCAATTTCTAATCCAAACTAATAAGATTGTCGTTGACACTCTCTTATTATTTACTTATTTTAACTCTTAGTTAGAGTTTTCTATCTGCCAAAGGCGGAAGGATTACTCTAACTTATCCGGAGCGAGCGTGGGATATGAATAAAACTGCAATAATTATAGGGGCAGGGCCTGCAGGTCTTACTGCAGCTTATGAATTATTAGACAAGACAAACATCAAGCCTATTATTTTTGAGCAAAGCGATGACATTGGCGGGATTTCAAAGACTGTCAATTATAAAGGCAACAGGATAGATATTGGCGGGCATCGTTTTTTTTCCAAATCAAAAACAATAATGGATTGGTGGCAAAATATTTTACCACTGCAGGGGGCTCCTGCAAAAGACGATTTGATTTTAAAAAGAATTTCCCATTTCCCGGAAGAAACATTTTCAAGAAAAATCAAAGAGAGAACTATCTCAAAAATAAAAAATCCCGACCCGGAAACAGAAGACAAGGTTATGTTAATACGAAACCGCATTTCCCGAATAATATTTTTAAGAAAATTCTATGACTACCCGCTTAATTTGAACAAAGATATGATATTAAAATTAGGCATCCCTGCTATGATGAGATTTGGCATTAGTTATCTTAAGTCTATGATTTTGCCAATCAAGCCGGAAAATTCTTTAGAAGATTTTTTTATTAACCGTTTCGGAAAAGAATTGTACCTGGCTTTTTTCAAGAATTACACGGAAAAAGTATGGGGTATCTCCTGCAAAGAAATAAAACCCGAATGGGGGATACAGCGAATAAAAGGCGTCTCGGTAAAAGAGGTGTTAAAAGATGCCGTCAGAAATTCGCTGTCCGGGAATAAAAATTTGCACCAGAAAAACAAAGAAACGTCATTGATACGGCAGTATATTTATCCCAAATACGGGCCCGGGCAACTGTGGGAAGAAGTTGCAAACATAATAACAACGGCAGGAGGAGAAATTCATAAGAAACAGCAGGTTATCGGCATTATTCAGGGGGAAAATAAAATATCCGGCATTGAAATTAAAGATACGATTACCGGGAACATAAAGACTATAAAAGGAGATTTCTTTTTCTCGACTATGCCTATAAAAGAGCTTATAGAAGGGATAAAAAGAAACGCATCCGTGCCGTACGAGGTAAAAGAAACTGCCTGTGGATTGACGTATCGGAGTATTGTCGTAGTGGGTTTTTTACTAAAGAGACTAAAAATCACAAACGACACTAAAGTTAAGACCATCAACGATATAATCCCGGACAACTGGATATACGTTCAGGAAGCGGAAATACAAGCGGGAAGACTTCAAATTTATAACAACTGGAGTCCTTATATGATAAAAGATATGGCGAAAGTCTGGATGGGGATGGAATATTTCTGTAATGAAGGGGATGAGTTTTGGAATGGTTCCGACGAAAAAATTGTTAATTTTGCAAAAGAAGAATTATTAAAATTAGATATTATATATGCAGAAGACATACTTGATAACATTGTTATGCGAATGCCAAAAACTTATCCTGTTTATTCGGGAACATATAATAAGATAGATTTAATAAAAGATTACTTAAACAAGTTTGACAATTTATTTTTAATAGGAAGGAATGGAATGCACAGGTATAATAATCAGGACCATTCTATGCTTTCGGCTATGGTCGCGGTTGAAAATATAATAAAAGGAACGAGAGATAAAAATAATATATGGAATGTAAATATGGAGCAAGAATACCAGGAAAAATAAAGCGATACATTCCTGCGGTTGTTCTATTAATTGCGTTTTCACTTCTATTTATACGGTTATCTTTTTTGTGTTTTTGGGGAGATGAAGTAGGGGTAATAGCGATACTAACGCACAAGGTAAAACATTTTTATGAAGGTGGACACCCTTGTTTGTATTATATTTTCGTTTATCTATGGGCTAAGATTTTTGGGATAAGCGAATTCGGGTTAAGGGCATTTTCTTCATTGTGCGCAATAGGAACCGTTTTTGTAAGTTACAAACTAATATCCAAAGTTACGGATAAAAAAACTGCTTGTTTAAGTATTCTGTTATTATCAATTTCACCGTTTTTCATTCTTTTTTCAAGAATGGCGCGGTACTATTCGCTAACCGGCTTGCTCTGTATTTCTTCTTTGTACTTTTTCCTGGATTTCCTTAAAAAGGACGACATAAAAAGTAAAATATTTTATACTCTAATAACGGTTGCTCTTTTTTATACTGAATATTTTGCGGGAGCAACTATTATTATAATAGAAAATTTATACATACTTTTCAGGAAGAGAAATTTTTTATTTTTGAAAAAGTGGTTTCTAAGCCAATTATTAATTCTATTGGCATTCAGTCCTTTTATCGCGATTTCACTTTCCCAGGTTGCCACCTGTTACAAGGACATTCCCGTGGAATTATCAACGGGATTAAAAAGCGGGATAGTTAAGTTGTTTTGCATTTTGTACGATTTTTGTTTCGGGGAAACTATTTTGCCTTTAGAATTATTGGTAGTCATTCCCGGAATTTTAGTATATTTGATTTGTTTCATAAATAGCATAAAAAAGGTAGGGATTTTATCTATTTTCTTAATTCTGGTGATACCTGTTAGCATGGCTGTTTTTCTGACTTCCGGGTATACGCCGGCAGTTCCGATAGCGCATATAGCAAGGATATTGTTGTTTATTGTTCCGTTATATTATGCGGTAATAAGTGTTGGAATACTGAACTTGAAAAACAATATTCTGCGAATAGGATGCACGATTATTATTATTTTAATTTCCTGTTATGGGCTCAGGAATTATTTTACTAAATCCCATTTTATTAACCCGCATTACATAATTCCATGGAAAGAAATCGTGAGCGATATAAAGAAAAACGCAATTCCCGGGGACAAAATATTAAGTCCTGATATTTGTTTAGGATATTATATGGATTCCTCGTTAGACTTAACGGCATTAAGTTTTAACTCCATCAAATCCGGCATAGAAGATTCTTCCTGTTCGCGAATCTGGATTGTCGTAAGAGACAGGGGACAAAGGAACGTAGTAGAAAGAGACAATGCATTAATGGACAGTGTAAGTAAATACGGATTAAAAGAGATAATGCAAAAGGGTTATGTAAAACTCAGTCCGATGGATATTTATTTCAAGGAAAAATTATTAAAAAGGGAAGTCTGGGATTACAACGTTAAAGTATTTTTGTATGAAAAAGATTCAATAGGACGCAGGTAAAACCTCTTTAAAATCTCTCTCTTAAAGTTTTTTATTTTGTATATTTAATTTGAAATAAGGAGGCAAGATGAAGAAACAAGTTATTTATACGGGGGTTTCAGGGAAAGGGAATTATCCATTTACGCCTAATATTCGAAATAACGGGATTTATTGCGTGAAGGTTACAGCGGGAAACTACCAGGAAACGAAAAAATTAATCTTGCTAAAGTAAATCTATTGTATGTTGCTCTCATCTCAGTTTAACAAATTTTACCGTTTTTGTATTTCCGTCGTATTTGCACACTACAAGGTAAATGCCTTTTCTTTTTAGTTCAGGCGTGAAGGTATATTTTTTGGATTCCAGTTCTCCTTTATAAAGCGTTTGCACAAATTCTCCTGCAATGTTATATATGCAAAGCTCTGCATTAGTTAGTCTCTTAGACGAAGACAACACGATTTTGTTCCCGATTATTTCCAGTGAAAGTTTCGGGATTGTTTTTGTTTCTTCTACGTATCCACCTTCACAAGTATCATAACTTACCGATACTTCATATAATACCGGAACATCTATTAGTATGTCTTTTGATGTGAAATCTACTTTATATTGAAAATAACGAACACAGGGAGCAGGGTTAAGCGCTATGCTGTCAATATTTTTTGTCGCATAATAAGGGCCGGTCCATCCTGTGCTGTTTATTCCAACGCTTGAAGTATCCGCCCTGCACCAGAAAGCAAGAGTAGAATCTCCGGGGACGCAAGCTTTCCAACCGAAATATTTAAGTTTTTTAAGTGTATCCGACAACATAAGTATTGATGAAGTAAAACCTCCCGAATGTGCAAAACTTTTAAGCATTTTATTTTCATAAACTATATGTTCATCAGTGCCACTTACTAATATGTCCATACTCGGCATGCATTTATCGTTTAAGGAAGCTATGTATAACCAATGAGAAGAACCATAAGTTATAGCATCCATATCATAAGTTATAAATGTCAAAGGATTGTTTGGGTCCTGACGAAACCATCCGACTCTATAAAGAGCTTCTGCGATATCAGGGAAACCATCTAAGTCTATATCTCCCACCGTAAGCACATCCCTATAGTCACTGGGAGTGTTCATTAATATTCTAACATCAAAGTTATTTCCGGTACCATTATTAAGTATCCCCCAGGTATTAGAAGCGTTACATATTATATCTTTATCTCCATCCATATCTATATCTGATGCCCATGTTCCATCAATCATTCCCACGCTATCGGTATAAAAAGATTGTGTAAAATTACCTGTCCCGTCATTAAGAAAAACATATACATACCAACAACCACAATATATATCCGGATATTTATCGTTATTAAAGTCGTCAACATAAACTCTATAGCCGTCATTTGTTGAGAAGTTTTTAATAAGTTCCTTATTAAAAATCTGAGAACCATTATTCCGGAAAAGGTAGATATCACCAAAGAATTCCCCTCCCGAATTATCAACGGCTACCATATCCATATCGCCGTCAAGTCCCATATCTCCTGCCCATACACTATGATAACCAATTGAACTGTCTTGAATATGGTATGTCCAGGATGCCCCATTGCCCATATTTTCAAACCATCCCAATCCGATATCAGCAGTAGCTACCAACACATCTATATCTTCATCTTTATCTATGTCGCAGGGATGGACACATGCGCTCACGCTAGTTCCGCAATTAGCGCTGCCTATAACTCGTTTAGTAAAATTATACGAGCCTGCGTTTTCATACCAAACAACCTCGTTATAAGAATGCGCAACTAAGTCTTTTATTCCATCGCCATTTATATCGGCAGGCATAAACCCCTGTTCAAGCGGCAATATCCCGGAATTGTTTTCCACAACGTGTTTTACCCAGCCCGTACTTGTATAATCCCAGCTTGTAGCTATTAATGAAACCTGTCCTTTATTGGCAGTGCTAACGCTATCTTTTTCATAGTATTGCGTATTCCAATTAGTCACAGGTCCCTGGACTCCGGAGCCACCCATCCAATCAGTTTGTATTTGTCTTTCCCATATACAAAAAACAATTAATAAATATATCATTTTTTTAGTCGGACTTTAGTTGCGACTTAGTCGGAACTTTATACGAAGCCCTTAGGAGTTTTACTCCTTAGGGATTTCTATCCCGCTAGCGGGAGTCCAACTTATCAGTGTTTCTGACTTCCCTTAGAATCAGGGATGAATCACTCACTTTATTAACACCAATTTTTTCGTTGTGCTGTATTCCCCTGCACTTAACTTCACAAAATAAATTCCTGTTTTTAGTTCGTTTGCGTTGAGGGTTGTAGTATACGTGCCTGCGAGTTTGGATTCGTTCCCGCCTATCGGCGAGTCAGGGACAAGTGTTTTGACGCAACGTCCTGTTAAATCGTAAATATTTAAGGAACAGTCGCGACTGTTCCCTACGGAGTAGGAAATGACTGTTGATTTAATAAACGGATTTCGACTTATTTTCAATTCCGCATTCCCAAATCCAAAATCTAAATTGGACTGTTCTTCTACTCCTATATTATTATATACTGCAATACCGGCACTATCAGTGCCAATCCATACATTACTTCCTTCTATTGCAAGAGCCTGAACATTATTGTAAGGCAATCCTGAATTTGAGGTGTTATAGACAGTCCATATAGAGCCGTCAAACTTTGCAAGTCCAGCCCAGGCAGTACCAATCCATTTATTGTTTCCTTCTATTACGAGAGACCAAATCCAGTTAGAAGGCAATCCTGAATTTGAGGTGTTATAGACAGTCCAAGTTGTACCATCAAATTTTGCAAGACCACCGCTCAAAGTGCCAACCCAAATGTTAGTTCCTTCTAACGTAAGATTATCAATATAGTTAACGGGCAAACCTGAATTTGAGGTATTATAGACAGTCCATATAGAGCCATCAAACTTAGCAACCCCGGCGTATCCGGTTCCAACCCATACATTACTTCCTTCTATTGTAACAGCGGTAACGTTATTATGAGGCAAACCGGAATTTGAGGTATCATAGACAGTCCAGTTAGTCCCGTCAAATTTTACAAGCCCTTTATCACGAGTACCAATCCATTTATTGTTTCCTTCTATTGCAACAGCATTAAGCCAGTTATCGGGCAAACCGGAATTCGAGGTATCATAGACGATCCAGTTAGTGCCGTCAAACTTCGCCAAGCCATCATAAGTGCCAATCCATTTATCGCTTCCTTCTATCGCAAGAGCGCGGACACAGTTGTCAGGCAATCCGGAATTTGATGCATCATAAACAGTCCAGCCAGTACCGTCAAATTTCGCAAGACCCGCATTAGTACCAATCCATTTATTGTTCCCTTCTATTGCGAAGGAACGAATATCATCAGAAGGTAAAGAGTAAAAGACGGTCCAGTTCGTACCGTCAAATTTCACAAGGCCGCCATAAATATAATCGCTAGTGCCAACCCAGACATTACTTCCTTCTATTCCAATAGCAGAGACATCGTTATGAGGCAAGCCTGAATTTGAGGTGTTATACACAGTCCATATAGTTCCGTCAAACTTGGCAAGTCCGCTATATCCGGTTCCAACCCAGATATTACTTCCTTCCGTTGCAAGAGTCTCGATATAGTTGTGCGGCAAGTCTGAATTTGATGTGTCATAAACAGTCCAATTTGTACCATCAAATTTTGTAAGTCCCGCATAAGATCCAATCCAGATATTGCTTCCTTCTGCTGCAAGACTATGAACATAATTAACGGGTAATCCTGAATTTGAGGTATTGAAGACGGTCCATGTAGTGCCATCGAATTTCACAAGACCACTCCACCAAGTTCCAACCCAGATATTACTTCCCTGTATTGCGAGAGAAAGAATATAGTTATCGGGCAAACCGGAATTTGAGGTGTCATAAACAGTCCAGTTAGTGCCGTCAAACTTGGTAAGTCCACCACCCTCAGTGCCAATCCATTTGTCGCCAGTCGTCCCTTCTATGGTAAGAGCAAGGATACGGTTATCAGGCAAATCGGAATTTGAAGTGTCATAGACAGTCCATGTAGTGCCGTCAAACTTGGCAACCCCTCCGTACTCAGTGCCAATCCATTTATTGTTTCCTTCTATTACAAGAGCAGTAATATTGTTAGAAGGCAATCCTGAATTTGAGGTATTATAAAAGGTCATTTCACCGGTAGTTTTGTTCATTTTTACAAGACCGGCATAAGCATAATAATAAGTGCTCACACCATAAGTACCAATCCATAATTCATTGCCGTCATCAGCAATAGTAGTAACATCTTTTCTGCTGGTATAATTTGTCCAACCCGGGTATTGCGCAAAGGAATTAGGCGCAAGGACGACAACAAAAAAGACAGAAAGCAAGAACAGATATTTTGGCATAGGTTTCCTCCTTTTTAGGGTTCACCCCTTCACTTCATTAAGATTAATTCATTGCAATTAAGTAGTAATAAATAAATAGTAATTAATAGGAGAAAGAATAATATTAATGTAAACATTTTATTTTACGTTAACGATATTCGTAGGGAACAGGCATCCTCCAAGAAGACTGACGGACAAGTGCCTGTTCCCTACGTTATTACTTTATAATCGTAATCTTCTTTGTTACATTTATCGTATTAGATTCTTCTCCCGATAAATCGGGATCAGAATGACAGATTGTAGTTAGTCTCACAAAATAAATTCCCGTTTTTAAATCTTTTGCATTTAGGGGTACATTATAATTGCCCGCTTTTTGTTCTCCGTCAAGTAGTGTTTTTACGCAGCGGCCGGAGAGGTCGTAAATTGCAAGACTCACCGCCACAGCGGGATAAATTCCGTCTTGCCCTACATTTTGACCAATATGATAACTAATGATTGTTGATTTGGAGAAGGGGTTTTCAGAAACGGACAGATTATAATCTGTCCCTACGGGAGTACCTGTGGATGGTTCTTCAATGCCTATAGTATCAAACACAAAAATAACGGGTTCAATATATAAACTTCGGTCCGGGTCGTTAGAAGAAATGCTAATAGAATCGCAATAAGCTCCAATGCTAAGTCCGGCAGAAGTGACGATTATGGTAACGGCTTGAGAATCCCCCGGGGCAACCGTAAAATTTGTAGGACCAACTGACATAATCCATGGATAACTTTTTGTAATATCACTTACATATAAGTCCGAATTTCCGGTATTCTTTATTGTCATTGTGGCGGTATCATAACAGGGAAGCGTATCGTTGGTTTTAATGTTAAATTTTAAAGTATCCGGGTCAACAAATATACAGGGTGGAGGATTTGTAGTAAGCTGTAAACTGTGTGTCCAGGTATGGTTTGAAGAACTTACTACCCAATCATAAAGCGCAATAGTGTATCCATTTCCGGGCCACGGGTCCATATAATGAATTGTATCTCCGAAAACGCCCCGTGCCACCAGGAAATGTCCTCCTCCGGCAGTCCATCCCCATCTGATAACAAATGGCCTTCCGGCAGTAATTTCGTCGTCAACGGATTGGTTTGATAAAGCGTATGTAAAACCGGTGCTAGATATTGCGCCAAAATATCCGAGAATTAAATCTATTCCTTTTCTTGGTGGGTCTCCTGTATTAGGGTTATCGGCAGGGGTTTCTCCCCACAGCCAGTTCCATGTATTGATTCCCTGCGTGCCATACTGGGCTATTACCGTCTGAGTAAAGTCTAATCCGTAATAGCAAAGTATAGCCTGGCTGCTACCGGCCCAACACCATTGGTTATTCTCTTGAAATTTTTCCGGGACCGGCAGCAAACCGCCGGCAAAACTTTTAGAACAAGGAAAAGCCAAAGGAAGCAAAACCAGTAGTAAAAAATATTTTCCGAAAAGAATTTTCTTTTTCATTTTTTTCCCTTATTGATTGGCGGGACTGCACTAATATTATCCCGGACGATTTTTTGAAGTTTAAAAATTATCTCCGACGGGGTATAAGTTTTTTCTTTGGTCAATTTTAAAGAAATCCTCGCGGATTCCAACGGTATTATCGTAGTTTTTTCATTGCGGCACAAAAGAACAAAATCAGCTTTGGCCTGGAATACTCTTACAAAAATGTATTCATATCCTTCCGATAACGGTTGTTGTTTCATAATGTTATTTAATTGTTTTGCCAAACCGGAATTGCCAATTGCAACGGCTTTCCATTGACCTTTCACAGAATCTACTACGAGCAGAGTTACGGTTTTGCCTTTTGAAATTACGGGGAAAAGCCAGACAGAAGTCGGGGAAATAATTTTTTCTACAGGCGTTTTGGGAGTATAGTTAGCAATTTTTTCCGGAACAATGGTATAAATTTTCAAAGGGTTTCCTAATACAACGGCATCCAGTTCCCCGGGGGTCGAAAAATTATAACGTTTAAGGTCTTCCGGGGGTATGGATTTTAAAAACCCCGGCAGTCCTTTTACTGCCGTTTCTCTGATTATTTGGGGTACTGTTTCTACTTTATTTTGTGGGGCAGATTGTGCTTTTATATCACTTAAAAGCGGAAATAATATTAAAAAGGCGAGAAACAGTATGATTCTATTATATTTTTTACAAAAATTATTCATCTTTACCTCTCTTGAACATATTAAAAATTTTTATTTCATTAATATCAGGGATGAACTAGTTAGAGTTCATCCTTTCATTTTATAAAAATTAACTTTTTCGTTTCTTTAAAATTGTTAGTTTTTAATTGCACAAAATAAATTCCGCTCTTTTTTATGTTCGGCGTAAATGTATAATTGCCTTTAGTTAATGCGCCTGCATAAACAACTTCTTTCATCCTTCCACATAAATCGCAAATCGTTATTAGGGTATTAGCATATTCGTTATTCGGAACGGAAAGACAAATCTTGCCCTTTATTATCTGTAAATCCGCAATCCACAATCCGCGATCCAAAATCAAAGGTTCTTCCACTCCTGTTTCTTTCCCCAACCTAATCAAATAAACATCATAATCAGAACCGCCTGCCCCGAAAGAGTTTGTCATTCCCGCAAGTATATATCCGCCATCTTTAGTTTGTTGAACCGAATAGCCCTGATCATCGTCGGTTCCTCCAATAGTTTTAGTCCAGAGAGGATTACCAAGAGAATCCGTTTTTGTGAAGCGAACATCCCCATTTGTTCCCAAATCGGCTGATGTTGTCCCTCCAATTATAAAATCACCGTCAACGGTCTGATGCACAGAGCTGCCATAATTAGCATAAAAAGAAGAGTCTCCGCGAATAGTTTTTTCCCAGAGGGTATTGCCATTTAAATCAATTCTTACAAGATAGATACGCGCATTATATAAAGCCCCTCCTACTAATATGAAACTACCATTCGTAGTCTGGCGTACAGATGATATATCATCTCCGCCGGCACTGCCAAAACTTCTGGTCCAGAGGGTATCCCCAATAGAATCCGTCCTTATTATATAAGCATCCTCATTCCCATATGCGTATCCTCCAATTATAAATCCGCCATCTGTATCCTGAGAGACAGAATGAGCCCTATTGCCACTTTCTCCATAAGTTCTTGTCCACAAAGTATCTCCTGAAGAATTTGTCCGGATCAGGTAGGTACGCCTACCGCCTGCTCCGAAAGATTTTGTCCATCCGGCAATAATAAATCCGTCTGTTCCGCCTGAGATGGTTTGAACTGAATAACCTTCATCATCACCGGTTCCGCCGTAAGTTTTTGTCCATAGCGTATCGCCATTCCCGTCAATTTTTATAAGGCAAACATCCGTACTATCATAATCAGTGTATCTTGCATATCCTGTATATCCTGTAATTATAAATCCGTTATCGGCAGTTGGACATATGTATTCGCCATAATCATTCGAAATCCCGCCGTAAGTCCTTGTCCAGATAGTATCGCCGTTTCGGTCAACTTTTATAACATAAATATCACTTTTGCCGGCACCAAAAGAATTGGTAGACCCTGCAATTATAAAGTTGCTATCCGAAGTCTGACATACGCAATGCCCCTCATCACTACTAATCCCGCCATAAGTTCTTGTCCATAGGGTATCGGGTGCGGATGCGAAGGCGTTGGTAAAAATTAATATTCCTGCAAAGCATATGATAACCGCAAGAGCAGGATATTCCATATATCTTTTCATAAATTTTTCTATTTTATCAGTATTAACTTCTTCGTTTCCTGATAATTCCCGACTGTAACCTTCACAAAGTAAATACCGTTCTTGTTAAAATTAGGAGTAAACGTATAATTACCTTTATCCAAAACACCCGTATGAATAACTTCTCTCACTCTCCCGGATAAATCATATAATTTTATATTTGCGTTTATTGTATTCGGGACATCCAAATAAATCTTACCTTTTATTATCTTCAATTTTGATTTTTGATTTTTGATATTTAATTTTTCTTCTGTTCCCATACACCCGCAATTTTTTGCATTTCCGATATCATCCAGAGCATAGACCTTATTGTTTGCCACGGAAGTATCGTATACTACGAATACCAATTCCACACATCCATCATTATCAATATCTGCAATAGTTATGTCGTGAATGTCGTGAGAGGGAGTTGGAGCCGTCCATAAAACCGAGCCGTCCTCGCCGTTCAAACAAACAACCGAATTAGGAGTCCCATTGTTACAACTCGGGACAAAAAGTTCAATTTTGTTGTCCCCATCTATATCTGCGGATGTTATAGCCCGATGAATGTAATAAGTATTAGATTTGTAGTAAGTCCATTTTACTTTTCCGTTTACTCCATTTAAGCAGTAAACATTTAGGTCATTACTCCCGATAACAACTTCCATAGTATCGTCTTTATTGACATCTACGAGTGTAGGCGACGACCATATTTCACCCATAGTTTGATAAGTCCATTTTATTGCACTATTTGCCCCATTTAAGCAGTAAACATTTCCATCAATTCCTCCGACAACAACTTCCATATTTGCATCTTTATCAACATCTGCGATTGCAGGTGCAGACCAATTTACCTCGAAAGCCCCGGGCGATATTGAACGGTTCCATTTTTTTTCACCGGTTACTCCGTTCAGACAGGTAACCGAATCATTAATAGCCGAAATAACGATTTCTATTGTATCATCATTGTCAATATCCGCAATTGCAGGGGAAGGCATTGCGCAAAACACAGTATTTCCTCCCCCTGAATAACTCCATTTTACCAAACCCGAGTTTCCATAAAAACAATAAACTGAATCGCAGTACCCGAGGATGACTTCCATTGAGCCATCTTTATCAACATCTGCGATTGCCGGTGAAGGGCAATATATCGATGCTCCCATAAAACTGCCGCAAGTGTGTTGCCATTTTAGCGCAGAAGAATTTCCATCCAAGCACACTACTTCATAAGAAGAATTGTTTTTAATTGTAACGATTTCCATCTTGAAATCTCCATCAACATCACCTAATGCAGGCGAGGAATATGAGTAATCGGCAGACATAAACGTTCCGTAAGTTCCTCTTAGCATCCCTGTTTCACCGTTTAACCAAAAAATCTCCCCCTGGTTTCCGAGCACAACTTCCATCGTATCATCATTATTCACATCTGCAACCGTACATTCGGATTCCAGCCCTTCAGAATTAGGTTGGCGGTAAGACCATTTGATAGTGGGTGTACCTGACATAGCGCCTTTCATAAACTGGAGATGAGTGTTTTCAAGTGTTGCGCCGGATTTGGGCCAAGTGCCTGTAGCGTAAGTTTGCTGAAGAAGAAGTAATACAAAAACGTTAATCATTTCAACCTCCTGATTATACCAAATATCATACACTGTATATAAAGATAAAATATGTTTTTGTCAAGGGAAAAGGGGAAGAAAGCAGGATTAATTCTTTTATGGCAGGCAAGCGTGTCTAAGAAATTTCTGTTTCTCAAATTTCGTATATTTAATTTCTTGACGGATAACTTTTTTTACTTTAATGTGCATTTAAAGTCACCACTAGAAAAAAACTTTATATGAAACATAATAACATCTTAATTGTAGACGACAACAAGAGTTTTTGTCTTTCGCTAAGAAAGATATTAATCAGGAAAGGCCACAACATAGATATCGCTACAACGGGACAGGAAGCTCTCACAAAACTAAAAGACAAATCTTTCAATATTGTTATTCTGGATGTTCGATTGCCCGATACAGACGGTATGGAGCTAATCCCACATTTCAAGGCAATCCGTCCCGATACGGAAACGATTATAATAACCGCTTATCCTTCTTTTAAGAACACGATGCAGGCTGCAAACAAAGGTGTTTCGGGGTACTTCACCAAGCCCTTAAACATAAAAGAGGTTCTGGGCAAGATTAACGGCATTCTTGAAAAACAGCATATTTCAATGGAGAACGAAAAATTACTGGAATCGATAAAGTATAAATTCCACGGTTATAAACGGGGAGAGACAAGCGTCATAGGCGACATCCACGATTTACCTTTCAGGATAAGAAAAGCCGTTCGGTATATAGAGAAGCATTACAGTGATCCCGAATTATCGTTAACGGATATAGCAGCGGCAGGCGGGATGCATCCCACTTATTTTTCTTCTTTATGGGGAGAGACGACAAAAACAAGCGTATCAAATTTTATAAACGAGTGCAAGATAGGAAAAGCAAAAGACTTATTATTGCATAAAAACGCTTACATTGCTCAAGTGGCATATGAAGTAGGATTAAAGCCGGATTACTTTTCCAAAGTCTTCAAACGATTAGTAGGAATTTCCCCAAAACAGTACAGGAACGAAACCCTCTCAGGGATAAAAAAGCGTAAGAAATAATAACCGCTAGTAACTGAACTGATTGTAACTCACGGTAATTTGTTGTAACGGACAAAAAGCACAGAAATTTTAGTCTCCCTTGCCGGCAAACAAGAATACGCATAGACTAGTACAGAAAAAATAATTTCTCACGCAAAAGAGCTAAGACACAAAGCCCGGCAAATCAGAAACACTGATAAGTTGGAGTAATCCCGCCAAGGCGGGAAACTCCAACTAAAAATCCTAATATTTTATAGGAAGCCCTTAGAGCTTTAGCTCTTAGGGATTCTTATCCTGAGCGAAGCGAAGGGCTAGCCCAAACCGTACTGGATAAGTTGGACTAAGTTTCTTGCAGAACAAAGTTCAACTAAAAATCCTAATATTTTACTAGAAATCCTAATATTTTACTATGAATTTTTCTTGCAATAATCCTAACATATCTTAAAGTAGACGACGAATGAATTTAATTACAAATAAAAACAAGTCGGGAAGCTTAAGCTTTCCGCGTATTGTTGTAAAGGTCTAAAGGAGCCTTACGGATTTTCCGGCCACAGCAGAGCCGGATAACTAACTCTAGGTAACTCAAGAGTTGGTAATAGATTTTGGGATAAAAAAAACAAACGGAGGTAAAACTTATGGATAAGGGATACGAGAATTTAGGACTGGGTTGGTTACCGGACTATCCCGATTTTCGGGATAACACGGCAGAAAACGACAAAGTCTCGACAAAGCTTAAAGCTTTGGGGCAGAAAGATTCCGTCAAAGAAATGCTTGCAAAAATAGGAGTCTCAAAACCCGGGAAAGTAAAGTTAGCATCCTCGGCAGATTTACGACCATGGTGTTCCCCGATTGAAGACCAGGGGGAAATCGGGTCCTGCACTGCGAATGCCGGCGTTGGTTTAGTAGAGTATTTTGAGAGAAGGGCTTTCGGGAAACACGTTGACGCGTCAAGACTTTTTCTTTACAAGACAACGCGGAATATGTTACACTGGACAGGCGACACGGGAGCTTTTATCCGCAGCACAATGGGGTCGTTAGTTTTATTTGGAGTTCCACCCGAAGAGTACTGGAAGTATAAAGTTGCGGATTACGATAAAGAGCCGTCGGCTTTTTGTTATGCTTTTGCGCAGAACTACCAGGCGATTAGTTACTATCGTCTTGACCCGGCAGGAACAACTCCGAGCGCGTTACTGGAAAAGATTAAAACGCATCTTGCAGCAGGGTTGCCGTCAATGTTTGGGTTTACGATTTACAGTTCGTATACGCAGGCCGACAAGACCGGAAAAATACCTTATCCGACGGCCGGAGAAAAAACAGTCGGCGGGCATGCGATAGTTGCGGTTGGATACGATGACAATATGAAAATCAAGAACAAGAATGGAAAAGCCGTGGAGACAAAAGGCGCGATACTAATAAGAAATTCATGGGGAACAAGCTGGGGAGATAGTGGTTACGGTTGGTTGCCGTATGAATATGTGTTAAAAGGATTGGCAATTGACTGGTGGTCGTTATTGAAAAACGAATGGGTAGACACGGGAGAGTTCAAGGCTTGAAGAATATTTCGGAGTGACCAAATTTTTATATTTTTAGTAATATTCGTAAGGGCGAGGCGAGGCCTCGCCCTTTTTTACAAGCGGGTAGGTTGGGGATTTCTTGCTCCAGGTCTTTAGCGGCGACAAAAATCCATTGCTTTAAGCATTTTTTTACTATCGGCACTATTTAATCTTACCTGCCTGCTGTAGATAGACCTGCATTAGTATTGCTTTTCAAGTCTTTTTTGTGGTTTGTCCGGAACGGGGGGAATTTATTTTTTTATTTTTAAAACAGCTCTTTTGCAATTTCGCCTGAAATAGTTTGAAAAAACTGAGCCCTTCAGGTAAAATAAATTTTAGAAAATACTAATATTTTACTAGAAATACTAATATTTTACTAGGATTTTTTCTTGCAAACCTCTTGACATACATTTAAAGTAAGCCCTATGAAAAAAAAGGAGGTGATGAAAAATTCAAATTACCGATATATTTTATTAACAACAAATTAACAAGAGGTTAATAGCCTCAAGAGGAGGAAAATGAAAGGTGTAAAAAGATTAGTCGCATTAAGTATTTTGACGGTTTGTAGTATATTTTTTGGAGTTAATAATTCCCGGGCTGCGGGAACGTGGGTGAACCAAGCAGGGTATACGAACGGAGTCCAAAATACGGCTTTTGTAAACCAGACAAAGTTCTACAATACCAATAAAAACAGATGGGAGAACACCGAGGCGTTCTATTTGTGGCAGTATATACCACCCAAGCCAGCCGGCAACTATGTACTAAATCTTATTGGTTCGGTTGTTGTAATCCCTGACATACATACGACATATAGTCCCGCTTATCCATATTCTGTCCATGGTGTAGTTGATTGGGTGAATACAATGGGAAACGCATACAAAGTAAAATGTGTATTCGCGCTTGGAGATATAACCGATAATGGAGATGGGGCTTCTACCGGTTCAAGGGGATATGATACTTTTATAACGGAGATGAATAATCTAAGTACTGTTCCATGGATCCCCGTAAGAGGAAATCATGATTTAATTAAAGGGACTACGATTACAAACGAGACAACTTTCTGGGACAAATTTTTCTGCAAATATCCTCTGCGGTCACCGATATTAAGTAACTGGTCAAAGGCCAACGCAAGTGTCGCAACCGGAATGACCCGGGTTTACCACAATGGATATACTTTTAATTTTTCGAATGGCGGATTTGATATTGCTCTCAAGTGGTATGATCTTTATAATGTTCCCAAAACCCAGACCTGGCATTTTGCATACACGGATTTCTGCGCAAGAAGAGAGCTTGGTGTCGGGAATGCAGATTTATTTGATTGGAGGGAAGACCCGCGCCCGAACTATCAGATGACCTGGGGGACACTGCAATGGTTGGCAAATTATGAATTAGGACGCGTAAGAAACACTACGCTTGGCAAAACTACCGTTATACTTTCACATCATCCGGTTCTTCTGTGGCAGGCTCTGGGAGGAGTTTACGCTACTTTTTCGGATTTAGAGACGGATACTCTTATAAAAAGGTTAAATAATAATTTCTCAACCGGAACTAATAAACTCTGGAATGATTTCAACTATAACTACGAGCCCAATATTAACATGTGGGTTAGTGGACATATGCATTTTCCTCCTTGGGAAATTAGGCCCCAGACGACCGATGGAATACCAATGGATTTTACTCAATGGGTAGCAGATAATTTTTCCGGGGCTGAAGGTTGCGCAGAGAGTTCTCCGGGGAGAGTTACTTTGCTTGCATTTTACAGCTGGGAACTTTTTACTACACCCCAAAAAGGCTTGATATCAATGGAGAATACAAAAGGGACACAAGTATCAATGCAGAGTTGGAAGGGCAATCAATTTAAGCCTGTTAATTCTATTCTCCCGTCTGCTCAATCCGGACTTAACTGGGATGACTATTATAAATTGGAAGAACTTCCCGATTTAACATCCGGCAAATACAAATTGAGAGCCTGCGGAAATACAAATACGGATTGTTCTTTTAACAATATGCAGCTTGTATCAGTCCTCCATCCTGATAGTACCGGAATAGGGACAACTACTTATGGTAAAATAATCCATTATGCGAAAAAATTAGTTCCAATTTCCTGTGTAAACAGTTCCGGCAAGAATATGCTGTCTATTGTAAAAGCGCAGGATAATAACTATGTGTCAATACCTGCAGGTGGGTGGATTGAGATAAACTTTGGCAAGCTGAAAGAGGAAGGCTATGTAGGGATATACGAAGCAGGAGAATCCGAGAATTTGCCCCAGATAATAATTTGCAATGGGGATACTGTCTCGGCTATATTTCCAAGAGAAAAACCTTACTTGAATTTCGTAGAAGTTGGACAACTTCCATCCGATTCTACTCTGATTGTTAAAATATTTGCGAAAGGAAAGACGGGACTTGCTAAGATAGATGAAATAACATATTTTACGTCTGCGCCATGGCAGGATATTAGAGTAGATTACTGCGAATTATCTAAGGCAACTTATTGTAACCGTAAAGGACAGATAACGGATGTTACGCCCAAACGCTCAGGTTCAGACGGCGACAGGATGTCTATATTTTCTAATGAGTATGTTGATTTAGAGTTCAGTCCTCCTCCTGCAAGAAGTGATTTTTCGTCAGGTTACACGCGTGAGTTTATTACGGTAGTTACGGCAGGCGGGAAAGGCACGGTTAGCAGTTCATCCGCAAGTGATGATAAGGGTACGGGGACGGTTGCGAATGTATTCAAGTTATACGAGCCGAATCCAAATCCATCCAGAGATATAACTGTTATTCGGTATAATGTTCCGGAAAAAGCGCAAGTATCGCTAAAGTTATATGACGCATCAGGAAGAATGGTACGGACGCTGAAAGACGGAATATGTGATGCCGGAGATTATAAAGCAGAGATAGATAGTAAGACTTTATCTCTTGGAGTTTATTTTGTAAAATTAAATTCCGGAAACTACAAAGAGACCAAAAAGCTTACAGTATTGCATTAGTATTTTAGAAACCGACTGTCTGCGGCAGGCACAAATCTGCCGCAGGCAGGGCGATAAACACAATCCCCTCGAATATAACTTTTTACAATTTTGGTTAGGAATTTTTCTTGCAATAATCTTAAATTATATTTAAGGTGAACATTCTAAAGGCGGAATAACATTATTCCTTTTTTTAGTATTTGCTATCATATATTCTTTGACAAA
Source organism: bacterium (assembly GCA_028716385.1). GTDB lineage: Bacteria > Hydrothermota > UBA3073 > JACQXS01 > JAQTXJ01 > JAQTXJ01. The sequence continues at coordinate 366,105 of JAQUPX010000001.1, read as the reverse complement.
TAAAAAATTTAGTTATATTTAATTGAAAGTAACTATGAAATTTTCGATACATATCAGGTCTGCTTTAATTTCTTTGAAAAATCAAAAGACCAGAAGTCTGCTTACGACGCTGGGTATTATTATCGGTGTTATGACCATTATCACGATGGTGTCAATCATTGAAGGCGTGAACAACCAGGTTTATAAAACATTGGGCAGCCTTGGAAGCAATATCATATACATACAGAAATATAAATGGATGATGATGGGCGGACCTATGAATAGCTCCGAATGGCGCAACATCAGCAGGAGAAAAGATTTTACCGAAGAGGATGTAATACTAATTGAAAAACTGCCAAGCATATCAGACGCAACGCTTACACAAAGTATAGGCGGACAAAGCGTTAAACTGGCATACAGGGATAAAGAAGCCGAAACTAATGAAATCGTAGGCGGGACTCCAAAATATATCCGTCTATGCGGATATGAAATAGAAAAAGGCAGAACTTTTGTAGACGTAGACCTTTCTTTCAGACAGCAAACCTGTATTATCGGCGCTTCTATCGTGGAAAAATTATTTAGGAAAGGCGAAGACCCTTTAGGGAAAAACATATCCCTGGGCCCAAATAAATTTCTGGTAGTCGGGATATTAAAAGAAAAAGGCTCTCTTATGGGACAAAACCTGGATAATCTCGTTATTGTCCCTTTAACTACATTGCAAAAACTCATAAAATGGAAATCTATCTGGAATTCTGCGTATATTCTGGCGCAGGCAAAGAACGGCCATACGGTAGAAGAAGCGCAGGAAGATATTGAAGAAGTGCTCAGGAGCAGGAGAGGATGCAGGTTTAACGAAGACAATAACTTTGAGCTTAACACGCAGGAAATGATTCTGGATGCATACAAAAAAATAACTTCCGGGATTTTCCTCGCAATGATTGGCATCGCCTCGCTTGCGTTACTTGTCGGGGGAATAGGAATAATGAACATAATGCTGGTTTCGGTAGTTGAAAGGACGCGGGAAATAGGAATCAGAATTGCCGTGGGAGCAAAAAGGAAAGATATCCTTTTGCAATTCCTTATAGAAGCATCCGTATTAACCATTTCCGGTGGAATAATAGGCGTAGCAACGGGATTTGGTCTGGCAAAACTTATATCCGGCTTAACGCCTTTGCCGGCAAGCACACCTTTCTGGAGTATATTGGTCGGGCTGGGGTTCTCTTTATTTGTAGGGCTTTTCTTTGGTATTTACCCGGCTAACAAAGCATCGAAACTTAATCCTATTGAAGCATTAAAATATGAATAAGACAGACAGAGAAAAAGAGACAAGGAGATACGGGGAAGGGGGGAAGGGGAGAAACAGAGACGTCAAGGTCAGGAGACCTTTCCCACAAGAGGAAAGAAGACAACCCTGTACAATGAATGTACAGGGCAGGCAGTAGGTAATTATTCGGTAAAAGGAGGTAGTTATGGGTAAAAGTCTTTTAAAAATATTTTATGCGCCCGTGGAGGTCTTTAACGAACTTAAAGAAAAACCCTACTGGCTTTTGGCGTTCATAGTATTTCTTGTGGTTATGCTTGCATCTTCTGCCGGACTTCTTCCAATAATAAAGTCCACGGCAATGGAAACAATGCAGGGAAACATCCCTTCGGGAGATGCAGAACAGGCTATGGGCTTCTTCAACGGTCCAAAATTTTACCTGATAAGTCTTGTTGGTGTTTGTTTTTCAACAATCCTAGGCGTTCTTTTTCAGGCAGGAATCTTTTTATTTATCTTAAGTTTGTTTTTTAGAAAAGACGTAACTTTCAAACAAATGCTTTCGTTAACCGTACATACTAAGTTAGTTACTCTATTGGGAATCGTGATAAAATTTCCCATTATACTTGCAAAACAATCTATGGAAGTTCATACTGACTTGTTGCTTTTCGCTCCCTTTCTTAAACCAAAAACTTTTTTGTACACTTTTCTGGGAAGCATGGATTTCTTTACTATATGGTCTTTCGTGTTATTCGCTATGGGGATTTCAGTTTTCACAAAACTTGAACAGAAAAAGACTTACATTCTCGTGTTCGTAAGCTGGCTTATTTCCATAGTAATTCTTTCGCTTATCTCGGGATTTGGCAAATAAGATGAGGGGGAAACAATGATTTTGATTCTTTTATCTTTAATCGCATCCGACACGCTGCACATAAACCTCCGGCAGGCAAAAGAAATGGCAATAAAAACAAACCCGGCGTACAAGATAGACGCTCTCTCCCATACTCAAAGCAAAATCAGTCTTTACGAGAACCTGGGTTCAAATATATTAAGCCCGAGTTTAAGCGGCAACTATAATTATTCAAACCCGGGATACGGAATATTTGAGCCCATAAAAGGCTATTACTTTAATTTCTCTCTTACCCAACCGGTTTTTAATACTTCCCAGGCCGCCTCACTTTTGCAAAGCGGGATTAATAAAAATGCTGTCGGATACTTGCGGAAAGAATCAGAAAACCAACTTAATTACCAGGTGGAAAGTTGTTACCTGTCAGTTTTGAAAAGTCAAAAACTATTTGATTTGCGTAAACAAGGAGTCGACAGGGCAGACGAAAATATGAGGCTTGTGCAGAAGAAATTATACCTTGGACAAGCTTCAAAACTTGATTCGCTAAATGCGCAGGTGCAAGTAGCTAAGGCGAAACTAAATTATTTTACTTCTAAAAAAGACTTCAAAGTCGCGGAGAGATTTTTATTAAACGTAATAGGCGTTTATCGGGATTGCGAAATTGCGCTTGAACCGGTAGAAACGGAAGGGAAAGAATATGCAATACCTCCGCTGGATTCTATCGTAGAGATTGCCCTAAAGAAAAGGCCCTCGATAAAAGCCGCCTCTCTGGAGTTACAGGAAAGCAAGGTTGCGTATTACAAAAACGTTCTTTCTTTTTTACCGCAAGTATCTTTTAAGTGGTTGTGGGGATACGGCTCGGAAGAGTTCCCGCAAAGCATTTCCGAAATCAGGGACAACGCCTCAAAAAGCACGGGGTGGCAAGGGTCTGTAGGAGTTGATTTTTCCTACCCGTTCGAGTTCTGGCAATCCAAAACAACTCTTGATAAGAGTAAGCTGGACTTTTTAAATAAGAGACTTATTTTAGCAAAAGAAATTGAATCCATATGGTTTGGATACTATGAGATTGAAGAGAATCTGAAGCTTGCCGAAAATATGTTTCTTGCGGCGGAAGAAAGCGACAGGCTTGCTAAAACACAATATGAGCTTGGCGTTATCTCGGCAATTGATTTGTTTAAAGTTTCTACCGACCGGCTGGAAGCGGAAATAACTTATACGAATGCGCTCTATGACTATAGGCTTATTTATACACAATTACAGTTTTTGATAGGAGGAAACTAATGTTGAGCGAAGCGAAATCCGCCTCAGGCGGGAAGAAATTATTAATAGGAATATTTATGATAGGTTTGTTTTCAAATGCCGTATTTGCAAATTTAGCAGTTGTTGACAGTATACTGTTTCGCCCGGATATAGGGAATGGATTATTCCCAACTGCAGTAGCCGTAAACCCGACAACAAACAAAATCTACGTGTTAAATCAACAGAGCGGTAATATTTCGGTAATTGACGGAACAAATAATTCAGTAATTGATACCGTGACTGTTGGGCAAATGCCTGAGGCTATATGTGTAAACCCGGTGACAAACAAGATTTATGTGGCAAGTGGACCTTATTGTGTTTCGGTAATTGACGGGGCAACTAATTTGGTTGTTTCTTTCGTAGGGGTCGGAATGGAGCCTTGCGGTATATGCGTAAACCCGGGAACAAACAAGATTTATGTGGCAGATTGGTATGGCGATACCGTTTTCGTAATTGATGGGACAACTGATTTGGTTATTGCCGGGATAGCTGTTGATTCCTGCCCTAATGGCATATGCGTAAACCCGACAACAAATAAAATTTACGTGACAAATACCTATAGTAACAATGTTTCGGTAATTGATGGAACAAATAATTCAATAGTTGCTACAATACCCGCAGGAACTAATCCTTTTCGTATATGTGTAAACCCAACTACAAATAAGATTTATATGACAAACTGGGATAGCGATACCGTTTCGGTAATTAACGGGGACAATAATTCGGTTATTAATAAAGTAGTTCTCGGATCTAATGCTTCTAATATATGTGTAAATCCGCTGACAAACAAAATTTATACCGCAAATCGCGATAGTAATATTGTTTCGGTAATTGACGGGGACAATAACTCAGTTGTTGCTGCAGTGCCTGTTGGCGATTATCCCTTTGGTATATGCGTAAACCCGACAACAAATAAGATTTATGCGGCAAATATGGATGATAATAGCGTTTCGGTAATTAACGGGACAAATAATTCAGTGTTTGCTACAGTAAACATTGGGGCTTGGCCCAGGAATATATGTGTAAATCCGACAACAAATAAATTTTATGTGACACATTATTACAATAGTAATATTCCGGCAATTGATGCGACAACCAATTCGGTTGTTGATACTGTAACTATGGGAGATTGTTGGCCCGCCGACATATGCATAAATCCGATAACAAATAAGGTTTATGCAACAGGGGATAGTAGTGTTTTCGTAATTGATGGGACAAGTAACTTAATAATTGATACAGTAACTGTCGAGAAGTATCTTTCGGGCATATGCGTAAACCCGACAACAAATAAGATTTATGTGGCAAATCATTATGATAACAATGTTTCGGTAATTAACGGGACGAATGATTCTGTTATTACTACGATAACTGCCGGATATCATCCTAAATATATCTGTGTGAATCCAACAACAAATAAGGTTTATGTAGCAAGCTCGAGTTATGATAATGATACTATTTTAGTAATTGACGGAACGAACAATTCGGTTGTTGCTAGAATATCAATTGGGCTTTGGCAGTCTATTAATGATATATGCGTAAACCCTGTAACAAACAGGGTATATGTGGCAAGCCCTGTTTGGAATTGCCCTGTTTTCGTGATTGACGGGGCAACTAATTCGGTTATTGATACGATAATAACCGAATTTGAGCCTTTTGCCGTATGCGTAAACCCTGTGGCAAATAAAATCTACGTAACAAATTATGGTGCATTTTCGGATAGTAATATGGTTTCGGTAATTGATGGGGTAACTAATTTGGTAACACAAATGGTTCTTGTAGGCGACCAACCGCTAGACATTGCAGTAAATCCACAGGATAGTTTAGTGTATGTAAGTTGCAGAAGGGGTGGAGGAATCTGGATACTTAAAGATGATATGGGGATAGAAGAAAAATCAAATATCAAAAATCAAAATGTAAAATTAGAAATACTTAAAAACCCGTTTGTGAAGTCAACGGTTATTAGTTATTCTCTTCCCGTTAAGACTAAAATATCATTAGCCCTTTATGACGTAACAGGAAGTTGTGTAAAAACTTTAATAAATGAAGAAAAACCCGCGGGGAGTTATTCTGTCAATCTGAACGCAAAAGAATTAAAAACAGGGATCTATTTTGTGAGATTGAATGCGGGGGATGAGAAAGAAACAAAGAAACTAGTACTAATAAAATGAAAAAGAAAAAAGAACAAAAAAAACAATATCTCACGCTAAGTCGCAAAGTCGCAAAGAAAAGAATGAAAACAATGGATCCCGCCATGGCGGGAATGCCCAGCTAAGCTGGATAACAATCCGCCTGAGGCGGACTACAATAAAAACAAGAGCTTGTAAACAAACAGAATGAAAAAAAGGGTAGAAGTGAGAGCCTACCCGCTTAATTATAATGAGTTGATATATTTGACTTAATAGGAGGAATTAAATGGGAAAGAACAAAAAGATTTTTATCGCAATAGGCGCAGTTGTTTTTATTGCCCTTATTGTAATACTAAACCTGAAAAGGGAGAACAGCGCTGAAGCGGTAGAAATAATAGTCGCAAAGAAAGAAAGCATATCCTCTACCGTAAGAGCTGACGGCACTCTTAAAGGATTAAACCAGGTGGAAGTCGGGAGCGACGTCACCGGGAAAATCGTAGATATGAGGGTTAAAGAAGGAGACAAAGTAAATAAAGGCGACGTCCTCTGCATAATTGACCCGAGCACATATTCATCCAGAGTTAAAAGAGTTTATTCTGTCCTGAAACTTTCCCAGGCAAAACTCGCGAAAGGAGAACTTGATTTCAACCGCAGCACGGTGCTTTTCGAGTCAACGCTTATTTCAAAAGAAAACTATGAAACAGCGAAACTGAACTACGAAGCCATTTTATCTGAAGTGAAATCAAACGAAGAAGTTTATAACGAGGAAAAATCCCTGCTGGATAAAACGACAATAACTTCCCCGGTAACCGGTGAAATCGTGCAAAGAAACAAGGAAGAAGGCGAAATGATAATTGCCGGAGGAATGAATTCACCGGATCTGGTCGTGATGACTATTGCCGACCGCTCAAAAATGTCCGTAAAAGCTCTCGTAGATGAAACCGACATAATAAACATTGCTGTGAACCAGCCGGTAAAAGTAACCGTAGATGCTTTCCCTGATACGATTTTTGACGGGCAGGTTGTCAAGATTGGTGGTATGCCGGAAAAGTCAAATTTCGGGACGGAACAAGCAATTAACTTCCCGATTGAAATTGAAATAACCGGAACTTCAAATAGGTTATATCCCGGGATGTCTGCTACTTGCGAGATTACCATCGGGAAAGAAGACTCGGTAATCGTTATCCCTTATATGGCGCTCGGCAAGAAAAAAATAAAAGAAGAAGAAAAAGATATCGTAATCTTACTCAAGGGAAATAAAGCCAAAACATCTATAGTAAAAATTGGGTTGACCGGAAAAGACGGGGTAGAAATAAAAGAAGGAATAAGTTTGAATGACTCGGTGTTGACGGCTCCGTATAAGACATTGAGAAAATTAAAAGACGGGGACAGGATAAAAGTTTCCACCAAAAAGAAAGATAAAAAAGAGAAAGAAAAAAAAGAAAAGAAATAAAACCCTATGCTTATAGACACAAAAGAAGTATCAAAAACATATAAAATGGGGAATATAGAGGTGCAGGCGCTAAAAGGCGTCAGCGTCCAAATTGAAGAAGGGGAGTATCTTACAATAATGGGACCCTCGGGTTCAGGCAAATCTACGCTTATGCATATACTTGGATGCCTGGATACTCCAACATCCGGAATATATTTTCTTGGAGGCAAGCGCGTAGACAACCTTGATGACGACACGCTTGCAGAAATACGAAACAAAGAGATAGGTTTTGTTTTTCAGTCTTTCAATTTAATTCCAAGGGTAAAGGCTTATGAGAACGTGGAACTGCCGCTTTTATACAGGGGAACTTCGCCAAAAGAAGCGCAAAAACAAGCAATAGAAGCTCTGAATCTTGTCGGGCTGGGTGACAGAATCAACCATAAACCTAACGAGTTGTCCGGTGGAGAAACCCAGCGGGTGGCAATTGCAAGAGCAATCATAACTAACCCGAGAGTAATTTTCGCAGATGAGCCTACGGGAAATTTAGACACAAAAGCAAGCGGTGAGATAATGGGCATCTTTGACAATTTGCACAAACAAGGCAAAACCGTAATTATCGTAACTCACGATATGGAAGTAAGCGCGCACACGAAAAGGATAATTAAAATAAGGGACGGGATTGTTATTTAGGAACTCTATCTCCCTGTCTCCGCATCCCTTGTCTCTTGGCTATTCCTGTGGGAAGCATCTCCCGATGCTGATTGTTTTTGTAGAGTCGCCCCTACAAATATTATTTTACTAGAATTAGTTTTTTCGTTTCTTTAAAATTCCCTGCCGTTAGTTGCACAAAATAAATTCCACTTTTGTGAATGTTTGGCGTGAAGGCATAATTGCCTTTGGTTAACGTGCCGTTATAGACAGCCTCTTTCAGTTTTCCGCATAAGTCGTAGATAGTTAATTTTGCGTTTATTGAATTTGGAACAGACAAATAAATTTTGTTTTTTATTATTCCCAATTTTGCTCCGCCTGAGGCGTATTGACTTTTGATATTGGTCCGTTCTTCCACTCCTGTTTGTGTAATTTGTATATCATCTATCCAAAACTCTTCTACAGCGCAACAAAAATACAGTGACCCTGCAGCTCCCCCTCCGGAGAAATATGCATTAGAGAATATTTGTATACCGCTAACGGTATCCGTTATGGGAATAGATATTTCCGTCCAATTATCGTAATTATCCCTACCATTGATTATGGGCTGCCAGACACCCTTAACGTAGAGCCGTATAGCCCATTCAGCTCCAAAACTACTAGAACCGCAATAGTCCATCCAGTAGTCCATCCAGTAATAATAATCTCGTATAGATGCTTTAAATAAGCAATTTGAAATCGGATTAAAAGTTTGGGATATTATTCCTTCAGCATTACCAGTGCCCCATTCCCCTGAATAGGTGTTTGCGCCGGCAGATGTATAAAAACAACAACAATTTGGAGAAGAGGTGGAGGAAGCAGCTTCTTCAATTTTAGTTCTGGCTATTCCCGGTCCAGAACTATCTGCATAGGTATATTTCGTCCATCCACTATCCCACGGTGTCATATCAAACGAGCCGTTGAAGACGGCATTATCTGCGAATGCAAGATTACTTACTCCGAAAATTACAAAGAATACAAAAAGTCTTTTCATTGCCCTTCCTATTACGAGTACAAAATATATACGATAGTCTATTCTGTCAATGTTTTTTTGGGGTACAGTTCGGAGGGCTCTACAATATTTCTAAAAAGGGGAACAAAAGGATAAAAACTGTAACTTATGGTAATTGATTACAACAGATAAAACCCCAATCACGAAAAACAAATAAAAAACAAAAGAAGAGCACGAAAAATAGAGAGACCAACTCAGCGGATTGGATACTACTTCACGATTACTATTTTTGATGTGCAGTTTGTTCCGCAAGCGGACAGTCTTGCGAGGTAGATGCCGGAGGAAAATCCTGTCGGCGTCCATTCTACCATGTATTCACCGGAAACTTTATTTGTGCTAAGAAGAGTTTTAACCAGTTCCCCTGCAGTGTTATATATTCTTAAACAGACGTCGGATTTCTTTGCTATGGAGCATCTGAAAAGTAATTTTTGGTTAGAGAATTGTGTATACAGTCTAAGCATTTTTTTAGAATCAGTTTTTTCCTGGACGGCAGCTATGCATTCTCCATCCAGAACTTTTAGATAACCCGTTCCCCCGATTACCACTTCTAACAACCCATCCCCGTCCACGTCTCCGATCGAAGGGTCGCTATCTCCGGCAGAATTATTGCTAAAACTCCATAAAAGAGTTCCGTCATTATTGAGTCCATATATTGTTGTATCATTAGAGGCAAATACTATTTCAGGTTTATCATCACCATCTACATCCCCAATCGCGGGCGAAGACTCTACGGCATCTCCCGTTGTATAACTCCAGAGCAGTGAGCCGTCTTCACCATTGACAGTGTAAAGTTTATAATCATCCGAACCAAAAACTATTTCAGGTTTAGTGTCGTTATCCAAATCGGCAATTGCCGGGGAAACTCCTATGCAACTTCCCGTCGTATCGCTCCACAATAAAGAACCATCTTCTCCGTTGAGAGTGTAAAGGTTATTATCATAGGAGCCAACAACTACTTCAAGCATAGTATCGTTATCCAAATTTGCAATCGCGGGGGAAGAGTATATGGAATTCCCTGTTGCATAACTCCAGAGCAAAGAACCGTCTTCTCCATTAAAAGCGTATAGGTTATTATCGGTGGAGCCAAAAACTACTTCAGGTTTAGTGTCGTTATCCAAATCCGCAATCGCCGGAGAAGAATATATTGGGCTTCCTGTCGTATCGCTCCACAATAGAGAACCATCTTCTCCATTGAGAGTGTATATGTTGTTATCCCAGGAACCAACAACTACCTCGGGTTTAGTATCGTTATCCAAGTCGGCAATCACAGGAGAAGAATTCAAGAACCCGCCTGTTGGATAGCTCCAGAGTAAAGAGCCGTCTTCACCATTGAGGGCATAAAGTTGATTATCATAGGAGCCAACGACTACCTCGAGTTTAGCGTCGTTATCCAAATCGGCAATCGCCGGTGTAGACCATATAGGTCCTCCCGTTGTATAACTCCATATTACTGAACCGTTTTCCCCATTGAAGGTATATACATTACAGTCTAAGTTACCGGAAATTATTTCAGGAATACTGTCATTGTTTATATCCCCAATTACAAATTTAGAGAATCCCAAATTAGAAGTTTCCCATTTAATTCTCACGGAGTCTGCAGTTAGGCATCCTTTGAGTTCAGGTTGAAAACCCGTATTCTGTAAGTCATAGTGAAACTTGAGCCATTCGCCGGGCAAGTTCAGAATGCAAATAAGAAATATGTTCAACATCTTCTACTCTCTCCTAATCCGCCTGCGGCGAGATTTCGCCACCGCCAAGGAGGCGGGGTCTTCGACTTCGCTCAACATATTATTTTGATTTTATTTTATTAAAAAAGTTTGTCAAGGAATAAGCTTTTTGGGGATAGGGGGACGCGGGGACACAGAGACGGGGAGATGGGGAGAAAGAGAGACAAATAACGGAAAGATTAGTAACGGCTGCAACAAGGGGAATGACTGTAACAGAGAAAAAAGATTCACCATCCCGCCAGAAGGAGCGGGGTAGTTGCATTTTTTCTGTTTTTATTTGTGCTTTCGTGGTTATTCTGTTTCTGTGTTAATCCTTTTTAATCTCGTGACAATAATCTTTTTCTTTCGTTTTCTGTGTCTTTCTGTGTTATTCAGTGGCTAAATTTCTTTCCGTCCTCTGTTTATAATCTCTTACAAGTCTATGTTGAAATATTTTTTTTATTTCATTTTAACAAACTTTACCGTTTTTGTATTCCCATCGTATTTGCACACTACAAGGTAAATGCCTTTTCTTTTTAGTTCAGGCGTGAAGGTATATGTTTTGGATTCCAGTTCTCCTTTATAAAGTGTTTGCACGAATTCTCCTGCAATATTATATATAGAAAGTTCTGTGTTAGTTAGTCTATTAGACGTGGACAACACAATTTTATTTCCGATTACCTCCAGTGATAATTTCGGGATTGTTTTTGTTTCTTCTACGTATCCACCTCCACAAGTATCATAACTTACCGAAACTTCATATAATACCGCAATGTCTACCGGCGTATCCTGTGGCGCAAACTCTACTTTATACTGGAAATAATTAACACAGGGGGCGGCTGCAAGTTTTATGCTATCAATATTTTTTGTAGCATAATAAGGTCCGACCCACACCTGACCGGTTATGCCGGTGCCTGAAGTATCCGCCCTGCACCAGAAAGCAAGAGTTGAATTTCCGGGGACGCAAGCATTCCAACCGAAATATTTAAGTTGTTTAAGCGTATCCGACAACATAAGTATTGATGAAGTAAAGCCTCCCGAATCTGCAAAACTCTTAATCATTTTATTTTCATAAACTATATGTTCTCCCTTTTGTGTCACCAGAATATCTCTACCCGGGCTGCACTTATTGCTCATTGGGGCAGCATATATCCAGTGAGAGGCGCTATAACTAAAATTATCTATAGGATAAAGCGTAAACGTCAAAGTTCCTGATTGTCGGAACCAGCCTATCTTATCACAAGTACCTAATACATCCGGCAACCCATCTAAATCCATATCGATTGCCATTGCTCCATCCGTATAACCCGTAAAACCGCCGGGAGGCAAAATCTGGTCTGTAAAGGTCGTTCCGGTTCCATTACCAAGAAAAGCATGAAAATTATAGTCAACATAACCACCGCATACTAAGTCCACATTTCCATCCATATTAATATCCGATGGCCATCCACCATCCAGATAAGAACCGGAGAAAAAGGATTTCGTAAAATGACCTGGATTACTTGCCCCGTCATTAAGATAAACAAAGAGATCGGAAAGAACGGAATAAAGGTCGGGATAACCGTCTTTATTAAAATCTACAGGATAAATGCGCCACCCTTCATACCCGGATTCGTCTATGCTTTGAACCGGGCCGCCAAAGTTTTGCATTCCATCATTTTTAAAAACCTGAATAGTTCCGCAATACTCATAATCGCTATTATTAACCGCAATCACATCCATATCTCCATCTAAATCTATGTCTGCGGAGGACACTCTATGATAATTACCGGTTGCTATCTGGTGATATATCCAGGGGGGCGTATTATTGATATCGTTTTCAAACCATCCCGTTCCACTTCCGCCGGTAGCTACCAAAACATCAACGTCCTCATCTTTATCTAAATCGCAAGGAAAAACGCATGGAGTGGCTATGCCTCCACTACTGGCAGGACCAATCGGTTGTTTTGTAAATACGTAATTGCCTACATTTTTATACCAGAACACGGAGTCGTTTGTATGGGCAATCAAATCCTGTATCCCATCATTGCCTATGTCTGCAGGCATAAATCCCTGGGTATGATCCGTTATCCCGGCATTGGCATCTACGCTATGTCTTACCCAGCCATTGCTTGTATAATCCCATTTTGTAGCTATCAGCGATACCTGTCCCTCTATTGCAACGGTAACGCTATCGCCTTCGTAATATCGGGTACTCCAGTTAGTTACAGGTCCCTGGACTCCGGAGCCACCCATCCAGTCAGTTTGTGTTTGTTTTTCCCACAAACAAAAAATAATTAATAAATATATCATTTCTTTATCTAATCTTTTACATTTATTTATAAGGTGTTCTTTATGATATGTTTTTTCAAATTAATGTCAAGTATTTTTGTAGGGAAACGAGCACTTTACCGTCCTCTGTTTCTAATCTCCTGCAAGTCCCTGTTGAAATTCTCTGTTTTTTCGTGACCTTTTTCTGTTTTTATTTGTGTTTTCGTGGTTATCCTGTTTTCTGTTTCTGTGTTAATCCTTCTTAATCTCGTGACAATAATCTTTTTCTTTTGTTTTCTGTGCTATTCTGTGTCTTTCTGTGGCTAAATTTCTTTCCGTCCTCTGCTTGTAGACGCGACCCGTTTGCCTGTTGTCTTTCTTTTGCTTTTTGCTTTCGGTTCAATTTGCTTGACAATTCTCTCTTTTCTCTTTATATACAGTGTATGATGTTGTCATAAAAAGGGGCTTAAAATGTGGAAAAAATATTTGTTTATATTTATTATCTTTACAGGAACAAACTTATTTGCATTCGCACCGGACACCCTCTGGACAAGAACGTATGGCGGTACTGGCCGGGATGAAGGCTATTCGGTTCAATCCGCCTCAGGCGGAACAGACGGTTTTGTCATTGCGGGCTACACAAACTCTTTCGGTGCAGGTTATGATGATGCCTATCTTATTAAGACGAATTCTTCGGGCGACACCACCTGGACAAGAACTTTCGGCGGAGCCGATTGGGATTATGGCTTGTCGGTTCAACAGACTCGAGATAGCGGTTTTGTCATTGCGGGTATCACATCCTCTTCTAATATAGGCGGGTCTAATATCTATCTTATCAGGACAAATTCTTCCGGAAATATACTATGGACTAAATCTTTCGGCAAAATTCTTGAAGAAAATGGCTATTCTGTTCAACAAACTTCCGATAGCGGTTTTATAATACTAGGTTCTACAAACTCTTTCGGAGCAGGTGGTTTCGATGTATATCTTATCAGGACAAATTCTTCAGGTGATACTCTATGGACAAGAACTTATGGTGGGACTAAAAATGATGAAGGGTATTCTGTTCAACAAACTTCTGATGGTGGTTTTATAATACTAGGTTATACAAACTCTTTCGGGACAGGCACTCCGGATTCTTCTAATGTATATCTAATTAAAACGGATTCTTTGGGTAAGAAATTATGGGCAACAACTTATGGCGGGACTGCTAACGAAAAGGGATATTCTGTTCAACAGACTGAAGATGATGGTTTTGTCATTGCGGGATGGACATACTCTTTCGGAGCAGGCGCTCCGGATTATTCTAATGTCTATCTCATTAAAACAAATTCTTCCGGTGATACATTGTGGACAAGAACTTTTGGCGGAGCTAATGATGACTATGGATATTCGGTTAAATCAGTATCAGGCGGATTTATTATTGTAGGAACTACACTCTCTTTTTGGGCAAATGAGGAAGTCTATTTTATCAGAACAAATTCTTCAGGCGATACTTTGTGGACAAAAACTTTTGGCGGAACCGGTAATGATTATGGCTATTCGGGGCAACAAACTTCCGATGGCGGTTTTATCATTGCAGGTTCTACAAACTCTTTCGGAGCAGGCAATAATGATGTCTATCTGATTAAGCTGGGCAAAGAAACGGGGATAGAAGAACAGGCGATTTTGGATTTTGGATTGGGGATTGTGGAGTTGAAGATTATAAAAGAAAAGATTTGTTTATCCGTTCCGAAGCCTATGGAAGCGGATATAAAGTTATACGATTTATGTGGGAGAGAGAAAGAGGTTGTTTATAATGGCACATTAGGGAAAGGGAATTATGTGTTTACGCCGAGTATAAAAAAGAATGGGGTATATTTTGTGAGACTGACAGTGGGCGAACATAATATAATGAGAAAGTTAATTTTGATTAAATGAAAGATTAAAAATTTATTTAAACTTGACTTAAATAAAATTATAAGTAAAACAAGAAACAAGAATGAAATGTGGGAGCGAAATATTTTTAGGTAAGTCCGAAAATTAATATGAAATCAAAGAAAAGCAGTGTTCTTGTAGTGGACGACGAGTCCGAGATTTGTAAAATGTTAAAGACGTTTTTTGAAGAAGAACGTTATGAAGTGAGTTATGCGTTGACAGGAAAGGACGCGATAAAAAAACTTAAAGAAAGAAAATTCAACGCCGTTTTGCTGGACATTAATTTGCCCGACATTGAAGGGACGGAATTGATTCCGGTTTTTAAAGGAATACATCCCGACATAGAGGTAGTAATGATTACAGGGCATTCCACCAAAGAGAATGCCATCCGCGCGTTAAACAACAATGCATCGCATTACATTGAAAAACCTTTCAACTTAGAGGAACTGCTGGCAAAAGTTCACGGGTTGATAGAGCAAAAGAATAAAACTTCATTCCAGGGGATATTGCAGGAATCGGCAAAATCTATGAATGTGGAGGATATGGTAAAATCGGATAAGGCATCTACCCGGGCTTTACCGCTTAAGATTCAAAAAGCTATTAAGTATATAGAAAAGAATTATGCGAATCCGGATTTATCATTAAAAGAAATTGCCTGTTTTGTAAGTATGCATCCGAATAGTTTTTCCAACCTGTGGAGGAAAGAGATGGGAATGGAAATGGTAAACTTTATAAACGGCATTCGAATAGAAAAAGCAAAAGTTTTACTTTTAAAATCTTCTTTTTATGTTTCTCAGGTAGCGCATAAAGTTGGGTTAGCCCCGGATTACTTCTGCAAGATATTTAAAGCTAAAGTAGGCGTCCCGCCTATCTCCTACAGAAAAACAAACACCACGCTGTAATATTACCCCCTTTCCCCGCCAATGTAAGTAAAGAGATTTACACCTGCCAAAAAGAACAGTAGGCAATCCCTCCAAAAAGAACGGCGGGCAGGCAGAGAGCGGAAAGAATTTTTACCACGAAAGAACAAATGAAAAATGGAAGAAAGTCACCAAAAACAGATACATTAACAGGGATTTGAAGAGAATTAAAGAGATAAAAGAAAGAACGGATCACAGTTGCAGAGTAAAAAACAGAGAATAGTCCCAATCAGAAACACTGATAAGTTGGAGTAATCCCGCCAAGGCCGGAAACTCCAACTAAAAATGTTAAGATTTTACTAGAAATACTAATATTTTACTAGGATTTTTTATTGCAAAAGAGAAAAAATATTACATATATATACCTTAATTGATTAAAAACAATAAATGACTAGGTACAATTAAAAAAAGGAGGGAGTATGAAAAAAGCAGTGCTGGTGTTTTTGAGTATATTTGTTGCAGGGTATTGTTTTGCGTATGATGGCACCAATCCGTGTCCTGATAATTTTCCTTTTGGGATTAATGCTGAACCATTTTTGCCTACGTTTGAGAATGTTCCGGTTGGCGGGCAGACAAAACTCGCTCCTGTTGATTCAATGGCAAGTGGAGGTATTGGTTGCTTTAGATTGTTTGTTTCATGGCAAGATTATGATATAGGATACGTGGATGATAATGGTGTTGGGATACACGTTTCTTTTAATTTTGATGCCTTAGATAAAAAGGTTAAAGCTCTCCAAGACAAGGGACTCCAAATTATGCTGGACATTCACTGCACTCCTGCATGGGCTCGTCATCTTCATCCGGGACCAACCGAACATAACTATCCTCCGGAGGATGATTATGCTTGGCCAAGATTTATTAAAGCACTTGTTGAAAGATATGATGGTGATGGGACAGATGATTATGGTGATTTACAGTATCCAATTAAATACTGGAATCTATGGAATGAACCTAATTATACTGATTGGTTTGTGTATGGGTTATCGTCCAATAATATCGGTTTTACTGAAGAAGAACCTGAAAGTTATGCGGATAGATACTTCCTTGAAATATTTAAACCCGGTTGGGAAGCTTTGAAAGAAGCAGAAGGGAGTAATACGGATTATCATGTTGTTATTCCTGAAACTTACTGGCTTAAAATAAGAAGATGGTTTCATTCTGGTAATCAATGTTTTGATACGGATGTCGATAAGAATGATAAGAACTATTATATTGATAATGATTATGCAGGAGGCAGGTGGATAACTCAGTTAATAAATGACATAAATGATCCTGCAAATATACCGCTCGCAGACAACATATGGAATCATATTATATTTTCTTCTCATATTTATACTGACCCGAATAATGCTTCAACTCAAGAAGACGAACTAAGAAATTATCTTATAACCCATAACGTAGGGAACATCTCATGGAACGACATTGATTTCTGGATAACAGAAACGGGATGGACTACAGGGCAAACCTCGTCTCCATACACTTTTGCAGAACAAGAAGAAGGCGTTGTTAAAGCTTGTTTGGGGACTTTAGAAAGGCCATGGTTGAAGAAAACTTTCCTTTTTGAACTATGGGACGGACCATGGGAAGATCATTATGACTTTGGAATATTGCAGTATCCGCTGGACCCACCTTTTGCGCTTAATGCTTCCCCCCAAGATCCTGATCCTAAATTGCCGGTACAATGGGCAAAAATTAATAACAACGAAATTATACAAAGAATTAAATCTGAGTGGGTATCACCGGCTCCGGATGGATCTCCTATATCAGTACCTGTTTGTCAAATCTCAATCTCATCCGACACTAAATTCCCGAACAACTACATAACTCTTTGCTCACCGTGGATTACGGGGCAGCCAGTAGGTACATACACAGCAAGTATTGAAGCAAAAACCGGGAAAACTGATGGAACTGATGGAATAGTAGGATGGGGGGGCGTTGAAAACGGAGCGGGCTGTGATATTCATTATATACCGAAAAACACTGGACAGCAGAGTTCCATAGCCGTAACTCCAAGGCTTTTCGGAAGCACTTTACAATGGACTTCTTATTCTACTCTTACGCCTTTCACTACTACGGATGTTGATGATTCTTTCCGAATTGTTATTTTTATCGGCCCTAATACTACAGGGACAGCGCAATTCTATAAACCAATTATATTACATAATGCTACGGGCAAAAACTTACTTTGTAATCTTAACTTTTGGCAAAATATTAGAGATTATGAAATTGTAGCACCTCACCCATTAGAGCACAAGCCTGCGTTCGACGCTTTTAAAGATCTTATTAATAAGTATAACCAGGGAATTATTTCAAACAATGCAGACATAACGGGATATAATAACCAGAAGAAACTGGCTCTTGATGCATCCGGAAATCTGCATTCGGTTAACTCCACATGGGGAAACATTTACTACAAAATGAGCAATAATGGAGGATCGTACTGGCAAGGGTTTGATATAATCGGAAAAGGGAAAAATCCTGTCATTGCAATAGATGGAGCAAATATAAACGTATGCTGGGTCAAGGATAACGGCTTACATTTCAGGAGAAAAGCAGGAAGCAACTGGGGACCGGAGGTTGTAATTGCTTTACCTGCAGTTTCTGTCAATGTCCTTCCTCCAAGCATAGCTTCGGACGGGACAGACATATACGTTGGAGTTACATTCCAGGATAACATAACATATCAAAAAGAACAACTATATGCATTAAAGTTTTCTATCAGTGACTATAACGTTTTTATTGGAAGTTTAGGCGGAACTATAACAAACACAAATCCACATTTCTTAGATTGTGGGCAAGAGTTTATAGATCCGTCGAACCCTGCCATTCATTTAGACCCGCCTTCAGTTAGTTTAAGTAACAACAAATTTCATATATGCTGGGCAAAAAAGAGTGACGGATTTGGAGTTATGACAGACCCATACAGCATTGTATGGTATACATCTCAAAATACCAATGCATGGAATAACGCATGGAGCGCAAACTACGAGCATGCTTCCGATGGAACGGCTTTATCATCAAGTCCATACCTGGATGCAACCGGAGGAAATAATAAAGATGGATACGTAAGGCTTGCATATGCAAATAATAGTTTTAATTGCATATCCGTGGCGGTAAAAAAGCTTAACGAAACAACATGGACTAATACTAGGTTTGATAACATTGGCAGCTATCATCCTACTTCGCCACAGGTATTTGGAGCAACGGTCGTATGGGAAGACGGTGGAAACATATGGGGATCAGGTGGAACAATAAAAGTAGCACAGATTTTGGTTACGGGTAACTCGGGGTATCCGCAGATTGCAATCAGAGGCAGCGGACAGGAAGTCTTATACTATACGTATACCAAAAGAGGGACAACGACGTTTAACAACAAGCTATATGCCGATGTATACGAGATGAAAACGGGAGTTAAATCCGGGGATTTATGGTATATCCCGGAGTATGTGTTGACGGCCAATATGCCATCGGATGCAGTTATTATCGGGCGGGGGGATATTGTAATAGATTCCGGGGTTACTTTGACATTAGGCACCGGGACAAAATTCTGCTGTTTTAATTCGGAAATAGACCCGGGACAACTTACGGTAAAGGGCAATTTAATCGCAAACTCCACAGTATTCACTTGCGATACTGCCGTTACCGGTAACTTGTCAAACCAATGGCACGGGATTGTAGTTAAGAACGGAGGTAGCGCTACCATCAAAGGCGGGGAGATAAAGAATGCCAGATACGCAGTATATACAGATGGCTCGCTCCTTTCTGTAAATAACACGATTACAAATAACGATACGGGTATATACGTAAACTCAAATGCAAGTTTAGTAAATTTAGGAAATATCAGAAATACAAATACGACTGATGACGGAATGAATTCCATTTATGAAAACGAATGTAATTTATTCAACAACACACAAGACAGCATAATGGCACAGGCAAATTACTGGGGCAGTTTCAATACCGATTCATTAAAGCTAATAGGAAAAATAGTAAGAGAGCCTTTCGGAATAGACTTAAAGGATGCTGACTGGACAATCGCCAATGACACCACAATCTACGGCACTTACTGGAATGTAGGGACATTTAAAATCAACAGCGGTAAGACCGCAAAAGTCGCACCGAAATCAATCAATACTACCGGCTGGATTGCAATAGAAGCCGATAGCTTTGACATTGAAGGCACATTCTCGGCAGACTCTGCAGGTTACCTGGCAGGCGAAGGCACAGGAGCAGGCACTATGGGCGCATCTGCATACGGAGCAGGCGGTGCTGGATATGGAGGCAGAGGTGGAGCAGGTGGTTGTAACTTACAAGGCGATACAAGTAAATACGGCGGGTTTGCTTATGGCAATTTGGAAAACCCATGTGACCTTGGAAGCGGTGGAGGTAACTCCGACGTAACTCTTGCATACAAAGGCGGAGCAGGCGGAGGAATTATCAGATTAATATCTTCAGGAACTATAAACGTAGCAGGAACAATCAAGAGTGACGGGAAAACAGGCTCCGGATCAGGCAACAAAGCAGCAGGTGGAGGAGCAGGCGGCTCTGTATGGCTACAGACTAATAAATTAACAGGAAACGGACTTGTGTCCTGTAAAGGTGGAAACGGAGCAAATGGGACAGCTGACGGTGGCGGCGGCTCAGGCGGAAGATTGAACGTCTGGTATCAACAATCTTCGTTTACGGGAAGAGTGGATGTGTCGGGTGGACTTGCTTATGACAATGCACAGACAGGACAGATGGGAACGGCATTGATTCACCAGACGGATGATTCGGTAAAGATTATCTTATCTCCCGTGCAGACATTCAGCTCGACTGATAGCAGATACGGTTTTGTAAAAGGAATTGAATTCACGGATAAATATATAAGATTAACAAGCGGAGATAGTATAGTAGGAAACTTCAGGGCAAGAGCAAGAGACTCTATTATAGTAAACACCTCCTCTTATATCCTGGCAGATGAAAAAGGATATGCCCATAACCAGGGGACCGGTTACGGACATACCGGCTCAAGCTCACACGGAGCAGGCGGAGCGGGATACGGTAATTTAGGCGGATGGGGAAGTTATCATACACAGGGTGGAGTCGGAGACGGCGGAATTGCATATCCTGATTCTTTTATGCCGGATAGTTTGGGAAGCGGCGGCGGAGACTTTGCAAACGTCTCGGGATACAGATACGGCGGCGGAAACGGTGGTGGAGCAATTGAGCTTGAATGCGATGCCGGAACGATAGTGCTTGACGGAACGTTATCCGTAAAAGGAAGCAACGGAACGTCACAGACCGGTTATGCAGGCGGCGGAGCCAGCGGCGGAAGTATCTTAATCTACGCAAAATGCCTGAAAGGAAGTGGAGTCGTAAACGCGAGAGGCGGAAACGGCGGAACTATATCCAACTGTAAAGCAGGTGGAGGTGCAGGCGGAAGAGTAATATTTTACACGGACAGCCTTGACACTACACACACAATTTCAGTATACGTAGTGGGTGGAGATTCCGGAGGAACTGGCGCAACACCGGGAGATACGGGAACGTTTTTAAAGGAAAAACTCTTGCAGAATTTCACACCTGTATCTTATGTGAACAATGCGGGATTGCCGTTTGTGTTTAAGATGTTCCAGAATTATCCGAATCCATTCAGGAATAAGACGACTATAAAGTACCAGATACCTTTAACGAGTAAAGTATCGTTAATGCTTTATGATTTAACCGGCAGATGTGTAAAGACGTTAGTAGATGAGGAACAACTACCGGGATATTACAAAGCGGAACTGAATTCAAAAGACTATCCGACGGGTATATACTTTGCGAAGTTTAAGGCAGGGGATTATAAAGAAACAAAGAAACTGATATTGATGAAGTAGTTAATAAAAAAAGTTAATTTGAAGCCCTTCCCAGTGATGGGAAGGGCTTTTTGTTTATCCTCAATTAAATAGCTTACATTTCCCCCGAAACAATTTTAAAAAACCGAATATTTCAGGAATAAAACTCTAACTAATCAGAAACACTGATAAGTTGGAGTAACGAGCGAATCGCAAACTCTAACTAATCAGAAACACTGATAAGTTGGAGTAATCCCGCCAAGGCCGGAAACTCCAACTAAAAATGTTAAGATTTTACTAGAAATACTAATATTTTACTAGGATTTTTTATTGCAAAAGCATTAATCTATATTTAAAGTAAACTGTTTTTTATAAAGAAGAAGAGGAGATAATTTTTTGTAAGGTAGCTTGCTCTTTATTAGAGCAAAGGAGGTAAGATGTGGTATGTTTATCTTTTAGCAGTAATGAGTCTTTCGGCATGGCCTAAGCATGGGCATGATTTACGTAATACAAATTTCCAGAATATTGGAACAGGGAAAATGAGTACTGCACCGATATTTAAAACTGCTCGTTTAAATACGCTCACGGCTAAATCGGGAGGAGTTCTTGCGGATATTAATGGGGATGGATATTTAGAAACAATACTTGGAACTTACAATGCGCAATCTATGGTAAATTTTGAAGGAAGGGTATATGCGATAGACCATAATGGCAGTGACCTTTGGAATTATGCACCCACCAGTCCATGGGAGGGTGTATCCTCTGCCCCGGCAGTAGGAGACATAAACGGAGATGGTGATCTTGAGATAGTTTTTGGAAGTTGGGATGGCAAAATTTATGCCCTTGACCATGATGGCAATTGTTTATGGTCTTATTCGACTCCAACAGGAGATAAAATAGAATCTTCCCCGGCAATAACGGATATAGATAATAATAACGGTCCTTTAGAAATAGTATTCGGCTCTGATGATAACAATGTATATGTATTAAATGCAAATGGTTCTTTTAGATGGACTTATGCAACAGGAGGCGACGTAGAATCTTCCCCGGCAATAGCGGATATAGATAATAATAACACTGCTTTAGAAATAGTGGTCGGCTCTTATGACAACAATGTATACGTATTAAATGCAAATGGTTCTTGCAGATGGAATTATGCAACAGGAGACAAAGTAAGGTTTTCCCCGGCAATAACGGATATAGATAATAATAACTCCACTTTGGAAATAGTAGCCGGTTCGGATGATAACAAAGTATATCTGTTAAACACAAATGGTTCTTGCAGATGGAGTTATACAACAGGAAACAGAATTATTTCTTCCCCGGCAATAGCGAATATAGACAACAATCCTTATGATGAAATAATTTTTGCGTCTGGGACTCAAATTTATTCTTTATATCATGATGGTAGCTTCAAATGGACTTATGCTTTAACCGGCATCGCTACAACAAGTCTTTCTATAACGGTTGCCAATATAAATGACCTAACTCCTAACCCAGAAATAATTATTTCTCTAGATCCGTTTGTTGCGTTAAAATATTGTCTTCTTTGCCTTAATTATGACGGAAGTTTTTTATGGGAAACCGCGTACACTTTATCCATAGGTACTACTATTCATGAGCTTGCAATAGGGGATATAGATAACGATGGTGATTTAGAAATAGCACTACCTGGTTCTTATAGTAATACTTTCGGCTTATTTATTTTTGACGACAAACTTGACCCTTTATTTACTTCCGGTTGGTTTAATCAACAGCCGGATTTTGGTTCCAATAACCAAATTATAAGAGCAGTTAGTGAAAACTATGCAGTTGGAGATAAAGGATTAATCTTAAAAAAAGATGCATATTCAAAGTGGACCCCGGTAACGGGTTGTGGAAATGATTGGGATTTTTATGGAGTATGCGAGACGCAGGACTATGCATATGTCGTAGGGACAAATGTAAAAGTAAGCACGGATATAACTTATACAGGTGTGCGAGGAATTATAGCAAAACTTGAAAAAACAGGAGGAGGGCAATCTTTTTTATATTCGGATAATATAGTGGGTGCAGACAATAATAACCTTGCTTTCTATTGTGTGGATTTTGCAAATGACCAGGTTGGATACATAGGAGCATCCGGAGGATATGTATTAAAATCAGTAGATTTTGGACAAACTTGGAAGGCAAATATAACTACAAAACCCGTCCCAAACACACCAGAGCATTTTTCCGACTGTGTAAGAGGTATATGGGTAGACAAAAACAATCTGCTTGGCAATAACGTTTGGATAACAACGGACAACAGAGGGTGTGTGGCGCAGACAAAGAATGGAGGCATAACTTGGACCAAATGGAATGAGACAACTGCTGCATCTTTTAATACATTCAGGAATGATGAACCGGGACATAATCCGTATCCCTGGGGTTGGGGACAAAGTGATTGGGTAAACGCTCCTGTCAACTGGGCAGATGTCAGACATGCAAATTTTGGAATTACAGGATCAGGCGGAGCTATAGACGACGCAATAATGGGAATTTCCACGGGAGGGGTTGGGGCAAGTTCCGGCTCTGCGTGGAATTCGACTTCAGTAGATATTAATTTTGACGGCAGGATAATGTATCCTACATGGTTCACTGATGTTAAATATGGAAGTATCGGCGGCGGCGAGAAAGGAACATTCTACGTTGGCACATCAGATGCAATTTACAAAACATATGCAGAATGGGAACATGAATATTTCTTAAAGAATAATGATCTTTATTGTGTATGCAGTAACGGCGAAAAAGGCTGGATGGCATATTCCGGAGGAAGACGTCCAAACATAGACGTTGAAGAAGGTACACTCCTTGGCAGGTATTATGCTCCATTGTTAGGTAATATTTGGGCAGAAGGGTATGAAGGAGGTGTCAGCATAGGCTGGATTACCGGAGAAGAAACATGGACAAGCGGTGTAAGCGATAAGATAACTAAGTATATTGTATATCGCAGTATATGCGAGGAAGGTCCGTTTGAAGAGGTTCCGGGCAGTGTAATTAATGCGACAAACAACGGCTTTAATTTCTATGGGTATACGGATAATACTGTTTGTTTTAACATTCCATATTGGTACAAAGTAAAAGTCATATGGGATGACGGGGGGGAAAACCGAGCACAATTCTGGATTGGGCCTGCCAAATCCAGACCATGGGGATTAATGCCTATTACTAATAGGCCTATTGCACCTAGCGTAATGTCACGTATTCCTTATCCCATAGACCATGGTGAAAAAAGTGGTTTTATAAGTTGGAACTCCGTTCCCTATGCCCTAGAATATTATATTTATCGTTCGGAAGTAAGCAGTAACGGAGATTATGAATATATTGGCAACACATCGGGGCTGAATTACCAGGACTTTACCGGTGAGGTTGGACGGGATTATTATTATGCAATTAGAGCGGTTAATGCTGTTGGCACCAATGAAATACCTTCAGAGCCTGCTTCTTTTAGTGAAACACCGCCTCCTTCTGGTAGTTTTGTAAAAACCGGTGCTAATAATATCTTGAAGCCTCCTCAGGTAACAGGCGTGTCTTTCTTTAGAGGCAGAGGTGGCATTATTCGTTGTGTGTGGGATGCTACTCCATTTACAGAGGCAGGTACTGGCGAATCTAACCATGAACCGTATTTAGGCGGCTATTTTGTGAGTGCGAGTAACTCGCCAAACACGTTTAATCTAGCTACAACATTTTCTCCTATTCAAAGGACATGGTATGAGTGGGCGCCAGTCGACTGGATGTATTATTATGCTGTTTGTGCAATAGATAGGTCTGGCAATATTGGTCCATGGAGTACGCCTGTGCCTTATATCACATACAAATCCGTAAAATACGTGAATTGCAATGGCGGTAACGATGGGAATTCGGGGACTGAAACATCACCATGGGCAACTATTCAAAAAGCCGCTAACACTCTTCAACCCGGTGAAGCCGTTATCGTAAAGGGTGGCACTTATCACGAGACCGTAACTCCCCAAAACGCAGGAGATCCCGACGACGGAAGAATTGTTTATCTTGCTGCCGAAGGAGAAAGAGTTGTCATTACCGGAGACAATACAAGGGATTATGGATTTAATGTAAGCAATAAACAGTACATTACAATACGTGGTTTTGAAATAGAGAATTGTAAACAAGCCGGAATTCTCTATGATAATTCACCTTACGGGGAAGTATGGAAAAGTACGATTCATCATAACAGAATAGGTATAAAAGCATATAATTCCTCCCTACTCGGCAGGGAAAATACAATAGTTGCGAATGACTCAATTGGAGTATTTACCAATACAGGAACAGGAATTAATTTTGGTAATGCTACTTATTCCAATGCGGAATACAATCCCGGGAATAATAACATTTATGCTAATGGGTTATGGAATTTTGTAAACACATCCGGAGATACGATTATCGCTCAGAATAATTACTGGGAGAACAGCGATTCCGCTACCATAGCAGGTACCGTTTCCGGATATAGTACTTTTATGCCGATAAAAACTATTCTACCTCTCGACTGGAAACTCCAGGTCAAAGCAACTTCCAACTTTGCCGAAGATATTTCAAATTACGCAGGAGTGCTTGGAGAAGCTTCTGACAGTTGTGACGAAGGATATGACATTCCAAAATATTCTACTCCCCCTTCCAATTATGTACACCTCTATTTTCCTCATTCCGAATGGAATCATCCTTTAGGAGATAAGTTCTGTCAGGATGTAAGAGAAACGGTTGACCTTACGGATTCCACAATGGTATGGAACTTTGAAGTCAATACGGATAAATCAAACGAAAATATAACACTTAACATTTTACCGTCCGATGTGCCTTCGGGATACGGCATATATTTGCTTGATCTTGGGAATGGGGCTACACAGAACTTACGCACTAATCCAAACTATGTTTATAATTCAGGTGCAGGTGGAGTGCGTCACTTCCAGTTAAGCGTAGGACTTGGTGGAACAAATCACGGCGGGACTGATTGGGTATGGACAACGGACAGCACAAGACTCGTTTCAGGTAGACATTATAACATAAACTTATTTAAGATAAATTCAGGCGCTACGATGAATAGCGTTGCATTTAATGGCACTGATTCTACTACAGGTATCATAGACGTGGAAGCTCAAACAATGCAACTATTAGGAACTTTAAGCTCTACAGGCAAGGGAAATCCGAAAGCCAGTGGACCGGGCAAAGGCACAAATGGCACAAATGGTGCAGGCGCAGGCGGTGGAGCGTGCTGTGGGCAAGGCGGTTTAGGAGAAACAGAAATATCAGGCGGAGCCGCTTATCCTGATACTCTTTCTCCAATGGCTTACCTTGGCTGTGGTGGCGGAAACGGAAGCTCTTATTCGGCTTGGGGTGGAGCAGGAGGCGGTTTAATTAAACTCTCAACAGCGACATTAACGCTTTCAGGGAAAATAGAATCTAATGGAACGGATGGAGAAGCAGGCGGCTCGTCTTATGCCGGCGGTGGCGGTGGAGCAGGTTCAATTTGGATAACTTGCGATTCAATTGCAGGGAGCGGAATTGCAGAAACAAACGGAGGAAATGGCGCATATAGAAGCACAGCACAGGGTGGAGGCGGAAGCGCGGGAAGGCTTCAAATTGATTACAGGAATTCATCTTTTAGTGGAAAGTTATTGGCAAGCGGTGGCGTTGGGGCAGGCTCTATTTATCCGGATAAGGCACAAGACGGACAGAGCGGAATAATAAAAGTAGCTCAATCTAACGGAAACGTAGAATTGCTTGTTTCTCCGGTAAATACGACAATAGGCTCACATGACAGGCTTTCGTTTGTTAACGGAGCAAGTTTCAGCAATGTAAAATTCCAGCTTGATTCCGGAGATTCCGTATTAGGTAATGCTTCTATTATAGCAAATGAGATAACTGTCGGTTCGGGAGCAGTGATAAGTGCAGATAAAAAAGGCTATTTAACATCAAACGGAACCGGGAAAGGCACAAACGGATTGAATGGAGCGGGTGCCGGCGGAGCAGGTTACGGAAACACAGGGGGAAACGGAGAAAGCGGAATATCCGGTGGAGTTGCTTATGGTGAAGCAGATTCTCTTAATCCTACATCTCTTGGTTCCGGCGGAGGCGCTGGAAATAACTATACAGTAGCCCCGGGAGGTTCCGGTGGAGGAAGATTAAAACTTTCAGCAAATGTGATAACAATTGACGGAGTAGTTTCAGTAAATGGAGAAGCTGGATATAAATATGCAAGTGGATATGCAGGCGGTGCCGGAAGCGGTGGCTCGATTTTTATAAGCTGTGATTCATTAAAAGGTGAAGGGAACATAGAAGCAAAAGGAAATGACGGAGCAAATAATACACAAGCGGACGGTGGTGGATCGGCAGGCGGGAGAATCGCACTTATAAGAAATGTAGAGACTTTCACGGGAAATGTTTTGGTAACTCAAGGAATAGGTCCTGATAATGCGACAGATGGGGGCGAAGGAAAGATTTGCAGAGCTGAACTTGGAAGCGGCGGATCGCAAGGAACTATGTCTAAACCGCTTGTATTCAAGCTCTATCAAAATTATCCTAATCCATTTAGGGACAGAACAACGATTCAATATTCACTACCGAAAACTAGCAAAGTTTCTTTAAAACTTTACGACCTTACAGGACGATGCATAAAGACATTGGTAGATGGAGAGAAAGTACCGGGTTGTTACAAGGAAACTCTTGAATCAAGGAACTATCCGACGGGTATATACTTTGCGAAGTTTAAAGCTGGTGAATACAAAGAGACAAAGAAACTCATATTGATGAAATGATACAAAACACAGATGGACAAGGATAGACACAGATAATAACGCAGAAGCCCTCCCCGTTATTCGGGGAGGGCTTTTGTTTTAGAAAATCATACCCGGCTCAGGCATTGTAAACTGGCGACTCGGCGAGTCGCCCCTACAATTTTACCTACTAATAGGCAAACCGGCGGGAAGACGTTTTTTAAATTTCCGTCCTGAATATCTTTGACAAAGAATATGTTTTATGATAAAACACAAGAATAAAAAACAATGTTAAATAATCCTTACAAATATCTCTCGCAGGTGTATGATGTTTTATACAAAGAGTTACACCAAGTAACCATAAAACTACTCAACGATTATTTCGGTTCAACAACGGGAAACAACAAAAAACTTCTGGATATCGGGTGCGGGACAGGAACGTTTCTTCTGGAAATGGTAAAGAACGGATGGACGGGAACGGGGATAGATTCGTCTCCCGAAATGATACGTTTAGCAAAAATAAAAACGAAAAAACAACGCCTCTTATGTAATTTTTTTGTCCGGGATATGAGAGAAATTCAACTCCGTGATTACTTCGATTTGGCAACCTGTAACTTTGACGCCATAAATTATATTCTCCTGAGAAAAGATATGACAAAGGTTTTCAATAATGTGTATGCCCGCCTAAACGAAAACGGACACTTCATATTTGACATAACTACTCCATACCAGGGGAAAAAATTCTCGGTGAAATTTAATGCGAAGTTTGATACTTTTGGAGTGACAATATCTCCATCTTACAACGAGACGACAAAAATAAAGACGCTGGACCTTATTCTAAACTTCAAGGGAAAAGCGTATAAAGAAACACACATCCAGAGACGCTATGAAGTTGCGGAGATAAGTTCTTTGATTGAAAAAAGCGGGTTTACGATAAAAGAGGTATGGGATGTGGAAGACAAAAAAGATAAAAAGGTAGATGCGGAAACAACGCGGGCGATATTTATTTGTCAGAAAAGGTAGGTAATTTCGGGCTAAAGCCCAAGAAAATATTTTGTTTTAGGTTCACGCCCCCGCCCTAAAGGACGGGGTAATTTACAAAAACGGATTAGAAGTTGGTACCATATTCTTTGACAATTGAAAAAAATAGTTATATTTGATTAAGAATATCATAGAATAAGATAGGGCATTAAAGCCCTATCTACCCAATAGGGAGAAAACTATATTGTTATGGATATTTTTAACTTGAAAACGATTATTCCTTTAGAAACGCAAACGTTATCTTTAACGGGTATGGTAGTGGATTCGCAAGGAAGATTTGGGATAACGGATATGCACGGCAAACGATTTTTGATATTCAACAAAGACGGGAAACTAATCAAAACGATAGGAAAAGAAGGATTGAAGCCGGGAGAGTTTCAACTGCCGAACGCAATAACAAAAGACGAAAAAGGAAATTTTTATATAACCGACCACGCCATAAGAAGGTTAAGCGCTTTCAGTCCTGACGGGGAACTCACCAATTCTTTTATCTTTACGGAATACCATACACAACCATTTACAATACGGGTTGCAAAAGAACTTATATTCGCGGGAGCATCAAATCCTGCTACACAAACTTACATACATACTCTTTCTTTAAGGGGCGAATTTCTATATTCATTCTGCCCTAAAAGCCCAACTTCCATAGATTTTGAAATACTGGGAGTATTTTTTGATTTATATAAGGATAGTTTGTTTGTCGTTCAAGTAGGTGATTATAAGATTTGGGAATATAGTTTAGAGGGTAAGTTAATAAGAACTTTGGGGGAAGAGCCTGAATATTTTGTTTCCCCTAAACTGAAATATCCCGGGAACTGTATGGAAGGCAACATAGAAAAATGGGCACGTTCCTGGACACAAGTAATAAAAATATGCACCTCTCCAAAAGACAAACTGATTTTTTTACAATTGAATATGAATGATTTGGTAGAAGAAATTAAAGAAAAATACGTAATAGACGTTTGGACTATAGGCGGAAAATTCGTTGGCAATTTTAAGACAAATGACAAATTACTT
Organism: bacterium; assembly: GCA_028716385.1. Lineage (GTDB taxonomy): Bacteria > Hydrothermota > UBA3073 > JACQXS01 > JAQTXJ01 > JAQTXJ01. Next base: position 336,046 of record JAQUPX010000001.1, on the reverse strand, counting down.
TGCGCGGATGAAAACGGGTTCGTGTATTTTCTCAGGGAAGAAAAAACCGAAGATTCGCAGAAGTATTTTATTGTAAAGTATTGTATGAATATATAATGAAAAACAAAGAATCTTGCATTCCGTTTTTTTCGCTGCCCGATTTAACGGGAAAAGAAAGAAACGTTTCGGAACTACTGAAAGAAAAAAAGCATACGTTGTTTATTTATTTCTCGTTACTTGATAGTTTGCCTTGCATTGCAGAACGGTGGGTCTGGCCGGAGATTGCCAAAGACGAAAATATCCGGGTAATCGGGATTGCGTATCACGTGAGCGAAAGAGAATTAGTGGACTGGGTCAGGAATGCCAAAATCAATTTTCTTGTTTTGTTCGATAAGGACTTATCGGCAAAGAAAAAACTTGGGTTCGAGGAGACGCCTGCGAAAATTTTTGTAAACCGGGAAGGAAAGATTCTGTTAAAAGCGTCTTATAGAGAACCAATTGCCGAGTTTCAAAAAGAGATGGAAAAAATAACAGAATATCTCACGCTAAGTCGCAAAGGCGCAAAGATGGACTAACAAGTTGGTATCATATCCTTTGACAATTGAAAAAATTAGTTATATTTGATTAAGTAGTTATGAATATTTTGGAAGGGAGAAAATATGAAAAAGTGGATATGGATTTTAGTAATAACGGGGTGGATAACGGTAGAAGTTAAAGCGAGTACTGAAATAGAATACTTAGAAACAGGCTTGCAAAAAGCATATGGGATATTTGTAAGTTTAGGCGCTACCTCTTTAGAACCTAATGTTGTGCAATTTGCAATATTTGATAAAGACCCGCTACCGGCATTGAGATACAAACTCAAAGAAAACAAAATTAAGTATAGAAAATGGCTATCGGAAGGAAAGTGCAGGGAAGACACTCTTTTAAAATGGGGAGCTTTGTGGGATGGATGTTTCGCAAAGGTTAAGGGAACGGATATTGATTTACTCATAGGGGAGACAAAGAAAGGCGGGATGAACGGATTCGGGGAAACGTCTTACGGTGTTCCGAAACCGGGCGCAAAAAAATGGATAGTTACAAAAATGAGAACGACAACAGAGGGTATTACTTTTGTTTGGTATATTCTCGTAGAATTAAAAGAGGGAAAGACGGCGAATGTTCTTTTAACGTCAGAAAATGTTTTTGACATAGAAAAGGAAATGAAGGATGCGCTTTGTAAATAAAGTTGGGTAGGCTGGGGCACTTGTAGTTGCAATTTTTGTAAAAACAATTAATTGAAAATCCCGGGAGGGAAGTAATGTTAAAAATCAGTGTGCAAACAATCAGAGAAAAAGGGGAAGAGTTTTTTAGAGAAATATATCAGGAAAGATATCTCGTATGGTCCGGGCAGAAAGACGAAAGTAATTTTTCTGCAATATACGAAAAATATAGTGTTTTGAGTTCAAAAGAAACAATAGAATCCGTAATAGAGTTTATGAATAAAGCGGGAGAAGAAGAGAAAAAAAGCATCCGGTATATTCTTGAATTTCTTATTAATAATTATGAACAAATGCAAGTAAAAGAACTTAATGATAATGCCGACAACATAGAATCCGATGCTACAGTTATTTTTCCTGATGGAAGAAAGGTTTCCTATTATGCTGCTCAAATAGAAATGATGAGCAATAAAAATTCATACTTAAAAACCTGGTGGACGGAAGAGAAAATAAAAATTATGGATAAAATTAATCCGTCTCTTGAGGATATTCATAAAAGAACAATGAAAATACCCGAAGAGCTGGGATTTAGTAATTACATTTCTATGTTTCAGACTATTAGTGGTATAGATTTATACAAACTTTCGGAGTCAATGCAAGACTTTTTGAAAAAAACTCAAGATATTTATGATAAAGCAATTAAGATAGAGTACGGAAAACCTGAGACTTTCAGTTCTTTGTTTCCTGAAGACGCAATGGTTAATATTATTAAAAAATTACTTGAAGATATGGATATAGGTTATAGTGGAGAAAATAATATTAAGTTTGACACAGACACGAGAGAGAAAAAAGCAGGGAACGGTTTTTGTGCGCCGATTGAAATTCCTTCTAAAATCTTTTTAGTTATTGCCCCATTGGGAATATCATACAGAACTTATGGAGCATTTCTGCATGAATTGGGGCATGCCCTTTCAAATATACATATGGATGAACATACTCCTTTTGAGTATATGCGATTGGGGGATAATTCAGTCGAAGAGGGATTTGCCGCAACATTTGATCATCTTATTTATAATCCGCATTGGTTGTTTTCCGCATTAGGCATAAAGAAACCTGAAAAGTTTTTGCGATTAATGTTTTTCCGCGACCTTTCCCTTTTGCGTCAATGGGCTGCCGAGTTTATTTACGAAATTGAGCTTCGTAAAACAGAAGAATTAAAAGGGAAGGGCGAGCTTTATAAAAACATTTTGTCTAATGCGTGTAAGGGAGAATTCCCGGAAGCTATGTATTTGAGAAGCATTGATCCGGCGTTTGAAATCATAAACTATATAAAATCTGCGTTATTTGAACCCGTTTTCTCTGCTTATCTTGAAAAAAATTATGGGGAGAAATGGTTTAATGATCCTGCGGCAGGTAATTTTTTGAAAAACCTTTGGAAAATCGGGAAAAAACATACTCTATTTGAAATTTTACAAAGTATGGGAATCAAGGATTTCTTTTTTGAACCTTTTATTGCAAGACTTAATAAATATCTTGTCTAAAAAATAATCCTGAAATAGTTATATTTCGTAAGTAATTATGATAAACGACATTCGTAAAATAACGGCGTTTTATAAAAGTCTTATCTCTACACAGGGAAACAAAACGCTGTTAATAGTAATCTTACAGATAATACTGGATTGCCTTTATATGGCGCTGCCCCTTTATGCGAAATATTTTATCGATACCATCGTCCCGAGTAAAAGCCTTGCTATGTTGTATCCGTTTGTCGGGGTTCTGGCGCTGAATATTGGAGGGATTCTTCTTGCGCAATATATTATTACGCTATTGCAGGGGCGGGTGAAACTTACTTTAACCTGCGCATTGGACAATCAAATACTGAGTAAAATTCTGGACGTATCCGTGCAATCGCTCGGGCAAAAACCCGGCAGTTTCCATGCGAACAGAATTAAAAAAGATACCGAAAGCGTAATGAATTTTTATGAACATATTAGTTCCCGTTTAGTCAGCCAGATAGTTACCGCAATATGGGCAATCGTTTATGCGCTAACGGTAAATATCTGGATTGCCGTTATTATAGCGGTTGTCTTCTTTCCGTTATATTTTTTCATAGGGAAATACTATGACCGGATGCGTGAGCAGGTTTTTGCGGTTCGCGACCAGGCGTGCGATATAGAAACTTTTCGCTATGAAACGCTTGCCGGACTTCGCTCGCTTAAATTATGGCTCGCGCATAAATTCCGTATGGAAACATATAAAAAACGATATACGGATTACATTAACAAAAGCGTTAAGCTCTCCGTTGCCGAGTATTACCCCTCTTTATTCCAGGAATTGTTTTTAGAGTATCTGCCAACATTATTGGTTTTTTTGTTCGGTGGATATTTAGTATTGAAAGGGAATATGACGATAGGACAATGGATAGCGCTTGATTTATATTCTAGTCGATTTATAGGGTCGTTTACTAATGTAATCAATGTCGGAGGCAAATTACCTATTATTGAAGGCACGATAAAACGTTTACAGGAATATCTTTTGATGCCATCAGAATCCAACGACTTACAGCAAAATACAGTTTTACCGAACAGGATAACACAAATTAAGTTAGACAATATAAGTTATGCTTATCCCGATAAGACGGTTGCTTTACAAGAGATTACGTTTGAGTGCGTTGCCGGGCGGGTGTATGCCTTAGTAGGAAGTTCGGGAGCGGGAAAGTCCACGATTGCGAATATACTTGCCGGTCTTTATTCTCCTCAGAAAGGACAATATCTCATCAATAATATTGCGTATGAAAAGTTGCCTGTTGATTATATCAGGTCACGAATAAGCATTGCTTCGATTTCGGATTTCATTTTTTCCGAAAGCATTTCCGATAATATACGGATTGCGAAAACCACAACGGATGAGAGTGGGATAGAGCAGGCATCCATTCTGGCAACGGCAAACGAATTTATCAAAGAAACAAAATCGGGATACAACACTTATCTTGGGGAAAACGGGCTCGGTCTAAGCGAGGGGCAAATCCAGCGAATCATACTTGCGCGGATGTTTTTAAAAGGCGGGGACATCGTAGTGCTTGATGAAGCGACGGCTTCATTGGATTCCGAAACAGAGAAAAAAGTGCTCCAAAATGTATTGAATAGTTTCAAGGATAGAATCGTTATTTTCATAACACATCACCCGTCAGTTGCAAAGTTGGCAGACGAAATTATTGTGTTGGCAGAGGGCAGTTTAATAGATACGGGAACACACGAGGAACTTTGCCGACGAAACAAATATTACAACGCTTTGATAAATCGGGGAGCAAATCCATTAAAATGAAAAATAGAGGGTAGGTTGGGGCGCTCCGCTTTCTGCCAAAGGCGGTTTACCCGGTTCTGCTGCAGTCTCTTTCATTGGGCTAGGCTATAAGTTACTGCTAAATTAATATTTATTCCTTTTCCCCTTCTTTTTCCACTTGACAACCCCAACAAACAAAGATATGGAGTAAGGGTCTAGTTTAAAAACAAGACAAGGAGAAATAATGGTATACATTAAATATTTTTTAGTAAGCATCCTTTTGGGTGGATTGACTGTTTCGTATAAGAGCGCAACGAATATAAGCAACACCCCGGGATGTTCGGCGAGTTCTCTTTTTTCCCAGCATTCCGTTGCTTTGGATTCGCGAAACCGTGTTCATATCGTGTGGATAGATGACGTAGACACTACAGGCTACAAATCAATAGAATTATTCTCAAAAAACAAGGCTAAAAGTTCGGCAACACATCTTTATTATAAACGCTCTACCGATGGAGGAACAACGTTCGGCGATACCGTAAGGCTTGCCGACTCCCTTGGGTTTTGGCCTACGATAGCAACTAACAATCTCGATGCCGTTCATATATTTTATTCCAAATACGAAAATGTCGGCGATAATTATTGTATTTATTATACTCGTTCCGTAGATGGCGGAAGTATATGGAAAGATACCGTGTTGTACAAATCGGACTCGATTCAAGGGCTGGGACTCGTATCTATGGCGACGTCCGGGAATAATACCGTTCATTCAATCTGGACGAAACTAGAAACCGACAGCACTTATGATTTTGTTTATACTCATTCTTTCAACAGCGGTTCCGGGTGGTCAAATCCCGTTGAAAAGTTGACAACTGCCGGTGTAACACATACGCCTCCTCAAATGGGTCTTTTATGTGAGCCTTTCCCGGTAATATCAGCTTCCGGTAATCTTGTGCATCTGGTATGGCAGGATTCAAAAAACGATTCGCTCGGAGAGATATATTATAAACGCTCAACGGACAGCGGAAAAGTCTGGGCGTCCGATGTCAGGCTTACGACGGATACGGATATTTCTATTTTGCCGTCGGTTGCGTCAAGCGGAAATTCGGTTTATATAGGGTGGTTACAGTGCGAGAAACAAGATTCCGTTTTTTCGTATTACATAAGATATTCCTCCAATGGAGGAGCAAGTTGGGGAACTCCTGTTTGTCTGATTCCGGCAGTAGAGACTTTGGCTGTGGGGGGATACGGGATGGGGATACCTCAAATTAATGTCCGGGATAATTTTGTTGCAGTTGTTTATGGTGTTTATCAATACGATAGTTTAATGGGGGAACCTTATCCGAAAATCGGGGTAAAGTATTCCAAGAACAGCGGACTATCGTGGAGCTCTAATATTATCAGCACGGGAGGTTTTGCTTCTATGTATCCTTCGGCAGCAATTGACGGCTCGGGATATCTCCACATAGTATGGAGCGCTTTGTCGATTTCTATGGAGAATCCCGATGTTTATTACTCGAAAGTTTCGTTAAATGCGGTAGAAGAATCGTCGAATTCGGATTTTGGATTTCGGATTGGGGAATTAAAGGTAAATCCGAATCTCGTTTCAAAGTTTGCGAATATAAGTTACGAACTCCCCGTTAAAAGTAGTTTTTCGTTGAAAGTTTATAATGTCAGCGGGAGAGCGGTCAGGACTATTTTCAGCGGAGAGCAGTGCGCAGGCGAACATACGGTTAGTATAGATACAAAAGGGTTATCCGGCGGGATATATTTTGTCAGGTTGGAATCCAACGGCCACTGCATAAATAAAAGATTTATAGTATTGAAATAAGCTTGCATCGTACAAATTAAAATGTTTGACTTTTGTTGTTGATGGGTGTTATTAACCGACATACCGGTTAATAAAGGAGAGAATATGATTTATGCGATTTTGATGGGGTTTGTTCTTGCGTTAACGCAGGGAAACGTTGAAAGGAAACAGGACGGGAATCTGCGGATTCTCCAGACAAAGAATAATACAAAAACGGCTTTTTTCTCGGATACAACTTTTATTTTAAAGGATACGCTTATAGTTCCGCAGAATCTTATACCCGGACCGGGACAGCTCTCAAAAGACGGACTGAAATATTATGCAAGCATTGCGGATAGCACGGGTAACTATAGATTGTATGTTATGTCCCGCAATAATCTTAAGGAAGAGTTTGATTCATTAAGTCTGACAAAATTGCCCGGGAATATTAATGATGTGGATACTTTCTCGAATAGCCAGCCCACAATTACGGAAGACGGGAAAATAATGGTATTTACGAAAAGCTGGGACAATAACTGGGACAACAATGATTTATGGATTGCCGTAAGGAATTCTTTAACGGACCCTTTTGATAGTTTGCGCCCGCTAAGCGAGATAAATATTACCGATACGGCAGACGCTTACCCATGGATTTCACCAAACGGATTACATCTTTATTTTGCGCAGGAGGATTCTCAGGGGGTTTATTTATATATGGCTTCCAGAAGCAATAGAGATTCTTTATTCGGAGCTAAAGAGTCCCTTAAAATTAATTTTCCCGGCACTAATAACTTTTCTTGTTTCCTGACAAATAATGAACTGGAAATTTATTTTAGAGCCGGTATTATTTACTACGCAAAAAGAGGTTCGATAGGAGACACTTTTTCTACACCTGAAGCGATGCCGGAATTTAGTGGAATAGGGTTTGTGTCAGGGCTAAGTTTGACACCGGATTCTTCCGAGTTATATTTATATAATGTTCCCGACACTACGGGAAAGTGGATATTAAAATTCATTAACTCAAAATCGGGAGTGGAAGAACCTTTGATTTTGGATTTCGGATTGGGGAATGCGGATTTACAGATAATAAAGGGCAAGATTTATTTGAGCGCGCCAAAGAGTATAAATACGGAATTGAAAATTTATGATTTATGTGGAAGACTTCAAAGCACTGTTTATCAAGGTCTACTAAGCAAAGGGGATTATACATTTACGCCCAATATAAAAAAGAGCGGGGTGTATTTTGTGAGGCTGACAACTAATAATTTTAAAGAAACGAAGAAAATGGTACTAATAAAATGAAAACAATGGATCCCGCATCAAGTGCGGGATGACAATGACAGAATGAAAACACAGGGTAGCGTTGGGAGCACGTGCTCCCAACTACCCACTGAAATAGGGGGGCAATATGAAAAGATATTTGATTATATTAATTATCATAACGGGAACAAACTTGTTCGCATCTGCACCGGATACTTTATGGACAAGGACTTATGGCGGGAAAAGTGCATCTGCCTATTTTGTTAAACAGACTCAAGACGGGGGATTTGTTATTGTAAGCCGTACAGATTCTAATAATATTTATCTCATCAGAACAAACTCTTCGGGGGATACCCTGTGGACAAAAACTTTCGGAAAAATTAGCAACAATGGGGGCTTTTCGGTCCAACAGACTTCTGACTGCGGGTTTATTATTGCAGGCAATACGTATTCCGGGAAAGATGTTTGTTTGATTAAAACGGATTCTTTAGGGGATACCTTATGGTCAAGAAGTTACGGCGGGACTGACTCTGATTATGGAGAATGCGTTCAACAGACTCAAGACGGAGGATTTGTTATCGTAGGCGGGACATACTCTTTCGGGACAGGCGCACCGGATTATCAGAATTTTTATTTTATCAAGACAGATTCTTCGGGTAATACTCTCTGGACAAAAACTTATGGCGGAATTTACGATGATGTAGGTTTTTCCGTTCAACAGACTCAAGACGGAGGGTTTATCATTTCAGGAATGACAAAAGCATATTATGGACCGGGCGAGGGAGATGTTTATCTAATAAGGACAACTAGTTCGGGAGATGTTATCTGGACTAAAACTTTCGGTGTAAGCGGATATGATGGCGGCACTTCCGTTCAATCAGTTTCGGGCGGAATGGGTGGCTTTATTGTTTTAGGTTATTCAGAACTTTTAGGAGCAGGTAAGGGAGATATTTATTTTATACGTACAAATTCTTCAGGTAATACGATTTGGACAAAAACTTATGGTGGAACTGAGTATGATGAGGGCTGGGCATTTCAACAAACTTCTGATAGCGGATTTATTATTTCAGGAATGACAACCTCTTTTGGGGCAGGTGGTGGAGATATCTATCTAATCAAGATAAATAGTTCGGGCGACACTCTCTGGACAAAAACTATCGGCGGAACCGGCTATGATGCGGGAAGATCAATTCAACAAACTTCTGACAGCGGATTTATTATTGCAGGAAGTGGGGCAGGTTGTGGAGTCTATCTGATTAAATTGGGGAAAGAAGTCGGCGTAGAAGAAGAACAGTTGCCAGTGGTGAGTGGTGAGTGGTCAGTAAATATAAAAACTATAAAAGATAAGATTTGTCTTTCTGTTCCTAATAACTATTATACTAATACACTAATAACGATTTATGATTTATGTGGAAGACTTCAAAGCACTGTCTATAATGGCATATTGAGTAAAGGGGATTATACGTTTACGCCGAAGATAAAAAAGAATGGGGTGTATTTTGTGCAATTAAAAACTAATAATTTTACAGAAACAAAGAAATTAATCTTGATTAAGTAGGAGAAAAAACTATGAAAAAGGTATTGATAGGTTTGATGTTAATTGTGCCGTTATCTATGTTTGCGAGTGAGATGATAACTAACGGTGGATTTAATTCGGGAGTAACGAGCTGGTCGCCCACAATAGCACACGGTGGCGGGAGGGCAACTCCTTGCTATACAAAATATTACTCCTCTCCGGCAAGTTGCGAGGTATATGCTTATGGATATAAACCTTCATGCCAGTTCAGTAGCATAACTATGTCCCAAACGATAAAACCCGTAATATCTTGCACATGCAAAATTCAGTATCAATATTCGTGCGATGCGCCTGCGATGTCTGTTAACAAAATATCTATCATTCTCCTTATAAATAAAAAGAATGATACAGTATGGACTAGGGGGGATTATCTGTATGGTATGGGGGAAAACTTGGTATGGACACAATGGCAAGGAATTTATACTGATAAGGATACTATAACCGGAATTATATTCGGAGCAGATATACAATCTCCCGGTACTTCAAGTTATACTGACTCTGTCGCTTTTTGGATTGACGATGTTTCCATAACAGGCACTCCTGTCGTAGGGATAGAAGAACAGGGTAGCTTGAAGCCCTCGCTTCAAGCTGTTGACTTGAAAATTATAAAAGGAAAGATTTATTTGAGCGCGCCAAAGAGTATAAATGCGGAATTGAAAATTTACGATTTATGCGGGAGAACGAAAGAGGTTATTTACAGTGGCACATTAAGTAAAGGGGATTATACATTTACGCCGAACATAAAAAAGAGCGGGGTATATTTTGTGAAGTTAAGTGCGGGGAATATAAAAGAGACAAAGAAACTAATATTAATGAAATGATACAAAGCACGGATGGGCACAGATTTGGCACTGGATTTCCCCCTTTTAATCATACGCTTTAATAATTTTATTGACGACATTACAGAAACTATATAGTAGTACTAATAGAATGAAATATATAGAATCAGAAAAGGTTGAGCTTAAGGCATCAACTTCAGAATTAAAAGAAGCCATTATTTCTATATCTGCCATTCTTAATAAACATAGTAAAGGTAAAATATATTTTGGCATAAAAGATGATAGCACTTTTGTAGGCCAGGCGATAGGTAAAAATACTTTAAGAGAAATTTCCAGAGCTATTTCAGAACATATTGAGCCTAGAATTTTCCCTAAAGTTTCTGCAAATAAGGCAAATAAAAAGATGTATATTGAGGTTGAATTTTCCGGGCAGGACATTCCTTACTTTGCTTATGGTAGAGCATATATGAGAGTTGGCGACGAAAACAGGCAATTGAGTGCTCGAGAATTGGAGAATTTAATACTTAAGAAAAACAAAATCTTTTGGGAAAACGGAGTATCAGAGAAATCTCTTAAAGATATAAATGTAGATACAGTAAAAAATTATATAGCAAGGGCAAACGAAGCTAAAAGAATTAACTTCAAGTTTTCAAACATAAAAACTGTATTACATAAATTAAATCTTAGCAAAGGAAACAAACTACTCAAATCCGCAGAGGTTTTATTTTGTGATGACAATTTAATGGAAGTACAGGCGGCTGTATTTGCCGGTACGGATAAACTCACATTTCTTGATATCAAGAAATTTAAGGGAAATATTTTCAATTTGAAAGCACAATCAGAAACTTACATAAAAGAGCATATGAACTGGCGCGCTAATCTTGAAGGAAGCAGGAGAGAAGAAATCCCTGAAATCTCTGTCAGAGCCATTACAGAGGCTATTGTCAATTCATTATGTCACAGGGATTATGCTAATCCTAAAGGCAATGAAATTGCTATTTTTAAGGACAGGATAGAAATATATAACCCCGGACAGTTCCCGGAAGAAGCAACCCCTGAAGACTTTATCAAGGGCAAAGAGCATTCTATCTTAAGGAATCCATTAATTGCGGAGACTTTGTATAAATCAAGTGACATTGAAAAATGGGGAAGCGGATTAAAAAGAATCTACGAAGAATGCGAGAAATATAAAATAAAAGTTGAGTTTCAGTGTATAAAAACAGGTTTTGTAGTAATTTTTTATAAGTCGAAAAAAAAGTTTTCAGAAAAATTATATAACAAGGACGCCGGGAAAGGCACTGTAAAGATCACTGCAAAAGTCCCAGAAAAGTCCCAGAAAAGTCCCAGAAAAATACCGGATAAATACCGGATAATAATAAATACGATAAAAGAAAACCCGCAGTTATCAAGGAAAGAATTATCTATACAACTGAACGAGACAGAAGAAACAATACAGTCTCGATTACGAAAACTGGTTAAAGAGAAAATTATCAAGCGAATTGGACCGGATAAAGGCGGATATTGGAAAGTGTTAAAATAAGAATGTTTTAAGTTTATGATCGTATGGATGTCTGCGGTTCCTAATTTACACGACCTAACTTTTGCCCCGAGATTTAGACAAAAATTGGAAAATTCTCTTTCCTCTGTTTGATGGATTATCGCAAAGTTGGCACAGAATTCTTTGATTCACCGAAGGAATTAAAAAAGTTGACATTTAAGATTGACAAAGAAAGGTTTTGAGAATATTAAGTATAAAGATACTTGAGGATGAAATAAAGTAGGAGGAAAGATGAGAAGAAGTAGATTTATGCTAAGTATATTCTGGACAGTAGTAATGTTGGCAATTCTCAGTGAAAAATCAACAGGAGGAGCTATTTTCAGGGTAGATACAACCGGGGACGTTGGAAAATATATTTCAATGGTAGCGCCTCAAAGTATATCCAGAGCAGATCTTTTCCCTGTTTTTATATCCTATTATGATGCTACAAATGGTAATCTAAAGTGTGCAGAAGGATTTGAAATGTTTTCAATCCAAAATGTAGATACAATAGGTGATGTGGGAATGTGGACTTCTATTGGAATACAAACCGTTATTAAAGACAGTCTGTATTCTCCGCACATAAGTTATTATGACTCTACAAATGGAGACTTAAAGTATGTCCATTGGAATGGGACACAATGGGATATTGAAAAAGTGGACACTACCGGAAATGTTGGATTATACACCTCGTTGAAATTAGATACTCTCAATTATCCACACATAAGCTATTATGATGCGACAAACGGCGACTTAAAATATGCAAGTTGGAATGGAACACAATGGATAATTGAGAAAGTGGATACCGCGGGAGACGTTGGACAATACAGTTCTCTCTACAAAGAGGATAGATATGGAATAGCTTATTATGATGCAACAAACGGCGACCTGAAATATGCATACCGGACCGGAACCCAGTGGATAATTGGAAAAGCGGACACAGCAGGAAATGTAGGACAGTACTGTTCTCTCAGTAAAGTAACTAATAATTATGTAATTGCTTATTACGATGTAACAAACGGTGACCTGAAAAAAGCTGTTTTTAATGGGAGCAGTTGGATAACTTCTATTCTGGATAGTGTTGGAGATGTAGGGATGTTTGCTTGCTGTAACGATGGGATGATCACTTACTATGATAAAACTGGCGGAGTTCTTAAATGGGGAAACACTTCATCGGGCGGAGGGGCGTGTGATTTTGGAGATGTTGGAGGATACACGAGTTGTGGTGAAGATGGGTACGCAATGGATGTTGCTTATTATGATTTCACAAACAAAGACTTAAAATGGGTTTATACAACTATGGGGATGGAAGAATCCCAAAATCCGCAATTCACATTCCGAAATGCAAAATTAGAAATACTGAAAAACCCGTTTATTAAATCAACTACTGTTAGTTACTGCGTACCCGATAAAAGCAATATCTCATTAAGGCTCTACGACATTTCAGGAAGTTGTGTTAAGACATTAGCTGACGGGGAAAAAGAAGCGGGAAGTTATAGTGTTACTCTAAATGCAAAAGAATTAAAAACAGGAATTTATTTTGTGAAACTAAGTGCAGACAATTACAAACTAACAAAAAAGTTAATCGTGATGAAATAAGGAAAAGATGACAATAAAAAGTATAAAAGTTTTTTTCATTTTATTTGTTGGGTTGATTGGGTTTAGAAACCTGGATGCTCAGTTAGCAAATACTCCCTGGCCAATGTTTCACCATGATTTACAACATACAGGACGCAGCCCATATATCGGACCTGCAACCCCTCAACTTAAATGGAGCTGTGTAACAGGAAATTATTTGAGTTTTTCTTCCCCAACAATAGGTTTTGATGGGACTTTATATGTCGGGTCAAGCGATAGCAATCTTTATGCAATAGATTCTATGGGCTCTATCAAATGGTCATATAAAACGGGGGACTATGTAATATCTTCGCCGGCAATAGGCTATGATAGTACTATATATGTATTATCCTGGGATAGTAAACTTTATGCAATAAATCCTGACGGCTCGCTTAAATGGTCTTTTGTAACAGTAGGAAGCGGATGGTATCAAAACAGCTCCCCGGCAATAGATTCTGCCGGGATTATATATTTTGGGTCATCTAATTTTAAACTTTATGCGATAAACCCTGATGGTTCGCTTAAATGGTCATATCAAACAGACTTCCGAATAGCGTCATCTCCGGCAATAGACCCTCTTAACGGGGTTATATATTTGGGGTGTGATGCCGGTAAGGTTTACGCGATAAATTACGACGGGGTTGAAAAATGGTCATATCAAACGGGAAGTCAGCCCAATCCTGCACCGGCGATAGGTTCTGATAGAACCGTATATATAGGAGCATATAATCACAAGCTTTATGCTTTAAACCCTGATAGTGGGACGCTAAAATGGTCATATCAAACAGGAGGTATGATAACTACTTCTTGCCCTGCAATAGGTTATGATGAGACTATATATGTTGGATCGTACGATAGGAAACTTTATGCAATGAATCCTGATGGCTCGGTTAAATGGTCTTTTCTAACAGGTGAGAGAATAGGAAGTTCTCCGGCAATAGATTTTAATGGAACTATATATATTGGGTCTAGTGATAGTAACCTTTACGCAATAAATTCTGATGGTTCGCTTAAATGGTCTTATTTAACAGGAGCGCCAATATATTCTTCTCCTACGATAGGTTCAGATGGAACAATATATGTACAAGGAAGCGATAGTCTTTTTTATGCGATAGGACCTGGCTTTGGCAGCATTCAAGAAGAAACCGGGACTCCAAAAACATATGGATTGACCGATTGTTTTCCAAATCCTATAGTAAATAAAGGGATTATTAAATATCAAATACTCGCGCCTACGGCGGATTTCGCTTCGCTCAACAATGGGAAAAGTAAAGTTTCGTTAGCCCTTTATGACATAACGGGCAGTTGTGTTAAAACACTTGTCAATGAAGAAAAACAAGCGGGAAGTTATAGTGTTAATTTTGACGCCAAAGGTTTAACAACAGGGATTTATTTTGTGAAGTTAAAAACGGATAATTACAGAGAAACAAAGAAATTGATTCTAATGAGATAGGAAAATTATGTTGAGCAAAGCGAAATCCGCCTCAGGCAGAAGAAAAATTCGGCTTGTCTTTGCAGGAATAATCGTATTTTTTAACATAGCTTACGCTCAATATGACGTTACAACAGGAAGAATAATTAACACTACGAATGAACCCCAAAAACTATCATTACAAAAAAAAGAAAAAACGGCAACATACTCAGTTCTGTGGGATACTACGCACGGAATATACAGTAACTACTACCTTCCTTCCGGAAGGTATAGCAGATTAACTGCTCTTTTAGATTCTAATGATTATTGCATAGATGTCGTTGACACAGGTATAGGTTTTATGAATCTATCGGGTTACGATGTTATAGTAATTAATTCAGCATGTGCCTGGGATAGTTTTTATCAACCCTCTGAAGTAGATTCTCTTGCTCAATATATTAAAAGAAAAAACGGGCGCGTATTGTTAGTCGGGGACTGTAATTTCTGTGACAGTGAGTATATTGATTCTGCAGATAACAAAGCTTTCGCTTTAAATGCATTCAACTGGCTCTTAAAAACAGGTGGAATTTTAATAATGTCTGAAAATGCATATTGTCCTAATCAGAACATAGCTCCCGTGGCTAATGCATTTAATATGAACGTAGGGCTTTCCACTCTCTATCCTCTTGATTTATACTTCACAAATCTTGCGTCTCATTACGTTTTCTCAGGTATTTCAAATGTATACTTTAGAGCCGGGGGAGAGATTTCCGCTTCGTCGCCCAGCGAAGCAATAGCATGGGATGATAGCGGCAGGGCAACAATAGCAGTTTATGATGCCGGTGCAGGTATAGAAGACCCATCGATTTTGGTCCCGCCAGGGCGGGATGTCGCTTCGCTCCAATTGCTAAAAGATAAGATTTATTTGAGCGCGCCAAAGAGTATAAATGCGGAATTGAAAATATACGACTTATGCGGGAGAACGAAAGAGGTTATTTACAATGGCATATTAAGCAAAGGGGATTATGTGTTTACTCCGAATATAAAAAAGAGTGGGGTGTATTTTGTGAGGGTAAGTGCGGGGAATATAAAAGAGACAAAGAAACTAATATTAATGAAATAGGAAAAGATAAGACATATAAGTCATATAGGACGAATAAGACAAATAAAACAAATAACAGAAAAAATATCGGAGGAGGGGAGGAAAAATGAGAACATATTTATTTTTTGTGTCTTTGATATTCTTTATTACGGGTAATATTGAAGCAAAAACAATTCGTATCCCGGCTGACTATTCTACAATTCAAACGGGAATTGATTCTGCCGTGTCGGGAGATGTGGTTCTTGTCTCAAAAGGGACTTACTCCGGCGGTATAAACAGTATAAATATGAAGGGGGGTATCCATCTCAAAAGCGAAGAAGGCCCGGAAAGCACAATCATTAGCGGAGGGTACTCAGTTATCAAATGCATTGGTTTAACCGATACAGTTCTAATTGATGGCTTTACCATAAGTGATGGCAGTAGTTTTCATTCTTATGGGGGTGGAATATATTCCGACAATTCAAATATAATTATAAGGAATAATATTATTCGGGATAACACGTTAGATCCTGCTTATAATCTCCCTGCAGCGGGTGGGGGTATATTTGTTTACGGAGGGTCCGCTTTGATTGAGAATAACATAATAAAGTATAATAGCTCTGAGGCCGACAATCTTAAAAACAATAAAAAGTCTGCCGGTATGTTAGTAAAAGAAGATGGAAATAACCTTCAAGGGGATATCTCAAAATACTATGAGGCATACGGGGGGGGCGGAATATATGCAGAAGCTACAATTATCACTATCAAGAATAATGTTATAGCTAAAAATAATGCAATAGAAGCTAGTCCTTATGGAGGCGGAATTGAGTGTGTAAATTGCATAAAAGCCGTTATTTTTAATAATCTTATAGATAGCAATTATGCATGCAATGGCTGGTATGTAGAAGGTTTTGGAATGGGAATTGAGTGCTCTGCTCCGGTAGAGATAATCAACAATACAATAGTTAATAATTATTACCCGTTTAATAATGGGGATGGACGAGGTGGCGGTATTTTTTGTTGGGGAAATGATTCGGGACAGGACTCTATAATTATAAAAAATAACATAATTGCCTATGACAGCGCAATAACAGGAGGAGGAATATATTGCGACAGTCTGGCTAAAGTTTTTATCGGATATAACGGTTTTTATCTCAATAATCCCGATAATTTTCATAATGCTCCGCAGGGAGTTGGCAATTTCTCCTGGGGCACTAACAGGAACGGAAATGCCTGCGATAGCTTTTATAACATAAACATTGACCCGGGATTTACGAGCGGGACGTTAGGAAATTATTACCAGCAAAATGTTTCAGGGTGCGGGGATTATATTGTTAATAATGAGTTTCTCTTTCTGGGTGGCAATACCACTGACGGAAAGCCTGATACCGGATGGGTTGATTTGGGATACCATTATGGAACACAGATAGGAGTTGAAGAGAAGGCGGATAAAAAGAATTTGGATTTTGGATTTCGGAATTTGGAATTGAAAATTATAAAAGGAAAGATTTATCTTTCTGTTCCTAATAACTATTGTCCTAATGCCCTAATAACTATTTACGATTTATGTGGTAGACTTCAAAGCACTGTTTATTCAGGTACATTAACCAAAGGCAATTATACATTTACGCCGAACATAAAAAAGAGCGGAGTGTATTTTGTGAGGCTAACAGCAGGAAATATAAAAGAAACGAAGAAACTGATTTTAATGAAATAGGAAATAAAATGAAAAGAGTAAATTGTTTTGTTGTTACAACCTTATTATTTGTGGTTAACTCTTTGCAGGCAAAAATATGGTATGTTCCATCATATATTTCAACAATAAAACATGCAGTTGAAGATTCGGCTAAATATGGCGATACTGTTCTCGTAGCCCCGGGAATTTACGACACGGCATCCGGAGAAACTTTCCCGATAAATATGGAAAATGGGGTAATTTTGATGAGCGAGAAAGGTGCGGATTCTACGATAGTTGATGCGGATAGTACTAATAGGATTTTTAACTGCAATACTCTTGATTCCAACACAATAATTTCCGGTTTTACAATCCAATGGGGATATGTTACTGATAGTGTTGGAGGCGGTATATATTGTTATAATTCTTATCTTACCATTACCAATAACAAGATACTTAATAATTTTGTAAATGGGTCCATTTCCTCTAACGGCGGTGGAATTTGCTGTTTGGGCGGGGCAACTAAAATCACCTTTAATGTTTTATCAGGCAATAAAGGGCATTTAGGGTCAGCTATTTATTGTGGTCATTCTAATGGAGCTAAAATAATGTATAATCAAATAGTTGGAAATGGCGGGCTTTTCTCAGTGACACCCATTGGAGGAGGATATGGCGGAGGCATTTATCTTGACTCCAATACAGGCTCTATAATATTTGGGAATATTATAAAAAACAATTCAGTTTGGTTCGATGGCGGAGGAATAAGATGTGTCTCCTCGTCTGATACCATAAAAAACAATCTTATATGTAGAAACATATCTCAACGCGCTTATGCAATTGATATATGTCGCTCTAATAGTTTCGTTATAAATAATACTATTTCAAATAATACGACGTGGTCTTCCGGTTCTGCTCCTCCTACTCAGGTCTGGCTCAGTCAGTCACCTTCTCCCGCAGTAATTCTTAATAATATTATTGTTAGTTGTTCGGGATATGGGATAGATTGTTATAATTGTGGTCAAATCACTCCTTCTCTTATTGCTTTTAATAACGTTTGGGGTAATTCGGCCGGAAATTTTGTTTTTTGTCCGGGAGTCGGAGATACGACTTGGGGTGTAAATCGCAACGGAATTCCTTGTGATAGTTTTTATAATATTTCCCGCCCCCCAATGTTTGCAATATCGGGCGCAGATTCGTTTTTCCTTAGTCAGATAGCGGCAGGACAAGCAGTCGAAAGCCCTTGCGTAGAGGCAGGAGACACGCTTGCAGAAGATTTGGGGTTCCATCTTTACACAACAAGAACTGACTCGGTCTTTGATAAAAAATATGTAGATATGGGGTATCATTATAAAACTAACGAAAAAATGGGCATACAGGAAAAAGTAAACATCACTCCCCCTTCGACTACGCTTAGGGTAAACAAAAATCCATTCTCAAAATCAACAGTCATTTCCTTCTCCGTAGGGAACAGTCGGGACTGTTCCTTGAAACTTTACGACATTGCCGGCAAATTAGTAAAGAGTTTCCCAATAACTCAATTACCTAATTCCCCAATGACCACTGTCACCTGGGATGGTACCGATAATAACTCAAAAGACCTAAAAACAGGGATTTATTTTGTGAAGTTAAAAACGGATAATTACAGAGAAACAAAGAAATTGATTCTAATGAGATAATAAAGTTATGAGAAAAATTCGGCTTGTCTTTGCAGGAATAATTGTATTTTGTAACCTGACTTATGCTCAGTACGATGCTACTACAGGAAGAATAATTAATACTACGAATGAATCCCAAAAACCATCATTACAAAAAAAGGGGAAAACGGCAACATACTCAGTTCTGTGGGATACTACGCACGGAATATACAGTAACTACTACCTTCCTTCCGGAGGGTATAGCAGATTAACTGCTCTTTTAGATTCTAATGATTATTGCATAGATGTCGTTGACACAGGTATAGGTTTTATGAATCTATCGGGTTACGATGTTATAGTAATTAATTCCGCATGTGCCTGGGATAGTTTTTATCAACCCTCTGAAGTAGATTCTCTTGCTCAATATATTAAAAGAAAAAACGGGCGCGTATTGTTAGTCGGGGACTGTAATTTCTGTGACAGTGAGTATATTGATTCTGCAGATAACAAAGCTTTCGCTTTAAATGCATTCAACTGGCTCTTAAAAACAGGTGGAATTTTAATAATGTCTGAAAATGCATATTGTCCTAATCAGAACATAGCTCCCGTGGCTAATGCATTTAATATGAACGTAGGGCTTTCCACTCTCTATCCTCTTGATTTATACTTCACAAATCTTGCGTCTCATTACGTTTTCTCAGGTATTTCAAATGTATACTTTAGAGCCGGGGGAGAGATTTCCGCTTCGTCGCCCAGCGAAGCAATAGCATGGGATGATAGCGGCAGGGCAACAATAGCAGTTTATGATGCCGGTGCAGGGATAGAAGACCCATCGATTTTGGATTTTGCCTGCCTGACCGGTAGGCAGGGATTGGGGAATGCGGATTTACAGATAAGAAAAAATAAGATTTATTTGGATGTGCCTAAAAGTATAAATGCGGAATTGAAAATTTACGATTTGTGTGGGAGAACGAAAGAGGTTATTTACAATGGCGCATTAAGCAAAGGGGATTATGTGTTTACTCCGAATGTGAAAAAGAATGGGGTGTATTTTGTGAGGGTGACAACTAATAATTTTAAAGAGACAAAGAAACTGGTACTAATAAAATGAAAACAATGGATCCCGCATCAAGTGCGGGATGACAATGACAGAACAGAAAGCAAAATAAAAAAAACCCGGATTTGCCGGGAATTTGATAAAGCCAGGAACACTGATAAGTTGGTCTAATCCGTCCGCCTCAGGCGGAGCGGGAAAGTCCAACTAATGCAGAAACACTGATAAGAAACTCTAAACATAAAAAAATAAGAGTTTCTAAGGGGGAAAGATGAAGAAACAAAGTTTTATGTGGGTCGTAAGCCTGTTGATAGCAGGAAGCGCAGGTGTCGCAAAAGCCGATGAAAATGTATGGGCATGGGGAAGTAATGACTGGGGACAGCTTGGAGATTCTACTAATACTTGGCAACGGAATCAACCCGTCCGGACAAAAATCTTGACTAATGTTCTTGCAATCTGTGCAGGAAAAGGCGGAGGAGGATATGACTTTTCGCTTGCCATAAACTATGACAGCACTGTCTGGGCGTGGGGATATAATGCCTACGGACAGCTTGGAGATTCTACTACTTTTTATTATAGATATAATCCTGTCCGGACAAAGTTCTTGACTAATGTTGTTGCAATTTCTGCGGGAGGTTCGCATTCACTTGCTTTAAAATCTGACAGCATTGTCTGGGCTTGGGGAAGTAATGGTTCCGGAGTGCTTGGAGATTCTACTGTTACTGCCTATCGCCGTTATCCTGTGCAAACAAAACTTCTTACGAATGTTATTGCAATTTCTGCGGGAGGTTCGCATTCACTTGCGTTAAAATCTGACGGAACCGTCTGGGCATGGGGATATAACGGCTCCGGACAGCTTGGTATCGGAAGTAGCGATTACAATACTCATTTCGTACCTGTCCAGACAAATCTTTTGACGAATGTCGTTGCAATTTCAGCGGGAGGTCACCATTCACTTGCGTTAAAGTCTGACAGTACAGTCTGGGCTTGGGGATATAACTACTACGGACAGCTTGGAGATTCTACCACCACCCAGAATAATCAGCCTGTCAAGGTAAAACTCCTGACCGGTGTTATTGCAATCTCAGCAGGGGGCGCGCATTCACTCGCATTAAAGCCTGACGGAACCGTATGGGCTTGGGGATATAACGGCTATGGGGAGCTTGGTATCGGAAGTAGTGATTATAATCCTCATTCCGTGCCCTTGCAGACACTTAATCTGACCAATGCCGTTGCAATCTCAGCAGGAGGGGAACATTCACTCGCATTAATAAAATCCGACAGTACCGTATGGGCTTGGGGGCAGAACGGTTATGGACAGCTTGGAGATTCTACCGGCACCCAGCGTAATCAGCCTGTCCAGACAAGCCTCCTGACAGGCGTTACTGCAATTTCGGCAGGATGGAACTATTCGCTTGCATTAAAATATGTTAAGGTAGGGATAGAGGAGAAATCAAAAATCAAAAATCAAATATCAAAAATGGAAATAATAAAAGATAAGATTTATTTGAGCGTGCCAAAGAGTATAAATGCGGAATTGAAAATTTACGATTTGTGCGGGAGAACGAAAGAGGTTATTTACAATGGAGCATTAAGCAAAGGGGATTATGTGTTTACGCCGAATATAAAAAAGAGTGGGGTATATTTTGTGAGGGTGACAACTAATAATTTTAAAGAGACAAAGAAAATGGTACTAATAAAGTGAAAACAATGGATCCCGCATCAAGTGCGGGATGACAATGACAAAACAGAAAGCAAAATAAAAAAAGCCACGGCCACAGCTGAGCTGGACAACAAACTCTAAGGATTGTATCCAAGAGTTTGTAGCTGAGCCGGGTAAAAAAGGAGGGGGATATGAAAAAGAATTATTTTTTTATTCTTTCCATTTGTAGTATGTGTTTTATAGTTTTTACCCTTGCCTGCAATGCCCCTAAGAAAAAACCTTATAGGTACAATGATTGTTGGGTTGATACAGTATGGACGATTTCTCAGAATGATTCTATTATATGGAGACATTGTTGGGGTGAAGGAGATACTTTATACGTTAAAACGACTCACGAATCCGGGCCTTCTGTCGGGCGCATATCTCTCAGTGAATACAAAGACAGCAGTTACAAAGAGATTACGAAAGACACTCTTTATAATGTTGACTGGGGTTGGAAAGCAGATGATCCCGATACCGTTATGCTTGTAGTCGTAAATACCTCTTCCAGTGACACATTAAAAATTGAAATTAAAATAAATAAAATTTGGTGGTACACAGACCCTGCGCTTTTACCATAAAAAGCCTATGCGAGAGAGAAAGAGGTTGTAGCAGAGCCGGATAGCGACCTCTAAGCGTTCCACTTTGTTGAACGCAAGAGTCTGCTATATTTTGTGAGGGTAACGGCTGGGAATGTTAAGGAGACGAAGAAGATGGTGATACTAAAATAGTTGAGTTAGGTAAGTGAGTATAGTTAGTTAAGTAAGGAAAAACAAAAAATATTTGGACGCAGATGAACAGGATTGAAAACAAAACACAGGGTAGATGGGAGAGCACGTTTAGTTAGGCTAATCCCGCTAGATGCGCGATTGGATACTACTTCACGACTACTATTTTTGACGTGCAGTTTGCTCCGCAAGCGGATAGTCTTGCAAGGTAGATGCCTGAGGCAAAACCTGTCGGCGTCCATTCTAATGTATATTCACCGGGGGCTTTATTTGTGTTTAAAAGAGTCTTAACTAATTCGCCTGCAGTGTTATATATTCGTAAACAGACGTCGGATTTCTTTGGTATGGAGTATCTGAAAAGTAATTTGCGCCCGAAGATTTGTGTATGGAGTTTAGGGGTTTCTTTAGAATCAATTTTTTCCTGAACGCCGGCTATGCATCCTCCATCCAGAACTTTTAAATAACCCGTTCCCCCGATTACTACTTCTAGTTGTCCGTCACCGTCTACATCTCCGATTGAAGGGTCGCTGTCTCCAGCAGAATAAATGTTAAATGTCCATAGAAGAGTGCCATCGTCGTTGAGTCCGTATACTGTTGTTATTGTATCACAAGAGGCAAATACTATCTCAAGTTTCCCATCACCATCCAAATCCCCAATTGCTGGCGAGGAGTATATCCAATTCTCTGTTCCATAACTCCAGAGCAATGAGCCATCTTCTCCATTGAGAGCATACAGTTTATGGTCAAATGATCCAACAACTACCTCAAGTTTACTGTCGTTATTCAAATCCCCAATTGCCGGCGAAGAGTATACGGAACCTCCTGTTGTATAACTCCAGAGTAGTAAGCCATCTTCGCCATTGAGAGCATACAACGTCGAATCCACAGAGCCAAAAACTACTTCAGGTTTAGTGTCGTTATCCAAATCCCCAATTGCCGGCGAAGACTCTATGCAATTTCCTGTTTTATAGCTCCAGAGTAGTGAGCCATTTTCTCCATTTAGGCCATACAGCGTAGAATCATCGGACCCAACAACTACCTCAAGTTTAGCGTTGTTATCCAAATCCGCAATTGCAGGTGAAGATATTATACTCCCTCCTGTTGTATAACTCCAGAGTAGAGAACCATCTTCTCCGTTGAGCGTATATAGTGTAAAATCGCCAGAGCCAACAACTACCTCAAGTTTACTGTCGTTATTTAAATCCGCAATCGTTGGCGAAGAATACACAGAACCTCCTGTTGTATAATTCCAGAGCAGTGTCCCATTTTCACCCTTGAGAGCGTATAAATTATAATCCCTTGAGCCAACAAGTATCTCAAGTTTAGTATCGTTATCCAAATCTGCAATCGCAGGAGTAGAGGACACTTTGCTTCCTGTTTCGTAACTCCATATTACCGAACCGTCTTCCCCTTTGAAATTATATATTGAATAGTCATAGTAATTACCGGCAATTATTTCAGGAATGCCGTCATTATTTATATCTACAATTGTGAATTTGGCGAATCCCAAATTAGGAGTTTCCCATTTGATTCTGACGGAGTCAGGAGTTAAGCATCCTTTGAGTTCAGATTGGAAACCTGTGTTTTGGAGGTCGTGATGGAATTTGAGCCATTCGCCGGGGAGGTTGAGAAGACAGATAAGAAAAATGTTTAACATCTTACCCTTATTTTATTTTGTTAAAAAAGTTTGTCAAGGAATAAGCATTTTTTTTGGGGAGGCTGTCCCTACAATATTTTTAAAAAAGGAAAGCAGAATGGGCATAGTCCGATAACTTGCCTGACGGCAGTCAGGATTTTAAATGGGACATCTTGCGTGCCGAAAAAAGTAATTGTAGACACAACTTTAAATTGTGTTATTTGTATGTTAATGTAGTGCTTTGGGGGACCGCTTCAACCGATGAAAGTGAGTTAGGTTGGGGTTTTAAGATGACAATGAAAAAAGGATATTCAAAGGAATGGTGGAAGGAGCTTTACGCGCTCAGGTATGAAAACGGGTGGAGAGAATCCCTTGCCGTGACAGTTGCCCAGACGGACTTCCTTGAAAAAGTTTTGAATATACGTAAAGAAACGGCGGTGTTGGATTTAGGATGTGGGGACGGAAGACATATTATAGAATTTGCGAAAAGGAAATACGAAAACGTCGTAGGGATGGATTACTCTTTTGTGCTTTTAAAATCCGGAATGGCAGAGGCAGGGAGAAAGAAGTTAAGCGCTTCTTTTGTTTGCGGGGATATGCTTTCGCCTTGTTTCAAGTGTAGGTTTGATGCTGTCTATATGATGGACATCAGTTTCGGTCTTTTGTCGGACAAAGAAAATATGAAGGCGCTAAATCTCATATCGGGTTTGTTAAAACCGCAGGGACATTTACTTCTGGATTTATTTAACTTGCAATATATTCCGAAGCTGCTAAAAAAAGACAGGTATAAAATCGGGGAAAAAACTTTTATAGTAGAGAACGCTTTTGATGTTTTGCAAAGTATTTTTACCGTCAACACGACAGTTATTGAAGGGAATAATTCATACGAATACCCCAAACAAAAAATTAAAGTTTATTCTTATGGGGACATAGAAAAAATGTTTCGCGAAGTCAACATCAGCATTAAGGCAGTCTATGGCGATTCGGTCAATCCTAATCTTGAAGAAAACAAATTCAATACTAATTCTTTCAATATGACTATTCTGGGACAAAAAGCGTTTTAGGTTCTGCGGTTTTTTCTGTTCCCGTATAAATTTTTCAAACGTTTTAGTATTTCCGCCGCCGGCGAAATAGATTTTATGGGGTGGAAAAATTCGATTTGTAAAGGGAAATAAGTATTTTTTAAAGTTTAGAACCGGTTAGCAGAAATTTCTCTGAAAGATGGGGGACAATGGGTATTTCAGGGAAAAATGGGGGCGAAAGGGATACTAATATTTTACTAGAAATCCTAATATTTTACTAGGATTTTTTCTTGCAATTCTCTTGACATACATTTAAAGTGATTGCTATGTGAAAAAGGAGGTGATGAAAAAATGTTTGAACTAACAAAAATTGAAAGTACCGTAACTATTGAGGCTGGGACAACACCAGGGAAATTAGCAAGACGTATAGGGCCTAGTAGATTGAATGAAGATGAAACTGACATGACGGATAATTGTACAATGGTCCTTATGTAATTGTATTGCATCCTTGTGTACACCTTTTACAGGTGTACACAAGGAGTAGATTATTAATTTTATAATGTATTAAAAAAGTAAAATACTGATGGGACTAAAAATGTCGAGATTAAATAAGATTTTTATTTGTAGATATTTTAAAAATCTAAATCAAGCAATTGTTTTTAATAAAAAAACAGATAGCTATAGCCTTATAAATGGAATTGGGGCACTAATAGTATACTCTTTTTTAAAAGGTAATAGCAAGAATAAGATTGAAAAAAATATAATTTCTTTAGCGTATAAAAAGAAAATAATTATATCGCACAAGTTTATTGTTGATAATATAAAATTAATAATAAATTGGTTAAATGCCGAAAGTATTTTGTTTGTTGATAAAGAACAAATAATGAAATCCCAATCAAACAAAAATGAAAAACTATTTAATGCTAAGCAGATATTAGATTCTAAGAAAATACGTAGATTATATGCCGGAGAAAAACTTCCTATGTCGGCATTTATAGAGGTTTCATCTATGTGCAATTTCCAATGTATACATTGCTATAACAAAATACCAAGTAAAAAATCAAAAACATCCGAAGACCTTTCACTAAATGAAATTATAGAGATATTAAATTGGCTCAAAGAAAAAAAGTGTTTAAGAGTTACAATTTCAGGGGGAGAACCTCTTATAAGAAAAGATTTTCTTAATATTATAAAGATGGCAATAGATAGAAATTTTGCAGTAGTAGTTTTTACAAATGGGTATTTATTGAATAAGGCTCTTATAAAACATTTGGAATCTCTTGGGGTATACAAGTTAGAAATTAGCGTTTTGGGAGCTAATGAAAAAACTTATAAAGAGATTTGCGGAGTAACTGCCTCAGAGCATATAAAAACTTTACTTCCCATACTTTCTAAAACTAATATGCGCATCCGTATTAAAACCCCAGTTTTGGCGATGAATTACCGGCAGATTCCCGCAATGGAAAAATTATGCGCATCTTATGGTTTAAGATATACTTACGACATTACCCAAATGAGAAAAGGATTGTATAGAAATATGAATCAAAATGTTTTCTGTTCTTTATCACAGATTGATTGGTTAATTAACAAAGTGGGAAGAGAGAGTTTGCAACAAGAAGAGGATATTAGGGGGCCAAATTCAGCAAATTGTTATTCCGGAGCTTATAGTTTTGCAATAGATGCTAAGGGGAACGTTTTCCCGTGTGCAACATTGAGGTACGGGAGTCAAAACATTAGAAACAAATCAATAGATGAGATATGGGGAAGTGATGAAATAAGAATGCATCATAATATTAAAGTAGACGATTTGAAAACGTGTAATATATGTAGTATAAAGAATTATTGTAAAATGTGTCCGGGGGCTGCTTTATTGGCAAACGGCAATTTATATACTCCGGATGAATACCAGTGTGGGATAATGAAACTCATCTATAAGGACAAACTATGAAAGTAAGAAAATTAGCAGGTAAATATTTTTTTGGGATTGCTTTTTCATCATCACTACTTATTGTTGTTGGGAACATATTGAAAGTCGCTTTAGTCGTTATAATTCCGCTCCTGACAAAACATATCCTTGATATTGTTTTGCCTTCTAAAGACTATCTTCTTTTAACAAAATGGGCTATTGCGATATTGGCTGCTCAAGTTTGCCTTATAGGGATAAGCATTTTTGATACTTATATGGCAAATTGCCTGAAGTATGGTTTCGGGAACTATTTAAAGTCAATATTATTGGGACGAATTATTAATTCCAACTGGAAAGAATTATCTCAAAAAGGGTCGGGATATCTTACGGGACGAATAGAGGGAGATTTGGAAGGAGTTAATACGTTTTTTATAGACGATATGTTAAATTTAACAAAAGATGCGATTACGCTTGTAGTTAGCGTGATAATCATTGCGAAGTTTAATCTTACGTTATCTTTAGTGTTTTTCAGTATACTCCCGATTTTTGCCATTTCTTTAAAGCTATTTAATCGCGGGATGAACCAGAGAACGATAAAAATGCTGGAGAAGAAAGCAAATAATACTTTTTATTTGAACGAAATCATTTCCGGGCGTCTGGAAATAAAATATTTAGGAGCAGAAAAAGAAATTATAAGCAGGTATGCTAAAAAATTAACAGAGTTGTTTAATATTGCAATTGAACGGTTCGTATATTCCTGCAAGCCATCTGTGCTGGGGCAACTAAGTTCGACCCTGGGGAAGGTCGTATTAATATGGCTGGGGGGATACCTGATAATTAAAGGGGAGCTTACTTTTGGCAGTTTCTTTGCGTTTAATATGCTTATGGTGCAAGTATTCAGTTCAACGTCCGGGTTAACGAATCTTAACATATCTCTTCAAACGGGGAAAAGTTGTATAAAAAGAGTGCAGGAATTATTCTCTATAGAGCAGGAGAAGAAAGAAGGCATTGATATTGAAAGCATAGAAACGCTCAACGTTAAAGAAGTTTGTTTTTCATATTCCGAAAAGGATGATTTTGGTCTTAAGAATGTTTCTTTCAGCGCAAAGAAAGGTGAAATCATAGCATTAGTAGGGGAAAGCGGGGCGGGGAAAACGACGATATTTAAGTTATTGCAGCGGGTATATATGCCGGAGAAAGGTGAGATAAGCGCAAACGGCATTAACATCAATTCAATATCCCTGGATTCGTATCGGAATAAAATAGCAATAGTGCAACAGGCGCCTTTTTTATTTTTAGCAACGATAAAAGAGAACATTTCTATGGGCAAGTTAAATTCAACCGATGAAGAAATTGATACTGTTCTAAAAAGGGCCCAGGCAATGGAATTCATTAATCAATTAGAAGACGGGTTGAATCATAAACTTAATGAAAGCGGTGGAAATCTGAGTGGCGGGCAAAAACAGAGGCTGGCGATAGCGCGGGCTTTTCTAAAAAAACCGGACGTATTGCTGTTGGATGAGGCCACGGCAGGACTTGATGCGAACAACATTAAAGCGATACATAATGTTTTAATAGACGGCAAAGACGACAGAATAACGATAGTTATCAGTCATTCAAAAGAAACGATGCTTTTAGCGGACAGGACGATAGTTCTTGATAAGGGGAATTTTGTTACATCGGGGACGCACAGAGAATTGATACAAACGAATATCTTATACCAGCATTTATTTCAAACAATAGAAAACGAGGGATAGGGCGGATTTTCCAGCCACAGCGGAGCTGGATAACCATCCCTAGATAACTCAAGGGCTGGTAATAGATTTTAGATTTTGCCTGCCTGACCGGTAGGCAGGGATTGGGGATTGAACGGATTAAAAGAAGGAATTGGGGAATTAAAAGATACTGAAAAAAAAGATTTTGGAATGCGAATTGGGGAGATACGGAGGAGCGAGAAGAGCAAAGGGCGAAGGGGAAAAACGAGATTCTTCCCCGCTTTCCGCCAAAACAAAAGGTGGACAGGCGCAAGCTAAAGCTTGCGGCTACCAAGTGAGCGCCCCTGTGCAATAAATGTACGGGGCAGGCAAGTAATAGATTTTGGATTTTGGATTGGAGATTTTCCAGCAGAGCTGGATAACCATCCCTAGATAAATCAAGGGTTGGTAATAGATTGGAGAGATTAAAAGAAAAGAATAAGGCGGATAGGGAGATGAGGGGAATTAGTTAAAACTATGGAAAAGGTTCAGACAGTTTTATATAAAGATGTAAAACCCATAGAAACTATAACTCGTATAAGAAACATTTTTTACAAAATAGGAGTTTTGATTAATGAAGACAGGTGGTATAAGAATGGAGATTCTTTATATTCGGTACGCATTAGTTTTAATGATAGTTTTATTGGTTCAAACGGGAAGGGGATGTCAAAAGAAGCGGCGCTTGCCAGCGCTTATGCGGAACTAATGGAAAGAATACAAAATCAATTCAACACCGCAAATCATAATAGTTTTATATTAAACTATAAAACACTGCATAAGATTTCTGATTTTATTTATTCCCCGGATGAAATATTTTTAACACCGCGCCAATTTGTTAAGTCTGTCGACAAGAATTTGTTAAGAAATTTTGCTCCGTGTGACAGACAGAAAGGGGATGCCGAAAAATGGCTGGATTTTTTTTCATACGAAGGAAAATTGCTATGCATTCCATTTGCGGATGTGATTAGCGGAAAAATTGTTTTTTTGCCATTGGAGATGATAAGGTATCATTATGGTTCTACGGGGATGTGCGCCGGGAATAATATTTACGAAGCATTGGTGCAAGGGATGAGCGAAGTAAGTGAAAGGCACTGTATGGATGTTATTTACCACAAGCAATTAACTCCCCCGGAATTAAACAAAAGTTGTATATCTCGTTCCCCACACTTAAAGATTATGATTGAGGAAATAGAAAAAAATAGTAATTTCCATATTTCAATTAAAGATTGTTCTCTAAATATGGCGTTGCCTGTTGTTGCTGTCATAGCGCACGATAAAAGGAAAGGCAGCTACCATGTAAATTTTGGGTCGCATCCTAATATAGATGAGGCTATTTCCCGCGCCATTACAGAAACATTTCAAGGTAGACATATTTTGGACTACAAAAGCGGAACGAAAGTAAACTTAAAAGATTTATTATTCGAACAAAAAATTAATAATGGCGGATGGTCTAACAACTTTTTTAACTTGCTAAAAACGAATGACGGTGCTTATCCAAACAGTTTTTTCTTTGGAAAACCATCTTATAATAGTACTTTGTCGGCAAACACAAATAACAAATTTAACAATAAACTACACTATCAACGTATGTGTAATATATTACATAGAGCAACAAAAGGACCTATATTTATAAGAGATGTATCTTTTTTGGGATTTCCAAGTTATCAAGTTATTGTACCGGGGACTAACTCCAGAAGAGCTTCATGGAAGGAGTTAGAATTACATAAAGAAAAAATAGAAAAAAATAATTTATTTATAGATTTAGATAAAAGAAAAATTGATGAATTCAAAGAAATCAAAGAACTGGTTAACAACAGCGTATATAAGACTCCCTATAAAATAAATAATATCCTCCCTTTTACATGGCTCCCTTTGCGTAAATGGGATTCTCAATGGAGCAGAATAAATCCTGTTTTACTACTTTCGTTTTTGCATTTAGTTACCGGTTCATATAAAAAAGCGATATATGAATTGCAAAAATTTATTAATATACTATCGTCCGGAAATATAAAAAACAACGAGGAAGAAATTACTTATTTTTCAGCGATAAGAGATTATTTGGTTTTAAAAAAGCTTAAGAATTATAATACTAAAATGGCAAAAGAAAAACTTGAGATTTTCTATTCGCAACAATTAGTAGAAAAAATTATTAAAAATATTGAATACAACTTTTTTAGCGGGCTAAAACTCCCAAGATGTTTTAGATGTAATGAATGTGAACTTAGAGAAGAGTGTGATTTTGAAACATGGAGCCATCTACATTCAGCATTAAGGGAAAAAATGGCGGCCGTAAAAATTTCACAGGAAAAAATGCTTAATCAACTGAGTGAGAAGACCTAAAGATTCTAAGATTCATGAATTTTGGACAGAATTGAGGGTGTTTTTTTGACAACGGATATGTTTTGCATTAAAAGAGAAAGATAGAAAACTATGTTGCTATTACTTTTTTTAAGCCTTGGAAGTGTCGTAAACATACCGAAAGTTACCACTCCGCCGGTTATTGACGGAAAAATTGACTCGGTCTGGCAGAACGCAGACTCCGTTCAAAACTTCGTCCAGAGTGACCCGGACGAGGGAGCGTCTCCTTCCGAATCCACTAAAGTCTACATCTGTTGCGATGATAAAAATATTTATATCGCATTTAAGTGTTTTGACGCCGACCCGAAAAGCTTAAATATTAAAAAAGTGCCGAGAGATTATTTCTATAACGAAGATAACGTCGGAATTATATTCGATACTTTTGGCGATAAAACTACTGCTTACGAATTTATGCTGAACGCCGCAGGCGTGCAATACGATGAAAAAATTTCCCAGGACGGAAGAGCAGACGACGTAAGCTGGGACGGAGTCTGGTACTCGGTGGCTAAAGTTACGAAATACGGGTATGTCGCGGAAATGAAAATACCTTTCAAAACATTACGGTTTAAACAAGGACTCGATGAATGGGGCGTCAACTTCTTTAGATATATTTCAAAAAATAGCGAGAGCGTATCGTGGGCGCCCCTTAAACAGGTAGAAGGGATGCGTGTTTCCAGAAGTGGAGCGCTCAAAGGAATCCCGAACACCAGACAGGGACTGAACCTTGAAGTTTATCCCGTGGGACTTGTAAGATACGAATTGGGAAAGACCCTTGAGGATAGAGATACTTTAATCCTTCGCCCGCAGGCAGGACTGGACGTCGGTTGGGGGTTTACTTCGTCGCAGCTTTCGCTTACGATGCTGCCGGATTTTGCGCAAATAGAAGCAGACCCTTATACGATTAACCTTTCCGAGTACGAACTTTATCTCGACGAAAGACGGCCGTTTTTTATCGAATCGCAGGAAGTCTTCGCCACTCCGATAACACTTTTCTATTCCCGTAGGATAGGCAAAAAATTGCCCGAAGGTGAAGTCCCGATTTTGGGCGGGGCAAAATATACGGGGTCGCTGGGGAGAGTAAAATTCGGAATGTTGTCGGCGTACACGGACAGCATTTCGCCGGGAGAAGATTGGTTTGAACCTAGAAATTTATACTCCGTGGGAAGGATAAAAATGGGCATCCTGAAAAATTCGGACATAGGGTTTACTTATTCGGGAGTCAGCGGGGACAGCAGTTTTAACAACCAGAAAGTAATGGGGATAGACGGGATGTTCCGAACGCATCAACTGCAATGTGCCGCAGAGGTGGCGAAATCGGACAGCGGGTATGCGGAGGAGATAGCTCTGAATTGGTATGCGCCGAAATTTCTGGTGCTGGCAGGGTACGAAAATTATGATACAAGTTTCGATGTCGGGGAAATCGGGTTTGCTCCGTATGTCGGGTACAAGATATATTCTCTTATGGCGGGACCGCAATTTTTTAACAAGGGACCTTTTCGTAAATTCGTGGCTTGCGCGGGAGCAGGCGGAACACAAAAAGCCGGCAATCCGGGCGGGAATTGGATTAGCGCGCGCGTCAGCCCTTGCTTTAAGAATAATTACGGGGGACACATAAACGTTTACAAAGGTAAAGGATATGAAATGAATACGGAGTATGATTACTCCCGTCTGAGCGTTTGCTTATATACCGATTTCAGCAAGGCTTTTGTCTTAAACGAAGAGGTGTGGTATAAGAGTTATGGTTTTAATTACAGGAAAAAGTATTTTGCATCAACCGGAACGAATGACTTTATTGTAGACTGGAAAGTCAATCCGTCTTTAAGTTTTTCACTTGTCCTGTCAAACACTTTTGAATGGACTCCGAATAATGATAGCGTGGCAATAGCTTCGATTTTACTGCCGACCGTACAGTATGCGCTTACAAAGGATATGCAATTGAGGATATACGCAGAGCCGAATACCGATACGCATATACATAAATTTAATGCGCTTATTTCTTATAACTTCAGACCGAAGTCGTGGGTGTATCTGGCGTTTAACCAAACCATAGACAACGTCGAAGACGATATGGAATTGACGGATAGAGTCGCCGTTGCGAAGGTGAGGTATCTGTTCTTTTGGTGAAGAGTAATACTCGCCACTAAGGCACAAAAACACGAAATTATACTAAACAGAAAAACATAGAACGGAACACAAGAAAGTCCATCACGAAAAACCTACCCCTCCAAACAGAACGGCGGGCAGGCGTAGGCAAGCAGATAACAGAAAGAATTTCAACAGGGACTGTAAGAGACTTGTAAGAGATAAATAAATATTAAATATCAAAATTAACAGACAAAGTCGTTATTAGGATATTCGTGTAATCGTATAATCGGAACACAGGGGAGCTATTTTCTTGACAGTGCGGATTTTTAACATATATTAGTTGTGCAATGCAAAAATGGATGATTGGGATTTTAATTGCAGTAATCGTTCTGCTTTCCATCATAATAGGGTATGCCAACACACACGTTTATAAATGCCGTAAATGCGGTTTTGTTTTCAAAGTACTCCTCCCCGGTAAAAAACTCCTTCAATGCCCAAGCTGTAAACATCAAGAATGGGCGAAAGAATTCAGGAAAAACGGATAGTTTATCCGCCGAATCCGGTAAAGAACTGTCACTTTAATTTCCCACTTGACATTTATTCCTTTTATTGGAAATTAACATTATGAAATGGTCGCGGGTTATGATTGTTGTTGGCAGTATTTTTATGATACTCGGAATCGTGGATCCCCTGGAAGGCTCTCTGCTTATCCTTCCCGCCAGCGGTATGGTTTTGTTCGGTACGTTCCTTGATAAAAACCGGCGCAGTTTGTTCCGTTACTGGAGATTTATTTTTATTATGATAGCAGTAGGAGTCGGAGCATTGTTTGGATGGAGCGCTGTCGGAGGATTTGGTCCCGGCGCACATTCGTGGTGGTGGGGGCTTACGGTTTTGCCGTACCCTATTGGATGGATTCTGGGCTTCGCTAATATCATTTCCGGGAGTGTCGAATTCCTTAAGAGAAAAACTGCTACGAAAAGAGACAAATAGTTCAACAGGGACTTCCTGCCTGCCGGCAGGCAGGGATGAGACTTTAAGAGACAAAAACAGAGAACAGAAATAGAAAACGGAATATCTCGCGCCAAGTCGCTAAGCCGCAAAGTTCAAAACAAAAGAAAGAGAATGGAAAAGCTTTAACCACCCCGCCAAAGCGGGGTAAACTCCAAACAAATAAAAACAAAAGAAGGCCCAGCTGAGCTGGATAACTTAGAGTAATGTTCCTGAGAGGAACAAACTCTAAGTAACCACGAAAAATAGAAAACAATTTTTTGGACGCACCTGCTCCGCCTGAGGCGGACAGGCAGGGATTTTCGCAGACTATCGCCGAAAAAATAACAAAGAGATTCTTCGTCTTCGACTCAGAATGACAACTCAACCACGAAATGGATTCCCGTTTTCACGAGAATGACAAAAGGCAGGCCTACCAAAAGGAACGGCGGGCAGGAAAGGACGGGCAAAGCACTAAACCACGAAATGGATTCCCGTTTTCACGAGAATGACAAAAGGCAGGTCTACCAAAAAGAACTGTGGGCAGGCGGACTCAAGGGCTTTCTATAATGACTATAACAGATAAAAAATTGACAAGGTGTTTGTTTAGCCGTATCTTAGGGATGAAATGTTGAATATATTTCTTATTTGCCTTTTGACCTTGCCCGGAGAATGGCTGAAATTCCATCATGACCTGCAAAATACTGGTTTTCAACCTGAACTCAAAGGATGCTTAACTTCCGATTCTATGAGAATCAAATGGCAAACCCCTAACGAGGGATTCGCTAAATTTGCAATTGTAGACATAAATAATGATAACATCCCTGAAATAATTTCCGGTAATGACATAGACAATAAAATATATAATTTCAATGGAGAAAACGGTTCAGTAATATGGAGCTATACAACGTCGGGTAAAATATGCTCTTGCCCTGCACTTGGGGATTTAGACGGGGACACTAAACTCGAGGTGGTTGTCTGCTCCTATGACAGCCAACTTTATGCCCTCAATACTGAAGACGGCTCCCTGCTCTGGAGTTATAAGACAGGAAATCGGGTAATGTCTTCCCCCGCGATTGCGGATTTGGATAACGATAGTAAACCTGAAATAGCTGTTGGCTCCCTGGATTATACGTTCTACGCTTTCAACGGTGAAGACGGCTCAGTACTCTGGAGTTATGCAACGGGAAGTTACATATGGTCTTCGCCTGCAATTGCGGATTTGGATAACGATACTAAACTTGAGGTAGTTCTTGGCGACAATAAATTATATGCTCTTAATGGTGAAGATGGTTCGCTTATCTGGAGTTATCCAATAGGAGTTAGCGCTTCCCCGGCGATTGCAGATTTGGATAACGATACTAAACTCGAGATAGTTGTCGGCTCATTCGATTTCTACGCTCTCAACGGAGAAGACGGTTCTTTACTTTGGAGCTACACGACGACAGGAGGTTCCGTACGCTCTTCCCCTGCGATTGCAGATTTGGATAACGACACTAAACCTGAAATAGTATTTGGCTCCGATGATTTCAACTTTTACGCTCTCAACGGTGAAGATGGCTCAGTGCTCTGGAGTTATGCAACGGGAAGTCACATATGGTCATGCCCTGCGATTGGCGATTTGGACAGTGACGATAAACCCGAAATAGTATTTGCCTCTAACGATACAATAATACGCGGACTCAATAATGACGGAACTCTTCTATGGGAATTTGGCAATAGTTCTGCCGGAGACAGCGACCCTTCAATCGGAGACGTAGACGGGGACGGGCAATTGGAAGTGGTAATCGGAGGAACAGGAATTTTGAAAGTCCTGGATGGAGGATGTATAGCCGGTGTTCAGGAAAAAGTTTATTCTCGGGAAACGCCTAGATTATATGCACAACTCTCTAACCACAAATTACTTTTCAGATACTCCATACCAAAAAATTCCGATGTATGTTTAAGGATATATAACACTGCAGGCGAATTGGTTAAAACTCTTTTAAACACAAATAAGGTTCCCGGTGAATATACATTAGAATGGACGCCGACAGGGTTTACCTCCGGCGTATACCTCGCAAGACTGTCCGCTTGCGGACAAAACTGCACATCGAAAATAGTAGTTGTGAAGTAAAAAGTTAGTAACAGAAAACGCCAGCTAAACACGAAAAAACAGAGAATTTCAACAGGGACTGTAAGAGACAAGATGCACGGGACGCGAAGATGGGGAGAGAGCAAAGGGAAAGGCAGAGTTGCGCAAGCTAAAGCTTGCGGCTACCAAAAACCCTTAAATCTGTTACTACTAAGTCAATATGTTAACATTTTGAAATAGTTGCGCAAGCTATCCTTCGACTACGCTCAGGGTAAAAAGCTTGCGGCTACCAAAAACTCTTAAATCTGTTACTTGTTAAGACTTGTAAGAGATAAAAAGAACAGAAACAGAAAAACTTACTACGAAAAAAGGACACGAAAAAACAGAGAATTTCAACAGGGACTGTAAGAGACAAGATGCACGGGACGCGGAAGCAGAGGGAAAGGCAGAGTTGCGCAAGCTAAAGCTTGCGGCTACCAAAAACTCTTAAATCTGTTACTACTAAGTCAATATGTTAACATTTTGAAATAGTTGCGCAAGCTAAAGCTTGCGGCTACCAAAAACTCTTAAATCTTGACAAAACATACTAATCATTTTATATAGGAAAAAGATACTGAAAAATGCGAAAACGAATACTGTTGAAAATATTACCCTTGTCCGTAATATTATTGTCCGGCTGTACCACTTCCATAGTTGATACGGGCGAAACCTTGCCGCCGCATAAAATAGAAGCGGGAATTAGCACTTTAGTAAACGTTCCTTATGACCCTACGTATCTTTATAATTCTAATTTATACCTTAAACTAGGCGTTGCAGATAATCTTGATTCCGAACTACGCGTGTCTAACTTTGGAATGATCGGATGCCTCAAAGCCAGGTTAATTAAAGACCCCGTTACTTTCTCTATCGGAGGCGGGCTTGGATTCAACTTCTTAGGCGCCGCTAATCTTGAAGCTACGGCATATCTTAGTAAAAGAATTGATTTCGCAACCCCATATATTGCTTGTAGATATAATATTATGACAAACGTAGTTCCCCCCGGAAATTCCGAATCTTTTTTCTCGTATAGCTATCCGCTTATAGCTTGTGGAGCCAGTTTCTCCCTTACTTATTGGCTGGAGTTGTTAGGAGAAATTGATGTGATTCCAATTCATCTGGAAGAAGAAAGTTACTCTATGCGTTACGGAAGCATTAGATTTAATTTCCATAATTTGAAAAAAAAGACCCCTCAAAATAAAGATTGATTAAGACGTTCCCAACGAAAAAAACGACCTCGTATAGAGAATATTGCTGAGAGCGAGGGCTCTCAGCTACCCCAACAGGACATTATCCTCCAAGAAAAACGGCGGGCAAGCCCCCAATAAAAAAGGGCGACCCTGTACATTTATTGTACAGCCTCGCCCCTACGATATTACGAATAAATTATTATTTTGTTAGCCGGTCTACTTTTTCCCTTAATGCGTTTATCTCTTTTTGCTGCGCCTGTATGCTTTTCTGCTGTTCCTGCACTACCTTCGTCAAAGCCGCTACTATGTCCATCGGCGATAAAGATTTCCTGTCTTTCATTGCTACCAGGTCGGGCACGTCCTCAGCGATAAACCCTACATAGCTTTCTCCTCCACCTTTCCTGTAATTGAATTTAACCGGATTCAACTTTTCAACCGCACTCATCGCTTCATCCGCACGGAGTTCTTCTATGTTTTCTTTGAGTTCACGACTGCTTGGAGTATGCCATACACCGTCTTTGTCAAGGTAACAACCGCTTTTAGACGTATTTATGAAATTCCCCGTCCCGTTGCACGTTAAATAAATTACATCTGACGAATTTGAAACATTGTTTATCTGGAAATACCCCGCCCTGCCCGTTCCGCTTGTATAACCATGCACCACGTTCCCGCTTCCGTCCGTAGTTCCATACAACACATCGCTTGAATTTGAAACATTTGTTATCTGGAAAAATCCTGCCCTACCCGTTCCGTTTGTGCTCCCGCGTACCGCAATCCCGCTTCCGCTCCCTGACCCGTACACGGCTTCCCCGCTGCCATTCGTTACCCCATACAGCGCAGGGCCTGAACTTGAAACATTGCTTACCTGGAAATGCCCTGCTACTCCGTTTCCATTTGTAGTCGCATATATTACGGAACTTGGATTCGTGGCATTGCTTATCGAAAAATACCCCGCCCTGCCCGTTCCGATTGTAGTTGCGGCTATTGCCTCGCCTGCGCTTGCGGCATTGTTTACCGAAAAATACCCCGCGGTGCCCGTTCCTGCCATATACCCCTGTATCGCATGCCCGTTTCCACTCGTAGAAGCATAGACTGCGTTGTTTGAATTCGAAGCATTGGCTATCGAAAAATACCCGCAGTTTCCCGTGCCGTTTGTATACGCATGCACCACAGGACTTGAACTCGCGACATTTCCTATCTCAAAATACGCCGCTTTTCCCGTGCCGTTTGTATAAGTATACAAAGCATCGCTTGCATTTGAAACATTCCCTATCTGGAATAACGCTGCCCTGCCCGTGCCGTTCGTATAACCGTATACAGCATCCCCGCTGGAATTTGTCTGCCCGTATACCGCATGCCCGGCTCCGGTCGTATATCCGGATATTGCATCCCCGTCGCCATTCGTAGTCCCATATACTACATTGTTCGCATTTGAAGCATTGTTTATATTAAAATATCCCGCGCCCCCGGTACCGGTCGTATAACTATACAGCGCATCCCCGGCTCCGATTGTAGTCGCGCGTACCGCATTCCCCGTGCCGTTCGTATAACCATATACCGCATGCCCGGCGCCATTCGTCATCCCGTATACCGCATTGTTCGAATTTACGGCATTGTTTATCCGGAATAAACCGGCGTTTCCCGTGCCGGTTGTGTAATTATATACCACGTCATTTGCATTTGTAATATTGGCTATCTCGAAATACCCTGCTTTGCCTACGCCTGCCTGGATTGAAGAAACCAAATTATCGGCCGAATTCGCCGAAGCAACAAACGGCCCCGTCATTGTGTCGCCGGATACACTCACATATTTGTCGTTGAAAGCAGTCGTATCCGTCAAGGCATAAGCCGTAGCCGCTACTCTCGCCGAATCCACGTACTGAACGTTGGCGTTGATTGCGTAAGTCGCGGTGTCCGCTCGAGTTGCATTGTCCGAATGTTTTGATTTTATTGCATAACCGACGCTTGTAAGTTTTTTCCTCGGCTCTAAAACGTCCGCGTCAACTTGTGTCTCAAGATAAAGAGACGTGTTGTTGAAAATACTGTCCGGTATAGGCGTTACGCTGCCAAGTAATACGTTGAATATCCCTTTGCTCACCTGCACGCTGTCTTGCTCTGTCCATAATAATGTCCCGCCTGTTGATGCGGTATAAATTTTAAATACCATATTAAGTTTTCCTGTCACCGCCGATGTATCTGCAGCGCCAAGCCATCCCTGGTAGTTAATCTCTGACGGAACGCCCGTTTTTGTTCCGCCTTTTGTTTCAAAAACATTATCCTGCTGAATTCTTACTGACCGGGCGGCGATTTTTTGTTCGCCGGATAAAATAAACGGGATAAGCATTATCCCGACAAAAACACTCCTGAAAACATTTCGCATCTTTCCTCCTATTAGTTACGGTTATTCTTTTTTTCAGTTACAACCAATTACTCCTTAAATTATAGCAAGCTCTTTGATGTTAGTCATTAGAGATTGCTATCCCGCTAGCGGGACTACCAGTTACTATTTTCTATTTGTATCTTATAATTGTTAGTTTTCAGAATATACTATAGTTTCGTTTTTGCAAGGAAAAAAAGAACATCGCCACGAAAGTCTAACCACAGAGAGCACAGAGAAAAGAAATTTATAGTGTAAACAACAAAAAACAGAATACAGATTAAAACTACCCCGCAAAATGCGGGGTAAACTCCGAAGACAGAGAGTGCACAGAGAAAAGATAAAATTGGCACACCCCGTGCGGGAGAATCCGTTAATAGGGTATTAGTTATTAGGAAAATAGGACAGGGAAGCGGATTAGAGTTTGGAAAATTTTTCGGTAACCAGCTCTACGATTGTAGTCACGTCAAAAGGTTTGGAGATATAATCGTTCGCGCCTGCCTTGAACGCATCTTCCATAATGCCCATCTGGGATAATCCCGTAATCATAAATATAGGGATATGCTTGGTTTTACGGTTTCTTCTTAAGATTTTACATACTTGTATGCCGTCCGTATCCGGCATTTTTACGTCAAGCAGGATAAGGTCGGGAAGTTTCGTTTTTGCCGCTTCTACGCCATCTGCCGCATTATGCGCAGTAAACACTTTGAATCCTTCCATCTGCAAATGAAACCGCAGAAGCGTGCATAAGTTGTATTCATCGTCTATTATAAGTATTTTTTGTAATTTATCTATATCGCTCATTTTTTCCTTTCGGTAAAAACCGGTATGGTAAAGTAAAAAACACTGCCTTTTCCGGGTTTACTGTTTACCCATATTTTCCCGTTATGCTTTTCTACCAAATCTTTAACAATAGGTAACCCGAGTCCTGTTCCGGGGATTTTATGCGAAGAAGTTTCAATCCTGTAGAATTTTTCCCATATTTTTGTCAGGTATTGTTTTTCTATTCCATACCCCGTATCCCGGACAGAAAATTTGACACATTCTTTCTTGTTGCACAGTTCCGCTTTCACGCAAATTTTTCCTTCTTTTTCCGTAAACTTAATTGCATTACTAACAAGATTAATAAGAATCTGGAACAAAGCATTTTTATCGGCTTTTATCAGCGGCAAAGAAGCCGGCACTTTTATTTCAAAAGAAAGTTTCTTCCGTGAGATTTTACCTAAAATTTCCGATTTTACGGCTTCCAACTTTTGAAAAACGTCAACGGGTTCAAATTTAAGCTCTACCCTTCCGGATTCAATACGGGAAAGGTCAAGCAAATCAGTAATAAGCTGGTTCAACCTGTTTGATTCCTGTTTGATTATGTTTAAAAACTTTTTACGTTCGGACTCGGAAACTTTAACCATAAGAAGAGTATCAACGAAACCTTTTATGGAAGACAGGGGCGTCCTGATTTCGTGAGACACGTTTGATACAAATTCATTTTTTATTCTCTCGGCTTCTTTTTCTTTTGTGATATTCCTCAGAACTATTACGGCTCCCAATTTTTTTCCGGCCTGGTTGAAGACGGAAGATATTCGTCCGTTTAAGATTTTTTCTGTGTTGGTTACCCTATCCGTGATTATAAGTTCTTCCGTATAATATTCATGCCCTGTTGTTAATTTTCGGGTTATAAGGTCTAAAATTTTTACATCCTCCAGACAATCAAGCACGTGTCGTCCCGTTACCTGTTCTTTTTTGATGCCAAATAACCTTTCAAATGCCGAATTAACGATTAGAATATTCCCCTTGAAGTCTATCACGAGTATACCGTCGGATATGCTTTCGGCTGTAGCGTGGAATTTATTCCGTTCTTCTTTAAGTTCTATAGTTCTTCTTTTTTCTTGTTTATCGAGGTTAATTTTTTCTTTTTTGATTCTTTCAACGTTTTTTTTAATATCGTCAATCATCATATTTATACCTATCCCAAGCGCATCAATCTCATCGTTTTTATCCGAGAGTTGAACCTGTTCGGAGTAAATTCCTTTTGCCACGTTCATAACAATTTCAATCATCTTATTAAGACGAATAATTGTTTCATCGCGCAAAGGGTTTTCCTTGTTATAGGTAATTTCTTTGAATTTGTCTGACGGTATTATTTCTTTAGCCATTCAAGCGCTTCCTCCCTTGTGTTGAAAAATTTCATACCTTTCTTTCTTGAATTTCCCATAAAAAAAGCCGCTATTACCCTTGCAACCGGATTCATTCCGATTATGGCAAATTTCCCGATGTCTTTACTTTCACTCAGCGCATAAGTCAATTTTCTTGCTTCCATAGAAGGTTTCCCTGAATTAGTAAGGTCTACAAAAAATCTTACTTTCCCGTCAACCATATTTTCATTTTTATTTTGTTCGAAAAATACATATAACGTATTCACTATTTCCGCAGAAAGGTCCCCGACAAGAGTTGCGTAAAGTATTTTGTCTTCTCCGAAACATAATCTATTTTGCCCTGCCCATATTTCTTTTTCTTGTTTTTTCATTTTCATATCTCTGTATGCATTATTCCTTTAACCATACGATTGCCGATTCTTTTGTATTGAAAAATTTTACATCTTTTTTTCTTGAATTTCCCATAAAGAAAGAGGCGATTACTTTTGTAACCGGGTTAATTCCCAAGAGGGCGACTTTGCCAATATTTTTATCTTTACTCAACGTATATGTTAATTTCCTGGCTTCAGGAGAAGATTTCTTTGGATTCTTAAGGTGTATAAGTATCTTTACTTTTCCTTCGTTCATCATTTTGGTTTTATTGAGATTAAAAAAATCGTATAACGAATTTATTATATCCACGGTAAGTTCCCCTGAAAAATCCGCATAAAGTATTTTATCTTCCCCGAGGTATAATCTGTTCTCCCCTATAAAAAACTCTTTTTTCCCTTTTTCCATTTTATTATTCGTTTAGCCAGGCAAGAGCCGATTCTTTTGTATCAAAGAATTTTATATTTCTTTTTTTAGTAATTCCTACGGCGAAAGCCGACATTACTTTTGCAACCGGGGTTAGTCCAAAAATGGCAATCTGCCCGACCTTTTTATTCGTATGGAATTGTGCGATATGGTTTCTTGTTTTTACAGAAGGCTTCTTGGCTTTGCTAATATTTACTAATACGCTTACTTTTCCTTTTCCCATCTCCAGAAGTTTACTAATTGTTTCAAACAATATCTCTATTTTTTCTTCGTCAATGTCTCCGACAATAGTTATATATAATATATTGTCTTCACCGAGGCAGACGGTATGCTTTCCTATTAATATTTCTCTTTCTTCTTTATTCATTTTCACGTCCTTTACGCGTTATTCCCGTAACCATACGATTGCCGATTCTTTCGTATTGAAAAATTTTACATCTTTTTTTCTTTGTTCATTTTTTATTATTTTTTCAGCCAGGAAAGGGCTTTTTCTTCAGTGTCAAAGAACTGCATATCTTTCTTTTTTGTGACGGATATAGTAAAATTTGCAAGTACTTTTGCAACAGGATGCGCGCCGCAGAAAGCGATTTTTCTAACTTTCTTATGCCGGTAAATTAACTTCTCCATATTTCTTACTTCCGGAGAGGGCTTTCCTGCCCGGTTAAGGTCTATAAGGAAATTCACCTTGTCTTTAGCTATGTCATCGAGTTTCTCATGTAGTGTTTTCATTGCGGTTACGGTTTCGTTTCCCGGTTCCCCGACAACGGTTATGCGTAATATATTGCTTTTATCAAGATAGAAAGTATGCTTCCCTATTACTATTTCTCTTCTTTGTTTGTTCATTTTTTATCTGAATATAGTTTCAGATTGTTTTTTACCGAAGCAAGCAATTCTTTCATCTGAAAAGGTTTTGTAATATAATCATCAACTCCCGCCTCTTTTCCTTTTTCCTTGTCCGAAAGCTGAACTCTGGCAGTGAGCATTATTACGGGACAGGATTTCCATAAAGGTTCGCTTTTTACCCGTCGACATAATTCCAAACCGTCCATCACCGGCATCATCATATCGGCAATTATGAGGTCCATTTTGTCTTTTTTCATTATGTTCAACGCCTGGCTGCCGTCTTTTGCAGACCAAACAGAGTAACCTGCTTTCTCCAGATTGAACCGCAGGAGAGTAATAAGATGGAAATCATCATCCACAATTAATATCTTCTTTTCCATATTTATCTATAGCTTTGATAAATTTGTTATACTCTGAAAACCTTACTTTGTCAATAGTTTATTAATTCTAATGGGGATTATCGGGAATGGGAGAACACGCTAAACTCTTAAATCTTGACAAAACATACTAATCCTTTTATTAAGTAATTTATAGTGGGTATGTAATTAAG
The DNA here is from genome assembly GCA_028716385.1 of bacterium. Classification (GTDB taxonomy): domain Bacteria; phylum Hydrothermota; class UBA3073; order JACQXS01; family JAQTXJ01; genus JAQTXJ01. The sequence continues at coordinate 291,980 of JAQUPX010000001.1, read as the reverse complement.
AAATGTTTCATAATCCGGCAAAGCTGGATAAGTTGGTCTCCCGCTAGCGGGATAGCAATCTCTAATCCAGCGGAGCTGGAAAGAGCTTGACTATAATGTTCCTTACGGAACAAAGTCCAACTAAGGGGGAAAGATGAAGAATAAAAACTTAAAGTTTTCGGTAGTTACGCTTTTTGTCGTTGCAGTTACGGTTTTCTCCGGTTGCAAGAAAACAACTACAACAGGTTCAACAGACGATACGAATACTGCGGCTATGATTCTTGGTTTCTTGTATACAGGCTACTCACAGGTTATATTTCTTTCTGACCCAATCGCAGATACGGCACAGTCACAGGTAAAAATTAAATGGGGCACAAACAGCATTGTATTCCCGCAGGAAGGAATAGCTCCGGGATATTTAGCGTTTATGGATTCTACATTGCTAACTCCTTTAACAACCTATACGCTTGAGCTTACTTCTAATCTCGGCAACTCCGGCGGAAGTATTACTTTCCCGGACACTATTAAAATCACTGCTCCCCTGGATCACGATACTTTAGCTTTGGGACAGGTTAACTGTACCTGGACAGCTGCACAAAACGCTCAGTATTACGATGTATGGTATTACGCAGCGGCATATAATGATTCCTCTCTTGGCCCTATTGGCAATTGTCCAGACCGTCGAGTTTATCCTGTTTCCAATAGTTTAACAATACCTGCATCTTATTTTAATGTCGCGGGAGCTACCTGGTATTATGTTTATTTGGGTATAGCTCCTTGTTCCGGAAAATTAGCTCAAGTCGGACAAACAGGAAATATGACAGGCGATATTAAAGGATTTATTACGGCTGAAGGCAATAATCGTGGCGTGGATTTCTATGTCGGCACACCTACAAAAGGAGCCGTTAAAGGGAATTTCGCAGACAGAATGCCGTCCCGTAAAGACCGTATAAATTCTTATCTGAAGTATTTAGGCGTAAATACGGTCGTTGAGTAGGCAAGAATTTTGCCTGTCTGCCGGTAGGCAGGGAAATACACAGAATAACACAGAAAAATAGAATATCAACACAGAAAAAAAAAGAGCAGAAAAATTATAGTCACATATAGATACGGAATAGTACAGAAAAAAGATAATTCAAGAAGGGATTATTTGCAGGTGCTCCAATATATTCCGGAAGCAAGTCCTATAACCGCTCCGACAGGCACTCCCAAAAGTGCTATTAGAATTGCATCCGGGTCATAATATATGCCAGTTTTCCCGGTGCCCTTTATTACGCCAAAAACAAGAGTTCCTGCAAATCCAATAAGTGGACTCGCCAGCGCTCCGCCTAATGTAGGCAAACCTATTCTTGCAAGAGCGCTTTTCTCGCCCTTTACGGGGTTCCATTTTCCATAAAAATCGGGAAGCCCCACTCCTAATGAAGCATAAACATTGCCGGAACGAAGATTGTATGGTCCTTCAGAATTGTAATACCCTAAGCACAATCGCATACTGTGATAAAAAGTGGCACCTATCCCCAGCGAAAGTGAATGCACTGAAGACGACCCGGAAATATCCCCGCGCTCAAGTTCATATTCATACCCGGACCCGCCTTCGCCGAAAGGGCTGTAATTTAAGTACCCGTATAGTTTCATTCTTTTTGTATCGGATAAAATAAGATACGCTTTTAACGGGAACATTTCTATGTTATATTGATGTCCACCCGGCACTACTTTGTATCCGATAAACTCGGTTCCCAGAACTACGGGACCTGCGCCGAAGCCGAGTTCCATAAAATCCATACTCGTGAATGAGGACGTTCCTTTGTCAAGCGAAAGGGGACAAACGTGAAAATAGCTTTCCACGCCCTGCGCAAAAGAAGGCGTCAAAAGAATGATGGCGAAAAAGATTAGCGGAATTTTAGTTTTCATTTTTTCTCCTTTTTTAATTTATGGGTAGGTTCGATCCGCCTGAGGCGGACTCGCTCGAATTTGTTGAGTATGGCGAAAGCGAGGGCTTTCGCCTACCCTGATAAAAACAATTTTTCATTATTTCAAACTCATACGATAACCGATTAACCCGCCTGCGAAAGGAAGGGCAAGTATTGAACCGGTTTTAATCACTCCATCTACGTTCGAATTGCAAATTATCATTGCACCTAATCCTCCCAACATTCCTCCCAACATTGTACGATTTAAAGATCCTTTTTCCTTTTCAATAAGTTTGCCCGTTGCCCAAATACCGTACGGACTTCCGATTATATATCCAAATATTAAACCGTAAAGTCCAACAACATCATACCCCTCAAAACCAGTAATAACCACGCCTAGTCCGCCAAAAATAAGCATACCGAAAGCGCCACCCGCAATCCCACCCAACGGTTCCGTTATCACCCAGGAATTTTTCGGTTTTTTTATCCTGGGATTTAGTTTGCCAAACGTACATCCTCCCAAACAACATCCCAAATATTCATCATTTTTAATTACAGGGTTCTCTCCTTCGGAAGACTCAGCTAAAAATAAGTAATTCCCTTTCCACGCATCAGCTATCACCAAGTCGCTCGCTTTGAGACCGATGGAAGGAGAAAAATTACAGACGGAATTAGTTATTAGGGTATTAGGTAATTGGGTATTAGTTATTGGAGAATTAACAGAAAAAGAGGAAGAATCCGCAAAGGTGTTTGTTCCTGAAAATATAATTATTGAAACGATTAGGATTTTAAGTTTGTAAGTCATTTTTACTTTATTCCTAAAAAAGAGCTTTTCCCTAAAGTCAAGCGATAAAGAGTTAATCCCGATATTAGAGGCAATATGGGAATCAAACAGAAATCATACATTGTATTTGTAGCACTGCGATAATAGTCATGCTGAAATTTAAAATAGATAATAGTTGCTCCAACAATACTCCCTACCGTTGCCCATAGACAATCCCCTTTTTCTTTTTCTATAAGGCTACCTGCTGTCCAAATGCCAATTCCACATCCAATTGAGTATCCAATAATTGCTCCAACTACCATTTTGTACTGGTTCTCCTCTTCGAACGCGCTTCCTGCTGCTATTCCAACTATACCGCCGCCGACACCTCCCCCCAAAAGCCCACCCAAAAGCTCAGTTATCATCCATGAGCTTCTTGTTCTTTCTATCCTGGGATCTATTTTCCCGAACGTACAACACCTGATTAAACAACAGTTTAATTCAGATTCATCAGCAGAATACTCCCCTCCAAATGATGCGAATGCCTTGCCACGTTTGTATTCATACGCATCGGTGAGTGTTAAATCGCTTGGCTTAAGACCGATTGAAGGCGTTAAGCAAAGCGGGTAGATAGGAGCACGTGCTCCCATCTCTACCCCGGTTATTTGATTATTCGTAGAATCCGCGAATATATTTGCGCTAAAAATTACAAAGACGATAAAAAGTTTTTTCATTTTGCATCGAAAAATCCAACTATCCCGGTCCGACTTTTTTATCCTCTGCGAGCTCAGCGACTTTTTGTTTTGTGATATTCTATTTTTCATTTTTTTAAACTTAAACGATAAAAAACTAAACTTGATATGAAGGGTAAAGAAATAGACACTTGGGGAAGAAACACTAGTGTAGAAGAGATGTCTTCTTGGGAATTGTTTATTTTGTTTATAAGGAGAACACATCCGGTCCCTACAGCACTGCCTAACATTGCCCACTTCCAGCTACCTTTTTCTTTTTCTATATGCTTCCCGGTTAACCATATACCGGTTGGGATGCCTATTGTTGCGCCAACAGCAAACCCCCCAAATAATATATTTAACAAGCCAAAGAAGTCTTCACTCCCATCGTGTGATATAAATGGAGATATACAAATAAGTCCCGCTATTGCCCCTGCTAATCCACCTGTCACTATTCCTGCAATTCCACCTAAAGGTTCAGTTACTACCCATGAGTTTTTCGGTTTTTTAAAACTGAAACTTCCAAGCGTACAACATCCCTTATCAGACTCTTTTGTGAAATCGTCTTCTCCTGACGCTGAAAATAAAAAACTGTTTTCCCACGCGTCAGTTAGTGTTAAATCGCTGGGCTTTAAGCCGATACCGGATGGTAATTGATTGTAACTTGTAGTAATTAAGTGGCAATCAGGTAATTGGGAATCAACAGAAAAAGACGAAGAGTCTGCGAATGCAAGATTACTGGCTAATAAAATTATAAAGAGTATAATTTTATGCATATTTTATTTACTTCAAACCTAAACAACAATTTGGATTTCCTATTCCAAGGGTCAATCGATAAACGGTTAATCCTGATAATATAGGGGTTACAAGTAATAACGGCGGGTAGAAAAAGGCAGGAATCGTTCCAACGGCAGCGCCCAATATTGATAACAACAAGTTCCCTTTTTCTTTTTCCCTGTATTTCCCTGTCATCCAGATGCCGGTTCCAACGCCTATCGGATATACTATAAATACACCATAGTACGCTAAAATCAATCCGCTCCAATCATCACTGGAACGTGTTGCAAGTCCTACTGCCCCGCCTACTAAAAGCGCGCTTATTAATCCTCCTGCCAAGCCACCCAAAGGTTCGGTTATTTTCCACGAGTTATCTTCATCACCGTTAGATTCGTCGTAAGAATACCCTTCCCCCCCAAATGATGCGAATGCCTTGCCACGATTGTATTCGTAAGCATCAGTTAGCGTTAAGTCGCTGGGCTTTAAGCCGATACCGGATGGTAATTGATTGTAACTTGTAGTAATTAAGTGGTAATCAGGTAATTGGGAATCAAAAGAAGAAGATGGGGAATCGGCGGATATGATTGTGACGGAAATTACAAAGACGATAAAAAGTTTTTTCATTTTTTAAAACTCATACGATAAGCAATTACTCCTGATATTATAGGTAATACAGGTATGACTAAATAAATACCGGTACTGTAATCATCATGATTATTGTTATAAGTAAGTTTTGCATAAGCAAGGAATTCTCCTGCCATACTACCAAAAATTGTCCATATCAAATTTCCTTTTTCTCTTTCTATCCATTTCCCTGCTGACCAGATACCAAGCCCACATCCGGCCGCATACCCAAAAAGAAATCCGTTCCTTACTGTGGGATCACTACTGTCTAAGCTATACGGCACTGCCAAGGCAACAATTATAGCGCCTGCAAGTCCACCCAAAACTCCACCTAAAAATCCGCCGAAAGGCTCGGTTACGACCCACGTTCTATCTTCGGCAGAGGTAACAGATTTTTGAGAATCGTTTACTGCCGTGAACAAATAATTACTCTTACATCCATATAAATCTGTCAGTATGAGATTGCTTGGCTTAAGTCCGATGGGAGAAAAAGAATCACACACATTATTGGTTATTAGGATATTAGTTATTGGGAAATCAACAGAAAAAGAGGAAGAATCCGCGGATGCGATTTGCGCGCTAAAAATTAAAAGTATAAAAAGTTTTCTCATAGTTTCAGTGAGTAATATAATTAGTTGTCAGGAATTGTCAAGGGGAAAAGATATCGCCACAAAAGCACAAATAACAAACAGAAAATTTAACAGGGAGCGCAGATACAGAAAGATTTACCGCAGGAGCAAATGGAACTACTTTTTTTGTTATGGACTATTTCTATTTTATAACCGTAATCTTTTTGGAGAATATTTTCTCTCCTGCTTTTAATACCACAAGATAGATTCCGTTCGAAAGTTTTGGAATGTTTGCCGTATAGTCCCCTTGAGACTTTTTGCCCTCATCAAGCAATTTTGCCAATCTCCCGGACACATCATACAAAGCAAGCCTTACTTCGGTATCCTTTGGCAAAGAGTAAAGAATTTTATTCGCATATATGGAAAGTCCTTCTTTCCCGATTGTCTTGTTCTCAGCGACTCCGGCAATTCCACAATGGTAGGTTACCCACACACTATCCAATATGCCCGCATCGCTTGCGCCTACAAAACCAACCTTATACTGGAAAAGCGAATCTCCGCTACCATTCTGCACATACGAGGAAAGGTCAACCGAATCAATGGAAGTCGCCGCAGTTACTACGACAGGCGTGCTCCATAAAGCGCTTGTTATACTGCTGTAATCCTTGCCGCTGCGGAATTGAAAACTTATAGCGTTGTCAAAGGGACAGCAAGTTTTCCAACCAAACTGCAACCATGTCGTAGTATCGCATTCGGAGGAGCGTAAAATAGAGGATTGAAGCGATGCGCTTGCAACAAAACCGCTTACTATGTTATTCTCGTACCACACAAATGACCCCGTAGAAGCCCCTCTCCAGGAAACGAGCAAGTTAATTTTTGCGCTCTCGAAACATTGCCCCCACTCTGTTTTAAACGGCACAATCCAGTGAGTGTACAAATCCGTAGGCTGGTCAATTACGTATTCAGTCCAGCTATCGGAGTTATTTTGCCTGAACCAGGAAAGATGTGTCCATCCTGTCGGGACATCCGCTTTGCCGTCCATATCTATATCTTCCGCGAAACCGCCATCCCCGTAAAAAATGTTTCCCCCGGGATATACGGTATGTTGAGTATAGTTTACGCCCGTGCCATCATTCTCAAACCAGTATATTGCAACACTGGTTGGCCCGGACGAGTTATCTATAAGCGCAGTAATTATATCGTTTTTGCCGTCGTTATTCACGTCCCTAATCCACAGGCCATCGTTAGTAGTAGTGCTTGCGCCATTTGCAACCGTGGCGGCAACATTAAAATGACCCGTGCCGTCATTAAAAAATATTTTATAACTAATCTCCGAAGAGAGAATGGTATACCCATCCCCTATTACAACATCGGGGTAACTGTCGCCGTTCAAATCTCCAAGTTTAATCCTCCAGGAATCAAGCCCGCTCAGTGTTTGCCAGAGCGAAAACGTGCCGTTCTTATTATTATGCCAAATCTCTACTCCGCCGACAAATGCTCTTGTAATCCCCAGGTCAATATAACCATCTTTATCAATGTCAGCTCCTTCCACAAAGAAGCAACAACTATCCGTAGTAATCGTATTTTTAGTAAAACTAAACCCGCCATTATTTTTATACCAATATACTCCTTTTCCCGTCTCCCCTCCACATACTACAACATCCGTTTTAGTATCGTTATCAAGGTCAGCGCCATACATAAACGACCAGTAACTACCCACCGGACCGGTCATAGTAGTTGCCTGAGTAAAAGTATTACTGTTATTTCTATAAAAAACAAGCTGCCCGCTAACGCTTTTCCAGCCTGCCAAATCCATATCGCCATCATTATCAAAATCGGCAGGCCATATTGCATTATAAGCTATGTTCGCATCAGTATCAATCGTGCGCTTTGTCCAGTTAGTGTAATTCGGTGTGCCTGATGCCCTTGGAGACACCTGCCCCTGTATGTTGTATGTAACGCTGTCGGATTGCCAGAATTTATTTCCCCAATCCGAAACAGGCCCGGCAACTCCTGACCCGCCTACCCAATCAGTTTGCCATTCTACGTTTATGTTTAACAAAAGAAAAATAATACCTATCATCTATCCCCCTATTTTTTGTTTATGCTAAAACTCTTTTTATCCTATACCTTATATATGCAATCTATGCTTCATATTGTCAAGTGTCATTTTAGATTTTTATGACTTTGGCAGATAAAATGGTCTGCCAATTATTTCACAACAATCATTTTTATTGTTTGTTTATATTCGCCGGCATTAAGTCTGGCGAGGTAGATACCTGCAGGTAAGTTTTGAGCATCTAAGTTAACATTATAATTTCCGGCTTGTTTTTCTTCGTTTATTAGCGTTCTGACTACTTTCCCGTTTATATCATAAATTTTTAACGATACGGCTGTTCCGGAAACGAGGCAATAACTTATGATTGTTTTTTTATTTAATGGATTAGGACAATTTTTCATTATTGATAAGTGTTCATTGTTTTTTTCTTCAACTCCCGAAAGTTCACCGCATAACTCATATACTCGTTGATTTCCGCTCGGGATTTTGCTACTGACGCCCCACCAGCAAGAATCTTTCCGTGCCAGGCCCAAAGCATAAGGGAGTGGCCAATCGCCGCTATCTACTACAGAACCACTGTTAGTATCTATTTTGTAAATTTTAAAAGAATGACAATCAACTCCATAAAGATAATTATTTAACCAGACTATACCCAATATAAAACCATATGGCACTGTAAATGAAGATATGACATTTCCATTTCCGGAGTCAAGTTTATATATTATTGAGGAGGCTCCGTTATACTCGCTGTGCCAGAAATAAGTGCCATCCCATGCAATTCCCCAGGAGTTAGGGTCAGACTGACCAAAGGCAGGCAGGTTGAAAGTTGACATTACTGCTCCGGTTGACGGGTCAAGTTTAAATAATTTGGCGTCTTGTTCGCTTACGTACCAAATGTGCGAACCGTCCCAGGTAAGCCCTCCGGCTGAGGCAGGTTCAGGGAAGAATGTATCTACAACCCCGGTAGCAGTAAGTTTATAAATATAGAGTGCATCATTATCCGAAAGCCAAAAATGTGTTCCATCCCAGGCTAAGCCTCCCGGCCATGTTCCCGGCGTTGGGAAAGAGTAAACGGTATCCAATGAAGGAAGCGAGAACTTTTTGTTATACCGGTTTTCGGGAAAATGAATACCTGCAATATATTTCCCATTTGCTTCAGAGTTTTGATAAGTCTTAGCAATGCCGTTGTTTGTAGAATTTAAAGTAATAAAAAATAAGAGAGCAAGTTCTTTCATATTTCTTTTATTTTATTAGAACTAATTTCCGTGTTAGTTTAATATTGTCATTAGTTAGTTTTACAAAATATACCCCACTCTTGTGAATGTTAGGTGTGAATATGTAATTACCTTTAGTTAATGTACCTGAATAGACAGTGCTTTGAAGTCTACCTGTTAAATCATAAATCGTTATTAGTGTATTAGTATATTCGTTATTCGGAACGGATAAACAAATCTTTCCTTTTAGGATTTGGAGCGTAGCGACATCCCGCCCTGGCGGTGATTTGATTTTTGATTTTTCTTCTATACCCGGTTCTGGTTTAATCTTGATAAGATAGACATCTTGGTTGAGTGTCCCGGGATGCAATGTACATCCTGCAATAACAAACCCGCCGTCGGAAGTCTGCTGAACTGAAGTGCTCCCATCAAAATCAGTCCCGCCATAAGCCCTTGTCCATAAAGTATCACCTGAAAAATTTATCCTGATTAGATAGACATTAGGACAACCGGGAGTTCCTATCCCGAAAGAGGATGTCATCCCTACAATAATAAATCCGCCGCCTGTTTCTCCTGAGACGGATTGAACCGAATAAGCATAATCGCTTTCAGTTCCGCCATAAGTTCTCGTCCAGATAGTATCGCCTAAAGAATTTGTTTTAATTAGATAGACATCATAAACGTTTGTCCCGACAGGCCCTGTTCTTCCGGCAACAATAAATCCACCGTCTTCAGTTTGTTGAACGGAATATCCTTCATCGGAATCAGTCCCGCCATAAGTTCTTGTCCAAAGAGTATCGCCTAAAGAATCTGCTCTGATTAGATAAACATCGCCACTGCCTGCTCCGAAAGAGCGTGTCTCTCCTGCAATGATAAATCCGCCTGTTCCGCCTGAGGCGGATTGAACGGAATGTCCGCGATCGCCGCTAGTCCCACCATAAGTTCTTGTCCAAAGAGTATCACCTGAAGAATTTGTCCTAATTAGATAAACATCGCCAGAGCCCGCTCCGAAAGAACTTGTTTCTCCTGCAATAATAAAACCGTTATCTTCAGTCTGTTGAACGGAATAACCCCAATCATATTCAGTTCCGCCGAAAGTTCTTGTCCATAGCGTATCGCCGGAAGAATTTGTCTTAATCAGATAGACGTCCCTACTGCCTGCCCCGAAAGAGTTTGTGTTTCCGGCAATAATAAATCCACTGTCAGAAGTTTGCTGAACGGAATACCCCTCTTCATAGCCGGCCCCGCCGAAAGTTTTGGTCCACAAAGTATTACCCGAAGAATTTGTTCGAATTAGATAAACATCTTCATTCCCTGCCCCGAAAGATCCTGTATATCCTGAAATAATAAATCCGTCTGTTCCGCCTGAGACGGATTGAACTGAATAAGCCGCATCATCGCCGGTCCCGCCATAAGTCCTTGTCCAGAGGGTATCCGGTGCGGATGCGATTGCAAGATTAATAACTCCAATTATTCCTATAAAAACACAAACTCCTAATTTTTTATACATAGTTACTCTCCTTGTCTCTTATTACTTTTACCTTACAAATACTTATATATAAATATATTTCACGGACTTTCGTAGCAACCTGCATCCCAATTAATTATTTCTACTTTAACGTTAATTCTTAGGGTTTCGGACGTAGAAGTATTATTAATTGTTAATGCAATGGTATCTTGTGTCATACCCGTATAGTTTTTAAACTTATGAACCCAATTTACAGAATAGACGCTGTCTTGTTGAAAAATTGTTGTATAAGTTCCGTTGTAACCTTCATTAAGAAGAATATGCCCAATAGCAGGTCCAGCTTCTTGAGTTACTTCAACGGTTAGCGTATCTCCAGAACCCCACCATGCCCCCTCTTGCATCATCACATATCTTCCCTTTTCCCACTTATAAGAGTCCCCATTAGCAATAACACAAGTAGTATCAAGCCATTTACCCACAGTCTTATGTGGGGAGACATATGTTGGACGCCCGCACGAACAAAAAAGAAAGACTAAAAACATAAAAGATAAAGCATATAAACTTCTTTTCGAAAAATCTTTCATACTTCCCCCTTTGTCAAATCTCCAGCGCTCCACCTCAGGTGGACTATATTTTTATCCTCTGCGCTCTTTGCGTCTCTGCGGTGATAATTTTTCTCTGTGGTTTTCATTTTATTAATATCATTTTTTTCGTTTCTGTAATTATATTAGATTCTTCTCCCGATAAATCGGGATCAGAATGACAAACTGCCGTTAGTCTCACAAAATATATTCCGCTCTTTTTTATATTAGGCGTAAATGTATAATTCCCTTTAGTTAATGTGCCATTGTAAACCACCTCTTTCTCTCTCCCACATAAATCGTAGATAGTTAATTCCGCCTTGAGTCCGCCTACGGCGGATAAGTCGAGATTTCCGCTTCGCTCCAAAGTAGAATAGTCATTAGGAACAGAAAGATAAATCTTTTCTTTTATTATCTTTAATTCCGCATTCCGAAATCCCTGCCTACCGGACAGGCAGGCAAAATCCGAAATCAAAGGTTCTTCTATCCCTACAACAGGAGTGCCTGTTATGGAAACATCGTCAATCCAAAATACTACCGAGTCCGTAGACACTGAGCTGGGGGAGTTTGCAGTTGAATGGAAAAGAATTCTGGTTAAAGTATCCTTATCCGTAAGACACCATGACCAGTGCGTCCATGTCAAATTTTCTCCGAGACCACTTGTAATGCCTCTAGTCCACATCGTGCTATCTTTACCGTTTATAACGAACGAAACAAATAGACCATTCCACATAGTTTGAGTTCCTGTATACTGATACCAAAATTCACATACGCAAGATACTGCAGTTTGTATAGTTTGGTATAAAGACGCGTTACCCCACGTATACGAAGGTTTGCGTGCGTATGCACATACTTCCCAACTTGCCGGAGAGGAGTGAGATTTTGTATAACAAGTAGCTGAACGGCCGGGATTAGCCCCTCCTGTCCATCCTGCCGTTCCCGAGTCGAATCCTCCATTAACTATCATCTCATCCGCAAAAATAGATAACGGCACAATTAACATCAAACCTACCAATATTTTTTTCATAGCTTTTTCTCCTACTTCATCAAGATTAATTTCTTCGTTTCTGTAAAATTATTAGTTTTCAGTTGCACAAAATATACCCCGCTCTTTTTTATATTGGGAGTAAAGGTATAATTCCCTTTAGTTAGTTCACCATTATAAACAATCTCTTTCATCCTTCCGCATAAATCATAGATAGTTATTAGTGTATTAGTATATTCGTTATTCGGAACGGATAAACAAATCTTATCTTTTATTATCTGTAATTCAGCATTTGGCATTAAGCATTTAGCATTTGTTTCTTCTATCCCTGTTTCTTTACACAGCTTAACCAGGTAGATATCATCAGATCCGGCGCCGGAAGAGCTTGTAGTTCCTGAAACGATAAATCCGCCGTCTTGAGTCTGCTGAACGGAACCGCCATAGTCATAGTTGATTCCACCTAAAGTTTTAGTCCAGAGGGTATCGCCCAAAGAATCCGTCCTGACCAGATATACGTCCTTATATCCGGCTCCGAAAGAAAATGTATAGCCTACGATGATGAATCCATTATCGGAAGTTTTTTGAAGCGAATAAGCATAATCATCTTTCGTTCCCCCGTAAGTTTTTGTCCATAAAGTGTCCCCCGAAGAATTCGTCCTGATTAAATAGAAATCGTCACCGCCTGCTCCGAAAGAGTGTGTACCTCCCGCAATAATAAATCCGCCCGGGACGGATTGAACCGAATACCCCTCATCGGAATCAGTTCCGCCGTAAGTTCTTGCCCACATAATATCGCCCGAAGAATTTATTTTAACCAGGTAAACGTCTGCGGAACCTGCCCCGGAAGAGCTTGTTCCTCCCGCAATAATAAAACCTCCATCTTGAGTTTGTATAACGGAATTGCTCCAGTCACAACCGTTTCCGCCGTAAGTTCTTGTCCAGACGGTATCGCCCGAAGAATTTGTCCTAATAAGATAAATATTTCCGGAATCTGCCCCGAAAGAGGATGTATGTCCTGTAACTATAAAACCGCCGTCTTCAGTCTGCCGGACCGAATGTCCCCCATCCCAGGAAGTCCCGCCAAAAGTTCTTGTCCAGAGAGTATCGCCGGAAGAGTTTGTCCTGACAAGATAGACATCGTCACAGTCTGACCCGGAAGGTCTTGTCTCTCCTGTGATTATAAACCCGTTATCGGAAGTCTGTTGAACCGAATAGCCAACGGCTAAACCCGTTCCAATAAAAGTTTTTACCCATAGCGTATTGCCGTGATAATCCGTTTTAATAAGATAGACAGCGTATTTGCCTGCCACTAAAGATGCCGTCGCTCCTACAATAATAAAACCCGTATCGGAAGTCTGTTGAACCGAATTGTCCCAATCGTCTAACATTCCGCCGAAAGTTCTTGTCCAGAGAGTATCCGGTGCGGATGCGAACGTGTTTGTTACGAGTAGTATCCCTATAAGCATAAAATATTTCCTCATTTTGCCCCCTTTTCTCTTTATCTTAATACCCAATTACTATTTTTTATCCGCGTAATCCCTGTTAGGAGTTTACCCCGCCCTGGGCGGGGTGGCTAAAATTCTTTCCGTTCCATTTTTTCGTATTAATTCGTGTATATTCGCGCCTGCCTGCCGTTAGGCATGGAAGAGATTTTAAGAGCGTTTTCTTTTTTTTATTTCTCTTAAGGTCTCTTAAAGTCACTGTTAATTTTATTTTCTGTTTTGTTTTATTTTATAATCGTTATCTTTTTTGTTACATTATAATTCCCCGCCGTTACTCTCACAAAATATACCCCACTCTTTTTCACATTCGGCGTAAACACATAATTCCCTTTAGTTAATGTGCCGCTATAGACAGTGTTTTTCTCCCTCCCACACAAATCATATAACTTTATATCCGCTTCCACAGCCTTCGGAACGGACAAACAAATCTTGTTTTTTATTATTTCCATTTTTGATATTTGATTTTTGATATTTGATTTTTCTTCCACTCCTGCCGTATTATACACTGCAATACCCTGCCAAAAAGTCCCAACCCAGAGCTTATTTCCGTCCAGTGTAAGAACGGTGATATCGTTAGAAGGCAACCCGGAATTTGACGTGTCGTACACGGTCCAGTTAGTCCCGTCAAACTTCGCAATGCCGCCTCCCATAGTGCCGGCCCAGATATTGCTTCCTTGTATTACAAGAGAATAAACATCGTTATCCGGCAACCCGGAATTTAATGTATCGTATACGGTCCAGTTAGCCCCGTCAAACTTTGCAATGCCGCCCCCCCACGTACCAATCCATTTATTATTTCCGTCTATTGTAATAACACGAACATCATTATCGGGCAGTCCGGAATTTAATGTGTCGTATACGGTCCAGTTAGTCCCGTCAAATTTTACAAGGCCATCATCATAATCACCAATCCATTTATTGTTCCCTTCTATCGCAATAGCTGTAATCCAGTTATCGGGCAACCCGGAATTTAACGTGTCATACAAAGTCCAGTTAGTTCCATCAAACTTTGCAAGTCCGCCGCCGGGGTGGCCGCCTGCATAAACATCCCCGAGAGTGCCAACCCATACATTGCTCCCTTCTAACGCAATAGCAGAAACCCGAATATCGGGCAAAGGTGAATTTGAGGTGTCATAAATAGTCCAGGTAGTCCCGTCAAACTTCATAAGACCACCATAATGATTGCCAACCCATTTATTGCCCCCTCCTACTATAATGGTACTAATTCCGGGGACTTGTATCACGGCAGTCCAGTTAGTCCCGTCAAACTTCGTAAGGCTCCAACCGGTGCCAATCCATTTATCATTCCCGTCTATTGCAATAGCCCTGACCCAGTCATCAAACAACCCTGAGTTTGAGCTATCATACACAGTCCAACCCGGGTGTTGAGCAAAACTATTAGAGGCTGTTACTGCAACAAAAAAAGCAAAAACTAAAATAAAATTTCTTCTCATCTTTCCTCCTTTGTTACTTAAAAAATTTTGCGCATAGACTCATTTATTAAATATATGTTTATAATTATATCCTATTACCGTGCTAACGGGAAAGACGAAAATAGACGTACACATAAGCGCTCCCGATAGCGGGGACACTCCTTTTGTTTCCGGTGAGGGCGAAGCGATTACACCTAATCCATATAAGCCACAGGTTAATACTCCTCCGGTTATTGCTCCCAACAATGCTCCCTTTTCCGAGCCTTCCTGTTGATAATGGTTGCCGACTTTTTTTATCCCGTAAACAGCTCCTAACGGGATTCCGGATGATGCAGCAACCATAACACTTATTGGAATAATAGGGGGAATGCTTGCATGCTCACCCCCAAAAAGCATAAAGAGAAGCATATACCCTCCTGCAAGTAAAGTTGCTCCTCCTATGACTACTGCTCCTGCAACAGCGCCCAACCCTTCTAATGTATAAATCTTTGCCCCTAATTCCGGGGTTGGATTAAATCCTTTGCTGGTAGAAGTATAAAGAAACGCACCCGGAATCGAAGACAATTGTGGTGATTGAGTTAAGTTCGTATAGTCCGACTGAGGCGGACATAGCTGTAGAGGGTTTTCTATCGGATTGAAGTTAAGCGATAAAGCAGAAATCAAAAATATTATTCCCATTTTATTTTATAAGTATCAGTTTCTTCGTTTCTGTAAAATTATTAGTTTTCAGTCTCACAAAATATATTCCGTTCTTTTTTATATTGGGAGTAAAGGTATAATTGCCTTTACTTAATGTGCCACTAAATACGACGCTCTGCATCCTTCCACATAAATTGTAAATCGTTATTAGGGCATTAGGATAATAGTCATTAGGGACAGATAAACAAATCTTTCCTTTTAGCAATTGGAGCGAAGCGATCCGCCTCAGGCGGAGCGGGACCGAAATCAAAGGTTCTTCCACTCCTACTGGAACATATTTTAATGCAAGCGAATACCCCCATCCTGCCGAAATTGCAGTAACGCCTGTCAGGAGACTTGTCTGGACAGGCGTGGTATGAGGACTATAATCACTCGTACCGATACCAAGCTCTCCGCTGTAATTATGCCCCCACGCCCATACAGTGCTGTCAGACCTTATTAGCGCAAGCGAATGTTCATTTCCTGCTGAGATTGCAATAACATCTGTCAGACCAAGTGTCTGCTCGGGTACGGTATGGGAATTATAATCACTACTTCCGATGCCAAGTTGTCCCCAGGAATTATCTCCCCACGCCCAGACGGTTCCGTCAGACTTTAGCGCAAGCGAATGTTCACTTCCTGCTGCGATTGCAATAACCTCCGTCAGGATTTTCACCTTGACTGGCTGATTGCGATTGGCAGTAGTGGAATCCCCGATTTGCCCAGAGTAATTTCCCCCCCAAGCCCAGACGGTTCCATCAGACCTTAAAGCAAGTGAATGATATTGTCCCGCTGCGATTGCAATAACATTAGTCAAAAGATTTGTCCGGACGGGTACGGTATGAGTATTGTAATCACTACTTCCGATACCAAGCTGTCCGCAGGGATTATTCCCCCAAGCCCAGACAGTGCTGTCAGACTTTATTAAAGCAAGCGAATGAAAAGCGCCTGTCGCAGAAATTGCAATAGCATCTGTCAAGCGTTTTGTCTGGACAGGTTGACTTCGTCCGTAGATAGTAGTGGAATCTCCAAGCTGCCCGTAGTAGTTAGCCCCCCAGCCCCATACGGTTCCATCGGATTTTAAGGCAAGTGAATGTCCATTTCCTGCAGAAATTGCAATAACATTTGTCAGGTCAAGTGTCTGCTCGGGTACGGTATGAGAGTTATAATCACTACTTCCGATACCGAGTTGTCCGAAAGAATTATCTCCCCACGCCCATACAGTACTGTCAGAGTTTATGGCAAGCGAATGGTCATATCCTCCTCCTGCAGAGACTGCAAAAATATTATTCAAGAACTTTGTCTTAACCGGTTGATATCTATCGTTATTAGTAGAATCTCCAAGCTGTCCCCAGTAATTATCTCCCCAAGCCCATACATTTTTATCGGCTTTTGCGACACCTGCGCTTCCTGCTATCAATAGGCTTACGACCCACATAAAACTTTGTTTCTTCATCTTGCCCCCTATTACCAAATCAAATATTATTAGTTGGACTTTCCCGCTCCGCCTGAGGCGGACGGATTAGACCAACTTATCCAGCTTCGCTGGAAAAATTAAATATAGAATAATTACTTACTTTATAATCGTAATCTTCTTTGTTTCTGTAAAATTATTAGTTTTCAGTCTCACAAAATATATTCCATTAGTGCGAATATTGGGAGTGAACGTATAATTGCCTTTACTTAATGTGCCATTGTAAACAACCTCTTTCTCCCTTCCGCACAAATCGTAAATCGTTATTAGTGTCACCGCCAGGGCGGGATGTTCCATATTAGTATATTCGTTATTCGGAACAGACAAATAAATCTTATCTTTTATTATTTTTACTGACAACTGTCCACTGACCACCGACAACCGTTCTTCTTCCTCTCCAATAACGGGATTATATTTCAGGATATTCCCATTGCCGCGTAATGCCCAGGCGTAAATTGTATCCAGAGCGCATATTTTTGATACAGTATCCGAATATTCCGTAACCCATGTTTGTCCGCCGTCACGTGTCCTTAAGATAACTCCTGTTCCTCCTGCCCATCCATTCAAAGAGTCAACAAATTTTACACATTTTAAATTATTAGTTACTCCGCTTGTCAGGGTGTCCCATACACTATCAGTTCCACCGTTGTCAGTATATAATATTGTTCCTGTATCTCCAACTGCCCATCCGTGAAGACTGTCTACGAAGTCTATATCATTCATTGAGAAACTATATAAAGGAGATAAACTATCAATTCCTTTAGTAGTTTTAAACAACTTATAATTACAACAAACCCATCCATAGGAAGTATCTATAAAACATATTGCCCCTATTATGGTTGTCCACCAATCTATACATCTTCCATTTAAATAAACATTACTTCCCGTGATACCCGATTCGACACAACTCCAAAACAACTTACCCGTTGCCGTTTCTATACTTTCAATGCCTCCATGCTGATAATGTGAGCTTGCATCGCCTTCTTTCAAATTATATGTGCCGAAAGCATTTCCTGTAGATACTAATGCCCAATTTTCACCGGGATAAGGGGACCCGGTATCAAAACTTCTCCACCATCCGCCTAACAATCCTACCAAAGAATCCGCAAAACAGATTTTGGTCATATAATGCTCTGGCTCTGACGTAGTGCTTGTTGGTTTTACATTCCATATTTTACCGCCATCGGTAGTAAAAAGTATGTTATTGTAAACTTTGCCTCCTTCAAACCCTGACATTTTTAATTCTATTGCCCAGCCGTGAAGAGAGTCAGGGAAACTTATGTCTCTGGCATAGCCGGAAGAATACTGCGTTGTCCAGCTGTTGACGGCATAACTCATTTTTATAAACATACTTAATCCTAAAACAACCAAACAATATTTTTTCATAATACCTCTTCCCTTTTTCGCTCTCACCTACAATTTAAACTATTTCACCCAAAATCTGGCAGAATGCCTTCTCCTCATTCGTCATTCCCGTGAAAACGGGAATCCAGTGTTTTTATTTTACAATCGTTAGTTTTTTGTTTCTATAATTATATTAGATTCTTCTCCGCCTTCCGCCAAACAACGGGCGGACAGGGAGGCGGACTACCTCTACCCTGTTTTTTTCTTTTCTCTTACCTGCCTACCGGACAGGCAGGAAATCACTGTTAATAAATCTTTAATCTTTTATTTTATTAAAATCAGTTTCTTCGTCTCTTTAAAATTCCCCTCCGTCAACCTCACAAAATATATCCGGTTAACTTTTCCATAGTTCAAAAGTAATATAATTAATTTTTTATAGGTTGTCAACTGTAAAAACACATTGAAGGGAAACGGAGAGGATACCTACCTAAAGAGAGCGTACAATCAATATACATAATAACTCCGAATGTAGGGAACAGGAATAAACAATGGATAAAGAGCAAAATCCATTAGTTAACGAATTACTTGACAGATTAAGGAATATCCTTATATTAGACAATACTTTATGAAATCTTTTAAAAAGATTTTAGGGTTGGATATCGGCGGGACCAACATAAAAGCAGGCGTATCCATTCGGCCTCCCGAAATAGTAGATTTCAAAAGTTTTCCCACGGACATATCCGCCATACGCGAACAAATCGCATCAATCGCAAAAACCTTTAACCCGGACGCAATCGGCATAGGCATAGCAGGACTCGTGGGAAACGGAATCATATACTCATCCCCAAACCTTGCGAAAATCAACAATACTTCTTTAAAAGATTTTCTCGAGCATAAACTTAAAATCCCGGTCACCGTAGAAAATGACGCCAATATGTACGCATTCGGCGAATGGAAATACGGCGCGGGTAAAGGCGCACACAGTATGTTGCTCCTTACTCTCGGAACGGGAGTCGGCGGCGGGATTATAAACGACAACAAATTATATACCGGCGAAGGATTCGCAGGAGAAATAGGACACACTACCATCGCGCCGGACGGGGCTGCCTGTGAATGCGGGAATTACGGCTGTCTGGAGACTTTCGTTGGAAGTTCGGCAATCGTCCTAAAAGCGAAACAAGGACTTATGCTGGGCATAAAAACTTCTCTCAGTAAACACTCAAAGATAACCCCGGAAGTCATATCCAAAGAAGCTTATAAAGGAGACAAGTTTTCGTTGTCCATAATTGAGGGAGTCGGTTATTACCTCGGGATAGGGATTGCAAACGCCTGTGCCATACTGGACCCGGAGATAGTAGTAATCGGCGGTGGAGTCTCGAAAGCAGGAGAAATATTATTCAACAAAATAAATGAGACGTTAGCAAAACGGTTGTTCCTATTACCTTACACCGGGAAAAACAAAAGAAAGAAACTCACAATCGTTCCTGCAAAACTCGGGGACGAGGCGGGCGTGCTTGGAAGTATAACGTATATATCTCACAAATTAAATATTAAAAATCAAATATCGAAATGATAAATCAATTCCAAAATAAAGAAATTGAAACCACAAGATTCCACACGATTAACACGAGAAAAGAAAAACAGTTAAGAAAAGAATAAAAAACAATAGATTCCTGCTTCCGCAGGAATGACGAGCGGAGCTGGATAACCAGCCCTAAGCAAGCTAATGGCTGGTAAACGAATGGGAGGAAATGATGGCGAAATATAAGATTGCGGTCTTGCCGGGAGACGGCGTAGGAAAAGAAGTTGTAGAAGCAGCAAAAATAGTATTGGATGCTTTAAAATTAGATGCGGAATATATTTATGGAGATATAGGTTGGGAGTTCTGGAAACACGAAGGGAACGCCCTGCCTGAACGAACAATCCAATTATTAAAAGAAACCGATTGCTGTCTTTTTGGCGCAATTACTTCTATGCCAAAAGAAGAAGCAGTCGCAGAACTTGATAAAGAACTACAGGATAAAGGATTGATATATTTTAGCCCGATAGTTAAAATGCGACAGATGTTCGATTTATATGTCAACCTCAGGCCTTGCAAAGCATACCCGGGCAACCCGTTGAACTACCGTGAAGACATAGACATCGTCGTATTCAGGGAAAACACGGAGGATTTGTATTCGGGAGTAGAGTTTCATCCCGTTCCCGATGAAGTACGACAAGCATTGGATAAACACAGCCCGGCTATGAAAAAATTTGCCGGCGCGGCTTCAAGCGATATGGCTATTTCCTTGAGGATAATAACCAGAAAAAGCGCACAAAGAATAACCAGGGCGGCTTTTGAATATGCCAAGAAAACCGGACGCAAATCCGTTACGCTTGTTGAAAAACCAAACGTAATAAGGGAAACGTCGGGATTGATGTTACGGGAAGCAAGAAAAATAGCGAAAGAATATCCCGGGATTGCATTCTGGGAAGCGAATATTGATGCGATGTGTATGTGGCTGGTGAAAAACCCGCAGGATTATTCAGTGTTGTGCACTTCAAATATGTTCGGGGATATCGTTTCGGATTTGGCAGGACAACTTGTAGGCGGATTAGGGTTTGCGGCATCCGCGAATACCGGAGACAAGTACGGAGTGTTTGAACCTGTGCACGGGTCAGCGCCAAAATATACGGGTATGTATAAAGTGAACCCGATAGCTACCATATTTACAAGCAAACTAATGCTTGACTGGCTTGGCGAAACCGAAAAAGCAACTAGAATCGAGCAAGCGGTTATAAAAGTTTTACAGGAAGGGAAAGTAAGAACTTATGACCTTGGCGGGAAAGCGACGACTCTAGAGGTTGCGGAAGCCATAGCGGAAAAGCTGTAGACGTAAAACAGTAAATAACTGTCCGGCAGAGCTGAATAAGAATCCCTAATGGCTATCACCAAAGGGCTGCTTATAATTAATAGTAATAGATTGTAACTGGTAGCAACAGATAAGGAATTTTGTCCAGCAAAGCAGGAAAGGGGTTACTATATTTTCTTGCTTTATTTTACTAAAATTAATTTTTTCGTTTCCTTAGAATTTCCCGCCGTCAGTCTCACAAAATATACCCCGCTCTTTTTTATATTAGGCGTAAATGTATAATTCCCTTTAGTTAATGTGCCTTGACAAACAACTTCTTTCTCCCTTCCGCACAAATCGTAAATTTTCAATTCCATATTTATACTCTTTGGCGCGCTCAAATAAATCTTTCCTTTTATTATCTGTAAATCCACAATCCCCAATCTAAAATCCGCAATAGAGGGTTCTTCCACAGCTATATTCTGATAAACTCTCACATAATCAACGAACATAGTATCAGGGAATGGTGTAGTTCCATCGGGGTTTCCGGGCCAATTTCCCCCAACTGCCAAATTGAGAATTACATAAAACGGAAGATGCAATTCTTCAGTGCTGTCAATATTATTTGCAATATTTGTTTCAAAAAACTTATTCCCATCAAGAAACCATTCAATTGCCTTAGCACTCCATTCGATAGAATAAATATGATATTGTCGGACATCACAAGAAGTATAACTTCCGGATTGTTTATGTCCACTATTATCCCAGTGCATAGTTGCATATATAAGCGGTTCTGTGTTTATGTGTTCCATTATATCAATTTCTCCGCATTTAGGCCAGCCAATCTGGCCGACACTTTGTCCCAGTATCCAGAAAGCAGGCCATATGCCTTTTCCAATGGGCAGTTTGATTTTTGATTCGAATTTTCCATATGTCCATGTTTCCAGTCCTTCTGTTTTTAAACGGGCAGAAGTATAATTTGCTCCATTATAAACTTCTTTTTTTGCGATGATTAAAAGGTTTCCATTTTGTATAGTGACATTCTGCGGCCGGCTTGTGTAATATTCAAGCTCGTTGTTGTAGCTAAACCCCGTATCATAAGTCCAGCTTGTGGAATTAACGTTTGCGCTGTCAAATTCATCAGACCATACAAGATTCCATGCTTGCGCTTTGCCTTGCATAAAACAAAATAACAAACAACCTAAGAAAAAAACTTTTTTTCCACCTGAGGCGGACGGATTAGTCCAACTTATCCAGCTCAGCTGGATTTTCTTTTTCATTTTATTAGTATCAATTTCTTCGTTTCTTTATAACTACCCGCTGTTAGTCTCACGAAATACACTCCGCTCTTTTTTATATTGGGTGTAAACACATAATCCCCTTTGCTTAACGTACCTGAATAGACAGTGCTTTGAAGTCTACCTGTTAAATCGTAGATAGTTATTCGTGTATTAGTATAATCGTTATTAGGGACGGATAAACAAATCTTGTCTTTTATGATTTCTAATTTTGGATTTTGGGATAGGGATTTTGGGATAGGGGGTTCTTCCGCTGCGGTTAAATTCGTATAAAGTTTTACATCAAGATTAATGACTTCTTCATTTTCAACCAAATCTTTTGTCGAAAATACTACATACCAGTCATCCTTCGGGCAAACAAAACTTACGTTTCCCGAATCCACATTTTTCCCGATTTCAAATGCCTGGAAAGCAGAACCGCTCTGATATTTGGCAAATTCCGTAGCATTGCAGATAAAAAATTCAATGTCTTGCGGCTCCTCCGTATAATACCCATACCTCTGCCAGCAGGTACGAGAAGTCCCGTTGTTAAACTCGTTTGCCAATATAGCCTTCCCTCTAACTATTTCCTCAGGAATGTCGAAAATTACGTCTATTTTATAATACCTTGTCGGATCAATTAAGGTACCCTGTGACACCTGTAGCCCGGGTTGTGTCCCACTAAGAGTGCAATTCCAGGTATACTGCTGGCCTACCCCGGATTTTGTTACCACGCTTACATAACCGCTTGACGGATTAACTCCTCTGTTCCCCGCATTTACGCTTGCATAATATTGTATATTTTCGCCTATTAGGAACTCCGCTCTGCCATCGGAATCCGTATATTTTTTATCGCTAACGCTTATGGGGTCACCGCTATAATGAACGGTATAAATATATACTCTTGCCCCGTCTACAGGGCGACCGCCTGCATCTTTCACGTTTATTGTCAGGGTGCTATGTTGACTATATCTTGGAGTCACATCCCAGGAATAACCATCACCGCGCCAGGCAAATAAAATTCGGAACTCCCATCCGTCGGCTTCATAATGGGCGGTAGAATTAACGTAAGTGTTTATAGGTTCCCATCCGTGCCAGTCTGTATCATACCACTCGTTCCATGTATGGTCTCTCGTTAAATCGTATGGAGCAGTCATAGGAATCAATGCACTTCTGCCTGCCGCGCTTAAAATACAGGCATGCTCACCGCACCGTCCTCTATGCATATGATAAATACGAGTTGGCTGCCAAGGTCTTTCGCCATCCCAAGCGTCTCCTTCGCTTGCCGCAAATACCATTATTTCTCTTATCCATTCCGTTAGTCTCCCGACCGCGCCGTTATTGTTCGAGACATCAATCTTATTATTGTATAAGATTTTTTCGCCGGACAGCCTCGTCTTTAATATCGGAGAAACCGTCCCCGCATTTATCGTTTTCGAAGGGCCATACTCGCTTGTTACGGTTTTTTGGGCGGTATCCGGATAATTAAACAAATAATCTCTCCAGAACTTGCCGGTGGGCGGTGCCGCTTCTCCTGCTCCCATAGCGCCAATATCCGCAGTGTAAGGATTTACATAAACAGGCGCTTCATTGGTATTCACAGGATGAACTATGTTCCAGTAATAAGTTTCGTACGGAATTTCTACCTCCGTCGTATCGCTCCCGTTATTCGCCACTTTATACTTTGCCGTCGTATAATCGGCATACTCTACAAGTCTTACGTAGTCAAGTACACTATCGGCTTTGTAAATAAATTTTGCGTTATCGGTAAACATTGTAGGACTATTTTTATGATGCTCAAGTACTGCAGAATCAACAGTTGCAATTACAAAAGCTATTTCATCCTTCCACAGAACGGGGCTGCTTATAATTAAATTTGCATAAATGTTTTGCGTGCTTGAACTTAAACGTGCAAGATTATCCAACAACTGTAGTCGCAACCAGGCAGGCACCGCATTAATCGCCTGCAATGCGGTTGAAGTCAGATTTCCATCAGCCGGAAAAATTGTCAAACATGAAGAGTTAGCCTTTAAGTAATAATGACTATTATTTTTTAGTCTACCACTAAACGAGTGGGAATCGGTTTGCACCCAATTATCTGCCGTTTTCGAGACTTTTGAAAAAATCTTGTTTTTCTCGGGACGTGGAATATTGCCGACAATAACTTCTTTTGACACGTCGCCGGTCAACTTCATCTCGCCCATCGGTTCGAGGGCATCTGCAGTAATACTACCGGAAGAAATCTTCAAAAACATAAAAAATAATCCTATCATATTACCTCCCTATTTTTCAGTCTTAAAAACTGCAATTTTCTAATCCAAGGGTGTTTTAATATTCTTACTTATTTATATGAATTCTCTTTATCTATTTGTCAACCATAAAACATATTTTTTTAAGGGGGGATGATGACGTTCTCCAACCTCTACCCTGTTTTTTCTTTCCTTTGCGTTCGACCTGTCTGAGACGGACGGAAAGACGCGCTCTTGCCCCACCAAACAAGGGGAAACAGATGAAAGTTTTGAGAAATCCGATAAAAAGGAATTACCTTGACATAATAGAAAATTCATAATAAGTTTCTAAAATGATTAATTTATTATTCTTCGCGTTTGGCATACTCACAAACAGCCAGCTTGATAAGGTAGTAGGCGTAGTAGGTAACGCCTGTATAACACGAAGCGAACTGGAAGAAATGAAAATGATGCTGCCAAACCAAATTAGCGATGATGAATTACTTACCCGTTTAATTGAACAAAAATTATTAGTGATTCAAGCCGAACGGGACAGCATAATCGTTAAAGATGATGAGTTGGCAAGAGCCGTTGAGGGCGCCATTTTAGACTTGAAAGGCAAATTCCCTTCGGACGAGACTTTCAATGCAGAACTGGAAAAGTCGGGTATGACCGAAGTTTCGCTTCGCAAAAAATATGCGGAAAAATTGAAAGAACAACTACTAACCCAAAAGTTATTCCAGAAAAAATTCGGTAAAGAACTTGCCGTCGGCGATGTAGAAGCTCTGGAGTTCTACCAAAGCAACAAAGACTCTATCCCGCTTCAGCCTGCAGGAGTGAGGTTGTTGGGTATATCTATAAAATATGCCATATCGGAAGAGGCTTTAAAAAAAGTGGACAAAAAAGCAGAAAGTCTTCTAAACAGAGCAAAAAAAGGAGAATCTTTTTCCGAGCTTGTTAAAAAATATTCCGACGACGAGAAAACGAAAGCTTCCGGTGGAAACCTCGGAGTGCTAAATCAAAGCGATATGGGAGAAGAATTTCACGATGTCGTAGCGAAACTTTCCCCGGGCAATGTTGGCCTCGTAAAATCACAATTCGCTTATCATATTATTAAATGCGAAGCAAGAGAAGAGGAGATGGTTAAATTAAAAGACCTCATATTATTCGTAAAACCGACAAAGTCCGATTCTGCGGCATTAGAAAAAAAAGTAACCTTCGTAAAGAATATTCTGGATACAATAAAACAGGATTCTATTCCCGAAATATTCAAAGACTCCACAAAAATAGCACTTCTGAGCTGGGGCGAAGCCTTTATCCCCATTGCCAATACACCGTTTGCTTCCATCGAAAAAGTGCAATTAAACACTGTTTCCGTGTTCCATACTCCGCTAAGCGTCCAGATAATTAAACCCGTTGAAGTCCGTGAAGAAAAAATATCAAATTGGGAAGATATCCGGGATGACTTAAAACAATTCGTATATCAAAAGAAATTAGCTAAGCATTATAAGCAACTTATAGATAAGCTAAAAAAAGAAATATATACAAAAAGTATGCTGTAAGTTCCATTTGTACAAGATGTTCGTATTCAAAACCGCGCAGATTAACAAAAAGTTTTAATATGAAAATCGGAATAACAATGGGCGACCCCGCAGGGATTGGCCCCGAAATTACGCTTAAAGCCATAAACAAAATCGAAAAAAAAGATACCGGGAAATACGTAATAATCGGCTCAAAAGACATACTCAAAAGCGTAAAAAAAAATTGCAATATCAAATGGGACGGCGAAATAATAAATTGCGTAACCATACACCCTGAATACATAAAATACGGGAAAAAATCCGTAACTGCAGGAAATGCCGCATACCAATTCATACTCAAAGGCTACGACCTGATAAAAGAGAAGAAAATAAACGCGCTTGTAACGGCTCCGATTTGCAAAGCCTCTGTCAAACTCGCCGGGTTTGATTATCCCGGACATACCGAATTACTCGCGGAACTTTCCAATACCAAAAGATTCGCAATGATGCTGGCGGGAACCGAAAACTCCAAAAATAAAAAACCTTTACGGGTTACACTTGTTACTACTCATATCCCCATCAAGGAAGTATCTTCCTCGTTAACCACAAAAACGATTTTAGAGAAAATAGAATTAACCCAAAAATTTCTGGTGGAAAACTTTGGAATTAAACAGCCAAACATCGGCGTATGCGCTCTAAACCCCCACTCGGACGAGTTCGGAGAAGAAGAAAAAAACTTTATCCGTCCGGCGGTTGAAAGAGCAAAATCTTACGGCATAAACGTTTCCGGGCCTTACCCCGCGGATACTTTGTTTACAAAATCCGGGTTTGATGCGATAGTCGCTATGTATCACGACCAGGGGTTGATCCCCTTGAAATTAAAGGAATTTGGTAATGCCGTAAACATAACTCTCGGATTGCCTTTCGTAAGAACATCCCCGGATCACGGAACCGCATTTGATATCGCGGGGAAATGGACGGCAAACCCCGGAAGTATGCTGAATGCAATAAAAATGGCGGAAAAATTGGCAAAGTAAAAACAGAAAGTGGAGGAAAAATTAAAATGCAAGAACTAAAACAAACAGCAAAAGAAATAAGAATAGACATAATACGAATGCTCGAAAAATCGGGCTCGGGACATCCCGGAGGGTCATTGTCGTGCGTGGAAATTGTAGTCGCACTATATTTTAAGGTAATGAAATATGACCCGAAAAATCCCAAACTGCCCTCAAGAGACAGATTCGTTCTTTCAAAAGGACACGGCGTCCCCACGGTATATGCAGTTCTTTCCAAATTGGGATATTTTCCACGGGAATGGTTATGGGAATTACGAAAAAGCGGGAAACCCCTCCAGGGACACCCTTACATAAAAATCCCGGGAATCGAGGCAAGCACGGGTTCGCTGGGACAGGGATTGTCAATCGCAAACGGTATTGCAATGGCAGGCAAACTCGACAAATTAAACTACAGAGTATACGCTTTACTCGGTGACGGAGAAATTAATGAAGGCCAAATATGGGAAGCCGCTATGGGAAGTTCCAAATTCAAACTCGATAACCTTTGCGTAATACTTGACCATAACGGTTACCAGATAGACGGCCCAATAACGGATATAAAAAATCCTCTTCCTTTAGCGGATAAATGGAAAGCCTTCGGATGGGAAGTTATTGAATTGAAAGACGGTCATAATTTTGACGAACTTTTACCTGCGTTTGAACAGGCGGAAAAAATAAAAGGAAAACCCGTTATGATAATTGCGCCTACCAAAAAAGGTAAAGGCGTGTCGTTTATGGAAAAGACTCCTCTTAAATGGCACGGTGTAACACCAAATGCGGAACAGGCAAACCAGGCAGTCGAAGAAATAGAAAAATCATAATGACTGATGCTTATTTTATGGGAGAAGCCGTCAAAGAGGCGGAACTCGCATTAGAAAAAAAAGAAGTTCCCATTGGTGCGGTTATTGTTCTTGATAATAAAATAATAGGACGCGGACATAACCGGGTAGAATCCCTTAACGACCCGACCGCCCACGCCGAAATAATAGCTATCACCAGTGCCGCTAATACTTTAAACAACTGGCGACTTAACGATGCCATTATTTATGTGACGGTTGAACCCTGTCCAATGTGCGCCGGGGCAATAATGCTTGCGCGGATTTCCAAATGCGTATTCGGAATTGCTGACCCCCTTGCAGGCGGACTCGTTAGCTCTTACAAGATTAAAACGCCCAAACTTGAAGTAGTTTCGGGTATCCTTGAACCAATCTGTAAGTCCCTTATGGAAGAATTTTTCAAAAAATTACGAAATAAAAATACTAAAATTTGACAAAATGAATATAGAATTGTATATAAGATTATATTAAAATTACAGGAGGAATTATGCTTGCTTTAACAATTTTTTTGCCGATTATTCTGGGAGTTTTTGTACTTGTTTTACCTAAAATTTCAAAAGGGTTCCGTTCCGCATTAGCTATAACGGGAAGTTCCATAGGACTTATACTTTCTTTTTGTATACTGAATGTCGTTAATTCCGGCTATGACATATCTTTAAATTATAGCTGGATACCGGCTATCGGAGTTAACTTTGCTTTAAGGGGATATATATATTCCACATTCTTGCTCCTATTTATTAACTTGTTTGGACTACTTGTTTCCATATATTCCACAAAAAACATAAACAATTCATTTGAGAATGAAGGACAAAAATCCCGACTTTCGGAATACTACGGCTACTTGCTCCTTACGATTGGAGCAGGATGCGGCGCAGTTCTGGCAAACGATTTTATAATATTTGTGATTTTCTGGGGTATCGTGCTTTTAACTATGTACGGATTATTAAGCCTCGGCTCTTATAAAGTAGCATTAAAAGGATTATTTATTATGGGGTTCTCGGATTTCTGCTTGTTACTGGGAATTTTATTGTTATGGAGCATAACCCATACGTTCAGAATGAGCGACATATCAAAAATCCCATTAAACAGCGGTCTCGCTATCACTTCTTTTATCCTGATGCTGATAGGCGCGCTTGCCAAAGCTGGCTCTATGCCTTTTCACACGTGGATACCCGACGCCAGCAAATCAACACCCGCCCCGATTATGGCATTCTTGCCGGCATCTTTAGATAAACTATTAGGAATATATCTGCTTTCCAGAATCTGTCTTAATTTCTTTGATTTTGTTCCAAATTCCGGGTTGTCTTTAATACTTATGATAATTGGCTCGTTTACACTTATTGCCGCAGTAATGATGGCTATGGTTCAACACAATATAATGAAATTACTTTCTTATCACGCAGTATCACAGGTAGGGTATATGGTCATTGGTATAGGTACGGGTCTTCCGATAGGCATAGCAGGAGGACTTTTCCATATGGTCAATAATGCCATATACAAGAGTTGCTTGTTTTTATGCGGCAGCTCAGCAGCAAAAACGGCAAAAAGCGCGGAAATAGAAAATATGGGCGGACTTTCAAAAGCGCTACCCTGGACTTTTGGAGCGTGTCTTATTGCCGCGTTGTCAATTTCCGGTGTTCCCCCGTTTAACGGATTTTTCTCGAAATGGATGGTATATCAAGGGATAATAGAATCCGGAAGGTCAGGAACGGGAATATGGGTGTTATGGTTAATTGCGGCAATGTTCGGAAGCGCTTTAACCCTTGCCTCATTCGTAAAACTAATTCACGGCGTATTTCTTGGACAAAAAAGAAACTCTCAGGACATAAAAGAAAAAGAAAGTTTTGCCACGGCAGCACCCGTAGTTGTTCTTGCTTTGCTTTGTATAGCGTTTGGTATATTTGCTTATAAAGTTCCGTTAAGCACTTTTATTTACCCGATTATTGGCTCAATCCCGCCATCTATGGGAAATTGGGTGCCGACACTGGCAACGTTACTTATTATCGTAGGACTTATAGTCGGTGCAATTATCTATCTGTTGAATGGAGTTAAAACTACAAGAACTACCACGGCTTTCATCGGCGGAGAAGATATCGATAAACTCGAAACGGCAAACGTCAGTGGCGGAGAATTTTACAATACCGTCAAAAATGAGATGGGGTTTGGTAAAATATATAACAACGCATCTAACGGAAGATACGATTTCTATCTCTGGGGAAAAGGATTTTTCCTTACCCTTGCAAATATCGTGTGGGTTTTAGGCGACAGACTGGCGGATTACGTATGGAATACTATGTATAAGGCGCTTGTTGAAGCGGGTAACCTGTTGAGAAAAGCGCACACGGGAATCATAACTTCGTATGTAGTATGGCTCTTTGTGGGAATGCTGATATTGTTGGTAGCGATATATTATTAAGTGTCGGATTTCCATTTGTCATTCCCGCGTAAGCGGGAATCCAGCATTTTTGTTATTCTTTCACTCACGATAACATAATACGCTAATAAAAAATGAAAATATTTGCAGTCTCCTTTTTGCTGGTTTTTGCGATAACAAAAACTTATGCGCAGAATTATCAAATCACCTTTGCAGGAACAGGCGCAAGCACAACCGTTGATTCCGTAAAAGTAGAAAACCTGACGCAATGCACCGATACGACCCTTAGCGGAAGCGATATATTGTATCTCACAGCAACAGGAATAGCCGAATCAGATTTAAATTCTGTTAAGGGAAATAGTCTGCATATCTATCCGAACCCAATGGCAGGTAATTGTTCAGTGGATTTCGAAGCAACCACTCAAGGCAAAACAACCCTTAAACTGTATGACATAACAGGAAAAAGAATTTCGCAAACACAGGCATTATTATCAAAAGGACATCACACATACAGCCTGAGTAGACTTAGCAGCGGTATATATCTTTTGAAAATAAAGTCAGATACATATTCCTATATGGCAAAAATAGTAAGCAATAATTTATCCCGACTGAGGCGAACTGAAATAAGATATGTTGGAATAACGTCAAGTATAGACAAACAAAATACAGCTTCAAATACAACAAAGACGGAAAGTGCAAAAGGTGATAAATCAATAATAAATATGCAATATACTACAAACGACAGGTTGAAGATAACCGGGAAATCAGGAATTTATCGCACTATCTTTATGCTCATACCTACTCAAACACAGACAGTGACATTTAATTTTGTTGATTGCACGGATGCAGACAGCAATCATTATGCAGTGGTACAAATAGGCACACAGGTATGGATGGCAGAAAACCTTAAAACCACTAAATACCGCAACGGCACAAGTATTCCAAATGTCTCTGACAGCACTCAGTGGAGCAGTTTAACAACCGGAGCATATTGTAATTATAATAACATTCCGGCTGAGGGCGATACTTATGGTCGTTTGTATAATTGGTATGCAGTAGCAGACACCCATAATATGTGCCCTGTTGGCTGGCATACACCGTCTGATTCCGAATGGACAATTCTTACCGATTATTTGGGTGGAGAAAGTGTAGCAGGTGGGAAACTGAAAGAAAATTGCACAACGCTTTGGAAAAGTCCAAACTTCGGCGCAACCAATGAAAGTGGTTTTTCGGCGCTTCCGGGTGGTTATCGTGGTAGCTACGGTGGTGCGTTCGACGGTATGATGCGCTACGGTTACTGGTGGTTTACTACGGAGGACGATGTTACCTTCGTATGGTACCGTGACCTTTACTACAATATCGCTTATGCGTACCGTACCGGCAGTACCAAAGGGTGCGGTTGTAGCGTCCGCTGCGTCAAGGATTGATTATTGTCTGTTTTGTTAACTCTAAATTTTATTTGTCCTCTGCGAACGAAGTTTATCCCGCTTTGGCGGGACGTCTCTGCGGTGAAAATTTCCGCTATCTGTTTTTCGTGCTCTTCTTTTGTTTTTCTTTTTGCTTTCGTGGTAAAGCTTTTTCTTTCCGTTCTCTTTTGCAGTTCATTTTTTGTCCGTGTAAATCCGTGTCCGGAGTTTACCCCGCCTCGGCGGGGTGGTTGCTTTCTGTTGCCTGTTTTTTAGTGCTTTAGTGCTTTCGTGGCGAATTGTTTAGTTTATATCTTATCGTACTCGTCTTCTATTTCTCCGAAGAGTTCTTCTATAATGTCTTCCATCGTAATCATACCCGTTATCTTATTGTTTGCATTTTTCACCAGTATAAGACCGGGGTTATCCATATTTAATTCGCTAATCAGTTCATTAAGCAGTTTTGTTTCCGTTACGATTTTGCATTCTTTAATGATAGTTTTAGTATCGCCCGTGATTAACAAATCCCTTGCTCTTATATACCCGGATATTTTGTCAACGGTTTCTTCATACACGGGAAGCCTTGAATATTGAGTTTCGGCAGCTACTTTTCTCGCCTCTTCAACGGAAGAATTCATTTCTATCGCGCATATTTGATTAAGCGGAATCATTATGTCTCTTGCAGGCTTGCTGTCGAATTCAACTAACCTTAATATAATGCCTTGTTCCTTAAGCGAGAAAAGATGCTTGGAAGCTACCCTGAATTCTTCCTTTGTAAAGACCGAATTACGTGGCAAAGAAGTTGATTTTAACAACTTCAATATTCCCGTAGCGGTCCTGTAAACAATGAATATAAAAGGATAAAGAACCCAGTAAAAAAATATGTACATAGGCGTAAACAAAATGAAGAACTTATCTTTGGCTCTTGAAACTATCGCCTTTGGAAGTATCTCAGCAAAAAAGAAAATAGCGACAGTGCATATCAGGGATATTAAAAATTCCGGTATTTTATTTTCCCAGTACTTATTTGCGAGCAAACTCATCCCGACAATGGTTAAATTCGTTCCTACAAGTATCGTTCCTAAAAGGTTTTCCTGGTGATGTAATAATTTCAAAGCCAGTTTTGCGCCGGGTTTTTTATTGTCCGCCCAGTTCTTCAATCGTACCCAGTTGCACCCGATAAATGCCATTTCCGAGGCAGCAAAAAAAGCGCAGAACAACAACAATATAAGCATTATAAGCATATGATTATTTAAGAATTATGGTTTTTAATATGTCGTCCATAGTAATTATTCCGACTGTCAATGTCTTTTTTGAATCGTCTGTTACCACGGCAATGTGAATTCGTCTTCTGTTAAATTCCGTAAACACTTCGGATGCTTTCATCGATTTCTCTACATAATAAGGAACTCGCATTAATTGTTTGAGAGGCATATACGTTTCATTATTATTTGTTTTTAACATGTCTTTTACATAGAAAATGCCTTTTATATTTGCAATATCATTTTCGTAAACCGGAATTCTTGAGTGTTTTAATTTTTCAACTAATGTTTTGTCAGGAATGGTAGAATCTTCTAAACACTCCAACCGTGTAATCGGTGTCATTAAATCTTCCGCGGTAAAGTTTTTGAATTCCAACAAATTCAATATAATCTTCTGGGCTTTCATACTCAATTGTTTGTCCGATTGTATAAAAGTTTTGAATTCTTCTTTGCTGAAGTTTGATTGTTTTTTAGGAGAAATAAAAGAAATTAATGCTTCCAGCGGGAACACAACCGGGGATAATATATATCTCAATATATTCAAAATAGGTGTTGCCTTAATGGCAATCTTTTCTGCATTACGTAGAGAATAAAGTTTCGGCGTAACTTCACCACATACCAGTAAAACATAAGTCAAAACACAAGTTAATATGAGTATGTATGAGCTGTGAAATATCTGGTAAACTATTTGTCCTGAAATTATGGATGCGCTTACGTTAACAAGCGTATTGCCAAAAAGCAGCGTTCCGAGCAATAATTCCCGCCTCTTTAATATTTGTAAATTTTTATGGCGGTAAATAAGTTTATCAATCGTTATGACCGGCAAATGAAATATAGCCGTCTCGGAAGCAGAAAAAAAAGCAGACATACCAAGAAGAACAATTAAAGAAGCAAATTCCAGTAAAAGCATTTTTGTATTTTATTATGGAAAAAATAACTTGCTATTTCAATAACTAGAACTGAATTTCTTGAAATAATATTTTTCTTTGCTGCGCATTTTGACGCTGTGGTCGTATCCAAGAACGTGTAAAACGCCGTGAACCATCAGGTGTACCAGTTCTAACGCAAGAGTTTCGCCTTTTATAATTTGTTCGGAGGCTCTTTCCACGGATATGTATATATCTCCAAGCGCTATGCTTTTCTTGAGCTTTTTAGACGTTTCCGCATCTATGCGAAAAGCAATAACGTCTGTCGGCGTATTTTTCTTTCTGTATTTTGCGTTTAACTTTTTGATTTGTACGTTATCTACAAACGTGATTCCAATTTCTATATTTGACGGTAGTTTCGGGGATATTGTTTTTTCTTCCGTCTTAAGTATTAGCAACGTTAATGATTTGAGTTGCTTTATGTATTTAGACGGCAGGCTAAATACCAGATTATTTTGCAGAAATATTTTTTTCATAAGAAATACGTGGATGAAACACGCCCATTAATATAGGCAAGAAACTGGTTTCTATTTTTCCCAACTCTTCCATACTTAAATTTGCCATAGAAAGTTGATCTTCTTCCAGTCTCATTTTTATAGTTTCCTCTATAATGTTTTTTAACTTGTTAGGCGCCGGTGAATCAACACTTCTTGCCGTCGCTTCTACCACATCTGCAAGCATAACGATCGCTGCTTCTTTTGTTTTTGGAAGCGGACCCGGATACCTGAAATCCAGTTCGTTTACATCGCTTCCCTCGGCCTCGTTTTCTTTTGCTTTCTGGTAAAACATAGAGGCCATAGTCGTTCCGTGATGGGACGCAATAATATCTACTATTTCCTTCGGGAATCCTTCGCTTTGGGCAAGTTCTACCCCTTCCTTTACGTGGGAAATAACTACCAGCGCATTTAACTCCGGCTTAATTTTACTGGTACGATGTTTCTCTCCCTGGTTTTCAACAAAATAATTCGGTTTTTTTAATTTGCCCATATCATGGTAATATGCGCCTACTCTTGCCAACAAGGGATACGCATTCACTGCTCTCGCACCGGCTTCCGCAAGATTGGCAACCGTAATGGAATGATGATAAGTCCCGGGGGCATAAACGGCAAGTCTTTGCATCATAGGATGATTAAAATCCGCATACTCTAATAAAGTAATAGACGTAGTAATCTTAAAAGCATTTTCAAATAATGGCAATAACCCGAATGCTATGAAGGCAGAAGCTACTCCACCCAGCAGCGCCCAACCTACCGATACCAATAAAGGCAGGAAAGGACTTAATTTTAAAAGTTCTACCGCAAGAGCTGTAACACCATAAGCTAAAGCAAGATATACTACCGGCTTATAAAAATCAAAACTTCTTTTTACATTGGCAGATGCAAATACTGAAATATTGCCGACAAAAAGAGATAAAATTATCGGGCCGAAATCTCCTCCGGTATAAACACTAATCAGAATGGTTAGAACGATTACCCCTATTATCCCAACCTGCGTCCCCAACAACAGAGAGACGAGTATCCCGAATGTTGCTGCCGGAATAAGATAAGCGGATAAATTTAACACTAATACAACGGATGTCATACCTGCCGTAACCGATAGAAGCAATAAAAGTAAAACCATTTTTTTGAGATCATTAAGCAATGTAAGATGAAGAAAATAAATACATAACAACAAAATAAATATTGCCAGAATATAGACAATGTTCCTGCCCAGAATTATGGACAATTTTGTCTTCCCGGAAGATTGCGGTAAAGAACTTAATCTTTCTAAAGTGTTTTGGGTAACGATATCGTGAGCCCTTACTATAATTTCTCCCTTTTGAATAACACCTTTTGTTGGTTTTACCTGAGCGATAATTTCTTCCTTTCTCTTTTCCGTCTCTATGTAGTCAAATTTTAAATTTGGTTTAATAAAAAACTGCCCTATCTCTATAAAAGCGCTTATCGTAGCTTTATCCTTAAAACTATTTATAGCTTTTTCCTCGAGAAGCGCAGAAACATCATTATAATTTACAAAATTTTCCAGGAAAGTCGGTAATTCCTGCCCCATAATTACAACAACCGGTGAGGAAATTAAACCCGTGGATTCTATAACGCCCTTTTCCATAAACCCGTCTATAAGATTAAGTAAAGTATCCCTTATTCCGGCATAAGGTTTCCGCAAAAGCATGGAACTCGATTGTTCCGTAATCGTTGGTATTATTAATGCAAGATTTTCTTTCTTTTTATCATACGATACGGAATCCGTTTTTATTTCATCGAGCTTTTGAAAAAATTGACTCGCCTGCTGATTTGCAGGGATTGGCGTTTCTTGCAGCACCGGAACTACGAACTGTTTTACTTTTTCTATTTCTGCTTGAAGTTCGTTTTTATTTTTTTGTATGTAAAAAGTGCAGGGAGCTATTATGTCTCTTGGCGCAACAGTCCCAAGTTGTAAGTTGAATTTGGTATTAACGGGAGCAGGATACATTAAATTGAGCACAACGAGGAAAGCCGCGAATAATATAATACTATTTGTTCTTATTTTCTTTTTCATATATTTCGTAGGCTTCTACGATTTTTTTAACAAGAGGATGTCTTACGATGTCCTTCCCGGTAAGGGTTACAAATTTTATACCCGAAACATTTGCAAGTACCTGTTGAATATGCGGGAGTCCCGATTCCTCATTTGTCTTTAAATCAATTTGGGTGATGTCTCCCGTAATACAGGCTTTTGAACCTACGCCGAGTCTTGTCAAAAACATTTTCATCTGGAGTTTGGTTGCGTTTTGCGCTTCATCAAGTATGATAAACGATTTGTCAAGATTCCTGCCTCTCATATAACCAAGAGGCAATATCTCAATGACGTGGTCTTCCATATATTGCCTTATTTTATCACGAGGAAGCAGTTCGTGCAAAGCGTCGTATAATGGCCTGAGATAAGGGTCCACTTTTTCTTTGAAATCGCCGGGCAAAAATCCAAGCCGCTCACCTGCTTCAACCGCAGGCCTCGTAAGTATTACCCTGCGAACGGTATTTGTCTTTAATAAGTCTACTGCTTTTGCAACCGCAAGAAAAGTTTTACCGGTTCCTGCAGGCCCTATA
Organism: bacterium; assembly: GCA_028716385.1. Taxonomy (GTDB): domain Bacteria; phylum Hydrothermota; class UBA3073; order JACQXS01; family JAQTXJ01; genus JAQTXJ01. Next base: position 255,091 of record JAQUPX010000001.1, on the reverse strand, counting down.
CAAACAACAATATCAAACTTGTTAAGAGCTTTCAGATAAACATCCTGCCCCGGCGTTCTTGGAGTTACTACCCCGATAATTTTTTCGGAATCATTAAATTGAGAATACCCGTTACCACCATAGCGGTCGCCGCCATATCGGGATGTGCCAGATGTCCTAGATGTTCCATTTGTTTTGTTTTCAATGCTGTGTGAAATATTATTCTGACCGAAATTGATAATAAGATTGTCTTTATTTATGCTCCTGCCTTCTTTTATTTCTCTTATAAGGTATACTAAATTTCCCCTTAGTTTTTCTACATTTTCCTGATTCCCGTGCAAAAAGAGATTTTCTCCCCTTGCAATAATTTTAACATTGTATTTTTTGGATAATATCAGCAAGTTCTCATCCAGTTTTCCGTAAAGAGCTAAGGGATTAATTCCTTTTATCGATATACGAGTTTTTATCATATGATTAGAATAAAGCAGGGAACTCCGATTGTTTTCAGAATTCCCTGCTTTATTAGTTTTATAGTTTTTATGGTCTTGGGACTTTAAGTTTCCATCCCGGCTGAATCACTGTAGGATGTTTGATTAAGTCTCTGTTCGCATTATAAATTTTGGGCCATTTTGCATAATTTCCACGCCCGTATACTTCTTTATATTCGGCAAGTTTCGCCAAGAAATCTCCTTCTTTTACGACGTAGTAAGTACATTCCGGTTCCAGTGGCACGGCTCTAAGTTCTTCCAATCTGGTTGTAAGCGTAGATATTTCTACGTCCAATTGAGCAATTACGTTTTTCAAGCTGTCTACTTCTGCAGTCCCATTTGTAATGCTTGTTTGAAGCTCTGTTTCTCTACCCTTATATTGAGTTATAAGGGAAGTCGCTTGAACGTACGTAAGTTTTTCCTGTGCATACCCTATAGTAGCAAATACCATAAGGGCAAACATAATATTTCTGGTTTTCATAAGTATTATCCTCCCTTATTTTTCACTTATCCTCTTTAGGTGCTTCTTCCGGTTTTTGTGTTCTAGCTTTTTCTTCTGTATTAAATTCTTCTTGTAACGCTTGAAGCTCTTTTTGTTTATCCGCAATCTGAGCCTCTAATTCCGCTTTCTGTGCCTCTATTTCTTTTAGTTTGCCCTCTGCGGCATCACAGGCTGCTTTTGACTGGGCTAAAGTTGCTAATTGTTCCTGGGAAGCTCCTTTAGGGCCACAACCAACTACAAACGCAAAAACAGCTATTAAAAGTGGTATTACCTTTAGCATCTTTCACCTCCTGAAAGAATATTTATAACAATATTTGCAAAAATAACTACAATATTCTTATTGTCAACAAAAAATATCCATATAGGAATCCCTAATTGCTAATGCTTCCCTCTAGAGGTGGGTAAGCAAGGGCTTCCTAATTGTAAAGAGTAGGTTTTTTATCTTCTCCACGCTTGTGATTGCCATTTCCTTACTTCGTCTTGCCATTTTTTCACAATTCTATCGCATTCTTCCTTAGGTATCTGTTTCTCTTCCCGGTCACTTATTTTTTGTATCCTTTTTATATGCCTATCGCCTTCAAACTTAGTGCCAAGCCATTTGTTTATAATACTTTCCGCCAGTTCGACACTGACAAATTCTGCTCCAATAACAAGAACATTGGCGTCATTATGTAAACGAGCATATTCTGCAAGTTTTTCATTTATACAAAGTGCGGCACGGATACCTTTGACTTTGTTTGCAACAATAGACATTCCTATCCCGGAATTACATATAAGTATTCCAAAGTCTGCTTCTTTTTTTGCAACAATCTCTGCCACCTTAAATCCAAAATCCGGGTAATCACAAGACTTATCCGTGTTGGTACCCACATCCAGAACTTCAATACTTTTGGATTTCAAAATATTTATCACCTTATTTTTAAACTCTATTCCTCTATGGTCACAACCAATCACCGCCTTAGCGGGATGTTCCATTGCTATTTTCATATTTTATTCTTCCCCCTCAATTCTATCTCAATAACATTACTTTGCTTGTCAATTCGGTTTTCCCGGACACCTGCCTTGCCGGTAGGCAGGCAAGTTTTACAAAATACAAACCGGATGGCATTTTCTTCCCTTTAATATCTTTCCCATCCCAGAGCGCTTCTTTATGACCAATGGTTTCTACTTTATTAACGATTGTCTTTACCAATTTGCCTGTTATATCATAAACTTCCAGTGATGTTTTAGAAGTAACGGGAATATTATAACTAATAGTTACTTTATCTTTAAATGGATTAGGTTCGTTTTTCAACATAACGGGATATTTTATTGTCGATTCTGCAATCCCTATTTGTGTTACGTGAACTTTTGCCGCCTGATATATTTCCTTGTTGCTCCCTTGAACAAATACAACAAGACAACAATCTCCCGGTTTCCACGTTGGGGCTATGGTAAAATCTCTGGTTTTATCAATAGAACCACCTGCGTTTATTGACACTGCGTCACCATTCTGGTCAGGAATCAAATCTCTTGCCGCACCGAATATGCTATCTTGAGGAGCGCTTGTTCCCGCGCCCCAGGCATACGCAATTTTGGTTTCCGTAAGTATACACTGCATAGTCCCACTAACGGTAGAACCACTTGTATTGCTAATATGGATATTGGCAACTCCTGTCTTTGCCGATGAATTATAAGAACCTGTAATTTCTATCTTAATAGGCGATGCTACTGCTTTACGGGCATTGAAATCGGAAAGATATGTGCTATACGCCTGTCCACCTACCCTTTGAATAATCCCATCGCAATATGAAACAGGAATTCCTGTGCTAACACCAGCACCATAGTAATTTATTGCTCTTCCCCCTGTTTCTGTTGTTCTAAATGGGTCGGTCATTCCCGAATACTGCATATGACAAGCTATAAGTGCTAATGCGTCACCGCCTGCAACTTCTAATTGGTGCAGCGTACCCGCTGCGCCTGGACAATATTGTCAGCCAACTGTCGTTGTCAGTTCTTCTACCACCACAACTTGCCTTGTCTCTGCTTTTACTTGAGATATAACGAAAAAAGACATAACTAATGCCATTGAAACTAATACTTTATATGTTTTCATTTTTCCCCCTTAGTTGGACTTTGTTCCGTAAGGAACATTAGGCCAACTTATCTCCGCCTAAGGCGGACTGGACTTTTTTTTATACTATTATATGTATGATACATAATTCATAATTTGTCAAGAGCGGAGTTTATCTAATTTGATTGTTTGTTTTTGTCTTTTACTGTCTAAACTTTCTGTTCTTTTTTTTAATCCGTGTAAACCCGTGTTTTTTATCCGTGGCTATAATTTATTTTGTGCTCCTTGTTTTTCTGTATTCTGTTTCTCATGCTAATCTGTGAAATCTCGTGGTTACTCTATATGTTTTTCTCTGTTTATGCAGTGAAATCCTCTACCCACAGCAAGACTTTTTCGAATCATCCGAATGTCCGCACGTTGGCTCTTTTCCTGTAAGCGCGCCCATAATAATTGCCCCGGCACAACCGACTCCCGCTTTAACCCTGATTGCTTCTGTCGGACAATTTTTCGCACAAGCGCCGCATTCCATACATAAATCCCTTTCCGTAATATGCGCCTTTCCTTCTTTAACTTCAAAAACACTATGCGGACAAACGGTCTCGCACATACCGCAACCCGTGCACTTGATAAAGTAAAACTCCAGAGTAACTACATTCTTAAGATATTTTTGTTCTTCCATACCAAGCCCTTTCCGCCTCCGGCGGATTAGGGATTGGTATCCAGCTGGGCTGGATACCACCCTGTTTAATTTTTTAATTATATGAATCTGCTAATTACATATAAAACTATCCCGATAAATGCAAATATTACTTGCAAAGGCACAGCAATACGCATTTCTTTTCTTACTCCGGACAAAGACGTATACGTCGAAGCACCCGTAAAGTTCATTACTATAAATGAATTAATCGCGGGAATTAAAAATAACCACGCTATACTCTCAATCAAATTTTTCCCAATAAAACCCGTAACGCACAAAATTGCAAACAAAAGAAGTCCAAGAATTCCCCCCTTAAACGAAAAACTTCTGCCGGGTAACCAGGGGAGAAGTAACGGCCCAAATATAGTTCCGCTTAAATATGCAAGTATCAGGATTAATACCGAATGTGCTCCTGCAATTACGGCTGTGGTAGTTGAATATACTGTTTTCGAAAATCCCGAGAGCAGAACAGTTATAAATGCTGCCCACAATATGTATTTTAAGCCACTCATAATTTCCATCGGAACCAGCAACAACCTGTCATAAATCGAAAACCTGACCTGCCGCATTTTTTTTGAAGCTTTCATTCCTGCATTGATAAAAGCCTTTATGTCAACAGCGCGAATCGGTCCATAAATAACCGAAAACCCGGACAGTCTTTTTACTTCATAAGCTGAAACTCCGGGAGCTCCAAGTTGAGGTAAAATAATATTCCAGTGATTAACGAGTTTTTTCAATTCCGTAATCTCAATACGATTGACTATTTCGGATGTCCCGAATGTTCCTTTTCCCGCAGCACACCATACGTTAATGCCGTTCGTATCAATTACCATTATGTATGCATCCATTCCTTTTATGGCTTGCCGCAAAACGTCGAAACTCAGTTTGTAGTTTGCGGATACTAATACAAGCGAATCACGGTTTGGATTTCCTACGGCATAAATACCCGGGGTCACTGTGTATCCCATTCGGTTAAACGACCACCTGACTCTAAATGTTCCCCACTTATCAACAATATTTAATGCAGTTGGTACTTTAGGTATTTTGCCTGCTTCCGTATCCATAAACCCTATAATATATTTTTTATTTATCGTTTCTTCCATCTTTTCCTTTTCTTTCTACCCCATTTTTTCTTTTAATTTTATTTATAATTCTTTACCTTTTGTTATCTCTTAAAAGTCTCTTCAAATCCCTGTTAATTTTATTTTTTGTTAATTCCGCGTTTATAATACAGGTTTATGCAAGAAATACTTCTTCTTAAAAAATAACGCCACATTTACAAGACTTATAAGAACGGGCACTTCCAACAACGGCCCGATAACCGCAGCAAAAGCCTCCTGTGAATTAATCCCGAATATCGCAACGGCTACTGCAATTGCCAGTTCAAAGTTGTTGCTTGCCGCCGTAAACGAAAGCGTAGCCGACTTTTCGTAATTTACGCCCAGCTTGTAAGACATAAAAAAACTTATAAAGAACATAAGCAAGAAATAACAAAGCAAAGGCACTGCAACTCTTAAAACATCCATAGGAAGTTTAATTATATAATTACCTTTTAATGAGAACATAACTACAATGGTAAAAAGCAATGCAATTAAAGTAATCGGACTTATTTTAGGTATAAATTTTTCTTCGTACCATTTTTTACTTTTTATTTTTATCAAAGAAAAACGTGTAATTATGCCTGCGATAAAAGGTATTCCTAAATATATAAAAACGCTTTTTGCAATTTGTCCTATCGTAATGTTTACGGCAATTCCTTTTCCTATACCCATATGAGCGGGGAGCACGGTAATAAATATATATGCATAAAAAGAATACAAAAAAACCTGGAACAAAGAATTCAATCCGACTAAAGCTGCGGCATATTCAGTATCGCCTTCGGCAAGTTCATTCCATACGATTACCATAGCGATGCAACGGGCAAGCCCGATAAGAATAACTCCATACATAAGATGGGGATAATTGCGAAGGAATATACTTGCAAGGGCAAACATTAATACGGGTCCGATAATCCAGTTCTGGATAAGGGATAACGACATAACTTTTGTATCCTTGAAAACCTTGCCCAATTCTTCATATTTTACTTTTGCCAGAGGCGGATACATCATTAATATCAAACCTATCGCAATGGGAATCGAAGTCGTCCCAACTTGCATTTTAGTGATAGCTAAAGTTATGGACGGAATAAAATACCCAATTCCTATACCTACTCCCATAGCTATAAATATTGAGAGAGTCAGAAACCTATCCAACAATGAAAGATTTTTCTTTTTGTTCATAGTCCTCTCCTGTCAGTTATTTCTTTCGCTTAAAATTCCTTCTACCAAATTCAAACTTCGGGTAGCGTATCTCTTAATAGTATCGTGATTGTGAGTTACCATAACAATTGTAAGTCCTTCTTTATGTAAGGTGCCAAGCCAATTTAACATATCTTCCGAAAGGGATGGGTCTAAACTTCCGGTTGGTTCATCCGCCAATAAAATGGAAGGGCTGTTGGCTAACGCTCTTGCCATTGCAACTCTTTGTTGCTGTCCAACACTCAATTCAAAAGGTTTATGGTCTAACCTGTCCCCCAATCCTACTTTTTCTAAAAGTTGAGTTGCGATTTTCTTCTGCTCTACGGACTTTTTCCCGGCAACATATAGAGATATTTGTACGTTTTCCAGAGCAGTGAGATAAGGAATAAGACTAAATGTCTGGAACAGAAACCCCAAATCTGTCTTTCTAATTTCAGCTCTTTCCTTTATGGAAAGACCATAGACAGACTTATTGCCAATAAAAACTTTGCCTGAAGTAGGATGAATTAATCCTCCCAATGTCAGAAGGAGAGTGCTTTTCCCGCTGCCACTCGGGCCAACAATTATGACAAATTCTTTATCTTCAACTTTAAAATTAACATCCCTCAGAGCAAAGACGTCTTTCCCTCTCAACCTATATTTTTTGTTTAGATTCTCTATTTTTATCATTTTAAATCTCCTTTAAAATATCTGCAGGGTCCATTCTTGCTGCCTTTCTTGCCGGGATTAAACTTGATAGAGTCGTAATAAGGATACTTATAAGAATAGAATAACCTAAAAGACTTGGAATCGGTAAAACGGTTACTTTTGCTATCTTTGGCCCAAGCGTAACGGCGAGCAGGGTCCCTACAAAATATCCTACAACCCCTCCACAAAAACCAAGTATAAGAGACTTCATAAGAAAGAGTGAAGATATTTTCCCGGGAGTTGCGCCAATTGCAAGAAGAGCTCCGATTTCCTTCCTCCGCTCATGAACATTGGCAAACATATAATTGGCAATTGAAACTCCCCCGACTAAAATTATTATTATTAAGAATATGATAGAAAACTTACTCATCATCTCGTTTGTATTTTGCTGGGTGCTGACAATTTGTTTTACCGTTACTACTTTAGCGTCAGGCAAAAGTTTGTTCAACCCGTTAATCAAACCTTTTGATATTTCTTTGCAACAACCAATCATTTCTATCACACTGACTACGCTTCCCTTTCCAAAAAGTCTTTGAACGGTATGAAGGTGAGCAAAAATTCTCGTGTCATCAAGCGTACCTGTTTCCGGAAGTATGGCAATAACGGAGAATTCTTCCCCGCGTACTTTAAGTTTGCTGCCCTCGGATAGTTTTAAACGGGTTGCTACTTCACTGCCAATAAGAACTTCATTCTGGGCAAGAGAGTCTATTACCCTATTCCTGATAGCTACTCTTTTGTCCGAAGAAGGTGGAGGCGCAGTAGTCCCACATCCCGCAGGAGGAGAGAAAATAGTCCCGGCTGTCTGCCACATAGGTTTTGTTTTGAATTCACTTTTAGGTAATATTCCTGTCAGGTTAACTTTCTTTTCATCTATAATGACAGAAAAACTCAACTTTGGCGAGAGGTTATCCACTCCCTTGAGGTCGGAAGCGGTAATTTTGTCCACATAATCTTCCGGTAATTCTTCGCCTTCAAAATCCGCAGTGTAGTAGTCGTTTACCGTTGCAAACTTCGGCAAAATCAATACGTTTGCTCCAAGGTTGTCCAATTCTCTTGCTACGGCTTTTTCGGAAAAGTAAGTTATGGTTTTTATGGCAACGATTACCGTTATTCCCAAAACGATAGCAATAAAACTCGTTACAAGCTGGTTCTTCCTCTCGGATAATTCTTTTATCACGATATTAATGCTTTTCATATGTTGTCTCCAATTCTAATTATTTGCAAGTACCCCCACCGCAACTGCCTCCGCTACAACCGCTCATTGTCCTTGAAAGTAGGATCTGTTTAACGAACTTTCCGGTAAGATTACCTACAACACTACCGCAATTAAGAATCAGAACGGTAGCTTCTTTGGTAGAAGCATCAACCCCACATTGTTTCAATAAGGAACTTTCTTCTTCGCTTTTGGGGTCAACCTCGATTATATTTGCCGCTCCTTGCAAATCCACTTTTGCCGTCTCCTTGAGCAAATCAAGATTTGCTTTATAATATTTCATACCACGATTAGCGATGTAAAGATAAGCTAATTTTCTATCCTGAACCGATTTTATAATCTCCGTCGTCTTTGGGGATACGAATGCATTGCGTAGCAGGTCATTGTTAACAGTATCGGGAAATCCGGTTACAACAGCCCCGTTTGGTGCCATAACTAAAGTAATGGGAATCGGCGCTCTATCAATACCATATTTCTGTATCGTTGCCTGCGCATTTGGGTTTGAGATATCTATACGTGTAAAATTTGCCTTTCCTGAAAGCTCTCTTTCTACCTGAGCAACAACTTGCTTCATCTTTTCGCTTTTCTGGTCATCCTGTTTGTAAAACACAAGAAACAAATACTTATTTTCTTTGCTCGCTTTCTCAATAGCTATATTGGGAGATTCTTTGTCACTTCCCGGGTTTGTCCCTGTTCCCATACCCTCTGAATTGTACGCTTTTTTCGTATCTATAGTATTTGCCGAAAGATTACTCTGGCTTTTATCATTCTTTGGCGAATCCGAACATCCCGTGTTAGGTAACACAACTACACAAAAAAGAAACAATGCCGCGCTCGCATATTTAGTCATCTTATCCCCCTTTTATTTCCCTGTTGTCATTCCTGCGAAAGCAGGAATCCACTGTTTTTATTATTCCCGTCTTTTAGACGGAGTTCTTTATTATATCTCGCAACAAGATTTGCCGGGTTTTCTGGATACTTTCTTCGCTTTCTGCAAATCAAGTTTACCTGTTTTGTCTTGACTCAATTTTTCTCCTACCCCGTTAAGCACGGTTTTGCAATAATTTGAAAGTTCTTTTTTTATTGCATAATGCATCCATTTTCCTTCCCGCCAGCTTTGCAATATTCCGGTCTGTTTGAGAATGTTTAAATGTCTGGAAAGTCTTGGTTGGGACATATCAAGTATTTCCACGAGCTCGCAAACACAAAACTCCCGCTTCAGAAGTAGATTAATTATCCTGAAACGAGTCTCGTCGGTAAGAGCCTTAAATAGAGTTACCAATTCGTCCATTTTGCCCCCTATTAATACGTATTTATATAATCACATAAAGATATGTATATATGATAATATGTCAAGAAAATTTTATAAAAGCTGTCTTTGATTTTTGAATTTTTGAGTTTCTGTTCAATGATTCTCTGCCTACTGATGTCCTGATACGCTATCTTCCCTGCTCGCAACTCTTGCTCCACTTGCTTAAATCGCTCAACTAACTCAACCTTTTGATAGCGGTTTTATACTACGTATGCAAGAAAAACAAGAAATATATTCCGACAAGCATTATTAGAACTCCGGCGGATTTTCTTAAAATATTAGTGGAAGTTCTGAACCCTTTGGATTCAAGTAATCCTTTTGCGAGTCCGACAGACGTGCCGACGACAAGAATCAACATACAATGCCCTAAGGCATAAACTAAAAGCAATATGGCTCCGTAAATTATGCTGGAACCGCTTGCTGCTATATACGTTAATAAGACAACGAGAATAGGCGCAGCGCAGGGAGTGGAAACTACCCCAAAAAGCAATCCCAATAAAAATGCTCCTAAAAGCCCTTTTTGTTTAACCTTAATTTTACCAAACGCCGGAACGTTAAATTTTATTAAATCCAGCAGGTGAATTCCCATAATTACGCATACGCCTCCTGCAATCCATTTCCAGAAAACTCCCACGTCGCCGAGAAGTTTTCCTGCAGTAGCGGCAATAATCCCAAGAATGGCAAAAGTTATGGACAATCCTAAAATAAAAACAAGCGTAAAAAGAAAAGACTTTTTGAACCCCGATGTTCCTTCCATCCCCCCGACAAACCCAATCATCAAAGGAATCATTGCTAGGACACAAGGGTTGCAGGCAGTAAGAAGCCCGCCAAGGAATACTGCGCCAAACGCCAACCACGGGTTAGTCTGGACTAAACAAGCGGCATTATCCAACAAATTCTGTAACATCTTTCCCTCCTACTATCCACTTTCTAATTTGTCATTCTGAGTGTAGCAAAGAATCTCGTTTTTTCCTCTTGTTAATTCATTCCCAGTTTTTCTTTTATTGCTTTCTCATCCCAGGAAGTTTCGAGTTTTCCCGTAAAATTCCCCTGTTTATCAAAAAACAACAAGGCAGGTATAGTAGTGACTCCATATTTTTCTGCCAATTTTCCGGTAGCATCTTGCTCTTTTATATAATCAAACTTTTCAAAAGTTATCTTTCCCTGAGATTGCGAAACATAATCCTTAACTGTTTTTTCACCTGCAGAACATTTTTCAAGTGTGCATTTACACCCCTCGGATGTCGTCAATAAAATAACTTTAGGCAGGCCTGTTTTTAGTTGTTCGGATTTGTCAGACGGGTTGGTTTCAACTGTTTTATTTTGAGCGGAAGTATCTATTTTATTTATTGCGGCTTGTAAAGTAGTATCCACGCATACTTGTTTATTTTCTGCTTGCTTTTTAGTGTTATTACAGCCTGTTATCAAAGCAATCATCAAAACGCCCAAAATATAAAGACTTTTTTTCATCTTATCTCCTTTTCTGAAATACTTTCCTTTTTATTCTGTATTATTTGTGTCTCTAAATTTTCTTTCTCGGCGCCCTCTCTAACTTCTCTTCCGTTTTTCGCTATCTGTTAATTTTTATCCGCCTCAGGCGGACTAAATCATCTTTCATTCTCAGCGTTCTCTGCGTCTTTTCGTTCTGTGCAATCTCATAGTTCTATTTTGTTAACTCCTCCAGTTTTGCGCTCATTGCTTTTTCTTCCATTAACCCTGTTTTACGATAAACTTCTTTTCCTGTCTTATCTAAAAATATAAGTGTAGGAATAAGAAGTATTTTGTATTTCTTGGTAAGTTCCTTCTCTTTATTCACATCTAAGGATATTATTTTTGCTTTTCCCTGAAACTTTTTTTCAATTTTTTCCAGTCGTTTTTTCGTTATTATGCAATTTTTACACCTATTTCCACCAAAGTCCATAAGCATCGGTAGTTTCGTTGAGTCAGCCCGAGCGATAACTGCCGGAATGGCTTGGACGCTATCATGTAGAATAACCCGAACAGTTGTAGTATCGCGTATAATAGCATGAACGGTCTTGCTTGAGTCAGCGCTCTCGCAAAACCCTTTTGCCGTGAATCCCAATATAGATATTAGGATAAACACAAAGAAACGTTGTATCTTTTTCATATATCCTCCTTTTCTTTCATTCTATTTATTAGACATCTAAATTTATAATCCCTTGCGAAAATAATTACCTTTTTTATTTCCTGCTCAATATTTCTCAATCCTGTAAATCCTGTCCTTTTCTGCCTTTGTTCTTTCTGTTTTAATCCAAGCGCTTTCCGTTCTTTTTTATCCTTTGTTATCGGCGTTTACTTAGAGTTTGCAACGCAGAAGCATTACTCTAAGTTATCCAGCTCAGCTGCGTAAATCTGCGTCCTAAATTCTGTTATCTGTTTTAAAACTTAAAACTAAACTGTAACATTGGTATATTTGCCTTATAATCTTTCTCCCCAATATTGTCCATATAATCTATAAATTGGTATTTTAGCAAAACCTTGCTTTGCATTGTAAACTCGTAAGATAATATTAAAGATACTATCGCAGTTTGATCACTTATTCGCTCATCCATTATCGTTAAAATGTCATCGGGTCTATACCCTGACCTGTATTCATAATCGTTTTCTATTTTCCAATTGGAAACTATTGGTACGGTTATTCCAAAATTTGCAACAAGAAAATCGGTTAATGAGCTGTGGATAGTTGTAACCTTGGAATCATATACAATAGGTATAAATACTTCATCCCATGTAGGTTCGATTTCCTTTAGTTTTTTATAATAGCCCGCGATAGTTACTTGCTTGGAAAACAAAGGCAACTCTCTGCATGTAAAAGAAAAACGAACTCCCTTGCGATTGGCGGCATAAGATAACGCTTTATATAAAGGAGAAAAATAAGGGTCCATATGTAAGTATAACAAATTGGCATCTATCTTATCACTGCTTAAAAGTTGTAATCCCCCGGTAATACCATTTTTTCTGTAAACGGGGCTTAACGTGTTTCTCAAATCATCGTCTCTTATACTTCGCGCATACTCCCCAACGAATGACGTATTCCATAAAATAGGAATCCTGGTGTCAAATCCGAAAACGTCACTTTGAAAAGGTTTCGTGTACGACAGCCCAACCGTTGTCGTGTCGTCTTTTACGCTCAATCCCGTAACGCCAATACTCGCAGAAGAAAGATTTTCTATGAAAGAAGGAACAAACCTCGCTCTAGCCCCATACATATATTTATTAACATTTCTGTTTTCACTTTCAAATTGAGGAATTGCAAACAAAGCCGTAATATCCCCGAGTTCTCCGCTCAACTCCGTTTTAAGGCCTTCCAACTTATAATCTTCCTGTAGTTCTTCAAGGCTCTCTCCGCTGATTCCGCCGACCGATGCCTGGCAGGCACAAGTTGTAGCGCCAAGAGGATTGTCGTTCAAATCCCATCGCATAAATGTCAACGGGGTAAAACTTGCATCATAGCTTCCCGCGATTACGGTAAACGGACTTCTTTCAAAACTCAACGACATCCATCCTGCAATAGCTTTGGTAGAAACGAAATCAGGAGCCGGCAACATTACAGTAGGCGTATCTTCATTGCTTATTCTTACCGTTCCGTTTACTTTCAGATATTCCGTAATCGGGACGTTAACGGATAAATCAATCCTTTCTCTCAAGGTAAGTCCTTTTTTTAGTGTTTCTCCGTAACTGCCTTTTATTGTATCTACGTTTGCCTCTACGTATTTAAACCTTATTTTACCTTCCCCGGTTATCGTAAATTTATCCTGTTCTGCAAAAACCCCAGAGTTAATAATAAGCGAGAAAGCTACAAATGAAAAAATTACTCTTGCGTTCATTATTCCCCCCCTCTACAAATTACTCTTTAATTACTACAAGTTACTTTCTTATCCGGCCACGCCGGATATTTTTTTAATGGCCTCATCCGGGTTTAATCCAACTTTTTATTTCTTCAACGGTAGGCATTTTCCCTGAACATTTAACAACGCCGTCAACTACTACTGCAGGGGTCATCATTACACTGTATTTCATTATTTCATCTATTTTTTCTACTTTTACTATCTCTGCGGAAATGCCCAAGTCACTAACTGCCTTCTCTGCGTTTGCATAAGTTTGTTTGCATTTTGCGCATCCAATCCCCAGTATTTCTATTTTCATATTACAACCTCCTTAGTTTATAGAACTATCAAAGTTTTTCTAAAAGACTGTTTCTCAGTACTTAATATGTAAAAATATATGCCCGAAGGAACAGTTTCGCCATTTTGATTTCTTTTGTCCCACATAATTTTATTAACTCCCACAGGTTTTGTATCATCTACAAGAGTCCTAACCGTTTTACCCGCAATGTCATATATACGTATATTTACTTTTGTCTTTTCTGAAAGTGTATAGGAAATTGTAGTTTCTTTAAAAACAGGGTTCGGTGTATTTTGCATAAGAGTCGTTTTCTTTGCATCGGCGTATGTTTCTTCTATCGCTTCGTAATTAACGATTGCTCTGATTCTAAAGTCTCCGGCTGCATCCGAAGCTGACAACCATGCTCCGCCTGTAAGCTTCCAAAACATTCTATCGGGATTATTAAGTCCGGAATCCGTAACCGCATATACGGTTCCCGTAGGCGGGACTTCTATCCCAAGCAAAAAATCCGTGCTGCAAACGACAGGAGTCGGAAAACTGATGGTTTGCCAACCATTAACAATAGGATTATACGCAACTTTTGCTCTTTCTGTTCCCGGCAATCCACTTTGATTATCCCAGACATAAAGAGAACAGGTTTGTGTGCCACCTGTATTATAAGAATATATTTTTGCCGACGTAACCTGACAGACGCTTGCAGGAGTGAACCTCACTCCATAATGAGAATGACACGTTGCTCACCCCCCGCATGAATATCCATACATACGTGTCCCATCCTGGTCGTATTTCAGTTCTATATCTGCGGCAAACAAAGGCGTCCTCAACAAAACAACAAATAAGATTAATATTGCTTTTTTCATATTTTCCTCCCCTGATGTTTAACTCGACTTATTAATCCTGTCTAATTTTTTGTTGCTTTCTATAATCTGTTACAATAAGTTACTACTAAATTACTATGCGTTACTATATGTTACAATCCGCTCCCTATCTACTTCCTATTTTATAATAAAGTTAAACAAATACCCCGTAAAAATAATTCCTATCCCGACGATTCCGGCGAAAATAAAAATCAACTTCGTTTTCATTACCCTTCTTAGAATCATAAATTCAGGCAAAGATAAAGCGGTAACCGCCATCATAAATGCCAATGTAGTTCCCAATGCAACCCCTTTTTCGGTTAATGCGCTCACCAACGGAATAATGCCTGCGGCGTTCGAATAAAGTGGGATGCCAATAAGCGTAGCCAAAGGAACGGCATACCATTTATCCGCGCCTGCGTATTTAGCCAAAAAATTCATCGGAACATACCCGTGTATCCACGCTCCCAAACCAATTCCAACCAGGATAAAAATCCAGACTTTTTTAATTATGTCGGAGGTATAGCCCCTGGCGTAATTAAATCTTTCTTTCCATTCTACTTTTACACCGTCTTCCGAAGTTTTGATTTTATTGGTAAACGTAAATTTTTCTACCAAATTTTCGACTTTTAATTTCCCTATAATTATACCGGACAAAATTGCAATTATAAGTCCGCTTACGACATAAATGAGTGCAATTTTCCAGCCGAACATTCCGAAAAGCATAACCAATGCAACTTCGTTAATCATAGGAGACGCAACAAGAAAGGAAAAAGTTGCTCCAAGAGGGACGCCTACTTCCAGAAAACCAAGAAACAAGGGAATCGCGCTGCAGGAACAGAAAGGCGTAACAATGCCGAACAAAGCGGCAAGGACGTTTCCTACATATTTATTTTTTCTTGCTAAAATATTGCGGATTTTTTCCGGAGGAAGAAACGACCTGATTATGGAGACAGCAAAAATAATAACCGAAAGCAGGATGAAAATTTTTATCGTATCAAAGATAAAAAAGTTTATCGCCTCCGCCAAAAGCGTTTTTGCTTTTAAACTCAAAATCCCGTAAGTTATCCAATTTGCAAATAACTTAACCGGGTAAAATATATCCATATGTTTTTTCTATACCAACCAACTAATCCACTCTCTCTTTCTTGTTTGTCATTCCTGCGAAAGCAGGAATCCATCTTATCTAATCCGATACTCTACCTAACAATGTTCCGATTTTCTGATATACTTTATTAATCTTCGTTATTTTTCTAATCTTTTTGTTACCCGCGTTTATCTGCGTCCTAAAATTGTGTTTTGAATTTTGCATTTACATTCACTCAACTTCACGGCTTTCGCCAGTCTTTTTTTATCGTTTATTAGGACTCTATCGTCATCAAGTATTTGCTTCAAAAACAGCAATATTTCTTTCATGTTTTTAGAACTATTTTTACTAATTGAATAATGAACCCACAACCCTTTTTTCTTACTTTTTACCAGCCCGGCATCTTTCAAAATTCTCAAATGTTTGGACACCCGCGTCTGGGATGTGCCAAGCACCTGCATTATTTCGCACACACAAAGACTCTCTTTTTCCAGTAGAATTTTTATAATCCTTAACCTGGTCTCATCACCAAGAATTTCAAAAATCCGTATCAAATCATTCATTTTTATATACCCCCACTAGTTACTCCGTGTCTGTATTTTTTGTCAACACAACTATATGCTTACATTCGCATATAAGAATAAAGTTGTCAAGAAAAAACTTAAGGTTATCGCTTATTTTAATTGAACCCCCTCCTGTATAATTTTTAGTTGCATTATTACAAATAAAGTTTAGTATATAAAAATGTTATCCTTGCTGATAGGAGTTTTCTTATTTACGGATTTACAAGAACTACTATTCCAGAAGGGAATAAACTATTACAACAGTGGAAAATACGACAGCAGTATTGTAATGTTCAAACAAGCGATAAAAGAAGATTCTACCTCAAAAGACGCTTATTTTAATCTCGGTGCATCTTTCGGCAAAATACGAAAATATGACGATGCAATAATTTCTTTTAATAAGGCAATTAGTTTATCTCCGAATGACCTTGATGCCTTGTTCCAGCTTGGTGCAATGTGTATCGTTAAGGGAGATTATAAATCTGCGGTAGTCGTTTACACGAGAATAATTTCTTTTAGCCCGCAACTTCCCCGCGCTTATGAGAACAGGGGAACTGCCTACTGGAAACTCGGATTGCAAAAGCAGGCAAACGCAGATTTGAAAACCGCAAAACGTTTGCGAAGAGGCGAGCCCGTTAAAAAAGTCAGCATTTCTATTCCGGTGATGACGTCTAAAGGAGTTAAACTCCCGGAAATAGCTATTGAAGACACGATAACCGCGGATTCTGCAGACATAGAATTGCTGCCGTATATAGGCGAAATATATATGACTACCGGGGATTACGAACTCGCAGTGGTCGCATACAGCAAACTAATCAAGTTAGCTCCTAATAATCCGAAGGGATACAGAAATAGAGCATTAGCTTATGAGAAGTTAGGCAAACAGGAAAGAGTGAAAAAAGATAGGGATAAATTGCAAAAATTGTTGATAAAATAGAGCGGCATCCAGTCCAGCCGGAGAAAAATAATTGAGCGAGCAACGGAAAGAACAGAAATAAACAACAGAAGTTTCACCGCAGAGTCGCAGAGAACGCAAAGAAAAAAAATAAAAGACAGATAGTTTGAAGTGTAAAAAAACTACAAATAACGAACAAACAAGAGAGCGCAGAGGGCCCCGCCCAAATGGTCGCAAAGGAAAGGACTGAGAAAATCTTCTACCTCTAATTCACTCTGAACTTGACAATAAGTCGGATTTTGCTAGCATAATTTAATGAATACGTTAATTTTGTTTGTCGTTTCCAAACTTCTTATACCTATGGATTTATCTCAGTTAGACCATTTAAGGGCTTATGGGGTAGTTTATAAATCTCTCCAATCCGGCATAAAAGCAGAATGGCTGCTCAATTATCGCGGTGGTTCGTTTCTACTGGATGAAAACAATCTGACCGAAAAACTATGCAAAATGAAAGGCGTAACTTTTGAAACGATTTCCGATGGAACTGCCCAGTCAATATATTCTACCATAGAATCCGAAAATATGGAAAGGGTTGAATTGACAATGGCACCCAGAATTGCGGTTTATACTCCACCATACAGCTCGCCATGGGATGATGCAGTAACGCTCGTGTTAAACTATGCGGACATTCCTTATACTAAAATATGGGATGAACAAGTAATTAACGGGACACTTTCGGATTACGACTGGCTGCACCTTCACCACGAAGATTTCACGGGTCAATACGGAAAGTTCTTTGGCAGTTTTAGCGTTACTTTATGGTTTCAGGAAGAAGTAAAATTAAACGAAGCAATGGCAAGAAAACTGGGCTTTAAGAAAGTATGGCAGTTGAAACAAAACGTTGCTCGAAAGATATCCGAGTATGTAAATAACGGTGGATTTTTATTTGCAATGTGTTCGGCGACGGAAACGATTGATATAGGATTGGCAGCTTATGGAATGGACATTGTCCCCTTGCTGGATGGGGATGGATATGACCCCACCTGCCAACAAAAATTAAACTTTCAAAGCGCGTTCGCTTTCAAGGATTTTGAGGTAGATATTGACCCTATGCGATACAGGCATTCAAACATTGATGTAAGCGATGAGGCTCGTATGCGAGGCGAAAACGTATATTTTGAATTATCGGAATTTTCCGCTAAATATGACCCGATACCTACGCTCTTAACTCAAGACCATACAAATGTTGTTTCTGAGTTTATGGGGCAGACAACAGGTTTTAGAAAAAATTTAGTAAAACCAAACGCAACCATATTGGGACAGGTAAAAGGTACATCGGAAGTTAAGTATTTATATGGCGATTACGGTAAAGGATTTTTTGCATTTTATGGAGGACACGACCCTGAAGACTATACTCATATGGTGGGCGACCCGACGACGAAACTTGAACTCTATCCTAACTCGCCTGGATATAGACTGATATTAAACAATGTACTTTTCCCGGCAGCGAAATCAAAAAGACTGAAAACGTAGGAGATAGTTGAGAGTGAGCAGTAAAGAGTAGATAGGTTAGCACAAAACAAAAAGACGCAAAGAACGCAGAGAAGAGATAAAAACAATTGCCCAGCTGGGCTGGATAAGTTAGACTAATGCCCTACGGTGCAAAGTCTAACTAAACATAGAAATTCCAAAAGCTTTCTTGACATAAAGAGAGTTTCATTATAGATAATTGTTTGTTGATAATGTAATTCATGCTTATGAGAAAATTAGGGATGGGAATTTTGCTTTTACCTGTATATTTATTTGCAGATGTTGGATTTCATCCTAAAACTACTAATAACTTATTGAATTTTAATTTACTACAAACAGCGGATAAAAGTGATACGGTAAAAGGAAAAACTTCATTTTCTATATATGCGAAAGAAGGAATTGGTGGTTTTTTAGGTGGAGTTTTTGGAGGATTCCCGGGAGGAATCCTCTTATTAGCCGGTAACAGTAAAGGCAGTGAAGGATATGTGGTATTTGGGAGTGCGCTTAGCTTATTGGGAGTTATAATTGGCATTCCAAAAGGCGTTGGTATTGTAGGAAAAAAGTTGGGAGAAAATGGTTCCTATCGGAAAACTTTTTTAGGAACATTAATCGGAACCGGACTAGGATTGCTTGCGGGAGGAAATGTATGGGGCATAATGGGCGACCACTCTGGTATGGCAGGACCGATTGTTGGTGGAGCTGTCGGAAGTATTATTTCTGTTGCCGGAGCTGTTTGGGGATATAACTGGTAATTATAAAATATTATTTAATTTAAATTACTTAAATTAGGGGGTAAATAATGACAATATTACTTAACTTAATTCTTCTTTCTTCTTCTTTTTTCCTACCGCCGGGCAAACCTCATAACAATTCAAAACAATATCTTCCCGATAGTGTTTCAGCGGAAGAAATCCCTGATAGTATCTCATCTTACTTGCCGGATAGCACTAAGAAAAACGTACCCGACAGTAGTCTAAAGCGATACCTGCCGGATATCAAATCCCTACAACCGGACTCCGCAGAAATAGCAGAAAAGAAAGAAATAGCCAAAAGAAAAGGTAATATTTATACTGCCACGAAAACAGAAGAGTCCGCTAAATATATTGGTAAATGCTATAGCGTAATTACACGGGAAGAAATAGAAAGAGACGGTTCTCCCACGGTATTTGACGTTCTACGAAATTATATGGGCGTTTTTGTAGCCCAGGAAGGACCGCTTGGCGGAATAACAGACGTGCATATGAGAGGACTTGAAGGCAATCATACGCTTGTTCTCATTGATGGAGTAAAAGTAAATAATCCTGCATCCACCGACAGAGGTTTTGACTGGGGCACTTTATCCACGACGGCAGTAGAAAAAATAGAGATAATCCGTGGTCCCCAGGGTTCAATATACGGAAACGATGCAAGCGGAGGCGTAATAAATATTATTACCAAAAAAGGCAGAAGAGGATTCAGAGCCAATGCCAAAGGATACTTCGGCACATATAATACTCTGGAAGAAAGAGCGGGAATGAACGGCGGCACAAATAATTTCGATTATGCCGTTTCCATGTTTAATATTAATTCGGGAGGATTGTCTAAAGCGCTTGCATTGGCAGACAGCCAACCCGCATCGGAAACGGACGGGTATAAAAACAAAGGTATTTATACGAAAATAAACACTTATCCATTTAATAACTTATCCGTCAACCTGACAATGGGAATGCGAAATTCACAAGTAGATATTGATGCAGGACAGTTTATGGACAGCTCTAATCTTGTGTCTTTATCCAACTTTAAATACGGGACATTATCGCTTAACCATAAATTATCAAACTTATATAGTTACAAACTAAGCTCGGAAGTTAGCAATACCAATGGGAATGAAAGCATTGAAAAATCAAGAATAAATATGAATGATAACTATTATGAAGGCGAATATACGAAAACGGAATTCCAAAACAAGTTTAATTTCGATAAATCTTTCCGCGTAATAACGGGTATTGAATATGCAAAAGAAACCGGGGAGAATGGGACATCCCGCTATGGCGGCGATTGTAACTGCAGCCGGGATACTTCCCATTCCGTATCCAATCGAGCTGTTTATGCAGAAGTTGAGCCGAGTTATAAAAACTTATTTCTTAATCTTAGTGGAAGAATAGACGATTACCAGAGATTTGGAACCCAGAGCGCCTGGTTGTTTTCTATGGCATTTTTGGTTAAGAATACCAGGTTCAAGGGGAATTACGGATACGGATTCAAAACACCGACTTTTTACCAGTTGTTTAACCCTGTGTCCGGGAATCCTGAACTTATCCCGGAACAAACCAGAGGTTATGACGTGGGAGCAGAACATAGATTTAAAGACGGTAGGGCAGAAATTACATATTTCAACCAGCATGTCGTCCGGTCAATTGATATTATAGAGAATAAATATAAAAATAGAACCATAAGTAATGCGTGGTGCACTGATGGGATAGAGTTTTATTTCTTACTTATGCTTTTTGACGATTTAAGTATGGACATAAATTTTACCGGCGTGGATAAAGTTGACTGGCCGGAAGCTTACCTCCTTATACCATCTCTTAATTACAGATGGGGAATAAACTACCGCTGGTTTAATGTAAAGTTTTGTTGTATAGGAAAAAGACAGGATAAAGATGCTCTTGGACTTGTAGATATTAAATCCTGCAGGAAAATAGATGTAAGTTATTCATTCCCGTCGGATGTAAGCAAAAATGGATTAAAATTTCAGGTGCGAATAGAAAATCTGATAAACGAACAATATATGGAAAGCTGGGGATATAGCGTTCCCGGACGAGGAATTTATTTCGGACTTTCTTATTGATGTTACTTGAATTTTGTCTATAAAAAAACTCTGCGACTACTTTTTAAGCAATCGCAGAGTTTCTCGTTTCAATAATACTCTATTTAGTCTTTCCCTTTATTGGAACAGGTTTCTTTAAAACTACCGGCTTGGCGGTCGCCGCCTGAGCGGGATGTGCCAGATATACCACAGGTTTTTCAGGTCTTTTGGGATACTTTATTTTCTCTACGCCGGAACGCGTTCCACCTGAAATTTGTTCCACAGCACTTGGTTTTGTAGCCGATGCTGTTTCGACCAGTTCTTTTACAATGTTTAGTTTTTCTTTTGATAAAGAGCTGTTCGCTTTATTGTTCAGGAATTGAAACAGGGGAGATGAATCTTTTTCCTTGTTCAACATATCATTAATCCCATCTCTATTGTTATCGATAAACGTATCCTTTTGCGCAAATACAGAATTCTTCTTGTAGTTAGCAGATTGATTGAATATTCTGGTTTCATTTTTCAATCGTATCTGCTTCTTGTCTATCAAAGGTAAGGATTCTTTTGCAAAAGATACGCTGCTCAAGATAACCCCCAGGAAGAGGATTGCCAAAATTCTGTTATTCATTTTCGTAAGGTTTTTCATTTTTATCATTTTGTCGGACGTTTTGGACTCCCTTTAGTTCTGGAAGACGCATCCGAATTAACCGGCTTCCTTTCGGTCTGTTTACTTTGCTCCGAATATGATTTTTGAGGTGCCGTAACGGTTGTCGTAGAACTGCTTTCCTTCACTTTCTCTGTTTTTTGCTCGGGTTTGGGTTTCGTGGCAGGTTTGTTTTCCTGATAAACCTTCTTCTCCTCATTTTTTGGACTTTCGTTAATAATCACGGGAGCTTTCTTCTCAATAGCTCTTTCATTTACAGGTTGAATACCATTATCTTTCACAACTGCAGCAGGACGTTTTGTTTCTTCAAGAGTTTTGGGTCTTGATATAAAAACAGGTTTTGGTTGTATTGTATTTTTGTTAAGTTCTTCGGGAGTATTAACATACTTTTGTTTTGTAGGTATCGTTCCGATTCCACTCTTCACGGGTTGTTTATTTATAGGAAACCCTTTAAGTGGAGTAATAAGTTCTTTCTTTGCCGGCTCTGTAGTTTTAACATAATCCGGTTTAATGTTCGTTATCGTTTTTGTCCATTTCGTATCATTTTTATAAGAAACCTCTTTATATTTGTATGATTGGTGAGTTGGTTTGTTTGGCGTATCCCAGGATTCTTTGTATTTGTAGTTCTTGAAATGATGAATATCTACGGACACCCATTGTCTAATGTGATGACGTCTTGAGTGATGGAACCATGGACGGTCATCCGGCCCCATTGGACACCAACCTATATAACCGGGTTCTTCAGACCAGCACACCCACGATGGACCCCAAACTCTTCCCGGTATCCATACCCAGCCGTACGGCCAGTCGTATGCCCATCTGCCATAATGATAAGGTGCCCATCCCCACGATTCGTAAGAAACCCATGTCCAACCCCATCTTGCCGAAAATACCCAGTGCCCGTCATAATAAGGTCTCCAATTCGAACTTACGCTTGGACGCCATACCCAACCATAATTGTCGATATGTACCCATCTGCCGTGGCCGTCAAGTTCTTCGACACCTACTACTATATCATCCGGAACGTATTTCCTGCTCTGTACGTTATCCGCTCCCGTAACTGCACACCAGTTAGCAAAATCTTTTTCTTTTACGGCTCCATACTGTTCGGGATGCAAGGGATTTTTGTCCTTTTCTATAATCGTAGTTTCTCCTGCCAATAAAGATATTTCCCCCGTATTGCTTAATGCTTTTCCCCTGCCTTCGTATACGATTATTCTGGTTACGCCTTTACCCGCTTCTACTTGTGCATTCGCAAGTTCTTCAAGTGCAACCCCACCTTCCTGTGTCTGTATGTAAAATCTTTTCTCGGCATTGTAATATCTTGGCACGTTAACCCTTACTTTTCCCCCTAAAACATATACTGCAGATATTTCTTCTTCGTTTTCATCTCTTGAAAGACTGGAAATTTCTACCTCTGTCTGTTTGTCAAAATTCAAATCTACTCCATTATCAAACTGCACTCTCATATAAGAATCTTCCGTCCTTATTCTATCGCCTTCGGCAATGGCCATATTGACGGCAGCATCTTCGTATTCCGTTAAACCGCTTCTTAAAATGTAGGCAGGACCGGACATTTTTGAAATCCGGGCAAACCTTGGGTTAGGTTCTCCTACCACAATGGACGAAATCAACAATATACCCATCAGGATATAGTTTTTCATTTTACCTCCTTTGCTGCTGCTAATGTTGTTACAAAGTTAGGAAATTGTTTTTCCGGACGTCTAAGTTCTCTATTTCCCACGTCTTCCTGGTATGCCCAGTCAAATCTTGCATATTCATCGGTTACCGAAGTTACTCTGAATTTGGCAAAATGATTATTATCTGTCCATACAACATATCCATGCCCCGGTATTAATTCAACGACTCCTGTCTGGGACCAACCTTCTATCGGAGCGTAATTTATTTCGTCAAGCTCTTCTATGTATCCAAAATCCTGGATGTCCGTATTCACATCTCCTACTGCCATAAAAATAACCCCATCGGAAGCTACACAATATATATCCGTCAAATCATTGTCCCATTCCAAAACTCTTTCTCCGGAGAAATCATACCCTGCATCCATTTCGTATTCGTGCGCATCCCAGAGTTTCACACCTCTTCCTTCAGGTCTCGGAGTATCAAATATGAGTTCAGCCGAAATTCCACTTTCGTTCCCGGCATAATCATAAGCAGAAATTGCATAATAGTATGTTACTGCATTCGCTACGTCTTTGTCAACAAAAAATGCACTGGTCGAACTGCCTATTGCTTCATACGGACCATGAGGATCATCGCTTCTATATATAAAGTATCCGCTAAGGTCACCCTCAGAATTCGGATTCCAATAAAGAGTCACTTCCTCATCCCCTGTAACGCTAACTACACCAGCTGGAACTACCGGCGGCGTGGTATCATCTATATGATGACTATGACACCCGCAAAGAAATATTGCGCATCCCGTCAGGATGGCTAAAGTTTTTATGTTTTTCATTGTTCCCCCTTTCTGCCTATTAGTATAGCAACATCCGTGACAAAATACCGGCAGACAGAGAAAATCCACTATCTACAAGACATTCCACCCAACGCACGACAACAAGACAAAGATATAATTAAAACCATTGCACATATTTTGTGCAACGAAATATTGAATTTGCCAATCTATAAAATATCCTCACTGCATAAACCTCAATAAATAAAACACCCCACAGACACGTTGCACAAAAACAGTGCGGCTAATTTCTGATAATTGTAGAGCAATGCTTTAACTTTGCTTTTTTCCGTTTTTCGGTCTCTTTACTTGGACTTTGCGCCGCAGGAGCTTAGTCCAAGTTATCCAGCTCCGCTGGGTAAAGTCCCTGTTAGAAAATTTGTTCTCTGTTTTCTTTTTTTGTATTAATCTCGTGATTGTTATTTTGTGGCAGAGGTACTTTTGTTTCGTAGGGAACGGTTTGTAACCGTTCCGTCTTTATTTATTAGTTTAAGATGGGGACGCAAACCTTAAGGTTTGCCCTACACACAAAATGTCTACTTCACTATATGCAGGTTACGTATTTTTTCTCTCAAGGTGTTGCGGTGTATTTTTAACAATTCTGCCGATTTTGTCAGGTTCCAGTTTGTCTTTTTCAACACCTCTTCTATATGCAGTTTTTCCATATACTCAATTGAGAAATTGTCTTTTGCTTTGCCCGTTGTTAAGACCGTCTTTGGAAGGTCGTCGGGTTGAATAATGTTGTTTCTGGTCATAACGACTGCCCTTTCAATGATGTTTTCCAATTCTCTTACGTTGCCGGGCCAGTTGTACCTTAATAAAATTTCTTTTGCTTCGCTGTTTATCCCTTCGATAGTCTTTCCTATTTTAGTGCCGTATTTTTTCAAAAAATGTTCTATAAGCAATGAAATATCTTCTTTTCTTTCTCTTAACGGCGGGATTATAATCGGCACTACGTTTAACCTATAATATAAATCTTCCCTAAAAGTCCCCTCTTTTATTCTTTGTTCGAGTGGTTGGTTCGTAGCAGATATTACTCTGACATCCACTTTTATAGGTTTATTACTTCCCAGTTTTTCGAATTCCTGTTCCTGCAAAACTCTCAAAAGTTTGACCTGAGTACTGAGCGGAATATCTCCAATTTCATCAAGAAACAACGTTCCCTTATCGGCAATTTCGAATCTTCCTTTTCTTTCTTGTTGCGCTCCGGTAAATGCTCCCTTTTCGTATCCAAAAAGTTCCGCTTCAAGTAAAGTATCCGGCAGTGCTGCGCAGGCAACAGGCACAAAAGGATATGCCGTTCTCAGGCTGGAATAATGAATTGCTTTTGCAATCAGTTCTTTGCCTGTTCCACTTTCGCCGAGTATCAAAACCGTTGAACTTGACTTCGAGACCCTTGCTACTTGATTTAAAACTTCCTGTATGGCAGTACTGTTTCCTATAATATTATCAAACCCGTATTTTTCTCCTATCTCTGTTTTAAGGATTTTATTCTCTTGCGTTAGTTGTTTGGTTTCTATTGCCCGTTTTATGGTAAGCTTCAATTTTGTAAGGTCTATAGGTTTCGTAAGGTAATCATACGCACCCTCTTTTATTGCGTTTACTGCATTTTCTACGTTCCCGTAAGCAGTGATGATTATGATAATAATTTCCGGGTTTATCTTGTGGATTTCTTTCATAGTAGTTATGCCGTCGGTCGTGCCAAGGTTCATATCCATAAGAATTATGTCATAGACTTCCCGTTGCAAAAGTTCAACTGCCGCTTCCCCTGACGGAACACCCGAAATGTTGTACTCCTTTTTCAATGCCCCGACTAACAAATCCCTCTGGACATTGTCGTCTTCTACTACGAGAATTTTCATTTGTTCTATTATGTATTACCTTTAACAAAAATCAAGTAATTTTTATAGCAAGCCCTTAGAGCTTTAGCTCTTAGGGATTTCTATCCTGAGCAAAGCGAAGGACTCCATCTATACACGCACTCCCACCTACCCGCTTTCATATTTTCGTTCTTCGTAGGGGCAGATCGGAGTTTATCCCGTTTTTTGTGGTAGGTCAGACACTTGTCCGCCAGTTTGTTGGGAGGATTCTTGTCTGACTTTTGTTTAGATAGGCGAAAGTTTAGTGGAGCATATCCAGCTTCCCCCTATTTGTCATTCCCGCAAAACTTGTCCTCACGAAAGTGGGGAGCTGGAATCCATCTTATCCTTTTTGGGTATGATAGCCACAGACAGAATTAGCGGTTTGGTATTAGTGGTCCGCCCCTATATTCCTTACGTTACTATTTTGTAAATGGGTTAAGAAATTTAAGGTTTTTAACTTTTCCGAATCCCTTTTGGTCTCTCGTTACTAATATCCCTTTATTAATTATACAGGAGGCAGCTATAATAGCGTCCGGGGTTTTTAAATGAAACTGTTTTCTGATTTTAATAGTTTCTTCAACAATTTCGTCGTTCAAACTTACTATTTCAAAATTATTTAACAATTTTCTGATTTGCATTTCCTCTTTTGCAGTTAAATCAGGGAAGCTTAATAATTCAATCTTGGTGATTAGAGAAAGTAATGGAGTGGTTTTTCCATGTTTAATGTTTTCAAATATTGTATCTAATTCCGTATAACCCTGTAAAAAATAGATAATAGAATTAGTATCAAAAAAATATAGCATTCCTTTTATCTCCATTCCTGACGTATCTTTTTTTGATATCCCATAGCGTCAATTTTTTTATCTTTCCAAATTCCTTTTACTTTATCTAATATGCTCCAATCCTTTTTCTTCAAAAAATTGTTGAAGAAAGAAACGGGTATTTTTATATCAACCCATTTGTCTTCTATTTTTATTTTAGCTTCTTTAAGCAAACTCATTTTCTCACCTCCAGCAACACATTATCACAAGGGTATTTAAAGTCAAGATTTTTCAGGACTCAATAAATCCCTCTGGACATTGTCGTCTTCTACTACGAGAATTTTCATTTGTTTACCCCTTCATCGGCAGGATTATCGTAAAAGTCGTTCCTACACCTTCAATGCTTTCGACTTCTATTCTTCCTTTGTGTGCCGTAACAAGCTGGTGTGTAATTGACAACCCCAACCCCGTTCCTTTCGCCTTCTTGGAAAAGTAAGGTATGAATATTTTTTTCAGCGCTTCTTTCGGAATTCCACAACCCGTATCCTTGATTGTAATCTTACAGTTCTTCTCGTAAAGTTCCGTTCCGAAGAACAATTCTCCTCCCGAATTCATTGCCTGAATACCGTTTAATGCTATGTTAAAAATTGCTCTTCTTAGTTTTTCTACGTCAATTTCCACAGGACGTATCTCGTTGAATTTCTTCGTTATGACGATTCCTTTTTCTCTTGTTTCGTTTTGAATTAAGGATATAACATCTTCCAGAACCTTGTTAATGTCTTCTTCTTTTAAGCTAAGCGTCATAGGTCTGGCAAGGTTCAAAAATTCTTCCACCGTATTATTCAGCGATGCAATCGCATTCTTTATTATGTTTATAAATTCCTTGAATTCCTTTTCGTTTTCTTTCGGCTCAAACTCCTGCTCAATCCTCTGTGCCGTTATACCTATCGCATTAAGCGGGTTTCTGATTTCGTGAGCAACCCCTGCAGCAAGCTCTCCAAGCGCAGAAAGCCTCTCTTTTTCTTTCAGGTTTTCTTCCATCTTTTTCATTTCCGTGATGTCTCTCAGCACTCCTACCGCCCCTTCAATTTTATTTTCTTTATTGAAAATCGTATTCGTGTTTATGGATAAGATAAGCGAATGCCCTTTCAGGTTTGTATAAGTCTTTGTCATATCCTGTATGGTTCGTCCTTTTTCCAGAGTAAGCTCTATAAAACATTCGTCGTTCGGGAAAACGGATTTGTATTCTTTCCCGATTATTGCCGAACGGGAAATCGAAAATAACTTCTCCGCGCTCTGGTTGAATACGGTTATTCTTTTCTTGCTGTCCACTGCAACGACTGCATTTCCTATGCTCTCAAGAATGCTTCCCGTAAGACTTTGTATCTCACTGTAAGATTTATCAAGCGTCGTATAATGCTGGGTCAATCCAATCAGGTTCATTACAATGGCGCCTAATAAAAAAATTACGGCGATGAGTAATATTATATGTTTCTTGTTTTCTTCCGCTATCTGGTTATACTGGGCAAGCGAAAGCCCCACCCTGAATACGCCGAAAGACACTCCATCTATAATAAAAGGTTTTACGACTTCCAATACTTTATGATTTCTTAAAGTATAAATTCTGCTTGCCGTGATATTTTTTTCAACGACGTTAACAAGAAAAGTATCCGTATCAATTTTGTTCATACTGCTGATATTGTCCGAAGCAAATACGATGCCGTCATCATCCTGGAGCACGATATATCTTATGCCTTTTTCTTTGCTCATTTTCTGGATAAGCGCCCCGATACCGGTTTCCTTGCGGAAATCATTTATATAAGATGCATCTATGTAACAGGTAATAATTCTTTTATCCACTCTCAATGCAACGCCAAAGTTGTTGTCAATTGCGTCAATTGGAGTCTCGCTTTCCGTGCCGTCTAAAAGCGGCTGCAAGATAGAATCTATTTTTTTATCTACGGGATAAGGCAGGGAACTTTTTAATAATTTTCCTTGCAAATCAAATATGTCTATGCGGGATAAGTTATATTCTGAGGACAAGGTGGCGAGTTTTTCCATAGACGGAACTTTAGAATCCTTTGATATAAACCTTGCAATATCAAGAAGTTTCTGGCGGAAAAGAGGTTCAATCACGGTGCCGGCTTTAAGGATGTTTTGACTGCTTAAAATCAGTCCTTCCGTTAAAACCATTCCTTCCTGTTCAATCGCTTTCAACATACTGGAGCTTGTTCGTTTGATAACAACCATTCCTGTTATTCCCATAAGCAAGGCAAAAATTATGGTTACAACGATGAGGTATCTTGAACTAACTACCCTTCTTGATTTCATTAGAAAATATAATATAATGGTTTGAATTCATTGTCAACTTTTTACAGTTTCCTATAAAAAACACTTTACAAATCTCTAATACGGTTGTTTATTTTCTAAACTTAATACGGAATAAATAAAATGAAAATCTGTATCATTTCGGACCTTTATTATCCTTACCCCGGAGGAGTCTCCGAACACGTATACCACTCTGCCTGTGAGTTGGTAAAACTCGGGCATAATGTTTCCATACTAACTACAAACTACGATTGGTTGGATTCTTCTTTTGCCGAACAACATAATATCAATATTATCCGTATCGGAAAAGCCCAGCGTTTTTACATAAACAAGTCCGTCGGCATAATACCGATGGCATTAGATTTGGAAAAACAAGCCCGTTCCGTAATAAAAGAACATAACTTTGACGTTCTGCACATTCACTGTCCCAACTCATTTATAGGAATGTTTGCAATAAAATATTCCCGCGCGGTAAATATTGCAACCTTCCATTCTGCTTCCCCAAAACTAAGCTGGCACAAATATGCGGCTGCAGTCGTCCAGCCATATACAAAAAGACTCGACGGGATGATTGCGGTTTCCGAAGTAGCGCTCAGAACAATGAAACAAAGCCAGACGACAAAGGCGGTTTCTGCCATACCGAATATTACAATAATTCCTAACGGTGTGGATACTACGAAATTTTCTCCTGCGGTAAAACCAATTTCCGAATTAAACAAAGGCAACTTTTTTAATATTTTATTCGTTGGCAGGTTTGAGCCGCGCAAGGGACTTGACTATTTAATCTCTGCTTTCCAGATTGTGCGGAAAGAAATAAAATCCGCCAGACTGATTGTTGTAGGCAAGGGCTGGCTTAATGATACCGTAATAAAAAACAATATGGAAGGAATTAATTTTGTGGGTTTTGTAGAACCTGCGCTTCTTCCAAGTTACTACGCAAGCTGCAATATTTTTTGTTCCCCGGCAACGGACAGGGAAAGTTTCGGGATAGTTTTGTTGGAAGGAATGGCGGCAGGAGCCTGCGTAATTGCAAGTAACATTGACGGGTATTCGCAGGTTGTAAAAGACGGGGAAGATGGGTTATTGTTTGAACCTAAAAATCCGGTTGCAATTGCCGATACGATAATAAAACTTTATAAAGAGCCAGAACTTTATAACCGCTTAGTGAGTAACGGGCAACAAACTGCGCTCAAATATTCCTGGGATAAAGTCACAAAAGAAATAGAAAAGTTTTATTATTATGTAAAAGAAAACAAGTGAACGCAACGAAATAATCAGGAGATAAAATGTCTTTACAATATCAAATGTCGATCATTGGTTCTTTTGCAATTGTAATACTTGGAACTTATTTGTTATTTTTAAATCTTAATTTTTTTTCAGCTAATAAAAAAAGAGCTTTTTTGGGTTGGGTATTATTTATAGTTTTAATGTTTATTCCTATTGTAAAAAGTATACTCTTAATATGGACATATCCTACATTATCTATAGCGCGTAAAATTTTATTTACTACATTAGAGGCGATTATATATTATATTAATTTTGGGATAGCCCTTTTTATACGGTTTAAAATATTGAATAAAAAATAATGCGGGACGGTATAACTTTATTAAAGTTTCTTGTAATATTTCAATCTATTTATACTATTGTCGCCTGTTTCTTTTTACGAAAATACGAAAAGA
The DNA here is from genome assembly GCA_028716385.1 of bacterium. Lineage (GTDB taxonomy): Bacteria > Hydrothermota > UBA3073 > JACQXS01 > JAQTXJ01 > JAQTXJ01. The sequence continues at coordinate 224,233 of JAQUPX010000001.1, read as the reverse complement.
ATGTTGCAAAGAAAAGTGCGGATGAATTGATTAAAGAATACAACAAGGGGAAAAGAAAATTTACTAGTTTTGAGGAAATTGTAAATTCTTTACCCGGTCGGGAAAAAAGAATCAAACAGTTACGGTTGAGTACTTATATTTATATTATATGGTGGGCTATTCCTATGACAATCGGTGCTTTATACATTCCTAACAAAGAAATGCGGACATTTATGTTTTTGGTTATATTATTGATGTTGGTAATTGCGCCTATACTGTATTTTGTATTTAGATTGTTGATGACTCAGGTAAATAGAATTAAGGAACTCGATGCGCAGACAAAATATCTCAAAGGAGAAGACATAACCAAATTCGTATAATGACTTCTGCTTTAATAAAGTATAGGGTAGTCCGCCTAAGGCGGATTTTATGCCTTGCCATATAGAGCAAAAGTTATTTGATAGGGCATAAAAGCCCTATCTACACCATCGGGGATATACCATAAGGAGACAAATGAAAATCTATGAACAAGGTTTGGAAGAACATCCCAAAATAACCATAATTTTTGGGAATTTTATGATGTTGTTATGGCTTGCTCTGGGAACAATCGCTTGCCGGTTTGTACACCCTTTAATCGGATGGTTTTATCTTACTTTCGCTCTGCTAATGGTATATGTCGTATTACGAAAAATAGTTTGCACAAATTGTTATTATTACGGGAAATGGTGCCCTTCAGGATGGGGAAAACTCTCCGCTTTGTTTTTCAAAAAAGGAGATATGGAAAAATTCAGTACGAGCATCGGGATAAAACTTGCTCCTATGACTTACGGACTTTTGACCATAATTCCCGTTATCCTGCTTATCGTTTCTCTCTTTTTTAAATTCTCAATACCGAAGATAATCGTTCTGGTTCTTCTATTTTTGATTTCGTTTTACAGCGGCGGGATTAGTCGCACAAAAAGTTGTGTGAGATGCAAAATGAGATTAATGTGTCCCGGCTGCGCAGTGAAAAACCCAGACACTACTAAATAAACAAGGATTTAAAGAGATAAAAGAAAGAAGACTAGCACAGAACAAAAAGTCGCAGAGAACGCAGAGCCCAATTGAATTAGATTCTCCTCTCTGCGAACTTTGCGTCTCTGCGGTGAAAATTCCGTTCTCTTTTTCGTGTTAATTCGTGTGTATTCGTGGTCCATTCGTGGATAATGTCTTTTCTCTGTGCCCTCCTCCTTCTGTCGTTTGTTTATTTTAACCCTCAATTTCCCTTTCTCTGTGATCTCTGTGGTTTGATTTTCTCTTTTCCGCGTTTATCTGCGAAATCTGCGTCCAAAAAAATTCTGTTTGACATTTAAGATATTGCTTATAGCTTACAAATGGATAATTCTATGTTGCTAACTTTATATTTTTTATTCCTCTCAATTACCGGTATAGACTTTTTTCATTCCCCCGGCTGACCAAAATGCCAGTGGGTAGTGATGAATATCCTGCCCAAACTACAGGAGCAATATCACATAAAAGTAACTCCCTATAACGTAGATACGGACGCGGGAATGGCATATCTTAACACGGTAGAAAAGGATTACAACGAATACGTAAAAGACTGGCCCGGAATGTTTATCCACGAAAAATTAAATAACACCCTGACGAAAAACTTTATGCTCAGCGGTAAAGATGCAATAAAAGAGATGAACTGGGATTCGTTGACAACAAACACTCCCCCGGATGGAACATCTCGCTCTGACTCGGACAGCACAATCCGGGATACAACTTCTCCTATGAAACATACCGTAACGACAACAACGGTTATTACACAAACATCCCAACCTAAAACAGTACCCGCAACGAAAGAACCGAAATCCGATTCAGTCAAAGCAATAACAGCAACCATAGACAAATCTATTATTGTTTATTTTTACAAAACCGGTTGCTCGGAATGTTCAAGAGTGGAACATACATTAAAAAGAATCTCAGAAAAATTTAAAGACGTTGAAATAAAAAGATTTAACATTGCCGACTCCCAGAGTATCCTTTTGTATGAAACGCTGTCGAAAAAATACAAAGTCCCGGAAAAACTAATACTGGTTACGCCTGCTTTATTTCTTGCCGATACCTTCTTTATAGAAATCGTAAAAGAATTGGAAGTGAATGAAGTTATTGAACAAAAAAAATCATGGAAATCCCCTGCAGAGCAGGAACCGTCCGATTCGATACAAACACCCGTTGATGCAAAACAAAGCATTATCGACAGGTTTAAAAAATTCTCCCTTCTTTCCATAGTCGCCGCAGGTCTCGTTGACAGCGTAAACCCCTGCGCATTTGCTACACTTATATTTTTAATATCCTATCTGGCTTACGTAGAATATAAAAGGAAAAATATACTCTGGTGCGGGTTGTCTTTTACTTTAGCCGTATTCATTACTTATTTTCTTATAGGAATCGGATTGCTTAGACTCGCAATCCATATGGAAAGTTTTATACTTTTATCAAAAATAATATACTACGCCATTGCAGCTTTTGCTTTCATAATAGGATGTATAAACTTATACGATTATTGGTTATGCAGAAAAGGTAGGGCAACGGATATGGCACTCCAATTACCCGATTACATAAAAAAGACAATTCATTTTATGATTAGGGACAAACTAAGCATTGAACGACATCCCGCTATTTTATACGCGACTGCTTTTGTCGTGGGAGTCATTATATCAATTCTGGAAACTATTTGCACGGGACAGGTATACCTTCCTACAATAACATATATTATTGGTGTCCCTGCATTAAAAGTAAAAGCCATTTTTTATCTTTTGATATATAATTTACTTTTTGTTGCGCCTCTGGTTTTTATATTTATATTCGTTTACTGGGGAATGAGTTCAAAAAGACTCGGCGCTTTAATGAATAAAAATCTGGCTCCCGTAAAACTTGCAACGGCTATTGTTTTATTTGCGCTTTGTGCGCTGATGTTAATACTGAAATAAAAAAATTCTAATGAACGAACTACAAACTAATAAAAAACATAATTTAACAGAAAAAGAAACGAGCCTTCCGCGAATGAACGCGAATGAACACGAATGTAAAAAAGATATAATATTTCAGGAAGAGGTTTATCAAATTGTAGGGGCCGCAATGGAAGTATCAAAAATTCTTGGAAGAGGGTTTTTAGAACCCGTATACCAAGAAGCCCTGGAAATTGAATTCAAAAACAAACAAATACCTTACGAGGCTCAAAAAAAACTCCTAATAAAATATGGAAACATTGTTCTAAAAAAAGAGTATATTGCCGATTTTTTCTGTTTTGAAAAAATTATAGTTGAAATAAAAGCATTAAATAAAATTACTTCTATAGAAGAATCACAGCTTTTAAATTATTTAAAAGCCTCTAATTTGCAATTAGGACTTATACTAAATTTTGGCAACAGCAAACTTGAGTGGAAAAGATTGATTTGTGAAAAATTTGCGCCTGCCTGCCGTTAGGCATGGTAAATTCGTGCTTACTATAGTCCGGAATCTTTTGCCGGATTCGCGGACAAAAGGTTAGTTTATGAAAAATTTGTGTAAATTTGTGTTCATTCGTGGACAAAAAATGAGAATGTTTTTGTTTGTAGCTTTATCTCTGGTATCTATTTCTGCACTCTTTGCCGAGGAAACTAAAATCACCCCTTTTCCTGCAAAATACTGGGAATCCCTTGAAAACAAATTAACCCAATGCACCCTTTGTCCGAGACGCTGTATAATTAACCCCGCTCAAAGAGGACTCTGCGGAGTCAGGGAAAACAAAGACGGCAAACTATTCACTATGGTTTACGGGTTACCCTGCGCGGTAAATATAGACCCTATAGAAAAGAAACCCTTATTCCATTTCCTTCCCGGCAGCACGGCTTTCTCCATTGCAACCGCCGGTTGTAACTTGAAATGCAAGTTCTGCCAGAACTGGGACATTTCTCAATCCTTTCCCGAACATACTCTTAACATCCCTATGCAGCCGGACGAAATCGTAAAATCCGCAAAAGAAAACGGCTGTCTTTCTCTTGCTTTTACTTATTCCGAACCTACCATCTTTTACGAGTATATGTTTGACATCGTTCAACTTGCTCACAAAGCAGGGCTTAAAAATACGATGCACTCATCGGGATACATCAACCCCGAACCGTTAAAAGAACTTTGTAAATATCTCGATGCCGCCAATATAGACTTAAAAGGATTCACGGAAGAATATTACCAGGAAATGTGTCTGGGAAGTTTGGCACCTGTTTTGCAAAGTTTGAAAATACTAAAAAAAGAAGGAGTATGGCTTGAAATAACGAACCTTATTATCCCGACAAAGAATGACGATTCCGCAAGTATACGAAAAATGTGCGAATGGATACGCGATAGTTTGGGAGCAGATGTTCCTTTGCATTTCTCAAGATTCTGGCCTATGTACAAATTAAAAGACTTGCCTCCCACACCCGTAACGACACTTGAAAAAGCATATAAGATAGCCAAAAAAGCAGGATTAAAATACGTATACATAGGAAACATACCGGGCAACGCATCCGAAAATACTTATTGCCCGAGTTGTAAAAGAATAGTAATAAAACGTAAAGGGTATTATGTAATGGAAAACGATATAATGGTTAACGGTAAATGTAAATTTTGTGGCAAAAAAATAGCGGGGGTATGGAAATAAATGCACATAACAAAGGAGAAAAAATGTTGAGTGAAACGAAATCCGCCTCAGGCGGAAAAAAAAGATTAATCGCAGGTATACTTTCTATTATTCCGGGGTTAGGTCAATTATACAGAAAAAGATGGGGCGCAGGAATTTTTATCTTTCTGTTGTTTTTCCTGTCAATATGGTTCTTAAGAATGATATGGACAGGGTTCAACCCATGGTTCATAGGAATTTTATTCGCATGGTTTATAATCTGGGTTGCCAACATTATAGACGCATACAAGGGGCCTTTTTATCTTTCTTCCCCTTGCGAAGACGGTTGTCCTGCACATGTTAGAGTATCGGAATATGTCTCACTTTTAGCCAATAATAATTTTGACGAAGCGTATAAAGTTATTTCAAACGTGACTCCTTTTGTTGGGACGCTCAGCAGAATTTGTCCCGCTCCCTGCGAAGCAAAATGCTCGCGAAAAGGCATCGAAAGCCCAATCGCAATAAGACAACTTAAAAGAGCTATCAGCGAATACGCAACTCAAAAAATAATTCCAAATTCCAATCCGCTTGAGGCGGACCAAAATCTAAAATCTAAAAAAATTGCCGTAATCGGCGGCGGGCCCGCAGGACTTACCTGCGCTTACGAGTTACGAAAAAAAGGATACGCCGTTACGATTTTTGAAAAAGAAAAAGAAATGGGTGGGATGCTGAGAATTTCCATTCCCGAATACAGACTGCCAAAAGACGCTCTCTCGAAGGAAACAAAAACAATTGAAGATTCCGGAATTACAATAAAATCGGGAGTAGAAGTCGGGAAAGATGTCTCCTTTGATACGTTAAAAAAAGACTTCGATGCCGTCTTTATAGCAACGGGAACGGGCAGCGCTCAAAAACTTAACATAGAAGGAGAAAACTCATCCGGAGTTTATTACGGTATAGATTTCTTAAAAGCAACTAAACCAAACAATCCTTCCGGATTTGAATCTTTTCCCAACAAAAGAACCCTCGTAATCGGAGGAGGTAATGTTGCCATTGATGCGGCAAGAACCGCTTTCAGGTTAAACGCTAAAGAAGTTAATCTAATCTGTCTTGAGTCCCGCAAAGAGATGCCCGCCTGCCCTCCGGAAGTTGAAGAAAGCCTGGATGAAGGAATCAAAATTCATAACAGTTGGGGGCCTAAAAAAATAATAGAAAAAGACGGAAAAGTGTCGGGAGTAGAGTTTAAAAAATGCATCTCGGTCTTTGATAAAAAAGGTAATTTCAAACCCGTATTTGATGATAAAACCACTATGACCATTGATTGTGATAATATAATTATCGCTATCGGGCAAACAAGAGAAGCTTCCTTTACGAATGAAATCAAAATCCAAATCCCGAACAACAGAACAAAAGACATCAGTAAAGTAAGTTCAAAAACTTCCGTTCCTAATATATTTGCAGGAGGAGATTTTGTTACGGGACCCCGTATAGCCATAGACGCTATCGTAATGGGCAAGAAAGGCGCAAAAGAAATTGACATATATTTGCGTGGATTCAAAGCCAAACTGGAAGAAATGTTGAGTTTCGTTGAACCTTACACTCCGGCTAATTTACCTGATGCAGCGTGGACTCAAAAGAACCCCGTTGAGAAAAAGAGAATCAGTTTAACGCTAATCAAAGACAGGAAAAACTTCAAGGAAGTTGAACAGGTTAGTTCGCAGGAGTTGGCGATTGCTGAGGCGAAACGTTGTCTTCAATGTGCTTACAAGTGCCGGTGGCGTTAACTTCTATCGCATTCATCGGACATATGGATTTGCAGCTAAAACATCTCACGCATTCCGGCGTGTTTGCTACTCCGGGGTTATCTACCGCTTCATACATTTTAACATCCGTAGGACAAACTTTTTCACACATACCGCATTGAATACATTTATCTTTATCTACTGCAAGCTTCATAAAACTAATTTTATTAAATAATCCCCACATCGCTCCAAGCGGACACATAGTTCTGCAGAACACTCTTTTAATGAATATAGACCCTATTATTACCAATAAAATAATCGTGTATTTCATATAAAACAGCCACCCTAAAAGAGGTCTTAATTCCTTGTCAATTAACACCTGCGGTATACCACCGGCAAGTATCCCCGACGGGCAGATTTTACAAAACCAAGGGTCGCCGGTTATCCATACGACTATAATGGCAACGCCGAAAAGTATCACATATTTCCCGTAGTTAAATACCTTTGCAAGTTTTATTTTATAGGTCTTTATTTTGTATAAAAGTTCCTGGACTAAGCCAAACGGACAAAAGAATCCGCAAGCCAGTCTTCCCCATACAACTCCCAGCGTCCCGATAAACCCAAAAACGTATAACGGAAACTGTTTCATCGCGATAAAATGCTGGAACGACCCCATAGGACAGGAGACTCTGGTTAAAGGACAGGCGTAACAATGAAGCCCCGGGATACACAATTGTTTTGTCCTCCCTTGGTAAATGGTCTTATGGAAATTGCTGTTTGTTAATAAGAAAAACCCAAACTGAACAAGTTTTCTATACATAGAATTGTAACTCAAGCTTCTAGCTTGAGGGTAGTTAATAATTCATTAAAATTAGTTTACCCTATCTTTTTGTATTGTAACTCAAGCTTCCCAGCTTGAGGGTACTTAGTTTATCCTATCCCGATGCAAGAGAGGCAAAGGTAATCGGCATTTGTTTCTACTTCCGACACTTGCCCCGATTTAATTCCGTATGCAAGCAATGCCACAACCACAATGAAACACAAAACGGTTATTAACTTTTTCATATATTCATTGTTATATTAAGTAAGCAATACTGTCAATAAAAAATTGACAAATAATTGCAATGAATTTAAGGTATTGGGTAGATAGGAGCACATGCTCCTATCTACCCTTAGCATATTTTTCAAAAAGGAAAGATATGGAACAAATAAAAGAAATTCTTGAATCCGACATTAAGCCCAAAGAAAAGCAAACGAAACTGGTCGAGGCGGTTTGCCAAAAGAAAATCCCGGTTAAAGAATTTGTTGCGTATTTTGTTTCTGCTTCTGATGTTGACAAAGGGAATTGCGCCGACGCGATGAAACACATTTCGACGTCAAATCCGGAACTCCTCGCGCCGCATATTGATACGCTTCTTGAATATATAAATTACAAATTGCCAAGAGTTAAGTGGGGCGTACCGGAAGCTATTGGGAATATGTCTAAAGATTACCCGGAAAAAACCGCTAAAGCTATTCCGTATCTTTTGAAAAACACTACCGATGACAATATCAATACTACAGTTATAAAATGGTGCGCCGCTTATGCTCTTTCGGAAATCGCCAAGAATAATCCAGAAACCAGAAAACAGTTATTGCCGATTTTTGAGAAAATTATCAAGAGCGAAAAAAACAACGGCGTTAAAAATGTCTATGTTAAAGCGTTGAAAATTATTGAAAAGAATAAATCCGTCTGACAAAAAAATAAATTATGAACAAGCTTTTTAAAGATTTTAAGTCCGAACTTACTCAAAATGCTTCTAAAGAAAAAGCCTTAATCTACCAGAGATTTTTTAAAACCGGCAAAGGAGAATACGGGGAAGGAGATATATTCTTAGGGATTACCGTCCCTGAGCAAAAAAAGACTGCAAAGAAATATGCCGACCTTTCAATGAAAGACTTGCAGGATTTAATCAAAAGCAAAATTCACGAGGAACGACAAATATGCCTGCAGATTCTCATAATAAAGTTTAAAAAAGCTGATTCAAAACAACAGAAAGAAATCTACAATTTCTATATTAAAAACACCAAACAAATCAATAACTGGGATTTGGTTGACTTGTCTGCATACAAAATCGTTGGTCCTTATTTAGAAGATAAAGACAAGTCTATTCTTTATAAACTTGCCCAATCTTCCAATCTCTGGGAAAGAAGAATTTCGATTCTTTCTACGTTTTATTATATAATGCAAAACAAACCTGAAGACACCTTGAAAATAGCGTTGATATTGAAAGACGACAAACACGATTTAATGCATAAAGCCGTTGGATGGATGCTCAGGGAAGTAGGGAAACGGTGCAGCGAAGAGCTTGAAGAACAATTCTTAAAGCAACACTATAAAACTATGCCCAGAACTATGCTTCGTTATGCTATTGAACGATTCCCCGAAAAGAAACGACAATTCTATCTGGCAAAGCCTCGATAACATTTATTAAAACCATTCGAATCTTATTTAATCAGAGTCACTTTTTTAGATATCGTATGATTTCCAGTTTTTAACAAAACAAAGTAAATCCCCGAATTCATCCCTGTCATATTAATTATCGGATTATATGTGCCTGCCGTTTTAACTTCATCGAAAACCGTTTTTACCAATCGTCCTGCAGTATTATAAATCTTCAAACTAACATTCTGGGAAGCAGGAACGGCAAATTTTATAGATAATGCCTTTGTAGCCGGATTCGGGAAAATACTTAATTCCGCATTCCGTAATCCAAAATCCGTAATTTCTTCTGTCCCGACGTCACCCACTTTAAGAACAACAGGAACGAGATACGGGTTATTATCCGGGTCATTCGAAGCAACAAACAAAGTATCGTAATAATATCCCGTTTCAAGACTCGCCAATACAATAACAGTAACTCCCTCAGACTCTCCGGGTACGATTCCGAAACTCGTCGGACTAACGGAGCTAATCCATGATGAGTGGTATGTAATTCCGGAAACGGCCAAATTTCCCGTAGCAGAAGATGAATTATAAATGGTAACCATTCCCGTATCGCCGGACATAGCGGAAGACCCCTTTGCCGCAAGCACTGCAGCCTGGAGATTAAGTTTCCCCCAACCATATTCTTTGTCCCAACCCGTAGTTCCAAGGTCTGTTGCAGTATTACATAAAATGTCCCTTACTTGCGCATTCGTTAAAGATGTGTTTGCCGCCCATACAAGCGCAGCGCCCCCTGCAGCTTGAGGACAAGCCATAGACGTGCCACTCCATCCGGTCTCGTAAGTGCTCCCAGGGATAGTCGAACAAATATTCTCACCAGGGGCAACAAGGTCAAGATAACTCCCATAATTACTGAAAGAAGACCGTGTATTGGTTGTCCCTATTGAACCAACTGCTATTACATTGGCATAAGCTGCGGGATACGCGGTAGTGTCTTTCCCGTCATTTCCGCTTGCCGCAAATAATAGCCCTCCTCCATTCCATACTGCCTGACATTTTGCGTTAACAAAACTTGAAGGGCTCCCCCCTCCAATACTCATAGATACTATTTTTATATGATTGGTCGCGCACCACTGTACTCCATTTCCGATTGCCGTAGACGTGCCTCCACCACTAGAACCCATCACTCTTAATGAATAAAGTCGTGCGTTTGACATTCCTGCGATTCCTACTCCATTATTAACCGTTGCAGCCGCATTGCCGGAACAATGCGTTCCATGCGACTCTGCAGTAACGGCATTTATCGGGTCTGCATCGTTGTCTACATAGTCATACCTCTTAACTGTAGTATACCTTGCGCTCAAATCGGGGTGCGTATATTGCGCCCCCTGGTCAACTATCCCGATTGATATACTGTCGTTCCCCCAACCATAAACCCACGCCTCAGGCGCTTTAACACTTCTTTTGTCCCACTGGTATGAAGAAAAATAAGGGTCGTTAGGGTTTTTGAAAAGTTTTATTATCCTGTTAGGTTCTATCGAGGCAATGTTCGATTTTACCTTCATTTTCTTTACGAACGTTTTTTCCTCTTCGAGAGTACCTGCCACTTTAACAAGTATGAAATTGTCCCCGAGCTCTTTATCTGCCAAAGTTATGCTTTTTTGTGCTATACCCATCTGTTTTAAAGTTGCTTTTTTAACGTCTATTTGATTGGTATACCCAATTATGAATTCCCCGGGAACTATGTCCTGCCAGTATTTTTCGTCGTCTTCACTCAGCAAAGGCAACGGCGGTGTTGAAGGTTGCGCTAAAAGTGATTTTTTGGAAATAGCTGTTATTTGCATCACAAGGGGAGACGGAGAAGCGCTTATATCGGCGGTTCCGCTTAGTTCGTATTTTATGGCTACCGCGTTCATATAATCAAATGTAATAGAATCGCCTGCTACCCAACTGCTGCCGTCAAAACTAAATTGCGAAGGCAAACTCATAGTTTCATCAAACCCTGTGGTTGGAAACAAAGTATCGTTTTCTTTGCTTCCCACCCAAAAAGAACCTGCCATTCTTATGGGAGCCGGCAAAATATGGCTATTCCAATAAAGATAACCCGCGGATTCTGCCGCAAAAGTCATAGTATCGCTAAACAATATCGTCCCGGGAAAAGTTCCTGCATCACTCCAGACAAAAACACTGCATATCTTGGTCCCCGCCGTACTTCCTCCTGCGCCTACCCAAATCTGTTGGAGAGAACAGGGTAACATCGGGGTAAATTTTGTTGCTTTATAAGATTTTCTGTATTCCGACGGATAGATATAAAAAGGCGAAGCCAATTCCGGGGTTATCGTATCCACTTCTCCTTTGGTCGCTCCCTTTAATTTAGAAGAAAGCTCTATCCCGTTGGTCTTTGCAATCTTAAACTTCTCTTTAGATGTAAAAAATGCCCTCTCGGAAACGGTGCTCCCCGTAAATACTATTCCAAAACATATTAGTAATAAAAACTTTATAGTTTTATTCATATTACCTCCTTAGATAGAGTTTTCGACTTTAGACGAATTACTCTATCTTGTCCCGAACAAAGTTCGGGGTTTTAGTTGGAGTTCGCGATTTCAGGAGCGATTACTCCAACTTTTCCCTATAATTCTACACTAAAGTATATACATATATGTGTTAACTAAATAAAGATTTGTCAATGGGTAAATAATAAATAATATATTTGTTCTTTGGGTAGATCCGACTAAACTAACTAAACTTACTCAACTACTTATTTAGCGGGTTGGCAGTCCAAACCCTTTCTTAATTATAGTATCGTAATCGTGTCCCACGTCTGCCCTGCAAATAGAGAGGAAAACAAGCTTTTCCGTAGAGTTATTAACGACTCTATGCGCCCATCCCGGAGAAGAATACGCAACGCTAAAAGGTGTCAGCGGTTCGGACTTAACCTGATTTTCCCTGTTTTGAAGCAATACTATACCTGTCCCCTGTATCCCAATCGTTACTTCTGCCCCATCGGGTTCAAAGTGAAAATGCCCTTTAGTGAAATAAAATTCATCCCCTACTTTGCCGGGGTAAAGAATAGTCGTGGCAAAAGTAAGATGCTCTTCTTCCTTGGGAACTTCATTTTCGTAAACTTCATAAAGAACAGGGTCGGTTTTCTTTAATATTTCTTCCACTGCTTTCCGGTCAGAAAAGTATGTCTTCAAATCGCTTAACTTGCGATATGTAACTTTCCCGTAAGCAGATTTAATGTCCGGTACCATTATTGATTCCCCTTATTAAAAAAATCTAACAAGTTAACTCTTTCCAAATCAAGTTGATACACCTTGTATGAGATAGTATTTCCTTCCATTGCCAATCCTGTCCATTTGCCGTTCTCTTTGCTAAACTGTAAAGTTGCCTTAAAGTCTATTCTGAAAGGAGGAGAGTATACACTGCTTTCCAAAACAACGCTTCCATCCGTCCCCTGGGCGTACCTTCCGTTAAATTGTGATTTAACCTTATTGTAAAGGTCTTCTACCTGAGTCGGTTTTTTACTTATTACCGCAGAAGGAGCTATTTCTTTCAAACTCAAAACATTATTTTTTATATTATCAACTGAGAAATCTGAAGATATGTCGTTTTTGTCTCTGGTTGCATGAAATCTAATAGTATACTTTTTATTATCTATAGATATGGGAACGGTCTCATCATAATTTGGAGAACCTATCAATTGCATATTATAATTTTTATATAAAATTTCTTTTACTGCACCTGTGCAACCCGTTTTAGCAATAGAATATCCAACTTCGTAGCTATTATCAAACCAATCCTCAAGTCTATAAATATCCATACTGGAAACAGGCGGAACCCAGATTTTCTTCCTGTATATTTTGCCGTCTTTTATGCATTCTAATAAATATTCTCCCGTGCCTACTTCTATCGGATGAGGATATGGCATCGGAGTTATTGTCGGGGAAACGTTATGAATTATTTTATTCAAATCATAAAAAGCGACGTTCGGTTTTTCTATGATATAGGTTTCCGATATGTTGGAAGATATTGTTACTTTTTGGATTTTCGGAGTTACCTTAATTATCAGGTTATTGTTTGGACCCTTTTTTGCAGTGAACGAGTTTGGAGTAAGTTCCACTTGTGCCGTAACAAGTTCAGGAGTAAGCTTTGGAAGTTCTACGGAAAGAACGCTTATGTCATATTCTCCTTCTTCTTGCAATATCCCATCTATTTGACCATTCGTGATTTTAAGTTTATAAGTTTCTACGGTAGAAGACCCCTTGCCGTGTTTGTTCACGCACAATTCACGGGCAACCTGCATTATTGAATTATCTACAACAAGTTTTCCTTTAATTAATATAATGTTTGATTCAATAAACATATTTATCGGTTTTGTATAAACAGCTTTCCCATCTTTAATATACATATCCTGTCCGACGGTAACTTTGTTTTTCTCGAGTCTTATTTCAAAACCTTCTGCGTCACAAAGTTCAAGGACATAATCTCCCGTGCCGATAGAAAATGAATATTCCTTTTTATCCGGGTAAAACTTGGCAATTACCGTATCCGTTAAATCAACGACAAGCTTTTTATAAGAACTTACGTATTCGTGTTTAAGCATTACTCTCATAGAGAAAGGTTTATCTATGGAGTTGTTTACTTTGAAAGTAACTTCAGCTTTGCTGTCATTGACGAGTGAAAACTCTGCCGAGCCCAGTTTCAATTCGTAAGCGGAAAGAGAACTTGCAACAAAAAACACAAACACCCATTTTAATAATTTCATTTTGTCTCCTTACCCCAACTTTATATTAGTTTTTATCTTAATAATATCTTACTTTCTACAAAAACATTCAAAAACTGTCAAGGTTAAAATAAAAAAGTGGAAAAAATTAGAGCATTGGAAACAATTATAACCCCGAACACACCGGCACCGTGATACTCCCATCCATTAAAAACAGAACTTTTGCGTTTTCGTCTTTCTTTTCTATCGCCTTATCCACCGCTTCCTGCAAAGAAGAAAAAGGCTTTATGAATACACTTTTTAGAGTGTTCTCGTCTAAATCCGTTACAGCCCAAATTTCTGCAATCCTTAATAATTCTACTATTTTTGCTGCTTTATGATAACCAAGTTTATAGCCTTTACTAAGCTTTTCAAAAACTAATTCGGGAGTTTTGCAACTTGCAAGAATTTCAAAAAACGCCTTATCCCCTATTCCTTCCCTACATTTTGATACTAAAATCAAGATACCATTTTCTTTCAATGCCAGCCTTCCACTTTCTATTGCTTTCTGTGATTGATACAAATCAACATCTAACGGATAACCGGAAACAGATACCACGATATCAGCTTTTTCTTTAACTTTTACACAAAAAACTTCATTCGCTTTTTCTACAGCAGAATAAAACGAATCGTTAATGTGCCCTGCCGTTACTGAATAAATTTTATGTTCCCTGTCTAATACCGTTTGAATGGAAAATATTTCTTTATCTCCAAGAAATTCCAGCGCATCCACCATATCTTTATTAACGGGATTATTTTCAAGGGCGAGTATCTTTGCCTCAGGATTCAAAGCGTGTTTATGATTTTGTTCTATCGTTTTAAAAGAAGCTATGCCGGGCAAAAACGCTTTTCTGCCCCCTGTATAACCTGCAAAATAATGAGGTTCTACCGAACCAATAACGATAATTTTATCCGCTTCAAGACATAATTTATTTAACCATATTTCCGTACCGCTTTTAGAAGTCCCGAGATAAGCCAAATCTTCGTTTTTCTTTGCATCGTGAATGTATATTTGTTTTTGAAAATCAACATAATGTTTACCGAAAATGATTCGTAATTCTTCTTCCGTTGTTGCAGAATGTATCCCGGTAGCCACTAAAAATTTTACAGGTTTGTCCTGAATTTTATCAAACAGAATATCCAATATTTTTGAAGTAGGAGTAGACCTTGAAGCATCGTTTACGATAAAAAGAATGTTTTTTGCATTCTCAAGAAATTTATCAAACGGTTTTGAATTGATTGGGTGACTAAGCGCCGTTATTATCTTTTCGGTTTCGTCAGCAATCTCTACTTTATTAGGATATATAATACCGGCAATATTATTGTCGGGGATAGAAACATTTACTGTAGCTTTGCCGTATGGGATTTTTATTTCTATTCTATCCTCCTACATACCTAACTCAACCACAGAGAACACAGAGCTTGCTATTAATCTCAATTTCATATTTTTTCTCTGTGCCCTCCTTTATAAAATTAATCTCTTTATCCCATTTTTTAACTCTCTATATTAAATTTTGCTAATAATCCTAATCCTTCCTTCTTTGCTTTCATAATAATCCTAGATCTAAAAAACAATGAAATTCAATAGTACAGGCAAATATCTTTTCTGTCATCTTTTAGAGGAAATTGCATAGGAGAACACAGAGAACCAATTTTTTCTCTGTGACCTCTGCGGTTGCTCCCGTATTTAATGTTTATTTTTACTCTGTTTTTCTTTTCGCTATCCTTAACTTTTATGGAAGTTGAATTTTCTTTTACGGAACTGATTTCTTGCAACTTCTATGCGCTTAAAATCAGGCGTTTTCAAGTTACGGATAAGTATCAATTTATCTTCAAGAACTCTTGTGAAAGAATCATAGTCTGCAGAAGACAACAAAGAAATTACTTTTCCTTCTTTCCCTGCCCTTGCAGTTCTTCCTATTCTATGGACATATTCTACGGACGTTTTTGGAATATCGTAATTTATTATCAAAGTTACGTCTTTTATATCCAACCCGCGCGCAGCAACATCACTCGCAACGAGAACGTTAAGTCTTTTCGCGTGAAAAGCATCTATCACCTGCTTTCTTTTTCCCTGGGTCAATCCCCCGTGAAGCGCTTCTGACATTACATTTTGTCTGACTAAATTTTCATTGACTTTATCTACGGTTCTTCTTGTCCCGCAAAAAATTATCGCAAGCCCCTTGGGCTCCGTTTTGAGTACGTGCACCAGCAAAGCAAATTTATCTTTTGTTTCAACGTCATAATAATGTTGAATAAGTTTGCTCCTGTCAACGTAAGTCTGCATTTTGACTTTTTCGGGATTATTCATATAGCTCTTTGCGATTTGCATTATTTCGGTAGGCATTGTTGCCCCGAACAATAATTTTTGGCTGTCCCTTGGAATCATTGCAATTATTTTTTTCAAATCTTCGATAAACCCCATATCAAACATTTTATCTGCCTCGTCAAGAACAAGAATATTTACACGGTCCGTCTTACAAGTTCTGCGGGCAAAGTGGTCCAAAAGCCTTCCCGGAGTACTGACTACGACCTCTGCATATCTTAAGTCCGTTATCTGGGGATATATGGAAACTCCGCCATATACTTCAACAATATGCATCTTTTTGTATTTTGAAAACTTCCTTAATTCATAAGCAACCTGGTTGCAAAGTTCTCTTGTAGGGACAACGACCAACACTTGTATTCCCTTCCCTACTACTACTTTTTCAAGAGCAGGAAAACCAAATGCTGCGGTTTTCCCTGAACCGGTAAATGATAATCCGATTACGTCTCTTCCTTGTTGTATAAGTGGGATGCATTTTTCCTGTATCTCCGTGAATTCAGCAAATCCCAGATCCAATATAGCCTTCTCAAACTCCGGCTTCAGCACTATTCCTTTTGTATCCATAATATCGAAATCTCCTTCTTTCCCGCCTGCCTTCAGGCAGGTCCTTCTAAAGGTTTGTTATGTGCACAATAAATTCTGCCATCAGGGATATTCCTTCCGAGATTTTATCGGCTTAACCTTTATTCTTTCTCTTATTCTAAAAAATCAATATAATAATTTACAAATGTGTATTATCTGCTCCGAACATTAGGGTAATGTGCGGTAGCAATTGTACTTATTCCACCGCGGGTAGCGAACTTTAGCTCTACTGTCAACTCTTTTGGCTTCAAAATTGAGACTAAATCCTTTAATATTTTATTTACCACATGTTCATGATATATTTTTACCTGTCTGAAAGAATACAAATAATATTTTAACGATTTTAATTCAACACACGCCTTATCCGGCACATACCTTATCGTTAACCTGGCATAGTCCGGCATCTTGTTAAAAGGACAAAGACAACTGAATTCATCGGTCGTATGTTCCATCGTAATCGGGTTCCCGGGATATTCGTAGGGGAAAGTATCGAGCATTGAAACGTCTACGACTTCAGGTCCAAAAGTAGAACCTATGGCTTTTCTTGCTTTTTCTTCAGCAGGATGAGGGATGCGGTTAACTGTTTTTCGGGGCATTGCTAATGTCTGAAGTGTCTGCAATGCGTAACAATCATTGAGATACCTAATTTGTTGCACTCGTCTATTGATTCCTGGTCCCTGATAGAACCACCGGGTTGGACTATGCATTTAATACCCGCTTCTGCGGCAACGGTTATAGAATCATTAAACGGGAAAAACCCGTCCGAAGCCATAGTAGCGTTTTTCATATCAAAACCAAAATGTTTTGCATTTTCTATCGCGATTTTCACCGAGCCGACTCTGTTGGGTTGTCCTGCGCCCAATCCTATCGTCATATCTTTTCTCGCAACACATATGGAATTAGATTTCATAAATCTTACTGCCTTAAAAGCAAATTTAGCCGCTTCCATTTCGTCAGGCGTTGGTTTAGCTTTAGTAACGACTTCCCATTTTTCTTCGGTGTCCGGAATTACGTCGCTATCCTGGACAAGAAATCCGCCTTCAACACAAAGATAAGCAGTTTTAGAAAGAGGCTTATCAAGAGGCAGTTCCAATACTCTTAAGTTCTTTTTGGATGTAAGAATTTCTTTAGCCTTATCCGTATAAGACGGAGCAATAACAGCTTCAAGAAAAGTAGCGGTTAATTCTTTTGCAAGCTCTTCAGTAACTTCGGAATTTACCCCAACTATACCGCCATAACTTGACGTGGGGTCTGTAGAATGAGCTTTTTTGTATGCTTCTGTAATGTTTTTATCCGTAGCTATGCCACAAGGATTTGCATGTTTAACAATACAGATGCAAGGAGTAGTGAAGCTTTTTATCGCAAGAAGCACGGCATTTATGTCTTGAATATTATTAAAAGACAACTCTTTTCCCTGTAACTGCCGAGCTGAAGTAAGGTCTAGGCTATTTTGTCCTACTGTTCTGTAAAGAGCAGCTGATTGATGAGGGTTTTCTCCGTATCTTAACTGCATTACTTTTTCACAGTTTGTTCTAAGCGAATCGTCTCCCATAAATTCTGCCACTTTTGAATCCAGCCTGCTTGTTACTTTGAATGCTTCTTTTGCGAATTCGAGTCTTGTGCTTTCGGAGATGCTACCGGATTTATTAAGTTCTTCTATTGCCTTTGGGTATTGAGAAGGATTTGTAATACAGGTAACGGATTTATAATTTTTTGCGGACGCCCTCATAAGAGTAACCCCGCCAATATCAATAGTTTCAATTCCGGGTTTTTCTTCAAAAGGATAAAGATTGCATATGACAAAATCAATCAAAGGAATATCCAGTTCTTTAAGTTGGGAAACGTGTTCAGGAATTGACCTATCGGCAAGTATCCCTGCGAAGATTTTATGATTTAAAGTTTTTACTCTACCGCCGACCATATCGGTAAATCCGGTAAGAGTATTTGTACTTTCGCATTTTATATTATTCGTTTCAAGAAATTTTTGTGTTCCACCGGAAGCAAGGATACGAATGTTCTTAGCTTGTAAAGTTTTCGCCAATTCTACAAGTCCTGTTTTATCCGAAACGCTAATTATTGCACAGCTCATTTTATCTCCTTATTCTATAACTGTTTTTAATACACTTAAAGACATCTTGCTACATAACGCATCTACACAGGATTCTTCCGTTTCGTTAACCTGGTACAAATAATATTCACTAAGTTCTTTGGATAGCAATACTTTGCCTGATTTATCTTTATAAGTAAGTTTTACCATAACTTCTACTTTATAATCTTTAACATTTTCTTTATCATCATAAGAGAATACTTCCCTTTTATATTGTAAAATTTCACCTGTCAGTATAGACTCCGCATTGCTTTTGTCAAGAACTTTTAATCTGTTATCCTGAATAAAAGCATCTATAACGGATTTTGTCAATTTAGATTCGAGTTCATATTGGGATGTTTTATTCTCAAATACCGGAACGGCAACGGAGCGAATATTCCTTGACGAAAACCCCTTAAAATTATATGTGCATCCGAGAATTATCAAACTAAAAAAGACCCAAAAATAATTTTTTTTCATAATTTAAATAAAAAACAGGGCAGGCATTTTTTCAAATACCTGCCCGATATAATTATCGCTAATTATTCTGCATCTTCTGTTTCTGGAGTTTCTACTGGTGTTGCTTCGGTTGCTACTTTTGCTGTTTCAGGAAAATAGAAATGGAATGCTAATCCAGTGCTGCCACTTATGGATAATGGATATCCAACGGTTGTCATATCTTTATAGCCCGGTGTTAATACTACATCAGAGCTGTCTGTTTTGTCACCATTGATGGTAAAATTTACTCCAAATCCACATTCAAATGCAAAATTATCGGTTACATAATATTCAATCATAAGTCTAAGAGGAATTCCCATATCTGTCTGGTTAACGCCCTCTACCCGCCCTATGTTATTCTGCATTATGTAAGAGAACCCTGCTGCTCCATTTAAATGGAATTTATCTGCTGTAGCTATTGGATAAAGAACTAATGCCGTAAGATTTGCTTTTATATAAGAAGCATCATGTGAATATGCAGTACCAGTTCTTACGCCTTCATATTTTCCGGATAATTCGCCCTGGAATCCAACTTTTTCTGCCCAATATTTATAGGATATTGCTTTATTGAAATCGTCATACCCTATACCCTGTTTTGCTTCTGCAACTGTTATAGTAGCCATAATTGCTACAATGCTTAACAATGTTTTCATTTTCCCTCCAAGAGTTATTTTTCTGAGGAGTATAAATTCCGATACCCTTTTATCTCCCCTTCTAAAAGGGACGGCATATGCTTCATTATTCTCACCCCCTACTTCTTTTACAGTTAATTAAATAAATTAGCTTTCAGAATAAATTCAATTCTTATGTTTGTCAATAAATTTATTGTTTATACTGCATAAAATATACACCAATAGGATAATAAAAGATAATAATTAAGTTATTATTAGATACCATAACAATACTTAACTTATAATGACTTTTAGTAATAAACTTGTTGACAAAAGCAAACTTTATTATAAAAATAGAATAATTATGGAGGCAAGAATGAAATCAGACAGAGAAAGTATTTTACAGTTAATCGACACTTCATTCCTTGATTTTAAGGAAGGAGAAATAATAAAAGGTAAAGTTATTAGGATAACTGATAGAGATGTTGTAATAGATGTAGGTTTCAAGTTTGATACTATAATCTCTATTGAAGAGTTTGACAACCCTTCCGCTCTTAAAGCGGGAGAATTCATAGAAGTATTCGTTGATAAAGTAGAAGGGCGGGAAGGCATAATAAGGCTTTCAAAAAGTAAAGCAGACTCTCTCAAGATGTGGAAAGTCCTTTCCGACATACACGAACATAATATTTCTATAGAAGGCAAAGTCAGCAAATCCATCAAAGGTGGATTTATGGTTAATATAAAAGGGGTAGAAGCCTTTTTACCGGGATCCCAAATTGATACTGACGAAAACGAACAAAGCCATATGGTTGGGAAAATAATGAATTTCAAGGTAATCAAACTTGATAAAATTAAGAATAATGTTGTAGTTTCAAGGAAAGCAGCCAGAGACGAAGAATTAGACAAAAAAAGAAAAGAATTATGGGAAAAAGTAGAAGAAGGGGCAGTAACCGAAGGATTGGTCAAGAAAATCACCGATTTTGGAGTTTTTGTGGATATCGGAGGAGTCAGTGGACTTGTCCATATCTCAGATTTATCATGGGGAAAAGTTAATCACCCCTCCGAAGTAGTGCAGGAAAATGAAAAAGTAAACGTAAAGATTTTGAGGATAGACAAAGAAAAAGGTCACATAGCGTTAGGTATAAAGCAACTTACTCCTTATCCTTGGGATAATATTGAAAGCAGATATCCCGCAAATTCACAGATAAAAGGGAAAGTTATTTCAATTACCGACTACGGCGCGTTTATTGAACTTGAACCAGGGATTGAAGGATTATTGCATATTTCAGAAATGTCCTGGGGACATGTTACCGCACCATCTCAGCTTCTCGCAGTAGGAGACACCATATCGGCAATAATCTTAAATGTAAACAAGGAAGAAGAGAAAATTTCCTTGAGCTTAAGACAATTACAGCCAAATCCATGGGAAAAAGTAACCGACGAATATCCGCTTGATTCACTTGTTAGCGGAACGGTTAAATCTTTTTCAAGATTTGGAGCATTTGTTGACCTTAAAGATGGAATAACAGGCTTTTTACCACTCGCTAACTTCTCATGGACAGAAAGAATTGAACATGCTTCTGACATATTAACCCGGGGCAAGAAAGTTAAATGTAAAGTTATTTCAATTGAGCCGGAAAAGCAACGGATAATTCTCGGGATAAAACAACTTACCCCGGACCCGTTACTTACGGTTAACGGCTTAGTCGGAGAAAGCTTTAAGTGTAAAATAAAAGAAGTCGTTGAAAAGGGAATTGTAGTAAAATTTGAAGTGGACAAACAAAAGATAGAAGGTTTTCTCCCCGCATCTCATCTTGCAAAAGCATCTAAAAAGTGGCAGGAAAAATATACGGCCGGAGATGATATGGAACTTATTCTCGTAGAAGTAGATGCCGAGAAGAGAAAAATAATTCTTTCGGAAACAGGAAAGGTAGTAAAAGAGAAAGAAGAAAAAGAACCGGAAGAAGAGACGAAAGAATAATTCCGTTTTTGGAATTACAAGATTTGTTACATAGGAAATAATTAAGAAAAGCAAACCTTCGGGTTTGCTTTTCTGTTTGTAGGGTGAACCGGACCGTGCGTATCTTTTCGTAAATCAAATAAGAATTTAAACTTCTACGTGTAAACCTGCCTGCGGAGGAAAATGCAAAACATAAGACTTGAAATCGAATATGATGGAATGAATTTTTATGGTTGGGAAATTCAACCGCATAAACGTACGGTAAGAGGAGTTCTTGAATCTTTATTAGAAAGTATTTTACAGGAAAAAATCAAGCTTGTCTGCGGAGCAAGAACGGACACGGGAGTTCATGCCATTTCCCAGATAGCAAATTTCAAAACAGAAACAAAAATTACCCCAAGAAAAATAAAACAGGCATTGCTGCAATTACCACAGGATGTTTGTGTTAAATCTGTAAAGAATATGCCCTTAAATTTCAATGCTCACTTTGATGCAGTTTCAAGAACATATTTGTATAAAATAGTAATAGGAAAATCTCCCACCAGAAGATATGGAATCTGGGAATATAAATTCCCATTAGATATAGAACGAATTAAATCCGTGCTTCCATTGTTCTTAGGGAAACACCGGTTTGATTTTTTTGCCAGTAAAGATGAAGGAGAATGTGATATAAAAACGCTGAAAATTATTCAGAAAAAGAATGATCTTGTATTTGAAATTCGTGCAGACCATTTTTTACGAAAAATGATACGATTAATCATTGGAACTCTTACTGAATTTGGAAGGGGGTATCTCAGTGAAAAAGATATTCAAGATGCAATTGACTGCAAAAAGAACGCAAGGAAATTCCTTTCCGCTCCGCCACAGGGATTATATTTGAAAGAAATAAAATATAAATAACCTAAACATACTCAAACATTCGCGTAAGAGATAAGGAAGCTTTTCTTATTATATCTTCCGATAGTTCTAATCTATATTGACTCTTTTTCTCACTTGAATCAGACTCCGCCAGTAAGGCAAGATATATATCTTCGAGCTTGGTAAGTTTCATATTTTTACACATTCTTGCCGGACCAAGAGTATAAAATTCCTTGCCCAGGTTTTCTTTCTTTAGCCTATGAATTATGCCTTCTTCCGTACCGATTATTATTTCTTTTGCCGTTGAAGCCTTTGCAAACTTTAACATTCCATCCGTGCTTAATACCTCATCCGCAAGTTCAACTACTTCGTTTTCGCATTCGGGATGAACGATTATAGGAGCGTTTTTATGGGATTCTCTTGCCGACTTTACATCTTCTGCCGTCATTTTAGAATGGACATAACAATGCCCCATACAGGATATAATTTTTTTGTCGGTGAATTTTCTCACATAATTGGCTAAGTTTTTATCGGGGACAAATATGATTTCTTTTGCTTTTATGTTCTGCACGACTTTTACTGCATTGGCTGAAGTGCAACATACGTCCGTTATCGCTTTAACGTCTGCATTGGTATTTACATAAGAAACGACTACTGCATCCGGGTGTTCTGATTTAAGTTTCTCCAACTGTTCAACACTAATCATATCCGCCATTGGACAGGTAGCGCCCATTCTTGGGATAAGGACGGTTTTTTTAGGGGAAAGGATTTTTGCCGTTTCCGCCATAAACTTAACCCCGCAAAACACTATTACTTTGCAATCCAGTTCCGAGGCTTTTCCGGATAACCCAAGCGAATCTCCTACATAATCCGCAATATCCTGAACTTCACCTCTCTGATAATTATGCGCAAGAATTACGGCATTGTGCAGCTTCTTAAGTTGATAAATTTTTTCTTTTAAGTCCATTTGTCAGCCACAAAGGCACTAAAACACGAAATCCCACTAAAATAAAATTATTTCATGCGTTTTTATGTTTTCAATATGTCTTTTCTCTGCGTCCCTGCCTGCCAGTCTGTTTGGCATGGTATGCGGTGCAAATTCTTATCCGTGCAAATCCGTGTCCGTTATCCGTGGCAACCATTTCGTTTATTTCTTTTGTGGCTTCGTGATTTCGTGGCATATTTTTATTTCTTATAAAGTGGAGACATCTTTCTTAACCTTTCAACGATTCTGGGCAATACTTCTATTACTTTGTCAATGTCTTTTTCCGTAGTATATCGCCCTATACTAAACCTTAAAGCTCCCTGCGCGGTTACCGGAGACACGCCCATTGCCACAAGTACGTGTGATGGATCAAAAGAACCCGACGTGCAAGCCGAACCCGTAGAAGCGCATATCCCTTCAGAATCTAGGTCTAACAGCATTGACTCGCCTTCAACGTATTTTATACACACGTTTAATGTCCCGGCCAATCTGTTTGTTGGGTGTCCGTTAAGAACTACTTCATCTATTTCGTTTAATATTTTATTTTCCAATTTGTCTCTCAACGTTTTGATTCTTTCTTCTTCCGCATATTGGTTTTGTATGGCTAATTCACAGGCTTTGCCTAATCCTGCTATTCCCGGGATGTTTTCGGTACCTGCCCGCATACCTTTTTCCTGGTGTCCGCCGTGCATAAATTCATCCATCTTTGTTCCTTTTTTTATGAACAAAGCGCCTACGCCTTTAGGTCCATAAAACTTATGCGCGGACAAGGAAAACAAATCTATTCCCATATTATGAACGTTTATAGGAACTTTGGCAGTTGTCTGGACAGCATCCGTATGAAAATAAATTCCGTTTTTATTTGCAAGTTTTGCTATTTCATTAATTGGTTCAATCGTCCCGACTTCATTATTTGCGTGCATTACGGAGATGAGTATTGTTTTATCCATTATGGAATCTTTTAATTTGTTTAAGTCTATGGTTCCGTATTTATCTACCGGAATGTAGCTTATTTTAAATCCCTGTTCTTCTAACCACTTACAGGAATTAAACACTGCGTGGTGTTCTATTGTAGAAGTAATAATATGGTTACCTTTGTTTTTATTTGCAAAAGCGACTCCCTTAATGGCAAAATTATCTGCCTCTGTTCCGCCGGATGTGAAAACAATTTCGTTTGGTTTTGCGCCGATAAGAGAAGCAACTTTTTCCCTGGCTTCTTCTTTTGCTTTTAAGCTTGTATGCGCTAGCCTGTATGCGCTGGAAGGATTTCCAAAGTTATCGGAGAAATACGGCAGCATAGCTTCAACGACTTTCGCATCCGCAGGAGTAGTGGCATTGTAATCCAGATATATCATTTTATCCCCCGATATCAAATTAAAAATCAAATATTATTAGTTGGACTTTCCCGTCCTGATGGGATTAGACCAACTTATCCAGCTTTGCTGGAAAAATCAAAATTTTAACAGGACGAAAAAGCTTTTCTTTTTAGATAAAACATTATTATAAATATCTTAATAATAATTGTCAATAATATTTGTAGGGACTTGATTTCTTGTTACATTTGTTACAGTTATTGTTATCCGTTCCTTTCCTATTTTACTTGACTTCTTTTGATAATCAACTATGATACGGACAAATGGCTATGTCAGAAGAATTAGTAAAGCGACTGCAGGAAAAATTTGCAGAACTGCAAGGCTTAATTGATATTGAGAAACATAAAAAAATAGTCTCAAAGTTAAACGATGAGCTAAGCAAACCCGGATGCTGGGACGACAACAACAGAGCACGAGAATTCAGCGAATCACTCTCAAAACACCAGGAAATCGTGAAAGAAATAGAACAGGTTTATGCGGAATATACCGATTTAATCGAATTCGCAAAACTCGGCGAACCCGTGGAATCCGAAATTACCAAACTTATTGATAAAATAGAAGAAATAGAAATCAATCATATCTTTGACGATGAAGTAGATACTTATCCTGCATTGCTAAACATTCATCCGGGAGCAGGGGGGACAGAATCCTGCGACTGGGTATCTATGTTATTGAGAATGTATCTAAGATGGTTTGAAAGAAAAGGCTTTAAGGCAACAATCATAGATTATGAGTCCGGTGAGATTGCCGGTATTAAAAACGTAACAATAGAAGTAAAAGGCAAGAACGCTTATGGATGGGTAAAAAGCGAGTCCGGAGTGCACAGGCTTGTCAGAATATCTCCTTTTGATGCGAATAGCAAGAGGCACACCTCCTTTGCTTCTTGTTTTGTATACCCGCTCATAGAAGACGACGCAAAGATAGACATAAAAGAAGAAGATTTAAAAATAGATACTTTCAGGTCTTCCGGGGCAGGCGGGCAAAACGTAAATAAAGTTTCCTCCGCCATACGAATAACTCATTTACCAACAAACACCGTTGTATCCTGCCAGTCCGAGCGCTCACAATTCTACAACAAACAGAACGCAATGAAAGTATTAAAGTCAAGATTATACCAGTTAAAAAAGAATGAAGATGAAAAAAAGCTTGCGGAAATGACTCCGCAAAAACAGGATATCTCCTGGGGAATGGAAATACGTTCCTATGTCTTTTGCCCGTATACAATGGTCAAAGACCATCGCACGGGAGTAGAATCCGGCAGATTGCAGAATATAATGGATGGTGATTTGGACTTGTTCGTCAAAACATGGCTATTAAAAAATGCAAAGTCGCAGCAAAACAAAACTACCTAAAAGAAACATTCTTCTCCTGGATATGGCAAACTCAGTCAATAAAAACTAATCCCCTGACAGAAGATTCTCAATCAATAAATGTAGTTTTCCCGGGCGAATTAAATGTAGATGACGGACCGGATTTTAAGAACGCAATTATTGAATTCAACGGACTGTCTGTCTCCGGTGATGTAGAAATTCATACGTTTTCTTCGGACTGGAATCTACATAAACACTATACCGACCCAAAATATAATAACGTTATATTGCACGTAGTTGGGCAACGTCTGGAGCGAAGCGTAAGGCAAAATAATACACACGATTGTTTCACTAAAACAGGAAATAAAATTCCCGCGCTTGACTTATCCAAATGGAGTATCAAGCCACTAAATAAGTTGTTTAAAGAATACACAAAGACAACCATAAAGACTAAATCTTTTATATGCTGCCATAAAAAGGATATCCCCAATGAGGAATTAAAAATCCTGCTGGAACAACAAGGACTTAAAAGATTTGAACTCCGTAAACAAAAATTCCAAAATGCGATAAAATCTTATAGCGTAGAGCAAGCAGTATATTCGGGAATTATGGAAGCATTGGGATACGCCAAAAACAAAAACGCTTTTGCAAAACTCGCAGAATATATAGACGCCGAAAAGCTGAAACAAATAACTCATAACGTTCCCGTTTCTACTCGTATAAAACTTATAAAAACCGCTCTTCTGGGGACTGCGGGATTATTGCCTGAAAAATTAAACCCTGTATGGAAAAAAATAAAACCTGAAATTCCTAATATTATGAACCCTTACGAATGGCAATTTTTCAAAGTCAGACCCCATAATTTTCCTATAAATCGCATAAACGCGATAAGTTGTTTTCTGGCAAGAACAATACAAACCGGTATGTATAATTCTTTGGTTAAATACGAATTAAACTTAGAGGAAATTGAAAAACATTTGCAGCCTTATTGCAAAAACAGTAAATCTAAAATCGGAAAACCCTGTGCAGGAATAATAATATTGAACGTATGGTTGCCTATACTTTCAGCAACCAGAGAAGATTTGCAAGATGAAATTGTAGAAAAATACAAAACCTATAAACCCTTGCCTGATAATTACATTACAAACTATATGAAACAAATTTTGCCTGCCTACTCGGCAGGCAGGTTCAAGGATAAAAAAGGATTATGCTGCGAAATTTACAATCAGGGAATGATTCATATATATAATAATTTTTGTAGGACGAAACAATGTAAGGATTGCCCAATAAAAAAAGAGATGTTTGACAATTAAAAATAGAGAATTATATTAGAAAAAATGGGAAGATTTGTTAAAGTTGGATTAATTGTTGCTTTTATGTTTCCCTTATCTACGAATGCAATAATAACTTCTGAAAGAACTTATGGGGAAAGTGAAAAAGAAAATACCGGAATAGGCTTGAAAGAGTTTGAATATAAACAGGCAATTAACTTGTTAAATGAAACGTCCCTGATAGATACGCCTAATTATTTTTATCTGGCAGAAGCAACTGAGCCAAGTCAAAATACATCAGTAGAAAAAAAAGAAACGGATATTTCGTGGATAATAACAGAACCGTTAGGCGGACTTGCAGGAGCAGGTCTTGGGACAATAGTGGGCACTATAGTTGGAGTAGTATTGGGAGGAAGCGTGTATTATCTTTTAACTTTTGACAATTCACAGGTGCCTGCTCCATATATAATAGCAGCTGGTATAGGAGGAGGAATTGGCACAGTATTAGGCCTTCCTTTTGGAATATGGTCAACGGGAAAATATTTAGAAAAGGAAAACGGTTCCTTTAAGAAAACACTTTTGGGAACACTTATAGGAGGAACAATCGGAGCAGGAATATATGGTATGTGGTACAAGTTTTTTAATACTGATATGTCTCCCGGTCACGATATGAATGCTCCTCTGGCTGTTTGGGCTATTGGAGGAGGAGCAATATGTGGAGGCGTAAGAGGATTTAAATTAAGTTTACCCAAAGAATAGGAGAGATGTTATGTCTAAGTTTTACAAAGTTCTTATTACACACAAGCATGATGCGGATTTAGAAAACGATGAAATAATGCCTGCCAAGTGGATAATAATGAGCAAAGAACAATTGGAAAAATACATTCAACAACCTCTTAACGAAGAAAACGCTAACGGAAGAACAACCATAGGTTATTCCGAAATCGTATGGAAAAGCCACCAGTTGTCATAAATACTATGTACGTTAAAATGCTTTTCTTGACAACTTCCATAAGAATAATATAGTTGACACAATAGTATGAAAAAAATAAATATTAAGTCAACTGCCAAATCCCAAAATCCAAATTCCACAATCAAAAATCAAAAATCAAACCAGTGGTTAAAAGATATTGTTTTCATTGGAGTTACGGTATTTCTGATAAGAGCCTGTGTAGTTGAAGCCTATAGGGTCCCCACGGGTTCTATGGAAAACACTATTCTTATAGGCGACCAATTGTTTGGTTGCAAATTTTTGTACGGCATAAAAATACCTTTTACAAATACCCGAATATTAGAATTTCGAAAACCAAAGTCAAAAGAGATAGTAATTTTTAAAGCTCCTTACGAACGAAGAAAATTAGTGAAAAGATGCATAGGAACCGAAGGAGATATTATAGAAATAAAAAATAAAAGCGTATACGTAAACAACAAATTATTGGACGAGCCCTATACCAAACATATAGACCCGACCACTTACGAAGGCTTACAATTAGACAATACGAATTATCAAAAGATATGGGAAAAAACAGGATTTATGCGTTGCGGAGGTGAAATTCGCGATAACTTCGGTCCCGTAAAAGTACCCAAAGACTGCATATTCGTTATGGGAGACAACAGGGACGATTCTTTCGATTCAAGGTTCTGGGGGCCACTTAATAAATGTTACCTTTTAGGCAAAACATTGATTATACATTTTTCATGGAATCCCGACCCGCCGCTTTACAAGATATGGGAAAAAATAAGGTGGAACAGAATGGGAAGAATTTTGTGGTAACGCATACCGGGAGGATACCGTAAAAAAATTATGAAAAAAACAAATACCGATAACCGGCAGAAAAATAATAAAAACGCTCCCAACCAGTGGATTAAAGATTGGGCTTATGTTATAATTGCCGTCGTGTTAATCAGGGCTTTTATAGTTTCGGCATACCGTATTCCAAGCGGTTCGATGGAAGATTCTTTGCTTATAGGAGACCATTTATTTGCCTGTAAGTTTTTATACGGGATAAGAATACCTTT
Organism: bacterium; assembly: GCA_028716385.1. Taxonomy (GTDB): domain Bacteria; phylum Hydrothermota; class UBA3073; order JACQXS01; family JAQTXJ01; genus JAQTXJ01. The sequence goes on along the minus strand of JAQUPX010000001.1, from coordinate 194,816 downwards.
CACGGATACGAGAATCTTTAAGTTCCACGACCCGAAGTACAAAGAAATAGTAATATTCAGATATCCTTATGAGCGAAAAGATTTCGTAAAACGCTGCATAGCAACCGCAGGGGATATCGTAGAAATAAAGGATAAAAAAGTATACGTAAATAATGAACTTTTAGAGGAGCATTACACTAAATTTGACGACCCGACCGTTTATGAGAAACTACAATTAGAACCCTACCAGTATCAGAAAATATGGGAAAAAAGCGGTTTTATGAATGGCGGCGGGAACGTAAGAGACAACTTTGGTCCCGTAAAAGTTCCAGAAGACTGCATATTCGTTATGGGAGACAACAGGGATGCTTCGTTTGATTCAAGGTTCTGGGGACCGCTTAATAAAAGATATCTGCTCGGGAAATCATTGATATTGTATTTTTCGTGGGACAAGAACCCACCCCTTTATAAAATCTGGAAAAAAATAAGGTGGAACAGGATAGGCATAATAGTTTGGGGTTAAAGTAATACGAGAAAAGAAATTCTGGACGCAGATGAACGCAGATAAACAGGATATCAAATTTAAACATAAAGAATTAACTGCGAAGATCATTGAAGTTTTTTATCGGGTTTATAACAGATTGGGGTACGGGTTTTTGGAGAAAGTATACGAAAATGCTATGGCAATAGAGCTCAAAAGAGAAGGAATTCCTGCAAAAGTACAAACTCCTATAAAGGTTTATTATGATGAAGAAATTATAGGAGAATATACCGCTGATATATTAGTAGATGATAAAATTGTGGTGGAGATTAAAGCAATAAAAAAGTTAGCGGAAGAGAACGAGGCACAATTATTGAACTATTTAAAAGCAACAAATATTGAAGTAGGACTTTTATTTAATTTTGGCCCTGAACCGGAAATCAAAAGGAGAGCATTCGATAATAGCAGAAAGAAAGATTTTAAGGATCTTGATAATCTGCGAAAATCTGCGTCCTAAACTAGGTTATTTAAAATAAAAGAGGTAACGCCTCTAAAAAAATAGGAGAGGATATGTTTCAAGATTTTATGCAAGAAATGTTTTGGGGGAATAAAATATCCAATTATGTTGCCTGCGCCGGTATTATTATTTTTCTTATTCTCGTTATAAGTATAACAAAGACAGTTATTTTTAAACGCCTAAAAACATTAGCAAAACAAACCGCCACAACGGTAGATGATTTTTTAATCCATATTTCCGAAAAAACTTTAATACCTTTGTTTTATTTTGGCGCTTTTTATATCGGGATAAGACATCTGACTCTAGGCGCTAAAGTATTAAAAGACATTAAAGTCGTAGGGACCGTATTTTTAACTATTTGCGGGATTTTATTTTTGGCAGAAATAGTAACTTATTCTCTAAAGACTCACTGGCTGAAAGGCGAAAAAGATACCGCCAAAGAACGAAGCCTCAAAGGAATAATTACGGTAATAAACGTAATCATCTGGGGGCTGGGAATAGTTTTTCTGCTCGATAATCTTGGTTTTAAAGTCTCAACGGTAGTCGCAGGATTGGGTATTGGCGGCGTAGCAGTGGCTCTTGCGGCACAAGCCGTTTTAGGCGATTTGTTCAGCTATTTTGCCATTATACTTGATAAACCGTTTGAAATCGGAGATTTTATTGCGGTTGATACTTACCAGGGAACTATTGAAAACATAGGCATAAAAACTACAAGAATAAAAAGCCTTAACGGGGAACAATTGGTTTTTGCAAACAGCGACTTAACAAAATCAAGAGTCCGGAACTATAAAAAGATGGAGCAACGAAGAATATCGTTTAAGATTGGATTTGCCTACCAAACGACTACTCAACAATTAAAAGAGATTCCTATCATAATAGCAAATATCATAAAGAGCATTGACGGTGCCACTTTTGACCGCGCACATTTTTCAACTTACGGAGATTTCAGCCTCGGGTTTGAAGTAGTTTATTACGTTAACAGTAATGACTACAATAAGTATATGGATTTTCAACAGACAATTAACCTTGCGTTAAAAGAAGAATTCGAAAAACGCAGAATCGAGTTCGCTTACCCAACTCATACGGTATACATAAACAAAGAAGCGAACTAATTCGGTCGGATTACCTTGATTGTTATTTAAAACCCCGTAACTTTTTCAAGGGCAGGGATTACTTGCTCACCGTTTGGGTTCGTATATTCCCATCTAACAAACGTATTGAAGGTGAAAATAATATCAAGCCTACATACCTAAGGGTAAAATTATGGCATGTAACTATATCCCCCTGTCCAATAAATTTTTGTTACTTTAGTTTTTACTTTTAAAGTATCATTCAAAGAAGTATTTACAATTTGTATTGCAATGGTATCGCATAGTTTGTCACCTTTCCAATACCAATGGGTATTAAAAGTTGTATCTTTTCTATTTTCTTCATAGCTACCCTCTTTATATGTACTAAAAGCTAAACGTCCAACAGTAGGCCCATATTCACGGATTACTTCAAAATATAGACTATCTGAATCACTCCAAAGAAAAATATCTGCTGGTTTCCTACTGCACTTCCATACAATAGAATCATTTTCGCAAACAACTAAAGTTGTATCAATAAACAAATGTTCCCATCTTTTCGCCGGCTCTGTTTTAGAACAAGAAGATAAAAAACTAAAAAAAATAATGCTAAGAATAAATGCTACAAAAAAACAATTCTTTTTCATATTCGCCCCCCTCATCTTTTAATCATTTCTTATATAACAAGATAAAATTATAATCTATTACTAACGCTAAATTTTTTAGAACCACCAGCTTTGAATTAAAAACCCATTTCCCTATTTCTTTAATATTTTGTAATAATTTTCTTATACTGTCAACTATAAAAATAAACGCTCTATAGAGAAAAAGTTTCTAATAATTGAATCTTTTTATTAAGACACGCATCTAACATTTTGAAAGGACAAAAATAATGATGAACAAAAAATGCAAAACGCTTAAAGAAGAAGCAGAGGAATACAAGGATAAATACCTGCGTTCCCTTGCCGAACTCGAGAACTACAAAAAACAGGCAGTCAAAGAACGAGCCGAAATGCTACAATATACAAGGGAAAATATGCTTGTAGACTTTATCAGAGTCGTAGACGATTTTGAACATGCTCTTAGTGCACTAAAATTGGTCAACGCTCTAAATTCGCAAGACAGGGAAACAAAACCTGACTCTACTGAAAAAAAGGTTAAGCTCGCGGAAATTCCAAAAATTGATGATTTTTATAAAGGAGTGGAGCTTATTTATAATAACTTTTTGGCGTTTCTTGATTCTAAGGGCGTAAAACCGTTTAGTGGGAAAGGAACGAAGTTCGACCCAAGGTTGCACGAAGTTGTGGGAGTGGAAGAAACAAAAGATATGGAAGAAGGCATAATAGTTAAGGAACTTTGTAGAGGATATACGCTGAACGATAAAGTCATAAGACCGGCAAAGGTTATTGTGTCAAAAATATGTGATTCTGCTCAAAAAGCAGAAAAAGAAATTAAAAAAAACAAATCCCTGCTTTTGCAGGAAGACCTGACAGATGTCAGGCAAGACGATAAGAGAGGTGACTAAAATGTCAGAAAAAACAATAGGTATAGATTTAGGAACGACCAACTCCTGTGTTGCGGTTGCCGACGGCAAGGAATGGACGGTAATTCCCAACCCTGATGGCGGAAGAACTACCCCGTCAGTAGCAACAATGACGCCTTCCGGCGAACAATTGGTAGGCGTTCTTGCCAAAAGACAATCCGTAACAAATCCTGAAAATACGGTGTATTCTATTAAGAGATTTATGGGCAGAAGAAAAGATGAGGTCTCCGACGAAATGAGACTCGTCCCCTATAAAGTAACTGAAGGACCGCATCAGGACGCACGAGTTGTAATGGGAGGGAAAGAATATTCCCCACCCGAAATCTCAGCTATGATTTTACAGTATTTAAAGAAATCTGCAGAAGCATATCTGGGAGAAAAAGTAAGCAAGGCGGTTATTACCGTTCCTGCTTATTTTAATGATGCACAGCGTCAGGCAACAAAAGATGCAGGTAAGATTGCGGGGCTTGAAGTTCTCAGGATAATAAACGAACCTACCGCAGCTTCACTTGCTTATGGAGTAGGTACAAAGAAAAAAGAAAAGGTCGCGGTTTATGATTTCGGCGGCGGAACTTTTGATATATCAATACTGGAAATAGATATGTCGGCTAAACCGGCAGTTATTGAAGTCTTGTCCACAAACGGAGACACCCACCTTGGCGGAGACAATATTGACCAGAGGTTGGTAGAATGGCTGATAGACGAATTCAAAAAGACTAATGGGATAGATTTAGGTAAAGATAAAAGCGCATTACAGAGATTAAGAGATGCTGCAGAAAAAGCAAAATGCGAACTTTCTACTTCTATGGAAACGACCATTAATTTACCATTCGTAACGGCAGATGCATCGGGACCAAAACATCTTGACCAGAAATTAACAAGAGCAAAATTAGAAGCGCTAGTAGGCGATTTGATTGAACGCTCACGCAAACCTTGCGAAAAAGCGCTTGAAGATGCAATGAATCGAACAGGTTCCCAGCTAAAAAACATATCCGATATTGATGAAGTAGTGCTTGTAGGCGGGATGACTCGTATGCCTAGAATTCAAAAATTCGTAAGAGAGTTCTTTGGCAAAGAACCTAACAGAAGCGTTAACCCGGACGAAGTAGTTGCCATCGGCGCTGCTCTCCAGGCTTCCTCACTCGCAGGCGGAGACGAGAAAGGCAAAGAAGTTTTATTGCTGGACGTTACCCCATTGTCTCTCGGAATAGAGACTCTTGGTGGAGTGAGAACGGCAATGATTTCAAGAAATACAACCATACCGACTCACAAATCCCAGATATTTACTACTGCGGAAGACGGACAAAATGCGGTTACCATACACGTTCTACAGGGTGAAAGGCCTATGGCGCAAGACAATAGAAGTCTCGGAAGATTTGACCTGGTCGGTATCCCGTCTGCCAGAAGAGGTGTCCCGCAAATAGAAGTAAGCTTTGATATAGATGCTAACGGAATATTAAACGTCTCTGCAAAAGATAAAGCCACAAGCAAAGAACAATCAATAAGAATAACCGGCTCATCGGGACTCAGCAAAGATGAAATAGATAAAATGGAAAAGGAAGCAAAAGAGCACGAAGCCGACGACAGACAAAAACAGGAATTAATAGAAGTGCGGAACAAAGCAGACGGACTTGTATACTCTACGGAAAATACTTTGAAAGACCTCGGGGATAAAGTAAATGCATCCGAAAAAGAAACTGTAGAGAAAGCGATTACGGAATTGAAAGATGCTCTCAAGGGAGACGATGCTAAGTTGATTAGCCAGAAGATGGAGACTTTACAGAATGCAAGCAACAAAATCGCTGAGGAAATTTACAAGAAAACGGGAGCTCAACAAGGACCGGGACAGGGTGCAGGGGCAGCAGGACCGGAGCAACCTCAACAGGAAACTCAGGGACCACAAGGACCGGAAGCTCAGCAGTCCGCAGGACCACAAGGTGAAGGCCCCGTAGATGCGGAATATGAAGTCGTGGACGAAGACAAGAAAAAGGGAAAGAAATAGAAATTTAAGAAACGAATAGCATAAAAAACAAGGGCAGGTAGAACAAACCTGCCCTTGTTTTTTTATATCAAGTAGAGACGGATTTGCACGAATTCAATTCGTGCCTACAACGTTTGGATGAAAATAAAAGAGTACAGGAAAACGAGAAGAATTGATAGAGGTGAGAGCGGTCCCGCCTGAGGCGGATCAGAATGACAGACAACAATATCTATCTAGCGGTTCGGTTTTATCCCGACAAAAAAATCTTTTATTTCTCCCGGCTCAATTATTTTGTGTTGAGTTTTGTTTAAAAAGTATTTCCGTGCGGCAGGAGATATTTCCGGAAGATTTGTTATGGGTTCCACACAAAACATTCCTGAATCCTTGCCCGGAGACCACATCATTATATTGTTAAAGTTTTCGGATACAAATTCAAAACCTTTTCCTGTGCTCTTATTTTCATAAACCAACCGTTCAACCCCTTTAAGAAAAAGCGCTCCGTTGCCTTCCGACTCTTTAATTACTTCTTCTAAACTGTAACCGGAGCCTCCCGGTTCAATAAAAGTCGCGGTTTCCACTTTTCCTAATGTTTTGAAAGCAGGGTGAAATCCTAACATATACGGCATATCCATATCTGATTTATTGGTTAAAGATATTCCGATTTTTATTCCGGTTTCAGTAAGTTGTATTGATTTTCTAAGCTCATACTTAAATGGCCATTCGAGATATTCCGGACAAACACTGCCGGGTTTATAGTTTGGATTTTTAATCGGAGTTGCCCCGTCGTATCGCTGAATTAATTGAACGGAATTGCTTTCCCGGCTCTCCGTAACAAATTCAAGCGCATTGGAAATGCCGTGGATATCGTGATTAACGTATGTATCTCCGAGTTTAACTTTATATCCGACAACAGCCCCAACGATAGGGAACATTATAATTTCAGATTTTTGCCATCCGGAATAATCTTCCTTTTGTTTTAAGTCGGTCGGTTTCCCGCCACCGTGAATATAATTTATGCCATCCTGTTGAAAACTAACCAATTCTCCGGAACAAACCAAGGCTTTGTTGTTTTTGGTTTCTATGTTTATAATTTCTGACATAAGAAAATTAGGACGCACATACCCAACAAAACGGGCGAACGCTGTTCGCCCCTACGCAATCTGAAACAGGTATCCTCCAAAAAGACCTGCCTTCGGTAGGTAAACTGGCGGACAGGTGCCTGCTCTCTACAACAAATATTGCATAATTTAAAATTGTGCCTACAAAAACTTTCATAATTTTTTTCAGGAGACACCTTAATCCGCCTGAGGCGGACGGGATGTTCCATATTCGTTATTCGTATAACCGTGAATCGGAAAAAATGGATTCCCGCTTTCGCGGGAATGACAAATAGGGATTAGGCATTCGTTCCCGTTGTTTCTGTGCTTATCTGCGTTCATCTGCGTCCAAAATATTTTTACAGTAGAATTAATTTGTTTGTTTTTAAGAGTTTGCCTGTAGTTGTTTTAAGGTTATAAAAGTAAACTCCGGAATGCACTTTTTTGCCGTAGGTGTCCTTGCAATCCCATTTGAAACTGGTAATTGGGTAATTGAGTAATTGGGTAATTGAAAAACTCTTTATTAGTCTGCCGGCTAAATCGTAAATGTTAAGAGTTGCATCTATATTGGACAATATTTTACCATTTTGAATTTTAATATCCTCGCCTAACTTGAATATAAAGTTTACATTTGTCGCAGCCGGATTCGGACAAGCAAATAACTTAGAAGTTTGAACGTCAGGGAAACTCTCCAGTTCGCCTGTAATTTTTACATTGCCTTCATAAGTTTTCAAATTGTGCCCTGTTACCGTAATTATCCCCGAACAGGGTTTGGAGACATTTAAATTGATTGTTGCATAACCTATACTATCCGTATATGCGGGATAAATAATAGTATCCGTTTTCAGACATACGAGAGCATTGTTAACCGGCGCCCCATTGTCCGTAACGGATACATACAAATCATATACACCGACAGGAAATAAATCCGGATGGCTTACCGTAAGAGGATGCGGGATATCCGAATAAATATCTACACTGCCATCACCCATAAGGTTATACTGTCTGAAATATTCCTGCACACTTAAAGAAGAATCTCCATAGTGTTGGTATAACAAAAGTTTAGCAGTATTAATTGCGCCCATTGTCCAGGTAGTTCCCGCATCAAACATCTCGTCAAACAAATATCTTTGCAGGAGGTCGTCTTCATCCCAGGTTGAACTTATAGAAGAGCCAAGTGTTACGATTCCGCCACGATATCCCGAACGAAGCCAGGACTCCGTAAAACATTCGCTTGCAGAGAAGTCTCCCGTAAAACAAGCAAAACTACCCACAAACGGAACTTTATCAAAATTGGATAAATTACGAACTTCGGTAGTTGAAAAAAAGGGGCCCTGCCACATACTTGTTCCGCCATGCCCTGAATAAATTACAAATGATGCTCCGGCATCTACGGCTTGTGTAATAGGTGTTCCTGACGATGAAGAGCCCCACAATGAATCACAAGTCATCCCATTGGCGCGGCATTTCTCCATACAATATATGTGCGTGCTTTCGGCTATCCAGTGGTAACCGCCATCCGTAGAGGCAATGAAATATGCTTTTGGGCACCATTCCGTTCCCTGAGACCAGATACCCTTTTCGTATTTTATTGTCTTCTGAACAAGGCTATCCATCTGAAATGTATCCGCAACGGAAAAACGAGAGACATATAAATCGGGGAAATAATCCGTAGTATCCATTAAACTGTAATTTAAATCCGTTCTTATAGTCTCGGAAGCATAATATGTGAAATATCCGATTTTATCCACATCCGCTGCCAGTAAAACAAAGGTTGGGGGGATTTGCCAGGTATCATACGCAGATTTAATATATTCTCTTATTCCTTCGGGAGTAGTATTGCCTATTTCCGAAAGTTTCGTTACGGTTGTATAATATCCCTTTTGAGACTTCCATTCTTTTAACGGCAATATCTTTGAATAATATTCATCCGGAACTATAACAAGATACCCGACCGGGAATTCTTGTCCCTTAAGGGATTTCTGAAAGTACGAATAATTTACGATAATATTCTCAAGACAATTATCATTATGATTACTTAACCTTTGTAAATTTTTTCTTGTAGCCGCCCAGTCCGGATTTACGAAATTTAAAGTAACCTGAATCTCATCGGCAAACTCTATATTGTTTTTATAAGGATTGTAAATTGACGGATAAATCTCGACGACTGCGATTCTGTAACCCCGCATATTTCCGATATTGATTATTCGGACTCTATTCAAAGGTAAGGTTGCGTTTTTAGTATAATAGTTTTGGTCTATCGTAAACTCTTTTTTATAATTTGCATTTTTGGATACGGGCGGTTGATGGGGATATATTGCGTAATTTAACGGCATTGTAGTGGTATGGGAAATTTTACTTTCCAATGTTACTTTTTCGCATAAGGGAATGGCAATAATTTTTCTTATAACCGGGAGTTCGGGAAGACCGATATTGCTGCTTACTCCTGCCTGCTTATCCGTCGGGAGTGACAACCTGACAAAAGTTCTATTGGGTTTATTCTTTAGTCCGGCATAGCCGGATTCCGGAACCTTTGTAATTGTTGGTTGCTCAATGTTCAGGGTAATAGATACTTTATCATAGGAAGTATAACAAGCCGTTTTTCCGCCAGGCTGGACAAGTGAAGCAACAATTAAAAATAATAAATAATTCATTTTTGTCTCCTACTCTTTACAAAACCGACAAGCGTCTCACGTCTTTTGACATCCTATAAATACACCAAATATCCTGCATATTTTGTTTATAGTCAGACAGGAATGTCTGACCTACTATTATTTTCTATTTTGCTTTTAACGAATTTTGTTACTTCTTCTGCATTTTTATTAAATCTTATATACGTGCCTCTATAACTGTCAAGTCTTGTCGGTTTATCAAAAGGAGATAAGAGGATACCATTTTTATCTTTATAACAACTTCCGAATTCGCTCCATTTTTTTGTTTTTACGGCTACAATTCCTTTTATGGTTACCCCGTTATCATCCATTGTATATTTTGTCGGCAGAAAATAAGCGCTTATGCTTGTACAGAAAAAAATCATTGATACTATCATCCAGTATAGCCCAAAAGAAAAATATATTCCGACTGCAAACAAGACCAAAAACAAAATAAGAAAGATTGTTTTACGAGGATGGTCCTTAAACGGAAACGATTGCCAGTTCATATTCTTTTAATTACTTAACACCTAAATATGTTTTTATAACTTCGCCGATATACATTCTGTGATAATCGGTTTTTCCATAATTTTTTTCTATTCTTTCATCAAGAAATTGTTTAGGAATAAGGTCCTGGTAATACATTTTTTTGCATTCCATTACGAGTCTAGCCTCTTCAAAGTAAACCCCCAGAGCGCCTTCTTTCGGAGTAAGCCCGGTTTTTTTAATCTTATCAACATCTCTGCCCGACCTTCTCCCACAAAATTTTAAGGCTTCTCTGTATCTCTTTTCAAAAAACGAAAGTGTAAAAGAGTCGGCTTTTTCTATAAATTCATAAGTGTATCTTGAGGGACGTATTACGATATAACATACGTTAACTTTCCAGAGTACTCCAAGCCCGCCCCACGATGCCGTCATTGTGTTAAACTTTTTAATATCGCCCGCGGTAATCAACATCCAGTCTTTGCCTATTAACTTAAAAACGTTGTCTTTAATAGTTAAGGGGTTGACTTCTTCAAAGTGCTTTTTGCTTAATACCGGTTTTATTTTTTCTATCATTTTATTAACACTTTTTTATTCTTTATAAACAGGGACTGTAAGAGACTTCAAGAGACTTTAAAAGAAAAGTTTTTTCTTCCATCTCTTTTCCGCCTGAGGCGAATTTCACTTTGTTCAACATTTTTACCCTATTTTATCAAAATTAGTTTCTTTGTTTCTTTATGCTTATCTGTTGTTAATCTCACAAAATATATTCCTGTTTTTAATTCTTTTGCATTTAGGGGTGTGGTATAAGTGCCTGCCGGTTTTTGTCCGTTGACAAGGTTTTTGACGCAACGGCCTGACAAATCGTAGATCTTAAGAGTTAAGAGTTGAGAGTTAAGAGTTGAGAGTTTCGGCAACTGATAAGTGATAACTGTTGAGTGAGAGAATGGGTTTTGAGAGATTTGTAAATCAACAGCTTGAAGCGAGGGCTTCAAGCTACCCGTAGAGGGGTCTTCAATAGCGATGACATAACCGAGAGAGTCAGTTTTTATAAGATAAATATCTTTATCTCCTGCTCCGGATTTTGTTTCCCCTGCAACTATATATCCTCCATCAATAGTCTGTTGAACTGAAAGTCTCCATGCAAAACCACTATAAGTTCTTGTCCACAAGGTGTCTCCCGTTGAATCCGTTTTTATAAGCCATATATCATTATTTGAACCAATGTTTATATTTCCTGCAATGATAAACCCGCCATCAGTGGTTTGTTGAACTGACTGGCCTTGTTCTCCTGTTCCGGGGCTGGGATTGCCAAAAATCTTTGTCCACAAGGTGTCTCCCGTTGAATCCGTTTTTATAAGCCATATATCCGTACCTACAGTGGAAGTATCTACATATCCGGTTATGATATATCCTCCATCGGTAGTTTGTTGAACTGAATGTCCTCCATCAGTAGACGGCCCGCCATAGGTTCTTGTCCATAAAGTGTCTCCATTTGCATCAGTCTTTATAAGCCATAAATCCCATGCTGCAGTTTTTCCACAGCCTGCTTCTCCAACTATAATATATCCACTATCGCTGGTTTGTTGAACTGAGTTTCCCCAGTCATACCCCCCTCCACCAAAAGTTTTAGTCCATAAAGTATCTCCTGCTGAATCAGCTTTTATAAGCCATATATCAGTAAGGTTCATTTTGCTGTGATCTCCTGCCTCTCCAATCATAATATATCCACCATCCATTGTTTGACGAATCAAGCATAATCTCCAATAATCTCTGATTATGCTATGAGCTTTAGTCCATAAAGTATCTCCATTTGCATCTATTTTTATTAACCAGATTTTGCGGGTACTATCGGTGGAGCCTTTTCCTCCAAGAATTATAAAACCTCCATCAGTGGTCTGTTGAATTGAACTACCCCATTCATCACAGCCGGTTTCCCCATAGGTTTTTGTCCATAAGGTGTCTCCCATTGAATTTATCTTTAGAAGGTAAACGCCTGCTTCAAAAGAGTATGTGTATCCCGCAAATATATAATTACTATCCATGGTTTGTTGAACCGAATTTCCCCCGTCATCAGCAGTGCCGCCATAAGTCCTTATCCAACCGGCATTAAGTCGTATTCCTATACAAGTGCATCCGAACAATATGAGCAATAGTTTTTTCATAAATTTTCCTATTTCATTAAAATTAACTTTTTTGTTAGTTTATATTTATCTGCGGTAAGTCTCACAAAATATATTCCTGTTTTTAGTTCGTTTGCATTCAGATTAATACTATAACTCCCCGCCGTTTTCTCCCCATTCACTAAAGTCTTCACACAACTTCCCGTTATGTCGTAAACACTTAATATCACTTGAGTTCTAACGGGTATGAAATACTTGATAATTGTTGATTTAATAAAGGGATTTTGGGCGATTTGTAATTTTGTAGACGGACTCTTGTCTAACTCAGACGAAGAATTCTCTTCTATCCCAACGGAGCTGGAAGTTTTTATAACATATATATACTCAGGATAATAAGAAGCTCCTGTAATAATATACTCGCTATCTTTGGTTTGCTCAAAAAAAGATACTCGTTCAGTCTCGCTTCCCATTTTTATATCAAGAAAATTCTTTTTCCATAAGGTATCTCCTGTACTATTTGTTTTTACGAGCCATAATCCTGGATAACTGAATCCTTCGCAAGTAACTATAAAAGCATAACCTCCATCAAATGTTTGGTGCACGCAATCAACATTGCCACCCCTTATATTATAGCCTTTCTCCCATTCTACATCTCCACTTGAATCAACCTTAATTAACATAGGGTCTAAAGAATACCCTGACCCGGCTATGATAACCCCACCATCATTTGTTAAATCGCCCCAGTAACTGATGTTCCAATAATCCTCTCCATAACTTTTCTCCCATAATGTATTTCCAAGTGAATCCGTTCTTATAAGAAATATATCTGAATATTCACTAAACCCGGAGTGTGCTATTACTCCATAACCACCATCAGGATATATAAACACTCTGTAACAGCCAAGTCCTGGAAACTCTTTACTCCACAATGTGTCTCCCAGTGAGTCTGTTTTTACAAGAACACCTTGAAGCTTTGCGCCTGTCATAATATACCCTTTATCCTGAGTTTGTTCCACCCATTCCAGTTTTAGTTCGCTGTACTCCTTTTCCCATAATATATTACCTAAAGAATCCGTTTTTATAAGAGAAGCAGGATGCATATGATAATTTATATCGTCTCGATTGGCAACTATAACATATCCTTTATCAGAAGTTTGCCTTATTCCACAAGGCCCTTTGCCTACAGTGTCTGTAGTAAAAGTTTTTTCCCAGATAACATTGCCAATAGAGTCTATTTTTATGAGTCCAATACTATCCGGACTGTTTAGAGGGATAATAAATGTAGCTACAATATACCCTCCATCTTGTGTTTGTTGGATACATCGTCCATATCCCGGGCCATAATTCTTTATCCATTCATCAGCTTTTATATTAGTCAAAACTGTCCCTACAACTACACATACCCCCAACATTTTTTTCATAATTTTTTCTATTTCATTAAAATTAACTTCTTTGTTGTGCTGAAATTGCCAGCGGTAAGCTTCACAAAATACACCCCTGTTTTTAGTTCTTTTGCGTTCAGGGTTGTGGAATAAGTTCCGGCGGGTTTTTGTTCATCTATTAAAGTCTTCACACAACTTCCCGTTATGTCGTAAAGGGCTAATGAAACTTTACTTGTGGCAGGTATTTGATAACTAATTACCGTTGATTTAGAAAATGGATTTTGACTTGCCCTGAGCGTAGTCGAAGGGGTTTCGATATTTGATTTTTCTTCTACCCCGACCTCTTTATCCAACCTAATCAGATAGATATCGTTATTGCCTGCCCCGAAAGAACGTGTCACTCCTACAACAATAAAACCACCGTCTTCTATTTGTTGAACATGCCATCCCCAATCATCATAAGTTCCGCCAATAGTTTTTGTCCATAATGTATCACCTGAAGAATTTGTCCGAACTAGATAGATATCATAACCACCTGCCCCGAAAGAGTTCGTCACTCCTGCAATAATAAATCCGTTATCTTTAGTTTGTTGAACGGAAAAGCCATAATCCTCACCAGCCCCGCCATAAGTTTTGGTCCAAAGCGTATCGCCCGAAGAATTTGTCCGAATTAAATAGACATCTCCGGAATCTGCCCCAAAAGAATAGATAACCCCTGCAATAATAAACCCGCCATCGGAAATCTGTTGAACCGAACCACCATAATCAAAGTCAGTTCCACCAAAAGTTCTTGTCCACAAAGTATCACCGGAAGAATTTGTCTTAATCAGATACACATCGTAAGAGCCTGCTCCAAAAGAGCCTGCTCCTCCTGTAATAATAAAGCCCGAATCTGAAGTCTGTTGAACTGACTGTCCTTCATCCCAGCCAGTTCCACCGTAAGTTTTCGTCCACATTGCATCGCCATTAGAATTTGTCTTGATGAGATAGCAATTACGAGTACCTATCCCGAAAGAGTTTGTAGACCCTATAATGATAAACCCACCGTCTTTGGTCTGTTGAACGGAACTACTCACATCATACTCAACTCCACCGAAAGTTCTTGTCCACATTGTATCGCCTGACGAATTTGTTCTGATTAGATAAACATTAGGATAGGTTGGAACCCCTATCCCGAAAGAGCTTGTGTTCCCAGCAATAATAAATCCGCTGTCGGAAGTTTGCTGAACTGAATTTCCCCCATCAGTAGAAGCCCCGCCAAAAGTTTTAGTCCATAGTGTATCGCCTAACGAATTTGTCCTGATGAGGTAGACATCTTGACTCTCCGTCCCGAAAATCCATCCTGCAATGATAAAACCGTTATCAAAGGTCTCGCAAACAGATTCGCTTCCATCATCGCCAGGCCATCCATAAGTCCTTGTCCAAAGAGTGTCGGGTGCGGATGCAAATAAGTTTGTTCCTGTGAGGATAATAAATAAAAGCATCACCGCCTGAGCGGGATGCTCCAGATGTTCCAAATATTTCTTTATCTTTCCCCCTTATATCAAATCAAAAATCAAACATACAAGAACTAGTCAAAACAAAAAACTTTACCATTAACAGGGATTGTAAGAGATTTTTATTTATTATTTCGTCTCTTAAAGTCTCTTCAAATCACTGTTCCTTTATTGTCTGTTTTTTTATTCTTTCAACAAATTATAAGTTTCTTCAAGTGATTGGGACACGACTTTCGTATTGGCGACTATCGGCATAAAATTCGTATCGCCGTTCCAGCGCGGTACTATATGAATATGCAAATGTCCTTCTACTCCTGCGCCTCCAACTTTCCCGACATTTATCCCGATGTTAAACCCGTCCGGTTTTAATTTGTCTTTAATTTTTGATACGCATTTTTGAACCATCGTAAACACTTCTGAAAGTTCTGCGGGGGACAATTCTTCAATGTTCGCAACGTGTCTGACAGGGGTAACCATAATGTGTCCTGCATTGTACGGGAAAGTATTTAATACCGCAAAAGCTTTATCGCCCTGTATAATTATATACAATTTGTTATCGCAAAATATACAACTATTGGATTTATGCGCAGTTGTCTTTATGTACTCCGAACGCCATGGCGCCCACAATTTTTCCAAACCCTGTTGAATCGGCTGGGGTTGCAGATTTTGGATTTTTGATTGGGGATTGGGGATTGAAGATTTAGAAGTGGGGACTGGGGATTGCGGAATTTGGATTTTGGATTGGGGATTGTCCGAAGGTTGAGCTGCTGATTGAGGAACAGGAGTATCGGGTGTAGTTAAAGGTTCTTTAGGCAAGGCATTTGTAGTTTTGAAATGTAATTTTGCTGCCATTCCTAACCCCTGGAAGCCATATTTTTGTATAAAAGCGCGAGCAGCATCTTCAACCAGACTTGCGCCTCTTGGCAATTCCATATTATATTTGGCAGACAGTTTTTCTATGTTTTCGATGAATTTGTTTTTTGCAAGTATTGAAGCGGCGGCAACGGCAATGTCCTCTTCTCCTCTTACCTTCTGGAGAAGTTTTATTTGTTTGCCTTTTTTCATCAGGGCATTTTCAATATAAGATACGTCTCCAAACTTATCCGCAATTGCAAGAGGGCATTCCTGCTGGGATAAAAGATTTTCAATCGCTCTTGCGTGTCCCCAGGCAAGAAGATGATTAAGGTTTTTCATTTTAGAATATAAGTCATTGTATTTTTCTATTCCGATTTCAACTACGGAACAGAGACAAGCGTCATAAATACCCTTGCTTATTCTTTTAATTTGATTATCGCTCAATTTTTTGGAATCTCTAACTCCAAGTTCACGAAGTGCAGGAAGTGATTTTTCGTCTACAAGGACTCCCGCAATCACAATTCCGCCAAAATAATCGCCTTTACCGGCTTCATCCGTTCCTATCCAGCAATTCATAGTTTTCCCCCTTTATTATTATTCATATATATTAATACTTTCTTTTATCTTTGTTGTCAATAAGAAGTTTATAAGAAACTTCTAACTACTTGAATGAGATGGGTACATAGTAACCATCTCCTTTTGTTAGATACCCTTACTTGAAATTATACCATAAAGTCATTGCCGAAATTGTGAAGAATTATATCATTTTATAGATGATTTTACATATATTAGAAGGTAGTCGAAGGCTTTAGCCTGCGTAAATAACGCAACCTGAAGGTTGCGGCTACCAACAAGTAATGACATTTCAAGTCCTAAAGGGCAGGGTAATTTAAAAAGCAGGAGGGTAGCAATAACAGACGCAAGGCAAATCCGCCTGAGGCAGACAATTTAGCATCCCTAATTCAGCATTTAGCATTTATGTTATATCTATAAAAATACCTTCTTGACAAACAGGATATTATAAATTAGCTTTTTTTAGTATTAAAAATAATGAAAGACTGGCACGCGGCACTGCAACTAATAACCGTTGGCTGGTATATCGCTTTGAGCCTTCTCATTCCTTTTGGTATCGGGTTATGGCTTGACAAAACTAAATTCCATTCTTTTCCTAAGCTTACTTTTACGGGCGTTGGTATTGGCACGGTAGTTATGGTTTTCGGAGTATATAAAATGCTAAAAGAAATTATGAAAGCGGAGAATAAAAAGAAATAGTAATAAATGGAAATAGATAGAAACGGAAGAACAAATGAACAAAAACAAATAACAATGCCACGAATAACTACTAATAAAGATAATATCCACCGCAGAGACGCAAAGTTCGCAGAGAATAGAAAACAGAAAGTGTTTGAGAGCAAAGAGTAGAAAAAAAAGACTAGAGATAAGGCGCAGAGAGAATATAAAAAGATGAAAGGGAAGAAACTAAAAAAGTTTATTATTTTTGCCACCGTTACGTTAGTCCTTTTTGCGATTAGTTTTGTTGGCGGGACACTCGGGACGGCTTTGTTAAACAGGGGCTCAACGATGGGTTTTCTTAACATTCCAAAACCCTCCCCGGAACTTCCGGCACAAGTAATTTTCTATATAGGATATTTTCCCGTAACCAACACAATTTTAACTTCGTGGATTACAATGTTAGTATTATTATGTCTATCTCTTTGCGCAACCCGGAAAATGAAACTTATCCCAAAAGGTGCACAAAATGTCTTTGAAGGAGTTATCGAAGCATTGCTTGATTTTATGGAAGGCGTAGCAGGCAAGAAAAATGCGCGCAGATTTTTCCCTGTAGTGGCAACCATTTTTCTGTTCGTAATTACAAACTCGTGGTTAAGTTTGCTGCCGGGATTCGGGAGTATTCTTATCGGAACGCACGAAGGTGAAGCTCATTTGTTAAGAGGCGCGAATACCGATATAAACCTGCCATTAGCTCTCGCAATCATAGCTTTTGTTTCAATAGAATTCTGGGGAATAACTGAAGTCGGGTTTTCAAAATACATAAGTAAATTTATGAATTTCAAAAGATTTTTCCGTGGTATAGGGCAGCTTCTTACGGGCAAATTTAAAACGGCTTTCGGAGACATCTTTTCCGGGATAATAGATATTTTTGTCAGTTTGCTGGAAACGATAAGCGAGTTTGTTCGACTGTTAAGCTTTACTTTCAGGCTTTTTGGAAATATGACGGCAGGGGAAATATTGTTGTTGGTCGTTACTTTTCTTGTCCCGTGGATAATGCCGGTGCCGTTTTACGGATTGGAGTGTTTGGTTGGATTTATACAGGCATTTATTTTTAGCGGACTGACACTTGTGTTCGCAACGATTGCAACGACAGGACACGAGGAAGAACATTAGATTTTTGGATTGGGGATTTTGGAATGCGGATTGAAGAATAAAAAGAAAATATAAAATGAAAAAGTTATTAACGAGTCTGGTTTTATTTTTTCCGTTAAGTGTGTTTGCGGATAATTTGGTGTTTAACGGCGGGTTTGATACGACACCGTGGGATAGCGGATGGGTAGAGGATACTGTCTGGGCAGGCGGAGAAGATCATGACCTAAAAATTACATCCTCGTCAACTATATACCATTCCCCGTCTCAAAGTTGTAGCTTGTATGCATATGCATACTATAAACCTATGAATGCGGCGAATGTTCAAATTAGAGTTTTTCAATCAATTCCTCCTGTGGTTTCTTGTACTTGTCAGGCATATTTTCAATATAATATACCATTTGGACAAAATGGAACCAGCGCTCGCGCAGGAATAATTATCACAAAAAACGATTCGTTAACATATTACTGGTTATCTCCCTCTGCTGTATGGGAAAAATGGGAACAGGTTTATAGCAGCAGTGATACGGTAACCTGTATTTCGTTTAATACAGAAGCTGCGCCTGAAATGGCCGGTGGTACAGGAGAAACTATTCTTTTAATTGATGATGTATATATTAGTGGCACAAAAGTAGGAGTAGAAGACAAATCAAATATCAAAACCCCTTCGACTAGGCTCAGGGCAAGTCCGAATCCGTTTGTGCAAAAAACAGTGGTCAGCGGATCCGCCTCAGGCGGATCAGAGGAAAGCAAAATACAGATTTACGATGTTGCGGGAAAATTAGTAAAAGAAACTAAAGACAATACAATCACCGCCACAGCAGGATGTTCCATTGGAGAAGATTTAAAAGCAGGTATATATTTTATTAAATTAAATACAGATAAAAACAATACATTCGTAAAACTTATTAAATTAAAATAAACAATCCCTGCCTACGGTAGGCAGGGATTCCCGCTTCCGCGGGAATGACAAATGGGAGCAAATAAAGGGAGGTAAGAAATGGATGCAGCAGCAATGAAGATGTTAGGCGCAGGTTTGGCAATAGGATTAGGACTTTTGGGACCCGGCATAGGAATCGGCTTACTTGGTTACGGCGCAATGCAAGCACTTGGACGCAACCCGGAAGCAAAAGGTCCGATAATGACCAATATGATTTTGGCTATCGCTTTTGCCGAAGCATTAGGTATTTATGCTTTAATCGTAGCTATTATATTGGCGATGGTAGCGAAGTAGTCGAATTTTGGATTTTGGATTTTAGATTGCGGATTTAAAAAGAACAAGAAAGAGAAGGATTGGGGATTGAAAAACAAGAAAGATAAGATTTGATAAGATTTGCGGATTTTGAAGTTTGGAATTGAAAAAGTAGCAATAGGGGGTGAAAGTGGAAGGGTTAGGGATTAATTGGCCTACACTAGTAGCACAGCTTGTTAATTTTACTATTTTATTGCTTATTCTTTATTTCGCTGCATACAAGCCTATTCTTAAAATGCTTGACCAGCGCTCTCTTAAAATAAAAGAAAGTATGGAACAGGCAGAAGCGATAAAACAACAAACCATTAATACGGAGAAGGACATCAAGACTCAACTTGAATCTGCCCGCAAGGAAGGATTAAAACTGGTAGAACAGTCGAGCTTAATGGGAGAAAAATTAAAAGAAGAAGCAAAAAAGGAAGCAAGACAGGAAGCGGAAAATATCGTTGCTAAGGCTAAAATAGAAATTTCCCGCGAGCGCGACGAGACCATAGAACAATTAAGAAAAGAGTTCATTAACGTTGCGGTTTCTGCAGCAGAGAAAGTGATTGAACAAACTCTGGACAAAGAGAAACACCGCCACATTATTGAAGAAGTTTTAAAAGAAGATAAATTTTTAAAGACAGCAAAAAGTGGAGAAAATAAAATACAATGATGCCACGAAATCACGAAATCACAAAAGAAAAAAACGAAATAGTTGCCACGGATAACGGACACGGATTTGCACGGATAAGAATTTGCACCGCAGAGACGCAAAGTACGCAGAGAACAAAAACAAAAATAACAGATAATAAAATAGAGAAAGCAGAGAGGACACAGAGGAAATAAAAATGTCACGGAAGCGCGAAATAATTTTAGTGGGATTTAGTGCCTTAGTGCTTTTGTGGCTAGAATAGAGATAATTATGTCTATTACTATATCGGGCAAAAGGTATGCACAGGCTATACTGCAGATAGCCAAAGAAGACAATCAAATAGAGGAGTGGCAAACCTGTTTGATAAAAATGTCGGAAGCCTTGAAGGATATGGATTTTACGCATATCTTAGAAAACCCAAAATTGCATTTTGACAAGAAAAAAGAGTTTATAGATTCTCGTTTGAAAGACCTGATTCCAAAGTCTTTAAACTTATTATATCTTTTAACAACGAAAGATAAATTAAAACTTATTCCTTATATTACCAGCGAGTATGGGCAACTTCGTAATGCCTATGCGGGCATTGAAACCGTTACGATAACTACTGCCATTCCTTTTGACGACAAAGAAAAGAAAGACCTGACGCTCAATCTCGAAAAATCAACCGGGTATAAAATAGTATCCGATTTTAAGGTCGCTTCGGATATTATAGGAGGAATTATTATAAAAATTGGAAATAAACTTGTTGACGGAAGCACTAAAAATAAATTAAATCTCTTAAAAGAAGCTTTACTAAAACAACAAAACTTGCCCGGCGACAGTCCGGCAAAAGAGGGGAAAACCTATGGCAAATAAAGGAAACGAAATTATCTCTGTAATCAAAGAACACATTAACGAGTTCGGCTCTAACGTAACGGTATCCGACGTCGGGACCGTTATCGAAGCGGGAGACGGCATTGCCAGAATTCACGGCCTTGGTGGAGCAAAATACAACGAGTTAATACAATTTCACACCGGAGCGATGGGGCTTGTTTTGAATCTGGAAGAGGACAATATCTCCGCCGTTATATTTGGTGATTACACGAAAATAAAAGAAGGGGATGAAGTAAAATGCACGGGAAGAGTTATTGAAATACCCGTAGGAGACGGGCTTATCGGTCGAGTCGTAAATCCTCTTGGCGAACCTCTGGACGGGAAAAGTCCTATCAAATCCTCCAAGACAAGGCCTATAGAAAAAGTAGCTCCCGACCTTACTTTAAGAAGCCCGGTGAACACTCCGATATATACGGGGATGAAAGCTGTCGATGCCATTGTTCCCATAGGTAGGGGACAGCGAGAATTAATCATCGGTGACAAATCTACCGGAAAATCGGCAATCGCCATTGACACTATCATACGGCAAAAAGGAGAAAATCTTATATGTATCTATGTCGCTATAGGGCAGAAAACGGCTAAAGTCGCCCAAACAGTAGCAACATTGGAAAAATACGGAGCGATGGAACATACCATAATCGTTGCTGCCAATGCTTCTGACCCTGCACCTCTTCAATATATAGCGCCTTTTGCAGGTTGCGCAATCGGCGAAGAATTTATGGAACAAGGCAAAGACGCTCTTATTATTTATGATGACCTTTATAAACATTCATGGGCTTATAGACAAATTTCTTTGTTATTAAGAAGACCACCCGGAAGAGAAGCATACCCGGGAGATATTTTCTATTTACACAGCAGGTTGCTGGAAAGAGCTGCAAAACTTTCTGCCGAACTTGGAGGCGGATCCTTGACGGCATTGCCTATAGTTGAAACACAGGCAGGAGACGTATCCGCTTACATACCGACAAACGTAATTTCCATTACGGACGGGCAAATTTACCTTGAAGCGGATTTGTTTAACTCGGGTATTCGTCCCGCAATGAACGTCGGGCTGTCGGTATCCAGAGTCGGCGGCGCAGCACAATCGAAAGCTATGAGACAGGTTGCAGGAAAACTCAGATTGGAATTAGCTCAATTCCGTGAACTTGCGGCTTTCGCTCAATTCGGAACGGCGGATTTGGATAAGACTACAAAAAATCAATTAGAGAGAGGCAAACGTATTACCGAGGTTTTGAAACAACCTCAATACATACCTATGTCTCTGGACAAAGAAGTCGTTATTTTGTATGCGGTTATTAATGGATATCTCGATGATGTTCCCGTAGAACAAGTACCTTCTTTCGAACAAAAGTTTCACAAATTCATAGAAACGAATTATCCTGAAGTAGGTAACAGAATCAATAAAGAAAGAGAATTAAAACCGGATTTGGAAGCAGCATTAAAAAAAGCAATCGTAGAATTTAAGAAAACAATATCTTAAAATGATTAGCCCAAGAGTCTTAAGACGTCGTATAAAAAGTATCCAGAGCACGGCTAAAATTACCAAGGCTATGGAGATGATAGCTACTGCCAAAATGCGCAGGACACAGGAACAGGCTCTTGCCGGCAGACCTTACTCCGAAAAAATCAACCAGGTAATTTCCGATTTATCTGCGGCGTCTTCCGTCAATGGAATCATTCATCCGTTATTAGAAAAAAGAGCAGTTAAGAAAGTTGCCGTAATTCACATTACTACTGATAGGGGACTTTGCGGAGGGCTTAACGCTAATATGAATCGTATGACTTCTACTTTTATATTAAAACAGGGTATTCCGGTTACGCTTATTACGGTCGGTCGCAACGGCAGAGATTTTATGACAAGATGCGAATGCAACGTAAGAGCAGAGTTTACTGGAATCAGCGACAAACCGGTTTTGTTTGATACGTTGCCGATATCTCAGGTAATTATAGACGATTATACGGCAGGCGTTTATGACGTTGTTTATATTGCTTATCCTCGATTTGTTTCCACTATGATACAGCGTCCAACCATACAACCGTTGATTCCGGTAAAACCAACGATATTCTCGCCATCTCAAACTCTGGAATACATTTATGAACCTGACGCGTATTATGTTCTCGGGCAGTTGTTGCCGAGGTTTGTACAGATGGAAGTATACCACGCCATATTGGAATCTATAGCGAGCGAACAGTCCGCAAGGATGATAGCTATGCGTAATGCAACGGATAACGCCAACGACTTCGTTAAAAACTTGACCGTTACTTTGAATAAAGCACGACAGGAAATGATAACTACCGAGCTTCTTGATATTACGGCAGGCGCAGAAGCTCAGGTGAAATAAATGAAGAAAATAAGAAAATTTTTGATTTATTATAAGGGGGTTAAATGGCAAAAATTTCTATAAAGAAATGCCCGGACTGTGGAGGCGACCTCGTGAAATCAAATAGTCCTACTAACGGATACACTACTTATTTTTGGGCGAAACCCTGGAGTAAATTTATAGGAGTTAATAACGAACCTATTTTTCCCTGGTTATGTATGAAATGCAGTAGAGTATTTTTCTATATGGACGACAAACAATTTAATACTATAAAACAAGAATACGAGCATGAGAAATTAACTTCTCATTAAAATATTGAACGTTAAATTGAAATAAATTAGGGGGTTAAATGGCAAAAGGCAAGGTAGTTCAGGTAATCGGGACGGTTGTTGATATTGAATTTCCGCCGGATGAATTACCCGGAATTTATAATGCAATTGAAATCAGTCCGCTTGAGAAAGGCGGAGATAAAATTATACTTGAAGTCCAGCAACATACAGGAAATAACTGGGTTCGCTGTTTGTCGTTGTGTCCAACGGAAGGGCTTGAAAGAGGGCTTGAAGCCGTAGATACCGGTGCACCAATAAAAGTTCCTGTAGGCAAAAATACACTAGGCAGGTTATTTAATGTTTTCGGAAATCCTCTGGATAGCATCGGAGAAGTAAAATCCGAAGAACGCTGGTCTATCCACAGGGAACCGCCTACATTGGAACAACAGGAAACTACTCCACAAATACTTGAAACCGGAATCAAAGTCCTTGACCTTATTACCCCGTTTACGAAAGGCGGAAAAGTCGGCGCTTACGGAGGCGCAGGCGTCGGAAAAACGGTTGTCATTATGGAACTTATTCGTAATATCGCTACGGAACATGGAGGTTTTTCGGTGTTTGCCGGCGTAGGAGAGAGGTCTCGCGAAGGAAACGACTTGTGGCTGGATATGAAAAACTCCGGCGTTATCGACAAAACGGTTCTTGTTTTCGGGCAGATGAACGAACCTCCCGGTGTAAGAGCCCGTGTTGCTTTGACCGGTGTTACTATGGCAGAATATTTCAGGGATAAAGAAGGACAGGACGTTTTGCTTTTTATTGATAATATATACAGATATGTGCTTGCAAATATGGAAGTTTCGGCGCTGTTGGGAAGAATGCCGTCAGCCGTAGGCTACCAACCAACCCTTGCTACCGATATCGGAGCGCTGGAAGAAAGAATTACTTCAACAAAACACGGTTCCATCACTTCATTCCAGGCTATTTACGTTCCTGCGGACGATTATACCGACCCGGGCATTGTGGCTACTTTCGGACATTTGGACGCAGTAATCGCCCTTGAACGTTCTATAGTAGAGTTGGGTATTTATCCTGCCGTTGACCCGTTAACTTCTAATTCCCGTATTCTTGACCCGTTAATTGTAGGGGAAGAACATTATCAGGTAGCGCGCGGTGTACAAAAAGTTTTACAAAGATATAAAGATTTACAAGATATTATTGCCATTCTAGGTATAGAAGAGTTAAGCGAAGAAGACAGGATTCTCGTTGCCCGCGCCCGTCGTATTCAAAAGTTCCTTTCCCAGCCGATGTTTGTGGCAGAAAAATTCGCCAACTTGCCGGGTAGATATGTTCCCGTAAAAGAAACGGTCAAGGGATTCAAAGAGCTTCTAGAAGGTAAATACGACCACCTTCCGGAATCTGCTTTTTATATGATTGGCAAAATTGAAGAAGCCGAAGAAAAAGCAAAAACATTATCAGGCGCAGAGGCATAGGTAAAAACAATGGCTACTTTTAAATTAGAAATAGTTACGGTTGAAAAATTATCTTTCTCCGACAACGTCAATGTGCTTGTTGCACCGGGAGTTAACGGGCAGCTTGGTATTTTGCCGAACCACGCTCCGTTAATGACTATACTTGAACCCGGAGAACTTATCATAAAAAAAGGCTCGGAAGAAACTTACTGGGCAATTACGGGTGGGTTTCTTGAAGTCCGCCCGGATAAAGTAATCGTTCTTGCCGATGCCTGTGAGTTGGCAACTGAAATTGACATATCCAGAGCAGAAGAAGCTAAGCGCAGAGCAGAAGAAAGGTTAAAGCAAAAATCGTCCGGCATTGATGTTACACGTGCGGAAACAGCGTTAAGGCGTTCTCTTATTCGCTTGAAAATCGCGGAAAGACACAGGTAGGATCTAATAGACTCGCTTCAAATATAACAAAAACGATTGTCTTTACAAAAATTAATAAAACGGTTAACCCTTAAATTTTATCTTTCTATTTTATCAGGTAAACTTTATTTATCTTTTTATAATAAGGCGTATCAAATTTACAGAAATAAATTCCACTTGCCAGGTGTTTACCGCTTTGGTCTTTACCATCCCATCTCTTAACGTAGTAGCCTGCTTTTTTGAAACCGTTCTCAAGGCTTATTACTTTTTGTCCTGACAAATTATAAATACTAATATCTACGTTCGCATCTCTTGGTAACCCATACTTTATATCGGTCGATAATCTAAACGGGTTAGGATAGTTCTGTGCAAAAAATACCGTTGGTATGGTTATTTTCTCTTCCGCGCCTACGGCTATAGAGAAATCGTTATCCGAAATGTCCCAAGCAGAATCAACGCTTGTATATGCTATTACTTTTACTCTGCAGGTAGTAGATAACGTATCCGGAACTTTCCATTGGTATATCCCATCGTTCAACTCCGTTTCGGATATTGAGCTCCATGTTGAACCGGAGTTTAAAGAATAATAAAGTTTTATATTGTTTACGTTCCCGGTAGCCGTCCATTGTATATTATACGTAGTATTCTTCACTATAATTCCTCCGTTCGGGGCAATTAACTCAACAGGAGCTGAAGAACCATACGCATACAACCTGCCATCGTTTGAGCCGACATATACAGTAGAATCACTTGCTATACTTGAAGCGCATACAATAGCGTCTCCAGTTATACCTTGCCACTTAAGGCTGCCGTTAGAACCGTTCAAACAATGGAAAATACCTTCCGAATTCCCGATATAAATCATCCCGTCAGCATCAATAGTAGGAGAAGATTTTATAGATGACGATGTTTGGTAACTCCATTTTACTGATCCATCTGAAGGATTCAAAGCGTATATTTTGCCGCTATAAGAACCAAAAATTATAGCACCGTCTTTTGAAATAGCAGGAGAGCTTACAATTGTATCATCAGCAGAATAAAACCATTTTATTACCCCGTTAGGATTAATCGCATAAAGCTTTCCATTGCATCCGCCAACGTAAATAACGCCCGTTAAGCTATCCATTGCAGGGGAAGATTGAATGTCTGACGATATGGTCACTTCCCACATTTTGCTACCGGCCGGGGTTATTGCATAAAACTTACGATTATTCGCTCCTATGTAAATAACTCCGTCAGAGGACATAGCAGGAGAAGATGAAATAGTTCCCCCCGTTGAAAATTCCCACTTGCTCTTTCCACGTGGAGAAATGGCATATACTTTACCATTGCTCGAAGAGAAGAATACGGAGCCATCCCTCCCGACAACCGGTGAGTATATATTTCCTGCCGCTGAAAAATACCATTTAACGCTTTTGTCCGCGTTATAAGCATACAGCTTCCCGGTGTTATCCCCTAAATAAATTGTGCCGTCAAGAGCAATAGCAGGAGTACTGTTTGCAACTACTTTGTGCGAAACCGCCCATTGTTTAACTTTTTTCGAGGAAATGGCATAAAGGCTGTCGTTTTTTGAAGTAAAATATATTGTGCCATCAGGTGCAATGATAGGTGAAGAACTTATTGTATTTGTAGTCCCGTAGAACCATTTAATGTTATCCGATAGTATACCACGATACGGACTATTCCCCGTATGTTGCGTATTAAACTGGAACATCGGATATTGAGAACTTGCAAGAGACGGGTAGGGGTTCGTATAACAATCTACGACATTTGATAATCCCGACCAATTAGAAGCATTATCTCTTGTTTTCATCGCAACGTAATACCGAGTATTGGCATAAATAGTCCCGTCCGTTTTCGCCAATGGGGCGGCACATGTAATCGAAACAATATTTCTTTCTTCATTTAATACACTTCTGTTTTCTTCTTTTGCCATTGTAACAAAATTATTCCCGACATTTCCTTTGTCTTTGCTTTCGCATACGAAACTCTTCTTCCCGGTAGTTCCTACGGTATGCGTAGCAATAACTCCCGCCGTTCCCGGCGACGGTTCACTCATACATTGTACTGCGGATTGCCAGTTTCCTTCTGTTATGGGAGTATTGGAATATCTTATATCGTACTCTGTCGCTCTCCCTCTCATAGAATCGTCCCCCGGTGCAATCCATTGTAAATTAATAGAGTCCCATGTTTTTGTGAGAATCTGAAGATTGTCAACTGTAGCCGGTGGCATTCCGTCTATTTCAAAATTGCCGTCAGAGTAATCTTCTAACAATACTTGTTTTGTTCCATCCAATGCCTGTAATTTTACTTTTACGGAATCAGAACCTATATTTGGAGTTGTCCAATTATAAGTAGAATCCGTTGCTGCAATATTTTCTGCAATAAGATAAGGGTATGTCGCCCCACCATCCGTAGAGTAAACTAGCTTATAAGTGCTTATTGCTTCGCCGCCAACCACACGCCATTTTATTGTATAAACATTACTTCCTTTCCAGCTTTCGCCACCGTTTGGGTAAACAAGTTTAGAAGAAAACGTAATTGCAAAACTGTTGTCGTTTGTATCCCAAGCTATGATATTTCCCGAACTGTCCACCATTTCCAATTTTATCCAGCTAACAGGACAGTTAAAGGGGAGAACTTTCCAATTGTACGACACGGATGTGCCGGGTATATTACTATCTATAGTATCGACATTAGCTAGTATGTAATAGCTTATGGAATCTACATCAAAACCATGTTTCTGAACAGTACCATCGCTTTTTAACCTTATCTTCGCTCCATCTCCCGGAATTTCAGGTGTCCATGTGCTGCCACGAGTTCCACTATATTGCGTAATTAAGGTATTGTTTTTATCGTACACATACACATAATCACATCCCGATTCCGTATTAATGGTATCAAAATGAACTTTCATTTTAGGAATACCTGGCTGCGAAAATTCCCAGGTAGAATCAAAATTGGCAGGATAAGGATGCTGGGAAGAAAAAGGATAGAGAACATTATTCCAGTTACCGGTTGTAGTGAAAAGAAGCCTGAATGACTTCTGCCCCGTGCCAACCGTAGTCCAGGTAATCGGATGATTTGACCCGGCGGCCCATGTTTCCCCCCCGTTAGGCGATGTTAAAATTGGATACGTTTCTATCGTAAAAACGGAATCCGAAATATCTTCCGAAACCATATATCCCGAATCATCAAATATCTGAGCCTTTATCTTACAGGTATTACAATTTATAGCAGAAGGAACCCAGTTCCAACCTGTGCTGTCGGCAGGTACACCTGTCGCGATGGAAGCGGGATACGAAACACCCCCATCTTTTGACAACAACAAGTTATACCCCGAGACATCGCCTATGCCCCCCGTAATATCCCATTTTACTGAACAAGTAGTGCCTGTTGTCCACTTTTCTTTGTTGTTCGGGGAACTCAAAGTTATGTAAGGCGTTCTACGAATAGTAAAGTCATTAGTGTTGCCGTTTTCAACGATTAGGTTATTTGCATCTACTATCTGTATTTTAACACGAGAAGTAAAACAATTTACACGCGGGAGTGTCCATGTATAAGACGAATCCGTAGGGCTTGTTATATTGACAACTGTATCATCATAAGCAACCCCACTGTTTTTTGATAATAATATTCTATACTTTTCAAACCCTGTTGCAAAAGGAGACCACGTTACCGAATAAGTTGATTCTGCTAACCATACGTCTCCTCCCTTAGGAGAGTTCAAAAGAATATTTGTTTGTATGGAAAAATTATTATTACTGTTATCTTCATAAATGATATTGCTGGCGCTATCTAATGTTTGTATTTTTACTTTACAGTTCGTTGAATTTACAAACGGAAATTTCCAACTATAATTAGTGTCCGAAGGCAATATCCCCGAAACAATACTGTCCCAACTACTCCCGTTTTGCGAAAATAATAATTTATAACTCCCTATTTTTTCGCCAACCGTTGACCAGTTTATCTGGTGATTAGAACCTCCATAAATATTTTCTCCACCATTTGGATATGTTACAAACGTATAAAATTCAATCTTTAAAGTGCTGTCGTTCATATCTTCCGCTAAAACGTTTCCTGCGCTATCCATTGCCTGGATTTTTATTCTACAATTATCTTTACTTATAAAAGGAAGCGTCCAAAGTTGTGCTGTATCCGTTTTTGGAATATTGATTGCTATAGTATCTCTGCAGCTTTCTTTAGATAAAAGACAGACATTATCTACAAAATAATCGTCAAAAGAACCATCCGTTCCGGTACTTCTAAATCTGAATCTAAAATTAGAGACTAATGCATTGGATGGAATAGCAAGAGAATCCAATGTGTATTGATTCGTGAGGCCACTTTGATAATCATAAGTTTTGCCTATCGTCCATTGATTGCTGTCATAATATTCTACCAGAAAATTTTCTCCGGATTCTATAACGTCTCCTCCGCCAGTTCGTTCGTAGTAATAATACAGGAAAACTTTCCCACCAGGAAAATAGGATAAATCTATCGGTATTGAAAGGCAAGTGTCTTGTCCCTGGACATCAAGAGAATATGTCCCGCTGGGCTCACTCACACCGACACTATTGACGAGACAATTACTTTTTGTCCATCTCGCAGAGCTTGCAGAACCCGATTCAAAATTGTCAAAAAACAGGGTGTCGGAATTATAAGGGGATAATGAATGCAACAAATTAAAATACGCAACGGAATCAGGATAATCACAACTCCACGATATTATATGGTCGGAGCCTCCTGTCCATACTTCTTTTTGGTTTGGTACGGTTATCCACACTTGTACAGATTGACTTATTGTCGGGATATAAATCCCTAAAACAACAAACATATTTTTCAAAAAATCAAAAAATCTTTTCATTCCTTCCCCCTTATATTTACTTAATATGTTATACTGGTTTTACTATAGTATTATAAATTTTCCTGTAAACGATTTATTTCCATCAATTTTTACATTATAAAAATAAATGCCGGATTTTAGTTTTTGCTGCAAGTCAATAGATTTATTTCCGGGGGTATTATAATTTTGTTCTATTTCTTTTAAGTGTCTGCCCGAGCAATCATATATATTAACTAAAACTTTGCATCCCGATTTTGTATTAAACTTAATAATTACTTTTTCTTTTGAAGGATTTGGAGATAGTTCTATTTGTGGATTATGAATTACAGATTGCGAATTAGAGTTCTCTTCCACGTTCATACAGGTTTTATACCATATAGTAGGAATACCGTTTACTATTGTCCATAACCTATAATACCCCTTTGGGGCATTTGCAGGATGGTCTATAATCGTATGTGTTTCATCCCACTCCGAACTTGGAGGCATATATAACATATCTCCCCCGCCATTCCCTTGCCAGTTTCCGCCACCTATACGAACAAGCGACATAATAGGATGGTCTGAGGATACTATATGACAATAATTGCCTCCGTCTGCTTCGGAAACGCCTCGAAATAAAGTTCCCTCAATGTGCATAGCAGTATCCGGGATATGCGTTACGGCCGGGTAATTAGTTATGCTTGACTGCCATATTTGTTGATAGCCAAGTCCAATATCATATTTTTCTACAGATTTAAGTATTTGCCCGTTGCTTTCTCCTCCGACAACAATTATATAAGGACTTTCTCCCGTTATAAGAACGGAAGAATGATAGTTTCTGGCGCTACCAAGCGAGCCGGTCAATTTCCATTGTTGAGTTGCCGGGTCATATAATTCACAGGATGATAAGGAACCGGTCGCGTCGCATCCTCCACTCACAAGCACCAACCCGGAATATAGAAGAGTTGCATTATGAAGCATACGAGCCCCTTTCATAGTCCCGGCTGTCGACCATGTCCCGGATAACGGGTCATAAATCTCACAGCTTGACAATTGCCCTGTAGAGCTTTTTCCTCCCATAACAAGAACTTTTCCTGACTGCAAAAGCACGGCAGTATGTAAGCATCTACCCGTAATAAGGTTTCCGGTAGCTTGCCAGTTTCCGGTAGTACTGTCCCATATCTCGCAAGAATTAAGTATTCCGCTTGAACCTGTGCCACCGATGACAAGTATTTTCCCATTCATAAGCATTATTGCCATGTGATTTGCCCTTGCAGTATTCATATTTCCTGCACTGTTCCAACTACCATTATTGTATGTTTCGCACGTATTTACATAATCCCCGGATTTATTAATTCCCCCTGTTACTATTATTTTATCACCGTCTCCAAGTAAAGTAGATGTATGGTCATACCTTGATTCAATCATATCGCCCTTATTTGTCCATACCCCGGTCGCGGGATTATAAAGTTCACAAGTTTTAGTTGCGCCACTTGAGTTTTGCCCTCCCATAACCAATACTTCCCCGGATGCCAACAATACCGCAGTATGATGAGTCCTTGCTGTGTTCAAGTCTCCCGTATTTGCTATTATTTCTTTTGAATAATTATAAAGTTCACAGGTTTTAACGGCTCCGCCCAAATTTTCTCCCCCAACAATAAGTACGTTAGTAGAACAATTAGAAGTATGAATTATAGGAAGGGGAGTAACGGTCTGAGCTTCCCTCTCTACCTGTAATTCCGGAGCAGTCAACCATTTCCCGTCTATAGGGTCATAAATTTCACAGTTCGCTATATCTGATAAGCTTCCTCCGGCAGATAACACTTTCCCCGTTGGCAATATTGCCATTGAATAATGGCTGTGCCCAAAAGATGAAGAAGTCGTATTTGTCCATTGTCCCGTGCTCGGATCATATATTTCACAGCTTTGAGGGTAATTGTCCCCCCCTGCCACCAAAACTTTTCCCGAAGGAAGTAACGCCAATGCGCTTGGGGTTTTGGGACCACTATTTAAACTCCCGGTAACAGACCATGTCCCGACACTTATATCATACAACTCACATTGTTGGGAACTTACTGTGCTGCCACCTGCAATTAATACTTTATCCCACGGCGGAGGCAACAACACGCCCACAAAACCATACCGGTATCCGCTAATTGCGCCGGTAGTAGACCATTGCCCCGAACTAGTATCGTAAAGATTGCAGGCGGTCGTTGAACTTGAGTATCCGCCTATCGCAAGAACTTTACCACTGGGAAGCAAGATTTCTACCCCATCGTTATGGCTAACACCAATGTTTCCTGAAGTTGTTACTGCGTCATTTTTATAATTATAAAGACTGGAACTTGTCCCATTCATAAACAGAACTTTTCCATTTTTAAGTAATGTCCCCAAATCAGAAGTTGACCAGGAGATACTTGCGGATGAATTAGTAAAAATATCTGTAAAAGGGTTATAAATAAATGCGCTTGAAACTATATACAAAACCTTTCCGTTTGGAAGCGTTGTTGCGAAAGTATGTCCGCTATTAGATGTTGACATTGTTTTTCTAATCCATGTTCCCGTTGCCGGGTTAAAAATTTCATAACCATTTGCATCCGAACTTCCACCGAAAACTACTATCCTTCCATCTGTAAGGACAGCCATCTCGTATCCCCTTCTCCCCATATTAAAACTTCCCGTTGCATCCCACGCCCCGCCATATGTTACCTCCCGGCAAAAGCATAAAAACAAAACCACCCCTATAACCAATCTCATCTTATTAACTTTACTTCCTATTACCAAATGATACATACCTGTTTATGACACTTTTTTTGACATTTGTCAAGAATAATTTCCTTGAATTTCTTTTTATTAATCCTATCCTGCCGAAAATAGTCGGGGGCAGAGCAAAAACTCGCCTCAACCTGTTTCTGTCGTGTTGTTTCGTAGTCTTTATTTGTAACCACTTCCTCCAAAAGATTATATCAATCTTGCAAGTCAGAAGTGACCAGGAGCTTGGCTAAAAATCGATTTGGCATTAGAACAAAAAGGATAAAAAGAGGTGAAAATAGTTACTCAATTAAGCACGCTTTTCTGTGCCAGAAAACAGATGTTTATTGGGACGTTTCTTTTAGAATTAAAATATCTTGCAGGGCAATTTCTTCGCTCCCCACCCCTTTAGATTTCTCGTATTCAACGTGCACCCTTAACGAATCTCCTATGTGTATTCTTTTTCTGGCTTCTTTCGCATCTTTGGGCGACACTGTCAAATACACATCCTTGGTTTTTGTACGTAGTTTGATTTGAAATATGTCTTTTTCAAATACACCTGCCCTGAAAAACCTGCAACTTTCAACTACTCCCTCAATATCGCCAACTTGTTTACCACAACCAATAGCGCTAATTAAAACAAGTAAAAATAACGGTCTTTTCAGTTTCATATTATATTCCTACAAAATAAATTTTTCTACTTTTTCTCGTATGCCTTTTGCCGACAACCCATATTTTTCAAGTATAAAATTCCTATTACCTTGTTCAATAAACATATCCGGCAAACCAAGTCTTAACAGGTTTGCGTTATCGCCTGCTTCGTTAAACATCTCCATTATTGCGCTTCCAAACCCGCTATTAAGCGTGTTTTCTTCAATAGTTATAATTTTAGTATCTTTGAACTGCATAAATAATTCTTTATCGAGAGGTTTAGCAAACCTTGCATTTACGACTCCTACCGGCAAATCTTTTACTGCTTCCATTGCCACATAAACCATTGAACCAATTGCAAAAATCGTTCCCCTGTCTCCGGATTTCAAAATTTCTGCCTTGCCGTAAGGTATGTTTTGAAGTTCCGTTTTTTCAACTCCCGTTATTTTACTACGAGGATACCTTATTACGATTGGAGAATTATTGTTTACTGCCGTATAAAACATCGAACGCAATTCGTTTTCATCTTTAGGAGAACATATTACAAGATTTGGGATACAATGCAGATAAGACAAATCAAAAGTCCCCTGGTGCGTTGGTCCATCTTCCCCAACGATTCCTGCTCGGTCTACAGCAAAAATAACCGGCAAGTTCTGGAGGCATATATCATGTATCAACTGGTCAAGCCCACGTTGAAGAAAGGTAGAATATATTGCACAAATAGGTTTGTACCCTTTTGTAGCAATGCCCGCGGCAAAAGTCAACGCATATTCTTCCGCTATGCCTACATCAAAAAATCTTTCGGGAAGTTCTTTGCGGAACATGTCCAATCCTGTCCCTTCCGGCATTGCAGCAGTAATGGCAACTATACGGGAATCCGTTTTTGCAAGCTCGGTAATGGTTTCTCCAAATACATCGCTATAAGTATTACTTTTTGATATGGATTCTCCGGTGTCTATACTAAATGCGCCTATCCCGTGAAATTTTGAGGGTTCTGCCTGCGCAAAGTTATACCCCCTGCCTTTCTCCGTAAGAATATGAACGAACACCGGTTCTTTCAGGGTTTTTATATATTTAAAGTTTTCTGTCAATAATTCTATGTTATGGCCATCCAGCGGTCCAATATATCGTAAACCAAGTTCCTCGAAAAGCATAGTCGGCACGGCCAAATTTTTTAATCCTTCTTTTAATCTCCGCACCGAATCTTTCGCCGCATTGCCTATCCAGGAAGGCAGTTTATCCAAAAGTTCCCACGTATCCGTTTTGAATTGAGTATAAAGTGGAGTAGTAACTATTTTATTTAAGTAATGTGCCACGCCTCCAACATTTTCCGATATGGACATTTTGTTGTCGTTAAGGACTATTATTATATCTTTACGCAAGAAACCCGCCTGGTTCAATCCCTCGTAAGCAAGCCCCCCGGTCAACGCTCCGTCCCCGATAATCGCTATGACTTTATATTTTTCTTTATTTAAGTCTCTTGCGGTGGCAATTCCCATTGCCGCAGCTATAGACGTTGATGCATGTCCTACTCCGAAATCATCATAATCGCTTTCGCTTCGTTTCGGAAACCCTGAGAGGCCATCATATTTCCGAATAGTATTAAACTTTTCCCGCCTGCCTGTGATTAGTTTGTGTGGATACGCCTGGTGTCCAACATCCCATATTATTTTATCCACAGGGGCATCAAATACTCTATGAAGGGCAAGCGTCAATTCGACTACACCAAGCGAGGGAGCAAGATGTCCGCCGTTTTTAGATATTACGTTTATTATCTCTTCGCGTATTTCCTCTGCAAGTTCCTTTAATTCATCCGTATTTAATTTTTTTACGTCTTCCGGAGAATTGATATTGTTAAGGTATTTATAGCTCATTTATTTTTTTACTATTGTTGTTATTTCAAGCATTCCATCAACTACTTTTATTTTAATTTTTGAAACATCTATTGTAAGGGGCAAATCAAATCGTTTTTCCAGTTTCCCATAAAGAAGTTCATTTATATAATAAGTACCCTTGGGCCTTTCCCTGAATGCAATTATCTCAATGGCATCCGCACTGCCGGTAATGTTAATATCGGATTTCTTTATTCCCGGCACTTCAATTTTAATAACCATTTTATTGCCCTTGCCGACAATTTCTGTTGCCATAATTCGTGGCTGTTCAAGGCTTATAGGTACTCTCAATAAATCCCATTCTTGCTTTAACATTTTATGCAAGCTTTCGTGAACAGAAACAGGCGTTCGAATAACTTCCAACTCCTGGCATAATCCTAATGCAAATTTTAAAGTATCTGCAATTGCTCTGCAAGAAAAGCATTCATTAAGATGTGCTTCTATCTGTTTGTTTAATTTTGGAGACAAGGCACCATCTACATAGTCAGATATGTATTTTAATATTTCGTTACATTTCATATTTTTTTGCCACTAAGATAATTTGCTAACTGGTTTCTCATATACAACCTTGCTCTTAATATCCTTGATTTTACCGCCGTAATCGAAATGCCTAAAACTTTAGCCACTTCCAAGTTAGAAAGTTTTTCCACGTCTCTCAAGATAAAAACTGTCTTGTATTCGGGCGGTAAAGACTTTATTGAGTTGTCTATAACTTTTTTCAACTCGTCTTTAGCTATGCTGTCCGTTATATTCAAAGCGGTAGATGGCACTTGCGCCCAGTTTACATCGTCTTCTAACTGTAGCGTATCCGAAAATTTGTTTTGTTCTTTTTTTCTTGCTCTCAGTCTCATAAGTGCGGAATTTGTCGTTATTCTATATGCCCACGTAGAGAAATTGGACTTGCCCTGAAAGCTGTCCAGCGCCTTAAACATAGAAATAAAAGCATCCTGTAATGCATCTTTGGCATCATCCTGGTTGCCGGTTATTTTATAAGTAAGAGTGTAAAGCTTGTCTTCATACCTGTTTACTAATTCGTCAAAAGCTTCATAATCGTGTGCAAGCGCTTTTTTAACAAGCTCATTATCTGGCAGTGTTTTTAAGTCTACTTTTTGCTCTTCGGCAATCACTTTATTTTTAGAAGCTCTTATTCCGCCGTCTCTGGCGGATTAGGGTTTCTTATCTCCAGTTCTGCTGGGTTAGAAGCTCCTCTCTTGCTTGCTGCTAGAATCTCCGAGTCTGTCACGGGAGCCCCCGACAAACTCTTACTTTCTTCTGGTATCGCGAACTTTAGATTCCAATTCTTTAATTTTTCTTTTTGCTATGTCAAAACATTCATCAACCATAGCCTGTAAATCATAGCCTTCCTCTTTTACTATAAACATTGTCATTTTACGCATTTTTATCTGGAGTTCTATTGATTCCCTGTGTGAATTTCTTTGAGCATTGCCTTCCATTGCGATAATGATATCTACAGAAGATAATCTTTCCGAGCATTTTTCCAATTTGAGTAATTTTTCGTTTATTATTGCTGTTATTGCCGGTGAACTTTCCATATGACGCCACGAGATATTACTCTGCATCTTTCCTCCTATTTCTAACTACTCTCAAGTCCCGCTAAGGCAGGATTACAATTGTTATTCCAGAGTTCCTATTGCTTTTTCTACTTCTTCAACTATTTCGCCTGATTTTACTACTTCGGCAAGCTTATTAATATCTCCGCATAAAGGACGGTCAACGTCAAGATATTTAACGTATTTACGAACAACGTCATAAGCTTTTTTCGTCCCGGTTCCAAGCAATGCCGGATTAAGGAAATCAGCCGCCTGAGCAGAAGCCATTAATTCGATCGCAATCACTGCATTTGCATTATCAATTATTTGTCTTGCTTTTAAGGCAGAAGTCATTCCCATGCTTACAAAATCTTCCTGGTCAGCAGCGGCCGGAATAGAACCTGTTGAAGCAGGATGACTTAAAATTCTATTTTCACAAACTAAAGCACCGGCAGTATATTGAGTTAACATCAGCCCGGAAAACATCCCCGCTCCTTTAGTTAAGAAAGGAGGAAGTCCGGCATTTAAATGAGAATTCATAAGTCTGTTTGTCCTACGTTCGGATAAAGCGCATATCGTTGTAACCGCTATGGCAATAAAATCAAGTCCAAAAGCCATCGGCGTTCCCTGAAAATTTGCGCCGCTTATACAAACTCCACCGTCGTCTTCAAAAAACAGAGGGTTATCCGCAACTCCGTTTATCTCGGTTTCAAATATAGTTCTGACATATTTTATGGTATCTTTTCCCGAGCCTACTACTTGTGGAGTGCTTCTGAGACTATATGCGTCCTGCACTTTTTTGCCTTTTCGTTCTAGTAATTTACTTTTTTCGGTTATTTTTCTTATGTTTGCCGCGCATTCAACGGAACCGATATGTCCACGCGCTTTATGAAGTCTTTCGTCATACGCATTCATATTGGCATTCAAAACTTCAAGGGTCATCGCAGCAACTATTTCCGAAGTTTTTAACCATCTGCTTGTGTCGTGAATGGCCAACAACCCTATTCCTGTGATGACGTTGCTTCCGTTTATAGTAGCAAGTCCGTCACGAGCTTCGAATTCAATTATCGGAATACCGGCTTTGTCCATTGCTTCTTTACCGCTTAATCTTTCGCCTTTGTAAAAAGCTTCTCCTTCACCCATAAGCACAAGAGCCATCTGGGCCATAGGAGAAAGGTCTCCGCAAGCACCAACCGAACCTTTTTCGCACATCACAGGTGTAACACCGTTATTCAACATTTTCACGAGTGTTTCGACTATAATGGGTCTGACGCCTGAGTGTCCTGCAGACAATGCTCCTATACGGCTAAGCATAGCGGCGCGGACAACTTCAATCGGCATCGGATTCCCGTAACCGGCTGCATGGCTATAGATTATATATTTTTGAAAATCTTTTACTTGTTCTGTTGAAAGAACAACTTCAGAGAGTTCGCCAATGCCGGTAGTAACCCCATACATTACTTCTTTATTACGAATTTTTTTATCTACAATATTCCTGCATTTTTGAATTTTTTCTATTGCTTCCTGCGGTAACTCAATTTTTTCATTAAAACGAACTATCTTTACGACATCCTCGACGACTAACTTTTTGCCTATCTTTACGCTATTACTCATAATATGCCTCCAAACACCGTCTTAGACGGATAAGTTCTTACTTACGGACTTCAAGTTTTTTCTGAAGCCATGTATTCAACTTAGCTAATTTAAGTGTTTCCTGGGTTCCACTCTTCATATCTTTTATAGCAACAGAGTGGGTTTTAAGTTCGTCCGGTCCTGCTATAACAACAAAAGGTATCTTCTTTTTACTTGCATACTTAAATTGTTTGCCGATTTTTATTGCTTCGGGATATACTTCTACCCCTACACCCGAATTTCTTATATCTTTGGCAACCTGAAGAGCATATTTTATGGTTGGCTCGTCAAAGAGTGTAACAAGAAACTTAACGGGAGAAGCAATTTTAGGATTCATATCCAGTTTATCCATAACCATTAAAACTCTCTCAAGTCCTATGGATATGCCTACGGCAGGAATATCCTTGTCGTTAAACTTCCCTATTAAATTATCATACCTCCCGCCACCTGCAACACTTCCAACCTTTGTGCCTTCTATAATAGTTTCAAAAATTGGACCGGTATAATAATCAAATCCTCTTGATAACCAGGGGTCAAACATTATATGTTTCATGTTGCATCCAAGATTTTCAAGATAGGAAAATAAAGTTCTTACCTGCGCTATTCCTTCTTTGTTAGGAAGCAATTTTTCTAATTGAGCAATAGGCTGTCCCAAAGAACTGATTATCTTTTCTTTAGCTTCTTTTGATAATCCAAGAACTTCAAAATTTTCTTTGACTCCGTCAATTCCTATTCTATCTCTTTTATCCATAGCCCTGAAAAGCTCAAATTCTTTGCTTTTATCTACGCCACTATATTCACAAATAGTTTGCAATAATTTACGGCTATTTATTTTAGTCATAAATTTCTTGAACCCGATGGCTTCGAATATTTCGCTTGCCAAAATTATAAGTTCGGCTTCCGCAATTACACTTTCCGTGCCAACAATATCTACATCACATTGATAAAATTCTCTGAACCTGCCGTATTGAGGTTTATCGCATCTCCATACGGTTTGAATTTGATAACGTTTAAATGGCATAGTAATATCAGGGTATGATGACACCACACGGGCTAAAGGAACGGTAAAATCAAACCTCATTCCCACATCTCTTCTTCCCCTATCCTGAAATTTATATATTAACTTTTCTTCGTCACCATATACGTCTTTGCCCGATAGAATTTCCCAGTATTCTATGGCAGGAGTTTCCATAGGTTCAAAACCATATTTTTCAAACACACTAGTAATGCGCTGGATAACCCACTGTCTTTTTTTCATATTTTCCGGTAATCTATCGTGCATACCTTGCAAGGTTTGAAGCTTGCTGTTCATATTTTCCCCCTCTCTATTAGGCAAGTTTATCAACTCATCCCGCTTTTCGGGACAAGGTTTAATCACAAGTTTAGACTTCATCTGTTTTTTAATAATTTAAAAAAATGCTAACGCAAAAACAATACCCAATGCAGTTCCGCTTAAAACTTCAAGAGGCGTATGGCCTAACAACTCCTGCAATTTTTTGTGTTCAAATTGTTTTTTGTCGTGAATTAAAACATCTATTAACTTATTAATGGCCTGAGCTTGTCTGCCCGCTTCTCTCCGCAACCCGGTTGCCTCATACATTACAATAAGACTAAACAATAAAGCTATTGCGAAATCAATAGATTTGAAACCCTGTACAATGCCGACGGATGTTGAAAGTGATGCAACTCCCGCAGAATGAGAACTTGGCATTCCTCCGGTTTCAATGAAATAGCGAACATTTATTTTGTGCTCTCGTACATACCCAAATACGATTTTTAAAAACTGCGCCGAAGCCACGGCTAATAAATATATTTTTATTACCTTAAATCCTATCATAGCAAATTAAAATTCAAATAATATTGAATATTGTTTCTTGCTACATTCTTCTCTTGATTTATTTTTTAATTCGTAGCGTTCAATGCCCACTGTTTTACTATAATCTGTTTTTCTAAAATTGCAAGTTTTTTCTTGGGGAAGCTTTTAACTCGATGTTTTGCTATATAAAACACTTTCCAAGGCTAAACCAAAACCCCACAAAGTTGGACAAAAAGAAGATTATTAGGTAAGATGCAAAGCAGTTACAATATTGAGATTTTGTTTCTTTAATTCGTTATAGATTTCACAAGCCTTTTGGGTGTTTTCTGTTATTAGTTTTATGCCTTTTGAATCACAGATTTCCTTAACATTATTATCTATTTTCATCTCATTGAAAGGCCCTGTTCCAATGATTAAAACCTGTGGAGGAGTATTTAAAATCTTTTGTAAATCTTTAAGTTGCACTAAATGATTTGCATCCCGCCACCAGCTTGTTTCTATTCTATCCGGATATATAATTATATCCCTCGTATAGATAATATCACCAATCCTAACCTGCCCGGAACCAAAACGTTTAATCTCCATTCTTAATCCTATACACCCTCTCTTTTAAAATTGCAAGTTTTTTCTTTAAATAAAGTATATTTTTTATTATTCATATCTATTTTTCACAATTTCGTCCCCCAAAAAAATTGTATAAGAAAAACTAATTTCCCAAAAAACTCACAAAAATCTTTCTAACTTGCAGAATAATTTCGTATTTTCGACAGGCAAATATATAAGTTAGGGTATCAAAAGCGAAACATGAGATTGACAACACGGATAATAAATAGCGGTTTGGTATAACTTAAAATCTAAGCCCTATCTCAATTCCACCTTGGTTAGATTGGTCTCTAAATTTATAGAAGTGTGCCGAGACATAAGCATCCATCATAGAAAATCCCCATACAAATCCATCTATCCACAAACAATTATACATCTGGCTGTAATAATAATCTGCATCAGGACTATTGTTTTTTTCTTTTGCTTTATTTTCCTTAATCCAAAAATAAATTGTAGCTCCGGCTGCCGCACTTTGCAATAATGCAAATGCGCTTCCTTTTAAGTAATTATGAGTATAAAACTGTCCGCCTCCCGGCAAAAGAGAAAGTAAAAGAGCCGTATTCGGATTTTTTTTATCTATCAGAGGGGGGTAACCCGTCCCCGCACGCGAAGCCTCCGCGTTATTGGGAACAGAAACCTGTAGTAACATACTACTATCTACTGAAGCAGAAATTATGTTTGCCCTGCCAGTAAATAAATCTATTTGTCCCACGCTAAACTCTAGACTTTGAGATATTATTATAAAAATTAGTATGTGCATAATAAATTAATTATTTAACAAGCACTATTTTTCGTGTTTCGACTTTAGAACAAGCTTCTACCTTACAGAAATATAAACCTGTAGATACTTTATTCCCTTTCGAGTTTTTGCCATCCCATAGTGTAACATAACTTCCGGCTTTACGAGTTTCGTTAACAAGCGTTTTTACAAGTTTTCCGGTAACATCATACATTTTGAGAACAACGCTAGATGTATAAGGCAAATAATACTTTATGTTAGCAATATTTTTAGCCGGGGCAGGATAAATAGAAGAGACTGCAAAAACTCCAACGGGAAAGTCAGGTTCTTGCGTATTAACGTCTACCAAATAAGAAGAATACCATAATTTATTCATACTCATAGGCTGGTTGAGTGTGGTATCTGCGTATGCAAGCACAATCATATCTCCTACGCCATCAACTGCAACAACAGGCCATATAGTTTGAGAATCTCCGGGCGCGTGAGGGAATTCTTTTATCACCCCAAATGAACCCATTCCCGGAAGGGCATCTACATACACACAAGTTTGGAGACGGGTGCCTACAAGTTTATGCATAGCAACAACTGCATTTCCTGCGGTATCTAAGTCCATCGCACCATAACCATCTCTGGCGCTCGTTTGAACGGGCGCTCCACCATTAAGACCGGGCCAACTCCAGGCAGCCCCTTCATTGCAGTTATAAAACATATGACGTTCTACTCCTCCGGCGGTAAGTTGTTTCATCCATAGAGTATGGGTAAAGTTATTTCTCGGGTCCCACATAATACGTCTCTGCGGGGATCTGTTCCATTGTCTATCATACTGGGTACAACCGAAAGTATCTCCCGATGTAGCGAATTTATTATAATGCAGATAATTTGAAGCAGTTGTAATGTTTTTATCAACTATATTCGGCACTGTAATTGTTTGATTGAGACTGTTAAAGCAAGGGCTATCGTAAGATTTTTCTCCTTTTTTCTGTTTTTTTAATGCCCATATAGTATCCGTATAATTATTGTTCAAAAGTGTATCTATAAGCATAGTAACGGAGGCTTCATATAAGCCGGACATTGGCGTTGTTGTGTCATTTATTACCGTATACGGTTTAAACGCTACCTGCGTTTCGCCGGATGCAAGGGTTAGGTTTTTAACATCGTAATACATTATTTCAGGCGTAACAAGTGTTTCCGTAGTCGTACTATCGCCCATATTCATTGTAATCTGTTTAGTTATTTCAAATCTTGCCTGACAATTTACAGTTTCGGTTCCATTATTTCTATAAGTAACTTTTGGAATAACGGTATCGCCCGGAGTCAAGGAATCCGGGTCGCAAGCCGGGCTGTTTATTGAAAGGACCGAAACATCTCCTTTTTTAACAGGTTTTTTAACTGTTATGAAAGGGTTTTTATTCGGGTCAAGAGCCTGTTTAGCAATATCATCATATCCGCTTAAATCCAATTCATACATAAAATGCAAAGTATCATTAACGATAGGAGCCATTGTTGCAAAGACTTCGCAATCAGCCGGCGTCATAGTTAAGTTCATTTTTGGCGCCCATTTTCTGCCTCTGTCAAGAGAATAAGAAGCGTATATTTCGCCTGCTTCGTAACCGGCTATACCATAAGTATCTATCGGGAATTCAACCCATATAACATAAAGAATTTTTGTAACAGGGTCTTCTGAGATAACCGGTTTTGCTTGTAAGCCACCATAATAAGGATAAAGCACATCACTCCAAACGCCACCGCCACTTTGCATCCATTTAAAAACACTTGTGCTAGGATAAGGGTATGGGTGGGAAGAAATCATATATATGGAATCATATTCGGATGAAAAGTGCCATAATGCGCAACATAATGCAGGATAATAAGAGCCTTCCGTAGCAGTTCCCAGGCTTGCATCCGTTACAATATGGAGATTATTCTTATAATCATAAATACCATAAGCATTGCCAACAGAATTTTTCAAGGTATGGATAGTATAGTAATGAGGGGTAGGGGTTTTGATTAAACTTATAATATCAATTTTATTTCCCCAATTTTTTCCACCATCATGAGATTCCCTGTATATAATATGCCCATTCCATAATCCATCCTCAAGAATATTTTTCCCCCAAACAATGCACATTTTTCGTGAACCCGGGGTTTTTGAAGCAAAAGCATTATAACTTACACTTATAGTATTCGTATCTACGGGAATCCAGCTTGACCAAGTACCGGCAATAACGGTTTTCGCAAAGATTAGAAGAAAAAATAACAATACGTCTCTTTTGAAATTAAACATTTTTAAACCTACTATATATTAAAACAACAAATCTATTAAATTAATTTATCTTAAATATAAAGGGGCAGAGATAATCCCTGCCCCCTTTATTTCAGCTAACAATTCAACTATTTAACAAGCACTATTTTTCGCGTTTCAATCTTAGAACAAGCTTCTACTCTATAGAAATAAAGACCTGTAGATGCTTTGTTTCCTTTCGCATTCTTGCCATTCCAGGTTGTAGTATAAGCCCCTGCCTTACGGCTTTCGTTAACAAGAGTATTTACAAGTTTACCCGTAATATCATATACTTTAACGGCAACATTTGATGCGTTAGGCAAAGAGTATTTTATGCTCGCAATACCATTCTTCGCCGGGTTTGGATAAGTAGAAGATACGGTAAAAATCTTAGGTGCAGAATTAGCCTCTTCTACTCCCACTCTATAAGAAGAATACCATAATTGATTCATATTCA
This sequence comes from bacterium, assembly GCA_028716385.1. GTDB lineage: Bacteria > Hydrothermota > UBA3073 > JACQXS01 > JAQTXJ01 > JAQTXJ01. The sequence continues at coordinate 150,350 of JAQUPX010000001.1, read as the reverse complement.
TAGGCTGATTGATTGTAGTATCTGCATATGCAAGCACAATCATATCTCCTGCTCCATCAACTGCAACAACCGGCCATATAGTCTGTGAATCACCGGGCGCGTTAGATAATTCTTTTATCGGCATAAATGCTCCCATTCCGGGAATGGCATCTCCGTAAACACAACTTTGGAGACGGGTGCCTACAAGTTTATGCATAACAACAACCGCACTTCCTGCAGTATCTAAGTCCATACAACCATACCCATCTCTGGCGCTCGATTGAACAGGCGCTCCGCCATCAAGACCGGGCCATGTCCATCCGGAACCTTCATTACAGTTATAAAACATATGGCGTAATACCCCTCCGGTAGTAAGTTCTTTCATCCATAGAGTATGGGTAAAATTATTCCTCGGGTCCCATATAATAAGTCTCATTGGCGCCTTATTCCATTGTCTGTCATACTGAGAACAACCAAAAGTGTCTCCGCTAACAGCCTTAAATTTGTTATAAATCCCATCGGATATACCAGAATTAATATTCCTATCTCTGGCATCCGGAATACGTAGTGCGGGATAAGAATTTACTCTTATTGACGAAACATTAGTGTAAGATTTTTTAGCAACTGGTTTCACAACAAAAGTAGTGTCCATATAATTATTATCCAGCACGGTATCTATTAACATAGTAGCATATACTTCATAGTAACCGTTAACTTGTGCTCCGCTGTCACCCATTACTGTCCATGGTTTGAATGCTACTTGCAACGTATCGCCTGCAGGGATAGTTACGTTTTTAACATCATAGTATATTATTGACGGAGTAACCAGTGATTCCGGGGTAACAGAGTCTCCCAGGTCAAAAAGAAGCACCCTATTCAGCTCAAATCTTGCCTGGAATTCAACAGATTCTGTACCGTTGTTTTTATAAGTAGCGTTAGGAATAACTATGTCCCCTGCGGTTAAAGAGTCGGGTTCATCTGTCGGACCATTTATTGAAAGCACAGATACGTCCCCTCTTTTAATAGGTTGATTTACTCTTATGAAAGGGTTTTTGTTCGGGTCAAGTGCCGTTTTATAGATATCGTCGTACCCGCTCATATCCAATTCATACATAAAATGCAAAGTGTCATTAACTATAGGAGACATTGTTGCAAAAACTTCGCAATCACCGGGCGTCATAGTTAAGTTCATCTTAGGTGCCCAGTTCCTACCTCTATCAAGGGAATAAGAAGCATATATTTCACCTGCTTCATAACCAGCTACGCCATAAGTATCAACCGGGAATTCAACCCATATAACATAAAGAATTTTTGTAATCGGGTCTTCGGAGATAACCGGTTTTGCCTGAATTCCCCCATAATATGGGTATAAAACATCGCTCCAGCTGCCACCACTGGCAGGCATCCACTTGAAAAAATTTGGGTCCGGGTAAGGATATGAATGATAAGAAATTATATAAACAGAATCATATTCCGAAGAATAATGCAATAAAGCACAGCACATTGCAGGGTAATAAGAACCGTCTGTTGAAGTTCCTAAGCTTACATCCGTTACAATGTGAATGTTTTCCTGAGAATCATATATCCCATAAGTATTCCCGACCGTGCTTCTTAAGCTTGGAATGTCATTATAGTGCGGCCTGGGTTTTGGAATTAAATTCATAATATCAATATTGCTTCCCCACGTGTTTCCACCATCTTGAGAAGTTTTATATATTACGTGACCGTTCCAGAGCCCATCATCCAAAACCGACTTAGTCCATACCATAGACATGTTTCGAGAACACGGGATTTTTGAAGCAAAGGCATTATAACTTATGCCTGTATTCGTATCAACCGGTGTCCATGCTGACCAATCTATGGCCATACTTCTCAAAGGAGTTAAAACTAAAAATAACAATGCAACTCTTACTAAATTATACATCTTGCACCTCCCTTAATTATTAAGACAGACACAATGTCTGCCACACAAATCCGCTTTAAGCAGCGAACAAGTATTTTTCTTTTCTTTATTACCAAAACCTTTTATTATTAGCCTCTCACCTCCTTTCATAATTTTACTCAACCTTTGCTCCCGCCAAGGCGGGATTCCATTTATAAACTAAACCCAACTCCTATTCTATGAATTCCGTGTAAATATTTATGTGATTGGTAGGTGTAATCAACCGTTATATCTTTTGTTGCCAATTTATTAACTATGCCAAAACCCGCAGTATACCCCTCATTAAATCTTTCTATGGCTCTTCCGATAAAAGTATCTTCGGTATTCCCATCCCATATATTATTTTTTCCGGTATATCCGACACGGGCAAAATACTTATCACTTATAGAAGCTTCCACTCCAACTCCAAAAGTAGTGGGCTGGTCAAGAACATTGACAAGGTCGCTCATTAAAGTAATTCTATAATCCTTAGTATTCAAAGCATTAACGGCAATCCCGAATTGAAAACTTAAAGGTAACGGGTCTTTGGTAGGCAACCATATAGCAGGAATATCAGAGGATTGCATAGTATCATCATAAGTATAATAAAATCTAAGCCTCTCTCCGCTGAACGCAACGTCAGGACCAAAATTCTGAATCATAAACCCAAAGCGCAAATCGCTTAAGTCGACAAAACCAAGTTTTAGAGTCTTAATTTTAGTATTATACGTCCCCCCGACATCGCAAGCCCATCCAGGAGCAGAAACAGACATATTATACGCATATTGATTTACAATTTTAAAAGTCATACCCGAATTAAATTTATCCGTCATTCTTCTTGCGTATGAAACACCTATTGCAAAGCTGTTCGCGGAAAAATACAACGGGAGAGATGTTTGCACGATATCGGGCTCGTATAACATATCCCCTGACAACAAAGAGACTGTGCTAACACCAATTGTTCCGTCTCCTGCAGGCACAGTAATCGCTATGTTATTCACGCTCATACCCGAGCCGGGGAACAGATTCGCATAAACAAAATCCGCGCCTATATTATGGAGCTTGGCAATACCCGCCGGATTCCAGTAAATAGCCTCGATTCCTTCTGCAAATGCAGAATAAGCTCCTCCAAGCGCAAGAGCTCTCGTTCCACCGCCAATCGTTAAGAAAGGCGCGCTGCATCCACCAAGCCTGAACCCAAAACTTGCAATAGGAATAGATAATAATACTATTATAGGAAAAATAAACTTTTTCATTCTGCCTCCTTCACTCATACAGATATATTTTTTTCTACTTTAATGTTTTTTTATCACCGCCAAGGCGGGATGTTCCATTTTAAGGTCTGAACTCTTGTATTCTACAATTTCCTGTATCAATAATATAAATATTACCGGCATTATCTACTGCTATTCCCTGTGCAAACTTAAACTGCCCATTAGCAATTCCTTTTTCACCCCACCTGTTAACAAAATTGCCTGCTTTATCAAATTTTTGCACACGGTTATTATTGGATTTATGACTTGCTTCTATCACATAAACTGCGTCTGCAGTAACTGCAACATCGCAAGGAACAGACAAACAACCATCTTCATCAAGCTCATTTACCGGAGTATAACCAATATCTCCTAGTTTTGTCCCTTCCGTATTGAATACCTCGACCAAATCTCCCTTATGCAGAGCAACGTACAATTCGTCGTCGTATATTTTCATCCCCATCGCCTCTGCAGGTAATGCCCATTTGCTAACATAAGCAGTATCTTTTGTAAATTTCTGTATCCTTTTGTTAAACGAATCTACAACATATATAAACCCTGTATCTACTGCTATACCTGTAGGATAATAAAATCTTCCTTCACTGCCTTCGCCTGAGCCTTTACCCCCGAATGAGGTTTTTAGTGTCCCATTTTTATTAAATACATATACTTTGTGAATTTCGTCAAATGCCGTTGATGCATCCGTTACATACACACAACCGGAATCTACTGCCACATATTTAGGCGCTTTCAAAACATTTGCGCCTATTACGCCTAACAAATCACCTGCAGTATTAAACATCTTTATTTGATGATTAGCCCAATCCACTACCCACAACGTATCTTTATAAATTGCCATTCCCAGACAGGTATCCGTATCCCAGGAACCAACAAAATTGTCCGATATTGTTATCGTAAGAGGAGCGCTTGTATCGGAATACTGCCCCCAGTCATCAACCACATTAGTCGTTATATTAAAAACGCCTATAGTTGTGTATGCGTTAGGAAGGGATGCATATTCATATGAAGTATCTTTATCCGAATAATTTGCACCTACAACACTTAACGAGGAATCATTTCCCCAGTTAAATCGAACAACAAGAGGTCTTTTCTCTCCCGGTACTTGATCGTAAAACATATAAGGAGTATGTATAAATTTTTCAGGGTAAGCGCTTTGTGTCGGGACATCCGGCTTGACTGGCTTTCCCGGTGGCGTTATTGTTACTGTGAAAGGTAATGACCATGTTGACACGCTTCCCTGTTTATCTTTCGCTTTAGCTTTAATTTCAAAAACTCCAACTTCTTGATATATATGTGTTAAAGTTATCGTTGAACCACTTGCTGCAGTAGTTGTATCCCAGCTTGAGTCTGTTGGACTCCATTTGCACATAAAAGTTACCCTATCATTTTCAGGGTCAAATGCACGAACAGAAAAGGACAGTTTGGTATTAATGGAACTGGAATCTATAACGGATGTTATTGTCACACTTTCCGGCGCCGCTGATTTTGTAAGTATTTTCAGCGTAAGGGTTTGCGACCAGTCAGATTCATTTTTATGAATATCTTTTGACTTTACTTTTACGACATAAGTATCCGCCTGAGAATATTTATGTCCTATTGTTATAAGGTCCCCGGATTTCATAAAAGCACTCCATTCCGAAATTGTTCCATCTCCCCAGTTAAACTGGTAAGAAATATCTTCTTTTTCCGGGTCTTTTGCGGATGTGTAGAAATAAGCGGTAGAATCAACCCAGCTTGTATCTATACTCGCATAAGAACTTGTCGCCGGCATCGTAGGCGCATTCGGCGCATTATTCTTCCTGCATCCCGAAATGCCAATTATACAACTTGCTACTATAAAACAAGCAATTGCCCCCTTCTTAAACTGTATTCTCATTCTTCCTCCCTCTTAATATTATCCCGCATTACGCGGGGAAAATAATTTACTTCAATTTTATTTTATTATTACAAACTTTCCTATTTTTTGTATGTCTTTACCTTTTTTATCTTTTGCCGTTACCTGATAAATATATAACCCGCTTGCTACTATCGGTCCCACTTCTCCTTCTTTTACTGCTTTTGAAGTGAAATCCCATGCATGCGCTCCGGGACCGCTGACTTCTGTTCTGGTACTCATCCCGCTGAAAGTTAATTCGTCATGGTCAATAGTTTTTACAAGCAATCCCGCAACTGTAAATATTCGAATTGTGCATTTAGAGGGTATTCCCTGGAACCATATTTTATGTTGATATTTGTTTTTGTCCCATGTAGCTCTCATAAAATACGGATTCGGCATCACTCTAATGCTATCAAGTTCACAAGTATCTTTTTCCGCATTAAAAGCGGTAGTTGTTATCTCAAAAGTATCCCTAACCGTAACCCTGTTGAGAACTGTTAATTTATAAACATCTCCGGTATCAGGTTTTATGGATTTCCCCACAGTGCCAACTTGTGTAGTATCGACCGTTAAAGTAATGCTATATTTTTTGGCCTGGTAGTCTGCCTGGTTTTTAAATATGGTAATCATATCCGTATTACTAAGAGTATCTATAGGAGAATTATCTGAATACCAAAATAGCACAGTACTATCGGGATAATTTGTATTTATAATCTTAAACGGAACGGTATCTAAACCCCCAACCTTGGAGACAATAATCTTATAGTCATAATAAGGTTCTCTAACGGATAATGAAGGGGACTGGTTGAATGTTGGCGTGAAAACCCAATTACTTCTTTTAAGCTTTTGTTTATATGTTCCTGAATTCGTAGTGTCAGACCAGCCGGTGTTTGTCAAATCTGTCGTTGCCGCATCATCATTGTAAATCACTTTTGATATTTTTATATCCAACCCGTCAAACAATGGCAGGGAGTCCAACTCGAAATACTTGCAACTATCCAATACTACCGTAGTATCTGTTACGTTCTCAAGTCTCCAGTATTTTGCCCTCATTGTATCTACCATATCTTTTAAGAACACTACTCTGTATTTGTCCCCGGTTACAGTATCCGGTCTTGCAATGCTAACGTTTATGCTTGCATCGCCTAATCCTTTAGTATGAGCCACGCTTACTTTCGCCCCCTGATAATTCGCAGGAGTTTCCATTGGTATTGCCCAGTATTTTTTCCCTGTTTTTGCGCTTTCCAGAGAATCCAGTCCCATTGCCGGCATCGGTTTATTATAAGAACTAACCGAGTAATAATATTTCTTGCCATTATTTACTTCGTCATCCGTATAGCAATGTTGAATGCCACTTTCACTTCCTACGGGCTTACTCTTATATGTCCAAATTGTAAATTCATCTCCTGCTACCGGATGTAAATCCGCGCCCGGTTCTTCAGGTGCAGTTCCATTCTTTATTTTTACATAAAACCCATCTATATATATCAATCCGCCTGACACATATCCGGGGTCAGTAGCATAAACCCCATTAGAATCCACTATATAATAATAACCGGACATTGTATCGGCTCTATTATTATAATAATATCCTTTTCCGCTATCCATATCCATTATTGAAAACTGATATTGATTCTGGAATGTTATTTTATATCTACAATCTTTATAATATGTTGTACTTCCACTATATCCTTCAAACGTTATTCTTGCTTTTGAATGGCCCTGTGTATATCCGACCAAAACGGTATCTTTGCTGCTGCTCCTTGCATCATAACTCGTTAATAATGTCCACGCATCGCTTAATCCGGTCTCGCTCTTATATACCCTGTAACCCTCAAATGTCGGAATTTTTGCCATCGGGTCTATATAGCTTTCCGGGAGCGCACTCCATGATAAATATACTTTTTCATCACCGGGAATTATTGATAATGCCGGTGCGGGTGGTGGCGCAAATCCTATATATCCCATATTAAACTGTCTTATTGCATTCATTGCTCTTGTTTTCAAATCACCTAATGTATATGCGCTTACAACTGCCACTGTCATTTCTATTTCCTGCCCGGGCGCTAATGTCGTTGTCGGACCGCTACAAGACAACTGCCTCATATCCTCTGGCACAGTTGCTGCCATATATGCCGGCCTTCCGGGGAAATTACAAGAAAGAACTTCGTATTTTACCGAGTCCTGCAACGGTCGGTCAATTGTATTGCCGGGTTCTCCTACTATCTGCCAATATTGAAATCCCGTCATTCCCTTATTTCCCGGTGTTTCACACATTACACATCCTATATAACCTGCCGGCGTAGTCCATCCCGGTTCTTTTCCATCTATATCAAAAGTATATCCCAAATCCATTCTTCTTCCAAATTCACTTATATAGCTTGTATCGTAACCGATTAATTCGTCTTTACATCCTGCCGCCGGGTCATTTTCTCCTTGCCCTATATCGTTATCCATAAAATATCCCAAATACACATCTTTCAAGGTATCTTCCGTCATATTTCTTATTTTCCAATTCAAATATATATACGCTTCGTTATATGCATAATTCCACGAATACGTCCGTTGCTCTATTCTTACTCCTACTGCCCCTTTTGCTCCATCGTAAGGTCCTGCGTCAGCGACCCATATCACTCTTGCATCTTCGGCAGGTATCCAGTCTCCTGCTACTGCAAAAACGTCTTCCTGTGATACGATATCTCCTTCTGCCGGATTCAAATCCAAACTATGGTCTACCCGTCTCCTGTTTATTAATGTATCCGCAAACGGCCATAACGCCTGATAACTTTCTTTATCCAATCCGGGTTGTTTAAATACAAAACTTCCGGCATGTGCGTGTCCACCGCTTGATATTATCTGGTCGCTAAATACCAATCCTTTTGCACCTATATTACCTGCTTCACCGGCATCTTCTAATTCAGGGACATACATTGCACCTACATCCGAACTATATGCGCCTCTCGCTAAAACTCTTGTCCATGTGCTATCCCCGGGAAATCGTCTTTTTGCTCCTACCCATAACCCACATTCATAAGTGTAGTATTGATACGAACCTGCGGGATATTCCCCGGTTCTTCCTCGCGTTGCTGCATTATTATAATACCCCTGTGCCCTGTTGTGCTGCGCATCCGATGCGTCGTATTTTCCTATTGCATCCCCGGGGTATCGCGCAAACAAACCTCCCTGCAATGTATTAGATACTGTCCAATCAGTTAAATTTCCCACCCCTGTCCAATACACTTTCCACCAATCGGCAGGTTTGCTACACACTTCGCTCTTGCTGCCTTTGGTTCCTGTGCTTTTCTTATGTTTGCCCTCTGTTGCTAACTGGCCTGTCGGCTGATGAAAACCAAATACCTGACTCGCTCCTATTATTAATATTAACCCTATATACTTTCTCATTCTACCCCCTCTTATAAAAATTAAATCAAATATTATTAGTTAGACTTTCCCGCCCTGGCGGGATTAGACCAACTTATCCAGCTTTGCTGGAAAAATTAAATATCAAATATTTCCATGTTCTTTTCATCCGTGTCATCATCAGTGTTTTTCCGTGTTTTGTATCAGAACTTAAACTCCAAACCTACCTGTATAATTCTTGGCGAGCTGAAATTATACGGATTATCGTAATATCTCTTCCATAATGCTAACCGTGTATCATACATATCTTTCGCGCTTGTATATCCAAATAATTCGCGATATCCATCTGACTCATTTAAATAATTATCGTATAATCCCGCCCAATAAGTTGAATCATACGCCGCCGGGAAGCCGGGTATATCCCCTCTTCCACTTGATGCATATACATACAACACATTCTTTACGTTGAATAAATTATTAACCGTCATAAACATGCTTAATCTTTTCCCACCTACTAAAAATCCCTTGTCCACTCTCATATCCGTTGTCACTATTGACGGCATTCTTCTGCTGCCTATCTCTCCGGTCCCCGCCTTCGCATCGCTCGGAGTATAAGGTGCTCCGGTTGAATACCCAAACTGCACATTCGCATTTAAATCACTTAATATCTTTACTTTCATTATCCCGGGACCGAATCCTTCCGGTAAATATAAATTCACATTGCTTTTTATAGTATGCGGAATATCAAACTCTAATGGAAATTCTCTGTTTGGCGGTGCGCCACTTCCACTATATTGATATAACTCAAACGCCTCTCCTTTGCTTGACCCCGTTCCTCTTGCCTGCTGATACCCGTACGATAATGAACCGCTTAAATACTCACTAGACCGTTTTATAAAAGCTATCTCAAATCCCTTTACTACTGCAAAATCATATAACTCATACACGGTATAGCTCGCTAATTTTTTCTTAAATACCGTCGTCATTGAACGTGTTGTTAATAATGTTTTTATGTCCTTGAAATATCCGCTTATGTCTACCGCAAAATCCGGTGTCATAGCATACTTAAATCCCGTTTCATACATTATTTCTTTTTGTGGAGGCAAATTTGGATTCCCTATCGTTGGCCAGCCATTCGTTATATCCGCATCTAAATTCTGATATATATCCGCAAAATTTAACGGTTGGAAAAAATGTCCGTAATTCGCATACATCACTGCTTTATCGCTAACCGCATAAGATATTCCAAACCTCGGGGAAAAATCATACTTTGCTTGTACCTCTTCTTTCCCGGCTTGAAGCGAATCCAATCTTATATAAAAACTATCTACCGGATTAAAATAATCTGCTCTTATTCCTAACTTTAATACCATATCTTCATATTCTATTTTATCGCTTATGTATCCCGCTGCAGTTATCGGTTCCTTATTATAATAATCCATATAAGGATTCGTATTTATAAAAGCTAAACTCGTATACTTCAATTCATATTTTTCTAACTCTCCGCCTATTTTCACCTCATTATATTTATTCATCTGCGATGTCATCTGGAAATTACCGGTCCATCGCACCGTATTTCTCGAACTCCACCGCGGGTCAAAATAATAACTAAACATTCCCCACTCGTCACTGTTATATCTCATCATTGACAAGTTTCCGCTTGGCTCAAACGAATCCGCGTCAAACGTCCCGGTAGTATCACTTATATACTTCCGCACATCGTCTATATAGTTACCTAAGTTAAATCTATGACTATATATAAATGTAGTGTCGTCTATTTTATATATTATATTATCATCTGAGGTTAACGCCGCAGAATCTTTCCCTACTGCATAACTAGTATTTTGATAATACCTTGATACATACGCATCTCTTATATCCGTTGCTTTTAATCCACCATTCCATACCCAATCCCCGGTTTCCACATCCGTGTGTCCCCACTTCGCGACATTTTCATAATAACATCTCCACGCTTTTTCTTCCGACCATTCTACCCCGTTCACCGTTCGCCATTCCTTTGTCTTTGGGTTATACCATCCACTATCATACGCCAAACTTACCCACGGCAACCCGGTCCCTATCTCTCGAAAATCCCGATAATCACGACATATGTGTCTTCCGAATACCTTACCCAAAAAACTATTGTCCTCTACTTCTGTCTGCGAAGCACTGTTTGTATATGTGTTAAATCTCCCTATGTTTACGTTATAAAAAGTCTTTGAGTTTACGCTATGATTGAATTTTACGTTTATCTGTGAGTTTCCCCTGTTATAAAATGCAACGTCTTCTTCCCACGCGCCTCTTGAAGAATAATGCGAATAACCATGCCCCTCAGTATAACCATAGTTACTTGATAATGTTGTTTTCATCTTGTTGTTTATTTTATATGACAACTTAAATGTTCCTCTTTGTTGCATATTATCGGTATGCGGCAAATATGATGGACTATAACCGTTATATCCAAGAGAAGTGAAGAAATTAAACTTCTTCATTTTAAATACAGGCCCACCATAAGTAAAACTTATATCATTATAACCAAAATTATTTCCCTGGTTAAATACGGCATCGGAATTTATTGCAAAAGTATCCGTTTTTTGTACAGTATCTCTGGATAAAAGATTAGAAAGGAGGTTCTTGCTCCTCGGGAATATTCCATCCGTTGTATACTTCAATGTCCCGCTCGGCTTCACGCTTCCTTCGCTTGTAACTATATTAACCACTCCTGACATCGCTTTCCCATACTCAGCTTCAAATCCACCCGAAATTAACAACATCTCGGAAATCGCGTTGTTGTCGACAATGGCTCCTGCCTGCCCATTTACAGGGTCTGTCGTGTTTATACCGTCAACGATATAAACGACTTCGTCATTTCTGCCGCCTCTTATGTGTAACCCTCCGGACCTTCCTTTCGTCTCGGACGCGCCTGCTTGCGAAGCAACTACTTCCTGGTAATTCTTTGTAGCCGTCTGGGTAATTTCTTTGCCGGACATTCGTTTCCCGGAAGAAGTCATATCTCTTTCAATCACAGGCCGCTTTGCAGTAACAACTACTTCCTCCCCTTTCATTACACTGGTTGAAAGCTTAAAATTAATCGTAGTTGTCATATTCACAGAAATTTTAACGTCATTTACTTTTGAATTCGCATAACCTATTACACTTGCTACCAATATGCATGCTCCTACCGGCACATTCATAATAACATATTCTCCGTCCATATTGGTTGCCGCACCCATTGTAGTCCCTTCTATATACACATTGGCAAAAGGCATAGCTTCTCCTGTAGTTGCATCTGTAACTCTGCCTTTTATTTTACCTGTTGTTTGAGAAAAAAGCGTTGAAGTAAATACTAGCAATACACTCAAAATAATAAATCGTTTTACCATCTTACCTCCCATAAAACAAATCATTTTTGAAAAAATAATTAAAATTATTATTTATTAAGGGTAAATCTAATGGGTTGTTCCATTACAACTCTTACTGCTTTATCTCTTTGTCTTGCTACAGAAAATTTATATTGTCTTGCTGTTTTTACAGCCGCCTCATCTAATAATTCATGAACGCCTTTTATCACTTTAATATCCCCAACGTTTCCAAGCGTATCAATTATGTAACGCACAAATACCGTTCCTTCTATTTCTGCCTTTCTTGCAAGTTCAGGATAGTCCATTTTAACAACATCCTTATTTAGCAGTACAGGTTTTACTTCTACTGCGCTAAAAGGTATAGCTTCTGCTTGAGGCGCCACAGGGGCTTTGTCAAAAGTATCAAAACCTGTTCGGTCTATCGTGTTTGCTTCCACTTCCGCATCTGTTGCTGCCGCTACCGGCATTTGAGGTTTGGGTGGCGGTGGCGGTTCTTTTAATTGTTGCATCTGTTGCGGCAATTCAACTGCATGAGTAACGACATCCGCAGTAAGTTTCCGCACTTTAGGTTTAGTGTTTGGCACAAAAAAGCAAAATAAAATGACACCTAAAATAGTTATAAGAAATGATATTTTTGTATTGAAAGGAACTCTTAGTTTTAGTTCATCCATATATCTTGCGTGCTGCTTTATAAAACCTTAGTGTATCAAACTTTATTTTTTGTCAATAGGTTTTTCAACTATTTTCTTTTAATGTCGCAAGCGAAACTCGCAAAGCTTTAGCTTCCTTCAGCCTTTCAAAAACGTCCGATAAAAAACCATATTCTGCATCTTTATCTACAAGAACGGATACGATTATGTCAGGATTCGTTGCCATTTTTCTTTCCATTATAGAAGTTACATATTCCGTTTTTACTATCTTGTCATCTATGGATATTGCACCCTCTCTGGAAATCCATATATGCGCAATATTTTTCTTTGGCAATTTCTTGGCTGCCTGCGCAAGAGGAAGCGCTACCTGAATACCTCGTTCAGTTATAAAAACTGTCGTAAGAATAAAGAATATTATCAACAAAAATGAAATATCTGCCATTGAACAAGTCGGGATTTCTGAAGTTATTGCTATTGGCTTTGATAGTTTCATAATCTGTTATTTATTTTATTGCCTCTATTTCTTTGGGTGGAGCAAATGCAACCCTTTCTGCATTTGCAAGTTTCAATTGGTCGAAAACCTTTATTACTTTATCGTATTGACATTTTCTGTCTACGGTCAAAGAAAATATCAAAGAATCATTCGCGGTAAGAAGGTTTTCTACCCTCCCTTTTATGTCTGGCAAAGGAACTTCCATATCTCCTATCATAACCTGCCCGGCCGCATTTATAAATATGTTCTCTATGTTTTCTTTCTTGATTTTTACTTCCTGCCCCTTCTCCGGCAAAACAATTTGCAAACCTTTTTCTGTAATAAACCCGGTCGTAAGAATAAAGAAAATAATCAGCAAAAATGAGATATCTGCCATAGATGCCGTAGGTATTGCCGGGTTCACAGGTTTAGGTTTGTTTATTTTCATAGTTCACGCTATGGTTTTTCTTCTATTAAGAATGATACGACGTCACCGCTCGTGTTGTTCATATCGTTAATATGCGTATTGCTTTTCATCGTAAAAAACACGTGAAAACTTTGCACCGGGAAAGCTATTGATAGTCCTACTGCTGTAGTTATTAAAGCTTCCGAAATACCGGTCGCTACAAGCGTAGGTTCAACTTCCCCTGCTATAGCTATTGCCTGGAACGCATGAATCATACCCGAAACTGTTCCAAGAAATCCGAGCACAGGAGCTATTGAAATTACTGCAGCAATTATAGGCATTCCACGGTCAAGATACAAAAGTTCTGTATTCCCGGTTCTCACAATTTCATCTTCTATTAACATTTTATTCGGTCCCACCCTTTTGTATGCAATCAATGCCGTCTCTGCAACTCGTGCAGCAGGAGAACGATTGGTTTTGCAATATGCAATTCCTTTGTCTACATTATCTTTTTTAATAATCGCTTTTAACTCTATCATAAAGTTGTTCGCATCTACTTTCGCCAATATGAAATATATTATCCTTTCTATTATGAAAGCCCCTCCCATTATTATACAACCAAGCAAAGGCCACATAAATACTCCGCCAGCTTTCCAATACGCTACCATTCCACCCATTTTTCCTCCTCTATCTTATATTTTTAACCTAATTTTTTTATACGCTAATAAAATCAATTATGACATACATAATCTTATATGAATAACTTGTCAACTTTTTTCATTTACCCCTTTTTATCGTATCAAACAAAATAAGATTTAAGGCTATCTTTCTATCTTTCAGTAACTTCACATTGCTTATAATCCTCTTGAATACCACCAGTCCAAATATGCTAACCGCCATCCATATTAACCACACCGGTTCTTTAAACTTTATAGCCATAATAGGCATAAGTAGGAAAAAAATAAAAAACGGCAATGGGGAACTTTTAAGAGTAAGCGTAAGAACTACAAATATAATTATAAGAAACACGGTCTCCCTTGGTAACAAAAAAAACACCAATCCACAAGAAGTCGCTACTCCCCTGCCCTCACCTTTAAATTTTAGCCATACAGGCCAGTTATGCCCAATAATAGCAAAAATTCCTCCCATTGAAGCTGTTACCTCGGGCAACCCAATCCATTTGCCTATAAGTATTGGTATAATCCCTTTAATAAAATCGGCAAAAAAAACAAAAACTGCGGGTACAAACCCCACCGATTTATAAACATTAGACGCCCCTACCCGTTTATAGCCCGTTTTTTTTAGGTCTACGCCCCTTATTTTACCAACTATATAACCAAACGGAATAGAGCCGCATAAATAAGCAACTAAAAAGAAAATCAAAAGTTTCATAATAATTCTACCCCCTGTCCCGCCAAGGCGGAATTTGAATATCAAATCCTTTTTTACCACAATTAAACAAAATGTCAACTACGGATAAATTCGGAATAAAATTTCCCCAAAATTGGGGATACGGAATACAATTAAAACGATAATCCTTTACTTTTATTTTTGAGTTCTCAAATATTGATAAGTCCATATATTTCATTCCTCCTGAACCGGCAATGTAAGTATCCGCCTTGAAATAATTGCAAATATCCGCAAGTAATTGCGTCTTATTTGTCGTCAAATCAAGTTCCGAACTGCAAATTATTTGTGTCTTTATGTCCAGCCAGACATTTATCTGTTTTATAATTGCAATGTTCAATTCCGCAAGTTTATCCCAATGAGTATTATAAATATGCTCAAAAAAATCTATATACTCATTAAAATAAGGTGCTTTTTTGTAAAAATGCCACAGACTTAAGAAATGTTTTTTTCTCCAGTCCGCCTGAGGCGGATCAGGCAGGTCGGTATCATTGTTTATCTCTACGTCTTTGATGATTTGCAATCCCCTGCCTTTCTTTTTCACGGGCACGCTAAGCCACAACTCGCCATTCGAAGTTTTTATACGATTACGATTTACCCACGAAGTCCCCTTGCATACTCCTCTTGGAAATTGAACGGAATCCAACAACACAAATACGTCGGATTCCTTCATCTTACAAAAATATCCTGTCCATGGAATATAATTAGGTTGATGACAGCTAATTACCATATATCAAATTAAAAATCAAAAATTAAATATCAAATATTTTTATCTGCCTGTTTTCTTTATTTTTCGTTTGTGTTCTATTTTTTTACAATTCTTCCTGCTTTATTCTTTTTTTGTTCTCTGAGCTCTCTTTTGTACAACTCTTTTTTTACTATAGTCCCAAGTATTTTCCGAGATTTGTTAATTTTTTTCTATCTGTTAATTTTAATTTTTGATATTTGATTTTTGATATTTTACGTTTACGGTCTGGTCAATATAAACCAGTATTTTCATAGAAGTTGATTCTTTTTGAATTTCTTGCTCGCCTTCCATTGAAGTAGAGATTTTAGATGCTATTAGTTTTCCTTCTTTTACCGCAAACCAGTTGTTTCCCGTAAATGTTCCTTTTAATTTTATTTTTGCTGTAACTCCCGGCATTTCCAGGGGTTTTTCAACGTTAAGTTCGCCTTTAATTGATATTTTGGCACAATCAAATCCTTCTTTATTCTCCGTACCCGTAAACGTATAAGTTGTTTTCTGAATGTCCGATTCTACCGTCCAACTGTCATTTGTTTTAACCTCCTTGTTCGGCAAAAAATCAAATTGTGAGCCAAATTGCTGTTCCGGTTTACCAATAGATTTACGGAAATAATCTATCCCCTCAATTCCTTCTACTTTAGATACTTTGCCTTTCCTGTCCATATTAAGGGTTATGGTTCGCCCTTGCAAAGTGTTTGCTTCTTTACTGCTGGTTACGTTATCCCCCACTTTAACCGAACTCTCAACCTTATTAAAAACGATATCTACTTTTGTAACTTCACCGGTATCCTTAACGACATGCATAAGCTCGGTTTCTATGTTCATATCTATGACTTGCGAAATACCTTTCATTTCCATTGTCATATTGGACGCGGTACTTTGTTTGTAAAAAGTAGTATCTCCGGGCACAAACTTTGTCTTAAGCAAAACGCTTTCCACGGGCTTAGCCGTTTCAATAGCCGCTTTATTTGCACACCCAAGAGAAAACAACAAAACTGCAACTGCCGTGAATCTTTTCATCTTTCCCCCTTATTTCTTATCCAATAATTATTTCAATAGAACAATTTTTCCTTTTATTTCTTTTGTATCATTACCTGCAATTTTCACGGTATAAAAATAAACTCCCGCCGGAACGCTCTTGTCCGGATTCCAATTCCAACGCAATGCCTGATTGATATCTTTGTTCTGCCATATTTTTTCTTTAACGCGTCTTCCCTGCAAATCAAAAATCTTCAACTGAACTGAAGCTTGTCTGTTATTATAAATATTGAAAGTAATTTCACGCATAGAAGGGTTGGGCATAACATTTACATAAACCGGCGAAATGCTGATTTTTTCGGATACGCCCGTAAGCGTAGAATCGGGATAGAACTTCAACCCCCAAACCCGATTGCCGTGATAATCAGCTCTTGCATCCGTCTCACAAATATTAAGACAAAAATCAAAAGTTCCTTTTGTGTTGATAGCCTTGACCATAAGACGATTCAAACCTTGTTGTGTGACAATTGGAACAATATCATTGGGTAGATTATGTGTCCTTTCGCCCTTGAAACGATAAACTTCAGTCCCGTTAAGAAATGCCTTAATGTCTTCGTTTGAGCCAATCCACAACTCGGCTGATTCCGCACAAGGAGAATAAAAATAAGTATGGGCATAAATCGTATTATTAGAATCGGGAGTTAAAGTCTCAAGATTAATATAGTCGTCAAAAAAGTAAAGTGGCTGCGTCCAGTTGTTTTTCCCCGGCTCAGGCAATACAGTAGTTTCCCCGCCTAAATTATCATAATCAATATCCGTGTTAGAAAAAGGCAACGAAAAAATCCAGATACGATTTGATTGTCCAAAAATACCATCCGGGTCCAGGTCTTTTATGAATTCGGTTTTTGCCCCGGCAATAGAATCCCCGAGAATCTTTATGGAATCAGTATTACTAATTCCAAAACCTTTAATGCCCGCAAGGGTTATATGCTCAATATCATCAGGGTTTAATCCCATAAGTCGGGCGCAGACATTATCCGTTGAGACCATATCTTCACCCCCAACAATCATATTTCTTCGTTTTGACAAACCGGAATATCCTTTATGCTTTTCCCTGCACATAATAGCATCCACTACGTTAAGTTTTATTTTCTTACTCGTAATTGAAGCAATATCAACAATTTCTTCATCTTTTATGTCGCGGCTATGTTTAAGCCCGGAATTGCTGGGATACGGATACCCCCAAGCTTTCGGCCATCCATAAATTATGCCCGGCAATACACCTATATTATTTTTTAAACAAGCAGTCATCCCGGTAAAATGAATTTTCATAACCGGGACATTTATAATGCAAGAAGCTTTGAGTAAGGTTTTCGGAATAGCGTAAGATTCGCGCGCATAATAAGGCGGGTCAACAAACACCGTATCCGAAGAGTCAACATTTAAATCTACAATATCAATTTTTTTACCCGTAAAAACGGAGTCCGTTATCATATTCCTATAACCGTATAGCGCAAACCCATCACCGATTGGAGTCCCAGGATAACATTTCAAAGTATCACTCGGACACCATCCTCCGGCACCTTCGGCAATTACAATATGCGCAGTAGGGTTCGCCTCAAAGACAAGCACAGCAACAGCTCTGACGACATTGACATCCGTCACAATGCCTACTTCGCTTGATTCCATGTCAACGATGTTCGGCTTAATAACAACAAGGCTGCACCCGCTGACAAAATTATTCATTCCGCCAAGCAAACTAAGCGCATACCTGACCATATTTTCAATATCCCCTTTAGACGGAGTCTGGTCAAGCGCAATAGGGTGCGGAAGCGAAGGATTCGTAGACTGAACGATTGACACGTTTTCCTGCCCTTTCTTTTTGAAAAGGAAAGGAGCTACAGAACCTTTTTCTCCCGGAATATCGGATTTAACAACAAAAGGTAATTGTCCTTCGGAGATTCCCGTCTGGCACTGGTCTTTATTTATAGTAGGCAACCCTGCGGAACATCTATCCGTTTCGAGTGGGGCATGTCTGACTGTTTGACACTTATTTGCTTCAGGGACAGCGGGCGCCGCTAAAACTGACAAAAATATAAAGAATAAAGTTTTATTCACTTTTTATTCCCCGCAGATTTGCTTTTCTCTGAATGTTTTACTACCCCTTCTGCAGGAGTTGAGTTTGTTTTTGCGCCTGTATATTTCAACGTTACCCAGCGAGTCTGGGGTTTCGTAAATTCCGAAATAAAAGAAGCGAATTTGTCGTAATCCGTCGCCGATATATACGGAGGCTTTACTTCCAATTTAGATTTGTAAACTATCTTATTGGACTGCATCTCTTCGGAAATACTAAGAGTCCCAAATTCATTTTCTATCTCTACGACCTTTGGCGAACCGTCCAACACAAAACCTTCCGGGATAGCAATGTCTATGTTCTCTTCTATAACCCGTGCCGTTAATAATCGTAAACCATAATTTCTTTTGTTCAACCCGACAAATCCTTCAATGTCAGAAAAACTAAACGGATTGCCAGGGATGAAAAACTTCATTTCTTTGCCCTCAGGTATGCAAAACTTTTGCGTTTCAAAAGATACGTTTATTTCCACAGGAACCGTAACATCCTTTAAATCAGATACGAAATGAGAAACAAATTTAGCACTTGTCCCGAACCTGCTTGTATTATTTTCAAGCATCATATCCAATTCTTTTGGTGTTTTATCCTGCATAGCATAACGCGCTCTGCGACTATACAAACCGCTTAATTCCGTAAAAATCTCTCCTTTCAAATCTCCACTGTCCGAAAGAATAAGATGCATTGAAGAAGAAGACAGGTTCTTTTCCCCGGGCATTGTCATAGTAGGTTTAAAAACGTAAGAATCCTTAAACAAAATCATCCCCTCTACTCCCTGGACTTCCTCGGGCATATATCCCAAATCGGCAGTCGTCGCCAACGGGTCTAACAAAAACCAACCCGCTTCGTGTTGCACTACGACAAGCATCCAGTTAAACATAGTCGGAGAAGGAATGTCTTTTATAAGGGATACTCCATCTTTATTTATAAACATAGGAGACGCGTTAATGCCTGCCCCTTTTAATAATGCACAAAGCAAAACTGCTTTATCTCTGGAGTCACCGTACTTATTATAATAAACTTTATCTGCCTTGTTGGGAACATACCCGGCAGTCCCGACAGGAATTCTGATGTTCCTATATTCTGTCATTACTTTTAAGAAACAAATTCTTATTATGTCTTCGGGGGTCTTGTTTTTTGTAAGAGCTTTCAACTCATCTCCCATTCTTTTATTTATTACCATATTTTTATAAAACGGCTCGCTTAAATATTTTGACACCTCATCCCACGAATCAAAAGAACTATACACAAGTCTTGGCGCAATCTC
Source organism: bacterium (assembly GCA_028716385.1). Classification (GTDB taxonomy): domain Bacteria; phylum Hydrothermota; class UBA3073; order JACQXS01; family JAQTXJ01; genus JAQTXJ01. The sequence goes on along the minus strand of JAQUPX010000001.1, from coordinate 130,522 downwards.
TGCAAAAGCAGGCATATCGGGTTCCGTAACTATCGGAACGATATTCTCCACAACCCATAAATACGTAGTCGTGTTTCCTTTTTTTTCAATCTGAGGAACAATATCTCCGTTTACAAGAATGTGCTTAAATTTAATACTTTTAGGCGCTATAATCTTAAACTCTTTTCTTAATATTGGTTCTTTGCCTGTAAACACTACCTCTCCGAAAAAATATTTATCTTTCTTGTTTGTTAATTTATACTTAAAATCAATTACTGCGTTAGGTTCAAGCGCCGGGAAAGAAACTATTTTTACTTTTGCATTTGTGTAAGCCGCCGCATTAAAAACTTCAGGTGCAGAAAGGTCTGTAATTGCAGAAGTTTCCGGTTTAACAACCCTGCCGTCTGAAGTATATGTGCAGGCTTTTATAAGAGCGAATTTCTGTGTTTCCAAATTATAATGAGTTTTAATGTCGCCGTATTCGGCTTTTCCCCTATCATCAAAAATTTTAACTATTAGTTCACGGGAGATAGAACTCGTTTTGTCCTCATTTATTTTTAATACCTGCCTGTCCAAAAGAACTACTGCACCGGCATTTGGATATTGCGCTTTTGTAAGATTGCTTTTAATTAGTTCTTCGGGAGTGATAGCAGAAGCCCCTGCAATAAATAAGCTTAATAATAAATACATTTTTCTCCTCCTATTTTGATTTATGTCCTAAACTATATTTTAGAGGTCGTGCATAACCGCTCGTATTCCTGCTGTGCAAATCTGTCCGTCATTCCAGCTATATAATCACATACTGCTTGATATTTATCTTTCTGCGCAAGCTCTCCAAAATAAACAGGTAATTGTCTGTCGCCATTAACATACGCATTAAACAATTCCGTAATATATACTTTGGCTTTTTCGTTTAAGCTTACAGTGTTCTTATGTTTATAAAGATTTTCATACAAAAAATCCTGCAACTCTTTCTGCAAGGTTTGATGCTCCGGGCTAAATTTCATAATAGGAGTTTTGTGTTGCCTTACGTCTTCTACTGTTTTTATGTTATGTTTTTCTATTTGTTTTTCGGTATTACCAATGACGTCTTTTATTTGAGTATTTATTAATTCGCGTATGGTTTTATATTTACGAAGTCTTTCGTCTTCTATTCCTACACTATTATATATATTGCTCCAGAGTGTCACCTTTTCTAATTGTTTTGTGCTAATGTACCCCGACTTAAGCCCATCATCAAGGTCGTGTGAATTATATGCTATTTCATCCACCACGTTTACAACCTGTGTTTCAAGCGTTGGAGCAAGCCCGGGATAAAACTCTTTAACTTCCTGCACCTTATCGTATAGGCTTGTATGTTTTATTATGCCCTCACGGGTTTCAAAAGTTAAATTGATACCCTTAAAATCCGGATACCTTCCGCCAAATTCGTCCACAACTTTTAACCCCTGGCGATTATGCTCAAAACCACCATTTTGTTTCATCAATTCATTTAAAACTTCTTCTCCTGCATGCCCAAAAGGAGTATGCCCTATGTCGTGCGCAAGAGATATCGCATCTACCAAATCTTCGTTTAACCTCATCGTTCTCGCTACCGTTCTTGCGAGTTGGTTCACTTCTATCGTATGGGTTAATCTTGTTCTGTAGTAATCTCCTTCGTGATTAACAAATACCTGTGTCTTGTATTCCAGCCTGCGAAACGCCGGGCTGTGAATTATCCTATCGCGGTCTCGCTGGTAACAAGTGCGGTATTCGTCCTGTGGTTCATCGTATCGCCTTCCCTTTGAGTCTTGCGAATGCATCGCAAAAGAAGCAAGCGTTTGCATTTCCAACTCCTCAAGATGTTCCCTGTGATTATTCATAAAGGTCATCCATCACACATAAAAACCAACCACCCCGCCAAAGCGGGGTAAACTCCGAACACAGAGACATCTATTAATCTCCAACAATTTCATATCTCTTCTCTGTGACCTCTCCGTTTTCTATCTCCCTATTTTTTGTCTGTTATCTTCTAAGTTTAAATTCTATATTTTTCTCTGAGTGCTCTGTGGTTAATCTTTCTGTATTCTGTCTTTTGTTTTATAGAGATTGTTATCACTGGAAAAAATATATGTCAATTAAAATAACTTAGGTCCCAAACAATTTAAGATTTCTATATGTTAAAACTCTTAAAATGAATTTTCTTGACAATAAAGGAGTTTGTCATTAAATTTCTAAAATAATAATATTGTTTTTGGTAAAGGAGGCATAGTGAAAATCGGAGCTTATGTTCTTATAAAGCTAAAGGCTGGATTAGCAGAAGAAGTATTAAAGGCTGTCCGCACAATGACAGAAGTTCAAAGAGCACACATGGTAACGGGAATCTATGATGTAATTCTTTACGTCGAAGCTGCAGATTTGAAAGTTCTTGGAGAATTGGTAGCTGAAAGAATACATGAAATAGACGGCGTTAGCTCAACTGTCACTTGTATCGTAGTTGCATAACCAATTTTTTTAATTAAACGGTTACACTCAAGCAGAAAATTCTATTGGGTCTATATCTATTTTTACCCCTGCCGGCAACTTTTCCGTTAAGGATATTGTTGCGGGATTAGATATCTTGATAAGGAAACTTGCTTTATGTTTTTTGGTTTCAAATGCAAACGAAGGCCCTATAAAACTCAAGTTAAGTTCCGTTAATTTATTCGCAATAATCTCTGCTTTAGACTGCAAAACATCTTCTTTCATCCCTTCAGCAGTTATTTTTATAAGGTGTGAATACGGCGGATAATTAAGCTCTTTTCTTATATTCTTTTCCTCGTTATAAAAACCGGCATAATTATTGGAACGCAAATATTGCAATACTCTATGCCCGGGATTATAAGTCTGGATAATCGCTTCTTTTGATTTCGTTATGAGTTCCCCAAACATCAGGTATGCCCGTTCAGGAGACCGAAAATCCGGAAAATTCAAAAACGTATCCGCAGAAATTAACCCGAATAAACCTATATCGGGTAATTCCGAAGGCTTGGCAATCAACTGTGTTCCAACCAAAACTTGAATCTTCCCGGTCTCGAAAGCTTTGAATATATGAGTTATATACCCCTGGGAAATATTATCCGAATCTAACCTGAAAACATTTATCCCCGGGAAAAGATTTTTTAACTTTCTCTCTACCTGAGCAGTTCCTAATCCTTTGCGAGTTAAATGCACCCCCTTGCATTTTGGGCAATACCCTATTGCTTCCATTGTGTATCCGCAATAATGACACTTTAAAAAATGAGGTCTTGTGCTATCCGCATCTGCTTTATAATAGGTAAGCGGAATGCTGCATTTCGGACATTCCGGTATATACCCGCAATCTTCACACATTACAAAAGATGAAAATCCCTTGCGATTTAAAAATAAAAGAATTCTTTCTTTATTGTCTACGTATCTCTTTAATACTGATTTTAACTTCTGGGAGAAAAGCCTATCCGCTTCTTCTCTCATATCAACTATGGATACCCTTGGAGATCTACTCATAGATGTTAACTTAAAGAGTGTGCTTTTCTTTTGCTCGGTATTATAAAAAGCTTCTACGCTTGGTATTGTGCTGCCTGCTACATACAAACAAGATTCTATTTTTGCTCTCATTACGGATACCGTCTGAGCGGAATAATGAGGATGTTTATCGCTTTTATAACTTCTTGAATTATTTTCTTCATCCAGAATTATAACTCCCAGTTTATTGACAGGCGCAAAAACCGCGCTCATTGTCCCTACTACTATTTTCGCATCTCCTTTTTTAATGCGCGACCACTCAAGCCACCTCTCCGTTTTCTTTAATCCCGAATGTAAAAAAGCAACCGTTTTCCCAAATTGTTCTTCGAGAGAAACACCTACTTTTGCAGTCAAATCTATTCCCGGGACAAGAAATATTACGTCTCTATTATAACTTAATGTCTCGTTTATTGTCTTGATATAAATCGCTTCTCTGTTTAACCCCTGCAACAATACAACTTTAAACTTTTTTGCCTCTAATGCCTCATTAATTATAAAAGGAGCTTTTTCCTTTGAAAGGTTAAGTTTTGGTTTTGTTTCGGAAGAAAAAACCGGCATTGATTCCGTAAACGGAGGGACCATAAGATTCAAAACTGCGCCTATATTAGACTGGTAATACGTGCACATCCATTTTGCAAGCTCCATTAACTCAACGGAAATCAAAGATTCCGAAGAACATAGCCGCAACAACTCTTTTATATTCTTAATATGAGACAGCTCTTTTTTTTCTTTTACGCCGACTACCCAGCCACTTGTCTTTTTATTATTAAACGGGATTTCGACAAGCATTCCTACTTTTATTACGGAACGCAATTGTTCCGGAACTTCATAAGTAAAAACACCCGCAGGTAATGCCACGTCTACACAGTCCGGAAGAGAGCGTGGAACATACTCCTTCTTTGTGTTTTTTGAAACATCCGGAACAAAATTTGGTTCGTAAGGATTCATTTTCTTATTTCTTTTCCGCCAGAGGCGGGACATGAGACTACTTTTTGCCTGTTCATATATTTTTTGCCGTTCTAATACTAGAATTATCTTTTTTGTTTAAACCTCAACGCTTTTTGTTTTCCGTTTTAATCTTGTGTAAATCGTGCCTGTCCGCCAGTCCGTTTGGAGGATGGAATCTAGTGGTTTCATGTTTCATTATTTTTTCTTTTTTCATCTCTTAAAAGTCTCTTCGAGTCCCTGTTAATATTGTTTTTCATATAAGTAACAGCGCACACCCTGCTATTGCGGCAGTTTCACTGCGCAATCTTTTAACTCCAAAAGATGCGGGAATTGCGCCTTTTTCTACGGCAAGCTTGACTTCTTCTTCGCTAAAACCGCCCTCCGGTCCAATGAATAAAGCGCTGGTTTTGACGTCCTTTACTATCTCTCTTATATATCTGGAATTGCTGTCATTATGGGCAATAATCGGCAACTCAAAATCTTTAATTTCTTCTACGGCAATATTGAAGTTTATTAAACCCGATATTTTTGGAACAATCACGCCCATAGATTGTTTCATTGCGCTTACTGCTATATTATTCCAGTGTCTTAGTTTATTGTCTTCATTCCCGGGTACACAAACGGAATATTTTGTAATAATCGGCACGATTCTTTTCACTCCTAATTCCGTTGCTTTTTCAATGACAAAATCCATCTTCCCCTGTTTTGGAATTGCCTGAAACAACGTAAGTTCCCGCTTGTTGTTAATCACCCCGCTGCGCTTCTCAATTATATCACAAACCAAGTTGTCTCTCCTGTGTTCTTTTATCATTACGGTATATTCCGTCCCTTTTCCGTCCAAAACTTTTATAGTATCTCCCACTTTATGTCTTAACGATTTTGTTATGTGAATTACTTCTTCCCCGTTTATTTCAAGTCTGTTTTCAGAGATACGCTCCGGCGGAGTATAAAAAAGTTGCATAAATATAATATATTTTAGTTATTATTTTTCGTCAAGGTTTTAAAAAGGGTTCACCGCAGAGACGCAAAGTTCGCAAAAAACAGGATACAGAAAATCAACCACCCCGCAAATTGCGGGGTAATCCGCCTGAGGCGGACCGAGCGCAGAGGACAAAAGGTGTAGGGTTAATAACACAAGACCGATTAAAGCCATAGCGGGATAAATTCCGCCTTGCCCTACAATTTTTTCATTATCTGCAGGTTTGTATTAAATCTTTTCTCTGTGTCCTCTCTATTTTTTACTCTCAACTCTTTATTTTTTGTTCTCAACCCTTTTTTATTCTCTGTGCGCTCTGTGGTTGGATTAGAATTTGTAGCATATTCTTTGTTGTTTTTAACAAAAAAATTGACTTTTTCTAATAATATTTTATAAGTCTAAATAAGTTACTTGATAATTTGGAGGTCAAATGTGGAAAATAGAAATTAGAAAAAACAAAGACACAACAGAAAACGAAGCGCTAAAAAAAGCCATCTCCGAATATGGCGTTAAAATCAAAGATTGTGAAATTAGTTATATTTACTATATTTCAGGCAATATTTTAGCCCCTACTGTAGAAAAAATAGCCAAAAACCTGCTTACGGACAATATAGTTGAATGTTACGAAATAATATCTTCCGATGCTCCACAGCCATCCACTCCTGACAAAACTTGTCACAGCATAGAAGTTGCCTACAAACCCGGCGTTATGGACCCCGTAACGGAAAGCACGATAAAAGCTATCAGAGACATCGGCATTATGAGTGTATCAAGCGTCCAGACAGGCAAAAAATACATACTTCACGGGAATCTTACGCCCAAAGAATTAAATCTTATAACGAGCAAATTGCTTCTTAACCACACTATCCAACGCACCATAACGTCTATGAAAGACCTGGAAGTTCCTAGCCCTACTTATAATTTCAGCCTTGTTGAAATAGAACTCGTAAACGCAACCCCCGACAGGCTCGCCAGAATCAGCTCTCAATACACGTTTACCCTTGCCGAAATTTATGCAATACAAAAACATTTCCAGTCTATTGGGCGCAATCCAACGGACGTTGAACTTGAAACTATTTCGCAAACGTGGTCGGAACACTGTATACATAAAACATTTAAATCAAATATTTCCTTAAACGATAATCCCGTCAAACCGCTTTTCACTCTCATCAAAGAGGTAACTGAAAGTTTATCTCCTGACTGGTGCGTATCGGTTTTTGAAGATAACGCCGGGATAATAAAATTTAACGATAAATACAACCTGTGTTTCAAAGTAGAAACCCATAATCATCCTTCTGCGATTGAGCCTTACGGTGGAGCAGGAACAGGAACCGGCGGGGTAATAAGAGATATTCTCGGAACGGGACTTGGCGCAAAACCCATTATGAATACGGATATATTCTGTTTTGCCGAACCCGACTTTCCTCCGGAACATTTGCCTCAAGGCACTTTGCACCCTTCAAAAACCATGAAAGGGGTGATTTCCGGTGTACGTGATTACGGGAATAGAATGGGAATTCCGACTACAAACGGAGCGGTTCTGTTCGATAATCGTTATCTGGGAAATCCTTTAGTTTATTGCGGGACAGTAGGTTTAATACCAAAAGACAAATGTAAAAAAACTACCGTGCCCGGCGACTTAATCGTACTTCTGGGCGGAAAAACCGGCAGGGACGGCATACACGGCGTAACGTTCGCTTCAGTTGAGCTGACCGAAAAATCCGAAGAACTTTCTTCCGGCGCAGTACAAATCGGAAACCCGATAACCGAAAAGAAAGTAACCGATGTGCTGTTAAAAGCAAGAGACCTTGACTTGTACCGCGACATTACGGATTGCGGAGGCGGCGGGTTGTCTTCTGCGATAGGCGAAATGGCAAAAAAACACGGTGCAGAAGTAGACCTGGACAAAATACCTTTAAAGTATTCGGGATTATCTTATCGTGAAATATGGATATCCGAAGCGCAGGAACGAATGGTTGTTTTTGTTCCACGCTCAAAAATAACCGATTTATTAAAACTATGCTTCTCCGAATCCTTAGAAGCAAATGTAATCGGAAAAGTTACTAATGATCATACCCTTATGCTTAAATATTTAGGCAATACAGTAGCCGAACTAAATATGGAATTCCTGCACAAAGGAGTTCCCTTAAACATAAAACCTGCCAACTGGACAGCGCCAAAAGGAGTTAAATTCACCGAACCAAAAATAACAGAACGCAAAGACTTGTCTTCCCAATTATGCGCATTGCTTTCAATGTGGAACGTTTGCAGCAAAGAATGGGTTATTCGCCAGTATGACCACGAAGTTCAGGGGGGGACGGTTTGCAAATCAATAATGGGCAACGGAGCTCCGACGGATGCTTCCGTTATAAGACCTTTATTAAATTCGGACAAAGGAACCGTAGTAGGCTGTGGGATTAATCCCAAATACGGTGACGTTGACCCCTATTGGATGGCGGCTTCCGCAGTAGATGAAGCAATAAGAAACGTTGTGGCGGTCGGCGCAAACCCCGACAAAATAGCCTTGCTGGATAACTTCTGCTGGGGAAACCCCGATAAACCCGATGTATTGGGTTCTCTCACAAGAGCAGTCCAGGGGTGTTGCGATATGGCAAAAGCTTATGCCGCACCGTTCATATCAGGCAAAGATTCTTTGTATAATGAATATCGCGTAGGAGCTAAAACGACTGCAATTCCCGGAACTTTGCTCATATCTGCGATTGGAATAATTGACAACGTGAATAATGTCGTCTCTTCGGATATCAAAGAACCGGACAATTCAATATACGTTATCGGCAAAACTTACGATGAACTTGGCGGTTCTCATTACTATGCCTCTCAAGATGCTATCGGCAACAAAGTTCCGAAGGTTCGCCCCAATCCGATACTCTTGAAAAAATTACACCAGGCGATAACTTCAGGTTTTGTAAAATCCTGCCATGACTGTTCCGAAGGTGGTATCGGCGTAGCTTGCGCAGAAATGTGTTTCGGAAATGACATAGGAATGAAAATCTCTCTAGGTAAGGTAACTCTGGGAGAAGAAATCTCAAGCAATACCAAAATACTATTTTCCGAATCCAACACAAGATTTATCGTGGAAGTGCAAAAGAAATACGAACAAAAATTTGAAGAAGTGATGAAAGGATGTGATTTTAGTAAAATAGGGACTTCAACAAAAAAACCGGAACTGGAAGTCATTGGATTAAAGAATACGCCGGTTGTAAAAACTGCAATAACTAAACTAAAAGATTCGTGGCAGTCCCCGATCAAAACACACACTGCCCAGTTCAAAACTCAACTACCCGAAACACGCAAAATAAATTACTCTTCCGGGAGCAAGGCAAACGTTATAATTCTGCGGACTGCAGGAACTAATTGCGATATGGAAACTGCTTATGCTTTTGAAAAAGTCGGTGCAAAAACCAAATTAGTGCATATAAACGAATTATTATACCAGGGGAAAAAGATAAAAGATTATGACATTCTGGTTCTCCCCGGTGGATTTTCTTACGGAGACGATATTTCTGCAGGTAAAATCCTTGCGAACGAACTACAACACAGGTTAAGCGATGAACTCAACCAATTTGTATCCGACAAAAAACTTGTGCTTGGAATATGCAACGGGTTCCAGATACTTGTAAAACTCGGGCTTTTGCCTTATGGGAAATTAGGCGAACAGACAGTTACTCTTACGAATAATACTTCAGGACTTTTCCAATGTGAATGGGTTAATCTTGTAGCCCCTGACAGTCGTTGTATATTCACAAAAGGGCTCAAAGAACTGGACCTTCCGATTGCCCACGCCGAAGGAAAGTTTGTCGGCGCAGACAAAATAATAAAAACCCTTCAAACAAACAAGCAAATCGCATTACAGTATAAATCTTACAATCCGAATGGCTCAATGAATAAGATTGCGGGCATTTGCGACCAGAGCGGAAGAATATTCGGATTGATGCCTCATCCGGAAAGGTTTATATCTAATACCCAGCACCCGTATTGGAACAGGAATAAAAACATCGAACCGCTCGGCTTAAGAATATTCCTGAATGCAGTAAAATATGTGTAGGAAATGTAACTCAAGCTTCCAGCTTGAGAATCTGTAAATTGTAAAACAAGCATCCTGCTTGTAATTTAGTGGGTAAGTTGAATCCGCTTCAGTATATTGCTTCAGAGTTTCGGCAACACTTTTTAATATACTTTGTAGGGAACAGGCATCCTCCAAACAGACTGGCGGACAAGCGCCTGTTTTCTAGTGCAAAGCTACCTATCGCAGGATTGTTAGTTTTTGTGTTTTTGTTACAGTGCCTGTTTGCAGGGTTACAAAATATATACCCTTGCTTAATTCAGAAGATTTCAAAGACACATTATGAGTTCCTGCGACTTGCTCGCCCGAGTAAAGAGTTTTGACTAATCTGCCCGTCAGGTCAAACAGCCGTAAAGATATATTTGCCTTGTTGGGAAGACTGTATTTTATTGTTGCAAAAGCAAAAGCAGGATTAGGCATTGGCGCACACAAAGCAAGGCTAACGGGCAATTGCGTGTTTTCCGTTATACCGATTGTATCCCCGTTTATAAAATCCCACCACTTTGGCAAGTCTTTTGCAAAAGCTAACTGCGTATAAGTAGTATCTATCGCATTTATATCATACGGGTAATAAATAGCTATCCCGTGAGAACCATTGCAATTAATTTGCCCCTTTCTTGTAACGACAGAATCTACTGCATTCATTACGGAATCAGCCCAATCTTTTGCTTCTGCAAATAAACCGGGTATTCCCTTGATACGAGATGCAAAATCATATATATCTATGTGCGAATTTGGGTATCCAAAATATTCTTCCGTGTTGAATCTTGCAGAATCTATGCCAACATTACTTCGACCTCCCGCAAATATAAGAGCTTTTGCAAAAACATTTATGCACTCCGACAGGTGGGAAAACTTCTCCCCTAAAACAACCGAAGAAAGAGTAACCTGGTCCCCGCCACCATAAGAAGCAATGTATTTATCAACCGTTATGTTCGCCAATTCTTCAGGAGTAGCAGAATAATTTGCATTTAACCAGGTCAATATCGAATCATAAGGATAGCCTTCCGACGGAATCGTATATTCCGAGAACACTATATAATCCGCACAATTCTGTATTTCATAAGCTACTTCCTGCATTCCCATATAACAAGCATCGTTTACGAGGATGTCCAATCTTTTTTCTAAAATGTTCTTCACGCTATCCATTACCAATGCGTACTCTCCGTTTGCCACACCTATGTAGTCATTGTTCGTTACATCCTCGCTTATACCTTTTAAGAGGGACGGTTTTGCGCCTTTATACCATCCATTCCCGTGACCCCATATAATAAGCACATAGTTGTCTGCCGGGTAGTTCGCGACACCCCATCTTACAAAATCAGCGATGGAAGCCTGGTCGCCCATATTTACCTCTCCTAAATCTGCTTCGAAATCAGAACGAATTATGTTATCCGGGATATTATCCGGCGTTATAAGGTATCTGCGGGCAGTAGTCCAGTCCCCGTTAGAACTATCGTATCCGGGAATTCTGTCTAATTCTACCACCACTGTATACCTTGAAGTATCTATACCTGCTTCCAGTTTGTTTATATCCTCAATCGCATAAGGTTCCAGCTCGTTATCTCCGTTTATAAAAACAATAATTGTCCATTTCTTATGTATAGGAATAGAACTTGTATCATACTTCACGATAGCGCCGTGACAATAATCTACATTATCTTCGGTCCAACCCGAACTATCTATATTAAACATAGCAAGTAAACTTCGCGTTGAATCAAAAACAGTTGCAGGCATCAGCGTATCCCCTTCATAATCACCAACCCAGAACGGACCCGTTACATACACGGGAGAAGACAATGGATATATATTAAAAAAAACTCCCGCTGAATCAGCTGTCATCAAAGTATCTATACTAAATAGCCTTGTTCCCGGCTTACCGGAAGAATCACTCCATACAAACAAACTGCATTGTTTTGAAGCTGTCGTATCGCTTATTACTCCATGAATTATAGCCATTACCGAGCAAGGCATTTCCGGAATAAACTGGGTTGCTTCATATTCCACCCTATAGCTTTTATAATCGCCATCCCAACAATAAAACGGAGGCGCTAAATCGGGAATTAAGGTATCTATCGGACCCTTCGTTCCTTTACCAACAGATAGTTTTATCCTGTTTATGTTATAACTATATCCATTAGACAAAAGCTTTCGCGTCTGCCTGCCTGCCGGCAGGCGAGACGGTGCCGTTACAACTGTCTCTGCGGAAAAGCAACTAAGAATAAAAAGTATTATCCAAAACGTTTTACGCATTTCTTATATTGTATAATATTTTGTGCTAATCATTATTATTGCTTATATTACAATGTTGTATCAAAAAATGTCAAGATTTTTAAATTATTGTTGTTTTTCTTGACAAACTTTTATATTTAAAACAAATTTAAGACATAAGGGGGAGATTAAAATGAACATTTTATTCTTTGTTTTATCGGCAATTCATATCCAGACAGATTGGGTAGGCGGAGACAGCATTCAAGGTCCCGTGGCTAACTGGGGGACTTCTTTTTATTCCTACGACAGCGTTACTTATAACATTCAGGGGCAAGTGTGTCCCGTTGCATCTCAAGTAGATTACGCTTCCTGGACCAGACACGTCATAGATTCCACAAACAAAATCGGATGCCATAGTATCTGGCCTGCAGACTTTGATAACGACGGGGATATTGACCTCGCGGGGTGGCAGGGAGCCGGCAATTTGCTCGTCTTCTATAGGAACAACGGCGACGGTACTTTTACCAAGATGACTACTTATCCTGTATTAGGTGCTTCTGATTGGGGTTTTCTCTCGGGAAACGATATGGATAATGATGGACTATTAGATGTTGTTGTCCCGGGCGGAACAGATGACGGCGGAAATAACCCAACGGGATTGGTGTGGTATAAAAATAACGGCAGTTTTAATTTCACAAGAACTATTATTGATTCCAGCGGTACTATTAATCCTTATTTTTGCGTGGAAACGGGAGACATAGACAAAGATGGAGATATGGATATCCTTGCCGGTTGTGTCATGAATATGACTACTCACATTTATACCAATAACGGTTCGGGCGTTTTCTCACGTACCGGAACCGTATCCGACAAAGCATGGAGATTAAGGCTTGATGATATGGATAAAGATGGAGATAACGACCTTTTAATGGTTCCTTTTTCCGCCGGAAGTGAAATTAGCGTCTGGTTTAACAATGGGGTAGGGCAGTTTTCTAAAGTAACTACTCTCTCCGGAACTGACGACGCTGACGGAGTATGGAGCCGGGATTTTGACAATGACGGGGACGAAGACATTCTGGGCACAAGGTCCAATTCCTCCCGTGACGATTTTTACTGGTTTGAAAATCTTGGGACAGGTACAACCTATACCCGCCATAATGTATATTCTGCGGCACAGGATAATTCTTTCGGCGACGGAGCTTGCGCCGAAGATATTGACCTGGACGGCAAAACAGATATAATTTCGGGCTACGGAGAAATCGGATTTTTCAGACAGGTCAACCCGGACAGCTTTACTACTTATAAAATAGATAATTACAAACCTATGGGGCTCGCTACTCACTGGGTAATCCCGGCAAAACTGAAACCGGGTTGTATTGGCGGAGGTTGGGACATTCTTGTGTGCAGGGAACTGGCTTTTTTATGGTATGAAAACAAAATGATTGAAGCGTTTTCCACGGGCTGGCTGCAGTCTTCCATACTTGAACTTGACACTGCAAACAGGTCCGTTCAATCGTTCGGGTGGAAAGCCTGTCTCCCCGAAACAAGCACTATTGCATTCTATTGGAGAGGGGACAGCATACTTTCGGATTTAATCGCAAAGCCATGGGAGGGACCATTCTATGCGCGTAACGCCGAGGACAGTTTTGACATATCCGTTACTCCCTGTCATCGCTATTTTCAATACAAAGCTAATTTTCTAAAAACCACGTCAACAGTTGACGCTCCCGTGCTTAAAGAAGTATGGTTAAGGGATACAGTTTGTCTCGCAGGTGGGGTAGAAGAAAAAACTATTACTAAAAATCCGATAGAACTTCGTACAACGGGTAACAATGTTTTGCTTTCCTCGCCTGTACAAATAGAAAAAGCCAGCCTCTCCATATACAACATTACGGGCGAACTTGTGCAAACTATTTATCAGGGCAGGGTAGAAGCTAAAAACTATACTTTCACGCCTCAACTAAAGACAAAAGGAATTTATCTTGTAGTCCTTAAATGGAACGAAGGGACAAAAACGGCAAAATTGGTTAAATACAGATAGGGTATCCGTAGTCACTTTGAGAACATTTAGAGCGCTACGAGTCGAAACAGCATAGGTAGAAAAAAGAAAAGGTTAACTGCTACTTCACCACCATTATCTTTTTTGTTTCTCTGTAATTACCGGCAGCAAATTGTACAAAATAGATACCTGTTTTTAGTTCGGTTGCATCCAGGTTAATGCTATAACTCCCTGTCTGTTTCTTTCCGTTAACTAAGGTTTTTACAGCTCTCCCGCTTAAATCGTAAATTGCTAACCGAACATTTTCGCCTGAGGCGGATTTCGTTTCACTCACAACAGAAAAGAAATTTGGAGGTATGAAATAATTAATAGTCGTTGAGTTAATAAACGGATTTTGAGAAACATCCAATTTGGGATTTTGGAATGTGGATTGCGAATCAGAACTTTCTTCTACGCTCTGACTTAGAGCATACCTGCTTAATCCATTTTCAGTCCCAGCCCATAAGATTTTATTTATATGGTCAATTTCTACTCCTTTTGCGAGGTCATTCACCAAACCATCCTGAGTTGTATATGTTGTAAGAACCCCCGCACTTGAGAGTTTTCTTATTCCACCAACATCTGTTTCTGTAGATTTGGATAGCGCAAACCATATATTCGTAGAATCTATTGTCATACCGCGGGGAACTCCGCCAAGTTGACTGATAGTGTAAGAATTAACCCTTTGCAGATTCTTAAACTGGTGCGCGCCACTGGTAGAACCTACCCATACTTCGCCCGGTTTTTCCTTATTAAAAAAAGAAAATTCTTCTCCTATTAATTCTTTTTGCATCGTTCCGTCTTTTTTTAGTATCACTAAACATTGAGGCCTTATACTGCCTATCCATAAGTTTTCATCGGCATCTCTCATCATTGGATATACCCATGACGTATAGCCATTCGGGTCGGAAAACGTCGTATCCACTTGATTCGTGCCGGCTCTGATTCTACGAATGTATGTATCCAAACTTGCAACCCACAAATCTCCGTTATCATCTAAACAGGAAGCATAAACAAAGTTTGCATCCTTCAATGTATCTAATTTTATTTGTATTGTTGAATCATTTGGAAATATCCTTACCACTCCGTATGCCGGTGGCATACTCCAGTCTGCCATTGTTATCCATTTATTGTTATTTTTATCCACCATGATATTCGTAACCCATGGCACCGAAAATGAATATATTTTCCATTTCCAATCATCCCCATCTTTATATAACTTGCTGACTTTATTATGTTCCCATCCGGGCTCTCCCCAGTGAGTTGACCAGATACTGCCATCCAAATCCATCACAATAGTACTAAAATAATTAGAAGCAGGTCCTTCCGGTTCGTATTCTTGAATAGAATCGGCATATTTTACAATTCCATTCCACGCAGTTCCAATCCATAATGTGCTGTCAAACAATAACGCCCTTGAGTCATAATTTGCAATTTGTATCCAATTGCAAGAAGTGTCTCCGACTAATTCACATCTATAAGTTCCTTGCGAACATGCCATCCACAAAGCCGTGTCTACGGCACAAAAATCATTTACTTTAAAATTAGTATCTACAATATCCCATAATACGCTATCTCCAAATCTTATACTATCAACAAGGATTCTTGCTATTCCCTTCTTAGTTCCTGCCCACATATAGTTGTTCCATTTTTCAATGGCATATACCGTATCGTTAGGCAATCCATTATAAGTGTTACAAACTATAAAGCTGTCCAGAGATTTGTTTGACACGCCAATGCCGCTATTTGTCCCGAACCACAGCATATTTGCGAATATCTTTATTTTTTTAACTTCATTGCTCGGCTGAAGATTTTTCAGCACAACTCCCTGCTGGCCGGTATTAAACGGATTGCCTTTCATATCATAAAACCATATTTTAGTATTGTCCTCTGTCCCTACCCAAACTGAATCACCATCAATACAAATCGATGAAAAATTATAACTTGGCAAGCCCTCCATATATGTAAAAAGTCTTTTTTTACTCATATCGGAAGACATAAGAATTATTCCACCGGTAATAATCCTGTTCGCACATAAAAACCACATATTGCCATATTTGTCAATAGCAACGTTTACTACCTTATTGGTTGGCAAGCCACTTGTATTTGTAATCTGTTGAAAACTATCCGTTGTTGATTTTTTGTAACCTAATATTCCACCATTAGTAGCCGCCCATATATTTTCATTATTTGAAGCTATATCATATATCGGCTGTGGGTTTAAGAAACTCGTCCACTGCTGTGCCATAATGAGAAATAATATTATCATAACTTTCTCCTTTTTACCTTACGGGTATTAATTATTGTTTTCGTATTTCGTATACAGTATTACACTTACCCATAAAAAGTCAATTAGTTTTTTGAAACATATGTTACTCTGTGGAGAGAGCTTTGAAATAAGCCTTTATTAATTGCTCGGATTCCTTGGGGTATTTCTTTTTCAATGCTTCAATAATAGCTTTCTGCGAGATACCTCGTTTTGTGATTAATTCCGGCTCTTGTGGAGACGGCAACAACATATTCTCTCCCGGTTCTGCAATACGTTGACGGGACGTTTTTCTTGTATAAATAGATTTTTGAGTATCCAATAAATGGTTCAATAATTTATTTTGTCTTTCCAGAATATCTTGTGTAATGCCGGATTGCATCTTTTTTGCAATGTTCTCCATTTCCTGCGCCATGCCATTCATATCCCCTAAAGTCTTGCCTTTTAAGCCCTCTCCGATTTCCTTAAGCGCATCTGCAAGCGCAGACTGTTTCCCCATAAGTTCGGCAAGTTGCTCCCCCATACCCGATTGCGTCATATTAAAAGACATAAGCGACATACACATTTGATTTAACGTCTGCTGGTCTTTTGTTATCTGCGATAATTGTTTCATCAGTTCCGGCATTCCCGAAGCGGACATAGAACTCTGCAACGCCTGTTCCGACTGCATAAGAGAGATGACGACTTCGTTCAGTTTTGACATTGCCAGCATCTGGCTTCTCTTGCTCAATATGTTTTGCCCCTGCCTGTTTGCTTCAAATTCTTTTTTTGCAGTTTCCATTAGTTTGATGGCATCCTGCGTAAGCTTTTTTGTATCACCGGAAATAAACGGCGTCATTTTCATAACTACGGCTAATTCATTCAACAACATTTTAGCGCCTTTTATTAATGCTTCCTGTTTGAATGCTTTATCTAAACCCGTCATATTTGACAAGGCTTCTTCTTCGTTAGACAGGAAAAGAAAATCATTCTTTAACTTATTTATTTCTTTTGTCATCCGGGACTTTTTTTGGTCCATCATTTTTTGATGAATAGAACTTAAGTTTGCGCTTAAGTCTGATAATTCTTGCTGAGCTTCATCTTGTAATTTTGAAGGTTTCTGTCCTTTTGACAACTTATTCGCCGCGTCCGACATTTTGGATTGTGTTTTTTGTGCTTTGTTAGATTGTTTTCCCAACTCTTTATTCCCTGTTTCCTTCGCTAAACTATCTATGTCTTTAGCTAATTCTTCAAGCTCTTCTTTTAACCCTTGTTCTGTTTCGGATAATTCTTTCTTTGATTGTTTCATATCGCTTTTTGCGGTTTTTTCGTTTAACTTTTGTTGTTTCTCTGCGAGTTCTGATGCCCTGTCGGCCAGAGATGCAAGGGTTTGTTCCTGTTTATATTGTTTCAACATCTCGAGAGAATTTTCAATTCGTTGCCTGAGTTCTTCTTGTGTCATCTTAAAGTTTTTCATCGCTTCTTTCATAAGTTCCGGATTCTTCTCCATCATCTCCTGCATCTTTTGAATGGCTTCGTTCATTTCTTTAAGGTTAAGTTCATTAAAAAGGGTTTTTAATTCTTCCATTTTTTCCATCAAGTCTTTGTCTACCCACATAGTGTTTTCCATAGACTTATACAGTTTATCTATTTCTTTTGATAAGTTGTCTATTCCCTTGGTGATGGCTTTTTCTTTTTGTAAAGCATCCTTCAGAGCTTGTTTATCGTTCCCGTCTAATTTGTCTTTCTTGCTAATGGCTTCTATTTGTTTGTTGTTTTCTTTCAGGTCATTTAAGATTTTTTGCAATTCGGTTGTGGCATTGTCTTGGGTTTTATTAACCTCTTCCGTAACCTGTTTGTATATATCTTCGACCGTAGGGAAAAACAACTTAAACTCTTCCGATTTGGTAGTCTTGTACCCGTTAATAACGTCATTGTCCTGCGCTTCCATATGGTATTTTATGACATCTCCCGGGTATAAAGACAATTGTGATAAGTCCCAGGCGTAAGAAATATTTGTATCCGACGGTAAGTTTTTGTCAGTATTTACAACCAATTCTCCCTTATCGCTTAAGAGTTTTATTTTATGAAAACCGAAGTCGTCCGAAATGTGAACAAGTATTGGAAGCTGCATATCGGAAGGCATTTCCATATCCCTGCCGGGATAAGTTATTTCTATTTCGGGGAATTTATCTTTCCAGATATTGATGGCATACGTTTCCGGACTTATTGTTGTTAGACCGTTTTTTGCCTTAAGGTATATTTTGTAACTATCCGGAATGCTTACGACAAATTCTGTTTTTATAGTATCTTTTTTTACTTCTACATGTTTTGTTTGTTGCCTGCCTGACGGCAAGACAAGGGAAGAAAACTCTACTCGCCCTGAATCTATGCTGTCATTTGCAACGGCAACGAAGTTGATTTTTGTTCCCTGCAAGGCAGAGATTTCCGGCAGGTTGCTGACAAAAGGAGATAGTTTTGTATACACGGGGTATATATAAGTAAGATTAAACTCTCTTATCCAGGGTTGAATAATTGCGGATATATTATACGTATCGCTTAAAACATCTCCCTTTTTTGCATAATAAGAAAATGACTTATTAACGGGTAGACTTTTTGAATACCCTTCTTTGCGAGACAGGGTATAGACGGAATCGTCCACAACGAGTGAAATTTTTTCAGGCAAAATGCCGGAAGGGATTACTTTTATTTCAACGGTTTTTCCATAGAGCAATTTTTTGTCTCCCGGCTCCAGAGCAAAAGAAAGGAATTTGTTCTGTGGTAGAAAAAACCTTTTTATTCGAGGAAGTTGTGGCGAAGGAAGAGAAACAATTTCTACCGCTAAAGCAACAACGCTTATTAATAAAGGGATTACGGGAAGATGCTTTTTTATTACGGACCACAGTTTCCATTCTTGCAATAACTTCCACACTTCTTTTCTTATTTCCTCTATTAGTTCGGTCGAGTACCCTAACGTTGTCGGGTAATCGTATATGGCGGAAAACAGTCTTCCTTTGAATTGTTCCGATGTAGTCCCGCCTTGGCAGGATTGTTTTTCTATTTCGGAAACAGGGTCAAACTTATACCGAATGGCACCCCAACAACTAAAAGCTAAAGTCAAGAAGAACCATACCCATCTTGCAGGACAGGACAAAAAAAGGAAATAATCAAGGGCAAGAAAGACCAATAATCCAAGGTTTACAACGACAAATATCCTTACTGCTACATTTACGAAAGTTACGAATATTTTTATGTTTTTAATTTTATTTTTTATGTTTTTAATTTCCATAAGTATATATATATTAAAATGTTAAAGGTGCGAAAAGTCAAGCATTTCTCTACAAAAGCATTTTTACAAGTGACGGGCGACTTTGAAACAAAAAGGTCATTATGTCAAGACAAAAATTTTATAAAAATTATTTTATTTTTTCGTTTTTTTTCCTCTTGACATGACAACATATCTCTAGTTATGTTAGCAACATAATTTTGTTAATATAAATTTTATGAGCTTTCTTCTTCGTGAAACTAAGTAAAAATAAACAAAGGATAAAAGTTAATATTATGATTGTTAATAACTCACTCTCTCGGAAGTACAAACTCTCTAACTCTTTCACAAATAACGATTTACAGGACAGGTCAATGTTAATAACTTTGTTGACAACTTTTAGCACAAAAAGTCGTATCTCTTTATATTTCAAAAACTTATGGCAATAACAGACGCAGAAAAATTGTGGTTAAAAATTCTTGAGGGAGTAAAAACTCAAGTTCCGCTTCAAATATACACGACATGGTTTGAACCTACGGTGGGCGAATCCATTTCTCAAAATACGCTCTGGGTAAAGGTCCCGAATCGGTTCTTTGTAGACTGGATAGAAGAACATTACCATTCTATGATATATGATATCCTTAAGGTTGAAGATGATAAGATAAAGATAAGATACAAACTTGCAGAGCAAACAAAAGAAACTTCTTCTACAAAAATTTATGACACGGATGCTTCTCACTTACAAACCCGTTATACGTTTAATAATTTTATTACCGGGGCAAGCAATAAGTTTGCCCAGGCAGCAGCAATGGCAGTAGCGTCTGCCCCCGGGAAACAATATAATCCTTTATTCCTATACGGGAATGTGGGATTGGGAAAAACTCATTTGCTTCAGGCAATAGGAAACTATATAAAAGAACATACTGCCGATGCCAAAGTTTATTATATAGAATGTGAAAGTTTTATGAACGAGATGGTTGATGCGATTCAAAATAATCGTATAATGCAATTTAAGAATAAGTATAGAAAAAAAGATGTTCTGCTTATAGACGATATACAATTTTTGGAAGGAAAAGAAGGTTTACAGGAAGAAATATTCCATACGTTTAATTTCTTATACGATGCAGGGAAACAAATTGCATTGTCTTCGGATAGACCTCCCCAGGGGTTGGCAAATTTAGAGGAACGACTTGTGTCAAGATTCCAAGGGGGACTTGTTTGTGATATCCAATCTCCTAATATTGAAATGAGAGTTGCAATCTTAAAAAAGAAAATAGCTACTTCTAAGTCTAAAGTCCCGGATGAAGTAATTAATTATATTGCGGAACAATTTTCTTCTAATATTAGAGAGTTGGAGGGGGCTCTTGTAAAAATACTTGCATTATCTACTTTTACAAACGAGACAATAAATCTTAACACTACAAAAGAACTTTTAAAGGATATGGTTACGATAAAAAAAATAATAACCATAGATGTAATTAAAAAAGTTGTAGCAAGTTATTATAATATATCCCTTGCGAGTTTAAAAAGTAACCGCAGGATGCAGTCAATAGTAAAACCACGAAATATCGCCATTTATTTAGCAAGAGAATATACCCATCTTTCTTTAGTAGATATAGGAGAAGCTTTTGGTGGAAAAAACCATGCTACTATACTACATTCTTATAACCAAATAGTTAAACTTTTAAATAAAGAAGAAGAGAAGAAAGAACTTAGTAACATTTTAAAGTTACTAACTACTGAATAAAAGTTATTTGTTAATAACCCACTTATTTTAAACATTTTATTAACAATTAATATTCCTCTAAATAATAATTAAATATGAGTTTTTAGAAGTTATTCTACTTATCCACAGGTCTTATTATATTTATTATGTTTATTTAAATATATGTTATTGTTGTTAATGTGGAGAACTTAGAAAATAAAGATTAAAATTAACAGTGATTAAAAGAGAACTAGAGAGATGGAAAATAAAGAAGGTTTTATATTGACAGAATAATATA
Source organism: bacterium (assembly GCA_028716385.1). Taxonomy (GTDB): domain Bacteria; phylum Hydrothermota; class UBA3073; order JACQXS01; family JAQTXJ01; genus JAQTXJ01. Next base: position 109,251 of record JAQUPX010000001.1, on the reverse strand, counting down.
AAATAAGTAAAAAATAAACAGGTTATTTATAAAGTAATTTTTATAATCTATAAAAATTATGGGTACAACACAAAATTTTCTAGTTGCTATAGTTATTCCATTATTGATATTTGGAATTGTATGTATAAAGAAAACAAAAAAAGGAGAGTTTGTTAGATGGAGTTGTAAAGATATATTAATAATACTAATTTTAGTTGATTTAACCAGAATCGCTTTACCTTTTATTGAGAAAATATTTAAAAACACTTTGATTCACTATTTTGGTATCTTTGAGCTTTTTCTAATTTATCTAATTTACAAACTAATTCTCCAAAAATATTCGTTCAAGTTCAGTAATATTGGTTTAAAAAAAGAGAATTTTTCTAAAAATCTAAATTTAGGCTTGAGAATTAGTTTACTGTATTTTATGATTATATTGTTTGCACTAGTTATCTTAGGAAAAGGTTTTTTAGAAATACCAGGAGTCTTTTATAGCAATCAACTATTTTTAAGGTTTTTAGAAAAACCAATTGTAATCTTTTTTATAATTTTCAGTTCTGCTGTATTAGCCCCATTAGCGGAAGAATTGTTTTCTTTGGGAGTTATTTATCCTATCCTTAAAACTAAAATAGGCGCAGACGGAGCAATTTTAGTAAGTGGTATTATATTCTCAAGTATGCATGGTATATTTCTTTTTAGTCTTATAGTAGAAGGTATTATAAAAGCTACTTTATATGAAAAAACCAACTCTCTTATCCCGTCTATTATAGTACATAGCTTGAGTAATGTGTCTTTGATTTTAATGGCATTTTTTTCCGGTGGAATAATTATATGTTCTCAAAGGAAAATTATTATTAGTTTCCTTCTTATTACGGGAATTCTTTTTATAATTTTACAATTAATTGCGAATAGGAATAAAAAATTAGAATATAAAACTATAAAATAAAAAAAAGTGGAGGTGAAGGGAATCGAACCCCCGGCCCCTTGCTTGCAAAGCAAATGCTCTCCCTCTGAGCTACACCCCCACAATCAAAGTAAATATCAAAGATCAAATATTAAATATTCCTTAAAACTTATAACCTAAAGAGAAACCAGTTGATGGAGCATTAAAGAATAAATCGGTACACCTAACATCTATTTCGATATTATTAAATTTAATTCCCCATCCAATATAAACATTAAAATTATTATCATTTTTTAATTCTTCAGGTATTATAATTATTTCCTGTATTTGTTGTTCTGTAGTAGTATAAGATATTTTTTCTTTTAATCCTAAACGTGCCGTAAACCATTTTGTTAATTCTTTTTCTGTTCCAATTGTAATAATAGGAGAGAGGATAGTCTTTTTTAATACCGTATCCTGTATTGTAGTATTTTCTTTATCTGTTATTATATTAAGTCCAAATAATAACATTGTATTCTCTATAGGATAAAAAAGTGAACTACAGAACAAGTTTATAATATCAGATGTTAATTTTGCTCCGGTCGTGGTAGTACTTATTCTTTCCCATTCTTCATTATATTTTTCATAACCCCCGCCAATAATAAATACGTCTTTTTTATTATTAAATGTTTGCACAAACCTTATATTATTGATATACGAAATATTTTCTTTAGTTTTAAAAGTAACCGGAGTTCCATTATCTATATCCCTATAATCTAATCCTGTTTTCATTACAGAAGTAGAAATATCTACACATAAAAGAGGACCAGAATAATATTTTATCCCTAAAGTGCCTTTTAATAAATTTAAGTATTGAGTGTGGTCTAAAATATGGTCTTCATAATGGCAAAACCTATCTTCTATTTTTATCCCTATGGATTTTTTGCCATAAAAAAACTCGAAATTTGGGAGATTGTTAATATTATTATCTATAACAGAGGGAATACTATCAACAAGGGAAGTTATTATAGACGGTAATGTATCCATATTTACCCCGAGCCCAATTGTCCCATATTTGTTGTTTCCTAAAAATCCGTTAAAGGAAAGGGGTTGTTTAATTTCGGCGAATATTGTGTTGGAAAAGGACGATATTTCTCCCGGGTATAGTTTTACGTTTGTTTCGTCTAGAAGTAGTTTAGAGTCTCCGCCAAGAGAACTAACTCTTGTTTCTGAAGAAAATAAGACAAAAGGCATCAAACTTACAAAAAGGATAAATAAGTTTTTCATTTTATTCCGTTATAATAAAGGAAAAGAATATTTCTTTAAGTAATATTGTCAAGTTTTTTCAAGGGAGGAATTTCCCGACAAGTAAAAAAGATTTTTATACCAAGTTTTTGTCAAAACGGTACCCCGTTTTGCGGGATAAGAATTTCTAATGACTATAGACAAAGGTCTTCGTCCAAGGTTTTCATATAATTCCAACTAAGCTAACCCAACAAATTGTTAGCAAGTTGGTATTATGAAAAAGTATACACAAGAGAAAGTTATTGACATTTAAAGACAAGTATTTATAATGAGTTTATAATTTATGAGAAAGAATCTTATTACAGGAATAATTGCTCTCTTACCAATAGGATTAACTATTTTTGTTTTTTGGTTCCTTATTGATAAGTTTGGCGGCATTTTCTCTAATTTTTTTAAGTTAATACCGGGCGTTTGCACGCTATATCCTTTTGTTCATTCTTTTATGGGGTTTCTGGCGTTTTTGATTATTGTCTGGGTAATAGGTGCCATTGCAACGAGTTATATTGGACATAGATTTTTTGTTTTATGGGAATCAATTATTATAAAGGTTCCGTTTATTCGTCCTATTTATGCTGCCGGACGTCAACTATCAGATGCTTTATCAATAGATAAATCAAAGTCTGCTTTTAAGAGTGTCGTAATCGTGGAATTTCCACGCAAAGGTGTTTATTCTATGGGATTCCTTACCAATGACAAATCTTTGAAGATTAAGGATGTCCCTGATAATATAAGCGTATTTGTTCCCACAGTGCCGAATATTACAACGGGTTTTTATTTAATAATACCCCGTTCCGAAGTAATAGAGATACCAATTACTATTGATGCAGCGTTGCGGACTATTGTTTCCGGCGGGATAATTCCACCGGAATGGCAAACAGCCAATGTGTCTTAGCGGGTCGTGAACATGATTAAATAAAGGAGTTAAGATGAAAAACAAAGACAAACGTATTAATTCTGCAATGATGTTAAGTTTGAAAACAAAAAACTGGGCGCTTATAGGCGGTGGAGTATTGTTTGTTATCGTGGGATTTTATTTTTTGCATTTAGGTTCTATGGTATTGGCTCCCATTTTACTATCGTTGGGGTATTTTGTCTTAATACCTATTGGCGTAGTTATCAGGTGACCATCCCGCTAAGCGGGATATTACAATATGACATTTTTACTTATTTGTTTTATGTATATGCAACCACTGTCCGGCGGGCAGTCTGTTGAAGAGGCAGGGGTAAAAATATCAAAAGGGGAATCTATTTCGGAGATGGCAAACAAATTGCATTCCGCAGAAATAATAAACTCTAAGTTTTGGTTTAGACTTTATGCCAAGCTTTCGCAGGCAGACCGAAAAATAAAAGCAGGATACTATATTCTAAAAAAACCTTCTTCTATAAAAAGCGTTCTTAGAAAATTTATACTTGGCGAAACTTCGGATATAAAAGTTACTATCCCGGAAGGTTTTACTTTGAAAGAAATAGGGATTCTGTTGTCTGAAAAAGTCGGAGTAGATACCGGAGAGTTTTTTTCTCTTGCGTATGACACGGGGTATATCCAAAAGTTTAAGATAAATTCTTCTTCCCTGGAAGGATACCTTTTCCCGGAAACTTATTTGATTCCATATGGCGCTAATGCGAAAGAAGTTATCCCCCGCTTTATTAACGAATTTTTTTCTGTTTTTACGGATTCTTTACGCAAAAGAGCTGTTCAAATGTCTTTTTCTCTTGAAAAAGCAGTAACGTTAGCATCCCTTGTCGAAAAAGAAACAAGTTGTGATTCTGAAAAACCAATCATATCAGGAGTATATCATAAAAGATTGAAGAAGGGAATGCTTCTTCAGTGCGACCCTACCGTTCAATATCTTTTGGATTCTCCCAGGGCGAACTTGAAATACCTGGATTTGAAAATAAAATCCCCATATAATACTTATATGTATAAAGGATTGCCGCCCGGAGCTATATGTTCCCCCGGTAAAAATTCTATTCTTGCTGCATTGTGGCCACAGGACACTCCTTATTTGTATTTTGTTTCCCAGGGGAAAACACATATCTTCTCAAAAAACAATAAAGAACATAATATTGCAAAAGAAAAAGCGAAAGAAATTAGGGAAAAGAAGCATCTAATCTAGTATCCAGAAAAACTGGATAATCCCGCCAAGGCGGGACTAAGGGATAAAACCCAAGGGCTTCTAATAAGATTATGAAAAAAATATTTTTGTTTTGTCTACTTCTCGGGATAGGTTCTACTTCTTTGTTTGCAGAGATGATAGTTGACATAAAAGCCCAAGGGATAAAACGTGTTAGTTCGGATGCAATTATTTCAATATCGGGATTAGAAATAGGCAGCGAGCTTACCCCTGAAAGCATTCAAAAGGCGATAACGCAGTTGTATGCAGGCGGACTATTCGAGAATATTGCAATTAGCGCCGACAAAACGGGGAACGGAGTAACGGTTAACATTAGTGTAAAAGAATGGCCAATTGTTCTTAAAGTTAGTTTTAAAGGTAATAAAAAGTTTAAATCCAAAAAACTTATTGAAATATGTCAATTGAAAGAATTTAACGTTGCTTCGGAATCTGCAATATTTGATGCGGTTGTTAGAATTCGACAGGCGTATGAAAAAGAAGGTTTCTATGCGGTCAATATTACTCCGGATGTTAAGGAAGAAAATGGAAGAGCTAAAGTAAAGTTTACAATAAAGGAAGGAAGCAAAATTAAAGTGAAAGAAGTAATAATAGTTGGAAATTATGCATTCCCGGATAAAAAGATAAGAAAATTAATGAAAAATAGGGCTAAGTATTGGTGGCCATGGAGCGGTAAATTTAACAAAACAGAGTTTGACGAAGACCCGTTGAGAGTTGTCAACTTTTATCAATCAAGTGGGTATCCTCACTGCCAGCTTGTTTCTGCAGATATTGTTCCTGTTGGTAACGGCGAATGGGCTAATCTTCGCGTAGAAGTTTCCGAAGGTAAACCGGTTTATTTTGGGAATGTTTTGTTCGAGGGGAATGAATTCCTGAAAACAGAAGAGTTAAGAACTAAACTAAAATTCAAGAAAGGAATGCCATACTCCAAAGATAGACTGTCTAAAACGCTGGAAGAAATATACGGTGTTTATAGTGATTATGGGTATTTATACTTGAGTGTAGACCCTTGTGAGACTTTAGATAGCATAAATGTTCGCGAAACAGTAGATGTAACCTTTAAGATAAAGGAAGGTATTCAGGCGCGGGTTCATAAAATAGAGATTGCTTCGAATCTTTCTACTCATGACAATGTGATTCGTCGCGAACTGACGATTTTTCCCGGCGAGATATTTTCCCGTAAAAAACTAATAGTATCACAAAGAAAGATTTTCAATTTAGGTTTTTTCAAAAATGTAACAGTGGATACCCGTCAGGCGAGCGATTCCGGAGACATAGATTTGATTTTAAATATAGAAGAGAAAGCTGCCGGACAGGCTTCTGCCGGTGCGAGTTATTATCCAAAATATGGAATAGTGGGAAATTTGTCTTTAAGCACACCAAACTTGCGAGGGATGGGAGAATATTTTTCTATTAGTTACGAAAAAGGAACGAGTATAGAAAACATAACGTTAGGCTACCAGAAACCTTGGTTATTTGATTCGCCAATGAGTTTAGGGTTTAATATATATAAAAGCACGACAGCTATGTCGAGTTATAACTTACATAAGATAGGCGGAAATACGACATTAGGTTTTCAGGTTCCCCGATTGGATTATACGAAAGCTTCGGTGTCATATACATTAGAGAATGTTGGTCTTGCAGGGGAAACCAGCAATTTAACCCGTTGGTATTTGGACCAGGAAGGGATAAGGAGTATGGTAGGGTTTGGGATTGTTCGTGATTCGAGAGACAACTATCTAAATCCAACGACAGGAAGTCGCAATAGTTGTAATGTAGCATTTTCCGGTGGCATTTTTGGAGGAGACATAAAATACCATAAGGAAATGTTTGAGAGCGTAACATACCATAGGCTATTCTGGAGATTTGTGCTTGGAATGAGGAGTAAAATAGGGATAGCAAGCGGATATACGCCTAGCGAGAATGTTCCTGTGTATGAAAAATTTATACTTGGAGGGATAGGAGACTGGGGACTCAGAGGATATAAAGACTGGGAAATTGGTCCGCGTTTAAATGGAGAAATAGTAGGAGGCAATTTTGCATCACTGTTTACAATAGAGGCGAAACTTGCATTTGATGAAAATATGTATCCTTTAATATTTTTTGATGCCGGAAATACATGGCCGGATTTTAAGAGCACTAATCTACAGAGTTTAAAGAAAGGCGTCGGAGTAGGATTCAGGATAGAGATACCAATGATGGGGCTTATCGGGTTTGATATGGGGTATGGAATAGATGCCGTCCCACGAGACTGGGAATTTCATTTACAGATGGGGAGGACATTTTGAAAATTAAAAATCAAAAATTAAAAATCAAAATTCAGAAGAGAAGGACAAAAAAGATGAGAATTTGTCACTTGTTTTTAGCAGGATGTTCCATATTAATTTTAGCCGGATGCGGGCAAAAACAACCAATCGGATATGAAATAGTAAAAGAAAGAGCAGGGGATATAAAAACGGCATCGGGAATGTTTGGCGCTCGTGCTTTTGTACCGGATACATTTAATTGTATGTCCGGAGCAAGTTGTTTATACGCCGGGAACAAAGAAAATTTTGAAGCAAAAACTTTTATATATTTTTATACAAAAAAAGATAGTGTTGCTCTTAATCCGGAATCATTGTATGTTGTCGGTAAAGATTCAGGAAAGGTATACATATATAGAGTATTTGGAACGCCAAGTATGGATTCTTTGGTATGGAGTAATGCGCCGACTGTAACGTTAATGGATTCGATGGAATTGATAAAAGACAGCGCTGTGGGAATTTGTATAGATAGTCTTGCGGCGGATACCGGGTTTTATTTCGCGTTGTTTGGCGCTTCTTCGGAAATGACAGGAATATACAATGTATATGAAGGAAACAGGGCTTGGTTTACGACGGAGGAAGATACAAGTAAAAAATATTATCCTACTAAAGCAACATATATAGATACGAGTTATTATTCTGCGGATAGCTTAGGGGATTCCTTAATGATGCTCCAGACAGGAGGATACGTAACAAAGTGTTCAACATATATAAAAGTGGAGTTTGAGAGGATGGATGTTTGTGTCATAGTCGAAGATGATACTACTGCAGACATAAAAAATGCACCAGCGGATAGTGTTATAAAAAAGGGAACAATAGACCACAAGCAAGATGCTTGTGATACGATATCAGCAAAGGATACAATGTGGGCAGTAAAAGATACAACAATAGATACAGTGGCAGTACCGGTAGATTCGTTGACGGATTCGTTGCGTAGCGTATGGAAACTGGATTCTGCTACGGTAAATAAAGCGATATTAACGATGAGAATAGACACCGGGAAATCATATAATTGGACAAGCAAAAAAATTAAATTAAAATATAAAGACTATAGTAGTTTTGCTTATATTGCGGGAGATTCCGTTGTTCTGACTATACCTGCTATAATCGGGGAATGGTTCAAAAAAGGGTATAAGTTGGGAGCAATGATAAGCAGCGAAGGTTCAGATATATCACGAATTATAATAAAACCTGATTTGAAACTTGATATAACATATACGTTACCCGGTAAAAATAAAATTAATATTAAGTAAAAAATGAAAACTTTGAATTTCCGCTTTTGCGGGAATGACAAATGGGAGTAAATACCTATCTGACGGTAGGCAGTAAAGATGAAAAAATATAATGATTTTTGGATAAGTTTTGTTTCTGCTTTCCACCCCCAAAAAAGGTGTACAGGCAGGCGGATTATTTTTGGAATTAGTATCCTTGTGATAAGTTGGAACAATATATATTCGTATTCATTGTTTTCAGGTGCAAATATTGGCGAACCCAATACCGATATTCGTCTTGTTAAAATAAATGTTCCAAAAGAATGGTGTTTTGAAATAGCTTTTAGCGGAGAATTAGTAAGGTCATCTTACCTGAAGGCAGATAGCTTGAATGTTTCAAACTTTGATTTTACCGTTCCTTATCTGGAGTGGACATTGCCCTTGCCAAAGGGCTTTGGTGTTGCGATAGGCGTAAATGAAATTTTTAACATAAATTATGACATTTTAAGTTCTACGGAAAAAATAGAGGGCAGCAGCGATTCTGTTTTTCACAATATAAAAAGCAGGGGCAGTTTATCCAGCATTAACTTAATAGGAGATAAGAATTTTGGCAATTTTGCTACGGTAGGGATGGGAGTTGCTCTTTTATTCGGTTCTGTGGATGAACAATGGGCAGCAACTCATACCAGAGGGACAGCTACAGATACCACGTTTTATGACACTATTAGTTCTACCTTTAGCGGAACCGGACTTATCGGAAATATCGGAATAAGAATCGGAAAGGCGGAATTAGGAGTTAGTTATTTAGGAAAGTCTACACTGAATAGTGATAACGAGCTGCCGGTAAGAGTGAGAACTTCATTAAGTTATAATATTATTTCTGATTTTAAAATTGGTTTTGGCACAGAAGATTGGCTTTTCGCTGATCCGGGTATACCTTTAAGCAGATTGGCGATAACAGGGGAGTTTGGAAAAAAGACAAAATATAAAGCAGGCGTTTATAAGAAAGATTGGTATTATGGGAACATTAAAGAAAAAGGAGGAATGTTGGGAGTAAATCTGCCATTCAAATCTATGCTTCAATTAGGATTAACCGGAGAATATGGAACAAGAGATGATGGAACTTTGTGTGAAAAAACTTATAGAGTATATTTAACAATACAGGGGAAGGAAGCCTTCTAAATGTGGAATTTGGAATTTCGAGTACGGACGGGATGTCCCTTGACTGACAGGGACGATAACCTCGCAGAGCTTGTACCCCAGAAAAAACATTTCGCATTAGCGGGATTAATCTGTCTGACGGTAGGCCATGCCTACGGCAGGTAAACAGAGAGGAGGAGACATGAGAAGAAACAAGTTGAGCCAAATTTTAAAAACGCAGAATATTGTTGCCATTTTGTTTTGTTTGTTTACGTTTGGGTACAGTGCTTACAGCGCAGAAATGAAGATGGGGTATATAGATTCAAACCGCCTTTTAAATGAATATAAAGGCAAAGATGAACTTAAGGTCAAACTCCAGAAACAATTAGAGAAATGGGAAAAAGAGGCGATGACAAAAAAAGAGAAAATACAGGGACTTATAAAGGAATTTGAGAGTCAGGGAGCTATGTTGTCTGATGACGCAAAAGCTCGCAAACAAAAAGATATAGAACAAAAACAAATGGAATACGAAACATTTGTGCAAAAAATATGGGGAGCCGAGGGAGACGCAAAAAAGATAAATGAAGAAGTAATGAAACCCGTTGTAGATAAAGTAAATGTTATTTTGCAAAGAATAGGCAAAGAAAGAGATTATACGATAATATTTGATGTAGCTTCTACCGGGGTTGTATACGCAAAAGAAGGTATGGATTTGACCAATGAAGTCGTTGACGAGATAAATAAAGAATTTGCTCCGATTAGTGGCACAAAAGCGGATACCGGCAGGACTTATTTCTGTGTAATGAAATTCAAGGAAAACAGTGAGGCATCAAAGTATGGAGATAGTAAAACAATGGTCAAATACATAAAGGGTGGATTGAACGGCTCAAAAGATGCTAAATATAAGTCAGTAGATGATAAAATATTTTCAGATGCTATAACTCAGATGAACTTGGGAACGAAAAAAGAAGAAGATTTGACCCCCGACGAAGTTGCTAAAGTGGGAGAAACGGCAAGGGCAAATATTGTAATAATAGGAGAAGTGGAAAGGGTGGGAGAGTCATTAACATTAAAGTGCAAGGTTGTAAACGTATCTGATTCGCAAATACTTGCGGATGTGTTAGAAACAAGTCGTACTTCGCAACAAACTGATTTGAACAATATGGTGAATAAGATTATAACGAAAATATTGGAGAAACTAAAAAAATGATTAGTTGGACTCTGCAACGCAAGGAGCATTACTGCAGTCTCGAGTTTGTTGCGGGAGTCTAACTTATCCGGTTTTTATGAAACTAAAAGAAATAGCGGATTTTGTAAAGGGCATATTAACCGGTCCTGCCGATTTAGAAATTATTGGAATAGCGAGAATAGAAGAAGCTAAACCGGGAGAATTGTCTTGGTTCTCACATCCGAGATATAAAAAATGGCTAAGCAAAACTCAAGCTTCGTGCGTTGTTGTTTTGAAGGGCGAAGAAGGTATCCCAGGCGTAAATACAATAAAAGTTGAAAATTTAGCTATTGCTATGGAATCTCTTTTGTTAAAGTTTTATCCCTTATCGCCTATGCCTGCTGTGGGAATAAGCAAATTGTCGGCAATAGGTAAAAATGTAAAAATGGGGAAGAATGTAAGTATAGGAGATTTTGTTTGTATAGGATATGAAACAGTGCTGGGAGACAATACTATAGTGATGGATGGGGCTTACATAGGAAACAAAGTAAGAATAGGTAACGACTGTCAAATTCATCCAAATGCCGTTATAAAAGAAGATGTATTTCTTGGCAACAGGGTTATAATTGGATCGGGGACAGTAGTAGGAAGCGATGGTTTTGCGTATAATCGCATAACAACCCCAGAAAAAAATGGAGACTATAAATACAAAAGAATGCCGCATCGAGGGGGAGTTATTTTAGAAGATGATGTGGAAGTGGGCGCCAACTCAACGATTGATAAATCTGTTATTGGAAATACGATTGTAAAAAAAGGAACAAAACTTGACAATCTCGTTCACGTTGCTCATAATGTAATAATTGGTGAAAATTCTATTCTTTGCGCACAGGTTGGAATTGCAGGAAGTGTTAATATCGGCAATAATGTAGTTATTGCCGGACAAGCTGGAGTGCCAGACCATATAACAGTGGGAGACAATGTTGTTATTGCCGCTCAATCCGGCGTAACGAAGGATATTCCCGCGGGGATTACAGTGTCCGGCTTCCCGGCCCGGCCCCACATAGAATCTAATCGCGCATATAGCTTGCTGATTGACCTGCCGGATTTATTCAAAAGAGTTAAAAAACTTGAAGAACAATCACCGCCGAGGCGGGATGTCCCATGCAAACAACAATAAAAAAGGCTATTTCTTTTGAAGGCATAGGAATACATACGGGTACATATAGCAAAATGATTGTAAATCCTGCGCCTGAAAATAACGGTATAGTATTTAGCAGTAACGGGGATAGCATTCCTGCAAGCATAGACTATGTTTACGATACTGTTCACGGAGTAAATTTAAAACACAATAATATAGAAATTAAAAGTTGTGAACATATCTTATCTACTCTTTATGGTATGGGAATAACCAATGCAATTATAGAATTGAAAGAAGGCAAGGAAATACCGGCAATGGACGGTAGCGGCAAGGCTTTTGTTGAATCCATAGAAATAGAAAAACAAGCCAGTGCTAAAAAAGTGTTTAAACCTACAGAACCTATTTTTATAACATCAAAAGACTCTGCGATATTGTTATCTCCCGCGGAGGAATTAAAAATATCTTTTGTTGCAGAATATAATTATCCGGGGTTTACGCCTCAATATAAAAGCCTTGTCATATCTCCGGAAGTATATTTAAACGAAATCGCGCCATCGCGTACATATACGTTTACAGGATGGGTAGAGAAGCTAAAAAAACAAGGACTTATTCAGGGGGGAAGCATGGAAAATGCTTTAATAATGGATGAAAATGGAGCATTAAATGGGCTTAGGTTTCCGGATGAGCCGGTTAGACATAAGATGCTTGACATTATTGGAGATATCGCCCTGGCAGGAGTAAGCCTTAAATGTTGGATATTTGGAATAAAATCAGGGCATAGTTTAAATTGTGAACTCGCAAGGAGGTTGAAATGCACTTTGACATAAGAGATATTTTAAAAATATTGCCACATAGGTACCCTATGCTACTTGTGGATAAAATAGTTGCTTTAGACGACAATTCTGTTATAGGCGAAAAGTGCGTCACCATAAATGAGCCTTTTTTTGTTGGTCATTACCCGGAGCATCCAATAATGCCTGGCGTATTGATTGTTGAATCTATGGCACAAGTTGGTGGGTTTTTGCTCTTACATAGAGTTAAGGAAAAATTAAATAAAGTTGTATATTTCTTGAGAATTGATAAGGTTAGATTTCGACATCCGGTTTTACCCGGAGATGTTTTAAGAAGTGAACTGGAGTTGCTTAAATACAGAGAAGGGCTTTGCATTATGTCGGCAAAAGCTTACGTAAAAGATGTTCTTGTTGCAGAAGGTGAGTTTACGGCAAAAGTAATGGATAAATAATTTATGTCAAAGAACATAACGTTACGCTTGGTCTGTTTGTTAATATGTATGGCAGGGATAAAAGCTTATGGAGTAGGCGTTGAGGAGGTTTGCGATACTACAGCTTTAGGGTTTATTGGGAAATATGATACAAAAGCTTATATTCTTTTGCAGAATTCCCCAAATCCTTTTGTTAAGAGCACAAAAATTATTTATTATATTCCCGAAAGAAAGAAAGTTATATTAAAAGTTTATAATTTAAAAGGCGAAATAGTTAAAACAGCGTTGGACAAAGAACAGGATAAAGGTTGGCACGCAGTAAGTTTATGCTCAAAAAATAAACTGTCAAATGGCGTTTATTTCTACCAGATAGAAACAAAAGATTTTAGAATAGCCAAAAAGATGGTAAAAATGTGGTAAATGAAACATCCCGCTAAGGCGGCGAAAGGGGGAAACATGAAAAAGTATATTATGAAACATCCCGTTACGATGGCAATAGGCATACTCATACTCTTTTATTCTTCAATAGTAAGGGGTGGAGACATGGCCGGATTTGATTTTCTAACTTATCCAAGTGGGGCTAAATACGCAGGCATTGCCGGATGTGATTTTGGTGTAACGGGAGAAGTATCTGCTATTTTTACTAATCCTGCTGCTTTACAAATAACGCCAAAAACATTTGGTTTTGCATATGCCCGTTATCTTGAGGGAACTCAAGAAGGCTATGGGGCCTTTGCAATGCCAAAATATAAAGGGACCATAGGCATCGGCATAAAGTATTTAAATTATGGTACTTTTAAAGGGTATGATTCTTTTGAAGGGTATGATGTTAAAGATATCGCTTCATGGGGGACTTTTGGTGCCCAGAATATGGTGGCAACAATTGGATACTCAAGAGCTATGGAGGGGAAATCCGTTGGTGTAAGCGCGAAAGCAATTTATTATAACCTTGCAGGTTACACAGGCACAGCCGTGGCAATTGATGCCGGAGGATTGATTACGATAAAAAAGTATGAAGGACTTACGGTAGGGGCTGTCTTGCACAATGTGGGAGTGCAAACAAGCAAATTTGATACAGCAAGTGAAAAATTGCCATTTTCTGCTTCGCTCGGAGGTAGCTATTTGTTATTTAATAAAACAGCATTACTTTCTGCACAGGTTAAATTGCCAATTCCGGATAATGATACTGCAAATCCAACATCATTGGTATCGCGAATAGTTAAGACAGTTGGAATAGAATGGTATGCAACTCCTTCCTTTATAATTAGAAGTGGTTATAATTCTTCAGGTAAAGAGTTAGACACGGGAACTGGTTCATTAAAAGAAGTGATTACGGGGTTAACTTTTGGAATAGGAATTAAAACAAAAGTATTTATGTTCGATTATGCTGTAGTACCTATGGGAGCCCTTGGAGTTGTAAATCATATTTCTTTTAGCCGTTCTATTTCAGACTCAAAGCATAAAAAAGCAGATAAGTAATTAGACAAGTCGTATTATGGCGGATTAGTTAGCGTTCCCGATGAAGGATATTTGCTCCAATTAGTTGAACTTTGTGACAAAGGAGCTTTAGTTCAACTTATCCGGTTTTTATGGACAAAAGAAAAATAATAAAAGTTTATATTCATCATTCTGCTTTGTCTCCGGATGTTGGGCTTGAAGCTATACGGGAACTACATATTCAAAGAGGGTTTGATGATATTGGATATCATTTTGTAATAGAAAAAAACGGTGAAATCCGTAAAGGAAGAGATATAAATACACAGGGAGCACACGTAAAGGGAGACAATGCAGAATCTATTGGTATATGTGTTTGTGGGAACTTTGAGGAAACTTGCCCAAATAAAATACAAATAAAAACCTTAATTACGCTTCTAAACAAGCTTTTTAGAAAATTTGGAGAATTACAGATATTAGGGCATAAAGATTTTTCATTGGCTGATACATTATGTCCTGGCAAATATTTGTACGAATCATTGCCGGATATTAGAAAAAAATTACGAATACAAAAACAGACAAAAGATGATTAGTTGGGGGGCCTGCATTGAGCAGGAAATAGAGTTGTTCTAATTAGTTGAGCTTTGTAAAAAAGGGGCATCCAGTTTTATGATAATTTATTTTTTTATTATATCTCAATTCTGTTCCGAAATGAAATATTCAAAAGTAGATTCTTTGCTTATACAGGGTAGTTATTTTATTTATGAAGAAAATTATCAGGAAGCGCGGAACAGATTCAATGAAGCCATAACCCTTGAACCCCAAAATCCCGCTCCTTATTTTATGATTGCCGATTTACTTGCTCTTTATATGAGTGATTTTTCCACGGATACGTTGGTTAAAGAGTTGTTTTCATATTGCGATACAACAATAAAACTTTCGAATAAAGAAATCAAGATGGCTGATACTTCAGGGCTGCCACATCTCTGGTTGGGTGGAACTTATGGGTTGTGTGCATTCTATAAGGCAGTAAATAAAAACATACTTTCCGCAGCGCAAGATGCTATAAAAGGGGTCGACGAATTAACAAAAGCGATAAAAATGGATTCTTGTTTGTTTGATGCATACGTTGGAGTTAGCGGATATAATTATTTTAAGTATAGAGTAGCTTCTCTGGCCCCGTGGGGAGGAAAATCAAGTTGGGAAAAAGACGTTAAGCTTGCCTGTGTTAAAAGTAAGTATTTTGGATATGCGTCTGTGGCTGCTTACGCATCTTTTCTTATAGAAGAAAAGAGGTATAAAGAATCTATAGAAATTATAACTCCTCTTATAGATAGTTTCCCGCGTTCCAAGGTTTTTCGTTGGACAAGAGTAAAGGCCTATTGTAAAGCAGGGGAGTTAAAAGAAGCCAAAGCCGAGTATGAGAAATTGCTCGAACTCACTCTTGCAAGTCAACCAAATACGTTCTATAATATTGGATACTGTAGAGTTGAACTTGCGAAGATTTGTTTTAGACTTGGAGAAAAGGAAGAATGTAAAGTCCAATGCGAGGAAGTGCTAAAACTTCCGTATGTGAAAGGGATGAAAAAGTTAAAATCGGAAGCAAATAAACTGCTAACTCTTGTAAAACATAAGTAATATTAAGGCGGTTAAAAGCAGACAAAAACGTTTTGCGGTGATAACATACTAGGATTTTTTTATGAACAGATTTTTAAAGTTTTTTAAGTATTTAAAAGAAAAAGGTGTATTATGGACTTTTAGGTATGTGTTTTATTGTATAGGGAAAAGATGGGACAATAAATTATGCAAGCTGTTAATTAAAATTGAGCAAAAGAATTATATTGTGGGTGACTGGACGTTAAACGCACAAAAATTTACAAGGGCGCAAAACATCTCTGCGTGGAATAGATGGGATTGGTCGGAAAAAGGAGAAGAATGGACTATTGACGAAAAATGGAAAAAAGAATTGATTACAAAAATGATTATGCCGTATACAAAAAACAAGGGTACATTTTTGGAAATAGGTCCCGGAGGCGGAAGGTGGACCGAAGTATTGCAGCCGCTTGCAAACAAATTGTTTTTAGTGGATATTTCAGAAAAATGTCTATCTGTATGTAAAGATAGATTTAAACATTGTAAAAACATAGAATATTGTTTATATGATGGACGACATCTAAATTTTATAAAAGAAAACAGTATTGATTTTATATGGTCGTATGATGTTTTTGTGCATATAAATCCTACGGATATGGATTATCTTTTACGATATTTTAAAAAGATTATAAAAAAAGATGGGGTTGCCATAATTCATCATTCCGGTGTTGGGGGAAGAGAAGACGGGCAACGTTCCGATATGACTAAAGAGTTTTTTGCTTATTTAGTTGAGAAAAACGGGATGCGATTAATCAGCCAATCAAAAGAATACGTTCATTTCCCCGGAGATGTAATTTCTGTTTTTAGTCCTGTTTAATATTTGTTTTTTGCAAAATTTCTACCCGGCATTTGCCTTACTATTCCTTTTAATTCCAAATTAAGCAGTAAGGATAAAACTTTTTGAACAGGCAAATTAAGCGTTATTGCTAATTTATCAAGATGAATAGGCTCATAGTCCAATATGTTAAACAGTGTATTTTCTTCTTCCGTTAGCGTTATTGTTTTTTTGTCCGTATCAGAGATTATTGGTAAAATGCCTAAATATTCAAGCACATCTTTTGCGGAAGTAACCGGTATCGCTCCATCTTTAATGAGCTTATTTGTGCCTTTGCTGTTTTCGGAAGTTATGTTTCCGGGTACGGCAAAAACTTCTTTTCCCTGTTTGAGTGCCCATTCTACCGTTGAAAAAACCCCGCTTTTTAAACTAGCCTCTATTACTACTATTGCTTTAGATAAGCCGGATATTATTCTATTCCGTGCCGGGAAATTTCCTGCCCATGGTTGAGTCCCCAGAGGAAATTCAGAAATAACTGCCCCGCTCTCATAAATCTTATTGAAAAGTTCACGGTTTTCCGGGGGATATATTATGTCTATGCCGGAACCGATTACCGCAATCGTTCTCCCTTTTAGAGCTAATGTTTCTCGATGAGCATAAGTGTCGATTCCTCTCGCCAACCCGGAAACGACAGTTATTCCTGCCATTACAAATTCTTGTGTAAATGTTTCCGTAACAAGCTTGCCGTAATGGGTAGGTGTTCTCGACCCTATTATTGCGATTGATCGAGTATCCGTATCTAACACTTCCCCTCGCATATAGAGTATTGGCGGAGTATCGGGCAATTCTTTTAAGTTCGCAGGATATTCGGCACTTTGAGTGGTTACTATATGGATGTTTAATGTTTTTAGGAGTTTTATTTGAGCATCTACCGAGAGAGTTTTAGTATTTTTTAGGGTAGATATAAAGTTTTCATCTCCAATCTTGACGAGTTCTTCTAATGGAGCGCCCCAAAAGGCAGAGATTGGTTTGAACCTGAGGATAATTTCCCTTAATGTTGAGTTGCTTAAATTTTTTATAGTAGATAATTTCAGTATAGTTTCTATTTCTTTTTCCGGAAGCATTTGATTGAAAGGCACTTACTAATATTGACAATAATTCAATTTATCCATTCGATTTTTAACTCACGTTCTGTTTTTTTGAATTCTTTGTCTCCGGTTACGAGTTCTCCCTTTTGAAGTTTGGCAAGAGCGGCGGGAAAACAATTTGGATAGGATAGCTTATAGATGTCTTTTATGCGGAAGGCTTCTGTTGAGAGGGGTGTAGTTATATCAACTATTTCAATAGGTAAAGTTTTGATTATGTTTTCAATTTCATTTGCTTTTTCTTGTCCACATTCTCGAGAAACGATATTGCAAATTTCACCAAAACTTATAGAAGACAAGAGTAGGTTTTCTCCTTTTTGTGCGGCTTCTACGAGCAAGGATTTGACTTTGTCAAAACCGACATCTTTTTCAAAAAACACTAAAAGGCTATGTGTATCAAGTATTTTAGGCATATATTAGGCTTCTTTTTCTTTTCCCCGTTTTTCAAGGAGCGTTTTTGTCAGTTTTCCGTTTGTTTGTAAACTCCCTGCTAATTTATCGAAATATGTAATTGTAATGGGTTTCAGGATGATTTCGTTATCCCGCTCTTCAATGTATAATTTTGTGCCTTTACGGATATTAAGTTTTTGGCGGATTTTGAAGGGAATAACAATTTGCCCCTTTGTTGTTACGCTTGCAATATTCATTATAGGCAGAAAAAGTGGCGGGGTCGACCGGATTTGAACCGGCGATCTTCGGCTTGACAGGCCGATGTGTTAAACCAGGCTACACCACGACCCCTTAATTTCAAAACATACTATATTACAACTCTATTTTTAACAATTACCTAATATTAACTAAAACTTTTTACAATTGTCAAATGGAATTTAAAATAAAAAAAACAGCGGGATAAAAATCCCGCTGTTTTTAGAGTTTTAATATTCAGGTGGATACCCGCCGCCGCCTGGCATAGGTGGCATTTTCTTGTCTTCTTCGGGTTTTTCCGCTATCATTGCTTCAGTAGTAAGCAATAATCCAGAAATGGATGCTGCGTTCTGCAATGCAATACGAGTTACTTTTGTTGGGTCTATAATGCCATTTTCCATAAGATCTTCGACTGTATTTGATTCTGCGTTAAAGCCCATGCTTCCTTTTGTTTCTTTTATTCTGTTGACAATAACGGAAGCTTCTTCGCCTGCATTAGTTGCAATCCATCTAATTGGCTCTTCCAATGCTTTTTTGACAATGTTGACACCAATTTGTTCATCACTATCAAGTTTTAACTTTTCAAGAACATGAAGACATCTCAAGTATGCAACACCGCCACCGGGAACTATCCCTTCTTCTACTGCGGCTTTTGTTGCGTGTAAAGCGTCGTCGGTTCTTGCTTTTCTTTCTTTCATCTCAGGTTCTGTAGGTGCGCCGACATTTATTATTGCTACGCCTCCGGAAAGTCTAGCAAGCCTTTCCTGAAGTTTTTCTTTATCATAATCTGATTTTGTTTCTCCGATTTGCAATTTAATCTGGGACATTCTTGCCTGGATGTCAGCTTTCTTACCTTTTCCTTCTACTATAGTGGTGTTATCCTTATCTATTTTTATTTTTGAAGCCTTGCCGAGGTCATCCATCTTAACGTTTTCCAGTTTCATTCCTTTTTCTTCGGAAATTACTTTGCTGCCGGTCAGAATTGCAATATCTTCCATCATTTCTTTTCTGCGGTCACCGTATCCGGGAGCTTTTACTGCACAGCATTTAAGAGTGCCACGAATTCTGTTTACGACGAGAGTGGCGAGCGCTTCGCCTTCTACTTCTTCACATATAATAAGAAGAGACCCACCTGTTTGAGCTACTTTTTCAAGGACAGGTAGAAAATCTTTCATTACGGATATTTTCTTATCGTAAAGGAGTATATGCGAGTCATCAAGAACAGTTTCCATTTTTTCCGAATCTGTCACGAAATAAGGAGATATGTATCCTCTGTCAAATTGCATACCTTCCACTATTTTGAGTTCGGTTTTTGTTCCTTTGCCTTCTTCTATAGTAATAACTCCGTCATTTCCAACTTTTTCCATAGCTTCTGCAATCATATCGCCTATTTCTTTATCATTATTAGCTGAAATAGTCCCTACCTGAGCAATTTCTTTTTTGCCTTTAGTAGGTTTAGATTGTTTTTTAAGCTCTTCGACAACTGCTTCCGTTGCCTTTTCTATGCCACGTTTTATAGCCATCGGATCTGCGCCTGCTGTTACGTTCTTGAAACCTTCACGGAATATAGCTTGAGCAAGAACCGTAGCCGTTGTCGTGCCGTCTCCGGCTACATCAGAAGTTTTAGAAGCAACTTCTTTAACCATTTGTGCGCCCATATTTTCAAATCTATCTTCCAATTCTACTTCTTTTGCAACGGTAACGCCATCTTTAGTAACTAAAGGTGCGCCCCATTTTTTTTCTATAGTAACGTTTCTGCCTTTCGGCCCTAATGTTACTTTGACTGCATTTGCAAGTTTATCTACGCCGGCCTTTATAAGCGCCCGTCCTTCTTCAGCGTATTTTATTTCTTTTGAAGCCATTTTTAATCACCCCCGTTATTCAATTATTGCTAAAATATCATCTTCGTTCATTATTAAACACTCTTCCCCGTCTATTTCTATTTCCGTTCCTGCGTATTTGCCAAATAAAACGCGGTCTCCGGTTTTAATGTCTGGTTTATGGCGAGTGCCTTTGTCATCAAGTTTTCCTGGTCCTACTGCGATAATTTCCCCTTCCTGAGGTTTTTCTTTTGCCGTATCCGGGATAATGATGCTTCCCTTTTTGACTTCTTTTTCCTCAACGCGCCTGACCAAGACTCTATCACCAAGTGGTCTTAACTTCTTCATCTTTTCCTCCTTTCAAAGATTATAACAATTAAATGCTTTTTTATCTTCTTTAATATATAAGATGCAATGTTTTTAAAAAAGATTCAAAAAAAATAAAATGGGCACTGAGGGATTTGAACCCCCGACCTCATGGATGTAAGCCATGCGCGCTAACCCCTGCGCCAAGCGCCCTAAAAAACTTCTATGCCTAATGTTGTATATTAATTAAAATAGTCAAAAATGTCAAGAAAATGATTTGAAGCTGCCCTGACTTTTGATTTTGAGGCGAAAGTATCTGTTCTTAGGGGCACTACTTCACAATTAATATCTTCGATGTGCAATTTTTTCCACAAGCCGTCAGTCTCACAAGATATACCCCGGAGCTAAACCCTGTTGGTACCCATTTCACCATGTATTCACCGGGGACTTTATTTGTGTTTAAAAGAGTCTTAACTAATTCTCCTGAGGTGTTATATATTTTTAAACATACGTCGGATTTCTTTGTT
Organism: bacterium; assembly: GCA_028716385.1. Lineage (GTDB taxonomy): Bacteria > Hydrothermota > UBA3073 > JACQXS01 > JAQTXJ01 > JAQTXJ01. Next base: position 88,465 of record JAQUPX010000001.1, on the reverse strand, counting down.
ATTGAGTATCTGAGGAGTAATTTGCGATTAGAGATTTGCACGTATAGACTAGGCGTTTCCTGAGAACGAGCTTTTTCCTGGACAGCCGCCGGGCAACCTCCATCTAAGACTTTCAAATAGCCTGTTCCTCCGATTACGGCTTCTAATTCATTGTCCCCATCTATATCTCCGATTGAGGGGTCGCTGTCTTCGGTAGAGTAAAGATTATCAAATTTCCATAGAAGAGTCCCATCGTCGTTTAGCCCGTAAGACATTCCATCGTTAGCGGTAAAAACTATCTCGAGATTGCCATCGCCATCCAAATCGCCAATTGCCGGTGAAGAGTGTACAAATTCTCCTGCTGTATGACTCCAAAGGAGTGCTCCTGTTTCACCATTGAGAGTATACAGATTGTAATCACTGGAGCCAAAAACTACTTCAAATATAGTGTCGTTATTTAAATCCGCAATCGCAGGGGAAGAATATATGGAGCCGCCTGTCGTATAACTCCAGAGCAGCGATCTATCATCACCATTAAGAACGTACAATTTAGAATCACCGGACCCAAAAATTATCTCGGGCTTGCCGTCACCATCCAAATCCTCAACTGCCGGTGAAGACGATACTATATTTCCTGTTGCATAACTCCATAATATGTCCCCATCTATGCCATTTATGACACATAGGTAAGAATTACAGATGCCAACAATTATCTCAAGTGTCGTATCGTTATTCAAATCTGCGAGTGCAGGGGAAGAGTGTACGGGACCTCCTGTTGTACGACTCCAGAGGAGCGAACCGTCTTCACCATTTAGTGCGTATAGTTTGGAATCATAAGAGCCAACGACTATTTCAAGTTTGGTGTCGTTATCTAAATCCGCAATCACAGGGGAAGAACGTACAGCGGCTCCTGTTATATAACTCCAGAGCAGTGTCCCGGTGTTACCGTTGAGAGCATAAATTTTATGATCATAGGAGCCAACGACTACATCAAGGACGGTGTCATTATTTAAATCTGCAATTGCCGGCGAAGTGACTACGCTTCCTCCTGTTGTATAACTCCAGAGTATTGAACCGCTTTTCCCTTTGAAATTATATATTTTACAGTCCCAGTAATTACCGGCAATTATTTCAGGAATGCTGTCATTATTTATATCTACAATTGCAAATTTAGCGAATCCACTATCAGGGGTTTGCCATTTGATTCTCACGGAATCGGAAGTTAAACATCCTTTGAGTTCAGGTTGAAAACCTGTATTTCTTAAATCATGATGGAATTTTAGCCATTCACCCGGCAAGTTCAAAATACAAATAAGAAATATTCCTAACATTGCACCCTTATTTTAGTTTGTTGAAAAAAAATGTCAAGCAAATGATTTTGTCCCATATAATCATTTCTATCTTGACAAATAATGAAATTAGAAACAATTATATATTATAATTATAATAAAAGGGGTATGAATAAATATAAATATGTCTTTTCGATAGTTTTGATTTTTATATGTTCAAACGTTATGGACGCTGGGAAAACAGGTGTTCTTTTCCCCGTAAACAGAGAAGGTGTAAAAGAATTTGGCAGAAATAAAGGGGTAATAGACACTTTATCTCCCACATGGGAGGGGCCGCTTTATCTTTACTATCAAGCCATATATAGAAATGAGTATGAAGCTACAAAACTTACTCCTGCGGGTCCTTGTTCCGTTATCTCTTTAGCACACGGCGTTGCTTCCCGCGAGGCCTCGAAATCAAAACAGTGCAGCCTTTTTATATGGAGCGATAATGCAGGTTCTCCCGGAGCCGTATTGTACAAGGCAAGGGTTACTGCCAGTACCGTTGCCGCAAAGAAAATAGAATACAATTGGTATAGCGTAACCCCACCTGTATACGTAACGGGACCTTTTTGGATGGGAAATTGCGAATGGGATACTCTTTTTCCTTCCTCGTCTATCGACAGCAATAGGACATCTCCTAATAAATATTTTGACACCGATAGCAATAAATGGTTAGATGATTATATGGATTATTTTCACATTGCCGTTGTTAATTACGTATCAACCGGGACTCCGGAAATAAGCGCATCTCCAAAGCCAATCATATTTCATATAGATAGCCTTTCTTCAAAATCGTTTTCTTTGTCCTGGTCTCCTGTTCCTCAACTTACTGAAGAGGATGATGAGTACTGGAAAGATATCGTTCCCGGGGAATTAATAATCGGGTATAGTAACATTATAAATGTAAAAACCGCTTCCTTGCAAACTTTAGGCATAACGGAAAAGGCTGTGACTTTAACGAGCCGAGAACTGGGTTGTAATTTTGTTCTTGTTGACTTTAACGGAGATATTTCGGAAGAAAAAGCATTTTTAAAAAGAATGAAATCCAAATCGGGCGTTAAATCCGTTGAGCCAAATCGGATTTTTAAACCATTCAGAACTCCTAACGATACGTATTGGTCAAGCCAATGGGACAAAGTAAACCTTAATGCTCCTGCTGCCTGGGATTCGGGCTGGGGAAGCGATTCTATCTCTATCGGGATAATTGACCAGGGGGCTCAATATACTCATCCCGATTTATCGTTAAGATTTGGTTCGGTTAAAGGATATGATTATAGAGATAACGATGCCGACCCAATAAATGCCACTTCTTCGGAAGCTCACGGCACACATTGTGCCGGGATTGCTGCTGCAACAATTAATAATGGGGCGGGAGTCGCAGGAATGTCAAACTCAAGACTTTATTCGCTACGGTTTATGAGCGAGTCGGGCGGAAACACCACTGCTCTTAGCAATTCTATACAATGGTGTAGAACCAATGGAGTAAATATAATATCTATGAGTACGGGTGGCGGGGGGTATTCTGATCTACTTGCCGCACAATGTTCTACCGCGTATAACGCAGGCTGTTTGTTGTTTGCGGCGACCGGAAATGATGGCGCAGAGACTATTTGCTACCCTGCCGGTTTTTATAGAGTACTAGCTGTGGGTTCAATAAATTCGAGCAATCAACGTTCTTCTTTTAGTAATTATGGCACAAATATGAAATTCTCTTCTCCCGGGGATGCCAATATCTGGTCAACTATTCCCGGCAACAGTTATGCAGGACCCACATGGGCGGGAACTTCTATGGCTTGTCCTCAAGTGGCAGGCGGAGCGGCTCTTGTGTGGTCAGCAAATCCAAAACTTAAAAATTCGGACATAGCAAATATATTAATTTCTACCGCAACAGACCTTGGAACTTCAGGTTGGGATAAGTATTATGGTTACGGGAAACCAAATCTTGGGGCCGCTGTCATTGCGGCTAAAAATATGAAAGCATCCTCTGCGGATACGGGAGTGCTTACCGTGTATAATTCATCTTCGGCTACAGGGGCATTGTTTGTCTCTGCCATTACTCATCACTCATCATGGATTAAATCCGTAACACCAACCAGTTTTACGGTAGCTGCGGGAAGTTCCCAGGGGGTTGATATTATTGTTGAAGCGCAACTCCATACCGGGTATTATTATGATACTTTATTTATCGCCTCAAATGATCCGGGTAATAATCCTTATCCCGTGCAGGTGGTTCTTAGGGTGGGAGATGTGGGAGTAGAAGAGCAGTCAAATTCGGATTTTGGATTGGGGATTTTAGATTTAAATGTGTCACCAAATCCGATTGCAAGATTGGTGTCTATAAAATTTGCCGTTCTGTCTTCTCAATATATTAATTTAAGGGTTTATGATACTGCCGGGCGAGTGGTAAAAACAATTTTTGATGGAAGCAAAACAGCAGGTAATTATACTTTAACGGCTAATACGTCCGGACTTAGTTCCGGAATTTATTTTGTTTCGTTGACAGACGGTAATACTCGTATATCTAAAAAGATTACTGTAATTAAATAGAAATATTTAGAATAAAAAAAGGAGGGAGTTATGAGTAAAATTTTATTTTGTGCAGTTTTAGGGCTTTGTCCTATAATAGCAAATGGGACAACAGCGCCTACTATACCTACGAATGCAAAAAGTTCGATGCCTGTTCCCGGAACACCAATTCCCGTAATTACTGAAGATGATTCTGCATACTGGAACGAAATAGTCCCGGGAGAAATAATAGTTTTTTACAATGACAACACGGTTAATGTTAAGAAAGCCTCTTCTTTAAAAGAACTTGGCATTACGGAAAAAGGAGTATCTTTGATAAGCAAAGGGGTAGATAATAAATGGATAGTAGTCAATGTTCAGGGTGGTGTCGCGGAATCGAAAGCTTTTATCAAAAGCATGAAAACGAAATCAATGGTGCGATTTGCAGAGCCAAACAGAATTTATAGACCCGCAGTCAACCCCAATGACACGTATTTTGAATCAAAGCAGTGGGATAAAGTATCTATGAATGCCCCCGGGGCATGGGACCATGGGTGGGGAGATACTATTGTTTCAGTAGGAATAATTGATATGGGCATAAGCTATACGCATAGCGATTTGGCTGGTAGATTTGGAACTCTTAAAGGATATGATTATAGAGACAGTGATGCGGACCCGATAAATGCCAGCAGTGGCGAGTGGCACGCAACTCATTGTGCAGGAATTGCCGCTGCAACAATAAACAACAACGCGGGAATTGCAGGTATGGGAAATTCTCGCCTTTATGCATTGAGGTTTATGAATTCAACAAGCGGGACAAGCACCGCTCTCGCGAATTCAATAATCTGGTGTGTAAATAATGGAGTATGGGTCATATCTATGAGCACGGCAGGTCCTAATTATTCCGGCACGATTGATTATTATTGTCAGGCAGCATGGAGTTATGGACGTCTTCTCTTTGCGGCAACCGGGAATGATGGCGCGGAGACTTTTTGTTATCCTGCTGCCGATACGGGAGTGATCGCTATAGGAGGAATGTCCCAAGCCGGAGCAAGATTGTCGTATAGTAACTATGGAAGTCATACTAAATTTGTTGCCCCGGGAGAAGCAATTTACAGTACTTATCCAGGCGGTTCTTATTACACTTCACAGGGAACATCTATGGCTTGTCCGCAAGCTGCAGGAGGTGCCGCTCTCGTATGGTCAATGAAACCAACTCGGACAAATGCGGAAATAAGAGATATTTTGATTGCTACTGCTGTGGATATAAGCCCTGCAGGAAAGGATAAATATACCGGTTATGGCAAAATGAATCTTGGCGCAGCTGTTGATTTGGCAATTGGAATAGAAGAATCTAAAACTCAAGAACAGAAGCTTAGCCTTGATGTCTCTCCTAATCCGGCTACAAAAAAAGCAAACATATCTCTGTTCATCCCTACCACTCAACACGTATCTTTAAAACTTTATGATGCAACGGGCAGGTTAGCAAAAACGATTATTGACGAGTCTAAACCGGTAGGCAATTACAATACGACAATTAACACAACCAATCTCAATTCCGGAATCTATTTCATAAAACTTAATACAACGGATACGCGCATATCTAAAAAGATTACTCTAATCAAATAGGGGAGCAGTATTTCTTAAAGTAGCAAGGGAACAAGGCGCTTGTCCGTCGGCTTGCCCACTGGTATTTTTGTTTGGAGTGCTTGTGTTATGCCCTTAGTTCCTATTTCTTGCTCTGCTTGAAATGGTCAAACCCTTTTGCCAAAATAATATTTCCTTTCTCATCCATAACCTGAGGTTTTTTATTAAGAGGTGTTATTTCTCCTATTTCCGTGAACTTAATTTTGCCTCTGGCTTTTTTTAATAGTCGTGACGGCAGAGTAAATAAAAGCTCATAATCTTCGCCGCCGTTTAAGGCAAAATATTCTGCTTTGCAACCAACCATTTTTGCGACCTTAAACACTTCTTTATCTATCGGGATTTTATTGGGAAAAATCTTTGCGCTCACTTTGGATTCTTCAAGTATATGAGTTAAATCGCTGATCAACCCATCGGATATGTCTATCATGGAACTTGCGTATGGTACAAGCAAAAGCCCTTCTTTTACGTGAGCTTCCGGATTAAGTTGGTTCTTTGTGCATTTGCTTTTTATTCCTTTTTCTAATGCGGTTAATCCTGCCGAAGCGCTTCCTACCGTTCCCGTAATACAAATTATATCCCCGGCTTTTGCTCCTTTACGGGTTATGAATTTTTCCGTTTCTCCTATTACGGTTATGCTTACAAAAACGAATGGCGACAATACCGTATCTCCGCCGATTACTTCTACTTTATATTTTTTGCTGACTGCTTTTATTCCTGCATATAAAGAGTTTACGAATGTCGTGTCTCCGTTCGGCATTCCGAGCGCAACAAGTCCGTATTTCGGAGTTCCACCGCAAGCCGCAATATCCGATACGGAAGCAGTAAAACTTTTGTATCCGATATCGTAACCGGAAAAATATTGTCTCTTGAAATGTGTTCCTTCGACAAAAGCATCCGTCGAAGTTATAAGTTTTTTCCCGGGGGTGAGGATAATTATTTCCGCGCAATCATCCCCTATTTTAGGAAAATCTTTTCTTATTTTATTTATTATTTCAAATTCGCCAATCATAATGTTATGTTTTTATTTATCCGACAATTTTTTGTTTTTGGGCTTTTGCAGATAGTTTTTGTTGGAGACTATTTTTCGTCCGATTTTCTTTTCTGTTTCTTTTCTTGCATTTCCCGCGACTTCACCGCCGGTTTTTGCATCCTTTTTTAATTTTGGAACACCTTTGGAATCTTCACTGCGGTGAATTTCTGTTGTTATTTTTTCACCAAGCATTGTAAAAATTAATTCGAAATCATCCATATGGTCGCGCAGGTTTTCTCTTTTTAAACCTTTGATTTTTTTGTATCGGCCGGGTGTTATGCCAAAAGTTGCCTTTGAAATCTCTGCCGTCAAAATCTCGTAATCCTTTTTTTCTTCCGCTCCGCGTTTTTCCCATTCGTCGGTTAATTCTTCCCTGATTGCGATTCCCCGCATTCTTTTTTCTATCCATTCGTCGGAATAACCCTTAAGCTTGTATAGAATCCTTGTCCTTTTTGTGGCAAGTTCCGGGTTTTCTATTTCCTGTACCCGTTCATATCCTACCTTAGCCAACCAGCGTTTAAATGGTTCGGCTTTGGGAGATGGAATGGATTGAACGATACGAAAAATGCCTTCAGTATTAGCACAATCTGTTTCATATTTTTTCCCGTCAGAAGCTTCCAGTTTCAGTCGGTGACATTTTGTCACCACCTCGCTTCCTTCTTCTCTTAATCTTTGAGCAAGTTTATTCCAATACTTTCTTGCCATATAATCATCAGGCTGGTCGGTTAATACTTGTACTACATCGACAACTGAAAACCACCACTCATTATTATAAATAGTTTTTCTTATTTGTTTGCCTTTGAATAGCGCAATATGTGTTGATGTTGTTTTTGTATCGCCTGTCGGATTGTTTATGTTCTTCATATATAACCTCCAATCAAATTGCTTTTATCTTTTTGCTTTCTATTTGTCATTCCCGCGGAAGCTGGAATCCACTCTTTTTATCGTATAACTGTAATTTTCTTTGTAACTGTAAGCGTGCCGGTCGTTAGTCTCACAAAATATATTCCTGCTTTTAATTCTTTTGCATTCAGATTAATGCTATAATCCCCCGCTTCTTTTTCCCCACCGAATAATGTTTTTACACAACTTCCTGTTATGTCATAAATATTAAGTTCCACTTTGCATTGAGAAGGAATAGTATAAGAAATATTTGCGAAATTAGTTGTCGGGTTTTCTCCTATCTCTATATTTAATTTTTGATTTTTAATATTTAATTTTTCCTCTACCCCTGTTTCTTTCCCCAATCTGATAAGATAGATATCAGAACCACCTGCCCCGAATGAGTTTGTAACTCCTGCAACGATAAACCCATTGTTTTTAGTTTGTTGAACGGAGTAGCCCCAATCCCAGTCAGTTCCACCAACAGTTTTTGTCCATAAGGCGTCACCCGAAGAATTTGTCCGAATTAGATAGATGTCAGACCCGCCTGCCCCGAAAGAATCTGTCCATCCTGCAATAATAAAGCCTCCGCCAGAAGTCTGTTGAACAGAAAGGCCATAATCAATGCTATCTCCACCGAAAGTTCTTGTCCAGAGGGTGTCGCCTAAAGGATCTGTTTTGATTAGATAGACGTCTATATCGCCTGCTCCAAAAGAGTTTGTTACTCCCGCAAGGATAAAACCGCTATCTTGAGTTTCTTGAACAGAATAGCTCTCATCCTCGCGAACTCCTCCGAAAGTTTTAGTCCACAAAGTATCCCCGGAAGAGTTTGTTTTAATCAGATAGACATCTCCAGAGTCTGCTCCAAAAGAGTATGTGTATCCTGCAATGACAAAACCGCCATCAGAAGTCTGTTGGACTGACTTGCCATAGTCATCATCAATCCCACCGAAAGTTTTTGTCCAAAGAGTATCGCCGGAAGAATTTGTCCGTATTAAATAGACATCCTCAGCACCTGCCCCGAAAGATTCTGTGTATCCTGCGATGATGAAGCCACTATCGGAAATCTGTTGAACCGACCAGCCCCTGTCAGCATCAGTCCCGCCGAAAGTTTTTGTCCAAAGAGTATTGCCTAAGGAATCTGTTTTAATCAAATAGCAGTCTACGTCGCCTGCTCCGAAAGATTCTGTCTGTCCAGCAATGATAAACCCATTTTCAAAAGTCTGTTGAATTGAACGACTCAAATCATCATCAATCCCACCGAAAGTTTTTGTCCAAAGAGTATCGCCGGAGAAATCTGTCTTAATGAGATAAACATCATAATTTCCTGCCCCGAAAGATCCTGTAGTACCTACGATGACAAATCCGCTATCTTGAGTTTCTTGGGCTAAAAAACCCCAATCTATACCAGTCCCCCCATAAGTCCTTGTACATAATGTATCCGGTGCAGATGCAAATAATTCAGTTGATACCAATATCCCTATAAGTAATGAAAAATATTTCTTTAGAAAATTTGTTTTTCCCATTTTGTTATCTTCCCGTAATCTCATAAGTTATATTACTCATTATAACTTAATGATGCGTTTGTCAAGCAGCAATTCGTTATTTGTCTTTATCTCGTCTGCTGTTTTTTTAGTAGTTTCCTGTTTCTCTTTTCGGATTCTTTGGCTTTTTCAAAAGCCGTCTGTGATTCCTCATATCTTCCGAGTTTATCAAGCGTCCAACCTTTACTTTCCCACGCTTCCGAAAAATTAGGTCTTACGCTTAATGCTTTATCAAAAACTGTCAGCGCCTCTTCGTATCGCCCGAGCTTACCCAGCGCCCAACCTTTGCCATACCATGCTCCTGCGAAACTTTGTTTTATAGTTATTGCTTTTTCAAAAGCCGGCAGAGATTCATTGTATTGACCGAGTTTCGCAAGTGACCATCCTTTCCCGTCCCACGCTCCCGCAAAATTTTTGTTTATGTTTAGCGCTTTATCAAAAGCGCTCAGCGCTTCCTCATATTTTCCAAGCTGAAACAATGCCCAACCTTTGTTGTGCCACGCCATTGCATTATTGTGCTTTATGCTTATTGCTTTGTCGTAAGCCGTTATCGCTTCCTCGTATTGACGGGATTTGAAAAATGCTACGCCCTTGTTGTTCCACTCTTTTGTTTTCCTTTGTTGGATTAATAGAAAAGTTAGAAGGCCGAATACAATTATTAAAATAAACAAGAGGGGCAACTTTTGTGCTAACTTTTTTTTACTTTTCATTTCTTTTTTAAGCTTTGATTTAATCAACTTAATTTATTAATGTGCTTTTTCTACTATCTGTCAACAAGTTACCACCTGTTACATTTCTTGCCATTCTTTTTTTCGTTCTCTATTTTTTTCTATCTGTTCCCTGGGGTTTTCTCTTTTGCGCTTATGTGGGGTATTACTTTTAAAATCAAAAGACAGATCTCTTATTTTCCTGTCTCTTGTTTACGATACCAACAACTTGTGTTAGAAACAGTAAAATTACCCTTATTTCATCAGTATCAATTTTTTGCTTTCCTTACGATTTTCTGTGGCAAACTTTATGAAATATATCCCATTCGGATATTTTTCTGCCTCAAGATTCTCGTTATGATAACCGGCTTTCTTTTTCCCTTCGGTTAACGTTTTTAAACATCTGCCGGACATATCATAAAGTTTTAATGAAACATAAGAATCTTTTGGTAGTTGATATGCTATTGTTGAAATATTGGTAAATGGGTTCGGTTGAATTTGCAGGGTAATGCCGGAAACCGATTTATTGTTTTCTTCAATGCCGGGTTCTTTCCCGAGTTTTACCAGGTAGACACCTGCATCACCTGAATATAAAAAGCCTACGGCTATAAATCCTTCATCCTGAGTTTGTTGTATAGAGTTAAAACTAGCATACGAAGTCTCACCATAAGACCTTGTCCACATAGTATCCCCGTTAATATTTGTTCTTAGTATATAAGTTTCTCCGGCTGTTCCATATACGCCTGTAAATCCTGCAACAATAAATCCGCTGTCCTGTGTTTCTTCAACACAATAAGCCTCATCGTCATTGTATCCGCCGTAAGTTCTTGTCCACATAGTATCTCCATTTACATCGGTTTTTACAAGATAGACATCCTTATCTCCCATATCGCTTTCTGTAATACCTGCAACAATAAAGCCATTGTCTTTTGTTTGTCTGACGGAATAAGCAATACTTAAATTAAAAGTTCTTGTCCACATAGTGTCCCCGTTGGCATCTGTTTTTATTAAGTAGGCGTTCATGTAACCGTTGGTATCAAAAGAAGCTGTCCATCCTGTAACGATAAAACCGCTATCTTGTGTTTGTTGGACGGAACTGCCCCAATCGCTATCAGCCCCACCATAAGTTTTTGTCCATAGTGTATCGCCGGAAGAATTCGTTTTAATTAAATAGACATCAGCATTACCTGCTCCGAAAGAGTTTGTAGTTCCTGCAATGATAAAACCTGAATCGGAAGTTTGTTGAACAAGCGCTCCCTCTTCGTCTTCTGTCCCACCATAAGTTTTTGTCCACAATGTATCCCCGGCCGAGTCTGTTTTTATTAAATAGACATCTTCTTTACCATGTCCAAAAGAAGCGGTATAACCTGCAATAATAAAACCATTATCAAATGATTGTTTAACCGAATAAGCTCTATCATCAGCGCTATCGCCATAGATTTTTGTCCAGACCGTATCTCCGGTAGAATTTATTTTTAATAGATAGATATCTCCGGTGTTTTCGCTTGTTGTAGGAGCCGTATATCCTGCAACGATAAAACCATTGTCCTGCGTTTGTTGAACCGAATTACCTATGTCAATATTTGTTCCTCCATAAGTTCTTGTCCATAATGTGTCCGGCGCTCTGACAGTAGCGGCTTTTATGTTTAAGCTAAATAAAACTACAAATCCTAAAACACTTAAAAATTTATACATATATCCCCCTTAGTATTATATATACTATGCGCATAGCTTAATCGTGGGGTTGTTAATTGTCAACGATTTTATCATACCAATTTTACATTTTTTGAGGATGTATGTTTTTTCTGTTTCTTGTGTAAATCGCGCCTGTCCGCCAATCTTTTTGGAGGATGGAATCTTGCGGTTACTATTTTTTTGTCAGTTACATTCCCTACTTATACGTATGTTCTTCGTCGGGGTACTTATTATTTTTTACATCGCTGATGTATTCTTTTATTGCTTTCTCAATGACGGGAGTCAGGTCGGCATATTTTTTTACGTACTTGGGCAACTTCCCCTGGAACAAACCCAATATATCATTTACCACAAGAATCTGTCCGTCGCAGTCCGCTCCGGCGCCTATTCCATAGATTGGGATTTTCACTGCTTTCTTAATTTCTTTTATGATTTTACTTGATACGCATTCAACGATTATCGAAAATACGCCAACTTTTTCCAACGCTTTTGCGTCTTCAATAAGTTGTTTTTCTTCCGTATCAATTTTGCCGACCACTTTATAAGTGCCGAATTTTTTCAGCGACTGCGGGGTAAATCCGATATGTCCCATTACGGGAATTCCTGCGCCTATAATAGCTTTAATTCTTTCAAGTGTTATCCCTGCGCCTTCAACTTTTACCGCATCTGCATTTGCAGAGGAGACAAACTTCCCTGCGTTTTTTACGGCGGCAGAATTAGACGGCTGGTAACTCATAAACGGCATATCCGCTACTATCATTGCCCGTTTTACGGCTCTGCCGACTGCACTGCAAGCCATAAGCATTTCCGACATCCCGACTTTCAACGTGGAATCGTATCCTAAAACGGTCATCCCGAATGAATCCCCGACAAGAATTATTTCTATGCCAAGGCTATCTTCTATAAGAGCCGTTGGGTAATCGTAAGCCGTAAGCAGTGCTACTTTTTCGCCTTGTCGTTTTAGTTCACAAAGAGATTGGGGGGTTATTTTTGGTATTACCATCTGCCTCTACTTTGATATAAGCCAATTTTAATTCGCTTAAAATATTTTCTAAAAGGTCGCTTTCTTCTTTAGCAAGATTGTTTTTGGTTTTGTCTTTAAGTATCTCAAGGGAGTCTATTGAATATTTTGCCAGCCTGATATCTTTTTCCACTTTATCGCTCAACGGATTTTTAACCAATCCAAGGTGTTGGGATGCTATCGTTGCAAGAAACAATATTATTCCTATGAACGACGCTTCCGGAATTTCATTTAAAGTGTTATTTGTTTCGTCCATTTCTCCCCCTTTTTAGTTTATTATTGTCCACTTTGTATTACCTAAAAGTTCCCCTATTAAATACAACGATCCCGTTGCCAAAATCAAGTCTTTTTCTTTTGCTTTTTTGAGCGCTAGTTTTAGTGCGCTGTGAGAATCCGAAGCTATTTCTGCGGGTATTTTTTCCTTCTTAAAAATCTCCAGCAATTCTTCGGGATTCGCAGACCGCTCTACTTTAACCGGCGTTATAATCGCATAGTCCGTTATTGGCGCAAGCGTTTGAATGATAGCTTCTTTGTCTTTATCTTTTAGAAGTCCGAATACTAAAATCAACTTTTTGAAACCAAATAATTCGATTATACTTCTCCTTAATACCCATGCGGATGCCACGTTGTGCGCCCCGTCAAATACGACGTATGGCTGTCTCCACATAATTTCCAGCCTGCCGCGGATGGTCGCTTCTTTTAATCCTGCCTGTATTATTTCGTCCGGCACTCCACAAGTCTGCGCCGTCAATATTGCCGTCATTGCATTTATTATCTGATGTCTCCCGAGAAGCGGAATTGAATACTCCCTGTCGTTTACGGTAAACTTAGCTCCATCTATACTGCATTCGGGATGCTCACAAAAGAAATCCTCGCCTATTACTTTAAGGGTTGCGTTTCTTTCTCTGCAAATTTCTTTTATTACAAGCATAACTTCTTCGTCCTGTGGTGCGGATATGACTTTGCCGTTTTCTTTTATTATTCCGCATTTCTCTCTCGCTATATCTGCTAATGTATCTCCCAAAACTTCCGTATGGTCAAGACTTATCGGAACAAGAACCGATACTACTGGGTTGACGACATTTGTAGCGTCCAGTCGTCCGCCGAGCCCGATTTCGAAAACGGAAAATTCCGTAGATTGTCTGGCAAAGTATATAAAAGCAATAGTCGTTAAAATTTCAAACGTTGTTCGCTCTTCAGTTATAAACGGTTTTAATTCTTCAAGGATTTTAATGAAATCTTTTTCTGGTATTCGATTGCCCCCTTCTTCTTTAATTGAAGCGGAAGGGTCTGCCACTCGTATCCGTTCCAGGACACTTATAAAATGTGGAGAAGTGTAAACTCCGGTCCTGCCCATCTTATTAAAAATAGCCGTCAAAAAGGAGACCGTTGAGCCTTTTCCTTTTGTGCCGCCTACCAGTATCGGGTTTTTTACTTTCGTCTCGGGGGAACCTATCTTTTTTAAAAACTCTTTGAATCCTTTGAGTTCAATCTCATAATCAGGGATTTTTTCCCAGTTCTTAAAACTATATAAAAAATTTAAAGCCTCTTTGAAGTCCATCATTCTATCCTCTCCATAAATAGTCCATCTTTTTTATCGGCGGCTTCCTCTTTAACAGAGAACTCTATAATTGAATTCTTTCCGTTTAGCATAGGCGTTCTTATTGCCAATTTTGTGCTGCTGCCATCCGGCACGTTTGTAAACGCAGGGTCTCCGTTGTACGTTGGCTCGTCTTTTGAACATCTGTATATTTCGGTATAAATGCCATTTTGTATTTCGAAAATTATTATATCTTTCCCGTCTTCCTGTATTGCGGCATCCGATAATCCATTCTGGTTTAAATCTCTTATGTCCATCCCCACAACCTTAGACGATTCTGCTTGTGTCTTAACTATTTCTATAGGATTCTTTATTATTGTCCGTACTCTTTTCTCAAACAAATCCGCATCTTCTCTTGTGCGGAAAAAACCAATCCGTAATTTATAATCGTTTGCAAATTGACATCCCCATATCGGATAACAGTTTTTTTGTAATAACCCCTTAACATAATTAATGGAATCTTTTTCGACATCTATTTGGAGAACAAAAAATTTGTCGTCAACGTTTTCTACCTTATTGTCTACTCTAGGCATTATAATTATTTTCTTTCCCCCGTCAACTTTTATTCTGAATGTAGGTTCAAGCTCGTTTGTTTTTTCGCCTAATGCCGATAAAGCAGGAATGTATACCAACTCTGTCGGAGTAAGGCAGTATATCCTCGAATCCCCTACGCTTGTTGTAATGTCGTTTACGGTTATTGCTATTTTGTTTATTATTTTATTTGTTTCGGTATTTAATATGTGTATTGCTCCCGGCTCATCGGTAGAGAGGGAATCCGTTAAAATCATTCCGTAACTGCCATTCTGGGAAAGCGAAAAATCTTTTACATTGTCTATCCGTAAAATATTTTCGACTTTATTCAATGACCTGTTTATCATATATATCATAGCTTCATTGGTTGAAGCGTCCACTTCCGTAATGCAATATATTTTATCCGTCGTGGCGGAGAAAAGTATTTTGTGGGGAATTCCTTTGATGGGAATATGAGTGATAAGTGTAAAATTTTGAGTATCAAACACGTCAATGAAACCTTGTTTTGCTACATAAACTCTAATCCCGTAAGGAGCGAGCATAAAATCCGTTGCCCCGTCTACAGGGATGCGCTGGTTTTCTTTCGTGTCTTCGCCTGATTCCCCCGGTAATTTATAAACGGAAACACCGTTCTTATCCAATACCCATATCTTATCAAACTCTACGCTAAATTTTATCGGCTCTTCCGAAAGAGGAATTGTAAAACCCGATTTAATTGCCTTTATCTTCGTTTTGTTTAAGATGTAAATGTCTTTATCCGTTTTACATACTTGCTTGAAATCTTTTGTAAGTGTTGCAATTCTGTTGAATTTGCCTTTTGAGAGTTGCATCAAATAATCCCCGGTAAGAAATATATTGTCTCCCGTAACGTAAAAATCTTTTATTTTTGGCGGCAATTTTACTTTAGCTGCAATGGAGTTTTTTTCAAAGTTAATCAGGTATGCATAGTTTTCCGAAAATATATACCCCTCCATTTTTGTAAAGTCTTCCGTTTGTACCGAGATATTGTTGGATTTGTTTTTGCATCCCGTGGTAAAAACTACGGATAAAACTATAACTCCCATCAGATAAATTGCAGGTAAATATTTTGCCTGTTTAAGTGTCATAGTAGCCTTATCTTTTAATTTGTAATTCATAATTCCCATATCTTTTGTTGTTTTTCCTTTGCGTTCTTAGCGGCTTTGCGTGAGCCTGTTTTTTGTAGTCTTCTAATTTGTAGTTCAGCATTTCTCTATCTTTTCGTTTTTTAATTCCGCAATCTACATTCCAAAATCCCCAATCCAAAATCCCTGCCTACCGTCAGGCAGGCAAAATTCTTCTCATCGTCCCATCAGTCCCGACATTTCCCGTATTGCTTTTTCCAACCCGACGAACATAGCGCGGGAGATAATCGAATGCCCGATATTAAGTTCTTCAATCTCAGGAATCCGGGCTATAGGAATCACATTATTATAATGCAACCCGTGCCCTGCATGCACCTCTAAGTTCAGTGATTTTGCAAGTTTTGCCGCATCTTTAATCCGCGAAAGTTCTTTTGAAATATCTGAAGGATTGGTTGCGTCTGCATATTTACCGGTGTGTAGTTCTATAATTTCTGCTTCGCATTGCGGAACGTATTTTATCGTACTTTCGTCCGGCTCTATAAAAATTGCCGTATATATGCCTGCTTTCTTGAGCGTTCTTACTGTTTGTTTTACCTGCTCTGTAAATTTTATTATGTCCAATCCGCCTTCCGTTGTGATTTCTTCAACCCTTTCAGGCACAAGACAACACGAAAATGGTTTTACCTTTACGATAAAATCCAGGATTTCTTTATTTAATGCAATTTCTACGTTTAATTTTATGTTCAAAGTATTTTTCAGAAGTTCGATGTCTCTTTCTTTTATGTGCCTGCGGTCTTGCCTGAGATGAACCGTGATCGAGTCTGCTCCCGCAAGCTCTACTAAAACTGCTGCCTGCACCGGGTCGGGAAATTGTGTTTTTCGAACCTCTCGTACGGTAGCAACGTGGTCTATATTCACTCCTAATCGTAACATATATTTTCCTCCTTATAGCAAGCCCTTTCCGCCTCTGGCGGATTAGGGATTGGTATCCAGCTTTGCTGGCTGCCAATTATAGTTCTGAACGAATTGTAGAGATAAGCTCATATACACATAATTATCTGCTAACAGTTTAACGTTAAATCTTACTGCTATTTTTAATTGAAAACAATCAACTGTCAATAAAAAGTATTAATATTTTACCTAATATCAATCAACTTACTAATTCGCCTCTATTCTTTGCGAGCATTGCGCCTTTGCATGAGAATCTCTGGAGTTTGTCATTCCCGTTTACCTGCCGAAGGCATGGCGGAAGCGGGAATCCATCTTATCCCCCTAATAACGAATATACTAATACACGAATAACAACTTGTTCCTATCCAGCTCCGCTGGAAAATCCAAAACTCCCCATGCCTTCCAAAAAATTATTGACAAAAGATTAAAATTTAATATGTAAAGATAAAAGCATTTTAGTTTTTCTCGGTAAAGCAGAAAAATGGATAATATTATAAAAGTTGAGGGGTTAAGCAAGTCTTACAGTAAATTCGGAAAGAAAAAAGCTTTAGCCGTTGATAATGTTAGTTTTGAGGTGGATAAAGGCGAAGTTTTTGGGTTCCTCGGCCCAAACGGCGCAGGCAAAACGACTACCCTCCTGCTGATGTTGGGTTTTCTCAAACCTGATACCGGTACAATAAAACTTTTTGGGAAAGAAAATGATGATATGGGAATAAGGGCAAAAATCGGGTATGTCCCGGAAAACCCGGCTTTCCATAAATTCCTTACAGGAAAAGAATTGCTGAATTTTCATGCCGAGCTTTATGGAATAAAA
The DNA here is from genome assembly GCA_028716385.1 of bacterium. Taxonomy (GTDB): domain Bacteria; phylum Hydrothermota; class UBA3073; order JACQXS01; family JAQTXJ01; genus JAQTXJ01. The sequence goes on along the minus strand of JAQUPX010000001.1, from coordinate 71,125 downwards.
GAACAAAAAGAAAAAATAGTTTCGGAAATGTTAAAGAAAATCGGACTTGAAGAAGCAAAAGGAAAAAAAGTATCAACTTACTCCCGCGGTATGCTCCAGCGTCTTAGTATGGGACAGGCGTTGTTAAACAATCCTGACTTGCTCTTTCTGGATGAACCGACTCTTGGGTTAGACCCCATCGGTATCGTTGATATCCGAAACATAATCCTTGAAATGCGGGAACAGGGAAAAACAATTTTTCTTAATTCTCACCAGCTTTCGGAAGTTGAAAAAGTATGCACAAGGGTTGTTTTTATGAAACAGGCAAAAATTATTGAGACTTATAAAACGAGTGAACTTACAGAATCTCTGGAAGACTTGTTTATCAGAATTATAGGAAAAGAAATATGATTTCAAAAGCCATTGTTAAAAATACTATCAAAGAACTGCTCAGAACACGGCAGGCTATTCTTATTGGTATAGTATCTATAGGCGTGGTAATTGCCACAGTATGTATTTTTAAAAGCGTGAATTTCGAGCTGTTCTCGACCATTATTTTTATCCTATCCGTGTTGTTTACCGTCGGAATAATCGACTATGACATTGCTGATGGCAAAATCCTGACCGTTCTAAGCAAACCCGTATCTTATACACAGTTTTTTTTAAGTAAAGTCCTCGGAGTTATTTCAGTGGGCTCCATAATCATAGTTATAATGATGCTATCTGCTTTGATAATAATATCCTCAACAGTTAATGCAAATATGGATATTAAGATGTGGTTCGTTTTGCCTATTGCAGGAATAATATCCCATATACTCTGGACATTGATTAGCGCTACACTTTCCACATTCTTAAAAGGTTATTCAAATATAACTGTAATAATATTACTTTCTGTCTTATTCGGAGTAATGTATGTAATACCCAACGAAACATTGCGTTCAATTATAAAATTTTTAGCCGATTATATTCTTCCTGAACCGGAGGCTTGTTTGACTTTGCTACGAGAATCTAAAACTTTTTTAACCAGTAAACTTTTTCATACGTTGTTTTATATTGCATTGTTAAGTATTATAGGACCGGTTATACTTAATCACAGGGAATTAGGTAAAAAATAATTCTATGACTCAAAGAGATTTTCCAAAATATTTTGTTATACCTCTTGTTTTATGTGGTATTTGTTATGGCATTCTATTATACAAGGAAAAAATCGTTGAAAGAAAATTAACGGTTGATAATATATATCGGAAAGGCAAAGAATGGAGGTATAGGGCGACATTTTTTGATAAAAACGGCAGTGTCAAAGATTCTCAATTTGTTGTATTGAGTGTTACCGGGGAAGATTTTTTGGGGCAAACAGGAATAAGATATAAATATATGGAAGGGAATGGGAAGAATTTAGAATGGGTTACAGATAGTTCTAAGGCAACATCATCTAATCATTTAATAGTATATCACCAAATAAAAGGAACAGAAGAAACAGGCATTATAGAGGATTCCAAGAAGGTTTGGATGCACCCGCCCCGTGAAGCAAGTTTCAGGTTCACGGAACTTACTGCTTTCCCGGAAATTCAAAAACCTTTCACAAAAGGTAAACAATGGAAAAATATATTACAAATAGGAAAAGGATGGGGGAAGTGGGAAGGATTTGAAGTAAAAAAGTATTACGAAATTGTCGGGCAAAAAGACGTTTCTACCTCATTAATGAATTTCACAGGATGCTGGCAGGTTGATACAAGAGCAGAAAGCAAAGAAGGTATTCATAACGCAACTTTTTATTTCCACCCGAAATATGGATTCGTTCTCTGGGAATATACAAATCCCGATAGCACAAAAGTTATTCTCGACCTCGAAAAAGTCTCAGGTTTTTAATATTTTCGTTTCTGCCCGTTTCTGTTCTTTACGTCCTTAGTGTCCATGCCTGCCGTTCTGTTTGCCTGCCTCAGGAAGGGTATGTTTGTGCGAGAATCTCCGGAGTTTGTCATTCCCGTTTACCTGCCGAAGGCATGGCGGAAGCGGGAATCCATTTCCAACCCCTTTTTTACGCTCTACTCTTTTTATCTTGTTAATCTGCGTGTATCTGCGTCCACTATAGTCCCGAGTCTGTTACGGGAGAAACTTTCTGTTCCCCGTTCATTTTTTCTTCTCTGCGAACTCTGCGGTTACTTGGACTTTTACCGCCCCGGCGGGATTAGTCCAAGTTATCTCCGCCTGAGGCGGACTGGGCTTTTCGTTCTGTAATAATCCCGCAGCCCCAATTTGTTAATCTATAATTTAGTGGTTGACAAACAGACATTTTAACAACAAATAGTATATAGAATGTAAATTTAATTTAGGAGGCATAAATGAGAAAAAAAAGTATTTATTTTTTGTTAGCCTTTTTCATAATCTCTGCGTTAACTTCCATCCAAGCCGCCTATCTTACGGATGTCCCGCAAACTCTTAAACAACCCAACGGTGAAATAGTGCATTGCTTTGCTACGGGAGATGAATTCTACAGCTGGCTCCACGACGGGAATAACTTTACCATCATACAGAATCATAAAACAGGTTATTACGTATACGCCGATAAATCAGGAGATGAACTTGTCCCAACTGCGTATGTTGTTAATAAAGTTAATCCCGAACTCTTAGGCTTGAAAAAAGGCATTAACTATTCGCCCGATAAAATGAAACAAATGAGAGATTCTTTTTTTAAATCTTTCCCCAAGACTAAAGGAACTAAAGCCCCAAGCACAGGAGTTATAAACAACATAATAGTTTTTATCAGGTTCAGCGACGAATCCGAATTTACGGACGACATATCAACATATGATAATAAATTCAACAACACAAACAGCGATTCAAATTCAATGTATAATTATTTTAAGGAAGCCTCTTATAACCAACTGGAAATCACATCTACTTTTTATCCCCAGACGGTATCTACGGTAGTATCTTTTCAGGACTCCTTTCCAAGGAACTACTACAAAGCCTATGACTCAATTACTAACCCCGACGGGTATACCGGCGGGAATAACGGAAGCCAAAGAAGACTGAGAGAACATACTTTGCTCGAAAACGCCGTTGACTTTGTCAGTTCTCAAATCCCGGGGACCCTAGACGTAGACGGAGATTTAGACGGGTTTGTTGATAATGTATGTTTCATTATATACGGGGACCCCGAAGGATGGGCGTCATTATTATGGCCTCACAGATGGTCTTTATATAGTACCGCCGTTTATATAAACGGAATGCAGGTTATGGATTATAATTTTCAACTGCAAAGTCAGGTCACGGTCAATGTCCTGTGTCACGAAATGTTCCATTCCCTGGGCTCGCCCGACCTTTATCATTACTCTTTTGACGGGATATCCCCGGCGGGAAGATGGGATATTATGTGCACAAGCTTGAACCCGCCCGAACATATGAGCGCTTATATGAAATATAGATACGGCACCTGGATTAACGATATACCGGAGATTGACACTAATGGAACTTATTGGCTTAAACCGCTGATTTCTCCGACTAACAACTGTTACAAAATCCAATCCCCTTATGCCGATACCGAATTTTTTGTTGTCGAATACAGAAGAAAAACCGGAGTTTTTGAAAGCAAATTGCCGGGTTCCGGCTTGCTCGTATATAGGATAAACACAGGGCAGGACGGTGCAGGAAATGCAGACGGGCCACCGGATGAAGTATATTTATATAGGCCCGATGGAACTCTGGATTCAAACGGAGTTACAAATAACGCAAACTTTAGCAGTAACTCGGGAAGAACAATGATAAATGACGGCACCAATCCAAGCAGTTTTCTCTCAAATGGAAACCTGGGAGGATTATATATATATGATGTAGGTTCTGTGGGAGATTCTATTTCTTTCCGTTTTGCGTTGTCAGAGATAGGAGCGGAAGAAAAACAGGACTTAGCTTTTGGTCTTTCCCCGAATCTATTTATAGGAAAAACAACAATACAATATTCTGTCCCAATAAAGGCAAAAGTTTCTTTGAAACTTTATAACATCTCAGGGCGTATTGTGCAAACATTAGTGAACGGCGAAAAAACATCGGGAACTTATAAAGTCAACCCTGCCGAGAACCTCCCCTCCGGCATTTACTTCGCAAAATTCAGTGCTGGGAATTATAGGGAGACAAAGAAACTAATACTGATTAAGTAGGGCAAGGCTTTAGCCTTGCATCTTTGTAAAAACTGTGGAGAGGACTTATTTTAAACAGATCGCCGATAACATTCTTTCCGGGGTTCGTTCTTTCCGATAGGAATAAAACATATCAAGATTTTCTGCCGTGCATACTTCGGGGTTTATAATATCCGTTACTCCCATATCCTTTGCCTGTTGATAATTGTTTTCCCATAAGTCATACTCATAACAAAGTGGACATATTGCCGGACCAAATAATACAGAAATGTCCTTAGCGTCCGAATTAAAATCCTGTTTTAAAATACGAAGCGCTTCCGCGAGAATACCTTCCTGTGTGCCTTTTCTTCCTGCGTGCAGAAGGCTTATTATCTTATTCCTTTTCTCATAAATAAATACAGGCATACAGTCAGCAGTGGATACCCCAAGATAAATACCGGTTTTATTTGTAATAAACCCGTCACACTCGTACTCGCCGGGTTCGGATACAACAAGAACTTTGTTACCGTGAACCTGCTTTCCCGTTATTAATTTTGCCTTGCTCTCGAGCGAATCTTTTATTTCTTTTTTATATCCTCGTAAACTGACTATTACTTCTACCCCACCCCATTTTTCAAACTCCAGATATTTGTCCTTGAATTTCCAATATGAATTGTCTTTGTTAAATTTATGAGGTGTGTTCATTTGGATTTACCTTAACGACATTTTATCCACTTGTAAACATTTTTAAAATCCTGAACTATCAAACTGCCTAAAGGGCGGATGGATTCTAATTCTCCTTTTGGCGATTTCAGCATTAACCCGACTTTTCGGAAATCTTTATTAAACAATAATTCTATTGCCAATATTAAAAGTCCTGTGCCTATAAATAAATCGGACAGGTTCGTAGAAATATATACAGGTATGGCTATCATATCTCTTACATATCCGAATATAATGCAGTCTATGCCGTTTCCTAAAAAGCCCCCTATAATAAAAGAAAACGAAATATAACTTAACCGGGTGCGATTGAATTTCACCCAGTAAAATCTGAAAAACAAAACAATAATATACAAACTTATAAGCAGTAATCCGATTACCAATATTCTGTTATAGGGAATAAAAACAAAAATTCCAAACAGGTATCCTTTGCTTTTAATATAGGTTAGCCCCGGTATATTAAAATGTGATTTTTGTAGTATAAAGGAGAATAATTTTACAAGTTGGTCTAAAAGAACCAAAGGTAGAATTATCTTTTTTCTCAACTGTGGGCAGGTGTTTCTATTTCGTGGTCTCTGTTTTTGTATTTTTGATATTTAATTTTTAATTTTTGATATAATTATCTTGAGTCTAACTTACATACACCCAGAAATACTTTTCCTTAACTACCCGTTGTTCGCAATAATAGGATTATATCAACTTAATAGGCATCAAAAGATAAACAAGTTCTTCTTCTTTCTCTTCTTTCTTGGGTATATCGGGAACAATCAATGCCGCTGCTTCGGGGTCCTTAAGCAAGAACTTTACGTTTTCCGTTCCTAGTTTGTTAATTACGGATAAAACATAATTACCGTTATATCCTATTTCCATTGAATCACCTTTGTATTTGCAAGGAATTTCTTCTTTTACTTCTCCTCTTTCGGAGTTCGCCTCTATCGTAACGGACTCGTTGGATAACTTGAATTTCAACAAATGGCTTATATCCGGTGCAACTACCAAAGCTCTTTTTACCGCAGAGTTAAGTTCTTCTTTCGAAACGGTTAATGTCTTGTCGTTGTGTTTCGGGATAACCGCTTCATAAGGAGGAAATTCCCCTTCCATTATTCGTGATACGATAACCGTATCTTCCGAGAAAAGTCCAACCGTATTTTCGTTAAAGTAAATATCTACTCCCGATGAAAAATTGGCAACTTCTTTCCATACTTTAGGAGAGATAACAAAACGCATTATGTTTCCTAATTTTATTTTGTTTTTATAGATAGCCATTCTGTGTCCATCGGTTGCTATAATTCTGAATTCTTCCTGCTGTAAATCAAACAATGCTCCACTTATTATACTGCTGATTTCTCCGGTAGATGCCGCAAACAAAGTTTTCTCTACTCCCTTTTGTAGCACTTCAAAAGGAAGGGTAACTTTTCTTTGTTTCTTTACGCTGAGAAGATTTGGGAAATCGGATTTATCCATCCCCTGGATATTAAATTTTATTTTTTCGCAGGTAATTTTTGCGCTTAAATTATCAACGGATATTTCAATGTCCTTGTTCGGTAATTCTCTTACCATACCATAGAAATCTTTACCATTTAAAGCTATACTGCCTTCCGCCTCAACCTCTATTTTGTCTATGGAGGTAATTGCAGTTTCAAGGTCCGTTGCGCTTATGCTGATTTCTTTCCCTTTTGCTTCTAAAAGCACATTTGTTAAAGCTGGCATTGCGCTCTTTCCCGGCAGAATAGGATATACCTTGCTTAAAAGCCGTTCAAGGTTCTCTTTCTTTATCTTTATTTTCATTTTTCCTCCCTTTAGTTTCGAATATATATTTTATACCCTTCTATTTTTGTTGTGTTTCTTCTTTTTCTGTCCCGAAAAAATCAAACATTCCGATAAGAGTTTTTTTAAGTTTATCTCTGGAGACAACGGCGTCAATCAAACCATGCTCAAGACAAAATTCTGCTCTTTGGAAGCCTTTCGGCAGTTCTTGTTTTATCGTGTCCTGGATGACTCGCGGCCCGGCAAACCCAAGCAATGCCTTAGGTTCGGCAATTACTACGTCTCCCAGGGATGCGTAGGATGCCATAACTCCTGCCGTGGTAGGGTTCGTTAGAATGCTTATATATGGTAGTTTTGCTTCGGCTAATTCGGATAGCGCTGCTGATGTTTTTGCCATTTGCATAAGAGATAAAATTCCTTCCTGCATTCTTGCGCCACCGGAAGCATTGATAATAACTAATGGGATTTTGTTGGAAAGCGCAAATTCAATTGCTTTGGTTACAAGCTCGCCGACAACAGACCCCATTGACCCACCCACAAACCTAAAATCCATAACTCCTAATGCAATTTTATAATCCCCAATTTTTCCTTCTCCAATAAGAATTGCTTCTTTCTGTCCTGTTTTTTCGGAGGCGGCTGTTATTTTATCCAGATACCCTTCAAATTGAAGAGGGTTAGCCGTTTGGATGTCAATGTCCAGTTCCTTAAATTCGTCCGTCAGTATTTCTATGTATTTGCGGGCAGGAATCTTAAAGTGATAATTGCAGAATTCGCATATCCATAAGTTCTTTGCCAGTTCCTTTTTGTAAAGAATTTCCCCGCATTCATCGCATTTGACCCATAAGCCATTAGGAACTTCCCGCTTGATTGTAACTTCTATGCCTTTTTCTTTTTTGAACCACATAATATCACAAATCATAATAAAGAAGTTCCCCTATGTCAACAAAATTTACTTAGAATTGATTATTAGACAGTCTTGCTTTTGCATCGTTTTACTTTTTTGCTATTTTAATAGCGGTTCTTTAAAACTAATTGACACTTTTTTAACAATATTATATTAGTAAAAACTATGTTCATAGTAGCTTTATTTATATTTATTATTACAAGCTCTGATAGTCTCGGAACAAGTCAGGCAGGTTTTGAAGGAGCTGTATCATCTGACAATCTTGCAGATGAGTTGCAGACACTAAAAGACAATCCCATTTCTATAAACACTGCCAAAGAACAGGAACTTCTTTCTATATACTGGGTTACTCCCGAACTCGCAAAATCAATTATCCTGACAAGACAAAAATCCGGGAAATTCAAAAAAATAAGTGACCTCAAAAATGTGCCGGGAATGACAGGCGAAATCCTTAAACTCATAACTCCTTATATAAGATTAGGCGTTCCCACAAAACCTGATTATTATTCAATACAAATGCGCCAACGGGTACAGGATGCATTGCCTGAAATAGAAGACACTGCCGGAATTCCATACAAAACATACACACGGTTAAAAGTTGATTACAAAAACATTTCTTCCTCGGCATTGATAGAAAAAGATTACTATGAAAAAAGTTATTATGATTTTGCCTCTGTCGGAATAATGTTGCAAAATTATGGAGTTGTAGAAAAAATTGTAGCCGGTGATTATATTTTGGACTTTGCCGAAAACTTATTTTTTGGCATCCCGCCGGGAGTTACATTTAAATCCCAGGGAATGATTAAAGGAAGGTCAAAAGGCATAAAACTGAATACGACGTCAGGAGAAAATAATTTCTTACGGGGAACTGCCATAGAATTAAAACCCGTGCATTCTCTAAAAAATTATTTGTTTTTTGCAAGCACTCCCATAGATGGAAAAATAGAAGACGATGAAATTAAAATATATTATGATTACGAAGGAGACCATTCGACTTCTACCGGAATGGAGAAAAAAGACAGAATCAAAGAAAACTTACTCGGTACAAGATTTGAATATAACAATAAACTAAAAGCCGGGACAACTGTTTATAAAAACATATACTATTCAAATCCGGAAGGGAATGAATTGGGAACACATAATACGTTTAGTATGGACTTATCAGGCTCGTATACAGGCATAGAATGGTTTACCGAAACGGGTAAATGTGATAGCGTTTGGGCAGGAGTCGCCGGGTTGGAATACCGGAAACCGGAGTTTAAAATCGGTTCCCTATATAGATATTACCCTTCTTTGTTTTATACGTTTCACGGTACTCCATTTAGCGACAGGTCAATAACTACTGCAGGAGAACTGGCAGAAAAAGGGAATTATTTATATGCCGCGTACAAAGTTTCAAACAATACTTTGCTTAATTGTTATTGTGATTTTTTTGCCCGGTTGCCTAATTCGGATTTGACAAAACCTACTTCAAATGGCACGGAGTATTCTTTTGATGTCGAACAAAAAGTTAACAATATTGTTTCTCTTACAGGTAAATATGCCTATAAAAAATTAGACGAATCTATTGACCAACAATTTAGGTTACAAACGGATATATCCTGCAAAAACAAAATGCATTTTAGATTTAGAATTGAAAGAATGGTAACCGAAACTAGCACAGGAAATTCAGGATATGTGGGTATAGGTGGGAGAGTTTTTAAGAAATTATTGTTTGATACAAGAGTGGCATTATTTGAAACTACTCCTTTAATGTATGAATACGAATCGGATTTGCCGGGGTTAATGACGAATCAATGTATAAGCGGGAAAGGGAAAAGATGGTATTTATTTCTAAAATATAATATTTATTCTGCGTTGAGTATTAGTGGGAAATATTCGATGTTGTCTAAAGAGGGTACTTCGGGTAGTCAAAAATATGGATTACAGCTAGATTTTAAAAAGTAAAATCACAGCCACTATTTATATTTAATAAACTTTGTTGTTTCTATTATGCCGGATTTATTTCCTTCTGCGTTAGAAAGCACAACAAGGTATACCCCTTTTGATTTAAGCGTAGGTTTGAATTCGTATTTGTGGTTGCTAATCGTTCCCTTGAAAAGTGTAGCTATTTTTTCACCCACAGAATTATAAATAGAAAGGTCGGCATTTTTAATCGGGTTTTCGGTAGATAATAAAATTTTTTCACCCGCCACAAATAATCTTGTTTGCGTTTTTACGGATGTATTTTCTGTTATTCCGGCTATCGGGAGCGTATCCGTAAACCATACTTTATAAAGAACGGCAACATCTACAGGAGCGCTTGTAGTTGGAGTGAATTCAACTTTATATTGAAAAAATTGAGCATGGGGACTGGTAGGCAAAGCAAAACTATCAATTTTGTTTATCGCAGTATATGGGCCATTCCATACGTTAGAGATTATATTACTTGCAAGGGTATCTGCGCGCCAGTAAAACCTTAAACTCCCTGAATCCGGAAGACAGGCTTCCCAGCCAAACCATTGAAGACTACGACTTTGAGTGCTGAATTGAAGTATTGAAGATTCAATGTACCCATAGTTTGCAAAACCGGTAAGCATTTGATTTTCAAAAACCGTATGTTCTCCATCATTGGAAACAAGCAAATCTATACTGGGAATACATTTTGGTCCCATTGCGGCCGCATATATCCAGTGAGAACCACTTGCCAAGTTTATATGATAAAGACTAAAATTTAACGGGCTTCCGGGATTTTGACGAAAGAAACCTACGCCACCACAGGTCCCGGCTATATCCGGAATGCTGTCCAAATCTATATCAGCTGCTATCCCGCCATCAGTATAGGTTCCGTTTTTAACCGTATCCGTCCCGGCTAATAATGTATCTACGAAATTAGTCCCGGTACCATCATTAAGGAAAGCGTAAAACCCTCCATAGTTGCTGTCTCCACAAATTAAGTCCTTATCCCCATCCATATCTATATCTATTGCCCATGCGCCATCATAATTCGGACCGCCAACAGCAGAAAATGATTGATAAAAATGTCCCGTCTGGTCGTTTAAAAAGACAAGAACGTTTCTGTGAACGGCGTATAAATCCGGATACCCGTCGTTATTCAAATCCGCAGGATAAACTCTCCACGCCTCTTCACCTAAATCGGCAACGGTGTCTCTTGTAGAAAATTGATTGTTCCCGGGGTTGCGGAATAAATAAATATCTCCACAATAAGGATAAGAAGCATTGTTGTCCACCGCAATAATATCTATATCTCCATCAAGTTCAACGTCGGTTGCAAAAATCCTGTGGAATTTTTTAGAAGTGTCTACGATATGACAAACCCAGGTGGGATTTTGATTTTCATACCAGAACACGCCTCTCCGACCGGCAACTAATACGTCTATATCCCCGTCTTTGTCGAGGTCGTAAGGATAAGTGCACCAACAAATAGAGAGTGAATCTTTGTTGTCTATAATATTTTTTTGAAAAGTATATCCGCCTAAATTCTTATACCATGATACCTGACTTGTGTCAGAACAGGCGATGCAATCCGATAATCCGTCCTTATCTATATCCGCAGGCATAAGCCCCTGAAACATTCCGGATATTTTAGAACTTGCTTCTATTGTATGTTTTACCCAATTGCTATAAGTCCATTGAGTGGCTATAAGAGAAACCTGCCCTTCCGTTGCTGCAGTTATGCTGTCTCCCGATAAATATCTGGTTGACCAGTTGGTTACCGGTCCCTGTATTCCGGAACCTCCCATCCAGTCAGTTTGCATAAATAAATTATTTATAATAAAAGATAATATTAAAATCTGCATTTTCCCTCCTTATGTAAAAACTTACTTCATTGTATATATGTTCCCCAAATCCATATTTGTCAATTTTAAAATAGATTGCTGTAATTCGTCCCGTGTCTTTTTCTTTTATTTTCTGTAGTGCTTTTTATTAATCTTGTGTTTCTAGGTTTTATTCTATCTCTTTAGGTTCTTAGCAAGCCCTTTTCCTGCCAAGGTGGGGATTAGGGATTGTTATCCCGCAAAGCGGGGCTTTAAATCCCTGTGGAAAACGAATCTGTTATTCTGTTTTTTAAACTCTAAACTATCTTTTCTTCTCTGCGCTCTCTGCGACTTTTTGTTTTGTGTTGTTTGTTTTTCTTGACACTTATTTAAATATATCTACAATTTCCTAGAGTATGATTATCAACAAACTAAAGTTACGCGTATCGTATGCCGATACAGACAAAATGAGTGTTGTATATTATGCAAGGTATTTTGAATATTTTGAGAAAGGAAGAAACGAACTACTGCGGGAAATAGGTTTGCCTTATGTGGAGATGGAAAAGAAAGATTTAAAACTCCCCGTGATAGAATCGCATTGTGAATACAAAAAAGGAATAAAATATGACGAGTTAATTGTAATAAAAACTTGCCTTATTGAACCACCCTACTCCAAATTAAGAATAGATTACGAAATTTTTGATGAAACGGAAACAGAAGTGAGGGCAAGAGGTTATACCGTCCACTCTTTCGTTAACCAATACGGTAAAGCAATCAGACCTCCTAAAGATTTTGCAGAAATTATTACAAAACGTATCGTAGGCTAACAGCTAAATTTATAGAATATTTTCATACCTAAAATAAAATTATGAGAAAATGGATAATTGGTATAGGAATTTTAGTTAATCTTATTTTTTATGCAACCATGACATATGCAGTAGATGTTAATAATTTTAAGGATATATCTGTAGTTAACAGCAAGGTTAGTTACGGGATTGATGATAGAGGTATGTTGCTGAAGAGTATAAACGGAAAATGGGAAACGGTTTCAATTTCTTCTGAAGTTAAGCAAAGCGAATGGGAATTCTGCGGAGTAGATTTTGCGAATGATAGTGTCGGATGGATTATAGGTAATAATAAAGAAAACAAAGGTGTTGTATTAAAGACTTTTGATGGAGGAAAGACGTGGGTTGCAAAATTTCCGAAAGTAAGGGGTAAAGAAGTTTCGCTGCACTGTATCAGTTTTGCAGATGCAAGAATAGGATATATAGGAGCTTCTAATGGGAACGTATTAAAAACTACTGACGGAGGGATAAATTGGATAGAAACTACAAAACCTGTTCCCAACACACACGAATATTCTTCTAATTGTGTAACAAGTATATGGGTGGATAAGAGTAAGCCGTTAAGTGATATTATATGGTTAACAACAGGCAACGATGGCTGGGTAGCACGGACAATAGATGGGGGATTTACTTGGTTGAGAAAGCGTTTTCCTGATACAGAACAAGATTTCACAAGATTGATGAAGCAGATGAAAAAAAATCCCGACTGGATAAAACCTATGGTTATGAAAAACAGTAAAAGACAATGAAAATAGTTATAAAAATATTTCTTATAATTTCAGGACTTTTAACAAATAGCTTTCTGTATGCACTGGAACTGCATAATTTAGAATTGGTTGCGGAACTATCTGCCCCAGATACTAATTTCCCAGCTGGTTTTGGATGTGCGATTGTGTCCGGGGATTTGAATGGAGATGGATATAGTGATATTGTTGTAGGAGGAGGACTTCTGGGGGAAGATACGTCAAATTGTGTAAGTATTTATTACGGAGGAGTAACGCTTCACACAACTCCCGATTTAATTATTAAGGAACAGTCAGGAGACCATTATGGATGGCGTTTTGGAGACAACATAGAAATCGGAGACATAAATAAAGATGGATTTGATGATATAATAGCAATGGGTGGAGCACATACGAGAATATACTACGGGAGCGCTATAATGGATACTATTCCTGATTTAATTGCAGAATATGGAAGTAGTGGCAATGCAAGTGGGAGGTGTGGAGATTTTAATAGCGATGGTTATGATGATTGGGTAATCCCAAATTATGACTGGAATGGGGGCAAGGGAAAAACGGATATCTTTTTTGGTGGTTTCACCCCGAATGCAACCCCGGGTGTTATATTGTATAGTGAAAGTGGAGGGGGTAACTTTGGATGGACTATAAGAAGTGATTATGATGTGAATAATGACGGGTATGATGATTTATTTATTTCTGCCCCGTGGTATACCGGGACGTGGGGATACCAAGGAAAGACTTATATTTATTATGGAGGAAATCCAATAGATACCGTACCGGATTTAACAATGCTCGGTAAATCTGGAGGGGATGAATTTGGAGAAGCAATTGCATTAACCCCGGATTTAAATAATGATGGGTATGATGACGCGTTTGTGGGGGACCCGCTTTCTGTAGTGCATGATACGGTTTATGGCTATTGGGGTGGTAATCCTATGAATAACGCGGAGGACATGATTTTTGCAGATTCCGGCACTTATTATGGGTATGCAATTGGTGGAGCAAAAAAAGTCCTTACTTCCGGAGAAAAAGTTTTAATAGTTGGTGCTTGCGGGTATTACTTGACATATCCTATATGTAAGGGGAAAATTTATATCTACTTAGGTGGGAACTCTCTTGATACTACAACAGAAGCTTATGCAATAGGAGCAGATAATGTAGAGATAGGCTGGCGAGTAGCAGATGCAGGGGACATAAATGGAGACGGGTATAATGAGATTATGTTTTCTAATTATGCTGCTAATAATACTCCTCATAAAGTCTGGGTATGTAAATATACGGGACCGGGAGTAGAGGAGAATTCGGATTTTGGATTTTGGAATGCGGAATTAACTGCAAAACCAAATCCGTTTATCCGATCAACTGTTATTAGTTATTCCATCTCAGGCGGATTTCGCTCCACTCAACAAGCAAAAGATAAAGTAGGGCAAGGCTTTAGCCTTGCAATTTATGATATAAGTGGAAAATTGGTAGAAAATATAGTAACAACGTCGTTGTTGCACTCCAAAGTAAATATCGGAAAAAACTTAAAGTCAGGGATTTATTTTGTAAAAGCAGGAGATTCCAAGCCAATAAAAATAGTAAAAATGTCCTGTCTATAGTAGTAAAGTTTGTCCGATTACCCCTTCCGCGGATTCCGCAATATCCATTGCACGGCTTCGAGAAAGCTTTTCGCTATAAAATCAGGAGTTGTTTTGGTTTTTGTGTCTTCCCCGTATCCCGTCAACACAAGTACGGAAAGCACTCCTTTGCCCTGTCCTAATTGTATGTCTTCTACCGAATCTCCTATCATATAGGACTGGCTCAAATCTATATCCAATGCCTGCTGGGCTTGTTCAATCATCCCGGGTTTTGGCTTTCTGCAACTACAATTATCTCCGGGGGCGTGCGGACAAAAATATACTTTATCAATAGACGCTTTGTTTTTTTGAAAATAGTCTAACACATATTGATGAACATTATTTAATTCTTCAAGAGAAAAATAACCTCTTCCTACACCGGATTGATTCGTTACTACTGCAATTTTGAACCCGGCTTCTTTTAGCAACCTAACTCCCTCTACTGCCGTTGGTAAAATCTCAACGCCCGAGGGGTCTGAAAGATAACCCTTCTCTGTTATTATTGTCCCGTCGCGGTCTATAAATACGGCTTTATTCATATAAGAACCCTCTCTTTTTCATCCACTCATCGTTAAAAATAGTATTAAGATAATTTCTTCCGGTGTCCGGAAGTATCACAACAATTATTTTATTCGTATCTACTTTTTTTGCTATTTCAGTCGCTGCCCATACGGCTGCTCCTGCCGAACCGCCCGAACAAATGGACTCTTCTCTCATTAACCTGCGCGCCATAAGAAATGCATCTTTGTCCTTAACCCGGATAACATCGTCAATAATGTCAAAGTTTATAACCTTGCAAATCCTATTACTGCCAATGCCTTCAATGTCTTCCCCGCCGGTTACTTCAACAATTTTTTTGCTCTTAAAATACTCATAATATACAGAACCTACAGGGTCAACCCCGATTACTTTAACCCCGGGATTTTTTTCTTTCAGGAATTTGGCTGTCCCGGAAATCGTTCCGCCTGTTCCCATGCCTGCAACTAAATAATCTACACGGTGTTCCGTTTGTTCCCAGATTTCAGGTCCCGTTGTTTCGTAATGCGCGGAAGCATTGTCAGGATTATTAAATTGGTCTAAAAGAAAACTATCCGGAATGGATTCTGCAAGGGCTCTGGCAGTCAAGTAAGCAGATTTTGGAGAATCGGGAGGAACATCCGAAGGACATAAAACAACTTCCACTCCAAGCGATTTAAGCAAACTATATTTTTGCGGGCTTATTGTGTCGTTTGCCGTAACCGTTACTTTGTACCCTTTTACGGCTCCGTATATTCCCATTCCTATTGCAGTATTCCCGCCTGAACTGTCAATAATCGTTGCGCCGGGTTTTAGTTTTCCGCTTTTCTCTGCCTTGTTCAATATGTAAAATGCAGTCCTACTTTTTATTGAAAACCCGGGATTTAAAAATTCAAGCTTTGCCAGAATAGTCCCCTTGCTGTTAATTTTGTTAAGTTTTACAAGAGGAGTGTTGCCTACGCTTTCTAATAAGTTTTTATCCCACATACGATTTCTATAATCTTAATTTATCAATAGTCAACTTATTTAGTTGGAGTTTTGTTCAATCTGTTCAGGAATATTACTCCAACTTAGGAAACTGCGATTACCTGTTTTATTTCAGGCAATTCATCCATAATTTTTTTCTCCACAAGCTTTGTAATTGTTACTTGTGCCATAGGACATCCATGGCAAGCGCCCGTGAGTTTGACTTTAACGATACCATCTTTTACTTCAAGCAATTCTACGTTCCCACCATCTCTTGCCAGAAGCGGCCTGATTCTTTCGTTCAATATTTTTTCTATAAGTTCATTCATTTTTCCCCTCCTCTCCATCAAGGTCTAATACTGTTTCATATTTACTTCTCGGGTTCCATATAATGTATCCCCACGCTTTTGAGTTCTGTACGGCTTCTGCCTGGTTTGCCACGTAATCAGGCCCGAACCCGGGAGACCGCATTTTGAAACCCTGTATATAAGGCACAAATTTGGATTCCGGAATAACCATATCTCCTTTTGCAAGACTGCTGAATATAAGACTGTAATCCCTTTCTCTCGTGTATTCGCTTGCCGCAGCAAAGTGTGACGGGTAAAGCATAGGGTAAATTACGTCAAGCCATTTTGCCATTAAATCAAGGTTTTGCCCCTCGCATTTTAATGGCTGCCATAACGCAAATCCAAATACCGCTGCGCCAATGTTTGCCCCAAGCGGATGCAAAGTAGTGTATGCGGTTTTAAGGAAACTTTCAATCGTAGTTTCTTTTTGCCCGTCAAGTCTGTATGGCCTAAAATCTCCGTAAGAGGACGGGAATCGGATATAATCGAATTGTATTTCCGTTACGCCGCGGGAGATAAGTTCCTTCGCAATGTCAATGTTGTATTTCCAGACTTCCCTGTTACAGGGGTTTGTCCAATACATTCCCTGTCCGTCACTCCATATCCGTCCATCTTCTCCTCTGAGAGAGTATTGCCCGCCTTTGTACCACGCAAATACCGAATCTTCAAATAAGACGACTCTTGCAATAAGTCTTAGCCCGGCGGATTTGCATTGTGTAACTATGTTTTCAACTTTTAGTAATGAGTGTTCCGCTCCTGCCGCTTTTACTAAGGGAAGGTTAGTGTCATACAAAACATATCCGGAGGCATCCTTGAAATCAATTACTACTGCATTTATCTCGCTCTCTTTTATATAAGCTAAATATTTTTCTAATTTTACTGCCGCGTATGGGTATAAATAGATACCTCTATAAGGAAACAACTCCGGCGATGTGGCTTGCACTCTCGGCAGTAGAATCAAAAAAAGTAACTTAAAATACATAAAGAATAATCGGGATTGTAAGAAACTCTTGGGCGAAGCCCTTAGAGATTCTTATCCAGCTCCGCTGGACAACAAACTTATGAATATTACGATATTGCTCAGTCCTGCTAATTAGCTGTATTTCTCTTAAAACTTTTATTGTCTTACTTCAACATTACAAACTTCCCAACCTGGTTTCCGTATCCCGTTTTGTAGAAGTATACACCCTGTTTTACTTTTTCTCCGTTGTCGTCCCTTCCATCCCACATTACTTTATGTGACGATGATTGTAAATCCGAAATGCGGATGTTCTTAACAAGACTTCCACTCAAGTCATAGATACTGATAGACTTATATGACTGTGTTGCCGGAAGTAAGAATACGGCTTTTGATATTACAGGATTCGGGAAAATCTTAATGCCTATGGATTTGTAATTTTTGTTAATTTCTTCGGCGCCTGCGCAATTTACATACCATTTTGTCGGAATTCCGTTCGCGATTGCCCACAATCTATAATATGCCGAATCTGCAGTTGGTTGAACCGTTGTATTTGTCTCGCTCCACGAAGAACTTAATGGCATTTGAAGTATGTCTCCGCCTCCGTTCCCCTGGAAATTACCGCCGCCAATTCTAACGAATGCCATAATCGGATGGTCGTTTGACGTTATGTGAGAATAATTTCCGCCGTCTGCTTCTGAAACGCCCCTGAACAATGTTCCCGTTATATTCATTGAGCCGGTTATACGCGTAACGGATGGACAACTTGTTATTGTGGATTGCCATATATCTCTATAACCAAGTCCGACATCGTATTGCACCATTGAATTCAAAAAACTTCCGTTTGTCCCGCCTATCGCAAGAACATAAGGCTGAGCGGATGGAACAAGAACCGATGAATGGCATGCTCTTGCCGGAGCAATGGATGCGCTTGTATCTGCTTTCCAATCATGCCTATTTGTAAGCGTATCCAACATATCTGCAGGGTCCCACACTTCGCACGATGATAAATAATTCGCTCCGTCTTTCCCGCCACTCGTAAGGACAATACCGGAATAAAGCAATGTGGAATTATGCAAGTAACGAGCCTGATTTAAACTCCCTTCTGTTGTCCATGTGCCTGAACCCGGGTCATAAATTTCGCAGCTCGCAAGACCTGTCGACCCGTCGCTTGTTCCGCCAATTACAAGAACTTTCCCGGATTGTAATAAAATAGAAGTATGCGAGTATCTTCCGGTAGTTAAGCTTCCCGCAGGAGACCAATTTGTTCCATTCCATAATTCACAAGAACTAATAGCTCCCGAACCATTTCGTCCTCCGATAACAAGCACGTTTCCATTTTTTAACAGGATGGCGCTATGGTTTGTCCTTTGTGTGGACATTGCAGTAGCGTTTGTCCATACGCTTCCATTGTATATTTCACAAGAATTTAAAAACCCCGTATTTTCACCGCCGGTTACAAGAATTCTTCCATCCGTTAGTAATGTGGCGGTATGGTCAAATCTTTCCGTATTTAAGTCTCCCGTAGCTGTCCAACTTGTTGTTGCAACGTCAAATAATTCACAGGATTTTATTGCAGACGTATTTTTGCCTCCCGTAACCAATACTTTGCCGGAAGACATAAGTTGAGCCGTGTGATGAGTCCTTGCATTAATAAGGTCTCCTATAGGGATAACTGTTTGCAGAATATAATTATATAATTCGCATGATTTTAGTGCACCACTACTATTTTCTCCCCCTGCTATAAGAACATTCGTGCTGCAAATAGGAGTATGTATTATGGGAAGAGGCGTTACAGTATGAAAAGCCCTGTCTGTATTTAAGGACGGTTTTGATGTCCATATTCCATCTGTCGGGTCATAAATTATGGCTGCTTTTGGATGAACGGCATTAAGAATGGTTACTCCTGTCCCCCAGCCCGGGAACAATAATTTGCCTGTGGGTAAAATAAATGCCGCTGCATGACTCGCGGTATCTATTGGAGAGATAACGCTATCGGTAATAGACCACGTTCCTGCGGCAGGGTCATAAAGTTCGCACTTTCTTGATGCAGCATAAGAACCATATTGATCTGGGTCAGAACCCGTTATAAGAACTTTCCCGGATGGAAGCAGTGCCATAGTTGGTACATACCTTGGTCCGTAAGTCATGCTTCCCGTATTTGCCCATGTATGCATTACCGGGTCAAATAATTCACATTGAGTTGTTACGCCATACCCCATACTATCAATATACGCCCCTCCCGCAATCAACACTTTTTCCCATGGTGGAGGCAATAAAACTCCCACAAAACCGGATCTTCCCCTCGTTTTACAAGTATCCGTATAAGACCACGTTCCTGCACTCGGATTAAAAATTTCGGCAGTGTTTCCTTGCATATTTGAGACTGTTAGTAATACATTCCCATCGGGTAGAAGTATTTCTAACCCTGCCCCGTAAGCAGAAACACGATTTGTCCCGTCGGTAGCAGTAAAAGCGTCCCCATTGCAATCGTAAAAATAACAATTAAAACCATCATACATTACAAGAACTCTTCCATCTTTGAGCAAAGTAAGATATGTATATTTTCTCTTACAGGCAATCGAGGTCCCTGCCGATAATGCCCAATTTTTATTAACCGGATTATAAAGATAAAACCTGCCTCCGGAACCGGACCCCGATGTTGTTGCATATAAAACTTTACCGTTTGGAAGCAATAGAGATCCGGTATGATGGTCCATTATGGGCATTGTATCTCTTGACCATGTTCCGGTTGCCGGGTCAAAGGTCTGACACGCAGCAGAATCTCCCATTCCTCCAATTAAAAGCACTTTTCCATCAGTTAAAACTGCATTGCTATATCCCATACTCCACTTAACTCTATCCCCCGTTCTGTGCCACCTTGTTGCTTCAGATGAAACGCATATTAACATAATGCTTAGTAATACTCCTAAATTAAAAAATTTCTTACTCATAATCCCTCCTGTTACTTTTTCAAAAAATGTTACATAATAATATATTATATTTATATTTTAATGCTTATATATTGTCAAGTGTTTTTGAAGTTAAGAATCAACTTAGTATTAATACATTTAACAAAATAACTTGCATATAATCAAGCCTTGTTGTAAATTGTAATTAATATCCCGTAAAAAACTCGGGATTTATGGTTATGAATTATTGGCTCGCTTTGCACTCTATATCTGATGTAGGACCTGTTACTTTCAATAAACTGTTAGATAAATTTGACACCCCGGAAAAAGTGTTTTCTGCCTCCCGCGAAGAATTGATGCAAATCTCACGATTGCCCGAATCTATAATAAATTTAATACTTTCGGCAGTTCCTTCCAATAATAATAAAATAATATCGGAACTTAATGCCCGTCAATTTGAACTAATTACTAAATACGATAAAAGATATCCAGAATTGCTAAAAAAGTCTACCACCCCTCCACCTATAATTTATATTTATGGGCATAGTAACCTGTCTGTTGACCTGCCTGCCGATAGGCACGGTAGGCATAATTTGATTGCTATAATTGGCGCAAGAAATGCATCCCGGGTTGGCTCAAATACGTCTTTGGAATTTGGAAAATACTTTGCGCGCAAGGGATTTACTATAGTTTCCGGATATGCAAAAGGGATTGACACTTATGCGCATTTAGGCGCAATAATCGGAGGAGGCAAAACAGTAATGGTTTTGCCTGTCGGAGTTCTTAACTTTGTTGTTCATAAAGAACTAGAATGTATACGCGAAAAACTATTTTCCCAGTCAGTAATATTTTCCGAATTTTTTCCGTCGGCAGGATGGCTAACGGGACAGGCAATGTTGCGAAATCGTAGAATTAGCGAGCTTTCAAAAGCAGTAGTCGTTATCGAGCCCGGCGTAAAAGGTGGAACAATAGCAACTACAAAATGGGCGAAAAAACTTAATAAACCAATATTTATATACGAAAAACTATTCTCTATAAGAAAAAAAGAATTTCTTGAACTTGGAGCTATACCAATAGAAACGCCGGAAGAGGTTATTGCGTATCTAAATAAGACGTAGTCAAAAGAAATGAGTTACTTAATAGACGTTATAATTCATACCACAATTGGTATAATAGTTACAGTCCCTTTATGGGCTAAACCATTTCTAAGGAAGGTTTTATTTGCCGTATTTATTGTGAGCTCTTTGATTGATATAGACCATTTTATTTCTGCAAAATCCATCCACCTAAAGGATGCGGCTACTTTAAGATATAGGCCATATACTCATTCAATAACTTTTGCCGTAATAGCAGGCGGAATTACTTTTGGAATAACTAAAAGTCCACGGATTGGAGTAGCGGTATGCAGCGGTATTATGTCACATGTATTAAGAGATGCGAGCACCGGAATCACTTTTATTTTATACCCAATGAAGCTTACAAAAATCCCTGTTTGGGTTTATGTTATGAGCGAATTATTGATTTTTATATGTTGCCTGGTTTTGAGAAAATGGATATAAATATTAGTGTTTTTGTTGACTAAAATACAATAACCGGGTAAAGAGGGAAGAATGAAAATAACTAATACTTATCAAAACCTTATAGATTCAATAGGTAATATTTTGAATGAGGCACGACAAAAGGCTTACCAGCAAATTAATACCATATTAGTTAAAACTTATTGGGAAATTGGACGCTACATCGTAGTTTACGAACAAGAAAATAATGAAAAAGCAGATTATGGGTCAAAATTATTGGATATGATAACAAAAGACTTAAGAAAAAAATACGGTAAAGGTTTCAGTCGTTCTAATGTGTTTAATTTTAAAAGATTTTATCTTAAATATAAAAAAATCCAGTCAGTGCCTGGATTTTTGTCATGGACACATATTGTGCTTCTTCTCTCTGTTGACAATAATCTTGCCCGCTCCTTTTATGAAAAAGAGTGTACTGTAAACCACTGGAGCACCCGTGAATTAGAACGACAAATAAATTCTATGCTTTTTGAACGGTTAGCATTGAGTAAAGATAAAAAAGGCATTCTTAAACTTGCTTCTAAAGGGCAGGTGCTTACTAAAGTTGAAGATATGGTAAAAGACCCTTATGTTTTAGAGTTTTTGGGCATTCCTGAAGATTATCGGTATTCGGAAAAAGTGTTAGAACAAAAAATCATAGATAATATGCAGAGTTTTCTCCTGGAATTAGGCAAGGGGTTTTCTTTTGTAGCACGACAATACCGTATTAGTCTAAACAATAAACATTTTTATATTGATTTGGTTTTTTACAACAGAATCCTAAAATGTTTTGTCTTGATTGACCTGAAACTTGGCACGATTAACCATCAGGATATAGGACAAATGAATTTATATTTGAATTATTTTAAAAAAGAAGAGATGTCGGAAGGCGATAATGAACCTGTGGGTATTATTTTAGGAGCTCAAAAAGACCACGTATTAGTTGAATATGCTTTGGGTGGAATCTCTAATAAACTTTTTGCCTCAAAATATCAATTGTCCCTGCCGGATAAACATCTCCTTCAAAAAGCCATAGAGAAAGCTATAAAAGAAAAAAACTTATGATTTTATTGGTATTGATAAATTTCTTAACCCCTGCATTGAATTTTACAAAAGAAACATTATACGATACTAAGTACGTTATTACTTCCCCTTTGCGTTGGGATATTGAATCCTGGAGCACGGTTACGGGAATCGGAATTACTACTTATGAAATTATGTTAGAAGACGAAACCGTGAAAAATTTCGTTCAGTCTCATCGTAACGACGAGGTTGCAAAGAAATGCGAATATATAGGCGACGGAACGGTAGCAGCGACTTTAGTTGCAAGTTCCTGGGTTGCAGGAGAATTAACCCATAACTATAAATTACAGAAAACGGGAGATTTGGGCTTGAAAAGCATATTAATATCGGGACTGATTGTAAATTGTGTAAAAAGAATTGCGGGACGCAGCAGACCATATAATTCTGTCTCTTCTGCTGATTGGATGGGACCCACTTTAAGTGGAGACGACCTGTCATTTCCTTCCGGGCATACAAGTACGGCTTTTGCTCTTGCTTCTGTCGTCAGCGAATTATACGATAACAAATGGATTGATTTTTTGGCTTATGGAACGGCTGCGTTAGGTGGATGGGCAAGAATAAATGATAATCAACACTGGACATCCGATGTTTTTATGGGAGCGGTAATTGGTATTTCTGTGGGTAAAACACTTGTAAAAATTGAAAAATCAAATAAAAAATCCCATTGAATTGTTTGGAAATAATGATTGACAAAGTCTATAAATAAAATAAATTATACGGGTTAAAGTTATAAAGAAAAGAATAGATTATGGAGGAGTTATGATTTTTAATTCAGAACAAAAACTCGTTCAGGATATGGTAAGGAAATTTGCAACAAATGAACTTGCGCCTATCGCATTGGATTTAGATAAAAAAGCAGAATTTCCCGGCAAAATAATACAAAAACTGGCCGAACTCGGATTATCGGGAATTATTATCCCGGATAAATATAACGGCTCCGCTTTGGATATGGTTAGCTATTGTATCGTTATTGAAGAGCTGTCTAAAGTATGCGCTTCTTTGAGTTTTAGTCTTATCGTAAATAATTCTTTTGTTGCGTTTCCTATAATAAAATATGGGACAGAAGTACAAAAAAACAGGTGGCTTCCTAAAATTGCAAATGGGGAATGTATTGGCGCTTTTGCACTTTACGAGGAAACATATTCAAATATTTATGAAGAAATAAATGCGGACATATCAAAAAAAATAACTACTATAGCCAAGCCAACGGGAAATGGAAAATACTTGATTTCAGGAGAAAAAGTCTTTGTAGTTAACGGAGAGACTGCGGGTATTTTCATTGCGTTTGCCCTTCTGGATAATAAGTTAACTGCTTTCATTTTACCAAAAGAAGGCAATGAATCAAATTTGTCCTTTGAAAAAGAAGTAATGATGGGAATGCGTTCGGCGGGAATAGGCAGTATCAAATTAAATAATGTTGAAGTTTCCGAAGAAAATATACTTGGAGAATCTGGCAAAGGAATGGAAATATTTGAGCAGATCGTTGAATCTGCAAATATTGCAATATCTGCACAGGCAGTTGGTATAATGAATGCATCACTGGAAGACTCCATAAAATACTCAAAAGAAAGAAAGCAATTTGGGCATCCGATATCCGAATTCCAGTTAATCCAGGATGCAATTGCAGAAATTAAAATAAGACTTGACTCGTCACGGATATTGGTGTTTGAAGCTGCTCGTATGTATGATGAAGGGCAACCTTTTTCTACAACGGCTTCCATTACAAAACTTGTCGCTACGGAATCGGCAGTATGGTCAAGCATTAAAACAGTGCAGGTTCATGCGGGGTATGGCTATACAAAAGAATATCCTATAGAGCGATATTTCAGAGATGCAAAAGTAACACAGGTGTTCGGCGAAACACCCCTGACCCAGAAAATTAAATTAGCAAAATCAGTACTGTCCTGACTTAATTTTATCTTGAATAAACGGGCTGGATTGGGAATGGGTTAATAGTATTAGTTAAAACGGAGGATGTATGATGAAATCACTCAACTTAGATAAGTTTGTCGGTAAACTAGTGGAACCGTATATAAAAGAATTAATTCGTTTGTCGGGAGATAATATTTGTTCCATGATATTATTTGGCAGTGCGGCTACAAAAGATTTCATTCCACGGAAGTCCAATATTAATTTACTTGTAGTATGTGATGAAATAGATTTACCTAATCTTAAAAAATATCATAAACTGGTCAGGCGGGGAAGGAAAAGAGGTATAGTGGCGCCTCTGTTTCTTACCGAACAACATATAAAAAGTTCTATGGATGTTTTCCCTATAGAGTTTCTTGAAATGAAAGATTCGTATCTGTTATTGCACGGCAAAGACATTTTGGGTAAGCTTGCGATAAATACGGAAAACTTACGACTTGAATGCGAAGAACAATTAAAAGGCAAATTGGTTAGGTTAAGACAAAGTTATTTAGAACGCGGCGTAAACGTAAAAATAATTACGGAATCTATTACTTCTCTTATCCCCGTATTTCGTTCTCTGGTAAGACTTAGAACAAAAGCTATTAAAGTAGACAAAGAAAAAGCAATAGAAGAACTCGCTAAACTCAAAATAGATAGCCATGTGTTTTCTACTGCCCTTGATATTAAAAAAGGAAAGTGTAAATTAAAAAGGAAAGCTTTAGAATTATTCTTTGAACAATATATTAAAGAAATAGAAAAACTATGTATTTATACGGATAGTTTTAAAAGCAAAACAAAAAAAATAAAGAAATGAAAAAAAGCATAAATTCAAAAAATGGATTCCTGGGTATACTAAGTTTACTGTTTTTTAGCAATGTATTATTTTGCCAGGAATATCCTAACCCTGTAGGTTTTGTAAATGATTTTGCAAATGTCATATCTCAGGAATACAGGGATAAAATTACCGGGTTATGCACGGAAATAGAACAGAAGACAGGAGTGGAATTAGTTATTGCTACCGTAAAAACAGCTCTTCCTCAAACAATTGATATGTATGCCGTAAAACTATTTTCTCGGTGGGGAATCGGCAAAAAAGGTAAAGATAATGGCATACTGATTGTTGCAGCGCTGGGCGACCACAAAGTATTTATAAAACCGGGATATGGGGCCGAAGGGTTTCTAACGGACGGAATCTGTGGGGAAATTTCCCGCCAGATTTTAGCTCCTGAATTTAAGAAAGGTGAGTTTGGTGAAGGATTGTTTTTGGCAAGCAATGAAATTGCAAACAGGGTTGAAAAAGAATATAATGTAAAACTCGAAGGAGTAACAAATACTAAAGTTTCCGACAACTTTCCTTTGGGATTCATAATTTTTCTAATCATATTTATCGTAATTTTTAGCAGATTAGGGTTGTGGGGATTGCTGTTTTTGCCGGGAGGACGAGGACAGAATGGACGCCATAATGGTTACTGGACGGGAGGAAATTTTGGTGGCGGCGGATTTGGCGGTGGATTTGGTGGATTTGGTGGCGGCTCCTGTGGCGGTGGCGGTGGCGGGAGTGGATGGTAATAACCTACATATAAAATATTAAAAATTAAATATTAGATATTAAAATGATAAACTTTCGGATGAATATCAAGTTTCAACTTGAAAATGTTTTACCACCGGCAGAAAATTTCAAAAAACAAACAATCATATCTGTTCCATTGTAGTAAAAATTTTTGATTTTTGATATTTAATTTTTGATTTGATTTAATAACTATGGCTGTTCCCGAATGGATTAAACATCATTACCCGAAACCGGAAGCACTGCGGGAAATGAAATCTTTGCTCCACAGCTTAAATATTCATACTGTTTGCGAAGAAGCAAAATGTCCCAACATAGGCGAATGTTTTAATAAACAAACGGCTACTTTTTTAATACTTGGGGATATATGCACGAGAAAATGCAAGTTTTGTGGTATTAAAAAAGGAATTCCTTTGCCGGTTGATTGCGATGAACCACAACATATTGCAAAAGCTGTTGCCATGCTTAATTTATCACATACGGTAATAACATCAGTTACAAGAGATGACCTTGAGGACAGTGGCTCAGGGCAATTCGTAGCCACAATAAAAGAGGTGAAAAAAGTAAAACCGGAAATCACCATAGAAGTCCTTATTCCTATAATGAATAATGAAAACCTAAAAAGAATTACATCCGTTGCACCGGAGGTAATAAATCATAATATGGAAACAATAAAAAGACTTTATCCCGAAGTTAGACCAATATATCAATACGATGATTCGCTTAGTTTATTGGCAGAAGTAAAATCTCAAAATCCTTCAATTACTACTAAATCCGGTTTTATGGTAGGGCTAGGCGAAACGGAAGCTGAAGTTGTCGAACTTATGCAGGACTTAAGAAAACAAAAAGTTGATATCGTAACAATTGGTCAATACTTAAGACCTTCCGGGAGTCAACTCCCGGTGGTAGAATATGTCTCCCCTTCCCAGTTTAAAAAATATGAAGACGTCGGATATAAAATGGGATTTAAATATGTCGTGTCAAGTCCGTATGTTAGAAGCTCTTATATGGCAAAAGAAGCGTTAACAAATTCGGATTTTGGATTTGGGACTGCGGAATTAAAAACAGACAATAAAAAAATGCGGAATGTGGAGTGCACAATTAAAAAAGGAGATAAAAAATGAATACAAAAATTTCTATAGTTATACCTGCGCATAACGAAGTAGAGAATATCCCCTTACTTATAAACGAGATTAATAAAATAAAGTTGAAAGATTATGAAGTCATAATCGTAGATGATGGCTCCACGGATAACACTTATTTGGAAGCAAACAAACTTGTCTCAAAAAACAAGTTTTTGAAAGTTATCCGTCACAAACGAAAAAGAGGAATTACGGATGCGCTTATATCGGGAGTTGAGGTAGCAGGTGGAGACATTATTGTATTTTTCCCTGCAGATTTACAATATTTACCCGAAGAAATATCAAAATTAACGGATAAAATTAATGAAGGTTACGATATTGTTACAGGCTGGAAAACAGGCAAATATGAGAAATGGTTCGTGTCGGGTATTTACAATAATCTTTCGCGAAGGTTATTTAATATTCCCGTGCACGATTTAAATTCCATTAAAGCATTTACAAAAGAAGTTTTCTATAAAATCCCATTGAGAAAAGATTGGCATCGGTATATGGTAGTATTGGCATGGGAACAAGGATTTAATGTTGCAGAAGTAAAAGTAACGCTATATCCAAGAAAGTATGGCAAGTCAAAATTTGGAGGTATGGGACGTGTGTTTATCGGAGTCCTTGACCTCATTGCAGTGAAATTCCAGATTTCTTTTATGCGAAAACCTATGTTGTTTTTTGGAACTACGGGTGGAATTTTATTGTTACTTGCTCTTATTGTAACGATTATAGAATTTTATTTCAGGTTTGTCCTGCTCAAAGGATTTAGACCGATGCTTTATTTAATTATGTTTCTCGGAATAAGCGGGTTGATATTTTTTGTGTTAGGATTTCTTGCAGAAGCAATCGCCGGAATTCAAGATGAAATAAAAAAGTTAAAAAGATAGTTTAGATTTTAGAATTTGGAGTTTAGATTTTGGATTGAAAAAAAGAAAAAGTAAGAAAATAATGCGGATTTTAACTTGGAGTTTACCGCCCCTTGGGGCGCGGGATAAAATGTTTTGTGCCATCTGTCATTCCCGCGAAAGCGGAAATCCCTGCCTACCGCAGGCAGGCATTGTTTTTGTTGCTTTTTGATACCCTGCCGCTTGCGGCGTAGGTAATTCATTTTTTGGATTCTGGTCTCAGGAGTAGATTGCGGAATTTGGAATAAAAAAATGAAAGAAGACGAATTAAAAAAACGGACAAAAGATTTTGCGTTAGAGATAATTAAGTTGGTGGAAAAACTTCCCAAAAATCGTGTTGCTGATATATTGGGAAGACAAATCTTAAAATCCGGCACCTCCATCGGAGCTAACTATCGTGCTGTTTGTAGGGCACGTTCAAGAGCAGATTTTATCTCGAAGTTAGGTATTGTTGAAGAAGAAGCGGATGAAACTCTTTATTGGTTAGAATTGCTGGTTGCTATAAAATTGATAGAGCAAAACATATTTCAGCGTTTGACAAATGAAGCTAACGAGATTGTTGCCATCGTAGTTACATCTATAAAAACAGCTCGAGGCAACCAAAGGTGAACAAACAATCCGCAATCCGCAATCCGCAATCCGTATTCCCCAATCCCCAATCTGTACTCTTCAATCCCCAATCCCCAATCCGTACTCTTCAATCCCCAATCCCCAATCCCCAATCTAAAATCCAAAATCCAAAATCCGCACTGAGGGTTCTTTTCCTAACTCATTGTTTTATCCGCAACAAAGACGATTTCGCAGGAGCGTTCTTGTTTGACCTTGCAAAAGGGCTTCAAGATAAATGGGACATCCCGCTATGGCGTGGAGGCATAGATATAACGGTTCTTGCTCCACACTCGAAAGGATTGCCCGAATACGAAGAAATAGATAGTATAAAAATTTACCGTTTCCGGTATGCTCCTGAAAAATATGAATATCTGGCGTATAAAAGTAATATGCACGAAATCGTAGCCAAAGGTTTTTTTAGCAAACTTGTTTTTTGTTCTTTCGTGTTTTATTTTCTAAGGGATGCAATTAACATTACAAAAAAACATAATATAAAAATTATTCATTCCCACTGGTGGATACCTGCCGGAATAATTGGTTTAATTGTGGGAAAACTTTCAGGGAAACCCTATGTTGTTACTTCACATGGGACCGATATTTCTTTGTTGGCTAAATTCAAATTTGCCAGGCCATTGGCAAAGATAGTCTTTAAAAACTCTATTGGAATAACGGCTGTTTCAAATAACATAAAATCTTTTATGGTAAATAATCTCAGGATAAACGAAAATAAAATAAGCGTATTCCCGATGCCTGTAAACCCTTCTATTTTTTACCCAATGACTACAAAGCGAGG
Organism: bacterium; assembly: GCA_028716385.1. Classification (GTDB taxonomy): domain Bacteria; phylum Hydrothermota; class UBA3073; order JACQXS01; family JAQTXJ01; genus JAQTXJ01. Next base: position 41,428 of record JAQUPX010000001.1, on the reverse strand, counting down.
AGATGAAAAAATTATATTAAGTGTTGGCAATTTTATTGAGTTGAAAGGATTTTCTTATTTAATTTCTGCGATAAAAATCTTAAAGGAACGTAAAGTAAAAATGAAGCTTATTCTCATAGGCGGCGGTCCGTATGAAAAAACGCTTAAACAAGAAATAAAAGAATTTGACCTGAACGAAAACATTGAAATTTTACCATCTATGGCTAAAACAGAATTAAACCGTTTTTACAACGTATGTGATATTTTTGTATTGCCGTCTATAACTGATTCAAAAGGCAAACAGGAAGGGTTGGGGTTGGTTTTGCTTGAAGCAATGAGTTGTAAAAAGCCTGTCATAGGAACAAACTCCGGCGGCATACCGGACATCGTAAAAGATATGGAAACGGGATTATTGGTTCCGGGAAAAGACTCAAAAGCATTAGCGGAAGCCATAGAAAAATTATTAAAAGACAATATCTTATCTACAAAACTTGCAGAAAATGGGTATAATTTTGTAAAACAAAATTTTACACCGGATAAAATCGCTGAAAAAACGGTTCAAATATATCTATCTCTTACCCCAATAGCTATCAAAAAATAGCCTTTACAGGGGTACTATATAGGAGGTCTCTATAAATCAGTTGACATCTTAAAACATAAAGAGTATTATTGTGTAAATTAAAATTATATAGGGGGGCGTATGAATTTATACAAAAGTAGAAAGGCAACCAAAACTTTTTTGTTTTCTTTAATAGCAACTTGTTTCTTTTCAAGTTTATATGGAATAACATGGACAGAGACAAGTTTTCAGGATTTTATAGATGGAGAAACAGGTCCAGGATTGTATGCTTCCCATCGGACGATGCTTGAACCGGATTCGGGATGCATTGAGTTTGGCGCAAGATTTGATGCAAATAATGACGGATATTTTGATTTACTTTGTTCTTATTGGGGGGCAGATTCCGGGTATATTAGACTTTATTTTGGGACATCAAATCGTTTCAATAAAGATAGCGTAAGGCTTTACCCTGTGTCTATAAGTGGCGGAGGAGGTTGTTTGTCTGATTTGAATTGCGATGGATATTCAGAACTTATTCACTCAGGATTTAACGGCACTCTTAATGTATATTGGGGAACTGCAACAGGGCCATCCATAACTAACAAAACAGTTATTCCTAGTAGACTTTCCGAAACAGTTTATACTGCGGCGGATTTTAATAAAGATGGTTGGTTGGATATTGCAATTTCTTCTGATAGTTATTATGGATACGGAGATTCCCTCTATATATTCTGGGGTACTTTATCCGGTTATAGTGTTTCAAATTATACTTCCTTCCCAACAGGTGGAGGGTGTGGGCATAACCTTGAGGTCGCAGATTTAGACAAAGACGGGTGGCCTGATATAGTAGTTGTTGATATTCAGGATAATTTTAATCATATTATTTATTCGCCCGGGAATATACCTAACAAAGTGGATTTACCATTTGTTAATAGTGACCCTCATGGAGTAAGCATTGCGGACCTCAACAAAGATGGCTGGCTTGACTTAGTTTTTTCAGGAAATGGGAGTACGGATTCTTATATATATTGGGGTAGTAGTACTGGTTTTATAAGTCATTCGACTTTGCAACCTGGTTCAGCTTATGGGGGAAGCGCTGTCGCAGATTTTGATAAAGATGGCTGGTTAGATATTATATATTTCAAAGGAGAAAGCTCTTATTATCCTATAATCTACTTAAATCAGGGAAGTAGTCCGTATTTCTCGGATACAAAAACATTAATTGTTGGAAATAAACAAATTGCTGCGTCCGGTGGTTTTGTTGCAGATTTCAATTTTGATGATACTTTAGACATTTGTATTAATAGTTTTGGTGGAACCTATTCGTATGTTCTATATGGACCATCTTATATTTCTTGCGACACTCTTCCACATACCGGTGATCATCACGGCACTTTTATGGAAACAGGGAATACTTATACTCGAGAATATAACTCATATTATATTTCTTCTGTCTTTGATGCAGGAGATACATTAAAGAGAGCATCTGCAGATTGGGTAGCTTATGAACCTACCGGAGCAAAAGTAAATATTAACTTGAGAAGTGGCAGGACCCCAACTCCTGACTCAAGCTGGAGCAATTGGACGGGCGTATTTAAAGGGGATACGCTACAAAATACTGTAAGCGGATTAGGTAGGTTCTTTCAATACCAGGCAATTTTTTCATATGAAAACCCCTGTAATTTGCCATGGTTAGAGGAGATAACAATAACTCTTTGGGACAAACTGGCAGGAATAGAAACTGATAATAAACAATCTTCTTTTTTCAATGTGGCTATAAAGCAAAACCCAATAAAAGATAAAATAGATGCCACTTTTGAAATACCGGTTCCGGGGATACTGAACTTTGTGATATATAATTTGGCAGGAGAACAGGTGAACTCCTTGTTTAATAAATATTATTCTGCCGGTATCTATAAAGAGGGTTATGCTCTGAAGCTTAAAAAAGGAATTTATTTTCTTGTATGTAAACTAAAAACAGGGGAAAAAACATTAAACAAAAGTTACAAATTAACCGTAACAGGGAAATAAAACAATGAACGAAACGAACGAATGGCTTTTCTTTTATGGTAGACCGCTTACCCTTAAACGTTACTTGTGGCGCATAGCAAATCATTTAGAATTTTTACATAATGTAATTCAATGTAAGCCTAAGAAAGCTGTAGAAATAGGTATAGGAACAGCCGCACACTCCTTTCTTGTGAGCTATTTTGTGCCATTTGTTGTTGCCGTGGACAATGATTTAAGTATAATAAAGTTTGCAAAAACAAGTAATAAACATTTTGGTAGACCCATAAGATTTGTAGTGGCAGATGCTTTTAATTTGCCATTTAAGAACAGTTCTACGGATTTGTTCTTTTCGCAAGGATTCTTTGAGCATTTTAATGAAAAAGAGGTAAATGAGTTAGTGAGAGAACAGGTCAGAATAGCAGATTCAACGATTTTTAGCGTTCCCTCTTTGTATTATGGTAGAAAAGATATAGACAATGAATGGTTATTAAAAAAAAGAGAGTGGTTGAAATTGTTGAAACCAATGCGAGGAAAAAATATTGTAAAGGCATGGTATTCTATTACAGGGGTAAGACTTATCACAATTCTTACAATTAGAAATTTTTCTCCCTTCCCTCCAGAAATAATAGTATTTGCCCGGAGGAAAAAATATGTTGCTTAATCTTGGGTGTGGCAGAGATATTAGAAAAGGATACATAAATGTAGACAAGGCTCTTATAAAAGGTGTCGATGTCGTATGTGATATAGAAAAAGGTTTGCCGTTTAAGGCAGGTGCTTTTGAGGGATTATTTTGTCGGTATGTCTTGGAGCACGTTGGAGACCTTATTGGTAGTATGTCAGAAATACATAGAATATTAAAACTCGGTGGGGTAGCGCACATTGAAGTCCCTCATTGTAGCTGGTTTCAGTCTTATTCTGACCCTACTCATAAACATTTTTTTACATCCAAAACAATGGATTGTTTTGATGAAAAATCAGAAGAAGGGTATTTTTTAAATATAAAGTTTAAATTCAAAATTATTACAAAAAAACTAAGTTGGGGCGAAAATTATCGTTTTCGGATATTAAACTCTATAATCAATTCGGTAATAAATTGTTTCCCGGCAATTTATGAACGGTTTTTATTGTGGGTTCTGCCAATTAATAAAATAATTTTTGAGATGAAAGCCGTTAAATGAAGAAGAAAGTCAGACTTTTTGTCGGGACAATAATATTAATAATATGTTTCTTCTTTATAATAAAGGCTTTCTTAATAAATCTCAAAAGTATAAACTTCCAGGAATTAAGGTTTAATTTCGTATTTCTACTTATCTCTTATATTGTTTGGGGAATTGCTTTCTCTTTAGAAGCAATTATATGGAAATATACTATAATATGTTTTGGCGAAAAACTTAATTTCGTTCAAGCCTTTAGAATTGTTGCTTTGGCTGCCCTTCCTAAATATATCCCCGGCAAAATTGTAGGAATGGCAGGGCAGGTATGGCTTACAAAGGAAGAGGGTGTCTCGGGTGGGAAGGGAAGTGTGGGGGTTGCGTTAAATACGGGAATAAGTATTCTGGCAGGATTTTTGTTGACTTGCGTTATATTTCCATTTGTTCTGAAGGATAAAATTTCAACCAATATTTATCTGTTGTTTGGGTTTGTCCCTCTGTTTTTTGTTGCGTTACATCCTGCTGTATTTATAAAGGTAGCAAATTTTTTCTTGATCAAACTGAAGCGGAGTAAAATAGATTCTGTCCCCGGGTATGGCAAAATTCTCAATTTATTAGGGTTACATATAATATTTTGGGTTTTGCAAAGCATAGCAATATTTTTTTTGATTCGCAGTTTTTATTCTATTGGTTTCTCATTTCTTGTCCCTTTATGTGGCATATTCCCGGGCGCAAGCGTAATTGCATTGCTCAGTTTCTTTACTCCCGGTGGATTGGGAGTAAGAGAAGGCATTTTGTCTTATTTGTTCAGTTTTTTTATGCCAATAAGCATTGGAATAATAGCGGCTGTTATTATGAGAATATGGGGACTGGTTAGCGAGATGATTTTGTTTGCAGTTTTTGCCAAAAACATAAAAAAATATATAACCTCAAGCCATTAACAAATTCCATACCTACTAATCCAAAACTCACAATAACGGAAACTTAACGGAAGCAGTTTCCGTTAAGTTTCCTAGAATTTTGATGGTTTTGGTGGTTGTGTTGGGGTGGTTTTAATTCCGGGTATATGAAACCGCTTATTTGATAGTGTTTTATGGGTATTTTGTTGTAAGTTGATGGATTGTCATAAAACTTGCTTTATTAATAAGGCAAAGGAGGAAAACATGAAAAACAAAAAAGGATTTACTTTGATTGAGCTTATAGTAGTGATTGTAATCATAGGGATTCTCGCTGCTATAGCAATACCAAGGTTTATGGGTGCTCAGAATAGAGCAAGAATCGGCGCTGCTGCAGCCGAGGTTACAAAGATGAGAGAAGCTCTCGGATTATACGAAATAGACTATGCTACTTATGCCGTTGGTAATACCACAGATTATGATGCCTTCAAAGCATCAATCGTGGACAAAGCTGGCAACGCTTATATGACACTGCCAGATACTTTGAATTTTGACCCGGCGACATTCAGTTTCACAGGAGACTCTCTTACCTTTACTATAACAGTAAACGCTCGAGATAATAATAACACTGCGGTTACTGGAACACCCGATAAGACAAGTTATTAGTTTGCTCAACCAAACAACGAAAAGGCTTTCCCGCTTTGCGGGAAAGCCTTTTTTATTGCTAAGTTGTTTTGATGTTATGCAAGCTTGCCAACCAGATATTTTGATATCGGATGTCTTGACTAATGTGGGTCAACACTGCCAAAGTTTTTTCAATATTCGGATAGCGCTGGGTGTCGTATAGAAATTTTTGTTTTGACAAATAGTATCTCGTTAGTAAAATCTTTATTAGATTAGGATATGATTAAGTTTTATAAAATATTATGCTAAATGTAGATAAAAAATTATTGAAAGATGTAAAAAATAAGAAAATTAACAACATAGTTATATTAGTAGGGGGGGGCATAGGAAATATAATAACGTTTATTCCTGCCATAAAAAAACTGAAAAAAGAATTGCCCAATGCGAATATTACCCTTTTAGGAGATAATATTGCTTTGGCAAAAGACATTCTCGAAACTTATCCATATAATTTGAATATGATAGAGTTGTCACGCAAACTGTCTCTTTATAAACTTATAAAAACATTGCTATTTATAAGGTCGTCTAAAATCGACTTGTTTATTCTTCCTATGTGGAAAACGGATAATGTTCGCATACAGAAATCAATTAAAAGTGCTTCTATTTTTGCTTACCTATCGGGGGCAAAATACATACTAGGCAATGCTCAATCTTCTGTATCCTATCTTTATAATGTAAAAATTATGCCATACAAGGAAAACATAATTGACTTAAATCTTTCTTCTTTAGAAAAATTAGGTTTTGATATAACGGAAGAAGATAAAAAGCCTGAACTGTTTTTTAATTTTACTGATTCAGGTAAAAAAATAAGGGATATGCTTGTCAAAGAAACCCTTTTTCCCAAAAGCTATCCTCTTGTCATATTTCATACGGGAACGGGTAAGCACTTTTATAATCGGCAGTGGTTAAACGAGAGATGGGCCGAGTTAGGAGACATTTTAATTGACAAATATAAAGTATGTATTTTATTTATAGGAGATAATCAAGATTTAATAAAAATAAAAGAAATACAAGGGTTAATGAATAATAAAACTTATAACTTTGCAGGCAGGTTAAGTTTAACGGAAACTGCCGGTTTAATAAAAATGTGCAACTTAATAATTTGCACAAACTCCGGGCCTATGCATATAGCCGCAAGTCTTGAAGTGCCATCCGTAGTTTTAATAGGACCTACACCAAAAGAATGGTGGCCAACGTATAATCATAATGCCTATATTGTGTATAAAAATACTTGCAAAATTTTCTGTGAAGGATATTGTAATCTAAATAAAAATATATGTATGGAATCAATTACGGTTGAAGATGTCGTAAAAGGTGTTGATAAACAATTAAAGAACATAAAAAACTAATGTTTAAATATATAATAATACCTATAGTATCCTTGCTAATGTCGGGAACTATAACTTATGCCAACTGGTGGGATGCCAGTTGGCCATACAGAAGAGCAATAATAGTAGATAATTCCTTGAACTCGGATACTTTATGGAATTACCCTGTAAAGTTTACCGTAGATTACGAAACAACTATGAACCCTGATTTTTCAGATGTCCGGTTTATAAGTTATGACTCATCGATCTTGTGCCCCTACTGGATTCCAGGATATACAACCAGTGATTCTGCCATAGTTTGGGTAAAAGTTCCCGTAATACCTGCCCTTGATATTACAAAAATTTATATGTATTATGGAAATTCTACTGCAACTTATAAAGGCGCCCCTGATTCTTTATTTGATTTTTTTGATGACTTCTCTTCGAATCCAAACAATAACGGAAAATGGGGAATATATAGGCACTCAAGCGACCTTCTTAATGAATGTTGTTGGGATTCCATAAATGGAAAACTTTATCTTACAAAAGCAGTCTACAGCAAAGGGATGGCTGCTTTTTGCAATTACGCATTGAATACAAAATCGTGGACAATGGAATTTAATTATTTAGCAGGAGGAAGCTTTGGAGGCGCAGATGGCATTGTAGCAATGTTTTACAAAGATAAAGGCGCTTATGGGGTGCCCTCGTATGGAGGAGATCTGGGGTTTGTAACTGTCAGTTTGGCGCCTGTCGCCGGGTATGGAATAGAATTCGATAACTGGTTAAATGTTTGGGACCCTTCGGGAAATCATATTGCGTTATTGAAAGATAGTTGTAGAAATCATCTTACGTATGTTAACAATATGAAAACAGAAGATAGCTTATGGCATAACGCTTCTTTGAACTTCCAAAATGGTAAGGTATTATTGGAAGTGGACAATGATACTATTATAAATTATACTATCGTAAATCCTAATTATACTTTTGCTGGCATAGGATTTAGTTCAGCAACCGGTGGCGCAGGAAATAACAATCATATCATTGATAATGTTATAATCCGTAAATCTACTTATATCGAACCATCTTTATCTCCGGATTCTGAGGAGATGAAAATAGAATTGCCTTCTTTTGACTATAAAACTCCAAGTTTATGTGATATCTCTACTTCTAATAATGTATATGGAGGATATGTTACTTTTACTTTCAAGTTAAATATCAATGGAAAGGTGTCTCTTGTTGTATATAATCTTGCTGGAAAAAAGATACGGACACTGATTGAAAATATATCTTATTCTCCTGGAATCCATAAGTGTTTGTGGAATTTAGAAAGTAATTCCAGGGCAAAGATAACTCAAGGTTTATATGTTTATGTTTTAGAATTAAAAGTAGGAAATAAACTTGTGGATAGAAGAGCTGATAAAATAGTAATTTTAAAATAAAATTATTGTATTATAGAATGCTTGAAAAATAGTTGATGAAAGTTTTGGAAAAAGAGAAATTTATGGGTGTTCATAAATATATAAGGATAATAATAACTGTGATTCTGCTAATATGTTGTCAAAACTCAACTTATGCCAACTGGTGGGATGCCAGTTGGCCATATAGAAGAGCAATAATAGTAGATAATTCCTTGAACTCGGATACTTTATGGAATTACCCCGTAAAGTTTACTGTAGATTACGAAACAACTATGAGTCCTGATTTTTCAGATATCAGGTTTATAGGTTGTGACTCGTCAAGTTTGTTGTCTTATTGGATTCAGGGATATGCGATAGGCGATTCAGCTATAGTTTGGGTAAAAGTTCCCGTAATACCTGCCCTTGATATTATGAAGTTTTATATGTATTATGGAAATTCTACTGCATCTTATGTTGGGATTCCCGATTCTGTTTTTGACTTTTTTGATGATTTTTCAACCAACCCAAATTCAAACAACAAATGGGAAATTCATAGATATTCGGCAGACGTAACTAACGAAGGCTGGTGGGATTCTGCTAATAAAAACTGGTATTTAACAACAGCTGTATATAATAAAGGATTTGCTGCTTTTTGTAATTATGCATTGCAAACGCTATCATGGAAAATGGATTTTGCATACAAAGATGGTGGTGGGGCAGGCGCAGATGGTATCGTAGCAATGTTTTATAAAAACAAAGGAGCTTATGGCTCCCCGGCTTATGGTGGATATCTTGGTTTTACGTTGTCAAACTTAACGCCTGTTATTGGTTATGGAATCGAATTTGATAATTGGTATAACACTTGGGATAATACAAGCAATCACATTGCTGTAATGAAAGATACTTACAGTAATCACCTTACTTCTATCGGAGATATGCGAACAGAAGATAATTTGTGGCATAATGTTACCGTAACTTTTATTAAAGGAAAAACATTGGTGGAAGTGGATAAAGATACTGTAATAAATTATACTATCTCAAGCCCTGTTTATACCTATAAAGGAGTAGGGTTTAGTTCATCAACGGGTTCCGCAGGTAACAACAACCAGATTATTGATAATGTTATAGTTCGTCAATACAGTTCTCCGGAACCGTCTACAATCCCGGGGCCTGAAGAAATAATGGGAATAGAGACTTCTCTATCAAATTCAACAAGCAATAGATTGTTAAAAGTTTACAGTTACAATAATGTAGTTCACAAAAATGTAACGTTTTTGTTTAATTTAGAAGGAAATGGTTATTTATCTCTGAATGTATATAATTTAAGCGGAGAGAAAATTATGACATTAATTAATAATGTGCATTATTCTAATGGCAGGCATCAAATAGAATGGGATAAAACAAACAACAAAGGAGAAAGAATAGGTTGCGGTTTATATTTTTATGTCCTGGAAATGAAAAAAGAAAATGGTAACGTAGATAGAACAGTTAATAAAATAATTATCTTATAAACTTAATAAATATTATTGAATAATAAGGAGATTAATGAAGAAACAACAAAATTTACCTAAAAAAGAAAGACAGTTGTCTCAAACTTTGCTTAATAAAATACTAATAGGAATTCTTCTCTTATTGCCACTAATATATTTTGCGCCTTTGCTATCCGGTTCAAAAATGATGTATGGTTCGGATTGGCTCCTTTCGGGTTATTCTTCCAGACAATGGCTTGCTAATTGTATTAAACTTTATCATCAGGGTCCTTTATGGGACCCTATGGCTTTTGGAGGCTTGCCGACAGGAAATCCTTATTCTTTGTATAACTTGTGGATTACAATTTTTCCTACTCATATTGCCTGGACATATATGTTTGTTTTTAGTGTGTTTTTTGCAGGATTGGGAGTATATCTATACTTAAAAGAAATTAAACTATCCCTTTATTCTGCTTTTCTCGGAGCGCTTATTTATATGGGGTCAGGGTCTGTTTTATCTATGACTTCTCCCGGGCATGACGGTAAAATTCTTGCTGCCGCATTCGTTCCATTTATTTTCCTCTTCTTACACAAAGGACTTACAAAACATAAATTTATAGATTTTCTTCTTGCCGGTGCCATTGGGGGTATTGCCGCCGTTAATTCCCATTTTCAACTTATTTATTATTCGGTCATAGCCCTTACTTTTTATTTTATTTTTCATCTTATCTGGCAGAGAAAAGAAAATAAAACCAAAGGGACTTTTAAACTCATATCTTATGCTTTTTGTGCATTATTACTTGCAGTGGGATTATTGGCAATACAATATGTGCCTACATTTGCAGGATTAGGGTGGGGCGCAAGAGGTGGCGAAAGAGGTTATAAATTCGCTACTTCCTGGGCACTTCCGGTTTCCGAATTGTGGGATTTAATAACCCCTCATTTTTCCGGTTTACAGGATAATTATTGGGGTGGAAATTACTTCAAACTCGATACTCAATATTTAGGCATATTGCCTCTAATGCTTGCCTTGTTCGCTATGGTTTTTATGATTAAAAATTCCTATGTAAAGTTTTTTACGGGTTTGGCTGTTGTTGCTGTAATATTTGCTCTTGGTGGGCATACCCCTCTTTACCATATCCCTTACGCTATATTACCGGGTATAAAAAAATTTCGTGGCCCTGCAATGAGCTTTTATCTTGTCGCTTTTAGTTTTTCTATCCTTGCAAGTATCGGAATACAAAACTTAATAGAAACTCAAAATTCGAAACTCAAATCTGCTTCAGGCGGACAAAAATCGGTAAGTTTTTATTTAGGAATAATATTCGCTGTATTTGCCGTTTTAGCAATAATTTTCTCTGCCGGAAAAGAATCTATTTTAGAATATTTCAAGTCTCATTTTGGACCTATTTTTACGGGCGAATATGGTCCCCAGGTATCACAATACAAACTCCAGAATCTTTATAAAAATTATCCCGTTTTTCTCGAGGGATTAGGAAAAGCTGTTTTTCTTGCGGCATTGAATTGCATACTTATTTTCCTTCTTTATATAAAGAAATTGAAATTGCCAATAGGAATCGCTCTTATTGGAGGAATCCTTATTTTTGACCAGTGGAGCATAGAAAAACAGTTTTTAAAAGTAGTTCCACATCCTTCGGAATATTATGCAGCGGATGATATGGTAGGAACCCTTATTTCTAATGATGCCCCGGATTATTCTTACCGTGTATTTCCTCTTTTATATGACCATACTACAGACGGTTATTTGTGTATTCATGATATTCAAAGTGTTGGTGGTTACGTTTCCAACCCTGGAGAAAGATATCAAAAATTTATCGGAGCAGACAACAGCGTAATGTTTACTCCGCCCAATCTGGTAAGATATAAAAATTTGCTTGATATATTAAATGTAAAATATGTTTTCTCTGCCTGGCTGCCGGAAGACTTGACTCCATATCCCGAAAATACCCGACAGATGATAGAAAACTTTAGAATGGGTTTTTTAAGGCAATGGGGTGTTGACTTTAACGACTTTCATAATAAATTTGTTATTGACTACAAAACTCCTGATGGTAAAGCGGTTTACAGAAATGAATCTGCGCTTCCACGTGTTTTACTTGTTCATAATTTTGAACTACAGTCAAAAACTTCTGTGCTTGAAAGGCTAAAACAACCTGACTTTAATCCTAGAACTACTGTTATTCTTGAAGAACAACCTGTAAAACAATTTTCAAATTCTCAATTGTCAGACTCAAACATTCAAAATTCAGAAACAGTAAAAATAGATAAATATACTCCAAATAAGATTATATGCACTGCAAACCTTGCTATTCCCGGATTTCTTATTTTGTCGGACAATTGGCATCCGGACTGGAAAGTTTATGTAGATGGCAAAAAAGACAAACTATATGTTGCAGATTATATCTTGCGGGGAGTTCAGTTGGATAAGGGAGAGCATAAAATTGAGTTTGTATATGATTCTTTTTATTTTAAGTTAGGTGCACTTATTTCTTTACTTGCATCTTTGCTTTTTATCGGTATAATTGTCATTAAAATTAGAAGTATCCGATTAAAATGAACAATCTTGTTATCATCCCTACTTATAATGAAATAGAGAATATAGAGAAATTGCTTACTACTATATGGGCATTTGTTCCTGATATTGATTTGCTTATAGTAGACGATAATTCTCCGGACGGAACCGGCGAATACATAAAACAGCTTTCAAATAAAGACTCCAGAGTTCACATTATCCAGCGTAGCGGTAAGATGGGATTGGGGAGTGCTTATAAAGAAGGATTTCGGTATGCCATTGACAAAGGATATGATTACATTTTTGAAATGGATGCTGATTTTTCACATAGCCCGGGAGAACTTCCAAAGTTTATTGAAAAAATGAAAGAGTATGATTTGGTTATAGGGTCTAGATATGCGAGGGGTATTTCCGTTATAAACTGGCCGCTTTCGCGTCTTATACTTTCAAGCTTTGCAAATATTTATGCAAGAAAAATGACAGGAGTTCCCATTAAAGATTTAACTGCCGGATTTAAGTGTTATTCTCGTAAAGTATTGGAAAATCTGCCCTTTAATAGAATCAAATCCGATGGATATGGATTTCAAATCGAGACTGTGTTCTGGGCATACCGTAGAGGATTTAAGCTATATGAGTTGCCGATTATATTTGTTGACCGTATGGAAGGGACATCAAAAATGTCCAAACATATTGTATGGGAGGCATTCTGGATTGTATTGAAACTTAGATTATTGTTAATTCTAAATCTTAAATAAACCCTAAATGACAAAAAACTACAGTGTAATAATAGCTGCGGCAGGTAAGGGGAAACGAATTAACTCTCCCATACCAAAGCCATATATCCTAATAAAAAAATATCCAATAATTATCCAAACATTAAAGCATTTTGATAGAATAAAAGAGATAGAAAGAATAATCATCGTTACCCATAAAGATTGGGTAAATTATTGTAATGGCCTTCTGAAGAAATATTTGCCCGAAAGCAAGACAGACAAAAAATACTATGTTATTAAAGGAGGAAAAGAGCGACAGGATTCTGTGAATGAAGGTCTAAAACTTGTAAACACTAAATTTGTTTTTGTTCATGATGCAGTACGGCCATTTATTGACTCGTCCCTTATATTAAATCTGATTAAATCAAGCAAAAAATATGATGCAGTAATTCCCGTAATCCCTTCAATCAACACATTAAAAGAAATAAAATCCGGTTTTGTTTGCAAACATTTATCCAGAGATAGAATTTATGAAGTTCAGACACCTCAATTGTTCAGGGTAGATATTTTAAAATCCGCTTACAAAAAGGCTTACCTTGATAAATTCTACGCTACTGATGATTCTGCGCTTGTAGAAAGGCTTGGCATTAAAGTTAAAGCCATTGAAGGAATAAAAAACAATATAAAAATTACTAATCCACAAGACCTTTTGTATGCTAAGGTAATGCTTAAAGCCAAAAGTTTAGTTGGTTTAGATGTTATAGATAGTTTAGACAGTAACAGAAAAACAGATAACGGAATGGATTCCCGCTTTCGCGGGAATGACAAACAGGCGAAACAGAAACTTAAAAGAAAAAAATGAGGAATGCTAAATTATGAAGATAGGCATAGGATACGATTTTCATAGACTTGTCGAAGGCAGAGATTTTATTCTTGGGGGGGTAATAATTCCATATAATAAAGGATTATTAGGACACTCCGATGCTGACGTATTGCTTCATTCTATTGGGGATGCAATACTTGGTGCATCCGGGAAAAGAGATATTGGGTTTCACTTCCCCGATACTGACCCGAAATATAAAGGTATATCCAGTTGTATTTTGCTGAAAGAGATCATGAAAATTACGGGCGCGAAAATTACAAACATTGATTCGGTAGTAATTTGCGAGTCCCCGAAACTTTCCCCATATATACCCGACATACAAAATAAGATTGCCGAATTGCTAGATATTCCTGTAGACTGCGTTTCCGTAAAAGCAAAAACAAATGAAGGCGTTGGTTTAATTGGTAAAGGCGAAGGAGTTGCTTCTTATACGGTTGTTCTTATATCTTAAGAATCGAATATTCCACAAGTATTTCAGGAGTGTCAGAAGTTGTGGATATAAAAGTCGTTTTCAAGGGTATATATATTTTGGGCGATATTTGTTTATAAGAATTTTTGATTAATATTTTAGATGCTTGCGTATCTGTGTCTATCGTTATGGGCATTCCCCTATCATTGTAAATAAATTTGGCCGTTATTTTATCTGCTAAAGTGGTTATTTTAGCCTCTTCTATTTTCCAGGTAGATTTTTTTACCTTTAGTGTTGCATCTGTAAACAAACTGCTATCTTTTGATATAAGTGTTAAGTAACAATATCCGGGTTGTTGTCCCTCTTCCAAAGCGATATTATTTGTTTCAATAGTCTTCCAGAAATTATAAACCCCAAGTCCCGTTAACAGTAATGCGCCTTTTGTTATTTCTCCAACAAAACTTTCGCTTTTAACGTCCACTCCATTATTTTTTGAAAACTTTACTTCTATTTTAGCTTCCGGGTCAAGCGAACAAGATGCCCTCATAGAGCAACTATCCGGTTGTTTTGCTTTTATGTGGTACAAAACGGAGTCTACAACGTTATTTGCTTCAAGGGAAGCGAGTAATAAAAAAGTTATTATCATTTTGCTAAGGTATTCGCTATAATTAATTTTTGAATTTCGTTAGTCCCTTCATAAATCTGTGTAATTTTAGCATCTCGCATTATTTTTTCTACTGCATATTTTCTTCTGCATCCGAAAATGCCAAACAATTCTATTACTTTAGAAGTTACTTCCATTGCAACATCCGAAGGGAACAATTTTGACATAGATGAATACACTGAAACGTCTTTTGCTCCGGAGTCTAAATATCTTGCAGTTGAATATACGAGTGCTCTTGCTGCTTCTACTTTTGTATACAACTCTGCTATTTGTTCAAATAACGATAACGGAGCTTTGATTTGTTTCGCATAGGCGATTAACTCGTCTAAAGCACTTTGTGCTATCCCAACGGCTAATGCGCCTACCCCGGGTCTTGTATGGTCAAAAGTTCTCATCGCTACTATAAATCCAATGCCTTCTTTCCCGATAAGATTTTCTGCCGGGATTTTACAATTTTCAAATATTACTTCTCTTGTGCAACTTGCTCTAATGCCAAGTTTATCTTCTATTTTGCCGAAACTTATTCCGGGGGTCTCTTTTTCCACAATAAAAGCGGATAATCCTCTTGCTCCTCTTGAAGGGTTAGTAGCGGCAAAAACAACGTAAACTTCAGCTTCTCCACCATTAGTTATCCATTGTTTTGCTCCATTTATAATATAGGAGTCGTTTTCTTTTGTTGCTCGCGTTTGTATCCCTCCTGCGTCTGATCCGGCAGAAGGTTCCGTAAGACAAAAACTAGCTAAACTCCCTTGTGCTATTTTTGAGAGGTATTTCATTTTTTGATTTTCACTCCCGAAAAGTATTATAGGAGTAGCCGCAAGTGCGCTTGCCGCATAAGTAGTTGCGACTGCGGCACAAGCTTTTCCAATTTCCTCAACAATAATGCACAATTCTGTGTCTCCTCCGCCATCCCCGCCATAAGCTTTCGGAATAAACAATCTAAACATTCCTGTATCCGCAAGTTCTTTTATGATTTCATAGGGGAAATCTTTTTTTTCATCGAGAAGTTCTCGTTGAGGAATTATTTTTTCTCTGGCAATTTTTTGCGCAGTGGCTTTTACATATTCTTCTCTCTGGGAAATGCAGTAGTTCATAGTTTATTTAAAATAGCTGAAATTTTCAGACTTTGTTTTTGACAAATGTTCCGGCAATTGAAATGCCGCATGATGAACAACAGTGTTATAATACCATAATTTTCCTTTTGCTTCCCGCCTTGGTATAAGAGGGTCAAGTGTATTTGAAGCGAATGTAAATGTCCATGCTCCACCGTAGCTTAATATATAAGTAAGATAAGTTCTTACAATATTAAATAATTTTTTCAGAGTAGTCGTATATGTTTTTCTAAAATCATTTCCCCAAAAAATGGATTCCGATTGTGCTACCCATATATCGGGAGAAATATTTTTTACCGTATTGTTTAAAAATTCTTTTTCGCAAAGTACAACTCCGGGGCCTCTTGTACCTGCAGAATCTACTAATATTATATCGTATTTTTCTTTTGCTTTTTTTGCATATACGGCAGCATCCATAATAACAACTTCTACTCTCGGATCATTAAGCCCTTTGCTTAATTCGGGAAGAAACTTTTTTGACGTCTCAATTACTTTTTCGTCTATTTCTACGAGGGTGATTTTATTTACAGGGTATTTCAGAACTTCTCTTACTGTCCCACCATCTCCTCCACCAATAATCAAAACTTTTTTAGGGTCGGGATGAACTGTCATTGCCGGATGGACCAGCATTTCATGATAAGCTTTTTCGTCTTTATCCGTTGTCATAATAAATCCGTCCAGCAATAACATTTTGCCAAACGCCGGAGTATCAACTATTTCGATTGTTTGATATTTACTTTTTTCTTTATGTATGGTGGAATTAACTTTAAAGCTTATGCAGAAATCTTGAGAAAAATAATCGGCCCCTTTATACCAAGTATCCTTGTTCATAAATAAATATGGAATTACTTTTTAAGTTGTCGGTTTAATTCAGGCAGGTAAATTGCCCCGGTCAAGTTTTAATACGCTTACAGTTTTTGGGTTGAATGCCTCTTTCAGGAACTTAACAGCATCTTCTGCCAATAAGTCTTCACTGCAAGAGAACAAATCAATAGCTGCGTAGTTATGCTCAGGCCAAGTATGAATAGCGAAATGAGATTCGGAAATAACAATAACTCCGGAAACGCCGTGGGGATTAAACTGGTGGAAAAATGAATCTACGATGTGAGCGTGGGCGACCTTCGCAGCGCCAAGTAAAATTTCTCTTACCTTCGCCGAGTCTTTTAAGTTTGCCGAACAACTATGGAACTCCAGCAATATATGACTGCCTAAGGCAGCACAACTTTTTTCTTCCCCCATTTCTCATAAAATAAATTCTCTTTGGCCAGAAGCTCCTTAACCTCCAGCATAAAAATAATTAATCGCAGAATACTGAATGAATTATTATTGTCAAGAAAAAATTTCAATTTAAAAAAAGTTTTTTATTCCGGAATTTATTATGTCTCAACTTGCCTTTTATTATTGGTAAAACGAAGAGATGTAAATTTTTTTACTATAGTCTTATTTCGGGTAAAAAATTAAATTATACATAAAATGCCTATAAATAAAGCATTTTTAAGATTTTATAAAAAATATAACTTACCCTGTCGGCAATTAAAAATTAAAATTATTTTCTATATCTAATTTTGAATAAAAATTTGAAAATAAAAACATTTTGTAAGACAACAGGGTATTAATGAAGTCATTTTAAAAACTTTTCTTGACAAGCAGATAGAAATTGGGTATTTTAGTGTTAATCTATGAAATATTGGACTGTATGTATAGGTGAGAAGATTGTAAGAATTAATCTTGTTCACATAGTTGTTGCAATGAGTATTGTTGTCTGCACGTTTTTTAGTTCTACGTTTACGGTATTCCAATTTGTTAATTCCAGTATTCATAAAGCCAATTTTTTTAAACAAAAAAAGAAAAACGAACAACTTACGACTTCAATACAAAAAATGTTGAACAACATAAATGTCTTGAATGTAAAACTAGATTCTCTGGTTAATATAGACAATAAAAATAGATTAGTATGGGGATTGGATACTATAGATGAAGATTTAGAAAAATTAGGAGTTGGTGGCGCAAAAATTCAATGGTCTTCTATTGGTATAGTAGATAAACTAACAGAATCTTTGCAGGCATTAAAAAACAGGACTGATTTTGTAGCACAAAGTTTTGATGACCTTGCTCATTCAATCAACAGAACGGAGAAAATACTTAATGCTACGCCTTCTGTATGGCCTACACAAGGAGTTGTTACTTCAAACTTTGGATGGCGGAAAATGGGAGGAGCGTCGGAATCTCACTCGGGCATGGATATTGCAGATAATGTAGGCACCCCTGTTGTAGCAACCGCATCAGGCATAATCACGAAAGTTGAATATGCTGGAAGGCTTGGCTTGTGCGTAGAAATTGACCATGGTTTTGGTTACAGAACCATATATGGACATCTTTCGCGCACTAAAGTTGAGCTTTATCAAAAAGTAAATAGAAATGAAGTTATCGGTTATATGGGCAATACAGGACGTTCAACAGGGCCACATCTTCATTATGAAGTAAAAATAAGCGGTGAATCCTCTCCTCCTTTAAATTATATAATCCCGGGCGCTACTACATATTAATTCTTCTTCTTTTTCTTTTAATATACAGTAAATAAAAACTAAATATAATATGGTTAAAGTTATAGTTGGAACGCAGTTTGGAGATGAGGGAAAAGGGAGAATCATAGAGCTTTTCTCAAAATCCGCAGATGTAGTTGCAAGATACCAGGGTGGCGCAAATGCAGGTCATACTTTAATTATTGACGGCAATACCGTTGTATTTCATCTTGTCCCTTGTGGAATTATATATCCAAATACAATGTGTGTAATTGGCAATGGAGTGGTTATTGATCCCGAAGCCCTTATAAATGAATTAACAAACCTTGAGAAATATGGGTTTAAAGCCGGTAAGAGATTTTTTATTAGTAATTCTGCGCATATTGTTATGCCGTATCATAAATCAAAAGATGACATTACGGGTAAAATTGGGACTACTCACAAGGGAATAGGACCTTGTTATGAAGATAAATACGGAAGAAGGGGAATACGAATGATAGAACTTTTGTATCCTGAGTTTTTTAAAGAAAAACTTAAAACGCTTGTTTCTTCGGTTGATTTTCAGCCTATGTATGAACAATATTGTAAATACGGAGAAATACTTGCTCCTTATATTGCGGATACAACTGCTCTTATGAATAAATGGATACAGGAGAAAAAAGAAGTACTTCTTGAAGGAGCGCAGGGATTACTGCTTGATATAGACCACGGAACATATCCGTATGTTACTTCATCAAATCCGCATTCCGGAGGCGCCTGTACAGGATTAGGCATAAGCCCAACTTGTATTGATGAGGTGATAGGCGTTGTAAAAGCTTATACTTCTAGAGTAGGAGAAGGTCCAATGCCTACGACTATGGCTCCCGATATAGAAGAAGCTATTCGTTCTCGCGGTAAAGAATATGGAGCTACAACAGGAAGACCAAGAAGGTGCGGATGGTTAGATATCGTTCTTTTAAAAAGAGTATTAATGACAAATGGGATAAAGAAAATCGTACTAACCAAACTAGATACTTTAGATGAGATGTCAAAAATTAAAATTTGCACTAAATATGTTCCGGAAGCGAATTTTGCATTGCCTGAGCTAATGTATAAAACCCAACCTGTATATGAAGAATTAGATGGTTGGCAAACCCCTATATCGGATATAAGGGACTATAAGAAATTGCCGGCAGCTACAAAAAAATATGTTGAAAAAATTAGCGAATTATTGAACGTAGAAATAGTAGCAATATGTATTGGTCCCCAAAAAGATGCTACAATCTTTTTATAAATAATTACCCCCTCTTATTAGTTTTATATAATTCAGTTTTTTTCTCTGTGCCCTCTGTGGGTTTGATGATTGTTGTTTGTTCTTTGCGTTCTCAGCGGTTACTTAGAATTTGCGTTGTAGACGCATTACTCTAAGTTATCCAGCTCTGCAGGGCTCTGCGGTGAAAATTCTACCTAAAGCTCAAATGACGTTGACAAATTACCTAACTCGTTTTATAGATATAGTGATATGAGAAAACTTCTTATCGTAACGGGTGAAACTTCAGGCGACCTGCACGCAGCAAAAGTAGTCAAAGAAATAAAGTTACTTATCCCCGACATAAAAATAAGTGGTATTTGTGGAGAAAAATTAAAAGCAGAAGGAGTTAATCTTTTATATGACATAAAAGAACTCGCAGTAATGGGCTTTCTGGAAATCATTCCCAAACTATTCAAAATCAGAAGAGCATTAAAATGTGTTTATAAATATTTGTTAGAAGAAAAACCCGACCTATGTGTGCTTGTAGATTACCCCGGATTCAACCTGAAAGTCGCAAAGTTTGCAAAAAAACAGGGAATCAAAGTAGTGTATTATATTTTGCCACAAGTATGGGCATGGGGGAAAGGGAGAATAAAAACAATAGAAAAATATGTGGATAAAGGAATAGTTATTCTACCTTTTGAGCAACAGATTTACAAAAATCTGGATACAAAATTCTTCGGGCATCCCCTTGTTGATACACTGCGAAATTATATACCCACGAATATGGGGGAGGTTCCTCAGTCTCAATATAAAATAGCTTTATTGCCGGGTTCAAGAAAAGATGAGATTCGTTACATACTACCTATAATGCTAAATTGCATCAAATTGTTGCCGGAATACGAGTTTGTTCTACCGGTTGCCTCCGGCATTGACAGAAGCTGGCTACAATCGATGCTTGAAAATTATCTACCTGCCGACAAACAGGATAAGATAACGTTTTCGGATAATACTTATGAAACTTTAAAAAACGTATCTTTTGCTCTTGTAAAATCAGGCACCGCTACTCTTGAAACCTGCATTATGAAAGTTCCGATGGTTATAATATACAAAACTTCCGCATTTTCTTATTTTATAAGCAGATTAATTGTGAAAACTAAATGGATTGGACTCCCCAATCTAATTACAGGAAAACAAATCGTTCCCGAGTTCATACAATATAATGTAAACCCCGAAAAAATAATAAATAGTATGAAGGATGTCTTACAAAATAGAAACGAATTAATCCGGGAATTTGAAGCAATAATCTCCCTACTTGCTTTCCCAACAAATAAGCAGGTAGATCCCGGAGTAGCAAAAAAAGTAGCTAATTTTATAGTTCAGGAATTATAATTTTTAATTTGTGGGAAAGGTCTCCCGACCTTGACATAGAGAACAGGCGCTCCGAATAATAACGAACCCTACCCGAGAGCTGCCATAAGAGATCCCGATACTGCAAGTATAATTGCTATAATACGTTGTAGCGTAACGGGTTCTTTCAGGAGCAGAGCTGCAAACAAAAATATGAAAATATTACTTGTTTGATTTAGTGCCGAAGCAATAGAAACCTGCGTAAATTTCATCCCTGCTAACCAGGTAACCATTGCAATATAGGCTCCGAGAAAAGAACTGATAATCGTATATTTCCAGCCCTTGGAAATAAACAAAGAAGAAATAATTTTGTAACGGGATGGGAGAATTAATAAAATTATAATAAGTCCTAACAAACCACCGATTAATCTAATTTCTGTCGCCCATAATAAAGGAGACCGTACTAATAAAGGCTTTATCATAACAACGCCTGCAGCCATTGCAATATCCGCGAGAATTCCCAAAGAAATTCCCAGTAAAAGTTTCTTACGAGTTATTTGAAGTTTTTCTTTCCAGTTAATTGTTAACAACATAGCTACTATAATCAGGATTATTCCGATAACCTGTAGAAAAGAAAGTGTTTCTTTAAGCCAGATAATAGACATAGCTATAATAACGGGGCAATATACGCAGGAGACGATAGAAGACAACCCTGCTCCTATAATGCTCAGACTTGCAAAAAAAAGCGTATCCCCGATGCCTATACCAATAAATCCGCTAAAAATAAGCAATAAGTATTCGTTAAAAGGAACAGCTCGGAATAAGGACTCTTTGAATAACAACATAGTAGGGATGAATAAAATAAAAGCCAGTGTATTCTTAAATAGGTTAAGAGCAATAGGATGAACCGTCTCGCTGCTTTTTTTGAAAAGGATAACTGCAAATGCCCAGACAATAGCCGTTATAAATGCCAGTGTCTCACCAAGATATGGTATAGAAAGATTCATATAGTCTTTTATACTACTTTTTACTTATCTGTCTATTTATTTTAAGAATTCCCATTATCTGCGATAATCATTTCTGTTTTATCCGTATCTGATATTTTTTTATTCCGTTATACGTTTTTAAACTCTCAACTTTTTTTATCTTGCTTATCTGCGTTAATCTGCGTCCCAATTTTCTCTGTTCTTTAAAGTAGTTGACGCATAAGATTTAATATGCTATATGAAATAAATATGATAGGAAATATTGTTTTTGTAATATTTTTAAGCACACAGGGGGTTGATTCTGCCGTTACCCTTTATAAGACAAGGCATATTAGAGTAGACAACCTTAGAGGAAGCGCAGAAATATTACAAAATGTATTAAATAGCGATTCAAATAATTTACGGGCAAATTATGAATTATCAAAGGTTTATTCTCTTTTGGGGGATGATGCAAAAACAAAAGAAGGGAAAATTCTATTTTATAATAAAGGCGTTGAGTGTGCTAAAAAAGCAGTAAAAATAGATGACAATTCCGAGTGGGCGCACTTATGGTATATGGCAAATACGGGAAAGCTTGGACAACTAAAAGGCATAGTAAATGCTATGAATATTGTCCCGGAAATAAAAAAAGAAATAGAAAAAATGTTGCAAATTAATCCTAACTCTGTAGAAGCTCTTGATGCAAGAGCCGCTTTATATTATGAATTGCCCGGTTTCCTTGGTGGAAATTTGAACAAATCAATAGAAGATTTGAATAAAGCTATTTTAATAGATTCTAATAATACGACTCTTTATGTTGATATTGGAAAAGCCTATATAAAGAAAAAAGATTACAAAAAAGCAAGCGTTTATTTACAAAAAGTTATTGATATGCTTAATCCGACAGATGAAGCAGGTTATGTTCTTTCTGATAAACCATCTGCCGTTAAGTTACTGGACAAAATCAAAAATCTTTAATCCCTTTTTTTTATCTATTACCGATAGTTGTTTTCTGCGTCCTAAAATTTTCTTTTCTCTGTGTCCTCTCTGTTTTTTCTCTCTGTCTGTTATCTGTTTTTTTTTAACTTTCAAACTTCAAACAATTTGTTATTCATCGTTTTCCTATTTTCCTCTTGACTTTTTCTATATTTACTCTTAAAAGATATATATTATGGCACATGTTTATACACCGGGGTTAAAAGTCGCTTCTAATACCAAAGTTCGTAAAGAACGCAGACTTCCGTTAAAAGGAGAAGTAATCGTAACCATAGGAACAAAGGTAACGGCAGAAACAATGGTTGCGCGGACAGAATTACCCGGGGATGTAAACCCTCTTAATATAGGTGGGCTATTAGGTGTTCCTCCTGAAGACATAGAGCATTATCTTATGAAACATCCCGGCGACTCATTAACAAAGGGAGAGCCGATTGCTCAAACCAAAGGATTATTTGGCTTTATGAAAACGACAATAAATTCTCCAATAGACGGAACGTTTGAAAGTTTATCTAAAATTACCGGACAGGCAATTTTAAGACAGCCTCCAACCCTTGTTGCAATAAACGCATATATAGATGGCATTGTAACAGAAGTGCTTGAAAACGAAGGAGTAATAATTGATACCGTAGGCGCATTTATCCAGGGAATATTTGGCATAGGCGGAGAAACCGTCGGGATATTAAAAAAAGCAGTAGCTAATCCTGCGGATATATTAACGGCTCAAAACATTTCTTCTGCCGACAAGGACAAGATTCTTATCGCAGGCTCTTACGTAACTTGCGAAACAATGAAAAAAGCCGTAGAATGTGGATGTAAAGGCATTATAGTCGGAGGTATAGGCGATCAGGAATTAAAAGAATTTTTAGGATACGATATTGGCGTGGCAATAACCGGAACAGAAAAGAAAGGGTTAACTCTGATTGTTACGGAAGGGTTTGGACCGATGCAGATGGCAAAGAGGACTTTTGAATTACTTTGTTCTTATGATGGGAGAAGAGCTTCTATAAACGGGGCAACCCAGATTCGCGCAGGCGTATTAAGACCGGAAGTAATAATTCCTTTAAGTGAAGATGAAAAAGATATAAAAGCAGTTAAAGAAATAGAAATAAAAGGTGTGGATATAGGCACAAGAGTAAGAATAATCAGAGAACCTTATTTCGGGAAATTAGGAAAAGTAAAGAGTTTGCCTTCCGAATTGAGACAGATAGAAACAGGCACAAAAGTTCGAACATTTGAAATAACCTTAGACGATGGAACGGATGCCGTGTTGCCTCGCGCAAATGTTGAAATGATAGAAGAATAATTTTTGTAATCCTCAAATATGATAGAAAGATATACCACAAAAGAATTCAAAAATTTCTGGACAGAAGAATATAAATATAAAAAATGGTTGGAAGTTGAAATCGCAGTTTTGGATGCGTATGTAAAACTTGGGAAAATACCTGCTGGCGTAGTAACCGCGATAAAAAAGAAAGCAAAAATCAATATTCAAAGAATTAATGAATTGGAATTAATTACCCAACACGACCTTATTGCTTTTCTTGAAAGCCTGAAAGAAAGCGTAGGTACGGATGCCAAATGGATACATATGGGTTTAACTTCTTACGATATAGAAGATACTGCTCTTGCGTTATTACTGAAAGAATCAGGAGAAATTATCCTGAAAGAACTTGAAAGTTTACTGGATGTCATAAAAAAAAGAGCAAAAGAAGAAAAATATACCCTGATAGCAGGAAGAACTCATGGAATTCAGGCAGAACCGATTTCGGTCGGTTTGAAATTCCTTGTCTGGTATGATGAGGCTTTAAGAAACAAGCGTAGACTTTTATCCGCAATAGAAACAATATCTTATGGCAAAATTTCGGGGGCCTGTGGTAACTATCCGCATATAACGCCGGAACTCGAAAGGCTTGTATGTAAAAATTTAGGCTTAAAGCCTGCGCCAATTTCAACCCAGATTATCCAGAGAGATAACCATGCAGAATTTATTCTTGCGCTTGCAATGATAGCAACTTCCTGCGAGAAAACGGCTCAGGAAATAAGACATCTCCAGAGGACGGAAATACATGAATTGGAAGAGCCTTTTGGAAGCGGACAAAAGGGGTCGTCTGCAATGCCTCACAAGAAAAACCCCGTGATTTGTGAAAGGATATGCGGGTTAGCAAGGGTAATCCGGGCTAACTCAATGGCAGCGATGCAGAATATACCGCTGTGGGGAGAACGCGATATTTCAAATTCATCTTCCGAACGAATAATTATTCCGGACTCGATTATGCTTACTCATTATATGTTAAGAAAAACAAAAGATGTAATATCGGGATTAAAAATTATAAATAAAAATTTAGAAAAAAATTTAGAACTCACAAGAGGACAAATATTCTCGGGTCGAATACTAAAAGAGTTTCTTGCAAAAGGCATTGAACGGGAGACAGCATACAAAATCGTGCAGAGTTCGGCATTCAGGGCAGAAGCAGAAAACAAGCATTTAAGAGACATCCTTTTAGAAGATAAGCTTGTGAAAAAAACGTTTTCCGCGAAAGCCGTTACGGATTTTTTCAACCCCAAGTATTACCTTCGATGGGTGGATTATATATTTGATGCAGTTTTCAAACAATAAGGGTTTCCTGCTATATTTTTCGTATACGGGGCATAACACATAAAAACTCCTACGTTTTACTCAAATGTTGTCAAGCGAGATAGTTTAAAAGCCCAGCTTTGCTGGATAAGCGGGTCTCCCGCCAGCGGGATAGGAATCCCTAATTGCTAAAGCTTCAAGGGCTTCCTATAATGCTCCTACATCGCAAAGTCTAACTAATCCTACGCTTCGCTACTGGATAAGTTAGACTAATGCTCCTACATCGCAAAGTCTAACTAATAAAGAACCCAGAGGATAAGGAACAAAACATATCACTCTGGGTTGTTGTGTTATTTGACTCTGCCTTTTAATTCTGAGCCAGTTCTGAATCTGACTACTCTTCTTGCAGGAATGTTAAGGGCTTTGCCATTCTGTGGATTTCTCCCCTTTCTGGCTGCTCTCTTTCTTACATCCCAGCTACCAAAGCCGACGAGTGTAACTCTTTCTCCCTTTTTCAATGCGTCTGATACGCCTGCCATAAACTCATTAAGCGCTACTTCTGCTGAACTCTGGGAAATTTCGGCCTTTTTTGCCATTCTGGCAACAAGGTCTGATTTATTCATTTGTAAATCACCTCCTTTATCAATTGTCTTGAGCTTTAGCACATCTAAAACCTTTGTCAAGCTTTATTTGTAATTTTTTTTATTTTCCTTTTTCAGAGGGCATAATAGATTAGAGAAAATATTGACTGTAACTCCTTGATAAATAATAACTTAGGTCTAAAGGCACGGCTGTAAGGATTCTTGAGTATATAATATTATTTTGAAATAATTTTTTATTAAAAAAGTTGCAAAATGGATTTTAAATTGTATTTTAATATTAAATGCGGAGAATAAATAAAAACAGTTTTATCGTTTGGGGTGGAATAACTGCAGTCGTATTGTTCTGGCTTTTTGTTGCAATCTATGTGGGGATAAAATCTGATAAACATTGGCATTTTACTAAAAGACCGATTCGTATAGATACTTTAATAACCCGGGATTCCATTATTGTTCCGGTTTCAATGGAAGAAGTTTTGCTCGAGCATCCGATATTCTCAATCGAAGGAGTTCTGCTGCATGTCAAGGTTGAAAAATCTGAAATAAGTTTTGGAACGAAAGAGCAAAATATATATATTAATGGTCTGCTTATTATGTCCGGAGACAAAGAAACAATAACGAATCTTATAGAACAGATTTTATCAAAGAGTTCGGATAAATCTTGTTTTTTTATTACGAAAGGGCTTTCTCGGGATGAGGAAAAAGAATGGATAGATTTTTTAATCAATAACGGGGTAAGACAAATATTGATTCCTAAAGTTTTACCGGAACAAAACGACAAACAAATTAGTTAGAAACCTGACCTTATGTTTTGGGCGTGTTTGGCGTAGGAGTTGTTCTCGGGGCTGGAGTGCTTTTTACGTATACATACTCAATCTTCAAATTATGTCTGTCAAAAACGGCAAGCTCAAATTCCTTGTTCATTCCCATCGCATCAGTTGGACAGGAATCTACACATTGTGCGCAATGCACACAACGGTCATTGTGAATTGTCATTTTGAATTTCTTCTCGGTCTCTGATACGGACACGATTTCAAGTGCCTCTGCGGGACAATCACGGACACAGGCTTTACATACGATACATTTCTCGGGATATAAAACAGGTGTTCCCCTAAACCCTTCAGGAGCTACTAACTTCTGAAACGGGTAATCAACCGTAGCAGTCTTTCTAAATAAATGTTTTAATAACTCCGGCAAAAAAGCAAGTATTTGTATTTTCATTTTAGAAATCCTTTTAAGAGTATAACGATAAATATTTGAAGCACGGCTAATGGCGCTAAATAACGCCAGCTAAAACTTACCATCTGGTCTATACGCATTCTTGAACACGCAGCTCTAATGGCAGATAACAGGAAAACAATGATCAACGTTTTTATAACGAAATTCAATAACCCCCACCATAATCCTCCGGGGAAACCTCCCATAAATACCGTAGCAATTAATCCGGCGCCAACAACCATTTCTATATCCGATAACAATCTGAAGAAAGCTAATTTTTTACCCGAATATTCCGTAAAAACCCCTCCAACAATTTCAGTCTCTGCGTGAGGTATATCAAACGGTACTCTTTCAAGTTTCGCCTGTAAAGTGATAACGGCAATACAAAAGCCCAATATATTTGCCAATAACAGGCAAGGATTAATCTGGTAGAAAACTGCTATTTCAGATAATCGCCAGGAATCAGCCAGAATCGCGGGACTTAAAAGCGCAAGCAATAAAGGTACTTCATATCCAAAAAGCATCGTTAAAACACGAACGGCGCCTATTGTAGCAAAGAAGTTAGTCGAATGCCATCCCGCAAGAAAGAAAATTAAAGTCGGCAAACTTAGCAAGAAAGCAACTACTATCAAATCTCCCGGGAAAGAATTAAAAGAAGCCTCTTTGCAATAATGCCATACCGGTAAATATAAAGCTGCAGTGCAAACAATCGCAAGCCCAAATACAGGCAAAGCAGAGAAGATTGATTTGTCGGCCTTTTCAGGAACGATGTCTTCTTTGAATAAGAGTTTGATTATATCTGCTATTGGCTGCAAAATTCCGGATTGTCCTGTATGAAGAGGCCCCATACGATTCTGAAATCTTGCGTAAAGTTTCCTGTCAAACCACTCACAAAAAGTAGAATAGATTAATAAAAATAATAACCCAGGGTACACAAAAAGATATAACAAAGTTTTTAAGATATCCATAATTAACTCTTTCTTCTGATTTTTTCCAGTTGTTTCGCTATGCTAACCGGTTCCGGTTTGTTACCACATTTTTTATATTGTTCCGAAGCTAATTTTTTCAAATCGCCAAAACTTACCACGCTTGCCTCACCATTTTTTACATTAACAAGTTCCACCATTCTTTCTGCGCAACATATACAAGGGTCAATAGCCGCAAATATTAAAGGTATGTCCGCAATAAAGCATCCTTTTAACATCTCAACCGTAGCAGGATAATTGGCTAAAGTCGGAGCTCTGACTTTTAATCTTTCCGGTTTATCTGTGCCGTTGCTTTTGATATAATGAAGATTTTCTCCTCGAGGGGCTTCATACCTGCTAACAACTTCGTTCTCTTTAACCCTTCTCGGGGCTTTTACTACTATATCACCCACAGGTAAATTTTTAAGCATAAACTCTATCATTTTATAACACTCAAATAACTCATTAACCCTTACTACGACTCTACCGAATACATCTCCTGTATCGGCAGTGCAGACTTCAAAGGGAATCTCATTATAAACCGCATAAGGGTCATCTTTACGAACATCGCTTTTTATGCCGGAAGCACGTACAGTAGGCCCTACCGCACATAAAGAAAGCGCCAGTTCTTTTGATAATTTTCCGACACCTTTAATTCTTGCAACAAAAGTCGGTTCTGTCGTTCCTATATTAGTATAATATTCGGTTCTTTGTTTTAATAAACCTAATGAATCAAGAATTGTTTGTTTTTGTGCTTCTGAAATATCTCTTCTTACTCCGCCAAAAGTATTTATTGCATAGTGAACACGGTTTCCCGAAATGCTTTCAAGAATGTCCATAACTATTTCACGGTCTCTCCATGTGTACATAAAGAAAGTATCAAACCCGGCTTCGTGACCTGCAACGCCGAGCCATAACAAGTGACTGTGGACTCTTTCGATTTCCGCAACTAACGTTCGTATATACAAACCTCTTTTCGGAGGTTCTATTTCCATAAGTTTTTCTACGCCCTGTGCA
Source organism: bacterium (assembly GCA_028716385.1). GTDB lineage: Bacteria > Hydrothermota > UBA3073 > JACQXS01 > JAQTXJ01 > JAQTXJ01. The sequence continues at coordinate 12,224 of JAQUPX010000001.1, read as the reverse complement.
AAACAGGTTGTGTGAGAATGTGAACATATACCACAAATTCTTTCCGTAAGATACAAATTTTGTATGTAGGATCTTTCTTCCGCCATTTTTTCCATTCCGCGATGATTGTAGCCAAGACGAACGTCAACATGCTTTACTACTTCCCCGTCAAAAGTCATACGCAAACTTATAGGTTCTTTAAGAGCAGGATGTTGTGGTCCAATAGGAACGGTAAATTCTTCCATTATTTCCCCCCCGGAATGGTTTCTCCTGGTCTTTCGTATTTCCAGTCTTTGCGAAGCGGGTATGCGCCTTCCGGCCAGTCGTCAGGCGTTATAAGCGGTCTCGGGTCCGGTATGTTTTCTACTTTTATTCCAAACATATCCTGAATCTCTCTTTCGTACAGGATTGCGCCCGGGATTACTCCCGTTACGGTGCTTACTATCGGGTTTTCCCGTGAAATCGAAACTCTGATATTAATTACGTTAGTATCATCCGCAAAATGATACAACAATTCAAAAGAGTCAGTTTTATCAAGTCCTGTAATAGTTATAAGATAAGTAAATCCTAATTTTTCTTTTATCATACTTATTGCTTCGCACAAATTATTTTTATCTACTTTTAAGAATATTCGTCTTGGAGAAGGATTTGTTAATTCCAATACTTTATCTTTTAAGTTTTCTTTTATCGTAGTAATAATCTTTTCTTCGTTCATTTTCACCTCATTATAATGACCCTAATAATTTTACGACCCCATCTATAAAAGCATCTGGCCTAACAGGGCAACCCGGGATATACGCATTTACCGGAATAACCTGGTCTATGCCACCGATTACGTTATACATTCCCCTGTACACACAACCGGACATTGCGCAAGCGCCTACGGCAACGACAAATTTTGGGTCAGGAACCTGTTCGTATACACGAATTATCCTGTCTTTCGTTTGTCTTGTTACCGGTCCCGTGCAAATTATTACATCCGCATGACGGGGTGTTCCCTTGAGTTGAACTCCAAATCTTTCAAGGTCAAATCTCGGCATAAGAGATGCCAACACTTCTATATCACAGGCATTACAGGCGCCTGTATTTAAATGTAATACCCACGGCGATTTAATTCTCGACCAACGCACTAATTGAGCAAGCATCTTATCTCCTTATGATTAACGCTAATACTGATAAAAATATCATTCCAAGATATAAAAGTCCGAATAATGCGATCCGTCCCGAAGGAACGGTTGCCACGACTAAAGTCGCAACGTGCATAATCGTAAAAAATATCGCTATAAAGAAAAATAATTTATATCCAAACTGAACTTTGTATCCTTGTATATCTTCTCCGCAAGCATAAGTAGAAAGCTTCCCACCTATCTTTTTGGTCTTAGGCGCTAATGTCCCGATAATAAAATAAAATATATAAAATATGGCAAGGAATATAACAAAAGCCACCGCAGGAGAAAGAAGAATGTTTATATTATTAATATCCATATTTTATCCTTTTAGATTTGTTAGTTTACTTATACTAAGACTTTTGGTATGTCTATAAATATTTATTATTAATGCCAGGGCAGTCGCAAGAAGACTGACTTCAATTACAATAAAAGTTATTACCAGGCTTTGCGTAACCATAACATTATGTCGTTCAACCCCGGAAGTAATCAGGGCAAGTGTAATTCCCTTTGCCATAATTTCAATGCCAATCAATAGCTTTATAAGGTTTTTCATAGTTAAAAGGCAGAATATCCCTATAAATAATAATGCTGCCGCAAACCCCATATTTAACAACCAGTGATTACTCATTATTGTTCTCCTTCTTGTCTGCTCTGAACAAAGCAAGAACGCTAAAAACTCCTGCGAATATTGCGCAAATTTGTCCCACAAGGTCAAGCGTTCTGTATTGCCACAAAACTTTACTGAAGTTGTTGTTCTCTGCTAAATTGGGCGAACCTACAGGCATATTTGGTAAGTTCCCAATAAATCCTTTCATAACAAAGAAATCTATCATAATGAATATAATAAAAAACAAAAGGAAAAAGATATTCGTTAGTTTCCTTTCTTTTACTCCGCCTTCTCTTTTTGTAAGAACGATAGTCGTGATAAACAAAACCGTAATTAACCCCGCGACAATCGAAACTTCAAAGACTCCCGCATAAGGAGCACCCATACGGAAAAACAAAACTGCCAGAAATATGCTTGCAACTCCAAGACATATAGCGGATTTTAATAAGTTGTGCATAGTAATGGCAAGCGCCGAAAAACAAACCAACCCGCAAAGAAGAAATATATTCATAGTTTTAATATCCTAAAAAGTTATACAAATAGCTTACTCCCGAAGCTAATATATCCGTTGCCGGGACAAGAAACGTTTTTATTACAAACGGGAAAGTTACTCCTATGACAATGCACAACAACGCAAGAATTACGGTTGCGCAGGACATCCAGAAAGGAGCTTCCTTTACGTTTTTCCATATTTCTTCCGGTTTACCAAAGAAAGCATTTCGTTGAATAATCAGATAATACCATAATGTTATAACGCTTCCCAGGACTGCAAGTACTGCAAAAGCATAATGCTGCGTCTGGACTAAAGCAATTATTATAAGTAATTTACTCCAGAACCCGTTGAAAGGAGGAATCCCTGCTACGGACAAAGAACCTATGGCATTTGTCGTTGCAGTTAAAGGCATTTGCTTTGCCAGTCCACCCATCTTGTCTAACTCTCTTGTTCCGGTCGCTTGCTCAATTGCTCCTGAATTTAAGAACAATAAAGATTTGAAAACGGCATGATTTAATATATGAAAGAGTCCTCCCAGTATTCCTAAAGGAGACCCCGTTCCAATACCGATAAATATATATCCAATCTGACTTATTGAAGAATATGCAAGCATTCTCTTCATATCGTTTTGCCCTATGGCAATGATTGCTCCGACAAATATCGATATGAGCCCGAGATACATTAATACAGTTGATAAAGCATAAGTTAATCCAAACACATTAAGGAAAATACGAATTATGGCGTAAGCGCCGGAAACTTTAATTAAAACCCCGGAAAGCATTGCCGAAATCGGAGCAGGCGCTGAAGGATGGGCATCCGGCAGCCATGCATGAAATGGCACAAGTGCGGCTTTAAGCCCGAATCCCATAAGGAATAATGCGGCGCAAAAGCCTACAAGATATTTTGCATTCACAAGATGTATTCCTATTGCAACTTCGCTAAAAGTTAAACTGCCCGTGCAGGCAAATATTATCGATATCCCGAGAACGATAAACCCGGATGCAACCGCTGAAAGCATAAGGTATTTGAAAGATGCTTCCAACTCATTATGTCCGAGTCCATAAGCCACAAGACCATAAGAAGCGATTGCCGCGACTTCCAAAAATACGTAAATGCTGAATAAATCCGTTGATAAAACAAGTCCGTTCATTCCCGCAATCATAATCAAAAGGAGAGAATAGTAGTTTGCTTTGTGCCCGTAATGTTCCATATAATCAATGGAGAATAACGTAACACAGAAACTGACTATGGAAATCGTAACAAGCATTAAAAGGCTGAATCCATCCAGAGTTAAACTTATGTTCATAGGTTCGCCGAACCATGAGAACTTAGTAGTATATATCCCGCTGAATATTATTTGCTTCCCGACGATTATGGAATAAGCAAGAAGGAAGAAAGTTGTCAGGTTAGTCAGGATATCGGGAACAACCTTTTTAGATAGTTTACCTATCAAAGGCATTATTCCTGCTACAACAAGCGGCAATACTATAAAGACAAAAAGCAATTCACCCTCCCCATTTGTCATTCTCGCGTAAGCGGGAATCCACTGTTTTTTTATTTTTCATTTCTTTTTAACTCAACAAACTTATTACTGCTACAATTATAATTAACCCGCCAATACACCACGCAAGATAATTTGCATAATAACCGTTATGTGCAAACCTTAAAATAGCCCCGACTACTCTTACCGTACCGGCTATTATTTTCTCATACATAAAGTCTATGACGCGGTCAACACCATAATACAAAATATAACCCAATACTTTTAAGAATTTTAGCCCCTGGTCATAAATGTCAAATATTTTTGCTTCCGCTAAATTGTATATATTCTTTAATACCGGGAAACTGCGAACTGATTCCGAAGAAGAAGCCGCATTTTTACTATTCTTACTCCAGCCATACAGATAAACAATGACTCCCAATAAAATACATACGAAAGATGTAATGGCAACGGGATTAAAGAAATTAAGAGCGTGTGCAGTAAACCCGGAGTGTTCTAAAAATCCGGTGTAGCCATAGAAAATCGGTTCTACAAACATAACGATTGGCAAATAATTATGAACACCAAACACAATACATAATAAGGCAAGCACAATTATAGGCAAAGTGATTAAAAGTTCGCTTTCTTTTATTTTGGATAATTCTTTGTTTTCTTTCCCCCAGAATATTGAGTGCGCCGCTTTAAGCATAGAAGCCGCCGTTAGCGCTGTCCCAATCCACGCCGCAATCATAAAGATTATGTAGCCCGTTTCTTTCGCTCCGTGCATAACCATCTCTTCCGATACGAACCCGTTAAACGGCCAGAGTCCGCAGCACGCAACCGCGCATATAACAAAACATATCATCGTAAGCGGCATTTTGTTTCTTAGCCCGCCTAGTTTATCGAAATCCGTTGTTCCCGTCCTATGCTCGATAGAACCTGCACTGAGAAATAACCCGCCCTTGAATAAGGTTTGGTTAAGCATATAAAAAATGCCCCCTGCAATACCGACGGGAGTTGCAGAACCGATTCCAAGTATCATATATCCTACTTCTCCGATACTCTGGTAAGCAAGCATTCTCTTTAAATTATTCTGGACAAAAGTCATAAACAGGGCGAATATTATTGTCAAAGCCCCGAGTATCATAAGAAACATCGATAATGCGCTGTTCATACCAATAACAAAAAAATCAAGGCTTATCCTTACAAATAAATAAATGCCTAACATCTTATCTATGACCGTAATTATAAAAGCCATAACCGTTACCGGCGCATCCTTAGACGCATCCGGTATCCACGTATGGAAAGGCATTACTCCTGCTTTTCCAAGTGCACCTATCAACATAAGGACGCAACTAACCGCTGCTAATCCGCTTGAAGACGGGTCTAACGGAGCTAATGGCATATTCAAACTGCCGGTCAAATACCATAAAATACCAATTCCCAAAATCATACAAAAATCACAGAAGCCGACTAAAATAAAACTCTTTAATGCCGTTTTATACGCTTCCTTGTTGCCTATTGCAATCAGTCCATAAAGTGTAACAAGCAAGCTTTCCCAGAAGAAAACCATAAGAACGAAATTATTTGCCAGAACCGCGCCGTTTACAAAAGCCACGGTTAAAAATAAATATGTATAATACTCACGTGCTCTGGGATGTTCCTTCATTTTGACGAACGAATAAATGGTTATTAAGAAAAGGAACACGCTGACTGCCATTATAATTAAGCTGTTAAGATGGTATAATCTTAAATCAAAGTTGATGTCCATTCCCAACCATGGGATATTGAGTTCTGCGTTTTTAACTCCAAACAAATAAAACCCGAGGCACAAAACTATAGCTGCTCCTATTAAGGAGAATGCGTTCCTCAATGCCCTTAACTTAGAAGGTATTAAGAAAACAATTACCGCAAATACAGCCGGTAAAAGTATGGATATTAATAGTGTTGTGCTGCTAGCCATGGCGTTAACCACCTTGTAATTTCTGAGGTTGCTACGTTAACCAACTTCATCGGGTAATTAACGAATATCCCCGCAAGAAGTGAGCAACCCGCAAGAACTATAACGACAAATAACATAGATTTTGTTTTTTCTTTTATGTCTATATCCAATTTACTATAATCTCCAAGAAAAACCATATTAAATACCCTGAAAAGATAAACCGCAGTCAGAACTGCGATAAATAACCCTAACCCTGCAATCCAGAATTGACCTGCTTTGACCGCTCCCATAATGACCATAAACTTGGAAAAGAACCCTCCGAACGGGGGAATTCCGATAACCGAAAGTGCGCATAGCAAAAAACAGATAGCAGTGATGGGCATCGTTTTTATTAACCCGCCTAGTTCCCGTATATCTCTTTTATGAGTATTATGTTCAACGATTCCCGCGCATAAGAATAATCCGCCTTTTGCCAGCCCGTGCATTAATAAGAACAATATGGCTCCGGCAATCCCAATCGGATTCATAGTTGATAACCCAAGAAAAATATAACCTATCTGGCTTACGGTTGAGTAAGCAAGTATTCTTTTTAAGTCGTTTTCAACAAGCGCCGCCCCTGCAGCGACAAGACTTGAAATAATTACGATAACCGGTATAACCTGGTACCACGTATCGGGCATCTGGAATGTCCAGCAGAAAATACGGGCATACGCATAAACTCCGATTTTGACCAATACCGCCGCGTGCAGAAGAGAAGTAACCGTTGAAGGTGCGATACCTGCATCAGGTAGCCACGTATGTAAGGGCAAAGTTGCGGATTTCGAAAACATACCAATAAGAATAAGAAGAACTGCCATCCCGGGAACCATTGTCCCGCGCATTGTAGTAAGGTCAAAAGAATTTGTCTGGTTATAAATCAGTATGAACCCGAGCAGCATAACTACCGCTCCCAAGAAGGTTATTAAGAAAGCTTTGTTTGCTTTGACGACGAATTCCTTTAGCCTGTAAAAACCTATTAATCTCCAGCTGCAGATAGCGGTAATTTCCCAGAAAATGTACATAAATATAAGATTTGCAGAATAAACTAACCCCATCATCGAACCGATGAAAAGAAGAACCATAAAATAATATTCGGTCTGGTTTTCGTCGTGACTGATATAGCCGGCAGAATACAAAACGATTAGCGCCCCTATAAAAGAAGCCGCAATGGACATAAAAACGGATAAAGCGTCAACTATAAGGACAAAATCAAAACCAAGAATAAGAGGTTTCCGTAATATGAATTCATTGCCTCCGATAACGAAAGGAATTAAGGACATTGCCAATAAGGAGGTAGAAAAAGCAATTATTGTCGCCGCAAGAACTCGCATACGGGGGGATATTTTTGCGAACAAAGGAATAGTAAACGCGCCTATTATAGGGACAAGAATTACTAATGAAGCAAAAGATTCATTCATTTTTTTCGTCATTCCTGCGAAAGCAGGAATCCTATTGTTTAAGATATTAAAAAAAGAAAAAAAGGTAAGCCAGTTTATTTATTCTTTTAAAACTGTCAAGCATAAAATAAAAATGTTTTGTTCTTTTCGTCGTATCTTTTATTTAGAGTGCAACAACGATGTTGTTGCCATATTTCTTTGTAATGCTTTGCGTCTTTGTTTATGATATCCTGCCAACTGACGTTCTGATTCTCTGATATGCTCTTCTTTCTCTGTCGTATCCGTCCTATTCTTTCCCCTTCATACTTTCTCTTACCTGTTTCCTACATATTATTCCTTTTTCCGAACCGATAACTTTCGCAAGTCTTTTTACCCCTTCTTCTATTTTTTCAAGCGTGGGCATAGAAAAGTTTAACCGCATGCAATTTTTTACCGAACCATCGTGATAAAAATCCGTTCCCATTACATAAGCTATTTTATTTTCTATTGCTTTGGGAAACATTTTCTCCGTGTCTATATGTTCCGGCATCATCATCCAGAGAAACAATCCGCCATCCGGTTTTGTCCACTTTATTGAAGGCATACCCAGCGGCGGAATATATTTATCAAGACTGTCCAGCATACATTTCTGTTTCTCGCGGTAAACGCTAATCAGTTTTTCAATGTGCGGATCTAAAGCATCTTTCTCTAGCACATAGGAAAGAACCGCTTGGTTAAATGCCGGCGTGCATAAATCCGTAGCCTGTTTCCCTGTAACCATCTGGTATATAATTTCTTTCCCTCCCATAGCGTATGCAACCCTGAACCCCGGGCAAAATAATTTGCTGAACGTGCAAAGCATAATTACTCTGCCTCTTGGAGCAAGAGCAAATAAAGACGGTTTATGTTTGCCGCAATACCGCAATTCTTTATAAGGGCTGTCTTCAACTATCAAGAAATTATATTTTTCTGCAAGGGTAATCAATTTTTTTCGTCTTTCGAGAGATAAAGTTCTCCCGCCAGGATTCTGAAAATCAGGGATTACGTAGACGAACTTTATTCTTTCAATCTCTTGGTTGCTGAGTTTTTTTAGTTTATCTTCTATCAATTCTACCTGCATCCCGGTTTCGTCGCAGGGGATTCCTATGAAGTTTCCCCCGTAAGACCTGAAAGCCTGGAGCCCACCCAAATAGGTTGGTTCTTCAACTATGACAATATCGCCATAATTCAGAAATGTTTTAGCTACAAGGTCTAATCCTTGTTGTGAACCTACCGTTACAATGATTTCATCTTCGCCAATTTTAACTTCTTCCTTGTTTGCGCTTGCCACCCTCTTAATGATTTCCTGCCTCAGTGGCAAATACCCTTCGGACGCCCCGTATTGCAGTGCAAACTCACTATGATTTGTCAGCACCTCATCGCAGGCTTTTTTGATAAGGTCAATAGGGAATAGGGCCGGGTCGGGCATTCCTCCTGCAAAAGATATAATGTCGGTTTGTTCAATGAGCCTCAGCGATTCTCGTATTGTAGAACGTTTGGCAACTTTAATTCTTGCCGAAAGTTTTCCTTCCAGAAATTTTGTCATTTGATCTCCCTTCAATGAATATTCAAACACATTTAATGCTTTTTGTCAAGCCTTTTCGCCCCATACTATTTCCCACGTTTTCTACCCTTTTCTTCTTTCCTCTGCGTTCCCTCTGAGTTTTATCTCTATTCTTTTGTTTGTTTTTTTGCTCTAAATTTTCCATTCTCTGTTCTTTGCGTGTTCTGCGTCGGAGTTTATCCCGCAGAAGGCGGGGCGGTGAAATTCTTTGTCATCAATAAATAATTGACAAAGCAAAGATTTATAGCGAATAAACTCATTTTTTAAAAGAACTTTGTCTTGACAAGCAAACGGAATTCAATTATTTTTAGTTTTATCTATGAAATATTGGACTATCTGTATCGGAGAGAAGGTTATAAGGATTAACCTCGTTCACATTTTCGTTGCAATAAGTATTTTCGTCTGCACATTTTTGAGTTCCACGTTTACGGTATTTCAGTTTGTTCATTCCAGTATTCATAAAGCCAACTTTTTTAAACAAAAAAAGAAGAACGAACAACTTACGGACTCAATACAGAAAATGGTAAACAATATAAATATTTTGAACATAAAACTGGACTCTCTCGTTAATATAGATAATAAAAATAGATTAGTATGGGGATTAGATACTTTGGACGAAGACATAGAGAAATTAGGAGTTGGTGGTTCAAAAATTCAATGGTCTTCTATTGGTGTCATAGATAAACTAACGGAATCTCTGCAAGCATTAAAAAATAGGACTGATTTTGTATCACAAAGCTTTGATGAGCTTACGCATTCAATTAACAGAACGGAGAAAGTACTTAATGCCACTCCTTCTGTCTGGCCTGCACAAGGAAGCATTACTTCAAACTTTGGGTGGCGTAGAATGGGAGGTTCATCGGAATTTCACTCAGGCATGGATATTGCAAATAATGTAGGAACTCCTGTTTTAGCAACTGCGGCGGGCGTAATCACAAGAGTTGAAGACGCGGGAAGGCTTGGCTTGTGCGTAGAAATTGACCATGGCTTTGGATACAGAACTTTATATGGACATCTTTCGCGCACTAAAGTTAGTCTTTCCAAAAAAGTAAATAGAAATGAGGTTATAGGTTATATGGGTAGTACAGGGCGTTCAACCGGGCCTCACCTTCATTATGAAGTAAGAGTAAGTGGAGAATCTTCCCCTCCTTTGAACTATATAATTCCGGGAGCTACTACATATTAATTCAAAGTCAACTTATTATATATTAATATCCCATTACTACATAGTACCTAGTACCCTATGTATGAAAATACGGCAAATAAATACTTTGGAAGCCAATTTTAACTAAGCTTTTTCCTGCAATATATTCCTTTACTTAATCTGGTTGCTTTATTTCAAAATTTTTATTCCGAAGGTAGGATTCCATTAAATAACCAATTAAAATAAAGACTGGCAAAGTAATTATCGTTCTCAATAGAGTGAACTTTAATCCCAGAAAACCAACTTCAAATGCAAGCATTGGTATTTTTAAAGTTGAGAATGCGCCAAGATAAATAAAAATGTTTTTTATGCTTGCACCTTTTTTCCATAATAAGTATGTTACAGGAAATGCTCCATACAAAGGTCCGGCTTGTAATGTTGCCAACAGTACAACTAATACAATTCCCTTTATCCCGGATTCGTTTCCAATATGTTTTTCAATCTTTGCTTTTGGCACCCAGACATCAAAAAGCCCTATCAGGATAAACATAAAGGGTAAAAAAATTATCATATCTTTTAAAAAGAGCCAGAAATTGTTAGTTATTATTTTACCACCTGCAAAATTAAAAAATTGTGATATGAGAATAAAAATAACAAATAACCCTACGAACAAATACTTATTTATCCACTGAGAGACTTTTTTCATATAAATATTCCTATTAAAACTCCGATTATTATTGCTCCAACAAAACTCAAAGAATTTCTTATTATAGCAACTTTTAGTCCAAAATACTTTGATTCAAGGGGTAAAGTTAATACCCCTACCATTAAAAGCGTTGTTATAAATATTGCTAAAATCTGATAACTCACTCCACTTTTTAATAAAATTGCTGCCAACGGATAGGATACAAATGCCGGGATTAAAGAAATAGAACCCAAAACCGCCGCGATAAACATTCCCATTACACTGGAATCCTTACCTAACCATTTAATCAAAGTTTCTTTAGGAACTAAATACAGAAAAACACTTACTAAAATTAAAACATTAAGCAATGTCGGAAGAATATTTAGAAACATCTTCCACCCTTTTTTAATCCCAAGAAATGTTCTTTTCCGGTCAAAAACTAATGATACTACTAAACATATTAAAACAAAAATAGTTAATATATGCATTTTTTATCTTCTAATGCCAACTTGCTAATCTGCCTTTCTTTCTCCACATAAACGGGAAAATAATGCGCTTTTCCCTACATTTGGATTTCCTAATAATAAAATTTTCTTCATCTTGTTAAGGTAATTCCCCACATAAAAAGCAATGCAATTAAAATTCGGTATATGCCAAAAATAATGAAATTATGTTTTTCTATGTAACGTATTAAAAATTTTATTGCCAAAAGTGCAACTATAAAGGAGACAACGAATCCAACCAGTAGAAAATAAAACTGTTCTGACGTAAAATGTGATGCATTTTTGCTTAAATCATATGCTGTCGCGCTTAACATTGTTGGGATTGCTAAAAGAAAAGAGAATTGAACAACAACCTTTCGCCTTAATCCCAGAGCTAACCCACCAAGTATGGTTGCCAACGAACGGGAAACCCCTGGAACTATTGCTGCCGATTGACAAACACCGATAACAAACGCTTGTTTATAAGTAATATCTGAGATTAGTAGACTTGTGTCCGGTTTTTCATGATGTAGTAATTCAAAAATAATTAACAAGACACCGCCTGTCAGTAATGCAATCAATACTATTAATTCGTTATTTAGAAGGATATTCTTGATACATTTATATAATATCAGGCCTAAAAAAGCGGTAGGTACAAATCCTGCGAATACAAGGGAAAACGTTTTGAAATTAACAATAAGTGAACGCCAATACAATACGATTACGGATAGTATTGCGCCGAGTTGAATAATTATTTCAAAACTCTTCATAAAATCACTCTGTAGTAAACCTAATACTTTTACAGAAAGGATTAAATGCCCGGTCGAAGAGATAGGTAAAAATTCTGTTACTCCTTCTACAATTCCCAAAATGATAGCATGTAATAAATTCATATTGTTTTTTCCTCCCTCAATCAAACACAAGAGATAATGCCCATAAAGCTACATGGGTTGTGTGAAGATATTGACTTGCTTCAACTATATAAGCAGGGTTGAAATTCTCAACTTCTTTTTTCAGTTTTTCATAATTGCCCCACGAACCATCTGAATTTTGGCAAGAAAGCAAATAATCTACTGCTTCATTATATTGCTTGGTATTCTTTAACCCGATATAATGAAGACATACTAACAACTCTGCAACTAAATCCGGATTATTCATCTCAATTCCTTTCGGAACCAATTTTAAAAAAGTTTCCTTAAGATAACTTAAATCAGAAGATGTTGCG